>NZ_BMNI01000001.1 GCF_014646375.1 Nocardioides phosphati
AAGGATTCACCCGGTGGCCGCGCCTACGTTGGAGGCACGCGCTCACTCAGGACGTCGTACACCACTCTGCTGGACTCCACTGCTCGGCGTCCCCGGTGGAATGCTGTGGCGGAGAAAGCGCGCGACGTCCTTGAAAGCGTCCACGGTCTGCTTGACCAGGGACGTGCCAGGCGCGGCAGTTGCCACGGATGCCGCGAAGCCGCCCCAGCCTGCTCGCGGGACATAGGAGGGGCTACGGCACCAGGGCGCCAGCCTGGACGGGAAGTTCTCATAGGTCAGCCCGTCGCGCGGGATGGGGAAGATGGTGGTGTTCAGGACCACGAGCCGCGTGACACGGTCCAGGCAGTCCAGGAATGCGCCGACGCCGATCGGACCGCCCCAGTCGTGGATGACCAGGGTCACGTCCCGCAGGTCCAACGCCTCGATCAGCTGGGCGAGGTTGGCCGCATGGTGCATGTCGACCATCTCGAACGTGGCCTGGTCGGACAGCCCGAAGCCGATGTTGTCCGCTGCCACGAGCCGAACGGGAATGCCTGCGTCGACGAGTGCGTCGCGGACGTGGCGGTACGCGTAGGAGCACTCAGGATTCCCGTGGACGAAGAGAACAGTCGCCTCGGCGGGACCCGTGCCGACTCGCGTGTCGAAGCAGAACATCTTCTTGCCGGCGTCGAGCCCTGAGGTGAGGGTGAACCAGCGCTCACTGCCTGCCGGGGCGTAGTCATCAGGTGGCCGACGAAGCGGGCTGTTCGACTCGACATCGATCGTCATGTCTCGAAGGTAGTGGGCGTCACGCCGAGCCGGGCCGGATCGGGCTCGCAACAGGTCAGGGCAACCGCCGGGCGGCGCTGCGCGTCGTACGGGCATGACCAGGATCCCTGCCCTCGTGATCGCCGTCCTCGCGGCATCCGGCGCGGCCTTCGTGCCCGTCGTCACCTCTTCCGCCGGCGCGACCACCGTGCCCGCCTGCCACAACGCCGACGTCGCCGTCCGTTACCGCGCGACCGACTCCGGAGCGGGTCACCGCTACGGCCGGATCGTGATGATCAACGTCTCCACGCACGCCTGCCACTCAGGAGGCTTCGGTGGCCTGTCGTACGTCGGGGACGGCAACGGCACGCAGATCGGCGCCGCGGCCGACCGCGTCGGCACGTGGTCCGGCTTCACGCTGCGGCCCGGCCAGCGGGCGTTCAGCCCGGTCGACGAGGTCGTCGCCGGCAACTACCCGGCGGCGACGTGCCGGCCCGCGCACGTCGACGGCTTCCGGGTCTACATCCCCAACGCCACGCGCTCGAAGTACGTCCCGCACCCGACGACGGGCTGCCGCAACACCGCGGTGCACCTGCTCTCGCACAGGGCGTTCCGGCTGGCCTGAGCCGCGCGGGGGAGCCTCGCCGACGGCGAACCTCAGGAGGCGTGCAGCGCCGCCCGGAGGTCCGTCGGCTGGCCGGCGGCGGCGTAGGCGCGCTCGAGGCGCTGGACCTGGCGGTCGTTGGGAAGGACGTGCCAGAGCATCAGCACGACGGCGCCCACCGCGCCGAGCGCGACGACGGCGAAGCCGCCCTGCGCGAGGACGAACGAGAGTGCCAGCGTGACGATGAACGGTGCCTCGGCGAAGACGAAGCGCAGCATCATCAGCGCCTGGAAGCGTGCCGCCGGGTCGCCGGCGGTCTCGCTGGTGACCTGGTAGCCGATCGTGTTGATGACCGCGGCGCCGCCGGCGAGCAGCACCAGCGGGACGGCCAGGGCCCACAGCGGAGGCGCGAACGCGTCTTCCTGGCCGCCGAGGACGAACCACAGCGCGAGCAGGATGACGACGGGTGCGCTGACGAGCGTCGTGCCGAGGAGGCGCAGCGACTGCCACGTGGGGGTGGCCGGAGCAGGAGTGGTCATGGTGGACAGTCTCGCCGGTGACCCCCGGTGGCGGCGTACGACGGGCCGGGTAGCGGGGGTGTCGGGCCGGCTGCCGGCAGGTCTCGCTGCAGCATGGGTCGGATACGGTCGATCGCGTGACTCGGGATCCATGGCTCGACAACCTGAAGATGACCCTGGTGACCCTCGTGGTCGTCGGGCACTCCTTGACGCTGCTGCCGGAGGAGGCGATCACCCAGCGCGTCTACGACTTCGTCTACTACTGGCACATGCCGGCGTTCGTGCTGGTCTCGGGCTACCTGTCGCGCAGCTTCACGTGGTCGCGCAAGAACCTCAGCAACCTGGTCACCGGCATCGCGCTGCCCTACGTCATCTTCGAGGGGCTGCTGGCGTGGTTCCGCATCGACGTCGGCCACGAGGACAACATCACCAACATCTGGCTCAACCCGCACTGGCCGATGTGGTACCTCGCGGCGCTCTTCCAGTGGCGCCTGATCACGCCGATCCTCAAGCTGCACTGGATCGCGCTGCCGCTCAGCGTCGTGGCCTCGCTGTGGTGGGGGACCGAGGGGTCGGTCTTCTTCGACCTCAACCGGACGATCGGCATGCTGCCGTTCTTCACCATCGGCCTCTACCTCCACGACGCCAACCCGAAGTTCCTCACCTTCCTGCGCCGCAGTCACGGCCGTGAGGTCGGCGCGGGCCTGCTCGTCGGCATCTTCGTGCTCGCCGCCTGGACCGACGACTGGACCTCCACCACGTGGCTCTACTACTCCGACGCATACGCCGACTTCGGTGTCTCCACGACCGAGGGCCTCTGGATCCGGGCCGCGCTGCTGCTGATCGCGACGGCCGGTGCCTTCGGCATCCTGATGATCGTCCCGCGCCAGGACTCCTGGTACGCCCGGCTGGGCTCCGCCTCCCTCGTCGTCTACCTCTTCCACGGCTTCTTCGTCCGCGGCGCGATGTACGCCGGCTACGACACCTGGGCCTCGAAGGCGGGGGGCTGGGCGATCTGGCCGACCGTCCTCGGCTCGATCGCGCTCGCCTTCCTCCTGGCCTGGCGTCCGGTCTCGAGCCGGCTGCTGTGGCTGGCCGACCCGGTCGGGTCCTGGCGGCGGCACCGGAAACTGCGGCTCGCCGCGACGGACACCGCGGCGGCCGCCTAGGTGGCGCACGGCTAGGCTCGGGACATGGGACGACTGCCGCAGCGCCAGCGCGTCGCGGCGTACGCCGTGATCATCCGCGACGGCGAGATCCTGCTGTCGCGGCTGGCCGCGCGCGTGACGAGCGGTGAGCTCTGGACGCTGCCGGGAGGCGGCATTGAGCACGGCGAGGACCCGCGTGACGCGGTGGTCCGCGAGGTCGCCGAGGAGACCGGGCTCGACGTGACGGTGTCGCGCGAGGCGAGGGTCTACTCGATGCACAACCGCAGGGCCCGCTTCGGCAAGGGCAAAGCCGACTACCACGCGGTCCGCATCGTCTTCGAGGGCTGGGTGGCGCCCGACGCTCCGCAGCCGCACGTCGTCGAGGTCGACGGCTCGACCGCCGACGCCGCCTGGCAGCCGCTCGCCGACGTCCTCGACGGCACGCTTCCCGTGTCGCCCCTCGTCATCGAGGCGCTGCGCGACCACGAGCACCACCGTCACCAGCGCGTGGCGGCGTACGCCGTCGTACGCCGGGGCGACGAGGTCCTGCTGACCCGCCTGTCGAACCGGGCCCACCTGCCCGGCGTGTGGACCTTGCCCGGTGGCGGGGTCGAGCACGGCGAGCGGCCCGCGGCCGGGCTGGCGCGCGAGGTCGCCGAGGAGTGCGGGGTGGCCTGCGAGGTGGGCGCGCTGCTCGACGTGCACGACGTCCACCTGGTCGGCACCGCGCCCGACGGGCGCACGCAGGACTACCACGGCGTCCACCTGCTCTACGAGGCCTCGGTGCCCGCGGGGGCGACGCCGCGGGTGGTCGAGGTCGACGGCACGACCGACGCGGTCGAGTGGGTCCGGGTCGCCGACGTGCTCGAGGGCCGGCGCGAGGTCCTCGAGGTCGTGCGCCACGCCCTCCAGCTGACCGCGGATGTCTGAGGCGCCCGACCTCCGCGAGGCCCTGCAGCGGGCCGGGGTGCCCGTGTCGGCTTCGACGCTTGACCGGGCGCTCTACTCCTCCGACGCGTCGCTCTACCGGGTCGTGCCTGCGGCCGTCGCTCATCCGCGTTCACGTGAGTCGCTGGTCGCGGCGGTGTCGGTCGCGCGCTCGCTGGGCGTGCCGGTCACGGTGCGCGGGGCCGGCACGTCGATCGCCGGCAACGCGGTCGGGCCGGGGCTGGTGGTCGACGTGTCGCGCCTGTCGCGCGTGCTGTCGGTCTCGCCCGAGGAGCGCCTGGCGGTCGTGGAGCCCGGGGTCGTGCAGGCCTCGCTGCAGGCGGCTGCGGCCCCGCACGGGCTCCGCTTCGGGCCCGACCCGTCGACCCACACCCGCTGCACCCTCGGCGGCATGATCGGCAACAACGCGTGCGGCTCGCGCGCCCTCGGCTTCGGCCGCACGTCGGACAACGTGCTGGGCATGGAGGTGCTCTGGGGCAACGGGTCGGTGGAGACACTGGGTGGCCCGCTCGCGGGTGAGCCCGGTCCCACGACCGCGGCGCTGGCCGCCCTCGGGGAGGCGCACCTGGCGCCGATCCGCGAGGGCTTCGGGCACTTCGCGCGCCAGGGCAGCGGCTACGCGCTCGAGTACCTGCTGCCCGAGCGGTTCGCGCCGCACCGGCTGGTCGTCGGGTCGGAGGGCACGCTCGGCGTGGCGCTCTCGGCCACCGTGGCGCTCGTGGAGGAGCCGGCCGCGCGGGTGATGCTGCTGCTCGGCTACCCGTCGATGGCGGAGGCGGCTGACGCGGTGCCCGGGGTGGTGGCCGCGGTGCCGGCGGCCGCCTCGGGCCGTGCCGGGCTGCTCGCACTCGAGGGGCTCGACGCGCGGATCGTCGACGTCGTCCGGGCGCGCGGGGGAGCGGTGCCGGAGCTGCCGCGCGGCGGTGGCTGGCTCTTCGCCGAGCTGGCGGCGGGCTCCGTCGGCGAGGCGTCCGCGCTGGCGGCGCAGGTCGCGGGTGCTGCCGGGGCGCTCGGTGACCGGCTGGTCACCGACCACGCCGAGCAGGCGGTGCTCTGGCGGATCCGGGAGGACGGGGCCGGCCTGGCGGGGCGCTCGCTCGGCCGCCCGGCGTACTCGGGCTGGGAGGACGCCGCCGTACCGCCCGCCCGGCTGGGGACCTGGCTGCGGCGCTTCGACGAGCTCCTGCGTGAGCACGGGCTCGACGGCGTGCCCTACGGGCACTTCGGCGACGGCTGCGTGCATGCGCGCATCGACTTCACCTTCGACGACGGCGGCGCGCGGTTCCGGGCGTTCCTGACCGATGCGGCGCGCGCGGTCACGGCGCTGGGCGGGTCGCTCTCCGGCGAGCACGGCGACGGGCGGGCGCGGTCCGAGCTCCTCCCGCTGATGTACGACGAGCGGTCGCTCGCGCTCTTCGCCGCGGTCAAGCAGGTCTGCGACCCCGACAACCTGCTCAACCCCGGTGTGCTCGTCGACCCGGCTCCGCTCGACGCGGACCTGCGCCCGGCACGGCCGGTGGCGCGCCTGCCGCTCGTGCTCGGCGGCGACGCGTCGCTGGGCGAGGCGGTCCACCGCTGCACGGGTGTGGGGAAGTGCGTGGCGCCCGCGGGTGGCGGCGTGATGTGCCCGTCGTGGAAGGCGACCCGCGACGAGAAGGACTCGACCCGCGGCCGCGCGCGGGTGCTGCAGGAGGCGCTCGACGGGTCGCTGGTGCGGGGACTCGGCGACCCGGCCGTGCACGAGGCGCTCGACCTCTGCCTGGCCTGCAAGGGCTGTGCGCGCGACTGCCCCGCCGGCGTCGACATGGCGGCGTACAAGGCGGAGGTGCTGGCCCAGAAGTGGAAGGGGCGCCTGCGGCCGCGGGAGCACTACACGCTCGGGCGGCTGCCGACCTGGCTGCGGCTGATGCCGGCGGGTCCTGCCTCGCGGGCACTCGCCCGGCCCTGGCTGGCGCGCGTGGCGGGCCGGATCGCGGGTGTCGACCTGCGGCGCTCGCTGCCGGAGCTGCCCGCCCGCTCGCTGCGTGACGAGCTGCGTCATCGCACACCGCGGGCTGCGCCGTCGCGCAGGTGGCAGGTGGTCGCCCCGCGGCCCGACGTGTGGATCTGGGCCGACTCGTTCACCGACCACCTGGCGCCGCCGGCCGGTCTCGCGGCCATCAGCCTGCTCGAGGCAGCCGGGCTCAGCGTCGCGGTGATCCCGGCGGACGCCTGTTGCGGCCTGACCCGGATCAGCACCGGCCAGCTCGACGCCGCGCGCCGGATCGCCGGCCGGGCCGTCGAGCGTCTCCACCCCTACGTGGCGTCGGGCGTGCCCGTGGTCGGCCTCGAGCCGTCCTGCCTGGCGACGCTCCGAGATGACGTGCCGCGGCTGGTGGCGGGGGAGCAGGCGCGCGAGGTCGCGGTCGGCGTGCGCACCCTGGCCGAGCTGCTGCTCAGCCTGGACTGGGAGCCGCCCGACCTGACGGGCGTGAGGATCGTCGCCCAGCCGCACTGCCACCACGCCTCGGTCCTCGGGTGGGAGGCCGACGAGGCGCTGCTGCGCCGCGCGGGCGCGACGGTCACCCGCGTGGACGGGTGCTGCGGCCTCGCCGGCGACTTCGGCATGACGCCGGAGCACTACGACGTCAGCGTGGCGATCGCGGAGACGGCGCTGCTGCCCACTGTGCGCGAGGCCGCGCGCGCGGCCGCGGGTGGCGGCGCCGGCGTCGTCGTGCTGGCCGACGGCTTCTCGTGCCGCTACCAGCTGGCCGACCTGGCCGGCGTACGGGCGGTGCACCTGGCAGAGCTGCTCGCCGACGCGGGCAATGCCCCCTCCGCACCCTAGAATTCGCGCCATGCATCCCCGTTACCGCCGTCTGGTCATCCCCTCGCTCCTCGTCGGGCTGATCCTGATCGCGGTCGTCGCCAAGTTCGTCAACTGATGGCCGAGCCACTCCTCCGTGCGCTGATGCGGGTGCGGGCGCTGCTCCTCGACGAGCAGCAGCTGGTCCGCGCCGTCGCGTCGGGCCGTCAGCGCGGCACCGAGCCTCCGTGGCGCCGGGCCGAGCTGCGCTACGTCGACCTCAAGGCGGGCCGCCACCTCCAGGTCGTGACGTACGACGCCACGCAGGCGCACACCGCCAACCACGCGGTCGGTGAGGCGGCCCGCGAGGCGGTCGACGCCCTGCTCGACCTGCCCTTCGGCAACTGGCACGTCGAGACCCTGACCGAGCAGCACCAGCTCCGGGTGACGAAGAAGAACGAGGCGCTGCTCCACACGACCGCGCGCGCGACGCCGGTCGACGCGAGCACGCTGGTGCGGGGGCACGACAAGCCCAAGGAGCGGCTGCTCGCCGAGGACCACCCGGTCCTCAAGGAACTCGGCATCTCCGACGCGCAGGGCCGGATCAAGCCGAGCCGCCAGGCGAAGTACCGCCAGGTCGAGGAGTTCCTCCGCCTGCTCGACTCCTCCGTCGAGGACGCGATCAAGGCCTGCCACCTCCGCCGGCCCACCGCCGAGGACCCGCTGCGCATCGTCGACCTCGGCTGCGGCAACGCCTACCTGACCTTCGCGGCACAGGCCCACCTCGGCGCGAAGCTGCCGGTCCACCTCACCGGTGTCGACGTGAAGCAGCAGTCGCGCGACCACAACACGGCGGTCGCGCAGCGGCTCGGCCTCGACATGGACTTCGTCGTCGGCACGATCGCCGATGCGCAGCTCGACCAGGCGCCCGACGTCGTCCTCGCGCTCCACGCCTGCGACACCGCCACCGACGAGGCGCTCGCCCGGGCCCACGAGTGGCAGGCGGCCCTCGTCCTGGCGGCGCCCTGCTGCCACCACGACATCGCGGCGCAGCTGCGCAAGGCGCCAACCCCGTCGCCGTACGCCATGCTCACGCGGCACGGCATCCTGCGCGAGCGGTTCGCCGACACCCTGACCGACGCCGTACGCGCGGCGATCCTGCGGCTGCTGGGCTACCGCGTCGACGTCGTGGAGTTCGTCGAGTCGGAGCACACCCCGCGCAACACCCTGCTCCGCGCCGTCCGGACCGGCGGTGTGGTCAAGGGCGGCTCCGTCCGCAAGGAGTACGACGACCTCGTCGCGACCTGGGCGATCAACCCGCACCTCGCCGTCCTGACCGGCATCGCGCCGACCGCCGCACGCGAGGACGCTGCCGCCGATGCGTAGCCTCCTCGTCGGCGTCGTCGTGGCCGCGCCGTTCGTCGTGGGAGCCGCCTCGGCTGCCCCCTTCGACGACATCGCGCGCGGCCACGAGGTCACACGCTTCGCCGACCCCGAGATCGTGGAGTCGTCGGGCCTGGTCGTCGGCGGTGGCCTCGCGGTCACCATGAACGACTCCGGTGACACCGCCCGGGTCTTCACCGTCGACCTCAAGACCGGACAGACCGTCGGCGTCACCCACTTCGACGGCAAGGCCTCCGACCTCGAGTCGCTCGCGCCCGCCGGCAACGGCCAGATCTGGGTCGGCGACACCGGCGACAACAACCACGATCGCTCCGACATCGAGGTGACCCGGGTGCCGGTCGGGCGCGGCGAGCGCCACGTCACGGGCGAGACGTTCCACCTGCAGTACCCCGGCGACCCCGAGGACGCCGAGGCGCTGCTCGCCGACCCCCGCACCGGCCGGCTGTACGTCGTCACCAAGGGCCCGTTCCGCGGCCACGTGTACGCCGCCCCCGAGCGTCTCGACCCGGCCGGTGAGAACCAGCTGCAGCAGGTCGCCGAGGCGCCCGCGATGGTCACCGACGGAGCCTTCTACCCCGACGGCAAGCACGTGCTGCTGCGCAACTACCGCCGGGCGTTCCTCTTCTCGTTCCCCGGCTTCCGCCCGCTCGCGGACTTCACGCTCCCCTCGCAGAAGCAGGGGGAGGGGCTGGCGATCGACGGCTCGGACACCGTCTACCTCTCGTCGGAGGGCGCCGGCCAGCCGGTCCTCCGGGTCGACCTGCCCGCGGCTGCGGAGGCTGCGCTGCGCGGGCTGCCCGCGCCCCGGCCGACCCCGGCGCAGGGCTCCGCGAGCGGCCAGGACGGTGGCGGTCGTGGCGGCCGGTGGGTGCCGGTGCTCTTCGGCGCGCTCGGCGTGGTCATGCTCGGCGGCATCGTGAAGGTCATGCGCGGGTAAACAGAGGTGTGCCCCGCCTGCGTCGCAGCTCACCCTCGGAGGCCGGCTGGACACGCCGGCGGGCCGGGCGCGGCTTCGTCTACCTCGATGCCGACGGCCAGCGGCTCAGCGACGAGGAGGTCGCGCGCTGCAAGGCGCTGGTCATCCCGCCCGCCTGGACCGACGTGTGGATCTGCGTCCACGCCCACGGCCACCTGCAGGCGGTGGGCACCGACGACGCCGGACGCCGGCAGTACCTCTACCACCCCGACTGGCGGGTCCGGCGCGACGCGGAGAAGTTCGACCGGGTGCGTGGCCTCGGCCAGCGGCTGATCCGGGTCCGCCCGCGCGTGGCGGAGCACCTCGCGCTCGACGGCCTGCCCCTCGAGCGGGCCTGCGCCTGCGCCTTCCGCCTCATCGACCTGGGCTACTTCCGCATCGGCAACGACGTCTACGCCGACGAGCACGGCAGCTTCGGCCTCACCACGCTGGAGGTCGACCACGTACGCCGCCGCAACGGCGGCCTGCTCTTCGAGTTCACCGGCAAGTCCGGCGTCGAGCACGCCATCTCGATCGAGGACGAGGCGGTCGTGGAGGCGGTCGTCGCGATGCGTCGCCGGCGCGGTGCCCGCCAGCTGCTCGCCTGGCGCGACGGCAGCCGGTGGCGCACCCTCGACCCCGCCACCGTCAACGCCTACGTCCGCGAGGTCACCGGCCTCGACGTGACCGCGAAGGACCTCCGCACGTGGCACGCGACGGTGCTCGCGGCCGTGGCGCTCGCCGAGGCCGGGCCCGCGGAGACGGCCTCGGCCCGCCGGCGTACGGCTGCGGCGGCGATGCGCGAGGTCGCCGACTACCTCGGCAACACCCCGGCGGTCGCCCGCTCGTCGTACGTCGACCCGCGCGTCGTCGACGCCTGGGAGGAGGGCCGCACGATCGCCGCCACCACCCGCCGGTCGTACGCCGATCCCGACGCCCGGCAGGCGGCCGTGGAGCGCGCGGTGGTCCGGCTCCTCACGTGAGTCCGGGGTGATCGTCCGGACCGCGCGCCCGCGCTGCGGGAACGGGTACCACGGGTGCCCTGTCGGGGGTAGGTTGCGGGCGTGAGCACGCCCGCCCTCTTCGACCCCAAGCGCCCCTTCGCCCAGCGGCGCCAGGCCGTCGTCAACCTCTGGGACTTCCTGGTCCGCCGCGGCATCGCCGACCTGACCCGGACCCCGAGCGAGATCATCGACACGGGCCGGGCGCGCCGCCTGTCGCGCTACACGCCGAAGCCGGGCATCCCGCCGGTCGACGGGCCGATCCTCTTCGTGCCGCCGCTCGGCGCGCAGTCGCTCTGCTTCGACCTGCGGCAGGGCTGCTCGCTCGCCGAGCACTTCCTGCTCGGCGGCCGCTCGACGTACCTCGTCGACTACGACGAGGTGAAGACGGCCGACAAGGACCTCGGCATCGAGTTCTGGATCAACGACGTCATCCCCGCCGCGATCAGGCGCGTCTCCGAGGAGCACGGCGGCGCGAAGGTGCACCTGGTCAGCTGGTCGCTCGGCGGGCTGATGTCCGTCGGCGTCGCCGCCGTCCACCCCGAGCTCCCGATCGCCAGCGTCACCGCGGTGGGCAGCCCGTTCGACATGTCGAAGGTGCCGCTCATGCGGCCGCTGCGCTTCATCGGCAAGGCCACGGGTGGTCGGGTCCTCGGCACGGGCATCCGGGCGATCGGCTCGATCCCGTCGCCGGTGGTCAGCCTGGGCTTCAAGGCGACCGCGATCCCGACGTACCTCCGCAAGCCGATGAAGATCTGGAGCAAGCGCGACGACCGCGACTTCCTCGCCCAGATCCAGGCCGTCGACGCCCTGATGAACAACATGCTCGCCTACCCGGGCCGCGCGACCCTGCAGGTCTACCTGCAGATGGCGATGCGCAACGAGGTGGCGACCGGCAAGGTCCAGGGCCCCAACCGGCTCGTCGACTTCGCCGACGTGCGGGTGCCGGTCATGGTCATCGGCGGCTCCGCCGACGTGCTGGCGCCCGTGCCCGCGGTGCACCACGCCGCCGACATCCTGCCCAACAGCGCGGAGGTGCGGCTCGAGGTCGCGCCCGGCGGCCACCTCGGGGTCCTCACCGGCGCGATGGCCCACGCGACGAGCTGGAAGCACATGGACCAGTTCCTCGCCGACCACGACGAGGCCTGATCGCTCGCGCCCTCCTTCGGGGCCCGGCGTAGCGTCGGGCGCATGAGGGTCACGGTCGTCCGGGGAGACATCACCGCCGAGCAGGTCGACGCGGTCGTCAACGCCGCCAACAACGCCATGCGCGGCGGTGGGGGAGTCGACGGCGCGATCCACCGGGTGGGCGGTCCGGCCGTCCTCGCCGACTGCAGGGCGCGCTTCCCGCGCGGGCTGGCCACCGGCGACGCCGGCTGGACGACCGGCGGTGACCTCCCGGCGCGCTGGATCATCCACACCGTCGGCCCCAACCGCCACGCCGGCGAGACCGACCGCGCGCTGCTGGTCTCCTGCTACCGCCGCTGCCTCGAGGTCGCCGACGAGCTCGGCGCCCGCACGGTTGCGTTCCCCCTGGTGGGTGCCGGCGTCTACGGCTGGTCGGTCGAGGAGTCTGCCGGGGCAGCACGCGAGGCCTTCGACGCGGCCTCGACCGCCGTGGAGGAGGCGCGGTTCGTGGCCTTCAGCGACGCGGCGTACGAGGCCGCTTCTGCTGCCCTGGAGTGAGCCGGTCCGGCGCGGTGCAACGACAAAGGGGCCCCGCCGCAGCGGAGCCCCTTCGTCAGATGCAGCAGGTCAGAGCGCGTCGACGACGAAGTCGATCGACTTCGTCAGCAGCTCGATGTCGCTCGGGTCGATCGCGGGGTACATCGCGATGCGGAGCTGGTTGCGGCCGAGCTTGCGGTACGGCTCGGTGTCGACGATGCCGTTGGCGCGCAGCGTCTTCGCCACGAGCGCGGCGTCGATGTCGTCGTTGAAGTCGATCGTGCCGATGACGAGCGAGCGCTCGTCGGCGTTGGCGACGTACGGCGTGGTGTAGGCAGTGCGCTCGGCCCAGCCGTAGAGGGCGTTGGAGGAGGCGGTGGTGCGCTCGACCATGCCGTTGAGGCCGCCGTTGGCGTTCATCCAGTCGAGCTGCTCGGCCATCAGGAAGAAGGTCGCGACCGACGGGGTGTTGTAGGTCTGGTTGAGGCGCGACTGCTCGACGCAGGTGCCGAGGTCGAAGAACGCCGGGATGAAGCGGCCCGACGCCTTGATCTCCTCGACGCGGGCCAGGGCGCGCGGCGACATGATCGCGAACCAGGTGCCGCCGTCGGAGGCGAAGCACTTCTGGGGAGCGAAGTAGTAGACGTCGACCTGGTTGAGGTCGACCGGCAGGCCGCCGGCGCCGGAGGTGGCGTCGATCGCGACGAGCGCGTCGTCGGCGGCACCGGCCGGGCGGATGACCGGCGCCATGACGGCGGTCGAGGTCTCGTTGTGGGCCCAGCCGTAGAGGTCGATGCCCTCCTCGGCGACCGCGACGGGGCGGGTGCCCGGCTCGGACTTGATGACCGACGGGTCGGCGATCCACGGAGCAGCCTTGGCCGCGGCCGCGAACTTCGAGGAGAACTCACCGAACGAGAGGTGCTGCGACTTCTCGCGGATCAGGCCGAACGTCGCGATGTCCCAGAACGCCGTGGCGCCGCCGTTGCCGAAGACGACCTCGTAGCCCTCGGGCAGGTCGAAGAAGCTGCCCAGGCCCTCACGGACGCGACCGACGGTGTTCTTCACCGCGGCCTGGCGGTGGGAGGTGCCCATCAGGGAGGTGCCGGTCGCGGCCAGCGCGTCGAGCGCACCGGGGGCGATCTTCGAGGGGCCGGCGCCGAAGCGGCCGTCCTTGGGGAGCAGGTCAGCGGGGATCTGGATCTCGGTCACGGGGTCACCTTTTCACGGCAGCATGGATCGTGGAACCTGACCCCGTTGTCAGGGTCCTATTGTGACAGCGTGCTGGAGATCGCGCGGGTGCCGTATGACCATCCGGACGCCCTCACCCTCATGGAGCGCGTGCAGGCGATCTATGTCGACCGCTACGGCGGCCCCGACTCCTCGCCGATGGACGCCGAGGAGTTCACCCCGCCCACGGGTGCGTTCTTCGTCGGCTACCTCGAGGGCGTGCCGGTCGCCTCCGGTGCGTGGCGCCACGTCGGCCTCGAGGCCCTCGGCTCGACCGCGACCGCCGAGCTCAAGCGCATGTACGTCGTGGAGGAGGCGCAGCGCCGCGGCTTCGCGCGCCGGATGCTGGCGCACCTCGAGGGCGCGGCACGGGCGGCGGGCCACGACGTACTCGTGCTGACCACGGGCGACCGCCAGCCGGAGGCGATCACCCTCTACGGCTCGTCGGGCTACGAGCGGTTGAACCTGGGGTGGGGGCCGTACGCCTGCCACCCGGGCGCCCTCTTCTTCGCCAAGCGGCTCACGCCGTGAGCGGGGCCGTCGGCAGTCTGGCGGACTGGCTCCTGCACCTCGACCCGGCCCTGATCCTGCTCGTGGTCGCCCTGCTGGTCTTTGCGGAGGATGCCTTCTTCCTGGGCTTCGCGATCCCGGGGGAGACGGCCGCCGTCATCGCCGGCGTCGCCACCGCGCTCGACCACGTGAGCCTGCCGGTCGCGATCGTCGTCGTGGTGGTGGCTGCGATCGTGGGCGACTCGGTCGGCTACGAGGTGGGCCGCCACTTCCTCGGGCCGAAGGTGCTCGCCCGGCCCCTCCTCGACCGGCACCGCCACCACATCGAGCGGGCGCAGCGCCTGATCCGCCGCCGCGGGGGCCTCGCCGTCTTCATCGGCCGGTGGACGGCGCTGCTCCGCGCGCTGATGCCGGCGCTGGCGGGCGCCTCGCACATGCGCTACCGGACCTTCCTGCTCTGGAACGGGGTCGGCGGCATCGCATGGGGCGTGACCTTCGTGCTGCTCGGCCACGTCGCGGGGGCGTCGTACCACCAGCTGGAGAAGCGTGCGGGCCACTGGGCCGCGCTCGGCTTCGGCGTCATCGTCGTCGTGGGCGCGCTCGTCTGGCACGTACGCCGCCGGGCGGCCGAGCGGGCCGAGGAGCGTGCTGCCGCGGCCGCCGAGGCCGCGGGCTGGACCGAGCTGTAGGACGCCGGTGCATGCAGCGAGGGCCGGTCCCGCAGTGCGGAACCGGCCCTCGTCAGGCAGTGCAGGGGCTCACTTGGCCCAGTCGGCGTTCCAGCCCTTGATGTCGGAGGCGGGGCGCGTCGACGGACCGGTGTAGACGGCCGAGGGACGGATCAGGCGACCGGTCTTCTTCTGCTCGAGGATGTGCGCGGACCAGCCACCGGTGCGGGCACAGGTGAACATCGAGGTGAACATGTTGGCCGGCACCTCGGCGAAGTCGAGGACGATCGCGGCCCAGAACTCCACGTTGGTCTCGAGCACACGGTCGGGACGACGCTCGCGGAGCTCCTGCAGGGCGGCCTGCTCCAGCGCCTCGGCGACCTCGTAGCGCTCGGCACCGAGCTCCTTCGCCGTACGACGCAGCACGCGGGCGCGCGGGTC
The DNA here is from genome assembly GCF_014646375.1 of Nocardioides phosphati. Taxonomy (GTDB): domain Bacteria; phylum Actinomycetota; class Actinomycetes; order Propionibacteriales; family Nocardioidaceae; genus Nocardioides; species Nocardioides phosphati. The sequence continues at coordinate 14,622 of NZ_BMNI01000001.1, forward strand.
CTCGGCACGGTAGACGCGGTGGCCGAAGCCCATCAGGCGCTCGCCGGAGTCGAGGAGGCCCTTGACGTACTTGCGGGCGTCGCCCTGCTTCTCGACCTCCTCGATCATGCCGAGGACGCGGGAGGGGGCGCCGCCGTGGAGCGGGCCGGACATCGCGCCGATGGCGCCCGAGAGGGCGGCCGCGACGTCGGCGCCGGTGGAGGTGATCACGCGGGCGGTGAACGTCGAGGCGTTCATGCCGTGCTCGGCCGCCGACGACCAGTAGGCGTCGATCGCCTTGGCGTGGCGCGGGTCGGCCTCGCCGCGCCAGCGGATCAGGAACTTCTCCGCGAGGGTCTTGCCCTCGTCGACGAGGCGCTGCGAGACGACCGGGTGGCCGATGCCGCGGGCGGACTGGCCGGCCCAGGCAAGCACCATCACGGCCGCGCGGCCGAGGTCCTCGCGGACCTTCTCCGGCGACGAGTCGTAGGTGTAGGTGATGCCGAACGCCGGCGCGAGCTGCGCGATGGCGGACTGCAGGTCGACGCGGACATCGCCGGTGTGGACCGGCAGCGAGTACGCCTCGGCCGGGTGCAGGCCCGGGTCGAACTCGCCGTCGACGAGGAGGCCCCAGACCTTCTCGAACGGGATCCGGCCCGCGATCTCCTCGATGTCGACGCCGCGGTAACGCAGCGCGGAGCCTTCCTTGTCGGGCTCGGCGATCTCGGTAGAGAACGCGACGACGCCCTCGAGGCCCTCGTGGACGACGGGGCCAGTGCTCTCCGCGGCAGTCATGGGTGCTCCTTGCTCAACGCGGTCTGGATTGTGTGGCCGATGCTCTCTCCAGCTGACGGCCTCTCGCATTCAAGCACCCTGACCTGCGCAGGAGACAACTGACCACCCTCCGGTCCGTCGTACAGCGGCCCCGGCGGGGAGCCGGGGCCGCTGCGGGCGGTGGGTGGGGGAGTGCCGACGCGTGACGTGGATCTCAGGCCGCGCGGGCGACGGTCCGGCCGACGCAGCGCCAGGCGCCGCGCGATGATGGGGGCATGGACGAGCACCTGCCCACCCTCCGCTCCGAGTACGGCGTGGGCCCCGCCGCGCGTCCGCTGCGCGAGGAGGGCCTGCCTGCCGACCCGCTCGACCTCTTCCGTGACTGGTTCGCCGATGCGCGCGAGCTCGCCGAGCCCAACGCGATGGTGGTGGCGACCGTCTCGCCCGAGGGGCAGCCGTCGTCCCGCATCGTGCTGCTCAAGGGGCTGGACCAGCAGGGCTTCCACTTCTTCACCAACCTGCGCTCGCGCAAGGGGGAGGAGCTGGCGGCCAACGCGCGCTGCGCCCTCCTCTTCCCCTGGCACGGCATGCAGCGCCAGGTCCGGGTCGAGGGGGTCGCGACGCCGCTGTCGCGCGCGGAGGTCGAGGCCTACTTCCACGCGCGGCCCCGGGGCGCGCAGCTCGGGGCGATCGCCTCGCCGCAGTCGCGGCCGATCTCGCGCGAGGAGCTCGAGGAGCGGTTCGAGGCGGCCGGCCGCGATTACCCGGACGACGTGCCGGTGCCGGAGGGGTGGGGCGGCTATGCCGTTGCGCCGCACGCGTTCGAGTTCTGGCAGGGCGGCACCAACCGGCTCCACGACCGGATCCGCTACGAGCTGACCGGCGCCGGCACGTGGGCCGTGGAGCGCCTCGCTCCCTGATGAATGCCGACTTTGGTCGGGGCTCTATCCACTTGTGAGTGAGCGCTCACTCACTTAATCTGGTGGCATGTCCAGACGAGCCGCACGCATGACCACCGATGATCGGCGCAGCCAGCTGATCGAGGTGACGCTCCCGCTGCTCCGCGAGCACGGCCGCGCCACGACGACGAAGCAGATCGCCGAGGCCGCGGGCATCGCGGAGGGCACGATCTTCCGCGCGTTCGAGACCAAGGACGAGCTCTTCCTCTGCGCGCTGGAGAAGGCGTTCGACCCGAGCGACCTGATCGAGCGCACGGAGGCGATCGACCTGTCACTGCCGCTGCGCGAGCGCATGGTGACCGCGGTGACGATGCTCTCCGAGCGGTTCACCAGCATGTTCACGCTGATGGCGCGGATGGGCATGCTCCAGCCGCCGCGCGCCCGCAAGCACACCGAGGAGCTGCGCGCCCGCGGCGCCGCGGCCATCGAGGCGCTGCTCGCACCCGACGCGGAGAGCTTCCGCGTCGACGTGCCCCAGGTGGCGCACACGCTCCGCCTGCTCACCTTCTCGGGCAGCCACCCACACATCACCGAGGGCCGGCTGCTCACGCCCGACCAGATCGTCGACATCGTGCTCCACGGCACGCTCAAGGGGGACCACTGATGCTTCTCACCCTGCTGCGCACGCAGCTCCGTCCATACCGACCGTGGCTGGCCCTGGTGGTCCTGCTGCAGTTCCTGAGCACGCTCGCGATGCTCTTCCTGCCCCACATCAACGCCAACATCATCGACCAGGGCGTGGCCAAGGGCGACGTCGGCTACATCTGGCGCTCCGGCGGCCTGATGCTGGCCGTCAGCCTCGGCCAGATCGTCTGCTCGATCATCGCCGTCTGGTTCTCCTCGCGCACCGCGATGGGCTTCGGTCGCGACGTACGCCGGCAGGTCTTCCACCGCGTCGGCTCCTTCTCGAGCCGTGAGGTCGCGCAGTTCGGCGCGCCGTCGCTGATCACCCGCGGCACCAACGACGTCCAGCAGGTCCAGATGCTCGTGCTGATGGGCCTGACCATGCTGGTGAGCGCGCCGATCATGATGGCCGGCGGCATCATCATGGCGATGCGCGAGGAGCTCGGCCTCTCGTGGCTGCTCGCGGTCACCGTGCCCGCGCTGCTGGTCACGGTCGGCTTCATCATCAGCCGGATGGTCCCGGGCTTCAAGGTCATGCAGGGCCGCATCGACGTGGTCAACCGGATCCTGCGCGAGCAGATCACCGGCATCCGGGTCGTCCGCGCGTTCGTCCGTGAGCCCGAGGAGAAGGCCCGGTTCGCCGTGGCCAACAAGGACCTGACCGACGTCGCCCGCAGCACCGGCCGCTGGATGGGCACGATGTTCCCGACGGTCATGCTGATCATGAACGTCTCGATCGTCGGCGTGTACTGGTTCGGCGCCCACCGCATCGACGACGGCCAGATGTACATCGGCTCGCTGACGGCGTTCATGAGCTACCTGATGCAGATCCTGATGAGCGTCATGATGGCGACGTTCATGCTGGTCCAGGTGCCGCGTGCGGCGGTGTGCGCCGAGCGCATCGCCGAGGTCCTCGACACCGACGCCTCCGTGCGTCCGCCGGTCGCCCCGATCGCGCTGGAGGCACCGCGCGGCGAGGTCTCCTTCGAGCGGGTCGGCTTCGCCTACCCGGGCGCCGGCGACCCGGTGCTCACCGACATCACCTTCACCGCGCGTCCCGGCCAGACCACGGCCATCGTCGGCTCGACGGGTGCGGGCAAGTCGACGCTCGTCGACCTCGTCCCTCGCCTGTACGACGCCACGGCCGGCGTGGTCCGCGTCGACGGCATCGACGTCCGCGACCTCGAGCTCGAGACGCTGTGGGCGTTGACCGGCATCGTCCCGCAGAAGGCGTTCCTCTTCGGCGGCACGATCCGCAGCAACCTGCAGGTCGGCAAGGCGGACGCGACCGACGAGGAGATGTGGGCGGCGCTCCGCGTCGCACAGGGCGAGGACTTCGTCCGCGCGCTCGCCGAGGGGCTCGACGCCCCGGTCGCCCAGGGCGGCACCAACTTCTCGGGCGGCCAGCGCCAGCGGCTCGCGATCGCGCGGGCCCTGGTGCGGCGTCCGAAGATCCTGATCCTCGACGACTCGTTCTCGGCGCTCGACGTCGCGACCGACGCGCGGCTGCGCCGGGCGCTGCCCGAGGTGACGGCGCAGTCGACGGTGATCGTCGTCGCCCAGCGGGTCAGCTCGATCCGCGACGCCGACCAGATCGTCGTCCTCGACGACGGCCGCGTCGTCGGCCTCGGCACCCACGAGTCGCTGCTCGTGGACTGCCCGACCTACCAGGAGATCGTCCGGTCCCAGCTGACCGAGGAGGAGGTGGCCTGATGAGCACCACTGCCAAGCCCGGCCAGATGAAGCAGACCGAGCGCATCGTGATGGGCGGCGGCCCCGGCCGCGGCGGCCCGTTCGGTGGCGGCCAGGTCGGCCAGAAGGCGAGCGACTTCAAGCCGTCGCTCAAGAGGCTGCTCCGGCGCATGGCGCCCGATCGCGCCCGCATCGCCGGCGTCGTACTGCTGGGCGTGCTGTCGGTCGCCTTCTCGGTCGTCGCGCCCAAGATCCTCGGCCACGCGACCGACCTGATCTTCAACGGCCTCTTCGGCCGCATGCTCGGCGCCGAGCACGCCACCAAGGCGCAGGCCGTCGAGGCGGCCCGCGCGCACGGCGACTCGACGTTCGCGGACATGCTCTCGCGCCTCGACGTCGTCCCGGGCGTGGGCGTCGACTTCGGCGCCGTCGGCACCGTGCTGCTGATCGTCCTCGGCGTGTACGTCGTGTCGACGCTCGCCGGCTGGCTCCAGGGCTGGTTCGTGACCGACGTCGTGCAGCGCACGGTGTCGGAGCTCCGCTCGGACGTGGAGCAGAAGATCCACCGCCTGCCGCTGGGCTACTTCGACCGTCAGCCGCGGGGCGAGCTGCTCAGCCGCGTCACCAACGACATCGACAACCTCGCGCAGTCGCTCCAGCAGACGCTCGCGCAGCTGCTGACGTCGATCCTGACGGTGGTCGGCGTGCTCGGGATGATGTTCTGGATCTCGCCGCTGCTGGCGGTGATCTCGCTGGTCGCGGTGCCGCTGACGCTGATCATCAGCAAGCAGGTGATGGGGCGCTCGCAGGGACTCTTCGTCGAGCAGTGGCGCCGCACCGGCGTGCTCAACGGCCAGATCGAGGAGACCTTCGCCGGCCATGCGCTGGTGCGCGTCTACGGCAAGCTCCCCGAGTCGGAGGCGCGGTTCGCCGAGCAGAACGAAGCGCTCTACAAGGCGTCGTTCGGCGCGCAGTTCGCGAGTGGCCTGATCATGCCGCTGATGATGTTCGTCGGAAACCTCAACTACGTCATCGTGGCCGTCGTCGGCGGCCTCAAGGTGGCCAACGGGTCGATGAGCCTCGGTGACGTGCAGGCGTTCATCCAGTACTCCCGCCAGTTCAGCCAGCCGCTGACCCAGGTCGCGTCGATGGCGAACCTGCTGCAGTCCGGTGTCGCCTCCGCCGAGCGGGTCTTCGAGCTGCTCGACGCCGAGGAGGAGTCGGTGGAGCCGGCAGCCACGGGCGCCTCCGGCGTGACGCGCGGTGCGGTGGCGTTCGAGGACGTCGCGTTCTCCTACGAGCCCGACATCCCGCTCATCGAGGGCCTCTCGCTCGACGTCGCGCCGGGCCAGACGGTCGCGATCGTCGGCCCCACGGGTGCCGGCAAGACCACGCTGGTCAACCTGATCCTGCGGTTCTACGAGCTCGACGGGGGCCGGATCACGCTCGACGGCGTGGACATCGCCGGCATGCAGCGCCGCGAGCTCCGGGACCGGATCGGCATGGTCCTGCAGGACACCTGGCTCTTCGAGGGGACGATCCGCGACAACATCGCCTACGGCCGCCCCGACGCCACCGAGGAGCAGATCCTCGAGGCGGCGAAGGCGACGTTCGTGGACCGCTTCGTGCACTCGCTGCCCGAGGGCTACGACACGGTGATCTCCGGCGAGGGTGGCTCGGTCTCGGCGGGGGAGCGGCAGCTGATCACGATCGCGCGGGCCTTCCTGAGCGACCCGGCGCTGCTGATCCTCGACGAGGCCACCTCGTCGGTCGACACACGCACCGAGCTGCTTCTGCAGCACGCCATGGCGGCACTGCGCTCGGACCGCACGTCGTTCGTGATCGCGCACCGGCTCTCCACGATCCGCGACGCCGACCTGATCCTCGTGATGGAGGCGGGCCGGATCGTCGAGCAGGGCTCGCACGAGCAGCTGCTCGAGGCCGACGGTGCCTACGCCGCGCTCTACCGCTCGCAGTTCGAGGCGCCGGTCGACGCCGCCTGAGCCCGCGAAAAAAGCCCTCGACGGTACGCCGGCCCCGGCGTACCGTCGAAGGCCACGGGAAAGGAGGTGGTCCGACAGATGATTTCTTCGAGGACGCGTGAGGTGACTGCGCGCTAGCGCACCCACACGGTGGCGTCGCTGCTGGCGAATCCACCGCGGTCACCGCGACCCGCAGGCCCCGCCCCGTCCTGGGCGGCTGGACATGGCCTGCGGGTCGTTCCATTTCCCGGGGCCTGCCGTGCTGTCTGGCGGATCACGTTGCATTCGACAACGAAATACCGGATAGTTGTTTTCGACAACGACCATCCGGGAGAACCATGTCCGACAGCACGACCCAGCAGACCGCCCCCGTGGCGCCGATGACCCACCGTGAGGTGCTCGAAGCACTCTCCGGCCTGATCCTCGCGATGTTCGTCGCGATGCTCGCCTCGACGGTGGTCTCCAACGCCCTTCCCGTCATCGTCCACGACCTCAAGGGCACCGAGTCCGGCTACACGTGGGTCATGGTCTCGACGCTCCTGGCGCTCACGGCCACCACGCCGATCTGGGGCAAGCTGGCCGACCTCTTCGACAAGAAGGTCCTCGTCCAGTCCGCCCTCGTCGTGTACGTCGCCGGCTCGCTGCTCGCCGCGTGCGCCCAGAGCATGGAGATGCTGATCGGCGCCCGGGTCATCCAGGGCCTCGGCGTCGGCGGCCTGACCGCCCTCGTGCAGATCGTGATCGCCAGCATCGTGGCCCCGATCGACCGCGGTCGCTACAGCGGCTACATCGGTGCGGCGTTCGCGGTGGCGACCGTCTCCGGCCCGCTCATCGGTGGCGTCGTGGTCGACACGCTCGGCTGGCGCTGGTGCTTCCTCGTGGCGCTGCCCTTCGCGGTGCTCGCCTTCGTCGTCCTGCAGCGCACCCTGCACCTGCCCGACGTCGTCCGCCGCAAGGTCAAGATCGACTACGCCGGCGCGACGCTGATCGCCGGTGGCCTCTCGCTCCTGCTCGCCTGGGTCTCGCTGGCCGGCTCGAGCTTCGCCTGGGCCTCGACCCAGACCGCGCTGCTGGTCACCGGGGGTGTGCTCGCCCTCGTCCTCGCCGTGGTCGTCGAGTCGAAGGTCGCCGAGCCGATGATCCCGCTCCACCTCTTCCGCAACCGCACGATCACGCTCGCGGTCATCGCCAGCCTCGCGGTCGGCGTCGCGATGTTCGGCTCCACGGTCTTCCTCGCGCAGTACTTCCAGCTCTCCCACGGCCTCACCCCGACCGAGGCCGGCCTGATGTCGCTGCCGCTCGTGCTCGGCCTGCTCGTCGCCAGCATCGCCAGTGGCCGCCGGATCAGCCGCACCGGCCTGTGGAAGAACGTCCTCGTCCTCGGCGCCTCGGTCATGGCGCTCGGCGTCGCGCTGCTCTCCACGATCGACGGCAGCACCCACCTCTGGGTCGTCGGCGCGTGGATGGCGGTCATGGGCCTCGGCATCGGCGCCCTCCAGCAGAACCTCGTGCTGGCCGTGCAGAACTCCGTCCGGCACAGCGACGTCGGTGCGGCCTCGTCGCTGGTGGCGACCTTCCGGACCATGGGTGGCGCCGTCGGCGTCGCGCTCCTGGGCACCGCGCTGAGCCACCGCGTGGCCGACAACGTCGCGGCCGGGATGGCCCGCCTCGGCGTGCACACGTCCGCCAAGGGCCACACCGAGATCCCCGACCTCAGCACGCTCCCGGGCCCGGCCCGCCAGGTCGTGATGGGCGCCTTCGGCGAGGCGACCGGCCACCTCTTCCTGCTCGTCGTCCCGGCGGCGCTGCTGACGGTCCTCGTGGTCGCGCTGGTCCGCGAGGTCCGCCTGCGCACCACGGTCCAGCACGCCGACGAGCTGGCGCCCGACCTCGCGGCGGTCGTCGAGTGACCGCCCTGGAGTCGGTGCTCGCGCTCGAGTCGCAGCTCCGCGTCCTCTCCCGGCGCGTACGCCGGGTGGTCGCGGAGCGCGCCACCTCCCTCGACCCGGCCCTCGGTGAGGTCGGGTTCGCCGTGGCGGACCTCCTCTACCGCTCCGGCGAGCAGCGGCAGCGCGACATCGTGGCCTGCCTCGCCATCGAGAAGGCCGCCGTCAGCCGGGCGATCACCCAGCTCGTCGAGCTCGGCCTCGCGACCCGCGAGGGCGATCCGACCGACGGTCGCGGCCACGTCGTGGCGCTGACCGACGTCGCCCGGGAGCGGCTCGCTGCCCTCCTGGCGGCGCGGCGCTCGGAGCTGATGGAGAAGATCGCCGGCTGGTCGACCGAGGACCTCGACGCGTTCGTCGCCCTCCTGGAGCGTTACAACACCGCCATCGAGGGCTGAGCCGGCGGGTAACCGCCCGCGAACCGAGCAGTACGAACGCTTTCGGGCGCAGATGACGTTCGTACTGCTCGGTTCACGACGGGGTCAGCGGGCGAGGAGCCAGGTGGCGGTGTCGGCGCCGCCGGGCTCGTCGCCGCTGCAGAGGAGGACCTCGTGGCCCGCGAGCAGCTCCTCGCGGCGCTCGCCCGGGACCGGTGACGAGTCCGTGTTGAGGTGGCAGACCAGCGGACCGCGCCGGATCACCAGCTCGGTCGCGGTGCCCTCGACGTGGAGCCCGGGCTCCCCGTCGCGGTCGTCGTCGAAGCCGGCCAGCAGGTCGCGGCGGAGGGCGAGCGCGCGGCGTACGAACTCGAGGGTGGAGCCCTCCACGCCGCTCTGGGCCTCGACCGAGAGGTCGGCCCACTCATCGGGCTGGGGAAGCCAGGGCTGGCCGTCGCCCGGACCGAAGCCGTAGGGCGGCTTGCTGCCCGACCACGGCAGCGGCACCCGGCAGCCGTCGCGCCCGCCGCGGCCCGCGACCCCGGCGCGCGGGTCCTGCTGGAGGTGCTCGGGCACCTCGGCCTGCGGCAGGCCGAGCTCCTCGCCCTGGTGGATGTACGCCGACCCGGGCAGCGCGAGCATCGCCAGCAGCGCGGCCTTCCAGCGGCGCAGGCCGAGCTCGCCGCCGCCGTACCTCGTGACCGGACGGACGACGTCGTGGTTGCCGAGCACCCAGGTCGGCGCGGGCACGACCGCGAGCGTCTGCTCGATGACCCCGCGGAACGCCTCGGCCGACCACGGCGCGTTGAGCCAGTGGAAGTTGAACGCCTGCTGCAGCTCGTCGGGGCGGACGAAGTCGGCGAGGTTCTCCGGGTCCTTCACCCACGCCTCGGCGATCGCCATCCGGTCACCGTCGTACGACGCGAGGAGGTCGTGCCAGCGGCGGTAGAGCTCGTGGGCCTCCGGCTGGTTCCACATGGGGCTGTGGCTGGGGCGCTGGTTGATCAGCGACTCACCGGGGTCGTTGGACTCGCCGGGAGCGAGGCGCTGGTCGGGCAGGCCCTCCTCCTTGAAGAGGCCGTGCGCGACGTCGATCCGGATGCCGTCGGCGCCGCGGTCGAGCCAGTACCGCAGGATCCGGTCGAACTCCTCCGGGACGTTGGGGTGGCGCCAGTTCAGGTCGGGCTGGCTGCTGTCGAAGAGGTGGAGGTACCACTCGCCGGGACCGTCGGCCTGCGCCGGGTCGTCGGGCACGCGCGTCCACGCCGGGCCCTGGAAGCGCGACATCCAGTTGTTCGGCGGGTGCTCGACGCCGTCGGCGTCGACGCGCCCCTTGCGGAAGAGGTAGCGCTCCCGCTCCGGCGAGCCCGGACCGGCGGCGAGCGCCGCCTGGAACCACGGGTGCTCGCTCGAGGTGTGGTTGGGCACCAGGTCGATGATCACCCGGAGCCCGTGCTCGTGGGCCCGGGCCAGCAGCTCGTCGGCGTCCGCGAGCGTGCCGAAGAGCGGGTCGACGTCGTAGTAGTTGCTGACGTCGTAGCCGTGGTCGCGCTGCGGCGAGGTGTAGAACGGCGTGATCCACAGCGCGTCGGCGCCGAGGTCGCGCAGGTAGGGCAGGCGTGAGGTGATGCCGGCCAGGTCGCCGACACCGTCACCGTCGGAGTCGGCGAACGAGCGCACGTAGACCTGGTAGCAGACGGCGTGCAGCCACCACGGGGACGAGCTCATGGGGTCATCCTCTCCCGGCGGGCCAGTGCCTCCCGACGCGCCTCCGCATGATCGACGACCGGCTCCGGGTAGTCGGCGGTGCCGAGCTCGGGGATCCAGCGGCGGACGTAGCGGTCGTCGGGGTCGAACCGGCGCTGCTGGGCGGTCGGGTTGAAGATCCGGAACCACGGTGCCGCATCGGCGCCGCAGCCCGCGACCCACTGCCAGTTGAGCTGGTTCTGCGCGACGTCGGCGTCGAGGAGGTGCTCCAGGAAGAACCGCGCGCCGTGGCTCCAGTGGACGTGGAGGTCCTTGACCAGGAACGACGCGGTCACCATCCGCACCCGGTTGTGCATCCAGCCGGTTGCGACCAGCTGCCGCATGCCCGCGTCGACCAGCGGGAAGCCGGTGCGGCCCGCGCACCAGGCGTCGAACGCCGCCCCCGGCTCGTCGTGCTCCATCCGGGCGTACTCCTCCCGGAGCGGCTCGGTGAGCGCCTCCGGCCGGTGCCAGAGCACGTCGGCGTGGAACTCGCGCCAGGCCAGCTCGGCGCGGAACCGGGCGGCGGCCTCGTCGGGGACGTCGGCGTCGGCGAGGCCGGCCAGGAGCGTGCGCGGGTGGATCTCGCCGCAGGCCAGGGCGATCGACAGGTACGACGTGCCGGCACGGTCCGGGCGGTCGCGGTCGACGGGGTAGTCGGCAAGCGCGCCCTCCCGGAACTCCTCCCAGCGCGCGAGCGCGGCCTGCTCGCCCGCCTCGGGCAGCTCGATCGTGGCGGCGGCCTCGGGGAGGCCCTCGCCCGGCAGCTGCGCCCACCGCGGCTCGACGGAGGGTGCCGGCGGAGCCCAGCCGTGTGCCGCCCAGGCCCGCAGGAACGGCGTGAACACCTGGTACGGCGTGCCCTGGCCGGTCAGCACCCGCCCCGGCCCCACGGCGTACGGGCTGCCGGTGGGGACGAGCGGCACGGGCAGGGCGGCGGCCACCCGCTCGTCGCGGGCGCGGCCGGCGGGCGTGGTGTCGGCGCTGACGTGGACCGACCCGGCGCCGGCCTCGCGGACGACCGCGGGCACGACCTCCTCCGGTGGGCCCGACCGGACGACGAGGCGCCCGCCGAGCTGCTCGTCGAGGGCCCGCAGGCTCGCGGCCAGGTAGGCGCGCCGGTTGGCGCCGTACGACGCGAGCTCGGCGGGGTCGAGGACGTGGAGCGCGACGACCTCCGGGGCCGCATCGGCCGCTGCGACGAGGGCCGGATGATCCTGCAGGCGGAGGTCCCGGCGCAGCCACAGGACCGAACGGGGCTGCTCACTCACGCCGCCCACTCTGCCAGCCCGCGGGTGATGCGCGATGATGGACCGGTGAGCGACCTCATCGACACCACCGAGATGTACCTCCGCACGATCTACGAGCTGATCGAGGAGGGGATCGTGCCGCTGCGCGCCCGCATCGCCGAGCGCCTGCACCAGAGCGGCCCGACCGTGTCGCAGACCGTCGCCCGCCTCGAGCGTGACGGCCTGCTGACCGTCGAGGGCGACCGCCACCTCGAGCTCACCGACCACGGCCGCACCCTGGCCACCCGCGTCATGCGCAAGCACCGCCTCGCCGAGCGGCTGCTCACCGACATCATCGGGCTCGACTGGGAGCTGGTGCACGCCGAGGCCTGTCGCTGGGAGCACGTCATCTCCGAGCAGGTCGAGCGCCGCCTCCTGGAGCTGCTCGGCAACCCCACCGAGTCGCCGTACGGCAACCCGATCCCGGGCCTCGACGAGCTCGGGCAGCCCGGAGACGTCGACGAGTTCATGGAGGGCGTCGAGGCGCTCGCCGCGATCACCGGCCCCGGCGAGGTGCGGGTCCTCGTGCGCCGCATCTCCGAGGAGACGCAGAAGGACGAGTCGCTGATGTCGGCGCTGCGCCGCGTCGGTGCGCTGCCGGGCCAGACCGTGACCGCGGCGCCGACGCGCGAGGGCGTCCTCGTGGGCTCCGGCGGCGAGACCGCCGAGGTCATGCTGGACTCGGCCGACCACATCTTCGTCACGCGCCTCTGATCCGTACGCCGGCGCCGTGGTGCGCCGGGTGCCGACGCCGGGCCTGCGCGAGGGACCTGCCCGGCTTCGGGCTCGCTCGCTGCGCTCGCTAGCACCCTCAAGTGGCGGCCCGGCACCGGCCTGCGCCCGGAAGCCGGCCGGGCGTGCGCCGATGGGCGGCGCTCAGCTGCCGTAGCGGAGCTGTGCGCGGGCGCGGGCCTTGGCGGCCTCGGCCTCGCGGTCCTTCGGCGGCGCGGTGGTGACGAGGCGGTCGAGCAGGTGCTGGGTGATGTGCGCGATCTCGTGCACGGCCTCGTCGAAGGCGGCCTGGTTGGCCTGCGACGGCTTCACCGTGCCCGACACCTTGCGGACGAACTGCAGCGCCGCCGCGGTCACCTCGTCGGAGGTCGCCGGCGGCTCGAAGTTGTTGAGGGGGCGGATGTTGCGGCACATGCCTCCACGGTAGCCGGACGTCTGGCTGGCGTGGAGGCTCAGAGGAAGCGCGCAGACTCCTCCGTCACCAGCACCACGCGGCCGTCGGGGAGGGGGACGGTGCGCAGCGCGGCGACGTCGTCGTACCCGTCGGCGCCGCGGACGTTGTGACGGGTGAGGGAGCCGCCGGCACCGACCTTCAGCTCGGAGACCCAGGCACTCACGCCACCCGACATCCCGTAGCGGGCGACCACGGCGTACGCCGTCTGGCGGGACGGGACCCACGTGAACTGGCGGGGGTCCTGGCCGGCCATGACCTGCAGGTTCCGGGCGTACTTCACGACGCCCTGGCGCACGGGGTGGCGCGGGTCGCGCAGGTCGAAGACGGCGACCTGGCCACCGCGGGTCCTGCCCTTGTCGTCGGCGTCGACACCGAGGCCGAGGATCCGGCCCTTGCCGATCGGGTGGAGGTAGTCGGAGTAGCCCGGCACCTTCAGCGAGCCCAGTGTCCTCGGGTGGGCGGGGTCGGAGAGGTCGACGGCGTAGAGCGGGTCGACCTGGCGGAAGGTCACCAGGACCGCGAGGTCGTCGAACCAGCGCACCGACTGCAGCTGCTCGCCGACGCCCAGGCGGTCCACGCGCCCCAGCGGCTCGAGCGCGCCGTCCTTCTCCTGCAGCGTCACGACGGAGTTCCAGTCGCCGGTCTGCTCCGACGGACCGACGGCGACGCGCAGCGTGTCGTCGACCGCGTCCATCGCCCAGCGGTCCGCGACGAAGCCGTCGACCTCCCCGCTCCCGACGTACGCCGCGTGGTCGCCGTCCAGGGCGAAGGCGTGGAGCTGCGTCGTGCCGGAGCCGCGACCGGGCCAGGGGCCGACGCCCTTGGTGAGCGGCATGGGGCCGCCGCAGACCATCGCCCGGCACTCGCCGCCCCACCCGCCGGGCGTGGCCAGGTAGAGCCGGTCGGCGGAGGAGTAGACGGTCTGGCCGTCGGTCGCCACCCCCGTGGACGACCGATGGTCGGGCGCATCCGCCGACCAGCCCACGACCGAGACGGTGCCCGCGCCGCCGAAGTCCTCGGGGCGGGCCATGTCACCGCAGGCGACGACCTGCTGCGTCCGGCCGTGCGACGTGAGCGAAGGAAGCCAGTCGGAGATCGTCGAGTGCGCGGCGATCTCGCGGTTCTTCCGCAGTGCCTCCCGCTCGGTCAGCGAGCCGTGCGGCATCACGAAGTCGAGCATGGGAAGGCCGCTGGCCAGGACCAGTCGCACCGTGTCCCCGTACTGGCGGGCGGCGAGCAGGTTCGCGGCGTACGTCGTGGTGTCGACGACCTCGGGCGCGGCCGGGTCCGCGAGCGAGACCGTCGTGACGCGCGTGGACGGGCCGTCGGCGCTCCAGCTCTGACCGAGCACGATGACCCGGTCGTCGGCGAGGAGGAGCTCGGGCTGCTGCTGCTCCTTCGCGCCCTCGAGGAGGTCGAGGCGGCCCACCCGCCGGGGCGTCTTGCCGGTCACGTCGTAGACGACGAGGTCGTCGCCGACGGCCCGGACCAGCACGCCGTCGTCGGCCTTGACCACGTCGGGCTCGTCGACCCCGGCCTCCTGGACGTTGGTGCCGGTGGCGCTGCTGGACGCCTCGGCGACGGACTTCGTCGCCAGCGGGGCCCGCGCCTCCACCGCGACGGGCGTGTCGTCGAGGACGCCGCGCGCGCCGCCGTACAGGACGCCGCCGCCCCAGCCCCAGGCGGTGACCAGGTCGCGGGTGTTGTCGACGTACCAGTCGAGGAGGGACTCGCAGTCGCCGGCCGAGACGAGTGAGAGGTCGCCGGCGGTGAGCGGTGTGCCGGCGGCGAGCCGCTGCCCTGCCGAGGGCCGTCCGTCGTCACCGCGGGGGAGCGTGGTGTGGTCGCCGACCTGGACGCCGGCCACGAAGGCGCCGCCGAGGGCGAGGGCCGCGACGCCGGCGGTGACGGGGAGCGAGATCTTCATGCCGGTGGGACGCGCCGGCCGACGAGGTGGTTCCCGCCCGGGTCACGGGGGATGGTTCCGCGCTGTCGGTGACCTGCGGCAGAGTGTCCGGCATGACCGACCGCGATCTCGACATCGTCCTCTTCGGCGCCACCGGCTTCACCGGTGGCCTCACGGCGGAGTACCTCGCCCGCCACGCTCCGGCCAACCTGCGCTGGGCCCTGGCCGGGCGCAACAAGGCGAAGCTCGAGCAGGTGCGCGACCGCCTCGCCGGCATCGACCCGCGGCTCGAGGTCATGGAGCTGGTCGTCGTCGACGCCGGTGACCAGGCCGCCCTCGAGCTGGTCGTGGCCCGGGCGCATGCCGTGATCACCACCGTCGGCCCCTACCTCCAGCTGGGTGAGCCGCTCGTCGCCGCGTGCGCCGCGCAGGGCACCGACTACGTCGACCTGACCGGCGAGCCCGAGTTCGTCGACACGATGTACGTGAAGCACCACGCGACCGCCGAGGCGACCGGTGCGCGCATCGTCCACTCCTGCGGCTTCGACTCCATCCCGCACGACCTCGGCGCGCTCTACACGGTGAAGCAGCTCGACGCCTCGAAGCCGATCACCGTGCGCGGCGTCGTCCGCTCCAACGGCACCTTCTCCGGTGGCACCTTCCACTCCGCGCTCGGCGCCTTCGCGCGCGCCAGGCAGATGCGCGACGCGATGGTCGCGCGCCGCAAGGCCGAGCCGAAGCCCGAGGGCCGCCGGAGCCGCGCCGTCGCCGGCAAGCCCGGGCGCGACCGGCTCCTCGGCTACTGGCTGGTGCCGCTGCCGACGATCGACCCGTTCGTCGTCGCCCGCAGCGGCGCGGCCCTGCCGGCGTACGGCCCGGACTTCCGCTACTCCCACTTCGCCGGCACCAAGACCCTGCGGTACGCCGCGGGCGGCTCGCTCGGCGCTGCCGGCCTCGCGGTCGCCGCACAGGTCAAGCCGGTGCGCGAGCTCCTGGGCCGGAAGGTCCCGCAGGGCGAGGGGCCGAGCGAGCAGCGCCGGCGGAAGTCGTGGTTCACCGTCGACTTCGTGGGCGAGTCGGGCAGCCGCACGGTCCACACGCGGGTGTCGGGCGGCGACCCGGGCTACACCGAGACGTCGAAGATGCTCGCCGAGTCGGCGCTCTGCCTGGTCTTCGACGACAACCCCTCGACGGCCGGCATGGTCACCCCCGCGCAGGCGATGGGTGACCGGCTGATCCACCGCCTCGAGGCCGCGGGCATCCGGTTCCAGACGATCAGCTGACCGCTTCGACGACGCGCACGATCCGGGCCCCCGCGCGCAGCTCCGGGGAGAGCCCGAAGCGCGCGTCGTCGGGGCGGTGCAGCGCCGCCGCGGAGAAGCCGGCGGCCCGCAGTGCCTCGGTCGCGGCGGCGGCGTCGGCGAAGTGGAAGTGGATCCTGCCGCGCACGAAGACACCGAGCAGCGTCGAGAAGCTGCTGAGCAGCGGGCTGTGGTTCTCGCCGGCGAGGTGCAGGTCGGAGAGGTAGACGCCCGCCGGGAAGCGGCGCAGTCCCGTCGCGATCCGCGCCCACAGGCCGGTGACCGCGTCGGCGGGGAGGTAGTTGAGCAGGCCCTCGGTGATCACGGCCGTGCCGACGGTCGGGTCGAGCTGGGCGAAGAGCGCCTCCAGCGAGAGCGGGCCGTCGGTGGCGAGCGCGTCGATGTCGACGACCCGGTGGCCGGCCGGCAGGGGAGTGCCCAGGCGCGCGAGCGCGTCACGCTTCTGCCGGGCCATCGCCGGCAGGTCGGCCTCGACGTAGGTCAGCCGCCCGGCGTACGTCGAGGCGTAGCTCAGGCCGCGGGGCGAGAGGCCGGCCGCGATCTCGACGACCTGGCCGACCCGGCCGCTCTCGATCGCCTCGGTGAGCAGGGTGTCCATCGCGCGGTGCCGGCCGAGGAGGAGCCCCTCGAGGGTGGGCCCGCCACCTCGTGCGGAGGCGCCCATCACGGGCCGCAGCGCGTTGTAGAGGACCGCGCCGGTGCGCGTGGCGAGGGCAGCAGGACCGAGCCGTGACGCGCCCAGACGTAGCCGGTGTAGTGGGCGGTGGGGCTGATCGCCGCGGAGCTGCGTCGCAGGAGCATCGGGCTTCCCTTCCCGCGCGCCGGCTGGGGCGGAGGTCGCCGTGGCTCCGTCGTGCGTGGCGCCCCAGGCAGGATTCGAACCTGCGACACCCGCTTTAGGAGAGCGGTGCTCTATCCCCTGAGCTACTAGGGCGGGGTTGTCGCGACGCGCGACCGCGACACGACGGCGTACATCCTCGCACGGGGTCCGCTCAGGGTGCTGGGGGGATGCTTTTGTCCGATCGCGCCGCGCACGTCACAATGCAGGGACGTGTCGTCCTTCACTCGGGGAGGGCAGCGCGCCTGCCCGCGTCCAGAAGGAAGTCTGTTGAGCCAGCACAGCGCCGCTGCCCGGCACCGCGCCGCGGCGCCGCGTCACCACCACGTGCTGCGGTCCTTCGGCTACTGCCTGCTGGCGCTGACGGTCGGGGCGATGCTCTTCGTCTCCTACTCCGTGCGCACCCTGACGGCCAACGTCGACGTCGTCGGCACCGGCTACCTGACCCACCGTGCCGTCAAGGAGCTGGTGGCGGGTCCGCGCCAGCCGCTCAACGTGCTGGTCATGGGGTCCGACGCCCGCGACGGCAAGGGCAACAACATCGACGGCCTGACCGGCGACGGCCAGCGCTCCGACACCACGATCCTGCTCCACCTCTCGGCCGACCGGAAGCACGCGTACGGCGTGAGCCTGCCGCGCGACGGCATGGTCCAGCGCCCCGACTGCCAGATGCCCAACGGCAAGACGATCCCCGGCGGCTTCGCGATGTGGAACGTCGCCTTCTCGCTCGGCGGCCCGCTCTGCACGATGCAGCAGGTCGAGAAGCTGACCGGCATCCACGTCGACCACTTCGTCGTCGTCGACTTCGGTGGCTTCAAGGGCATGGTCGACGCCGTCAAGGGCGTCGAGATCTGTGTGCCGAAGGAGGTCAACGACACCCACGGCCACATCCACCTCGACGCCGGCCGTCGTGTCGTCAGGGGCAAGGAGGCGCTCGACTACGTGCGCGTCCGCAGCGACATCTCCGCCAACGGCGACATCGGCCGGATGAAGCGCCAGCAGGTCTTCATCGCCTCGCTGATCGACCGGGTGATGAGCAAGGGCGTGGTGCTCTCGCCGACGAAGCTGCTCAGCTTCCTCAAGGCCGCGACCAAGTCGCTGACCGTCGACTCCGGGCTGAAGGACATCCGCAAGATGGCCGGCCTCGCCCTGGAGTTCAAGGACATCGACATGGCGAACATCAAGTTCATCACCGTGCCGTTCCAGTCCTACGCGCCCGACCCCAACCGCCTCGAGTGGAAGACCGACGAGGCCAACGTGCTGTGGCGCAAGATCCGCAAGGACCTTCCGCTGACCAAGAAGCTCAGCTCCGAGGCGGTCACCGCCGGCGAGAGTGACAACAGCAAGCCCTCGTCCTCGTCCTCGTCCTCGCCCAGCTCCTCCCCGTCCTCGTCGCCCTCGGCCGACGAGAAGACCCGCGAGGAGATCGCGCAGGAGAACGGCCTCTGCGCGTGACCGGCGCGCCTGACGAGTCCACCTCCGCGCACACGCCGAAGGAGGTCGAGCCGGTGGACGTCGAGCCGGTGGAGGTCGAGCCGGCCTGGAAGCGCAAGGCGCGCCTCGCCGCGATCTTCGGCGACGTGGTACCCGAGAGCACCTCCGACGACCGCGATGAGCAGGGCTCCGGTGGCACGTCGGAGGAGTGGCTCAAGCGGCAGGTCCCGCCGCACCACGGCTGACGCACCGACCACGGCGAGGGCGGCGGACGGTGCCTGTGGAGAGCGCCGGCACGGGTCGGCGTACGCGCTCTAGCGTCGGGCCATGGACGTCTCGGGTGTACGCCGTCGGCTGGCCGCCGCGGCAGGTGAGGTGCGGCGGGCGCTGCTGGTGCGGCGCCGGCTGCTGAGCGCGGTGTGTGCCGCGGTGGCGGTGCTGGCGACCCTGCGGGCGCTCGCGCCGCCGCCGGAGCCGACGGCGCAGACCCTCGTCGCCGTGCGCCACCTGGCGGCCGGCAGCGTGGTCGCGCCCGGTGACGTCGCCAGTGAGGCCCTGCCTGCCGCGGCGGTGCCCGACGACGCGGCCGAGGCTCCCGTGGGGCGCACGCTGGCGGCGGCGGTGGGCGCGGGGGAGGTGCTCACCGATGCCCGGCTGGTCGGGCCGTCACTCCTCGAGGGGCGTCCGGGTGCGGTCGCGCTGCCGGTCCGGATCCCCGACGCCGACGTCGTGGCGCTGCTCCGGGTCGGCGACCGGGTCGACCTCTACGCCGCCGACCCGGCAGCGGCCGATCCGCTGGGCACGCGCTTGCTTGATGCAGCGCTCGTCCTCGCGCTGCCCGCGCCGGTCAGCCGTGACGGGCGGCAGGGCCGGCTGGTCGTGCTCCAGGTGACGCCAGAACAGGGAGCAGAGATCTCCGGCCACGCGGCGCGCTGTCTCCTGACGGTCGCGTTGGCCCGCTAGTCTGCGGGCAAGATCGCCATGCTCGGCGCATGGCGCACCGGTAACTTGAAGGAGAGATCAGATGTCCGGTTTCAAGAACTTCCTGCTCCGTGGCAACCTCATCGAGCTCGCTGTCGCGTTCATCATGGCGACGGCCTTCGCCAAGGTCGTCACCGAGTTCACCAACGTCGTGATGGGCTTCATCGGCAAGGCCGGCGGCCAGCCGGACTTCGGCAAGGTCAAGGTCGCTGAGGTCAACGTCGGCCTCTTCCTCAACGCGCTCGTCGCGTTCGTGATCATCGCTGCGGTCGTCTACTTCTTCATCGTGGTGCCCTACACCCACGCGAAGGAGAAGTTCTTCCCGGCCGAGGCTGCGGGCCCGTCCGAGGTCGAGCTCCTGACCGACATCCGCAACGCCCTGGTCGAGCGCGCCTGAGTCGCCACCGCTCCACCGCGAGGCCCGTCTCCCCAGGGAGGCGGGCCTCGCGCCATTTCCCCGTCGAGTGGTGGGGTTGCGTACACTGGCAGTCGGCTGGCGCGAGTGCCAGCCACCTCCCTGCCGCAGGGCTGATGAGGAGATGAGAGGAGCACCCGATGCCGACCTACCAGTACGCCTGCACCGCGTGTGGCCACGCCTTCGAGCAGTACCAGAGCTTCAGCGAGGATGCGCTGACGGTCTGCCCCGAGTGCGACGGCAAGCTCCGCAAGGTCTTCTCCGCCGCGGCCGTGACCTTCAACGGCTCGGGCTTCTACCGCACCGACTCGCGCTCGTCCTCCAGTAGCAGCTCCTCCGGTGGGAGCTCGAAGCCGTCGAGCACCGCCAGCGCCAGCTGACGCTCAGAAGCGGGTGACGCCCGACGGCGTCGCCGCCGCGTGGACCGGCACGTCGTGCGGCTCGGCCGGCACGGCGTCGAGCAGCTCGCCGTCGTGCAGGAGCACGCAGACGAAGGCGTCGGGAGCGGCGCGGTTGAGCGCCCGGTCGTAGGAGCCGCCGCCCTTGCCCATGCGCACGCCGTCGGCACCGGCGGCCATGCCCGGCACGAGCAGCACCTCGGCGGTCGCTATGCCCTCCGGGCCGACGCGGGGCCCGGCGGGCTCCAGCAGGCCCCGTCGCGCGGGCACGAGGTCGTCCTCGGTGCGCAGGACGGCCCAGTCGAGGTCGTTGTCGGGGAGCAGCACCGGCAGCAGGACCCGCTTGCCGGCGGCGAGCAGCCCGGAGAGCAGCGCACCCGTGCCGGGCTCCGAGCCGACCGCGACGTACGCCGCCACGGTGGCCGCCCGGCGTACCTCGGGGAGGGCGAGCACGACGTCGGCCAGGGCCTGTGCGCTGGCCCCCAGGGTGGCGACGTCGAGCGAGCGTCGGGCAGCGAGAAGTTGGTCACGCAGGCCGGTCTTCGCGAGCGTGACGTCGGGCTCGGGCATGCCGGTCAGCCTACGGTCGATTGGAAACCTGCGGCATGCACCGGCCTACGATGCCCCGCATGGCAACCGACGCGCTCGCCGCTGCCCGCGACAAGATGGCTGAGGCCGGGGTGGACCCGGTCGCCATCGAGGTCTTCACCCACTACTTCCACCAGCTGGAGGAGGGGGCGACGGGGATGATCCCCGAGGACACGATCGAGCCGCACGACATGGACGCGCTGGCCGACGTGACCGTCGCCGACGAGGTCGCGGCCGAGGCGATCCGCCACACCGCCGTCATCAAGCTCAACGGCGGCCTCGGCACCTCGATGGGCATGGAGCGCGCGAAGTCGCTGCTCTGTGTGCGCAAGGGGCTCAGCTTCCTCGACGTCATCGCGCGCCAGGTGCTCCACCTCCGCAAGGAGTACGACGCGCCCCTGCCGCTGCTCTTCATGAACAGCTTCCGCACCAGCGCCGACACCATGGACGCCCTGGCGCGCTACGCCGACCTTCCGGTTGCCGGCCTGCCGCTGGAGTTCCTGCAGAACAAGGAGCCCAAGCTCCTCGTCGACTCGCTGCAGCCGGTCACGTGGGAGAGGGACCCGTCGCTCGAGTGGTGCCCTCCCGGCCACGGCGACATCTACACGGCCCTCCTCGGCACCGGCATCCTCGACGCGCTGATCGCCGCCGGCTACCGCCACGTCTTCGTCTCCAACTCCGACAACCTCGGTGCCGTGCCCGACGCCCGCGTCGCCGGCTGGTTCGCACAGTCGGGCGCGCCGTTCGCCATCGAGGCCGTACGCCGCACCCCCAGCGACCGCAAGGGTGGCCACTTCGCACGCCGCAAGGCCGATGGCCGGATCGTGCTCCGGGAGTCCGCGCAGACCCTCGACTCCGACCGGGGCGCGCTCGCCGACCTCGACCGGCACCGCTACACGTCGACCAACAACCTCTGGTTCGACCTGGTCGCGATGAAGGCGACGCTGACCGAGCGCGACGGCGTGCTCGGGCTGCCGCTGATCCGCAACGAGAAGACCGTCGACCCGGGCGACCCGCGCTCGCCGCGCGTGATCCAGGCCGAGAGCGCGATGGGCGCCGCGATCGAGGTCTTCGAGGGTGCGACCACGATCGAGGTCGGCCGCGACCGCTTCGTCCCGGTGAAGACCACCGACGACCTGCTCGTCCTGCGCTCCGACGTCTACGACCTGCGCGAGGACTACGTGCTCGACCAGGCTGCCGAGGAGGTGCCCTTCGTGGCGCTCGACGGCGACGTCTACAAGCTGGTGGGCGACTTCGACCAGCGGTTCCCCGACGGAGCTCCCTCGCTCCGCGCGGCGCAGAGCTTCACCGTCGAGGGTGACTGGACCTTCGAGCGGGGTGTCGAGGTCAAGGGCACGGTGGTGCTCGAGAAGAAGTCTGCGGCCCAGCGGGTCCCTGCCGGCACGGTCCTCGCGGAGGACTGAGCGATGGCGGACCACGGCAGGCCGACCACGCCGGTCGACGACCACCTCGCCCGCATCCTCGCGGCGGTCGAGCCGCTGCCGCCTGCGACCGTCCCGCTGAGCGACGCCCTCGGCCTCGTCGTCGCGTCCGACGTCGTGGCTGCCCTGCCGCTGCCCGCCTTCGACAACTCCGCGATGGACGGCTACGCCGTGCACCAGCGCGATGTCGTCGGCGCGACTCCGGAGTCGCCGGTGCACCTGCCGGTCGTCGGCGGGATCGGCGCGGGTGCGGCGACGATCGACGATCTCGCGCCAGGCACCGCCGTCAAGATCATGACCGGGGCACCCGTCCCGCCCGGCGCCACCGCGGTGGTGCCCTACGAGTGGACCGACCGCGGCTCGCACGAGGTGCTGATCGAGCACCCCGCCGTCGTCGGGCAGAACATCCGTCGCAGTGGCGAGGACGTCGATGCCGGCGACCTGCTGGTCAGTGCCGGCACCGTGCTCGGACCGCGCCACCTCGGCCTGCTGGCCGGTGCGGGGGAGGGCCGGGTCGAGGTCCGCCCGCGGCCGCGCGTCGTCATCGTCTCCACCGGCAGCGAGCTCCGCGAGCCCGGACAGCCCCTCGGCCCGGGCCAGATCCACGACGCCAACTCCACGCTGCTCGCCTCCGCCGCCCGCGCGGCGGGCGCGTCCGCCTACCGCGTGGGGTCGGTGGCCGACGAGCCCGGCGCCTTCCTGGAGACCCTCCAGGACCAGATCTCGCGCGCCGACCTGATCGTCACCAGCGGTGGCGTCAGCCAGGGCGACTTCGACGTGGTGAAGGCGGCGCTGCGCGACCGGCTCTGGTTCGGCGACGTCGCCATGCAGCCCGGCAAGCCCCAGGGTTTCGGCACGGTCGACGGCGTCCCGGTCTTCACGCTGCCGGGCAACCCGGTCTCGGCGTACATCTCCTTCCAGCTCTTCGTGCTCCCTGCCCTGCGCACGCTGCAGGGCCGCCACCGCGTCGTCCACCCGCTGCGGGCCGCGCGCTGCAGCAAGGGCTTCGGGTCGGCGTACGGCAAGCGGCAGATGGTCCGTGCGGCGTACGACGCGGGGCTGGTCGCGCCGGTGGGCGGGCACGGCTCGCACCTGCTCGGCGACCTCGCCGCCGCCAACGCCCTCATCGTGGTGCCCGAGGAGACGACGGAGGTGCGCGCGGGCGATACGGTGCAGGTCCTGCTGCTGGACGAGGAGTTCTGATGCCTGCCGAGGTGCCTGGCCGCCTGACCCACGTCGACGCCTCCGGGGCTGCCCGGATGGTCGACGTCTCGGAGAAGGACGTCACGACGCGCGTCGCGACCGCCTCCGGCCGGGTCCTCGTCTCCGCCGAGGTCGTCGCGCTGCTGCGCGGTGAGGGCGTGCCGAAGGGCGACGCGCTCGCCGTCGCCCGGATCGCCGGGATCATGGGCGCGAAGAAGACGCCCGACCTGATCCCGCTCTGCCACCCGCTCGCGGTCTCCGGAGTGAAGGTCGACCTCGAGGTCGCCGACGACGCCGTCGAGATCACGGCGCGGGTGAAGACCACCGACCGCACCGGCGTCGAGATGGAGGCGCTCACGGCCGTCTCGGTCGCCGCGCTCACCGTCGTCGACATGGTCAAGGCCGTCGACAAGGCCGCGGTGATCACCGACGTCCGCGTGGAGACCAAGACCGGCGGCAAGTCCGGCGACTGGGCACGGCCCGGGGTCGACGCATGAGCCTCCTGCCCGCGGGGGTGGTCATCGCCTCCAACCGTGCGTCCGCCGGCGTCTACGAGGACGAGACCGGCCCCCTCATCGCTGACTGGCTCCGCGACCACGGCTTCGAGCCCACGGTCGCGGTCGTCCCCGACGGCGAGCCGGTCGGCGAGGCGATCCGCGCCGCCGTCGACGCCGGCGCGCGCGTCGTGCTGACCTCCGGAGGCACCGGTCTCACCCCGACCGACCGCACGCCCGAGGTGACCCGCCCGCTGCTCGACCGCGAGGTGCCCGGCCTGGCCGAGGCGATCCGGCTGCGCGGCCTGCAGGCAGGCATCCCGACGGCCGCGCTCTCGCGCGGGCTGGCCGGGGTCATCGGCTCGTGCCTCGTCGTCAACCTGCCCGGCAGCAAGGGCGGCGTGAAGGATGGCCTGGCCACCCTCGACGGTGTCGTCGTCCACGCGGTCGAGCAGATCGTGGGCAGCGACCACGTGCGGGCGGACTGATGGCCTGGCCGGTCACCCTCCGCCACGGGCCCGTCACGCTGCGGCCGCTCGAGACGGGTGACCACGACGCGTGGCAGGAGCTCCGCGCGCGCAACAACGACTGGCTGCGCCCGTGGGAGGCGACGATGCCGCCCGGCGGCTCGGCCCGGCCCACGTCGTTCCGGGCACTGGCGCGCCGGCTCGCGCGCATGGCCCGCAACGGCCAGGCGATGCCGTTCGCCATCGAGGTCGGCGGCCGCTTCGCCGGCCAGGTCACGGTCAACAACATCGTGCGCGGCTCGGCGAACTTCGCCTCCATCGGCTACTGGATCGGCCAGGAGTACGCCGGTCGCGGGATCATCCCGCTCGCCGTCGCCCTCGCGATCGACCACTGCTTCGACGTCGAGGGGCTGCACCGCATCGAGGTGGCGATCCGCCCGGAGAACACCAACTCGCTGCGCGTGGTCGAGAAGCTCGGCATCCAGCGGTGCGGCTACGCGCCGCGCTACCTCCACATCAACGGCGCGTGGCGTGACCACGTGCTCTTCGGGATTACGGTCGAGGAGTGCCCCGGGGGCCTCGTGGCCCGTCTCGAGGCGGGCAAGACCCAATCGTCACAGGAGTGATTTCCCGACACACCTATGGACTTGCGTCTCATCCTGCGCTATCGCTCCTAACCTCAGAGCGTGGACATCACTTCCCTGATCTTCGTGGCCCTGGCTGTGGCCTGGGCCGTCTATCTCGTGCCCAAGGCGCTCCAGTCGGCCGACGAGGGCGCGGTGAGCCACTCCGTGGAGCGCTTCTCCTCCGCGCTGCGCGTCCTCTCCCGCAACGAGCCTGCCGGGGCGAGCGCCTCCGCTGACGCCGCGACGTCCACCGGCACCCCCGCCGACGCGCCCGTCGGGGCGTCCGTCGCTCCGGCCGCGCGCGTGCGCCGCCCGTCGGCCGCCCAGATCCGCGCTCGTCGCGAGGCCGCCCGCCGCGCGGCGCAGCGCCGTCGCCGCGTGCTCGTCACGCTCCTCGTCCTCAACGTCGCGGTCGCGGTCACCGCGGCGTTCGGTGTGGTCGGCTGGGCCTGGCAGGCCGCGCCCGCCACGCTGCTGGTCGCCTGGCTGGTCACCTGCCGCCTGATGGTCCGCTCCGAGCAGGCCGCCCACACGCAGGCGCCGGTCCGTGTCCGCATCCCGCGCGTGCTCGACGACGCCCCGGTCGCTGCTTCCCCGGCCGACCAGGACGCGTCCGGCGAGGCGCCGGAGTCGGTCACGGTGGACCGCAACGAGCAGGGCTTCGACGAGGTCGGGTCCGACGCCGACACCAGCACGATCGAGGCGGTCCGCGAGGACCTCTGGAGCCCCGTCCCGATCACGCTCCCGACGTACGTCACGAAGGATGCTGCGACCCGTCGCACGGTCCGCACCATCGACCTGTCGGCGCCCGGCGTGACCACCTCGGGCCGCACCGCCGAGGACTCCGCGATCGCCCGTGAGGCCGACGAGGCCGAGCGCCAGTCGAAGCTGGCGGCCCTCGCACGCAGCATCCGCAAGAGCTCCTGAAGCACCCCGTTTCGTGCGCCACCCCGATTTTTGGCGCTCGCCAGCCGGGTGATATCTTTTCGCACGCAGCACGCGCAAGCGTGAAGCGGCTGGGGGTATGGCGCAGCTGGTAGCGCGCCTCGTTCGCATCGAGGAGGCCAGGGGTTCGAGTCCCCTTACCTCCACCAGCAGCTGAAGGGCCCGGTCCACACGGACCGGGCCCTTCTGCCATGTGTCGCCGGTTCGGCACAGCGCCGCTGATCGGTCAGGATGTCCCCGATGCTGCGCCTCTCGTTCCTCGGGTGCCTGGTCGTGACGGTCCTCTCCGTCGTGGCCGGGGTCGCAGTCACGTCCCCGTCCTGGCTCGCCCGGCCGACAGCAGCCGTCGCCCCGCGTACGCCGGTGACGACGGTCGCCACCGGCGTGCGCTTCGCCCCGGTGCGCGTCGTCGCTCCCCGGCCGGGTCGCCCGGGCGCGATCCCGGCGGCTGCCGGCGCGGCGTACCGCACGGCGGCGGGTCTGCTGAGCACCGCCGACGCCGGCTGTCACCTGCGCTGGCCGCTGCTGGCTGCGGCAGGGTGGGTCGGGAGCAGGCACGGCTCCGTCGGGCACGGGCGCGGTCCGTTCGACCTCTCACGCTCCCGCTGGCGGTTCTCCCGCGTGGACGCCGACGGCGACGGCCGGCAGCGGCGGCGCGACCTCGACGACGCCGCGCTGGCGTACGCCGTGCTGCTCTGCGCCGGCGTCGGCGACCTCCGTCGACCCCGCCTGGCCCGCGTCGCGCTGCGGCGGATCGACCCGCGCCCCGGCTACACCGGGGAGATCCTGGCGGTGGCGCGGTACTACCGGACGCACGCCTGAGGGCCGGCGCCGGCCGACAGCGGCTCGCTAGTTGCTGCCGGGCACGTCGGTCAGCTCGTCGAGCGGCTCACCCTCGTAGGTGTCAGGCTGGCCGTTGCGGCCCGTGCGTGACGACGGGACGTCGAAGCGGGTCGCGGTGAGGTCGCGCGGCACCAGGCGGAAGCCCTGCCAGTGGAGCTCCATCGGCGACTGGTCCTCGTCGCGCGGCACGTGGTGGAAGCCGACCGCGATCCAGGAGACCACGTCGGTGAGGGGCGCCGTGTCGCCGGCGACGTAGTCCGGTACGCCGTCGCCGCAGGTCTCGTCGTTGCCGGTCGCGAAGACCTCGCACGCGTCGTAGTTGGTGAACGCGACGTCGTAGCCGTGGTGCGCGCCGTGGAGGCGGTCCTCGGTGAGCTCGAAGGAGTCGGTCGCGCCGAGGTCGATCTCGTAGGAGACCGGATGGCCGTCGGCGTTGTGGTTGCCGGGGTTCACCACGCGCCACCAGCGCCGGCTGGCGCGGTCGGCGGTCGTCGCGTGGCCGAGGCGCTGGAGCCCGCCGTCGACGAGCGGCGACTCCTTGCCGATCTTGCCCGTGGGGGAGGCGTCGTACTGCTCGACGGCCAGGGGGCCCTTGCCGAGCGCCCAGTGGACCCGCCAGACGGCATTGTGGGAGTGGGAGGCGGCGTGCTCGTCGTCGCCGTTGCCGACGGAGGCGCCCTTCGCGGCCGACGCGGTCCAGTCGACGGGGGAGAGGTCGCCCGTCGCGCCGAGGTCGGGGCTGATGGTGCCGTCCGCGCCGAAGGTGTAGCGCGTGACGTACTCGTACCAGCCGACCTTGGAGACCGTCGAGAGCGTCCACTGGTCCTTGCGCGCCGCGAGGACCTTGCCGCTCTCGGAGGAGCGGTAGGAGAGGCCCGCGTCGGTGACCTCGCTGCAGACCACCTTGCGGTGCTGGATCTCGCCGAATTGGGAGCCGTCGCCGATGGTCGGCACCGGCAGGGTGACGAGCTCTCCCGCGCACTCCTTCGTGCCGAGGTCCTGCATCTTGAGGCCGCCGAAGCCGGCGCTGGTGATGTCCTCGGTGAGGCGTGCACCGGTGTCGTAGGGGACCTCGAGCTGGGCCAGCGAGAGGTCGTGGGCGATCGTCGTCACCGCGCCCCCGGGCGGCGTCAGCGCGACCTCGCGCAGCACCATGCCGCGCTTGGCGTCGATCTGGAGGCACATGCGCCAGGTGGCGCCGCTGGAGAGCCGGCGGGCCAGGCCGACCTCGCGCTTGCCGCAGTGGGCACCCGTGGCGACCGCCGAGCCGTTGCCGCGGAGCGAGCCCGCTTCCGCCGTCGCCCCGCTCGTGCTCGTCGTGGTGGCCGCGCCGACCGTCCCGTTGCCGCACGCAGCAGTCACGCCGGCGAGGGCGAGGAGGACGACGGTGGCCGGGAGGAGGCGACGCATGGGCTGACCTTAAGGGGCTGAGGACGTGGGCCGGGGCATGTGCCGGGGGCCGTATCCACCTCGTGGATACGGCCCCCGGGGTCAGGCGCGGGTCAGCCGACCCAGGTGCCGTCGCACTTCGCGCTCGCCTCGGCGTTGCCGAAGTCGAGGCGCGGACCCGCAGCGGCCCGGCGGAAGGCCAGGCTGAGGGCGGAGAGCTGCAGGCCGGAGGTGCGGCGCGTCCCGTCGGGCGCGGTGCAGGTCTGCGGCCGCTGCGCGTTCAGCTGCAGCGAGACGTTCTGCGCGAGCGTCTGGAGGAACGGGTCGATCGCCGCGCGCAGCGGAGCGGTCATCATGCCGGTCTTCAGGTCCTGGATGGCCAGGCCGTAGAGGTTGGCGCCCGCGTCGCTGAGCAGGAAGTCACGCACGGGGACGAGCAGCTTGGTGGCCAGCGGCACGACGGCGGTGTTGACCACGGCGGTCAGCACCGTGCACAGGGCCGGACCGGCGAGGCCGGACGACGTGCAGGTGGCCGGCTTGACCTGGCTGCCCATGAGGTTGACGCTCCACGTCGACACCGCGGTGCTGTTGAGGATGCCCTTGAGGGTGGCGGTGAAGTCGACCGTCACCGAGCCGAGAGCGCCCGCGACGGAGCCGACCGCGATGGTGACGACCTCGTCGATCAGGTCGTGGATGGTCTCGGCGATCATCGGGTAGATCTCGTCATCGATGATCTCGGTGTTCGGCGCCTGGCTGTTGAGGCCGGTCGGGTCGCCGGGGCGCACCGTCTGGCCGGGCAGCAGGGGACCGTCGACGACCTCCTCGCCGTGCAGCAACTGGTCGAGGTGCAGGGTCGCGCGGCCGGTGGAGAAGTCGACCGTCAGCACCTTGTTCTTCGTGGTGATCGGCTGCGCCAGCAGCCGCTTGAAGACCTGGTCCTGCATGTCGGAGTGCACGCGCGCGGTGACCGAGCCTCCCGTCGGCAGGGCCGAGGTGAGCTTGGTGAGGTCGAGGAGGCTGTTGACCTGGGTCTCGGTGACGTCGTCGAGGCGGCCGACGGCGTCGTACATCTGCGCCGCGGCCTCCTTGACCTTCGGCGAGCCGAGCTCGAGGTCGGTCTGGCCCAGCCGGTAGCGACCGAGCCCGCCGACGCCGTCCTGGTCGATGACCTGACCGTTGCGGGTGATCACCTCGGAGCCACCGAGGCCGAGGCGGAGCGTCGCCTCGTCGACGAGCGCGTCGGAGAGGTCCGTGCCGCCCTTCTTCAGGTAGGCCAGCAGGTCGACGCTGGCCGGGGCGAAGCCGCCGTCGGCGCGGTCGAAGGTCACCTGGCCGTCGGAGCCGATGAAGCCGGAGAGGGCGCTCGCGTCGTACGGGCTGGTGGTCGTGGAGACGGACTGCATGCCGCCGCCCTGGCCGAAGTCGACCGTGTCGCTGAGCGGGACGGTCGTGACCGGGCCGCTGGTGTTCGGTCCGGCGTTGTCGGGCCAGGTGGCCTCGGAGTGCCCGGCGCCGTCGGTGCCCTGGCCGATGACGCTCGCGGACGCGTGCGCGGTGAGCCCGTCGCTGTCCGCGGAGGCCGGAAGGCTCGTCGCGGCGACGGCGGTGATGGTGAGCGCGCCGATGGCGAACAATCGGCGCGTGGTCGTGCTGCCCTTCGAACTGCCCCACTCAGTTGGACGGAACATGGCCTTTACCTTCTCTCGACGAATGAATGAGAAAAGGACGCATTCCGGCCTTTGGGTGCCCGAATTCCCCCGACGTCCGGGGAAACTCAAGCGGTGGTCTGGACCACGTGTCAACGGAAAACTGAAGCGACTTTTCCTGCGCTTTTTCGCCCGTCAATCCCGTTCTTCTGCTAGCCGCGAAAAGGTCGGCCCATGCAGGAATTCGAGAAAAGGAAATAGCGTCCTGCTTGTCGGAAATATCCTCAGTCGGAGGGTGGGAACTCGCCGGTGAGCTCGGAGATCAGGTCACTCTGCTGGATCTCCTCCTCGAGCGCGCCGCTGAGGTCGGAGGCGATCAGGCCGGGCTCGGAGCTCGGCGTCGGGGCGAACGCCGTCCACGACGACTCCACCGCGGCAAGCACGTCGATGGTGCGCGAGGCGAGCACCTCGGGCTTGGAGAGCTCGCGCTTGACGTACTTCGCGACGAAGCGCTGCAGCTCCGTGTCGACGCTGACCACGCGGTTGAGCAGCGAGGCGCGCAGTCCCTCAGCGCGCAGCTTGACCCGCACCTGGTTGGGCAGCGGGGGAGCGACGTCGATGAAGATCTTCAGCTCCTCCATCGCCAGCGCAGTGAGGATGAGCGGAACCTCGAGCTCGGCGTGGAAGCGGTGCCGGTCGAGCTGCAGGTGGACCTCGAAGGTGAGCTCCACCGGCAGCGTCACGCGGTAGGCGATCGCGTCGCCCGCGATCGGACGCGCGGTGGCGGCGCCGATGTGGCCCTTGGCCGTCACCTTCGCGAGCTTGCCCGGACCGACGCCCAGCGGGCCGACGTCGATGGGTTGCCCCGCGAGCGTGTTGACCCCCGCGAGGATGCGGTCCTCGGTCACCGCGAGCGCGAAGAACCGGCGGCCGAACTCCTCGTAGGGAAACTGCTCCGCGTGCTCCATGGGCCGACCTTAGGCCAAACGGATCAGATCCAGCGGCTGAACCACATGCGCGCCTGCCACTCCCGGATGGTCAGCAGGTCGCCGGTCCACACCGGCCAGAACCACGCGGCCGCGGCGATCGTCAGCACCACGAAGGTGCCCGCCACCACCGTCCCCGTCGTACGCCGGGTGGACGGGCCGCGGTCGGGCCCCAGGAGGTGGCCCATCACCAGCACGATCGACAGCACCAGGAACGGGGCGAAGGCGGAGGCGTAGAAGCTGAAGATCGGGCGCTTGTCGTTGAGCTCCCACGGCAGCCAGGTGGCGGCGACTCCGACGACGGCGATGCCGTGGCGCCAGTCGCGGCGGGCCACCCAGAGCACCACCGAGGCGATGAGGGCGAGCGCGCCGCCCCACCAGACCACGGGGTTGCCGAGGATCAGCACCTCGCGGATGCAGTGGCTGCCGGCGGCCGCGTCACAGCCGTCGGTGCCCGGCTTGATGTCGTTGGTGACCGAGGCCGAGACCGGACGGCTGAGCAGGATCCACCCGCCCGGGTCGGAGGCATAGGTGTGGGTGCTGCAGTTGAGGAACGTGGTGTGGAAGCGGTACACGTCCTGGTGGTAGAGCCACAGCGAGTGCAACGACTGGGTGATCTCGCCCAGGCCGCTCGCGTCCTTCTCCCCGGCGGTCGACCACACCCGGCTGTCGTCGTACTTCACGTCCTTGAGCTCGGACTTGGTGCCACCCGTGCAGGTGCCGTCCCAGCTGACGTAGCGGTGGTACTGCGTCGCGGAGAGGTTCTCCTCGTAGGCGTGCGCATGGGCCAGCCAGCCGCCCCAGCTCGCGACGTAGACGACGAGGGCGACGCCGACGAGGTGCACGAACGCCGGCAGGCCGTCGAGCACGACCGACTTGAGGAACGCCAGGCGGGTGCCCGCGGCCCGGCGGGCGCCGGCGGACCAGAGCCAGACGACGACGCCGAATGCGGCGAGCGGGTAGATCGCGGTCCACTTCGTGCCGCAGGCCAGGCCGAAGCTGACACCGGCAGCGAGCAGCCACGGCCGGAAGAGGATCCGCTGACGCCCCTGCGTCATCACGCGCAGGCGCATCCACTGCCGGTCGGCGACGATGCAGTGCACGCCGAGCAGGATGAAGAACGCGAGGAAGATGTCGAGCAGCGCGAGGCGGGAGAGCACCAGCTGCATGCCGTCGAAGCAGAGCAGCAGGCCCGCGACGACGCCGAGCATCGTCGAGCCGGTCACGCGGCGGGCCAGGCGGACCATGACGAGGACCATCAGCGCGCCGGTGACCGCGGAGGCCACGCGCCAGCCGAACGGGTCCATGCCGAACGCCTTCTCGCCCAGCGCGATCAGCCACTTGCCGACGTCGGGGTGCACGACCATCTCGGGGCCGCTGGTCCACTGCCCGGTCGTGTGGCCGGCGAGGATGTGCTTGTCGGCGTCCTCCACGTAGTTGCGCGCGTAGCCGAAGTGGAGCATCGACCAGGCGTCCTTGGCGTAGTACGTCTCGTCGAAGGCGAACTCGTGCGGCCGGCCGAGGTGCCACAGCCGCAGGAAGAGCGCGAGGCCGAAGACCGCGAGGCTGGCCAGCCAGCCGACGAGCCGGCCCTCGAAGTACGCCGGGGGGCGGCCGCGCTCGGCGGCGGAGGGCGAGGTCTCGGGCACGGCGCCACCTTACGGACCTGCGCCGACACGCGTCTCGCGGTGCGCCGAACTGCGCCCCGTGGTGCGCCGGACTGCGCGCGGAGGCGCACCCGGCGAGCCGACCTGGCGCGGCTGCGATGATCTCCGCATGACCTCCGGCACCCTCGTCCTCGCCGCCACTCCCA
Source organism: Nocardioides phosphati (assembly GCF_014646375.1). GTDB lineage: Bacteria > Actinomycetota > Actinomycetes > Propionibacteriales > Nocardioidaceae > Nocardioides > Nocardioides phosphati. Next base: position 46,912 of record NZ_BMNI01000001.1, read on the forward strand.
TCGGCCGGGTCGAGGACGCGCCGCCGCGACTCGCGACCGAGCTCGTCGCGGCCGACGTGATCGCGGCCGAGGACACCCGCCGGCTGCGCCGCCTCGTCACCGACCTCGGCATCGAGACGACCGCCCGTGTGCTCTCCTACTTCGAGGGCAACGAGTCCGGCCGCACCCCGCAGCTGCTCGAGCTGCTGCTCTCCGGCTCGCGGGTCGTGCTGGTCACCGACGCCGGCATGCCGTCGGTCTCGGACCCCGGCTACCGGCTGGTGGCTGCGGCCGTGGAGCACGGCGTACACGTGACGGCGGTGCCGGGGCCGTCGGCCGTGCTGACGGCGCTGGCGGTGAGCGGGCTGCCGGTCGACCGGTTCTGCTTCGAGGGGTTCCTGCCGCGCAAGGCGGGGGAGCGCTCGCGCCGGCTCGCGTCCCTGGCGAAGGAGGAGCGCACGATGGTCTTCTTCGAGGCGCCGCACCGCACCGGCGCCGCGCTGGCCGCGCTCGCGGAGGCGTTCGGGCCGGACCGGCCGGGTGCCGTCTGCCGCGAGCTCACCAAGACCTACGAAGAGGTGATCCGGGGTCCTCTCGGCGAGCTCGTCACCTGGGCCGAGGGCGAGGTGCGCGGCGAGATCACGCTGGTCGTCCAGGGCATCGCGCCCGGCTCCGAGGTGCCCCACGACCCCGACGCCTGGCGCGCGCTGGTCGCGGAGATCGAGGCGGAGGGGGCGACCCGCAAGGACGCCATCCTCGAGGTCGCCCGCCGGGCCGGTGTGCCCAAACGTGAGGTGTACGACGTCGTGCACCGCAGCTGACCTCGGGCGGCTAGCGTTCCCGGCATGACCCAGCGGCTCCCCCAGTTCACCAACGACGGCCTGACCTTCGACGTCATCGACTCCGGGCCGCTGGACGGCGAGCCGATCGTGCTCCTGCACGGCTTCCCGGAGCGCGGCAACTCCTGGACCGCGGTCGCCCGGATCCTCAACGACGCCGGCTACCGCACCTACGCCCCCGACCAGCGCGGCCTCTCGCGCGGAGCGCGACCTGGGCGCCGCCGCGACTACACGCTGCGCAAGGTCGCCGGCGACGCCCGCGCGCTGATCGACGCGGTCGGCGGCACTGCCCACGTGGTCGGCCACGACTGGGGAGCGGCGGCGGCGTGGGCCACCGCGCAGCGCCATCCGGAGGCCGTCCGCACGCTCACCGCGGTCTCGGTGCCCCACGTCGGCGCGTTCACCCGCGCGGCGTACACGAGCAGCCAGGGGCTCAAGTCCTGGTACATGGGCTTCTTCCAGCTGCCCCGCATCCCCGAGCTGCTGGTCGACTCCGCTCCGTTCGTGCGGTGGATCCGTGGCGGCGGGATGAGCGACGAGCAGTACGCCCGCTTCCGCAGCGAGATCGTCGAGGACGGCGCCCTCCCGACGGCGCTCAACTGGTACCGGCAGCTGCCGTTCAACGACCCGCGGGAGATCGATGTCCCGGTCGGTGCGCCGACGACGTTCGTGTGGTCCGACGGAGACGCGTACGTCGGACGCCGGGCCGCCGAGCTCTGCGAGCGCTACGTGACCGGGTCGTACCACTTCGTCGAGCTGCCGGGTGTCTCCCACTGGATCCCGACCGAGGCGCCGGAAGCGCTGGCCGGCGCGATCCTGGAACGCGTCGCCGGATAACTTGGGTCGCATGAGCGACCAGCCCCTCCGCCAGCGCGCCGCGACCGAGGAGAAGTCGGGCGCGAAGCGCAACCGTGAGCGCCCGCCGGCCCCCGAGCCGCTGCCGCACCCGGTCGTCGACAACCACTGCCACCTCGACATCGGCGACGGCGACGACTGGCTCTCGCCCGACGACGCGCTCGCGAGGGGTGACGAGGTCGGTGTCGGGCGGATCGTGCAGGTCGGCGTCGACCTGGCCAGCTCCCGCTGGTCGGCCGAGCTGGCCGCCACGACCGGCCGGGTCCTGGCTGCGGTTGCCCTCCACCCCAACGAGGCGCCCCGCCTGGCCGAGGCCGGCACGCTCGAGGAGCACCTGGCCGGCATCGAGGCGCTCGCCCGTGACAACGAGCGGGTCCGCTGCATCGGCGAGACCGGCCTCGACTTCTTCCGTACGTCGGAGGACGGCCTCGCCGCCCAGGAGGAGTCGTTCCGCCGGCACATCGACATCGCCAAGCGCCACGGCAAGGCGCTGATGATCCACGACCGCGAGGCGCACGACGCGGTGCTGCGGGTGCTCGACAGCGAGGGCGCGCCGGAGCGCTGGGTCATGCACTGCTTCTCCGGTGACGCCGACTTCGCGAAGGCCTGCCTCGACCGCGGCGCGCACCTCTCCTTCTCCGGCACCGTCACCTTCAAGAACGCCGAGGGCCTGCGCGACGCGCTCCGCGTGACGCCGCGCGACCGGGTCCTGGTCGAGACCGACGCCCCGTTCCTGACCCCGACCCCGTACCGCGGGCGTCCCAACGCGTCGTACCTCGTGCCGCTGACCATGCGGGTGATGGCCGAGGCCCGTGGTGACGACCTGGGCGAGCTCTGCGCGGCCGTCGCGGGCAACACCGAGGCGGTCTACGGCGCCTGGTGAGAGCGGCGGCGAATCTTTTTTCCGGCGTACGACGGGGCTGGTGTGACGTCTGGGACGGATGTCCCCGTATGTCCGTGACCCGTCCCACACCTCCCGTGTGACCCTGCTTGCAAGAGTTAGCAATCGCCGTGGAGAGCGCTTAGGGTCTTTCCAACAGCCGGTATCGGGTCGGGTCCACCAGGCCCACCACCGCGCTCCACGACTCTGACTCGGGTCAGGTGGAGGGCTCCCGAGGACCGGAATCTGCAAAGTCTGGAGACCCGTGCGCCCCCTCGCGCTGATCAGCAACAGCAAGCACCTCCTCATCGCCCTCGTGGCGGCCGCCGTGATCGCCGTTGTCGGCACCACCGTCGGCTACGCCTCCCTCTCGCGTCAGATGACGCTCTCCCTGGACGGCCAGACCGAGTCGATCCACACCATGAGCGGCACCGTGGGCCAGGTCCTCGACGGCGAGGGCATCAAGATCGGTGAGCACGACATCGTCGCTCCCGGCCTCGACGAGAAGGTCGACGACGGCGCCCGCATCACCGTCCGCTTCGGCCGCCCGCTCCAGCTGACCGTCGACGGTCAGAAGCAGACCCGTTGGGTCCACTCCACCAACGTCGCCGACGCGCTCGCCGAGATCGGCAGCCGCTACCTCGGCGCCGACCTGTCCGCCAGCCGTGGTGCCGACATCGCGCGTACCGGCATGGCGCTGACCGTGGTCACCCCCAAGAACCTCACGATCAAGATCGGCAACGACGACAAGGTCAAGAAGGAGGTCGCCGGCGAGACCGTCGCCGACGTCCTCGCCGCGATCGACGCCGGCGCCGACAAGAACGACATCGTCAAGCCCAAGCGCAGCACCCCCGTCAAGGAGGGCATGACGATCACCGTCACGAAGGTGCGCTTCAACGAGAAGAGCATCAAGGGCGAGGTCATGCCGTTCCGCACGGTGAAGCAGCCGGACTCGTCGATGTACACCGACGAGACCAAGACGATCAAGGCCGGCAAGAACGGTCTGCGTGACGTCACCTACCGCCTGGTCTTCCACAACGGCGAGCTCGCCGCGAAGAAGGTCCTGACGCAGAAGGTCATCACCGAGCCCGTGGACGCCGTCGTCAAGGTCGGCACCAAGGAGCGCCCGGTCGCCGCTGTCCCCGCGAACTCGAGCGGCGTCAACTGGGACGCCATCGCGCAGTGCGAGTCGGGCGGCAACTGGCACATCAACACCGGCAACGGCTACTACGGCGGCCTGCAGTTCTCGTCGAGCTCGTGGCTGGCCTGGGGTGGCGGCAAGTACGCCCCCCGCGCCGACCTCGCCAGCCGTGAGCAGCAGATCGCGGTCGCGACGAACTACTACAACTCTGCCGGCCTCGCGCCGTGGGGTTGTGGCTACGCCGGCTGATCGCCGCGCTTCGCCGTGGGTCCCGCAGGCCCACTAGGCTTCACGCATGACTGACACCTCCGCTGGCCCGCGTCTCCTCGGGCCGGCGGAGGTTCGTGCGTTGGCGGCCGAGCTCGACGTACGGCCCACGAAGCAGAAGGGTCAGAACTTCGTCATCGACCCCAACACCGTGCGCCGCATCGTGCGCGAGTCGGGCATCACCGCCGACGACGTGGTGGTCGAGATCGGCCCCGGCCTCGGCTCGCTGACGCTGGCCCTCCTCGAGGTCGCCGGCCACGTCACCGCGATCGAGATCGACGAGCTGCTCGCCTCGCGCCTCGCGCAGACGATCACCGAGTACGCCCCCAACCAGGCGGGCAACTTCGAGCTCGTCGTGCAGGACGCCCTGCGGGTGCGCTCGGTGCCGGGGCCCGCTCCGACCGCGCTCGTGGCGAACCTGCCCTACAACGTCTCCGTGCCGGTCCTCCTGCACATGCTCGCGCTGTTGCCGTCGCTCGAGCGCGGCCTGGTGATGGTGCAGTCGGAGGTCGCGGACCGGCTCGCAGCCCGCCCCGGCTCCAAGACCTACGGCGTCCCCTCCCTCAAGGCCGCCTGGTACGCCGACGTACGCCGCGCGGGCGCGATCGGCCGCAACGTCTTCTGGCCCGCGCCCAACGTCGACTCCGGCCTGGTCGCGTGGACCCGCCGCGAGCCGCCGGCGACCACCGCGAGCCGCGAGCAGGTCTTCGCGGTCATCGACGCGGCGTTCGCCCAGCGCCGCAAGGCGCTCCGCGGTGCCCTCCGCGGCGTCGTCGGCACGGCCGAGGAGATCGATGCCGCGCTCGCCGCTGCCGGCATCGACCCGCTCGCGCGCGGTGAGTCGCTGCTGATCGAGGACTTCATCCGCATCGCCGAGGGCCTGCCCGGCATCGTCGCGACCCGCAACAGCGGTGGCGCCGATGAGTGACCGGATCACCGTCCGGGCGCCGGCCAAGATCAACCTCCACCTCGGCGTCGGCGGGCCGCGTGACGACGGCTTCCACCCGCTCGAGACGGTCTACACCTCCATCGGCCTGTACGACGACGTGGTGGCCACGGCCGCTCCCGCGTGGTCGCTGGGCCTCGACGCGGCGTCGTACGTCGATGCGTCCGCGGTGCCGCTCGACGACTCCAACATCGTGGCGGCTGCCGCGCGGGCGCTGTCGGCGCTCCACGGGGTGCCGGTGGTGGCCGACGTGACGATCACCAAGGGCATCCCCGTCGCGGGCGGCCTGGCGGGCGGCTCGGCCGACGCCGCGGCTGCTCTGGTCGCGCTCGACCGCCTGCTCGCGCTCGAGACCTCCGACGACGACCTGCTCCGGATCGCGGCGGAGCTCGGCAGCGACGTGCCGTTCGCGCTCGTCGGCGGCCACGCCCTCGGCACCGGCCGTGGCGAGGTCGTGACGCCCCTGCCGGTCACCGACACGGTGCTGTGGTGGGTCGTCGTGCCGTCGACCTCGGGCGGCCTCTCGACCCCCGCCGTCTACCGCCACTTCGACGCGCTCAACCCCGGTGCCTCGCCGGAGCCCTCGCCCGCGACCGCGGTCGTCGAGGCGCTCGCCAGCGGTGACGCCCGGGCGCTCGCCGCCGCGCTCCACAACGACCTGCAGGCGGCGGCTGTCGACCTGCGCCCCGACCTCGGGTCGCTGATCTCCCTCGGTGAGGCACACGGTGCACTCCGCGGCATCGTCAGCGGCTCCGGTCCCACCGTTGTCTTCCTCTGTGCCGACGCCGACGCGGCGCGCGGCCTTGCCGGCGTACTCCAGGAGGACGGGCGCACGGCGCTCGTCGCCAACGGGCCCGTCGCCGGCGCCCACCTCGTGAACGGACTCTGAGCACCCCCATGGCCAACCTGATCAGCCTCGAGAAGGTCTCCAAGTCCTACGGCATCCGCCCGCTGCTGACCGAGGTCTCCCTCGGCATCGCGGTGGGGGAGCGCGTGGGCATCGTCGGTCGCAACGGCGGCGGCAAGACCACGCTGCTCGAGGTGATGACCGGGCTCGAGGAGCCCGACACCGGCCGCGTCGCGATGAACCGCGGCCTCCTCATCGGCTACCTCCACCAGGGCGACGCGCTCCACGACGACCACACGGTCCGCGAGGCCGTGCTGCGCGGCAAGGCCGACCACGAGTGGGCCGCTGACTACCGCACGCGCGAGGTCGTCGAGGTGCTGCTGGCCGGGCTCGACCTCGACCGCATCGTCGACGGCCTCTCCGGTGGCGAGCGCCGCCGCTGCTCGCTCGCCGCGCTGCTGCTCGACGAGTGGGACCTGATGGTCCTCGACGAGCCGACCAACCACCTCGACGTCGAGGCGGTCGCCTGGCTCGCGCGCCACATGCGCGAGCGCTCGTCGGCGCTCATCGTCGTCACCCACGACCGCTGGTTCCTCGACGAGGTCGTCGAGACCACGTGGGAGGTCCACGACGGCGTCGTCGACTCCTTCGAGGGCGGCTACGCGGCGTACGTGCTGGCGAAGGCGGAGCGCTCGCGCCAGGCCTCCGCGACTGAGGCGCGCCGGCAGAACCTGATGAAGAAGGAGCTCGCCTGGCTCCGCCGCGGCGCTCCGGCGCGTACGTCGAAGCCGAAGTTCCGCATCGACGCCGCCAACCAGCTGATCGAGGACGTGCCGCCGCCGCGCGACCGCTTCGAGCTGCAGAAGTTCGCCACCCAGCGCCTCGGCAAGGACGTCGTCGACCTCGAGGACGTCTCGCTCGTCCGCGGCACGAAGGAGCTGCTGTCGCACGCGACCTGGCGACTCGGCCCGGGTGACCGCGTCGGCATCGTCGGCGTCAACGGCGCCGGCAAGTCGTCGGTGCTGAAGCTGATCTCCGGCGACCTGGAGCCGTCGACGGGGCGGGTCAAGCGCGGCAAGACGATCGCGCTGCGCGAGCTGCGGCAGTCGGCGCTCGACGACCTGCCGGCCGACGCCCGCGTGCTCGGCACCGTCGAGCGCGTACGCCGTGTGGCCAAGACCGCCGACGGCGAGATCTCCGCGACCTCGATGCTGGAGCGCTTCGGCTTCACCGGTGACCGCCTGACCGCCCGCGTCGCTGACCTGTCGGGTGGCGAGCGCCGCCGCTTCGAGCTGCTCCGCGCGCTGCTCGACGAGCCCAACGTCCTGCTGCTCGACGAGCCGACCAACGACCTCGACATCGAGACCCTCAACGTCCTCGAGGACTACCTCGACGGCTGGCCCGGCACCCTGATCGTGGTCTCGCACGACCGCTACTTCCTCGAGCGGGTCACCGACACCGTCTGGGGCCTGATGGGCGACGGCCAGATCCGTCACCTGCCCCGCGGCGTCGACGAGTACCTCGAACGCCGTGCCGCCGGTGCCGGTGCTGCTCCCTACACCGCGACGTCCGCCGCCAACACCTCGTCCGACCGCGCTGGTGCCGGCAGCGCCCGCGGGGCGGGTGCTGCTGCACCGGTGGCCGCCCAGGCCGCCAAGGCGCGCGCCGGTGGTGCCGAGGAGCGGGAGGCCCGCAAGGCGATCGCCCGCATCGAGCGCCAGCTGGTCAAGCTCGACGCCCAGAAGGCCGACCTCGAGAAGCAGATGGCGGGCGCAGCCGAGGACTACGCGAAGCTCGGATCGCTGGCCGAGCAGGTCGCCGCGCTGCAGGCCGAGGCCGATGGCCTCGAGCTGGAGTGGCTCGAGCTCTCCGACCTCCTCGACTGACCCGCCGAGGCGCGTCGGCGGTCAGGCCAGGCGCTGCATGAGGGCGCGCAGGAGAGCGGCGAGCTGCTTGTGGTCCTTCGGCGGGAGGTCGGACAGGAGCTCCCGCTCGGCCGACAGCAGGGCCTCGAACGCCCCGTCGACAGCCTCGCGCCCCTCAGGGGTGAGCCGGACGAGGACCCCGCGACGGTCGTTGGGGTCGGGCAGCCGCTCGACGAAGCCGCGCGCGGCCAGCCGGTCGACCCGATTGGTCATGGTTCCGCTGGTCACCAGCGTCTCCTTGATCAGCCGGCCGGGGGAGAGCTCGTAGTCGCCGCCCGCACGGCGCAGCGCCGCCAGCACGTCGAACTCCCAGGACTCGATGCCGTGGTCCGCGAACGCCGTACGCCGGGCCAGGTCGAGCCGGCGGGCGAGGCGGCCGATGCGGCTGAAGACCTCGACCGGGGTCAGGTCGAGGTCGGCGCGCTCGCGCCGCCACGCCTCGACCAGCTCGTCGACCTCGTCCTGCATGGTCAGCAGTGTGCCAGACGGCGCGCGTGCTCGAGATTCTTGACGTCGAGACAGATCGTCAGGCGGCGGCGTCGACCGGCTGGTTCCTGACCAGCTTCGACTCGATGCGCGCCTGGACGGGCCAGCGGACGTCCGTGACCCAGCCGAGCTTCTCGAGCACCCAGATGGTGCGGGCGGAGGAGTCGAGCTGCCCGCGGAGCACGCCGTGGCGCGCGCACGTCGGGTCGGCGTGGTGCAGGTTGTGCCACGACTCGCCACCGGACGGGATCGCCAGCCACCAGACGTTGGCCGACTTGTCGCGGGAGACGAACGGGCGGTCGCCGACCGCGTGGCAGATCGAGTTGATCGACCAGGTCAGGTGGTGCAGCACGCCGACGCGCACGACCGTGCCCCAGAAGAACGCCGTCGCGGCGCCCTGCCACGACCACGTGATCAGGCCGCCGAGCACGGGCGGGATCGCGAGCGAGATCGCGGTGAAGACCCAGAAGTTGCGCGAGATCCAGACGATGTCGCGGTCCTTCATCAGGTCGGGGGCGTACTGCCGCTGCGGGGTCTGCTCGGCGTCGAAGAGCCAGCCGATGTGCGCGTGCCACAGGCCCTTGAGCAGGCCGCCGAGGGACTCGCCGTACTTCCAGGGGGAGTGGGGGTCGCCGTCGCGGTCGGAGAACTTGTGGTGCTTGCGGTGGTCGGCGACCCAGCGGACGACCGGGCCCTCGATCGCCATCGAGCCGAGGACGGCGAAGGCGATCTTGACCGCGCGGTTGGGCTTGAACGACTTGTGCGTGAAGAGCCGGTGGTAGCCGACGGTGATGCCGTGGAGCGTCAGGAAGTACATCGGCAGCGCGATGGCGACGTCGAGCCAGCTCAGCCAGCCGCCCCAGGCGACGGGCACGGCGACCGCGATCGCGACCAGGGGAAGCGCGATGAAGAGGGCGAGCGCGATCCGTTCGGCCCAGCCCTGGGTCTCGCCGCCTCGTGTCGCAGAGGCGGGCAGGTCGTCGGTCTCGGTCGCTACGGACACACGTACTCCAGGCGGTGATCGGTGACGTCGTACGACGCCTCGGCTTCCAACGGTAACCCGATCAGGTGTGTCACAGACAACGCGTCCCGCTTGTTACGCCAAAGGTTACTGACGGGTAATACTGAGGACATGAGCGCACTTGTCACCCTTCGGGAGAAGACCCACGGCCTGCCGATGGGCAAGAAGATCTTCTCGACGATCTACAGCCAGAAGGCGCCGTACTTCGCCACGATCCACGCGACCGTGGCCGAGATGCGTCCCAACTACGCCGAGGTCCACCTGCCGAAGCGTCGCTCGGTGCAGAACCACATCGGCACCGTCCACGCGATCGCGCTGTGCAACGGCGCCGAGATGGCGATGGGCGCTCTCGCCGAGGCCACCGTGCCGCGCGACAAGCGCTGGATCCCCAAGGGCATGGACATCCGCTACACTGCGAAGGCCGACAGCGACATCACCGTCGTCGCGGAGACCGAGCCGGAGCAGTGGGAGAAGGACGGCGACCTCGACGTCCGGGTGCAGGCGCTCACCGTCGACGGCGTCGTCTGCTTCGAGGGCGTCATCAAGCTGTGGATCAGCAGCAAGCAGAAGTAATCCGCCTGTCACACGACGGTGCTTCACTGCCGTCGTACGCAGTCCGTCCCCCAGGAGGAACGATGAGCGAGAACACGAACGCCGACAAGGCGAAGGCCGCCGCCGACGAGGCGCTGGCGAAGGCCAAGGCCGCCGCTGACGAGGCGCTGGCGCAGGCGAAGACCCAGGCCGACGCCGCGCTCGCCAAGGCGAAGGTGGCCGCCGAGCAGGCCAAGGCGCAGGCCGAGGAGAGCTTCGCCAAGGCGAAGGTCCAGGCCGAGGAGTCCTTCGCCAAGGCGAAGGCGCTCGCCGAGGAGGCCGCCGGCACCGCCAAGGGTGTCGTCGAGGGCCTGATCGAGAAGGCCAAGGGCTTCACGTCCTGACCTGACGTCGTACGCCGAGGGCCGGCTCCGCATCATGCGGAGCCGGCCCTCGGTGCGTTGCAGCGTGTGGTGGTGCGGTCAGACGCCGCGGCCGGTGTCCATCGTGCCGACCATGGCGACCTGCAGCTTCTTCTCGCCGACGTACTTCTTCTGCGCCCAGGTGGCCAGCCAGAGCAGCAGCAGGTTGACGACGATGTAGAGGAGCGCGACCACGGCCATCGTCGGGACCTGGTTGTGCAGCTCGGTGTAGATCGCCTTGCCGACGCGCATCAGGCCGGGCGCGAGGACGGCGGCGCCGAGCGCGGTGTCCTTCAGGGCGACGATGCACTGGGCGATCATGGCCGGGAACATGATCTTCACCGCCTGCGGGACGAGCACGATCGACATCACTTGCGACTTCCGCATGCCGATCGCGTACGCCGCCTCCGACTGCCCCTTGGGTACCGCGTTGATGCCGGCACGGAGCACCTCCGCGAGTACCGAGCCGTTGTAGAGGGTCAGCGCGAAGACGACGGCCAGGAAGCCAGAGCTGTCCTCCTTGATGCCCAGCGCGTACCAGATGAAGATCATCAGCAGCAGGACCGGCGTCGCGCGGAAGAACTCGACGATCGCCGCAGCGGGCCAGCGGACCCAGCGGTGGTCGGAGAGCTTGCCCAGGCCGAGGACCGTGCCCATCACGAGTGCGCCGGCGATGGCGAGCACAGCCATCAGCAGCGTCTGGAGGAGACCGTCGACCAGGAGGGCCTGGACGTAGGAGGGCGTCGTGAACGCCTCCCACTTGTCGTAGGCGAACTGGCCGTGGTCGTAGAAGCCCTTCACTGCCCACGCCACCGCGACGACGATGAGAACTGCTGCGACCACCGAGTAGGCGCGGTGGCGGGCGACGGTCCGGGGGCCGGGGGAGTCGAAGAGGACGCTGGCGCTCATGCCACCCTCCAGTGCCGCTCGAGGCGGTTGGCCAGGAACGAGAAGACGAAGACGATCAGGATGTAGCCGGCGGCGTACGCGAGGAAGATCGTGGTCCGCTCGGAGGAATGGTTGTTGGTCATGATGCGCATCTGGGCGACTGCCTCGCCGACGCCGAAGATGAAGGCCACCGAGGTGTTCTTGATCAGCGCGATCAACACGCTGGCCAGGGGCGGCACCGAGGCACGGAACGCCTGGGGCAGGATCACCTGGCTCATCGTTCCGCCGAAGGTGAGGCCGATCGCCCGCGCCGCCTCGGCCTGCCCGAGCGGAACGGCGTTGACGCCGGAGCGGAGCGCCTCGCAGACGAAGCAGGACGTGTAGAGGGTCAGCGCGACCACCGCGATCGCGAAGAACGACGTGAAGTCGAAGGCCCCGATGTGCACGTCGACCCACCCGAAGCGGATGCCCAGCATGGGCGCCGCGAACTGGAAGAAGGCGAAGACGACCACGAGCGGTGTGCTCCGCACGAGCGTGACGTACCACCCGCCGGCCCACCGCAGGACCGCCACCGGCCCGACCCGGCAGGCCACGAGGAGAGTGCCGAGGACCAGGGAGAGCAGTCCCGAGATGAGGAAGAGGAACAGCGTGTAGCCGAAACCCTTCAGGAACAGGTCGAAGTTGCTTGTCACGGCGTCCATCGATCACCTCCACGCAAAGACGGTGCCGGGGCGGCTTGACTCGGGTCGCCGCCCCGGCACCGGGTCATCAGGACTGGCAGGGGTCGAGCGTCGGCGGCGTCGGCGTGTCCACGCCCGACGGGCCGAGCGTCTTCTCGAAGGCCTTCGCCCACGTGCCGTCGTCGAACGCCGCCGTCAGCGACTTGTTGATGAAGTCGCACATGCCAGTGGCCTTCTTGCTGTAGCCGACACCGATCCGCTCCTCCGAGAACGGGTCGCCGACGACCTTGAGCTGGCCTTCGTTCTGGGCGGCGAAGCCGGCGAGGATCGTGCCGTCGGTCGACATCGCGGAGACCGTGCCGTCGAGCACCTTCTGGACGCACTCGGAGTAGCTCTCGAAGCCGACGCCCTTGGCGCCCTTCTCGTTGATCTTGTCGATCGAGGTCGAGCCGGTGACGGAGCAGACCTCCTTGCCCTTGAGGTCGGAGATGTCCTTGACCTTGCTGTCCGCGGGGACGAGCAGCTGCTGGCCGGTCACCATGTACGGGCCTGCCTGGCCGACGACCTTCCGCCGGTCCGGCGTGATGGAGTACGACGCCAGGACGAGGTCGACCTTGCCCTGCTGGAGGAACGGCTCACGGTTGTCCGAGATCGTCTCCTCCCACTTGATGTCCTTGCTGTCGATGCCGAGGTCGGAGGCGAGGATCTTCGCCACCTCGACGTCGAAGCCCGTGGGGGTGTCGGACGTGGCGCTCTTGAAGCCGAGGCCGGGCTGGTCGAACTTGACGCCGATCGTGATCTTGCCGGCCTTGCAGATCTCGGCTGCCCGGCCGGTGAAGTCGCTGCACTTGACGTCCTTGCCGGCGACCTCCTTGCCCTTGTCGCCGCTGCCCGCGTTGCCGCACGCTGCCATGGCGAGCGTCAGCCCGCACGCGGCGATGACGGCCTTGGTCTTCCTGAGTCGCATCGTCGTTCTCCTTCGGTGGGGAATCGGTGGGGATCAGTGCTTGAGGATGTGGCCGAGGAAGTCCCTGGCCCGCGCCGACTGCGCGTTGGTGAAGAACTCCTCGGGGGTGCCCTCCTCGAGGACCTGGCCGTCGGCCATGAAGACGATCCGGTTGGCCGCGGTGCGCGCGAAGCCCATCTCGTGGGTGACCACGACCATCGTCATGCCCTGCTTGGCGAGGTCGACCATGACGTCGAGGACCTCCTTGATCATCTCGGGGTCCAGCGCGGAGGTCGGCTCGTCGAAGAGCATCACCTTGGGCTGCATCGCCAGCGCGCGGGCGATCGCGACACGCTGCTGCTGGCCGCCGGAGAGCTGGGCAGGGTACTTCGGCGCCTGGTTGGCCAGGCCGACCCGCTCGAGCAGCTGCATCCCGAGCTTCTCGGCCTCGGCCTTCGCGATCTTGCGGACCTTGATCGGCCCGAGCGTGACGTTCTCGAGGATCGTCTTGTGGGCGAAGAGGTTGAAGCTCTGGAAGACCATGCCGACCTCGGCCCGCAGGTCGGCCAGCTGCTTGCCCTCCTGGGGGAGAGCCTTGCCGTCGAGCGTGATCGACCCCTTGTCGATCGTCTCGAGGCGGTTGATCGTGCGGCACAGCGTCGACTTGCCCGACCCGGAGGGGCCGATCACGACGACGACCTCACCCCGTTTGATCGACAGGTTGATGTCCTGCAGCACGTGCAGGTCGCCGTACCACTTCTCCACATGGTCGAGTACGACGAGCGGCTCGCCAACAGCAGCCGCCGACGCCTCCGAGCTGAGCGCGGTCATGCTTGGAACCTAGACCCCTCGCTGTGCTCCGGGCCACAGTCGCGGCGGTGTTTGTGGAGGACCGCTACCGAAACGTGACCTGTCGGACGCTGCCTGCCGGGCTGCTGTCCGGTGATGTCCGGAACGACGGATTCGGGGCGGCCGCGCGCTGCGCCGTACGCTTGGACGGCTATGACTGAGGCTCCGCGCACGTATGAGGTCCGCACCTACGGGTGCCAGATGAACGTCCACGACTCCGAGCGGCTCGGTGGCCTGCTCGTGGACGCCGGCTACGTGCCCGCGGCGGAGGGGGAGCAGGCCGACGTCGTCGTCTTCAACACCTGCGCCGTGCGCGAGAACGCCGACAACAAGCTCTACGGCAACCTCGGTCACCTCGCGCCGATCAAGGCGAAGAAGCCGGGCATGCAGATCGCCGTCGGCGGCTGCATGGCGCAGAAGGACCGCGACACCGTCGTCAAGAAGGCGCCCTGGGTCGACGTCGTCTTCGGCACCCACAACATCGGCTCGCTGCCGGCGCTGCTCGAGCGCGCGCGGGTGCAGGAGGAGGCGCAGGTCGAGATCCTCGAGAGCCTCGAGGTCTTCCCGTCGACGCTGCCGACCAAGCGCGAGTCGGCCTATGCGGCCTGGGTGTCGATCAGCGTCGGCTGCAACAACACCTGCACGTTCTGCATCGTCCCGTCGCTGCGTGGCAAGGAGAAGGACCGCCGGCCGGGCGAGATCCTGGCCGAGATCGAGGCCCTGGTCGCCGAGGGCGTCTCCGAGGTCACCCTCCTCGGCCAGAACGTCAACGCGTACGGCGTGGAGTTCGGCGACCGCCAGGCCTTCTCGAAGCTGCTCCGTGCGTGCGGCGAGATCTCCGGCCTGGAGCGGGTTCGCTTCACCTCCCCGCACCCGGCGGAGTTCACCGACGACGTCATCTCGGCCATGGCCGAGACGCCGAACGTGATGCCGTCGCTGCACATGCCGCTGCAGTCGGGCTCGTCGCGGCTGCTCAAGGAGATGCGCCGGTCGTACCGCCAGCAGAAGTTCCTCGACATCATCGCGAAGGTGAAGGCGGCGATCCCCGACGCAGCGATCACCACCGACATCATCGTCGGCTTCCCGGGCGAGACCGAGGAGGACTTCCTCGACACGCTCCACGTCGTGCGCGAGTCGCGCTTCTCGGGCGCCTTCACGTTCCAGTACTCCAAGCGCCCCGGCACTCCCGCGGCCGACCTGCCGTCGGTGGACCCCGCGGTGATCGCGGATCGCTACCAGCGCCTGACCGCGCTCCAGACGCAGATCGGGCTCGAGGAGAACGAGAAGCAGGTCGGTCGGGTCGTCGAGGTGCTCGTGGCGCAGGGCGAGGGCCGGCGTGACGGCGACACCGGGCGGCTGTCCGGGCGTGCGCCTGACAACCGGCTCGTGCACTTCAACGGCGTCGTGCCCTCGTCGCTGGAGGACGGGCGCGGCCCGATCCGGCCCGGCGACATGGTCACCGTCGCGATCACGCGTGGTGCCCCGCACTACCTCGAGGCGGACGGGTCGATCCTGGCGCTCCGTCGCACGCGCTCGGGCGACGCCTGGGAGCGGCGTACGTCGGCCCCGGCCGCGCCCGCTGGTGTCGGGCTCGGCATGCCGGCGATCGGCGTCCCCGCGCCGCTTCCGCCGGTGACCGGCTGCAGCTGATCGATCAGGCGGTGGACTTCTCGTCAGCATGTGGCGAGGAATCCACCGCTTGTTCCGGGCAGTCGGGACACCGCTGCAGCTGGCCAGGCGTAGAGCACAGCGCCCCAGGACCGCTGCCGCCACGTCCGTGGGCCGTTGTGGTTGATGTAGACGCCCGGGTGCATCGTGACCCACTCGCCCCTCCGGAGTCGTCGCCGCAGGGTGGCGTCCGACTCGCCGGCGATCTCGAGCACCTGACGACGCGCGATCACGCCGTCCTGCAGGTCGAGCAGGTCCGCGAGTGGGGAGAGCAGCAACATGCCTCGACGATGCGCCGTGAGGCGTGGGCACGCCAGCGCCGCCGCTCGAGGCTGTGGAGAACCGTCACGGCTCGAAGAACCGGTGGGCTTCTCGTCAGCATGTGACGCGAAGTCCACCCGTTGTCGGGCGAGGTCGAGGTGGGGCTACTCGAGGTCCATCATCGGCGCGAGGCCGGGGCCGTGGTCGGCCTGGACGCCGGGCTGGCTCTCCTCGGCCCACTCGAGCTCCGCGTCGTGGTGGACGTCGGGCAGGTGGTCGGAGCCTCCGGGCGTGAGTGCAGTCATGACTGCCTCCTCTCGCCTCCAGTGTCGCGCGCAGGCGTCGTCACGGAAAGGCCCGCGGCCGTGTGACGGGAGGACGTCTCGGCGGGACAGGGGAGCGCCGCCGCGACGTCCCGGCGTACGGGCCCGGCCGCGAAGCGCCGTGTCGGCGGTTACCCGCCGCGCTGGGCCTCGGCCAGGCGCTGGTGGAGGCGGGAGCGCACCTCGTCAGGCGTGTACGCGCGGCGTACGCGCTCCTGGCGGGCGATGACGACGCCGCCGCTCGCGATGCCGAAGATGCCGGCCAGACCGATCCACTTCCAGACCTTCACGCCGTCAGCGTAGGCGCCTCGCGGCGCAGACCGGCGCAGACCGGCGCGCCACCACGCGCATCCGGCACGCGGCGAGGCGCAGGCGGGCAGACTGGCCGCATGCTCGAGATCCACGAGGCCGCAAGCCTCGTCCGCACCGGTGACCTGCTGCTCTTCCGCGGCAGCACACTGGCCGACCGCACGATCCGCACGATCTCGAACGCACCGGTCAACCACGTCGCCGTGGCCCTCGTCGTCGACGACCTGCCCCCGTTGCTGTTCCACGCGGAGATGAGTCGCAAGCAGCTGGACCTGTGGACGGGCGGCTTCCACCGCGGCGTACAGCTCCACGACCTGGCGGAGGCGGTGACGCGCTGGCACGACGGCTACGGCCAGGAGGTCTGGCTGCGGCAGCTCGCGCCCGAGGTCGGGCGCGAGCAGGAGGACGCCGCGCTGCGGTCGGTGGCGCGGCTCGACGGCGTTCCGTACCCGGCGGCGGCCCGCGCGCTCGGGCGCTGGTTCAAGGGGCGCGACGGCTACCTGCCGCAGAAGCGACGAGGGCTGCAGGTGCGGCCCGAGGATGCGTTCTGCTCCGAGGTGGTGGCGATGGTGCTGCAGGACATGGGCGTCCTGCACACCGACCGCAAGGCGCACTGGTACGACCCGGGCACCTTCTGGAGCGGCGCCTACCTGCCGCTGAAGGACGGGTGGAGCTACGGCACCGAGATCGCCGTCGGCGCCCCGCAGGACCCGGACCGCGAGGTGCCGTCGGCGCGCGACCGCTGGCGCTGACTCAGAAGCCGAAGGTCAGGTACTTCTCGGCAGTGCCGAGGTTCGCCAGCGCGTGGGCCTCGTGCGGCACCATCGGCGAGGGCAGCGCATCGAGCGCGAACCAGCCGATCTCCGCGCACTTCTCCGCCTCGACGATCACCGGCTCGCCCTGCCACGCACGCGCGCTGAAGAAGAAGTCGATCCGCTCGTCGATCGCCTCACCACTCGCGGTGCGCTGCATCGCGAACTCGAAGTGCAGGTCGACGTCGGTGATGCCGAGCTCCTCGAGTGCCTCGCGCCGGGCCGCGGCGTACGCCGTCTCGCCCTTCTCGACGTGGCCGGCCGCGGCCGCGGCCCAGTGGCCGGCCATGTAGGGGACGTCGCCGCGCAGCTGCAGCAGCACCTCGGGCCCGGTCGCCCCCTCGCGCAGGAGGTAGACGTAGGAGGCGGGCACGACCACGAATCGCTCGGTCATGCCCGCCACCCTAGAGCGCGTCAGCGACGCGTCAGTACTGCTGGCCGTCCGCCTGCTGCGGGACCCCGGCCTCCTGGCCCTGGTCGTACGTCGAGCCCTGCTCGCCGGCCTGGATCTCCGGGGCCTCCTCGCCGTAGCCGGCCTGCTGCTCCTCGCCGAACGACGACTCGCCGCCCGCCTGCTGCTGGCCGTACTGGGCCTCGCCGGCAGACTGCTGCTCGCCGAAGCTCTCCTGCCCGGACTGCCCGGACTGCCCGGACTGCTCCGACTGCTGGCCGTAGCTGGTCTCGTGGGTCTGCGGGTCGTGACCGAACTCGCCGGGGGTCTGGGCCGGGCTGTCGTCGGCGAGGCCCTGCTCCCCGTAGCCGCCCTGGTCGCTGGTCTGCTCGGCCTGCTCGCCGAAGCTCGACTCCTGCTCGTACTCGTTGCTCTGGATGTCGGACATGTCTGAACCACTCCCGAGATGGAGGTGCGCGACCGGGTGGGTCCCGGCCCGTCCCTGCCATTCAAACAACCGACCAAGCGGGAATGTCAACCACTGGTTCCCAATTTCGCGGCGCGTGCTGTCCTCAGTCGAGGCGGGGAGGGCCGCTGTCGACCAGGGCGTCGAAGAGCGAGTTGTCACGCAAGTGCGCCACCATCTCGGCCCGGCTGGACACGGCGAGCTTCGCGAAGATCCGGCGGAGGTGCGTCGACACCGTCCAGACGCTGATCTCCAGCGCTCCGGCGATCGCCTGGTTCGTGCGGCCGTTGGCGACCATGAGGGCGATCTGCTGCTCGCGGGGGCTGAGGTCGACTGTCACCGACTTCGTCTGCTGCAGCAGCAGGCACCGCACGGAGCCGAGGCAGGCATCGAGGAGCAGGCCGGACGAGGGATCGCTGGTGAAGGCGCCGGAGCGGATGCATGCGGCGAGCTCCTCCACCAGCAGGAGCAGGTCGGTCGGACCCTCCAGCGGCGCGCGCGGCTCGGGCACGACAGGGCGCGCGACCACACCGACTCGGCGGGTCTGTCCTCCGCGGCCGTCAGTCATGCCCGTTCCTCAGTCCTCTGAGATAAGCCCGATCTCGCTCAGCGTCCCCCAGCAACAGATGCCGCGCATCGTGTCTAGTGCCTCCCGTGCCACGCGCACATGACCCATGTGGGCCAGGTGCACACGCGATATTGCCGTAGATCGACACCGCAGTACGTACAGATCGGACGAAATCCTCAAGATCGAGGTATTCGTCGGGGCCGTGTGCGCGGTCGTCGGCGGGGCCGAGGCCCAGCAGGACGGGGGCGTGCCCGAAGGCTTGCTGCAGCATGCCGACCGCCGGGATCGACCCGCCACTCGACACCAGGATCGCCGGCTGCCCGAACCCGGCGAGGCACGCCCGGTGCACGGCGGAGAGCGTGCGCGCGCCGTGTTGCGCCACGAAGCCGCGCGCGAGGTGGCCGCGGCTGACCGAGACGCGCGCGGTCGGTTCCACGCCGGCGCGCAGCGCGCGCACCAGCGCGGGCAGCACGGTCTCCGGTCGCATCGAGGGCGGCAGGCGGACATCGAGGACGGCGGTTGCGGCCCGCGGCACCGCCCCCGGCGCACCGCCCGCGCGCAGCGTCGTCACCGCCAGCGAGGCCCGGGTCGTGGTGAGTGCGTCGAGGTCGCCCTCCCGTACCGCCCGGCTCGCGGCACGGCGGATCGCGGCGCCCTGCCCCGCGGCGTACGCCGGGTCGGCCGGGAGCCGGGCCACGACGCGCTCGGCGCGGGCGAGCGCCCCGGCCAGCAGCAGCGACGGATCGAGCACCGCCCCGCCGAACCGCCCGGCGTGCACGGCCGGCCCGGCGGTGTCGACCGTGACCGACAGGGTGATCACGCCCCGCTGCGAGACGGTCAGGCTGGGTGTGCGGGGCCGCGCCTGGCGGGTGTCGGAGAGGACCACTGCCCCGATCGGCTGGCGGATCCGGCTCAGCGCGCCTGCCAGGCCCGGACTGCCGATCTCCTCGGCGCCATCGATCACCAGGACGACGTCGGTCGGGGGACCGCCGACGGCTGCCCACCCCTCGACGGCGACCAGATGGGCAAGGAGCTGACCCTTGTCATCGCTCGCGCCGCGACCAAAGAGCAGCCGGCCGCGGCGTACGGGATTGAACGGGGGAGTGTGCCAGCCGGTGCCCGCGGGCCGGACGTCGAGGTGGCCGTAGCCGACGACGGCAGGGCGGGAGGGGTCGCGACCGGCCACGCGCGCGAGGACGATCGGCCCCGACGACGTGGGGACCACCTCGACCGCGGCGGCGAACCGACGCAGCCGTGCGACGACGAACCGCGCAGCGCTCTCGACCGCGGCCGCGTGCTGCGGCGACCCGCTGACCGAGGGGATGGCGATCCACCGAGCGAGCCACTCCTCAGCCTCGGGCACCAGGTCCGCCGCGGCACGGGCCGCGGCGGCAGTGCCGGTGGCCACGGCAGCCACGGGTCACCGGAGAGTGACCCGGCGGCCGGGCGCTCCACCCCGGTAGGTCCCCATCCCGTTGCGACGGGGGTACGCCGGCGGGCGGGCGCCCGCGCGCGGCGGCACCGTCAGCGGGCTGCGCTCGGCGACCGGCGAGGCGACGCCGGACTGTCCGAGCTGCTCCCACGGGAGCACGCGGTCCGAGCCGGACCGACGAGCCAGGCTCATCGCCTGCGCGGAGGTCAGCCACTCCTCGGCGGGTTCGGCGATGTTCATCAGCATCGCCTCGAACTCGCCCCGGCCGGTCTCGAGGATGTGCGGCCCGGCCAGCCACCGGAGGACCTCCCGGCCGGTGACCGCCATCCGCTGCCGCGGCGAGCTCTGCAGCCGCTCGTCGAAGTAACGGATCAGCACCTCGTCGACGACGTCCCATGCGTTGTCCGCACCGAAGAGGTCGATCACGTCCTCGGAGCCGAGGATCTTGAAGCACTCGTCGAGCACCTGCATCAGCTCCACGCGCATCACGTTGAGGTGGCCGAACGAGGTGAACTTCAGGTTGTTGCGCAGGTCCAGGCCGGCCCGGCGTACGACGGCGATGGAGCCGAAGCTCGGGTCGATGGCCCGCTCGCGGATGACGTCCGAGATCCGCTTGTCGCGCCAGAAGAGCGTGACCTGGTTGACGAAGTGGCCGAACAGCATGTGGAAGTCGGTGTTCGGGCGGCTCTGCGCCGATCCGAGACCGCGGCCGTAGCCGAGCACGCGCCGGTAGGCCTCGATGCGGTCCTTGCGGGTGTAGCGCAGCACGTCACGGCGGTCGAACTGGTAGAGCGCGTAGGCGCCCGGTCCCGACGAGAGCCGGACCGCGCCGGACTCGAAGAGCTCCTTCAGCTTCTGCACGACGCGGAAGACGCCGATCTGGTCGTGCTGGTACAGGTAGTAGAGGTCGCCGACGGCCACGATCCGCTCGGAGTTGACCTGGTCGTCGTACGGCGCGACTCCGTTGGAGGTGAGGGTCTCGCCAAGGCTCCGGGCGGCATCCGGCCCGAGGCCGACGAGGGCCGCCAGGCCGCGGTCGGGAGGCACGGGCCGGGCCTCGTCGCCGGCGACGGCGGCGGAGACCAGGTCGTCGATCTGGCTGTTCAGCTCCTCGGCCAGCGCGGGGTTCGAGACCAGGCTGCCCGACAGGTTGTCAGCCAGCTTCTCGCGCAGCGCAGCGACCCGGTCGAGACGCTCCTGGTATTCCTTCTCGGTCAGCATTGGATTCTCCGATCACCGTGTGCGCGGGCTCAGTCGTCGTTCTTGGGGTCGTTCTTGGTGGAGGGCTTCTGGTGCACCACGAACTTGTGCGGCGCCAGCAGCGAGTTGAGATGCATCCGGGCGACGAGCGGGTCGCGCTGGAAGGACTCGTCGACGAGCTCCTTGAGCCGGTCACCTCCGCCGTCCGCGGCAGCTCGGGCGTCGCGCACGTCGTCGACGTCCACGAGGGGCCCGGCCGGCGTGGTCTGGAACGCCCGGGTCTGCTTCAGCCACGGCCAGGTGCCACCCGCGTCCTCGTCGGGGACCCCGGCCGCATCGAGCAGCGGGAAGGTCACCACTTCCGGAGCGACCTCCACGACGCCCCGCTCGCCGTCGACGAGGGCCATCGGCAGGGCATCGGCCGCCATGACGACCGCCTGTTCGCCGTCCCAGCGCGCCGGCACGTCGTAGCGGTTGAAGACCGCGAGCAGCTTGCTGGTCCGGAACAGGGCCGACACGCTCTCGTCGTCGGCGGTCGAGCTCCCCTCGAGCGGGAGGAGCAGGCCCTTGGTGCCGGCCGACGCGACCTGGCAGTCGTCGTCCTCCCACGCCTTCCGCACGAACGCCGGGATGTGGGTGAGCCGCAGGTTGAATCCGCGGACCCGGACCTCGGTCACGTCGTCGCGGCCGGCCACCGGCAGGAAGGTCGCGTTGACCAGCACCGGCTGCGCCCAGCGACCGATCCGCTGCGCGGACTTCGCGAGATCGGTGAGCAACCGGGACAGGCTCGCGACCGCGATCTTGGTGCGCGCGGCGAACATGCCGGCCGGCAGGTCGCAGCAGGTCGCCGGGAGGTAGACGACCGGGAGCTCGATGCGGTTGATCTCCTTGAGGCCGCGCGCAGCGACCGGGTCGGCGAGGAACTTGCGGTAGGCCTTCACCAGCGCCACGGCCATCGGGGCGAGGCCCGAGACGATGCCGTCGCGACCGGCGTCCTGGGCGATCCGGCGTCCCTCCTGACTGAGGAAGTCGTGCAGCCAGGTGAGCAGGCCGTCGACGGTGAGGCCGGTGCGGTCATCGAGCACCAGCGTGCGCCGCTCGGACTGGGTGATCAGGACCGAGTCGAGCACGTCCTCGAGCTCCTCGACCTGGTCGGCAGCCGCCTCCATCAGACGCGAGAGGAGGATCAGCTCGGTGCCGAGGAAGCCCTGACCGGTGCCGCCGGAGAACTTCTTCACCTGGCGCCGCCACGATCCCTGCAGGTCGAGGAGCAGGTCGACCAGCGTCCAGTACGCCGTGCGGATCCCTTCCTCCTCGACGGTGTTGACGTTGCCGTCGGTGAGGCCGAACCGGTCGCGCAGGGCGCCGAGCTGGCCGGCCACCGTGTCGGCGGTGACACCCGGGATCGGGTTCTCCTTGCCGGTGAGCCCCGCGAAGTACATGTTCACCATCTGCACCCGCGGTCCGCCCGCGGCGC
Organism: Nocardioides phosphati; assembly: GCF_014646375.1. GTDB lineage: Bacteria > Actinomycetota > Actinomycetes > Propionibacteriales > Nocardioidaceae > Nocardioides > Nocardioides phosphati. The sequence continues at coordinate 69,321 of NZ_BMNI01000001.1, forward strand.
CGATCTCGTCGACCAGCCGCTCGACGGCATTGCGCACCAGCAGCCGGTAGGAGGCCATGTCATCGTCGTCCGCGTCGGGTCGCAGCGGCACCAGGCCGTCGAGGATCCTCAACGCCTCGGAGCGCACGAGGGTGGCGCGCCGGTAGAGCGACGCCTGGCCGCCGGTCACCGCGCCGAGGTCGGCCTGCACGGCGTACCCGCGCGGCACGAAGTCGGCCTCGGTGTGGCCCTGCACCCGGCGCAGCCGGAACGCCGCGTTGAGGGCGTTGGTGAAGGCCGCGGGGTCGTCGGGCCTCGGCCGCCAGCCGAGGACGTCACGCAGTGCCGTCTCCACCTGGGGGCCCAGGTCGCCGGGGGCCACGGTGCTGCGGCGGCCGGTGGGTCGTTCCACCATCGCCGGGAAGGCGCTGTCCACGTCGACGACGGGAATGGAGTTCTGCTGTCCGTTCACGATGACCTCCTGGTGCTCATCTGCGGCTTCTCGACGGTTGCGGGACGGGGGTGGGGGACGGTCTCGGCCCGTCCGGTGTCCGGTTCGGTGACCGGGACCGGGGGCGGTGCCGCGATCGGCGGCCGCAGGTAGTGGGCGAGCAGCTCGCCGAGCTCCTGCCAGGCCGAGCGGACGGCGGCCTGGGCGCGCAGTACCGGTGCCTCGCACCGCAGCAGGGAGAGCTCGATGCTGCGCTGCCAGGTCCGCCACTCGACACCCCGCGAGGCGGCGGTGCGGCGGAGCTCGTTGATCCGTGCGAAGGAGCGCAGCTCGCACCAGTACGTGCCGGCGCACGCGGCGAGCGCCTGGTCGACGTACGGGAGGCGATCGGCGAGCTGGCGCGGGTCGGTCAGCTGGTGCAGCCGCTGGCCGGCGAGCACGGCGTCGGCCTGCAGCTCCGAGACGACCTCCGCCAGGTGGTCGACGATCGCGACCTGGCTCGCTGCCGGGCGGTCCTCGTGCACGATCATCACCAGCTCGGTGATGGCGTCCTCCAGCGCCGAGACGGTGGTCTCCAGCTCGGCCTGGGCAGAGGTCAGCGACATCTGGCTCACCTCCTGGAGAGCTCGAGGTAGAAGTTGCGCATCAGGCGCTCGGGGTCGGCGAGCTTGCGGTCGACCGCGATCCGCACGGCGCCGATGAGGAACCGCTCGGGGACGACGCCCGGGTCGGTCCCGCGGGCGAGCCGCTGGGCAGCCTCCTCGATCATCAGCTGGTGCCGGGGGCCGAAGGTGATCACCTGACGCAGCGACCGGTCACCGAGGGAGGGGAACCGGGTGAAGGCAACGGCCTCGACGACGGCGGGGATCGCATCCTTCGCCGTGCGGACGAGCGCCGGCGGCAGGTTGCTCCCGGCCGTCGACGGATAGAGGCGACGCCACGCCTTGTCGTACGTCGCCGCCGCCTCGGGGAAGCCCATGCGCCGCAGCAGCTCGGTGGAGATGAAGGTCCGCAGGTACGGCGTGGGGTGGACGCCGTGCGGGTTGAAGCCCATCGCCTGCTCGGGCGAGCGGCCGATGACGTCGAGCAGCGAGGCGACGAAGGCCTCGCCGCCGAGCAGGCATCCCATCACGTCGCCGAAGATCTCGCGGTTCCACTGACCGTAGATCGCAGCGACCCGCTGGTCGATGCCGGCAGCGCGGAAGGTGCGGAGGATCGAGCGTGGCACGGCCTCCTCGAGCCCGAGCTCGTTCTGGAGGTTGTGCGAGACCTCGTGCATGATCGCGCCCATCGTCCAGGGGTTGACCAGGCGGTGGTACGGCAGCTGGACGAGGGGGAACGGGTTGAGCTGGCGGCCCAGCTTCCGCAGCGGGATGTTCCGGCGGTACGTCGCCGGCGAGAAGCCGGTGCGCATGTAGGTGAACGGCGGCGGCGCCGGGATCGACCGGTTCGACCCGAGGTGCATGTAGACGTGCTGGTAGCAGTCGAGGGCGATCCGGTCGCAGGACAGCAGCCACTGGTTGTACGGCTCCTGGGTTCGCTGTCCGAAGACATCGAAGTAGAAGTCCCACACCCGCTCGGTCGCGCGAACCCAGTCGTGTGCCCGGCTCTTGCGTCGCAGCAGCTCGTGGAGCTGCCCGGTCGAGGCGGGGCCGTGCTCGACCTCCCGGGCGACCCGCTCGAGGTCGGAGACCGCGCCCTCGAGCGGTCGGCGCAGCTTGGCGAGGAGGGCGTTGACGGCCTGGATGTGGCCCTCCGAGGGGCGCGCGGCCGACGTACCGAACTCGTCGCGGGTGAAGTCCCGCAGTGCCACCAGGTGCCGGCGGACGTTGACGGCCTGGCCGCCGGCGAAGGCGGGGATGAGCGGGGCCGTCCGGCCCCCTGTCCCCGTCGTGGTGGGGGCAGGGGGGATGACGGCTCGCCGCTCAGTAGCGGCGCGCACCGCGCCCACCCCGCCGAGCGGCGGCGTTCATCCGGCGCGGGCGCGGCACCTGGCGGTAGCCGGCGGGGGCGCGGCGAGTCCGGCGCGGGCCGTACGCCGCGCGGCCGGCCTGCCAGCGACGACGACGGTGGTAGCGACGGTTGAAGACGTCGACGGCCTGGACCGCGCGTCGACGACCGCCACCGCGCAGCACCCGTCCGGTCATGTCGCCGAGGGTGCCGATGACGGTGGTGGCGTCGATCGGGCGGCCGTTCGCCGCCTGGTCGGCAAGGCTCTGCGCGGTGCGCTGGAGGACCACGGGGAGCGCCTTCACCAGCTGGCGCCCCTGCGGACTCCGCCGCATCCGGCGGGCGATCTGGCTCGCGCCGCGGACGAGGGCGGGCCCGTTGGCCTGGATCAGCTTCGCCGCCCGGGGGATCAGCTTCGCGGCGAGCGGGACCAGCGCCCCGATGAACGCCTCTGCCTCCGCCTCGCTCTCGGACTGCGCGGCCTTGGTCGCGAAGTGGGCCATCAGCTCGGCGTCGCGGTAGACGCGCCGTACCGGGTTGACGAAGCCCTCGGCCTCCTCCTCCATCTCGGCCTCGAACTCCGCCTCGAGCTCACCTTCGGCCTCGAGCTCCGCCTCGGCCTCCGCCTCGAACTCGAACTCGTACTCCGACTCGTCCTCGTACTCGCCCTCTCCGAGCAGCGACCCGGCGATCTTCGCGATGCCGCCGAGGAAGGCCTCGTCCTCGTACTCCTCCTCGTACTCGTCCTCGTACTCCTCCTCGCCCTCGCCGAGGAGCGAGCCGGCGATCTTGGCGAGGCCTCCGAAGAAGGCTTCGTCCTCGGCCTCGAACTCGTCTTCGTACTCGCCCTGGATGGCGGGGTAGCGCCCGTTGAGAGTGGTCATCTGCGTCTCCTTCGAAGTGGGAACCGGTGCGGTGCTGGGTGGCCGGTCAGCGCCGGCGGGCGGCGGAGCCGGAAGTGGTGCGGGCGGCGGGACGTCCGGTGGGCACGGAGCCGCGCGGCACCTTCACGTCGGTCACGACCTTGACCACGCGGGCCGGCTTGCCGCCGCGGGGCGGCACCCGAACGGGGGTGACCACCCGGACGAAGCCGGGACGCGGGCGCCCGACGGGGCCGCGCGGACCCACGACACGGGTGTGCTGGGGACGGCGGTGGACCGTCGGCGGGATGCGGCGCGGTCGCAGCGCACCCGTGCCGCTGTACCGGCGGCCGGGGCCGAAGCCACCGCGGTGGTGGTGGCGCACCCGGTGGCGACGCACGTGCGCCAGGCCGCGGGCGTGCCGACGGGAGACGGCGTTGGTCCACTGCGGGTTGGTGAGCACGCGGCGGGTGCTGCCGCCGAGGGCCGCGCCGATCTCGGTCGGCCCGACGGGCTGACCGGTGGCGATCCGGTGGGCGAGGTGGCGCGAGGTGGCGTTGACGATGCCGGGCACGAACCGCACGGCCTGACGCGTGCCGGGGTTGCGACGCAGGATCCGCGTGAGCACGCTGGCGCCCCGGAGCAGCTGCGGCAGGAGCTCCTCGAGCTCGCGCATCTGGCGCTGCGACAGCGTGACGGTGACAGCGGAGCCGATGAACGCCTCGGCCTCGGCCTCGGACTGGGCCGTCGCGGCGCGCGCGGCGAGGTACTCGCCCATCGCCACGGCCGGGCTCACCGGCGCCGTGGCCATCTCCTCGAGCTCGGCCTCCAGCTCTGCCTCGAGCTCGCCCTCTCCCTCGAGCTGGGAGGTGACCGCCTTGGCGAGCATGCCGGCAGCGGGACCGCCGACGGCGGTGGCGACGAGCGGTGCGGCGACCTTGGCGATCTTCTTGAGGAGACCGGAGTTGCGGCGTACGAAGCGGCCGATCTTGCCGAAGAAGTACTCCGCCTCGTCCTCGAGCTCGTACTCCTCCTCGCCCTCGCCGAGCAGGGATCCGGCGATCTTCGCCAGGCCGCCCAGGAAGGCCTCGTCCTCGTCCTCGTACTCGCCTTCGTATTCGTCCTCGTACTCGTCCTCGGCCTCGAACTCCGACTGGAGCCGGCCGCCGAGCTCGTCCTCGAACTCGCCCTCGAGCTCGTCCTCGGCCTCGTACTCCTCCTCGTACTCGTCCTCCGACTCGTATTCGTCCTCGTACTCGAGCTCGTACTCCTCCTCGCCCTCGCCGAGCAGGGATCCGGCGATCTTCGCCAGGCCGCCCAGGAAGGCCTCGTCCTCGAACTCGTCCTCGAGCTCGTACTCGAACTCGGATCGCGCCTGCGTCATGAGCGTTCCCTTTCAGCGACGGAATGTGCGCCTTCAGGAAACGCCCGCGGGACCGGGCCGAACAGTCGCAGGACACGGGTGACGCGGAGAGGGTCGACCGACCGCGGTGGCCCGGATGCAGGCCCCGGCCGGAGGTCGTCGGTTGGTGCTCACGCAGCCGTGCTGGCGCGACCGGGGTAGCTCATCCGTGCGACGCCGCCAGCGCGGGGAAATGCACCGTGGCCGCCGGGTTCCTCGTGATGAGGAACGGCGGCGGCCACGTGAGCCGGCCCCGGAGGCCGGCTTGAGCGCAGGAGGTCAGGCCTGGTCGTCGATGCCGAGGGCGTCCTTGGCCTTGTCAGCGATCATCTCGCCCTTGTCGCCGAGCTTGCCGCCGGTCTTCTCGTCGGCGAACTCGACCGCCTTGTCGATCGCCTCGCCGACCTGGTCACCGTGCTCGGAGAGCGCGTTCTCGGCCTGGCCCTTGATGTCGTCCATGAACCCCATGACTACCTGTCCTTGCAGTTCGCGGCGCCGCCCGAATGCGACGCCTCGGCGTTTGGAACACTAACCGCATGCCGGTCCACGCAACACCCGTCGTCGCGGTCGTCGGCCCCACGGCCGCCGGGAAGACCGCGCTCTCGCTCGACCTCGCCGAGCGGCTCGACGGCGAGGTCGTCAACACCGACGCGATGCAGGTCTACCGCGGCATGGACATCGGCACGGCCAAGCTCCCGCTCGCCGAACGACGCGGGATCCCGCACCACCTGATCGACCTGATGGAGATCGACGAGGTGGCCAGCGTGGCCGACTTCCAGCGGCTCGCACGACACGCCATCGACGACATCAGGAGCCGCGGTCGCGTGCCGATCCTGGTCGGGGGATCGGCGCTGTACACGCGCGCGGTGCTCGACCACTTCGAGTTCCCCGGCACCGACGCGGCGATCCGCGCGCGCCTGGAGGCCGAGCTCGAGGCCGTCGGGTCCGGCGTACTGCACGAGCGGCTGGCGGCCCTCGACCCGGCCGCGGCCGCCGGCATCCTCGCCTCGAACGGGCGCCGGATCGTCCGCGCGCTGGAGGTGATCGAGCTGACCGGCCAGCCGTTCAGCGCCACCCTCCCCACCCTCGAGTACGCCGTGCCCGGCGCGCTGCAGGTCGGCCTGCGGATCGACCGCCCCACCCTCCACGAGCGGATCGCGCTGCGTGTCGAGCTGATGTGGGAGCAGGGGCTGGTCGCCGAGGTGGAGGCGCTGATGGCGCGCGGCCTGGAGGCGACGAGGACGGCGATCAAGGCGATCGGCTACCCGGAGGCCGTCGCGTTCATCAAGGGTGAGCTCACCGAGGCGGAGTCGAAGGAGCGGATCGTCATCGCGACCCGCCGCTTCGCGCGGCGGCAGGAGCAGTGGACCTCGCGTGACCCACGCATCCACTGGTTCGACTGGGACGCCCCCGACCTCTGTGGGCGGGTGGTTGCCGCGCTCGAAGGATCCCCTCCGCCCGGCTGAGATCTTTCCGCTCGTCCCTCGCTCCAAGACTCACGTGCCGGGGGAGGCGACCTCCGATCCCGGCAACCACCCGCGCGGCAGGCGGGCCCCGGTCAGCCGGAGGGCAGCCCGGCCTTCCAGCCGGCGAAGCGCTCGTGGGCGCGGGGCCAGTCGAAGGCGAAGAGCGGGTCGGGGGTCTGCCAGGTCTCGCCGTAGTTGACGGCGAGGAGGGCGGGCGGGTCGGCGGGCAGGGGGACCTTCACGCCGCCGACCTCGCGGGTCGCGAGGGGGAGCAGTGCGTCGCCGGGCACCTCGCCGCGGCACCACGGCCAGACGTGGAGACGGTCGTCGGCGGAGATCCACGCCGGGAAGAGGTCGATCGTGGGGCCGTCGAGGTCGAACTCGGCACCGCGCTGGTGCTCCTGCTTGCGCAGCAGGTCGCCCAGCAGGGCGCGTACGCCGAGCCAGGCGGCCGCGGCCGCGGTGTCGGAGGACGCGTCGAGCAGGACGGCGATGTCGAGGTCGTCGTCGGTGGGCACGAAGCCGTCGTGGCGGACGATGCCCAGCAGCGTGCCGGAGACGACGAACCAGGTCAGGCCGCGGCGTTCGAGCTCTGCTCCGAGCTCGGCGAGGCGCTGCCACTGGTCGACCTCGAGGGTGTCGAGGCGCGGGTTGTAGCCGTGGATCGTGACGGTCTCGCCGGCCAGCAGCGCGTCGAGCCGCTCCTGGACGAGCGCGAAGGACGCCGGGTCGAGGAGCTCACGCACCTGCCGGAGTCGGGCCAGGACAGCGCGGTGCTCGCGGCGTGCGGCGACATCGGCCAGAAGCGCCTCCACCTCGTCGGCGACGAGCTCCTCCACGAGGGCGGGCTCAGCGGCCGGCGGGTCGATCTCCACGGGCAGAAGGCTAGACCGCCTGAGGGTTGGATCGCCTGTCGGTGTTGCGTGGCAGGTTGGAGGCATGGCGACGATCTACTACACCGGCTCCAGCCTCGACGGCTTTCTCGCGACCCCCGACCACGACCTGTCGTGGCTGACGTCGCGGGACATCGACCCCGAGGGGCCGATGCACTACGACGGGTTCGTGCGCGACGTGGGCGCGCTGGTCATGGGCGCCACGACCTACCAGTGGGTGCTCGATCACCTCGACGAGGAGCTGGGCGGGCAGTGGCCCTACGAGCAGCCGACGTGGGTGCTCACGCACCGCGACTTCGGCCGGCCGCCGGGCGACGTCACCTTCACGGACGCCCCCGTCGCCGATGTGCACCGGGCGGCCCGCGAGGCGGCGGGGGAGCGCAACGTCTGGCTGGTCGGTGGCGGCGATCTCGTGGGCCAGTTCTTCGACGCGCAGCTGCTCGACGAGGTCTGGGTCCAGTTCGCGCCCGTGACGCTCGGTGCCGGCGCCCCGCTGCTTCCCCGCAGGGTCGAGCTCGAGCTGCTCGAGGTGGCGCGCAACCGCGACTTCGTCTGCGCTCGCTATGCGGTCGCCACCGATGGCGGCGGCTGAGACCCGCTGGTGCGTGCATGGGACGATGAGGGGGTGAGCGGATACCGGTTCCTCAAGGGCCACGGCACGGAGAACGACTTCGTCCTGCTGCCCGACCATGACGGCACGATCCACGGTGCGCTCGCGCCCGAGCGCGTCGCCGCGCTGTGCGACCGCCGTGCCGGCATCGGTGCCGACGGGGTCGTCCGGGTGATCCGCACGGCCGCGCTGGCGGAGCACGACCCGAGCGTCGCCGGTCCGATCACGGGTGACGAGCCGCCCGAGTGGTTCATGGACTACCGCAACGGCGATGGGTCGGTCGCGGAGATGTGCGGCAACGCCACCCGCGTCTTCGCGCGTCACCTCCTCGACGAGGGCCTCGTCCCGGCCGACCAGCCGGTCCGCATCGCCACGCGCGCGGGGGTCAAGACCGTGACGCGCGACGGCGACACGTTCACCACCGACATGGGCACGCCGACCCTCGGTCCCAGCTCGACCGTCACCGTCGGCCACCAGGGCTGGCCCGCGACCAACGTCGACATGGGCAATCCCCACGCCGTGGCCTTCCTCGACGACCTCGCCGAAGCAGGCCGCCTCCTCGAGGAGCCGGGCTACGACCCTGCCGTCTACCCGCAGGGCGTCAACATCGAGTTCGTGACGCGGGTGGCCGAGCGCCACGTCGCGATGCGGGTCCACGAGCGGGGCGCGGGGGAGACCCGCTCCTGCGGCACGGGTGCCTGCGCGGTGCTCGTCGCGACCGCGATCGCCGACGGTGCTCGGTCGGGGGCACGACCCGCCAGCGAGCCGGTGACCTACCGCGTCGACGTGCCCGGTGGGGAGCTGACGCTGACCTGGACGCCGGACGACCACGTGCTCCTGGCCGGCCCCGCCGCGATCGTCGCCGAGGGCACCACCGACCTCTGATCCCGCGGCGCCGAGCGCCGCGCCCCGGGTGCACCCCCAGTTCGTCCCCGGCATCTGTCGGGAGGGCTGCGTGCGCTCCGGGCCAGCGGTCTCATGGGAGCGGTGCCGCCCGCCGGACGGCTCGATCCCAGGAGGGGTCATGCGTCGTTCCCTGCTCCGCATCCCGCTCGCCCTCACGGCCGCAGCAGGTCTGGTCAGCACCGCGCTGGTCGGCGGTACCGCCGACGCGGGTGCGCCGGACGGCGTCGCCGCGATCCGGGCGGCAACCGCACGGTTCCACGACCCGCAGGTCGCCATCGACGCCGGCTACATCCCGACCGATGTCTGCGTCGAGGCCCCCGGGCTCGGGGTCATGGGCCAGCACTGGATCAACCCGTCGCTCGTCGGCTCCATCGACCTCCGCCACCCGGCGATCCTCCTGTATCAGCCGGGCACGGACGGGCCGGAGCTCGTCGCCGTGGAGTACTTCCAGCCCGACGCCGACCAGGACCTCAGCACCGACGGTGACCGGCCGTCGCTGCTCGGCCACCCGTTCGACGGTCCGATGCTCGGCCACGAGCCGGGGATGCCGATCCACTACGACCTGCACGCGTGGGTCTGGCAGCACAATCCGGCCGGAACCTTCGCCCAGTTCAACCCGAGGGGGAGCTGCTGAGCCGATAAGGGTTCGTGCCCCGAGCCACCAGCGGCCTACGCTGGACGGCGTATGAGCAACGCACACGCCACCGGACCCGAGCCCGTCGACCTCAGCGGAGCCCTCGCTGCCACCGAAGGGTGGGGCGACGACTACGAGTCGGGGTACGCCGACGACGACGCCCCGGCGTACGACCCGGAGACCGACGGGTGGCTGCGCGAGGGTGACCCGGAGGAGACCGTCGGCGAGGTCGACCTCGCCGCGCGTCACGCGCTGCGCCGCGTGGCCGGGCTGCGCACCGAGCTCGAGGACATCACCGAGGTCGAGTACCGCCAGCTCCGGCTCGAGCGGGTCATGCTCGTCGGGGTCTGGACCGAGGGCACCGAGCAGGACGCCGAGAACGCGATGGCCGAGCTCGCGCTGCTCGCCGAGACCGCCGGCGCCGAGGTGCTCGACGCGATCTACCAGCGGCGGCAGAAGCCCGACCCGGCGACGTACATCGGCCGCGGCAAGGTCGACGCGGTGCGCGAGATGGTCGAGGCCAACGGCGCCGACACCGTGATCATGGACGGTGAGCTCGCCCCGTCGCAGCTGCGCAACCTCGAGGACAAGATCAAGGTCAAGGTCGTCGACCGCACCGCGCTGATCCTCGACATCTTCGCCCAGCACGCGAAGTCGAAGGAGGGCCAGGCGCAGGTCGAGCTGGCCCAGCTGCAGTACATGAAGCAGCGCCTCCGTGGCTGGGGTGGCAACCTCTCGCGCCAGGCCGGTGGCCGGGTCGCGGGCGGTGAGGGCATCGGTGGCCGCGGCCCCGGTGAGACCAAGATCGAGTCCGACCGCCGCCGGATCAACGACAAGATCGCCAAGCTCCGCCGCGAGCTCAAGGAGATGAAGGGGACCCGCGAGACCAAGCGGGCCAACCGCAAGCGCCACGCGGTGCCCTCGGTCGTCATCGCGGGCTACACCAACGCCGGCAAGTCCTCGCTGCTCAACAAGCTCACCGACGCGGGCGTCCTCGTCGAGAACGCACTGTTCGCGACGCTCGACCCCACCACCCGGCGTACGACGACGGCCGACGGCCGCGAGTACACGATGTCCGACACCGTCGGCTTCGTCCGCCACCTGCCGCACCAGCTGGTCGAGGCGTTCCGCTCGACGCTGGAGGAGGTCGCCGACGCGGACCTGATCCTGCACGTCGTCGACGGCTCGCACCCCGACCCCGAGGGCCAGATCGCCTCCGTGCGGGAGGTCTTCGCCGAGATCGAGGCGACGGGCGTGCCCGAGCTGATCGTCATCAACAAGGCCGACGCTGCAGACCCGCTGGTGATCGACCGGCTGCTGCGCCGCGAGCCGCACTCCGTTGTCGTCTCCGCGAAGACCGGCCAGGGCATCAGGGAGGCGCTGGCGCAGGTCGAGTCCGAGCTGCCGCGGCCCGGCGTGGAGTTCTCTGTGCTGCTGCCGTACTCCCGCGGTGACCTGGTCGACCGGATCCACCGTGCCGGTGAGATCGCCACGCTCGAGCACACCGCCGACGGCACGCTCGTCACCGGGCGCGCCAACGAGGACCTCGCCGGCGAGCTCGCGGCCTACGCCGTCTGACTTTTCCCGTTCTCCTGCGGGGAAGTGCCCGCTGACCCCACCATGTGCGCGTGGGACTCGTGGGGGCGCTGGGCGTTGGCCGGCAGCGACGTGTGATCGTCGCGCTCGGCGTGCTCCTCCTCGTGGTGGTCGGCGTCCTCGTCGTGACCGGTGCGGCCTGGTCGAGCGGCCGTCTGGAACGCCGCTGCGACCTCCTCGCCGAGGCCCGCATCGCGCGCGCGGACATCGTCACCGGCAGCGGCGACCGCGTGCTCGTCATCGGCGACTCCTGGTCGGCCGGGCGCGGGCTCGCGCACCCCGGCGACTCCTGGCCCTCGCAGCTGGCCGGGCGCGTGCACGTCGACGGCTTCACCGGCTCGGGCTTCTCCGAGCACGCCTCGCCCTGCGCCGGACGGTCGTACGCCGACCGGGTCGACCAGGCCCTCCAGCGCACCGGTGCCCGCCCCGACCTGGTCGTCCTCGAGGGCGGCCTCAACGAGACCGACCGGTCCGCCGACGCGATCCGCTCCGGTGTACGCCGGGTGCTGGAGCGCCTCGAGGACCGCGGCATCCCGGCCCGCGACATCGTGATCGTCGGCCCCGTCGCGGCACCGCGCCGCGCCGCCGGCGTACCGCGGGTGGACGGGATCCTCGCGGACGAGGCGGCGCGCGCCGACGTGCTCTACCTGTCGATGGTCAACCTGCGGCTGCCCTACCTCGACGACCGGCTCCACCCGACCGTCGAGGGACACAGGGAGTTCGGCCAGGCGGTCGCCGCCCTGCTCTAGGCGGTTCGCGGCCTGTGCAGGAAGCCGTTTCCCTGGCGGTCGGCGTGGCTATGCTCGCGGGCATGCGGGGGAAGCAGTGGGGCGATGGCGGAGTCTTCGGACTGACGGTGGCGGCACTCCTCGTGGCGCTCGGCCTCTTGGTCTGGCCTCTCCTCGGTGCCCTGTCCGCCGACGAGGACAGCGGCAATGATCCGGCGAAGGTCACCGACTACCGGGCCGAGACCACGGTGAGTAGCTCCGGGAAGCTGCACACCACCGAGATGATCACGGCCGAGCTGCCTGCGGGACGCCACGGCATCTTCCGCTACTGGGACGTGGCGGATGGCGTCGACCCGCACGGGCGCGCGATGCCGCGCAACGTCAAGATCGAGCAGGACGGCAAGCCTGCTGAGGTCGCATGGCTGTGGAAGCAGGCGCGCCAGTTCCGCGTGGCGCGGATCGGGGACGCGGGGACGATCCTTGATCCGGGCACGCACGTATGGAAGATCGACTACGACGTCGATGGCGTCCTCGCCAAGCCGGGCTCGCGTTACCGCGGTGGCTCCTGGGCGAGCGATGAGGGCAGCGAGTTCGTCTGGGATGTCGTGCCCTGGTCGGAAATGCAAGTGGACCGCGCCCAGGTGACGGTGCACCTCCCGTCCGACCCCACGTCCGAGCCCCAGTGCGCCCGCAGCAGCGGCCACTGCGCCGTCGCGGTCGACGGATCCACCGTGACGGTGACCGCCAGTGACATCGCCGTCCATGAACCCGTGAGCCTGGCGGCCCGACTCGATGGCGATCCCCACCCTGGGGTCCTGCTGCCATGGCCTGCCTGGCTCGATGCCGCTCTCGGACGCAGCGTCCCGGTTGCGCTCGGCCTGGCACTCCTCGCCGTGCTTGCCTTCGCGGTGGGCCGGTTGCTGGAGCGTCGCACACGAGAGCGCGCGCCCGGTTTCCCGGTGCTCTTCGAGCCGCCGGCCGGCATCGGGCCGGTGCAGGCGGCGTACATCGTGCGTGAGCAGCTCCCCAAGAACGCCGTGTCCTCGACGGTGCTCTACCTGGCCGAGCGGGGTTTCGTGAAGCTGGACCACCAGGGCCAGAACCGGTGGTCCGTGACCGGCCTCAAGACCGCCGCGGACTGGCAGGAGCTCGACGAGCTCTCGCAGCACGTTGGGCGCTCGCTCGGGGTCAACACCGAGAGCGGATCCTTCATCGTCGACGGCTCCGTCCATGCCGGCGAGAGGCTCTCCAAGCTGTCGACCTCGCTGCCCGAGCACGCGCGCGACTGGGCGATCGGCCAGGGGCTGCTCGTGAAGAGCCCGATGGTCCCCGGCGGCCGCGTCGCCCTCGTCGTCGCCGCTGCCCTGGCTCTCCTCTGCGCGTGGCAGCAGCCGTTCGGCGTCGGCCTGATCGCACTCGTTCCCGGCCTCTTCGTCGTAGGTGGCATCGGCCTGGTCCAGGTCGCCGCCACCACCCATCGCACGGCCACAGGTCGTGACCTCTGGTCCCGCGCAGGTGGCTTCCGGCGGATGCTGGCCACCGACAGCGCCGAGGCCCGGTTCGACTTCGCCGCACGCAAGGACCTCTACACCGCCTACATCCCGTACGCCGTCGCGTTCGGATGCGCCGACGCGTGGGCGCGCAAGTACACCGCCACCGTGGGGGAGCCGGCCCCGGTCCCGCTCTGGTACGCCGGAGGGATGGTCAACTCGGGCTACGGCGGTGGCTACGGCACCTTGTCGTTCGACAGTTTCGACGCAGCGCTCGGCTCCTCGATCAGCGCGTACTCCGCGACGCAGCGCTCCTCCTCGTCGGGAGCCGGCGGAGGCGGTGGCTTCTCGTTCTCCGGTGGCGGCGGAGGCGGTGGAGGCGGGATGGGCTCCTGGTGAGCCGCCTGCCGACGCAGCTGGCTCACTGGTAGAACAGACGCACATCCATCTCAGGGGGACCTCATGATCTTCGCCATCATCGCGATCGTCGTCGTGCTGGCGCTCGTCGCCTTCTTCGTCGTCGGCTTCAACAAGCTCCGCACGCAGAACGTCGCGGTCGACGAGGCGCTCGGCGGCATCGACGTCCAGCTCACCCGACGGGCCGACCTGATCCCCAACCTGGTCAACACGGTGAAGGGCTACGCCCAGCACGAGGCCGGGGTGCTCGAGGCCGTGACGGCTGCGCGTGCCGGGCTGCAGCAGGCCGCGCAGGGCGGCTCGGTCGCTGACAAGGCGGCCGCCGAGGGCGTGCTCAACCAGGCGCTCGGCCGGCTCTTCGCCGTCGCCGAGGCGTACCCCGACCTCAAGGCGTCGGCCAACTTCCAGCAGCTGCAGGCCGAGCTGAGCGACACCGAGAACAAGCTGGCCTTCTCCCGGCAGTACTACAACGACGCCGCGGCCACGCTCAACAAGTCGGTGCAGACGATCCCGTGGATGTTCTTCGCCGGCGTCGCGGGCGTCTCCAAGCGCGACTTCTACGAGGCGCCGCAGGGCCAGGAGGCACCGCCGACCGTCAGCTTCTGAGGCGGTCTGCGCTGTCCCTCGAACAGCATTCCGGGGCGCGCCGGACACCCGCGTCCACCCCTCCAGACGGGCTATTGCGCGACGACGCCCCGTGCGTTTCAGTCGGACACGTCGAGCGGGGCTTGGGAGATCCCCGTGAGGCGTGAGGCGGGCCGGAGGGGCCTGCCCCGAGGGAGGGAAACCCATGTCTGTTCTCAGGCGACATGTCTCTGCCGTCAGCGTCGTCACGCTGGCTGCGGCAAGCACCGCGCTCCAGATCGTCTCGGCCACCGGCGCATCCGCTGCGCCGGCGTCAGCCGGGTGCCAGGACCGGCTCATCGAGCACGCCCAGCGCGCCTCGGTGGTCGCTGAGCGCAACCCGTCGGCGTTCCGGAAGGCCGCGGCAGCCAACCGCGTGAGCGCGGCAGGGCTGCGCCGCCAGGCGGACGACCGGGCCCTGTGGCTCGACCCCTGTGGCCTCCGCTTCTACGTCGAGGAGAAGGCGCCGACCGCGGCCCAGGCGAGCCTGGCTTCGTCGACGGCCGTGCGGCCGTTGTCGGAGACGTTCCTGCTCGAGTCACGCCCGGGCTCGAACCGCACGATCTACCTCGACTTCACCGGCGACACCGTCAACGGCACGGCCTGGAACCAGTCATACGGCGCTGACATCGTCGCGCAGCCCTACTCGATCGACACGACCGTCGACACGAACTTCTCCGACGCCGAGCTGACCGAGATCCAGCGGACCTGGCAGACGGTCGCGGAGGACTACGCGCCGTTCGACGTCAACGTCACCACGAAGGACCCCGGCGCGGCGGCGATCGACCGCACCGACTCCACCGACCAGGTCTTCGGCACCCGTGCGCTGATCACCAACGGCGGCACCGTCTACGACAAGTGCGGCTGCGGTGGCGTGGCCTACGTCAACGTCTTCACCAGCAGCGGCTCCAACCACGGCTACTACCAGCCGGCCTGGGTCTTCTCGAACGGCACCGGCAAGAACGGCAAGAGCGTCGGCGAGGCGACCGCGCACGAGGTCGGCCACAACTTCGGCCTGAGCCACGACGGCACCTCGACGCAGGGCTACTACTCCGGGGTGGCTCCCTGGGCACCGATCATGGGCGCGTCGTACTACCAGCCGGTGACGCAGTGGTCGCTCGGTGAGTACCCCGACGCGAACCAGCACCAGGACGACCTGGCGATCATCGCGACCGGCGCGCCGCTGCGGGCCGACGACCACGGCAACTCCGCCGCCACGGCGACCGTGCTCGGCGCGGACGCCCCGGCCAACGGCGTCATCTCGACCCGCCAGGACGTCGACGCCTTCGGGTTCACCGGGTCGGGGAGCACCACGGTCAGCGTGACGCCGGCTGACGGCGTACCTGATCTCGACGTGCAGCTGAGCATCCTCGACGCGTCGGGCGCGACCGTCGCGACGGTCAACCCCGCGGTCACGCGGGTCTCGTCCGGGCAGTCCACCGGCCTGGACGCGACGTGGACCGGCACGCTGCCGGCCGGCGGCGCGACGTACACCGCCGTCGTCGACGGTGTCGGCTCGGGCGACCCGGCCGTCGCCGGGCAGTACAGCGACTACGCCTCGCTCGGCAACTACCAGATCCGGATGACCACGACGACGGCGCCGCAGCCGAACACGGTGACGGTCACCAATCCGGGCGCGCAGAGCGCGACCGTCGGTGCACCCGCATCGTTGCAGGTCCAGGGCGCCGACTCCGCGTCGGGAGAGACGCTGACCTGGAGCGCGACGGGCCTGCCGGCCGGACTCACCATCAACGCCGGCACCGGCCTGATCTCCGGTACGCCGACGGCGTCGGGCAGCTTCTCGTCGACGGTCACCGCGAAGGACAGCACCGGGGCCACCGGCGCCGCGACGTTCTCCTGGGCCGTCGCCCCTGCCCCGACCGCGTGCACCGGCCAGAAGCTCGGCAACCCCGGCTTCGAAACCGGAACGGCGGCCCCGTGGACGGTCAGCGACGCCTCGATCATCAACAACAACACCGCCAAGCCGGCCCGCACGGGCACGTGGGACGCATGGTTGGGCGGCTACGGCAGCGCCGTGACGGACACGCTGAAGCAGACGGTCAGCGTCCCGGCCGGATGCAAGGCGACGTTCACGTTCTGGCTGGCGATCGACAGTGCAGAGGGAACCCGCCGCGCCTACGACACCCTGACGGTCAAGGCGGGTTCGACCACCCTCGCGACCTACTCGAACCGCAACAAGGGCGGGGGCTACCAGCAGCGCACGGTCGACCTCTCCGGCTTCGCCGGGCAGACGGTGACGCTGTCGTTCACCTCGATCGAGGACAGCTCGCGGCAGACGTCGTTCGTCGTCGACGACACCGCGGTGACGCTCTCCTGAGCCGAGCCTGATCCACCCTCGACGTGTGCCGGCCCGGGCCTCCGGGCCGGCACACGTCGCGCCACGTTCGCCTGCTCCCGCCTGTGGACCCCGGACGGCGCCGCTGTCAGAGGAGGGCCGTAGAGTTCTGCGGTGACCCAGACCTCCGAGACCACGCGTGTCCGCGAGGTGCTTGCCGAGGCGGTGAGCGCGCTCGGCGGTGTCGAGCGCCCCGGGCAGGTCGCGATGGCGGAGGCCGTCGCGCAGGCGCTGGAGGAGCAGGAGCACCTCCTCGTCCAGGCCGGCACCGGCACCGGCAAGTCGCTCGGCTACCTCGTGCCGTCGCTGCTCCACCGCGACCGGGTGGTCGTGGCGACCGCGACGCTCGCGCTGCAGCACCAGCTCGTCGAGCGCGACATCCCGCGGCTGATGGACGCGATCGGTCACCACCGTGACATCGACACGTCGTTCGCGGTGCTGAAGGGGCGCTCCAACTACGCCTGCCTCCACCGCATCCGCGAGGGCGTGCCCGACGAGCAGGGCGTGCTGGTCGAGGCGCCGCTCGGTGAGCTCGGCAAGCAGGTCCTCGAGCTGCGTGAGTGGGCTGAGGACGAGGCGAAGAACGGTCTGAGCGGCGAGCGCGACAACGCCCCGCGCCACACCGAGCGGGTCTGGCGGCAGGTCAGCGTCAGCGCGCGCGAGTGCCTCGGCAAGGCGAAGTGTGCCTTCGGCGAGGAGTGCTTCGCCGAGCAGGCGAAGGAGAAGGCTGCCCAGTCGCAGCTCGTCATCACCAACCACAGCCTCCTCGCGATCGACGCGATCGAGGGCATCCCGATGATCCCGGAGTACGACGCGGTCGTCATCGACGAGGCCCACGAGCTCGTGGCCCGGGTGACCCAGGCGGCGTCCTCCGAGCTGGCGCCCGGCGACGTCGAGCGGGCCGGCCGGCGCGCTGCGCGCCAGGTCGACGGGCGCGAGGCCGACGAGCTGCTCGACGCGGCCGAGGCGCTCTCCGACGCGATCGCCGGCGTCCACCCGGGCCGCATCGAGCGGATGCCGGTCGACCTGGCCGACGCCCTCGCGCTGGTGCGTGACGCGGCGCGCGCGTGCGTCTCGGCGTTCCCGAAGGAGAAGGGGGGCGACGACGCTGACGCGGCCAAGACGCAGGCCAAGGCGATGGTCGGCGACGTGCTGGCGGTCGCCGAGCGCATGGCCGCGGACCTGGAGTCCGACGTCCTGTGGCGCAACGACCGGCTCCCGCAGCACGGCGGTCCGCAGCTCTGCCTGGCGCCGCTGCAGGTCTGGGGACAGATCCGCGACAAGCTGCTCGCCGACAAGACCGTGGTCTTCACCTCCGCGACGCTCATGCTGGGCGGCGACTTCGGCGTCGTCGCCTCCTCACTGGGCCTGAAGCCGACCGAGCGCGTTGCCGACGGTGACTCCGCGCCGGCGCGCGGTGACGGCGTACAGCCGTGGCGGGGGTTCGACGTCGGCTCGCCGTTCGACTACGCCCGGCAGGGCATCCTGTACGTCGCGCGCCACCTGCCGCAGCCCGGTCGCGACGGCCTGGTGAAGGCGACCCTCGACGAGATCGTCGAGCTGATCGACGCTGCCGACGGCCGCACGCTCGGCCTCTTCTCCTCCAAGCGCGCCGCGGAGGCCGCTGCGGAGGAGGTCCGCACGCGACTGCCGCACCTGACGACGCTCGCCCAGGGCGATGCGCAGCTGCCGGAGCTCGCGAAGCAGTTCGTGGAGGACCCCCACACGGTCCTCTTCGGCACGCTCTCGCTGTGGCAGGGGCTCGACGTCCCGGGCGACACCTGCACGCTCGTGCTCATCGACCGGATCCCGTTCCCGCGTCCCGACGACCCGCTCATGTCCGCGCGCCAGAAGGCCGCTGATCGCGCGGGTGCGAACGGCTTCATGTCCGTCGCCGCCACCCATGCCGCGCTGCTGATGGCGCAGGGTGCCGGCCGCCTGATCCGCACCTCGTCGGACCGCGGCGTCGTCGCCGTCCTCGACCCCCGCCTGGCCACCGCCCGCTATGGCGGCTTCCTGCGCGCCTCCCTGCCTCCGATGTGGCCCACGGTCGACCCGCAGATGGTGAGGGGAGCGCTGAAGCGCCTCGCCGGCAACTAGCGGCCGAGATGTGACTGGTCGTGCGCCGGTCGCCGCCTCATGCCTTGATGCCACGCCTGCCTGTGGACGACGGACTTCCCCGAACTGGCTGGCGCGTCCTACGGTTCTGCTGCGCGCTCGTCCTTGTGGGCGCGGCTTCTCGGGAACCAAGGACGGCCCTCATGGCTCTGCATCGACTGACCGCACTCGCACTGACGGGCGTCCTCGCCCTCGGCGCCTCCGGCTGCGGCGGTGACTCGCCTTCGCCCACGCCCGGTACGTCGTCGGCGGCTGCCTCGCCGACTCCGACTTCGTCCGGGCCTGCTGCGCCGGTGCTGCCGAAGGCGGCGATCACGAAGACCGCAAACGGAGCCGAGGCCTTCACCAAGTATTGGTTCGCCTTGGTCACGTATGCAATGCGCTCAGGAGATACGAAGGACCTCAGGCGCAGCGCGGCGCCCGAGTGCCGTGGTTGCAACGCCCTCATAGGGAGCGTCAGCCGCGTTTACGCCGACGGCCATCACATCAGCGGGGGCGGATGGCTTGTTGAGGAGATCGCGCGAGATACCCGCGTCGTGATGCCCTACGAGCGCTTTGCGGTGTCGGTCCAGCAGCCTAGGTCAGAGTTTGTGGACGAGCACGGAAAGGTTCTTTCGCGAGGCCATCGGGAGCGTTTTGTCCTAGCGTTCAGCGTTCTCTGGCGTAACGGACGCTGGCTCGCCTACGAGTCGGTGCTAACCAAGTGAGCCGGCAGTTGGGGGCACGCCTGGCCTCGACGGCCTTGGCGCTCATTGTCTGCGTCGTTGGAGGTGGGGCGGCCTCTGCCACTCACGACGGCACCGACGTTTCCCCGGCGCCGAATGGATTCGCGGTCCTCCAAGAGGTAAATCATGGCGGCCAGAAGACGCCGGGCGCCCCGCCGCACCGTGGGGGCTCAAAGTCTGAAGTTGCGTCTGCGCCGTGGACGCTCACGTGCGAGACGGGACATCTGCTGGACTGCATCGACGCACCGATGTGTAAGCAGGCCAATGGTGAGGTGCTGATCTTCTGGGACGGAAGCGTCCACCCCGGCCTCGGAGCGGTGCAGGCATGCCCGCAGTCGGCGAAGAACGGCGTCGACATCGGTGCCCTGGTGCTCCGGGCGTTTCGACGCGTCCCGCTGCCCGCGCCGGCGCTGAGTATCCAGCCGCCCAACGGCAAGACCCTGGTCGGTCTCGAGACGATCTTCTCGACGCAGGCGGAGCCGTTCACGAAGACACTGACGCTGCTGGGCCGCAAGGTGACGTTGAAGATCGAGCCGAGCAGCTTCGTCTGGCACCACGGTGATGGCACGAGTCAGACGACGGACTGGGCGGGGAAGGCGTGGGACCACGACTCTCCGGATATCGACGGCTACCTGACGCACGTCTACGAGCACACCGGTGCGGTGCGTCCGAGTGTGGAGGTGACCTGGTCGGCGCAGTTCCGGGTGGGTGGGGGAGCGTGGCGTCCGGTCAACGGCACAGTGACCCGCACCGGCGCTCCGGTGCCGCTGCAGATCCTGGAGGGCCAGCCGGTGCTCAATTCGTATTGAGCCGGGCAGCCGACTCAATCGAGATTGAGCTCGCCTGCCGCACTCCGCGTCCACTCCACCGCGCGCCCGCCGTACGCCGCAAAGCGCGCGCCGTCAGGTCAGCGGTTGTCGCGCGAGAAGTGGTGGCGGTCCTGGAGTGAGTGCCAGTTGCCGCCCCACTCCCAACCGACCTTGGCGAAGGCTCCGATCGCGGCCGGCGTGAGCATCCCGGGCCGGACCCAGCTGCGGTCCAGGTAGGAGCCGGCAAGCTCCGGCAGGAGCAGGTCGCCCTTCGTGTACGGGTTCTGGAACTCGTTGACGTCGACCGCGAGGCCGTAGGCGTGCTGGCTGAACGTCGAGGACCCGACCGTCGGACGGCAGACGAAGGCGGAGGTGTTGTTGCCGTCGCCCGTCGGCGGAGCGTCGAGCTCGTCGCGCCGCGTCACCCGCATCTCCTCGATGGGGAAGCGCTGGTCCCACAGGTCGTGGAAGGCGCTGACCATGTCGTCGACGACGGTCCGGTTCACGAGCAGCTCACCCGTGTGGCGGGCCCCGTCGAAGCCGCGGAAGGTCAGCCGGATCCACGACAGGTCGGTTGCCTTCACCGGGCAGCCGGGCCGCCAGGTCGAGCGCGCGATCACCCTCGCCGGCGCGGGCGTCACAACCGCCGAGGCGAAGCCCGTGCCCGGCAGCATCGCCACCGTGTCCGGCAGCGTGAACCGCCGCACCCGCAGCTCCGGCGGCGTCGGCTTCCGTACGCCGAACCCGTCGCTCGTCTCCGGCAGCGGCCGCTTGCCGAGCCAGGTCGGAGGCACCGTGCCCAGCGGAGCCCGGGAGACGGAGGGCGTCGGCGACGCAGCCATCGAACTCGCTGCAGCCGCAGCGGACGAGGCCAGCCCGCCCGGACCGTCGGTGCCCGACCCCGGCCCTCCCGAAGCGGTCGGCGACGCAGTCCGCGATGGCGACACGGACGCCCCGCTCGCCCCGCCACCGGTGTCGCATGCGCCCAGCGCCAGCACCGAGAGCGCGAGAGCGGCAAGGCAGCCGGCGCTGCGGCGTACGGGGGAGGAGGTCATGAACGCAATCGTGCCCCGCCGCAGAGCACGGCGGGGCACGACGGTGGAGATTTCAGACGCGGCGCAGGACGGCGGTGACGATGCCGAGGATGGAGGCGTGGGTGCCGTCGATCGGGTCGTAGGCGTCGTTGTGCGGCATCAGCCAGACCTGGCCGTCCTTCTTCTTGAAGGTCTTGACCGTGGCCTCGCCGTCGAGGAGCGCCGCGACCATGTCGCCGTTGTTGGCGGTCGGCTGCTGGCGGATCACGACGTAGTCGCCCGAGCAGATCGCGGCGTCGATCATCGAGTCGCCGGAGACCTCGAGCAGGAAGAGGGTGCCGTCGCCGACCAGGCTCTTCGGCAGCGGGAACACGTCCTCCACGCGCTCCTCGGCCAGGATCGGGCCACCGGCGGCGATGCGGCCCACGAGCGGGATGTACGTCGCGGCGGGCATCGAGTCGCCGATGCCGGTCTCGTCGTACGTCGTCTCCTCGGCGGCGCCGATCGACCGGCGGGCGGCGAGCACCTCGGGCAGGAAGACCTCGATCGCGCGCGGACGGTTGGGGTCGCGCTTGATGAACCCCTTCTGCTCCAGCACCTTCAGCTGGTGGGAGACCGAGCTCGAGGAGGTGAGGCCGACGGCGTCGCCGATCTCGCGCATCGAGGGCGGGTAGCCCCGGGTCTCGAGGGCGTCGCGGATGACGTTGAGGATCCGCTGCTGGCGCGGGGTCAGGCCGGTCGCGTCCGGAGGGCCGTCGGGGAGCTCGGAGACCTTGCGGGGAGGAGTCGCCATCGTCTGCGCCTTTGCGTCGGTGGATCAGGTGAGTTCAACGTAGTGCGATCGCAGACGTTGTTCAAACACCTGTTCGAACGTGTCGCGAAGATTTTCAGTGCCGCACTGGCCGGGAAATGGAAGGCGGGGCGGGAGGCTGCCTTCCCTTGCAGCTCCCGCCCCGCGTCTTCCCCATCCCGCGCGCCGGGGTCGAGGCGACGCGCGGGAATCTGGGCCGGCCACCCACCAGTGGTGGCCGGCAGTCTGTGTCAGCCAGCCGGGACGAAGAGCTCCTGGCCGGCGTAGAGCATCGCGCTGTCGAGCGCGTTGAGCTTCTCGATCGCGTCGACCGTGGCGCGCACGTCGCCGCCGTCGGAGTGGGCCGAGGCGATCTGCCACAGCGTCTGGCCGGGCGCCACGACGATGCGCTCGGTCGCGCCCGGGGTGCCGCCGGTCTCGGTGGAGGCGCTGGAGCCGCCCATGACCACGAAGGCGATGACGAAGACGGCCAGGAGTGCACCCAGGAAGAGGACGAGGCGGCCGCGACGGGTCAGCCGGAGCTGGCCGGCGGGGGCGGCGACGCGCGCCGGGCGAACCGGGCGGATGTCGAACGTGGGGGCGAAGCTGATCGTGCTCATCTGGACCTCCGGGGAAGAGTCGGTCGGGGTGACGAGCGAATGTCTAGTCGCGGCCCCCGACAGAACCGGGGGAACGGTGCTGGCGGGAGATCGATCAGACGTTCGATCGAACACATGCTCGAAGTTAGATCATGTGTTCGAACGACGCAAGGCCTTGTTCGAAAAACTTTTCGAGGCCTGCGTCACGCAGCGTCAGCGAGCTGCGCGGCGTCCACCGGCGGGCCGGGCGGACTCCTCGGGGGAGCCGGCCGGTGGGTTGACGATGCCGACGACGGTCAGCAGGCGCACGCCGAGCATGAGGCCGGCGAAGAGGCACGAGGCAGCGCCGACGCAGGCGAGAACAAGGAACAGCCAGGCGGCGTTGTTGCCCGAGCGGGCGGTTGCGCCGAAGTCGATCGCGGCCCAGACGAGGTATCCCCAGGCGACGACGGCGAAGGTGACGCCGACGGCGTAGATGGCCACGTGGCGGTCGGCTGAACGCGGGGGACGGGCGCTGCGGGGAGCCTTGCGGCTGCCAGCGTGCTTTGCCCCGGATGTCACGCACGGATTCTGTCACGGCGCGACACGCGCGACACGCGGACCCGGATTTTTCCGACCGGAAACCGGCTCTTCCGTGCTGACCTGCGGTTTTGCGACAGGGGCCACATCCGATGCGTCAGATGCCGATCTTGCGCGGAAATGCAAGGTTGCGGCCCTGGGGGTCGCGACGTACGGTTACCACTACATCTAGTAGTTACACCGTTGTGGTTTTCCACATGTAGTCAACAGATGTGAGCCGCGCCTCAACAGAACGCGGCGAGTTATCCACAGGCCAGACCCGCGAAAGGAGCCGAGTCGTGCACTGTCCTCACTGCCGCAACACCGACACCCGCGTGCTCGACTCCCGCGTGGCCGACGACGGCAGCGCCATCCGCCGGCGCCGGGTCTGCCCGGCTTGCGACCGTCGCTTCTCCACGGTCGAGCAGATGCAGCTCATGGTCTCCAAGCGCTCCGGCGCGACGGAGCCGTTCAACCGCGACAAGGCGATCAGCGGCGTGCGCAAGGCGTGCAAGGGCCGCCCCGTCACCGAGGACCAGCTCGCCCGCCTCGGCCAGGACGTCGAGGACGCCCTGCGCTGCAGCGGCCAGGCGGAGCTCCCGGCCCACGAGGTCGGCCTGGCCATCCTCGGCCCGCTCCGCGCGCTCGACGAGGTGGCCTACCTCCGCTTCGCCAGCGTCTACCGCGCCTTCGAGTCCGCCGACGACTTCGCCAAGGAGATCGACGCGCTGCGCCTCGAGCGCGAGGCCGCCGCCGCGGCGTACGACGAGAAGAAGGACCTCACCCACACCGGGTGACCACAGACCGGCCCGGCACCGAGTGGGGAAGCTTCGTGTCGGGCCTCCATGCAACAACAGCACCATCAGCAACACACGGCACCAGAGCACAGCAGCACCAGCAGCACCCAGCAGGGCATCAGGCCGCACATCAGGGGAAATGGAGAGACGATGACCGAGACGGTTTCCGCCGCACAGCAGGCGACGGGGAAGGGACTGAAGATGGAGCGCGTCTTCAGCACCGAGGGCGTCCACCCGTACGACGCGATCACGTGGGAGCGTCGCGACGTCGTCCAGACCAACTGGAAGACCGGCGAGACCGTCTTCGAGCAGCGCGGCGTGGAGTTCCCGGACTTCTGGTCCGTCAACGCCTCGACGATCGTCACCACGAAGTACTTCCGTGGTGCCGTCGGCGCCCCGGACCGCGAGCAGAGCCTCAAGCAGCTCATCGACCGTGTCGTCGGCAAGTACGTCGCGGGCGGCCGTGACAACGGCTACTTCGCCACCGAGGCCGACGTGAAGGTCTTCGAGGACGAGCTGACCTGGCTGCTGGTCAACCAGTACTTCTCCTTCAACTCCCCGGTCTGGTTCAACGTCGGCACGACCGCTCCCCAGCAGGTCTCCGCGTGCTTCATCCTCGCCGTTGACGACTCGATGGACTCGATCCTCAACTGGTACAAGGAGGAGGGCTTCATCTTCAAGGGCGGCTCCGGCGCCGGCCTCAACCTCTCCCGCATCCGCTCCTCCAAGGAGCTGCTGAAGTCCGGCGGCACCGCCTCGGGCCCGGTCTCCTTCATGCGCGGCGCCGACGCGTCCGCCGGCACCATCAAGTCGGGCGGCGCCACGCGTCGTGCGGCCAAGATGGTCGTCCTCGACGTCGACCACCCGGACATCGAGGAGTTCGTCGAGACGAAGTGGCGCGAGGAGGACAAGATCCGCGCCCTCCGCGACGCCGGCTTCGACATGGACCTCGGCGGCAAGGACATCACCTCCGTCCAGTACCAGAACGCCAACAACTCGGTCCGCGTCTCCGATGAGTTCATGAAGGCCGTCGAGGCGGGCACCGACTTCGGCCTGAAGTCGCGCACCACCGGCGAGGTCATCGAGCGCGTCGATGCCCGCGGCCTCTTCCGCAAGATCTCCGAGGCCGCCTGGGCCTGTGCCGACCCCGGCCTGCAGTACGACGACACGATCAACGACTGGCACACCAACCCCGAGACCGGCCGCATCACCGCGTCCAACCCCTGCTCGGAGTACATGTCGCTCGACAACTCGTCCTGCAACCTGGCGTCGCTCAACCTGCTCAAGTTCCTCAAGGACGACGACACCTTCGACGCCCCGCTCTTCGCGAAGGCCGTCGAGGTCATCATCACCGCGATGGACATCTCCATCTGCTTCGCCGACTTCCCGACCGAGGCGATCGGCAAGACCACCGTCGACTACCGCCAGCTCGGCATCGGCTACGCCAACCTCGGCGCGCTGCTGATGGCGATGGGCCTCGGCTACGACTCCGACGGTGGCCGCGCGATGGCCGCGACCATCACGTCGCTCATGACCGGCACGTCGTACAAGCGCTCGGCTGAGCTCGCCGCGATCGTCGGCCCGTACGCCGGCTACGCCCGCAACGCCGACGCCCACAAGCGCGTCATGCGCAAGCACCAGGCCGCCAACGACCAGGTGCGCACGCTGCACATCGCCGACGCCGAGGTGCACAAGCTCGCGACGCAGGCGTGGGCCGACGTCCAGAAGCTCGGCGAGGCCAACGGCTTCCGCAACGCGCAGGCCTCCGTGCTCGCGCCGACCGGCACCATCGGCTTCATGATGGACTGCGACACGACCGGCATCGAGCCGGACTTCTCGCTGGTCAAGTTCAAGAAGCTCGTCGGCGGCGGCTCGATGCAGATCGTCAACCAGACGATCCCGCGCGCGCTGAAGAAGCTCGGCTACCAGCCGGAGCAGGTCGAGGCGATCGTCGCCTACATCGCCGAGCACGGCCACGTCATCGACGCGCCGGGCCTGAAGACCGAGCACTACGAGGTCTTCGACACCGCGATGGGTGCCCGCTCGCTGAAGCCGATGGGCCACGTCAACATGATGGCCGCCTGCCAGCCGTTCCTCTCGGGCGCGATCTCGAAGACCGTCAACCTGCCGGAGACGGCGACGGTCGAGGAGATCGAGGACATCTACCTCCAGTCCTGGAAGCTCGGCCTCAAGGCGACCGCGGTCTACCGCGACAACTGCAAGGTCGGCCAGCCGCTGGCCGACGGTGGCGGCAAGGCCAAGAAGGACGCCGCCGACAAGGCTGCGGCCGAGGCCGAGGTCGTCGAGAAGATCGTGGAGAAGGTCGTCTACGCCCCGACCCGCAAGCGCCTCCCGAAGTCCCGCGTCTCGCGCACCACGTCGTTCACCGTCGGCGGTGCCGAGGGCTACATGACGTCGGGTGCCCACGAGGACGGCTCGCTCGGCGAGGTCTTCCTCAAGCTCGGCAAGCAGGGCTCGACCCTGGCCGGCGTGATGGACGCCTTCTCGATCGCCACCTCGATCGGCCTCCAGTACGGCGTGCCGCTCGAGACCTACGTCGCGAAGTTCACCAACCTCCGCTTCGAGCCGGCCGGTCTGACCGACGACGCCGACGTCCGCATGGCGCAGTCGATCATGGACTACATCTTCCGCCGCCTGGCCCTGGACTACCTCGACTTCGACGCCCGCTCCGCGCTGGGCATCTACTCGGCCGAGGAGCGCCAGCGCCACCTCGAGACCGGCTCCTACGAGCCCCTCGAGCTCTCCGAGGCGGAGTCGCTGAAGACCGTCCACGAGCCCGAGGCGGCCCCGGTCGCCAAGACCGAGCCGGTCGAGGCCGAGGTCGTCGAGGAGGCCGCTCCCGAGCGCGCCGCCAAGACCTCCGCCGAGCTGCTGGAGATCATCACCGGTACGGCGGTCGACAGCCCGCTCTGCTTCACCTGCGGCACCAAGATGCGCCCCGCCGGCTCGTGCTACGTGTGCGAGGGCTGCGGCAGCACCTCCGGCTGCAGCTGATTTAGCTGGGCAACTTAGAGGTACGACGAGGGGCCGGTCACCGCAAGGTGGCCGGCCCCTCGTCTGCGTGCAGGGATATTGCAAGCAATCCCTGCGCAACACGAAGCAGATCGCGGAGACCTTCGGCCCGCTCGCGCCGTCCCGCATGTACGCCCGTGGCGGAGATGGTGTCGCGGTCCGCTTCGTTCCGTGCTCCGCCGACGACGCGCTGTCTCGCGCTGACGACGTCGTCGACGAGTTCATCGACGAGGGCTGGGTGCCCGGCAACATCGCGCTCGTAACCACCGGCAAGAGGCATCCGATCCAGGAGGACCTCGCCGAGCGCCACGGCCAGTCGGGCTACTGGGCGACGTACTGGGATCCCGACGAGCCGTTCTACGGCCACGTCCTCGGGTGCAAGGGCCTCGAGCGCAAGGCCGTCGTGCTCTGCGTCAACGAGGACCCGCCGCGCGACCGCGCGATGGAGCGGCTGTACGTCGGCATGTCCCGCGCGACCGACGAGCTGGTGGTCGTGGGTGACCCTGCAGTGATCCGTCAGATGGGCGGTCCTGACGTGGCGAAGCGGCTCGGCATCTAGCCGAGGTTGCGGAAGCCGAGGATCCGACGCATCTCGGCAAGTTCCTCCTCGACCTCGCGGTCAGACCGGCGCTCCGCCCGGCGCGAGAGCAGCAGCCAGGCCACGGTTGCAAGCGTGAGCAGCACGATCGTGGCGGCCATGAACTCGAAGGCGTGCATGCTGCTGCTCGTCGCGCGCTGGCCCGGAAGCCACGTGTTCGCGCCGAAGAACCCGACGATGAGGGTCGGGATCAGGAACACGGCGGCGAGCACCTCGACGGTCTGCTGGTTGCGCTCGTGGGTCTTGCGGGCCGCTTGCTCGATCTCGCCGTGCAGCATGTGGAACGAGGAGCGAAGCGTGTCCGACAGCTTGCCGCCGGCTTCGAGTGCCCGGTCGATCCGGTTGTCGATGCTGTGACAGAGGGCGACGTCGGAGGCGGGGACGAGCCATGCCTTGTTGATGTCCTGACGCAGGCCGGGCGGGTTGAGCGGCGTCAGCCAACGACGCAGGAGCGCGATGGATCCCCAGAGCTGCGCCACCGGCTGCCGCTCCGTGCGGCGACCGACGAACAGGCTGATCTCCCAGGCCTCGAGCCACTCGCGCAGCTTGCGCATGGTCGGCACGTACGTGAGCGCGAGCTCCTCGACCACGAGTAGTCCAAGGTCGGCGGCGTTGCGGCGGGCCGTCCCGGCATCGGTCGACCACCTCTCGCGCACGGCGCGCAGCGACGCCTCGGCCCCAGTCGACGGCTCGCGTCCGACGAGGTCGATCCCGCTGTAGACGGACCGCCCGTGCCAGCAGGTCAGCAGCCAGCCGGGGCCGGCGACCATCTCGACGGGCTGCATCACGATCAGGCCGGGCCGTTCGAAGTCATCGCGATCCTCGGCAGGCTGGAGGCTGCGCGTCTCGAGCGCGAACGTCGAGACCTTTCGCAGCGTGAAGCCGGTGGAGGACACGTAGTCATGGGTGCCCGGGATCGAATCGGGCGCAAGCAGGTCGGCAAGGACCTCGAGCGTGAGACCAGGACAAAGGCCCTCAACCTGGGGGAGCATCGCTTCTGCCCGTTCCGGCGTGCCCGAAGCGGCGCTGACGTCGATCCAGGCCAACGACCGACCGGACGAGGCATCCACTCCGTTGCACGTGACCGAGCCGTCGGAGTGCCACCACGTGACAGTGAACTCGTCCCCGCTCGGGTCGCCGTCGGTCACTGCAGGACTGCCCACGCGATCAGCTTGTCGAGGCGGCGGATGTCGATCTTCTTGTTCAGCTTGATCTTGATGTGGCCGGCCTTGGTCCACATCTCCATCTCCGCGTCACGGTCGAGCATGCCGCCGGCGTTCTCCGACGACCACATGTCGATCGACTTGTAGGGCAGCGAGTAGATCTCGACCTTCTTGCCCGTCAGGCCCTGGGCATCGCGCACGATGAGGCGCTTGGTCGTGAAGATCGCGCTGTCGCGGAACGTCTTGTAGGCGGTCACGGCCTGCTCGCCCTCGATGAGCAGGTCCTGTACGTCGCCGGGGATCGGGATCTCCTGCACCAGCGTCCAGGCAGTGATGGCTGCGGTCTCCATGGCCATGGGCTCTTCCTTCGCTCGGGACTCCCACTCTGGTGTCTCCCAGCAGCGGATGTCGGCGAATGGCGCGGTCCGTCGTAGCGGTCTGGACCGCGCGCCGTCAGGGACGGCGACTCCACGTCACACGGACGCAGCCCTCAGGACAGGTCGCCCGGGTCATCCGGTACGTCGACGGAGCACTGCTTCAACGCCTCCAGCGGGAGCACCTCGAGCGCCCGCTCCGAGGTGGCGGCGAGGACGACCGGAGCGGCGACGCCGGCGGCGTACGACTGGAGCCAGCGGACGGCGACGACGCACCAGCGGTCGCCGGGGACGAGGCCGGGGAAGTGCCACTCCGGGCGCGGGGTGATGAGGTCGTTGCCGACCGCGCGCTGGTGCTCGAGGAAGTCGGCGGTCATGACGGCGCACACCGCGTGCAGGCCGGGGTCGTGCGGGCCGCACGCGCAGGAGCCGTCGCGGTGGAAGCCGGTCATCGGGTCGGTGCCGCACTCCTCGAGCACGCCGCCCAGGACGTTGCGTTCCACCGGCAGCTCGAAGCTCATGGGACGAGCCTGCCAGAGGCTGGCCGCGGGCGGCTGCCGGCGCCTACGCGAAGTCGGACTGGATCCGGTGCGCGGCAGGGATGTCAGCGGGCGCCCACTCGAGCAGGTGCAGGCGGCTCGGCGGCTCCCACCGTACGGCGGCGTGCTCGGTCAGCACCGGCTCCCCGTCGAGCACCGTGCAGTAGAAGGTCGTCAGCGTGATGACGCCGAAGTCGTAGGCGTGGGTGGTCGTCGCGACCTCGGGGCCGACCTGCACGCGGCAGTGGAGCTCCTCTTCGATCTCGCGCACGAGCGCCTCGCGGGGCGCCTCGCCGGGCTCGATCTTGCCGCCGGGGAACTCCCACAGGCCCGCCATCGGGCCGGGGCCGCGCTGGGCGCAGAGGACCAGGCCGTCGCGGATGACGACGGCGCCGACGACGTCGATCTGCTTCGTCGTCGGGCTGGCCTCCATGGGCGCAGAGCCTACGGGCACTGGGCCCACGGGCAGGCGCGGCACAGGATCGCCGTCAGTGGCACGGGATGTTGCCGAGCCGGGCGAGGCCCTCGCGGTCGCCGGGGCCCCAGGTGGTCAGGCCGGTGTTCTCCTTGAACATCAGCTCGCTGCGCGACTTCACGTGCGCGAGGCCGACGACGTGGCCGAACTCGTGGTCCACGACGGCCTGGGCGTCCTCGTCCCGGTGGGCGTCGAGGATGTCCCGGAACGCTTCGGCGTCGAGGACGACCACGCCGGTCACGTACTGCCCGTGCCCGTTGAAGCGGACCATCGTGCTGCCGCCGACGCCGGCGACGTGGCCCTCGAGGTCGTGGTCCTCCGCGGCGGTGCTCCAGCCGACGATCACGGGCTGGCGGCCGGTGGTCGTCGTACGGCTGAGGAAGCGGCGCGAGGTGGTGGGGTCGGTGAGCTCGAAGTCCAGGCCGGACGCCTCGTGGATGTGCTGGATCGCGGTCCTGACGAGCTGCTCGGTGTCCAGCGGCTCACCGGCCGGGTTGATCTCGACGCGGATCGGCGTGCACGGGTTGTAGCCGACGGGGTCTCCGTTGGCCTGCACCTGTTCGAACCTGAAACTGCCGCCCGTCGAGGTGATCGCCGGGGCGTGGTCGTTGCGCCGGTTGCGCAGGCCGGCGTTGATCAGGAGCCCGCACACGACGACGAGCGACAGCAGGAAGACCGTGCCCGCGCGCCAGTCCCGTCGTCGTCTGGTCCGCGCCCGCGGTGAGGGCGGCAGGGCGCCGAGTCCGTACTGCGCGTCGAGCCGGTCGAGCTCCTCGAGGCGCCGCATCATCTGTCGTGCGCGCCGGCGGCGGCCGAGGGCGCCGGGACGCAGGGGCATGGGTCGAGTGTCCCACCGCCGAGGCTGCGCGGGCGTCGCCCGTGTGGGTGCCTGGCCTAGCCCGGGGCGGGTCAGACAGGAGCAGCCTCAGTCGTTCGCGCGCTCGGCTTCCACCTGCGAGATGAACCAGGCAGCGACAGCGGCCGTGATCGACCCGATCAGCGCAATGCCGACGAGCATGAGCGCGACGGCGACGAACCGGCCCTCGGTGGTGACGGGGTAGCGGTCGCCGTAGCCCACGGTGGCGACCGTGGTCGCAGCCCACCAGAGGGCATCGCCGATCGTGCGGATGTTGGCGCCCGGGGCGTCGTGCTCGGCATCGAGCATGGCGAGCGCGCCGAGGCCGACGGCGGCGATCGCGGTGCCGACTACGTACAGGGTGGTCCGTCCGACGAGGGTGCGCGTCGCCGAGCGGGACAGGATCCGGGCGAGAGCGAGGAGACGCAGGAGGCGGAGCGGCCGGAGCAGCGGTACGGCGATGAGCGCGACGTCGTACCAGCGGCTGATGGCGTACTGGCGACGGTCCTCCGCCAGCCACAGCCGAGCGGCGAAGTCGAGGGCGAAGACCGCCCACACGGTCCACGAGACGGCAGTGAGAAAGCTGGTCACGTCCGGGTCGAGGCGAGGGTCGAGGATCGGCCAGGCGTAGGCGACGAGGAAGGCGAGGGCGAGGCCGATGAGGGGGATCTCCCAGATGCGTTCCCAGCGTTCGAGGGTCATGGTCCGGAGGCTAGGACCGTGGCTGGGCAAAGGAAGACGTTACACCGTGGAGGGTCGTCATTTCGCGGTAGCGTCAGCGCGCTCTGCGGCTTGTGCCGCACATACAACTCATTGGGGGACCCATGGCTGAGCTCACCGCTCCTGTCACCTACGCCGCTCCGGTCGGCAAGATCCGCAGCACCGGCACCGCGATCCTGCTGACCATCGTCACGATCGGCATCTACCCGCTGTTCTGGTACTTCGGCGTCCACTCGGACATGAAGCGCGCCACCAAGACCGGCCTCGGCGGCGGCGTCGCGCTGCTGCTCGCGTTCTTCGTCGGCTTCGTCATGCCGTTCGTGACCGCGTCCGAGGTCGGCAACCTCTACAAGGCCCGCGGCCAGGCTGCTCCGGTCAGCGGCCTCACCGGCTTCTGGATCCTGCTCCCGCTGGCGGGTCCGATCGTCTGGTTCGTCAAGGTCAACGGCGCGCTCAACGCCTACTGGCGCTCGGCCGCCTGACGTACGCCGCGACGCCCCGGACCACCGCTGGTCCGGGGCGTCCGTGCATTTCTCGCCTTGCTAGTCCTTCCGGGCCATCTCACGCGATAGTGCGGACGCGGCCCACGCCGCGCGACAGGATCAGCGCATGCACGGAGATCCGCTGAGTCGATGAAGGACTCCACCTTCGTCGCCGGGGGAGTGCTGGTGGCGGCGCTGATCGGCTACTCCGCGCTGCATCAGCCGGCGAGCACGGTCGCCGCGCCCGAGCGACCTGCGGCCAGCGCTTCCACGCAGCCCTCAATCTGGATTGAGCCGACGCCCACTCCCAGCACCACGCCGACTCACCCCACCTCGCCGTACGCCGCGAAGCTGGCCGGGCTCACCGTGGCGCCGCGGGTCCACCGCACCGACTACGACCGCGACGCGTTCGGGTCCTCGTGGCGCGACACCGACCACAACGGCTGCAACCAGCGCGACGACGTGCTCGTGCGCGACGCGATCCCGGGCTCGGTGACGGTCGGCCGGCAGGGGAGCTGTGACCACGACGTGCTGGCGGGGTCCTGGCTCGATCCCTACACCGGGCGCCGGATCGACCTGACGGATGCGAAGGCTCCCGACCAGGCGCAGGCGGTGCAGATCGACCACGTCGTACCGCTGTCGGAGGCATGGTCCTCGGGCGCGTGGCGCTGGCCGGCGGAGCGGCGCGCGGAGTTCGCCAACGACCTCGGCGAGCTGCTCGCGGTCGACGGGCCGACCAACGCGAGCAAGGGCGACGACGACCCGGCGGCCTGGCGTCCGCGGAAGGCCTACCAGTGCACGTACGCGCGGCGCTGGATCACCGTGAAGGCCGCGTGGCATCTCGACGTCGACGCCAGCGAGCGACGAGCGCTCGAGGAGATGCTCGGCTTCTGCTGACGCACGACCCAGCCGCCCGACACGGAGGTAGTCCCTTCGGGTCATTCAGCTGGAAAGGCCGCGTCGCCAGAGGTGCATGGGGGTTGTCTGGAGCGAGTTGATTGCCATCCCCAAGGAGCCCCCATGATCAAGCGCACGGCGCTCGCCGCTGCTGTCCTCTCGCTTGCCGCCCCGGCCGCGCTGCTCAGCACCGCGGGCTCGGCGGAGGCGACTACTTACTACCGCTCGTGCACGGTGCTCGCGCACGACTTCCACCACGGCGTCGCCAAGTCGGCCGCCGCGGCACAGCGCCAGGTCAACCAGGGCTACGGTCGCCCGGCGTACGGCACCCACGCGCGGGCGGTCTACTGGGAGAACTACAAGCGCCTCGACCGCGACCGGGATGGCACGGCGTGCGAGCGCTGACCGGGCGGGCGTTGTGAACGGCGCCTTCTGGACCCGCGCCAAGGTCGGTACGGCGAGTGGCGTGCTGGGCCTCGCGCTCGGCGCCGGTCTCGGGGCAGCCGGGCAGCCGACGGTGGATGCGAAGAACCCGGACGTGAAGGCGCTGGTCAGCGCAGGCGTGGACAAGAAGACCGCGACCCTCGACGACCAGGTCGCCGAGCTGCGCGACCAGCTCGACAAGGCCAACGCCGACGCCGAAGTGGCGGCCGCCGAGGCCGACCATCAGCTCGCCGCCGTGAAGGCCCACGCGAAGGCCGCGGCGCGCAAGGCGGCCGCTGCCGCGGCGAAGGCGAAGGCCGAGGCCGTGCGCAAGGCGGCCGCCGCGGAGCGCGCCAAGGCGAAGCCGGCACCGGCGTACGGGCTGACGGGGTCGGGGAGCAGCGGTTCGTCCGGGGGCGGCTCCGATCCGCTCTTCGACACCTGCGCCGAGGCCAACGCCCACGGCTACGGCAGCTATCGCGAGGGCTCGGACCCGGAGTACAGCCACTACCAGGACCGCGACCACGACGGCGTCGTCTGCGAGTGACGCCGGCCCCGACGTACGCCGAGCTGGCTACGAGGGCGGCGGCGAGAGCTCGTCGAGGAGAGCACTGATCCGCTCGCCCGAGCGACGGGCGCCGGTGATCAGCTCCTCCAGCGATGCGTCCTCGGCAACCGCGGGCTCGGTCTCGAGCAGCTCGACGCTGGCGAGCAGCGCGGTGAGCGGGTTGCGGATGTCGTGGTTCACCTGGTTGACGAACGCCGTGAGCCGCGCCCGCGTGCGCGCCAGCTCGCGGGCCTGGGCGCGCAGCTCGAGGATGTCGACGACGCGTTCGGCGAACAGCGCGAGGGTCTCCGGCGACGCGAGGCCGTCGGCGTGCGGGACGTCGTCGAAGACGCAGAGCCTGCCGATGGGCACACCGCGCAGGGTCACGAGCGGGGCGGAGGCGTAGAACCGCACCTCGCCGATCTCGCCGGTCACGAACGGGTTGGTCGCGAAGCGGGCGTCGCTGCTGGCATCGGCCACCACGACGGGGTCCGGCTCCGCGAGCACGGCGGCGCACATCGAGTCGCCGCGCGAGCAGATCCCCGGGTCGAAGCCGTACGCCGCCACCTGGTGCTGGCGGTCGGCGCTGATCAGGTTGATCGCGACCTTGGGTACGCCGAGCACCCGGGCCGCGAGCGCGACGAGCTCCTGCAGGTCAGCGCCGCTCGGAGCGAGGGCGTTGAGGCGGTCGAGCTCGGCCTCGCGGTCAGCGCCGGCGGAGCCGCTCATCACGGCATACCGTCGAACCGGAAGCCCACGCCACGGACAGTCGTGATCAGGCCACCCAGTCCGGCGGACTCGAGCTTCTGGCGCAGTCGCGCCATGGTCACGTCGAGGGTCTTGGTGGAGCCGAACCAGTTCTCGTCCCACACCGCGTCCATCAGCGCCTCGCGGGTCAGGACGGTGCCGCGGGAGCCCCAGAGCTGCGC
Organism: Nocardioides phosphati; assembly: GCF_014646375.1. Taxonomy (GTDB): domain Bacteria; phylum Actinomycetota; class Actinomycetes; order Propionibacteriales; family Nocardioidaceae; genus Nocardioides; species Nocardioides phosphati. The sequence continues at coordinate 104,149 of NZ_BMNI01000001.1, forward strand.
GAGCAGGTCGAACTCCTTCTCGGTCAGCGCCAGCTCGCCCTCACGCGCCCAGGCACGGCGCGCGTCGCGGTCGACGCGGAGCCCGTGCACCGAGGGCGCCGAGGCCACGGAGGCCGAAGGTGCCGCACCCCGCGACGTACGCCGGAGGAGGGCGCGGGTGCGCGCCTGCAGCTCCGCCAGGCCGAACGGCTTGGCGAGGTAGTCGTCGGCCCCGACGTCGAGGCCGTCGACGCGATCGAGCTCGGAGGAACGCGCAGTCAGCATCAGCACGCCCCCGTCGTACCCGTTCTCGCGCAGTTGACGACACACCTCGAGGCCGTCGATGTCCGGGAGCCCGAGGTCGAGCAGGACCAGGTCGATGCCGCCCTCAGCGACGCGCGCGAGCCCGTCGGCGCCGAGCGCGACGCGCGAGACCTCGTGGCCTTCCCTGGAGAGCGCACGCAGCAGCGGGGCGGCGACGTCGTCGTCCTCCATCACGAGCAGGCGGGCAGGCACGTCCAGAAGCATAGGGAAACCGGTCAGAAGTCACGGTCGATTGCTCCGGTCTCGGTGACCGGCGTGATCGCACAGGCGTGGCCGGTGGTCGAGGTGGCGGTGGCGGAGGGCGTCCAGACCATCGACGACGGGTTGCCGCCGCGGGCACCGGTGCCGCTCGCGACCGTGCCCACCGTGACGGTCACGACGGTCGCAGGAGCCCCGTTGACGGTCGTCGCGGTCGCCGTCAGCGTCGCGTTGAACGTCTCGGTCTTGCTGGTCTTCACGTACTCCTGCTTCATGTTCACCGACCCCAGGGGCAGCACGGTGCCGCTGCGCAGCACGTCGAGCGTGTCGCCGGTGTTGCCCAGGCCGAGCAGGTTGCCGTCACGGGCGCGGAGCTGCACGGCGAGCGAGCCGCCGGTCCAGCCGGCGCTGATGCTGGTCGTCTGGAGGGTGCCGCCGTAGGTCAGCAGCAGCTGGTCGCCGGCGTCGATCTTGCCGGCCGTGGCGCCGCCGTTGACGGACTGCACGTCGAGCGCCCGGAACGGGCTGTTGTCGACGCGGCGTCCGGTCACCAGCGCGGAGATCGTGGTGGCGGCGCGGCCGTCGAGTGCCACGGCGCGCAGGTCGTAGAGCCCGTCGGCGACGGCCGTGGTGTCCCACGAGCAGGAGTACGGCGCGGTCGTGTCGGTGCAGAGGTCGGTCCAGGTGCCGGTGCCGGCGGGGGAGCGCTGGATCCGCACGTTGACGATGCCGCCGGTCGAGGAGGCGGTCGCGGCGACCGTCACCGTGCCGGTCAGGTACGAGCCGGGGTCCTCGACCGAGACCGAGGTGACGGTGTTGTCGACGACCCGGCTCGAGATCGCCGCGGAGGTCGCGGTGTTGCCGGCGAGGTCGGCGGCGACGGCACGGAACGAGTAGGTGCCGTCGGCGACCGCGGTGCTCGTCCAGCGGCACGTCGCGGTGTCGCCCGCCACGCACGCGGTGGTCCAGGTCGAGCTGCCGGACACGGCGTACTGGAAGGTGACGGAGGTGAGGCCCGAGCCGGAGTCGGAGGCGGTGGCGGCGAGCGTCACGGTGCCGCGCAGCGGCGTGCCCGGGTCGGTCATGGTGACCGTGGGGGCGACGTTGTCGACGGTGACGTCGGTCCACACCGCGGAGGTGTAGGTGGTCACGCCGACGACGGCGACGGCGCGCAGGTCGTAGTCCTGGCTGGTGACGGCGGTCGTCGCCCAGCTGCAGGACAGCGCGGTGCCGACCCCGCTGCAGGCGGTGCGCCAGTTGTCGGCGCCGGCGGCGGAGTAGTCGATGCGCAGGGTCAGCGAGAGCAGGCCGGCGTTGTAGACGTGGGCGCTCAGGGGGACCGTGCCGCGCAGGGTGTCGCCCGGGTTGTCGAGGACGACGAGCAGGTTGTTCGCGACGACGACGCTGACGGTGGACCACGTCGAGACCAGGCCGGAGCCGTCGGTCGCGCGGGAGCGGAGCGCCCAGCTGCCGTCGGCGACAGCGGTGGTGTTCCAGCTGCAGCTGTACGGCGCGGTGGTGTCGGTGCAGAGCGTGGACCACGAGCCGCCCGCGGGGAGGCCCTCGAAGGTGACCGAGGCGATGCCGGACTCGCCGTCGGAGGCTGAGGCGGTGAGAGTGACGGTGCCCTTCAGGGGCGAGCCGGGGTCGGCAAGCGTGGCGGTCGGGGCGGTCCAGTCGGCCGCCGCGCGCACCGCGGCGGTCGCGCTCGAGGCCGCGACGTACGTCGCCCCGGAGGTCGCCGGCATCGCGAACGTGCCCAGCAGGCCTGCGACGAGCAGGGCCAGCAGCAGCACGATGCGGTTCACGACAGGGCCTCCGGGATGGTGCGACGGGTGGGTGTGATCGGGTCAGGTGAGAGGTGCGGAGGGGGTGCCCTGCGGTGCGGCGGTCCCCACACTTCCGAGGGACCGCCGCACCGNACGCCGAGGAGGAGGCGGCGTGCCTGCGGATCGGCCAGGGCGATGAGCGGCCACCCGACGTACGGGACGTGGAAGGTCATCCGGTTGACCGTCGGTTGCACGAGCTCGAAGCGCCACGGGTCCGGATCGGGGTTCGCGTCGCCCTGCGTGTGCAGGACGCGACGGCCATCGGGCGAGGTGCCGATGGAGATGATCCGGTGGGTCACCAGGGAGTGGGTGGGCGCGTCGGCGGGCGGCTGGTAGGTGATCACGTCACCCACGGCCAGGGTGTCGACGGGGACCTCCCGCTCGAAGACGACGGAGTACTTGTCCACCGTGCCGGTCATCGAGCCGCCGGTGATGACGTAGCGGTCGAAGCCGAGGAGGGCCGGCACGACCAGCACGAGGCCGAGGGCGAGGCCGAGGAGGAGGGCGGCCTTGCCCAGCCAGCCCAGCGGGCGGGCGACGGCGTCGCGGAGGATGCGGTACTGCGTCATCGAGGGCTCCTGGTGAGGGCCCGGAGGGGCGGGTCGAAGCTCTCGCCGCCCCTCCGGGAGGAGGGCTTACTGGTTGGTGGTGGTGCCGTCGAGCTGCGTGGCGTCCCAGCGGTAGACCGCGGAGGCGGTCTTGCCCTGGTCCGCGTTCGGGGCGTTCTGGTCGAGCTTCACCGTGAACTTGTACTGGTGGGCCTCGGCCTTGGCGAAGGTGCCGAGCTGCGTCGCGGTGCCGTCGACGAGACCGCCGAACGTGCCGTCGTACACGGGGGTCGCGGAGGCACCGGCGGTGACGTCGGTGATGGTGAGCGTCAGGTCGGCGGCGGCGAAGCCGTTGGCCGAGCTGACCTCGGTGAGGCTGAACTTCGCGGGAAGGGAGCCCGTGTTGGTCAGCGTCAGCGTGCCGTTGAGGACGTCGCCCGGCTTCATGTCGACGAGGTTGAAGATCGCCGCGCCGTCCTTGCTGTTGGTCTGCGTCAGCGTGCCGGAGGTGACGGCGCTGATGGTGTTGCCGGTCTGCGACGTGAACGTCGCGCCGGAGCCGACCGCGATCGCGCCGGCTGCGGCGAGCGTCGCGAGGGGGACGAGGATCTTGGTGCGGTTGCTGGTCATGTGGGGGTCTTCCTCCCGGTCTGGAGCGCTCCCTGCGCTTGTTCCCCCACGCTAGGAAGTGGCGCTCCACGGGGTTCCCACCCGTTTTCCACGCCCGGGAAACAGTTCGGCAACAAGGGGTTCCGGGTCGAAAGCAGGGCACCCCAGCACCTGCGACCAGTTCCGGCGTCGAAGTGACAGCGCTCACAGCCACCCGTCACAATCGCACTCATGGAATTACTGGCCCCGTGGCTCTGGGCTCGCTATCGCGCCCACTACGCGGGGTTGTTGATCTTCCAGCTGCTCTTCTGGCCGATCGGCGTCATCGGCATCGGCATGCTCGCGTGGGCGATCGCGCTCCACCGCTCGTTCGGCGACTTCCTCCTGGTCAGCGGCGTCTTCGTGGTGGTCACCGAGACCTGCGGCGCGATCGCGCTGCTGGCCTCCACGCGCCAGGCGCGACCGCTGCTCAACCGCTGGGGACGCGGCGACCAGAGTGACCCGCGCGGCACCCGGGCGGCGCTGGCCCACCTCGACCAGGTGCCCCTCATCTGGGGACTGGCCGGCGGCCTGCCGATGGCCCTCGTCGCGCCGTACCTCGGCAACGCGGTGGGCCTGTCCTGGCCGGTCAACGTGGCGATGGGCGTCTCGGCACCCGCGCTCGTCGTCGGCAGCGGGGTGCTCGGCTCGGTGATCACCGAGGCGGTGCTGTGGCCGGTCCAGGCCGAGCTCGACGCCGTGCTGCGTGACGACCCGCCACGCGAGCCGCGGCGTGCCGTGGCCGGGCGCCTGCTCACGATCATCCTGCTCGGCAGCATCATCGGGTGCTGGGTCACCGCTCTGGTCGTCTCCTATGCCCGCACCGACGCACAGCAGTACGTCCTCGCGCCCGTCGTCGCCCTGCCGTTCGCGATCGGCACCGCGATCGTGCTCGCGCCGTTCGGCGTCGGGCCGGTGATGCGCCCCATCCGCGACCTGCGCGAGGCGACCGAGCGGATCGGTCGCGGCATCCTCGACGTCCGCGTCCCCGTCACCTCCGACGACGAGTTCGGCCAGCTCGCCCGCTCGTTCAACCGCATGCAGTTCGGCCTCCTCGAGCGCGAGCGCCTGCAGAACGCCTTCGGTGCGTACGTCGACCCGATGCTCGCCCAGCGCATGCTCGAGCGTGGGTCCGAGCTCTTCGAGGGCGAGGAGGTCGACGCGACCGTCATGTTCGTCGACGTCGTCGGCTTCACGGCGTTCTCGCAGTCGAACTCCGCCGCCGAGACGGTCGCCCGGCTCAACGAGCTCTTCGGCATCGCGGTGCCGGTGCTGCGCGGCCACGGAGGCCATGCCAACAAGTTCCTCGGCGACGGGCTGCTCGCGGTCTTCGGCGTCCCCGAGGCGCAGGCCGACCACGCCGACCGGGCGGTCGCCGCCGCCACCGAGATCCAGGACGCCGTCCACGCCCGCTTCGGCGACGAGCTCCAGGTCGGCATCGGCATCGCCAGCGGCGCAGTCATCGCCGGCACCGTCGGAGGCGGCGGCAAGCTCGAGTTCACCCTCGTGGGCGACACCGTCAACGTCGCCGCCCGCATCGAGGAGCTGACCCGCCTGACCGGCGACCCGATCCTGATGGCTGACTCGACGGCCCGCGAGCTGACCACCGCCTGGCCGCTCGAGGACCGTGGCGAGCGTGAGCTCCGCGGCCGCGCCGGTGGGGTGGCCCTCCACGCGCTGACCGCGTGGGACCGCGCGGTCACCGAGCTCTGAGCGTCGTCAGTCGCAGAAGTCGCACTGCCCCGACGCGGGCAGCTGGGTGTAGCAGGACGGGCAGAGCTTGATCTCCGGCTCCGGCTTGACCGGCGCCTTGGGAGCAGCGGCGCGCGAGGGGCGCGGGGTCGTCGTACGCGGCGTGGTTGCGCGGGGCGAGCCGGGGACGCGGGTGGCCGCGCGGGAGCCGGCCGGCCGGTCGAGCTCGTACGCCGACGCCACCGTGAAGCCGAGGTCGGTCAGCACCTTGATCCGGTCCTCGCCGATGCCGGTGGCCTCGGGGGTGGTGCCGGTCGCCTTGCCGTGCGCGAACGCGAGCAGCGCGCGGTAGTCGTAGCGCTTGCCGCGCTCGACCAGCACCAGGTCGCCGCGCTCCTCGATGCCGTGCTCGGCGAGGAACTCCTCGGCGCCGCGCTGGTCGTGGATCTTGATCGCGGTGAGGACGTGGATCCGGGTGACCAGGGCGTAGTTCTGCACACGCCAAGGCTAGGGGGCCGGTGGTGGTGCTGACGACCTGGCAGCAGCCCCCGGCCGGTGACAAACCCCACCCGAGGCGGATCAGCCGCGGTGGTGCTCCAGCAGCTCGGCAGCGAGGGCGGGGCCGGCGGCGATCAGGCCGGCCGGCGAGAGCACCTGGGCGTCCTCGCCGGCGACGAGGAGCAGCAGCCCGACGCGGCGTTCGACAGGCGGCAGGAGCTCGAGGTCGAGCGTGGCGGTGAGCTCGTCGTCGGCGACGACCTCGACCCGCTCGGCGTGGAAGTCGGCGGCCCACCGGGCCCGGTGCGGGACCCGCACGCGGACGGTGGTCGTGGCCCGCTGGCGCTCGATCAGGGCGTCGGCCCCGGCCGGCACCTCGAACGTCTCGTCCAGCAGGTCGAGCGAGCGGACGTGTGCGAGCAGGTAGGTGCGGATGCTGCCGTCCGCGCCGACCGGACCAGCGTCGACCTCCCAGCCACGGCGGGTCTGGACGAGGCGCCAGGGCTCGATCACCCGGTCGCGGACGCCGGAGGACCAGGCGTTGGAGTAGGTGATCCGGACCCGCCGGCGCTCGTCGACCGCGGTGCGCAACGGCGCGAGGGCGCCGTGCCACGAGCGTGGGCCGAGCGTGCCCGCCGCGGAGGCACCGACGGTGTCGTCGGAGAGCATCGTCTGCGTGAGGACGTCGACGGCCCCGCGCAGCTCCTCGTTGGAGGGCTCGATCTCCAGCAGCGCCTGCGCGGCGGTGTAGATCAGCGCGAGCTCGGAGGCGTCGAGGTACTCCACGCCCAGCTCGTCACCGGGACGCGCGCTGATCAGCTTCACGATCTCGGCGTCCTCGGGGGAGGCGTCGGAGCCGTCGGCCGCGCAGAAGTCGATGACGTCAGGACGACCCAGGCCGAAGAGCAGCTCCTCGGGCTCGGTGCCGTAGAAGGCGAGCAGGTCGTCGCGGAGCTCGTCGGGGGTCGCGCCGACCGCCTCGGCGAGCGAGCGCAACGGCAGCCCGCCCGGCCGCCCGGCGAGCAGCTCGAAGACCTGGGGGAGCCGGGCGATCCGGCGGACGTAGTGCGGAGGCGCGGCCATCACTCACCTGCCATCGTCGCGAGCTCGGCGAGGAGCTCGTCGCGGAAGTCGGAGGGTCGGTCGACGCGCACGCGCGTGCCGAGCTGGTGGATCCGGGCGCGCATCGCGGCCCGGTGCGTGACGCGGTAGGTCAGGACGGTCTCGCCGCCGTCCTCCGCCACGGACTGCGGCGCGCCGAGCCAGCGGCGTACGTCGTCGGCGTACTCGGTGGGGGAGCGCAGGACGACCTCGGCGGGCTCGTCGACCTCCCACGCGAGCGGGTGGAGGCTCTCCGGCTCGGTGTCGTCGACGGCCACCGCCGTGCCGGGGGCGTCGGCGTCGACCTCGCTCATCCGGCTGACCACGAACCGCTTCACGACCTCGGCGCCGTCCTCGACCGCCCGGAGGTACCACGTGCCCTGCTGGGTGCGGAGCGACACCGGGTGCACGAGCCGGTCGCTGCCGTTGTAGCGGAACCGCAGCCGCGACTTCGTGCGTACGGCGGCGACGACGCGGGTCAGCGTCGGGTCGTCGTCGAGCGACAGCGTCGCCGCGAGCGGCTGGGGCGTCGCGTCGGCAGGCAGGTCCAGCTGGTCGGCGAGGTCGGCCCGGTCGGCGAGCAGCACGGCCCGCCGCAGCGCGGACTGCTGCGCGGGGGTCAGTGCGAGCTTGAGCCGGTTGTCGACCGAGCGCATCGTGAAGACGGCGGGCAGCCCCTTGGCGGAGATGTTCTCGATCCGCCAGCCGAGCCCGCGCAGGTAGTTGAGGTCGCGGTTGACCGCGGTGATCGGGTCCTTCGCGTCCTGCCAGCCCGCCGACCGGGCCAGCACCTCCGCCGGCACGCCGGGCGCCCCGCGGCGCCGGGCGTCGTGCAGCAACGCCATGAAGCCGATGATCCGCTCCATCGCCGGACGCGCGTCGCGCCCACCCTTCGCCCCGCTCGCGTTCGCCCCGGTCACGGCGCCATCCTGTCAGCCGCGCCCCACTCCGACGGTAGTTCTGGCAGTCTCGGCACATGCCGGACCGCACCCCGCCGCTCACGACCGGCCCGACGCCCGTCGCCCACGCCGTGCGCGAGTACGCCGCGCGGCAGCCGGGGCTGGTCCCCGTCACGGAGGCGTACGTCGAGCTGGTGACGACGCTCCTCGACGACGCCGGCATCAACTACCTCAGCGTCACGGGCCGCACGAAGACCGTCGCGAGCTTCGCCGGCAAGGCCGCGCGCACCGGCCCTGATGGCCACGAGCTCTACGACGACCCGCTCACGCAGATCACCGACGCGATCGGCGTCCGCGTGATCACCTACGTCCACCGTGACGTCGACGCGGTCGCCCACGTCCTCGCGGAGGAGCTGGCGATCCTCGACGACCGCGACCTCGGCGCGGAGACCGCGCAGGGCGGCGGCTTCGGCTACGCGAGCCGGCACCTCCTGGTCGCCCCGTCGCCCGACCACCCCCTCCCCACGGCGTACGCCGCGCTGGGGACGGGCGACGAGGGCCTCCACGCGTCGGTCCAGGTGCGCACGGTGCTGCAGCACGCGTGGGCGGAGTTCGAGCACGACATCCGCTACAAGGGCACGATCCCCGAGGAGCACTCGGCCGACTTCGACCGCCGCTTCACGCTGGCGGCGGGGCTCCTGGAGCTCGCCGACCGGGAGTTCTCCGCGATCCGCGAGCAGCTCGAGCGCAGCGCCCCGAAGCACCGCTCCGACGACGACTCCGACGACCCGCGCATCGCGGCGAAGGAGCTGTCCAGCTTCCTGTCGACGCACTACACCGACGTCGGCTGGTCGCGCTCGGACCACTACGGGTGGATCAGCGGGCTGCTGCTCGAGCTCGGCGTGACCTCGCTCGACGAGCTCGCCGCGCTGCTGGCCTCGGTCGACAGCGCCGCCATCCACGAGCGCATGGGCTACAAGCACCCGGCCGGCGCCGTCCGGAAGCTCGACGACGCACTCCTCGCCATCTTCGGCGAGCGGTACGTCGCGCTGCGCGGCAATGCGCACCGTGCCGAGCTCCTGCGCACCCGCCTGGCCAAGCTCAGCGGCTGAGGTCGAGACCCGCTCGGCGAGGGGTCAGGACCGGGAGCGCAGCGCGTCGGTGAGCAGCGAGACCAGGGTCTCGACCTGGATGTCGACCGCGGTGGTCGCCTCCTCGTCCGCGCCGTCGAGCGCGCGGGCGGCGAGGCCGGCCTTGGAGTCGATCAGCTCGGCGATCCGCGTGTCGATCGTCTGCGCGGCGAGGATCCGCCATGCGGTGACCGGCTCGGTCTGGCCGATGCGGTGGACCCGGTCGATCGCCTGGGTCTGCTCGGCGTCGGTCCACGAGAGCTCGGCGAGGACGACGTTGGAGGCGACCTGCAGGTTGATGCCGACGCCGGCCGCGGTGAGCGAGCAGACGATCACCTGGACCTCGGGGTCCTCGACGAACGCGTCGATCGCCGCGGTGCGGGCCGTCGACGACTGGTCGCCGCGGATCGTCGTCCACTTAATCTCGCGCTTGTCGAAGACCGCGCCGGCGGCGTCCATGACGTCGAGGTGCTTGGCGAAGAAGACGACCTTGCCGGTCGAGCGGGCCAGCTGCGCGGTGTAGTCGGCGGCCAGCTCGGCCTTGGCCCGGCCGATGCGGCGGACCATCGCGAAGACGTTCTCGCCGGTGGTGTTGTCGGAGCCCTCGGCGACCTCGCGCTCGGCGACGCGGCGGACCAGCTCGTGGTCGATGCCGTCGGCGCTCTCGGCCGAGTTGATCGCCACCGGGGACGTACGCCGGTGCTCGATCGCCGCGTCGTAGCGGCCGATCAGCCGCTCGGCGAGCTCGCGCTCGGCCTTCTGGATCGAGCGGCCCTCGGCGCCCTCGAGCTCGACCGGGAGGTCGGCCACACGGCGCGCGGGGATGTCGGCGGCGACGTCGACCTTGCGGCGCCGGACGATGCCCATGTCGATGACCGCCTGGCGCGCGGCCGGGTAGAACGGGTGGTCGGCCGGCGTCAGGCCGGTGGCCTCGAGCGCCGCCATCAGCTGCTGGCCGGGCTTGCGCTCCTCGATCCAGCCGAGGAAGTGCCAGATCGCGCGGAAGTCCTCGATGTCGTTGATCAGCGGCGTGCCGGTCAGCGCCATCAGCAGCGGCCGGGCGACCCGGCGGCGGATCCGCTCGGAGATCTCCACGACGAACTGCGAGCGCTGCGACTTGCGGTTCTTGATGTAGTGGGCCTCGTCGACGACCATGCCCCGGAAGCCGTGCTCGCCGATCCAGTCGACGTGGCGGTCCAGCACCTCGTAGTTGACGATGATGATGTCGGCGAAGCCGTCGACGTCGTTGCCGTCACCGTGCACGACGGAGACCGAGCGCTTCGGCACCCAGCGGGCGGCCTCGCGGGCCCAGTTGGTCTTGACGACGTTGGGCACGACGCAGAGCAGCGGGTACGCCTCCGCGACCTCAGCCGCGAGCAGCGACTGCGCGGTCTTGCCGAGGCCGGGCTCGTCGGCGAGCAGCACGGTGCGGTGGCCGCCGGCGATCGCGGAGAGCAGGCGCGCCTGGTGGTCCATGAGCTCGACACCCGGCGGCAGCAGGATCGGGCGCGGCTCGGGCAGCTCCATGCACGCCGGCGCGCCGGGCACCGGCTGCTCGAACGAGTTGAGCAGCGGGCCGATCAGCTCCCAGCCGACGAGCGTGCCCTGCACGCGGCGTACGGTCTGGCTGAAGTCGGGGACGAGGAACGGGTTGGCCAGCCGCGCGGCGACCACCGACGGGGGAGTCGCCTTGCGCTCGGTGCGCGGTGCGGTGCCGTCGCCGGAGCCCTCCGGCGCGGCCTCCTCGACCGCGACCGCCTCGGCGGCCTGGCCCGCGGCCTCGAGCATCTCGGCCATCCGGTGGCGCGTGGCCTCGCCGATCTCGGCGTTCTCGTCGAGGAGGGAGAAGAGGCCCGGCTCGCGGGCGGCGCACTGGGCGAGGATCGTGGCGACGCCGTCGAGCCGCTTCAGCTCGATGTCGCGCTGCTGCTCGGAGACCTGGTCGTCCGCGCGGACCCGCGTGCGCTCCTTGCGGGCGAGCAGGGCGATCGCCTGGTAGCGGGAGCGGTGCGAGAGGCCCTGGCCCTTCTGCACCGCCTGCTCCACCTCGCGCACGGCCTTCGCCAGCACGGGGATGATGCCCTCGTTGTCACGCCGGCGCCGCGTGCCGCCGCGACTCCCGTTGGCGGAGTTGCCGCCGTTGCGGTTGCCGTTGCGGCGGTTGCCCTGACCGCCGCGCGTGCGGCGGGTCTGCTGGGTGGGCTGCGTGGACAAGCAGTGCTCCTGACATCAGGTCCAGACACGCGCGTGGAGACAAGCCGGTGGAGAAGTCCAGCGCGTTGGCGGGGCGACGGCCGGTCCCTGCGGGGACGGGTGCGGGCGCCCTGACGTCCGGACTCCTGCATCCGGACAGGGCCAGCATACGCGCGTGCCACCCGCTTCGCCGGGTTACCCTCTCCGTCCGATGAACACCTCCACCTGCCGCTACTACCGCTCCGGCCAGGAGGACGACCTCACGATCGCCCTCCACCGCGAGTCCGTACGCCGCGGCGCGGGCGCCCCGCCGTACCCCGTGCTCGAGCGGCTCGACCTCACCGGCCTGTGGCAGCCGGTGGAGGCGCTGTCTCCGGGGCGCGACGGGTTCGTCGCCCTCGACGGCCTCGAGCCGATCGGCCCCGACCAGGCGGCAGCGCTCCACCGGTGGCTGGGCGACATGCGACTGATCCCGCCGACCACGCCGCTGCCCGCGGACCTCGCCGAGGCGGCCGCGCAGGACGAGGCGCTCATCGAGCCGCAGGTCGGCCCATGGGTGCTGCTCCCGCTCCTTCTTTCCGGCACGCTGCTGGTCTGCCTGACGGTGCTGGTGCTCGTCGCGCTCGCCTGGACGCTGCTGCGCTGACGCCGCTCCTGCGCCGACGCGTCGCGACGCCGCTCAGAGCGGGCTGGGGGACTCGGCGTTGTCGAGCACGAGCTCGGGGCGGCGCGCGCCGAGGCGGGTGGACCAGATCGTCGGGTGCCCGGCGGCGTCGCGGACGACGTAGCCGACCGTCTGCGCGTCGAACCACACCGGCTGGTCGGTGACCCCGCGCTCGTCGTCGAGGTCGCGGACGGCATGCGTGGCGAGATCCATCACCTCGAGGCGGCCGCCGTGGCCGCCCGCACCGGCGCGGATGAAGGCGATCCGCTTGCCGTCGGGCGACAGGGCCGGGCTCGTGACGTCGGGCGCGATGGTGGTCAGTGACGTGGTGCTGAGCCGGCCGCGCGCCAGGTAGCGCTTGCCGCCGACGGCCACGGTGGCGAGGAACCGGTCGTCGTCGATGAAGGTGACGCCCCAGACCTGGTAGTCCTTCACCTTGGTGTGGTCGGGGCCGACGCGGGCGGTGAACGTGGAGAGGTCCTTGGTCTCCTCGCCCGCAACGGTGTCCACGACGGAGGTCACCGCGGAGAACGTGCCGCTGAGCGCGTGGCCCCTCGTCAGCGCGGTCCAGGCGACCATCCGCCCGCTCGGGGAGACCCGTGCGAGGGCGGGCTGGCCGGCCATCGGCCAGGTGCTGGTCGCCTTGAGGTTCTGGTCGAGGACCGTCGCCGACCACGAGACGGCGGTGTTCTTGCGGAGGCAGAGGCCGGTGCCGTGCGCGGCGTACACGCGCGCGCAGAGCAGCTCGGAGACCACGGGCGTGCCCTGCGCCGCCCCTGAGGCGTCGGCGAGGGAGACCGAGGCGACGTGCTCCTGGACGACGTAGACCATGCGATGGCCGGGCGTGAGCGTGACGTCGCCGGTCGCCGAGACCGCCTCGGGCTCCTCCTTGCCGAAGACGCGCAGCCCGATCACCGGCAGCAGGACCACGACGAGGATGCCCAGCAGCAGGAGCGCGCGCCTGACCCCCTTGCGGCGGTTCGCGTGGTTGCGGCTCACGAGGGAAGAGTAAGGCCGCCGGGGCACCTCGCCCCACGTGTCGGGGAGAATGTGTCCGTGCGCACTCCCACGTTCTCCGACGACGCCCTCGCGGCCGGTCTCCGCGCCGCCGCGGCCGCGGTCGGCGAGCCCCTCGCCGTCGGTGCGTACGACGCGTGGCGCTCGCGTACGCCGGCCCACGAGGCCGGCTCCAGCACGCTGGTGATCCGCCGCTTCGGCTCGTGGACGGCCGCCTGCGCCGCGGCCGGGGTGGCCACGAACAAGACCCGCTCCACCTCCCGCCGCTGGAACGACGACGACGTGCTGGCGATCGTCGCGCGCTTCCTCGAGGAATGCGCAGCAGGCGGGGCGCGGAGCGACCGGCGCCAGGTCGCCGGCTCCGGCAGCTACGCCGCCTACGTCGAGTGGGCGCGGGCCCAGGAGCCCGGCACCGTCCCCAGCGGCCCGACCCTGCGCCAGCGCGGCGCGTGGGCCGACCTCAAGGCCGGCGCGCTCGCGCGCGGCTCGGCGGCCGGGTCAACGGGTGGCTCCGCGTGACCCTGACCTGCCACCACTTCGACGCCGGCCGGTGCGGCTCCTGCGCGCTGCTTCGCACTCCGTACGCCGACCAGCTGGCCGCCAAGCAGGCCGACGTCGAGCGGCTGCTGCTCGACGTCGCGCCGGGCGTGGAGTGGCTGCCGCCCGTCGCGAGCGCCGAGGCCGGCTTCCGCAACAAGGCCAAGATGGTCGTCACCGGCACGAGCGCGGCTCCGACGCTGGGCATCCTCGCGCCACCCGGCTCCGCCGCGGCTCAGGCGGGCGAGGTCGGCATCGACCTGCGCGACTGCGCCCTCCACACGCCGGGGCTCGTGGCGGCGATGGACACGATCGCCGCGTTCGTCGACCGCGCCGGCCTGGCGCCGTACGACCTGGGCACGCGGCGCGGCGAGCTCAAGCACGTCATCGCCACCGAGTCGCCCGACGGCGAGCTGATGGTCCGCTTCGTGCTGCGGTCGCAGGAGCCGGTGGCCCGGATCCGCAAGCACCTGCCGTGGCTGCTCGAGTCCCTGCCGGCGGCGACGGTCGTGAGCGTCAACCTGCAGCCCGAGCACAAGGCGGTCCTCGAGGGGGAGCGCGAGATCGTGCTCGTGGGGGAGACCCTCACGATGCGGATCAACGGCCTGCCGCTCCACCTGCGCCCCCAGGGCTTCTTCCAGACCAACACCGCGATGGCCGCGGCCCTCTACGCCCAGGCCGCGGCCTGGATCGACGAGGCCGCGCCCGCACGCGTGCTCGACCTCTACTGCGGCGTCGGGGGCTTCGCGCTGCACGCGGCACGCGTCGGGTCCTCGCCGGCCGTCACCGGCGTGGAGATCAGCGCGGACGCGGTCGCCGCGGCCCGGCGTACGGCGGGGGAGCTGGGGCTCGACGACGCCCGCTTCCTCACAGGCGACGCGACCGCGATGGCCGACCTGCTCCCCGAGGCCGACCTGGTCGTGGTCAACCCGCCCCGGCGTGGCATCGGCGACCTGGCGGCGCTGCTCGACGGCTCCACCGTGCGCGACGTCGTCTACTCGAGCTGCAACGCGGTCAGCCTGGCGCGCGACCTGGCGGCGATGCCATCGCTGCGGCCGGTGCGCGCGCGGCTGCTCGACATGTTTCCCCACACGGGTCACTACGAGGTCGTCGTCCACCTCACACGGGCGTGAAGGCGGCGCTCCGGCGCGCGCGATGGCACACTGTTGGCCATGTTCGGGATCCCTGGGAAGACTGCGTGGCGGCTGCTGGCCGCTGTGCCGTTCGTGCTGCTCCTCGGCATCGTCGGCATCAAGGTCACCGCGGGCGACCCGAGCTCGCCGTTCAACAAGATCCCGGGCGCCGAGACGATCCAGCAGCTCGGTGACGACGCTCCGTCGACCGACGTCACGGTGAAGCTCCCGAAGACGAAGAAGCCGTCCCCCTCGAGCTCGGCCAGCGACAGCGCCTCGGCGAGCGCCTCCGCCTCGGCGAGCGCGTCGGCGAGCGACGCGGCCACCGCGCCTGCGCCCGTCAAGACGACGCAGAAGAGCGCGCCCCAGCCGACCCACACCGCGACCAGCGGTGGCGGGGGCGGCGGCAGCACGCCCACGTCGAGCCCGACCTCGTCGTCGCCCACCCCGCTCACCGAGCAGCAGAAGTGCGAGGCCAACGGCGGCCACTGGCGGCAGAACCTCCTCAGCGGCAGCTGGTACTGCTCCTTCATCTGATGCGCGCGGGCCTCGCGGTCGCGACCGCAGCCCTCCTGCTCGCGGGCTGCTCGGCGCCCACCCTCACGCCGGTCACCGCCCCGTCGGCGCGACCCCCGGCTGCGGCGCCGACGCCCCTGCGCCTGCCCGTGCCCGCCGACGCCCAGCGCGTCCGGGTCCGGTGGGTGACCGACGGCGACACCGTCGAGCTCCGCGCCGTACGCCGAGGTGTGCTGCCGCGTGGCCGCGACGTCTCCGTCCGCCTCCTGGAGATCGACACGCCTGAGTCGAAGCGGCCCGGCGTACCCGTGCAGTGCTTCGCGCTGAAGGCGTCCGCCGCGACGGAGCGGCTGCTGCCGCGGGGGAGCATGGCGTGGGTGCAGACCGACCGCGAGCTCCACGACCGCTACGGCCGCACGCTCGGCTACGTCTGGAGCGCCCGCGGCGTCTTCGTCAACGAGGCGCTCGTCCGCCGGGGCCTGGCCAGGGTGCTCTTCTTCCGGCCCAACGACCGCCACCTCGACCGGATCCGCGCCGCCGAGCGGTCCGCCCGCGCTGCCGGCCGCGGCCTCTGGACCCGCTGCTGATCCACTTCTGGCACTCATTCAGGTCGAGTGCTAACGTCGTCGCTGGCACTCTCGCCTTGAGTGTGCCAACGCTTGCGACACGGTGCGACCCCCGCGACGGCGCTTCGGATCGCAGGCGAAGACTTCGCCGCGGACGACCGTCCCCGGCATCCGGCACAACGTGGAAAGTGGAGGTCGACCGTGTCGATCAACATCAAGCCCCTCGAGGACCGCATCATCGTCAAGCAGGTCGAGGCCGAGCAGACCACCGCCTCCGGCCTGGTCATCCCGGACACCGCCAAGGAGAAGCCCCAGGAGGGCGAGGTCCTGGCGATCGGCCCGGGTCGCGTCGACGACAACGGCAACCGCGTCCCGCTCGACGTCGCCGTGGGCGACAAGGTCATCTACTCGAAGTACGGCGGCACCGAGGTCAAGTACGCCGGCGAGGAGTACCTCATCCTCTCCGCGCGTGACATCCTCGCGGTGATCGGCTGATGCCGAAGATCCTCGCGTTCGACGAGAACGCCCGCCGCTCGCTCGAGCGCGGCGTCGACGCCCTCGCCAACACCGTCAAGGTGACGCTCGGCCCGAAGGGCCGCTACGTCGTCCTCGACAAGAAGTGGGGCGCCCCGACCATCACCAACGACGGTGTGACCGTCGCGCGTGAGGTCGAGCTCGACGACCCGTTCGAGAACCTCGGCGCGCAGCTGTGCAAGGAGGTCGCGACCAAGACCAACGACGTGGCCGGTGACGGCACCACGACGGCCACGGTCCTGGCGCAGGCGATGGTCCACGAGGGTCTCCGGGCCGTCGCGGCCGGCGTCAACCCGATGGGTCTCAAGCGCGGCATGGACGCTGCGGCCGCCAAGGTCTCCGAGGCGCTGCTCGCGGCTGCCCGTGAGGTCGACTCCAAGGAGGACATGGCCAACGTCGCGACGATCTCGTCGCGCGACAGCCACATCGGCGAGCTCCTCGCCGACGCCTTCGACAAGGTCGGCAAGGACGGCGTCATCACCGTCGACGAGTCCAACACGATGGGCACCGAGCTCGAGTTCACCGAGGGCATGCAGTGGGACAAGGGCTTCACGTCCCCCTACTTCGTGACCGACGCCGAGCGCATGGAGGCCGTCCTCGACGACCCCTACATCCTCATCAACCAGGGCAAGATCTCCTCGATCCAGGAGCTCCTGCCGGTCCTCGAGAAGGTCATGCAGACCGGCAAGCCGCTGGTCATCATCGCCGAGGACGTCGAGGGCGAGGCGCTGTCGACGCTGGTCGTCAACAAGATCCGCGGCACGTTCAACGCGCTCGTGGTGAAGCCGGCCGGCTTCGGTGACCGCCGCAAGGCGATCCTCCAGGACATCGCGATCCTGACGGGCGGGACGGTGATCTCCCCGGAGGTCGGGCTCAAGCTCGACCAGGTCGGCCTGGACTCGCTCGGGCGCGCCCGCCGCGTCGTGGCGACCAAGGACGACACCACGATCGTCGAGGGCGCCGGTGACACCACTGCCGTCGAGGGTCGCGTCAACCAGATCAAGAAGGAGATCGAGAACTCCGACTCCGACTGGGACACCGAGAAGCTGCAGGAGCGGCTGGCCAAGCTGGCCGGCGGCGTCTGCGTCATCAAGGTGGGCGCTGCGACCGAGGTCGAGCTCAAGGAGAAGAAGCACCGGATCGAGGACGCCGTCTCCGCGACGCGTGCCGCGATCGAGGAGGGCATCGTCTCCGGTGGTGGCTCGGCGCTCATCCACGCCGTCTCCGTCCTGGACGACGACCTCGGCCTCGAGGGCGACGAGGCGGTCGGCGTGCGCATCGTGCGCAAGGCCGCCGACGAGCCGCTCCGCTGGATCGCCGAGAACGGTGGCGACAACGGCTACGTCGTGACCACCAAGGTCCGCGAGGGCGGCGTCGCCAACGGCCCGTCCTACGGCTTCAACGCCGCCACGGGCGAGTACGGCGACCTGGTCGCCCAGGGCGTCCTGGACCCGGTCAAGGTCACGCGCTCCGCGCTGGTCAACGCCACCTCCATCGCGGCCATGCTGCTCACGACCGAGACGCTGGTCGTCGAGAAGCCGGTCGACGAGGACGAGGCTGCTGCTGCCGGTGGCCACGGCCACGGGCACGGCCACGGTCACTGATCCACGGATCCGGCCGACCTGTCGCATCACGAGGCGTCGCTCCCGCACGGGGGCGGCGCCTCGTCGCGTCTTCCGCCAGGGGCGACTTTAGGGACCAAGGTCCTAGACGAAAGGAGGACGCGCGCTCGCGCCGGCTTGCCTACGCTGGTCCTCGTGAAGGACCTCGCCGCGAGCGGCCTGCTGATGACCTCCGTGGTGGAGCGCCTCTCCACGGCGGACTCCGTCGAGCGCGTGACCTCGATCGTCGCGGCCGCCGTCCGCGAGCTCATGGACGCTGACGGGGCGTCGTTCGTCCTCCGCGAGGACAACCAGTGCTTCTACGCCGACGAGGACGCCGTCGGCCCGCTCTGGAAGGGGCAGCGCTTCCCCCTGAGCGCCTGCGTCAGTGGCTGGGTGATCGGGCACCGCGAGAACGCCGTGATCCCCGACATCTACGCCGACGACCGGGTGCCGGTCGATGCCTACCGGCCGACGTTCGTGAAGAGCATGGCGATGGTCCCGATCCGGCGCGAGGCCCCCGTCGGCGCCCTGGGCGCCTACTGGAGCGAGCCGCACGAGCCGACCGCCGAGCAGGTCCGCCTGGTCGAGGTCCTCGCCAACAGCGCCTCGGTCGCGCTGGAGAACCTCGAGCTCCGCGGCGCCGTCGTACGCCGGGTGGCCGAGCGCGACCACCTCGAGTCGGCCATGCACACGCTCGTGCACGACCTGCGCAACCCGCTCTTCGCGATGCTCGGGTGTGCCGAGATGCTCATCGAGGAGACCGACCCGGCGGTGGTCCGCGAGTTCGCCGGGACGATCCTGCGGTCCGGCCACCGTCTCGACACCCAGATCGACCGCATGCTCGCGGTCTACCGGATCACCCACGCCGAGCTCCAGCCCGAGGCGGTCGACCTGAGCGCGCTGGCCGACGACATCGCCCGCCCCCTGGTCAGCGTCGCCGGGCGCGACATCGACCTGGAGATCGAGGACGGCCTTCGCGCCCACCTCGACCCGGTGATGGCCGACCTCATGCTGCGCAACCTGCTCGACAACGCCTTCAAGTACACCGGCCGGCAGGAGGCGCCGCGGATCCGCCTCGCCCGCACGTCGTCCGGCCCACGCCAGGACACCTTCGTCGTGGCCGACAACGGCGCCGGGTTCGACCCGGCCCGCACCAACGACCTCTTCCGGCCGCTGACCAGGCTCCACGACAGCCGCGAGTTCCCGGGCACGGGCCTCGGGCTGGCATCGGTCGCCCGGATCGTCGAGCTCCACGGCGGCGCGATCCGCGCCGAGGGTCGCCTCGGCGGGGGAGCGTCGTTCTACCTGAGCCTGCCCAACGCCGCCTGACGCGCCCGTCGGCGTACTCCGAGCCGGTACGCCGAGCCCGTACGCCGAGCCCGTACGCCGGGTCGGCCCGGTCAGGTCAGGGCGGTGCCGCTGAGGTCGAGCTCGCCGAAGACCGTGCGGAAGAGCCGCAGGCAGCGGTGCGTCATCTCCTCGGGGGACTCGCCCGGGTGGTCGAGCCACCAGTTGACGAGGGCGCGGAAGATCGACTCCCAGGCGGCGCGCATCGCGTCGATGTCGAGCGGGTCGTCGTTGCCGGCGAGGTGCATGAGCTCGGCGACGCCCTCGCGGCCGAAGTCCATGATCCGGCGCTCGTGCTCGGCCAGCCAGGTCTGCGCCTCGCCCTCACGGGGAGCGGTGGCGTCGAAGACGACGCGCCACAGCCACGGCCGTGGTTCGAGCAACCGGAACATGCCGTCGAGGGTGACCACGGCGCGTGCGAAGCCGACCGCGCCGAGGGCGGCGGTCCGCTCGATCTCGCTGACGAGCACCGCGGAGGCGTGCTTGACGCAGGCGACGTGCAGGCCGTCCTTGGAGCCGAAGTAGTTGTAGATCAGGGGCTTGGAGATGCCCGCCGCGTCGGCGACGTCGGCGACCGACGTGGCGAGGTAACCGTGCTCGCCGAAGAGGCGGCAGCCGGCCTCGATGATCTGCGCCTCGCGCTCGGGGCGCGCGACGCCCTTGGTCCCGGCGTTGGGCCGGGGCGGGCGGGTGGTGGCGCTGGTCACGGGCGGAGTCTATGAGGAATGCTGGACATGGCATATGACCAAGAGTTAACTTACTCAGGAGTCATATCGAGTCCGGCCGGGCTCGACCATCGAAACGGAGCTCCGATGTACGACCTCGACCAGGTGCTGTCGTTGCAGCACAACCCGGTGGCGTTCGCCATCCCGTTCTTCGTCCTGACGATCGTCCTCGAGATCGCGGCGCTGACCTGGCTCGACGACGACGGCGTCGCCCGGGGCGAGAAGCCGCGCACCGGCTACCTCTCCCGGGACTTCTGGACGAGCCTCTCGATGGGCCTCGGCTCGATCTTCTGGCTGACCGTCTTCAAGGTGGCCACGTTCTTCCTCTACCAGTGGGTCTACCTCAACGTGGCGCCGTTCCGGTGGGGGACCGACTCGGTCGGCTACTGGGTCGCCGCGATGCTCGCGCTGGACCTCGCCTTCTACTGCACGCACCGCTTCGTCCACGAGCACAACATCGGCTGGGCCGCGCACCAGAGCCACCACTCCAGCGAGTACATGAACTTCGGCACCGCGCTGCGCCAGAAGTGGAACCCCTGGTTCGACCTCTTCTTCTTCCTGCCGCTGCCGCTGATGGGCTTCGCGCCCTGGACCCTCTACGTCTGCTTCTCGATCAGCCTGGTCTGGCAGTTCTTCACCCACACCGAGCTGATCGGCAAGCTGCCGCGCTGGTTCGAGTTCGTCTTCAACACCCCGAGCCACCACCGGGTCCACCACGGCTCCGACGAGATCTACCTCGACCGCAACTACGCCGGCATCCTCATCATCTGGGACCGCATGTTCGGCTCCTTCCAGGAGGAGATCCAGCGCCCGACGTACGGCCTGACCTACAAGGTCGAGACCTACAACACCCTCAAGCTCGAGTACGCCGCGTTCGGCTCCATCGCGCGCCAGCTCAAGGCGGCCACGAGCTGGCGCGAGCGCTGGGGCTACCTGTGGGGCCCTCCCGGCTGGGCGCCCGAGCCCGCCCGCGAGCAGGAGCAGCAGCCCGCGGCCTGACCTGGCCGGCGTGCCCGAGACCAGTCGGTCCGACAAGTTGCACAGGCGAAACATGACCGACCCGGCACGGCAATCCTGACCTGTCACGGTGTCTGTGTCCCTTCCGAGGCGAAAGCCCCTCGAGGGACGGAGCACCAGTCGACCTGAGGGAGATCGTCATGCTGTGGAGAGTTCGCGCCACCCTTCCGGACCAGCCGGGAGCGCTCGCAGTCCTTGCGCAGAACTGTGGAGACGCCGGCGTCAACATCCTGGGCCTGCAGATCTTCCCCGGGGTCGACTCGGTGACCGACGAGCTCATCCTGCGTACGCCGTCAGGATGGGGCGAGGCTGACCTCGCCGCGCTCGTCGAGCGGTCCGGGGGCAACGGCGCCTCCGCAGTCCGCTGCACCGAGAACGCACTTGTCGACCAGCCGACCCGCTTCGTGCGGGCGGCCCGGGCGATCGCGGGCCATCCCGCGTCGTTCCCCGAGGTGGTGGCCAAGCTCTTCGACGCCGAGCCCGAACGCCGTGACGGCGTCGTGGGCCAGGACGTCATGGAGCTCGCGGTCGGCGACGTGCTCGTCCAGATCCGGCGTACGGCGCCGTTCACGCCCACCGAGATCGCCCGGGGCACCGCCCTGGCCGACCTCGTCGGTGACGTGCTCGCCCGGATGAAGGGCAGTCCGGTTGTCAACAACGCACTGCGTGTCCCGCAGGATCCGCAGGTCGAGGAGCGCGCCGATGGAGTCGCGGCTGTCCTCGACGGCGCGACGCTCGCCGTCGCGCGGCTGATCCCGAGCGAGGAGGAGGGCGTCTTCGAGCTCTCCCTGCGCGTCGACCCGGCGTGGCAGCGCCAGGGGCTGGGGCGCAAGCTGCTCCGCGCCGCTGCCCGCCGGGCGGCCGAGGAGGGCGCCACCGAGCTCGTCATGACGACCGGCGTCGGCAACCAGGCAGTGCTGCCGATGGTGCTCGCCGCCGGCCTGCGCGGCCGGATCCGGATGGCGTCGGAGACCCTCACCGTCCGCGTCCCGCTGCGTGACCTGAAGCCTGTCCCCGCCTGAGCTTCCCGCGGGGCCCGTCAACGGCGACGGGCCCCGTCCGGGAGCGCCCACCCGCGTCGTACGGACTCGTCTGCGCCCCATAGAATGGCCCAATGGAGCTCCCCGAGAAGTTCGCTGCGCTTGGCCTCACGTACGACGACGTCCTGCTGCTGCCGGGGGAGTCGGACCTCAACCCTGCCGACATCGACACCACGTCGAAGCTGACGCGGGAGATCTCGCTGAAGGTCCCGCTCATCTCCGCCGCGATGGACACCGTCACCGAGTCGCGCATGGCGATCGCCATGGCGCGCCAGGGCGGCATCGGCATCCTGCACCGCAACCTCTCGACCGAGGAGCAGGCCTACCAGGTCGACCTCGTCAAGCGGACCCAGACCGGCATCATCTCCAACCCGGTCACGATCACCGCCGACAAGACCCTCGAGCAGCTCGACGCCATCTGTGGTGAGTACCGCGTGTCCGGCCTGCCGGTCGTCGACACCGACAACACCCTCGTCGGCATCGTGACCAACCGCGACCTCCGGTTCACCCCGGTCGCCGAGTGGGCGACCACCAAGGTGGACGAGGTGATGACGCGCATGCCGCTGATCACCGGTCCGGCCGGCATCGACCGCGACGACGCGACGCTCCTGCTGCGCAAGCACAAGCTCGAGCGCCTCCCGCTGATCGACGGCAACGGCAAGCTCGCCGGCCTGATCACCGTCAAGGACTTCGTCAAGGGCGAGCAGTTCCCCGACGCCTCGCGCGACGGCGACGGCCGCCTCCTCGTGGGTGCCGCGGTCGGTTACTTCGGTGACGCGTGGGAGCGCGCCACCACCCTGGTCGAGGCGGGGGTCGACGTCCTCGTCGCCGACACCGCCCACGGTCACGTGCACCTCCTGCTCGACATGGTCCGCAAGCTGAAGAACGACCCCGCCACCAAGCACGTCCAGGTGATCGGCGGCAACGTCGCCACCCGCAGCGGTGCGCAGGCGTTCGTCGACGCCGGCGCCGACGCGGTCAAGGTCGGCTTCGGTCCGGGCTCGATCTGCACCACCCGCGTCGTCACCGGCTGTGGCGTCCCGCAGGTCACCGCGGTCTACGAGGCGTCGCTCGCCGCGACCCCGGCCGGCGTGCCCGTGATCGCCGACGGCGGCCTCCAGCAGTCCGGTGACATCGCCAAGGCCCTCGTCGCGGGCGCGTCCACGGTGATGATCGGGTCGATGCTGGCCGGCACCGAGGAGTCGCCGGGCGAGATCGTCTTCCACCAGGGCAAGCAGTTCAAGGCCTACCGCGGCATGGGCTCGCTCGGCGCGATGTCCTCGCGTGGCAAGAAGTCCTACTCCAAGGACCGCTACTTCCAGGCCGAGGTCACCAGCGACGACAAGATCGTCCCCGAGGGCGTCGAGGGCCGCGTGGCCTACCGCGGCCCGCTCGCCGCGGTGACGCACCAGCTCGTCGGCGGCCTGCAGCAGTCGATGTTCTACGTCGGCGCGCGCACCGTCCCGGACCTGCAGGAGCGCGGCAAGTTCATCCGCATCACCTCGGCCTCGCTCAAGGAGAGCCACCCGCACCACATCGAGATGACGGTCGAGGCGCCCAACTACTCCGCGCGCTGATCCAGCTCGTCCCGAAGGCCCGGCGTCCCCGTGACGCCGGGCCTTCGTCGTACGCCGGCACGGGTCACGGCCACGGGGCATCCCGGCTAGCCTCGGTCGGGTGAGCGAGGCCAGCGATGGGTGACAGCGTCCGCGTCGATGCGTGGTGCTGGGCGGTGCGGCTCTACAAGTCGCGCTCGCAGGCGACCGCGGGGGCCAAGGCCGGCCACATCCGGGTCAACGGCGTGCGCGTGAGGGCGTCGCAGCCGGTCAGGATCGGCGACGAGGTGCGCGTCTACACGGATCGCGAGCACCTCGTGGTCGTGAAGCAGCTGCTGGTCAAGCGCGTCGGCGCGCCGCTGGCCGCCCTCGCCTACGAGGACAGGACGCCGCCGCTGCCGCCGAAGGAGGAGCGCGCGGCCCCGGTCTTCGCGCGTCCCCGCGGCGCCGGCCGGCCCACCAAGCGTGAGCGCCGCGAGCTCGACCAGCTGCGCGGCCGCGAGGGCTGACACGGCGACTGCCTCTTGCCATCCGGGCCACGATCCCCGAGAGTGACCACACCTGTTGTCACTCGTCGCACCTCCCGAGGATCTCCATGCAGCCGTTGAGCCGTCGTTCAGTCCTGGCCGGAACGGGCGTCGCCGCAGCGACGGCCGCGACCATCGGGCCGGTCGCGCCCGCCCTCGCCGTCACCCGCAAGCGCGTGGCGATCCTGGGTGGCGGGATGGCCGGCCTGTCGGCGGCCTTCGAGCTGGTCGAGCGCGGGTACGAGGTGACCGTCTACGAGCGCAACGCGCTGGGTGGCAAGGCGCGCAGCATCCCGGTCGCGGGCACGGCCACGGACGGGCGCCTGCCGCTGCCGGGTGAGCACGGCTTCCGCTTCTTCCCCGGCTTCTACCACCACATCCCGGACACGATGGCGCGGATCCCCTTCGGCACGAACCGGCGTGGGGTGAAGGACAACCTCGTCGCCGCGCCGGTGCCGTACTTCCCGCGCTCGGGCGGGCGCAACGACCAGAACCTCTTCGGCTTCATCCCCGACCCCCGCGACCTCGGTACGCCGGACGCGCTGACCCGACTGGTCCGTGACGAGTGGCTCGGCCAGCAGGGCGTCATGCCGGACGACGCGGCGTACTTCTCCTCGCGGCTCATCGTCTACCTGAGCAGCTGCGACGCGCGCCGCATGGGGCAGTGGGAGAAGACCTCGTGGTGGGAGTTCGTGGATGCCGCGAACCGCTCCAGCGAGTACCAGACGGTGGCCGCGCGCGGCATGACGCGGGCGCTCGTGGCCGCCAAGGAGGAGGTCGCCAGCACGCGCACGATCGGCAACATGGCCGAGGCGTTCCTCTACGCCCTGGTCGGCCTCGGCACGACCGGCCACGCCGACCAGGTGCTCAACGGGCCGACCAACGAGGTCTGGATCGACCCGTGGGTGGCTCTGCTGCGGCAGAAGGGCGTCCGCTTCGTCACGGGCGCGACCGTCACCGGCCTGACCGTCGGCAGTGGCCGGGTCACCGGGGCGAAGGCGCGCCTCGCCGACGGGTCGACGTACTCGATCGTGGCGGACTGGTTCGTCAGCGCGATGCCCGTGGAGCGGATCGCGAAGCTGCTGACCGCACCGGTGCTCGCGCTCGACCCGTCGCTGGCCCGGCTGCACAACCTCTACACCGACTGGATGAACGGGATGCAGATCTACCTGCGCCGGCCGGTCAACATCACCCAGGGCCACATCGCCTTCCTCGACTCGCCGTGGTCGATCACCGGCCTGACCCAGGGCCAGTTCTGGGCGGAGGACTTCGCCACGACGTACGGCGACGGCACGGCGGTCGACTGCCTCTCCGTGGACATCTCCGACTGGACGACGCCCGGCATCCTCTACGGCAAGCCCGCGAAGGAGTGCACGCGGCAGGAGGTGTTCAACGAGGTCTGGGCACAGATGAAGGCGGCCCTCGAGGACACCGGCAAGAGCGTCCTGCCCGACGACATCGTCCATTCCTGGCACCTCGACCCGGGCATCCGCTGGCACCCGTCGACCGGCTCGAACAGCAACGACGAGCCGCTGCTGGTCAACACCGTGGACTCGTGGAAGAACCGGCCGACCGCGACCACCCGCATCCCCAACTTCTTCCTGGCCGGCGACTACGTGCGGACCAACATCGACCTCGCCACGATGGAGGGCGCCAACGAGGCGGGACGGCAGGCGGCCAACGCGATCCTGGCGGCGTCCGGCTCCTCCGCGACCCGGGCCCGGATCTACAAGATGTACCGCCCGATCGAGTGGGAGGCGCTGAAGCTCGTCGATGCGGCCCGCTACCAGCTGGGGCAGAAGAACCTCTTCGACCTCAGCCGGTGAGCCCCGCGGACGACGTGGGGGCGCGGTGCGCGACCCCCT
The DNA here is from genome assembly GCF_014646375.1 of Nocardioides phosphati. GTDB lineage: Bacteria > Actinomycetota > Actinomycetes > Propionibacteriales > Nocardioidaceae > Nocardioides > Nocardioides phosphati. The sequence continues at coordinate 129,836 of NZ_BMNI01000001.1, forward strand.
AGACTTCCCCCGTGACTGAGATCGAGATCGGCCGCGCCAAGCGTGCTCGCCGCGCGTACTCCTTCGACGACATCGCGATCGTGCCCTCGCGGCGCACGCGCGACCCCGAGGAGGTCAGCGTCGCCTGGCAGATCGACGCCTACCGCTTCGAGCTGCCGGTCATCGCCGCGCCGATGGACTCGGTCATGTCGCCCTCCAGCGCGATCGCGCTGGGCAAGCTCGGCGGCCTCGGCGTGCTCAACCTCGAGGGCCTGTGGACCCGCTACGAGGACCCGACCGACCTGCTCGCCGAGGTCTCGGAGCTCCGTGGCTTCGACGCCACGCGCCGCATGCAGGAGATCTACGCCGAGCCGATCAAGCCCGAGCTGATCACCGCCCGCCTGCACGAGATGCGCGACGCCGGCGTGACCGTCGCCGGCTCGCTGTCGCCGCAGCGCACCAAGGAGTACGCCAAGTGCGTCGTCGACGCGGGCGTCGACATGTTCGTCATCCGGGGCACGACGGTCTCCGCCGAGCACGTGAGCAGCCAGGCCGAGCCGCTCAACCTCAAGGAGTTCATCTACGAGCTCGACGTCCCGGTCATCGTCGGCGGCTGCGCGACGTACCAGGCGGCCCTGCACCTGATGCGCACCGGCGCGGCCGGTGTCCTCGTCGGCTTCGGCGGCGGTGCCGCCCACACGACCCGCTCGGTGCTCGGCGTCGCGGTCCCGATGGCCTCGGCCGTCTCCGACGTCGCCGCTGCCCGCCGTGACTACCTCGACGAGTCCGGTGGCCGCTACGTCCACGTCATCGCCGACGGCTCGATCGGCCGCTCGGGCGACGTCGCCAAGGCGATCGCCTGCGGTGCCGACGCGGTCATGGTCGGCTCGCCGTTCGCCCGTGCGACCGACGCTCCGGGCGCGGGCTTCCACTGGGGCACCGAGGCGCACCACGCGGAGCTGCCGCGGGGCGAGCGCGTCGAGTTCGGCACCGTCGGCACGATCGAGGAGATCCTCCTCGGCCCGTCCCGCGTCGCCGACGGCACGATGAACCTCATCGGCGCCCTCAAGCGCTCCATGGCCACGACCGGCTACACCGAGCTCAAGGAGTTCCAGCGCGTCGAGGTCGTCGTCGAGTCCTGACCCCACGGGGTGCCCCGGCGGGGTAGACATGGGGCATGGCACCTCTGGCGAGTGACCTGAGTCCGCAGGCGCGGGAGTCCGCGCTCGACCAGCTGGGTGCGCCCGGCAACGAGGTCGACGTCCTCGTCGTCGGTGGCGGCATCACCGGCGTCGGTGCCGCGCTCGACGCGGTGACGCGTGGCCTGACGGTCGGCCTGATCGAGCAGCGCGACCTCGCCTCGGGCACGAGCAGCCGCAGCTCCAAGCTGGTCCACGGGGGCCTGCGCTACCTCGAGATGATGGACTTCGCGCTGGTCCGGGAGGCGCTCCACGAGCGCGGCCTGCTGCTCACCCGCCTCGCTCCGCACCTGGTCAAGCCGGTGCCGTTCCTCTACCCGCTCACCCGTCGCGGCTGGGAGCGGCCGTACGTCGGGGCCGGGCTGGCGCTCTACGACGCGATGGCGAAGCTCGGCGCCCTGGCCGACAACGGCGGCAACATGGGCCTGCCGCGCCACCGCCACCTCAGTCGCAAGGCGGTCGCCCGGATCGCCCCGGACTTCAAGGCCTCGAAGCTCGCCGGCGCGATCCAGTACTGGGACGCGCAGGTCGACGACGCCCGCCTCGTGATGACCGTGGCCCGCACGGCGGCCGCCCACGGTGCGCTGATCGCGACCCGCACCGCCTGCATCGGCTTCATCCGTGAGGGGGAGCGGGTCGTCGGCGTGCAGGCCTTCGACCTCGAGCAGGAGAAGGTCATCGAGATCCGCGCCCGGGTCATCGTCAACGCCGCCGGCGTGTGGACCGACGAGATCCAGGAGCTGGTCGGTGGCCGCGGCTCGCTCCACGTCAAGGCGAGCAAGGGCATCCACATCGTCGTGCCGCGCGACCGGATCCGCTCGGAGTCGGGCTTCATCGTGCGCACCGAGACCAGCGTCCTCTTCGTGATCCCGTGGGGGCGCCACTGGATCATCGGCACCACCGACACCGCGTGGGACCTCGACCGCGCGCACCCGGCCGCCAGTCGCACCGACATCGACTACATCCTCGAGCACGTCAACCGGATCCTGCGGGAGCCGCTCGACCACGACGACGTCGAGGGCGTGTACGCCGGGCTGCGGCCGCTGCTCTCGGGCGAGTCCGAGCCGACCAGCCGGATCAGCCGCGAGCACACGGTGGTCACGCCCGTGCCGGGCCTGGTGATGATCGCCGGCGGCAAGCTCACGACGTACCGGGTGATGGCGCGGGACGCGATCGACGCCGCGAGCCACTCCCTGCGCACGGGCGGCTCGACGGCGGTGCGCGACTCGATCACCGACCGGGTCCCGCTCGTCGGGGCCGACGGCTACGAGACGCGGGCCAACCAGCGGGTGATGCTGGCCCGGCGCTCGGGCCTCCACCTGGCCCGGATCGACCACCTGCTCGGCCGCTACGGCGGTCGCATCGACGACGTGCTCGCGCTGATCGCCGACCGGCCGGAGCTCTCCGCCCCGCTCACCGGAGCCGACGACTACCTGGCGGCGGAGGTCGTCCACGCGGTCACCCACGAGGGCGCCCGCCACCTCGACGACGTGCTCGTGCGGCGTACCCGGATCTCGATCGAGACCTTCGACCGGGGCGTCGGCGCCGCACCGGAGGTGGCCCGGCTGATGGGGGACGAGCTGGGCTGGGACGACGAGCGCCGCGAGGCCGAGGTGGAGCACTACCTGCGCCGTGTGGCAGCCGAGCGGAAGAGCCAGAAGATGCTCACCGACGAGGAGGCGGACGAGGCGCGGATCAGCCTCCACGACCTGATCTGACCTCTGGGTCATATGCCACGGCGGCGGTTGACACCGCAAGGAGATGTGTAAACGATCTCACTCCTGCGGAACGCTGGTATGTGCGACGCGGTGTCGCCTACTCTCGAGTACATGAGCGCACGCAACCCCGAGCCCCCGAAGGACCGCACGGTCGAGGGCCCGCACGACCCCGAGCACAACATCGCCGGCTCCTACGCCCTCGAGCCGGAGTACGTCGCGGCCCTGACGTCGCACCTCCTCGCCACGTCGGGTGAGGTCGCCCAGTCGGTCTCGCCGGTCAACGGCCAGCCGCTCGGCGTCATCCCGCAGTCCTCGATCGACGACGTCGACACCGCCTTCGCGCGGGCGCGTGCCGCCCAGGCGACCTGGGCCCGCACCTCGATCGACGAGCGCGCGCGGATCATGATGCGCTTCCACGACCTCGTGCTGAAGCACGCCGAGGAGATCATGGAGATGGCCGTCTGGGAGTCGGCGAAGGCGCGTCGTGACGCCTACAACGAGGTCTACCACGTCGCGCTCACCGCTCGTTACTACGCGCGCACGGCCCACCGTCACCTCGACACGACCCGCCGCGCGGGCGTGCTGCCGGGCCTGACCCGCATCGACCTCAACCGCGTGCCGAAGGGTGTCGTCGGCATCATCTCGCCGTGGAACTACCCGTTCACCATGGCGATGTCCGACGGCCTGCCTGCGCTCATGGCCGGCAACGCGGTCGTCACCAAGGCCGACAGCCAGACCATGCTGACCTCGCTCGTCGGCGTGCGTCTGCTCCGTGAGGCGGGCTTCCCCGAGGACCTGTGGATCGCCGTCGCCGGCCCGGGCTCCAAGATCGGCACCGCGATCATCGGCCGCGCCGACTACATCTGCTTCACCGGCTCGACCGCGACCGGCAAGCGCGTCGCCGCGGGCTGCGCCGAGCGCCTGATCAACTGCTCGCTCGAGCTCGGCGGCAAGAACCCCCTCCTGGTCCTCGAGGACGCCAACATCGAGCGTGCCTCCGAGGGCGCCGTGCGTGCGTCGTACGGCAACGCCGGTCAGCTCTGCGTCTCGACCGAGCGGCTCTTCGTCGCCGACGCGATCTACGACCGCTTCGTCGCGCGCTTCGTGGCGCGCACCGAGGCGATGACGCTCGGCGCCGGCCAGGACTGGTCGATCGACATGGGCTCGCTCATCTCCCAGGACCAGCTCGACACCGGGCTCGCGCACATCGAGGACGCCGTCGCCAAGGGCGCCACGGTCCTCACCGGTGGCAAGCACCGCCCCGACATCGCGCCGTACTTCCTCGAGCCGACGATCCTCGAGGGCGTCACGCCCGAGATGGACATCTACGCCAACGAGACCTTCGGCCCGGTCGTCTCGCTCTACCGCTTCCACGAGGAGACCGAGGCGATCGCGCTCGCCAACGAGGGCTGCTACGGCCTCAACGCCTCGGTGTGGACCAAGGACGCCAAGCGCGGCCGCGCCATCGCCCGCGAGATCAAGGCCGGCACGGTCAACGTCAACGAGGGCTACGCCGCGACGTTCGGCTCGCTCGAGGCCCCGATGGGCGGCATGCGCGAGTCCGGCCTGGGCCGTCGCCAGGGTGCCGAGGGCATCCACCGCTACACCGAGGTCCAGTCGGTCGGCACCCAGCGGCTCCACCCGCTGACCCAGCCCTGGCTGCTCAGCAACAAGCAGTGGGCCGGCATCACCTCGCTCAACGAGAAGCTCATGACGAAGGCGGGGCGCCGCGCGTGAGCCACCAGCACTACGACGTCCTCATCATCGGCTCGGGCTTCGGTGGCTCCGTCTCCGCGCTGCGGCTGACCGAGAAGGGCTACAAGGTCGGCGTGCTCGAGGCGGGCGCGCGCTTCCGCGACGAGGACTTCGCGAAGAACTCCTGGGACCTGAAGAAGTTCCTCTTCAACCCCGCCATCGGCGCCTACGGCATCCAGCGCATCGACATGGTCAAGGACTGCCTGATCCTCGCCGGCGCTGGTGTCGGCGGCGGCTCGCTGGTCTACGCCAACACGCTCTACGAGCCGCTCGACGCCTTCTACAAGGACCGCTCGTGGGCGCACATCACCGACTGGAAGTCGGAGCTCGCGCCCTACTACGACCAGGCCAAGCGCATGCTCGGCGTCGTCATCAACCCGGTCGAGACCGCCTCCGACCGCGAGGTCGCGAAGGTCGCGCAGCAGTTCGGCAGCGCCGACTCGCTCCACATGACGCCGGTCGGCGTCCTGTTCGGTGGCGAGGACGGTCGTGACGGCGGCAAGGACGTCGAGGACCCGTACTTCGGCGGCGCCGGCCCCCGGCGTACGACGTGCACGAACTGCGGCGAGTGCATGACCGGCTGCCGTCACGGTGCGAAGAACACCCTCGTGAAGAACTACCTCTACCTGGCCGAGCAGGCCGGCGCCGAGGTGCACCCGCTGACGACCGTCACCGACGTCCGGCCGAAGGTCGGCGGTGGCTACACCGTCACCGCCCGCTGGACCAAGGCGAAGCTGTCGCGCAAGACCGCGGTCAAGACCTTCACGGCCGACCACGTCATCTTCGCCGCGGCCGCGCTCGGCACCCAGAAGCTCCTGCACAAGCTGAAGGACGAGGGCTCGCTGCCGCGCGTCTCGGACCGCCTCGGCGTGCTCACGCGCACCAACTCGGAGTCGATCCTCGGCGTCATCTCGGAGCGGGGCGCCGACGTCGACTTCACCGACGGCGTCGCGATCACCTCCTCGTGGCACCCCGACGAGGTCACCCACATCGAGCCGGTCCGCTACGGCAAGGGCTCCAACGCGATGGCGCTGATGCAGACGGTCCTCAGCGACGGCGGCGCCGGCCGCTTCGGTCGCTGGGCGAAGGACTACGCCAAGCTCTGGATGAAGCCGACCAACCTCACCAACCTGTACGACGTGAAGCACTGGTCCGAGCGGGTCGTGATCCTGCTGGTCATGCAGACGCTCGACAACTCGATCACCACCTCGCTCAAGAAGCTCCCGGGCGGCAAGAAGGTGATGACCTCGAAGCAGGGCCACGGTGGCGAGAACCCCACCTGGATCCCGGTCGCCAACGAGGCCGCCCGCCAGATGGCCGACAACATGAACGGCGTCGCCGGCGGCACCGTGGGCGAGCCGTTCAACATCCCGCTGACGGCGCACTTCATCGGCGGCTGCACGATCGGTGACTCGGCGGACACCGGCGTGGTCGACCCGTTCCACCGGATGTACGGCTACGAGGGCCTGCACATCATGGACGGCTCGACGATCTCGGCGAACCTCGGTGTGAACCCGTCGCTGACGATCACCGCCCAGGCCGAGCGTGCCCTGTCGTTCTGGCCGAACAAGGGCGAGGTGGACACCCGCCCCGCGCAGGGCGAGGCCTACCGCCGCATCGAGCCGGTCCAGCCGAAGAACCCGGTCGTGCCCGAGGCGGCTCCGGCAGCGCTGCGGCTGCCCATCGTGGGCATCTCCTGACCCACCTCGACACATCCGTCACACGTCGCGGCCCCGTCCCAAATCTTTTGGGACGGGGCCGTAACGCGTCTCGGAAGGGGTCGTTGCACGAAGAGGACCCGGAGAGTCTTGCTCCCTCCCATGCCGGGTCCCGTGTCCGCGCGGTTCCACCATGCGTGGACGGCCAGGACCCCGCCACCCTCCCTCCCCGGCGGGGTTCTGGTGCGTCACGGCGTCTCCGGCGCTCTCGTCGGCGCTCTCGTCGGGGTCGCGGACGATGGCCGGGAGGGCGGCGTACGGACGATAGAATCCGCGCGTGACTGACACTTCTCACGACCTCGTCCTCGTCGTCGACTTCGGCGCGCAGTACGCCCAGCTGATCGCGCGCCGCGTCCGCGAGGCGAAGGTGTACTCCGAGATCGTGCCGCACACGCTGCCCGTCGCCGAGATGCTGGCGAAGAAGCCGAAGGCGATCATCCTCTCCGGCGGCCCGTCGTCGGTCTACGAGGACGGCGCCCCGTCGCTCAACGGCAACCTCTTCGACGGCCAGGTGCCGGTCTTCGGCATGTGCTACGGCTTCCAGACGATGGCCCAGGCGCTCGGTGGCGAGGTCTCCGCGACCGGCCTGCGGGAGTACGGCCGCACCCCGGTCAACGTCGTCGAGCACGGTGTGCTGATGGCGGGCATGCCGTCGGCCCACAACGTGTGGATGTCGCACGGCGACCAGGTCGTCAAGGCGCCGGAGGGCTTCAAGGTCCTCGCCTCGACGGAGCTGACCCCGGTCGCGGCCTTCGAGGACGTCGACCGTGGCTACGCGGGTGTGCAGTGGCACCCCGAGGTGCTCCACTCCGAGCACGGCCAGCAGGTGCTCGAGCACTTCCTGTGGAACATCGCCGGCTGCCGCCAGACGTGGACCATCGGCAACATCGCGGAGGAGCAGATCGCCCGGATCCAGGAGCAGATCGGCCCCGACGGGCGCGCGATCTGCGGCCTCTCCGGTGGTGTCGACTCGGCCGTCGCCGCGGCGATCGTGCAGAAGGCGATCGGCGACCGACTCACCTGCGTCTACGTCGACCACGGCCTGATGCGCAAGGACGAGACCGCGCAGGTCGAGCGCGACTTCGTCGCCGCCACCGGCGCCAAACTGATCGTCGTCGACGCCGAGAAGCAGTTCCTCGACGCGCTCGCCGGCGTCTCCGAGCCGGAGGCCAAGCGCAAGATCATCGGCCGCGAGTTCATCCGCGCCTTCGAGGGTGCTGAGCTCGAGGTCATCAAGAGCGCACCCGAGGGCTCCAAGGTGGGCTTCCTCGTGCAGGGCACGCTCTACCCGGACGTCGTCGAGTCGGGCCACGGCGCCGGCGCTGCGACGATCAAGTCCCACCACAACGTCGGCGGCCTCCCCGAGGACCTCGAGTTCGAGCTCGTCGAGCCGCTGCGTGAGCTCTTCAAGGACGAGGTCCGCGCCGTCGGTGCCCAGCTCGGGCTGCCGGACGTCATCGTCCAGCGCCAGCCGTTCCCGGGCCCGGGCCTCGGCATCCGGATCATCGGCGAGGTGACCCGGGAGCGCCTCGACATCCTGCGCGAGGCCGACGCGATCGCCCGCGAGGAGATGACCAAGGCCGGCCTCGACGGCACGATCTGGCAGATGCCGGTCGTGCTCCTCGCCGACGTCCGCTCGGTCGGCGTCCAGGGCGACGGCCGCACCTACGGCCACCCGGTCGTCCTGCGCCCGGTCACCTCCGAGGACGCGATGACCGCCGACTGGGCGCGCCTGCCCTACGAGGTCCTGGAGCGGATCTCGACCCGGATCACCAACGAGGTCGCGGAGATCAACCGCGTCACCGTCGACATCACCTCGAAGCCCCCGGGCACCATCGAGTGGGAGTGACACGCTCCTGTTGAACGCCGAAGGGGCCGACGGACGACCGTCGGCCCCTTCGGTGCTCTCCGGGGGCGTCACCTCTGCGGGAACGCGCACCCTCCCGGCAGCCCGAGCCTGCGGAAGACGATGGCGGCCGGGCAGAAGCCGGTGAACGCCGACTGGAGCAGGTTGGCGCCCACGAAGCCGGTGAGCAGCAGGAACCACGGCGAGACCAGTGCGACCAGGATCGCGCTGGTCAGGGTCATGGTGCCCGCCAGGATCAGGACGGCCCGGTCGACGGTCATCGGCGGCCTCCGAAGAGCCGGGCCAGGACCCCCTGGCCGTGTGCGTCGGCGTGGCCGTCGCACCAGTTGGCCGGCGGCACCATGGCCTTCACGGCAGCGACGTGCTGGCCGCAGCCCGCCCACGTGGTCTTCTTGCAGGTCTTGCAGGCAACGGGTCGACACATGGTCGATCTCCTTCCGTTCGTGGTGAGGGGTCAGGCCGGGTTCTCGCCGGCCTCGAGGGCGTCCGCGAACTCGCAGAAGGCCTCGTAGGCGCGGGCCCCGTGGATCGTGGCGGGGCCGCCGTGCATGAGGAAGGTGACGCCGATCGCCTCGGCGGCTTCCTGCCGCGTCGCCCCGGCACGGACGGCGGCCTGGCTGTGTGAGGCGATGCAGCCGTCGCAGCCCTCCACGACACCGATCGCCAGGGCGATGAGCTCCTTGGTCTTCACCTCGAGCGCTCCCGGGGCGAAGACGCCCTTGTGCAGCTCGCTCCATCCGGCGTACACGTCGGGGATCGCCCGGCGCAGCGCGCGGTGCTGCGGGGAGAGCTCGCGGAGGACGGCCTTGCCGTGTGCGGAGTGGTTCTCGGTCATGGTGATGCCTTTCAGTGCGAGAAGCGGATGGTGGGGAGGATCCGGCGGAGCCAGGCGGGCGAGGCCCAGGCCGCGCGGCCGGCGAGCCGGAGCATCACCGGGAGCAGGACCAGCCGGACCAGGAAGGCGTCGAGCAGGACCGCGACGCCGAGGATGACGCCCATCTCCTTGGGCGGGAGCGGGCCGGAGAGGGCGAAGGTGAAGAAGACCGCGACCATGACGCCGCCGGCCGCGAAGATCACCCGGCCGGAGTGGGCCACCGCGCCGACCATCGCCTCGTGCGGGTCGCCCGACTTCTCCCAGTGCTCCTTGGCCGAGGCCAGCAGGAACACGGTGTAGTCCATCGCGATGGCGAAGATCATCGCGAAGAAGAAGACCGGCGCCCAGGCGTCGAGGAAGCCCTGGTGCTCGAAGCCGAGGAGGCCGGAGCCGTGTCCGTCCTGGAAGACCAGGCGGGCGACGCCGAACGCCGCAGCGGTGGAGAGCAGGCTCGCCAGCGTGCCGAGCAGGGAGATCAGCGGCGCCTGCAGGGCGACCAGCAGGAGCAGGAAGCCGAGCAGCATGACGACGCCGATCACGAGCGGTGCCGAGCGGTCGAGCTGGTCCTTGAGGTCCAGGTTCTCGATCGCGGCCCCGCCCACCTTCGCCGTCGACGGCAGGTCGGCGCGCAGCCGGTCGACCGTCGTCGCGAGCGCAGGGTCGGAGGGGTCGACCGTCGGCACGGCCTGGATCAGGACCAGACCGCTCCTGTCGCCCGCCGCGACCGGGGGCATGGCGGCGGCGATGCCGCGGTCGCGCGTCAGGACGTCGTACGCCGCGTCCGCCTGGTCGGCGTCGGCGATCACCTGCAGCGCACCCGGTGCGCCCGTGCCGAACGCCGTCTGGACCGTGTCGTAGCCGACGCGGGCACTCGCGTCGTCCGGAAGGACCTTGATCGACGGCATCGCGGTACGCAGCCCGAGGATCGGGGCGGCCAGCGCGACGAGGACCACGAGCGAGGCGGTGCCCCACAGCACCGGCCGCCGCCACAGCCGCTCGCCCCACGCAGCGAAAGCGGCAGAGCGGTGCTCGCCGGCCTTGACCCACGGCAGCGAGAACTTGTTGATCCGGTGGTCGAGCTTGATCAGCACGAGCGGCAGCAGCGTCAGCGTGGCCGCGAGGATGAAGACCACCGAGAGCATGATGCCGCCTGCCATCGAGCGGAACGACGGTGACGGGACGAGCATGACTGCGGAGAGCGAGACCAGCACGGTCGCCCCCGAGAGCAGGACGGCCTTGCCCGCGGTGTCCATCGTCTCGGCCACCGCGTCGCGTGCGGTCCGGTGCCGGCCCTCGCGGGCGGCGCGGTAGCGGACGACGAGGAACAGGGCGTAGTCGATACCCAGGGCGAGCGAGAACATCATCGCGAAGTTCATCGCCCAGATGGAGACGGGGACGAGCTCGTTGATGAGGACGAGGGAGCCCGCGGAGGCGACGAGGCCCGCGAGGGTGAGCAGCAGGGGCAGTCCGGCGGCGACGAGCGCGCCGAAGGCGAGCACGAGGATGCCGAGCGTGACCGGCCAGGAGCGCAGCTCCGAGCCGAGCATTGCCTTGAGGTTCGCCTCGTTGAAGTCGGACCACAGCACCGATGCGCCGGTCGGGTCGACGCTGATCGTGGAGGTGCCCGCGTCGGCGAGCTTCTCCTTCAGGTCCGTGGCGACCCTCACCATCTCGTTGGTGTCGACCCCCGCGCCGGCCAGCACGACAGCGGTCGTTCCGTCGCGCGACAGGGTCGCGCCCGGCTGCGGCGGGACGACGGTGGCGATGCGGTCGTCGCCCTCCAGGATCCGGGTCACGTCGGCGAGGACCGCCGCGCCGTCGGCTGAGGTGAGTGGCGCGCCGTCACTGTGGACGACGACCTGGAGCGCGTGGCTGGCGTTGCCGCCGAAGTGCTCCTGGGCGAGTGTGCGGGCCGCCACCGACTCCGATCCGTTCGCCTGCCAGCCCGCCCCCGAGAGGTTCTTCTCGACGAACGGCGCGAACACGCCGAGGCCGATCACGACCACCATCCAGGCGAGCGCGACCAGTCGGGTGTGGTCGGCGACCCAGAGGCCGAGGGAGCCGAGCCAGCCGGTGTTCGTGAGGGGAGCGGCGGTGTCGTCCGCCGCCTGGTCCATGTGCTGCGCCATCTGCGCCTCCTTTCGTGGAACCCCCCAGGGGGTTATGATGAGAACCGTAGCAGATAACCCCCCGGGGGGTTACGTCGAACGGGTCACAGGAGGCCGACATGCAGGAGTTCACGCTCGAACGCACGATTGCTGCGCCGTACGACGAGGCGGTGGCGCAGGTCCGCGCCGCTCTCGCGGAGGCCGGCTTCGGCGTGCTGACGGAGATCGACATGAAGGCGACGCTCAAGGCGAAGATCGGCGTCGACATCGCGCCGCGCGTGATCCTCGGCGCCTGCCGGCCCGCGCTCGCGCACCAGGCGCTTGAGGCGGATCCCCGCATCGCGACCATGCTTCCGTGCAATGTCGTGGTGTCGGCGGAACGTGAGGGCAGCCGGGTCGAGGTCTTCGATCCCGCGGCCATGACATCCTTCAGCACGTCGTCGGCGATCGCGGAGGTCGCCGCTGAGGCGCGCGACCGGCTCACGCAGATGCTGGCACGCCTCACAGGGCAGGAGGACTGACATGAAGCTCGACCAGGACGAGGTCAAGCCCGTCATCACGCGCATGAAGCGCGCCCACGGCCACCTGGCCACCGTGATCCGGATGCTCGAGGAGGGCGCGGAGTGCGAGGACGCGCTGACCCAGCTCGCGGCCGTCAACAAGGCGTTGAGCCGCAGCGGCTTCGCGCTCGTCGCCACGGGCATGCAGGCCTGCATGCGCGAGGAGGGGCCGGACGGTGTCGACACCGCCCGGATGGAGAAGCTCTTCCTCGCGCTTGCGTGAGGAACGACGGCAGAGCCTCGCGCTTGCGTGAGGAACGACGGCAGAGCCTCGCGCTTGCGTGAGGCAGCCCACGGGCCTCGGCGTGGTCCGATCCGTGCGCGGCGGGGGAGACTGGGCGCATGACTCTCGCCGAGCAGCTCCTCGACGCCCACGTCGCCCATGAGCTCGACGCCCTGCGCGGCGAGCGCTTCGCCGCACAGGTGGAGGTCGAGCTCGACCATCTCCTCGCCGCGGTCGGGGGACTCGAGCTGGAGAAGGTGGTCCAGCGCGAGCTGGTCACCGCCGTCGCCCTGAAGTACGTCGCGACGTTCCTGCTCCCGGGGGCCATCCCGGAGATCGCCGGCGAGATCGCGTCGCGGGTCCGCAGCCACCCGGCCAACGTCGTGCCCCTCGGGGAGCTCGTCGACCGCGCGCGGGTGGCGGAGCTGGTCTCCGTGCTGGCCGAGATGCGGGGCGTGCGTGAGCGCGTGCTCCGGGGCCTGGCCGACAACGCCAGCCTGCAGTCCGGTGTCGGCGAGGTGATGCGGGGCATCGCGATCAGCCCGCTCGCCACCGGCCGCCGCTTCGCCCGGATGGTCCCGCTCGTGGGCAGTGGCATCGACGCGGCCGAGAAGATCGGCGCCGGCCTGATCGACGGCGCCGACCAGCGCAGCCGCGAGGTCGCCGAGCGCGCCGCGGGCGCCCTGCTCGGCTACATCAGCACCAACGCCGCCGAGACCGTCTCCGACGACGAGCTGCGCGAGGCGGTCCTCGAGGTCTGGGACGCCCTCTCCGTCCGCCCTGTGGGCGAGCTCCTCGGCGCGGTCAGCGAGGGCCAGTTCGTCGAGCTCTTCGTGGCGGTCTACGAGCTCTGGCTCGACCTGCGGACCACCGACTACATCGCCTCCGCGGTCTCCTCGGGCGTCGAGGTCTTCTTCGACACCTACGGCACCTTCACGCTCACCGACCTGCTCGCCGAGTTCGGGCTCGGCCGCGAGGACCTCCTCGAGGAGGCGCTCCGGTTCGGCCCGCCCGTCATCGAGGCGCTGGCGGAGACCGGCGTCCTCGAAGTGCTCGTACGCCGCCGCCTCGCCGCCTTCTACACCTCGCCCGCCGCGCAGGCGCTGCTCGCCGAGGTGCCGACCGACCGCTGAGGGTCGTCGGCGGCCGCGTCAGGCGGTCGTGATCTCGGTGCGGTCGGCGGCGAGCATGAGTGCGCCGAGGAGCGAGGCCCGCTCGCCCAGCGCGCCGGTGACGATCGGGGTGCCTGCAGCCGCGTCGAGCGCGTGACGGCGCAGGCCGATGCGCACCGAGCCGAGCAGGAGCTCGCCGGCGTGGGCGATCTCGCCACCGACCACGACCAGCTCGGGGTTGACCAGGTTGACCACCGCTGCGAGGCCCCAGCCGAGGTGCAGGCCGGCGTCCTCGAGGACGCGCAGGGCCGGCACGCTGCCCTCCTTTGCGGCCGCGACGATCTCGGCGATGCCGGCGTCGGGGAGCTGGGCGGTCAGCAGCTCCTGCACGGTCTCGACCGAGGAGTAGGCCTCGAGGCAGCCGCGGCTGCCGCACCGGCAGACGGGGCCCTGCTCGTCGAGCGTGAGGTGGCCGATCTCGCCCGCGGTGCCGGAGCTGCCGCGGAAGATCTCGCCCTCGATGACCAGGCCGGCGCCGATGCCCGAGGAGACCTTGACGAAGACGGCGGTGCGGCAGCCGTTGGCGGCCCCGACCCGCTGCTCGGCGACGGCACCCAGGTTGGCGTCGTTGTCGACGTACGCCGGGAGGGCGAAGCGCTCGCTGACCGCCGCGAGCGCGTCGACGCCGACCCAGCCGGGCAGGATCGCCGAGGAGCGGACGAGCCCGTCGCTGACGGGGGCGGGGAGTCCCATGCCGACGGCGCGGATGACGGCGCCGGGCAGGTCAGCGAGCAGCTGCTCGAGCAGGCGGTGGGCGACGTCGAGGCCCTCGTCGCTGGTGTGGGTGGCACGCAGGGGAGTGCGGGTCTCGGCGAGGACCCGGCCGGCCAGGTCGCCGATCGCGACCGCGACGTGGCTGTGGCCGAAGTCGATGCCGGCGACGAGGCCCGCGGAGGCCGAGAGCTGCAGCGTCGTGCCGCGTCGGCCGGCCCCGGGCTCGACCTCGAGCAGGCCGGCGGTGGTCAGCTCGCGGACGATGTTGGAGACCGTCGCCGGCGCCAGTCCGGTCAGGCGGGCGAGCTCGGCCTGGGTGTGCGGACCGTCGGGCTTCGCCTCCGGATCACGCCCGCGGAGGACGTCGAGCACCCGGCGCTGGTTGGCGCTGCGGAGCGCTGCGGGGGAGCCGGGGGAGGGTCCGCGCGCAGCCTTGCCCCGGGTGGACGGGGCGGAGGGGGCGGTCATGCGCACACTCTGACCTGCCGTCGCGTTGTGGTCAAGCATTGACGGATAGAGCCTTCAGATTTCCGTTGCCAACGTTTTTACGTTCAACTCTTGACGACAAGCGATGTGACGGTCGACACTCCAAGGGTCACCAGTCCGCACGAGCGGGCCCGTCCCAGAGGAGCCATCCGTGTCCCGAGTCATCCGCATCGCCGCCCCCGGCGTTGCCATCTTGCTGTCCGCCGGCTTCATGACCGCCTGCTCGGCCAACGACGCCCAGAAGGGCTCGTCCGGCAAGACGATCGCGCTGCTCCTGCCCGAGTCCAAGACCACCCGCTACGAGGCCTTCGACAAGCCGCTCTTCGAGAAGAAGGTCGCCGAGCTCTGCTCCGACTGCAAGGTCGACTACTACAACGCCGACCAGGACGAGTCGAAGCAGGCCCAGCAGGTCGACACCGCCGTGTCGAAGGGCGCCGACGTCATCGTGCTCGACCCGGTCAACGGCGCCGGCGCCGGCGGCATGGTCGAGAGCGCGCAGAAGTCGGGCGCGAAGGTCGTCGCCTACGACCGCTTCATCGGCAAGGCCGACTACTACCTCTCCTTCGACAACGCGAGCGTCGGCAAGCTGCAGGGCGAGGCCCTGGCGAAGGCGATGGGCGACAAGGGCGGCATCCTCATGCTCAACGGCGCCCCGAGCGACCCCAACGCTGCGCAGTTCAAGAAGGGTGCCCATGAGGCGCTCGACGGCTCCGGCGTGAAGATCCTCGCCGAGTACGACAACCCGGACTGGAGCCCGGACAACGCGCAGAAGTGGACCAGCGACCAGCTCGCGAAGTTCGACACCAGCAAGATCAAGGGCGTGTACGCCGCCAACGACGGCCAGGCGGGCGGCGTCGTCGCAGCGCTGACCGGCGCCGGCATGAAGCCCGACGCGCTTCCCCCGATCACCGGCCAGGACGCCGAGCTCGCCGCGATCCAGCGGATCGTCGCCGGCCAGCAGGCCATGACGATCTACAAGCCGATCAAGATCGAGGCCGAGAAGGCCGCCGAGCTCGCCGTGTCGCTGGCCAAGGGTGAGAAGCCCAGCGACACCGAGGACTTCGAGGGCGTCGCGTCGTACATCTTCGACCCGGTCGTCGTCCAGAAGGACAACGTCAAGGACACCGTGGTCAAGGACGGCTTCTACTCGGTCTCCGACATCTGCACCGCCCAGTACGCCGACGCCTGCAGCGCCGCCGGCCTGAAGTAAGGACACCTCATCCCGATGACCATGGTCACCGAAAGCCCGGTCAGGGAGAGCGTGCTCTCCCTGACCGGGGTGAACAAGCGGTTCGGAGCCGTGCAGGTGCTCACCGACATCCATCTCGAGGTGGGTGCGGGAGAGGTCGTCGCCCTCGTCGGTGACAACGGCGCCGGCAAGTCGACGCTCGTCAAGATCATGTCGGGCGTCTACCAGCCCGACGGCGGCGACATCCGGTTCGACGGCAGGTCCGTCTCCGTCCCGGGGCCGGCGCAGGCGCAGGCGATGGGCATCGCCACCGTCTTCCAGGACCTGGCGCTGTGCGACAACCTCGACGTCGTCGCCAACCTCTTCCTGGGCCGCGAGAAGCTCGTCGGTGGCGTGGCACTCGACGAGGTGGCCATGGAGAACGAGGCGTGGCGGCTGCTCCGCTCCCTCTCCGCGAAGATCCCGTCGGTCCGGCTCCCGATCGCGTCGCTCTCGGGCGGCCAGCGGCAGACCGTCGCCATCGCCCGTGCGCTCGTCGGCGACCCCAAGGTCGTGATGCTCGACGAGCCGACCGCAGCGCTGGGCGTCGCCCAGACCGCCGAGGTGCTCAACCTCGTCGAGCGGCTCAAGGAGCAGGGCCGCGGCGTGGTCCTGATCAGCCACAACATGGCCGACGTGCAGGCGGTGGCCGACCGGGTCGTCGTCCTGCGGCTCGGACGCAACGCCGCCGAGTTCAAGGTCGCCGAGGCGAGCACCGAAGCACTGGTCGCCGCGATCACCGGCGCATCCGACAACGTGGTGGCGGCCCGTGCGGCGCGCCACGAGGGAGAGAAGAACGATGGCTGACGTCCAGGATGCCACCCCCGGTGTGCCCGCCGACCTGCTCGACGAGCGGCTGATCCAGAACGAGGGCCTGGCCGGCTACGCGAAGGTCTTCTGGAACCGCCTGCGCGGCGGTGAGCTCGGCAGCCTCCCGGTGGTCGTGGGCCTGATCGCGATCTGCGTCGTCTTCTACGCCCAGGACCCCCGGTTCCTCTCGTCGTACACGCTGGTCTCGATGACGCAGTTCGCTGCGCCCGTCGGGATCATCTCGCTCGGCATCGTGCTCGTGCTGCTGCTCGGCGAGATCGACCTGTCGGTGGGCTCCGTGTCGGGCTTCTCGGCTGCCTGCATGGCGGTCTTCGTCGTCGACCACGGGCACTCGATGTTCCTCGGCATGCTCGTGGGCGTGGCCGTCGGAGCGACGATCGGCCTGGTCTACTCGCTGCTCTACCTCAAGCTGGGCGTGCCGAGCTTCGTCTTCTCGCTCGCGGGCCTGCTCGCCTTCCAGGGCGGGCTGCTCTACGTCCTGGGTGACCACGGCACCATCAACCTGCCGAGCGACTCCGGGCTGGTCCAGTTCGCGAAGTTCGGGTTCGTGCCCGACCTGCTGGCCTACGTCATCGTGGCTGCGCTGGTGCTCGCCTCGCTCGGTCTCCAGCTTGTCGGCCGGGCGCGCCGCGCCAAGGCCGGGCTCTCCACCGGCTCCCTGGGCCTGCTGCTCGTGCGCTCTGCACTGCTCGCTGTCGGCCTGCTCTGGCTCACGTCGTACCTCAACGTCGATCGGGGCTGGAGCTACCTGTGGGTGCTCTTCGCGGCGCTCGTGGTGGTGCTCGACCTGCTGCTGCGCAAGACCCGGTGGGGGCGTCACCTCTTCGCGGTCGGTGGCAACGAGGAGGCGGCCCGCCGTTCCGGCATCCGGGTCGGGCGGATCTACCTGACGGTCTTCGTGGGCTGCTCGACGCTGGCGGCCTTCGGCGGCCTGATGAGCGCCGGCCTGCTGACGTCGGTCTCGCAGTCCAGCGGCACGACGGACACCAACCTCACCGCGATCGCAGCCGCGGTCATCGGCGGCACCAGCCTCTTCGGCGGCCGCGGGTCGGCGTACGCCGCGATGCTGGGCATCATCGTCCTGCAGGCGATCCAGACCGGTCTCAACATCGTCAACGTCGACTCGTCGGTCCGGTTCATCGTGACCGGTGGCGTGCTCCTGCTCGCCGTCGCGATCGACTCGGTGAGCCGTCGCGCCCGCACCTCGAGCGGCCGCGGCTGACGCCACGGCTGGTCAGCACCGCACAGCAACGACTCAGGGCCGCCCGTCATCGGGCGGCCCTGAGTCGTTGTGTCGTGGGGGTGTCGTGCGTCAGCGACTGAAGATGCTGTAGCCACCGGGGCCCACGGCGAGGCCCACGATGATGAGGACGATTCCCCAGAGCAGCTGTCCGCGGACGAGGCTGACGATTCCGGCCACCACCAGGATGACGGCGATGATCCACAACAGGAGAGCCATGGTGAGCCCCTTTCGTGTCATGGGTCCGCTCGGTGGCGAACCTCGCTGACGTCGTACCCGTGCATTCGGGACGACATGCCTGCGCTTGTATGCCGGGCACGTCGTGCGCCGACCTCGCCGCGATGTGGACAGCCGTCCCACATCGCGGTCATCGGATTTGCCGAGAGGGATACCGCTGCGATTAAAGTCTAGTAATCCACTAGGAAAACATCGAAAGGGCGCACCGTGTCACGACAGCTCAGCCTCAACGCCTTCCTGCACGACACCGGTCACCACGAGGCCTCCTGGCGCCACCCCGACAGCGGCGCCGAGCGGGTCGGTGACATCAGCTGGTACCAGGACATCGCCCGGCGGGCAGAGGCGGCGAAGCTGGACGCGGTCTTCCTCGCCGACGGGCCGGTGCTGTGGGGGAGCGGGCACCGCCCGGGCAACCAGTTCGAGCCGATCACCCTGCTCACCGCGCTCGCGACCGTCACCGAGAAGATCGGCCTGATCGCGACGGCGTCCACGAGCTACTACGAGCCCTACAACCTGGCCCGCCTCTTCGCCAGCCTCGACCGGATCTCCGGTGGCCGGGCCGGCTGGAACATCGTCACGACCCAGGGCGACGAGGCGGCCGCCAACTTCGGGCGGCCGCAGGCCGCCGACCCGGCGACCCGCTACGAGCGGGCGCAGGAGTTCATCGACGTCGTCACGAAGCTCTGGGACAGCTGGGAGGACGACGCCGAGGTCGTCGACCGCGAGAGCGGGGTCTTCTTCGACACCGCGAAGGTGCACGCCCTCGACCACGTGGGCAAGCACCTGGCGGTCAAGGGCCCCTTCAACGCCCCGCGTACGCCGCAGGGTCGCCCGGTCTACGTCCAGGCCGGCTCCTCCAACGACGGTCGCGCCTTCGCCGGCCGCAACGCCGAGGCGATCTTCACCGCCCACCAGACGCTCGCCGACGCCCAGGCCTTCTACGCCGACGTCAAGGCGAAGGCGGTCGGGTTCGGCCGTGACCCCGAGTCGGTGAAGATCCTCCCCGGCATCAGCCCCTTCATCGGCGACACCGCTGCCGAGGCGAAGGAGCTGTACGACGAGTTCAACCGGCTCACCGTCCCGGCCGCGGGCCTGCGCCAGCTCCAGGGCTTCGCCGGGATCGACCTGTCGCACCTCGAGCTGGACGAGCCGGTCCCGGCGGAGACCTTCGGCAACGCGGGCAACGTGCTCGACAACAACCGCAGCCGCCTGCAGGTCGTCGCCAACATCGTCGAGCGCGACCGGCCGACGCTGCGTGAGCTGCTCCACCGCCTCGCCGGCGGGCGTGGCCACAACGTCGTGCACGGCACGCCGGTGCAGATCGCCGACACGATCCAGGAGTGGTTCGAGGGCCGCGCGGCCGACGGCTTCAACGTCCTGCCGCCGCTCTACCCCCAGCACCTCGACGCCTTCACGTCGAAGGTCGTGCCGATCCTCCAGGACCGCGGGCTCTTCCGCACGGAGTACACCGGCTCGACCCTCCGCGAGCACTACGGCCTCGCCCGCCCCGCCAGCCAGTACGCCGCCACCCCGGCCGCCGCTGACGCCTCCTGACCCGCACCACCCACCCGAGAAAAGAAACCGAGAGGACACCATGAGCACCACCTCTACCGCCCCCGTCCGACGCCTCCTTGCGGGCACCGCGGCCACCGCCGCCCTGCTGGGCGGGCTGACGGCCTGCGGTAGCGCAGGTGCGGAGCCCGCCAAGGCCGCGGACGGCACCGTCACCGTCCGCTACCAGAGCTCCCCCGGAGGGGTCGATCCACTGCAGCTGGCCGATGCGCTCGGCAAGCTCCCCGGCATCACGCTCAAGAAGGTCGGCGACGTCCAGGGCGGCCCCGAGTCGCTCCGGGCGCTGGCCAGCAACCAGGTCGACATCTCCGCCTCGGCGTTCTACGGCGCGATCGCGCAGACCGTGGCCACCGGCGTGCCGATCAAGGCCGTCGTGTCGACGTACGGCACCAACGCGAAGACGGGCGCCGCGGTCGTCGCGAAGAAGGGCTCGGGCCTGACGAAGGACCCGCACTCGTTCATCGGCAAGAAGGTCGCGGTCAACACGCTCGGTGCCAACGCCGAGGCCGTGCTCGACACGTGGTTCGCCAAGGGCGGCCTGAGCAAGGACCAGATCAAGCAGGTCACGCTCGTCCCGCTGCCGCCGCTCAACACGGCGCAGGCGCTCTCCCAGGGCCAGGTCGACGCGGCGTACGTCGGGGTCGGGCAGCTCAAGGCGATCGGCGAGGCGGTGAAGATCGACACGATCGTCAAGGACAGCGACGTCGTCGGGTTCTACAACGGCGGCGGGTTCGCGCTGCGCGACGACTGGATCGAGCACCAGAAGAAGACCGACCGCGTGCTCGTGTCCGGCATCGCGGCGGCGGTGGACTACATCGAGTCGCACGACCGGGCCCAGGTGCTGAAGGTCTACACGAAGTGGCTGCGCGACAACGGCTACGGCGACGGGGTCGAGGCCGTCGAGAAGAACTGGAACGGCAGCAACGGCGTCTCGAGCAAGGGCGGGGTCATCGCCGACAAGGACATCGCGGTCTGGCTCGACTGGCTGGGCAGCCGCGGCGACGTGGACCCGACGAAGATCAAGCCGTCGGACGTCTACACCAACGAGTTCAACCCGGGCGCGTGAGGAGGACGTCATGAGTTCCCGCATCCAGCTCCGTGACGTGGGCCAGAGCTTCCTGGTCCGCGGCAACGACGACCGGCAGCTCCGCGAGTTCGTCGCCCTCGAGGGCCTCGACCTCGACATCGCGCCGGGCGAGTTCCTCACTGTCGTCGGCCCCTCGGGCTGCGGCAAGTCCACGGTCCTCGACCTCATCGCCGGCCTGGCAGTGCCCACCTCGGGCAGCCTGACCATCGACGGCGTGCCGATCACTGGGCCAGGGCTCGACCGCAGCGTGGTCTTCCAGCAGTACACGCTGCTCCCGTGGCGGACCGCCCAGGCCAACGTCGAGTTCGCGCTCGAGGCGAAGGGCGGGCTGTCGAAGGCCGAGCGCAAGGAGAGGGCGCAGACCTACCTCGAGCTCGTCGGGCTGTCGGAGTTCGCCGGGCGCTACCCGCACGAGCTCTCCGGCGGCATGAAGCAGCGCGTGGCGATCGCGCGCAGCCTCAGCTACCAGCCCGAGGTGCTCCTGATGGACGAGCCGTACGGCGCGCTCGACGCCCAGACCCGCGAGCGGCTCCAGGAGGAGCTGGTCTCCATCTGGCAGCGCACCGGCACCACGGTCGTCTTCATCACCCACGACATCGACGAGGCCGTCTTCCTCGGCCAGCGCGTCGCGGTGATGAGCAGCCGGCCGGGCCGGATCAAGGCGATCGTCGACGTCGACCTCGACCGTTCCGGCGCAGGGGACCGGGACGTGCGGGCGACGGCCGAGTTCGCGGCGTACCGGCACGAGGTCTGGACGCTGCTCCGCGAGGAGCACGCGCCCGCACGCCCGAAGGAGGACGCTCGTGTCGCCTAGCCTGCTCGAGGAGCGCACCGAGGCCCGGCCCAACCCGCGCCAGGAGGCCTCCGTCCGCGCCCGCGGCGTCTCCCGGGGCCGCCGCCGCGCGGTCACGGTCGCCCGCGGGGTCGGCGGACTCGTCACGCTGGCCGTCATCTGGGAGGTCCTGCCCCGCGTGGGGCTGGTCGACTCCTACTTCATCCCTCCGCTCAGCACGGTGCTCGAGGCGTGGTGGCAGCTGATCGTCAGCGGCGAGCTCTGGCGCCATCTCCAGGCCAGCCTGGTCCGGTCGGGTGCCGGCTTCCTGCTGGCGACGGTGCTGGCGATCCCGCTCGGGGCCGCGGTGGCGTGGTACCGCCCGGTGCGCGAGTTCTTCCAGCCCGTGCTGGAGGTCTTCCGGAACACGGCCGCGTTGGCCCTGCTGCCGGTCTTCACGCTCATCCTGGGCATCGGGGAGGCGTCGAAGATCGCGATCATCACCTTCGCCTGCTTCTTCCCGATCCTGCTGTCGACCATCGCCGGCGTCGCCACCGTCGACGCGCAGCTGCTGCGGTCGGCGAAGGTGCTCGGGCTCTCTCCGGTGGCGACCTTCCGCAAGGTGGTCTTCCCGGCGGCGGTGCCGACGATCTTCACCGGCATCCGGATCTCGGGAGCGACGGCGATCCTGGTGCTCATCGCGGCCGAGCTGGTCGGTGCGAACGCCGGCCTGGGCTTCCTGATCAGCTACTCCAACAACAACATGCTGATCCCGAAGATGTACGCCGCGATCCTCACGACGTCCCTCCTCGGGCTGGGGGTGAACTACGGGCTGGTCGCGCTCGAGCGGCGCTTCTCCCGCTGGCGCTCCTGACGTACGCCGTACGGCTGGCCGCCGCGGCTGCACGGACGAGGCCGCCCTCCCTGCTCAGGCAGGGAGGGCGGCTTTCTCGTTCTCCAGCAGCTCGAGGCGGCGCCGGTCGAGCGGGGAGTGGCGGCGCGTGACGCGGTCCTCGAGGAGCTCGCGGGCCTGCGGGACCCGGCCGCTGCGGTGGAGCGCGAGGAGCAGCGTCTCCTCGACGATCTCGCGCTGCGCGGCCGAGCCACCGACCGTGGCGAGGTCGGGCAGGGCGGCGGCGAGGTGCTCGATGGCGGGGTCCCACTCCTCGCGGAGCACGTCGGCGAGCCCCTGGCAGACGGGGGAGACGACGCTGCGGGTCGCCGCGTCGCGGGAGCGGCGGCAGCGGGCGCCGAGGGCGTCGAGCGCCGCGGGGTCCTGGTTGGCCGCGTGGGCGACCGCCGCGTGGAGCGCGATGAACGGCGTCGACGGGCTGCCGAGCAGGTCGTGGTCGACGGCGGCGAGCACGGACCCGGCCGCCGGGGGAGCGCCGCGCTCGGGCTCCCACTCCGTCGTGGCGACCCGCCACCGCCAGAGCAGCGACGCGGTGTCGACGAGCCCGCGCACACCGGTCACGTCGGCGAGCTGTCGCGCGAAGCGTGCCTCGACCGCGGCCAGGTCGCCGAGCGCGAGGTCGTGGAGCGCGGCGTGCCAGGCGAAGTGCGCGCGGTGGCTCGCGCTGCGTCCGCTCGCATCGATCCAGTGGTCGAGCCAGGCCCGTCCGGTCTCGTGCTGCCCCGTCTCGTAGTGCACGTGGGTGAGCGCGTGCACCGCGTGGCCCGACGCGGGCTCGCACGACAGGGCGGACTCGGCGAGCAGCGCGGCCTCGTCGTACCGGGCCTGGTCCTGGCGGACGAAGGCGAGCAGGGAGATGAACCACCAGTGGTCCCCGTACGCCGGGGCGAGGTTCTCGACGAGCGCCCAGACGTCCTGCTGCACGTCGATCACGCCGGAGAAGGCGATCGTCGGGACGGCGGCGGAGACCGCCAGCACGTCCCGCGGGTACGCCGCGACGTGGCGCCGCAGGGCGTCCGCGCCGGCCCGGCGGGGCTCACGGACGCGGAGACCGACGACGCTGACGAGCGAGCGCTCGCGGTCGTCGGCGTTCTGCTTCGCGGCGCGGCGGGCGGCGGCCAGGGCGGCGGTGACGTCGGTCGCGGCACCGGCCTCGTGGCCGAGGAGGGCGAGCGCGGCATGGGCGAGGGCGAAGTCGGGGTCGAGCCGGGCGGCCTCGGCGAACAGGTCCTCGGCGCCGGACTGCAGCCGCATCAGCCGCTCGAGCCCGGCGTTGAAGGTGGCCGCGGCCTCGGCGGTGGTGGACAGCGGGAGGCCGAGCGGGTCCCGTGGACGGGCGACGGGGTGGTGGCCCGGCACCCAGGTGCCGTCGGCCAGGCGACGCGGGAGGGGAGCGACGTCCTCGAGCACCGAGACCGCGAGGGCGAGTGCCTGCTGGCGGATCTCGGGGACGGCGGTCGACTCCCACAGCTCGCCGCGGCGCAGCGCGCCGAGGGCCCAGAGCGGGGCGTCGCTGCGCCCGCGGCCGTCGACGAGGCGGCCGTCGCGGGTGCGCAGGCCCATGCCAGCGGTGGAGGTCACGGCGAGCGCGCCGTCGAGGCGGGGGCGGAGCAGGTCGTCGAGCAGGGGGTTGCCCAGCTCGCCGACGTCGGAGCGTGGCCCGGTGCAGTTGACCACCCAGCCGACCTCGCGCGCGGTGCCGTCGGAGGTCGTGACCTCGAGCCCGCCGCAGGGCAGCGGGGTCACGGCCTGCACAGTGGCGGCGATGAGCGTGACCTCGCCGGAGCCGACGAGCGCGTCGAGCCGGTCGTGGCTCCCGCGGGGCAGGCGGTGGCGCAGCCGGTTCCAGGCGGCGACGTCCTGGGTGAGGAAGGTGTGTCGGTCCTCCTCGGGCAGGCGCTGCCACAGCTCGGCGACGCGGAACCGCAGGCCGTCGATCCCCGGGCGCCAGTCGCCGCTCGCCGAGCGGGCGTCGTCGAGGTGGCGCCTGACCCGGTTGCGGAGCTCCGTGAGCGTCGCGCCCCAGTCGCTGATGTCCGGGATGACCGCGGGCTTGAGGCGGTCGGCATGGCAGGCGGGCAGCGCGCCGGAGCGTGAGATCGCCTGCAGGTGCCGGCCGTCGCGGGTTCCCGCGAGGGAGAGCAGGACGTCGACCGCGGTCAGGCCGGTGCCCACCAGCAGCACGTCGGCAGGGCCGGTGCGGTCACGGCGGACCGGGTCGAGGGCGCCCGGCGCCCACGGGTCCGCCACGAAGAACGGCGAGTCCCGCAGTGCCTCGGGCGCCCAGGCATCGCCCGTCGCGGGGAGGCCCGCTGCGACCACGACCGCGTCGGCGAGCAAGGTCTCCGCGGCGCCTGCCTGCGCGCCGCCGGGAGGGCCGGCCAGGGAGAGGCGCGCCCGCGCCCCGTCCCGGCGTACGGCGGTGACGGTGGTGCGGGCGTGCTCCACGGTGGTCTCGACGAGGACGTCGCGGAGCGCGCCGGTGAGCTGCTCGTCGAGGTAGCGCCCCCACGTACGCCGGCTGGCGAAGGTGAACGCGTGGGCGTCGGGCTGCTGGCCCTGGAGCCAGTGGAGGAAGTGCGAGGGGTCCTCGGGCAGGGCGCTCATGCCCGCCGCCGGCACGTTGAGCAGGTGCTGCTCGTCGGGGGTGCCGAAGGCGACGCCGCGGGCCCAGCGGTCGGCCGGGTCGAGGAGGACGATCTCGACCGGGGTGGAGCGGCGCCCCGACTCGCGCACGAGGTGGAGCGCCGTCAGCGTGCCGGCTGCTCCGGCGCCGACGACCGCGACGAGCGGACGGCGGCTCATCGCCGGCACCGCGGGGACAGGGGACTCGCCATGCGACACGCGCTCATGACAAGTAAGCATAGTCAATAACTAGGAATAAATCCGGATATGCGCTCGCGACGCGGCCCCCGTGCGCTGGGGCGGCCCGCACCGGAGCCGGGACGTCGCGCGATCACGCGACGTCCCGGCGGAGGGCCGAGGGTCAGTCGTCTTCCCAGTCGCGGCGGGGGCCGGTGAGGGCGTCGCGCTCGGGGGCGCTCATCCGTGCGCTCGCCAGGAGCGAGACGACGGTGGTGACCGCGAGCGTGCCGATGATGACGACGAGCGAGAGCCAGATCGGGATGTCCGGGGCCCATGCGACGTGGTGGCCGCCGTTGATGAACGGCAGCTCGTTGGTGTGCAGCGCGTGCAGCACGAGCTTCACGCCGATGAAGCCGAGCAGGAAGGCCAGGCCGTAGGAGAGGTAGATCAGCCGCTCGAGCAGGCCGCCGATGAGGAAGTAGAGCTGGCGCAGGCCCATCAGCGCGAAGATGTTGGCGGTGAAGACGAGGTAGGGGTCCTTCGTCAGGCCGTAGATCGCGGGGATCGAGTCGAGCGCGAAGAGCAGGTCGGTCGTGCCGAGCGTGAGGATGACCAGGAACATCGGGGTGATGACGCGCTTGCCGTCGATGCGCGCGAAGGCCTTCGTGCCGTTCCACTCCTTGGTGGCCGGCAGGCGCTTCTCGGCGAAGGCGACGAGCTTGTTCTCCTCGAACTCGTCCTCGTCCTCGCCGCCCTCCCTGGCGAGCTTCGCCGCGGTGTAGATGAGGAAGGCGCCGAACAGGTAGAAGACCCAGCTCCAGCGGTCGATGGCCGCAGCGCCGATCACGATGAAGACGCCGCGGAAGACGAGCGCCAGCACGATGCCGATCAGCAGCGCCTTCTGCTGGAACTGCCGGGGCACGCCGAAGCTGGCCATGATGATGATGAAGATGAAGAGGTTGTCGACCGACAGCGAGTACTCCGTCAGCCAGCCGGCGAAGAACTCCGGGCCGGGGCTGGGAGAGAGCGCGTGGGGCTCGGCGAAGACCCACAGGCCGACGCCGAAGGCGACGGCCAGGCCGACGTAGAAGGCGAGGTGGCGCGAGGCCTCACGCAGCGAGGGCTCGTGGGGACGACGGCCGATCACGAGGATGTCGACCACGATGATGCCGAGCGTCACCAGCAGGGTGACGAGCCAGACGGTGGGGGAGGCGACCGAGTCGCCGAGAAGTGCGTCCATGGGAGATATCCCTTCCTCCGGAGTGTGTGCAGGACTGACTCCGGAGGTCTCTTCCGCCCGGCGCTGAGCGCGGACCGATGGCACCGGGGCCACACCGGGCCCGTACTGACGACACCACCGCGAAGGAATACTCCCCTCCAAGGTGGCGCCAGTCTACGGTGCGGAGGTGAGCCTTGCCCAACGCGCGATGCAGCACCCGCTCCTGGCCCCCGTCTACCAGCACGTCTGGCGGCCTGCCTGGTGGCTCGGCGCGAACGCCTTCGACCTCCCGCACCTGCTCCGCGAGAAGGCGAAGGCCGTCGAGGCTCTGCGACTCGGCCCGGGTGACCTCGTGCTCGACGTCGCCTGCGGTCCCGGCAACTTCACGACCGCGTACGCCGCTGCGGTCGCGCCCGCGGGCCTCGCCCTCGGCATCGACCTCTCGCGGCCGATGCTGCGGCAGGCCGCGCGCGACCACGACGCTCCCGGCACGGCGTACGTCGAGGGCAGTGCGCTGCGGCTGCCGTTCGGCGACGACGCCTTCGACGGGGTCGCCTGCTACGGCGCGCTCTACCTGATCCCGGACCCGTTCGTGGCGCTGGACGAGATCGTGCGGGTGGTCCGGCCGGGCGGCCGGGTGGCGATCATGACGACGACCGCCCCGGACGTGGTGCGCGGCCTGGCCGGCCAGGTGGCGCGCCTGTCGGGGCTGAGGGTCTTCGGCCCGGCCGAGGTGACCGGCCGGCTCGAGGCTGCCGGCTTCACCGAGGTCAGCCGCGAGATCCACGGCTTCTTCCAGTACGTCGCGGCCACCGCGCCTGGCGAGGTGTGAGCGGTGGGCGCGCCGCGCCCGACCGTTCCTTGCGAAATTCACCCTTTCCTCAGTCGCAAACGGCAGCATGTGGCCATGGGAATCGCCGCTCCGCTGGTCCGGCTCGCCGCACGTGTCGGCAGCCGCAGGCTCGACCTGTCGCGCCTCGACAGCCTGCCGGACTCGCTCGCGTGGCCGCTGCAGCGTGACGGCGTCGACATCGACCCCCGGCTCACCGACGGGCAGTCGATCCGCCTGCTCGCCTCCGTGCTCGGCCTGAAGGTCTGGCTGGTGACCGACGCCGAGGCCGGGCGTGCCGTCCTCGCCGAGCCCACGGCGTACTCCACCGACATCCGCCCGTACGTCGGGGCGCGCGGTGCCGCGGGCGGCGACATCGGCGGCCTGGGGTTCACCGATCCGCCGGAGCACACGGCGCTGCGCAAGCTGGTGGCGCCCGAGTTCACGAAGCGGAAGCTGGAGGCCCTGCGTCCGCGGATCGCCTCGATCGTCGACGAGCAGCTCGACCTGCTCGACCGCCGTGGCAAGGCTGGCGACGCCGTCGACCTGGCCGCGACGTTCGCGTTCGACGTGCCCTTCCTCGTGATCTGCGAGCTGCTCGGCCTGCCGCTCGACGACCGGGCCGTCTTCCGGCAGCTGGGCGGCGCCCGCTTCGACGTGTCGCAGGGCGGCATGGGGGCGTTCGGTGCGATCTCCGGCTCGCGGACCTTCCTCATCGGCGCCACCGAGCGCCAGCGCATCGAGCCGGGGCCGGGGCTGATCGGCCGTCTGGTGGCCGAGCACCCCGAGATCTCCGACCACGAGCTCGGCGGCGTGGCCGACGGCGTCTTCACCGGCGGCATGGAGACGAGCGCCGCGATGCTCGCGCTCGGCACCGGCCTCCTGCTCGAGCATGCGGAGTGGTGGGACGCCCTCGCCTCCGGCGCGGACCCGGTGCCGGTCGTCGAGGAGCTGCTGCGCCACCTCGCGGTCGTGCAGGTGGCGTTCCCGCGGTTCGCGAAGCAGGACGTCGTCGTCGCCGGCCAGCGGATCCGCAAGGGCGACGTCGTGATGGTCTCCATCCCCGGCTCCAACCATGACGGCCGCGAGGGCTTCGACCCCTCGCGCGAGCCGGCGTCGCACCTCGCCTTCGGCCACGGCATCCACCGCTGCGTCGGCGCCGAGCTGGCCCGGCTCGAGCTGCAGGTCGCCCTGCCCGCCCTTGCGCGGCGCTTCCCGCGCCTCGCCCTGGCCGGGGACCCGGCGTACCGGCAGACGTCGATCGTCTTCGGTGTCGACGCGATGCCCGTGCGCACCTGCCCCGTCGCGCACTGACCCGTCCTGCGCGTCCGCCGGAGGCGGTCGTCACACGCGCCACCCCTGTTACACGGCCGATGCATGGCTGTTGCACGTTCCCGCTGGTCTAGCGGGCCTGGCTGCCGGGCCGGTGTCGTCAGCGTTGCTTTCGGCGCACGTCGGCCGGTCGATGTGTGCGCGAAAGGTTGCCCCGGGGATGCGCCGACGTAACCGCGGCGGAGCGAGCGCTGGACAGGATTCCTTCTGAAGCAGGGGCCTCGGGTGGGAGTCCGAGGTGGGAGGGCTGACCAACAACAAGAGCATCCGGTGACTTCTCGGGATCCGGGTGCCCTGACGAAGGGACAGCTCGGTGACCGGGTTCAGAACAGGTGCGATCGACCTCCGCGAGGCAGCGGTCGCGAGTGCACTCGCAGGTGCCGTCGTGGTGGCGCTGGGCTACGCGTCGGGGCTGGGGCTGCCCGTGCGCAACGACGCCCAGGCGACCCTCGAGCAGCCTGCCCCCGCACCGCAGGTCGCTGCGCCGGCCACGACGGCCCCGCCCGCCGCCAACGCGCCGGCGATGGCGATGCCGGCCTCCCCGTCGTACGCCGGAGCGAGCGGTGGCATGGCGGGGATGGACATGGGCGGTGCCGGCAGCGCGCCGACGCCCGCACCGGTCCATCCTGCCCCGACGCCGGAGGCGCACGACCCCGCGCCCGCGCCGGAGCAGGACGACCCCACGTGCGCCGACCTCCTCGCGGCGCTGCCGGCCTCCGACCTGCCCCTGGTCGGCCCGCTCACCGGCCCGCTCACCGGCCCGCTCACCGGGTCCGTCACCGGCACGGTCGACGGCCTCGTCGGCGGCCTGCTCGGCAGCGGCTCCACCGGCTCGCTGACGGGTACCCTGAGCGGCTCGCTGGCTCCCGTGACCGACCTGCTCACGACGCCCCTCACCGGCGGCGAGAAGAGCGCACCGCCCTGCCTGCCCGGCCAGACGACCACCTCGACGGTCGCGACCCGTGAGGCCACGCGATGACCCGGTCCAGCAGGCGCGGCACCCTCCGCCGCGGCGCGCTGCTCGCGGCGCTGCTGCTCGCGGCCTGGTTCGTCCTCGGCTCGACCGGCTCCGCCTCCGCACACACCGAGCTCGTGCACACCGACCCGGCGCAGGGCACCCGGCTCAAGGGCGTTCCGCTGCAGGTCGTCCTGACCTACGGCGAGCCGGTCTCGCTGCACGACGTCACCGTCACGACCGCGGGCCATGAGCTTCCGCTGACCGCGGTCCCCGGCAAGGAGGACGCTGTCGCGGTCGATCTGCGCGGCGTGACCAGGGCCGAGAAGCTGGTGCTCGCCTGGCGCGTGGTCGACGAGGCCGACGGCCACGAGACCCACGGCCGCCTGGCCTGGCCGGTCCGTGCCGCCGCCGGCACCGCGGACAGCACCCCCGCTGCGAGCCCGAGCTCGACCCAGCAGCAGGCAGCCGCCTCCGGGCCGCGCGACCTCGGCGTGGTCGACGGGCTGGCGCGCACCTCCCGCCTCGTCGGCTACGTCGCCCTCGCTCTGCTCGCCGGTGGCCTCTTCTTCATCGCCGCCCTGTGGCCCGCGGGCGCCGGCGTACGGCGTACGCGGTTGCTGCTCGGCGGTGCCGTCACGGTCGGGCTGCTGTCGTCGTTCGCCTCGGCCTGCCTCGTGCTCTGGCGCATCGACGGCCACATCTCCCTCGACGGCGCCCTGCACGGACCGCTCGGCGAGGACTACGGCCGGCCCGTCGCGGTGCTGGTCCTGCTCTGGCTGCTCGCGTCGGTCGTCGTCGTGGCCCTGGCACAGGGCGGTGCCGCGACGGCGCGCAGCCTGCCGTGGCGCGTCGGTGCCCTCGTCGTCGCCGGCGGCATGCTCCGCGCGACCGGCATGAGCGGCCACGCGGCCGAGGCGTCGAGCGGCTGGGCCACGCTGGCCGACCTGCTCCACCTGGTCGCGATCAGCGCCTGGTTCGGCGGGCTCGTCGTCGTGCTCAGCTGCCTGATCCCGTCCTCCGGGCCCGCAGAGGTACGCCGCATCGTCGGCCGCTTCTCGGTGGTCGCCCAGGTCTCCGTCGCGCTCATCGTCGGCTCCGGCGTGATCCTGCTGTGGCAGGTCGCCGGTGGCCCGGGCGTGCTCTTCACGACCCACTACGGCCGCGTGCTCGCGCTCAAGCTCGGCCTCTTCGGCCTGGTGCTGACCGCCGCGCTCTTCAGCAAGCGATGGCTCGACCGCAGCGTCGGGTCGTCCGGCAGGCGTACCGGGAACGTCCGCCCTCTCACGGCCTCCGTGGCCGCCGAGAGCGCGCTCGTCCTGGCAGTTCTCGGGGCGGCCAGCGTGCTGGTCACGTCCAGCCCCGGTGTGTGAATCCCCTCTGAAAGGAAATCAAGATGAGTTCACTGTCCATGATCGGGACCTCGGGTCGCCGGGGTGCCCTGGTGACCGCGGCGGCGCTGGCAGGGGCAGGAGCCTCGTTGTCGTTCTTCGCGCTCACCCACGGCGCCCCGGCGTCCCCGGCCAGCCTGGTCAACCAGTCCGCGTCGGTCCCCGTCGCCGGCCTGCTCCCTGCGCTCGCCCCCGCTCCGGCTGCGGCGCCCGCTGCAGCGGCACCGGCCGCGGTGCCGGTGGCGCCCAAGGCCGCTCCGAAGGCCATGGCGATGCCGATGGCCGCCCCCGCTGCCACGTCGGAGTGCGCCGGGGCGAAGCCCGCGGCCGACGCGTTCATGCAGCACCTCCAGGCTGCCCACCTGGCGACGTCGCCGGGCCAGCAGGTCGCCGACGCGACCGACGTCGACGCCTACACGAAGGCCCACACGGTCCTTCTCGGCAACATGCTGGCGCCGCTCGTCGGTGGCCTCGAGGGCAGCAGCGACTCCTTCCTCCAGCACGTGTACGCCGCCCACCTGGGCGAGTCGCCCACCGAGCAGGTCGCCGACCTCGCCGACCCCGACCAGTACGTCAAGACCCACACCGTCATGGCCCAGAACATGATCACGCCGCTCGTCGGCTGTTGATCGCCAACCCACCCCGGGCCCTCCGGGTGCTGGCCGAAGTCGCAGTCGGCGGAGCACCCACCTGGCCCTCAGCTGAGGAGAACCAACGATGAATCCAGGCACCCTGATCTCTGGCTCCACCCTCGCCGGTGGCCGTCGCGGCGTGTGGCTCCTGCTGCTCGCGGCGCTCGTCGCGGCGGCGCTCTCGTTCGCCGGTCTCCAGGCCCGCGGCGTCGCCTCGACCGACGTGCTCCGGCAGTCCGCGGCGACGACCACCCACACCGTGATGATCAAGGGCTACGCGTTCTCGCCCGCGTCGCTCACGATCAAGGCCGGTGACACCGTCACCTGGACCAACATGGACACGGCGCCGCACACGGTGACCGTCACGTCCGGTCCGGAGAAGGTCAACTCCGGCAACCTCTCCAAGGGCGAGAGCTTCACCTACACCTTCACCAAGCCGGGCACCTACTCCTACTACTGCGCCGTCCACCCGGACATGAAGGCGACGCTGGTCGTCACGGGCACCGCGCCTACGCCGGCGCCGACCCCGGCGCCGACCACGCACCCGACGCCCACGCCCACCCCGACCGGCCACCCGACGCCGACCCCGACGGCGCACCCCACGCCGACGCCGACGTCCACGCCGACCACCCCGATGCCCATGCCGACCCCGTCGTCGGAGTGCACCGGCGCCAAGGTCGCAGCGGACGCCTTCCTGCAGCACTTCTACGCGGCGCACCTCCAGGTGTCCCCGCTCGACCAGGTGATGCAGGCGCTCGACATCGACCCGTACACGAAGACCCACACGGTGCTGATCGGCAACATGATCGCCCCGCTGGTCGGTGGCGGCGAGGACGCGCTCGACGTCTTCCTGCAGCACGTGTACGCCGGCCACCTGGGCGAGTCGCCGACCGAGCAGGTGGCGGACATCGCGAAGCTCGACCAGTACGTCAAGACGCACACCGTCCTGATCGGCAACATGCTCGCCCCGCTGAGCGGCTCGGGCTGCTGAGCCCCGCGCAGCCCAGCGCGCAGCACTGAGAGCAGGCGGTGGTCCGGCCGTATCGCAGACGGCCGGACCACCGCCGACCAGTATCACCCGCCCGACCCCTCCCGGGAGCTGACTCCATGCGAAACACCCGCCGCCCCACCGCCACCGCCCTCCTTGCCGCCCTCGCCGTGGCGCTGCTGTCGCTCGGCCTCGGCGCCGCGCCGGCCCACGCCGCGGCGTACACGGTGACGATCAAGCAGTACCAGTTCGGCAGCGGCGCGCTGACCGTCCAGCAGGGCGACACCGTCACCTGGGTCAACCAGGACGAGGCGCCCCACGACGTCGTCGTGACGTCCGGACCGGCGACGTTCCGGTCGCCCATGCTGCAGAAGGGCCAGCGGTGGTCGTACACGCTCGGCACGCCGGGCACCTACTCCTACGTCTGCAGCGTCCACCCCGACATGCACGGCACGCTCACCGTGAAGGCGAAGCCCGCGCCGACGCCGCAGCCGACGCAGGGAGCGCCGACCCACGCGATGGCGGCGATGCCGACGACCGCACCCACCACCCCCGCCGGTACGCCGACGACCGCGGCACCGCAGAAGGCCGGGAAGGCCGGCACGGCACACGGCACTGTCGCGGCAGCCCCGTCGGCCACGACGGCACCCGCACCGACCACGGCCGGCGTCACGCCGGAGAGCACATCGGGCCTGGACCCGCTGCTGCTGGTCGCGGGCGTCGCCGTCGCGGTGGTCGTCTTCTGCCTCCTGCTGCTCGCCTCACGCCCCGCCGGCAAGCAGAACTGACACCTCGCGCCCCCACACCCGACACCCGGACGTCACCCGGGGTTGGTGTGGGGGTGCGACCAAGGTGGGGTGAACACGCAGCTGGGACGCAGCCTCGTCCCCACCCCTGCTGTCGCCGGCCACCGCGGAGCGAGCGGCCAGCGCCCGGAGCACACGCTCGAGGCCTACCGCCTCGCGATCCGGATGGGCGCCGACGACATCGAGCTCGACGTGGTCCCGACGAAGGACGGTGTCCTCGTCGCCCGCCACGACGCCACGCTCTTCGCCACGACCGACGTCGCCGACCACCCC
Source organism: Nocardioides phosphati (assembly GCF_014646375.1). Lineage (GTDB taxonomy): Bacteria > Actinomycetota > Actinomycetes > Propionibacteriales > Nocardioidaceae > Nocardioides > Nocardioides phosphati. The sequence continues at coordinate 163,319 of NZ_BMNI01000001.1, forward strand.
GGGTTCGCCGACCGGCGGACGGTCCGCACCGTCGACGGCCACGAGCACGACGACTGGTTCGTCGAGGACTTCACCTTCGCCGAGCTCCGCACCCTCCGGGCGCGCGAGCGGTTCCGCAAGGTCCGTCGCGCCAACACCGAGTTCCACGGCCGCCTCGCGATCCCGAGCCTCGACGAGGTGCTCACGCTCGTCGAGCTGGAGTCGCGCCTGCTCGGCCGCACCGTCGGCGTGCTCGTCGAGGTCAAGCACGCCGCCCACTACGCAGCCCGCGGGCTCGACGTGGTGCCGCCGCTGCTCGCCACCCTGCGGGACCACGGCGTCGACCACGCGCGCTCCCGCGTCACGGTGATGAGCTTCGAGACGACCGTGCTGCGCCAGGTCGCCGCACAGTCGCCGGTCGCGGTCATCCAGCTGCTCGACCGCAAGGGCCGCCCCGCCGACCTCGTCGCGGCGGGCGACCCCACGACGTACGCGGAGATGGCGAAGCCCGCGGGCCTCGCCGAGATCGCGACGTACGCCGGGGGTGTGGGCGTGCACAAGGAGATGGTGCTGCCCCGCGACGACGCGGGCCGGACCCGCAAGGTGTCGAAGCTGGTCACGAAGGCGCACAGCCGCTGGCTGACGGTCCACGTCTGGACGCTGCGCGTGGAGAACCGCTTCCTGCCCGTCGAGCTCCGCTCCGACGACACCCCGGGCCACCACGGAGACCTCGCCGGGGAGGCACGGCTGCTGCTCGAGGCCGGCGCCGACGGCCTGATCACCGACAACCCCGACCTCGTTCTCGCTGCCCGCGAGGAGTACCTCGCTGCGCTCGCCACCCGCGCTCGCCGCCGCCTCCCCGTGCGTCGCTGACCCGCGGTGGGGAGTCGCGCGTGGCTCAGAGGCGCTTGCGCTGCGTGAGCACCGCGGCCACGAGGCCTGCGCCGCCACCGAGCAGCCACGGCACCGGCAGCAGCCAGCGCAGGTCGTCCTGCGGCACGGTGTCGCTCACGTAGAGCGCCCACACGGTCAGCAGGCCGGCGAAGGCAAGGCCCATCACGAGGTGGCCGATGTTGACGGGGTGCCGTCCGCCGCGGGGCGTCGTCTCCGGTGCCTCGTCGGGGAGCGGCGGGATCACGGTCGTCTGGTCGTTCATCACTTGCTCCTGACGATGATGTGGCCGATGTCGGCGGTCGCGACGATGTGCCAGGTGGGTGCGTCGGGGCCGGCGGCCTGGGTGACGCTGTTGCTGATGTCGATGCCACCGCCGGCGTGGCCGAGGAGGTCGATGCCGCCGGGGCCGTCGACCTGCGCCTCGGCCTCGACGGTCACGTCGTCGGGCACGATCACCTCGAGCTCACCGACGTTGATGTGGCTGACGACGACCTTCTCGTCGAGCGCCTGCGGGTCCTCCAGACGGGTCAGGTCGACGACCAGCTTGCCGACGTCCGAGGTGTAGCCGTCCGCCGGGATCTGGGAGGTGCTCAGCGGCGCGAAGCGCACGTCCTTGCCGTCGATGTGGTCTGCGACGGTCGTCACCGTCGTGATCGGCACCAGCAGCACGCCGAGCAGGATCAGCCCGCCCGCCCTGCCCCAGAAGGCACCGAGCACGAGCAGGGCGGCGACGATGGTCAGCGCAAGGGCGGGGTAGGCCGCGGGGATGACGTGGGCGCCGCCGAGGTCGACGACGCCGAGGACGCCCAGCGCGACGGCGATCAGCGGGAGCGCGATCCAGAACAGGAGCGGGCCCTTCTTGCGTGGGTCGCGGACCCAGCGATAGCCGGAGCTCCCGTCGCCCTGCATCTTCCAGGCGTTGATGTCCTTGTACTTCTCCGGGTTGGCGTGCACGTCGGCCTCGAAGGCGGCCTTCGGCCCGGCGGCGTACGTCGCCTCCCAGGGCTGTCGCGCCGGCTGGCCGCCGGCGAGGCGCTGGGCCCGGCGCCACTCGCGCTTGCGAAGCACGACGAACGCGATGGCCCCCACGACCAGCAGCGGGATCGCCGGGAAGAAGAAGCCGTCGTGGTCGCCGCGGAAGCCGAGCACGTCGCCGAGGAAGCCGACCGCGGCGAGTGCGCCGACCACGAGCACCGCGAGCGAGCGGTTGCGCGGGTCGAGGTCGATCATCGCCCGGTCGCCCTCGTTGTCGTCGGGCAGCAGGATCCACAGCGCGCCGTAGAGGAAGAGGCCGGTGCCGCCGAAGATCGTCAGCACGACGAAGCCGACCCGGATCAGGATGGGGTCGACGTCGAGGTGGCGGGCCAGGCCACCTGCGACACCGGCCACGTGGCGGTCGGTGGTGCTGCGGCGCAGTCGCGCGACGTCGCGGACGTCGGAGGCGGAGACCCGTGGGCCGTCGTCACCGCGAGGGGCGGCGGGTCCGGGCGGGGGCGGCGGGGTGTCGCCGGCCGGGGGAGGGGTGTTCTCGTCCATGGGCCCCAGCCTTCCGTGGCGGCGGGCTCCCGACCATCGGGGACGACCCTGAACCTGCGCCGGGGGTGCCCGGGCCACCTCGGGGTCGGGTCGGGGGCGATCCCGATCCCGCGGCGCCCCCGCGCGTGCCACGATGGCCGCACCATGATCACGTACGAGCCGCGCCGCGCCTACCGCGACCCCGAGGCGGGCTTCCTCGGCGGTGTCGCGGCCGGCGTCGCGCAGCACCTCGGCTGGCCGGTCAGCCGGGTCCGCATCGGCTTCGCGCTGCTGGCGGCCGCCAACGGCGCCGGCATCCTGCTGTACGCCGCCCTCTGGCTCCGGCTGCCCACCGCTCCCTCCGCCGAGCCGGCCCCCGGCCTGGCCGCGGCCGAGCGCGGTGGCCGGCGTACGACGCGACGCGGCCTCGCCGACGTCGGCCCTGCGGTCGCGCTGGCCGCGCTGGGCATCGGCGCGCTCTTCGTGGCGCAGCTCGTGCTCGGCACGGGCCTCGTGCTGTGGATCCTCGTGCTCGGCCTCGGCGGCGTGGCGCTGATCTGGCGGCAGGCCGACGAGTCGAGCCGCGAGCGGTGGAGGGACAGCACCGGCCGCATCGACCCGGTGCGCGCGCTGGTCGGCGACGGCGGATGGGCGGCGTGGTCGCGGATCGTCCTCGGCGTGCTGATGCTGGTCACGGCCCTGGTCCTCTTCGCGCTCCGCTCGGGCCGGCTCTCGGTCGCCGTCGACGTGTTGCTCGCCACCGGCCTCGGCCTCGTCGGCGTGCTGCTGGTCCTCGGACCGTGGCTGGTCCGGCTCCTCAACGACCTCGGCGAGGAGCGCGCCCAGCGAGTCCGCTCGCAGGAGCGCGCGGACGTCGCAGCCCACCTGCACGACTCGGTGCTGCAGACCCTCGCGCTGATCCAGAAGAACAGCGCCGACCCGGCCCAGGTGGCCCGGCTCGCCCGCGCCCAGGAGCGTGACCTGCGCTCCTGGCTCTTCGAGGAGACCGCTCCGTCGGGGTCGCTGTCGGCGGCGCTCGCCGCGCTCGCGGCCGAGGTGGAGGCCGATCACAACGTGACCGTCGAGGTCGTGACCGTCGGCGACCTGGTGCTCGACGAGCGCACCCAGCCGGTGCTCCTGGCCACGCGCGAGGCGGTCGTCAACGCCGCGAAGCACGCCGGATCGGGCCGTGTCGACGTGTACGCCGAGGTGTCGCCGTCGCAGCTCGAGGTCTTCGTGAAGGACCGTGGCCGGGGCTTCGACCCCGACGCGGTCGCCGCTGACCGCCACGGCGTACGCGGATCGATCGTGGACCGGATGGAGCGTCACGGGGGCACGGCCCGCGTGACGTCGCGTCCGGGGGAGGGCACCGAGGTGGTGCTGAAGATGACACGGGAGGACAAGTCATGAGCACCCGAGTGCTGATCGTCGACGACCACGCGATGTTCCGCGCCGGCGTCCGCTCCGAGCTGGCGGCGGCCCCGTCGGTCGACGTCGTGGCCGAGGCCGAGGACGTCGACACGGCGGTCGCGGCGGTCCTCGCACAGGCACCCGACGTGGTGCTGCTGGACGTGCACCTGCCCGGCGGCGGTGGCGCCGAGGTGATGCGCCGGGTCGGCCCGTCGGCCACGCGCTTCCTGGCGCTGTCGGTGAGCGACGCCGCCGAGGACGTGATCGGCACGATCCGTGCCGGCGCCCGCGGCTACGTCACCAAGACGATCACCGGGCCCGAGCTGGTCAGCGCGATCGGCCGGGTGGCCGGGGGCGACGCGGTCTTCTCGCCGCGCCTGGCCGGCTTCGTCCTCGACGCCTTCGCCGGCACCATCGAGGTCGCCGCGGTCGACGAGGACCTCGACCGGCTCACCGAGCGCGAGCGCGAGGTGATGCGGCTGATCGCCCGCGGCTACTCCTACAAGGAGGTCGCCTCCGAGCTCTTCATCTCGGTCAAGACCGTCGAGACCCACATGTCGGCGGTGCTGCGGAAGCTCCAGCTGTCCAGCCGCCACGAGCTCACGCGCTGGGCGTCGGACCGCCGGTTGCTCTGACCTTGCTGCGCCTACTCGGTCTCGAGCTCGACGATCGTCCACGGCAGGAAGAGCTGCACGAGGGGGCCGATGCCCACGGCGTACAGCACGGTGCCGAGGCCGACCTGGCCGCCGAGCAGGAAGCCGGCGACGAGCACGGTCACCTCGAGGCTGGTGCGGACCAGCCGGATCGAGCGACCCGTACGCCGCGCGAGGCCGGTCATCAGCCCGTCGCGCGGGCCGGGGCCGAGCTGGGCGCCGATGTAGAGGGCGCCGGCGAGGCCGTTGAGGACGATGCCGCCGACGAGGAGGGCGCCGCGGGCGGCGAGCCCCTCGGGGGCGGCGAGCATCGCCAGCGTCGCGTCGGTGGCCACGCCGATCAGGACCACGTTGGCGAGCGTGCCCAGGCCGGGCATCTGCCTCAGCGGGATCCAGAGCAGCAGCACCAGGAAGCCGACCACGATGACGACCTCGCCGAAGCTCAGCCCGACGTGGGCCATCACGCCGGCGTGGAAGACGTCCCACGGGTCCAGGCCCAGCGCGCCGCGGATCACCATGGCCATCGAGGCGCCGTAGATCCACAGCCCGACGACGAGCTGGACCAGGCGCCGGGGCAGCCGGCCAGCACGGAGCTGCTCGCGCGGGGTGAGGGTGGCGAGCGCACGCCGCGGCGCGGGGGTGGGCGCGACGACGGTGGCTTCGGTGAGGGTGGTGGGCGGGACGATCGCGGTCATGACTCCACGATGACCGGAATCGGCCTTGTAGGAAATAGCCAATCGGTGGATAGTGGCCTGCATGAGTGCAGTGATGTCGGCCGGACGCGTAGCCACCTTGGTGGGTGACTTCGACCGCAGCCCCGCCTACGCGGGCCTCTCGGACTGCCTGCGCATGCTCATCGGCGAGGGCCGGATCCCGCTCGGGGCACGGCTGCCCAGCGAGCGCGACCTCACCGTCGCCCTCGACGTCAGCCGCACCACCGTCACCCGCGCGTACGCCGACCTGCGCGAGCGCGGCTTCGCCGAGGCGCGCACCGGAGCGGGCACCTTCACGCGGCTGCCGGGCGGACGCCGGGCCACCCTCGACCGCGGCCTCGCCCCGCTGCCCGGCACCACCGAGCTGATCGACCTCAACTGCGCCGCGGGCAGCGCCCCGACGGGCCTCGCCGCGCACTACGAGGCGGCGGTGGCCGAGCTGCCGGCGTACCTCGGTGGGCACGGATACTTCCCCGCGGGCCTGCCCGCGCTGCAGGAGCAGATCGCCAGCGCGTACGCCGCGCGCGGCCTGCCCACCGACCCCGACCAGATCCTGGTGACGCCGGGCGCGCTCTCGGCCACCGCGATCGCTGCCCAGGCGGTCACCTCGCCGGGCGATCGCGTCGTGGTCGACAGCCCGGTCTACCCCAACGCGACCAGCGCCCTCGCCAGCCGCGGCGCCCGGCTGGTCACCTCGCCGGTCGACGCGGCGGGCTTCGACATCCCCGGCATGGTCGCGACCGTGCGGCAGACGGCGCCGCGCGCGGCCTTCGTCCTCGCGGACTTCCAGAACCCCACCGGTCACGTCATGACCACCGACGAGCGGGCGACGTACGCCGCGGCGCTGCGCCGCAACCGGGTGGTCGCCATCGTCGACGAGGCGCACCAGGCGCTCTCCCTCGACGCCGTCGAGATGCCCCCGCCCTTCGCGTCGTTCCTGCCCGACGCAATCACGGTCGGCTCGGCGAGCAAGCAGTTCTGGGGCGGCCTCCGGCTGGGCTGGATCCGCGCCCCGCGGGAGCGGATCGAGCAGCTCACCTCGGCCCGCCTCGGCCTCGACCTCGGCGCTCCGCTGCTGGAGCAGCTGGTGCTGGCGCGGGTGCTGGCCGACCCCGAGCCGATCGCGTCGGTCCAGCGCGACCGGCTGCGCGATCAGCGGGACGCACTGGTGGCGGCGCTGCACGAGCGGGTCCCGGACTGGCGCTTCCGCGTGCCCGCCGGCGGGCTCTGCCTGTGGGTCGAGCTCCCGGCCCCGGTCTCGAGCACGCTCGCGGCCGAGGCCGAACGCCGCGGCGCGTCGATCGCCCCCGGGCCGGCGTTCGCCGTCGAGGGCGGACTGGAGCGCTTCGTCCGGTTGCCGTGGACCCGGCCCGCCGAGGAGCTACGGGCCGCGGTCGACGTACTGGCTGCGTCGTGGGACGCGGTCGTCGGCGGAGCCAACGCCCCGCACACCGGTCGGGTGAGGGTCGTCTAGGCTCCGGTCATGGACTTCGTGCGTCACCTCATCCTGGTCGTTCACCTCTGCGCCTTCGCGGCACTCCTCGGCGGCCTGCTCGGCCAGGCGAAGGCGACCCGGAAGGCGATCCACACCTCCACGATCTGGGGCGCCCGCATCGTCTTCCTCGCGGGCCTCGCCCTGGCCGGTCTCGTGTCGGCCGACGACTCCGCCGACGTCAACAACGCCAAGCTCGGCGTGAAGCTCCTCGTGGCGCTCGTCGTCGTCGGCCTCCTCGAGGCGCGCCGCCGCAAGGGCCTGAGCGACGCCCTCTACTGGCTGGTCACGGGCCTCGTGGTGGCCAACGTGTGCGTCGCCGTCCTCTGGCGCTGACACCCACACGGGCGGGCGCCGGGCCTGTCGGTGCGCGCCCGTAGGCTGGGCGCAGCATGAGCAGCTTTCCCATCCCCGGCCAGTCGTCGTTCCCGATCCCGGGACTCGAGTCCGTCGCGCCTGCTCCCACGCCGGGTCGCGACGCCCTCCTCGCGGGGCTCAACGAGCCCCAGCGGGCCGCGGTCATCCACGCCGGCCGGCCGCTGCTCGTCGTCGCCGGTGCCGGCTCCGGCAAGACGCGCGTCCTGACCCGGCGCATCGCCTGGCTGGTCCAGGAGCGCAAGGCGCACCCGGGCTCGATCCTCGCGATCACCTTCACCAACAAGGCAGCGGCCGAGATGAAGGAGCGGGTCGAGGAACTGATCGGCAAGCGCGCCCGCGTCATGTGGGTGTCGACCTTCCACTCCGCCTGCGTGCGGATCCTGCGCAAGGAGTCCGACAAGCTCGGCTTCAAGTCCAACTTCTCGATCTACGACGCCGCCGACCAGAAGCGGTTGATGCAGCTGGTCCTCAACGACCTCGAGCTCGACCCGAAGAAGTACCAGCCGCGCGCCGTCCTCAACTGGGTCTCCACCCAGAAGAACGAGCTGAAGGACCCCGACGAGGCCGCGAAGGACGCCAGCAACGACTTCGAGCGCGCCTACGCCTCGGCGTACGTCAACTACCAGCGGCGGCTGCGCGAGGCCAACGCCCTCGACTTCGACGACCTGCTGATGACGACGGTCCACCTCTTCCAGGCGTTCCCCGACGTGCGCGAGGTCTACCGGAGGCGTTTTCGCCACGTGCTGGTCGATGAGTACCAGGACACCAACCACGCGCAGTACGCCCTGATCCACCAGCTCTGCGCGGACCCGATGGATGAAGGCACGAGCGGCGGCGAGCGGATCGAGCCGGCCGAGCTGATGGTCGTCGGCGATGCCGACCAGTCGATCTACGCGTTCCGCGGCGCCAACATCCGCAATATCCTCGACTTCGAGCAGGACTTCCCCGACGCCACGACGATCCTGCTCGAGCAGAACTACCGCTCGACCCAGACGATCCTCGAGGCGGCCAACGCCGTCATCAGCAACAACAAGGGCCGCAAGGTGAAGCGGCTCTGGTCCGACGCGGGCATGGGGGAGAAGATCGTCGGCTACGTCGCCGACGACGAGCACGACGAGGCCCGCTTCGTCTCCCGCGAGATCGACAGCCTCGTCGACACCGGCGACTTCAAGCCCGGCGACGTCGCGGTCTTCTACCGGACCAACGCGCAGAGCCGTGTGTTCGAGGAGATCTTCATCCGCCACGGCATGCCCTACAAGGTCGTCGGCGGCGTCCGGTTCTACGAGCGCAAGGAGGTCCGCGATGCGCTGGCCTACCTGCGGCTGCTGGCCAACCCGGCCGACGAGATCTCCCTGCGCCGCGTCCTCAACACCCCCAAGCGGGGCATCGGCGACCGCGCGGAGGCCTGCGTCGCGGCGTACGCCGAGCGGGAGCGGGTGACCTTCTGGGAGGCGCTGGTCAGGGCGGACCAGGCCGCGGGCATCGCGACGCGCTCGCTCAACGCGATCCGCGGCTTCACCGACATGGTCCAGGAGCTCCAGTCGATGGTGGCGGCGGGGGAGCGGGCCGACGTCATCCTCGAGACGGTGCTGACCCGCTCCGGCCTGCTCGCCGAGCTCGAGGCGTCCGACGACCCGCAGGACGAGACCCGCGTGGAGAACCTCGCCGAGCTCGTCGCTGTCGCCCGCGAGTTCAGCGACGACCCGCAGGCCGGTCCGTCCGCGGACCCTGCCGACGTCGACGCCGGCACCGTCTCGCCCGGTCTCAGCGACTTCCTCGAGCGGGTCGCGCTCGTCGCCGACTCCGACCAGATCCCCGAGTCGCCCGAGGCGGAGGACAAGGGCGTCGTCACCCTGATGACCCTCCATACGGCCAAGGGCCTGGAGTTCCCGATCGTCTTCCTGACCGGCATGGAGGACGGCGTCTTCCCCCACATGCGCGCGCTGGGCGACCTGCCCGAGCTCGAGGAGGAGCGCCGCCTGGCGTACGTCGGCCTGACCCGCGCGCGCCAGCGGCTCCACATCTCCCGCGCCATCCAGCGTTCGGCGTGGGGCGCACCCGCGCACAATCCGGCCTCCCGCTTCCTCGACGAGCTGCCGGCGACCCTCGTCGACTGGAAGCGCACCGAGTCCGAGATGACCTCCTGGCGCCGTCGTTCCTACGAGGACGCCGGCACGACGTGGGGCTCGGGCACCGGCAGCAGCGGCTCCTTCGGCTCCGCCGCGACGGACCGCGGGCGCCGCGCGTTCGGGTCGGCCGCGCTGCGCCTCGACGCGGCTGCCAAGCAGAAGCAGGCGCGCGCGATCCCGTCGCTCGCACCGGGCGACCGGGTCACCCACGACTCCTTCGGTCTCGGCACCGTCGTGTCGGTCGACGGAGCCGCCGAGAAGGCCGTCGCCTCGATCGACTTCGGCAGCGAGGGCGTCAAGCGGCTGCTGCTCCGCTACGCGCCCGTCGAGAAGCTGTAGCGGCTCTCAGGTTTCTGCGGGAGAACTCAGGTCGCCTCCCTAGACTCGCGGCATGGGAGCAGGACACGACCACGGGGGTGGCCACCAGCACGGCGTCGCGGCTGACGCAGACCGGCGCCTGCTCTGGTCCGCGCTCGGGCTCCTCGCGGCCTTCATGGTCGGCGAGGTCGTCGTCGCCCTCGTCTCCGGCTCCCTCGCCCTGCTGTCCGACGCCGCGCACATGCTCTCCGATGTCGGCGCCATCGGCGCCGCGCTCTGGGCGATGCGCCTGGCCGCCCGGCCCGCGTCCCTGGTGTGGACCTACGGCTTCAAGCGCGCCGAGATCCTCGCCGCTGCGGTCAACGGCATCACCCTGCTCGTCGTGGCCGGCATGCTCACCGTCGAGGCCGTACGCCGCCTGGCCGACCCGCCCGACGTCGCCGGTGGGGCGGTGGTGGTGGTCGCGATCGTGGGATGCGTCGTCAACGTCGCCGCGGTCGCGCTGCTCGCCCGCGCCAACCGCTCGAGCCTCAACGTCGAGGGCGCCTACCAGCACGTGCTGACCGACCTCTACGGCTTCATCGGCACCGCGATCGCCGGCGTCGTCATCCTCACCACCGGCTGGATGCCGGCCGACACGATCGCCACCCTGCTCGTCGTCGTGCTGATGCTCCATGCCGCCTGGGGACTGCTGCGCCAGTCCGGTCGGGTGCTGCTCGAGGGCGCCCCCGAGCACGTCGAGCTGGCCGAGGTCCGCGCGGACCTGCTCGCCGTCGACCACGTACTCGACGTCCACGACCTGCACGCCTGGACGATCACCTCGGGGCTGCCCGCGCTGACGGCCCACCTGGTCGTCGAGGACGGGTGCTTCCAGGACGGGCACACGGCCGCCCTGCTCGCCGAGGTGCAGCAGGCGCTGCACGCGAAGTTCGACGTCGAGCACTCGACGTTCCAGTTCGAGCCCGTCGCACACGCGTCGTCGGAGACCGGCCGCCACTAGCGCCGGGACGGCGCGTCCTCGCACGCTCCGGGCGCCGACACGTCAGTTCGCACGCGCGGGCCCACGACGAGCGTCACCGCCGCGGCTCATGACGCAGCACGGGCGGCTGGTCGCCTAGGCGTCCAGCCTGCCTCGCTGGCGCTCGTTACGGCTGGGCGCCGTGGGCGACCAGCGCGGCGAACGGGTCAACCGCGTCGCCACCGCCGGGGTGCACCTCGAGGTGCACGTGGGGGCCGGTCGAGTGGCCCGTGGAGCCGGAGTAGGCGATGACGTCGCCGACCCGGACCTTCGCGCCGACCGAGGTGGCCAGCGAGGAGTTGTGGCAGTACTTGATCTCGGTGCCGTCGTCGAGGCGGATCTCGACCATGTAGCCGCAGCCGCCGGCGTACTGCGCGGCGAAGACGGTGCCGTTGGAGACGGCGAAGACGGGGCTGCCGGTCGGCGTCGCGAAGTCGAGGCCGGTGTGGCCGTAGCCGCGCCACGAGTAGCCCTCGCCGAAGCCCTCGCTGATCCGGTAGCTGCCGGGCTTGAGCGGGAGGATCCAGCGGTCGGCCTCGAGCTCGCTGGCGTGCGAGTGCGCCGCCTTGGCGAGCTGGCCGAGCGCGGTGTCGCGCTCCTGTGCCTGCTCCTCGGCGGCCTTCTCGAGCTTCGTCGAGGAGGCCGTCGCGAGCGCGTCGCGGGCGGAGTCGCGGGAGACGAGCTCGGCGCGCTCCTGCTCGAGGGAGGAGGAGGAGACGACGCTCTCGCCGCCGAGGGCGTTGGCCGGCGCGGAGTAACGCGCGGGGGCGGCGTCGTTGGTGACGTGGTTGCCGTCGGCTGCGGCGGCGCTCACCGCGCCGGTCGCGGAGACCGAGAGGGCTGCGACGCCGAGGAGGACGGGAGCGGACGGAAGACCGCCCACGAGTGAGCTGCGCGGCGCGGCGTGCGTGGCAGCCCTGCGCTTGCCGGCACCCGCGTAGGTCGACGAGGTCGTGACGTCACCGCGCTGTGCAACGCGTGCACCACGGGGTGCTCGGTGGTCGCCCATCAGTGAAATCCTCTGGTCGGGAACGAGACAGCGGGCACGACTCTAGGCGAAACCCTCGCGGCCTACCCAATCTGCGGGGGCAGCATGTGGAGATAAATCGGAGAGCGGCGCTCCCTGGTTGTGCATTCGTGAACGCCCGTCAGGCGCAGGATCAAGCCGTACGACGTGAGGTCGTGAGGTCGCGTGTGGGATCCAGCACGTTTCGCGTCCATGATGGGGTCCACATGGCCGTTCGGCGTACGGCGGGTCTACTGTGCCTCGAAGGAATCCCCGGACTCATACGCAACGACAAGGACTGGGTGGATCGTGGACCTGATGGAGTACCAGGCGAAGGAACTCTTCGCCACGCACGGCGTGACCACCACCCTCGGTGTGGTCGTCGAGACCGCCGAGGACGCGCGCAAGGCGGCCGAGCAGCTGGGTGGCGTGACCGTCATCAAGGCTCAGGTCAAGGCCGGCGGCCGCGGCAAGGCGGGCGGCGTCAAGATCGCCAAGACCCCGGATGAGGCGTTCGAGCACGCCACCAACATCCTCAACCTGACCATCAAGGACCTGCCGGTCAACCGCGTCCTGGTCACCCCGGCGACGCCGCCGCAGGAGGAGTACTACTTCTCGTTCCTGCTGGACCGGTCGAACCGCCAGTACCTCTGCATCGCGTCCGTCGAGGGTGGTGTCGAGATCGAGGAGGTCGCGAAGACCAACCCCGACGCCGTCAAGAAGATCGCGATCGACCCCGGCAAGGGCGTCGATGCTGCCAAGGCGCGCGAGATCGCGACGGAGGCCGGCTTCCCCGAGGCCGTCTTCGAGCAGGCCGTCACCATGATCGAGAACCTGTACAAGGTCTTCGTCGAGGAGGACGCCACGCTGGTCGAGGTCAACCCGCTGGCCCGCCTCGAGGGCGACAAGCTCGAGGCGCTCGACGGCAAGGTCTCGCTCGACGACAACGCCTCCGAGGTCCGCCACCCGGAGCACGAGGCCTTCGAGATCAAGGAAGAGGCCGACCCGCTCGAGGCGAAGGCCAAGGAGCTCGGCCTCAACTACGTCAAGCTCGACGGCCAGGTCGGCATCATCGGCAACGGCGCGGGTCTCGTCATGAGCACCCTCGACGTCGTCGCGTACGCCGGCGAGAACCACGGCGGCGTGAAGCCGGCCAACTTCCTGGACATCGGCGGTGGCGCCAACGCCCAGGTGATGGCCAACGGCCTCGACGTGATCCTCAACGACGAGCAGGTCAAGTCCGTCTTCGTCAACGTCTTCGGTGGCATCACCGCGTGTGACGAGGTCGCCAACGGCATCAAGGGCGCCCTCGAGCTCCTCGGTGACAAGGCCACCAAGCCGCTCGTCGTCCGCCTCGACGGCAACAACGTCGAGAAGGGTCGTCAGATCCTCAACGAGCTGAACCACCCGCTCGTGACGCTGGTGGACACCATGGACGGCGCGGCCGACAAGGCCGCCGAGCTGGCGAACGCCTGAGATAGGGATTCAGAAGAACAATGAGCATCTACCTCAACGCTGACAGCAAGATCATCGTCCAGGGCATCACGGGCGGCATGGGCGCGAAGCACACCGCCCTCATGCTCGACTCCGGCGCCGAGATCGTCGGTGGCGTCAACGCCCGCAAGGCCGGCACGACCGTGTCCCACAAGGACAAGGACGGCAACGACGTCGAGCTCCCCGTGTTCGGCACCGTCGCCGAGGCCATGAAGGAGACGGGCGCCAACGTGTCCGTCCTCTTCGTCCCGCCGGCGTTCACGAAGGCCGCGGCCATCGAGGCGATCGACGCCGAGATGCCGCTGATCGTCGTGATCACCGAGGGCGTCCCGGTCCAGGACACGGCCGAGGTCTGGTCGTACCTGCAGGGCAAGTCCACCCGCATGATCGGCCCGAACTGCCCCGGCATCATCACGCCCGAGGTCTCCCTGGCCGGCATCACCCCGCACACCATCACCGGCTCCGGCCCGGTCGGTCTCGTCTCCAAGTCGGGCACGCTGACCTACCAGATGATGTACGAGCTGAAGGACTTCGGCTTCACGACCGCCATCGGCATCGGCGGCGACCCGATCGTCGGCACCACCCACATCGACGCCCTCCAGGCGTTCGAGGAGGACCCCGACACCAAGCTGATCGTCATGATCGGTGAGATCGGTGGCGACGCCGAGGAGCGGGCGGCCGACTACATCAAGGCCAACATCACGAAGCCGGTCGTCGGCTACGTCGCTGGCTTCACCGCCCCGGAGGGCAAGACCATGGGCCACGCCGGCGCCATCGTCTCGGGCTCCGCGGGCACCGCTGCCGCCAAGCAGGAGGCCCTCGAGGCCGTCGGCGTGAAGGTCGGCAAGACGCCGTCCGCCACCGCTGCCCTGGCGCGCGAGATCCTGGTCGGCATGGGCATCGAGCCCAAGGCCTGATCCAGCCTCACCCAGCACCACGACGAAGGCCCCCGGGTTCACCCGGGGGCCTTCGCCTTTCCCGCCGTACGCCGTGTGGTCGAGGTGCCCGTGGCAGGCGTCAGATCGCGCAGTCCTGACGAGGAAGCTCGAGCGTGATGCGGGAGACCCTGCCGTCGGTGAGCGTGATCTCATAGGCCCACGAGCCGTCTCCGGCGGGTGAGGACAGGACGTCGCCGGCACCGACGAGGTGGGCGAAGCCGGCCTCGACCTCGGACCGTGTCGACCCGATGCCGACGCCGTTCGGCGTCCGCATGTCCCGGGTGGCGACGAGCTGCTCGAGGCCCTGCTCGGGCGAGATGCGTCCGTTGACGTCACCGGGCTCGTCGTCGCCGGTGAACGTGTAGTCCACCGCGAGGCAGCCCTCCTTCCAGCCGTCGTGCGCCGAGCCCTGGACCGCGGACGCGGCCCCCGTCTCGCGGACCTCCGCGGCGCTCATGCCGAGCGTGAGGCCGTTCACGCCGTACGGGCCGAAGACGAGGTCCGGGCTGGTGCTCCCGCCCGTCGCGCCATCGGACGGCCTCTCCGCGCAGCCTGCGTCGGACCAGATGCACATCTCCGGTGCGATCGCCGTGGTGATCCGGGAGAGCTCGCCGATGTCGCGCCGCGCCCCCTCGGGTGTGGTGCCCTCGCCGGACCAGACGACCGTCAGGATCGCGCGGCCCACCCGGGTGTACTGGTAGATCGACCCGCCCATCGGCTGCACGGTGCGACTGAAGGAGTACGTCGCGAGGCCGGTCTCCGCGCGAAGCGGCGTCCAGGCCTGTTCCCTCCCCGAACCGGAGCGTTCGAGCGGGCAGGCGTGGACGGACTTCTCGATCTCGGCCATGACGGCGCTCGCCGTTGCCTGGTTGTCGAAGGTCCGCAGCTCACGACGGTCGACGAACTCCTCGCCCTGCATCTCGAACCGAAGCTGGTCAGCAGCCGGGCGGCTCTCGATTCCCGTGCGGCCGCAGGGAAGGGGGTACTCCATGCCGGCTTCGCGGCTGGGACCGATCTTCGTCGCGCCCTCGAGGTAGCCCGACGCGCGGTCGAGCGGGAAGTCATCGGGAATCGTGGTCGGCCGTGCGGAGGTCGAGGCGCTCGGCGGGACCGGCGGGATGCCGCTGTCGTGGGCGGCGTACAGGCCGGCGGGAACGGCGACGGCGAGGACGGCGACGACGCCGGCCACCGCCGACACCGCCGTGCGCCGGACCCGGCGGCGGTCGCCGCGGCGGCGTACCTCGGCAGGAGGAAGTGGCGTGACGGGCCCGCCCGTGCCGAAGCGGGCGAGCTGCTCGAGGGGGTCACGGTCAGACATGGGTGGCTCCGGAGTCGGGGGAGAGCAGGACGGCCAGCGCGGCACGGCCGCGGGAGAGGCGGGCCTTGACGGTGCCCTCGGGGACTCCCGTCTCGCGGGCGACCGCCTGGACCGGAAGGTCGCAGAGGTGGTGGAGGACGAGGGCCTGGCGCTGGGCCTCGGGGAGCTGGCGCAGCGCGCAGATGAGGGCGACGCGGGACTCGTCCGCGGCCTCGGCCCACAGGGGAGCGGAGACGGATCGGTCCGTCGGCCGCCGACCGAGCTTCACCCGGCGCCACCGGCTGACCGCGAGGCGGTAGGCGGTGGTGCGGACCCACGCCTCGGGGTGCTCGGCCCCGTCGAGCGCGCGGCGGTGCTGCCACGCCCGGACGAACGCCTCCTGCACGCACTCCTGCGCCTCGTCGCGGTCGCCGATCAGGGCGTGGAGCTGCCCCGTGAGCCGCGCGAAGGAGGCGGTGTAGAACGCGTCGAACTCCGACTCGTCCATCGGCTGCCCCCGTTCCTGTGACGTCAGCGGTGCCGCTGTCGAGGGGGATACGCGCGGAGGAGCGGTCCGGTTGCATCCGGCTCCATCCTGCTGCAGGAATCAGGCGGGCGGGAGGTTCTCCAGGCGCAGGAGTGCGCGCTCGGCGAGCGCCCGGAACGTCGGCTGGTCGATCTTCGCCTTCGGCACCGGGACGAAGCCGACCTCGGCGACGACCGCGCCGCGGCGTACAAGGGAGACCCAGAAGTCGACCGACCGGTGCTCGGAGACCTGGATCGTGACCCGCCATGCGTGGACCGCGCCGACGGGACCCTTGGGCTCGTGGCGGAACTCGTCGACGGTGGCGGAGAGGTCGCGGTCCTCGCAGGTCCGCATGCGCTTCTCGACGCCGTCGAGGAACGACTTCGCCCGGGTGACGCTGCTGAACCGGCCGATGGTCTCGCTGAGGCCGAACTGGGCCGGCAGCTTGGCCTGCGGCATGAGGAACGTGCGCGTGGACGACGAGGCGATGCCGCCGCCGGTGAACGACGCACCGTCGCAGGTCGTCGCGGCGGGGTTGGTCGTCGCAGCGCGCGGTGTCGTGCCGACCCAGGCGTGCGGGACGCCCTTGATCGGGGGCAGGTCGACCGCCTGGAGCATGCCGCGCGCCGACGGGCCCGGCGGAGGCGGGCCGGCGACGCGACGCGGGGTCGTGGCGCAGGTGTCGCCGCCGTCGGCGCTGCAGAGCCGGTCGACGGCGGTGCCGACCGCGGCCTGGAACGGCTTCAGCTCGGGACGGCGGTCGTCGGCAGCGGTGCGAGCCAGCGTGGTCACGATCGAGCCGGTGCGCGCGACGCCGATGGTCCACGTCTTCACCGGCTTCGCCCAGTCGCGGACGACGAGCAGCGCGCCCTGGTCACCCGCGCCGGTGAGCGCGTAGGAGTCGAGGAGCTGCATGCGCTTGCCGGCGCAGTCCGAGAACCACACCAGCGTCGCGGCGTACGCCGTGGTGGCGGCGTGGGCGTCGGCGGAGCGCTCCACGACCTGGACCAGCCCGGTCGCGACCTGCTTCTTCGCGGCGACCGGTGTCTGGAAGTGGCGGACGAGGGCGGCCAGCGCCTTCGGGTCGGCGTAGCGCCGGGTCTGGCAGGGCAGGTTGAGGCCGGTGCCGTCGGTGTTGTTGCCGGTGCCGGTCTCGTCGAGGGCCCGGGCGGCCAGGCGGGTGACGTCGGAGCCCGAGAGGAGGTCGGCGGGGTCGAGGTGCACGACCGCGTCGGGAGCACCGGGGCCGTCCAGCCCCGGTGCGCTGGCGCCGCGCGGCCCGGCGATCGACGAGCTCGCGGTCGCGTCGTGGCTGACCGCGAAGCCGGCGCCGACCGTGACCACGCCGGCCATGGCCACGCCCAGGGAGGTGTGGGCACGGCGACGGGCCGTGCCGCTGCGGCGGATGATGGAAGCGCGGGGGAGGCGCAGCACCTCGAGCGGCGTGCCGAGGTCGCGCAGCGTGGCGTCGACCTGGGCCGGATCGACGTCGCGGTGGATCGCGAACTGCGCCGCAGCCAGCCGCTGCTGCCGCGCCGCGCTGGCCTCGGTCAGCCCGATCTCGTGGCAGAAGACGTCGCTGTCGAGGCCCGCGAGCACCCGGAGCAGCAGTGCCCGGCGCTGGATGGCGGTGAGCTCGTCGAGCGCGTCCAGCGTGGCGCGGTGCTCGGCGGCGAGGGAGCCCTCGCGACGCCAGAAGTGCGCGGTGTGCCGGCGCTGCGCGTGCTGCCAGACGACCGGGCGGACCCAGGCCTCCGGGTCGTCCTGGCGCGAGACCTTGTGCCAGTGGTGCCACGCGGCGACGAACCCGTCGCGGACCGCCCGCTTCGCGGCGCCGAGGTCGCCGGTCAGCGCGAACGCCTGCAGGAGCAGGCGCTGGCGCGCGTCGGCGTAGAACGCGTCGAACTGTCCGGGGTCTCGCATGGCGCCGCCCAACCTACCCCGGCCGGTGCCCGTCAACTGCCCCGGCGCGTCCTCGCGGCCGTGGTCGCCACGACCGGGGAGGATGGGCCCCGTCATGTCGAGCCGCAGCACGTTCTTCGCCTCCCGTCCCTCAGCGACCACGCCGGACGGTGATGCCCAGCGATCGCTGGCGCTGGTCGCCGTCCGCGGTGGCGTGCTCGCCGCCGCGGTGCCGCTGATCATCC
Source organism: Nocardioides phosphati (assembly GCF_014646375.1). Lineage (GTDB taxonomy): Bacteria > Actinomycetota > Actinomycetes > Propionibacteriales > Nocardioidaceae > Nocardioides > Nocardioides phosphati. Next base: position 181,226 of record NZ_BMNI01000001.1, read on the forward strand.
TCATGGTGGCGGCACTGGTCGGCTGGTTCCTGACCGACGGCGGCGTCCACGGCGCTCCCCGCGACGCGCTCCGCGTGGGGGCGCTCGGGTGGCTGATGGCCCACGGCTCCGGCATCCACGTCCAGGGCTCCGCGATCACCGCGGTCCCGCTCGGCCTCACCGCCCTCGTCGCGTACGCCGTGTGGCGCGCCGGCCAGCGCACGGGGGAGCGGCTCTCGGGTCACGGTCCCGACGCGTATGCCCTGGCCGACGGCGAGCGTGACCTGACCGTGCCCGCGGGCGTCACCGTCTTCACGGTCTCCTACGTCCTCGCCGCGATCGTGGTGGCCGTCGTCGCCGGCACGATCGAGACCCAGCCGTCGCTCGGCGCCGTGCTGCTGTGGAGCCTGGTCCTCGCCGGCGGCGTCGGCGGCGCGGGCATCGCGACCGGCTCCGGCCGCGCGTCCGTCTGGCTGGGCTACGTGCCCGAGCCGGTGCGCGACACCCTCGCGGTCGCCGTGCGGATGCTGGGCTGGCTGCTCACCCTGTCGACCCTGGTCTTCCTGGTCGCGCTCGTCGTCGACGGCGGCGCTGCGCTGAGCGTGCTCTCGGAGCTCGGCACCAACCTGACCGGCGCGACGGCGTACGTCCTGGCGAGCCTGCTCGTCGTGCCCAACGCGGCGGTCTTCGCCGGCTCCTACCTCCTCGGCCCCGGCTTCCGGCTCGGCACGACGACGCTCGTCTCGCCGACGCTGGTCGCGCTCGGCCCGGTGCCGATGTTCCCGCTGCTCGCCGCGCTGCCCGACAGCGGCTCGACGCCGGTGTGGACGCCGTTCCTGATCGCGCTGCCGCCGGTGGTGGCCGCCATCGCGGTTGTCCGCTCGCGCCACCGCCGCCCGACCACGGACTGGGACGTCGGCGCGGTGCGGGGGCTCTCCGCCGGCGTGGTCGCCGCCGTCTTCTTCGCGGTGCTCGCGGCGCTCGCGGGGGGCGCGGTCGGCCCGGGCCGCATGCAGGACGTCGGTCCGCTGGTCGGCTCCACGCTGGTCCACGGCATCACCGCCCTCGGCATCGGCGGCCTCGTCGGCGGTGTCATCGGCACCTGGCTGACCCGGCGCAACCCGCCGCCGGTCGTCGTCGTGCCCGGCCCCGTCGACCAGGACGCCGAGCCGACCGTGGTGGTCGAGCGCGCGCAGGAGGCCGGCGAGCCCACGGCCGACGGCAACGAGCCCACCGTCCCGATCCTCGGCCGGCTGCTCCGCCGCAGGGGGACCGACGAGACGGAGGCGGGGGAGGAGCCCGAGCGCGGATAAACTCCGCACTCGTGTCCACTCCTTCCGTCGAGCCCACTCCGTCTGGCGCTGCCGCCCCCGCGCGCGTCGTCGTCCTGGTCTCCGGCTCGGGCACCAACCTCCAGGCCCTCCTCGACGCCTCCGCGGACCCGGCGTACGGCGCGCGCATCGTCGCCGTGGGCGCCGACCGTGACGAGATCGAGGGGCTGGCCCGCGCCGACCGGCACAACGTGCCGACCTTCGTCGCGCGGCTCAAGGATTTCTCCTCCCGCGACGCGTGGGATCACGCGCTGGCCGACCGGGTCGCGGCGTTCGAGCCCGACCTCGTCGTGCTCGCCGGCTTCATGAAGCTCGTCGGCCCCGAGTTCCTCGAGCGCTTCGAGGGCAAGGTCGTCAACACGCACCCCGCGCTGTGCCCGTCGTTCCCGGGCGTCAACGGCCCCGGCGACGCCCTCGCGTACGGCGTGAAGGTCACCGGCGCGACGCTCTTCGTCGTCGACGCGGGGGTCGACACCGGCCCGATCGTGGCCCAGACCGTCGTGCCGGTCGAGGACGACGACGACGCCTCCGCGCTGCACGAGCGCATCAAGGTCGCCGAGCGCCGGATGCTCGTCGACAACGTGGGCCGGATGGCCCGTGAAGGTTTCCGCATCACCGACAGGAAGGTCCGGTTCGGACTGTGAGCTCCTCCATCGACTTCAGCAAGATCGAGACCCAGGACAAGATCGCGATCAAGCGCGCCCTGGTCTCCGTCTTCGACAAGACGGGCCTCGAGGAGCTCGTCCGTGGCCTGGCTGAGGCGGGTGTCGAGCTGGTCTCCACCGGTGGCTCGGCCGCGCTCATCGAGTCGCTCGGCCTTCCGGTCACCAAGGTCGAGGACCTCACCGGCTTCCAGGAGTGCCTCGACGGCCGCGTGAAGACGCTGCACCCGCGCGTCCACGCCGGCATCCTCGCCGACCGCCGCCTCGACGACCATGTCGCCCAGCTCGCCGAGATGGGCATCGAGGCGTTCGACATGGTGGTCGTCAACCTCTACCCGTTCGCCGACACGGTCGCCTCGGGCGCCGGTGTCCAGGACTGCATCGAGAAGATCGACATCGGCGGCCCGACGATGGTCCGCGCCGCGGCGAAGAACCACGCCAACATCGCGATCGTCACCGACGGCGCCGACTACGCCCGCGCCCTCGAGGCCGCGCAGGGCGAGGGCTTCTCCTACGAGGAGCGCAAGCAGCTCGCGACGAAGGCGTTCGTCCACACCGCGACGTACGACGTGGCCGTGGCGTCCTGGATGGGCTCGGTCGTGACCGACACCTCCGAGGGCACCGGCTTCCCGGCGTGGGTCGGCGGCACCTACGACAAGGCCACCGTCCTCCGCTACGGCGAGAACCCGCACCAGAAGGCCGCGCTCTACCTCAACGGCTTCGGTGCCCCCGGCCTCGCGCAGGCCGAGCAGCTGCACGGCAAGGAGATGTCGTACAACAACTACGTCGACACCGACGCCGCGCGCCGGGCCGCCAACGACTTCGCCGAGCCGGCCGTCGCGATCATCAAGCACGCCAACCCGTGCGGCATCGCCGTCGGCGGCTCGATCGCCGAGGCCCATGCCGCCGCCCACGCGTGCGACCCGGTCTCCGCGTTCGGTGGCGTGATCGCCGCCAACCGCCCGGTCACCGTCGAGATGGCCAAGCAGGTCGCCGAGGTCTTCACCGAGGTCATCGTCGCCCCGGGCTACGAGGACGGCGCCGTGGAGATCCTCCAGGGCAAGAAGAACATCCGCATCCTCGTCGCGCCCGCCGACGGCGGCTCCCCGGTCGAGACCCGCCCGATCTCGGGTGGCCTGCTCATGCAGACCGTCGACCACGTCGACGCCGAGGGCGACGATGTCGCCACCTGGACCCTCGCCACGGGTGAGGCCGCCGACGAGCAGACGCTCGCCGACCTCGCCTTCGCCTGGAAGGCCTGCCGCTCGGCCAAGTCCAACGCGATCCTGCTCGCCAAGGACGGCGGCTCGGTCGGCATCGGCATGGGCCAGGTCAACCGCGTCGACTCCTGCAAGCTCGCCGTCGAGCGCGCCAACACCCTCGTCGAGGGCCAGGAGCGCGCGCGTGGCTCCGTTGCCGCGTCCGACGCGTTCTTCCCGTTCGAGGACGGCCCGCAGATCCTCATCGAGGCCGGCGTGAAGGCGATCGTCCAGCCGGGCGGCTCCGTGCGTGACGAGCTCACCATCGAGCTCTGCAAGCAGCACGGCGTGACGATGTACTTCACCGGCACCCGCCACTTTTTCCACTGAGGCGCGAAGCGTCATATGTTGTGGGCTGCCCGGGCAGCCATCCCCATGACGCCCTACAGGAGTCCCATGTCTGCACAGAAGCTTGACGGCACGGCCACCGCCGCCGCCATCAAGGACGAGCTCAAGTCCCGCATCGCCGCCCTCCGTGACCAGGGCGTCGTGCCCGGTCTGGGCACGATCCTCGTCGGCGACGACCCGGGCTCACGGTGGTACGTCGGCGGCAAGCACAAGGACTGTGCCGAGGTCGGCATCGAGTCGATCCGCATCGACCTGCCCGAGACCGCCTCCCAGGAGGAGATCGAGGACGCCGTCCGCCAGCTCAACGACGACCCGGCCTGCACCGGCTACATCGTGCAGCTCCCGCTCCCGCGCGGCCGCGACGAGAACCGCGTGCTCGGCCTGATCGACCCGGCCAAGGACGCCGACGGCCTGCACCCGACCAACCTCGGCTGGCTCGTCCTCGGCAAGGAGGCGCCGCTGCCGTGCACGCCGTACGGCATCGTCGAGATCCTGCGCCGCCACGGCGTCGAGATCGCCGGCAAGGAGGTCGTGGTCGTCGGTCGCGGCGTCACCGTCGGCCGGCCGCTCGGCCTCCTGATGACCCGCCGCAGCGAGAACGCCACCGTCACCCTCTGCCACACCGGCACCGTCGACCTGGCCGCCCACGTGCGCAAGGCCGACATCGTCGTGGCCGCCGCCGGCGTGCCCGGCATCATCACCGCCGACATGGTCAAGCCGGGCGCCGCGGTCCTCGACGTGGGCGTCTCGCGCGTCGACGGCAAGGTCACCGGCGACGTCGCCGACGACGTCTGGGACGTTGCCGGCTGGGTCTCCCCGAACCCCGGCGGTGTCGGCCCGATGACGCGCGCCATGCTCCTGGCCAACGTCGTGAGCATCGCCGAGAGCAAGCTGGCCTGAGGTGACCGACGAGCCGGCGCCGGTCGACGCCACGGAGCCCGTGCTCCCGGAGGACGCCGACCTGCCCGAGGACGTCGTCGCGGGCGTCGACGCGGTCCGCGGCCCGCTGCCGCCGCTGCGTGACGTCGCCCGGATCAAGCAGCCCGACACCATCGGCGGCGCGGTCTACCTCGTCGTGCTCGTGCTCGCGCTGGTCGGCGTCGGCATCGCGGCAACCGGCCCGTGGCGCCTCGGCGTCTCGTGGCTCGGCGGCTCGCTGCTCGTGGCCACGGTCGGCCGCCTGCTCCTGCCCGGTGACGACGCCGGCATGCTCGGCGTACGCCGGCGACGGTTCGACACGATCCTGCTGGCCACGGTCGGCATCGTGCTGATCGTGCTGGCGATCACCATCCCCGACCAGCCCGCCTGACCCCCCGGCGTACGACGAAGGCCCGGCCCCCGCAGGGGGACCGGGCCTTCGTGCGTGGAGGGATCAGATCAGGCCGAGCTCCGTGACGGCGGCCTTCTCGTCGGCCAGCTCGGCGACGGAGGCGTCGATGCGACCGCGGGAGAACTCCGAGATCTCGAGCCCCTGGACGATCTTCCAGTCGCCGTCCTTGGTGGTGACCGGGAAGGACGAGATCAGGCCCTCCGGGACGCCGTAGGAGCCGTCGGAGACGACCGCCATGGAGACCCAGTCGTCGGCGGGGGTGCCGTTGAGCCAGTCGCGCGCGGCGTTGCAGGTCGCCGACGCGGCGGAGGCGGCCGAGGAGGCGCCACGGGCGTCGATGATCGCGGCGCCGCGCTTGGCGACCGTCGGGATGAAGAACTCCTCGACCCAGGCCTGGTCGTTGACGACCTCGGCGGCGTTCTTGCCGGCGATCTCGGCGTGGAAGAGGTCGGGGTACTGCGTCGCCGAGTGGTTGCCCCAGATCGTCATCTTCCGGATGTCGTTGACCGAGGCACCGGTCTTGGTCGCGAGCTGTGAGATCGCGCGGTTGTGGTCGAGGCGCGTGAGCGCGGAGAAGCGCTCGTTGGGGATGTCGACCGCGTTGGTCATCGCGATGAGCGCGTTGGTGTTGGCCGGGTTGCCGGTGACGCCGATGCGGACGTCGTCGGCGGCGACCTCGTTGAGCGCCTTGCCCTGGGCGGTGAAGATCGCGCCGTTGGCCGACAGCAGGTCACCGCGCTCCATGCCCGGGCCACGCGGGCGCGCGCCGACGAGCAGGGCGAGGTTGACGCCGTCGAAGATCTTCGTCGGGTCGGCGCCGATCTCGACGCCGGAGAGCAGCGGGAAGGCGCAGTCGTCGAGCTCCATGACGACGCCCTCGAGGGCCTTGAGCGCGGGCTCGATCTCGAGCAGGCGCAGCTCGATCGGGCGGTCGCCGAGGGCGCCACTGGCGAGGCGGAAGAGGAGGCTGTAGCCGATCTGGCCGGCGGCGCCGGTGACGGCCACCTTCAGCGGGGTGGTGCTCACGACAACTCCTGAACAGGGGAGGGGACTGCGGATGCGCTCGACGCTAGCAGCGGCACCGACCGTGAGGGAGTGCGTCCGATTTCCATCTCCTGCAACAGACACCTCCGCGACACGCGAAGTTATCTTGAATGATTCCAGAAAAGGTGCCATGGTGAACCCATGACCCCGCGCCCCGACTACTCGGTCCTCCTCCGAGGCGCCGACCTCCGCGTCACCCGCCCCCGGGTGGCGACGATGGAGGCTGTCTGCGGCCACCCCCACGCCGACACCGAGACCGTCATCTCCGTCGTACGCCGGGGGCTTCCGGAGGTCTCCCACCAGGCGGTCTACGACTCGCTCGCGGCGCTGACCGCTGCGGGACTGGTCCGCCGGATCCAGCCCCACGGCCACGTGGCCCGCTACGAGTCGCGCGTGGGCGACAACCACCACCACGCGGTCTGCCGCTCCTGCGGCGCGATCGCCGACGTGGACTGCGCCGTCGGCGCGGCTCCCTGCCTCGACCCGTCCGCCGACCACGGCTTCGTGATCGACGAGGCCGAAGTCATCTACTGGGGCACCTGCCCCACCTGCTCTGCATCCGACCGTTCCTGAAATCCGACCTCGAAAGGTTCACCCCATGACCGACCCGACCGCGAGCAACCAGGGCGGCTGCCCGATCGACCACAGCGGAGTGACCGGGCAGGGGAGCGAGAGCGAGAACCCCGCGCTCGACTCGCCGCAGCCGAAGACGTCGCGCCCGCACTCCAACCGCGACTGGTGGCCCAACCAGCTCAACCTGGCCCCGCTGCGCCAGCACGGCGAGAAGTCCAACCCGCTGGGCGACTTCGACTACGCCGCCGCGCTCGAGGGTCTCGACGTCGAGGGCCTCAAGGCCGACATCAGGGCCATCCTCACCGACTCGCAGGACTGGTGGCCGGCTGACTTCGGTCACTACGGCGGTCTGATGATCCGCCTCTCGTGGCACGCCGCGGGCACCTACCGCATCTACGACGGTCGCGGTGGCGCCGGCGACGGCGGCCAGCGCTTTGCCCCGCTCAACTCGTGGCCCGACAACGGCAACCTCGACAAGGCCCGCCGCCTGCTGTGGCCGGTCAAGAAGAAGTACGGCCAGGCGATCTCCTGGGCCGACCTGCTGGTCCTCGCCGGCAACGTCGCGCTCGAGGACATGGGCTTCGAGACCTTCGGCTTCGCCTTCGGTCGTCCCGACGTGTGGGAGGCCGAGGAGGTCTTCTGGGGCCCCGAGGACACGTGGCTCGGTGACGAGCGCTACGCCGGTGAGCGCGAGCTCTCCGAGCCGCTCGGTGCGGTCCAGATGGGTCTCATCTACGTCAACCCCGAGGGCCCCAACGGCAACCCCGACCCGCTGGCTGCCGCCCGCGACATCCGCGAGACCTTCCGCCGCATGGCGATGAACGACGAGGAGACCGTCGCGCTGATCGCCGGTGGCCACTCGTTCGGCAAGGGCCACGGCGCCGGCGACCCCGACCTGGTCGGCCCGGAGCCCGAGGCTGCCCCGCTCGAGGCCCAGGGCTTCGGCTGGAAGAACGAGTTCAACTCCGGCAAGGGCGTCGACACGACGACCTCCGGCCTCGAGGTCACCTGGACCCCCACCCCGACGTCGTGGGGCAAGGGCACCGGCTTCTTCGACATGCTCTTCGGCTTCGAGTACGAGCTCGACAAGACCCCGTCGGGCGCCCACATCTGGACCGCCAAGGACGCCGACCCGATCATCCCCGGCGCCCACGGTGAGCCCAGCAAGAAGCCGCAGATGCTGACGACGGACCTCTCGCTGCGCGTCGACCCGACGTACGAGGAGATCTCGCGCCGGTTCCACCAGAACCCCGACGAGTTCCGCCTGGCCTTCGCCAAGGCCTGGTACAAGCTGCTCCACCGCGACATGGGTCCGATCTCGCGCTACCGCGGTCCGTGGGTCGCCGAGCCGCAGATCTGGCAGGACCCGGTCCCGGCCCACGAGGGTGCGCTCATCGACGACGCGGACGCCGCGGCGCTGAAGGCGAAGATCCTCGAGTCGGGTCTCTCGACCGCGCAGCTGGTGTCGGCCGCCTGGGCCGCCGCCTCGTCGTTCCGCAACTCCGACAAGCGTGGTGGCGTCAACGGTGGTCGCATCCGCCTCGAGCCGCAGCGCAGCTGGGACGTCAACAACCCGGCCGAGCTGGCAAAGGTCCTCGAGGTGCTCGAGCAGGTCAAGGCCGGCTTCGACACCGACGCGAAGAAGGTCTCCCTGGCCGACCTCGTCGTCCTCGCGGGCAACGCCGGTGTCGAGAAGGCGGCCAAGGACGCCGGTCACGACGTGACCGTGCCGTTCCGCGCCGGCCGCACCGACGCCACCGAGGAGCAGACCGACGTCGAGTCGTTCCGCGTCCTCGAGCCGCGTGCCGACGGCTTCCGCAACTACCTCCGCAAGGGCGACAAGACCCCCGCCGAGGTGCTGCTGGTCGACCGCGCCAACATGCTCTGCCTGACCCCGGCGGAGATGACCGTCCTCGTCGGCGGCCTGCGTGGCCTGGGCATCAACCACGGCGGCACCCAGCACGGCGTCTTCACCGACCGCGTCGGCGCGCTGACGACCGACTTCTTCACGAACCTGCTCGACATGGGCACCGAGTGGAAGCCGTCGCAGTCCGAGGCGGGTGTCTACGAGGGTCGCGACCGCGTCACCGGCGAGGTCGTCAAGACCGCCACGGCCGTCGACCTGGTCTTCGGCTCCAACTCGGAGCTCCGGGCCCTGGCCGAGGTCTACGCCCAGGACGACGCGCAGGCGAAGTTCGTCAACGACTTCGTCGCCGCGTGGACCAAGGTCATGGAGCTGGACCGCTTCGACCTGGTCTGATCCAGCACCAAGCACGAAGGGCCCGGTCACCTCACGGTGGCCGGGCCCTTCGGCGTACGACGGGTGGATCAGATGCGGTCGTCGACCTCGTCCGCGAGGTCCCCGATCGCGTCGGCGATGTCGTCCTCGCCGCGGTAGAGCAGGGCGCCGAGCACGCCGCCGACGAGCGGGGCGACGATGAAGAGCCAGACCTGCGCGAGCCCGTCGGTGTTGAACCAGGCGACGGCGAGGGAACGGGCCGGGTTGACCGAGGTGTTGCTGACCGGGATCGAGACCAGGTGGATCAGCGTCAGCGTGAGGCCGATGGCCAGACCGGCGAAGCCGGGCGTGGCGGCACGCGCGCTGGCGCCGAGGATCACGCGGATAAAGATCGCGGTCATGACGACCTCGACGACCGCCACGGCGAGCAGGCTGTAGCCGCCGGGGGAGTGGTCGCCGTAGCCGTTGGTGGCGAAGCCGTCAGCGGTCGTGAAGCCCGGCTTGCCGTTGGCGACGACCCACAGGATCGCGGCGCCGAGGGAGCCACCCAGGACCTGTGACACGACGTAGCCGGGGACGTCCGTCCACGGCAGCCGGCCGGCGGTGGCCATGCCGAAGGTGACGGCCGGGTTGAAGTGGCCGCCCGACACGTGGCCGAAGGCGTAGGCGCCGGCGACGACCGTCAGGCCGAAGGCGAGCGCGACGCCGAGGTAGCCGACCTCCTTGCCCGCGAGCACGGCCGTGCCGCAGCCGCCGAGCACGAGGACGAGGGTGCCGAGGAACTCGGCGGTCCAGCGTGAGGCCGGACCGTAGGTGGGTGCAGACATCAGTACCTCCCGGAGAAAAGTGGTGTTCTGTGGTGCCGACGCTAGGGCCAGCAGCACCGCCCGGCCTGCGTGCCGGCGTACGTCGATGTCCGTGTCGTCCGGGTCGTGCCGAGTTCGTCGGCCGAGCGGGTTCCCGAGGGAGAGCCGAGGGGGCAGGATGGGCCACGGTGCGAGCCCCGGTCGCCACGGGTTGCCCGCCTGAGATATCTTGACGTCAAGACATTGTTCAGCTCGCGAAAGAGGATGCCTCCGGTGACGGACCAGAAGATCATCTACACGCACACCGACGAGGCGCCGCTCCTGGCGACGTACTCGTTCCTCCCGATCGTCGAGGCGTACGCCGCCAAGGCGGGCGTGGAGATCGAGACCCGCGACATCTCCGTCGCGGCCCGCATCCTGGCGCAGTTCGGCCTCGCCGACGACGCGCTGACCGAGCTCGGTGAGCTGGCGAAGACCCCGGCCGCCAACATCGTCAAGCTGCCGAACATCTCTGCTTCCGTGCCGCAGCTCAAGGCCGCGATCGCCGAGCTGCAGGCCAAGGGCTTCGCCGTCCCGGACTACCCCGAGGCGCCCTCCACCCCCGAGGAGGAGGAGATCCGCGCGAAGTTCGACAAGGTCAAGGGCTCCGCGGTCAACCCGGTCCTGCGTGAGGGCAACTCCGACCGCCGCGCGCCGCTCTCGGTGAAGAACTACGCGAAGTCGCACCCCCACACGAACAAGCCCTTCACCGACGGCTCGAAGACCAACGTCGCCACCATGGGCGACCACGACTTCAAGGCCAACGAGAAGTCCGTGACGCTGGCCCAGGACGACACGCTGTCGATCGTCCTCGAGACCGCCTCGGGCGCCAGCAAGGCGCTGCTCGAGGGGCTCAAGGTCCTCGAGGGCGAGATCATCGACGCCACCAAGATGTCGGCCGCCAACCTCGATGCCTTCCTCGCCAACGCCATCGCGCGCGCCAAGGCCGAGGACGTCCTCTTCTCGGTCCACCTCAAGGCGACGATGATGAAGGTCTCCGACCCGATCATCTTCGGCCACGTCGTGAAGGCCTACTTCAAGGACGTCTTCGCGCAGTACGGCGACGACCTCGCCGCTGCCGGCCTCTCCGCCAACGACGGCCTCGGCACGATCCTCCCGGGCCTCGACGCGCTGGCCAACGGTGCGGAGATCAAGGCGGCGTTCGAGAAGGCCCTGGCCGACGGCCCGCGCCTCTCCTACGTCAACTCCGACCGTGGCATCACCAACCTGCACGTCCCGTCCGACGTCATCGTCGACGCGTCGATGCCGGCCATGATCCGCAACGGCGGCCGCCTCTGGGGCGTCGACGGCGGCGAGGACGACACGCTTGCGGTCATCCCCGACTCGTCGTACGCCGGTGTGTTCCAGGCCGTCATCGAGGACTGCAAGGCCAACGGCCCGCTCGACCCGGCCACGATCGGCAGCGTCTCCAACGTCGGCCTCATGGCGCAGGCGGCCGAGGAGTACGGCTCGCACAACAAGACCTTCGAGATCGCCGAGGCCGGCACCGTCCGCGTCCTCAACGCCGCCGGCGACGTGCTCCTCGAGCACGACGTCGAGGCCGGCGACATCTGGCGCGCCTGCCAGACCAAGGACATCCCGGTGCAGGACTGGGTCAAGCTGGCCGTCAACCGCGCCCGCGCCTCGCAGCAGCCGGCGATCTTCTGGCTCGACGAGTCGCGCGCCCACGACGCCGAGCTGATCAAGAAGGTCAACACCTACCTCGCCGACCACGACACCGAGGGCCTCGAGATCCGGATCCTGTCGCCGGAGCTCGCCTGCTCCTACTCCCTCGAGCGCATGCGCAAGGGCGAGGACACGATCTCCGTGACCGGCAACGTGCTCCGTGACTACAACACGGACCTCTTCCCGATCCTCGAGCTCGGCACCTCGGCGAAGATGCTCTCCGTCGTCCCGCTGATCAACGGTGGCGGCCTCTTCGAGACCGGCGCCGGCGGCTCGGCCCCGAAGCACGTCGAGCAGCTCGTCAACGAGAACTACCTCCGCTGGGACTCCCTCGGTGAGTTCTTCGCGCTCGTCCCCTCCTTCGAGAAGTACGCCGAGCAGGCCGGCGTCGCCGGTGCGCAGGTGCTCGCCGACACCCTCGACGCCGCGACCGGCACGTTCCTCAACGAGGACCGCTCGCCGGGCCGCAAGCTGGGCACGATCGACAACCGTGGCTCGCACTTCTACGTGGCGCTCTACTGGGCCGAGGAGCTGGCGAAGCAGACGGCCGACGCCGATCTCGCTGCTGCCTTCGCTCCGCTGGCCAAGTCGCTGCGCGAGAACGAGTCGAAGATCGTCGACGAGCTCCTCGCGGTCCAGGGCCAGCCCGCTGACATCGGTGGCTACTACTACCCGGACGCCGAGAAGACCTCCGCGGTCATGCGCCCGTCCACCACGCTCAACGAGGCGCTCGCCGCCCTCTGATCCGCTGGTCGAGCCGCCGACGCCCGGTCACCCCGCAAGGGGCGGCCGGGCGTCGTCGTACGTCCGCTAGCGTGCCGCCCATGAGTACCGCGACCGCGACGTCACCGACGTTCATCCGCAGCGACTACGTCGTCCTCGGGGGAGGTGCGCTGGCCGTCGTCCTGGCCGGCATCGCGCACTACGCCGGGTGGGGCGAGGTCATGCCGTTCGTCCTCTCCGCGCTCGCGGTCACGCTGCTGGCCAGCCTCGTGGGCCGGTCGGTCGAGCAGCTCGGTGACCGCTTCGGGCCCGGGGCCACCGGCGTGCTCCAGTCGGCGCTGGGCAACCTCCCCGAGCTCTTCATCGCGCTCTTCGCGCTCAAGGCCGGGCTGATCGAGGTGGTCCAGGCGGCGCTGATCGGCTCGATCCTGGCCAACCTGCTGCTCGTGATGGGCCTGGCCTTCGTCGTCGGCGGCCTCAAGCACGGGCACCAGAAGCTCGACTCCCAGCGGGCGCGCACCATCGCCACCCTCATGCTCGTCTCGGTCGTCGCGCTGGTGCTCCCGTCGCTCGCGTCCTACGTGCACACGCCGGCCGCTGCGCACGAGAAGGCGCTGTCGATGATCGTGTCGGTCGCGCTGCTCGTGCTCTTCGTCCTCTCCCTGCCGGCGAGCCTGCGCAAGGGCTCGACCGGCCTCTCCGACGAGATGGTGCACGAGGCGCCGCGCTGGCCGATCGCCCTGGCCGTCGGGCTCCTGTCGGTCGCCGCGATCGCCGCGGCGTTCGTCTCGGACTGGTTCGTCAGCGCGCTGGAGCCGGCGATGGCCTCGTTCGGCATCAGCGACGCCTTCGCGGGTCTCGTCATCGTCGCGATCGCGGGCAACGCGATCGAGAACGTCGTCGGCGTGCAGCTGGCCGCGCGCAACCAGTCGGAGTACGCGTTCAGCGTCGTCATCAACTCGCCGCTGCAGATCGCGCTGGTGCTCGCGCCGCTGCTGGTGATCCTCTCCCAGGTCTTCGGCTTCGCCGCCCTCACGCTCGTCTTCCCGCCGATGCTCGTGGTCGCGGTCTTCCTGGCGGTGCTGATCGCGGTCGTCATCACCGTCGACGGCGAGTCCAACTGGCTCGAGGGCGCCGCCCTCATCGGGGTGTACGTCGTCGTGGCCGCGTCCTTCTGGTGGGGCTGACCACGCCGGCGTGACGCGATCGTGACCGGGGTGCCGGAATGGCGCCGTGCGTCGCCGGGTTGGGCCCCACGTGACCTCTGCCAGCGCTGACGCCCCGCCCGCCCGCCACGTCGGTCTGGCGATCCTCGCGCTGGCGGTCGGTGGCTTCACCATCGGCACCACCGAGTTCCTCACGATGGGCGTGCTGCCCGAGATCGCCCGCGGCGTCGACGTCAGCGTCCCCGCCGCCGGGCGCGTCATCTCGGCGTACGCGCTGGGGGTCGTGGTCGGCGTGCCGATCCTGGCGTTCTTCGGCGCCCGGGTCCCGCGCCGCGGCATGCTCGTCGCCCTGATGGCGGCGTACGCCGCGGCCAACGTCGCCTCCGCGCTCGCGCCCGGCTACCTCGTGCTCGCGGCGGCCCGGTTCGTCGGCGGCCTCCCGCACGGCGCGTTCTTCGGCGTCGCCTCGCTCGTCGCCGCCGGCCTCGTCGCTCCCGAACGCCGGGGCCGCGCGGTCGCCAGCGTCATGCTCGGGCTCAGTGTCGCCAACGTCGTCGGGGTGCCCGCCGCCACGTGGCTGGGGCAGCACGCCGGCTGGCGCGCGTCGTACCTCCTGGCGGGTGTGCTCGCGCTGGTGACCGTGGCGATGGTGCTCGCCTTCGTGCCGCACCAGCAGGCGGGGGAGGCGAGCGGGCGCGAGGAGGCGAAGGCGTTCTTCGGCAACCTGCAGGTCTGGCTGACGATGGCGGTGGGCGCGGTCGGCTTCGGCGGCCTCTTCGCCGTCTACTCCTACATCGCCAAGACCGTGACCGTCGTGGGCGGCCTCGGTGCGGCGACCGTGCCGCTCTTCGTGCTCGCGATGGGCCTCGGCATGGTGCTCGGCACTCCGCTCGCCGGTGAGCTGGCCGGCTGGTCGGTCTTCCGCTCGATGATCCTGGCCTCGATCGCGACGGCGGTCGTCATGGTCGGCTACTGGTACGCCGCGCCCCACGGCTGGCTGCTGTGGCCGGTCGCGCTGCTGGTCACCGCCACCGGCTCCGTGCTCGTGGTCAACCTGCAGCTGCGGTTGATGGATGTCGCCGAGGGTGCCGTGACGCTCGGTGCCGCGATGAACCACGCCGCGCTCAACATCGCCAACGCCCTCGGCGCGTGGCTCGGTGGCGTCGTCATCTCCGCCGGCTGGGGCTACCGCTCGCCGGCGCTGGTGGGCCTGGTGCTCGCCGTCGTCGGCCTCGTCATCCTGCTGGTCTCGGCGCGCGTGCACGTGCGCGGCCGCGACCGGGTCCATGCCGACGGCCAGGCGGTCGCGGCCTGATCCCGGCCTGACACAATGGAGGGCATGTCCTCCGCTGCCACGCCGGGCTCGACGGCCCGCCCGCGGGTCCTCTCGGGGATCCAGCCGACGTCCGACACCATCCACCTCGGCAACTACCTGGGTGCGGTGCGGCAGTGGGCGCAGCTCCAGGACGAGTTCGAGGCGTTCTTCTTCGTCGCCGACCAGCACGCGATCACGGTCGAGCAGGAGCCGAAGAAGCTCCGCGAGCGCACCTACCGCGCCGTCGCGCAGCTCCTCGCCGCCGGCGTCGACCCCGAGCGCTCCGCCGTCTTCGTGCAGAGCCACGTGCCGGCGTCCGCGCAGCTGGGCTGGGTGCTCGAGTGCCTGACCGGCTTCGGCGAGGCGCGCCGGATGACGCAGTTCAAGGACAAGGCGGCCAAGGGCGGCGAGGGTGCGGCGTCCGTGGGCCTGTTCACCTACCCGATGCTGATGGCGGCCGACATCCTGCTCTACCGCCCGCACTTCGTGCCGGTCGGCGAGGACCAGCGCCAGCACCTCGAGCTCACGCGCGACCTCGCGCAGCGCTTCAACTCGCGCTACAAGAAGACCTTCCGCGTTCCGGAGCCGCACATTCCCGCGGCCACGGCGAAGATCATGGACCTGCAGGACCCGACGAAGAAGATGTCGAAGTCGTCGTCCTCGCCGGCCGGCCTGATCGACGTCCTCGACGAGCCCGGCGTCACCGCGAAGAAGATCCGCTCCGCGGTCACCGACTCCGGCGCCGAGGTCCGCTTCGACGAGGAGGAGAAGCCCGGCGTCAGCAACCTGCTGACCATCTACTCCGCCCTCTCCGGCACGTCGATCCCCGACCTCGAGGCGCAGTACGCCGGCCGCGGCTACGGCGACTTCAAGAAGGACCTGGCCGAGGTCGCCGTCGAGTTCGTGACGCCGTTCCGCAGCCGCACGCTCGAGCTCCTCGACGACCGCGACCAGCTCGACAAGGTCCTCGCGCTGGGCGCCGAGCGGGCCAACGCCGTCGCCAACGCGACGCTCCGCGACGTCTACGAGCGTGTCGGCTTCGTCGCACCGTCCGCTCGGTAGGGTCTGCGCATGCCCACCATCGGTGTCTCGATCGCGCTCCCGGAGCCCTGGGCCAGCCAGCTCCAGGAGTACCGCACGTCGATCGGCGACCTGACCGCGGCCAAGATCCCGACCCACATCACGCTGGTGCCGCCGACCGAGGTCGACGACGTCGCCGCGATCGAGGACCACCTCGCCGACCAGTCGGCCGGCTTCGCGGCGTTCCGCATCCACCTGCGGGGGACGGGTACCTTCCGTCCCGTGTCGCCCGTCGTCTTCGTCAATGTCGTGGAGGGCATCGCCGAGTGCGAGCAGCTCGCCGCCGCCGTACGCCGTGGCCCGCTCGCGGGCGACGCCGAGTTCCCGTACCACCCGCACGTGACGATCGGGCACCACCTCGAGGACGCAGCGCTCGACCGGGCCTTCCTCGAGCTCGAGTCCTTCGACGGCAGCTTCATCGTCAACGACTTCCACCTCTACGTGCACGACGACGACCTGGGCTGGCGCATCGACCGCTCGTTCCCCCTCGAGCCGGTGCCGCTCGCCCCCGGACCGGTCCGCGCCGGAGCCTGACGTGGCCTCGCTCAAGGACCGCGTCCTCGCCCCCGTCCGCGAGGCGCGCGAGCGCGTTCCCGTGCTCGACCACGCCTTCCGCACGATCGAGCACTACGGCAAGCACGACGGCAGCCTGTACGCCGCCGGCGTCACGCTCGCGGCGTTCCTCGCGGTCTTTCCGCTGATGGGCCTGGCCTTCGCGGTGGTCGGCTTCATCGCGCGCTGGATGCCACCCGGCCTCGACGCGGAGCAGACCCTGGTCAAGGCGATCGACGGTGTGCTCCCCGGCATCGTGCAGGTGCCCGGCCAGGCCGCCGTGCAGGGCGCGCTCAAGCTCTCGACGTTCCAGGACGCCGCACCCGCGATCCTGTCCATCGGCCTTCCCCTGGCGCTCTGGTCGGGCCTCGGCTGGCTCTCCAGCCTGCGTACGGCCCTGCTGACGGCGTTCGAGGAGACCCAGGCCGAGCGGCCCAACTGGGTCGTC
Organism: Nocardioides phosphati; assembly: GCF_014646375.1. Classification (GTDB taxonomy): domain Bacteria; phylum Actinomycetota; class Actinomycetes; order Propionibacteriales; family Nocardioidaceae; genus Nocardioides; species Nocardioides phosphati. Next base: position 197,806 of record NZ_BMNI01000001.1, read on the forward strand.
GGCAAGGTCCGCGACGTCTCCGCCCTGGCGGTGCTCGGCCTGGTCCTGATGCTCTCGGTCGCGATCTCCGGCGTCGTCGGCGCGCTCGCGCCCCGGCTGCTCGACCTCGTCGGCCTCGACACGCACTTCAGCTGGGTCCTGCGGCTGCTCACGCCGCTGCTCGGCATCGCGGCCAACGCCGTCCTCTTCGCCGCCATGTTCGTGCTGCTCGCGCGCCCACGGCTCGGGCGGACGGCGCTCTGGTCGGGCGCGCTGCTGGGTGCCCTCGGCTTCGAGGTGCTCAAGCTCGCCTCGGTCTACCTGCTGAAGTCCACGGCGCACCAGCCCGCCTTCCAGGCGTTCGGCATCGCGCTCATCCTGCTGGTCTGGATCAACTACTTCAGCCGCCTCGTCCTGTACGCCGCGGCGTGGGCGCAGACCTCGCCCCGCGCCGCCCACACCGCCATGCGCGTGGCGTCGGGGCCTGATCGCACGGGGGAGGGGCCCGTCGTGGCGCCCGCCGCCGCCGGCGTGGGCGTGCCCCAGGCGTGGCAGCGCGCCTCCTCGGAGCCCCTCAAGCCCGCCGCAGCGGCCGGAGCCGGTGCCCTCGGTGCCGCGGCCCTCGGTGCCCTCGCCTGGCGCCTGCTCGGCCGCCCGCGCGACTGAACCCCTCACCCAAGGAGCACGATGAAGTTCGAGAAGAAGCACGCCGCCCTGCTGATGGGCGTCGCGCTGTGGAACGTCTGGACCTGGGGCACCTTCATCAAGAACCTGTCCGCGGCGTACGAGCGCGGCGAGCAGCACCCGACCGGCTACTGGGTCGCCCACACGATCCTGATCATCGTGAACTTCATCATCGCCGGCGTGCTCGGCACCCTCGGCTGGAAGGCCTGGCGCTCGGCCGACCGCGAGACCAGTCAGCGCTGAACGCGGGTCCAGCTCTTCCCGAGGTCGTCGCTGACATAGAGCTCGGCCTGCGACCACGAGGTGGCGTAGAGCCGGTCTGCGACCGACTGGACCGGAGCAGGTTCCGTGGTGCCCGGCACCTCGAGGGGGCGCAGGGAGCCGTCCGCCTGCTCGAGCAGTGTCGGTGTGCTCTCGCCGCTGACCAGCAGTCGGCCTGTGCTGGTGCGGTCGAGCCCCACCGTGACGGTGTGGGTCAGCTGGTCGCGAGCGATCGGGGTGCTGCGCCAGGCGTGGTCGACGGCGCCGGGCTGCGTGGAGCGACTCCAGATCGCCTGGAACTCGTCGTACTCGGCCACGGTGCTGCTGCGCTGCGGGAACATCAGCCGGCCTCCGGCGTACGCCATGTCGACGGTGGGGGAGGAGCCGGCCGGGAGGTCGACCGTCTCCGTCGTCCACGGCGCCACCCCGCCTTGCGCGGAGGCGATCCGTGCGTCGCCGTCCCGGGACCACAGGCGCATGACCCAGACCCTGCCGGTCTCGTCGAGCTGGACGGCCTGCGGGTTGGCGGGCGTCCTGGGCAGTCGGTACGCCGCGTGGTCGGCCGGCCGGTAGAAGGACCGGTCTCCGGTCCAGGCACGCACCAGCACGTCGCCGGCGCGCGTGGCGCGGCGTTCGGCGTGGAGCGGGATCGTGGTCAGCGCGCCGGTGGGCGCGACGTGGATCAGGGGCGTCTTCGAGTAGTTGTCGATCACGAAGCCGTCCGGTGCCGGGACCACCTCGGTCGTGGCACCCTGCTCGAAGACGATGCCCAGCTTGCCGTCGGCGATCCTCGCGCCCTCGAGGTCGTACAGGCGCCACGCTGCCTGCGAGGGACCTTCGTCGTCCTCGGGCTGGACCTGCCAGGTGGTCAGGGTCCGGTCGCCCGAGGTCGCCACCGATCCCGGGCGTCCAGCGTCGATGATCTGGTCGGCAGTCGCCTCCTTGTCGCCGGCCACGCGCCACTCGCGCTGCGCGTCGTGCGGGTGGCCCGCTGCAGGGGAGGGGCTGGGCTGGGTGCCGCACGCGCTCAGTGCGGCGCCACCCGCCAGGAGGGCCGCGGCGGCGAGCGCGCGCATCCGGATCATGGCCGGATCCTACGGGGGCGGAAATGCCGCACGGCGCCGTACCCGCGAGGGGAACGGCGCCGTGCGTCGGTACTGCTGGTGTGGCTCAGTAGCCCTTGGCCATCGCGGTGCGAAGGTCCTTGTTGAGCCGGGAGATCACGTCGAGCGGGATCTCCTTCGGGCACGCCGCGGCGCACTCACCGATGTTGGTGCAGCCACCGAAGCCCTCGGCGTCGTGCTGGCCGACCATGGAGACGACACGGGTGTCGCGCTCCGGCTGGCCCTGCGGCAGCGAGCCGAGGTGGGTGATCTTGGCGCCGAGGAAGAGCGAGGCCGAGCCGTTGGGGCAGGCCGCGACACAGGCACCACAGCCGATGCAGGTGGCGACGTCGAAGGCCAAGTCGGCGAGCTTCTTCTCGACCGGCGCGGCGTGGGCGTCGGGCGCCGAGCCGGTGTTGGCCGAGATGAAGCCACCGTTCTGGATCATCCGGTCGAACGCCGAGCGGTCGACCACGAGGTCCTTGACGACCGGGAACGGGTCCGCGCGCCACGGCTCGACCGTGATCTCGTCGCCGTCCTTGAAGGAGCGCATGTGGAGCTGGCAGGTGGTGGTGACCTCCGGGCCGTGGGCCTGGCCGTTGATCATCAGGCCACACATGCCGCAGATGCCCTCGCGACAGTCGCTGTCGAAGGCGACCGGCTCCTCGCCGTTGGCGTTGAGCTGCTCGTTGAGCACGTCGAGCATCTCGAGGAACGACATGTCCTCGGAGACACCGGCGAGCTCGTAGCGGTGCATCGCGCCGGCAGCCGTCGCGTTGGCCTGCCGCCAGATGTTCAGGGTCAGGTTCATGGTGCCGCTCACTTGTAGCTCCGCTGCTTCATCTCGATGGCCGTGTAGATGAGGTCCTCCTTGTGGAGGATCGGGTTGGCGTCCTCGCCACCGAACTCCCACGCGGCGACGTAGGCGAACTCGTCGTCGTGACGCAGCGCCTCGCCGTCCTCGGTCTGCGACTCGCCACGGAAGTGGCCGCCGCAGGACTCGCGCCGGTTGAGGGCGTCGATGCACATGAGCTCGCCGAGCTCGATGAAGTCGATCGTGCGACCGGCCTTCTCGAGGCTCTGGTTGAGGCTGTCCGCGGTGCCCAGGACCTTGAGGTTGGTCCAGAACTCCTTCTTGAGGTCACGGATCAGGCCGATGGCGGTCTTGAGACCCTCCTCGGTGCGCTCCATGCCGCAGTACTCCCACATGATCTGGCCGAGCTGCTTGTGGAACGAGTCCGCGGAGCGCTCACCCTGGATCGACAGGAACTTGGCGATGCGCTCCTCGACCTCGGCCTTGGCCTCGACGACGGCCGGGTGCGACTCGTCGATCTTCTCGAACGGGCCGTCGGCGAGGTACTCGCGGATGGTGTTCGGGAGAACGAAGTAGCCGTCGGCCAGGCCCTGCATCAGCGCCGAGGCACCGAGGCGGTTGGCGCCGTGGTCGGAGAAGTTGGCCTCGCCCGAGCAGAAGAGACCGGTGATGTTGGTCTGCAGGTGGTAGTCCACCCAGAGGCCACCCATGACGTAGTGGACGGCCGGGTAGATGCGCATCGGCGTCTCGTACGGGTTCTCACCCGTGATCCGGGCGTACATGTCGAAGAGGTTGCCGTACTTCGTCTCGACGGCCTTCTGACCCATGCGGGCGATGGCGTCGGCGAAGTCGAGGTAGACACCGCGGCGGACCATCTGCTCGGTGCCGTCGGGCTGGATCTCCTTGACGGCGGGACCGACGCCGCGGCCCTCGTCGCACATGTTCTTCGCCTGGCGGGAGGCGATGTCACGGGGGACCAGGTTGCCGAACGACGGGTAGATCCGCTCCAGGTAGTAGTCGCGGTCCTCCTCGGGGATGTCGCGCGGGTCCTTGGCGCAGTCCTCGGCGTTCTTCGGGACCCAGATGCGACCGTCGTTGCGGAGGGACTCCGACATGAGGGTCAGCTTCGACTGGTGGTCGCCGGTGACCGGGATGCAGGTCGGGTGGATCTGCGTGTAGCAGGGGTTGGCCATGTAGGCGCCCTTGCGGTGCGCACGCCACGCGGCGGTGACGTTGGAGCCCATCGCGTTGGTGGAGAGGAAGAAGACGTTGCCGTAGCCACCGGAGGCGATGACGACGACGTCCGCGAGGTGGGTCTCGACCGCGCCGGTGACCATGTCACGGGTGACGATGCCGCGGGCACGACCGTCGGCGACGATCACCTCGAGCATCTCGTGGCGGGTGTACTGCGTGACCGTGCCGGCCGCGACCTGGCGCTCCATGGCCTGGTAGGCGCCGATCAGCAGCTGCTGACCGGTCTGGCCACGGGCGTAGAAGGTGCGGGAGACCTGGACGCCACCGAACGAGCGGTTGTCGAGGAGGCCGCCGTACTCGCGGGCGAAGGGGACACCCTGCGCGACGCACTGGTCGATGATGTTCGCCGAGACCTCGGCGAGGCGGTAGACGTTCGACTCACGGGAGCGGTAGTCGCCGCCCTTGACGGTGTCGTAGAAGAGGCGCTCGACCGAGTCGCCGTCCTCCTTGTAGTTCTTCGCGGCGTTGATGCCGCCCTGCGCGGCGATGGAGTGCGCACGACGCGGGGAGTCCTGGTAGCAGAACGACTTCACGTTGTAGCCGGCCTCGCCGAGCGTGGCGGCGGCGGCGCCGCCGGCCAGGCCGGTGCCGACGATGATGATGTCGAGCTTGCGGCGGTTGGCCGGGTTGACCAGGCGGTTCTCGAACTTGCGGCGCTGCCAGCGGGTGTTGATCGGGCCGGTGGGGGCCTTCTCGTCGATGAGCGGCGCACCGAGCGTGTAGAAGCCGGCGGCGTCGTCGGACTTCTGGACGGACGGCTGGTTGGTCGGGATCGTGCCCGACGGGTCAGGGGTACCCATGAGTCAGTGAATCCCTTACTTGGTGACGATGCCGAAGAGCACGGACAGCGGAATCAGCGCGAAGCCACCCGCGATGACGATGGCGACAACCAGGCCGGCGTCCTTGGCCCGGGCACGCGAGCTCGCGGCGTTGGTGAAACCGAGCGTCTGGCAGGCGCTCCACACACCGTGGTGCAGGTGGAAGCCGAGCGCGACGAGCGCGAGCAGGTAGATGACGCTGATGTACCAGACCGAGGGGTCGAAGGTGTCGACAAGCAGGTTGTACGGGTCGTGGGTGGCGCCACCGGTCGGGTTGATCTTGCCGATCGTGAAGTTCAGCAGGTGCCAGATGATGAAGAGGAAGAGCGCGAGGCCACCCCAGCGCATCGTGCGCGAGGAGAGCGAGCTGCCCTTGTTCTTCTTCACGACATACTTCGTCGACCGCGCGCTGTGGGCGCGTCGGGTCAGCGCGATCGCCGAGGCCACGTGGACGACCAGCGCGGCGATGAGGCCGACGCGGATGATCCACAGCAGTCCGGCGTGCGGAAGCATGGGCTCACCGATGGTCCGCAGGTGCTCCGCGTACGTGTTGAACGCGTCGTGGCCTGCGAAGACCTTCAGGTTGCCGTACATGTGGGCGAGGAGGAAGCCGATGAAGATCAGGCCACTCACTGCCATGAGCATCTTGAGCGCAATCGTCGACCGGGTCGACTTGCTGCCAGTTACGAGGGTTGCCACGGGGGTCACCGTACCGTCCCTCGCCGGTGGGCGTTACACGTGACGGGTGTGACATTTCCGGGTCCGGGAACTTAGGCAAGCCTTCGTTCGTCTGACCCTGTCTGGGGACTCACGGACGCACAGCCGCTGTCGGCGCTGACGTGCTGTCCGAGGAGCTCGGTGAGCGCGGTGGGCCAGTCCCGGCGCTCGGCCTCGGCACGGGCCGCCCGACCGATCCGGTCGCGCAGATCGGCGTCGGCGAGGAGAGCCGCAACGGTCCGTCGCAGGTCGGCCGGCGACCGCGGGTCGTGCAGCATCCCCGTGTCGCCGTCACGCAGGATCGCCTCCGCTCCGCCGGTCGCGGGTGCGACGACGGGAACTCCGCTGGCCATCGCTGCGCGGACCAGGTGGCCGCAGGTCTCGAGGCTGCTCGGCTGGACGAGGAGGTCGAGGCTGGCCAGGGCGGTGGCCAGCTCGGCGTCGGGCAGACGACCGGTCAGCCGGACGTCGGGCACCTGGGCCGCGAGCCAGGCCTGCTGCTTGCCCTCGCCGATCACCACCAGCCGGACACCGGGCACGCGCGCGACGTCCGCCAGCCGGCGTACGCCGTGGGAGCGCTTGAGCGGTCCGGCGTGGCCGACGACGACGCGGGGACCGGCCTTGGCCCGGGCGCGGGCCCAGGAGTCGTGGAGGCGCTCGTCGCGGAGCGCGGGGGAGAAGGCGCGGCTGTCGACGCCGGGCAGCCAGAGGCGGGCGCCGGGGGCACCGAGATCGCGGCACCGCGCGACCATCCACTCCGCCGTTGCCACGACGTGGTCCGCGCGCGGCGCGACGCTGCGGCTCCACACCTCCGCATCGAGCGGCCCGACGGGCGCGGCCTGCACCACCAGCGGCGGTACGCCGAGCGCCCGCGCGTGCTTGAGCACCTTGCGACCGACCTTCGTGGGCGAGAGGGCGACGACGCGGTCGGGCGCGAACGCGGTGAGCGCAGCACGCACCTGGGCGCCACGACCCTCGCGCACGTTGATCCGCGCCACCCGTTGGCGGCGGTAGTCGGCGAGGCCGGGCCCTGGCGCGAGCACGAGCACCTCATGGCCCGTGTCGACGAGATGGTCGACGAGCGCCTTGGCGGTCCGGGTGTCCGCGTCGGTGGCTGGGTAGAATGCCTCCGCGGAGACAGCGATCCTCATGCGCTCCACGGTCGCGGGCGCGGGTGTCCGGTCCGTCGCGCGACGGTGGACTCCGCGTGAACGTCGCTCGGGCAGTCACGCGCCGTCGACGAGGCGGCCCCAGCGCACCGCCGGGATCGTGCGGGGCGGAAGTGATCCGCGCCGGATCGCCTCGGCTGCGTCGATGATCGCCCTCCGGGACGCGCTCCAGTTGCCGGTGTCCCGTTCGCTCCACGGTGTGAAGCCGCGCCGGACCTCGACGGTCCAGCTCATCCCGAAGAAGACGCGGAGGAGCAGGACGACCGGCAGGAGAGCGAACAGGAAGGCGAATTCGAAAGCCGCGAAGAAGACGACCAGGACGATCGGCAGGAAGGCAGCCACCAGGACCAGCGCGACCAGGAAGAGCAGGCCGATGACGAGGTCGTCGATGCTGTCGGCCCCGGACGTCGGGTCCAGGAAGTCGAGGGGCGCGTCATCGAGCGAGCGGATCCGCCGCCGCCACGGCACCCAGCGCCGGCTGACGCGCCACACCTGGCCGTCGGGGTCGGTCACCTTCACGGGGTGAACCTACGGCGCGGGGCGACCACTGGGCAGGAATACGTCACACGTGGTGGCAGGTGAGGTGACTTGCTGCCTATTGTTCGCAGCATGACTGGCCCCACTGAGGACCGTCTTGCGCTTGCGTCCGAGCAGGACCGGCATTCAGCAGCTGATTGGGAGAAGATCACTGCTGCTGTGCTGCGCAAGTCGGGTCGACTGACCGACGAAGACCCCGACGCCACTGTCTGGACGAAGCTGGCGCGCACCACGCTCGACGGCATCTCCGTCGCCCCGATCGGCACTCCTGCCGATCTGGAGGGCCTCGCGACCGCCGGCCGGCCCACCCGTGAGGGCGCGTGGGACATCCGTGCGCAGTACGACGGACCCGATGCCAAGGCGGTCAACCAGGCGATCCTGGCCGACCTCAACGGCGGCGTGACCTCGCTCTGGATCCAGCTCGGTGCGGGCCTGACCGCCGCCGACGTGGCGCCCGCGCTCGAGGGCGTCGACCTCTCCATCGCCCCGGTCGTCGTCGACGGCGGCATCGAGGGTGCCGAGGCGCTCGCCGCCCTCGACGGCCTGCACGCCGACTCCAACCTCGGCGCCGACCCGCTCGCCGTACAGCTCCGGGGTGGTGCTGGCGCCGACCTGGGCCAGGTCGCCACGGTCGCGAAGCTCGCGCAGCAGAAGGGTGTCCGCGGTGTCGTCGTCGACGCGACCGCTGCCCACGACCTCGGCGCCTCCGATGCGCAGGAGCTCGGCTACGCGCTGTACGCCGGCGTCTCCTACCTCCGCGCGCTCGTCGATGCCGGTCTGTCCGTCGAGGAGGCCGCCGCGCAGGTGGAGCTCCGGATCGCCGCGACCGACGAGCAGTTCCCGACGATCGCCAAGTTCCGCGCCGCGCGCCGGCTCTGGGCCCGTGTGCTCGAGCTCTCCGGTGCTGCCGAGGAGGCCCGCGTCACCCGCATCCACGGCGTGACGTCGCGGCCGATGCTGGCGAAGTACGACTCCTACGTGAACATGCTGCGCACCACGGTCGCGTCGTTCGCCGCCGGTGTCGGCGGCGCGGAGGCGGTCACGGTCCTGCCGTTCGACTCCGCCCTGGGCGTCCCGGACGCCTTCGGTCGCCGCATCGCGCGCAACACCAGCCACCTGCTCATCGACGAGTCGCACGTCGCCAAGGTCGCCGACCCGGCGGGTGGCTCCTACGCGGTCGAGAAGCTCACCGACGACCTCGCCCGCGTGGCCTGGGACGTCCTGGGTGAGATCGAGACCAGCGGCCTCGACGCGCTGACCACGAAGATCGCCGCCACCGTGGAGACCCGCGAGAAGCAGATCGCCCAGCGCAAGCGTCCGCTCACCGGCGTCACCGAGTTCCCGAACCTCGGCGAGACGCTGCCCGAGCGCACCCCGTCGCCGATCGCCGACGCGGTCCGCCGCTACGGCGCCTCCTTCGAGGCGCTGCGTGACGAGCCCGCGGCTGCGCCGGTCTTCCTGGCCACGCTCGGTCCGGTCGCCCACCACACCGCGCGCGCCACCTTCATCACCAACCTGCTCGCGGCCGGCGGCATCGCGGTCGAGGCCGCAGGTCCGACCACGGACGCTGCCGACCTCACGAGCAAGTACGCCGGCCAGAAGGTCGCCGTCCTCGCCGGCACCGACAAGGCGTACGCCGAGTGGGGCGCCGACGCGATCTCCGCGCTGCGTGACGCCGGCGCGGCGTACGTGATCCTGGCGGGCAAGCCCGGCGACCTCGCCGTGGATGATTCCGCAGCGATGGGCGTCGACGCCCTCGCGTTCCTCAACCGCACGCGGGAGGCACTCGCATGAGCATTCCCAGCAGCTTCGCCGGACTCCCGCTCGAGGGCGGCCAGCCGGCTCCCGGCCCCGACTTCGGCGCCGAGGCGTGGCAGTCGCCCGAGGGCATCCCGGTCCTCCCGGTCTACGGCCCGGAGCACCTCGAGGGCCTCGACGCGCTCGACACCTGGCCCGGCCTCTCGCCGTTCCTGCGTGGTCCCTACCCGACCATGTACACGACGCAGCCGTGGACCATCCGCCAGTACGCCGGCTTCTCCACCGCCGAGGAGTCCAACGCGTTCTACCGTCGCAACCTGGCCGCCGGCCAGAAGGGCCTCTCGGTCGCCTTCGACCTGGCGACCCACCGCGGCTACGACTCCGACCACCCGCGCGTGCGCGGTGACGTCGGCATGGCCGGTGTCGCGATCGACTCGATCTACGACACCCGCACGCTCTTCGACGGCATCCCGCTCGACACCATGTCGGTCTCGATGACGATGAACGGCGCGGTGCTCCCGGTCCTGGCGCTCTACATCGCGGCCGCGGAGGAGCAGGGCGTCAAGCCCGAGCAGCTCGCGGGCACGATCCAGAACGACATCCTCAAGGAGTTCATGGTCCGCAACACCTACATCTACCCGCCCGCCGGGTCGATGCGGATCATCTCCGACATCTTCGCGTTCACCGCGCAGAAGATGCCGCGCTTCAACTCGATCTCGATCTCCGGCTACCACATGCAGGAGGCCGGGGCGACGAACGACCTCGAGCTCGCCTACACGCTGGCCGACGGCGTCGAGTACATCCGCGCAGGCCTCGCGGCCGGCATGGACATCGACGCCTTCGCCCCCCGCCTGTCGTTCTTCTGGGCGATCGGCATGAACTTCTACATGGAGATCGCCAAGATGCGCGCCGCCCGCGCGCTCTGGAGCCGTCTCGTGCGCGAGTTCAACCCGCAGAACCCGAAGTCGCTCTCGCTGCGCACCCACTCGCAGACGTCCGGCTGGTCGCTCACCGCGCAGGACGTCTTCAACAACGTCGGCCGCACCGCGATCGAGGCGATGGCGTCGACCCAGGGCCACACGCAGTCGCTGCACACCAACGCGCTCGACGAGGCCATCGCGCTGCCGACGGACTTCTCCGCGCGCATCGCCCGCAACACCCAGCTGCTGCTCCAGCAGGAGTCCGGCACCACCGAGATCATCGACCCGTGGGCCGGCTCCTACTACGTCGAGAAGCTCACGCACGACCTCGCCGAGCGCGCCTGGAAGCACATCCAGGAGGCCGAGGCGGCCGGTGGCATGGCGAAGGCGATCGAGCAGGGCATCCCGAAGATGCGCATCGAGGAGGCCGCTGCCCGCACCCAGGCGCGCATCGACTCGGGCCAGCAGAAGGTCATCGGCGTCAACACGTTCCGCCTCCCGCAGGAGGACAAGCTCGACGTCCTCAAGGTCGACAACGCCGCGGTGTACGCCGCCCAGGTCGCCAAGCTCGAGCGCCTGCGCGCCGAGCGCAACGACGACGACGTACGCCGCTCGCTGGAGGCGCTCACCAACGCCGCTGCCGCCGGGTCCACCACGGACCTCGACGGCAACCTGCTCAAGCTGGCCGTCGACGCGGCCCGGGCGAAGGCGACCGTCGGCGAGATCTCGGACGCGGTGGAGAAGGTCTACGGCCGCCACCAGGCCGTGATCCGTACGATCTCCGGCGTGTACAAGAACGAGGTCGGCAACGACGACGCCGCAGCCAAGGTGCTGGAGGCGACCGCGAAGTTCGAGGAGGACGAGGGCCGCCGCCCCCGCATCCTCGTCGCCAAGATGGGCCAGGACGGTCACGACCGCGGCCAGAAGGTCGTCGTCTCGGCCTTCGCGGACCTCGGCTTCAACGTCGACGTCGGCCCGCTCTTCTCCACCCCGGAGGAGGTCGCCCAGCAGGCGGTCGACGCCGACGTCCACATCGTCGGTGTCTCCTCGCTGGCCGCGGGTCACCTCACCCTGCTGCCCGCCCTCAAGCAGGCGCTCAAGGACCAGGGTCGCGACGACATCATGGTCGTCATCGGCGGCGTCATCCCGCCCGACGACGTCCCCACGCTGAAGGAGATGGGCGCTGCCGCGGTCTTCCTCCCCGGCACGGTCATCGCGGAGTCGGCCCTCGACATCCTCAAGCAGCTCTCCGAGCAGCTCGGCCACTGATCCATCCCGTACGACGGGCGGTCACCCTGGTGGGTGGCCGCCCGTCGTCGCATTTCCGGTTGCGCCTGCTGGTTCGATGGCGTCATGGGCAGCGAGGGGGCCATGCACGCGGACCGTGACCGTGCCGAGTCGTTCGGAGCGGTGGCCGAGCAGTACGAGCGCTACCGACCGGCGTACCCGGCAGAGCTGGTCGCGGACCTGCTGAGGGGCGATCCTGCGCGGGTGCTCGACGTCGGCGCCGGCACCGGGAAGGCGAGCCGACAGCTCGCCGGGCCCGGCCGGTCGCTGCTCTGCGTGGAGCCGGACCCGGCGATGGCGGCGGTGGCCCGCTCGTTCGGTCTCGACGTCGAGGTCTCCGCGTTCGAGACCTGGGAGCCGGCGGGGCGCGCGTTCGACCTCGTCGTGTGCGCGCAGGCGTGGCACTGGGTGGACCCGCAGGTCGGAGCCCCGAAGGTGGCGTCGGTCCTGTCGCCCGAGGGGCTCTTCGCCTGCTTCTGGAACGAAGCCCTCCCGCACCCGCTGCACGACGCCGTCGCGGAGGTCCAGCGGCGCATCGCGCCCGACCACGAGTTCGGCGTCGTCGATGTCGGCTCGAGCGAGGACCCGTACGCCGACGACCTCCGGCGCGCGGGCGTCTTCTCCGAGGTGGTGCTGAAGCGCTACGCCTGGGAGGACACGGTCACCGCCGCCGACTGGCTCGGGCGGCTGGCGACGAGGAGCGACTACCTCCGGCTGCCCGCCGGGACGCGGGCGGCGCTCCTCTCGGAGGTCGAGGCGGTCGTGGCGTCGTCCGCGCCGCTCCGCCTGCCGTTCGGGACCTATGCGATCTTCGCCCGGCGCCGCTCAGAGCAGGCGTTCGAACCAGACCTGATCACGTAGCGGAACACCGTCGATCTCGAGTCCGGACGGGTAGCCGTTGGCCGGGGTGAACACGTCTTGGACAACCCTGGTCATCCGGAAGCCACAGCGTTGGTAGAAGCGCAGGTTGCCGACGTCTGCGGTGGCCGTCGCCAGGATCAGCCGGCGTACCCCGACTGTGCGTGCCTCGGCGATGGCCCGCTCCAGCAGTGCCCGGCCAGCGCCCCGACCGCGCTGGGACTCGACCACGGCCGTGTTGGTGACCTCCCAGACCTCGCCTTCGCGCGGCACCGCGTGGAGATGGCCGATGATCACACCGCCAGCCGCGCGGGCAACCCACAACCTTCCGGAGTCGATGTAGGCGTCGATGAGGGCTTCTGAGTCATCAGCCTCGCGGAACGACCAGTCCAGGTCGCGGTGCGGGCCTGTGTACTCCTCGACGTTGAGGTCCATGAGTCTCCTCTCGCCCGCTCATCGGACGGGACGATGCGACATGCGACGCCGAGGTTGGAATCTACCCACACGTTCCATTCATGCCCCGGCCGAGCAGGCCAACGGCCCGGGTCAGACGATCCGCGTGCCGTTGGGCGTGACGAGGAAACGGTGACCGGCGGGGGAGCGCCAGAGGTAGTAGCCCGGATCGAGCATCAGGTAGCTCCAGCCGGCGTGGGTCTTGTGCCGGTGGTGGGTGCGGCAGCAGGCGGCGAGGTTGTCGGAGGACGTCTGGCCGGGCGGCCCATCGTCGTCGTACGGCGTAATGTGGTCGATGTCGGCGGAGTGCGCCGGCCGGTCGCAGAAGGGGAAGCGACAGGTGCCGTCGCGCGCCTCGACCTGGCGTCGGAGTCGGTCCGGGATCTCCCACTGGTCGACGCGGATGGTGGCGGTGGTGTCGATGACGGTGCGCAGCGAGATCTTGGCGCCGGGCCGCTGGAGCCACTCGCGGAGCCGGTCGAGCGTCATGAAGGAGCCGTTGCCGCCGGTGCCCTCCACGCGGGCGAGGCCGCCCGTGGGGGCGTCGGAAGCGGGGGAGGTGGTGAGGTCGTCGGCGTTGACGTGGACCTTCAGCTCGATGCCACCGCCGGTGCGTGCCGGGCGCTCGCCGGTCGCGAGGTCGAGGCGGAGGTCGTCGCGGGCCATCTCGCCGAGGGCGAGGGCGCGACGGGCGTCGAGGTCGAGCCCTTCGCCGACGCTGCCTTCGGTGCCGAGAGCGGCAGCACGCCGGGCGATCGCCCGCTCGAGATCGGCGGCATCGGCGTAGTCGAGCTCGCCCCAGATGTCGGTGGTGCCGTTGGTCGACATCTTCCCGAGGGCGACCTTCAGCGTGCGACCGTCCGGCCGCACGGGACCGTCCTCGGGCTGGTGGCCGGCGACGAACCGGACCCGGGCCTCCTCGAGCAGGCGCTGCAGCGACGCGTAGCCGATCCGGTGCGCGCGGTCGGCGACCCGCTCATCGACGTACGCCGCGCCCTCGGGTGGCAGCCCGCAGGTGAGGTGGGCGACCTGGCGGGCCCGCCAGACCTGGAGCGTGCCGGCCTCGACGCGTCGCCAGACCCGGGGGAGCCGGTGGCGGGTCTCGAGGGCGTCGCCGATCAGCGCGCGGCCGGCGTGGGTCGTCATGCCGAGGACCGCAGCGAACTCCGCGATGCAGAACTCCGCCACCTCGGGCGTGCCCTCGCCCGCGAGGGGGAGCGCCTTCTCGTCCCAGTCGCCGAGCGCGGGAGCGACGGAGTCGGCCGCGTGCTGGTCGGCCCAGGCGGCCGCAGCGGCGAAGAGATCGGCCTCGGCTCGGTCCGCCACGCGACGCTGCTCGCGCGCGAACGCAAGCAGGTCGGGAGCGGTGGCGGAAGCCGAGGTCATGCCTCGATTCTATCGAACATGCGTTCGATCAACAACCCGCGCGATTGATCTGTGGAGAACTGTTTGCGCAGGTCAGGGGCAGTTTGGCGCCCGCGGCAATGGGGGAGTGAGTGATGCGCAGACCGGCTTCGTGGCCCTCTACCGCTGGCGCGTCGACCCTGCGCGCGAGGCGGAGTGGCACCTCCCGGCCGGGGCCGATCCCCTCGAGGAGATCATGCAGGGCGCGGTGGACGAGACGTTCGAGCCGATCCTCCTGACTCCGGTCGGTGCCTTCTTCTCGCCGACTGACACCGACTGACACCGACTGACGCCGGCTACACCCGCGCCCTAGGCTGGCGTCATGGCCCCCACCTCGAGCACCCAGGTCGTGGAGTCGCTCTTCGCGGCCCTCGTCGCCAACGACGTCACGGGCGCCAACGCGCTGCTGGCCGACGACGTCGCGTGGCTCAACACCGGGCTGCCGACGGTTCGCGGCCGCGGCGTACGCCGGATCCTGGCGGCGCTGCCGAAGCTGCGGGTCAGGTTCGACGCCGTGGACCACGTCATCACCCACCAGATCGACGGCTCGGTCCGCTTCGACCGCCGCGACACCCTCAGCTGGGGCCCGTTCAGCACGACGTTCTTCGTGTCGGGCACCTTCGAGGTCCGTGACGGCAAGGTCCGCCGCTGGGACGACCGCTACCGGATGGGCGAGGTCCTCGGCGGCCTCTTCCGCCGCCGCTGACGCGCGGGCGACCGGAGCTGACCCCGCCCACCGGCAACCACTAGCTGCGGTAGCGGAAGACGATCCGCCCCCGGTCGAGGTCGTAGGGGCTCAGCTCGACCAGGACGCGGTCCTCGAGCACGATCTTGATGTAGTTCTTGCGGATCTTGCCGCTGATGTGGGCGAGCACGGTGTGGCCGTTGTCGAGCTCGACGCGGAACGTCGCGGCGCGCAGGCAGTCGACGACGCGGCCCTCGGCCTCGATGGTGCCGTGCTTCGTGGAGTGGAGATCCATGGCAGTGCCTCTCGGGAGTGCGTGGCACTCCGGGCGACACTGCGTCAGCCGGCCTCCCGTGACCTGAAGGGGAGTGCCCACGTGGGAATCGGGTTCACCGGGCTCACCTCCTCAGCTGCTGTCACGAACGCGCCGACGCTACGCCGTGGCGGTCGCGGCGTACAACGGGTTTTCTGTCGCTGCCGATCGCTAGGCTCGGGCCATGAGCCATGTCATCGACTTCGTGAACGTCTCCACCGCCGGCCTCGAGTCGTCGCCCGTGGCCGAGGCCCTGGCCGGCCTGCGCGCCAACGAGGCGCGCTACTTCACGAACAAGTACAAGATCGAGTACGCCACGGTGCCGGCGAGCGAGAAGCCCGACCTGGTGGCCTGGCTCGAGCGGATCCTCAAGGAGGAGCGCGGGCTGGAGTTCGCCTCGCCGATCCTCGAGGTGGCCGACGTGGTCGTCGAGGACGAGAAGGCCGGCACGATCACGTGGCCGGAGTTCTACTTCGAGTCGGGCCTGGTCATCAACGTGCTCTGGACGCAGGCCGAGGGCGGCAAGCGCGCGGTCGGCTTCAAGCTGTCGCAGGGCATGGACGTGCCGGCCGAGCTCGAGGCGGCGGGCTTCAAGTTCGCGCGTCAGAAGTCGAAGCTCGCCGGCGAGATCCGCGGCTCCTTCTTCGTGATCAAGGGCGACTACTGACCACGCGCACACGCTGCGAAATGTCGAAAGCCCCCGACCGCCGAAGCGGTCGGGGGCTTTCTACGCAATCAGATGGCGCGAACGTTCTCGGCCTGCGGACCCTTGGGGCCGGCGGCGAGGTCGAACTCGACCTTCTGGTTCTCGTCGAGCGACTTGAAGCCGTTGGACTGGATCGCGGAGAAGTGAACGAACACGTCCTCGCCGCCGCCGTCCTGAGCGATGAAGCCGAAGCCCTTGTCAGCGTTGAACCACTTGACGGTGCCCTGAGCCATGATCTGTTTCCTTTGTTTTTCGTGCCGGGGCGACGTGCCCCGGACCGCTGAAGACATCCACCTGTGCTGATGTCCAGCGAACCGAAAACCAGGAGTACGAGATACAAGCCGCACATCGTGAGCGGCCAGGACGGCTTTGCAGGGCCATCCCTTCAACAACCACCACGGTAGGGCATAGCGCAAGAAAATGCTGCTTCGGGGCGCGTCGCGGGCAAAAGTCAGTGCGGAGCGCGCTCCCGCGCCGTACGCACCGCGAGGACCAGCCAGCACAGGATCGCCACGGAGGAGAACGTCGCGGGCAGCAGGTGGCCGAGCATGACCGAGGCCGCTGTCGCGCAGCCGAAGGCGATCAGGTTGAGCACGACGTCGTAGACCGGGGCGACGAAGCGCTTGTTGACGACGTGCGCGAAGGCGATCACGACACCGCAGGCGAACGTCACCGACAGGAGGAGGCTGACCACGGCGAGAAGTCTGCCGGGTCGGTGGTCGACTAGCCTTGCCGCCGTGGATGACGCGGAGAAGGTGCAGCAGCTCGTCGACGGCGTACTCGCAGGTCAGCGGGCGTTGGTGAGCCGTGCGATCACGCTGGTCGAGTCGCGCAAGCCGGCCCACCGCGTGATGGCCCGTGAGCTGCTCGCCCAGCTCACGCCGCACGCCGGCAAGGCGATCCGCGTCGGCATCTCCGGCGTCCCCGGCGTGGGCAAGTCCACGACGATCGAGGCGCTGGGCACGCACCTGACCGCCGCGGGCCACAAGGTCGCGGTGCTCGCAGTCGACCCGAGCTCGGTCCGTACCGGCGGCTCCGTGCTCGGCGACAAGACCCGCATGATGCGGCTCGCCGTCGACCCCGACGCCTACATCCGCCCGTCGCCGTCCGAGGGCACGCTCGGCGGCGTCGCCCGCACCACCGCCCAGGCGATGACCATCGTCGAGGCCGCCGGGTACGACGTGGTGCTGGTCGAGACCGTCGGCGTCGGGCAGTCGGAGGTGACGGTCGCCGGCATGGTCGACACGTTCCTCTTCCTGACGATCGCGCGCACGGGCGACCAGCTCCAGGGCATCAAGAAGGGCATTCTCGAGATCGCCGACGTGATCGGCGTCAACAAGGCCGACGACGGCGAGCAGGAGATCGCGGCCAAGGCTGCTGCGCGCGAGCTCGGCGGCGCCCTGCGGCTCGTGCGCGGCAGTGCCGGCGCTCCGCCGGTGGTCACCTACTCGGGCCTCCACGACAAGGGTCTCGACCTGCTCTGGGCCGAGGTCGAGAAGCACCAGGAGAAGCTCGGCGCCGAGGGCCTCGCGGCCAAGCGGGCCGACCAGCAGCTCGAGTTCACCTGGGCGCTCGTGCGCGACGAGCTCGAGCAGCGGCTGCGCAACAGCGCGCGGGTGAAGACGGAGCGCGAGGAGATCAGCCGGCTGGTGCGGGAGGGCGCGATCAACGCCCCGGAGGCCGCCGACCGGATCCTCGCCGCCTACGACGGGGAAGCGTCCGGACAGGGCTGAGACAGGGCGGCGACAGGGCGGCGACAGCGCGGCGACGGCGCTGTGACAGGGCGCGGCCCAGCGCTGATGCGTCCGGTTTGCTGCGACTTGGTAACGACTTGGTGCGCGGTCGGCTCGCTGCGCTGACGCGTCGGTAGCGTGCGCTGCATGCGCCGATCCGCGGCGCCAAAAACAGGAGGAGCAGTCTTGCGAAACGTCAGCAAGATCGCTGCGGTGGGACTCGTCGCGTCCCTCGCGCTGACCGGTTGTGGCAAGAAGCACGAGGACACCGCGTCCTCGGGTTCCAAGGACGTCTGCAGCGGCTTCAAGGACAGCAGCCCGGTCAAGCTCGCCATCGCGTTCGACGTCGGCGGCCGGGGTGACCACTCCTTCAACGACGCTGCCTACGCGGGTGCCGAGAAGGCCGTCAGCGACCTCGGTGCCAGCTGCATCGACGCGCAGGCGACCGTCGGCGAGACCGACGCGCAGCGCGCCGACCGGCTCAAGCAGCTCGCGGACAAGGGCGCCACCGCCATCGTCGGTGTCGGCTACCTCTACTCCACGGCGGTCAACCAGGTCGCCCAGCAGTACCCCAAGGTCAACTTCCTCGTGGTCGACGGCTACGACCCCGACAAGAACGCCAACGCCAACGTCGCGTACGACGCGTTCGCGCCGCAGGAGTCGTCGTACCTCGCGGGTGTGGCTGCTGCCCTCAAGACCAAGACCAAGAACGTCGGCGTCATCGGCGCGGTACCGGGCGCGGTCATCGACCCGTTCATGGCGGGCTACAAGGCGGGCGTCCACGCGGTCGACCCGAAGATCGAGGTCCAGTCGAAGTACATCGTCCAGAGCGGTGACAAGGGCTTCAACGACCCGACGGACGCCAAGCAGATCGCGCAGCAGATGCTCGACAACGGCGCCGACGTGATCTTCCACGCCGCGGGCCTCTCCGGTGCGGGTCTCTTCGAGGCCGTGGCCGCTGCCGGCGACGGCAAGTGGGCCATCGGTGTCGACGGTGACCAGTACGGCTCGGCGACCAAGGAGGAGCAGCCGCACATCCTGACCTCCGCCCTGAAGCGGGTCGACACGGGTGTCTACGACTTCGCCGCCTCCGTCAAGGACGGCAAGCCGCAGTCGAGCTACGTCACCTACAACCTCAAGAACGACGGCGTCGCGCTCTCCTACAGCGGTGGCTTCCTCGACGACGTCAAGTCGAAGATCGACGCCTACGCGACCAAGATCGAGAACGGCCAGATCAAGGTCCCGACGGATCCCAAGACCGTCAAGTGACCCAGTAGCAGTTGACGCAGTAGCGAGGGCGGGGCTCGGGAGTAGGTTGCTCCCGGGCCCCGTCACCGCGTCAGTGGAGGAGAGAGACCTTGGTCGCCACGCAGACCGCGGCTGCACCCCTGATCGAGCTTCGCGGGATCGGCAAGCGGTTCCCCGGCGTCGTCGCCAACCACGACGTCGACGTCACCATCCGCCCCGGCACGGTCCACGCGCTGGTCGGTGAGAACGGCGCCGGCAAGTCGACCCTCATGAAGATCCTGTACGGCGTGCAGCGGCCCGACGACGGCGCGATCGTCGTCGACGGCACCGACAAGGTCTTCCGCTCGCCGAGCGACGCCATCGCGGTCGGCATCGGCATGGTCTTCCAGCACTTCATGCTCGCCGACAACCTCACCGTCCTCGAGAACTGCGTGCTCGGGGCGGAGAAGCTGCACGGCATCGGCGGCAGGGCGCGGCGTACGTTCGTCGACCTGTGCGCGCGCTTCGGCTTCGACCTCGACCCCGACGTGCTGGTCGAGGAGCTCGGCGTCGCGGCCCGGCAGCGCCTCGAGATCGTCAAGGTCCTCTACCGCGGCGCGAAGGTGATCATCCTCGACGAGCCGACCGCCGTGCTGGTGCCGCAGGAGGTCGACGCGCTCTTCGACAACCTCCGCGACCTGCGCGCGAGCGGCCACTCGCTCCTCTTCATCTCCCACAAGCTCGACGAGGTCCTCGCGATCTCCGACGACATCACCGTGATGCGCCGCGGCACGACCGTCGGCCACGCCGACCCCGCGACGGCGACCAAGCGCCAGCTCGCCGAGCTGATGGTCGGCAGCGAGCTGCCGTCGCCCGAGACCGCGGAGTCC
Organism: Nocardioides phosphati; assembly: GCF_014646375.1. Lineage (GTDB taxonomy): Bacteria > Actinomycetota > Actinomycetes > Propionibacteriales > Nocardioidaceae > Nocardioides > Nocardioides phosphati. The sequence goes on from NZ_BMNI01000001.1 coordinate 217,376, forward strand.
ACCGTCCAGGAGACCGTGATGCTCCGCCTCGACGACGTGAGCCTGGTCGAGGGGGAGCGGGCTGTGCTCGACGCGATCTCCTTCGCCATCCACAAGGGCGAGGTCCTCGGCATCGCCGGGGTCGAGGGCAACGGGCAGACCGAGCTCGTCGAGGTGATCATGGGCCTGGCGCACGCCACCTCCGGCACGATCACGCTCGACGGCGAGGACATCACGGCGTACACCACGAGGGCGCGGCGCGAGGCCGGCATCGGCTACGTCCCCGAGGACCGCCATCGCCACGGCCTGCTGCTCGACGCGCCCCTGTGGGAGAACCGCATCCTCGGCCACCAGACCCGCCGCCCCAGCGCCCGCGGGCCGTGGATCGACCGCGCCGGCGCCCGTCAGGACACCGAGCGCATCGTCGAGCAGTACGACGTGCGCACACCGTCGATCGACACCAACGCGCGTGCGCTCTCCGGCGGCAACCAGCAGAAGCTGATCGTCGGCCGCGAGATGTCCGGCGACCCCGTGCTGCTGATCGCCTCGCACCCCACCCGCGGCGTCGACGTGGGCGCCCAGGCAGCCATCTGGGACCACATCCGCGAGGCCCGCCGTGCCGGGCTCGCGGTCCTCGTCATCTCGGCCGACCTCGACGAGCTGATCGGCCTCTCCGACACGATCGAGGTGATCCTCCGCGGACGCCTCGTCGGCACCTTCGACCCCGCCACGGTGACGCCCGCCGAGCTCGGCGCCGCCATGACCGGAGGTCACGACTGATGGAGCATCCCGTGCGGGTCCTGAAGCAGGCCGGTGTCGCGCTGCTGGCGCCTGCGGTCGCCGTCGCGGTGGCCGTCGTCGCCACCTCGCTCGTCATCCTCGTCTCCGGCAGCCAGTCCGGCATCGGCGACTTCTGGAGCGTCATGCTCGGCGCTCCCGAGCACCAGACGATCGTCAACATCGTCAACCTCGGCGTGGAGCTCTACATCGCGGCGGTCGCCGCCGCGATCGGCTTCCGCATGGGGCTCTTCAACATCGGCGTCGAGGGGCAGTACGGCCTGGCGGCGTACGTCGCGGCGGTCTTCGCGGGCGGGATGTTCCTGCCCGGCCCGCTCAACATCATCGTGGCGACGGTGCTCGCGATGGTCGTGGGCGCCGCGTGGGCCGGCATCGCGGCGCTGCTCAAGGTCTACCGCGGCGTCAGCGAGGTGATCACGACGCTGATGCTCAACGCGATCGCGCCGATCATCGTCACCCACTTCCACAACAAGTACGGCGAGCAGACCGGCTACGACATCCGGACGACGCCGCTGACCGGGTCGAGCACGGTGGCGGGCTGGGCGCCGTACGGTGCCAACGGGGGCGAGATCTGGACCCTCGGGCTGCTCGCGGTCGTCGTGGGCGTCGGGTTCTGGCTGCTGCTCAACCGCACCCGCCTCGGCTTCGACCTGCGCGCCACCGGCCTCTCGCCGAGCGCCGCCTCGGCGAGCGGCGTGAGCGCGAAGAAGATGGTGATCGTCGCGATGCTGCTCTCCGGTGCGGTCGCCGGCCTGGTCTGGATCCCCGACCTCTTCGGCCACGCGCACACCTACTCCGACGCGAGCTTCGCGGGCGGCCTCGGCTTCACCGGCCTCGCCGTCGCGCTGCTCGGCCGCAACCGTGCGGGCGGCATGGCCTTCGGCGCGCTCCTCTTCGCCTGGCTGACGTCGCAGTCCGACGCGCTCCAGATCGACACCGACATCGCCCCGCAGATCGTCGAGATCACCCAGGGCATCTGCGTGCTGGCGGTGGTGGTGGCCTACGAGCTGGTCCACCGCTACCGGGCCCGCTCCGAGCAGAAGGCGGTCGCTGAGGCCGTCCCCGAGGCGGTGGCGGCATGACCACGATGACTCCTTCGACCGTGCTGGCGAAGGCGGCCGGCGGCCGTCGCGTCCTCGGCCTCTCGCCGCTCACGTGGCTCTTCGTCCTCTCCGGCCTCGTCGTCGTGCCCTTCGTGCGCCTGGCCACCGACTCGTCGCCCCTGACCGCCACGACGACCTTCACCGCCGCGATCCTGTCGACGTGCCCGATCGCGCTGGCCGCGCTCGGCGGTGTCTGGTCCGAGCGTGCGGGTGTGGTCAACATCGGCCTCGAGGGCCAGATGCTGCTCGGCACGTGGGGTGCGGCGTACTTCAACTGGTACTACGGCGCGTGGGCGGGCCTCATCGGCGGCATCGCGCTCGGCGTCATCGGCGGCCTGCTCCACGCGGTCGCGACGATCACGTTCGGTGTCGACCAGATCGTCTCCGGTGTCGCGGTCAACATCATCGCGGCGGGTGCGGTGGAGTTCCTCTCCAAGACCTACTTCAGCGACATCACGCCCAACGGCGGTCCCCGCAACCTCTCGGGGCTCTACGCGCTACCGACGCTCAACGTCGGAGGGCTCGACGGCTGGCTGGCCGACCTCAACGCGAAGCACTGGTTCCTCGTCTCCGACCTGGCCGGCCTGCTCGGTGCACTGGTCAGCCACATCTCCGTCGTCTCGCTGCTCGTCATCGGCGTGGCCGTGCTGAGCTGGTGGCTGCTGCGGCGTACGACGTTCGGGCTGCGGCTCCGCTCGTGCGGCGAGAACCCGGCGGCGGCCGAGTCGCTCGGCGTGAGCGTCTACCGCTACAAGTACGTCGCGGTGCTGGTCTCCGGCGGCCTGGCCGGCCTCGGCGGTGCCTACCTGTCGACGGTCGCGTCCTCGACCTTCACGGTCGGGCAGACGCAGGGCCGCGGCTACATCGGCCTCGCCGCGATGATCTTCGGCAACTGGAACCCCTTCGGCGCGCTCGGCGCCAGCGCCCTCTTCGGCTACGCCGACGCGCTCCGCCTGCGCAGCGCCTCGTCGCTCCACTCCCTGCTGCTCCTGCTCGCCATCGGGCTGGTGCTGCTGACGCTGTGGCGGCTCTGGCAGCGGCGGATCCGCTCGGCGGTCACCAACGGCGTGATCGGCGTGGGCTTCCTGCTGTGGTTCCTGCTCACCGACACGATCCCCGACGACCTGGGCGGCATGACGCCGTACCTCGTGACGCTGCTGGTCCTGTCGCTGGCGTCGCAGAGCCTGCGGATGCCGGCGGCCGACGGTCAGCCCTACCGCAAGGGATCGGCGGGCTGATGGCCGACTGGGACGCCCTCAGGGCTGCCGCGGTCGACGTCATGGCACGCGCCTACGCGCCGTACTCCGGCTACCGGGTGGGCGCTGCCGCGCTCGTCGACGACGGCCGCACGGTCGTGGGCTGCAACGTCGAGAACGCGTCGTACGGCGTGACGCTCTGCGCCGAGTGCGGGCTCGTGTCGGCGCTCCACGCCAGCGGTGGCGGGCGGCTCACCCACTTCGTCTGCGTCAACGGCGACGGCGACCTGATCACCCCCTGCGGCCGCTGCCGCCAGCTGCTCATGGAGAACGGCGGACCGCAGCTGCAGGTGCTGCTCGGCCGCGGCCCGGTGCCGCTCGACGCCCTCCTGCCCGACGCGTTCGGGCCCCACGACCTGGACGACCTGGAGAACCGATGACCCCCGCACAGCACGACGCGATCGAGGTGATCATCGCCAAGCGCGGTGGCGCCGCCCTCACCGACAGCCAGATCGACTGGGTGATCGACGCCTACACGCGCGGCGTCGTCGCCGACGAGCAGATGTCCGCGCTGGCCATGGCGATCCTGCTCAACGGCATGACCCGTCCCGAGATCGCCCGCTGGACCGCCGCGATGATCGCGTCGGGGGAGCGGATGGCGTTCGACGGCCTGCCGCTGCCGACCGCCGACAAGCACTCCACCGGCGGTGTCGGCGACAAGATCACCCTCCCGCTCGCGCCGCTCGTCGCGGCCTGCGGCGTCGCGGTGCCGCAGCTCTCGGGCCGCGGCCTGGGCCACACCGGGGGCACGCTCGACAAGCTCGAGTCGATCCCCGGCTGGCGGGCGACGTTGTCCAACGACGAGATGTTCGCGCAGCTGCGCGACGTCGGCGCCGTCATCTGCGCCGCGGGCGACGGCCTCGCGCCGGCGGACAAGAAGCTCTACGCCCTGCGCGACGTGACCGGCACGGTCGAGGCGATCCCGCTGATCGCCTCGTCGATCATGAGCAAGAAGATCGCCGAGGGCACCGGCTCGCTGGTGCTCGACGTCAAGGTCGGCACCGGCGCCTTCATGAAGACCCTCGCCGACGCGCAGGAGCTGGCCCGGACGATGGTCGACCTCGGCACCGACGCCGGCGTCACCACCGTCGCGCTGCTCACCGACATGTCCACCCCGCTCGGGCTCACCGCCGGCAACGCGATCGAGGTCGCCGAGTCGGTCGAGGTCCTCGCCGGCGGCGGTCCCGCGGACGTCGTGGAGCTGACCCTGGCGCTCGCCCGGGAGATGCTGCGTGGCGCCGGCCGTGAGCACGTCGACCCCGCCGACGTGCTCGCCAGTGGCAAGGCGATGGACGTCTGGAACGCCATGATCCGTGCCCAGGGCGGTGACCCGGTCGCGGCGCTGCCGGTCGCGCGGGAGTCGCACGTCGTGGCCGCTCCGTCCTCCGGCGTGCTGACCGGTCTCGATGCGATGGCGGTCGGCCTCGCGGCCTGGCGCCTCGGCGCCGGCCGGGCCCGCAAGGAGGACCCGGTGCAGGCCGGGGCCGGTGTCGTCTGGCACGCCCGCCCCGGCGACACCGTGACGGCGGGGCAGCCGCTGCTCACGCTGCTCACCGACGACGAGTCGCGGTTCGAGCGCGCGCTGGCCTCCCTCGACGGCGGCTACGACATCGCACCCACCGGCACGGCCTTCGAGCCGACGCCGCTGCTTCTCGACCGGATCGGATGACCGCCGTGCTCACCTTCGACGAGATCCGGGCGCTGCCCAAGGTGGTCCTCCACGACCACCTCGACGGCGGCCTGCGTCCCGCGACGATCATCGACATCGCCACCGAGATCGGGCACCCCCTGCCGACGGCCGACCCGGTCGCGCTGGGGGAGTGGTTCCGCGACAACGCCACCTCGGGCTCCCTCGTCCGCTACCTCGAGGGCTTCGAGCACACGATCGCGGTCATGCAGACCCCGGACCACCTGCGCCGGATCGCGCGCGAGGCCGTCGAGGACCTCGTCGACGACGGCGTGGTCTACGCCGAGCTGCGCTACGCACCCGAGCTCTTCGTGCAGCAGGGCATGACGATGGACGAGGTCGTCGGGGCGGTGCAGGAGGGCCTCGACGCAGGCGTCGCGGACGCGGCCGCAGCTGGTCGCCCGATCGTGGTGCGCCAGCTGCTGACGGCGATGCGGCAGGCAGCGCGGGGCATCGAGGTCGCGAGGCTGGCGGTCGCGTGGCGCGACCGCGGGGTCGCCGGCTTCGACATCGCGGGGCCGGAGGACGGCTTCCCGCCGACGCGCTTCCTCGACGCCTTCGAGTACCTCGCCCAGGAGAACATGCGGATCTCCATCCACGCGGGTGAGGCGTTCGGGCTGCCCTCGATCTGGGAGGCCGTGCACCCTTGTGGCGCGGACCGGCTGGGCCACGGCGTACGCATCATCGAGGACGTCTCGTTCTCGGACGACGGCGCCGCGCTCGGCACCCTTGCGGCGTACGTCCGTGACCGGCGGATCCCGCTGGAGATCTGCCCGACCTCCAACGTGCAGACCGGCGCCGCGGCGTCGATCGCGGAGCACCCGTTCGGCCGGCTCGCGGAGCTCGGCTTCCGGGTCACGATCAACACCGACAACCGGCTGATGTCGGCCACCTCGATGACGCAGGAGATGGCGCTGCTCGTCGAGGCGTTCGGCTACACGCGCGCGGACCTGGCGAAGTTCACCGTCAACGCAATGAAGTCGGCGTTCCTGCCGTTCGACGAGCGGATCACGCTGATCGACGACGTGATCAAGCCCGGCTACCGCTGAGGCGCGAGCCTCAGCGCATCAGGAGGACGACGGTCTCGGCGACGCAGGCGGGCTTGTCGCCGCCCTCGATCTCGATCGTGTGCTGGAACGTCGCGCGCAGGCCCGTGCTGGTCTCGTCGACGGCACCGAGCTTCACGCTCAGCCGGATGTCGGAGCCGACCGGCACGGGTGCCGCGAAGCGGACCTTGTTGAGGCCGTAGTTGAGCTTGGCGCCCGGGGTGGCGAGCTTGAAGATCTGCGAGCCGAGCCACGGGATCAGCGAGAGCGTGAGGTAGCCGTGGGCGATGGTGCCGCCGAAGGGACCCGTCTTGGCGCGGTCGACGTCGACGTGGATCCACTGGTGGTCCCCGGTCGCGTCGGCGAACTGGTCGACACGCTTCTGGTCGATCGTGACCCAGTCGCTGGAGCCGAGCTCGGTGTTGGCGGCCGCGGCCACCTCTTCCAGGGTGCTGAAGACGCGCATGGAACCTCTCCTCGTCGCTGAGAACTCTCGACCGAACCTAGCGCCTGAGGCGGCGCGCGTCAGTAGGAACCGGTCGGCGTGGTGCCGTCGAGCAGGGCGCGGCTGCCGGACACGCCGAGGCGGGTGGCGCCGGCGGCGATCATCGCCTCCGCCTGCTCGAACGTGCGGACGCCGCCGGAGGCCTTGACCTCGGCGCGGTCGCCGACGGTCTCCTTCATCAGGCGTACGGCGTCGACGGTCGCGCCGCCCGCCGGGTGGAAGCCCGTGGAGGTCTTCACGAAGTCCGCGCCCGCGTCGACCGCCGCCACGCAGCACGCCACGATCTCGTCGTCGTTCAACGCGGCTGACTCGATGATCACCTTGAGCACGGTCGGCGAGGGGGCAGCCGCACGCACGGCAGCGATGTCGCGCTGCACGTGGTCGTAGCGCCCCTCCTTCGCCGCGCCGATGTCGATGACCATGTCGATCTCGTCGGCACCGTCACGCACGGCCTGGGCCGCCTCGACTGCCTTGACCGTGGCGTCGTGCTTGCCGCTGGGGAAGCCGCAGACCGCGGCGACCTTGAGGTCGGCGTTCTCCGGGACCGGGATCGGGAGCATGCTCGGGGACACGCAGACCGCGTAGGTGCCGAGGTCGAGGGCCTCGGTGATGAGCGCCTCGACGTCGGCCCGGGTCGCCTCCGGCTTCAGCAGGGTGTGGTCGATCATCCGGGCAACGGCTACGCGGTCGAGGCTGGTCACCGGGTCAGCATAGGCTGCGCTCCGGTCGCCCCCGGTCCTGGAGGGGCAGTGCTCCGGAGGTCCACATGTGGCAGACCCTGCGCCAGCCCCGGTGGGTGGCCCGGGTGGTCTGGGTGATCGGCGTCGTCTCGCTCGTGAGCGCCCTGCTGCCGTCGATGCGCGAGCGCCTCGTCCTCGTCGACGACGTCGTGCCCGCGGTCTTCCCGGCCGCCGCGACGACCGGCGCAGCAGCCATCGGCACGCTCCTCATCCTGCTCGCCGGCGCCCTGCGCCGGGGCAAGTACCGCGCCTGGCTCGTCGCGCTCGTCGCCTCCCTGCTCGCCGTGGTCGCCCACGTCGTGAAGGGCCTCGACGTCGAGGAGGCCACGCTCTGCCTCCTGCTCGCCGGCTACCTCGTCGCCGTGCGCGGTGAGTTCACCGCGCGGCCCGACCCGCGGTCGGGCCGCCGCCTCGCGCGGGTCCTCCTCGTCGGTCCCGTGCTGGCCACGGTGCTCGGCTTCCTGTGGCTGACGGTCGACACCGACGGCCACCAGGCGGGCAGCACGTGGCTCGACCGCCTCGCGCATGCAGCGCTCGGCCTGGTCGGCATCCCCGGGCCGATGGACTTCACCAGCCAGGAGTACGCCGGCCACGCCGCCGTCGGTCTCGTCGTCCTGGGGGCGTCGGTGCTGATCGTGGCCCTGCTCGTCGCGCTCGAGCCCGCCGGTGGCCCGCACCCCGCCGACCCGGAGGAGTGCGCGCGGCTCCGGGCGATGCTCGACCGGTGGGGTGGCGAGGACTCGCTCGGCTACTTCGCCACCCGCGACGACCGCTGCGTGCTCTTCTCCGCGAGCGGCAAGGCGGCGCTGACCTACCGCGTCATCGGCGCGGTCTCGCTCGCTGCCGGCGACCCGATCGGCGACCCCGAGGCCTGGCCGGCGGCGATCGAGGCGTGGCTCGCGGAGGCGAAGGCCTACGGCTGGACGCCGGCCGTGCTCGGGGCCTCCGAGCCCGGCGCCCGCGCCTTCCACCGCAGTGGCCTGGACGTGCTCGAGCTGGGCGACGAGGCGATCGTCGACGCGACGACCTTCACGCTCGAGGGGCGCTCGATGCGCGGCGTACGCCAGGCGGTCTCCCGCTGCACCCGCGGCGGCATCTCGGTCAGCGCGCACCGCGTCGCCGACCTCTCCCCGGAGGAGGTCGCGGACATCCGCCACCGCGCCGACGCGTGGCGCGACGGCGAGGTCGAGCGGGGCTTCTCGATGGCGCTGGGCCGCTTCGGCGAGGAGCGTGACCCCGCGACGGTGGTCGTGCTGGCGCGCGACGCCAGCGGTGAGCTCGTCGGCCTGCTCCACTTCGTGCCGTGGGGCCGCGACGGCGTCTCGCTCGACCTGATGCGCCGCGACCGCGCCAGCGAGAACGGCGTCATCGAGGCCATGGTCGCCGGCCTGATGGCGGCCGCCCCCACCCTCGGCGTACGCCGGGTCTCGCTCAACTTCGCCGTCTTCCGCTCGGTCTTTGCCCGGGGCGAGCGGCTCGGCGCCGGTCCCGTGCTGCGGCTGTGGCGGTCGGTGCTGCTGGCCGCCTCGAAGTTCTGGCAGATCGAGTCGCTCTACCGGGCCAACGCGAAGTACCACCCCGACTGGGAGCCGCGGTACCTCTGCTTCCGGTCCTCCTCGGACCTGCCGCGTGTGGGTGTCGCGGCGCTGCGTGCGGAGGCGTTCCTGGTGGAGCCGGCCTGGCTGCAGCGTCTGCGCGGTCACTGAGGCCGCGGGGAAGAGTCAGAGGCCGAGGGCCACGGCCAGGTCGTCGCGCACGGCGTCGAGCCGTCCCACGGCACCGATGCGCGCTGCCGCGACGGCCTCGGTAACCGGCTGGGCGGCGTCGACCGGCACGACCACCTCGAGGTACGCCTTGAGCTTGGGCTCGGTGCCGCTGGGCCGCACGATCACGCGACCGCCGTCAGCGAGCCGGTAGCGCAGGCCGTCGGTCGGCGGCAGCCCGTCGACGCCCTCGCTGAGGTCCTCGGCGCTCTCGACGGCGAAGCCACCGAGGCTCGTCGGGGGAGCCGCTCGCAGCCGCCCCATCGCCGCGCCGATCAGCGAGAGGTCGCTGACCCGGACCGAGAGCTGGTCGGTGGCGTGCAGGCCGTGGGCGGCGGCGATCTCGTCGAGGCGGTCGAGCAGCGTGCGGCCGGCGGCCTTCTCCAGGGCCGCGAGCTCGACGATGCGCAGGAGCGCGGAGACGCCGTCCTTGTCCTTCACGCGCGCGGGGTCGACGCAGTAGCCGAGCGCCTCCTCGTAGCCGAAGGCGAGGTCCTCGGCACGGGCGATCCACTTGAAGCCGGTCAGCGTCTCCTCGAAGCGCTGGCCGTGGGCCGCCGCCAGCCTCCCGAGCAGCGACGAGCTGACGATCGAGCAGGCGTAGGTGCCCGGCACGCCGCGGCGCAGCAGGAAGTCCGCGAGCAGCGCGCCCACCTCGTCGCCCCGCAGCATCCGCCAGCCGAGGGCGTGCTGGTCCGACGGCGGGCAGGGCACGGCCACTGCGCAGCGGTCGGCGTCGGGGTCGTTGGCGACGACCAGGTCGGCGCCCTTCTCCACCGCGAGGGCCATCGCGGCGTCCATGGCCCCCGGCTCCTCGGGGTTGGGAAAGGCCACGGTCGGGAAGGTCGCATCGGGCTCGAACTGCGACGCCACCACGTGCGGCTCGGGGAAGCCCGCGAGCCGCATGACCCGGCGTACGGGCTCGCCACCGACGCCGTGCAGCGGGGTGTAGACGGTGGTGATGTCGCGCGGTCCACAGGTGTCGACGAGGGCGCTGGTGGCCGCGAGCCAGGCGGTGTAGACGCTGTCGTCGAGTGTCTCGCCGGCCTCCCCGCGCGGGACGTCGGAGAGCGGGCCCACCGCCGCGATGTGGGCGGCGATCTCCGCATCGGCGGGCGGCACGATCTGGCTGCCGTCGCCGAGGTAGACCTTGTAGCCGTTGTCCTGCGGCGGGTTGTGGCTGGCGGTGACCATCACGCCCGCGACCGCGCCGAGCTTGCGGACGGCGAAGGCGAGCACGGGCGTGGGGAGCGGACGGGGGAGCACGAGCGCCCGCAGGCCGGCACCGGTCATCACCTCGGCGGTGTCGCGGGCGAAGACGTCGGAGTTGCGGCGGGCGTCGTAGCCGATGACGACGGCGTCGTCGCCGGTCGCCCCCTTCTCCTTCAGGTACGCCGCGAGGCCGGCCGCCGCGCGGGTGACGACGACGCGGTTCATCCGGTTGGGGCCGGCACCGAGGGCCCCGCGCAGGCCCGCCGTGCCGAACTCGAGCGTGCCGCGGAAGGCGTCCGCGAGGTCGGTGTGGTCGCCCCCGCCGGTGACCGCGGCGATGGCGGCGTCGAGCTCCGCGCGCGTCTCCTCGTCGGGGTCCTCCGCCACCCAGGCGCGGGCCTGGTCGAGGAGGTCGGAGAGCTCGGGGGAGAGGTCGGCAGCCATGTCCCGACGCTAGCGCGCCAGGTGCCGCTCGAGGCCCGCCCTGGCGCCCTCCAGCATCACGTGATGGTTCCAGTTGAGCAGCGGCCGGGCGACGTACGACCCCAGGCTGAGAAGGCGCCCCCGGACCACGACCTCCTGCTCGAAGTGGACGCGGCAGCCGTCCTCCTCCGGGACCACCCGCCAGCGCACCCAGCCGTCGAGGTCGCCGGTGACACGCGACTCCAGCACCTCCGGCGTACGACGGAGCAGGCCGATGCGGAGCTCGAGCGTGTAGGGGAGGGCGGACCGGCAGAGCACGACGCCCTCGTCCTCGCCGAGCTTGAGGCAGGCGACGACCTGCGGCCACCACGAGGGGTAGTGCTCGACGTCCTCGAGCACGCCGTGGACCACCGCCGGGGCGTGCGGCAGCCGCCAGTCGGCGGCGAACTCGTAACGGCGCATGGCGTGGGTCGGCTCAGCAGCGCCGCGCGACGCGGAACGCGAGGTCGACGGTGTCGGCGCCGCCCAGGTGGCCGTCCTTGAAGGTGACGTCGAGGCCGTCGGCCTGCCAGGGCGCGGCGAGGTCGACGTCGCCGACCCAGGCGTAGGTGTGGCCCTTCTCGACGGCCGCGCCGGTGACCGCGGCCCGGTCGGACCAGTGCGCGCGGCCGATCGGCTCGTGGCGACTGGTGAGGGCGACGAACGGGCGGCCGGGGTCGACCGGGACGATCCACGAACGGCGTACGGAGGCGTCCCCACCGAGCGTCGCGGCGGTGATCTCGACGTCCTGCGTCGGCACGAAGCTGCGCCACAGCAGGCCGCCCTCGGCGTCGGGCCGGGTGCACAGGCCCTCGCCGCCGCCGCGCAGGATCGGCGTGCCTTCCGGGCCGGCGGCGCAGCCCGGGCCGATGGTCGTGCGGACGGTCAGGTCGGAGGTGCCGCTCGTGCCGTCGGCGGCCTTCCAGCGCAGCGTCAGCGCGTCGTACGCCGAGCCGGCGGGGAGGTCGAGCTGGGCGATGACGACGACGTCGTCGCGTCCCGCGGGTACCGCGGTGCCGGCCAGTGCGCGTCGCTGCGCCCAGTGCATCTGGCGCGCGGGCACGACGTCGGGGGTCGTGGCGGCGATCAGGCCGGTGTGGGGGACCTTCTCGCCGGAGACGTCACTCGACCAGGCCCGGAGCAGCCGCGCGCCGCCGCTGGCTCCGGCGAGGTCGACGCCGGTCAGGGTGACCGGGGAGTCGGTGGAGACCGTCTCGTAGGCGAGGTAGCGGCCACCTCGCCCGACGCACTGCTTGCCGGTGGCGTCACCGAAGGTGACCTCGGCCGCGTGGGCGGTCGGCGCCGCGCTGGGCTCCGTCGACCTGGAGCAGCCGGTCAGGAGCGTCGTCGCGGCGAGCGTGGCGACTGCCACGCCGTGGACGGTGCGGTTCATGTCTTCCCCCGAGAGGCGATGGACGTGTCCTGCGGACCGTAGTGCACCCGCTCAGAGGCGCGGCACGATCCGGGCCAGCAGCTCACCCATGCGCGTGGCGGCCGTGCGACCGGCCTCGAGCACCTCGTCGTGGTTGAGCGGCTCGCCGGACATGCCCGCGGCCTGGTTGGTGACGAGCGAGAGGCCGAGGACCTCGAGGCCTGCGTGACGCGCGGCGACGGCCTCGATGGTGGTGCTCATGCCGACGAGGTCGCCACCGATCGCGGCGACCATGCGGATCTCGGCGGGTGTTTCGTACTGGGGGCCGGCGAACTGCACGTAGACACCCTCGTCGAGCGTCGGGTCGAGCTCGCGGCAGAGTGCGCGCAGGCGTGGGGAGTAGAGGTCGGTGACGTCGACGAACGTCGCGCCCGTGAGCGCCGACTGCCCGGTCAGGTTGATGTGGTCGCTGATCAGCACCGGCGTGCCTGGCGTCCACTCGGGGCGGAGACCGCCGCAGCCGTTGGTGAGGACGACGGTCGTGCAGCCGGCGGCGGCCGCGGTCCGCACGGGGTGGGCGACCGCGTCGGCGCCATGGCCCTCGTAGAGGTGCGTGCGACCGCGGAAGAGGAGCATGTTGCGCCCACCGACCTCGACGCTCGCCACCGAGCCCGCGTGACCCGCGACCGCCGCGGCGTGGAAGCCGGGGATCTCGGTCGTCGGGATCTCGAGGCGGGGCGTGCCGAGCGCCTCCGCGGCGGGGCCCCAGCCCGAGCCGAGGACGAGCGCCACGTCGTGCTTGTCGACCCCCGTCAGGGCCGCGATCTCGTCGGCAGCGGCCTGGGCCAGCGTCAGCGCGTCATCCACGTTCCGAGCCTAGTGAGCGCGGGGCCCGTCGGCGGCCGCGGTGACCACACCGTGACCCAGTCGTTAGAGGCCGGGTCGTCAGAGGCCGGTGGAGCGGCAGGCCCGGCGGCGCAGCGCACCGACGTAGTCGTCGGGGGCGCCGGCTGCCTCCGCCGCATTCGCGAGTACGCCGAGGTAGTGGGCCGAGGGCAGCCCGCCCTCGTGGGCGTCGAGCACGTAGACCCACACCACCTCGTCGCCGTTCAGGGTGTTGACCCGCACCTTCAGCTTGCGGTGCAGGCCGGTGCCGGCCGACTCCCAGTCGTCGAGGCAGCGCTCGTCCTCGGGGGTCACGTCGTAGAGCGCGACGAAGACCTGCTCGAAGGGGTCCTGGACGATCGTGGCGAGCGCGCCGTCCCAGCCGTGCTCCTCGCCGCCGAAGGTGAGGCGCCAGCCCTGGAGCCACCCCGTCGTGCGCAGGGGAGAGTGGGGACACCGCTCGGCCATGCGGAGCGGATCGAGGTTCGTCCCGTAGGCGGCGTACAGGGTCACGGGGTGAGACTAGTCGCCTACTTGCCGGTATCCGGGGACCCCTCACTAGGCTGGGCCCGTGACCCACTTCGATGTCCTCGTCCTCGGCGCCGGCCCCGGTGGCTACGTCGCCGCCATCCGCGCCGCCCAGCTCGGCAAGACCGTTGCCGTGGTGGAAGAGAAGTACTGGGGCGGTGTGTGCCTCAACGTCGGCTGCATCCCGTCCAAGGCCCTGCTGAAGAACGCCGAGCTCGCGCACACCCTGACGCACGAGAAGGCGAAGTACGGCATCGAGGGCGACGCCACGATGTCCTACGGCCCGACGCACGCCCGCTCGCGCGCGGTGTCCGCCGGCATCGTCAAGGGCGTCCACTTCCTCATGAAGAAGAACAAGATCACCGAGATCGACGGCTGGGGCACCCTCACCGGTCCGAAGGCGATCTCGGTGAAGGGCGCTGACGGCGCCACCACCAACTACACGTGCGACAACCTGATCATCGCCACCGGTGCGACGGTCCGCTCCGTGCCCGGTGTCGAGCCCAACGGGCAGAACATCGTCACCTACGAGGAGCAGATCCTCGACGCGGACCTCCCGAAGTCGATGATCATCGGTGGCTCCGGCGCGATCGGCGTCGAGTTCGCCTACGTGATGAAGAACTTCGGTGTCGACGTCACGATTGTCGAGTACCTCGACCGCATCGTGCCGACCGAGGACGCCGACGTCTCCAAGGAGCTCCTCAAGCACTACAAGAAGCTCGGCATCAACATCCTGACCAGCACGGCGGTCAAGAAGGCCGTCGACACCGGTGACGGCGTCGAGGTCACCATCGCCCCCGCCGCAGGCGGCGAGGAGCAGGTGCTCAAGGCCGACAAGATGCTGGCCGCCTTCGGCTTCGCCCCGCGCCTGGCCGGCTACGGCCTCGAGGCGACCGGTGTCGCGACCACCGAGCGCGGCGCGATCGCGATCGACGACTTCGGCCGCACCAACGTCGACGGCGTCTACGCCATCGGCGACGTCACCGGCAAGATGATGCTCGCGCACGTCGCCGAGGCCATGGGCGTCGTCGCCGCCGAGACCATCGCCGGCGCCGAGACCATGGCGATCAACTTCGACATGATCCCGCGCGCGACGTACTGCCAGCCGCAGATCGGCTCCTTCGGCTACTCCGAGGCGCAGGCCAAGGAGAAGGGCTACAACGTCAAGACCTCGACGTTCCCCTTCGCCGCCAACGGCAAGGCCCAGGGCCTCGGCGAGGGTGTCGGCTTCGTCAAGGTGATCGCCGACGCCGAGCACAACGAGATCCTCGGCGCCGCGATGATCGGCCCCGACGTGACCGAGCTGCTCCCGGTCCTCACGCTGGCGCAGCAGTGGGACCTCACCGCCGACGAGGTGGGCCGCAACGTCTTCGCCCACCCGACGCTGGCGGAGGCCGTCAAGGAGGCCATCCACGGCATCGCGGGGCACATGATCAACTTCTGATCCAGCCGTACGCCGACGGCCGGCCACCCTTCGCGGGTGGCCGGCCGTTCGTCATTGCGCGGCGTCCACGAGGGCGACGAGCTGGTCGGCGACCAGCTCCATGGGGGTGCTCGACTTCTGCGCGAGGCCGAGGATCACGGCGCCCTCGACCGCGGCGATCGCGAGGGTGCCGAGCGCCCGGGCGCGGTCGGCGGGGATCCCCTCGTTCACGAGCATCCGGGCGAAGGCGTCGATCCATCCGGCGAAGGCCTCGCCGGCGAGCCGCGACGGAACCGGGTCGCTCGCGCCCCCCAGTGCGGCCGCGGCGATCGGGCAGCCGGCGGCGTAGTCGCTGGCCTCGGCCTCGGCCCGCCAGAACTCCACCATCAGCGGGATCGCCTGGGCGGCAGGGAGGGTGGCGAGGTACTCGATGCCGGCGGTGTACTCGTCGATCGCGCTCCGCACGGCGTCCTCGACCATCTCCGCCCGGCCTCCCGGGAAGTAGTGGTAGAGCGAGCCCCGGGAGCCGCCGGACGCCTTGACGACCTCGAGCATCGTCGTCCCCTGGATGCCGTTGCGCCGGATCAGGTCGCGGGTCGTGCGGACGATCCGGTCGCGGTTCTCGGGGTTCGCCGTGCGTGCCATCGGGCTCAGAGCCCCCGTCGTCCGACCCGCACGCTGTCGATCCCGTTGCGCACGAGGTACTGCGCGACGTTGATCGCGGGGTGGCGGCGAGGCGCGGGCTCGCGACCGTCCGCCATGCGCCACATCTGCACGGTGTACGCCGTGAGCTCGGTCAGGTTGTCGATCAGCTTGATGCCGCTGCGCTTGGGCGTCACGGTGCTCTTCGTGACGCTGCCGTCGAGCAGCCGGCCCGGTACGTCGGGCTCGACCGCGAGCGGGCGGCCGAGGCCGACCAGGTCGACGGCACCCGAGGCGACGGCGTCCTCCATCGACTCGACGGAGCGGAAGCCGCCGGTGAGCATGAGCGGCAGGTCGGGGAGCTCGGCCCGGACCCGCTCGGCGTAGTCGAGGAAGTAGGCCTCGCGTCGGCGCGTGCTCTCCTTCAGCGACGGATCGACGCCGAGCATCGCGGCGGAGGAGTACGTGCCGCCGGAGATCTCCAGCAGGTCGATGCCTTCCGCGGCCAGCGCCCGGACGACCTCGAGCGACTCGTCCTCGCTGAAGCCGCCGCGCTGGAAGTCAGCCGAGTTCAGCTTGATCGCGAGGACGGCGTCGGAGCCGATCTCGGCGCGGATGGCGCGCGCGATCTCGAGGACGAAGCGGCGGCGCTTCTCCGGCGTACCGCCCCACTCGTCGGTGCGGAGGTTCGCCAGCGGCGAGAGGAACTGGCTGACGAGGTAGCCGTGGGCGCCGTGGATCTGGACGCCGTCGAACCCGGCCCGGACCAGGACCCCTGCCGTCAGGGCGAAGCGCCGGATGATGTCGAGGATCTCCTCGTGCGTCAGCTCGCGCGGCTCGGCGAACATGCGCGCCATGCCGGGCAGGGCCACGGCGGACGGGGCCACCGGCTGCGGCGTGAGCGTCCGCGGTGCCTGACGACCGGGGTGGTTGATCTGCGCGAGTGCGGTCGCGCCGTCGGCCTTGATGATCTGGGCCCACTCGACGAGGTCGTCGAAGGCCCGGTCGTCCTCGACGACGACGTTGCCCGGCTCGCCGATCGCGCGGCGGTCGACCATCACGTTGCCGGTGATCACGAGGCCGAGGTCGTTGCCGGACCAGCGGCGGTAGAGGGTCTTGATCCGGGTGCCGGGAGTGTGGTCGCGGCGGGCGAGGCTCTCGCTCAGGGCGCCCTTGGCCAGGCGGTTCTTGATCACGATGCCGTCGCGCAGGGTGAACGGCTGGTTGAGCGCCCCGGTCTCGGTCGGTGCGGCGGGGCTGCTGGTCTGGGTCATGGGAGCTCTCCATCAGGGGTCGGTCCCATAAATATGCAGGCATGCATAGATATCGCGCAAGGCGTCGACGGGCGACGTGCGTCACGATCCCCGTGGTGGCCGGCCACCCGTTGCGGGTGGCCGGCCGTCGGCGTTCAGGCGAGGACGACGGCGACGCCGGCGGCGCCGAGCAGCAGGCCGACCAGCAGCCAGGGACTGACGACGGACAGTCCGTGGATCGCCCGGGCGCCCGCGACACCGGCCAGCCACAGGATCGCGGCGATCGCCGCCAGCACCAGGCGACCGCCCGTCGCGCCGACCGGCAGGGCGAGCGCGGCCAGCAGCAGCCCGGCGGCGAAGTGCGCGATGGTGACGACGACGAGCGACGACATCACCCAGCGCTGGACCCGCGTCAGGCTGGCGTCGTCGACGCTCCGGACCGGTGCGCCCGGGTCCATCAGGTGCCGCCGGCGGCGCTGCGTGGTGTCCATGATCAGACCTCGACGGGCGCGCCGATGAGGCTGCCGTACTCGACCCAGGAGCCGTCGTAGTTGCGAACGTCGTCGAAGCCGAGCAGCTCGCGCAGCACGAACCACGTGTGGGCGCTCCGCTCGCCCACGCGGCAGTAGACGGTCACCTCGTCGCCCGACAGGTCGAGTCCGGCGTCGGCGTAGAGCGCGCGCAGCTCGTCGTCGCTGCGGAACGTGCCGTCGTCGGCCGCGGCCTTCGACCACGGCACGTTGACGGCCGTGGGCACGTGGCCGGGCACCTGTGGCTGCTCCTGCGGGAAGTGTGCCGGCGCGAGGATCTCGCCGGAGAACTCGGCGGGGGAGCGCACGTCGACGATCTGCCGCGTGCCGATCGCCGCGATCACGTCGTCACGGAAGGCGCGGAGATCCGGATCGGCCGGCTGCGCGGCGTACGTCGTGGCGGGGCGCTCGACGGGGAGGGCGTCGACGGGGCGGCCCTCGAGCTCCCACTTCTTGCGGCCGCCGTCGAGGAGGCGGACGTCGCGGTGGCCGTAGAGCTTGAAGACCCAGTAGGCGTAGGCGGCGAACCAGTTGTTGTCGCCGCCGTAGAGCACGACGGTGTCGTCGACGGAGACCCCGTGGCGGCCGAGGAGGGCCTCGAAGCCCTCCTGGCCGACGACGTCGCGCCGGGGGACGGCGCGCAGGTCGTGCGCCCAGTCGAGGCTGGTCGAGCCGGGGATGTGGCTGATGCCGTGGGCGGCGACGTTCTCGTCCACCTCGATCACGATCACGCCGGGCGTGCCGAGGTTCTTCTCGAGCCAGTCGCCGTCGACGAGGACGTCCGTGCGGGCCATGGTGACTCCTAAGTAGTTGGTGTACTAACTATTTGTACCCCAACATTTGGTAGGCTCACAACATGAGCAGCAGCACACCGGGCCTCGACGGCATCGAGAACCCGCTCGCCCTCGAGCAGCAGGTCTGCTTCGCCCTCGCGATCGCCTCGCGCAGCGTCATCGGCGTCTACCGCCCGCTGCTGGAGCCCCTGGGCCTGACCCATCCGCAGTACCTCGTGATGCTCGCGCTCTGGGAGCACGAGCCGCTCCGGGTCAACGAGCTCGCGCGCCTGCTGCAGCTCGACCCGGGCACGCTGTCGCCGCTGCTCAAGCGGCTCGAGGCGAGCGGCTACGTGCGTCGCGAGAAGGACCCGCACGACGACCGCGCGCTCGCCGTCGTGCTGACCGACGCCGGCCGGGCGCTGCGGGACGACGCGCTGAAGATCCCGCCGGCGATCGTCGAGCGGCTCGGGCTGCCGCTCGACGAGCTCCTGGAGCTGCACCGGCGCCTGACCCAGGTCATCGCGGCGGCGACGGTCTGAGAGGGCTGCCCGGGTCGCTCAGGGAAGCGGGCCGCCGCGGGCCGTCGTCCAGAGCTCGTACCACTCGTCGTGGGTCAGCGTGACCGAGCCGGCGGCGGCGTCACGGCAGGCGCGGATCCGGTCGGGGCTGGTGGTGCCGATGACCGGCACGACCTGCGCCGGGTGCCGCTGCAGCCAGGCCAGCAGGATCGTCTCCGGCGTGGTGCCGTGGGCCTGTGCCAGCGAGGCGACGAGCGCGGTCACCAGCTCGTCCTGGGGCTCGCGCGGCAGGCCGGTGAAGCGGCCGCCGGCCAGGGAGCCCCAGGCCTGCAGGGCGATGCCGTGGGCCCGGCAGTGCTCGATCGTGCCGTGCGGGAAGCCGACCTCGGCGTACGACGAGGTGTTGACCAGCACGCCGCCCTCGAGCCAGGCGCGGGCGAGCAGGCTCATCTCCAGCTGGTTGACGGTGATCGGCAGCTCGGTGTGGCGCTGCAGCGCCTCGATCTGGGCGGCACTCATGTTGGAGACGCCGACGGCGAGGACGAGCCCCTCCTCGTAGAGCCCGTCGAGCGCCGCGGCCACCTCGGCCGGGTCGGCGAGCGGGTCGGGCCGGTGCAGCAGCAGAGTGTCGAGGTAGTCGGTCTGGAGTCGCTCGAGGCTCTGGTGGACCCGCTCGCGGATCGTCGCCGGGCGGAGGTCGTAGAGGCCCGGGCGATCGCCGTCGGCGAGCCGGATGCCGCACTTGGACTGCACCTTGATCCGGGGCCGCAGCCCGGGGGAGCGACGCAGCAGCTCGCCGAAGACCGCCTCGGCTGACCCGTGGCCGTAGATGTCGGCGTGGTCGAAGGTGTCGATGCCGACCTCGAGGGCGGCGGCGACGGCGGCCTCGGTCCGCCGGTGCTCCTCGGGGCCGACCGGCTGGTGGTCCCAGCGGCCGAGCTGCATGCAGCCGTAGACGATGCGACCGCTCACGTCGTTCCTCGCGCGGGCGGGGGAGCCGTCGAGGTGCGTACGACGAGCTCGTGCGACATCACGACGTCCTCGACGCGGCGGTGGTCGAGGCGGAGCAGGGCCATCTCGGCCGCCATCTCGCCCTGGGCGGCGACGTCCTGGCGCACCGTGGTGAGCCCGAGGGTGGCGGCGAGGGGGTGGTCGTCGATGCCGATCACCGAGACGTCCTCGGGCACGCGCAGGCCACGGCGGCGGATCGCCTCGAGGGCCCCGAAGGCGATCTCGTCAGAGAAGCAGAGGAGGGCGGTCGGGGGATCCGGCAGTGACATCAGCTGGTCGGCACCCTCGGCGCCACCTTCGGGCGTGAAGGGCACCGAGGCGACGTACTCCGGGCGCTGGGGGAGGTCGGCGGCCGCGAGCTCGAGCTGGTAGCCCTCGAGGCGCAGGCGGTCGGGGTCCCAGTGGACGTCGCCGTAGCTGGTCGCGCGGATCATGCCGATGCGCTCGTGGCCGAGCCCGGTCAGGTGGGCGACGGCGGTGCGGGCGATGGCGCGGTCGTCGACCTCGACGTGGGGGAAGTCGCGCACGCTGCCGCCGGCGACGACCACCTCGACGCCGAGGTGGTCCAGGCGGCTGGCCTCCTCGGGCGGGAGCGGGAGGGCGATCAGGATGACCACGTCGACCTTGCGACGCGTGGGCAGCTGCCGGAAGAACCGCTGCCGCACGTCGACGTCCTTGACCTGGTAGATCAGGACGTCGAGGTCGGCGGCGCGGAGCCGGCGTTCGATGGCTGCCAGCATCTGGCCGTAGAACCACATGTCCGCCGCGGGTACGACGACACCGACGCGCCGCGTCGGCCCGCCGGAGAGCCGCGAGGCCTCGGGGGAGATGACGTAGGCGAGCTCCTCGGCGATCTCGAGGATGCGCTCGCGGGTCGCCTCGCCGACGCCGGGCAGGCCCCGGAGTGCGCGCGAGACCGTGGCGACGGAGACGCCGGCGCGCTGCGCCACGTCGGCCATGTTGATCTCGTTGCGACTCACCACGCGGCTCAATGTAGGCCCTTTCCGCCGTCTGCGGTCTCAGTTGCGGCGCAGTTCCGAGCAGGGTGTTGACAGCCGGGTGTGACTGTCGCCACGATGTTAACGCAAACGTTTACGTGACCGCACTCACGGTCTTCCCACCCCGAAGGGCGATCCCCTTGCTGCACCCCGACACCGCTGTCGCCGACACGCTCACCACGTTCCCGGCCTCTGCGGACTCCGACACGCCTGACTCGTCCGGGCACCCCTGGTGGACCGACGCGGTCGTCTACCAGGTCTACATCCGCTCCTTCGCCGATGGCTCGGGCGACGGCATCGGCGACATCGCCGGTCTCCGCGCCCGCCTGCCCTACCTCGCCGAGCTCGGCGTCGACGCGATCTGGATCAACCCGTGGTACCCCTCGCCGCAGGCCGATGCCGGCTACGACGTCGCCGACTACCGCGACATCGAGCCCGACTACGGCACGCTCGAGGAGGCCGACCTGCTGATCGCCGAGGCCCACGCCGCCGGCATCCGGGTGATCCTCGACATCGTTCCCAACCACACCTCCGACCAGCACGCGTGGTTCCAGGCGGCGCTGGCCGGTGACGAGGCTGCCCGCGCCCGCTACATCTTCCGGCCCGGCAAGGGCGAGCACGGCGAGCTGCCGCCCAACAACTGGGGGAGCATCTTCGGCGGCCCGGCCTGGACGCGCGTGCCGGACGCCGACGGCAACCCGGGGGAGTGGTACCTCCACCTCTTCGCCCCCGCCCAGCCGGACCTCGACTGGGACAACCCCGAGGTGCGCCAGGAGTTCGAGGACGTCCTCCGCTTCTGGTTCGACCGGGGCATCGACGGCTTCCGCATCGACGTGGCCCACGGCCTGGTCAAGCAGGAGGGCCTCCCCGACGCCGGCGAGCACGACCCCGCCGTCCCGCACAACGTGCCGCACCCGGCGTGGGACAACGAGGGCGTCCACGAGATCTACCGCGGCTGGCGCGCCGTCGCCAACGCCTACGCCCCCGACCGCGTCTTCGTGGCCGAGGCCTGGGTCCGCGCCAACGAGCGGCTCGCGGCGTACCTCCGCCACGACGAGCTGCACACGGCGTTCCAGTTCGACTTCCTGCGCGCGCCCTTCCGGGCCGACTACATGAAGGAGGTCGTCGACGACGCGCTCGCCGCGACCGCCTCCACGGGTGGTGCCAGCACCTGGGTGCTCTCCAACCACGACGTGCCGCGCCACGTGACGCGCTACGCCCGCTCCCAGCCGGAGCACATGGTCGAGTCCACCTGGGACCGCCTGCGCTGGCCGTCGGAGCCGGCGGACGTCGCGCTCGGCCGCAGCCGGGCCCGCGCGGCCGCCATGTTCATCCTCGGCCTGCCCGGCACGGTGTACCTCTACCAGGGCGAGGAGCTCGGCCTTCCCGAGGTCGAGGACCTGCCCGACGAGGCCCGTCAGGACCCCACCTGGTTCCAGAACACCAATGGTGACCCGGGTCGTGACGGCTGCCGTGTCCCTCTTCCGTGGGGTGGTGACGGCGCAGCTGCCGGCTTCAGCCCGGCCGGTTCACCGGGGGAGCCCTGGCTTCCCCAGCCGGCCGACTGGTCGACGTACAACGCCGCTGACCAGGAGTCCGACCCGGACTCCGTGCTCAACCTGTACCGCCGGGCGCTCCGCCTCCGTCGGGCCCACTTCGTCGGAGCCAGCGGCTTCGCGTGGGTGCACACGTCCGAGACGACCGTTGCCTTCCGGCACGGTGCCGTCGAGGTCTGGCTCAACACCGGGTCCGACCCGGTTGTGCTGCCCGAGGGCGAGGTCCTCCTCGCCTCCACTCCCGGTTCCCGGCCGGGGCTCCTGGCCGCCGACAGCGCCGTCTGGCTCCGTCGTTCCTGACCCTGCTCCGCCTCCGCACCCGAAGTCGCACAGAAGGAAGTCATCATGCGTCATCTCCGCACCGCCACCTCGCTCGTCGCGCTCAGCCTCGTCACCGTTCCCCTCGCCGCCTGCGGCGGTGGCGGAGGTGGGGGCGGCACCTCCAACGACGCGTTCAAGCAGCACCTCACGGACCGCGGCCCGATCACCTACGTGCAGGGCAAGGTCAACGACAACGCGACCCACGCGATCATCGCCCAGTGGAACAAGCTCCACCCCGACGAGAAGGTCACGCTCAAGGAGCAGACCGACGAGGCCGACCAGCAGCACGACGACCTGGTCCGCAACTTCGACGCGAAGAACGCCGACTACGACGTCGTCTCCGTCGACCTCGTCTGGACGGCCGAGTTCGCCGCGAAGGGCTACCTCCAGCCGCTGACCGGTGACCTGGCGATCGACACCGACGGCCTCCTCGACTCGGCCGTGAAGGGCGCGCAGTACAACGGCACGCAGTACGCCGCGCCGACCACCAGCGACGGCGGCATGCTCTACTACCGCAAGGACCTGGTGAAGACGCCTCCCACGACGTGGAAGGAGCTCTTCGACGACTGCAAGATCGCCAAGCAGGCGCACATCGACTGCTACGCGGGCCAGTTCAACAAGTACGAGGGCCTCACCGTCAACGCCTCCGAGGCGATCAACGGCGCCGGCGGCTCCATCGTCGACAAGGACGGCAAGACGCCGACCGTCGACAGCCCCGAGGCGGCCGCGGGCCTGCAGGTCCTCGTCGACGGCTTCAAGAACGGCGACATCCCGAAGTCCGCGATCACCTACACCGAGGAGGAGGGCCGCTCGGCCTTCGAGTCCGGCAAGCTCCTCTTCCTCCGCAACTGGCCCTACGTCTACGGCCTGGCGGCCAGCGAGGCCAGCTCCAAGGTCAAGGGCAAGTTCGACGTCGCCCCGCTCCCGGGCCTCGACGGCGTGGGTGCCTCCACCCTCGGTGGCCACAACACCGCCATCAGCGCGTACTCCGACAACAAGGCCACGGCCATCGACTTCGTGAAGTTCCTCCAGTCGGCCGACATCCAGAAGGAGTACATGGAGAAGGGCTCGCTCGCCCCGATCCGCGCCGAGGTCTACAAGGACCCGGCCCTGGTCAAGAAGTACCCCTACCTCCCGACCCTGCTGACCTCCATCGAGAACGCCGTGGCGCGCCCGATCACGCCGTACTACCAGGCGGTCACGAAGGCGATCCAGGACAACGCGTACGCCGCGCTGAAGGGCAGCAAGACGTCGAAGGAGGCCGTCAAGGACATGGCGGCCGCCATCCAGGCCGCGTCGTCGGGTCAGTGACCCGGGCCGGATCCGGAGCTCTCCGATGAACGACAACGCACCCGGGTCCGTGGCCACGGCCCCCGCCCGGCGGCGCCTTCCGCGCCGCCGGGCCGGTGGGTCGTCCCTCGACCCGCACGAGAAGAGGCGCGCCCTCCTGCTGGTGTCGCCCGCCATGATCGCCCTGGCGATCGTGATCGGCTACCCGGTCGTCCGGGCCATCTGGATGTCCTTCCAGGCCGACCAGCACGTCGAGAACGGCTTCTTCGTCCAGGGCGGGTTCGCCGGCCTCGACAACTACAAGCACTGGCTGCTGCAGCGCTGCGGCGACGTGGCCTGCCCTCCGGGGTCGACGGGCTCGTCGTTCTGGGAGGTCGTCGGGATCACGCTCTTCTTCACGGTGGTCACCGTGTCGATCGAGCTGGTCCTCGGCTTCTGGTTCGCGATGATCATGAACGGCAAGTTCCGCGGCCGTGGCCTGGTCCGCGCGGCGGTGCTGATTCCGTGGGCGATCCCGACCGCGGTGACCGCCAAGCTCTGGTACTTCATCTTCAGCTACGACGGCATCGTCAACCACCTCTTCGGCGCCCACGTCATCTGGTTCGGCGACAAGTGGGCGGCCCGGAGCGCGATCATCGTCTCGGACGTCTGGAAGACGACGCCGTTCATGGCGCTGCTGATCCTCGCCGGCCTGCAGCTGATCTCGGACGACGTCTACGAGGCGGCCAAGGTCGACGGCGCCTCCGCCGTCCAGCGGTTCTGGTCGATCACGGTGCCGCTGGTCAAGCCGGCCGTCGTCGTCGCGCTCCTCTTCCGCACGCTCGACGTGCTGCGCATGTACGACCTGCCGCAGATCATGACCGGCGGTGGCGCGGGCGACGGCAACGACACCACGACGCTCTCGATCCTCGTGATCAACGAGACCCGCAACGGCTTCAACAGTGCCGCGGCCCTCTCGACGATCACCTTCCTGATCGTCTTCGGGGTGGCGTTCCTCTTCATCAAGTTCCTCGGGGCCAGCGCCACCGGGGCCGAGCCGAAGGCGAAGCGATGACCACCTCCTCCCGCTGGCGCAGTGCCCGCACCTACCTCGGTGTCGTCATCATCGTCCTGTGGGGCCTGCTGCCCTTCTACTGGATGATCGTCACCGCCTTCCGCGACCTCCAGTTCACCTTCGACACCACGCCCTGGCCGACCCACGTCACCCTGGACAACTTCCGGACGGTGTTCGCCACCAACCGCGGCAACCACTTCGGCCGCGCGCTCCTCAACAGCGTCTTCATCGGCGGGGTGACCACGGTGATCGGCCTCACGATCGGCGTCTTCACGGCGTACGCCATGGCGCGGCTCCGCTTCCCCGGCAAGAACGCGATCCTCGCCATCATCCTCGCGGCGTCGATGTTCCCCGGTGTCGCGCTGGTGACCCCGCTCTTCCAGCTCTTCCGCAACATCGGGTGGTACGGCAGCTACCAGGCGATGATCCTCCCGGACATCTCCTTCGTCCTGCCGCTGACCATCTACACGCTGACGGCGTTCTTCCGTGAGATGCCGTGGGAGCTCGAGGAGGCCGCGCGCATCGACGGCGCGACCAAGCGGCAGGCGTTCACCAAGATCATGCTGCCGCTCGCCGCCCCGGGCGTCGTGACGACCGCGATCCTCGCCTTCATCGCCGCGTGGAACGAGTTCCTCATCGCCAGCCAGCTGAGCAGCGACAAGACGGCGCCGGTGACGGTGGCGATCGCCAACTTCACCGGCAGCAAGCCGCACGTCGAGCCGTACACCGCGGTCATGGCGGCAGGCACGGTCGTCACCATCCCCCTCATCCTCATGGTCCTCGCCTTCCAGCGGCGCATCGTCGACGGCCTCACCGCCGGCGGCGTCAAGGGCTGACCCGAGCAAGACAGTCAAGGAGAAACCCTCATGGCACGAGTGACCTTCAATGGCACCCAGCGGTGGTACCCGGGCACGGACAAGCCGGCGGTGCCCGGCATCGACCTGGACATCGAGGACGGCGAGTTCATGGTGCTCGTCGGTCCGTCCGGGTGCGGCAAGTCGACGACCCTGCGGATGCTCGCGGGCCTGGAGGAGGTGAACGCCGGCACGATCCACATCGGTGACCGTGACGTCACCTCCATGCCGCCCAAGGACCGCGACATCGCGATGGTCTTCCAGTCGTACGCGCTCTACCCGCACATGAGCGTCGCGGACAACATGGGCTTCGCCCTCAAGATGGCGAAGGTCCCGAAGGAGGAGCGCGACCGCCGCGTCCGCGAGGCCGCGGAGATGCTGTCGCTGACGGAGTACCTCGACCGCAAGCCGAAGGCGCTGTCGGGTGGCCAGCGGCAGCGCGTCGCGATGGGCCGCGCGATCGTCCGCAAGCCGCAGGTGTTCTGCATGGACGAGCCGCTGTCCAACCTGGACGCGAAGATGCGCGTGCAGACCCGCACCGACATCGCCAAGCTCCAGCGCGAGCTGGGCGTCACGACCGTCTACGTCACCCACGACCAGGTCGAGGCGATGACGATGGGTGACCGGGTCGCGGTGATGAAGGACGGCCTCATCCAGCAGGTCGACACCCCGCTCAACCTCTACGACAAGCCGGCGAATCTCTTCGTCGCGGGCTTCATCGGCTCCCCGCAGATGAACCTGCTCACCGGCGTCGCCGCCGACGGCGGCGTCAAGGTCGGCGGCTTCACGATGCCGGTCGACCCCGCCGCAGTGAAGGCCACGTCGGGCGACGTCGTCGTCGGCGTCCGCCCGGAGAGCTGGCGGATCGTCGGTGCCGGCGAGGGACTGCCGGTCACCGTCAACGTCATCGAGGAGCTCGGCGCCGACGCCTTCGTCTACGGCACCTGCGAGGCCGAGGGCACGCCCCACGACATCATCGTGCGCGTCCACGGGCGTGACGCGACGCAGAAGGGCGACGTCCTGCACGTCACGACCGACCCCTCCAGCGTCCACGTCTTCGACAAGGAAACCGGTGCCCGCCTCTCCGACTGAGCCGACTGAGCCGACCGGGCCGACCGCGTCGACCGGGGCGGCTGCTCTCGTCATCGGCGAGGCGCTCATCGACCTGATCCGCCGACCGGGGCAGCCCGACGACGCACGCGTGGGCGGCAGCCCGCTCAACGTCGCCGTCGGCCTCAGCCGGCTCGGCGTCCCGGTGGAGCTGCTGACGCACCTCGGCTCGGACGCGTACGCCGACCTCGTCACCGGCCACCTCGACGCCAATGGCGTCCGGGTGGCCGAGGGGTCGGTCGGTCCCGGGGCGACCTCGACGGCGGCCGCCACGATCGGCCCCGACGGCGCCGCGACGTACGACTTCGCCATCGACTGGGCGCTGCCCGGCGTCCCGCGGCGTACGCCGGAGCTGGTGCACACCGGCTCGATCGGCGCCGTGCTCGCGCCGGGAGCCGAGGTCGTCGAGGAGACGCTGCAGGCGGTCCGCGGGACGGCGACGGTCAGCTACGACCCCAACGTGCGTCCGCAGCTGATGGGCGACCTCCACCTCGCCCGGAAGCAGGTCGAGGGGCTCGTCGGGCTCGCCGACGTCGTCAAGGCCAGCGACGAGGACGCCGCCTGGCTCTACCCCGACCTCACCGTCGCGGACGTCGTGCGGCACTGGCTCGGCCTGGGACCGGCGCTGGTCGTCGTCACCCGCGGCGGCGAGGGCGCGTACGCCGGCACCGTGGCCGAGGTCGCCGAGGTCACCGCCCCGCGCACCACGGTCGCCGACACCATCGGCGCCGGTGACTCCTTCATGGCCGGGCTGCTCGCCGCGCTCTCCGACGCGGGCCTGCTGGGTCGTGCGCAGGAGGGCGCGCTGCGCTCCCTGGCCGGCGAAGACCTGCGCCGCGTGCTCACCTTCGCTGCTGCGTGCGCCGCCGTCACGGTCTCGCGACCGGGTGCAGACCCGCCGCGCCGCGCGGAGATGCCGGACTGAGGGAGGGGCCGTGAGGTTCGTCTTCAACCCGCCCGCCGACGGGGCCGCCGAGCTGCTGGACCTGCCCTGGGAGACCCCGCTCGCCGACTGGCAGGTCGACTCGCTCGTCGAGGTCCCGACGGCGGGCATCCACCGCCACGTCGTGCAGTTCGTCGAGACGGTGGCGGGCATCTTCGTGCTCAAGGAGCTCCCCGACGACCTGGTCCGCCGTGAGTACAACCTGCTGCGCGACCTCGCCCACGACTCCATCCCGGCGGTCGAGGTCGTCGGCGCCTGCCTCGAGCGCGAGGGCCAGGACGCGATCCTGGTGACCAGGTTCCTGGCCTACTCCGCGACGTACCGGCGGCTGCTGAGCACGATCCAGGCGGGGCCGCAGTTCGACGCGCTGATCGGCGCGATGGTCGAGCTGCTGGTGCGGCTGCACGTCGGCGGCTACCTGTGGGGCGACTGCTCGCTCTCCAACACGCTCTTCAAGCTCGACGCCGGCGACCTCGAGGCCTACCTGGTCGACGCCGAGACGATGGAGCACCACCACGGGCTCAGCGACGGCCAGCGGCAGATGGACCTCGACTCGGCGTACGAGCGGATCGGGGGTGAGCTGCTCGACCTGGAGGCGGGCGGCCTGCTCGACCCGCAGATCGACCCCGTCGAGACCGCCGATCGCGTGATGGAGCGCTACCGCGCGCTGTGGTGCGAGGTGACGCGCGACGAGGTGATCCCGCGCGACGAGCAGCGCTACCTGATCGGCGAGCGGATGCGGCGGATCGAGGAGCTCGGCTTCGACGTCGACGAGGTCGAGCTGCTGCCCGCCGAGGACGGCTCGAAGGTCCGGCTGCGCACACGCGTCGCGGATCCGGGGCGGTGGCAGCGGCTGCTGCGCAGCCGCACTGGCCTCGAGGTCCAGGACCGCCAGGCACGCCGGCTGCTGGCCGACATCGCCAGCTTCCGGGCATGGCTGGAGCAGTCCACGGGGCGCCAGGTCTCCGAGGCGGCAGCCGCGACCCGCTGGCTGGTCGAGTGCTTCGACCCGGTCGTCTCCGAGATCCCTGCGGAGCTGCGCGGCAAGCGCGACGAGGCCGAGGTCTTCCACGAGGTGCTCGAGCACCGCTGGCTGCTCTCCGAGCGGGCCGGCCACGACGTGAGCACGTCGGTGGCCGCCCGCGACTACTTCGACACGGTGCTGCCGGACCTGCCGACCGGCACGATCCCGGTGATCACCGACGAGATCCGGTGATCACCGACGCGACCAGGGGCACGCCCGGCCGGTAGGCCAGGTGCACGTGGCTCGGGGCATCGAGGACGACCAGGTCGGCCCGGCTGCCGGGCACGAGGCGCCCGACGTCGGTGCGGTCGAGCGCTGCCGCGCCTCCCGCGGTCGCGGCGTGGACGGCCTGTGCGGGGGAGAGGTGCATGTCACGCACGGCCACCGCGATGCAGAACGGCAGCGAGCTGGTGAAGCACGAGCCCGGGTTGCAGTCGGAGGCCAGCGCGACCTGCACGCCCGCGTCGAGCAGTCGCCGCGCGTCGGGGTAGGGCTGCCGCGTCGAGAACTCCACGCCCGGCAGCAGGGTCGCGACCGTGCCGGCCTCACGGAGGGCGTGGACGTCGTCGTCGGTGAGGTAGGTGCAGTGGTCCACGGCGACGAGGCCCAGCTCCGCCGCCAGCCGTACGCCGGGCCCCGGCCCGAGCTGGTTGGCGTGCAGGCGCCCGCGCAGTCCGGCCCGCATGCCCGCGGTCAGGACCTCGCGCGCCTGGTCGGCGTCGAAGGCTCCCGTCTCGCAGAAGGCGTCGATCCACCGGGCGTGCGGTGCCGCCGCGTCGAGCATCGGGCCCGTGGCGAGGGCGACGTAGCCCGCCGGGTCGTCGGCGTACTCGGGCGGGACGACGTGGGCGCCGAGGAAGGTGGTCTCGTCGGTGAGCTCGCGGGCCAGGCGGAGCGAGCGGGCCTCGTCGTCGACGGTGAGTCCGTAGCCGGACTTGATCTCGACGGTGGTCGTGCCCTGCGCGCGCATCTCGGCGACCAGGCGCGCCATCCGGGCGCGGAGGTCGGCGTCGCTCGCTGCGCGGGTGGCCGCGACGGTCGTCCGGATCCCGCCGGCGGTGTAGGGCTCGCCGGTCATCCGGGCCCGGAACTCCTCGGCGCGGTCGCCCGCGAAGGCGAGGTGGCTGTGGCTGTCGACGAAGCCGGGCAGCACCGCGCGGCCCTCGAGGTCGCGACGCTCGTCGGCTGCGGGGGCGTCAGCGGCGTCACCGACCCAGGCGACGTGGTCGCCCTCGATGACCAGGGCCGCCTCGTGACGGAGCCCGAGCAGGTCGTCGGCAGCGGGGTCGTTGGTGACCAGCTCGCCGATGTTGGTGAGGAGGAGGCTCATGACCAGACCCTTTCGATCGCCGTGGCCAGCGCGCGCCCGACGGCTCCATGATCGCCCTCGAAGACGACCTGGCCGTCGGACACGACGTGCCGCACGTCGGCGGAGGTGGCGGCGAAGACCGCCGTGTGGGCGCCGGCGCCGGTGCCCGCCGTACGGGAGGAGGTGGTGTCGAGGGTGACCAGGTCGGCGCGCTGCCCGACCGCGATCGCTCCCGCGTCGGGGAAGCCGAGGCTGGCCTGGCCCGTGGAGCTCGCGGCGTCCAGCAGCTCGCTGGCGGTCCACTGGCCGCGGGCTTGCCTGGCGAGGCGCTCGTCCATCTCGAGGGCGCGCATCTCCTCGAAGCCGTCGATCACCGCGTGGCTGTCGGAGCCGAGGGTCAGCCGCGCGCCGGCGGCCGCCAGCGCCTGGCTCGGGCCGATGCCGTCGCCGAGGTCGCGCTCGGTGGTGGGGCAGAAGGAGGCGTAGGTGTGGCTCTCGCCCAGCAGCCGGATGTCGTCGTGCGTCAGGTGGGTGGCGTGGACGGCGCTGGTGGTGGGGCCGAGCAGGCCGTGGTCGGCGATCAGGCGCGTGGGCGTGACGCCGTGGGCGGCGAGGCAGTCGTCGTTCTCCTGCACCTGCTCGGAGAGGTGGACGTGCACGGGTCGGCCGGCCTCCACGTGGGGTCGGAACGCGCCGAGGTCGTCGGCCGGCACAGCACGCACGGAGTGGGCGGCGACACCGATGACGGACTGGTCGTCCCCGGCGAGCGCGGCCACCCGCTCCTGCCAGGCGCCGGCCGTGCCGTCGGAGAACCGTCGCTGCACGCCCTCGGGAGCGGCGCCGAACCCGCTGGAGAGGTAGAGCGTGTCGAGCAGGGTGATCCTGATGCCGGCGTCGCGCGCGGCGGCGAGGAGGGCGCGGCCCATCGCGTTCGGGTCGGCGTAGGGCACCCCGTCGGGCTGGTGGTGCAGGTAGTGGAACTCGCCCACGGACGTGTAGCCGGCGGCCACCATCTCGGCGTACGTCGCCCGGGCCAGCGCGTAGTAGCTGTCGGGGTCGAGGCGGCCGGCGACGGCGTACATCTGCTCGCGCCAGGTCCAGAAGGTGCCGCGGCCGGCCTGCGTGCGGCCGCGGAGCGCGCGGTGGAAGGCGTGGCTGTGGGTGTTGGCCAGGCCCGGCAGGGTGAGGCCGGCGAGCCGGCGTGCGGTGGCGCTGGAGACGGCGGTGGAGCCGGCCTCGACGCGGGTGAAGCGGCCGTCGGCGATCTCGACGAGCACGTCGTCGCGGACCTGGCCGTCGACCCATGCGCGCTCGAGGAGGTAGCGGATCATCGGACCAGCTCCGTCAGGGCGTCGGCCAGCGCCTCCACGCCGGCGAGGCAGTCGGCGGTCTCCGCGCTCTCGAAGGGGGAGTGGGAGACGCCCGACGGGTTCCGGACGAAGAGCATCGCGGTGGCGATGCCGGCCTCCTGCAGGATCCCGGCGTCGTGCCCGGCCTGCGTCGGGAGCACCGGTACGCCGCCGAGCCGCGCCGCGAGCCGATCACGCAGGGGTACGTCGAAGCGGACCTCGCCGCTGACCGACTCGGGGGTCACCGCGACCGCGGTGCCGTCGTGGTCGGCGTGCGTGGCGGCCTCGGCCCGGATCGCCTCGACGAGGTCGGCGAGCGCAGCGTCCGAGTCGGCGCGGGCGTCGAGCCAGGCGGTCACCTGTGACGGCACCGCGTTGGTGCCGTTGGGACGGACGTCGAGCCGGCCGAAGGTGGCGCGCTGGTGGGTCGCTCGGGCGTGGGTTGCCGCGGCCAGGGCTGTCGCCGCGTAGGTCAGCATCGGGTCGGCGCGGTCCTCCATGCGGGTGCTGCCCGCGTGGTCGGCACGACCGGTGAGGTCGAAGCGGTAGCGCCCATGGGGCCAGATCGTGCTGCACACCCCCACGGCTGCGTCGTGGTCGATGAGCGCACGGCCCTGCTCGACGTGGAGCTCGACGTAGGTGTCGACGCCCTCCAGCAGGGTGCTGCGCGCGCCGTCCGCCGGGCCCTCGACCACGTCGCCCAGGCGGACGCCCTCACGGTCGGCCAGCTCGCGCGCGTCGGCCCAGTCCGTGGCGCCGACGGCGAGGCGGGAGCCGAGGCAGGCCCGGCCGAAGCGCGAGCCCTCCTCCTCCACGAACGCCGCGACACCGAGTGCGCGCGTGGGCGTGATGCCGCGCTCACGCAGCAGGTCCACCGCCGCGAACGACGAGACCACACCCAGCGGGCCGTCGTACGCGCCGCCGTCGAGGACCGAGTCGAGGTGGGAGCCGGTCAGCACCTTGCCGTCGGCGGCGGTGGATCCCCACCAGGCGACCAGGTTGCCGAAGGGGTCCTCCTCGACGACGAGCCCCCGCGCCGACGCCTGCTCGCGGAACCACGCACGCAGCTCGAGCTCGGCGGAGTGCCAGGGCTGGCGGAAGTAGCCGCCGCTCTGCGGGCTGCGGCCGACGGGGGCGAGGTCGCCCCACATCTCCTCGAAGCCGGCCACCACCTGGATCAGCCCTCCTGCATGGGGATGCGTACGCCGCGCTCGGCGGCGACCTCGGAAGCCCGGTCGTAGCCCGCGTCGACGTGGCGGATGACGCCCATGCCGGGGTCGTTGGTGAGCACGCGCTCGATCTTCTGCGCGGCGAGGTCGGTGCCGTCGGCGACGCAGACCTGGCCGGCGTGGATCGAGCGGCCCATGCCGACGCCGCCGCCGTGGTGGATCGAGACCCAGGTGGCGCCCGACGCGGTGTTGACCAGCGCGTTGAGCAGCGCCCAGTCGGCGATCGCGTCGGAGCCGTCGAGCATCGCCTCGGTCTCGCGATACGGCGAGGCGACCGAGCCGCAGTCGAGGTGGTCGCGGCCGATCACGATCGGAGCGCTCAGCTCGCCGGAGGCGACCATCTCGTTGAACTTCAGGCCGGCCAGGTGGCGCTCGCCGTAGCCGAGCCAGCAGATGCGCGCCGGGAGGCCCTGGAAGTGCACGCGCTCCTGCGCCATGCGGATCCACTTGTGCAGCCGGGCGTTGTCGGGGAAGAGCTCGAGGATCGCCTCGTCGGTCTTGCGGATGTCCTCCGGGTCGCCCGAAAGAGCCGCCCAGCGGAACGGGCCCTTGCCCTCGCAGAAGAGCGGGCGGATGTACGCCGGCACGAAGCCGGGGAACGCGAAGGCGCGGTCGTAGCCGCCCTTGCGGGCCTCGTCGCGGATCGAGTTGCCGTAGTCGAAGACCTCGGCGCCGGCGTCCTGGAACTCCACCATCGCGCGGACGTGGGCGGCCATCGAGGCCTGCGCCTCCTTGGTGAACCCGGCCGGGTCGGCGGTGGCGCGCTCGTGCCACTCCTCGAACGGGACGCCGAGGGGCAGGTAGGAGAGCGGGTCGTGGGCCGAGGTCTGGTCGGTCACGATGTCGATCGGCGCCTTGCGCGCGAGCAGCTCGGGGAAGACCTCGGCGGCGTTGCCGAGGAGGCCGATCGAGAGTGGCTTGCGGGCATCGCGGGCCTCCACCGCCAGCGAGAGCGCGTGGTCCAGCGACTCCGCCTGGACGTCGAGGTAGCGGTGCTCGATGCGGCGCTTGATCCGGGTGTCGTCGACGTCGACGCAGATCGCGACGCCGTCGTTCATCGTGACCGCGAGGGGCTGGGCGCCGCCCATGCCACCCAGACCGGCGGTCAGCGTGATGGTTCCGGCCAGTGTGCCGTCGAAGCGCTTGTCCGCCACGGCCGCGAAGGTCTCGAAGGTGCCCTGCAGGATGCCCTGGGTGCCGATGTAGATCCACGAGCCGGCGGTCATCTGGCCGTACATCGTCAGGCCGAGCTCCTCCAGCCGGCGGAACTCCTCCCAGTTGGCCCAGTCGCCCACGAGGTTGGAGTTGGCGATGAGCACGCGCGGGGCCCACTCGTGGGTGCGCATGACACCGACCGGCTTGCCGCTCTGCACGAGCATCGTCTCGTCGGGCTCGAGGTCACGCAGCGTGCGCACGAGCGCGTCGTACGCCTCCCAGCTGCGCGCGGCCTTGCCGGTGCCGCCGTAGACGACGAGGTCCTCGGGGCGCTCGGCGTTCTCGGGGTCGAGGTTGTTCATCAGCATCCGCAGCGGCGCCTCGGTCTGCCACGACTTCGCGGACAGCTCGGTGCCGGTGGCGGCGTGGATGGGAAGACGCGGATTGGTGGTCATGCGAGCTCTCCGATCACGGACTCGGCGGCGGCCAGGACCGCGCCGGAGGCGACGAGCGAGACGGCGGTCTCGATCTCGGGGGACAGGTAGCGGTCCGGGCCGGGGCCCTGGACGCCGGCCTCACGCAGGAGGCGTACGACGGCAGCGGTGGCGGGCGACGGCGTGAGGGGTGCCCGCAGGTCGAGCGCGCGGGCGGCGGTGAGCACCTCGACGGCGAGGACGCGGGTCAGCCCGTCGACGGACTTCCGCAGCTTGCGGGCCGCGGACCAGCCCATCGAGACGTGGTCCTCCTGCATGGCGCTGGACGGGATCGAGTCGACCGAGGCCGGGTTGGCCAGCCGCTTCATCTCCGAGACGATCGCGGCCTGCGTGTACTGCGCGATCATGTGGCCGCTGTCGACGCCCGGGTCGTCGGCGAGGAACGGCGGCAGCCCGTGGTTGCGGGCCTTGTCGAGGAAGCGGTCGGTGCGGCGCTCGGAGATCGAGGCGACGTCCGCGGCGATGATCGCCAGGAAGTCGAGGACGTAGGCGACCGGGGCGCCGTGGAAGTTGCCGTTGGACTCGACGCGCCCCTCCTCGGCGAGGACGACGGGGTTGTCGACGGCGGAGGCGAGCTCGCGGCCGGCGACCGATGCGGCGTACTCGACGGTGTCGCGGGCGGCGCCCTGGACCTGCGGGGTGCAGCGGAGCGAGTAGGCGTCCTGGACGCGGTTGCAGTCGGGGCCGCGGTGCGACGCCACGATCCCGGAGTCGGCCATCAGCCGCATCAGGTTGGCGGCCGACGAGGCCTGGCCGGGGTGCGGGCGGATCGCCTGCAGCTCGGGGGCGAAGACCCGGTCGGTGCCGAGCTGGCCCTCGACGGACATGGCGGCGGCGATGTCGGCGACCTTGAGGAGCCCGCGCAGGTCGGTGAGCGCGAGGACGAGCTGGCCGAGCATGCCGTCGGTGCCGTTGATGAGGGCGAGGCCCTCCTTCGCGCCGAGCTCGACAGGGGAGAGGCCGGCGGCGGCGAGCGCCTCGGCGGCCGGCATGAGCGTGCCGGACGCGTCGCGGACCTCGCCCTCGCCCATCAGCGCGAGCGCGCAGTGGGAGAGCGGGGCCAGGTCGCCCGAGCAGCCGAGCGAGCCGTACTCACGCACCACCGGGGTGATGCCGTGGGTCAGGAAGGACGCGAGCAGCTGCGCCGTCTCGCGGCGTACGCCGGTGTGGCCGGTGCAGAGCGTCGAGAGGCGGAGCAGCATCAGGCCGCGGACCACCTCGCGCTCGACCTCCGGGCCGGAGCCCGCGGCGTGCGAGCGGACCAGCGACTTCTGCAGCTGCGTGCGCATCTCGGTGGGGATGTGCCGGGTCGCCAGCGCCCCGAACCCCGTCGAGATCCCGTACGCCGGGACCGGGGCCGCCGCGAGCTCCTCGACGACCGCGCGGGCACGGTCGATGGCGGTCAGTGCCTCGTCGCCGATCGTGACCGCGGAGCCGTCGCGGGCGACCGCGACGACCTCCGCCATCGAGACCGGGCCGACTCCGATGGTGACGTGTTCCATGCCTCCATTGCAGCCCTCCGAAGGGTCGCTGCGCCATGGTTGGCAACTGCTGGCTATCTCGTATCCGAGACAATCGTGCGTCTCGAATCCGAGACGGGCCGGAAACCCCGTGACACGATCACGCCATGAGCAACGTGCCTGCGGCCACCCGGACCCTGCGGGTGCTGCGCTACCTCGCCTCGCAGGCCGACCCGGTGCCGATCGAGTCGATCATGCGGGCCTGCGAGCTGCCGCGGAGCACGACGTACCACCTGGTCAACGCGATGATCGACGAGGGCTTCGTGGTCCACCTGCCCGAGGAGCGGCGCTACGGGCTGGGCGTGAGCGCCTTCGAGGTGGGCAGCGGGTTCTCGCGGCAGGCACCCCTCCAGAGGATCGCCCGACGACCCCTCGCGCAGCTCGTCGACCGGGCCGGGCAGAGCGCCCACCTGGCGGTGCTGCACGGGCGCGACGTGCTCTACGTCCTCGAGGAGCGCGCGCCCGGACGGCCCCACCTGGTCACCGACGTCGGCGTCCGGCTGCCGGCGCACCTGACCGCGAGCGGCCGGGCGATCATGGCCAGCCTGCCGCCCAGCCAGGTGCGCGCGCTCTACCCCGACCGGGCGGCGTTCACCGACCGCACGGGAAGCGGCCCGCAGTCGCCCACCGCCCTCCGTGCGGTGCTGACGGAGACGCGCCGCCGTGGCTTCGCGGTCGAGGACGGCGAGGTCACCCCCGGGCTGCGCAGCGTGGCCGTGCCCGTCGTGGACCACAACGGCCACCCGGTGGCGGGCATCGCGGTCACCTACCCGGCCGCCGACCCGGCTCCGCCGGCCGACCTGGTTGCGTGGTGCGCCCGCCAGGTCAGCCAGCGGCTCGGCGCCCGGCGTACGGACTAGCGGGTCAGGCCCGCAGCCAGGCCGTCGTCTCGCCGGGAAGCCGTCCGTCGACGAGCGGGCTGCTCGACAGCAGCACCTCGCCGGCAGGCAGGTCCACGGGCTCCGTGCCGAAGTTGCTGACCACGGTCCAGCCGCCCGGGCGCTCGAAGCGCAGGACATCGGCCCGGCCGGAGTCGAGCCAGGTGAGCTCCTCGGCGGTCTGCAGCTCGTGGCGCAGGGCCAGTGCCTGCCGGTAGAACGCCAGCGTCGAGCCCGCATCGGCCTCCTGCACGCTCACGGCGTACGTCGAGAACCAGGCGGGCTGGGGGAGGTGGGCGCCACCAGGACCGAAGCCGAACGAGGGACCCTCGGGGGTCCACGGCAGCGGCACGCGGCAGCCGTCGCGGCCGACCTCCTCGCCCTGCGTCCGGAGGAACGCCGGGTCCTGCCGGTCGGCGGCGGGGATCTGCCCCGCCTCCTGGAGGCCGAGCTCCTCGCCCTGGTAGAGGTACGCCGAGCCGGGCAGGGCGAGCATCAGCAGCGTCGCCGCCTTCGCGCGCCGGAGCCCGCGGGGGATGTCGAGCGCTGCCGGGTCACCGCCCTCGCGCAGCCACTGCTTGCCGTCCTTGCCGCCGGACATGATCCCGCCGGCCGAAGCGGCGGAGTCGTCGGGCAGGGCGTAGCGGGTCGCGTGGCGCACGACGTCGTGGTTGGAGAAGACCCAGGTCGTCGAGGAGCCGGAGGCGTCGGCGAAGGCGAGGTTGTCGACGATGATCCGCCGGAACTCTGCGGCGTCGTAGTCGGCCATCAGCAGGTCGAAGTTGAACGCCTGGCCGAGCCCCTCGGGGGAGGCGTAGCGGGCCCGGCGGTGCGCGGGCACCCAGGCTTCCGCGACGGCGATGCGCGGCGGGTCGTACTCGTCGAAGATCCGGCGCCAGTCGGCGTAGATCTCGTGCACCTCGTCGCGGTCCCAGATCGGGTGCTGGCCGTCGACGAAGAGGTGCTCGTGCCCCTGCCGTACGTCGAGGAGCGCGTCGAACGCCGGGTCGAGGTTCTTGGTCAGCGCGTGTGCGACGTCGATGCGGTAGCCGTCGACACCGCGGTCGGACCAGAAGCGCAGCGTCGTACGGAAGTCCTCGCGGACCTCCTCGTTGGACCAGTTGAAGTCGGGCTGCTCGGAGGCGAAGAGGTGGAGGTACCACTGCCCCGGGGTGCCGTCGGGCTCGGTGATCCGGTCCCACGCCGGGCCGCCGAAGAGCGAGACCCAGTTGTTGGGCGGGAGCTCGCCGTTGTCGCCCTTGCCGTCGCGGAAGATGTAGCGGTTGCGCGCCGCCGAGCCGCGCGGCGAGGCGAGTGCCTCCTGGAACCACACGTGCCGGTCGGAGGAGTGGTTGGGGACGACGTCGACGATCACCTTGATGCCGGCCGCGTGGAGCGCGGCGGTCATCGCGTCGAACTCCTCGAGCGTGCCGATCCTCGGGTCGACGTCGCGGTAGTCGTCGACGTCGTAGCCGCCGTCGGCGAGCGCCGAGGGGTAGAACGGGCTGAGCCAGACCGCGTCGATGCCGAGCGCGGCGAGGTAGGGGACCCGTGACGTGATGCCGGCGAGGTCGCCGATGCCGTCGCCGTTGGCGTCGGCGAAGCTGCGCGGGTAGATCTGGTAGACCGCTGCCTGGCGCCACCAGTCGGCGTCGGTGGAGGGAAGGGCCGCGGGGTGCGAGGCTGCGTCGGGAGTCACCCCACCATTGTGCACAGAGATGGCGGGACTTTCGTATTGCCAAAGGCAAAAGTCGCGCACTACGGTGAAGTATCCGTCCGACGAGAGGTTTCCACCCCGATGACCGAGCCCGGCACCCGCGCCACCGAGAGCGACCTCGTCGACGTGGCGCGTCTCGTCACCGCCTACTTCACGGTGGACCCGGACCCGGAGGACCCCGACCAGCGCGTCGTCTTCGGCACCAGCGGCCACCGGGGCTCCTCGCTCACCGCCTCCTTCAACGAGGCCCACATCGCCGCCACCACGCAGGCGATCTGCGAGTACCGCGCCCAGTGCGGCTACACCGGCCCGCTCTTCCTCGGCCGTGACACCCACGCGCTCTCCGACCCGGCCTGGGTGACCGCGCTCGAGGTGCTCGCCGCCAACGACGTCACGGTTCTGGTCGACTCCCGCGACGGCTACACCCCGACGCCTGCCCTCTCGCACGCGATCATCACCGCCAACGGCGGCCGTGTCTCCGGGCCGGGCCTCGCCGACGGCATCGTCGTCACCCCCTCGCACAACCCGCCGGCCGACGGCGGCTTCAAGTACAACCCGCCCCACGGTGGCCCGGCCGACACCGACGCCACGAGCGTCATCGCCGCGCGCGCCAACGAGCTGATCGCGGGCAACCTCGCCGGCGTACGCCGGGTGCCGGTGACCGTCGCGCTCGCCCGCGCCGGGCGCTACGACTTCCTCGGCGCGTACGTCGACGACCTGCCCTCCGTGGTCGACCTCGACCGGATCCGCGAGGCCGGCATCCGCATCGGGGCCGATCCGCTGGGTGGTGCGAGCGTCGACTACTGGGCCACGATCGCCGAGCGCCACCGCCTCGACCTGACGGTGCTCAACCCGCTCGTCGACCCGACCTGGCGCTTCATGACGGTCGACTGGGACGGCAAGATCCGCATGGACTGCTCCTCGCCGTACGCGATGGCGAGCGTGCTGGAGCGGCGTGACGGCTTCGACCTCCTCACCGGCAACGACGCCGACGCCGACCGCCACGGCATCGTCACGCCCGACGGGCTGATGAACCCCAACCACTACCTCGCCGTCGCCATCGGCTACCTCTTCGGCGGCGCCCGTCCCGGCTGGGCGCCGGAGACGAGGATCGGCAAGACGCTCGTCTCGTCCTCGATGATCGACCGGGTCGCCGCCGAGGTGGGCCGGCCGCTCGAGGAGGTGCCGGTCGGCTTCAAGTGGTTCGTGCCCGGCCTGATCGACGGCTCGATGGGCTTCGGTGGCGAGGAGTCCGCCGGGGCCTCGCTGCTCCGCCGGGACGGCACCACCTGGACCACCGACAAGGACGGCATCGTCCTCGCGCTGCTGGCCAGCGAGATCCAGGCCGCCACCGGCCAGTCGCCGAGCGACCTCTACCGCGGACTGACCGAGCGCCACGGTGCGCCCGCCTATGCCCGCATCGACGCCCCGGCCGACCGCGAGCAGAAGGCGCGCCTGGCCCGCCTCGCGCCTGCGGATGTGGCTGCGGTCGAGCTCGCCGGCGAGCCGATCACCGCGCGCCTCACCACCGCTCCCGGCAACGGCGCCGCGATCGGCGGCCTCAAGGTCACCACCGAGTCGGCGTGGTTCGCCGCCCGGCCGTCGGGCACCGAGGACGTCTACAAGATCTACGCCGAGTCGTTCCGCGGCGCCGACCACCTCGCGCAGGTGCAGGCCGAGGCCAGGGAGATCGTCAGCGCCGCGCTCGGCTGACCCGCGCGCGGGGCCCGGGACGGGCGCGCGCGGGTCCCCTCAGAGCAGCGAGCGGTAGAGCTCCACGGTGCGCTCGGCGATCGGGCGCCAGTTGAAGTGCTCGCGCACGCGCTCCAGCCCGGCTTGCCCGAGGGACGCAGCCAGGGCCGGGTCCTCCACGAGCCGGTTGGCCGCGGCCGCGAGGGCAGCCTCGAACGCCGCCGGGTCGGCCGCCTCGTACGGCGCGAGGAGGCCGGTGCGACCGTCCTCGACGACCTCGGGGATGCCGCCGACGTTGCTCGCGACGACCGCGGTGCCGCAGGCCATCGCCTCCAGGTTCACGATGCCGAGCGGCTCGTAGACCGACGGGCAGCAGAAGAAGAGCGCGTGGCTGAGCACCTCGCGCACCTGCTCCGGCGGGAGCATCTCGGAGACCACGAAGACGCCGGTGCGCTGCGCGTGCAGCTCCGCGATCGCCGCGTCGGTCTCCGCCTTCAGCTCCGGGGTGTCCGCAGCGCCGGCGAGCAGCACGAGCTGCAGGTCGGGGTGGAAGTCGAGGGCCGCCCGCAGCAGGTGCGGGACGCCCTTCTGCCGGGTGATCCGGCCGACGAACGCGGCGTACGGCCGGTCGGGGTCGACGCCGATCTTGTCGAGCGTCGCGCGGCCGGGATCCGGGAAGTAGAGCGAGGTGTCGATGCCGTTGTGGATGACATGGACGCGTGAGGGCGACACCGCCGGGTAGGCGCGCAGGATGTCGTCACGGGTCGCCGACGAGACCGCGATGACCGCGTCGGCCGCCTCGTACGCCGTCTTCTCCGCCCAGCTCGAGACGCGGTAGCCACCGCCGAGCTGCTCGGCCTTCCACGGCCGGTCCGGCTCGAGGGAGTGGGCGGTGATCACGTGGGGCACGCCGTACAGGAGCTTGGCCCAGTGGCCGGCCATGTTGGCGTACCAGGTGTGCGAGTGGACGACCTCCGCCGAGGCGCAGTCCGCCGTCATCGCCAGGTCGGCGGAGAGCACCCGCAGCGCGGCGTTGGAGTCGGCCAGGCGCGGGTCGTCCTCGGAGTGCGCGGTGGCGCCGGGACGGTCGGGACCCATGCAGACCACCGAGGTGTCGACGAGCGACGCCAGCTCGC
This sequence comes from Nocardioides phosphati, assembly GCF_014646375.1. Taxonomy (GTDB): domain Bacteria; phylum Actinomycetota; class Actinomycetes; order Propionibacteriales; family Nocardioidaceae; genus Nocardioides; species Nocardioides phosphati. The sequence continues at coordinate 258,494 of NZ_BMNI01000001.1, forward strand.
GGACCAGGAAGTCCACGTGCACGCCGGCTCCGCCGTAGATGTACGGCGGGTACTCGCGCGTCAGCACGCTCACCCGCAGCGACGAGCCGCTCATACGAGCTGCCCCTTGCCGATCACGACGATGCCGCCCTCGCTGACGTGGAAGCCGCGGCGGCGGTCCTCCTCGTGGTCGATGCCGATGAGGGTGCGCGGCGGGATGACGACGTTCTTGTCGACGATCGCGTCGCGCAGGATTGCACCGCGGCCCACGTGCACGCCGTCCATGAGAACGGTGCGCTGGATCGCGGCGCCGTCGTCGACACGCACCCCCGTGCCGATCACGGAGGCGTCGGTGTTGGCGCCGGAGACGATCGAGCCGGCGCAGACGATCGAGTCGCGCACCGACGCGCCGTGCACGAACTTCGCGCCCGGGAGCTGCGCGGGCAGGGAGTAGATCGGCCACTCCTGGTTGTAGAGGTTGAACTCCGGTGACGCGGAGACCAGGTCGAGGTGGGCGTCGTGGTAGCTGTCGATCGTGCCGACGTCGCGCCAGTAGAAGCGGTCGTCGCCGATCGAGCCCGGGATCTCGTTCTCCTTGAAGTCGTAGACCGCGGCCAGCTGCTTCGCGACCATCGCGGGCACGATGTCGCCGCCCATGTCGTGGAGCGAGGCGGGGTCCTTGGCGTCGGCCTCGAGCGCCTCGATCAGGACGTCGGCGGTGAAGACGTAGTTGCCCATCGAGGCGAGCACCTCGTCGGGGGAGTCGGGCAGGCCCGGCGGGTCGGCCGGCTTCTCGAGGAACTCGTCGATCGTGGTGCCGTCGTCCTTGACCGTCATCACGCCGAACTGGTTCGCCTGGCTCCGCGGCACGCGGATGCCCGCGACCGTGACGCCCGCGCCGGAGGCGATGTGTGCGTCGACCATCTGGCGCGCGTTCATCCGGTACACGTGGTCGGCGCCGAAGACGACGATGATGTCGGGGCGCTCGTCGATGATCAGGTTCATCGACTGGTAGATCGCGTCGGCGCTGCCCTGGTACCACTGCTTGCCGCGGCGCTGCTGCGCCGGCACCGGGGTGACGTAGTTGCCGAGCATGCTCGACATCCGCCAGGTCAGCGAGATGTGGCGGTCGAGTGAGTGCGACTTGTACTGCGTCAGCACCGCGCACTTGAGGAAGCCCGAGTTGATCAGGTTCGACAGGGCGAAGTCGATCAGCCGGTAGCTCCCCGCGAACGGGACGGCGGGCTTGGCCCGGTCCTCGGTCAGCGGCATCAGTCGCTTCCCCTCGCCGCCGGCGAGGATCAGGCTCAGCACCTTCATGCGGTGTCTCCATCGTTCTGCGGCACTGCTGTGCCGTGGTCGGGGGCGGGCGCCAGCCACAGGACGCCGGCAGGGGGAAGGACGAGCACGGTGGAGGCCGGGTGGTCCTGCCACGGGTCGTTGGTCGCCTCGACGGAGCCGAGGTTGCCCACCCCGCTCCCGCCGTACGCCGCGGCGTCGGTGTTGAGCACCTCGTCCCACCGCCCGGCGCAGGGCAGCCCGAGGCGGTAGTCGTGGACGGGGCGACCGGACACGTTCGCGACGACGACGACCGGCGTGCCGTCGGCCGAGCGGCGGACGAAGGCGAGCACGTCGTAGCCGGCGCCGCCCATGTCGAGCCAGCGGAAGCGCGAGGGGTCGCCGTCGGAGTCCCACAGGGCGGGGAGGCGGCGGTAGGTCGCGTTGAGGTCGGTGACCAGCCGGCGTACGCCGTCGTGCTCGGGCTCGCCGAGCAGCCACCAGTCGAGCTCGCGCTGCTCGGCCCACTCGGAGGCCTGGCCGAACTCGCCGCCCATGAAGAGCAGCTTCTTGCCCGGGTGGCCGTACTGCAGCGCGTAGAGCGAGCGCAGGTGCGCGAAGCGGTTCCAGCGGTCGCCGGGCATCTTGTCGAGCAGCGAGCCCTTGCCGTGCACGACCTCGTCGTGGCTCAGCGGCAGGAGGTAGTTCTCGGAGAACGCGTAGACCAGCGTGAAGGTGACGTCGCCGTGGTGGTGGCCGCGGTAGAGCGGGTCGCGCTGCAGGTAGTGCAGCGTGTCGTGCATCCACCCCATGTTCCACTTGAATCCGAAGCCGAGCCCGTCCTGGTCGGTGGGGCGCGTGACGCCCGGCCACGACGTGGACTCCTCGGCGAGCGTGAAGGCGCCGGGCACCTCGCGGTAGACCGTGGCGTTGAGCTCCTGGAGGAACTGCACCGCCTCGAGGTTCTCGCGGCCGCCGTGGACGTTGGGCTCCCAGCCGCCGTCCTCGCGGGAGTAGTCGAGGTAGAGCATCGAGGCGACCGCGTCGACGCGGAGGCCGTCGACGTGGAACTCCTCGAGCCAGTAGAGCGCGTTGGCGACGAGGAAGTTGCGGACCTCCGGGCGGCCGAAGTCGAAGACGTAGGTGCCCCAGTCGGGGTGCTCGCCGCGGCGCGGGTCGGGGTGCTCGTAGAGCGGGGTGCCGTCGAAGCGGGCCAGCGCGAACTCGTCCTTGGGGAAGTGCGCCGGCACCCAGTCGAGGATGACGCCGATGCCGGCGTTGTGCAGCGCGTCGATCAGCCGACGCAGGCCGTCGGGGTCGCCGAAGCGCGCGGTCGGCGCGTAGTAGGAGCTCACCTGGTAGCCCCACGAGCCGCCGAAGGGGTGCTCCATCACCGGGAGCAGCTCGACGTGGGTGTAGCCCAGCTCCACGACGTACGCCGTGAGGTGCTCGGCCATCTCGTCCCACGACCAGCTGGCGCCGTCGGGGTGGCGGCGCCACGAGCCGACGTGGACCTCGTAGACCGACATCGGGGCGAGGTCGGGCCGGTCGGTGCGCGAGGCCATCCAGGCGTCGTCGGACCACGTGTGGGCGCTGTCGAAGGCGACCGACGCGGTGCGCGGCGGCTCCTCCGTACGCCGGGCCATCGGGTCCGCCTTCTCGCGCCACGTGCCGTCGGCGCCGAGCACCGCGAACTTGTAGGCGAAGCCGGGGGAGAGGTCCGGGACGAAGAGCTCCCACACACCGGAGCCGCCGAGCCGGCGCATCTCGTGCGCGTGGCCGTCCCAGTGGTTGAAGTCGCCGATCACGTGCACCGTGCGGGCGTTGGGCGCCCAGACGGTGAAGGACGTGCCGGTGGTGCCGTCGACCGTGCGGGTGTGGGCACCGAGCACCTCCCAGAGGCGCTCGTGGCGGCCTTCGCCGATCAGGTGCAGGTCGAGCTCGCCGAGAACGGGCGGGAACTGCGTCATCGCTCCTCCTTCGCCGAGCGCCGGGCGCTCAGCACGTGGGCCGGCCGGGTGGCCGGGTCGAGGTGGACGTAGGTGTGCTCCGACCAGCGCCAGGTGCCCGGCGAGAGGAGGTCCTCGACCTCGATCTCGTCGTGCCAGTCCAGGCCGAGCGCGGGCATGTCGAGGTGGACGGTCGTCTCGCGCGCCGCCGTCGGGTCGAGGTTGACGACCACGATCACCAGGTCGCCGGTCACGACGTCGCGCTTGCTGAAGCAGAGCACGGCGTCGTCGTCGGTGCGGTGGATGGCGACGTTGCGCAGCTGGCGCAGGGCCGGGTGGCTGCGGCGGATCTCGTTGAGCCGCGTGAGGTACGGCGCGAGCGACTCGCCGCGCTCCTCCGCGGCCGCCCAGTCGCGGACCTTCAGCTCGAACTTCTCCGAGTGGAGGTACTCCTCGGCGCCCGGCCGCAGCGGGGTGTGCTCGAGCAGCTCGAACCCGGCGTACACGCCCCAGCTGGAGGAGCCGGTCGCGGCGAGCACGGCGCGGATCTGGAACGCCGCGCGCCGCCCGCTCTGCAGGAACGTCGGCAGGATGTCCGGGGTGTTGACCCAGAAGCTGGGCCGGATCCGGTGGCTGGTCTCGTGCGACACCTCGCGCAGGTAGTCCTCGATCTCGCGGCGCTCGTTGCGCCACGTGAAGTAGCAGTAGGACTGCTGGAAGCCGACGGCCCCCAGCGCCTGCAGCATCGCCGGCTGCGTGAAGGCCTCCGCCAGGAAGACCACGTCCGGGTCCGTACGCCGGATGGCGGCGAGCAGGTCGGCCCAGAAGTGGACCGGCTTGGTGTGGGGGTTGTCGACGCGGAAGGTGCGGACGCCGAGCTTCATCCAGTGGCGGAGGATCCGCTCGGACTCCGCCAGGATGCCGGCGTAGTCGTTGTCGAAGTTGACCGGGTAGATGTCCTGGTACTTCTTCGGCGGGTTCTCCGCGTACGCGATCGAGCCGTCGACGCGGGTGGTGAACCACTCCGGGTGCTCGGTGACCCACGGGTGGTCGGGCGCCGCCTGGAGGGCGAAGTCGAGCGCCACCTCGAGCCCGAGCTCGTTCGCCCGGGCGACGAAGGCCCGGAAGTCCGCCTCGGAGCCCAGGTCGGGATGGATCGCGTCGTGTCCGCCGTCCTTCGAGCCGACCGCCCACGGCGAGCCGACCCAGTCGGCGGGGTGCTCGCCCGGCGGGTCGAGGACGACGTTGTTGGGCCCCTTGCGGTTGACCTCGCCGATGGGGTGGATCGGCGGCAGGTAGATGATGTCGAAGCCCATCGCGGCAACGGCCGGCAGGCGCTCGGCGGCCGTGCGGAACGTCCCGGAGACCAGCCGGCCGTCGGCGTCGGCGTACGCGCCCTCGGAGCGGGGGAAGAACTCGTACCAGCTCGAGGCGAGCGCGCGCTCGGGGTCGACGAAGAACGGGTACGCGCCACTGACCGTGAGCAGGTCGCGCAGCGGGTAGCGCGCGAAGAGCTCCAGGAGCTCGGGTGACTCGACCATCGCCAGCCGGGTCTCGACGGCGACCCGGTCGTCGGCGAGGACCTTGCGGATCCGGTTGGCCGCCGGGCGGTCGGCCCGCGTCATCTTCGTGCCGGCGAGCCAGCGCGTCAGCAGCGCGACGCCCTCGGCGAACATCAGGTCGACGTCGACGCCGGCGCGGATCTTCACCGTCGCGGCGTGGTGCCAGGTCTCGAGGGGGTCGCTCCAGGCCTGGATCCGGAAGGTCCACGCACCGACCTCGTCGGCAGCCACGGTGGCGCTCAGCCGCGCCCGCTCGTGCTCGAGCGGCTGCATGCGCACGGGCGCGCGCTCCTTGCCGCGGGGATCGGTGAGCACGACCTCGGCGCCGAGCGCGTCGTGCCCTTCGCGGAAGACGAGCGCGGTGACGTCGAAGGGCTCGCCGACCGCCGCCTTCGTGGGCAGTGCGCCGCCCTCGATGACGGGCGCGACCTCCATGACCGGGATCCGGCCGATCACGCCCCGGGTCGCGCCCCGGGTCGCGCGCTGGGTCACGGGCTCAGTGCTGCTCATGGTGGTCATCCGTTCGGGTCTGCAGGAGGACGAGGGAGTGCGGCGAGAGGGGCATGGTCTGGCCGGCGTCGACCGGGGTGCCGACCGGCAGGTGATCGTCGGTGGAGAGGACGACGACGCCGGAGGTCACCCACGGGTTGTCGGCGAGCAGGCAGTCACACGGGTTGCCGGAACCGTTGAGCCAGAGCAGGAACGACGCGTCGTTGAGGACCTCGCCGCGCGGCCCCACCTCCCGCAGCGGCGAGCCGGAGACGAACATGCCGACCACCCGGAGCTCGTCGTCGTGCCAGTCGCCGTCGGTCATCTCGCGACCGGTCGGGTGGATCCAGGCGAGGTCCTTCGGGCCGCCGCGGACGGTCGGCCGTCCCTCGAAGAAGTGGCGCTGGCGCAGGGCCGGGTGCTCACGGCGGATCCGCAGCGCGGTGCGGGTGATCTCGTGGAGGTCGAGCCAGGTCTCGTCGGCCCAGTCGACCCAGGACGTCTCGTTGTCCTGGCAGAAGGCGTTGTTGTTGCCGCCCTGGGTCCGCCCGCGCTCGTCGCCCGCGGTGAGCATCGGCACGCCGCTGGAGAGGCACAGCGTCGCGAGCAGGTTGGCCGCGATCCGGTGTCGCATGGCGACGACCGCGGGGTCGTCGGTCTCGCCCTCGATGCCCCAGTTGTGCGAGCGGTTGTTGTCGGTGCCGTCGCGGTTCTCCTCGCCGTTGGCCTCGTTGTGCTTGGCGTCGTAGGAGACCAGGTCGCGCAGCGTGAACCCGTCGTGGGCGGTCACGAAGTTCACCGACGCGTACGGCGAGCGGCCGTCGTCGGCGTACAGGTCGGCGGAGCCGGAGACCCGGGTCGCGACCGTGCGGATGCCGTCGGAGTGGCAGCGCCAGAAGTCGCGGATCGTGTCGCGGTACTGGTCGTTCCACTCGACCCACGGCGGCGGGAACTCGCCGACCTTGTAGCCGTCCATGGAGGCGTCCCACGGCTCGGCGATCAGCTTCGCGTGGCGCAGGACCGGGTCCTGGTTGATGGTGGTGAGGAGGGCTGCGTGCATGTCGACGGCGTACCCAGTCCGCGTCAGTGCTGACATCAGGTCGAAGCGGAACCCGTCGACGTGCATCTCCGTGACCCAGTAGCGCAGCGAGTCGAGGATCAGCCGGAGGGTGCTGGGGGTGGAGCTGTCGACGGTGTTGCCGCAGCCCGTGACGTCCCAGTAGGTGTCCTCCCAGGGGGCGTCGTCCTCGGTCTCCTCCGGCTTCTGCACGCGGCGGTAGGACCCGAGGTCGTCGAGGCCGCGGAAGCTGAGCGTGGGGCCGAGCGCACCGCCCTCGGCGGTGTGGTTGTAGACCACGTCGAGGATCACCTCGATGCCGGCGGCGTGGAGGTCCTTGACCATCTGCTTGAACTCGGTGACCTGCTCGCCGCGGTCGCCCGAGGAGGAGTACGTGTTGTGGGGCGCCAGGAAGCCGAGGGAGTTGTATCCCCAGTAGTTGGCGAGCCCGCGGTCGAGGAGCGCGGGCTCGGAGAAGAACTGGTGCACGGGCAGCAGCTCGACCGCGGTCACGCCGAGGTCGGTGAGGTACGCGATCGTCGCGGGGTGGGCCAGGCCGGCGTACGTGCCGCGCAGCTGCTCGGGGACCTCGGGGTGGAGCTTCGTGAAGCCGCGGACGTGGAGCTCGTAGATGACCGTGTCGCGCCAGCGGCGGCGCAGCGGGGCGTCGTCGCCCCAGTCGAAGTCATCGCGCACGACGACGCTGCGCGGGGTGACCGCGGCCGAGTCGAGCTCGCTGCGCTTGGCCGGCTCCTCGAGGTCGTGGCCGTAGAGGGCCGGGTCCTGCGTGATGTCGCCGGAGACGGCGTGGGCGTAGGGGTCGAGCAGCAGCTTCGCGGGGTTGAAGCGCAGGCCGGCCGCCGGCTCCCACGGGCCGTCGGCGCGGTAGCCGTAGCGGGTGCCGGGCGTGACGCCGGGGATCCGCGCGTGCCAGACCCCGAGGCTCCGCTCGGTCAGCTCGTACGCCGTCTCGTGGTCGTCATCGTCGAAGAGGCAGAGCCAGACCCGGGTCGCGCCCGGCGCGTGGACCGCGAAGTTCGTGGACTCGGCGGACCAGGTGGCTCCCAGCGGCCAGTTCTGGCCGGGCCACTGCGGGGCGGTCGCGGGGGAACTCATGGCTCAGACCACCGTCACTCGGGGCGGCGTAGTGTGGGTCACAAGGAACAGCGTAGCGGCTTTTGCGTTTTCAAGATACCTAAGTCGGTACGCAAAAAACCTTGCCCGCACGACCTGCGCGCTGTCCTGCACGCGGGCCTCCCGAGCGGGTCCGGCGGCGTCAGGTGGGCTCCTGGCGGGGCCGGAGGCCGAGCGCGAGCAGCACGCCGAGCACGGTCAGCCCGCTCGCGGCGTAGCCCGCCGCGCCCACCGCCTCGTGGTCGATGAGCGCCTCGATCAGCTGTGCGCCGACCACCTGGCCGGCGATCATCGACAGGCCGAGGACGAGGACGCCGTGCACCCGCACGAGCACCGCGGAGAGCCAGATGAACGAGATGCCGATCGCGCCGCCGAGGTAGAGCCACCACGTGCCGGGCAGGCCGTCCAGCCGCCCGTGGAGGAGCAGGCTCAGGCCGAACGCGACGACCAGCGCCACCCAGCCGACGACGAAGTTGTTGAGCGTCGTCACCCACGGGCCGACGTGGCGCGAGACCCGTCCGTTGAGGGCCTGCTGCACCGCCGAGCCCGCGCCGGCGAGGAAGGCGAGCAGGGCGAAGACGACCAGCTGCACCGACACCTCGTCGGCCAGGCGCGAGCCGGTGCCGACCAGCACCGCAGCCACCGCGAACGCCGCCGCCACCGCCCGCGGCGCCGACAGTGCCTGGTGGCCTGCCGGCCCGAAGCCCAGGTGGTCGACGACGAGGGAGCTCGCGGACTGGCCGGCGGTCAGGGCGACGCTGAAGAGCGCCACGCCGATGGTGCCGACGGTGATGCCCTGTGTCGACACCAGGAAGGCGCCCATCAAGCCGCCGGCCAGCTCCGCCGGCCGGATGCTCCCGCTGCGCAGGCTGGTGAGCAGCACGGCCGCGCGGCGGCGCTGACCGGCGGAGGACGCGGTGAGCACGACGAGCACGACCAGCCCGGTGCCGAAGCTGATGACGGCTGCGCCGATGCCCGCCCGCGGGCCCTCGCCGAGCGCCGCGGCCAGCCGGCCGTTGATCTGCGACTGCACCGCCACCGCGCCACCCGCCACGAGCATGAGCGGCACCGCGATGACGCGGAGGAACGTCGAGGGCGCGTGGACCGGGGGAGCGGCGGCATCTGTGGTCACCAAGCGATCCTAGGGGCGGCGCACGAGGGCGGGCAGACCTGAGAGGATGCACGCATGACGCGCGTGGTGATCATCGGTGGCGGTCCTGGTGGCTACGAGTCGGCGCTGGTCGCCGCCCAGCTGGGTGCGGAGGTGACGGTCGTCGACACCGACGGTCTGGGCGGCTCTGCCGTCCTCACCGACTGCGTGCCGTCGAAGACCCTGATCGCGACGGCCGAGGTCATGGCCGAGCTTCCGCGCGCCGCCGAGCTCGGCATCATGCCGCAGGACCACGAGGGCGACGCCGCCGACGCCGTCGCCATCGACCTGGTCCGGATCAACGCGCGCGTGAAGCAGCTCGCTGCCGACCAGTCCGCCGACATCGCCCACCGGCTCCGCTCCGAGGGCGTCACCGTCGTCCACGGCCGTGGCCGGCTCGACGGGCCCGGCCGGGTCGTCGCGACGGCGCCCGACGGCACCGAGACGTCGTACGACGCCGACGCGGTGCTGGTCTCGACGGGCGCGAGCCCGCGCACGCTGCCGACTGCCCAGCCCGACGGCGAGCGGATCCTGACCTGGGAGCAGGTCTACGACCTGCGCGAGACCCCGACGAAGATGATCGTCGTCGGCTCCGGCGTCACGGGTGCCGAGTTCGCCAGCGCCTACAACGCGCTCGGCATCGACGTCACGCTCGTCTCCAGCCGTGACCGGGTCCTGCCCGGGGAGGACGCCGACGCCGCGGAGGTCCTCGAGGAGGTCTTCAAGCGCCGGGGCATGGAGGTGCTCGGCAAGTCGCGCATGCAGTCGGTGCGCCGCGACGGCGACACCGTGACGGTCGAGCTCGAGGACGGCCGCACCGTCACGGGTTCGCACTGCCTCCTGGCGCTCGGGTCGATCCCCAACACGCAGGACCTCGGTCTCGAGGAGGCCGGCGTCGCGGTCGACAAGGGCGGCTTCATCACCGTTGACCGTGTCTCGCGGACCACCGCCCGGGGCGTGTACGCCGCCGGCGACTGCACCGGTGTCTTCATGCTCGCCAGCGTCGCCGCCATGCAGGGCCGGATCGCGATGTGGCACGTGCTCGGCGACGCGGTGGCCCCGCTCGACCTCAGCATCGTGGCCTCCAACGTGTTCACCTCCCCGGAGATCGCGACGGTCGGCGTCAGCCAGAACGCCGTCGACGCCGGTGACGTCAAGGCCGACGGCGTGATGCTCCCGCTCGCCACCAACGCGCGCGCCAAGATGCAGGGCATCCACGACGGCTTCGTGAAGCTCTTCGTCAGCCCCCACTCGCGTCGCGTGCTCGGGGGAGTGGTGGTGGGTCCGCGCGCGAGCGAGCTGATCCACCCGATCGCCCTCGCCGTGACCATGAAGATCACCGCCGACCAGCTGGCCCAGACGTTCACCGTCTACCCGTCGCTCTCCGGCTCGATCGCCGAGGCCGCGCGCCGCCTGCACCAGTCCTGACGGGCCAGTCCTGACGGGCCAGTCCGGACCGGCCCGGACGGGCCACTAATTCCAGCCCTGTAGTTCGCCGAAGGCGGTTTACAGGGACGGCTGCGCCCCCGCATGCTGGATTCTCATGCTTCCCAACAGTCACACCAGTCACGGAGATCCTCGATGCGCCGCGGTGCCCTCGGTCTGACCACGGCCGTCCTGTCCAGCCTCCTCGTGGGCGCGCTCCCGCTCGCCTCCCCGGCGTCGGCGGCCACCACCACGACGTACACCATGCCCGCGACGGGGATGGTGACCCTCGCGGGCCACGGCTGGGGCCACGGCCACGGCATGTCGCAGTACGGCGCGCAGGGCGCCGCGCTGCAGGGCCAGACCTGGCAGCAGATCACCGCGTTCTACTACCCGGGCACCGCGCAGGCGAAGCTCTTCCGTGCCGTGCGGGTCAAGATCACGGCCGACACGAGCGACGACGTGCTGGTCGCGCCGCGGCCCGGCCTCACGGTGACCGACACCGGCACCAACGAGACCCGCACGCTCCCCGAGAACGGCGCCGACCGCTGGCGCCTGGTGGTGACCTCGACCAACGGCACCGGGGTCGACTACCGCCTCGACGGCGTCTGGAAGCGGTGGTGGACCTTCGCGGCCGACGGCTCCTTCTTCGCCGGCGGCCAGCCGATCCGCCTCTACTACGCGGGCACCAGCCACCAGTTCCGCGGCCGGCTCATGGGCGCACGCCCGAGCCCCACCTCGACCACGCGCGACACCGTCAACCGGCTCCGCCTGGAGAACTACCTCCGTGGCGTCGTCCCCTCCGAGATGCCGTCGTCGTGGGATCCCGACGCCGTGGCGGCGCAGGCCGTCGCCGCCCGCACGTACGCCGCGTGGGACCTCGCCACCCCGTCCGGCGCGACCAGCTACGACATCTGCGACACGACCCAGTGCCAGGTCTACGGCGGCTATGACCGCGAGGCCGCGGCCAGCAACGCCGCGATCGACGCGACCGCGGGCGTGATCCTGACCTACAACGGGCAGCCCGCGTTCACGCAGTTCTCCTCGAGCAGCGGCGGCAGGACGGCCGCTGACTACTACGGCAAGCCCTATCTGCCGGCCAAGGCCGACGCGTACGACGGCTGGAAGCGGGCCGACGGCACCTACGGCAACCCCAACCACGACTGGTCGGCCCAGTTCGACGTGGCCTCCGTCGAGAAGCGGACCGGCATCGTCTACCTGGCCAAGGCGAGCGTCATCACGACGGACGGCTACCACGTCTCGAAGATCGTCTTCATCGGCACGGGCGGCAAGCAGGTCACCGTCTATGGCGACACGTTCCGCAGCTGGTTCGGCCTCAAGTCGACGTACTTCGCGATCACGGGGCGACCCACCACGACCGCCTGACGGCTCCCGACAACGGCGAAGGGCGCCCCCCTCGTCGAGGTGGGCNCCCTGGGTGACGGTGACGCCGACCTCGGCGTCGAGTCCGGTCACGGTGCCGGCCTTGTGGGCCTTGAGCGGCTGCTCCATCTTCATCGCCTCGAGGACCACGATGACGTCGCCCTCGGCGACATCCTGGCCCTCCTCGACGGCGATCTTGACGATGGTGCCCTGCATCGGGGAGGCGACGGCGTCACCGGAGACGGCGGCGCCGGCCTTCTTGCGCGCGGCCTTCGGCTTCTTCGCACCGGCGGCACCGCCACCGGTCGAGAGGCCACCGAGACCGGCGGGGATGACGACCTCGACGCGCTTGCCGCCGACCTCGACGACGACCTTCTGCCGCTCGCCCTGCTCCTCGGCCTCGCCCGCCTCGCCGGCGTACGGCGTGATGGTGTTGTTGAACTCGGTCTCGATCCACGTGGTGTAGACGTCGAAGGAGCCCTCGCCGCTCGGGTTGGACGCACCGACCCAGGCCGGGTCGTTGACGATGACCTCGTCGAAGGTGAGCGCGGTCGGCATCCCGTCGACCTCGAACTCCGCGATGGCACGACGCGAGCGCTCGATGGCCTGGGTGCGGTCCTTGCCGGTGACGATCAGCTTGGCGACCAGGGAGTCGAACGCGCCCGGGATCGTCTCGCCGACCTCGTAGCCACCGTCGATGCGGATGCCCGGGCCCTGCGGCGGGTTCCACTTGGTGAGGGTGCCCGGCGCCGGCATGAAGTTGTTGCCGCCGTCCTCGGCGTTGATGCGGAACTCGATGGAGTGGCCGCGGACCTCGGGGTCGTCGTAGCCGAGCTCCTCGCCCGCGGCGATGCGGAACATCTCGCGGACCAGGTCGATGCCGGTGACCTCCTCGGAGACACAGTGCTCGACCTGGAGGCGGGTGTTGACCTCGAGGAAGGAGATCGTGCCGTCGGCGGCGACCAGGAACTCACACGTGCCCGCGCCGACGTAGCCGGCCTCGCGCAGGATCGCCTTGGACGACTCGTAGAGGCGCTGGTTCTGCTCGTCGGTGAGGAACGGCGCGGGCGCCTCCTCGACCAGCTTCTGGTGGCGACGCTGCAGCGAGCAGTCGCGGGTGGACACGACCACGACGTTGCCGTGCTTGTCGGCCAGGCACTGGGTCTCGACGTGGCGCGGCTTGTCGAGGAACTTCTCGACCAGGCACTCGCCGCGGCCGAAGGCGGAGATCGCCTCGCGGGTCGCGGACTCGAACAGCTCGGGGATCTCCTCCAGGGTGCGGGCGACCTTGAGGCCGCGACCGCCACCACCGAAGACCGCCTTGATGGCGACCGGCAGGCCGTGCTCCTTGGCGAACGCGACGATCTCGTCAGCGTCCTTGACCGCGTCCTTGAGGCCGGGCGCCAGCGGGGCACCGGCCGCCAGCGCGATCTGCTTGGCCTTGGCCTTGTCGCCCAGGCCCTCGATCGCGTCCGGCGACGGACCGATCCAGATCAGCCCGGCGTCGATGACGGCCTGGGCGAAGTTGGCGTTCTCGGCGAGGAAGCCATAGCCGGGGTGGACCGAGTCGGCGCCCGACTCCTTCGCCACGGCGATGATCTTCTCGATCACAAGGTACGAGTCCGCGGGCGTCGAACCGTTGAGCGAGTAGGCCTCGTCGGCCAGGCGCACGAACAGCGCATCCCGGTCCGGCTCGGCGTACACGGCCACGGAGCCGATGCCGGCGTCCTTGCAGGCGCGGATGACGCGGACGGCGATCTCACCACGGTTGGCGATGAGGACCTTCTGCAGAGGCTTGATCTCGGGCACGGCACACTCCTGTTTCCATGTCGGGCTCGTCGGGAGTCTAGGGGTACATCAGGTCCCCGCGCGCCCCTCGTCGGTGTGTGGACTGCCACTCGACGAAGTGGAACTCAGTACCGCGAAGGCTCAGCCGGGTGTGATGTCCCGTCGACGGTAGAGGGCGGCGCCCAGCGCCACCAGTGCCGCGACCAGGACCAGCAGGACGGCCAGCGGCGCGACCTCGAGGTCACCCCCGGGCAGCGGCGGCACGTGCCGGTACGGCGAGAGCTCCTGCATCCAGTCGGGCAGCCGCATCAGGGGCCCGAACTCGCCGAGGACGACCACGCCGACCAGGGCGGCCCAGGCCCAGGTGGCGGCGCGCGCCGACGCGGCGTACAGCAGGAGGGCGAGGGCGGCCATCGTCCAGGCCGCGGGGATCCGCACGAGCGAGGCCCCGGCGACGCTGACGAGCTGGCCGGGATCGTCGGTGGCGAGAGCGCGGGCGAGCCCGGCCGCGGCGCCGAGCATCACGATGAGGAGTGCGGAGCCGAGGAGGGCGACGCCGAGGTGGGCGAGGGCCCACGGCACCCGCCCGGTGGGCGTCGCGAGCACCTCCTCGGCACGACCGTGTGCCTCCTCGCCCGCCAGCCTCACGATGAGGCTGATGGCGAAGGCGGCAGCGATCACGGCCGTGAAGTCGAGCTCGGTGGCCAGGAACGCGTCGATGAGCCGGTCCGTGCCGCCGAGGGCACGGATCATCTCCGCGGCGGCGGAGGACCCCTTGAGGAACTGCGGCACGCTCGAGGCGATCGAGCCGAGCAGGAAGCCGAGGACGACGAAGCCGACCGCCCAGCCGGCCAGCGCCATGCGGTGCAGCCGCCACGCGAGGGACAACGGACCGGTCGGGCCGCCGTGTGCGGGGCCGGGCCGGTCGGCGAGCAGGCCGGCGCCCAGGTCGCGTCGCTGCTCCACGAGGACGGCGGCGCCGGTCACCACGGCTGCTGCGAGCAGGGCGAAGGCCGCGGGCCACCACCGGTCGCCGGCGTACGCGCGCATCTGCTGGGACCAGCCGACGGGGGAGGCCCAGGTCAGCCACGATGGCCCGCTCGTGTCACCCGTCGCCCGCAGGACGTACGCCGCGAGGAGCGCGGTCACCGCGATCCCGCGGCTGGCGCGGGCCGCGGTCGCCAGCTGCGCCGCGAACGCTCCGACGGCGACGAAGACGAGCCCGCACGCCGCCCAGGCGGCCCCGAGGGTGAGCGACCCGGCGAGGGGCAGGCCCGCGGCTGCGAGCGCGACCGCGCTCAACCCGCTGACCGCGAGCACGCCGATCGCCGCCGTGCCCACGCCGGCGGCGAGCGCCGCGTGGCGTCCGACCGCGCCGGCGGCGGCGAGCTCGGTCCGGCCGACCTCCTCGTCCGCGCGGGTGTGGCGGATGACCAGGAGCAGCCCGAGCAGCCCGACGAGCGCTGCGCCCATGGCGTTCATCTTCATCATCCCGATCGCGCCGAGCGAGGTGACGTCGTACACCGGGCCGTAGAGGGCGACGAGGGCCGGTGTCGCGTTGACCGCGTGGCCGGCCGCCGCGAGCTGGACCGGGTCCGCGTAGAGCGTCGCGGTGGCGGCCGCGCTGCCGAAGGAGACGACGACGAAGACGGCGACCCACGCCGGGATCAGGACCCGGTCGCGGCGCAGTGCCATCCGCAGCAGGAGCACCCAGCCGTTCACTTCTGGTCCCCGTAGTGCCGCAGGAAGAGCTGCTCCAGCGTCGGCGGCTGGCTGACGAGTGAGGCGATGCCCACCGTGCCGAGCCGGGCCAGGAGAGCGCCCAGGGCAGGAGTCGGCACGAGGCAGCGCACGCGGAACCCTTCGACGTCGAGGTCGCGCAGGTCGAGGCCGGCGAGGTCCGGGACCGGGCCGGTGAGGGTGGCGTCGACGGAGGTCTCGGTCAGGTGCCGCAGCTCGGCGAGGCTTCCCGTCTCGACCGTGCGGCCCTTGCCGATGATGCTCACCCGGTCGCACAGCGCCTCGACCTCGCTGAGGATGTGGCTGCTCAGCAGCACGGTCCGCCCGCGGCTGCGCTCCTCCTGGACGCATTCGCGGAAGAGCTCCTCCATGAGCGGGTCCAGCCCGCTCGTGGGCTCGTCGAGGATGAGCAGCTCGGCATCGCTGGCCAGCGCGGCGACGAGGGCGACCTTCTGGCGGTTGCCCTTGGAGTAGGCGCGCGCCCGCTTGGTCGGATCGAGCTCGAACTTGTGGATGAGCTTGTCGCGGCGGCTCGGGTCCACGCCGCCCCGCAGGCGGCCGAGCAGGTCGATGACCTCGCCGCCGGTGAGCTGCGGCCACAGGTTCACGTCGCCGGGGACGTAGGCCAGCCGGCGGTGCAGCTCCGTCGCGTCACGCCACGGGTCCCCGCCCAGCAGCCGCACCCGGCCGGAGTTGGCGCGGAGCAGCCCGAGCAGGACCCGGATGGTGGTCGACTTCCCGGAGCCGTTGGGGCCCAGGAAGCCGTGCACCTCACCGGTGCGCACGGTGAGGTCGAGCTCGTCGAGAGCCCGGAACGCCCCGAACTGCTTGACCAGCCCGTCGATCTCGATCGCGTTCGTCATGCCTCCACTATGTGCGCCGTCCGGCCGCGTGGGGCAGGGACTTTGGTCGGGTCAGCCCCGGGCCCAGAAGTCCGTCCACGAGCGGCCGAGGTCGCCGAGCAGCGTGCGCACGAGCGGCAGCGAGACGCCGACCACGTTGTGGTGGCAGCCCTCGATGCCGGTCACGAAGGCGCCGCCCAGGCCGTCGACGGTGAAGGCGCCCGCGACGTGGAGCGGCTCGCCCGTCGCGACGTACGCCGCGATCTCGGCGTCGCTGACGTCGGCGAAGTGGACGGTGGTGGCAGCAGTGGCCGAGACGGTGCGGCCGGTGGCGGTGTCGTGCAGCGCGTGGCCCGTGACCAGCACGCCGCTGCGGCCGCGCATCGCCTGCCAGCGCCGGGTCGCCTCCTCGGGCGTGCCCGGCTTGCCGAGCGCCTCGCCGTCGAGCTCGAGGACGGAGTCGCAGCCCAGGACGACGGCGTCGGACGGCAGGTCCTCGCGCTCGACGACCGCCGCGCACTTGAGCTCCGCGAGGCGCAGCGCGAGCTCGACCGGCGGCAGGCCGTCGAGCTGGTCCTCGTCGACGCCGCTGACGATCACCTGCGGGTCGAGACCGGCCTTGCGGAGGGTGGCGAGGCGGGCGGGGGACTGGGAGGCGAGCACGAAGGTCACGCGCCAGACCTTAAGCGTCAGCCCTCTGTGTCGAGCGAGCGGAGGTGGCGCAGCAGCGCGCGGCCCCGGGGCGAGAGCCGGTAGCCGGGCCGGAGGCTCTCGGTGAGCCCGAGCTCCTTGAGCCGGCGGATGTCGGCCTTGAACGGCAGCTTCTCTCGGCCGATGCTCGCCGCGATCTCCTCGGCCAGGGTCGACGGTCGCGCCTCGATCAGCTCCAGGTGCTGGCGGGTCCAGGGGCCACGCCTGCTCCGTGTGTCCATCGCGGCCAGCGCCGCCACGAGCTCGTCGCGCTGCTTCGGCGTGAGCCTCGCCCTCTCGCGCAGGGCCACCCGGGCGTCCTCGCCCGCGTAGGAGAGGCGGATCCGGTAGACGTCGCCCTCCTTGCGGCTGAGCACGTCGCGGATCCGCTCCAGCGGCTGGCCCGCGCGGCGCGCCTCGTCCTCGGTGATCGCGTCGAGCGCGACGACGTCGACGGCCTCGAAGCGGACGACGCCGCCCGGCGTACGTTGCGTACCGCCGGGGACGTGCATGCGGCGGGTCCAGCGCCGGAAGGCGAGGTCGAGCTCGCCGGAGACCAGGCCGTCCATCAGCGCCCGCGGGATCATCACGCGCACCAGTCTCGCCCAGACGGCAGGTGTTGCGCGGAAATGCGCCGAGACGGCAGATGTGGGGCACAGGTGTGCACCCAGATCTGCCGTCTCGTCACGCAACGTGTGCCGTCTCGGCACAAAGGGGTGGATCAGCGGGGGAGGGCCGAGGCCTTCCAGCCGCCGAAACCGTGCGGGAGCGTACGACGCGCGCGTCGCGCGGGCGAGGCCCACTCGGAGGGACGCTTCTTCACCGGAGCGTCGCCACCGGAGCCCATGGCCGCGAAGACCGCGGTGATGACCGCGATCTCCTCGGGCGTGGCGTGGGGGGAGATGACGCGGAGGAGCGGCTTCTGCTCCTCCGCGACCTCCACGGTCTCGGTCTCGGTCGACTCGGCCATCAGAGCGGGATGTTCCCGTGCTTCTTCGGCAGCTGCTCGACGCGCTTGCCCTTGAGCAGACGCAGCGCCTTGACGATCTCGGCGCGGGTCTCGTGGGGGCGGATGACGCCGTCGATGTAGCCACGCTCGGCCGCGATGTACGGGTTGGCCAGCGTGGTCTCGTACTCGTCGATGAGCTCGGCGCGCTTGGTCTCCACGTCGCCACCGGCGGCAGCCAGGTCGGAGAGCGTGCGGCGGTGGATGATGTTCGCCGCGCCCTGGGCACCCATGACCGCGATCTGGCCGGTGGGCCACGACAGGTTGATGTCGCCGCCGAGGTGCTTCGAGCCCATGACGTCGTACGCGCCGCCGTACGCCTTGCGGGTGATGATCGTGACGAGCGGGACCGTCGCCTCGCAGTAGGCGTAGAGGAGCTTCGCGCCACGGCGGATGATGCCGGTGTGCTCCTGGTCGGTGCCGGGGAGGAAGCCCGGGACGTCGACGAGGGTGATGACCGGGACGTTGAAGGCGTCGCAGGTGCGGACGAAGCGCGCGGCCTTCTCGGAGGCGTCGATGTCCAGGCAGCCGGCGAACTGCATCGGCTGGTTGGCGACGATGCCGACCGGCGACCCCTCGACGCGGCCGAAGCCGACGATCAGGTTGGGAGCGAAGAGCTCCTGGACCTCGAGGAAGTCCTGGTCGTCGAGGATCGTCTCGATGACCTCGTGCATGTCGTACGGCTGGTTCGCGCCGTCGGGGATGATCGTGTCGAGCTTGAGGTCGAGCTCGTTGGGCTCGAGGTCGGCCGGCGCGTCGTAGACCGGGAGCTCGTCGAGGTTGTTCTGCGGGAGGTGGTCCAGCAGCGACTTGACGTACTCGATCGCGTCCTCCTCGTCGGCGGCCATGTGGTGGGCCGAGCCGGACTTGGAGTTGTGCGCGCGGGCACCGCCGAGGTCCTCCATCGAGATGTCCTCGCCGGTGACCGTCTTGATGACGTCGGGACCGGTGATGAACATCGCGGAGGTCTGGTCGACCATCACGACGAAGTCGGTGAGGGCCGGCGAGTAGACGTGGCCGCCGGCGCAGTTGCCCATGATCAGCGAGATCTGCGGGATGACGCCCGAGGCGCGGGTGTTGCGCTTGAAGATCTCGCCGTAGAGGCCGAGGGAGACGACACCCTCCTGGATGCGGGCACCCGCACCCTCGTTGATGCCGACGATCGGGGAGCCGGTCTTGATCGCGAGGTCCATGACCTTGACGATCTTCTCGCCGTAGACCTCGCCCAGCGAGCCACCGAAGACGGTGAAGTCCTGCGAGAAGGCGCAGACCTGGCGCCCGTTGACGGTGCCGTAGCCGGTGACGACGCCGTCGCCGTAGGGCCGGGTCTTCTCGAGGCCGAACGCCGTCGAGCGGTGACGGGCGAACTCGTCGAGCTCGACGAAGGAGCCCTCGTCGAAGAGGAGCTCGAGACGCTCGCGGGCGGTCTTGCGGCCCTTGGCGTGCTGCTTCTCCTGCGCCTTGGCGGCGGGAGCGTGCACGGCCTCGTCGGTACGACGCTCGAGGTCGGCGAGCTTGCCGGCGGTGGTGTGAAGGTCGATCTCGGGAGTCGACTCGAGTGCGCTCATGGGGGTCTGGCCTCCTGTTGGTGTGCTGCGCCAATGTAGTGCCCATGAACTCCACCGACGAGTCCCGCCCGCCACTTGACCCCCGTCGACTTCCTCACACTGTCGAGGTCGTCGAGGAGGCGGGATCGACCAACGCGCTCGTCGCGGCCCGCGCCCGTGAGGGGGCGGAGGCCGGCCTCGTGATCGTCGCCGAGCACCAGACGTCCGGTCGCGGCCGCCTCGATCGCTCGTGGGAGGTGCCGCCACGGGCCGCCCTCACCTTCTCGATGCTGGTCCGCCCGTCGGTCGAGCCCGCCTCGTGGCCGTGGCTGCCGCTGCTGACCGGCTACGCCGTGCACGCCGCCCTCGACGACCGCGCCGACGGGATCGGCCTGAAGTGGCCCAACGACATCGTGGTCGACGACCCGCGCGGGCCCCGCAAGCTCGCCGGCATCCTCGTGGAGCGCGTCGACACCCCGACCGGTCCGGCTGCCGTCCTGGGCATCGGCATCAACGTCCACCAGAGCTCCTCCGAGCTCCCGATCGAGGCGGCCACCTCGCTCGAGCAGCTGGTCGAGGGAGTGCCCGACCGCACCGAGGTGCTCGCCACCGTCCTCGCCTCGCTCGAGACGTTGCTCCCGCTGATCGACGACACCGACGCGCTGCGCCGCGCGTACGCCGGGGAGTGCGTGACGCTGGGCAGGGAGGTACGCGTCGACGTGCCGGCCGGCGACCCGCTGACCGGCACCGCGGTCGACATCGACGCCGGCGGGCGGCTCGTCGTCGACACCGGTTCGGGCGAGGTGCCCGTCGGCGCCGGCGACGTCATCCACGTCCGGGCCCAGGCGTGAGCACCTTCCCGGCTCGCCTGCTGAACGACGGCGAGCGGGTCGTCGTCACCACCCGCACGCACGTGAAGGCGCTGTTCTGGCCGGCGGTCCTCGTCGGCCTGGCGCTGGTCCTGGTCGTCTGGTCGCTCGTGTTCGACGGCGAGGGGGACACCGGGGCCGGCGGCTCGGTCCTGGGGTGGGTCGCGCGGGCTCTCGCCGTGCTCGCCGTCATCGCGGCGCTCCCGCCGTTCCTGAGGTGGTGGACGACGACGTACACGTTCACGAACCGGCGCTTCATCAAGCGCTCGGGCCTGATCGCGAAGGAGGGCCGCACGATCCCGCTCAACCGGATCAGCGGCGTGGACTTCGAGATCGGCGTCCTCGACCGGCTCTTCCGCTGCGGCACGCTGATCGTCAGCGACGCCAGCACCGGCGGTCGCGTGGAGCTGAGCGACATCCCGAGGGTCGAGGAGGTCCAGCTCCAGGTCGCCGCCGAGCTGCACCGGCTGAGCCAGCACGGTGAGGGCGCCGATGACGGCACCTGAGCAGCGGTCGGTGGGGGTGGCCACACCCCGATAAGGTTGCCCGCGTGTCCGACGCGCCTCCCACCCTCGCGATCATCGGCGGCGGCCAGCTCGCCCGGATGATGGCGGCCCCCGCTCTCAACATGGGCCTCCCGCTCCGCCTCCTTGCCGAGGCGGAGGGCGTCAGTGCCGCGCAGGTGATCCCCGACCACACCGTCGGGGACTACCGCGACCTCGACACGCTGCTCGCGGTGACCGAGGGCTGCTCCGTCGTCACCTTCGACCACGAGCACGTCCCGACCGAGCACCTCCACGCGCTCGAGGCCGCGGGCCACTCGCCGCGGCCCGGCCCCGACGCACTCCTCTACGCCCAGGACAAGGGCGAGATGCGGGCGAAGCTCACCGAGCTCGGCGTCCCGTGCCCGCGCCACGCGATCGTGGAGTCGGTCGCCGACGTCGAGGCGTTCGGCTTCCCCTGCGTCCTCAAGACCACCCGGGGCGGCTACGACGGCAAGGGCGTCTGGGTGGTCCGCTCTGCCGACGACTGCACCGAGCCGTTCGCCACGGCGGAGAAGGCCGGCGTGCGGATCCTCGCCGAGGAGCTCGTCGACTTCCGCCGCGAGCTCTCCGCCCTCATCGCGCGGTCGCCGAGCGGCCAGGCCGCGGCGTACCCGGTGGTGCAGACGACGCAGCGCGACGGCATCTGCCACGAGGTGATCGCGCCCGCGCCCGACCTCAGCGCGGAGCTCGCGACCCAGGCCCAGCAGGCCGCACTGCGCGTCGCGAAGGAGCTCGAGGTCACCGGCGTGATGGCGATGGAGCTCTTCGAGACCACCGACGGCCGGATCCTCGTCAACGAGCTCGCGATGCGCCCGCACAACACCGGCCACTGGAGCCAGGACGGCGCCGTGACCAGCCAGTTCGAGCAGCACCTGCGCGCGGTCATGGACCTGCCCCTCGGCTCGCCCGAGCCGCGCCAGCCGTGGACCGTGATGGTCAACATCCTCGGCGGCGACCCCGAGGCCGGCCACCTGTACGACGGCTACCCGCACGCCTTCGCGCGCGACCCGAAGCTCCGCGTCCACCTCTACGGCAAGGAGATCCGTCCGGGCCGCAAGGTGGGCCACGTCAACACCTACGGCGATGACCTCGAGGACTGCCTGGAGCGGGCGCGGCACGCCGCCGCCTGGTTCGACGGCAGCCTCGGCAACGAGAGCGAGTGAGCATGAGCAACCCCCTGGTCGGCATCGTCATGGGCTCCGACAGCGACTGGCCCACGATGCAGGCGGCCGCCGACGTCCTCACCGAGTTCGGCGTCCCGTGGGAGGCCGACGTCGTCTCCGCCCACCGCATGCCGGTCGAGATGGTCGACTACGGCAAGGGCGCTGCGGGGCGTGGCCTCAAGGCGATCATCGCCGGCGCCGGGGGAGCGGCCCACCTGCCCGGCATGCTCGCGTCGCTGACGCCGCTGCCCGTGATCGGTGTGCCGGTCCCGCTGAAGTACCTCGACGGCATGGACTCCCTGCTCTCGATCGTCCAGATGCCCGCCGGCATCCCGGTCGCCACGGTCGCCATCGGCAACGCCAAGAACGCCGGCATCCTCGCCGCGCGCATCCTCGGCACCTCCGACGCCGCGCTGCAGGAGAAGCTCGAGGCGTACGCCGCGGAGCTGTCCGAGCAGGCGCACGCCAAGGGCAAGGTCGTGCGCGACCACGCCGCCGGAAAGCCGCGGCTCGGCTTCTGACCCGGTCCTGACCCGCGCCTCGCCTCAGGTGAGGCGGGTGAAGTTGCCGTGCTCGTCGACGGCGATGCCGTGCTCGGCGAGCAGGTTCTGCACGACCAGGCCGACCTGGCGCGCGAGCCGGTCCACGAGGGCGTCGCGCTCCTCGTCCTGGTGGCGCACCCACCAGACGATGCTGGTGTCGACCATGCCCTTGAGGCCGGCGAAGAGCGCGTCGAGCGGCACGCCCTCGTAGCCCGACTTCTTCAGGTGCGCCTCGGCGGACTCGACGATCTGGCCGAGGAAGTGGCTGCGCCCTGCGCGGCCGCGCTGCAGGTCACGGGCCTGGCTGCGGCCCATCAGGAAGAGGAAGAGCCCGGGGTTCTCCTCGGCCCACAGCACGGCCTGGGCGATCGGCTCGCGCGCCCAGTCGACCGCGTCGCGGGCCTCGAGGGCCGGGAGGACGCGGGCCTTGAGCGACCCCGCGGCGTACCGGGCGACCTCGTGGAGGAGCTCCTCCTTGCTGGAGAAGTGCCGGTAGACGTGCGGACGCGCCACGCCGGCGATCTCGGCGATCTGGCTCGTGGCAGCGTCGGGGCCGCTCTGCTCGATCGCCACGGCCGCGGCCTGGACGATCCGGTCGCGCACCGGTGCGCGGTGGCCCTGGCGGCTGCTCGCACGCCGGGCCGCCGTGGTGTCTTCCCACTTCTGCGCCGTCATGGAACGAGAACCTACACCGGGGACACGGTGTACCACTTACCTCGGTTTCATGCGATGATCGTGCCGTCGGGGTACACGGTGTACCCACTCCCTAGCTCTAAAGGACGGACCCATGGCTCGCCCCGTGTCCCGCTGGATGGACGAGGACCTCAAGGACTTCCGCGACCTCGCGCGCACCTTCTGCGAGAAGGAGATCAAGCCGAACGTCGAGAACTACATCGCCAACAAGCAGGTCGACCGCGACCTGTGGAACAAGGCCGGCGCGCTCGGCCTGCTGTGCACCTCCATCAAGGAGGAGAACGGCGGCGGTGGCGGCACGTTCGCGCACGAGGCGATCCTCATCGAGGAGCAGGCGTACGCCGGCGACTCGTCGTGGGGTGCGTCGCTGCACTCCGGCATCGTGGCCCACTACATCGAGGCCTACGGCTCGGACGCCATCAAGGCCGAGTGGCTGCCGAAGCTCGCCTCCGGCGAGGCCGTGGCCGCGATCGCGATGACCGAGCCCGGCACCGGCTCGGACCTCCAGAACGTGAAGACGAAGGCGCTGAAGGACGGCGACGACTACGTCATCAACGGCTCCAAGACCTTCATCACCAACGGCGCCCAGGCGGACGTCGTCGTGGTGGTCGCGAAGACGAACCCGGAGGAGGCCGCGTCCGGCATCTCCCTGATCGTCGTCCCGACCTCGACCCCCGGCTTCGGCCGAGGTCGCGTGCTCGACAAGATCGGCATGAAGGGCCAGGACACCTCCGAGCTCTTCTTCGAGGACTGCCGCGTGCCGCAGGCCAACCTGCTGGGCGCCGAAGAGGGCCAGGGCTTCATCCAGCTGATGATGCAGCTCCCGCAGGAGCGCCTGATCGTCGCGACGTCCAACGTCGCCGCGATGGAGGCCCTGCTCGACCTGACGCTCGAGTACACCGAGAACCGCCAGGCCTTCGGCAAGGCGATCGGCAAGTTCCAGAACACCAAGTTCAAGCTGGCCGAGATCGCCACTGAGGCCCGCGTCGCGCGCGCCTTCCTCGACGAGTGCATCGAGCGCCACATCAAGGGCGAGCTCGACATCGAGTCGGCCGCGATGGTCAAGCTCTGGTGCTCCGAGCGGGCCCAGAAGGTCGCCGACATGTGCCTCCAGCTGCACGGCGGCTACGGCTACATGAACGAGTACCCCGTCGCCCGCGCCTGGGCCGACCTGCGCATCTCGCAGATCTACGCGGGCACCTCGGAGATCATGAAGGAGATCATCTCCCGCTTCCTGAAGTCGGGTGACGTGATCCCGCGCTGATCATGCGCGAGCCTGGGGGCCGGTCACCGTCGAAGGTGGCCGGCCCTCAGCTGTTCGCGAACGTTCCGGCCTCACGGGGCCGAGGCGCCCTGGGGAACGACGGCGACCGGGACGTTGGCGTGGTGCAGCACCGCACGCCGTACCGACCCCAGGCCCCGGTGTCGCCGCCCCACCACGAGGAGCCGCGCCTGCGCGCCGCGGTAGAGCAGCACGTCAGCCGGGTGACCGGCCTCCTCGACCACGCGGACCTTCAGGTCCGGACGGTGCTCCTGTTCGGCCGCCACCGCGTCGCGGACCCGGGAGTCCAGGCCCGGCGCGGGTGGCACCTGGCGTATGCCGAGGCCCTCGCGGTCCCAGGCGAGGACCGGAGAGGTGTCCACGGCGTGCACGACCTCGAGCGGCGAGCGGGTGCGGGTCGCCTCTGCGAAGGCCCAGTGCAGTACGGCGTGATCGCCTGCCTGGTCCGCCGCAAGACCGACGACGACGGGGTCGTTGTCCGGGTGGGCCTCCGCCGTCCAGCGTGCCGGGACCACCACCACCGGTCGGGGGGCGTGGCCGGTGAGCGCACTCGAGACCGAGCCCAGGAGGGCCCGTCCGAAGCCACCGAGCCCGCGCGAGCCGACCACCGTGCCGACCGCATCCACCGATGCGGCGGTCAGGCACTCGACAGCGTTGCCGAAGGCGACGTTCGCGCTCACCTCGAGCGAGGGGTGGGCGTTCCGGACCGACCGGGCGAGCTCGCCGAGCAGGCTCTCCTCGGGATCGTCCGGCGCGGCGACGTACGGCGGCAGGGTGCCGGCTCCCTGGACGACGGCCAGCAGCTCGAGACGAGCGCCGAGACCGGCTGCCCACCGCGACGCGTAGTCGACGGCTGGTGCGTTCTCGCGCGAGCCGTCGACCCCGACCACGACGCAGCGGCGTCCCGAGGTCGGCATCTCAGGCCGTCGCTGTCGCCGCGGTCCCCGCCGTCGGGGCCTCCGCCGTCGGGGCCTCGGCACCGGCACGTTGCACGGGGACGACGATGCTCGTCGGCGCCTGGAGCATCGGCAGGGTCACCTCGAGCACGCCGGCGTCGTACGTCGCGGTGATGTCGTGCTCCTCGCAGTTGAGCGGGAGCCGGAGGCTGCGTGCGAAGGAGCCGTAACGGAACTCGCTGCGGCCGTGCTCGTGCCGGGTCTCCTGACGCCGGCCGCGGATGGTCAGGAGGTCCCCGTCGATCCGGACGTCGATGTCACTGTCCGGGTCGACTCCGGGCAGCTCGGCGCGGACGACGTAGTGGCCGTCGTGGACGAACTCCTCCACCCGGATCGGGGCGGTCTCGTCGGCGTGCCCGGATTCCTCGAAGCGGGACAGGAGGTCCCCGAAGGTCGTCGCTCGGGTGGGTGTGGTCATCGCTCTGCTCCTCTCGGCGACCGGTGACGTGCGTCGCCGGTTCCTCCACCCTGCGTCCGGCAGACGCCCGCAGTGGAGGGCCGAAGGTCGGAGGACCGCGGGCCCAGGGGCGCTAGCGGGCGAGGCCGGACTCCGTGCAGAGCCCCCTGCCGACGTCGCCGGTGCGGTCCTGGCGGATCAGCCGGAACATCCGCCGCGAGCGGTCGGTGTCCCAGTGGACGGCGAGGTCGGAGATGGGGACGCCGCAGCTCAGGTCCGGGCTGGTCATCGCGAGCGCGAAGCGGCCCAGCGCCCAGGCCGAGGTGCCGTCGGAGACGGTCAGCGTCGAGGCACCCGCGTGGGTGAGCTGCCAGTAGCGGACCGGGTTGATGACCGACCAGGGCGAGACGGCCTTCTTGCCGACCGCGTTGACGACCTCGCGCTGGTGCCGGGCGCGGTCGAGGTCGCCGAGCCGCTGGGCGTGGCGCGAGCGGGAGTAGGCGAGGGCGGTGAGGCCGTCGACCTCCTGGCAGCCCTTCTTGATGTGCAGCCGCGCGTCGCGGTCGTCCATCCGCTTGTCGGGACAGATCTCGATGCCCCCGACGGCGTCCACCACGTCGACGAAGCCGCCGAAGCCGATCTGGATGACGTCGTCGATGCGGATCCCGGTGTCCTGCTCGATCGTCTGCACGAGGAGCTTCGGGCCGCCGTACGCGTAGGCGGCGTTGATCTTGGTGGTGCCGTGGCCCGGCACCGCGACGAGGGAGTCGCGCGGGATCGACATCAGCAGGTCGGGCCCGGAGCCGATGTGGAGCAGCATGATGCTGTCGGTGCGCGCGCTGGAGCGGTCGCCGGCGCGGATCGCGCGCTTCTGCGCCTCGGTCAGCCCATCGGCCTTGTCCGACCCGAGCACGAGGTACGTCGTGCCCGGCTGCGCGGCGGGCCGGTCACCCGCGGGGAACGCGGCCACGTGCTCGATCTTCTGCATCGCGAGCAGCGGTGTCACCACGAGGAAGGCGATCCACAGGACCAGCAGTGCCAGGATCCGGCGCTTCCACGAGCCGCCCGAGCGCGGCGGCCGCGAGGGCCGCGCGGGAGGAGCGGTGGGGCGGCGCGGCGGGGCCGGGGGAGCAGGGGGCTCGTAGGCGGTGGGCCGTGAAGGGGCGGTGCGGGGGCGCTGGCGCCCGGTGCCCTCCGGCGGCAGGACGACCGGCATCACGCGGGTCTCGTCGGACTGCGGGAGGGGGCGCTTCTGTCCTCCGCCCACGTCGGTGGCACGGGTATCGTCGGGGTCGCCGTAGAGCCAGCGGTACTCCGGCGTGCCCGGCTGGGGAGGATCGCGCCGCTCTGCCATGGCCCCAGACGCTACCGTGCGGTCCCATGAACGAGCTTCACCTGGGGACCCTGCCCGCGTCGTACTCCCGCGTCGAGCTGGCGATGGTCATGGAGCGCACGCGCGCCAACCTCCACGGCAACGTCCACGGCGGCGAGATCATGAAGCTGGTCGACTCCACGGCGGGTGCGGTCGCGCAGCGGCACAGCGGCGGCCTGGCCGTGACCGCCGCGATGGACGAGATGGCCTTCCTCCGCCCCGTGCACGTCGGCGACATCCTGCGGACGTTCGCCCAGGTCAACTGGGCCGGCTCGTCGTCGATGGAGATCGGCGTCCGGGTCGAGGCCGAGCCGTGGGACGACCCGAGCACCCCGCTGCACGTCGCCTCGGCGTACCTCGTCTTCGTGGCGGTCGACGGCAACGGGCGCGCCCGCAAGATCCCCGGTCTCGGGCCCGAGACCCCCGACGAGGTACGCCGCCAGCGCGAGGCCGAGATCCGGCGCGCACACCGGCTCTCCGCGAAGGCCGAGATCCTGAAGTCGCGCGACGGCTCGTGAGCACCACGGCGCGGCGCGCCGTCTGTGACAGGTGTGACTGGTGATACTTGGCGGCAACTTCCCCTGCCGATGAGAAAGGCCGTCCGATGCCGCCCGTCCTTCCCCCCGGGTCGCACCTGAGCAGCCGCGAGCACGAGCGCGCGGCGCGGATCCGCTTCCGCCGCGCGATCACGCTCATGCTGATGACGCTGGTCCTGCCCGGCTCGGCCCAGCTCGTCGCGGGCAACCGCAAGGTCGGCCGGATCGCGCTGCGGATCGTGCTGCTCCTGGCCGGCTTCGGCCTCCTCCTCGGGCTCGTCGGCCTCCTCTGGCACGGCCTCCTCTTCTGGCTTGCCACGAGGACGTGGGCGCTGGCCCTCCTGCGCCTCGGCCTGATCGTCGGCGCCGTCTCCTGGTTCCTCCTGCTCGTCGACGCCTGGCGCCTCGGCCAGCCGCTCACCCTGGTGAAGAACCACCGCCTCGCGATGACCGGCCTCAACGCGGTGCTCACCTTCGCGGTCGCGGGCACCCTGCTCTTCAGCGCCCACCTCGTCGGCGCCAGCCGCATCGCGCTGCTCAACGCCTCCGGCCACGGTGGCGACGGCACCGCCAACGACGGCCGCTACAACGTGCTGCTGCTCGGCGGCGACTCCGGTGCCAGCCGCTGGGGCATGCGCCCCGACTCCCTGCAGGTCGCCAGCGTCGACGCCGAGACCGGTCGCACCGTCCTGATCGGCCTGCCGCGCAACATGGAGAACTTCCACTTCGCGCCCGGCTCCGTCATGGACAAGGCCTTCCCCGACGGCTTCGACTGCGACGGCTGCTACCTCAACGGCGTCTCGACCTGGGCGGGCGACCACACCAGCCTCTTCCCGGGTTCCAAGGACCCCGGCATCGACGCGACCGTCCAGGCGGTCGAGGGCATCACCGGCCTCAAGATCAACTACTGGGCGATGGTCAACCTCCAGGGCTTCCGCGACGTGGTCAACGCCGTCGGCGGTGTGAAGCTCCACGTGCGCGAGCCGATCCCGGTCGGCCTCCCCGGTGACAGCTTCTACACGCACCTCAAGACCGGCTACTACAAGCTCAACGGCTTCGAGGCGCTCTGGTACGCCCGGGCCCGCCACGACTCCGACGACTACTCCCGCATGGCGCGCCAGAAGTGCATGATCAACGCCCTCGCGCAGCAGGTCAGCCCCACGACGGTGGTCCGCAAGCTCGGCGCGATCAGCGAGGCGACGAGCGGCCTGATCAAGTCCAACATCCCGTCGGGCGACTTCGGCAAGCTCGTGCCGCTGGCGATGAAGGCGCGCTCGCAGAAGATCTCGACGCTCTCGCTCGTCCCGCCGCTGGTCAAGGACACCGCCCACCCGGACATGGCCTTCATCCAGTCGAAGGTGAAGCACGCGATCGACAAGGCCGAGGGCAAGGCCGGCAAGCCGTCGGGCAAGACCGTCGTCCCGTCGACCACGGCGGCGCCCAACGGCGAGACCCAGCGCGGCGGCTCGATCGGCACCCGCGAGACGGGCTACGCCGCCAACGAGAGCACCGACCTCTCGTCGGCGTGCTGACGCCCTAGGGTGTACGCCGTGACGCCGACGCCCGCCGCCCCCCGCATCGTGGCGGTCGTCGTCACCTACAACCGTGTGGCGCTCCTGCAGCGGCTCGTGCCGCGCCTGCGGAGCATCGCCGGGCTCGACCAGATCATCGTGGTCGACAACGCCTCCACGGACGGCACGCCGGAGTGGCTCGCGTCCGCCGCGCAGGAGCCCGGCACCCTCCTCCATGCGCACCTGATGACGAGCAACACCGGGGGAGCGGGCGGCTTCCACGACGGGCTGCAGGCCGCGATCGAGGGCACCGACGCCGACCTGGTCTGGCTGATGGACGATGACGGCCTGCCCGACCCCGACTGCCTGGCGACCCTCCTGGAGCACCGCGACCTCGACTTCTGGGGCCCCGTCGTGGTCGACGAGGACGACCCGCAGCGGCTGGTCTTCCCGATCCGCCTGCCCGGCGGCACCTCGGTGGCGCACGACCGGGCGGCCGTCTCCCGCGCCGCGCGCGACGGCCTGCTCGACGACATCGTCATCCCCTTCAACGGCATCCTCGTCACCCGCGCCCTCGTCGAGAAGATCGGCTACCCGCGCGCCGAGTTCTTCATCTGGGGCGACGACCACGAGTACCGCCTGCGTGCGGAGAAAGCCGGGGCCCGCATCGCCACCGTCACCGACGCCGTCGTCCGCCACCCGTCGGTGGGAGAGCTGGGCACGCCCATGGCGTTCGGCCGCACGACGTACAACCACACGCCCAGCGACCTCAAGCACTACTGCATGGCCCGCAACAACGTGGTCAACCTCCGCGACTACCGCGGCTGGCTGTTCGTGCTCGCCTTCGTGCTCAAGACGGTGTGGTTCTACGCGTTCACCCGGCCGAGCCTGCAGCGTCTCCGGCTCAGCGCCGAGGGCATCGCCGCCGGCGTGCGCGACGACTTCACGGGCCACCTGAGGTTCCTCGCGTGAGCGGCCAGCGCGAGAGCGTCGCGGTCGTCGTCGTCACCTTCAACCGCTCGGCGATGCTGCCCGGCATGCTCGACGGGCTCGCGGCGCAGACCCGGCCGGCCGACGCGATCATCGTCATCGACAACGCCAGCACCGACGACACCCGCGCCGTCCTCGACGCGCGCACGGACCTCCCGCTGCAGGTCACCACGACCGGCGCCAACCTCGGCGGCGCGGGCGGCTTCCACCTCGGCATGCTGCAGGCGTACGACGCGGGCCACGACCGCATCCTGCTCATGGACGACGACGTGGTGCCGGCTCCCGACTTCCTCGAGGTCATGGTCGCCCACGAGGGCCCGTGCCAGATGGCGGTCCGCGAGGACCTGCAGGGGCGGCTCGTCGAGAAGGCGGCGGTCCGCTTCGATCTCGACAACCCGCTCGCGATCAAGCCGAAGACGGCGAGCGTCGACTCGACGTACGCCTCGCGCGCGGAGATGCCGGCAGAGGTGCTGGTGGAGAACGTCGCCTTCGAGGGGTTCATGGTCCGCCGCGACGTGATCGCGGCGATCGGCCTGCCGGACCCGTCGTTCTTCATCTTCTACGACGACGTCGACTTCGCGATCCGGGCCCGCAACGCGGGCTACCCGATCGTCTGCCTCCGCGACGCCGTGCTGGTGCGCCAGCTCGACTTCAACCAGCAGCACGACCTCAGCAGCTGGAAGGGGTTCTACATGTACCGGAACCTCTTCGTCGTCCACTTCCGTTACGGCACGAACGTGCTGGTCCGGCTCAAGCCGTGGCTGATCGTGCTCATGGTCGTGCTGCTCAGCCCGCTGCGCGGAGGCCGCGGCGAAGCAGCCAACGTGATCAAGGCCATCCGGTCGGCGCGGGAGATGCGTCACCTCGACCCCGCGTCGTCCCCGTCCGCCCTGCCTTCGCCTCGCTAGACTCACGCCCGATCGGCGTGCGCCTGCGCCGACGAACCCCAGGAGAATCGTGACCCAGCCTGATCTCGTCGTTGTCGGCTCCGGCTTCTTCGGACTGACGCTCGCGGAGCGGTGCGCCGCCGAGCTCGACCTCAAGGTGCTCATCCTCGAGCGGCGCTCCCACCTGGGTGGCAACGCCTACTCGGAGTTCGACGAGGAGACCGGCATCGAGGTGCACAAGTACGGCACGCACCTCTTCCACACCTCCAACGAGAAGGTCTGGGAGTACGTCAACCGGTTCACGACGTTCACCAACTACCAGCACCGGGTCTTCGGCAAGTACAAGGGGCAGGTCTACTCCCTGCCGATGAACCTCGCGCTGATCAACCAGTTCTTCGGCAAGAGCCACACCCCCGACGAGGCGCGTGCGCTGATCGCGGAGCAGTCCTCCGAGATCGACACCAAGGACGCGAAGAACCTCGAGGAGAAGGCGATCTCCCTGATCGGCCGCCCGCTCTACGAGGCGTTCATCAAGGGCTACACCGCGAAGCAGTGGCAGACGGACCCGACGGAGCTGAGCGCCGACATCATCACGCGCCTCCCGGTCCGCTACACCTTCGACAACCGCTACTTCAACGACAAGTACGAAGGCCTCCCGACCGACGGCTACACGGCCTGGCTGGCGCGGATGGCCGACCACCCCAACATCGAGGTCCGCCTCGACACCGACTTCCTGGCCGACGGCGTCGCCGAGGAGTTCAAGGGCAAGGTCCCGGTCGTCTACACCGGTCCCGTCGACGAGTACTTCGACAACTGCGAGGGCCGCCTCTCCTGGCGCACGGTCGACCTGAAGCAGGAGACGCTCGACGTCGACGACTACCAGGGCACCGGCGTGGTCAACGCCAACGACCCCGAGGTGCCGTTCACGCGTGAGCTCGAGTTCAAGCACCTCCACCCCGAGCGCGCTGCGTCGTACAAGAAGGGGCGGACGATCGTCGTCCGGGAGTTCTCGCGCTTCGCGGAGGAGGGCGACGAGCCCTACTACCCGATCAACACCGCCGAGGACCGCGAGAAGCTGCTGAAGTACCGCGACCTCGCGGAGAAGGAGCCGATGGTCCTCTTCGGCGGCCGCCTCGGCACCTACAAGTACCTCGACATGCACATGGCGATCGCCTCGGCGCTGTCGATGTACGAGAACAAGATCAAGCCGCACTTCGCCGACGGCGCCGAGCTCAAGAGTGGCGGTGTCGACGCATGAGCCGCCGGCTGCTGATGCGGCAGGTCATGCCGCTGGACCGTGACCTCGAGGTCATGTCGCTCTACGTCGACCTCGAGGACGCCCGCCTCGACGAGGACAAGTATGTCGTCGGCGGCAACTCCGGCGCGAAGGCGCTCAACGCCGCACAGATCCGCCAGGCGACCGGCACCGGCCGCCGCGTCGCGGTCGAGCAGCTCGTCGACCGCACGACGTTCAAGGTGCTGCCGGGGCAGAGCGTGTCGTTCGGCTCGATGTTCAACGGCTTCCCCGCGTCGTACTGGCGCCGCTACACGATCGTCGAGCAGGTCCGCCTCGAGGTCACGCTCGAGGGTCGCGACGGACACGTCGTCGTCTACAAGTCGCTCGCCAACGGCAACAGCCAGCGCGTCGACAGCGCGGTCGTCGAGGGCGACGGCGCGGAGTCCTTCACGTTCGACCTGCCGCTCAACTCGTTCGTCGACGGTGGCTGGCTCTGGTACGACGTGATCGCCGCCGACGCGCCCGTCACCGTCTCGGCGCAGTGGACCGCGGAGGTGCCCGAGGACCGTGCCGCGCACGGCACCGTCGACATGGCGATCACGACGATGAACCGCCCGGACTGGTGCGCCAAGCTCCTCCAGCAGCTCGGCGACCCCGACCTGACCGGCTACCTCGACACCGTCTTCGTGATGGAGCAGGGGACGAAGCTGGTCGTCGACGACGCGGAGTACCCGGCTGCGGAGAAGGCGCTCGGCGACAAGCTCCGGATCATCCAGCAGGGCAACCTGGGTGGCTCGGGCGGTTATGCCCGCGGCCAGCTGGAGTCGGTGCGCAAGGGCACCGCGACGTACGCCCTGATGATGGACGACGACGTCATCTGCGAGCCCGAGGGCATCATCCGCCAGGTGACGTTCGGCGACCTCGCCCGGCGCCCCACGATCGTCGGCGGCATGATGTTCAACATCTACTCGCGCTCGCGGCTGCACAGCTTCGGCGAGATCGTCCAGCCGTGGCGCTTCCTCTGGATGACGCCGCCGGACGCCTACATGCAGTGGGACTTCTCGACGCGCAACATCCGCTCCGCCCGGTGGCTGCACAAGCGCTGGGACGTCGACTTCACGGGCTGGTTCTCCTGCCTGATCCCGCGTGTGGTCATCGAGGAGATCGGCCTCTCCCTGCCGGTCTTCATCAAGTGGGACGACTCCGAGTACGGCCTGCGCGCCCGCGCTGCCGGCTACCCGACGGTGACCCTGCCGGGTGCGGCGGTCTGGCACGTGCCGTGGACGGACAAGAACGACGCGCTCGACTGGCAGTCGTACTTCCACCACCGCAACCGCCTCATCGCGGCGCTGCTCCACTCCCCGTTCAAGCGGGGTGGGCGGCTGCTGCGCGAGAGCCTCAACAACCAGATCGCGCACATCGTCGCGATGCAGTACTCCACCGCGGAGCTGCGGCTCCAGGCGATGGAGGACATCCTGCAGGGCCCCCAGCACCTCCACGAGATGCTGCCCACGCGCCTGGCGGAGGTCAACGCGCTGCGCAAGCAGTTCTCCGACGCCGTCCTCGTGCCCGACCGCGACGAGCTCCCGCCGGTGAAGCGCGCGAAGCTCTCCAAGGGCAAGAGCATCTCCGAGGTGCCCAGCCGCAAGTCGCAGCTGCTCTCGGCGGCGAAGGCGCCGCTGCGCCAGCTCCGTCCGCCGCGCGACCTGTCGCGTGAGTACCCGGAGGCGGAGATCCCCGCGCTCGACGCGAAGTGGTACCAGCTGGCGAAGTACGACTCCGCGATCGTGTCGATGAACGACGGCACCTCGGCGGCCCTCTACCGCCGTGACCCCGAGCTCTTCCGCGACCAGATGAAGCGCACGATCGCGCTGCACGAGCGGTTCCGTCGCGAGTGGCCCGAGCTGGCCCAGGCCTACCGGGCGCAGCTCCACGAGATCACCTCGCAGGAAGCATGGGCGCGCACCTTCGGCATCGAGGAGAGCTCGTGAACCCCGACTACGCGAGCCTGCCGCTCGTCGACCCGGCGGGGGAGTCCGGCCTGCTCGCGGTCGGCAAGAAGCAGTACCTCCTGCGCCTGCTCGTGCTGCGCGAGCTCACCGCGCGCTACTCCGGCTCCTTCCTCGGCCTGCTCTGGAGCTACTTCAACCCGCTGACCCAGCTCTTCATCTACTGGTTCATCATGGGCCGGGTCATGGGCATGGCCGGGCGCACCGAGAACTTCGCGATCTACGTCTTCTGCGGCCTGATCGCCGTGCACTTCTTCACCGAGACCTTCAACGCCGGCACGCGCTCGATCATGCGCAACAAGGCGTTCGTGAAGAAGATGGCGCTGCCGCTGGAGATG
Organism: Nocardioides phosphati; assembly: GCF_014646375.1. GTDB lineage: Bacteria > Actinomycetota > Actinomycetes > Propionibacteriales > Nocardioidaceae > Nocardioides > Nocardioides phosphati. The sequence continues at coordinate 292,840 of NZ_BMNI01000001.1, forward strand.
TTCCCGGTCTCCTCGGTGCTCGTCTCGCTCTTCAACGCCGGGCCGGGCCTGCTGATCCTGATCGCTGTCTGCCTGATGAAGGGCTGGCGCCCGGACCTCGTCGGTGTGGGCTGCTTCCTCCTCGCGACGCTGATCATGGTCACGGTCGGCACCGGCTTCGCGCTGATGTTCAGCGTCGCCAACGTGCTGTGGCGCGACACCGGTCAGGTGGTCGGCATCCTCACCAACCTCGTCCGCTTCGCCGTGCCGATGATGTACCCCTACACCCGGATCACGCGGTCGATCCCGGAGTACGTCGAGTACTACCTGCTCAACCCGATCGCCGACGTGGTGCTCCTCTTCCACCGTGCCTTCTGGCTCGACACCACGGCGGACGAGTCGGTGATCGCCCGCGAGCACTTCCCGGACCACCTGGCGCTCCACGGCCTGGTCGCCCTCGGCATCGGCATCGTCATCCTGGTGATCGGCCAGTTCGTCTTCAGTGGGCTCTCCCGCCGTGTCCCGGAGCGTGTGTGATGCGCACCCCAACGAACTGCTCGCTTCGCTCCTACTTCGCCGGGGACCCCGCATGACGACCGCCATCCAGATCGACCACGTGTCGAAGCAGTTCACGCTCAACTACCACCGCACCATGAAGCAGATGGCGGTGGCGGCGGCGAAGGGCAACAAGGTCCGCGACAAGTTCCTGGCGCTCGACGACGTCAGCTTCGAGGTGAAGCAGGGCGAGGCCATCGGCCTGATGGGCCTCAACGGCTCGGGCAAGAGCACGCTGCTCAAGCTCGTGCAGGGCGTCATGCGGCCCGACGGCGGCACGATCCGCACCCGTGGCCGCATCGCCGGCCTGATCGCGACCGGAGCGGGCTTCCACCCGCAGCTCTCCGGCCGCGAGAACATCTTCCTCAACGCTGCGGTCTTCGGCATGAGCGAGGCGGAGACGAAGCGGAAGCTCGACTCCATCATCGACTTCGCCGACATCGGCAAGCAGATCGACACAGAGGTCGGCTTCTACAGCTCCGGCATGAACGCCCGCCTCGGCTTCGCGATCGCGATCCACGTCGACTCCGACATCTTCCTGGCCGACGAGGTCCTGGCCGTGGGCGACAAGCCCTTCCGCAAGAAGTGCATGGACAAGATCCAGGAGATCCGCGACGAGGGCCGCACGCTCTTCTACGTCAGCCACTCGGTGGGCTCGGTGCGCCGGGCCTGCAACCGCGTCGTGGTCCTCGAGAAGGGCCGCCTCGGCTTCGACGGCGAGGTCGAGGACGGCATCCGCTACGTCCAGTACGACAGCGACGACTCCGACGAGCTCGGCGACAGCGACGGTGACGACGACCTCGGCGCCGACATCTGACACGCCCTGCCTGCTGCTCCCCATCGTCCGTGACGGTGGGGAGCTGCTGCATTTCCCGGCGGGGGAGCAGGGCGGAAGATTTGACATTTCCGTGATCGACCGGCGTGTCGACTGGAAATTACAGGTTTGTAGTTACTCACGAACTCTTCCGTAACCCCTGTGACTGTTGTGAAACTGGGGGCTCCTGTGACACTTCCCCGCACTGGAGAGTCCCCCACATGCGCCTCACCAAGACCCGTTTCGTCACCGTCTGCCAGCAGGCGCTGATCGTCGGCACCGCGTTCGCGGTGCTCGGCCCCGCCGCCGACGTCATCTCCCTCGACGTCGTCGGGCAGCCCGGTGACGTCGCGCAGTACGGCGGGTCCGCGCCCCGGCCGACGAAGGCCCCGGCGCCCACACCCTCGACGGCGCCGACGGCGGCGGTGGAGAAGGCTCCGGTGGACCCGACGATCAGGTCCACGCCGGTCGACGAGAAGGCCACGGCGCCGGCCGACGTCGACGTACCTCGTGGGGGCAAGGTCGTGGAGACCGCCCCGCAGAAGGTCGACGGGTTCGGCACGGTGGGCGTCACCTGGAAGCCGGGGACGCAGATCGACGAGTCCGACATCGCCGTCCAGGCGCGCACGTTCGACAACGGCTCCTGGTCGGGCTGGAGCACGGTGCACTACGAGGACGCGGAGGGCCCCGACGCGGGCAGCCCGGACGCGCTCCACGCACGCCCCGGCACGGACCCGCTCATCGTCGGTGCGGTCGACAAGGTGCAGACCCGGGTGGTGACGGCTCCGGGCGTGGACCCCGCTGACCTGCAGATGGCCGTCGTGGCCCCCGGTGAGAGCTCCGGCACGAAGCAGGACGCGCCCGCGATCGCCGGGTCGCCGTCCGGCTCGCCGTCGGAGGGCAGCTCCTCCGCGACCCTCTCGACGGACCAGGGCGCCGTCGCGCTGCAGGCAGCGACGACGACCACGGTCGCGCGCCCGACGATCTACTCCCGCGCCCAGTGGGGTGCTGATGAGTCGTGGCGCCGTGCGGCCCCGCTCTACGGCCACATCGCGGCGGGCTTCATCCACCACACGGTCAACGCCAACAACTACACGGCCGACCAGGTCCCGGGCATCATCCGGAGCATCTACGCGTACCACGTGAAGACCAAGGGCTGGAACGACATCGGCTACAACTTCCTGGTCGACCGGTTCGGCCGGATCTGGGAGGGCCGCTACGGCGGCGTGGACAAGGACGTCGTCCCGGCGGCCACCCAGGGCTACAACTCCTACTCGTTCGCCGCCTCGGCGATCGGCAACTACGAGGAGGTCCAGCCGTCGGCCGCGACCGTCGACGCCTACGCCCGGCTGTACGCGTGGAAGCTGTCGCTCAAGGGCATCGCTGCCGACGACACCAGCCAGTACGTCGGCTCCAAGTACTTCCAGGCGATCAACGGCCACCGCGACGCCGGCCAGACGGCCTGCCCGGGCAAGTACCTCTACGCGAAGATCCCGAGCATCCGCACCGCTGCGCGCAACTACCAGCTCACCGGTACGACGCCGACCCCCGTGGCCGGCACCCCGCGCGTGCCGAACCTCGTGGGTGCGGCGTACCCGGACCTGGTCGCGCGTCGCGCCTCCGACGGCGCCGCAGTGGTCCTGCCCACCGGCGGCCTGCTCGGCTTCTCCGCGCCCGTCACCAAGGGCACCGGCTGGTCGAAGTACGACGTCAAGGTGATCTCGCCCGACCTCAACGGTGACGGCATCTCGGACATGCTGGTCCGCTACGCCAGCACCGGTCTCGCCGGTGTGCGCCCGGGTCGCGGTGACGGCACCTTCGCGCGCGGCATCAAGGGCCTGCAGTCCTTCGTCGGCTACGACCTGGTCACGCCCGTGGGCCGTTTCGACGGTGACCGCAAGGGCGACATCGTCGGCCGCAAGCGAGCGACCGGCAACCTCGTCCTCTTCCGCGGCAACGGCGCGGGCGAGTTCACCAAGTCGCTGCTCGCCACCGGCTTCGGTGCCGCCACCAAGGTGGTCGCCACCGGCGACATCACCGGCGACGGCAAGGCGGACCTGCTGGTCCGCGACGCGAGCGGCCGCCTCACGCGCTACAACGGCGACGGCGCCGGCCACGTCGGTGCGGGCACCGTGATCCCGGGAGGCTGGAGCTTCCCGGTCGTCACCGGCTACGGCGACCTCACGGGCGACGGGATCGGCGACCTGCTGGTCCGCGACAGCGCAGGTGCGGTGCTGGTCGCGCCGGGCAACGGCGTGGGCTCGTTCACCAAGCTGATCCCGGCAGACGGCAGTCTCGCCGGCCTCGCTGCGGTCTCGGTCGCGCCGGTCCTCGGCTCCGCGCAGCCGGACGCGGTCGGCTTCTCCGGCGACTCGCTCGTCGTGGTGCCGCACAACGGGCGGTTCAACGTCGCCCCTCCGGTCCCGGCCGGCGTGAGCTTCAAGAACGCCAACAAGGTCCTCAACGTCGGCGACTGGGACGGCGACGGCAAGGGCGACGTGATCACTCGCCAGACCAACGGCTATCTCGTCCTCTACCGCGGCACGGGCACCGGCACGCTGCAGCCCGGCGTCGTCATCGACACGCGCGACTTCAACACCGTCAGCATGCTGACGGCGGCCGGCGACGTGAACGGCGATGGCAAGCCCGACCTCACGGGCAACAAGACCGGCCGCCTGGTCATCTTCCCCGGACACGGCAACGCGGCCCTGGGTACGTACACCGTCCTCAACCCGACGCTGACCGGCACGGGCCTGGTCGACCTCGGCCGCTGGGACACCGGCGGGACGCTCGACACCGGCGTCCTCACCAGTACCGCGCTGGGCTGGCTCCCGAGCAACACCGGCACGCCGAAGGCGCTCTCCGCAGACCTGAGCGGGCTGACTGGCATCTTCGGCGCCGGCGACGTCACCGGCGACGGGCGCCGCGACATCGTGGGCCGTACGTCGAACGGCCGGCTCTGGCTGCTCGCGGGCACGTCGACGGGCTTCGCGCCGCGTCGTTACCTCGCCACGGGCTACGAGGGCTACGACCTGCTGGGCTGACCCACGAAGGAGCCCGACCCACGAAGGAGCCCGTCACGGCTCCTTCGTCACGAGGTGCTCCGCCGTCACGCGCTCCTGGTGGCGGAGGACCTCGAGGCGCGCCGGGTCGGCGTTGCGCCACAGCACGACCGATCCACCGCTGGTGACCGGCTGCAGGAGGACGGCAGGGTCGGTGAGCGGGTTGACCGTGGTGAGCAGGCGCTGGCCCGACCACGGCCCGGGCGCGGCGAGCTCGGCCCAGGTGCGGCCCTCGTGCAGCACGTCGCCTGCCTGGGCCGGGTCCCACGGCACGAACGCGTCGGGCTGCGACCAGACCTCGACGCCGAAGTCGTGGACGCCCTCCGGCAGCGGCTCCTTGAAGCGGACGCCCATCGGCAGCAGCGCCGAGGCGAGCACCGGCGCCGTCCCCTCGGCGTACGTGCGCAGGCGGGAGGGGTCCGGGCCACAGACGACGAGGTCGGCGTCGGTGCGCTCGTTGGTGACCTCCGCCCCGACGTTCCAGACCGCGCCCATGACGACGGGCGTCAGCCAGTGGATCGGCAGGTCGACGAGAACGGTGCTGCCGCGCTCGATGTCGAGCTCCTCCACCAGGAGCGAGGACGTCTTCGCCACCCAGTTGGCATACGTCGTGCCGCTGAGCTCCACGCGCTCGCCGGTCGCGTCGTCGTAGAAGGTGACGAGCGGGCGCCCGGGCTCGGTGCGCAGGATCTGGCCGAGGAGGCCGGCGAACGTGGTCGGTGCGGAGGCGGTCATGCGGCCAGCCTAGGGAAAGGACGTTGGCAAGCGACGCTCCCGGTGCGTGGCCCCAGGGCATGGCCTAGCCTTCAGCGCATGAGTTCGGTTGACCACTTCTGGGCCGTCATCCCCGCGGGTGGCGCGGGCACCCGTCTCTGGCCGCTGTCGCGCGCCGGCGCGCCGAAGTTCCTCCACGACCTGACCGGCTCGGGGCGCTCGCTGCTCCAGGCCACCGTCGACCGGCTCGGCCCGCTCGTCGACGACCGCACCGTCGTCGTCACAGGCACCGCCCACCTGCCCGCGGTCGCGCGGCAGCTGCCGGGCGTCGCGGAGGAGTACCTCCTCGCCGAGCCCACGCCGCGCGACTCGATGGCGGCGATCGGCCTGGCTGCCGCCCTCCTCGAGCGCAAGGACCCCGACGCCGTCATGGGCTCCTTCGCTGCCGACCACGTCATCCCGGATGGCGACGCCTTCGCCACGTGTGTCCGCAACGCCATCACGGCCGCCGAGGCCGGCTGGCTGGTCACGCTCGGCATCGAGCCGACGTACGCCGCGACGGGCTTCGGCTACATCCACGTGGGCGACGCGATGGCCGACCTGCCGGCGTTCCACGTCAAGGAGTTCGTCGAGAAGCCCTCGGCCCCGGTCGCGGCGCAGTACGTCGCGTCCGGCGACTACCGGTGGAACGCCGGGATGTTCGTCGTCCGCCCGACGGTCCTGCTCGACCTGCTCGCCGAGAACGACCCCGGCTTCGCCGCCGACCTCCGCGCCATCGCGGCCGGGGGAGCGGAGGCGATGGCCCGGCTCTGGCCGACGCTGCCGAAGATCGCCCTCGACCACGCCGTCGCCGAGCCGGCCGCGTCGGCCGGGCGGATCGCGGTCGTGCCCGGCGCCTTCGACTGGGAGGACGTCGGCGACTTCGCCTCGCTCGGCGACCTGCTCGACCCCGACGCGTCGGGCGCGCTGACCGTGCTCGGCGACGCGGGCCTCGTGCAGAGCCGCAGCTCCTCGGGCCTCGTCGTCACCGCCACGGGCCGCTTCGTCGCCGTCCTGGGCCTCGACGACATCATCATCGTCGACACCCCGGACGCGCTCCTGGTCGCTGCGCGTGACCACGCCCAGGACGTGAAGGCGATCGTCAACGGGCTCAAGGACGAAGGGCGCACCGACCTCGTCTGAGGTCAGCGCGCCCTTCCGTGGGTGCCGCGCGTCCGGGCCGGGGCGTCAGCCCGCAGTCGGCTCCGGGCTGTTGAGGTACGGGTACGCCGTCATGAACTCCTGCAGCGCCTGGCCGGACACCTCGCTGCAGTACTGCCAGACGCCGGCGTCGGCGGTGACCTTGGCCTTCTTCGCAGCGGCGGCGTCGGCCTTGGCGGCCTCCTTCGCCCAGTGCGTGATGGCGACGTGCTGGCCCTTCGGGAACGGCTTGCCGTCGGTCTTGAGCCACGGGACGATCTTGAGCTTCTTGCGGAAGTCGTCCTCGCCCTGGAACTTGTCGGCGATGCCCTTGAGGTCGGTCATCGCGGCCGAGTCGTCGGCGATGGTGGAGTCGTACCAGACGATCGTGTAGCCGTGCTCGAGGTTGTGGACCAGCTGGGCCACGCGGGGGCGGTCGATCTCGGTGTACATCTTCCGCTTGATCGGGTCGGGGTAGACCTCGTGCTGGCCGAACGCCGGCGGCGACGCCTCGGCGGAGTAGTCCACCGGGGTGCCCGGGTCGACGTGCTGCTGGGTGCCGGTGCCCGGCGAGAGGATCCGCGAGCCGCACACCGAGGCCTTGGCGCCGATCGCCGAGAGGTTCAGCTTGGCGACGCTGTTGGTGTCGAGCATGCCCTTGATGATCGGCACCGCGGGGATGCCGATGATGACCAGCGCGGCGAGCACGGACAGCAGGATGATGATCCGACCCTGGCGCTGGTCAGCCCTCTGAGCGTCGCGGCGGATCTTGTCGACGGCGGCGCGTCGGTCGGAGGAGGAGGTGGCCACGGCTGTTCGGGACCTTTCGTCGGTGACGGTGTCAGGGGTCGGACGTGCGGAGTCTACGGAGTGGTCGGTCGCGTGGCTGCGAGGGTGATGCCCCGCGCCTCGATGGCTGCCAGCTCGTCCGGTGTGCCGACCCCGACGACGCGTACGCCGGCGAGGGCCGCGGTCACGCCCGGCACGTCGAGCAGTCCGGCCACGCCGAAGGCGTCACCGGGCACGACGACGACCTCGTCGGCTCCGGTGATCGCGTCGAGGACACCGGGTGCGGGGCTGGCCGAATCGATGCCGACGACGGCGACCGCCTCGACCGGCTCGCCCTCGTGCCGCGCGCGGTACTCCTGCAGGTGCAGCGCGCGCTGGCCCGACGGGCTCGCGGCGTCGGCCACCGCGACATGGGTCTCGACGCGGTCGTCGGTGACGGGCAGCAGCCGCACCCGGTCGGCGTACAGGGGAGTGAGCCAGCGGCGGCAGAGCGCCTCGGTGACCTGCGAGAGGGGGTAGCCCGCCTCGAGCATCTGGGTGCGCACCAGCTGGGTCGCGACCTCGTGGTCGGCGGGCGCGAACCACGCCGGCTCCACGCCGTACGCCGCGAGGCCGGCCGCCACGGTGCTCGTGGCGGCGGGGCTGCCGCCGAGGGTGTGCATGAGCAGGTCGAGGTCGGGGGAGACCTTGAGGCCGTGGAGCCAGGCGTCCGCGGCGGTGTTCGCGACGAGCGTCACAGATCCGGGGGCGTCCGCGGCCCCGGTGCGGAGGCCGGCGACGAGGTCGTTGGAGAATCGGGCTCCGCGTGCACCGGCCGCCAGTACGGTGATCTTCTGCATGGGGACAGCCTGCCCGATAGTCGCGCACTCCAACTGGTTGTGCCTATAGCAGAGACGGGCTTGACTTCCCGTGCATGACAGGCATGTAATTCCCGTAGTGTCGTTCACAGCGGGGAAGTTGGGCGCGACATCGGCCAAGATCACACCCGGCCAGCAGTTTCAGGGTCGACACAAAGGGGAGTCCCATGCGTGAGCTGTACTTGCTCGACTCCGACGTCGAGGAGATCGGTTGGCAGGAGCGTGCCCTGTGTGCGCAGACCGATCCGGAGGCGTTCTTCCCGGAGAAGGGCGGATCCACCCGCGAGGCGAAGAAGGTGTGCCACACCTGCGAGGTCCAGTCCGACTGCCTCGAGTACGCCCTCGGCAACGACGAGCGCTTCGGCATCTGGGGTGGTCTCTCCGAGCGGGAGCGCCGCAAGCTGAAGAAGCGCGCAGTCTGAGGCATCTGCTTCAGCAAGCCGAAGTCGACGGGGGCCCATCGGGCCCCCGTCTTCGCGTTCTCCCACGTCTGCCACTCCGTTAGGGTCCGTTTCGTGACAGTCACCGCACTCCTGGTCAGCCACGACGGTGCCCGCTGGCTCCCCGCCGTGCTCGAGGGGCTCGCCGGTCAGACCCTGCGTCCCGACCGCGTGCTCGCCCTCGACACCGGCAGCGGCGACCAGTCGGCCGACCTGCTGCGCGAGGCGCTCGGCGCCGACGCGGTGCGCGAGGCGGAGGGCTCCTTCCCGGAGGCGATCGACCGCCTTCTCCCCGAGGTGACGACCGACTGGGTCTGGATCCTGCACGACGACGCGAACCCCGCGCCCGACGCGCTCGCCCGCCTCGTCGCGACCGCGACCACGCACGACGCCTCCATCGCCGGCCCGAAGCTGCGCGAGTGGCCCTCGCTGCGCCGCCTTCTCGAGCTGGGCGTGTCCCTGTCCGCCACGGGGCGGCGCGAGACCGGTCTCGAGCGCGGTGAGTACGACCAGGGCCAGCACGACTCCGTCCGTGAGGTCCTCGCGGTCAACACCGCCGGCATGCTGGTCCGCCGCGAGACGCTCGAGGCGCTCGGCGGCTTCGACCGCAACCTGCCGCTCTACGGCAACGACATCGACTTCGGCTGGCGGGCGGCCCGCGCCGGCCTGCGCACCGTGATCGTCCCGTCCGCGGTGGTCTTCCACGCGGAGGCCGCACACCGCGGCGTACGCCGGAGCTCGCTGTCGGGGCGCCGCACCCGCACGCACCGCTACGAGCGGGAGGCGGCGCTCTACACGCTGCTGGTCAACCGCGAGCGGTGGTTCCTCCTGGGGCTGCTCCGGCTGATGGCCGGCACGGTCCTGCGCGCGCTGGGCTACCTGCTGGCCCGCCAGCCCGGTCACGCCGGCGACGAGTTCGCCGCGCTGCTCAACACCGTGGGCCGGCTGCCGGTCATCCTGCGCCGCCGCCGCGAGCTGCCTCCGGCCACCGGTGACACGGTCGGCCTGCGCCCGCCGTGGTGGGTGCCCTACCGTCACGGCCTCGACGCCGTCACCGACTTCGCCTCGGCCGTGGCGCTCCACGGCCGTGACGCGGCCGACCGGCGGCGCACGGCCCGGGCCGAGCGCCTCGGCATCGCGCTGCCCGTGGAGGACGACGAGGACGACCTGCTCGAGGACACCGGCCTCGTCGCGCGCTTCTTCACCAGCCCGCTGGCCCTGGCGGTCACCGCCGCCGCGATCCTCGGTCTCTGGGCCGCCCGCATCGCCTTCGGGCCGATCGCAGGAGGTGCGCTGAGCCCCGCGCCGTCCGCGGCGGCTGACTGGTGGCGCCTCGCCCTCGAGGGCTGGCACGAGCTCGGCCAGGGCACCGACGCCCCTGCCCCCGGCTACGTCCTGCCGTTCGCCGTCGCGGCCTCGACCATCGGCCTCGGCTCGCCGACCGTGGTCGTCTCGCTCCTCTTCCTCGTCGCGGTGCCGTTCGCCGGCTGGGGCGCCTGGCGCTTCCTGCGTGCGGTCTGCGAGCTGACGACCGGTCGGTTCGACACCCGCGTCGCCCTCTGGGGCGCCATCGCGTACGCCGCGGTGCCGGTCGCCTCGGGCGCCTGGGGCCAGGGCCGCTTCGGCACCGTCGCCTCCGCCGCGCTGCTGCCGTGGACCGCCCACGTCGTGACCGGCCTCTTCGAGACCTCCGCCGACCGCCGGTGGCGTGCCGCCTGGCGCGGTGGAGCGATGCTCGCGCTCCTCACCGCGTTCACGCCGTCGGCCTGGCTGGTCGCGCTCCTCGGTGTCGCGGTGCTGCTCGGCCTCGGCTTCGTCCTGGCCCGCGACGTCGTCGCCTCCCGCGACATCTGGCTCCCGCTGGTCGTGCTGCTCCTGGTGCCCGCCGCGCTCATGCTCCCCGGCGCCGTCGGCATGATCGGCCACGACCCCGCCGCCCTCTTCCTCGAGGCCGGGCGCCTCTCGCCGACGCCCGACGCCCTCGCGCTGATCGCCGGCCGCGTCGGCGGGCTCGGCGCCCCCACGTGGGCCGGCCTGCTGCTGCTCGTGCCCGGCGTGGTCGCGCTGCTGCGTACGCGCACCCGTGTGCCCGTGCTCGCGTGCTGGATCCTCATCGCGGTGGCCGCGGTCGTCGCCGCGGTCCTCAGCCACGTCACCGTCGAGCTGCCCGCCGGTCCGGTCCGCCCGGGCCTCGGCTTCCTCGTGGTCGTGATCCAGGGCGGCCTGCTGACCGCTGCGGTCGTCGCGGCCCAGGGTTTGCACATCCCGCGCCCGACACTGCGCGAGTGGCGGGTGCCCGTCGGGGTGCTCGTGGCGCTGGCAGCCGTCCTCGGGCCGGTCGTCGGCCTCGCCTGGTGGGTCGTCGACGGCGACAACGAGCTGCACCGGCCCACCCAGACCGACGTCCCGGCGTACATGGTGCAGGCGGCCGACCACGGGCTCGGCCACGGCGTGCTCGTGATCCGTGGCGACGTCCACAACGGCATCACCTGGGAGGTGCACCGCGGCGACGGCACGACGCTGGGTGAGGACGAGGTCCTCGCGCTCACGGGCCCGGACGAGCACCTCGACAAGGCGGTGACCTCGCTCGTCTCCCGGCCGACGCCCGCGGTCCTCGACCAGCTCACCGCCGCCGGCATCGACTACGTGCTGCTCCCGGCTCCCGCCTCCGCGCAGGTCGCCTCCGGGCTCGATGCGGCCGACGGCCTGACCCAGGCCAGCGCGCCCGACCCCCGCACGCGTGCGTGGCAGCTGGCCACGTCTGCTCGCGGTGACGCGGTCGCGGGTGAGGATCCCTGGTGGCACCGCGTTCTCGTCACGCTCCAGCTGCTCGCGATCCTCGTGGTCGCCGTCCTGTGTGGCCCGACCCGACGTGAGGAGGACGCATGAGCCAGCTCCCCGGCCGCCGCGCCGCGCTGACCCAGGCCCGCAAGGTCCGCCCGGCCACCGCCATCGGCGTGGGCGCGCCCCTGCTCACGCTCGTCGCGCTGCTGGTGCAGGCTCCGGCCGACACCCAGCACGACACCGCCCGCCGTGCCCCGCAGGCCCAGGCCCTCACCAGCGCCGACCTCTTCTGCCCGGCATCGGGCAAGGGGCCGGTCCGGCTCGCATCCGTCGCCGAGCAGGGCGCCGGCGCCGTCACCCGCCGGCTCCCCGGCACCTCCCGCCGTACGCCGGTCCCGCTGCGAGCCGGGGGCACCGCCACCGTCGACGACAGCTCGGCCATGCTGGTCCGGGCGAGCGACGCGCTGGCGCCCGGGCTCATGGGCGCCCGGCTCGGTGCCCCGCAGCCCTCGGCGCGCGAGTGCGCGGCGCCGGGCGGAGTCCGCTGGTTCGTCGGCGCAGGCGCGGGCGCCGCGCACCTCTCGACGCTCACGCTCGCCAACCCCGACGGCGGCCCGGCCGTGGCCGACGTGCGGGTCTGGTCGACCGACGGCGAGCTCCAGGAGATCGAGTCGCGTGGCCTGACCATCGGCGGGGGACAGGTCTCCACCCTCGCGCTCGAGTCACTGGCGCCCAACGCCCACGAGCTCGCGGTCCGGGTGGTGGTGACCCGCGGACGGCTGGCGTCCTCGATGAGCGACCAGTTCGGCAAGGTCGGTGAGGCGCTCCACACCGACGGCCTCGCCGCAGGTTCCGTGCCCGCGCGCCACCAGGTCCTGCCCGGGCTGACCCGCACGGCCAACTCCCGGGTGCTCACGCTCGTCAACCCCGGCGCCAGCGAGGCGCGGGTGACGGTCCGCGTCGCCGGCGCCCACAGCACCTTCGCCCCCGCGGGCGTCGCCGAGATCCATGTCCCCGCCGGTCGCGTCGTCGTCACCGACCTCGGCGCCGCCCTCAGGAAGCTGACCGCCGGCGAGGACCTCTCGCTCGTGGTCGACGCCACCGAGCCCGTCGCGGCAGGCCTGCGCGCGACGGTCGCAGGCGACCTGCTCCAGCACCCGGCGCTGCAGCTCCGCACGGGCCGCACCGGCTCGGTGGTCCCGCGCACGGGCACGTCGTCACTCGTCCTCGCGGCCGGCGACCACGCGGGCACCGTCCGGGTCCGGTGGGACGACCGGCACGAGAGCGTGGTCAGGATCGCGGCGGGCACCACCCGCGCGATCGCCGCTCCGAAGGGCGCACGGTGGGTGCTCGTCGACGCCACCGTCCCCGTCGCGGGCGTCATCAGGACCCAGGCGAAGAAGGGCGCCGCGCTCCTGCCGCTCCGGCCGCTGGTCACCCACCTGCTGGTGCCGTCGGTGCGACCGGCCTGGCCGCCGAGCTAGTCCGGGCTGGTCCGGGGCTTAGTCGTCGCCCGGCTGGTAGCGGGGGTCGATGTCCTCGGCCGGCAGGCCGAGCAGCTCCGCCACGTTCTCGACGACGAGGGTGAAGACCAGCGCCTCGAGGTCCTCGCGCTCGGGCGCCCGGTGCTCGATCGGCCGGCGGAAGAGCACGAGCCGGTGCGGGCGTCCACCCGTCGCGCGGATCATCGACGCGAGCGGGATCGAGTCGTGCGCCCACCCCTCGGGGAGCAGCGGCGTGTCCTCGACGGCGTACTCCAGCGAGCCGACGCTGCGCAGCTCGCGCTCCCAGCGGCAGTCGATCGCGTCGGCGATGGCGAGCACGATGTCGTCGAACCGCTCGCGCCGCGTGGGCCGGGCCGGCATCGACCGGACGCCGCCGGCCCAGGCCGGCATGACGCCCGGTCCGCGCATCCCGCGCCCACGTCGGTCTCGAACACTCACGCGGGCGAGCCTAAACCGGACAGCCGCCGCCGGGCGGTAGCGTCTCTCCCGTGAGCTCAGCCCGTCGTTGTTCGAAGACTGCATGCGGCCGTCCGGCCGTCATGACGCTGACCTACGTGTACGCCGACCAGACGGCCGTCGTGGGCCCGCTCGCGATCCATGCCGAGCCGCACGCCTACGACCTGTGTGAGTTCCACAGCGAGCGGCTCTCGGCCCCGCGTGGCTGGGAGGTCCTGCGTCTCGCGGCCGACCCGTCGCTCGCCGGTCCGTCCAGCGACGACCTGCTGGCGCTGGCCGACGCCGTCCGCGAGGCAGCCCGCCCTGCGCCGGTCCAGGAGCCCCCGATGCACCGCCCCGCCGAGCACGGCATGCGCGAGACCGCACGTCGCGGCCACCTCCGTGCGCTCAGCTCCGACTGATCCCCGCTAGGCTCGGCGGCATGTCCGAGACGCTCTCCGCGGAGAACCTCCACGCCATCTTCAAGGCCTATGACATCCGGGGCCTGGTCGGCAGCCAGCTCGACGAGGAGCTCGCGCACCGCATCGGTGCCGCCTTCGTCCGGGTGCTCGGTGCCGACACGGTGGTGGTGGGCCACGACATGCGGCCCTCGTCGCCGGGCATGGCGGGTGCGTTCGCCGATGGCGCGGCGCAGGCCGGTGCCGACGTCGTCCTGATCGGGCTCGCCTCCACCGACCAGCTCTACTTCGCCTCGGGCCACCTCGGCCACGCGGGCGCGATGTTCACCGCGAGTCACAACCCCGCGGCGTACAACGGGATCAAGCTCTGCAAGCCGGGCGCCGCCCCGGTCGGCATGGAGACCGGCCTGGCCGAGATCCGTGACCTCGTGCTCAAGGGCGAGCAGCCCAGCGCCGGCCGCGTCGGCGACATCAGCAGCCACGACGTCCTCGAGGCGTACGCCGCGCACCTGCTCGCGCTCGCGCCCGTCAAGGGCCGCCGGCTCAAGGTCGTGGCCGACGCCGGCAACGGCATGGCCGGCCTGACCGCGCCCGCCGTCTTCGAGCGCCTCGGCGACGAGCAGGCCGAGCTCGTGCCGATGTACTTCGAGCTCGACGGCACCTTCCCGAACCACGAGGCCAACCCGATCGAGCCGGAGAACCTCGTCGACCTGCAGCACCGCGTGCTCGCCGAGGGTGCCGACATCGGCCTCGCCTTCGACGGCGACGCCGACCGCTGCTTCCTCGTCGACGAGAAGGGCGGGCTGGTCGCCCCGTCCACACTGACCGCGCTGATCGCCGACCGCGAGCTCGCCAAGGAGCCCGGCGGCACGATCATCCACAACCTGATCACGAGCCGCTCGGTCCCCGAGATCGTCACCGAGCAGGGCGGCACCCCGGTCCGCACCCGCGTCGGCCACTCCTACATCAAGGCGACGATGGCCGAGACCGGTGCCATCTTCGGCGGCGAGCACTCCGGCCACTTCTACTTCCGCGACTTCTGGCGCGCCGACTCCGGCATGCTCGCCGCGCTCCACGCGATGGCGGCGCTGGCCGAGACCGACAAGTCGCTGTCGGAGCTGCTCGCCGACTACGCGCGCTACCCGATGTCGGGCGAGATCAACTCGACCGTCGCCGACCAGGGCGCCGTGATCGACGAGATCAGGCAGACGTACGCCGCCCGCGACGGCGTCACGCTCGACGAGCTCGACGGCCTGACCGTCGCGCACGCCGACTGGTGGTTCAACGTCCGGGCCTCCAACACCGAGCCCCTGCTGCGACTCAACGCCGAGGGCAAGGACGAGGCCACGATGGCCCGCGTCCGCGACGAGGCACTCACCCTGATCAGGAGCGACCGATGAAGATCGACCCCCGCCTGCTGGACATCATCCGCTGCCCCGAGTGCAAGGGCCTGCTGGCCCCGGTCGGCGAGGAGCTGGTCTGCCAGGGCTGTGGCCTGGCCTACCCGGTCCGCGACGACATCCCCGTCCTGCTGGTCGACGAGGCCCGCAAGCCCGCCTGAGCCCCCGAGCGGAGCGAGAGATGGTCTACTTCGACGAGGCCCGGCTCGACGACGCGGAGGCGCTCGTGTCGGCCGACCTCCGCCTGCGTGAGCTGGCCGAGTCCGGCGCCCGCGTACGCCGCGAGGCCGGCGAGGCTGCCGAGGCGATCCAGCGTGCTGCCGCCGAGCGGGGCAGCGAGCGCCCGCGTGCGGTGATCGCCGCCGGTCCCGACTCCCGTCTGCTCCGCGCGGTGCTCGAGCCGTGGTGCCCCGTGCCGTTCGTCGCCTGGCCGGCCCCCGGCCTGCCCGGCTGGGCCGGCAGCCTCGACCTGGTCGTGATGCTGGCGCCGCAGGGCTCCGACCCCGCCGCCGCATCTGCCGTCGCCGAGGCCGTCCGCCGCGGGTGCCAGGTGGTCGTCGCGTGCCGGCCCGGCTCGATGGTCGCCGAGCACGCCGAGGGCCGCTGGACCACCCTGCTGCCGGCCACCACGGGCGATCAGCTGGCCACCGCGGTCGTCATGCTCGACCTCCTCCACCGCGTCGGGCTCGGCCCGTCCTGCGACGCCGACGAGGTGGCCTCGGCCCTCGACCGCGTCGCGGTGGAGTCCTCGCCCCACCAGGACCTCGCCGAGAACCCCTCCAAGGAGCTCGCGATCGCGCTCGCCGAGGCGCTCCCGCTCGTCTGGGGCGGCTCGACCCTCGCGGCCCGCGCCGCCCGCCGGGTCGCCGAGCAGATCCGCCGCGCGTCTGGTCGCAGTGCGCTGGCCGGCGACGCCGAGCACCTGCTCCCGGTGATCGAGGCGACCCGTCCGCGCAACCTCTTCGACGACCCGGTCTCCCTCGACGGCGGGGCTGACCTGCGCCCTCTCCTGCTCGTCCTCGACGACGGCTCCGACGACCCGGTCGTCCGCGAGCAGCGCGGCCGGCTGCAGGCGGCGGCCGCGCGCGCCGGCGTACGCGTGGAGGCGCTGGCGAGCGATGCCGGCAGCGAGGTGGCGCGCTACGCCTCGCTCCTCCTCTCCGGCACGTACGCCGCGGAGTACCTCGGCGTGGGCCTGGCAGGGGAGTAGCACCCCGGGCCGCCACCCGGAAGGCGGCGACCGGGCGGCCGATAGCCTTCGCGCCATGAGCGCTGGACTGTTCGGACTCCTCGACGACATCGCGGCCCTGGCCCGCCTGGCCGCGGCGTCCATCGACGACGTCGGCGCTGCCGCCGGCAAGGCGACCCTGAAGGCGACCGGTGTGGTGGTCGACGACACGGCGGTCACGCCGCAGTACGTCCACGGCATCGCCGCGGAGCGCGAGCTGCCGATCATCAAGAAGATCGCGATCGGCTCGCTGCGCAACAAGCTCCTCTTCATCCTGCCGGCCGCCCTGCTGCTCAGCCAGTTCCTCCCGCAGGCACTGCCGGTGCTGCTGATCATCGGTGGCACCTACCTCGCCTTCGAGGGCGCGGAGAAGGTCTGGGAGTTCCTCCACCACCACGACGACCACGTCGGCGACCTCGAGACCGTCGAGCACACGCCCCACGAGGAGAAGCAGCTCGTCGCGGGCGCGGTCCGCACCGACTTCATCCTGTCGACCGAGATCATGGTGATCGCGCTCGACTCGGTGAAGGACGAGACGTTCCTGGCGCGGCTGGCGATCCTCGTGGTCGTCGCGATCGCGATCACGATCGGCGTCTACGGCGTCGTCGCCGCGATCGTGAAGATGGACGACGTCGGCCTGTTGCTCGCCCAGCGCCGCACGAGCGGGGTGCGCGCGCTCGGCCGCGGCCTCGTCGCCGCGATGCCCAAGGTGCTCTCGTTCCTCTCGACCGTGGGCATCGTCGCGATGCTCTGGGTCGGCGGCCACATCCTGGTGGTCCAGCTGCACGAGCTCGGCTGGCACGCGCCGTACGACGCGGTCCACCACCTCGAGCACGGTGCTGGCGGCGGCCTCCTCGGCTGGCTGGTCAACACCGCGTGCTCGGCCGTGGTCGGCCTGGTCGTGGGCGCTGTCGTGGCGGTGGCGCTCCACCTGCTCCCGCACCGTGGGGACGACCCGGCCCACTGAGCCACGGCAGCTCGCGGCGAGGTTTCCCCGTGCGGGCGGCCTCGCTTGTACGCTGGGTCACTGTCGTGCGCGGGAGATCCCGGACGAGTGCAGATGCACCGCAAGACACCGTTCTTCACTGTTTGAGGAAATTCATGGACTTCAAGGTTGCTGACCTCTCCCTGGCCGAGTTCGGCCGCAAGGAGCTCACCCTCGCCGAGCACGAGATGCCCGGCCTGATGGAGATGCGCCGTCGGTACGCCGACTCGCAGCCGCTCAAGGGCGCCCGCATCGCCGGCTCGCTCCACATGACCATCCAGACCGGCGTCCTCATCGAGACGCTCACCGCGCTCGGTGCCGACGTCCGCTGGGCGACCTGCAACATCTTCTCGACCCAGGACCACGCCGCTGCCGCGGTCGTCGTCGGTGTCGACGGCACCCCGGAGGACCCCCAGGGCACGCCCGTCTTCGCCTGGAAGGGCGAGACCCTGGCGGAGTACTGGGACGAGGCCGAGAAGGTCTTCGACTTCACCGACGCCGACGGCAACCGGGTCGGTCCCAACATGCTGCTCGACGACGGTGGCGACATCACGATGCTCGTCCACCTGGGCGTGGAGTACGAGAAGGCCGGCGCCGTCCCCGCGCAGGACAGCACGGACAACGAGGAGTTCAAGGAGGTCCTCCGGGTCCTCGCGCGCTCCCTCGACAACGACCCGCAGCGCTGGACCAGCATCGCCAACGGCATCATGGGCGTCACCGAGGAGACCACCACCGGTGTCCTCCGCCTGTACGACCGCTTCAAGGAGGGCTCGCTCCTCTTCCCGGCGATCAACGTCAACGACTCGGTCACCAAGTCGAAGTTCGACAACAAGTACGGCTGCCGCCACTCGCTCATCGACGGCCTCAACCGGGGCACCGACGTGATGATCGCCGGCAAGACCGCGGTCGTCTGCGGCTACGGCGACGTCGGCAAGGGCTCGGCCGAGTCGCTGCGTGGCCAGGGCGCCCGCGTGATCATCACCGAGATCGACCCGATCTGCGCCCTGCAGGCCGCGATGGACGGCTACGAGGTCAAGCGCCTCGAGTCGGTCGTCGACTTCGCCGACATCTTCATCACCACGACGGGCAACTTCGACATCATCCGCGTCGAGCACTTCGAGCGGATGAAGAACCAGGCCATCGTCGGCAACATCGGTCACTTCGACAACGAGATCGACATGGCCGGCCTCGCGAAGATCCCGGGCATCGTCAAGGACGAGATCAAGCCGCAGGTCCACCAGTGGATCTTCCCCGACGGCAAGAAGGTCATCGTTCTCTCCGAGGGCCGCCTGCTGAACCTCGGCAACGCGACCGGCCACCCGTCGTTCGTCATGTCGAACTCCTTCACCAACCAGGTGCTCGCGCAGATCGAGATCTTCACCAAGCTCGAGGAGTACCCCATCGGCGTCTACGTGCTGCCGAAGCACCTCGACGAGGAGGTCGCGCGCCTGCACCTCGAGGCGATCGGCGTCGAGCTGACCGAGCTCAACCAGGCGCAGGCGGACTACCTCGGCGTTCCGATCGAGGGTCCGTACAAGTCCGAGCACTACCGCTACTGAGCCACCAAGACGTCGGGAGTCGTACGTGAGCGGAACCGTCGTGCCCTCCGAGGGGTACGCCACCAAGGGCAAGGTGCTCGTCGTCGATGACGACGCGTCGCTCGCCGAGATGCTCACGATCGTGCTGCGCCAGGAGGGGTTCGAGAGCCGCGTCTGCACGCGCGGTGACCAGGCCCTCGCGGCGTTCCGCGAGTACCGCCCCGACGTCCTGCTGCTCGACCTGATGCTGCCCGGCAAGGACGGCATCGACGTGTGCAGGGAGATCCGCGCCGAGTCCGGCGTGCCGATCGTCATGCTCACCGCCAAGGGCGACACGGTGGACGTGGTCGTCGGTCTCGAGTCCGGGGCCGACGACTACGTCACCAAGCCGTTCAAGCCCAAGGAGCTCGTCGCGCGCATCCGCGCCCGCGTACGCCGCCTCGATGCGCCGACGCCGGAGAACCTCGCCATCGGGCCGGTCTCCATCGACGTCGCCGGCCACGTCGTCACCCGTGACGGCATGCCGGTCAACCTCACGCCGCTCGAGTTCGACCTCCTGGTCTGCCTCGCGCGCAAGCCGTGGCAGGTCTTCACCCGCGAGGTCCTGCTCGAGCAGGTGTGGGGCTACCGCCACGCCGCCGACACGCGCCTGGTCAACGTCCACGTGCAGCGCCTGCGCTCCAAGATCGAGAACGACCCGGAGAACCCCGAGATCGTCGTCACCGTGCGCGGCGTCGGCTACAAGGCCGGACGCAGCTAGGGCATGCCGCGAGGTCTGATGTCGGCCGCGGTACGACGAGGGCCCGCGATCTGGCGCCGTTCGCTGCAGGTCCGCATCGTCCTCAGCGCGATCCTCCTCGGTGCCATCGTCATCTCGGCGACGGGCTGGTTCCTGACCAGCCAGATCCGCTCCGGCCTCGTCGACGACAAGGTGCGTGCGTCCGTGGCGGAGGCGGCCCGCGAGACCCGCGAGGTCGAGACGCGCCTGGCCGCCCTTCCTGGCACCGACTACGACACCCCCGAGCAGGTGGCGCTCCTCTTCGAGCCGCTCGCCGAGCTCGGCCAGGTCCGCGGCTTCGGCGTGGTCCTGGTCGGGCCGGTGACCGCCGACTCCGCCACCGCACCCGGTGTGCGGTCCTCCCCGGGGCTCGACATCGCCTCGGTGCCGGCCGGGCTGACGCGCCACTTCGCCACCAGCGACCGCTCGTCGTGGGCCTTCACGCATGTGCGGATCACCGATCCCGGCACGCGCGACGTCGACGTCGCGGGCGTGGCGGTGGGCCACGTCGTGCGCCTGCCGGCAGACCGGGGCCGCTACGTCATCGAGTACCTCTTCCCGATGGAGCAGGAGGAGCAGACGATCGACCTGGTCAGCCAGGCGCTGCTCACCACCGGAGCCCTCCTGCTCGTGCTCGTCGGCCTGCTCACCTGGCTGGTGACCCACCAGGTCCTGTCGCCGATCCGGCTCGCCCGCCGGGTCGCCGAGCGGCTCGCGGCCGGCCAGCTCGAGGAGCGGCTGCCGGTCCGTGGTGAGGACGACCTCGCCCGCCTGGCCCAGTCGTTCAACCAGATGGCCGCCAACCTCCAGCGCCAGATCCGCCAGCTGGAGGAGCTCTCGCGCGTCCAGCGCCGGTTCACCTCCGACGTCTCCCACGAGCTCCGTACGCCGCTGACGACTGTGCGCATGGCCAGCGAGGTCCTGCACGACGCCCGCGGTGACTTCGACCCCGTGACCGCGCGGGCCGCGGAGCTGCTGCAGACCGAGGTCGACCGGTTCGAGGGGCTGCTCGCCGACCTCCTCGAGATCAGCCGCTTCGACGCCGGCGCCGCGGCCCTCGACCTCGAGGACGTCGACCTCGGTGAGCTCGCCCGCCGGGTCGTCGACATGACCCGGCCCCTCGCGGAGCAGCGCGGCGTCACCGTCACCGTCGACATCGCCAACTGGCCGGTGCGCGCCGAGCTCGACCACCGTCGCGTCGAGCGGATCCTGCGGAACCTGATCACCAACGCGATCGACCACGCCGACGCCGCGACCGGTGTGCTCGTCCGGGTGGCCGGCGACGACCACTCCGCCGCGGTCACCGTGCGCGACTACGGTGTCGGCCTGGCGGTGGGGGAGTCGGCGCTCGTCTTCAACCGCTTCTGGCGCGCGGACCCGGCCCGCACCCGCACCTCCGGTGGCACCGGCCTCGGCCTGGCGATCGCCCTCGAGGACACCCACCTCCACGGTGGCTGGCTGCAGGCGTGGGGCCAGCCGCGGAAGGGGGCACAGTTCCGGCTCACCGTGCCCCGCCGGGCCGGGGCGCTGTTGCGCCACTCGCCGCTGCCCTTGGTGCCGCGCGACGCGGGCGACCGCGCGTGACCGGCGTACGTCGCGGGGCGCTGGCTGCGGCCCTCCTCGGGGTGCTCGCGACCGCGGGCTGCGTGACGCTGCCCGACGGCGGCGACGTCCGCGACCAGCCCGGCGACGTCCTGCCGAGCGCCACGGGCATCCGCTACACGCCGCCGGGTCCCGCCCGGGGCGCGTCGCCACACGCGATCGTCACCGGCTTCCTCGACGCGATGGGCGCCAGCCCCGTGCAGACGTCCACGGCGCGCGAGTTCCTGACCCGATCTGCGGCGGAGGCCTGGCAGCCGCAGCGCCGTACCGTCGTCTACGACGCGGTGAAGCCGTCGACGAGCGGCTCGTCGGGCGACCTGGTCCTGACGGGCGCAGCCTGGCTCGACGAGGCCGGGCGCTGGCGGGGTGAGCTGCCCGCCGCTGAGGCCCACGTCCACCTCCGCCTGCAGCGGGAGCGCGGCGAGTGGCGCATCGGCGGTGTCCCGGACGCGCTCCTGGCCCGCCGCACCTGGTTCAGCGGCGCCTACGCCCAGTTCCAGGTGCACTTCCTCGCCCCGGACTACAGGTCCCTCGTGCCCGAGCCGGTCTTCGCGCCGCGCGGCGAGCCGTTGGCCACGTCGCTCGTGCGGGCCCTGCTCATGGGGCCTCCCGACCCCGATGCGCCATGGCTGGCCAACCGGCTCGGCGGCCTGCACCTCGCCGAGGGTGCGGTCACCGTCAAGGAGGGCACGGCCCGCGTCGGCCTCAGCGGCGTGGCGACGCTGCCCACCCCGGCTGCGCGGACCCAGCTGGCCGCCCAGCTCGCGTGGACGCTGCGCCAGGTCCCCGGTGTCCGCACCTTCCAGGTGCGCATCGGCGACACGCCGCTGACGCTCGAGGGCGGCCTCACCGACATCCCGGTCGGCCAGGGTGCGTCGCTCGACCCGGCCGATGCGGAGGCGAGCACCGCGCTCTTCGGCCTGCGCGGCGGGCGGCCCGTGCGCGTGGAGGGCCACGACGTGCAGGCGCTCGACGGTGCCCACGCCCCGGCGTACGCGCTGCGGGAGGTGAGCGTCGACCTCGATGCGACGCGGCGGGCCGAGGTCAGCGCCGACGGCCGGCAGGTCAGGGTCGCTGCGCTCGACGGCGCCGGCCCCGCCACCGTCGTGACGGGAGAGGACTTCGCCCACCCTGCGTGGGACCGCGCCGGCCACACCTGGCTCCTCGACCGCCGTACGTCGGGCGCCGGCGTCACCGTGCTCTCCTCGGGGAGGCAGCTGGTGGTCCGCGTGCCCGGAGTGAGCGGCGCGCGGGTGACCGACCTCCTCGTCTCGCGCGACGGCACCCGCCTGTTCGCGGCCGTCCGCGATGACGGGCGCGACGAGGTGCTGGAGAGCCGGCTGTGGTGGAACGGCGACGACGTGTCGGCGTCGCCGGCACGCCGGGTCGCGACCGTGTCGGGCCTGCAGGACCTCGGTTGGGACGGCCCCACACGGGTCGTCGCGCTGACGACGGCGCACGGGCTGTCGCAGGTCACCTGGATGACACTCGACGGCGCGCCGGGCGACCTGGGCGACATCCCCGCGGCGGCAGCGGTCTTCGACCCGGTCACCAGCCTGGTCACCTCAGCGACTCCGGGCCAGCCGCTCTGGGCGGTCGGCGCGAAGGGGGCGCTGGTGGCCGTCGGCGCCGCCTCGTCCGCCGACGAGCCGCCGCACGGCATCACCCACCTGACCGCCGTCGGCTGACGGCGTCCTCCACAGCAGCCGGCCGGGCCGGTTGCCCGTACCGCGGAGGTGCGCTGGCATGTCCGCGTGCACGACACGACGGACCCGACGCGCGACGCTGGTCCCGAGCCGACCGGCCGGGCCTGGACGGACCCGGTCCTCGACCTGCTCGCCGGCAGCACCTGCGTGTGCTGCAGCAGGCCGGGGCGGGCGCTCTGCCCGGCCTGCCGCGCTGGACTTCCGGTCGAGCCCGTCAGGGTGTGGCCCCACCCCTGTCCGCCCGGCCTCGCCCCGGCGTACGCCGCGGGGGAGTACGCCGGGCTGCTGCGCGGCCTCGTGCTCGGCCTCAAGGAGCAGCACAGGCTGGCGCTGGTCCGCCCGCTCGGGCTGCTCCTGGCGACCGCGGTCACCGGGCTCCTCCCGCCCGCGGCCGTCCCGGGTGCGCCGGTGCCGGTGGTGCTCGTCCCGGTGCCGTCCCGGCCGGGGGCGGCTCGCCGGCGGGGCCACGAGCCGACCCGCGACCTGTGCCGGCGTGCGGTCGCGGTGCTGCGGCGACAGGGCCTGCCGGCGACGACGACCGGCCTGCTGCGCGTGGCACGCGTCGCCGACCAGCGCGAGCTGACCGCCACCGCTCGTGCGGCCAACCTCGACCGGGCGATGAGGATCGACGGGCCGGCCCTGGGCCGCCTCGCGCGGCGTCATCCCCACGCCGTCGTGGTGCTCTGCGACGACGTGCTCACGACCGGATCCACGGCGCGGGAGGCCCAGCGCGCGCTCGCCGCGTGCGGGGTGGAGATCGCCGGGATCGCCGTCGTCGCGGCCACCCGGCGCCGCTCCGTGAGACCCACAGCGAAAGTTCAGCAAGAGTCCTTTCATCGTTCGGCGTTCGGGTCTAGCGTCGGTGCATGGAGTCAGTCCGGTTCCGTGGATGCCACGGCGGGACGCCCCCTCCGGGGCCCCGCTCCCACGTCGATGCCGTAGACCACGCCGACTCCATTGCCCGGTCTCTCCGCCGTCGGATGACGGTGGAGCGCTGATAACCAGCAACGACACCGAGGAAATCACGGAGGTCTCCATGGAAATTGTGGTCAACGCCCGGCACTGCGATGTGTCCGACCGGTTCCGCAGCCACGTCGAGGAGAAGCTCGCCCGCCTGGAGAAGCACGATCACCGGATCATCCGCATGCAGGTTGAAGTGGAGAAGGAGCGCAACCCCCGTCAGCAGGACCGCAGCGTGCGCGTCGAGCTGACCGCTTTCAGCAAGGGCCCGGTCGTGCGGGCCGAAGCCTGCGCCGTCGACAAGATGGCGGCGCTCGATCTCGCGCTGGACAAGATGGCGTCGCAGATGCGGCGTGCGGCCGACCGCCGGCGCGTCCACCACGGCCGCCACACGCCCGTCTCCGTGGGCCAGGCGCTCGCCGGGAGCGCGAGCGTGCCCACGCAGGCATCCCCGAGCGAGGACCACGTCATGGAGCACCAGGTGGGTCCGATCGCCGTCCTCGGCGACGGCCCGCTCGTCGTTCGCGAGAAGTCGCACCCCGCCACGCCGATGACACTCGACCAGGCGCTCTACGAGATGGAGCTGGTCGGCCATGACTTCTACCTGTACGTCGACAAGGAGAGTGAGCGCCCCGCGGTCGTCTACCGACGCAAGGGATACGACTACGGAGTGATCTCGCTGGACCTGGCCTGAGCGTCGCCCGAGGGGGTCTGTCGGTGGGGTCTGCCATGATGCAGGGGTGACAGCGATGCAGGGCTCGACCGAACGCGAACCGATCAGGGTGCTGGTCGTCGACGACCAGGAGCTGTTCCGCAGGGGACTGACGATGATCCTGGGCACCGACCCGGCGATCGAGGTCGTGGGCCAGGCAGGCGACGGAGTCGAGGGCACGTCCCTCGCCGCCAGCCTGGCCCCCGACGTCGTGCTCCTCGACGTGCGGATGCCGAAGCGCTCCGGCATCGAGGCGTGCGTGGCCATCAAGGAGATGGTGCCGTCGGCGAAGATCATCATGCTCACCGTCAGTGACGAGGAGGCCGACCTCTACGAGGCGGTCAAGTCCGGTGCGTCGGGCTACCTCCTGAAGGACTCCTCGATCGACGAGGTCACCCAGGCGGTCCGCGTCGTCGCTGACGGCCAGTCGCTGATCAGCCCGTCGATGGCGGTCAAGCTCATCGACGAGTTCAAGCAGATGTCGCGCCCCGACCGCGACCAGGTCTCCCCGCTGCGGCTCACCGAGCGCGAGCTCGAGGTGCTGCGCCTGGTGGCCACCGGCATGAACAACCGCGAGATCGCGCGCCAGCTCTTCATCAGCGAGAACACCGTGAAGAGCCACGTGCGCAACATCCTGGAGAAGCTCCAGCTCCACTCGCGGATGGAGGCGGTCATGTACGCCGTCCGCGAGAAGCTCCTCGACATCCCGTAGTCCGCGTGGAGTCGCTGAGCCGGGCCCAGGCGCGCCGCGTCGCGCTCGCCGCCCAGGGGTTCCTCGACCCGCCGCACGCGCAGCCCACGCTGCGCACCCTCGAGCGCACCGTACGCCGCACCGGCGTGCTGCAGATCGACTCGGTCAACGTGCTGCAGCGGGCGCACTTCATGCCGCTCTACGCCCGGATGGGCCCCTACGACACCGACCTGCTGCGGCGCGCCTCGGCCGAGCGCCCGCGGCGTCTGGTCGAGTACTGGGCACACGAGGCCGCCTACATGCCCGTCGACCTCTGGCCGCTGATGCAGCACCGGATGGCCCAGGCGCACGAGCGTGCGTGGGGCGGGCCGAAGTCCGTCGCGCGGGAGAACCCCCAGCTGCTCCGTGACGTCCTGGCCGACGTGCAGGGGCGGGGAGCGCGCACCGCGCGCGAGATCGAGGCCGACCTGACCAGTGGTGCCGACCGCACCAAGGGCCACTGGGGCTGGAACTGGTCGGAGGTCAAGAAGGCCCTCGAGTTCCTCTTCTACGCCGGCGACATCACCGTCGCCGGGCGCAACGGCTCCTTCGAGCGCCTCTACGACGTGCCCGAGCGGGTGCTGCCCGCGGCCGTGCTGGCGGCTCCCACGCCTGCGCCGGCCGACGCCCACCGCGAGCTGGTCCGGCGCGCGGCGGTCAGCCATGGCGTCGCCACGGAGCAGTGCCTGCGCGACTACTACCGCATGGGCGTCGCCGAGACGCGCGCGGCGGTCGCCGACCTCGTCGACGCGGGGGACCTGCTGCCGGTGACGGTCGAGGGGTGGCGCCGGCCGGCGTACCTCCACCGGGAGGCGCGGCTGCCGCGCAGGGTGCAGGCCCGCACGCTCCTGAGCCCCTTCGACCCGGTCGTCTGGGAGCGGGCACGCACCGAGGCGCTCTTCGACTTCCGCTACCGCATCGAGATCTACGTGCCCGAGCCCAAGCGGGTCCACGGCTACTACGTGCTGCCGTTTCTGCTCGGCGACGACCTGGTCGCCCGGGTCGACCTCAAGGCCGATCGCGCGCGCGGCACGCTGCTGGTCCCCGGGGCCTTCGCGGAGCCCGGCGCACCCGCGGACGTGGCTGTCCACCTCGCCGCCGAGCTGCGCCGGCTGGCGGACTGGCTCGGCCTCGCGGAGATCGCCATCGGCAGCCGCGGCGACCTCGCGCCCGCGCTGGCGGCGACGCAGCGCGCTGCCTGTTTGTGACGCGGGTAGCATGACCCGCGTTTCCCGACGACTTCACCAGGAGCGACCTCAGTGGCCGTGCTCGACAAGATCCTCCGCATCGGCGAGGGCAAGATCCTCCGAGAGCTGGAGGCCGTGGCCAAGGCCGTCAACGCCATCGAGGACGACTTCTCCGCGATGTCCGATGACGAGCTTCGTGGCCAGACCACGGAGTTCCGCGAGCGCCTGGACAAGGGCGAGAGCCTCGACGACCTGATGCCGGAGGCGTTCGCGGTCACCCGCGAGGCCGCCCGCCGCGTCCTCGGCCAGCGCCACTTCGACGTCCAGCTCATGGGTGGTGCCGCGCTCCACCTCGGCAACATCGCCGAGATGAAGACCGGTGAGGGCAAGACGCTCACCGCGTCGCTGCCGGCGTACCTCAACGCGCTGGCCGACGAGGGCGTCCACGTCGTCACGGTCAACGACTACCTCGCGAAGTACCAGTCCGAGATGATGGGCCGCGTCTTCCACTTCCTCGGGATGAGCGTCGGCGTGATCCTGCCGTCGATGTCGCCGGCGGAGCGCCGCGAGGCCTACAACTGCGACATCACCTACGGCACCAACAACGAGCTCGGCTTCGACTACCTGCGCGACAACATGGCGACCGACATCGCCGACTGCGTGCAGCGTGGCCACGCCTTCGCGATCGTCGACGAGGTCGACTCGATCCTCATCGACGAGGCCCGCACGCCGCTCATCATCTCCGGCCCGACGCAGGACGAGCCGCGGTGGTACGGCGAGTTCGCCAAGATCGCGGCCAGCATGCGCAAGGACGTCGACTACGAGGTCGACGAGAAGAAGCGCACGATCTCCGTCCTCGAGCCCGGCATCACGAAGGTCGAGGACCACCTCGGCATCGACAACCTCTACGACACGGTCAACACCCCGCTGATCTCGTTCATGAACAACGCGATCAAGGCGAAGGAGCTCTTCCGCAACGACAAGGAGTACGTCGTCATCAACGGCGAGGTGCTCATCGTCGACGAGCACACCGGCCGCATGCTGCCGGGCCGCCGCTACAACGAGGGCCTCCACCAGGCGATCGAGGCCAAGGAGGGCGTGCAGGTCCGCGAGGAGTACCAGACGCTCGCGACCGTCACCCTGCAGAACTACTTCCGCCTCTACAAGAAGCTCTCCGGCATGACCGGTACGGCGATGACCGAGGCCGGCGAGTTCAACAAGATCTACAACCTCGGTGTCGTGCCGATCCGCACGAACATGCCGATGGCGCGCATCGACCAGCCCGACCTCGTCTACCGCACCGAGGAGGCGAAGTTCACGGCCGTCGTCGAGGACATCGCCGAGCGCAACAAGAAGGGCCAGCCGGTCCTGGTGGGCACCGTCTCGGTCGAGAAGTCCGAGCACATCTCGCAGCTGCTGAAGAAGAAGGGCGTCCCGCACTCGGTGCTGAACGCCAAGTTCCACGCCGACGAGGCCAAGATCGTCGCGATGGCCGGCCACAAGGGCGCCGTCACGGTCGCGACCAACATGGCCGGTCGAGGCACCGACATCATGCTCGGTGGCTCCGTCGAGTTCCTCGCCGACGCCGAGCTGCGCAAGAAGGGCCTCGAGCCTCTCGGCGAGACCGCTGACGCCTATGACGCGGCCTGGCCCGAGACCGTCGAGCGGATCAAGGCGCAGGTCCGTGCCGAGCACGACGAGGTCAAGGAGCTCGGCGGCCTCTACGTCGTCGGCACCGAGCGCCACGAGTCGCGCCGCATCGACAACCAGCTCCGTGGTCGTTCCGGCCGCCAGGGTGACCCGGGTGAGTCGCGCTTCTACCTCTCGCTCCAGGACGAGCTCATGCGGCTCTTCAAGTCGGACTGGGTGGACCGCGTGCTGACGATGCTCAAGGTCCCCGACGACATGCCCATCGAGAACAAGCGCGTCACCGGTGCCATCGCCAACGCGCAGGGCCAGATCGAGGGCCAGAACTTCGAGTCCCGCAAGAACGTCCTCAAGTACGACGACGTCATGGACCGCCAGCGCAAGGTCATCTACGCCGAGCGCCGCGAGGTGCTCGAGGGCGCCGACCTCGAGTCGCTGATCCGCACCTTCATCGACGACGTCGTGGCCGCCTACGTCACCGGCGCGACCGAGGGCTACGCCGAGCAGTGGGACCTCGACGCCCTGTGGACCGCCCTCGGCCAGCTCTACCCGATCTCGCTGCGCCACGCCGACCTCGCCGCCAGGACGGGCGGCGTCACCGGCCTCGAGGTGCAGACGCTCATCGACGCGATCCGCGCCGACGCCCACGCGGCGTACGACGCGCGTGAGGAGCAGATCGGCGAGGAGACGATGCGGGAGCTCGAGCGCCGCGTGCTGCTCTCCGTGCTCGACCGGAAGTGGCGCGAGCACCTCTACGAGATGGACTACCTGCGCGAGGGCATCTACCTCCGTGCCTACTCGCAGCGCGACCCGCTGGTGGAGTACCAGCGCGAGGGCTTCGAGATGTTCACCGCGATGATGGAGGGCATGAAGGAGGAGGCCGTCGGCTACCTCTTCAACGTCGAGGTCCAGGTCGAGGAGGAGCCCTCCGGGGAGTTCCACTTCCACGCCGACGGCTCGCGCCACGACGGCCCGATGCACGAGGGCGCCTTCGCGGAGCCTCCTGCCCAGGCTCCACAGCGGCCGGTCGTCAAGGCGAAGGGCCTGGAGACTCCCGAGCCGCCGCGCAACCTCTCCTACGCGGGACCGACCGAGGACGGCGAGGTCGCGGTGACCCGCGAGGCCGGCCCGGCCGACCCCTACGAGAACACCGGGCGCAACGACAAGTGCCCCTGTGGCTCGGGCAAGAAGTTCAAGCAGTGCCACGGTGCCCCCGGCGGGCCGACCGGCCAGACGGCTCGCGTCTCCGGCTGACAGCCGGCACCGCGTGACAGCGCCGCCCCACGGACTCCGTGGGGCGGCGCTGCTGCTCTTCTCAGGCGAACTCGAGGGCCGTGCAGAGCCACCGGCCGCCGTCGTGCTCGAGCCGGGCGGCGACGGCCCGGACGCGCGGCCCGTACTGCACCGTGATCGCGGCCTCGGCGACCCCCGCGTCGACGAAGCAGAGGCGCACCTGACGGACCTGGGGCCGCACGGCGGGACGCCGCGGGCCGTGGCCGCCGGACTGGCGCAGGGTGGCCTGGGCGATCACACGGGAGCGGTAGGCGAGCTCGCGGTAGACCGCGGGCGTCGCCCAGCGCAGGAGCTGGTTGACCGGACGGTCGCCGAGGACGGCCTCGACGCTGGCCTGGCCGAAGGCGAGGGCCCACCGGTGCGCCTCGCGCCGGACTGCGGGTGGCACGACGACCGCGTCGGCACCCCGCAGCACCGAGGTCTCGGGGACCACCGGGGCAGCCAGCCGCGAGGAGGTCCGGTCGAGCGGCCCGCCCTCGAGGTCGAGCGTCTCCTGGACGACGCGCAGGGGAGCGGGCGCCCACGTCCGCTGCGTGGCGACGGCGCTCATCGCTGCGCCTCCGGCAGCTCGAGGCGCTGACCGGGCTCGATCACGTCGGGGTCACCGCCGACGACCTCGTGGTTGGCCCGCCAGAGCGTGTGCCACGCCTGGTCGATCTCGGCGTCGCTCGCGCCAGCGCCGAGCCGTGAGGCGGAGATCGACCAGAGGGAGTCACCAGGCTCGACGATCCGTGACCGGTGCGCGGCACGCGGCTGTGTGGGGGAGACCGGGGTGGGTGGCGCCTGCGCCTGCGCCTGCGCCGTCAGCGGTTGCGGGGGCTGGCCGGCGACGCCGCTCACGGGGTCGGCATGGGCGGCAGGGACCACGCCCGTCGCGAGGGCGACGCCACAGCCCGCCAGGACGAGGCGGCGGACCGCGCCGCGCACGCCGGGCAGGTCGACGCGGTGCACGCCGTGGAGCGCCTCGAGGGTCGCCGCGGTCATCACGCACCACAGCCACGTGACCGAGGCCGCGAGGGCGACGGTGGCGCCGAAGGCGAGCACGGGCGCGAAGGCCGTGCCGCCCGGCGCGGTGATCTCCTGCCGCGCCGCGACGAGCTCGGCCCGCGCGAGGAGCAGGGCGCTGGCGGCACCTGCGCTGAGCACTGACCAGAGGAGGAGGCACCTGGAGGCGGGTGCGCGCCGAGAATCCCGAGACATGATGAACGACCCCGACCTATGCGTTTGCGTGCGTTTGCATCACTACACGTTGGTTATCGCGCATTGTCAAGGTTGGTGTGCACAGGCTTGGATGTCAGGCATGACGGTGGTGGCCTCGTCGCAA
This sequence comes from Nocardioides phosphati, assembly GCF_014646375.1. GTDB lineage: Bacteria > Actinomycetota > Actinomycetes > Propionibacteriales > Nocardioidaceae > Nocardioides > Nocardioides phosphati. The sequence continues at coordinate 323,462 of NZ_BMNI01000001.1, forward strand.
CTCGGGAGGTGGCAGATGGCGTACGACGACGACCGCGGGCTCGCGGCGTTCCTCGACGACCTGGAGCAGGAGGCCCAGGGGGCCTGGGCTGCGGAGCGCGGGCTGGAGGTCGCCGAGCGCGCGCGGGCGGAGTACGCCCGCGTCGGGCTGCCCGGGCGTTTGATGGCCGGCCTCGGCGGCCGGGTGGCCCTCCAGGTGGCCGGTGTGGGCACGGTCGAGGGCGAGCTCGTGCGCGTCGCGGATGGCTGGCTCCTGCTCGCAGACGGCGCGGTCGAGTGGATCGTGCTCCTCGACGCCGTGGAGACGGTGCGGGGCCTGCCACCGCGGGCTGTCCCGCCCGAGGCGTGGCCGGTGACGGCACGGCTGGGAGTGGGCTCGGCGTTGCGCGCGATGGTGGGGGAGCGGTGCCTGGTGCGCCTGCGGAGCGGCGGTCAGCTCGACGGCCGGGTGGGCCGGATCGGCGCCGACTTCGTCGAGCTCCAGCCCGACGGTGGGGCGACGGCCCTCGTGGCGTTCACCGCCGTTGCGGCTGTGCGCCGCTGAGGCTGCGCCTCAGGTGGCGTCGGCGTCGAAGGGCGGCCGCTCGCCGGCAGCGAGGGGGCGCAGGCCGGCGCGGGTCGCCTCCTCGTCGTCAGCGTCGCGCAACGCCTCGTCGATGTGCTTGCGCACCATCCGCCGTGGGTCGAGGTCGCGCAGCTCGAGGTCGGCGTACTCCGGGCCGAGCTCGCGGCGGAGGTCGTCGCGCGCGGCGTCCGCGTAGCCCTTCAGGCGACGGATGAACCGCCCAGCCTGCGCCGCGAACTCGGGCAGGCGGTCGGGCCCCATGACCAGGACGACCACGAGCCCGATGACGAAGAGCTCGCCCCAGCCGACATCCAACACGCGCAGAGCCTAGCCGGGCGCCCGGTCAGAACTTGCTGGAAGGCGTGAGACCGAGCTGCATGCCGGCGAGGCCACGCCCACGGCCGGAGAGCGCGTCGGCGACCTGCGTGATCGCCTGGGCGCCCGCGGAGGTCGGGTCGGCCTCGACCACCGGCTTGCCCGCGTCACCGCCCTCGCGGAGGGACGGGTCGAGGGGGATCTGGCCGAGGAGCTTCACCTCGTAGCCGAAGCGCTGCGAGAGCGTGTCGGCCACGCGCTGGCCACCGCCCGAGCCGAAGGGCTCGATGCGGGAGCCGTCGGGCAGCTCCATCCAGGACATGTTCTCGACGACGCCGACGACGCGCTGGTGCATCATCGAGGCCATCGTGCCGGCACGCTCGGCGACCTCGGCGGCGGCTTCCTGCGGCGTCGTGATGACGACGACCTCGGCGTTGGGCAGGTGCTGGCCCAGCGAGATCGCGATGTCGCCGGTGCCCGGCGGAAGGTCGAGGAGGAGGACGTCGAGGTCGCCCCAGTAGACGTCGGCGAGCATCTGCACGAGCGCCCGGTCGAGCATCGGGCCACGCCAGGCGATGACCTGGTCACGGCGCGGCTTGAGCATGCCCACGGAGATCACCGAGACGCCCGACGGGGTCGGGACCGGCATGATCAGGTCCTCGACCTGGGTCGGGCGGGAGTCCGCCACACCGAGCATGGCGGGGATCGAGTGGCCGTAGATGTCGGCGTCGACGACACCGACCTTGAGGCCCTGCTTGGCGAGCGCGATGGCCAGGTTGGCGGTCATCGAGGACTTGCCGACACCACCCTTGCCCGACGCGATCGCGTAGACCTTGGTGAGCGATCCCGGCTTGGCGAAGGGGATCTCGCGCTGGGCGTGGCCGCCGCGGAGCGTCTCCTGCAGCTTCGCCCGCTGGTCGGCGTCCATCACGCCCATGTCGACCGTGACGCCGGTGACGCCGGCGACCTTCGAGACGGCGGCGGTCACGTCGCGCGTGAGGGTGTCCTTCATCGGACAGCCCGCCACCGTGAGCAGGAGCCGGACCGTCACCGCGCCGCCGTCGGTGATGTCGACGGTGTCGACCATGCCGATCTCGGTGATGGGGCGCTTGATCTCGGGGTCGTTGACCGTCGCCAGCGCGGCGTTGACCTGCTCGAGGGAGGGGGTGCTCATGGTGCCCAAGGGTACGCGGTGACCCCGCGCCCCCGGACAGCAGGATCAGCGGCTGGAGGGGTGATCCTCGTCGCCCGCCGGCTCGGGGTCGGGCGTGAGGTCCTCGCGGAGTGAGCGGAGCTCGGAGCGGAGGAAGTCGCGGGTCGCGACCTCGCCCACCGACATGCGCAGCGAGGCGACCTCGCGGGCGAGGAACTCCATGTCTGCGTGGGCGCGCGCGTTGGCCTGGCGGTCCTGCTCGGCGATCACCTTGTCGCGCTGCTCCTGGCGGTTCTGCGCGAGCAGGATCAGCGGCGCGGCGTACGACGCCTGGAGGCTGAGGATGAGGGTGAGGAAGGTGAAGGAGTACGGGTCGAACCGCATGTCCTTCGGCGCGAGGGTGTTCCAGCCGAGCCAGAGGATGACGAAGATCGTCATCCAGATCAGGAACTTCGCGGTGCCCATGAAGCGCGCGAACTTCTCGGCGAAGACGCCGAACTCCTCGGTGCTCAGCTTCGGGGCGCGCAGCGGCTTCCGCTTGTCACGGGGTACGTCGAGGCGCTTCTGCGTGGTGCTGCTCATCGGCGCCCGCCCAGGTCGCGCTGGTCACGCCAGCCGGTGGGGAGCATGTGGTCGAGGAGGTCGTCGACCGTGACCGCGCCGAGCAGGCGTCCCTCGTCGTCGACGACCGGCGCCGCGACCAGGTTGTACGTCGCGAGGTGGGCCGCGACGTCCTCGATCGTGGAGTCGACGCGCAGGGGGTCGAGGGAGTCGTCGAGCGCAGCCGCCACGAGCGTGGAGGGAGGCTCGCGCAGCAGGCGCTGGATGTGGGCGACGCCGAGCAGCTTGCCCGTCGGCGGCTCGAGCGGCGCGCGGCAGATGTAGACCAGCGACGCCAGCGACGGGGTGAGGTCGGGGTTGCGCACGTGGGCGAGCGCATCGGCGATGGTGGCGTCGGGGCCGAGGATCACCGGCTCGACGGTCATCATGCCGCCGGCGGTCTCCTCGCCGTACGACAGCAGGCGCTTGACGTCCTCGGCGCCCTCGGGCTCCATCAGCTCGAGCAGGGTCGCGGCGGTCTCGGGGGAGAGGTCGGCGATCAGGTCGGCGGCGTCGTCGGGCGACATCTCCTCGAGGACGTCGGCGGCGCGCTCGGAGTCGAGGTGCTCGAGGATCTCGACCTGGTCCTCCTCGGGGAGCTCCTCGAGGACGTCGGCCAGGCGCTCGTCGTCCATGCCCGCGACCACAGCCGTACGCCGCTCGGGCGGGAGGTCGTGGATGACGTTGGCCGCATCGGCCGGGCGCATCTCGTTGAGCGAGGCGATCAGGTGGGTCGCGCCCTGCGTGGCCTGGGCGTGGGCGAGGCCGACGACGTCGGTCCACTCGAGCACGTGGGTCTGGCCGCGGCGGCGCAGCCCCTTGCCGGGCTCCTGGATCGCGACGCGGGAGAGCACCCAGTCGCGGGTCCTGCCCTGCTCCATGGCGACGTCGTAGACGGTGCCGGTGGTGTCGCTGCCACGGACGCTCACGTGGCGGTCGAGCATCTCGCCGACGACCAGCGTCTCGGTGCTGCGCTGCTCGAAGCGGCGCATGTTGACCAGGCCGGTCGTGTGCACCTGACCGCTGTCGACGCTGGTCACGCGGGTCATCGGGACGAAGACGCGCTTGCGCCCGAGGACCTCGACGACGAGGCCGAGGACGCGCGGCTGCCGGCCGTCGGTGCGCAGGGTCACCACGACGTCGCGGACCTTGCCCACCTGGTCACCCAGGGGGTCGAAGATCGGCAGCCCGACGAGGCGGGCGACGAAGACGCGAGAGGGCGAGGTGCTCACGGGGCCACCGTATCGGGGTAGGGGAGGGTGCGGCTCAGGGTCCGAAGACGCCGAGCCGCAGGTGGGCGTCGAACCTGCTGCGCGGGATGGCGGGCAGGGTCAGGGCGGAGGCTGCGAGGTTCCCGATGACGCCGGTGTTGATCGGCGTACCGGTGGCCGGCAGGCGCTGCGACCCGGCGGGCCGGGTGTACTGCGGGTTCATCGCGTAGAGGTCGGCGTGCGGGACCGAAGGCCCCCACACCACCAGCGGTACGCCGTACCCGTAGGTGGACACCGGGGCGCCGGGCACGCTCGCGGTGACCACGACGAGCGTCGATCCGGCCGTGCTCGCGGTGCCCTGGAGGCCGCCGACGAGGCGGCGCAGGCGGGTGTCGGCGACGCTGACCGCCCGGATGTACTCGGTGCTGTGCCAGCCGTAGCGCTCTCCGGCACGCAGCACGCCGCCCAGCTGCAGCACGGTGATCCGGGCCGGCCGGTCGGTGAGCGCCTGGCGGGCGGCCTTGTACGGGTCGGCGTCGGACGTGGAGATCAGGCGGCCGTCGATCTTGCCGCGGCCGTTGTCGACGCCGTACTTGTCGCTGCCGGCGAGGCTGGAGTCCCACGTGCGGGTGACCAGCTTGGAGCGCGCGTCGCCGGAGTAGAAGGCCGTGCGCATGCCGAGGTTGTGCGCCATGTCGTAGATGCTCGAGACGTACTGTCCGGCGGCCGCGTGGACGGACGGCCCGCTGTAGCGGTTGCTGGTGACGCCGTGGCCGCCGATGCTGGTGGCCACCGGGCGGCTGCTCAGCAGGCTGATCGTGTTGGGCAGCGCGAGGCGGTTGTCGTTGTCGGCGCGCGCCTGGAAGGTCGCGGCACCCTGCGCCACGAGCGAGGAGAGGAACGGGGCGCGGCCGGCCTTCACCGTGTTGGAGCGGAGCCCCTGGATGTCGACCACGACGACGCGCTTCACGCCGGCGGCGCGGGCCGGCTGCGGCGCGATGCTCGCGTTCGCGAAGACGAAGGCGTGGTCGGAGGTCTTGTCGACGAAGTCGCTGTCGTCCTCGGTGTAGCCGCTGAAGCCGATGTTCGACGTGCCCATGATCCAGTCGTAGATCATCGGCAGGTGCGGCTGGCAGAGGTACGGGTCGCCGTCGGCGGGCTCGCCGTGGACGCCGCCCGAGGCCGACTCGAGGTCGGTCAGGTAGGTCATCGGGCAGTAGAACTTCTCGCGGTCGTTCATGTCGCCGGTGAAGAGGACCGGGATGTCCGGGTCGGCGGCCTGGAGCTTGTTGACCAGCTTGGCCTGGACCCGCTCGGCGGCGTCGCGCCACTGCTGCGCGTCACCACGGGTGTCCGCGGGGTTGTGGGTGTTCATCAGCCACACGAGCTGGCCGGTGTGGTTGTTGCGGAGCTTCACGAGCGGGTGGATGCGCAGGTGCCCGTAGAAGTACGGCGACTTGTAGGTCAGCCGCTGGATCGCGGTCCAGTCCTTCGTCCGCCACGCGACGGACTCGGAGGTCGAGTCGGTGAACGCCCGGCCGGGCCACACGTCCCAGCTGGAGCCCATCAGCTCCTTGAACTTGTCGTACTGCGGCGGCTCGAACTCCTGGAAGCCGATCATCTGGACGTCGTGCTTCGCCATCAGCTGCGTGGTCCAGAGCATGCGGGTGTTGCCGCCGGCGTACTTGGGATAGCGGTCGCCGCCGGGCTTGGTGTGGCTGTAGCCCAGGACGTTGAAGTTCGCGACCCGGAACTGCGTGGGCGCAGCGGCGGTGGAGCTGGCCTGGCGCGCGGTGCCGGAGTGGTGCTGCCAGCCGGCGCCGGGCGCGAGCAGGGCAGCCGTCGCGACCACCGGGACGGTCACCGCGGCGAGCCAGCGGCCGAGGGTGCGGGCGGGTCGGGCGGGCGTGCTGGGGGACATGGCGACACTCCGGTCGAGCGGGCAGCAGGAACACGGTGGCTGTGACCACCGCTTGCCAGTGTGACTGAAGTGATCGGTGTGGTCCACCACGTGACGGACCCGTCACCGCCGTGACGGCGTCGACGCCCTAGACTCCCTCTGTTTTGCGCCCGCGCTCAGGAAGGTAGTGCCCCCATGGCCAAGCTGTGCCAGACCGAGGACCTCACGGATATCCAGCAGGAGATCCTGTCCACCGTCCGCCAGTTCGTGAACAGCAAGATCATCCCGGTCGCGCAGGAGCTCGAGCACTCCGACACGTACCCGCAGGAGATCATCGACGGCCTCAAGGAGCTCGGTGTCTTCGGCCTCACCATCCCCGAGGAGTTCGGTGGCCTGGGTGAGTCGATCCTGACCTACGCGCTCGTCGTCGAGGAGATCGCCCGCGGCTGGATGAGCGTCTCCGGCGTCATCAACACGCACTTCATCGTCGCCTACCTGCTCATGCAGCACGGCACCGAGGAGCAGAAGGCGAAGTACCTCCCGCGCATGGCGACCGGCGAGGTCCGTGGCGCGTTCTCGATGTCCGAGCCGGGCCTCGGCTCCGACGTCTCCGCCATCGCGACCAAGGGCACCAAGCTCGACGACGGCTCGTACTCCATCACCGGCCAGAAGATGTGGCTCACGAACGGCGCCTCGTCGACGCTCGTCGCCCTGCTGACCAAGACCGATGAGGGTGCCGACTCGGTCTACAAGAACATGACCACCTTCCTCGTCGAGAAGGAGGCCGGCTTCGGTGAGACCGCCCAGGGCGTCACCGTCCCCGGCAAGATCGACAAGATGGGCTACAAGGGCGTCGAGACGACCGAGCTCATCCTCGAGGACCACAAGATCGCCGCGGACCAGATCCTCGGCGGCACGCCCGGCAAGGGCTTCTTCCAGATGATGGACGGTGTCGAGGTCGGCCGCGTCAACGTCGCCGCCCGTGCCTGCGGCCTGGCCTGGCGCGGCTTCGAGCTCGGTGTCGCCTACGCCCAGCAGCGCAAGACCTTCGGCAAGGCCATCGCCGAGCACCAGGCGATCCTCTTCCGCCTCGCCGAGATGGCGACCAAGGTCGAGGTCAGCCACTCGATGATGGTCCGCGCCGCCCGCCTCAAGGACACCGGCAAGCGCATGGACGTCGAGGCCGGCATGGCCAAGATGGTCGCCGCGGAGTACGCCAACGAGGTCGTCGAGGACTCCTTCCGGATCCACGGTGGCTACGGCTACTCCAAGGAGTACGAGATCGAGCGCCTCATGCGCGAGGTCAAGTTCATGCTGATCGGTGAGGGCACGTCCGACATCCAGAAGATGATCATCGGTCGCCAGCTCCTCAAGGAGTACGCGCTCTGACAGGCACCCGCTGGTCCCGGCTCGAGGAGTGAGTGATGGCGCGAAGGGTCTTCTGGCACATCGGCCTGCCGAAGACAGGCACGACGTACCTGCAGGGTGTCCTGTGGGACAACCGTGAGGCCCTTCGCGCCGACGGGCTCCTCCTGCCGGGACGCGGGCACCGCGAGCACCTCTGGGCTGCCCTCGAGGTGCAGGGTCGCGACCTGACCCAGCGCGCTCCGCGTGCACCGGGCGCCTGGGAGCGCCTCGCCACCGCGATCGAGGAGCACGAGGGCGACGCCCTCCTCTCGCACGAGTTCTTCTGCGGCGCGTCGCAGGAGCAGGCCGAGCGCGCGATCGCCCGCCTGGCGCCGGCCGAGGTCCACGTCATCGTGACCGCGCGCCACACCGCCGCGATGCTGACCGCCGGGTGGCAGGAGCAGGTGAAGAACGGCGGCCTCGTCGACCTCCGCACGCTCGCCGCCACGGACGACAACTCCGAGTTCGGGTGGCGCACGTGGGACCTCCGCGGGGTCCTCGAGCGGTGGACCTCGACCCTCCCCGCCGACCACGTCCACCTCCTGCCGATGCCCGGGCGCTCCGAGCCCGCGGACCGCCACTGGCAGAACTTCCGCGAGGTCCTCGGCCTCCCCGACACGTACGCCGCGCCCCCGGCGCCGGCGAACCCGTCGCTCGGCGTGGTCCAGGTCGAGCTCCTGCGCCGGGTCAACGCGCACCTCAGCGAGTTCCGCAAGGCGATCGACCGCGGCGTGTGGATCCGTGGCTACCTCGCCGAGCAGCACCTCGCCGTACAGAAGAGGGAGCGGTTCGGCCTGCCCGAGGACCTGCTCCAGGAGTGCCGCAGCCGCGCGGAGGCTGCGGTCCGGCTCATCACCGAGCGGGGCTTCCACGTGGCCGGCGACCCCGCGGCGCTGCTCGTGCCCGAGGAGCTCCCCGCGTCGCGGCAGCTCGAGTCGGTGACCGAGGCGGAGATGCTCGAGGCTGCCGGGGCACTGATCGCGACGATGCTCGAGGACCGCCGTGAGCAGGCGAAGACGATCCGGGCGCTGCGGAATCCTCCGCCGGCCGCGGCCGCCGAACCCGAGCCGGAGCCCGTGCGCGGCTGGTTCCGTCGTGCGCAGCGTCACGCCGGCAAGTAGTCGATAGATTAGGAAGCGTCACGCGACGCTACGTATATTGCTCGGCATGTTTGCCCTCGCCACCCCTGACGTCGCGCGCCGCCGCGCGCGGCCCAGCCGGGCCCTGGTCGCCACGCCCGTCGTGGCCCTGGTCCTGTTCCTGAGCCTCATGGCGCCGGCCGGCCCCGGCACGATCCCCGGTGCCTCGGCGGCGACGTGGATGCCCACGCCGGGCGTGAAGTTCAACGTCCCGCGTGAGGGCGCGAAGCAGTACATCCTGGAGCAGCAGGTCATCGGCGCGATCAACCACGCCGTCAAGGGCTCCTACATCAAGATGTCGATGTTCTCCTTCGACCGCTGGCCTGTCGCCGACGCACTGGTCAACGCGCGGGGCCGCGGGGTCCACGTCCAGGTGATCACCAACAACCACGAGCTGCCGCCGGCGCAGGTGCGGCTGAAGAACCGGTTCGGCACGGACCGCACGAAGGCGACGTTCTTCTACCAGTGCACGGCGAGCTGCCGTGGCCAGGGCGACGTCAACCACAGCAAGTTCATCCTGTTCTCGCAGACCGGAGCCGCGACCAACGTCGTGATGCTCGGCTCGCTGAACATGAAGCGCAACGGCACCGACAACCAGTTCAACGACCTCTTCACGGTCAACAAGGCGTACTCGCTCCACAAGACGCTCGACATGGTCTTCCAGCAGATGGCGGCCGACCGCTGGGCCAAGCCCATGCGGCTCGTGCAGTCCTTCGGCACGTCGTACAACCTCGAGGTCATGCCGTTCCCGAAGGACCCGGTCGCCACCCCCGAGACGGAGTGGACGCCGTACCGCGACCCGATCATCCGGCTCCTGCGCCCCGTCAGCTGCAAGGGTGCCAGCACCTCGGACGGGCGGACCAAGATCCGCGTCGACATGCACGCCTGGGACGGCGAGCGTGGCGGCATCATCGCCCGGCGCCTGAAGTACCTCTACGACCACGGCTGCGACGTCAAGATCATGGTCGGCTTCATGTCCAAGTCGATGCGGTCGATCCTCTTCGCGCCCACGGGCCGTGGCCGAGTGCCCACGCGCAGCACCGGGTACGACACCGACGGCGACGGCATCATCGACCTGTACAGCCACAAGAAGCTCACGCTGATCCACGGCCACTACGGCACGGCCACCGGCAAGCGGATCGTGATGACCGGCTCGAGCAACTTCCAGAACGGCGGCCAGTACGGCGACGAGATCCTGTTCCAGATCTACCGTCGCTCCATCTACGACCGCTACCTGGACAACTGGAAGTGGGTGTGGGACTACCACACCCACGGCATGGCCTGAGCCGACCCGCAGTCGACCAGCACTGACAGCACCGCCCCGCAGCCGACCGGCTGCGGGGCGGTGCTGCTGTCAGCGCGTGCGCCGGCGCAGCCGTCCGCGCAGGCCGGCGTCGGCCTGGGCCTGCTTGCTGGGCGCGACCCAGCCGGTGCTGGCGTGCAGGCGCGGGGTGCTGCCCGGCACGATCTGGGTCAGGGTGCGGGTCACCTCGGGGATGCTCGCCCGCTCGTGGAGGTAGTGGCGCTTCGGCAGGTCGCGCATCGCGCCCAGCACGGTGTCGAGCTGCTCGCGCGCCCCGGTCGGGAGCGGGGCGGGACGGTGCGTGCCCTGGAGCGGGTCGACGTCGACGAGGAAGCCGAGGTCGCCGAGGACCTCGATCGGGTCCTCCATGTGCTCGCGGTAGATCTGGGTGAGGTACTTCTCCTTGACCGGCGCCGGCAGGTCGCTGGTGACCAGCACCTTGAGCGCGGTGGCGATCTTCATGCGGTGGGCACCGAAGTGGATCGACGGGCCCGAGGTGACCATGTTGGTCCACTTGCGGACGAACTCGTCGCCGGAGTACGACTCGTAGTGCAGCAGGGTGAACGCCGGGTCGTTGACGGTCGGGATGTTGACGCCGGTGTCGTCGGTGGCGCTGTGGAACTTCAGGGCCAGGTCGAGGCAGGGCCGGACCCCGACCTTGCCCGCGATGTGGCTGCGGAAGAAGAGCGAGTTGGTCGGCTCGGCCAGCAGGCCCAGCGTGACGAGGAGCTGGAGCTCGTCGTCCTCGAGGAGCCGCTTGAACCGCATCGGCACGCCGGCCGGCTCGAGCTCGCTGACCACCTCCCGCGGCTGCAGGCGTACGGCGGGCCGGTCGGCCGGCACGGCGGCCAGGGCGGCGCGGTCGATCTGGGCGACCTCGTCGGCGTCGATGTGGAAGATCCACTCGGCCCAGTCGGCGATCGAGAGCGCGGCGCGGGCCAGGTTGGCGTTGACCCGCTGGCGGCGGTTGAGCAGCGGCGGGCGCTCGCCCTGCCACCAGGACTTGTCGGTCACGATGCAGGTGACGTGCTCGACGGTGGCGAGCCAGGCCTCGACGTCCCGCGCCGGGGCGTCCAGGAAGACGATCATGTGGTCGACGCCGCCGGCCAGGTTGCCGCGGACGAACCGCTGGACGTTGTCGAGGTTGTCCTTGACGGTGCTCACGGTGACGATCACTCGCGGAAGTATAGGGGCGGCCCGCGAACGCTTCCCTATACTGCGCGGGTGGCAGCGAGCGACGGGCATCAGGGGCGGATTCGCCGGTTGCGGGTGGACGACCAGGGGCTCTTCGTGAGCGGCTCCTCCGGGGACTTCCCGGTCAACGTGGCCTTCGGTGGCCAGCGCGTCTTCTCGTTCTGGACCGGGCGCGACACCACCTCGCGCGGCGGCGAGCGCTTCTTCGCCTGGCCCCACCAGCTGAGGCGGTTCCTCAACGGCGCGGTCGAGGTCTCGCTGGTCTCGCCGGTCGACGGCACGGTCTTCGCGGAGACGAGCGCCGTGCTCGGCGACGGCGAGGGCGTCGTGTCCGTCGTCGACAAGGCGGGCAACCCGGTCGGCCTCGACAAGAGCATGCGTCTCTCGCACCTCTTCGGGCAGCGCGACGGCGCCGAGATGGAGCCGCTCCTCGACGCGCTCGAGGAGGTCCTCGAGGCCCTCGAGAAGGCGGGCGTGCGGCCCTTCGTCGCCTACGGCACCCTCCTCGGGGCCGTCCGCGACCAGGACTTCATCGGCCACGACTCCGACGCCGACATCGGCTACGTCAGCCCCTACAGCGAGCCCGCCGACGTCATCCGTGAGTCCTTCGACCTCCAGCGCAGCCTCCAGGACATGGGCTACACCGTGCAGCGCTACAGCGGCATGGGCCTCAAGGTCCTCGTCAAGGAGAACGACGGCGCCACCCGCGGCCTCGACGTCTTCGGTGGCTTCCAGCGCGAGGGGAAGCTGTACCTCATGGGCGAGGTCGGCCACCCCTTCCGTGACGAGTGGCTCTACCCGCGCACCACCGCGCAGCTCGCGGGCCGCTCCGTCCCCGTCCCGGCCGAGCCCGAGCACCTCCTCGAGGCGATGTACGGCGAGAGCTGGCGCGTGCCCGACCCGGCGTACAAGTTCACGACGCCGGTGAGCACGCAGCGCCGCCTCAACGGCTGGTTCCGTGGCACCCGCGTCGGCCTGGACACGCGCTGGGAGCGCCGCGCGGCCCGCGCCGAGGTCGTGGCGGAGCGCCGGAGCACCTTCGTCGAGTGGGCACGCGAGCAGACCCCCGACGCCCCGACGTACGTCGACGTCGGCTGTGGCGGCGGCCGCGACGCCGCGTGGCTCTCGCGTGAGGGAGCGCCGTCGGTGTGGGCGCTCGACTACTTCCAGCCGGACCTCCGCAAGGCGATGCGGATCTCCGCACGCACGGGCGCGAGCGTCAACGTGCTCTGGTGCAACCTGCTCGAGCTCCGCTCGCTGATGGAGACCACTGCGCGCATCGCACGGGTGCCGGGCCCGCGGGTCGTGCTGGCGCACCACCTGCTCGACGCCACGGACTCCTACGGCCGCCGCAACTTCCTGCGCCTCGCGCGCATGCTCACCCGTGACACGGGCAAGGCCGTCGTGCAGGCGTACGTCGCGCCGACGGAGCACAGCCGCGCGCTCGGCGTCCGGCCCCTGCGCGAGGCCGCCTTCGCGGACCTGGTCGCGGCGAGCAAGGGCGTGGTGGAGCACGTCGAGCACCTGTCAGAGGCCGAGGCGGGCGTCGCCGGCGGCAGCAACGAGAAGTCGATCGTCAGGATGGTGATGTCATGGAGTCGGTGAAGCAGCGCGCGATCAGCCGCCGCACGCTCCGCAACCGCGTCAAGGTGCTCGAGCAGGAGGTGCAGGAGTGCCGCCGGGTGAACCTGCGCGTCGCCGAGCTCTGTGACGTGATGATGGAGCTGCTGCTCCCTGTCCAGGACCGTGACGAGAAGGCCGTGGCCGAGATCCTGGACCGGTACCGCGAGGGTGTCGGCGACCCGCTGAAGGGCTGACGCCCCGGGGTTCAGTGCCGCGGGCTCAGTGCGCCGGGCTCAGTGCCGCGTGCGCGGGCAGAACCACAGGTAGCCCTTCGTCGAGGCGCCGAAGCGGCACTCGGCCGCGTTGCTGACGGCCGGCAGGGTCGCCACCGCCGTGATGAGCGGGTGGTCGGTGAGCCGGCGGTGCTGGGCGGCGAAGTCGGCGAGGAACTGCGAGAACCTGACCTTGCGGTTGCCGAGGATCCAGTCGACGTTGAGCCGCGGCGGGAGGTGGCAGCCGGCCGCGTCGGTGCGCGCCCCGTCGGCGGAGTGCATCCCGCTTTCGGCGGTGAAGGGGCAGGCGAAGGCCTGCCGGTCGTTCATGTCGCCGGTGAAGATCACCGGGGTGCCGTTGGCGCCGAGCCGCTTCGCGAGCTGCGCCTCGATGCTGAGGGCGGCGGCGCGGAAGCGCGCGAAGTTGCCGCCGATGTTGGCCGGGTTGTGGAAGTTGGCGACCCACACCCGATGGCCGGTCGTGCGGTTCTGCAGCAGGACGTAGGGCATGCCGCGCGGGTTGCCGCCGAAGTACGGGATCTCGACGATCCGGCGCTCGACCGCCTCCCAGGTGTCCTTGCGCCAGGCGAGCGAGTTGTCGGCGAGGAGCGGGCCCATGCTCACGCCGGGATAGACCTCCCACTGCCCGCGCGTCCGCGCGAGGAAGCCGTGGACCTGTGGGGTCTGGAACTCCTGCAGGCCCGCGATCGTGACCGACCGCTGGTCGAGCATGGCCACCTGGCCGGGGACGCGCGCGAGGGCACCGGCGAAGCGCTTGCGGCGCTCCGGCCCGCGGGTGTGGCTGGCGCCGAGAACGTTGAACGACGCCACGCTGACGTCGAGCGAGACCGTCGGGGGCGGCCCGCCGACGGGGACCAGCCCCTTGCGCTTCATGGTGCGCCGGAGCGCAGCCGGGGAGGGTGCGTCCTTGAAGATCTTGTCGAACTCGTCGGTGCCGGGGGAGGGCAGGGCGGTGCCGGGAGCACCGGTCGTGGGCGTGGGCGCGGGAGCCCCGGCCGCCGGCGGGGTCTTGTCGCCCGCGAGCCGCGGGGCGATGAGCAGTGCCCCGCCCACCAGCACGAGCACGAGGACGAGGCCGACGGTGGCCAGTGTCTGGCGGAGTTGGGCGCGCACGACGCTGATTCTAGGTGCGGGGAGCAGCTCGCTGAGGCCGATGTCACGACGGACAGCGGGCCTGCGCGCAAGGGTCGTGCGGCAGGATGCTGCCCATGAGCGCCAGCAAGACGAACCCGGGCAACTTCTTCGAGGACTTCACCATCGGGCAGGTGATCGAGCACGCCGTGCCGCGCACCGTCACCGAGGGCGACCGCGCCGTCTACGGCTCGCTCTACCCGACCCGTTTCGCGATCCCGTCGTCGGCCGTCTTCGCCGCGCAGTGCGGCCTCGAGGTGCACCCGGTCGAGGAGCTCATCGCCTTCCACATCGCCTTCGGCAAGACCGTCCCGGACGTCTCGCTCAACGCCGTCGCCAACCTCGGCTACGCCGAGCTCCGCTTCCACCAGCCGGTGGTGCCCGGCGACACCCTGGCGACGAAGTCCGAGGTCATCGGCCTCAAGCAGAACTCCAACGGCAAGTCGGGCGTCGTCTACGTCCGCTCGACCGCCACCAACCAGCGTGGCGAGGTCGCACTCGACTGGGTCCGCTGGGTGATGGTCCACAAGCGCGACGTCGACGCGCCGGCCCCCGAGGTCGTGCTGCCCGAGCTCGCGAAGGTCGTCGCCCCGGCGGACCTGCAGGTGCCCGCCGGGCTGGACTTCGCGGCGTACGACTTCGGGCTGGCGGGTGAGCCGTTCCGCTACGACGACTACGCGGTCGGCGAGAAGATCGACCACGTCGACGGCGTGACGCTGACCGAGTCGGAGCACCAGCAGGCGACCCGCCTGTGGCAGAACACCGCCAAGGTGCACTTCAACAAGGAGGCGCGCCCCGACGGCCGCAACCTGATCTACGGCGGCCACGTGATCTCGATGGCCCGCGCGCTCTCCTTCAACGGCCTGGCCAACGCCCAGATGATCTCCGCGATCAACGGCGGCTCGCACGTCGCCCCGGCGTTCGCCGGCACGACGGTCTACGCGTGGTCGGAGGTGCTCGACAAGGCCGAGGTCAGCGAGACGGTCGGCGCCCTGCGCCTGCGCCTGGTCGCGACCAGCGGCCGCGACGAGTCGATGACGCTGCGCAACGACGAGGGCAAGTACGCCGACGGCGTGCTGCTCGACCTGGACTACTGGGTCTTCATCCCGCGCTGAGCCTGAGGTCGTCCGCTGAGGGAGTGCTCGTGCACGCCTTCAGGCGGAGACTGCATTTCAGGAGCGCGGCGTGACCCGGGTCCGCACCGGGTCGAGCGGGAAGAGCGTGATCGCCGAGGCGACCCGCACGTCGCCGCCGGTGAGGTCCTCGAGCTCGAAGGCGCG
Source organism: Nocardioides phosphati (assembly GCF_014646375.1). Taxonomy (GTDB): domain Bacteria; phylum Actinomycetota; class Actinomycetes; order Propionibacteriales; family Nocardioidaceae; genus Nocardioides; species Nocardioides phosphati. The sequence continues at coordinate 338,515 of NZ_BMNI01000001.1, forward strand.
CACCAGCATGGCCAGCGCGGCGACCGACTCGAGCATCGAGAAGTGCTGGCCGATGCAGGCCCGCGGGCCGGCGCCGAACGGCATCCACGCGTAGCGGTGGCGGCCCTTCTCCGCGTCCCCGAGGAAGCGCGTCGGGTCGAAGCGCTCGGGGTCCGGCCACAGGTCGGCGCGGCGGTGGATCGACCACGTGGAGACGACGACGTCCGACCCCGCCGGCACCCGTACGCCGCACAGGTCGGTGTCCTCGACCGCACGGCGTCCGGTGAAGGGCGCCGCCGGGTAGAGCCGCATCGCCTCCTTGAGGACTGCGGTCGTGTAGGGCAGGCCGCTGTGCGCCTGGGCGGGCGTCGGGCTGGCGTCACCGAGCACCGACCGCACCTCGTCGAGCACCTGCGCCTGCACGTCGGGGTGCTTCGCCAGCAGGTGCAGCGCGAAGGTCAGGCTGGTCGAGGTGGTCTCGTGACCGGCGAGCAGGAAGACCAGCATCTGGTCGCGGATCTCGTCGTCGCTCAGCGCGTCGGCCCCGTCGCGGACCTCGATCAGCAGGCTGGCCAGGTCGTCGCCGACGTCGATGCCGGCCCGGCGGCGACGGATGATCTCGTCGCAGACGGCGTACAGGTGCTGCTGGGCGTCGCGGATGGTGCGGTTGACCGGCAGCGGCCAGGAGAGCGGTACGCGGGCCGGCAGGGCGACGCGGCCGAGGATCGCGGCGTTGGCGACGGGCGACCAGTCGCTGACCTCCTCGGCGAGCTCGCGGAGGTCGTCGCCGAAGAGCGTGCGCGCGACGATCGCCAGCGTCAGCTCGGTCATCTCGACGTGGAGGTCGACCTCGGTCTCGTCGCGCTGCTCCCACTCCTCGATGGTCTTCGCGATCTCGTCGACCATCGCCTCGAGGTAGCCGTCGACCCGCGCACGGGTGAAGACCGGCTGGATGAAGCGCTTCTGGCGCAGCCAGTCGTCGTCCTGGGCGGTGAGGATGCCGTTGCCGAGCGCCAACCGGATCTCGTCGTAGAAGACGTTGTCCTTGCGCCAGCCCGCGAAGGTCTTCGCGCTCAGCATCTGCTCGGCCGCCTCGGGACTGTGGGCGGCGTGCAGCTCGCGGCGCAGCGGTCCGGGTGGGCCGATCCGGAACCGGACCACGTCGTGCTCGCCGTCGTACGTCGAGGCGAGGAAGTCGACCTGGTTGGCCAGGAGCTCGCGCGTGGAGCCGAGCAGGAACGAGCCGGGGTGGAGCCGCGCAGTCGTCGTCACGGCCGCAGCCTAGGTGCGTGCACGCCGGCCGGGCTTCCCGGCCCTAGGGTGGATTCATGACCTCTGAGCTCTGGCTGGTGCGACACGGTGAGACCGCCTGGTCCAGGACCGGCAAGCACACCTCGACGACCGACCTGCCGCTCACGGCCGAGGGCGAGGCCGTCGCCAAGGGCCTGGCTGACCGCCTCGCGCGCCAGGAGTTCGACCTCGTGCTCACGTCGCCGCGCCTGCGCGCCCGGCGTACGGCGGAGCTGGCCGGCTTCCCGGATGCCGAGGTGACCGACGACCTGGTCGAGTGGGACTACGGCGCGTACGAGGGCATCACCACGCCCCAGATCCGCGAGACCGTGCCGGGCTGGACGGTGTGGACGCACCCGTCGCCGGGTGGTGAGACGGCCGCCGAGGTGGGGGAGCGGCTCGACCGCGTCGTGGCCCGCGCCCGCTCCGGTGGCCGGACGCTGGTCTTCGGCCACGGCCACGCGCTCCGCGTGCTCACCGCGCGCTGGCTCGGGCTGCCGGTGAGCGCGGGCTCGCACTTCCGGCTCGACACCTCGACGGTCTCCGTCCTCGGCTGGGAGCGCGAGACCCCGGTCATGCTGCGCTGGAACGCATGAGCCGTCGCTCCCGCGTCGAGGACCATGTGCCCGCGCTGGGCTTCGCCGGCCTGACGCGGTTCTACGACACCGCCATCGCGCTCTCGATGCGTGAGCCGCACTGGCGCCCGCGGATCGTGGAGCTGGTCGCCGAGCGGCGCCCGCGGTCCGTGCTGGATGTCGGCTGCGGCACGGGCACGCTCGCGATCGCGCTCGCGTCGCGGCTCGGTCACGGGGTCGTCTCCGGGGTCGACCTCGACCCCGCGATCCTCGACCTGGCCCGCGCGAAGCCCGGCGCCGCGGACGTGGGCTGGCAGGTCGGCTCCGCCGCGACCCTCCCGTACGCCGACGGCTCGCTCGACGTCGTCGTCTGCACGCTCGTCCTGCACCACCTCCCGCTGGAGGCCAAGGCCGATGCGCTGCGCGAGATGCGCCGCGTGCTGCGGCCCGGTGGCCTGCTGGTGATCGGCGACTGGGGCAGGCCGCACGACCCGCTGATGCGGGCGGCGTTCGTGCCGGTGCAGCTGCTCGACGGCGTCTCCAACACGCAGGGCAACGTCGAGGGCCGGGTGCCGGGGCTGATGGAGTCGGCGGGGTTCACCGACGTCATGCGGGTCCACCGCCTGCGCACGGTCTTCGGCACGTTCGAGGTGCTCACCGCGGGCTGATGCCCTGTCGGCGGTGGTCCCCGCGGGTCTACCGTGGGGTCATGGCGCCGGAACCTCGCCGGCGGCCCGAGCCTCCGTCGTACGCCGCCTTCGCGGAGCACCTGGCCCGGACCTCCGGATTCCCCACCTACCTGCCTTGGCCGCTCCCGCCGGGATGGCGGGTCGCAGACTTCACCGCGCGCGGCACCGGGGAGCGCGTGCACGGCACGGCCGTGAAGCTGGAGGGGATCAACCCCGACGACGGCGGCGTCTCGATGCACGTCGTGGCGGAGGAGCCCGGCTGCGGACTCGGCGCGGAGGTCGCCGGCACCGTCTGGTCCGACCCCGGCGCCGACATCGGCAACCGGCCCGCTGACGCCCGCGTGCGGGTCGGTCAGTCGACGGTGCCGCTCTGGACGATCTCGACGCACCAGGGCCGTGGCGACCTGGACCGCTCCGTGCTCGCGGGCGAGGCCGACGGACGCTGGCTCTGGGTGGTGCTCCGGCCCGCCTCCGCGGTGCTCATGCTCCAGCAGCCATGGGCGCTCTCCCCGGCCGACGCGATCGGCCCGCCACTCCTCGCCGTGCCCTTCGGAGGCGTCGCGCCGGAGTGGTGAGGGCCCGCGTCCCCTAGGCTGCTCGGGTGCGCATCGACCTCCACACCCACTCGCGGGTGAGCGACGGGACCCAGTCCCCGACGGAGCTCGTGGAGGCGGCGAAGGCCGCCGGGCTCGACGTCCTCGCGATCACCGACCACGACACCTCGGGTGGCTGGGACGAAGCCGTCGCCGCCGCGGAGCAGGTCGGCCTCGAGCTCGTGCGCGGCATGGAGATCAGCTGCCGCCACCGCGGGCGCGACGTGCACCTGCTCGCCTACCTGCCCGACCCGGCGTACGAGCCGCTGGTCAACGCGCTCCAGAAGATCCTCGACGGCCGCAACTCCCGCGTGCCGGGCATCCTCGCGAAGCTCCACGAGCTCGGCATCGAGCTCACCGACGCCGACGTACGCCGGGTGTCCGGCGACGCGGCGGCGGTCGGCCGTCCGCACGTGGCCGACGCCCTCGTGGCAGCCGGCGTCGTGCGCGACCGCGAGCAGGCGTTCGACGAGCTGCTGCGGCCCGGCCGCCCGGCGTACGTCGACCGCTACGCCGCGCCGCTGGAGCCGATGATCCGCACGGTGATGGACGCGGGCGGCGTCAGCGTCGTCGCCCACGCGTGGGGGAGGGCCAACGACCCCGGGCCGCTCGACGCCGCCGGCTTCGCCGAGCTGGCCGCCGTCGGCCTGACCGGCGTCGAGGTCGACCACGAGGACCACGAGCCCGCGGCGCGCGACCAGCTCCGCGCGATCGCGCATGACCTCGACCTCGTGGTCACCGGCTCCAGCGACCACCACGGCCTCGGCAAGGTCGGTCACGACCTGGGCTGCAACACGACCGCTCCCGACGAGTACTCCCGCCTGCTCGAGCGTGCAGCAGCCGCTGCCACCGCCTCGGGCCGCCCGACCCCCGAGGTGGTCCGCCCGTGAGCTCGGTCCTCGACGTCGTGCTGCTCACGGAGGTCTTCGTGACCCTCTTCGTGATCATGGACCCGCCGGGCACGATCCCGGTCTTCCTGGCGCTCACCTCGGGCCGGAGCCCGCAGGCCGTCCGTCGCGCAGCGTGGCAGGCGCCCTCCGTGGCCCTGCTGGTGATCACCGTCTTCGCGGTCTTCGGCCAGCAGATCCTCGAGTACATGCACATCACGCTGCCCGCGCTGCAGTGCTCCGGTGGCCTGCTGCTCCTGCTCGTCGCCCTCGAGCTGCTGATGGGCGGGGAGGACTCCGCCCTCACCGGCAACAAGGAGCAGAACGTCGCCCTGGTCCCGCTGGGCACCCCGCTGCTCGCCGGGCCCGGCGCCATCGTCGCGACGATGCTCTTCGTCAAGGAGATCGACTCGGTGCCGAGCTTCGCCGCCGTCGCGCTCGGCATCATCGGCGTGCATCTGTGCATCTACGCGGCGATGCGCTTCTCGGTGCCGATCATGCGCGTGCTGCGCCCGAGCGGCGTCCTGCTGGTCACGCGCATCTCGGGCCTGTTGCTCGCCGCGATCGCGGTGCAGATGGTGGCCGACGCGGTGCGGGCGTTCGTGCGCGCCTGAGCGTCACTTCCGGCCGAGCGACTGCAGCTTCTGCTTCACGCCACCGGGCACGACGCGCGACACGGTGACCATCGCCTTGTAGCGCTTCGACGGGATGGAGAAGATCCTGCCCTTCTCGAAGTCCTTGATCGCGTCGGCGACCAGGCGCTCGACGTCGAGCCACATCCACTTCGGGGCGGAGGCGTCGCGGTCGATGCCGAGCCGGCCGTGGAACTCCGTCTTCGTGAAGCCGGGGCAGAGCGCCATGACGGCCACGCCCTGCGGGCCGTACTCGTTGTGCGCCCACTCGCTGAACTTGTTGACGTAGGCCTTTGCTGCCGAGTACGTGCCGCGCGGGATGAACGCCGCGACGCTGGACACGTTGATGATGCCGCCGTGCCCGCGCTCGGCCATCACGCCGAGCGCCGCGTGGGACAGCTCGAGGACCGCGGTGACCAGCACGTCGTGCATGCGCTGCTCCTCGGCGATCGGGTTGTCGAGGAACTTCTCCTTCAGCCCGAAGCCCGCGTTGTTGACCAGCAGGTCGACGGCGTTGTCCCGGTCGGCCAGGCGCCCGGCGACAGCGGCCCGGCGCTCGGGGTCGGCGAGGTCGGCTGCCAGCACCTCGACGTTGACGTCGTACGCCGAGTGGAGCTCCTCGGCGACCTCGGTGAGCCGCTTCTCGTCGCGCGCGACGAGCACCAGGTTCCAGCCGTACGACGCGAGCTGGCGCGCGAACTCGTGGCCGATGCCGGCCGTCGCGCCGGTGACGAGCGCGGTCTGCGGCTGGCCACAGGCGCAGCCGTCACCGCAGCCGCCGGACTCCTCGCCCGCCATCGGGAGGAGGTCGTGCTGGTGGGCGTCGTCGTGCGCGTGGTCGTGGTCAGCCATGCGCGCCAGCGTAGTCATCTGCCGTGCACGCAGGACACAGGGCGGTCACCGCGTGATCTGGCCCACCCTTCGGGCACAATGGCCGCGATGACCACCACGCTCGCGATCGCCAACCAGAAGGGTGGCGTCGCCAAGACGACCACCGTCGCCTCGCTCGGCGCTGCCCTGGCCGAGGCCGGCCACAAGGTCCTGCTCGTCGACCTCGACCCGCAGGCCTGCCTGACGTTCTCGCTGGGCATCGACCCGGAGGACCTCGACGCGTCGGTGCACCACGTGCTGACCAAGGGGCTCGACGCCCGCGAGGTGATCATCGCGACCGACGACGGCGTCGACCTCCTGCCCGCGACGATCGAGCTCGCCCGCGCCGAGGCCGACCTGCTCACCCGCACGGGCCGCGAGCAGGTGCTCAAGGGTGTCCTCGAGGACCTCAAGGAGGCCGGGGTCGACTACGACTGGGTGCTGCTCGACTGCCCGCCGTCGCTCGGCGTGCTCACGGTCGCGGCCCTGACGGCCGCCCGCGGCGTGCTCGTGCCGCTCCAGTGCGAGACGCTCTCGCACCGTGGTGTCGGCCAGCTGCTCGACACCGTCCACGACGTACGCCGGTTCACCAACCGCCGCCTCGAGGTCTGGGGCGTGCTGCCCACGCTCTACGACGGCCGCACCAACCACGCGCGCAAGGTGCTCGACACGATCTCCGAGGTCTACGAGCTCGACGTCTTCGAGCCGCCGATCCCCAAGACGATCAAGTTCGCCGAGGCCCCGGCGGCCGGGCGCTCGATCCTCGCCACCAGCAAGACGAGCAAGGGCGCCGCGGCGTACCGCGAGGTGGCCAAGGCGCTCGTCGCCCGCGCCGCCCGCTGACCCACCGACGACGAACGCCGCGCTCCCCGAGGGGAACGCGGCGTTCGCTGCGTGAGGGGGGAGAGCCTCAGCCCTCGGCGCCCGCGGCGGCAGGAGCCTGGCCGGCACCGGCACCACCCGAGCCGCCCGAACGACGGCGGCGACGGTTGCGGTTGCGGTTGGCGGACGGGGCGCCACCCTCGGTGCCCTCGGCCTTGGCGCCGTCGGCCTGCTTCGGCTCGGCGGACGCCGGAGCGCCCGACTCGCCGGCGACGGTCTGGCCACTGCGCGTGCGGGTCCGGTTGCGGTCGCGGTTGCCCGACGGACGGTCGCCCTCGCGACGCTCGCCGGCGCCCGAGCCGCCACGGCCGGAGCCGCCACGGTCCTCGCGCGGCTTGCGCTCGACCGGGGCAGCAGCCTTGATGCGGCCCTTGGTGCCCTCCGGGATGCCCTGGTCCTTGAAGAGGTGCGGGGAGGTGGAGTAGGTCTCGACCGGCTCGTCGAACGGCAGGTCGAGCGCCTTGTTGTGGAGCTTCCACTTCTGCAGGTCGGCCCAGTCGATGAACGTGATCGCCGTGCCCGTGGCGCCCGCGCGACCGGTGCGGCCGATGCGGTGCACGTAGGTCTTGTGGTCCTCGGGGCAGTTGTAGTTGATGACGTGCGAGACGCCGCGGACGTCGATGCCGCGGGCGGCGACGTCGGTCGCAACGAGGATGCGGACCTTGTCCTCGCGGAACTTCTGCATGACCTTCTCGCGCGCGACCTGGGCCATGTCGCCGTGCAGCGGGCCGGCGTCGAAGCCGCGGTCGGTCAGGTCGTCGGCGACGCGCTGGGCCTGGCGCTTCGTGCGGGTGAAGATGACGACCTTGTCGACGTCGTCGGCCTGCAGGACGCGGCCGATGATCTCCGGCTTGTCGAGGTCGTGGACCTGGTAGACGTACTGCGCGGTCGCCGGCACGGTCTGCTCGTCAGCGGCGGACTCGGCGCGGATGTTCATCGGGTGGCGCATGTGCATGCGCGCCAGGGTGATGATCGCCGCCGGCATCGTGGCCGAGAAGAGCATCGTCTGGCGGGTCTCGGGGGTGTCGCGCAGGAGGCGCTCCACGTCGGGGAGGAAGCCGAGGTCGAGCATCTCGTCGGCCTCGTCGAGGACGAGCGACTTCACGTGGGAGATGTCGAGGGCGCGCTTGTTCATCAGGTCGATGAGGCGGCCGGGGGTGCCGACGACGACGTCGACACCGGCGGTGAGGGCGTCGAGCTGGCCCTCGTAGGGGACACCGCCGTAGACGGTGAGGACGCGGACGCCGAGGTCCGAGCCGGCGAGCTCGAGGTCGTTGGAGACCTGGAGCGCGAGCTCGCGGGTGGGGGCGACGACGAGCGCCTGCGGCTTGCCCTGCGCCAGGCCGGCGTACGCCGGGTCGTCCTTGGTGATGACGCGCTGGATGATCGGGATGCCGAAGGCGAGGGTCTTGCCGGTGCCCGTGCGGGCCTGGCCGATGAGGTCGGTGCCCATGAGGGCGACGGAGAGGGTCATCTCCTGGATCGGGAAGGGCTCGGTGATGCCCTTGCGCTCGAGGGCGTCACAGATCTGGGGCAGCACGCCCAGGTCGCGGAAAGTGGTCACGGTCTTCAGTTCTTCCATTGAGGGGGCTCAGCGGCCGACCACTCACATGGGGGTCAACCGCGCACATACATCTGCGATGCTACCGAAAAGACCAGCAGCCCCCGATTCGCCGTACGGCGGGACCGGGGGCTGCTGCAGTCGTGGAGGGGTCAGGCGCGCTTGCGGCCGGTGATCCCCGCGGCGATCACGACGAGGATCGCGGCAACGACGATCTGCCACAGGTGGCGCCACCAGTCGACGCCGTTGGTGCAGTTGTTCATGTTGGTGCAGTCGAAGATCGCGGCGTAGACGTAGCTGCCGATGAAGACGCCGCCGACGCCGCACAGGACGGTCAGCCAGAGCGGGATGTTGTCACGGCCGCCCGGCGCGAGGAACTTGCCCAGGATGCCGATCACCGTGCCGGCGATCAGTGCGGTCAGGATGGTTCCGATCATGGAACAGGCCTTTCGCCACGGGCTCGCCCCCGTTGGCGAGCCCTGCTGTCCGCCACATTGCCGTCAACAGGTGCCGTTGGCAACGGTTGGCGCCCGCGTGGCGCCGCTGGCGGTGGGATCAGGAGCGGAAGCCGACGTGGCCCTGGACGCCGCCACCGAAGTCGACGTACGCGAGGGTGGAGACGGGGATGACCACGCGGCGGCCGCGACCGTCGGTGAGGTTGAGGACGCCGCCGTTGTTGATGGCGTCGCTGACCTGCTTCTCGACCGCATCGGGCGTCTCGTTGGTCTCGATGACGACCTCGCGGACGACGTTCTGGATGCCGATCTTGATTTCCATGGTTCTCCTGTTCGTACTGCGTCGTTCAGTGAAGGGGGTAGCCGCGGATGCCGCGCCAGGCGAGCCCGGAGATCAGGGCGGTGGCGTCCTCGAGGCTGAGCGAGCCGGGGTCGTTGAGCCAGTAGCGGGCGCTGACCTGGCCCATGCCGACCAGGCCCACGGCGAGCAGGTGGGCGGCCTCGGTGGGCAGGCCGGTGTCCTCGGCGATCACCTCGGTGATCGCCTCGGCGCACTCGGTGGTCACGCGCTCGACCTGCGCACGCACCAGCGGCTCGCTGGTCACGTCCGACTCGAAGACGAGGCGGAAGGCGTTGTTGTCGGCGGTGACGTAGTCGTAGAACGCCGCCATGGTGCCGGCCACGCGGAGCTTGTTGTCCTGGGTGGAGCGCAGGGCTGCCCGGGTGTTCTCGATGATCGCGTCGCAGGCCGCCTCGAGGAGCGCCAGGTAGAGCTCGAACTTGCCCGGGAAGTGCTGGTAGAGCACGGGCTTGGAGACACCCGCCTTGGCGGCGATGTCATCCATCGCCGCGGCGTGGTAGCCCTGCGCCGCGAAGACGTCGAGGGCCGACTCCAGCAGCTGCGCGCGGCGCGCGTGGCGGGGCAGTCGCGCACCCCGCGCAGGCACGCTGTCGATCTCGCCAGCTGTCATGGCGACCCTCCCGTCTGGTTGTTGCTCCAGAGCCTAGACGGTCGGGTCGCCACGACAGTGCGGCGGATCACGCCGCGGGGTTGCTCACCTCCACGGTGAGCGCGTTGCCCGTCTGGCCGGTGACGGTGGCACGGACGCCGTGGCCCGCGACCTGCACCGAGTTCTGCGGGTTCTCCGCCGACCAGTAGGCGTCCGGGTTGCTGTCGTCGAACGTCGCCTTCGCGGCCAGGTCCGTCGCGCACGCCTCGTACGTCGTGTAGCCCGCCGTCGACGCGTCCGGCACCTGCTTGTGCAGGCAGACCGGGTCGACGGGGTCGAGGCCGAACGTCGCGTCGAAGGGCTGTCGGCGGTTGCTGGGGCGGGTGCCGTCGGAGTAGGCCATCGGCGTCGGGTGGGCGTCGACGACCATCGACGCGCCCGCGCCCGGGTGGGCGCTGACGTTGTTGTCGGGGTAGCGCCCGTCGACGTACCAGACCAGCATCCCGTCCTGGAACGGGAAGTGCTCGACCCAGTCGGGGCGGCTGACCGCCTCGCTGAACTGGTACGGCCCGGTCTCGAGCGTGGCGTCGTAGCCGACGTACTGACGGTTCTCGATGAGGTAGTAGCGCGTCGAGGACTTCGTCTCCGTGCCCGTGCTGATCGTCCAGCCGCGGGCCGTCCAGTCGCCCGGGCCGGCCTCGGCACCGTCGGTGAAGACGGTGCCCTTCGCGGGGGCGACCGAGATGTCGTCGAGGAAGGCGCCGGCCTCGTTGACGCCGCCGTCGGTCTGGTAGCGGAAGCGGAACAGCGAGGCCTTGCCCTTCGGGTCGTAGGCCCAGCGCTTGCTGGTCCAGCCCTTCGACGCACCCGTCAGCGCGTTGCCGGCCTTCGTCCAGGTGGCGCCGTCGTCGAGGGAGTACTCCGCGTAGAGGTGGTCGAAGCCGTCCTCGATCTGGAACCACGCGTCGGCCGACACGACGACCCTGCTGGTGGCGGGGACGGCCCGGGTCAGGGTGTTGTTGAGGTCGTCACCCCGGCCGGACCACCAGGCATGGGCGCCCTCCGGTGGCGTGGTGTACGTCGTGGTCGTCTGTGCGTCGGGCAGGTCCACCTTGACCGCCTGGTCCTGGCCGTCGACGGTGTTCTGGCTGGGGGAGAGCGTGTAGGTGCCGGACTCACCGAGGCCGACGGTGCTGTGGTCGAGCCAGCCGAGGAAGAGCTTCTCCTCGGGGCCCATCAGACCGGGGACGGAGCCGATGTCCTCGGTGCCGTGGTTGAGCCATGAGCCCGACGACATCAGGGTCCAGAACGCCGTGCCGTTCTCGCCGCCATCGGTGTCGTAGTAGTCGGGCAGCCCGAGGTCGTGGCCGAACTCGTGGGCGAAGACGCCGAGGCCACCGTTCTCCGGCTCGACGGTGTAGTCGCCGACGAAGTACTTCGAGCCACCGATCTGCGTGCCGCCCAGCAGGTTGGGGGAGCCGCCGACCGTCGGGCCGGCCTGGCCGTAGAGGTCGCCGTCGACGTACCACCGGTGCGACCAGATCGCGTCGGGGTCGGCGCCGGCCTCCTCGCCCTCGCCGGCGTGGACGGCCTGGAAGTGGTCGATGTAGCCGTCGGGCTCGTTGAAGTCACCGTCGTTGTCGAAGTCGTTGCGGTCCCACTTGTCGAACTGCGACAGGTACGCGTCGATCTCGGCGGAGGTCTTGCCCGTTGCGAGCTGGTCGGCGTACCAGGTGTTGACGGAGTCCTCGATGAAGCTCCAGGAGCCACCCGTGTCCTCGACGGCGTTGTCGCCGTAGTAGGAGCCGTTGTGGGGGACGGTCACCCAGTCCTCGACGGTGTCGTGGGCAGTGAACTTCCCGCCCGAGAGCTTCGCGTAGTAGTCGGCGAAGGACTCCCCGGGCCCGTTGAACATCTTCTCGTAGTGGGCCTTGTCGAAGTCGGGGACCCAGAGGGTGGAGTTGTTCTTCGTGCGGTCGGGCTGGGGGATCTGGTTGTGGACCGGGCCGGGGGTGCGCCCGAAGCGCCCCGACGAGTCGGTGCCGAAGTCGGCGAGGATCGTCCAGACCTCGTCGGTCTTGTCGGCGGTCGGGAACTCGACGTACTGGCCGGCGCCGAGGCTGACCGTGGCGCCGCCGTCGGGCTGGGCCTTGAGCCGGGCCTTGCCGTTGTCGAGCAGGGCGAGCGCCTTCTTCTTCAGGCGGTCCTGCTTCGCGGTGAGCGGCCGGGGTGGTTGTCGGTCCGCTGGACCTGCTTCTGCTCCGCCTGGAGCGGTGTGGGCTCCTGGGCCGACGCGGGCAGCGTGGTGGCTGCGAGTGCCAGCGTGGCGGTCCCGGCCATGAGGCCGGTGGCAAATCTCTTCACGTGTGTCGCCTTCCGAGAGTGCTGTCCGCGCCGGTCAGGCAGGCCGGGGCGGGTCGGCGTGGGCCAGGTCCGACTCAAGCGCGCGATGTGTGCACTGTCCAGCCATCTGCTGGTTGCGATTCGGTCACGGCACGGTGGGCGGGAGGCGGTGGGGAACAATGGCGCCGTACGCCGCGTTGGCCGACCTGAACCGCCGTACGACCGAAGTTTTCCGACCCGAGGAGCCTTGCGTGTCCATCCCCGCACTCGTGGAGCCGGCAGCCGAGCTGACCGTCGACGAGGTCCGCCGCTACAGCCGTCACCTGATCATCCCCGACGTGGGCATGATCGGGCAGAAGCGCCTGAAGAACGCCAAGGTGCTCGTGATCGGCGCGGGTGGTCTCGGCTCCCCGGCGCTGATGTACCTCGCGGCAGCCGGTGTCGGCACGATCGGCATCGTCGAGTTCGACGAGGTCGACGAGTCCAACCTGCAGCGCCAGATCATCCACGGCCAGTCCGACGTCGGCCGCCCGAAGGCGATCTCCGCGAAGGAGTCCGTCGAGGAGATCAACCCGCTGGTCAAGGTCGTCGTCCACGGCGAGCGCCTCGACAACGACAACGTCTACGCGATCTTCGAGGGCTACGACCTCATCGTCGACGGCACCGACAACTTCGCGACGCGCTACATGGTCAACGACGCGGCGTACTTCCTGGGCATCCCGTACGTCTGGGGCTCGATCTACCGCTTCGACGGCCAGGCCTCGGTGTACGCCGCCGGCCTGCGCAACTCCGACGACCCGGTCATGCGTGAGGCCGCCGCCGAGGCGCCCTGCTACCGCTGCCTCTACCCCGAGCCGCCGCCGCCGGGCATGGTCCCGTCCTGCGCCGAGGGCGGCGTCCTGGGCGTGCTGTGCGCGAGCATCGGCTCGATCCAGGTCAACGAGGCCATCAAGATGCTCACCGGCATGGGCGACCCGCTCGTCGGCAAGCTGATGATCTACGACGCGCTCGAGATGGAGTACCGCAAGCTCAAGGTCCGTCGCGACCCGAACTGCGCGCTCTGCGGCGAGAACGCCACGGTCACCGAGCTCATCGACTACGAGTCGTTCTGTGGCGCGGTCTCCGAGGAGGCTGCCGACGCGGCTGCCGGCTCGACGATCTCGGTCCACCAGCTCAAGCAGTGGCTCGACGATCGTGACGACATCTTCCTCGTCGACGTGCGCGAGCAGGTCGAGTGGGACATCAACCGGATCCCCGGTGCGACGCTCATCCCCAAGGGCGACTTCCTCAACGGCTCGGCCCTCGAGAAGCTGCCGTCGGACAAGCAGGTCGTCCTGCACTGCAAGTCGGGCGTCCGCTCGGCCGAGGTGCTCGCGATCCTCAAGGGCGCCGGCTTCTCCGACGCCGTCCACGTCGGCGGTGGCGTCGTGGCCTGGGTCAACCAGATCGACCCGTCGCAGCCCTCGTACTGAGCCTGCGCTGATCCACAGCCCGAACGCCCCGGACCACTGCGGTCCGGGGCGTTCGTGCGTCCCGTGTCGGTGGTCTCTGTCAGGGTTGTCCGCGTGACGACGTACCGGCTCGAGACCCCGGCTGCGGCGGCCCCCGCGGCCGTCGTGCTCGACGCTGCGCAGCAGGCGGTCGTCGACCACGCCGCGGGTCCGCTGCTGGTCCTCGCCGGTCCGGGCACGGGCAAGACGACGACGCTGGTCGAGGCGATCGCGACCCGCATCGAGCGCGATGGCGTCGCCCCCGAGTCGATCCTCGCGCTGACCTTCTCGCGCAAGGCTGCCGAGCAGCTGCGCGACCGGGTCACCGCGCGCATCGGGCGCACGACGACGGCTACCATGTGCAGCACCTTCCACTCCTTCGCCTACGGCCTGATCCGGGCCTACGCCCCCAAGGAGCTCTACGACGCGCCGCTGCGCCTGCTGAGCGCGCCCGAGGCCGACGTCGTGCTCCGCGAGCTCCTCGGCGACCACCCCGAGTCGGTGTCGTGGCCGCCGTCGTTGCAGCGTGCCCTCGGCACGCGCGGCTTCGCTCGCGAGGTCCAGGCGGTCCTCGGCCGGGCCCGTGAGAAGGGGCTCGACCCCGTCGGCCTCGCGCAGCTCGGGCGCGACCACGACCTGCCGGCGTTCGCCGCTGCCGGTGCCTTCCTCGACCAGTACCTCGCGGTCCTCGACGCCCAGGGGGCGACCGACTACGCCGACCTGATCCGCCGTGCCGCGATCGAGGCGCACACCCACCGCGCCGAGCTGCGCGCACGGTTCAGCCACGTCTTCGTCGACGAGTACCAGGACACCGACCCCGGTCAGGTCGACCTGCTCCGTGCGCTCGCGGGCGACGGCCGTTCGCTGACCGTGGTCGGTGACCCCCACCAGTCGATCTACGGCTTCCGCGGGGCCGAGGTGCGCGGCATCCTCGAGTTCCCGACGGCGTTCCCGCAGGCCGACGGCTCCCCGGCCGACGTGGTGGCCCTGCGCACCACCCGGCGCTTCGGCCCCCGGCTGCTGCGTGCGGGTCAGGCGGTCGCGAGCCGGCTCTCGCTGCAGGGCACCATCCCGCCTTCGGCGCGGGAGGCGTTCCTCGACCCCGTCGCGCTCCCGGGCACCTACGGCGACGGCTCGGTGGAGGTCCGCACCTTCGACACCGAGCGGGCCGAGGCCGAGCACCTCGCCGACCTGCTCCGCCGCGCACATCTCGAGGACGGTGTCGGGTGGGACGAGATGGCCGTGCTCGTCCGCTCGGGGCGCACCTCGATCCCCGCGCTGCGGCGTTCGCTGGCAGCCGCCGGCGTGCCGGTGGAGGTCGCCTCCGACGACCTTCCGCTCGTGCGGGACCCGGCGGTCCTGCCACTCCTCGACGCGCTCCGGGCGGCGGTCCACCTCGATGACGACGACCCCGAGTCGGTCGAGCACGTCGGCGCCGCGCGCGCCGAGGCGCTCCTCACCGGTCCGCTCGGCGGGCTCGACGCTGGCGACGCCCGGCGCCTGGCCCGCGCGCTGCGGGCCCGCGAGAAGACGCTCGCCGGCGAGTCCGGAGCGACCGCCCGACCCTCGCGCGAGCTGCTGCGGCTCGCGGTGGTCGAGCCCGGCTTCCTCGACGGGCTCACCGGGCCGGAGGTCACCCGGGCCCGCGCCTTCGCCGACCTGCTCGTCCGGGTGCGGGCCCAGGTCGTCGCTGGCGCGACCGCCGAGGAGGTGCTCTGGACCCTCTGGGACGGCACCCCCTGGCCGGCTCGCCTGCGCCGCGGCGTCGAGGCCGGTGGCGCCGCGGCACGCCGGGCCCACCGCGACCTCGACGCGATCTGCGCCCTCTTCGAGGCGGCGGCCCGGGTCGAGGAGCAGCGCGACCACACCGGAGTCGCGACGTTCCTGGCCACGCTCGTGGCCCAGGAGCTCCCCGGCGACACGCTCGCCGACCGCGGCGTCCGCGGTGCCGCCGTCCGTCTCCTCACGGCCCACCGCTCCAAGGGGCTCGAGTGGCGTCTCGTCGTGGTGGCCCACGTCCAGGAGGACGGCTGGCCCGACCTGCGGCGTCGTTCGTCGCTCCTCGGCGCCGACCTGATCGGGGCGGATCCGTCGGGAGCGCCGGTCCTGCAGCCGCCGCTCACGACCCGCGAGCTGCTGATGGAGGAGCGCCGCCTCTTCTACGTCGCGTGCACGCGTGCCCGGGAGCGACTCGTCGTGACCGCGGTGAAGTCCTCGGACGACGAGGGGGAGCAGCCCTCGCGCTTCCTCACCGACCTGTTCCCGACCGAGGTGGTGCGCGACCGACCCGAGAGTCTCCCGATCCGCCATCACGCCGGGCGTCCGCGTCGTCCGCTGTCCCTCGGGGGCATGGTCGCCGAGCTGCGGCGCACGCTGGCCGACCCGGAGGCGCCCGATGAGTTGCGCGACGCAGCTGCCCGGCGGCTGGCCCGGCTCGCGGCCGAAGGTGTCGCGCTGGCCGACCCCGGCTCCTGGTGGGGCACCCGCGCAGCGAGCCGCAGCCAGCAGCCCGTGCGTGAGGCCGACCAGCCGGTTCCGGTCTCGGCGAGCATGCTCGAGAGCGTGCTGACCTGCCCGATGGCGTGGTTCCTCGAGCGGGAGGCCGGGGGAGCAGGCGCGGCCCACCAGTCGGCCAACCTCGGCCAGCTCGTCCACGCCCTCGCGGAGCGCGTTGCGACCGGCGAGCTGACCCCCGACCTCGACGTACTCATGGAGCAGGTCGACCACGTGTGGGGGCGGCTCGCCTTCCGCACGCCGTGGTCCTCGGCCCGTGAGCACGAGCGGGTCCGGCAGGGGCTGCTCAAGTTCCTCGTCTGGCACGCCGCCAACCAGCGCCAGCTGCTCGGCACCGAGGTCCGCTTCTCGGTCGAGGTCGAGCTGCCCGCCGACGGGTCCGGTGTGGTGGAGCGGGTCCGTCTCACCGGCTTCGCCGACCGTCTCGAGCTCGACCGGGACGGCCGCGTGGTGATCGTCGACCTCAAGACGGGCCGTAGCAAGCCGACCGGCCCCGCCGTCGAGCGCCACACCCAGCTCGCCCTGTACCAGTACGCCGTCGACGCCGGCGCCGTGGAGGGCGTCAGCGCGGGCTCGGGCGGCGCCGAGCTGCTCCAGCTCGGCCTGGAGGACGGGCTCGCCGATGCCACCGTGCAGCGCCAGGCCCAGCACGCTGCCGAGGGCGCCGAGCGGCGGCTGCTGCAGGAGCAGCTCGCGCTGACCGCGCGGCTGGTCAGGTCCGAGCAGTTCCCGGCCGTCTCGGGCGCCCACTGCGAGCGCTGCGCCTTCACCGCGATCTGCCCTGCACGCTCCGCCGGATCGGTGGTGTCCCAGTGATGACTCCGATCGAGATCAGCTCCCCCGAGGACCTCCAGCGGGTCATGCGCACCGACTACGCGCCGAGCACCCAGCAGTGGCAGGCGATCTCGGCACCCCTCGAGCCGGCCGTCGTGATCGCCGGTGCGGGATCGGGCAAGACCACGCTGATGGCCGCGCGGGTGGTCTACCTCGTCGCCACCGGGCAGGTGCGGCCGGAGGAGGTGCTCGGCCTGACCTTCACGACCAAGGCCGCCGCCGAGCTCCGGGTCCGGATCCGCGAGGCGCTGCAGCGCGCCGGCGTCATGGAGCCCGTCATCGGCGACGACGGCGAGCCCGAGGACGTCCTCGAGCCGACGGTCGCGACCTACAACGCCTATGCCTCGACGCTCCTGGCCGACCATGGCCTGCGCATCGGCCACGAGCCCGACACCCGTGTCATCACCGACGCCGCGCGCTACCAGCTCGGCGCGCGTGTGGTCGACCGCTACACCGGCGACGTGAGGCTCCTGTCCGACCACCCGCCGGCGGTGATCCAGGGCCTGCTCGCCCTCGACGGCGCGATGTCGGAGCACCTCGTCGGTCCCGACGACGTCCGCCGTGTCGATGCCGAGGCGCGCGAGCGGTTCGGTGAGGCGCTGTCCCGGGCGCGTGCGGAGCTCGATGCCGGCAAGCGGGTCAAGA
The DNA here is from genome assembly GCF_014646375.1 of Nocardioides phosphati. GTDB lineage: Bacteria > Actinomycetota > Actinomycetes > Propionibacteriales > Nocardioidaceae > Nocardioides > Nocardioides phosphati. The sequence continues at coordinate 355,704 of NZ_BMNI01000001.1, forward strand.
CCCACGTCGACGCGCTGGCGGGCGTGCTCAACGTGATCGAGCGGCGAGCCGAGCTCCTCGGCCTCGTCGCGTCGTACCGCCGGCTCAAGGGTGACCTCGGCCTGATGGACTTCGCCGACCAGATCGAGCTCGGCGCCCGGCTCGCGGTCGAGCAGCCCGAGGTCGGCGAGATCGAGCGTCGCCGGTTCAGGGTCGTCCTCCTCGACGAGTACCAGGACACCTCCGTCGCCCAGGCGATCATGCTGAGCCGGCTCTTCGGCGAGGGCCACCCGGTCACGGCGGTCGGCGACCCCAACCAGGCGATCTACGGATGGCGCGGTGCGTCGGTCTCCAACATCCTCAACTTCGCTGACGCCTTCCCGGCGGTGAGCGGGCCTGCGGGCGTGCGGACCCACCCGCTGACCGTCAACCGCCGCTCCGAGCGGCGCATCCTCGAGGTTGCCAACCGGCTCGCGCAGCCGCTGCTGGAGAAGTTTCCGCAGGTCGCGCCCCTGGAGGCGCCCGAGAGCGCCGGCGAGGGCGTCGTCGAGGCCCGCACCTTCCCGACGTACGCCGAGGAGCTGGCGTGGCTGGCCACTGAGGTCGCTGCGGCCCACACGGGGGAGAAGGGCGGCCTCTGGTCCGACATCGGCGTGCTGACACGCGACAACGCGCACGCCGCGGAGGTCTTCGACGCGCTGACCAGCCAGGGCATCCCCGTCGAGATCGTCGGCCTCTCCGGCCTGCTCCGCCTGCCGGAGGTCGCCGAGATCGTGGCGACCCTCCACCTGCTCCACGACGTGACCGCCAACGCCGCGCTGCTGACGCTGCTGACCGGCCCGCGGTGGGCGATCGGCGCGCGCGACCTCAAGCTGCTCGGCCAGCGCGCGCAGGAGATCGCCGGCCGCGGCGGGCGCCAGGAGGCGGCCGGCATCGGCGAGCAGCTGGCCCAGATCGCCGACGGCGTCGACCCGGCTGAGGTGCCCTCGCTCGGTGACGCGCTCGACGATCCCGGTGAGCTGCCCTACAGCGTGGAGGCGCGCGAGCGCTTCGCGCTCCTGGCGGGCGAGCTCCGCATGCTCCGCCAGCACGCCTCCGACCCGCTCCTCGACGTCGTCCGCCGGATCATCGACGCGTCCGGCGTCGACGTCGAGCTCGCCGCCGCGGTGAGCCCTGCGGCAACGGCCCGGCGCGACAACCTCGACCTCTTCGTGAAGGCGGTCGCCGACTTCCAGGCGGTCGACGGCGACGTCTCGCTCGCCGCACTGCTGGCGTACCTCACCGCCGAGGACGACCAGGGCAACGGCCTCGACGTCGCCACCCCGACCGAGGCCGACTCCGTCAAGCTGCTCACCGTCCACCGCTCGAAGGGGCTCGAGTGGGCGACGGTCTTCTGCGTGGGCGTGTGTGAGACCCGGTTCCCGTCCAACCGCTCGCGCACCCTGTGGACCTCCTCGCCCTCGGTGCTGCCCGCTCCGCTCCGCGGCGACGCGATCGACCAGCCGCAGCTCGGCGGCTGGGACAAGAAGGCCCTCGATGCCTACCGCGACGCCACGCGGGCGCACGGCCAGGAGGAGGAGCTCCGCCTCGGCTACGTCGCGTTCACCCGCGCGGCGAGGCGACTGGTGGTCAGCTCCTACCAGTGGGGCGCGCGCAAGTCGCCGTTCGGCCCGTCGGCCTACCAGCTGGCGGTGCGTGAGGCGCTCGTCGGGTGGGGCGAGGAGCCCACGCCGTGGCTCGGCGTCCCGGCCAAGGGCGAGGTCAACCCGCTGGCCGAGGCCGATCCGAGTGTGCCGTGGCCGCTGACCGGCGTGGGTCGCGAGATGCAGCTCCGTCGCGACGCCGCCGCGCGCGTCCGCGCGGTCGACCTCGCGCAGCCGGAGCCCGAGCTCGACCTGGTGCACGCCTCGGTCGTCCAGGAGTGGGACGCCGAGCTCGAGCGCCTTCTCGCCGAGGCGCGGGCCGAGCGTTCCACGGAGATCGTCGTGCCGATGCCGTCGTCCCTCTCCGCGACGTCGCTGGCGCGGCTGCGCGATGACGCGGAGGCGTTCACCCGCGACCTGGCCCGCCCGATGCCGCGCAAGCCGTCGCCGGCCGCGCGCTTCGGCACGCGGTTCCACGCCTGGGTCGAGGCGCGCTTCGGCCAGCAGCAGCTGATCGGGCTCGACGAGCTGCCGGGTGCGGGCGACGCCGAGATCGATGAGGCGGAGCTGCGCGAGCTGGTCGAGGCGTTCGAGGCGGGCGCCTTCGCTGAGCGCGTGCCGGTCGCCGTCGAGCCACCGTTCGCCCTGGTGCTCGGCGGGCAGGTGATCCGTGGCCGGATCGACGCTGTCTACGCCGAGCGGATGCCCGACGGTTCCGACGGCTTCCTCGTCGTCGACTGGAAGACCAGCAAGACCGAGAGCGCTGACCCGCTCCAGCTCGCCGTCTACCGCCAGGCCTGGGCCGAGCTCAAGGGGGTGCCCGTCGAGCGTGTGCGGGCGGCGTTCCACTACGTGCGCACCGGCCGCACGGTCGAGCCCACCGACCTGCCGGACCGCTCCGAGCTCGAAGCCCTGCTCCGGCCCTGACCCGCCGCGCTCTCGCCGTGCCGCACTGCCATGATCGGACCATGAGAGAGCTCAGCGCCCACGACCGCCTCGGCCACCTGCGCGGCGACGGTGCCGGGCTCGACGAGCGCTGGCAGGACCCGGCGGCCCGTGTGCTTCCCGTGTCCGGCGGCCGGATCCGCGCACGTGACGGCAGGCCCGACTGGGTTCCGGGCGTGGAGGTCGACACGACCACCGAAGGCGGCGTCCGCATCCTGCTCGGCGAGCGCGACGGCGCGACGTACTTCGCGTGGCACGTGCCGGGGCAGGAGGGCGAGGAGTGGGTCGGGCTGCGCGAGGTGGGCCGGCACATGATGCAGGACGGCTGGGACCGGGCGCTCGTCTTCCACGCGGTCGGCATGGCGGAGTGGCTCGACCGCACGCGCTTCTGCCCGCGTTGTGGCGGTGCCCTCACCGCACAGCAGGCGGGTCACGTGCTGGTCTGCGACGCCTGCAGCCGCGAGCACTTCCCGCGGATCGAGCCGGCGGTGATCATGCTCATCACCGACGGCGAGCCGGGCTCGCCGGAGGAGCGCTGCCTGCTCGGCAGCGGCCTGCAGTGGGGGCCGACGCGCTTCTCGACGCTCGCCGGCTTCGCGGAGCCGGGGGAGTCGCTCGAGGACTCCGTACGCCGCGAGGTGCTCGAGGAGGCCGGCGTCGTGGTCGGCGAGGTGCAGTGGTTCGGCAGCCAGGCGTGGCCGTTCCCGAGCTCGCTGATGCTCGGCTTCTTCGGCCGTGCCACGTCGACGGAGATCACCGTCGACCCGGTCGAGCTCGCCGACGCACGGTGGTTCACCCGCGCGGAGCTGCGGGCGCAGGCGGAGTCGGGCGAGATCTCCCTGCCCGGTCGCGGCATCTCGATCTCACGCGAGCTGATCGAGGCTTGGTACGGCGGGGAGCTCCCCGGTCACTGGTGACCCGGGGAGAGGCGGCTCAGAGCGAGGCGAGCTTCGCCTTCACCTGCGCGAGCGAGGGGTTCGTCTGCGCCGAGCCGTCGGCGTACACGAGGGTGGGGACGGTCTGGTTGCGACCGTTGACCTGCATGACGGTGACGGCGGCGTCCTCGTTCCGCTCGATGTCGATGACCTCGTAGGCGATGCCCTCGCGGTCGAGCTGGCTCTTCAGGCGGTGGCAGTAGCCGCACCACTGGGTGCTGTACATCGTGACGGCGCTCATGGCCTGCACAACCGGGGCCCGCCCCCGTGCATTCCCGCCTGTGTACGCCGCTCGGCCGGTGTCGGTGGGGGCCTCTAGTCTTGCCGCCATGCTTCGATCCGACCTGGGTGGCGACCTGCTCGCAGGACTCGACCCCGAGCAGAGGCGCGTCGCCGAGGCGCTGCGGGGCCCGGTGCAGGTGCTGGCCGGTGCCGGCACGGGCAAGACCCGCGCGATCACGCACCGCATCGCCCACGGCGTCGCCGAGGGGGTCTACCAGCCGACCGAGGTCCTGGCCGTCACGTTCACGACCCGCGCCGCGGGGGAGATGCGCACCCGTCTGCGCGACCTCGGCGCGCCCGGGGTCCAGGCGCGCACGTTCCACGCCGCTGCGCTGCGCCAGCTGCGCTACTTCTGGCCCGCGATCCACGGCACCGACCTGCCGCAGCTCACCGAGTCGAAGCTCGGCCTGATGGCCCAGGCGGTCCGCCGGCTCCGGATCAACACCGACCAGGGCCTGCTGCGCGACCTCGCCAGCGAGATCGAGTGGGCCAAGGTCAGCAACGTGAGCCCCGACGACTACGTCTCGGTCGCGCCTGCGCGGGGCCGCGAGGTCAACGGCGCCGACGCCTCGACGGTCGCCCACGCCTACGCCTCCTACGAGGACGTGAAGCGCTCGTCGGGCCGCATGGACATGGAGGACGTCCTCCTGCTCACCGCCGGGCTCCTGGCCGACGACGAGCGGGTGGCCGCACAGGTGCGGCGGCAGTACAAGTTCTTCGTCGTCGACGAGTTCCAGGACGTCTCGCCGCTCCAGTCGACGCTGCTCGACCTCTGGCTCGGTGGCCGCGACGAGCTCTGCGTCGTCGGCGACCCGGCGCAGACCATCTACAGCTTCGCCGGTGCCGACGCCGACTTCCTGCGCAACTTCCCCCAGCGCTTCCCGGGCACGACGAAGGTCGAGCTGGTCCGCAACTACCGCTCCACCCCCGAGGTCGTCGCGGCGGCCAACGGCCTGCTGGCCGGCACCAGTTCGCGCGGCGTCGACCTCCGCGCGCAGCGCCCGTCCGGCGCGAGCGTCCGCTACCTCGAGTACGACGACGAGGTCGCCGAGGCCGAGGCCGTCGCCGCCGAGATCGCGAAGCTCGTCGCCGACGGCACCCCGGTCAGCGAGATCGCCGTGCTCTTCCGCATCAACGCCCAGTCCGAGGCGTTCGAGGACGCCCTCGCGGCGCGCAACGTGCCCTACGTGATCCGCGGTGCGGCGCGCTTCTTCGACCGCCAGGAGGTCCGCCAGGCGATCACCCTGCTGCGCGGCACCGCCCGGTCCCAGGGCGACCCCGACGACCTGGTCGACGCGGTGAAGGGCACGCTCTCGGGCCTCGGCTGGGCCCCGGAGCCGCCCTCCGCCCGCGGCAGTGCCCGCGACCGATGGGAGTCGCTGCAGGCGCTCGTCTCGCAGGCCGAGGCCTACGCCGTCGAGCACCCGGGCCGCCTGGGCGACTTCGTCGACGACCTCGACCGCCGCGCCTCCGAGCAGCACGCCCCGGTCGCCGGCGGTGTCACCCTGGCGACGATGCACGCGGCCAAGGGCCTCGAGTGGGACGCCGTCTTCGTCTGCGGCGTCCAGGAGGGCTCGCTGCCGATCACGTTCGCGAAGACGCCGCGCGAGATCGAGGAGGAGCGCCGGCTGCTCTATGTCGGCCTCACCCGCGCCCGGCTCCACCTGCGGGTCAGCTGGGCGGCTGCGCGCAATCCCGGCCAGCGGCGCAGCCGCAAGCCGTCGCGCTTCCTCGACGGCCTCCGGCCCGAGGGCTCCTCGACCAGCAACCGCTCCAGCGTCACCGGCGCCCGCCGGGCGCAGCACTGCCGCACCTGCGGCAAGCCGCTCTCCAGCGCGGGGGAGCGCAAGACCGGCCGCTGCGAGGGCTGCCCGGCGGCCTACGACGAGGCGCTGTTCGAGCGCCTCAAGGTGTGGCGCCTCGAGCGGGCGGCGGAGGCCAAGGTGCCGGCGTACGTCGTCTTCACGGACAAGACCCTCGAGCTGATCGCCGAGCACCGGCCCGACGGCCCCGGCGCGCTGCTGCGCATCGCCGGCATCGGCGCCAAGAAGGCCGAGCAGTACGGCGAGGACGTCCTCGCCATCGTCGCCGCGGAGTGACGCAGACGACCTCGGCGTGAGGCCGAGCCGGCGTCCAGAGGCGTTTGGCAGCATTTCGACGACATTCGTCAATAAATGGTTTGCCCCTTACAAGTGGGGCACGTTACGGTCGTCTGCAAGGCGACCGAAACGTCGCCGTCCGCATCAGACCCGAGACACCCGAAGGAGGTGGACCCCCATGGAGATCACGACCACGTTCGCCACGTGCGCCGTACAGCTGCGTCGTCTCGCCATGCCGTCCGCCGCTGCCTTCGGTGGCACGCGTGGCTGGCTCGACGCCCCGCGCAACGCCAAGCACAACGTCCCGGGTGTTCCGGTCTGGAGTCCACCGCACTGCTGAGTCAGTGCCGGCGCTCTCCAGGCCGCGGAACCCGAAACCCGGGTTCCGCGGCCTTCTTCATTTCTCAGACCACCCAGGACCCACCGGTCCACACCCAGGAGGTGAACACAGATGACCACCAGCGTTCTCGAGCGCAGCACCGCACAGCTGGTCGACGACGAGTTCCCGTGTCACGTCAATGACCCGGAGCTCTTCTTCGCCGAGCAGCCGGGCGATGTCGAGTACGCCAAGGCCCTCTGTCAGTCGTGCCCGATCCAGGCCGCCTGCCTGGCCGGCGCACTCGAGCGGCGCGAGCCGTGGGGCGTGTGGGGCGGTGAGCTCTTCCTCCAGGGAGTGGTCATCCCGCGCAAGCGCCCTCGCGGACGTCCGCGCAAGGACGCGGTGGCGGCATGACCCCGCCCACCGCGGCCGTCCTCCCACCCGAAGTCGAACGGAGCACCGAGATGTACGTCCAGTCCCACCTTTCGGCGCGCGAGATCGCCATGGTGCGTCGCGCCGAGGCCGAGCGAGAACGCCGTGGCCAGCTGCTCAGCCGGGCCGTCCGCCTGGGCCTCAGGGCCGAGCGCGCAGCGTACGACGCACGCCGCGTCCTCGCCCGCCTGTGAGATCCGGAGCCGTCACGCGGTCCTGAGGTTGCTGCTGCAACCGCAGGCCGCGTGGCGGCTCCACGTCATTCGGGGGAGCGAGAGGGCGGGGTCGACCTCGATGGTCGTCGACCAGGTCGCCGGCTGGCGCACGTCGGCCCAGCGGGTCAGGTCGCGGGCGAGGAGCCCGGTGGCCAGGGTGACGAGGTCCGCGGGCACCGGCGGCGGCAGGCCCCAGAGTGGGCGGGAGGCCCCGGCGTACTGCTCCAGCACGAGGGCGTGGCGCGGGTCGCGCTCGGCTGCGAAGGCGTCGAGGCAGCGCTGGCAGGCGGTCAGCCCCGGATGGACGAACGGTCCGATCCGGACGTGGCCTTCGCAGACCACGAGCACCACGTGCGGCCGCTCGGCGGCCACGAGGTCGTCGAGCAGGCTCCGGTCGGGCTCGCCCTCGGTGAGGACAGCGACCACGTCGGCGCGGCCGGCGCGGTCGTTGCGCACCGTGGCGAGGCCGGCCATCTGCAGGAGCCCCTCCAGCTGTGCGGCTGCGTCGGACAGCCCGGCGGTCGACAGGCCGATCCGCACGGAGCGCCGCCGGTCCAGGAGGGGGAGCGCCTCGTCGCCGTCCTCGGCGACGAGCGCGGAGCGGGCCGCTGCGGCGGGGCCGTCGAGCCGGTGGAGCGCCGAGCACCAGGCGCCGGCGTCGACGACGAGCCCGCGCGCGAGGAGCAGGTCGCACGCGTGGCGCGCTGCGGGCGTCAGGTGGGCGGGCGGTGGCGGTGGCTGGCCGTCGTCAAGCCCGCGCAGGACCAGGCGCACCGACGGGTCGTCGGGCAGCACGACGGCGCGATCGGCGCCGAGGCCGACCTGCAGCTCCGTGGCCGACCTCCGCACCACCCGTACGCCGGGGCGAAGCGCGACGCGCGCGGGGAAGCCCGGGTGGGGTGTGGCCTCGGGCTCCGCCAGGTGCGGGCTCTGCGGGTCGGGATCGTGCGGCATGCCCGCAGGCTGCCACGGCGCCCAGCCACCCGGCGTACGTCCTCCACAGGCTCGTCGCGGCCGCCGGAGAATGACACGACCCCCGGTCCGTGAGGACCGGGGGTCGAAGTCAGAGTGCGGCAGTGCCGCGCGCCGGACTCAGGCCTTGCCGAGGATCCGGTTCAGGTTGGTCGAGCAGACCGGGCAGACGGCCTTGGCCATCTTGGTGCCCTTCTCGTTGACACGGATCTCGCCCGTGGCCTCGCGCTTCTCCTTGCACTTCACGCAGTAGAACTCGCCGCTCCAGGACTCAGCCATGACGGCCTCCTCATTCTTTTCGTTCAGTCGTCACGGCGGGGAGGGTGGGGAAGCCCGCCGGGGATGCGCGCGAAACACCGCGCAGCCACCGCGACCCTAGACCACGCCTGAGCGTGAATGTGGGAGGCGCCACGCCGTAGGGTGCCGCCATGTCTTCCGCGCCTGAGAGCCTCGCCCACCTCCGGATCGAGCGACCCGTCGACGGAGTCGTCGTGCTGACCCTCGACAACCCCGACCAGATGAACGCCATGTCGGACGAGATGACCGCCTCCTGGCGCGACGCGATCGCGTCGCTCAAGGGCGACGGGTCCGTGCGCTGCGTCGTGGTGACCGGAGCCGGGCGTGCGTTCTCGGCGGGCGGCAACACCACCTGGCTGGCCGAGAGCGGCGCGCTGCCCACGCCCGCGCTGCGCGACCAGATGCTCACCTTCTACCGGACCTGGCTGGCGATCCGTGAGCTCGAGGTGCCGACGATCGCGGCGGTCAACGGCGCCGCGGTGGGCGCCGGGCTCGGCATCGCTCTCGCCTGCGACATCCGGTACGCCGCCGCCGGCGCCAAGCTGGGTGCCTCCTTCGTGAGGCTCGGACTCCACCCGGGCATGGGCATCTCGTACCTCCTGCCGGAGGTCGTCGGCGACGCGGCTGCCCGCGACCTGCTGCTCACGGGCCGTCTCGTCGAGGCAGACGAGGCACTCCGGCTCGGCCTCGTCTCGCGGGTGGTCGAGCGCGAGGGCTTCCTCGACGAGGTGCTCGCGACGGCTGCGCAGGTGGCCGCCAATGCGCCCCTCGCCACGCGCTACACGAAGGCCACGCTGCGTCGCCAGCGCACGTCGCTCGACGAGACCCTGCAGGTGGAGGCGCTCGCGCAGCCGATCACCTTCGGCACCGAGGACCTGCAGGAGGGCATCGCCGCCGTCCAGGCGCGTCGGGCGCCCTCCTTCACGGGGAAGTAGGCCGGACGTAGCGGAGGCCCCCGGGCCTCGCACCGCAGCGCCTGCCTTCCCCTTGCCTGCGCGGCGGCGGAGCCCGGAGGCCTCGCATGGGTACGACGCTAGGAGCCGTGTGCGCGAGGGTCAATGCCGCGAGAGCGATCGCTACGCACAGCCTGTGGACAAAGGTGTGGAGAAGCTGTTGAACCCGTGCGGTTGACTGTGGAACGACTCGGGACGAGCCTGTGGGCGACACGCCCGGGACACGGCGTACGCGCCGAGGTGACCAGCGGGAACCCGGTTCCCCAGCCTGTGGAGGAGAAGAAGTGAGCGCACCCGAGCCCTGGACGGGCGGTCCGGTCGCCGCGCTCCGCCGGATCGGGTTCCTCCTCGAGCGTGGGCGCGAGGACACCTTCAAGGTGAAGGCGTTCCGGTCGGCCGCCGCCACGCTGCTCCCGCTGCCCGCCGACGAGGTGGCCGCGATGGCCGCCGCGGGCACGCTGACGACGCTCTCCGGCGTGGGCCCGGCCTCGGCCAAGGTGATCGAGCAGGCGGTCCGGGGCGAGAAGCCCGACCGCCTCGTCGACCTCGAGGAACGCCACGGGGGACCGCTGGTCGACGGGGGAGACGCGCTGATGGCGCAGATCCGCGGCGACCTGCACAGCCACTCCGACTGGTCCGACGGAGGATCGCCGATCGAGGAGATGGCGATCACCGCGATGGAGCTCGGCCGGGAGTACCAGGTGCTCACCGACCACTCGCCGCGCCTGCGCATCGCCAACGGGCTCTCCGCGGAGCGCCTCGCGCGCCAGCTCGACGTCGTCGACGCGGTCAACGCGCACCTCGCCGGCTCGTTCACCCTGCTCAAGGGGATCGAGGTCGACATCCTCGACAACGGCGCGCTCGACCAGACCGACGAGATGCTCGCGCGCCTCGACGTACGTGTCGCGAGCGTGCACTCCAAGCTCGCGATGGACCGCGACGCGATGACCCGGCGCATGGTCAACGCGGTACGCAACCCGTTCACGAACGTCCTGGGCCACTGCACGGGACGGCTCGTCACCGGCGGGCGCGGCACGCGCCCGCAGTCGGAGTTCGACGCCCGCGCGGTCTTCGAGGCCTGCGTGGAGAACGGCGTCGCGGTCGAGATCAACGCCCGACCGGAGCGCCGCGACCCGCCGACGAAGCTCCTCGAGCTGGCCCGCGACATCGGCTGCGTCTTCTCCATCGACTCCGACGCCCACGCTCCCGGGCAGCTCGACTTCCTCGCGTACGGCGCGGCCCGCGCCGAGGCCGCCGGCGTCGACCCCGATCGCATCGTGACCACCTGGCCCGTCGAGCGGCTGCTGGAGTGGGCTGCGCCACGTTCGGGCGCCTGAACGCTACGGTGCCTGTCCATGGGGACTCCTGAGGTCGAGGTACGCCGCTCCAAGCAGCGACGCCGCACGATCCAGGCGCGCCTCGAGGGCGACCGCATCATCGTGATGATCCCTGCGGCCTACACCAAGGCCCAGGAACGCAACGCGGTCGAGCAGATGGTCGCCAAGCTCCTCGCCCGCGCACCCCGTCGCCGTCCCTCTGACGACGAGCTCGTGAAGCGTGCGAAGCAGCTCTCCGACACCTACCTCGGCGGCCTGGCGCGACCGGAGTCGGTCCGCTGGGTCACCAACCAGCGCTCCCGGTGGGGCTCCTGCACGCCGGGTGAGCGCACGATCCGCCTCTCCGAGCGCCTCCAGGGCATGCCCGGCTGGGTCGTCGACTACGTGCTGATCCACGAGCTGGCGCACCTCATCGAGCCCAGCCACAGCGACGAGTTCTGGGCCTGGGTCCACAACTTCCCCCAGGCGGAGAAGGCCAAGGGCTACCTCGAGGGCTACTCCGCGGGTGCCCGGCTCGAGCCCACCCACGACGCGGACTGACGCGTCTGGCTGTGGAGGACCGGTCGCCTCCGGCCGTACGCCGCGGCACCGTGGGCGCATGCGCCCACCCGAGGATCCGTTCCTGCGCCCCGACTCCGTCCGCTACGAGGACATCGTGGCCGACGGCTTCGTCGAGCTCCTGCGGACGCGTGGCGTCGACGGGCTGACGATGAAGGGCCTCGCGTCGTGGATGCGGGTGACCCCGTCGGCTGTGACGCACCGGGGCAGGTGGCCGGCGACCGTCGAGCTCTTCGTGGCTGCTCTCCTACGACGGTGGGTGCAGTGGAGCATTGCCGGTCTGCGGCGGGTGCCGGCTGTTCCGTCGGTGCCGTTGACGGCGGTTGAACGTCACGGTGTGCGCTGCTGGCACGTCGCCCACGAGCTCGCGCGGACGGAGGCGGCCGCCGGGCGTCCGGCTGCGCTCGTGGCGTGGCAGGAGGCCATGGAGGTCGAGGAGGAACACCTGCTGGAGTGGTGGCTCTCGACCCCGCGCGCGGGCGGCTCCTTCGACCGGTTCCGGCTCGTGCTCGGTGGCACTCGCCTGGCGCTGGCGATGGACCCGACGCTCCCGGCCTCGGCGGGCGCAGAGGCGGTCCGGATCGCGGCCTCAATCGAAATTGAGTCGGATGGCAGCCTCAATTCGAATTGAGGACACCGCGGGCCGCCTCCCGGCGGGCAGGACGGCTCAGAGACCGAGGCGGGCCTTCGCAAGGGCCACGAGCTCGACCATGTCCTCGTCCTGCGTCGGCAGCGCGTCGGCCGGCCACCAGCGGACGTCGAGCGACTCCTCGCTGACCGCGTGAGCAGCGCCCTCCGGCGCCACCGCCACGAAGCGGACGTCGAGGTGGTGCACCTGCCGGCCAGGGTCTCCGCCGGACTCGGCGTCCGTCAGGGGACCGCCGCAGAACGGGACGGCGTGCTCGGAGAGCTGGACCGGCACCGGGTCGAGGACGAGTCCAGCCAGACCGGACTCCTCGCGCGCCTCCCGGAGAGCCGCGTCGGCCAGCGTGGCGTCCCCCGGCTCGCAGTGCCCGCCGAACTGGAACCACGCCTGTGCCTTCGCATGGAGCGTCAGGAGCACGGAGGAGCCGTCGGCGGAGAGGACGAGCGTCGAGGCGGTGAGGTGGTCGGGCCGGCAGGCACGGGTCATCGCGTCAGGGCGCGCGGCGAGGACAGACACATAGCGCTCCTGGAGCTCCCTCTGCGCCGCGCCGGGCGCGTTCCAGTCCGCGAGCACACGGCTCGCGTCGGCGTGCAGGCTCACACGCCCGGCTCGCCCGAACCGTCCGGCTCGCCGGAGCCGCCGGTGTCAGGTCCGTCGAGCAGCTGCTGCAGTGCGGCGTCGAACTCCTCGGCGGACATCTCGCCGCGGGGCATGTCGAGGCCCTCGCGGAAGCCGAGCGGGTCGTCGAGGTCGTCGGCGGTGGGGAGCAGGTCGGGGTGGAGCCAGACCGCGTCGCGGGCCTCGACACCCTGGCGGGCGCGGAGCGAGCCCCACAGGGTCGAGGCGTCGCGGAGGCGGCGCGGGCGGAGCTCGAGGCCGACGAGGGCGGCGAAGGTCTCCTCGGCAGGACCGCCGGCGGCGCGGCGGCGGCGTACGGCCTCGTGGAGGCGGGCGGCCGACGGCATGCGGTTGGCGGTGGCCTGGCCGACGACCTCGTCGACCCATCCCTCGACGAGGGCGAGCGTGGTCTCGAGCCGCTGCAGCGCAGCCTCCTGGGCAGGGCTCTTGGTCGGCGCGAAGAGGCCGCCCTCGAGCGCCGACTGGATCTCCTCCATGTTGGAGGGGTCGAGGCTCCGGAGCTGCTCCTCGATGCCGGCGGTGTCGATGCTGATGCCGCGGCCGTAGTCGGCGACGGCGGTGAGGAGGTGCTCGCGCAGCCACGGGACGTGGGCGAAGAGGCGCTGGTGGGCGGCCTCGCGGAGGGCGAGGTAGAGCGTCACGTCCTCCGCGGGCACGTCGAGGCCCTCGGCGAACGCCGCGATGTTGGCCGGCAGGAGAGCCGCGCGGCCGGTCGGGCCGAGCGGCAGGCCGATGTCGGAGGCGGTGAGCACCTCGGAGGCGAGGCCGCCGATCGCGGTGCCGATCTGGCTGCCGAAGAGCGCGCCACCCATCTGCGTGAGCATGCCGAGGAACGGGCCGGCCATCGCCTTGGCCTCACCCGGAAGCGCAGCTCCCATGGCACCGACGACGTGCTCGGCGACCGGCTCGACCAGGCGCTGCCAGACCTCGCGGGTCGACTCGATCCACTCGGCCCGGCTCCACGCGGCAGTGGAGGTCACGCCACTGGAGAAGTCGGTGGCCTCGTCGAGCCACAGGTCGGCCAGGCGTACGGCGTCGGCGACGGCGTTCGTCTGTGCGGAGTCCGGCGACGGGTCGGGCGAGGCCGCAACGGTCTTGCGGGCGAGGTCGGTCGCGAGCTGCCAGTTCACCGGGCCGTCGAACGGCTGCATCATCGCCTGGACCTGGCTGAACAGGGCGCCCAGGTCGGGCATGCCCTGCGCGCCCATCGAGCCGAATAGCTGCTCGAAGGGAGTGCCCTGGAAGGGGTTCTTCGGGTCGTCCTGATCGCCCTGGCCGGGGGTGTCGTTCATGCCGATCACGGTACCCTTCCGCGCATGACCGACAGGACCGAGGACCAGGGGGTCCTCCGGCTGGTGGCGATCCGCGAGACGCCCCTCGACGTCGCCGAGGTCCTCGCCGCGCTCGACGACGAGGCCGCCGGCGGGCTCAACCTCTTCATCGGCCGCGTGCGTGACCACGACCGCCGCGGCGGCTGCGGCGACGCGGCGTACGGCGAGAGCCAGGCGGTCACCGGGCTCGACTACTCGGCGCACCCGACCGCGATCGACCGGCTCCACCAGGTGTGCGAGCAGGTGGCCGCGCGACACGACGTGAAGGCGCTGGCCGCCGTCCACCGGGTCGGCGAGCTGGCCATCGGCGACACGGCGGTGATCGTGGCGGCGGCCGCTGCGCACCGGGGCGAGGCCTTCGCGGCGACCCGCGACCTGATCGACACGCTCAAGGCCGAGGTGCCGATCTGGAAACACCAGCGCTTCGCCGACGGCTCGGATGAGTGGGTCGGCACCCCCTGACCCCGTAGGCTGCCTGTCGTGGACCTGGGAATCCTGTGGTGGCTGGCTCCGCCCGTCGTCGTCACGCTCGCTGCCATCGCCTGGGTGATCTGGGCAGGGGAGGAGCGGGGCCCCGTCGACCCCGAGGTCGCCGCGGAGCGGATGGCGCGCGCCCTCCGCAAGGAGCACCCCGGCCAGAAGGTCCAGGGTCCGGCCGCCACGCGCCCGCGCGATCGCAGCACGGGCATCGCCGTGCGCCCCTCGCGCGGTGAGTGACCCGACCAGTGCGGGCGTCCACGACGCCCGCCTGAGCCGCCACACGATCGCCACGATCATCGCGGCCGTCCTGACGGTCGCGGGCATCGTCACGGTCGCCGTGCTCCCGACGTCGTACGTCCGCTTCCACCCCGGCACGACGGTCGACCTGCTGTCGGAGGACCAGGGCCGCGAGCGGATCCAGGTGCACGGCCACGCGACGTACCCCGATGACGGCGAGCTGCGGATGACGACCATCCAGCTCACGCCGCCCGGCGACGGCATCCCGCTCTCCTCCGCACTGCGCGGCTGGATGTCGGAGGACGACTCCGTCAAGCCGTACGCCGACGTCTACGGCAAGCGCGACACGGCGGGCTCGCAGGAGAAGCAGGCCGCCGTCCAGATGTCGACCTCGCAGGATGTCGCGGTGGCGGCTGCGCTGATCCACCTCGGGATCAAGGTGCCGATGGTCCCGGTGGTCGGCCCGATCGAGCGAGGGTTCCCCGCCGACGGGGCGCTGGTCGAGCGCGACCGCTACGTGAAGATCGGCGGCCAGCCGATCCGCCGCTGGAGCGACGTCGTCCGCGTCATCTCCCACGCCACCCCCGGCAAGGCGCTGGCCTTCGTCGTCGAGCGCGACGGCAAGCAGCTGACGGTGCCCGTCAAGCCGCGGCGCGTCGGCGGCCGCACCGTCATCGGCGTGCAGCGGGCCTTCGACTTCAAGATGCCGTTCGAGGTCGACATCCACCTGCCCGACGGCATCGGCGGGCCGAGCGCCGGCCTGATGTTCGCCCTCTCCGTCGCCGACACGCTCACCCCGGGGTCGCTCACGCACGGCAGCCGCGTCGCGGGCACGGGCGAGATGCTCGACCCGGAGGGCCACGTCGGTCCGATCGGCGGCATCCAGCAGAAGATCGCCGGCGCCCGCGAGGCCGGCGCCGAGCTCTTCCTCGTGCCCGCCACCAACTGCGACGAGGCCGTCCTGGCCCACCCGGGGGCGATGCGGCTCGCCGCCGTCAGCACCCTCGACGACGCCGAGAAGGTCGTCTCCACGTACGCCGCCGACCACCGCGCCAAGCTCCCGACCTGCGAAGAGGTGCTCCATGACGCAGCCCACTGATCAGCCGACGCCCCCCGTCCCCTTCGACCGGGCGCTCGCCGAGGCGGTCGTCGAGATCGAGGACCATGCCGCCGAGTCCGGCTGGGACGGCCAGGCGCGGCTCTTCGCACTGGTCGACACTGCCGAGCTCGCCGCCCGCGAGCCGGGCCTCGCCGCGGCCCTCGGCCTCGAAGGTGGTGCCGTCGGCCTGACGCCGGTCGAGCAGGACCTCGAGCCCGGCCAGCAGCTCGAGCAGGTGCTGGAGCAGATCGGCTGGCCCGAGGAGGTCGCCGGCTGTGCCGTGGTCGTGGAGCGGCTCGTGCTCCCGCCGGCCGTCGAGGGCGAGGTGCCCGAGGGGCTGGAGGAAGCCCGGGCGTTCGCCGCCGAGCACCCGGACCGGCAGGAGGTGCGCATCGTCGCCGGCGTGATCCGCGGGGGAGCGAGCTGGTGCACCCTCCGGCTCCGCGAGCACGACCGCACCGAGGACGTCATCGGTGGCGCCGACCTCGTCCCCGCGCTGCTGGCGCTGCTCCACGCCACGCTGGAGGATGAGGCATGAGCTCGATCTTCGACGACGGCCTGGGCGGCGCGACAGAGCCGGTCCGCCGGCCCGGCTGGGCTCGCGGCGTCCTGGTCACGGCCGTCGTGATGCTGGTGCTCTTCTTCGCGATGAGCGGGTTCACGGGCTTCTGGACCGAGCGCCTCTGGTTCTCCTCCACCGGCTACCGCTCCGTCTTCAGCCACCTCGTGGTCACCAAGATCGGGCTCTTCCTGGTCTTCGGCGGGATCATGGCAGCCACCGTCACGGCCAACGCCGTGGTGGCCTACCGCCTCCGCCCGCTCTTCCGTCCGGCGAGCCCCGAGCAGGTCGGCCTCGACCGCTACCGCCAGGCGATCGGCCCGGTGCGCCTGTGGGTGCTGCTCGGCCTGGCCGCCGTCACGGGTGCCTTCGCCGGTGGCGCCGGCGCCGACTCCTGGCGCGCGTACCTGCAGTGGCGCAACCAGGTGCCCTTCGGCAGCACCGACCCCTACTTCCACAAGGACAAGGGGTTCTACGTCTTCGAGCTGCCGTGGCTCCACCACGTCGTCGACTTCGCGATGGCGGTCTTCGTCGTGTCGCTGCTGGTCGCGATCGTCGTCCACTACCTCTACGGCGGCATTCGGCTGCAGGCGTCGCGCGACCGCCTCTCGGGCCCGGCGGCAGCCCAGATCTCCGTGCTGCTCGGCCTCTTCGTCCTCGGCAAGGCAGCGGACTACTGGCTCGACCGCTACGACCTGCTCAGCGGCAGTGGCGGCGTCGTCGACGGCATCACCTACACCGACGACCACGCGGTGATGCCGGCCAAGACGATCCTGATGTCGATCGCGATCATCTGCGCGCTGCTCTTCTTCGCCAACGTCATCCAGCGCACCTGGCTGCTGCCGTCGGTCGGGCTGGTGCTGCTGGTCCTCTCCGCGATCCTGCTCGGACTGATCTGGCCCGGTGCGGTCCAGCAGTTCCAGGTCGGCCCGTCCGAGGGTGACAAGGAGCCTCGGTACATCGCCAACAACATCAAGGCGACCCGAGAGGCCTACGGCATCGCCGGCGTCAAGGTCACGCCGTACACCGGGCAGAGCACGCTCACGCCGAAGGACCAGCGGGCCGAGCTCGACAACGTGCCCGGCATCCGGCTGGTCGACCCGCAGCTGATCCGCGCGGCCTTCGAGAACCAGCAGCAGCTGCGCAAGTACTTCTCGGTCGCGAAGGTGCTCGACGTCGACCACTACCCGGTCAACGGCCACGATCGTGACGTCGTGCTCGGCGTCCGTGAGGTCAACCAGTCCGGCATCCCCGACGACGCCAAGAACTGGTCGAACCTCCACACCGTCTACACCCACGGCTACGGAGTGATCGCGGCCTACGGCAACCAGCGCGACGCGGAGGGTCGCGAGAGTCCGCTGCCCGCCAACCCCCGCTACGCCGGCAAGGGTGGCTCCGACGCCGCGAGCGACCTCGCGCCGGAGGGCTACCGGCCGCAGATCTACTTCGGTGAGAAGTCGCCGGACTACTCCATCGTCGGCAAGGCGTCGGAGAAGAGCCGCGACGTCGAGCTCGACCAGCCGTCGCCGGGCGACGAGGACACCACCACGACGTACGACGGCAAGGCCGGCGTCGACGTCGGCAGCCTGTTCCGCAAGGTTCTGTACGCGTGGAAGTTCGGCGACCCGAAGATCGCGCTCTCCGAGCGTGTCGGCTCGCACTCGAAGGTCCTCTACGACCGCAAGCCCAGCGAGATGGTCGAGAAGGTGGCGCCCTGGCTGACCGTCGACCGTGACCCGTTCCCGGCGATCGTCAACGGCCGGGTGGTGTGGCTCCTCGACGGCTACACGACGACGGACCACTACCCCCTGGCGCAGCACGGCTCCTACAAGGAGATGACGTCGGACTCGCAGGCGAGCCCGACCGAGTTCCGCACGCTGCCGACCGACGAGATCAACTACATGCGCAACGCGGTCAAGGCCGTGGTCGACGCCTACGACGGCACCGTCACGCTCTATGCGTGGGACGAGTCCGACCCGATCCTGAAGACGTGGCGCAAGGTCTTCCCTGGCACGGTCAAGAGCAAGAAGGAGATCCCGGCGGAGCTCCTCGAGCACATGCGCTACCCGGAGGACCTCTTCAAGGTGCAGCGCTACCAGCTGCAGCGCTACCACGTGACCGACGCCGACACGTTCTACGTCGGCAAGGACCGGTGGGAGGTGCCGGGCGACCCGACGGTCGATCAGCGGCCCGGGGTGGCGAAGAAGCTGCAGCCGCCCTATCGGCTGTCGGTCCGCACCAGCGACGAGGGAACGCCTGTCTTCTCGCTCACCTCGACGTTCGTGCCAAAGGACAAGGCCAACCTCGCGGCGTTCGTCAGCGTGGACGGTGACGCCTCGCGCGATGGCTACGGGACGATCCGGATCCTGCAGCTTCCGTCGACGGGGCCCGTGCGCGGTCCGTCGCAGATCGCCAACGACTTCGCCACCGACTCGGCGATCCAGCAGAAGCTGACGCAGTTCAACGTGAGCCGCAACATCAGCAAGGTCTACGGCAACCTGTTGACGATCCCGGTCGGCGACAGCCTGCTCTACGTGCAGCCGCTCTACACCAAGAAGGCGGGAGCAGCGACGTCCGGAAACTTCCCGGTGCTCAACTTCGTGCTCGTCTCGTTCGGCGACCGGCTCGCGATCGCGACGACCATGACGGAGGCGATCGCGGATGCGCTACGCGTTCGCGGTGACACCGGGACGTCCCAGGGCGGCAACGGGTCCGGCAAGGGCTCGGGGCCGGTGCTCGACGACCACGTGGTCTCGCTGCTCGAGCGTGCCGACAACGCGTTCGCGCAGGCGAAGCAGGCGCTCTCCGACGGTGACCTCGCGGCGTACCAGGAGCACACCGACGAGGCCCAGCGCCTGGTCGCGCGGGCCCTCCAGGTGGCGCAGGCGACCCCGTCGCCCACGCCGTCCCCGAAGGCGAAGCCCTGATCAGGCCCTGATCAGGCCCTGATCAGGCGCTGAGCGTGTGCGGCAGGGCCGCGCGGTGGCTGAGCTGCTGCACGGCGCGACGCGCGTTGTCCGTGATCGTCGCCCAGTCGTGGGCCTTGATCAGGTCCGCGGGCGCGATCCAGGTGCCGCCGACGGCGTCGACGTTGGGCAGCGCGAGGTAGCGCGCGGCGTTCTCGAGGGTGATGCCGCCGGTCGCGCAGAAGCGCAGGCGGGGAAGCGGGCCCTCGAGGGCGCCGAGGTACGCCGGACCACCGGCCGCCTCGGCCGGGAAGAACCGGACCTCGGTGAGGCCGCGCTCCTGCAGCTCCATCGCCTCGCCGGCGGTGGAGCAGCCCGGGAGGTAGGGGATGCCGGTGGCGAGGATGCCGTCGAGCAGGGCCGGGGTGGGGCCCGCGGAGGCGACGAACGCAGCGCCGACGCTCGCGGCCAGCACGGCCTGCGCGGTGCGCGTGATGGTGCCGGCGCCGACGACGATGTCGGGGACCTCGGTGGCGATCCGCTCGATGCTGACGAGGGAGGCGCTGGTGCGCGCCGCGACCTCGACGACACCGATGCCTCCGTCGAGGAGGGCACGCGCGACGTCCACCGCGCGGCTCGGGTCTTCGAGAACGACTGCGGGGATGACAGGGCTGGTGAGGATGGTCATGTGACTACGGTCGCCTACTTTTGCGCGCGAAGCAAGCATAAGTAGGGATGAATCTGGCGTAATGCCGCGGAGGCGCGAGGCCCGATTTGGAGTCGCGGAGTCGATGCCCTAAGGTTGTGTTCACCGACGCGGGGTGGAGCAGCTCGGTAGCTCGCTGGGCTCATAACCCAGAGGTCGTTGGTTCAAATCCAGCCCCCGCTACGAAATTCAGGCCTGGAAACGCTCAGTTTCCGGGCCTGAAAGCGTTAGAGACTTGAACCTCCCTCCAAAAACCCTCCAAAAACTATGCGGTGGAGGCGCCTTCTCGGTCTCTGCTTCTGAGGTGTGCCGACTGGTTCCGGTTGACACCGGACGGTGCGGTTCCACGAGCACACCTGAGCAGCATGGAGACCACCACGCCAACGATGAGCGGCCTGGAGCCGCTCCTCAGCGTCGAGGAACTCTCGGAGTATCTCGGCGTCCCGATCAAGACGATCTACGACTGGCGACGCACCGGCCACGGCCCCTGCGCCATCAGGATGGGTCGCCATCTGAAGTACGCCAGCTCCGACGTCCGCGACTGGATCGCGCAGCAGCGCGAGCGACGGCCGGGCACTCCCGCCGACAGGCGGTGAGGTGAGATGGCACGCCCCCGCACGCCGATCGGCACGTTCGGCAACATCGAGTTCACCACGCTGCCCAATGGCGTCGTTCGTGCCCGGACTCGGGTGCGCGACTACGACGGCCGTGTCCGTCGTATCGAAGCCAGCGGCCCGACCAGGACGCTGGCGGAGCATCGTCTCAAGGAGCGCGTTCTCGATCGCACCAAGAGCGGACCCGGAAGCGATGAGCTGAGTGCCGATAGTTCCTTCCCGCATCTGGTGGCGGTCTGGCTGGAGGACCTCGACCTCGAAGGCCGGGTCGCGCAGACGACTCGCGACCTGTACGAACGCAACATGCGCCAGCTCGTGATGCCGGAGTTCACGAGCTACTCGCTGCGCGAGATCACGGTCGGCCGGGTCGACCGATTCCTCAAGCGACTCGCTACGGAGAAGAGCTACAGCACCTCCAAACAGGCCAAGACGGTGCTGAGTCTCGCGTTCGGCCTGGCCGTCCGGTACGAAGCGGTCCAGCGCAACCCTGTCCGCGAGACCTCCAAGCTCCGTAAGCCGGCTTCGACCACGAAGGCACTCACCTTGGCGGAGATCGACACGATCCGTAAGGCCGTCAAGACGTGGAGGCGCGGGACCGGATTGTCGGGGCCGAAGCCGGATGGGCAGTTGGAGGCGATCATTGAGGTCATGCTCGGCACGTCCGCACGTATCGGCGAGGTGCTGGCGATCCGCAAGTGCGACGTCGACGTGACCGCTTCGCCAGCGACGGTGCGCCTGTGCGGCACGATCATCACCCGTCGTGGCGTGCCGACCTATCGTCAGGACCACGGCAAGTCCTCGAAGTCCACGCGCACGGTCGCTGTCCCGGCATTCACGGCCGACGTGCTGCGACAGCGCTTCGTAAGCGTCGCCAAGGAGGATCCCGAGCACCTGCTGTTCTGCAGCCGCAATCACACGCCGCTGCTGACCAACAACGTCCGCCGCCGTCTGCGCTCGGCACTCTCCCAGGTCGAGGTCAAGGGAGTCACGCCGCATTCGTTCCGGCGCACGGTGGCCACGGTGCTCGACCGAGCCGGGGGCGCGGAACTCGCCGCCGAGATGTTGGGGCACACCTCGTCGGACATCACCAAGGAGCACTACATCGAGCACGACGACAAGGTGAACCCGGTGACCGCCGAGATTCTGGAGTCGCTCGCTCCGAAGGGAGAAGGCAGTGACTGATCCCCTATCGTGTGCGATTCCGTATCTGTTTGATACGCTAGAGCACATGAATGTCAGGGATCGAGTGTTGGAGCGGGCTGCCGAGCAGCACGGGTACATCACCACGCGGGATGCTCGCGACCTTGACATCGACCCTACTCAATTGCGCCTGATGGCTGCCCGCGGACGGCTGGAGCGTGTCGGGCGAGGCGTCTACCGCGTCCCGATGCTGCCTCGCACCGAGCATGACGAACTCGCCGAGGCCGTCGCTTGGACGCTGGGGCGCGGGGTGATCTCGCACGAGTCGGCGCTTGTCTTGTACGGGTTGTCGGACGTGAGCCCGTCGCGCGTCCACCTCACGGTGCCCCGCGACAACCACCCTCGCACTGCGGGCGGCGAACTGTATCGGCTGCACCGCCGCGACCTCGACCCAACTGAGATCACCGAGCGTGATGACATCGCGGTCACAACGGTAGCCCGCACCATTCGTGACTGCCTGGCCAACGGCACCGACCCCTACCAGTTGCGTCTCGCCGTCGACGAGGCGGAAACGCAGGGCCTCCTACGGCGCACCGAGGCCGACGACCTACGCACCCAGATCGACGCGCGTGGTCTCGCCAGGAGCAAGCGGCGAGCATGAGCGGCCGCTACGAGTCATCACCGGTGAACCTTCGGGCGCTCCGCGACCGGCTGACGGCCGCTGCGAAGCGGGAAGGTGTCGTCTTCGGCCGGCTTCAACAGCACGTCGGTGTCCTGGTCGTCACCCAGTTCATGGAGTCGCTGACCGACGAGCAGGGCGGCCCACTCCTGTTGGTCAAGGGCGGCGCCTCGCTGGAGTTGCGGCGCGGAATCCCCGGCTCACGTACCTCCAAAGATCTCGACACGGTCATCCGTGGTGACATGCTCGCGGTCCATGATCGTCTCGCTGACGCGGGTGCCGATGGGTGGGAAGGTTTCACGGCGGTGTTCACGCCGGCGGCGCCGTTCGAGGTGCCTGGATTGGTCTCCAACCCGCACCGGTTCACCGCCAAGCTCAGCTATCAGGGCAAGCCGTTCGTCTCGGTGCCGATCGAGGTCTCTCCCATCGAGGCAGGCAACGCCGACGGCTACGACAAGATCGCCTCGGAGGCACTGGCGCTCGTGGGGCTGCCGATCAGTGCGGCTGTGCCGCATGACCTTGCCGTGGCAGATCGCGCAGAAGATCCACGCCTGCACAGCAGCGTTGGAGCCGCCACGTACCAACGACCGGGCCCACGACCTCGTGGATCTCCAACTGCTGGAAGCGCTGGTGGTCGACGAACCGCTCGGCCAGGCGAGGCAAGCGTGCATCGCCGTGTTCGAAGCTCGTGCACAGCACGACTGGCCGCCCATGATCGAAGCGCAGCCGCACTGGGGACCGATCTACACCCGCGCCCTCGAAGGGTTGGACGAACTCGAACTGGCGCTTACCTTGGAGGAGGCCGTGGAGCGAGTTCAGGCATTCATCGACCAGATCGACGGCGCGTAGGTCTAGATCCCGATGTCGGGGCCGCCAGGGCGGTGGTCGATCGCGGCCTCGAAGTCGAGGCGGTTCTGCGCTGGACCCTTGGGTGGGTTGTGGTCCGCGGGCACCGGGCGCAGATCGGCGCGAACGAGGCGCAGCAATTCGGTCTGAACGGGGCCGGTGACGGGCTGCCACTCGCGCAGTGGCCCTTTGACCAGTTCGCCGTCGTCGTTCTCAACGGCGGGTATCAGGACGCGCTGGAAGTAGAGGCGTTCCATGATGCCGTATTCGACGGCGGTGCAGACCCGCTCGTCGATGCCGGCGCTGATGCGCATCAGCCGCCGCACCTGGGGAAAGTCGGCCAGGCCGTCGGCGGGGAGCTTCTGCATCCGCGCGGCTGCGACCGAGCCTTGGCCGGCGGCTGGTCCGCCTTTGCCGTAGAACCCGCCTACGTCGCGGGCCTGGTGAACGAGGCGTCCGTAGGTCTCGGCACGCCGTTGCCAGCGGGCCGCAAGGTCGGGGTCGCCGGCGTCGAGACGGCGCTTGGCTTCGAGTGAGACGATGCGTTGGGAGTCCATGATCACGCGCAGGCTCTGGGCGTCGGGGAACTTGATCAGGTGGAGTAGCAGGTTGTGTTGGGCTTGCAGGACGCCGCTGGCCCCGGGCAGGGCGGGGCCTTCGACAAGTCGTGAGGGTGATTTCCAGCCGCGTCCGTCGATGGAGTAGTCGGGGTCGCCGTAGCCGGAGTAAGCCGCGCAGACCTCCGCGGCGCGGCCGAGACGGCCTGGGTCCTTCAACTGCCGCCAGCCGGGAATCCTGGCGTAGCGCCGGTCGAGGCCGACCAACGCGCGGGTGACTTCGGCGGCATCGTGGATCACGGTCATGCACTGGGCCTCGGAGAGTCGTCCGTAGCCGACGCCTGCGTCGAAGTCGTGCTCGCCGAGTGCGCACGCGCGGGCGGCTTGACGCCACAGGTCGACCATCTCGAAGCGCTGCTCGGTGACCAGTTCTTCCGTCGTCGGCAACGCGGCGGGGTCAGCCTTGAGGGAGGCTTCGAGGCGATAGCGCAGTTCCTCGGCAGGGCCGCGGGTTCGGCCGGTGGTCCCGTCGAGGTTAATACGCGGGTTCGCGGCGCGCATGGCCTGGTGACACCACACCAGCACCGCGTGGCGGTAGCGGGCGATCTGCTCGCCGATCTCCTGGCGTTCGGCGACTGTGGTGGTTTCGGGCACGGTGTGGAGGCCAGCGCCGCCGATGCGTTGCTGGATGCGGTGCTGGGTCAGCAGCTCGCGCATCGAGTCGCGCAAGAGTCCGGAGTTCTCGCCATACATCAGGGCGCGTCCAGTTCGCGCGCGGCGTAGAGCATGTCAAGGACGAGCTCGACGGTCAGGCCGTCGATGCCGTGGTCGACGAAGTGCTCGATCGCCGACTCCGCAACGCCGAACAACACGTCGCCGTCGGTGACAAGGACCGGACTGATCGCAGGGATGAGGTCGGCGTAGATGAAGTCGATCTGGAGCAGGACGCGGTCGTACTCGATCGAGGCGTCGATGGAGACGGCGTTGTCGGCCAGGGCTGCGACGTACGAGCGCGCCTCGGCGAGGGTGATGGCGTGGGCGAGCAGCATGATGGGGTCCTATCGATAGGGGTGGCTGACCATCCACCGTGGCGCCGGAGCCGAGTGACCTCGGCGGCAACTTGTGCTGGGTGTGGAAAACCCGGTGGATAGGACGGCCGTGTGCGGCGGCGTTGGTCTCACGCGGCAGCGCGGACCTGTTCCTCGATGGCGCGTCGGGCTGCGACGTCGTCGCGGACGAAGAGGTAGAAGTCGGCTTTGCGGTCGACGACTTCGACCTCGGCGGCCGGTTCGATCGGGTCCTCGCCTGGCCAGACGGTCTGGCGGGTGCGCCGGTCGTGGTCCAGGCGCGTCCCGCACAGGGATACCCATTCGCGGAGTCGGTTCTTGGCCTCGTGGAAGTCGCGCAGCCACCCGATTGGTCCCGAGGGTGTGCCCTCGGAGTCGTAGGCGTTGAGCCAGTGGGTGTGCAGCGCGGACAGTTCCCACACCAGCTCGTCGTGGCGATGCCACAGCGGCGGTACGACGGTGGGCGGAAGGCCAAACGACTTGCGCAGCCAGTCGACCCACTCGTCGAGGTCCAACCACTCGACCAGCGCCTCGTCTGCCGTGAGCAGGTTCCAGTTGATCGGGCGTAGCGGCCGGTCGTCGTCGAAGTCGGCGGTCCCGAACACCTGGTCGGGACAGCCGTACTCCTCATCATCGACCGAGTCGCCGGCCTCGATGTCCAGCAGCGCGGGCTGGTCAATGTCGGTCCTCATGGCTCGGCCTCAGAGGCTGACGGCCTGGGGCGGCTCGTTGACCACCGTCATCTCGCCTGCCGGTGGGTCGGGCTGGGTCGCCGGAGTGCGGTCCACGACGTAGCGGGTGCGGGCGCAGTCGTGCCCAATACGCCGGGCGACGAACTGCTCACGGATCTGGCTCGGTACGCTGGGCCGCTCCTGCTCGTATTCGTGGATGTAGCCCGAGGCGACGATCTGGTCGCCGGGCTTGAACCGCGAGTACGCCCGCTCGGCCGTACGGTCGAAGAGGACCAGGTCGCAGAACACCGGGTCCAGCTTGGTGAACGACCCGTCGACCTCCTTGCGGTGCTGCTCGATGCCGACCCGGCAGTAGAACCGCGCGTGCCCCTTGTTGCCGAAGGTCAGCTCCGGCGCGGTGGCGACGAAGCCTTGGAGGCTCATCTGGGTGGGAATCGTCATCACTGACTCCTGACGTCGGGCGGTGCCCGGATGGCAGCCGCTCTCAGGAGTCAGGTGTGCGCGCTACTCCACAGAAGTAGGAACTCCCGGTGACGTGTCATCGCCGAACGCGCTCCGCATGCGCAGATCCTTGGCGGGATCGGCAGGGGCGCAGCAGCCGGAGCCAGAGGAGAACTTGATCCGACCTGTCAGCCCGCCATACGCAAGCAGAGCCAGGAACAACAGGACGGGAACCCCGACGACGACGGCCATGGAATCCACCCTAGGCGAGCGCGTAGCCGGCTTCTTCGACGGCGCCGCGGACAGCAGGGTCGAGGGGAACGTTGCTCGTCACCTCGACACAGCCGCTACCGGGGTCGACGACGACGCGCACCGCGACCGCGGCACCGCGCCGTAGGCTCGTGAGCTCGACTAGTTGACATTCGGCTACTCGCCGCTGGGGAAGTCATAGCTGTCCGGGACGCCCACGCGCTGGGTAGAGGGCCCGTACACGAGGGCGATTTCGTCGTGGGCGTGGAGAATGATGGCTGCCGGGTCTCCGGAGACCTCCTTGCCGTTCACGTACACGGTCAGGGTGTTCCCCTTGTTGGCGTCGAGACCCCCGAGGTGTGTCTGGGACACCGAGACCTGCCACTCAGTCAGGAACTGCCCCAGGCTGAAGTCCGCCTTCTTCGGCGACTCGATGTGGATGACCCCGCTGGTGTCGTGGGTGTGCAGCGGACTGATCTGATGTGCGCTCTCGTCGATGCCGATGAGCGCTGGCACGCTCACGGGCTGACCATCGACGAGCACGTCGAGGTGCGCGTGGATGTGCTCCTCCGCGCCCTCACCTCCCAGCATCGGAAGCCCTGCGGCCTTCACAGCGGCGGCGGCATCAGCGGGCGCTGGCCACGGCGGCGGCGTGGTGCGACCAGCCGCGGTCGTCAGTGGATGGGCGGGGATGGACACGTCCGAGTTGGAGCGCCCCAGCCAGCTTGAGATGCCGATCGCGATCACGGCGGCGACGGTGAGTGTGATCAGCACGATGCGTAGCAGCCTGTTGCGCTGCTCGCGCCGCTGCTGCACGGCGCGCATCTGCTCCACGACCTGTCTGCGCTGAGACTGGGACGCGCGCTGCTTGGCCAAGGGGTCTCCTCCTGTTTCCATCTACTAGTCAACATAGGACTTTAGTGGCAGGGCGGTCAGTGGACATGGGACTGGCCGAAGTTGAGCGCCGAGCCCCAGATCCCGATCAATCTGCGCCGGCCTCCGGGTAGACGAAGGTCCGTTCGACGAGGTGGTTGGGGCCGGTCAGGATCTCGTGGACGAGGCGCCCGGCGGCGTCGGCTGTGAGCAGCACGTAGGTCTGGTCTCCGGAGTAGCCGAGGGAAATCGTGGTCTGGTCGCCGCTCTGGTTGACCAGGCTCGTGGTGGTTGCTCGTCCGGAGCTGTAGGGGTCGGAGTTGATGAACTCCCGGCCGCTCAGGTGCAGCAGGGTCGGGGCGACGGGCTGGTTGTTGGCGTCGCTGGTGACTCGTTCGTGCACCTCGAGCTGCGAAACGTCGCGCATGGCGGCGACGATCTTCTGCAGGACAGCAGTGGCTGGACGGGGTGGCCACGCGATCGCGACGGCGGCGGTCCCGCCTGCAAGGTCGCCGGAGTGATCGGCGTGCAAGGTCACGGTGTCCATACCTCGTGCCCAGGTCGCGGGGGCGACGAAGCATCCGGTGCCGCAGCCACGGAATGTCACCTTGCGCGATTCGCCCGCTGTGGTGAGATTGCCGTTAAGACCGTAGTCGCTTGACGTATCGCCGTCACCCGCGAGCTCGGGCGCAGTAAGTCGCACGAGGAGTTGACCCTCGCTCGCCGACACGCCGATCCCCACCCAGCCGGCACGGGTGCCGGCGGAGAAGACCGGGCCGTTCGCCGGCGGGGCGAACGGCAACGGCGCATTTGGATCCGCGGGCGGCGCGCTCACAGTGAGAGCAGCCGAGACACCGAGCACTGCGACCAATGCCATGGCTTCAACTCGCGCCGCTTGGCTGGGCTGCCTCCCCGTCGGTCGCGCAAGCAGCCGCCATCGGGCGACAGCAGCGCAGCTGACTGCGGCCAGCACGAGTCCGAGCTTGACGTCGAGCCAATGGCCGTACGAGGTGTGGGTCAGCGTGTCGGCCAGCAACCGCAACGGCGCGACCGCGAGTCCGTTGAGGATGCCGGTGGCGACGACCGCGGCGAGCAGCCAAGCAGCCATCCGGGCATAGCGCCGAACGAGCCCGGCGGTTCCAACACCTTGGCGGTGGCGCGAGCGCGCCACACGAAGCACATGGACCAGCGCCCCGATCCACACCGCTGCGACGAGCAGGTGGATCGTCACCAAGGCCGCGCCCCAGAACGGCCACTCAGTGTGGGGATGCGCGCGCAAACCTTCCGCGATCGTGACGGCCACCAGGCCCGTGGCGCCGGCCAGCCGAAGGCGAAGCCGGAAGCAGATCAGGCTGAGCACGCCGGCCACCAGCTCCGCGACGGCGAGCAGCCCCGGACCGGTCGACATCGACGGAGACAAGTTGTCGAGGCCGCCCGTCAACGAACCGTTGCCGACGACGGCGAGGAGGATCCCCAGGGCGGCGATGCTTGACAGAGCGGCGCCCGCGGTCAATGCCGGCTCGGGGTCGCCGGCCGCGGCGGCACCGGTGTTGGGTCGCGTCTGCCGGGCCAGCCGTGCACCAACGAGCCCACCGAGGCTGAGTGCCAGGCCGGCGAAGAGGAGCCAGCGCAATAGACCGGTCGGAGCGGCACCGGCGGTCGCCTGAACGGAGGGTGCGCCCAGCCCCGCAGTTGTGCCGATGGCGAAGTGGTACTGGCCCTGCATGGTGTCGCCGTCTCCGGCGGTGACCACCCAGTCAACCGTGTACGCGCCGGGCCGCAGGTGCGAGGTGGTGGCGGCTCGAAGCGTGGTGGAACGCGATTCAAGCTGCGGGACTCCCAGCCGGATCTCTGCTCCGTTCGCGTCGACGAGGGTGATCGCGGAGTTTCCGGCAGTCACCGGGTTGTCGAACACCAGCAGGATCGCTGCGGGTGCGGTCGGAACTGCGCTGTCGATCCCGGGTGAGGCGAACAGCAGCGTTGCGTGCGCCGAGGCGGGTGACGCGGCTGCCAGCAGGGCCGCGATCGCAAGCACGGCGGCAGCGATCAAGGAGCGCATGCGCGCACGCCAGCGGACGGGCACGATTGATGTCACAGGTCAACTCCTACCGCGCGCTTGCCGCCTCGCTCATTTGCCTGCGTAGGAATGGAGGCCTCCGCCCCACAGGTTGATGCCGACGAAGTTGTAGAGCAGAGCGGCGAATCCGACGAGCGCCAGGATGGCTGCGCCCTTGCCACGCCAGCCCGCCGTAGCACGCGCGTGCAGATAGGCGGCGTAGGCAACCCAGGTGACGAAGGCCCACACCTCCTTCGGATCCCACCCCCAGTACCGGCCCCACGCGTAACGCGCCCAGATCGGGCCGGCGATGAGCGCGGCGAACGTCCAGACCGGGAACCCGAAGGCGTGGACGCGGTAGGCGAAGGTGTCGATCACATCCGCTTCTGGGAGGCGGGCGCTGATCCCAGTGCCCGCCGTACCGCGACGCTCGGCCCGGTTGCGCACCAGGAAGAGGACTGAAGCGAGGGCGCCGACCGTGAAGGAGCCGGTGGCGAGCATGGCGGCGGTGACGTGGATGTAGAGCCAGTAGGAGTGAAGTGCGGGCACCAGGGGCGCGGCCGGCACGTCCAGCAGCAGGACCGCGAGCATCAGCAGCACGACAACGAGAGCGGTGACGGGCAGCCCCAGCCATCGAATCGGCTGGAACCGGAGCATGATCAGGTAGGTGAGCACCGTGGCAACACAGCCCGTGATCGTGAACTCGTACATGTTGCCCCATGGCACCCGGTCCGCGGCCAAGCCCCGGGCGAGGACGCCGGCCGCGTTGAGCAGAAGCCCGACCATGGTGAGCGCGATGCCATAGCGACCCCACAGGTCGACCCGGTATGGGCGCTCGGCACCGCCAAGATCGCTGCCTGCTGACGGCAGCTCGGCACCGTCTGGTCCGACGAGGATTCGGCCGGGTGCGGTGGAGCGGGTTGCCGCCCACTCGACGATGTGGGCGAGCATCGCCAACGCATAGACAATCGCTGCGAACATGATCGCCTGGTTGCTGAACTGCGCGAGTTGGAGACGAGTCATCGGGTGGCCTTTGTCAGGGTGTCCAGGAACTTGGTGAGGTCGTGGTTGAGGTCGCGGCCCTCGCGACGATCCAGGCCCGCAAGCTCGACTTGGCTGCCGGTGCTGGTCCTGCGGATCCGCAGCCAGATGCGCCGGGGCCGGATGTAGAGGGAGCCGACGAGCCCGAGGAGGCCGAGGATCACGCTACCCAGGGCGAGCGGTTCGCCGGGCGTGGAGGAGATCTGGAGCCTCGCGTAGCGCTTGACGCTGTCGAAGGTGATCGACCCGGCACCGTTGGGGAGCTTCTTGGTCTGGCCGAGGCCGATGGTCAGGGTCACCGGCTTGCCCGATGCGTCGGTGAATGGGGTGAGCTTGGACTTGTTCAGGGAGTAGACCGACTGCGGGACGCCGGATCCGAGGCCGAGGTCTCCCGAGTATGCCGTCAGCGAAAGAGCGGGCGCGGCCAAGTCGGGGAACGCGGAGACCGGTTGGCCGTCCTGGCCTGTCGCGTATGTCGGCAGGAACTCGCCTTCGAAGCCGAGCTGGGTCGGCTTCGCGTCGGGGGCCTTGATGACCCCGACCGAGGCGTAACTGGCGTTCTCAGGCAGGAAGACAGTCGGTCCGGAGTAGACGACTTCGCCGTCCCCGCCACGGACCGTCACCACCGGCGCGTAGCCATTGCCGATCAGGAACACGTTGGTGTTGCCGATGGCGAGCGGATGGTTGACCTGAATCGTCGCGTCCCGCTCGGACGCCTTGGGGTCGGCCTTGTAGGCCAGGTTGCCTGTGAAGGAGCTGGCTTGGCCCATCGCCGGTCCTGACGTCAGGAACTTCACCGAGAAGTCCTTGAGAGTGAAGCTGAAGGGCTCGAGCTGGCTGTCGCGGAACAGCGTGCCGGGCGCGAAGTCGTCGTAGGACTGGACATCGTTCGTGAAGGTCTGCCCATCGACGACGATCGCTCCACCACGGAATCCGAACAGGTTGCCCACGGCGAATGCCACGAGTACGAGAGCGACGCTGATGTGGAAGATCAGGTTCCCGGCTTCGCGCAGGTATCCGCGCTGCGCTGAGACCACGATCGTGCCGTCCGAATCCTCCTCCACGCGGGTGCGGAACCGCTGCCGGATCAGCTGCGCACGGGCCCGCGAGGCCAGGTCCGCCGCCTCGACGTCCAACGTCGAAGTCAGGCTCGCGGGTAGCCGGGCGAGGTTCTTGGGGGCCTTGGGCGGCGCGGCCAGTGCCGCGCGCCAGTAGACCCGGGTGCGGGGCAGGATGCAGCCGATGAGCGAGACCATCAAGAGGATGTAGACCGCGCTGAACCACGGTGTCCCGTAGACCTGGAACAGGCCGATCCTCTTGAACAGCGGCGTGAGGTCCGGATGCAGTAGCTGCCAGTTGGCCACCGCGTTGGGATCAACGCGGGTCTGCGGCACCATCGACCCCGGGATGACCGCAAGGCCGAGCAGCATCAACAACATCAAGGCGGTCCGCATCGACGTCAGCTGGCGCCACGCCCAGCGGGCGAGCTCGACGGGTGACAACGCTCGCGGAGTCTGCTCCGGTTCCGGGGGACGCGAGTCCAGCGGGGCTTCGGCCAGATCGGTCATGCGGGGGTTCCTGCCGCGTCGGTTGGCGCTGGCTCCACGACACGCTCCTTCGCCCGCGTCGCTCCGAAGTAGGCAGCAGCGCCAGCGAACACGATCAAGCTCGTCCAATCGTTGAGGCGTAGCCCGAAGAAGTGGTTCACCGAGTCGATGCGCAGATACTCGATCCAGCCCCGACCCGCGGTGTAGGCCATCACGTAGACGGCGAAGAGACGGAATCCGGCGACCCGGTAGCGGGACCCCACCCAGAGCACCAAACCGGCCACGCCCAGGTCCCACAGGCTCTCGTAGAGAAACGTCGGGTGAAACGTCAGCTGGATCGTCTCCGCTGACGTCGGGTCGAGGGCGATGCCGCCGATGACCGCCAAGACGATGGCGGTGGGATACCCGATCAGGATGTCTTGCCAACCCATCGAGATCGGGATCGGACGCCACCCGGCATGCGCGAGGAGGTGCTGCACTGCCACCAGCCCAGCGAGACCGAACAGCGACCAAGAGAACACCCGGCGCTTGGTCCAGTTCGACAGCTGCCTGTCGATTTCGCTTCTCTTCGCGCGGCGACGAACGCTGGCCATCTGGCTCTCTCCTTGCCCGACTCGGATGTACTAGGTCGAATAGTAGCGACGCTCCGTCGTATGTACTATTCCGGTTAGTACGTTCGTTCCGACCTCCGGAGGCTTAGGTGCACGGCCTGCTGTTCTCGTCAATGGTGCTGGCTTCGTTCCTCGGGGGCGTGGTCGCACTGCTGGCACCCTGCTGCGTATCGGTCATGCTGCCGGCGTACTTCGCGTCGAGCTTCCGCAGCCGGACGCACATCGTGGCGATGACGCTGGTCTTCGCGCTCGGTGTCGGCACCGTCATCCTGCCGATCGGCCTGGGCGCCACCGCGCTGAGCAGGGTCATCTCGGGCAACCACACCCCGGTGTTCACCATCATGGGGGCGCTCATGACCTTGGGCGGGTTGGCCGTCCTCGGCGGTTGGTCCTTCATGCTGCCGATGCCGGCCATGCGCAACCCGTCGGGCCGACGCGCGGGCTCGGTGTACCTCCTGGGAGTCTTCTCCGGCGTGGCCAGCTCGTGCTGCGCCCCCGTCCTCGCCGGAGTGGTGGCTCTTTCCGGGGCGAGTGCAGCGTTCTTCCCGGCGCTGGTTGCCGGGTCGGCGTACGTATTCGGCATGGTCGCGCCCCTGGCGCTCCTCGCTCTTGTGTGGGACCTGCGTGACTGGGGTCAGAGCCGCGTCCTGGCGCAGCGTCGCCTGAGCATGCGGCTGGGTTCGCGGCGATGGTCGCTACCGCTGGCCAGCCTCGCATCGGGCCTCCTGATGGTCGCGATGGGTGTTCTCACCGTCGTCATCGCGTTCCGTGGGCCATCGATGCCGACTGACGGCTGGCAGGTCCGGCTGACCGCGTGGCTCAACCATGCCGCGTCGCGCATCGAGGCGGCTCTCGGTTGGCTTCCGCCGATGGTTCCGGCCCTCGCCATCGTGGCCGCCCTGGCCGCCCTCGTGTACTTCGCCGCTCACCGTGCCGCGGCGCGCACGGAGTCGCGTCATCCGGTCGCCCCAACAGGCGCCCCTGCTGCGGCCCTCGGCGCCGATCCACGTGATGAGTCCTCGGCAGGACCCTCCTGCTGCGACCCGCAACCGAAAGGAACCCGATGACATCCCAGACTAAGCGCCGAGGTTCGACGCCGCCGCCGGCCGCGAAGGCACCCCTGGGACGCATCCTGGCCATCGCCGCGGTCGTGGCCGTGGTAATCGCCGGACTCTACGCGATCTACCACAAGAGCAACGGCGGCTCTTCGCCGTCGGCGTCGGGCGGAGGCTCGGGCAAGTACGTCTACCAGACGGGCACCCCCGGGCCTGGCGACCAGGCGATCGACTTCACGCTGCCGTCGACCAAGGGCGGGTCGGTCAGTCTGGCCGACTTCAAGGGCAAAACGGTGCTCACCTATTGGCACGAGGGGCTGGGTTGTCAGCCCTGCTGGGACCAGATGAAGGCCATCGAGGCGGACCCCGCCGCGTTGAAAGCGGCAGGCATCGACGAGTTCGTGGCCATCACCTCCGGTCCCGTCGACGCGCTCGCGCAGCAGATGAGCGACGACGGCCTGCACTCCACCCTGCTGGCCGACACCAACCTGGCCGTCTCGCAGCAGTACGCGATGAACAAGTACGGCATGATGGGTGACTCCCGCGACGGCCACAGCTTCATGCTCATCGGCCCGACGGGCAAGATCCTGTGGCGCGCCGACTACGGCGGCGCGCCGAACTACACCATGTTCGTGCCCGTCTCGACCGTGCTTGACCAGTTGAAGTCCGGCCGCATCTCGTGAGGACAGCGCCACCCAGCGTCACCCTGCTCACGCAGGCGGATTGCCACTTCTGCGAACACGCCAAGGACGTGCTCGAACGAGTGGGTGCTGAGGTTCCGATCGAGGTGGAAGAGATCGATCTCACCTCGACCGAAGGCCGCGCGCTCGCAACCCAGCACGGCGTGCTCTTTGCGCCTGGCATCCTGCTGAACGGCGAGGCCTTTGGCTATGGTCGCCTCTCCGAGCGACGGCTCCTGAAATCGCTTCGCCGACTCGCCTCAGACTGAGCGATCGCAGAGGTTCGCGGCCCGCCGCCACAACCATCTACTATCATCGGTAGCAAATCGTCGGTTGTGCGTAGGGGTGGTGTCGTGGGTCAGTTGGGGCAGCTGGAAGCCGCCGTGATGGACCGCATGTGGGACGCCGATCGTCCGCTGTTCGTGCGCGACGTCCTCGAACACCTTCAGCGCGAACGAGAACTCGCCTACACCACCGTCATGACGGTCATGGACAACCTCTTCCGCAAGGGCTATCTCAGGCGCGAACGCGACGGGCGGGCCTATCGATACACCCCAGCACAGTCCCGCGAGGAGCACTCCGCCGGCATGATGGAAGCGGTGCTCTCTGGCGGTGGCGACCGGACCGCGACACTCATGCACTTCATCGACCAGATCGACCCCACCGAACTCGCTGCCCTCGAACAGGTCCTCGCCAATCGGCGCACCGGCGGCCGGCCGTGATCACCGCCCTCATTCTTCTCGCGTACGCGAGCCTGGTGGGCGTGTACGGCGCACGCCTGGTCAACAACGCTGCGTGGACACGGCGCGCCCCGCGACTCGCCATCCTCTTCTGGCAGGCACTCGCCGTCTCCGTGCTCGCCTCGGTGGCGCTGGCGGGTCTGGCCGTTGCTTTCCCGATGGCCCCAGGCGCGGGCCAGCTCGCTGATCTGCTGCATACGTGCGTGATGCTGCTGCGGTCGCGTTACGCCAGTCCGGGCGGGGCCATGGTGAGCTCGGCAGGACTTCTTCTCGCAGCTGGGGTGGCCCTCCGAATGGCCTGGTGTTTCACGGTCGCGGTTCGCGATGTGGCGATCCGGCGCACAGCGCAACGCGACTTCGTCGCCATCCTCGGCGAGCACGTCCAAGATTTGTCGGTCGATGTGGTCGCGCACGACCGGTGTGCGGTCTACTGCGTACCAGGCCGCCGCGCCAGAGTCGTGGTCACATCCGCGGCCCTCGAAGCTCTCGACGACGAGCAGTTGACCGCTGTGCTCGCCCACGAGCGCGCGCACCTGCGCGGCCGTCACGACCTCGTCGTGCTTAGCCTGGAGGTACTACGCCGCGCCTTCGCATTCGTCCCCCTCTTCAAGGTGGCCGCCGACGAGGTGGCCGGGCTGGTCGAGATGGTCGCTGATGACGCCGCCGCCGCACGCAACGATCGAGTGGTACTGGCGACGGCACTGGTGCGGCTGGCATCGGGCACCGCACCGGCCGGCGCCCTGGGTGCCGGCGGCGCCGGCGCACTCGCGCGCGTCAGGCGGCTCGTCGACGACGACGGGCACCGCTTGGGCCGCGGCCGAACCGCGCTGCTGCTGGCCTCAGTTCTCGCAGTCGCGGCCCTGCCGCTCATCATGGCAAGTGCTCCGGCGCTGGGCATCATCGCGGCGAACTACTGCCCGCTCTCATTCCACGCGTGACCGATCGAGGTCCCCACGCAGGCGAGCGACCTCGTCCCGCAACTGCTGCACCTCGGCATCGCTCTCCTCGGCGGAACGCCCTGCACGCGGGTTCGCCGACATCGCACAGTGCCCCCCGCGCATCGGCCGCATGCAGGTGAAGTACATGAGCACCAGCGCAGCGCCGGTGATCAGCAGCGGTGGCAGCCAGGAAGGCATCACAGTCCTCGGCTACCGGCGTCCGGGGTAACCCGGTTCTCCTGCGCTGCGCGAAGCTGGTCCACCTCCGCACGCAGCCGCGTGATTTCGTCCTGACTCGGCTGAGAAGGCGCAGAAGGCTGCTTTCCCGACCGCATCATGAAGAACATCATCAGGCCCATCCCCAGCGGGCATGCCAGGAGGGGAAGGCTGTAGAGCAACTGGGACATCAGGTGGCACCTTTCGCGGATGACTACTACCGACAATAGTAGACGGGATATTAGGCCCCCTCAAGAACCGCGAGCCACGTGGTCGCCTTCGGCGCGGACGACCATTCGTCATTTCGGCCCGATGCGAGGAGGCGGTCTGGCAACCCCTACTATCGACTATCGACGATAGTAGATAAGGATGGGCAACGTGAAGTGGATGCGCAGGCTGGCCGCGGCGATGCTCGTCGTGGCGGTCCTTGTCGGTGCCGTTTGGGAGTATCGACAGCTCCGCGGCAGCGACTCGCCGGTCGATAACACCGGCACCGGCCTGACGCTCTTCTACGGCGACAAGGGCATTCCACTACCCCCCATCGAGGGACGGACGCTCGACGGTGCACAGCTGAATCTCGACTCGCTGCGCGGGCACGTCCTGGTGCTCAACGTCTGGGGATCCTGGTGCGCCCCATGCCGGGCGGAGGCTCCAGACCTCGCCAAGCTCTCGAAGGAGACCGCCCCGCGGGGTGTGCGCTTCGTCGGCATCGACGTTCGCGACAACGTCGCGGCCGCGAAAGCCTTCGAGCGCAACTACGGCATCACCTACCCCAGCTTCGACGATCAACAGGGCTTAGTCCTGGCGCAGTTCACCGGGATCATCCCGGTCGGCGCGGTGCCCTCAACGATCGTGGTTGACAAGACGGGCACGATCCGCGCGCGCATCATCGGCCGACTGGACCCCTCGACGCTCCGCGGACTGATCACTGACGCCGAGGCGGACCGATGATCGCGCTGAGCGCGGATAGCGCCGTCGCCTACGGCCCCCTGCTGGCTGCCCTGCCGGTCGCGATCCTCGCGGGCGTGGTCTCGTTCGCCAGCCCATGCTGCCTGCCTCTCGTGCCGGGCTACCTGGCCTACGTCAGCGGGGCGGCCGGGGCCGACGCTGTCGCCATCCCGACCGGCAGGCGGGCACCTGCCCGCTCGACCGCAGTCATCGGAACCGGGCTGTTCGTCCTCGGATTCGCGGCTGTGTTCACCAGTTACGGGCTGCTCTTCGGGGCCTTGGGTTCCACCCTCATCCGTCATCAGGACGTGATCACGCGGGTGCTCGGTGTCGTCACGATCGTTCTCGGGCTCAGCTTCGCTGGTGCTCTCGGCCGGATATCGTTCCTCGCACGCACCTTTCGGCCGGCCTACAGGCCGCGCGTCGGGGTGCTTGGGGCGCCGTTGCTGGGTGTCATGTTCGGGATCGGGTGGACGCCGTGCATCGGTCCCACGCTTGCTGCCGTGCTGACTCTGGCCACCACTCAGGGCACGGCTGGCCGTGGCGCCGTTCTGGCGTTCGCCTACAGCCTGGGCATCGGCATTCCGTTCCTGCTCGCCGCCCTCGGTGTTGAGAGGGCGTTCCGGACCTTCGCCTTTGCCCGGCGCCACGCCCGGCTGGTGATGCAGGTGGGTGGCGCACTGCTGGTGGTCCTCGGTGCGCTAGAGGTCAGCGGGCTGTGGGGGGCATGGCTAGCGGCACTGAGAACGACCATCGGCACCTGGCAGACCCCGTTGTGATCGGGTGGTTGGCCCGGCGGCCTTTCCTGGCGCTGTGGTCCTTCGCGCTGTTGGCTGTCGGCGTAGCGATCCTGCTTCGGCACGCGCTTGAAACCAGTCCACCACGCCCGGCGGAAGACCCGCTGGCGGCGGTGGCGACATCCCGCCTCCCAGAGCCGACCCAGGTGGTGCCCGGTCTCCGGGTCGACGCCCTCAGCCGGGCCTTGGCAACGCTGTCGGCGGCCTGCGACGCCGCGGACCCCCGCTGGCCGGCCTCCCGGGTGCGCGACGCGCTTGGGGTGGTCACTCAACTCTCCACCGACTACCCGGGCGGGGGCTTCCGGGTTGGCGGCGTCGCGACATCGACCCCGGCTGTACTGGTCGCGGTGCGCGCGCAACTTCAAGACTGCGACCCGGCCGACGTGCCGGTTATCGACGCCGTCCTCCCAGCCCAGTTCAGGCCCTGAGCATCGGGGCGTCAGAAGGCGGGTTTGTCGACCAGGGTGAAGGTGCCCCGCATCAGCAAATCGGCCCGGCCCTGCTGGCGGACCTCAAGCAGCGCAACCAGGACAACTGCCGCGGTGATCGCGAACATGCGCGTACGTGGTGTCCACGAGATGTGGAGCGTCAACCATCGGCGGGTCGCCAATCCGACGGCCCCACGGAGCAGCAGCGCGCTGACCATGAGCACGACGACGATCCCGAGTGGGTTGTAGCGCCACGCCTGACCCCACTGGCCCATGGCCGTGTACCGGGCAGCACGGGTTCCACCGCACAGCGGGTCCATGATTCCGAACCAGTGATCCGGTCCGTGCAGATCGACCGGAGGAAGCCCGAAGATTGCCATGGCGCCAGCGATGGCCACCAGGCCGGCTGAGGCAATGGTGAGCCATCGGATCCGGTCAGCCGGCTCGACGGCCAGTTTCACGGGGACACCTCCAACCGGGAGAGCTCACAGGCAGGTCCGCACGCCGAGTGCCGACAACCCGAAACCGAGGACCATCAACGCGGCGAACGCGTAGACGGGCCACAAGCGCTTCGCCCTTTGCGGCGGTCTCGGACGAAGCATTACCGAACCGCCCTGCGGAACCACCCGCGGCGTGCAGCGTCAGCCGGCTCCCCGGGTTCCTCCGACGCCGGCGTGGCCTGGTATCCGGCCGCGCGGATCGCTTCGGCAACTTGGTCGGGATCGCAGCGCTGCGGGTCGAGGGTGACGGTCGTGAGCTTCTTCTTCAGGGACGTGGTCGACGATGCAACGCCGTCGAGCTCCTCGACGGCCTCGTCGATGAGAATGCTGCAGCTGGTGCAGTGCATCCCGGTCACGCGCCAGGCATGGGTGGTGGTCTCCACGAGGTTCTCCTGTGTCGTCAGCCGATGGTGATGGTGCCGGAGTACATGCCCATGGCGCATGAATAGTCGATGTGTCCGGGCCTGGGGACTCCGAGCTTGAGCGTGCTGTCACCGTTCTGCGGCAGCACGGTCTGGACTCCGAGCGAAGGGATAACGAGGGCCGAGACGCAGCCGAAGGCCTCCTTCGACCGGAAGACCACGGTGGTCGGTACGCCGGCCTTGAGCGCCAGGTTTGCCGGTGAGTAGTCGCTCGAAGTGACGGTAATGACGCCAGTCTGGGTGCCGTTCGCCATGGTCACCGTGGAGGAGTCCGGTAGCGCCGGTTGGCCGATCCCGAGTGTGCGGGAGAGGTTCCGCGCGGCCAGCGGCGAATCGACCAAGGTGAGGCCGCCGTTGAGCGTATACAGGCCCGCAGCCAGAACGACGAGTCCGGTACCCATGGCGAGGCGACCCTTCCACGCGGTCGCGGCAATGTTGGCGGTGTACCCGATCAGAGCGAAAAGGGGCGCGGTGCCGATCACGAACACGGCCATGGTCGCGGCTCCCCGCCACGCGGACCCGGTCGTGGTGGCGATGGCCATGACCGAGATCGTGACGCCGCACGGGATGAGGATGGCGGCGAACCCGAGCACGGCGGGCGCCAGTGCCGCGGTGGAGCGAGCCCGCCCCCGAACGACGCGGATCCACGAATCCGGCGGGGTCAGCGTGAACCCGCGGAAGCCGGGTACGCCGAGCTGTGCAAGCCCGAACGCGATGATCAGCAGGCCGGCGAGGATCTGAACCGTGGCCCGCAGATGCGCCGACAGCTCGAACGCCGAGCCCAGGGCGCCCAGGAGCGCGCCGACCAACGTGTAGGAGGCGAGCTTTCCGCCCAGGAACCCGGCCACCGGAGCGAGGTCGTCACCCAGTTGGCGGCGACGCGAGGCGGTGCGCTGCGATGTCGCGATCGCGGTAGATCCCGCCGGGTGGCCCTCACCGGGGTCGCTCGCGCGTGCGTCGGCCGCGGCCGCGCTCTGCTGCCGGGTCACCAGGCCGGCGAGAAGTCCACCCTGCACCGCCGCGCAGGAGACGCCGCCGGCCAGGAGGCCGGTCAAGAGCACCGCCCAGAGGCTCACCGGCACTTCTCCAGGTGCCAGGCAGAAGCGAGAAGGGACATGCGCACTCCGATCAGGGTTTAAGGGGCGCAGGACGGATCTCCCGAGCGGCCACTACTATGGCAGATAGGAGTCAAGTGGCCGTTAACGGCCTGACAGCAGCGCGCCGCACGAGAAGAGGAGACGAGCGTGACCGAGAAGACCTACACAGTGACTGGCATGACCTGCGGCCATTGCGTCGCATCTGTCACCGCGGAACTCTCGGCAATCGACCGCGTCACCGACGTTTCGGTCGACTTGGGCACCGGCGCTGTCCGCGTTGCGAGTGCTAGCCCGCTCGCCGACGAGTCGGTCCGCGACGCCCTCGCTGAGGCAGGCGACTACCGGCTTGTCACCAGCTGACGCCCAGCTGGCCCGGCTGCCATCCCCACGCTCGAAGGAATCTATGACCACCCAAGACACCCGCGCCACTGCGCAGGGCAGCTCGCTCGAAGCCAGCACCGTCGACCTCGCCATCACCGGGATGACCTGCGCCTCGTGTGCGACGCGCATCGAGCGGAAGCTGAACAAGCTCGCCGGGGTGGAGGCGTCGGTCAACTTCGCCACGGCGTCCGCCCGCGTGCACCACTCGGCCGACGTCACGGCCGACGAGCTCGTCGAGACGGTGAAGTCCGCTGGGTATGGCGCTGCACTGCCGACGCTTCCGGCGGCCGGTAGCGAGGGTGCCGAACGAGCCGCAGAGGATGCCGAGGCACGGCACGTCCGGGAGTTGCGCAACCGCCTGCTGGCCTCGGCGATGCTGGCAGTACCGGTGGTGGTGCTGTCGATGGTGCCACCGGTGCAGTTCCGGTTCTGGCAATGGCTGGCGTTCGCGCTGGCCTCGCCGGTGGCGCTGTGGGGCGCCTGGCCCTTCCACCGGGCGGCCGCCGTCAACGCGCGCCACCGCGCCGCCACGATGGACACGCTGGTCTCGCTCGGAGTGCTGGCAGCGTGGGTGTGGAGCGTCTACGCGTTGTTCTTCGGGGGCGCCGGCGAGCCGGGCATGCACATGGAGTTCACGTTGCTGCCGCGCTCGGCAGCACGTGGCTCCACGCCGGAGATCTATCTCGAGGTTGCCGCGGCCCTCACCGCGTTCATTCTCGCTGGCCGCTACTTCGAGGCCCGGGCCCGCCGACGGGCGGGCGATGCGATCCGCGCGCTGATGGACCTTGGCGCCAAGGACGTCGCGATCCTCCGCGACGGAATTGAGGTCCGGATCCCGGTCGACCAGCTCACGGTCGGCACTGAGTTCGTCGTACGCCCGGGAGAGAAGATCGCCACCGACGGCCAGGTCGTCGACGGCGCATCTGCCGTCGACGAGTCTCTGCTCACCGGTGAGGCTGTGCCAGCGGAGGTCGGGCCAGGCGATCAGGTCACCGGCGCGACCGTCAACGCCGGCGGACGACTGATCGTCCGCGCCACCCGCGTTGGCAGCGACACCAAGCTCGCTCAGATAGCCCGCCTCGTCGAGGATGCCCAGACCGGCAAGGCTCAGGCCCAGCGGCTCGCCGATCGGGTCTCCGCGGTCTTCGTCCCGACCGTGCTGCTGATCGCAGCGAGCACTTTCGGTGTCTGGCTCGGCTTGGGCAGCACGCCCGCGGCCGCGATCACGGCCGCCGTCGCGGTCCTAATCATCGCCTGCCCCTGCGCGCTCGGGCTGGCCACCCCGACCGCGCTGATGGTCGGCACCGGCCGCGGCGCCCAGCTTGGCCTGCTGATCCGGGGCCCGGAGGTCCTGGAATCGACACGCCGGGTGGACACGATCGTCCTTGATAAGACCGGCACCGTCACCGAAGGCAGGATGCGCCTGGTCGACGTCATCACCGCCGACACGGAACGGGCGGAGGCCCTGCGCCGCGCCGGCGCGGTCGAGCACGCCAGCGAGCACCCCATCGCGCGCGCCATCGCCGAAGCCGCGGCGACCGAGGTGGGCGAGCTGCCGCCCGTGGTGAGTTTCTCCAACCAGGCCGGCCGCGGCGTCATCGGCGTCGTCGACGGCACCACGATCCACGCCGGTCGTGCGAGCTGGCTCATGGGCCTCGACCTCACGCTGCCCGCGAAGCTTGCCGCGGCACAGCAGGATGCCGAAGGCGCCGGCCAGACGGTTGTCTTCGTTGCCTGGGACGGCCGCGTCCGTGCCGCGCTCGTCGTGGCCGACACGATCAAGCCGACCAGCGCCGAGGCCGTCGCCCAGCTCAAGAAGCTCGGCCTGACCCCGGTCCTGCTGACCGGCGACAACGAGGCCGCCGCCCGTCATGTCGCCGCGCAAGTCGGCATCGACCGGGTCATCGCCGAGGTTCACCCGGAGGACAAGGTCGACGTGATCAAGCAGCTCCAGGCCGGCGGCAAGGTGGTCGCGATGGCCGGTGATGGCGTCAACGACGCCGCCGCCCTGGCGCAGGCCGACCTCGGGCTCGCCATGGGAACCGGCACTGACGCCGCGATCGCCGCCGCGGACCTCACCTTGGTCAAGGGCGACCTGCGCGGTGCCGTCGACGCCATCCGGCTGGCCCGCAAGACCCTGGCAACCATCAAGGGCAACCTGTTCTGGGCCTTCGCCTACAACCTCGCGGCGTTGCCGCTGGCCGCCGTCGGCCTGCTCAACCCGCTCATCGCGGGAGCAGCCATGGCCTGCTCGTCGGTGTTCGTGGTCAGCAACAGCCTGCGGCTCCGCCGCTTCCAACCTCTGCACGCCCACTGACCCGCGCCCGCATCCACCGGGTGACGATCGGTGACGTCCGGTGGGCGAATCTGTTCGCCTTCCCCGGCACTGCGATCGTCGTACGGCGGCCCGCTGATGGCCGCAGGTCTGTGTAGGACAGTGGGCTCATGACGACCCAAGCCGAGCACCTCAACGAAGAACGCCGGCGATGCTGGTGCTGCGACGAGGAGTTCCCGCCAGCATTGCTCGTCAGCCTAGGAGCTCACCCCGAGGTCGCGCTCTGCTTCGATTGTGCCCGGTGGATAGGCCGCCGCGCGCGACAGCAAGCAGACCTTGTGCGCCCCGGGCTCCGAGCGCGGGTCCGTCGCTCGGTTGCTGGTCTGCGCGCCGCCGTCATCAGCCGCGGCTGGCACGACCTGCCCGTCGTCGGGCGGATCCTCCGAAGGATCGACCGGAGGCTGCCGTGAAGCCCCGGGGCGAACCCGCGAATCCAGTGCTCGACATCCGCATCCTCCAGGTGTCCGACTGCCCGTTCGCCGAGCAACTCCAGACCATGCTGGCGCAGGCGTGCGAGGAGCTTGGGATCAATTCCGAGGTCACCGTCGACGTAGGCAACTATCCCTCGCCCACCCTGCTTG
This sequence comes from Nocardioides phosphati, assembly GCF_014646375.1. Lineage (GTDB taxonomy): Bacteria > Actinomycetota > Actinomycetes > Propionibacteriales > Nocardioidaceae > Nocardioides > Nocardioides phosphati. The sequence goes on from NZ_BMNI01000001.1 coordinate 398,804, forward strand.
TTGCAGGCTGCGACGTCATGACAGGCCAGCCCGTAGAAGGTGCTGCCCGGTGCCGCCTCGACCTCCCATCACGTCAGTCCATCGCGAGCGCCCTGCGTCAGGCCCTTCATATGTAACAATATTCGCATGAGCGAAGATATGGCTCTGCGCCTACCCGATGACGAACACATCGACCTAGCGGTCGAGGTGTTCCGAATGCTCGCCGACCCGACTCGGATTCGGGTGCTCTGGTTGCTGTCCGACGGCGAGCGCGCGGTCAACGAACTGGCGGAGGCCGTGGGCAAGCAGCAGGCCAGTGTTTCGCAGCATCTGGCCAAGTTGCGCCTTGCCCGACTGGTGCTGACCCGCAAGGAAGGCACGCAGGTGTTCTACCGGCTTGCCGACGATCACCTGCGACACGTGATCGCTGACGCGATCCACCACGCCGAGCACGCGGGGCCGGGCATCCCGGCGCACCATCGGGCCCAGGTGGCGAACACGATCGAGAAGGAGGCGTGATGGACCACCGTCACGATCGCGACGCCGCGCCCCACGTTGGTCACGGCCATGGCCATGGCCACTCGCACCCGCACACGCATGGGAACGAACGCCGGGACGCCGGGCTGTGGGCAACTGCTCGTCATAGGTTCGCTCATGTGCTGCGGCCGCACAGTCACGACGCGGCCGACAAGGTCGACTCGGCGATGGAAGCCTCGCGCGAAGGCATGCGCACCCTCTGGCTCTCACTGGCCATCCTGGGGGCAACCACGCTCATCCAGGCGCTGGTTGTCGCCCTCTCGGGATCCGTGGCGCTGCTGGGCGACACCATCCACAACGCGGCCGACGCGCTGACAGCACTGCCCCTGGGCGTGGCCTTCGTGGTCGGCCGCCGAGCGGCCACCCGGCGCTACACCTACGGCTACGGCCGAGCTGAGGACCTCGCCGGGATCGCGATCGTCCTGACCATCGCCGCATCCTCCGCCGTCGCGGCGTACGAGGCGATCAACCGTCTGCTCCACCCGCAGGATGTCAGCCACCTGTGGGCTGTCGCCATCGCGGCGGTGGTCGGCTTCGTGGGCAACGAGTGGGTCGCGCGCTACCGCATCCGGACCGGAAGGCGGATCGGCTCGGCAGCGTTGGTCGCCGACGGCCTCCACGCCCGTACCGACGGCTTCACCTCGCTGGCCGTGCTTCTTGGTGCCGGCGGCGTAGCGATCGGCTGGAGTTGGGCCGATCCGGTTGTCGGCCTGCTCATCACACTGGCCATCCTGCTGGTTCTCAAGGACGCGGCCCGGGAGGTCTATCGCCGGTTGATGGATTCGGTCGACCCGGCCCAGATCGTCACCGCAGAACGCGCCCTGCTGGATGTCGACGGTGTCCAAGGCGTCGGACAAGTCCGCATGCGCTGGATCGGACACTCCCTGCGTGCCGAGGCCGACATCGTCGTCGATCCGGACTGGACCGTCGCCCGAGCGCACAGTGTCGCGGTGGAGGCAGAGCACGCGCTGATCCATGCCGTGCCGCGCCTGACCGCTGCCACCATCCACGTCGACCATGCCGGCCAAGGGGCAGACCCTCACGCCGTGCTGGGCCATCATCACGACCACGCGCAGGAGGTGACACCATGAGCGATCACAGCCACGTGGACAGTAAGGGCGCTGCTACGGCGCACGCCGGACACGCTCACGGCGTCAGCGCTGACGCCGACAAGCGGTGGCTCGTCATCGCGCTCGCTCTCATCTGCGCCTACATGACCGGCGAGGTCATCGTGGGCGTCATCTCTGGGTCGCTGGCGCTGCTGTCCGACGCCGCCCACATGCTCACCGACGCCGGCGCAATCGCGCTCGCGCTCTTCGCGATGCGCCTTGCCGCGAGGCCGCCGCGCGGGGGCTACACCTACGGCCTCAAACGAGCCGAGATCCTCTCGGCCCAGGCCAACGGGGTCACACTGCTCGTCCTTGCGGGTTGGCTGGCCTACGAGGGGGTCCGACGCTTGATCTTCCCGCCCAACGTCGAGGCGAACCTGGTCCTGATCACCGCGCTCGTGGGCATCGTCGTGAACCTAGTGGCAGCCTGGTCGCTCGCGAAGGCGAACCGGGCGTCGCTCAACGTTGAGGGCGCCTTCCAGCACATACTCACCGACCTGTTCGCCTTCATCGCCACCGCGATCGCCGCCATCGTCATGCTCGTCAGCGGCTACCAGCGCGCCGACGCAATCGCGTCCCTCGTGGTCGTCGCACTCATGCTCAAGTCCGGCGTCGAGCTCGTTCGAGCGGCCACCAAGGTCCTCATGGAGGCGGCACCGGCGGGCACCGATCCGGATGCCATCGGTCGGCAACTCGCTGGCCTCGACGAGGTTGCGGAAGTCCACGACCTCCACGTTTGGCAAATCACGTCTGGCCAGACCGCGCTGTCTGCGCACGTCCTCGTCGCACCTGGGGGCGACTGCCACGCCGTCCAGCGAAGGATGCAGGCGCTGCTCGGAAGCGAGCACGACATCACCCACACGACACTGCAGGTCGACCATGCCACGGCTCACACCAGCCTCGCGATCGACGCGAGCTTGCCGGCCGAGCAGCACTGCGAGAACGCACACGGTCCGACGCACCGGGCTTGAGGCCGGCCCGGCCTTGGCAATGCGGCTCTTCGGATCTGAGGGTGGGTGGGGCCGTGGTCGTCGGTGGTGCCCGCGCGCCGCTCTCCTCCCGGGCAACCTGCCCAACCCCAGGGGCTGGGATGCCTCCGCGATTCGCCCGCTGCTTGACCACATCAGCGAGCAGGTGGGCGCCCTCCTCGACCGCGTGGCTCCGGCCTGATCCGCATCATCGACGCCGCAGCTCCGCCTCGACCGACGACCGGTCGGAGCGGAGTTGCTTCGCGTCTCGACGAGCCATCCAAGGACGCAGGTCAGTGACTAACGGAGGCGCGCTGCGAAGCAAGACGAGCGCGGTCCCGAACGGCAGGGTGCGGATGACCTCGGGCGGCATCACGGGGACTCGTCGTACAGAGCGCTGCAACGAACGGGAGCCGTAGTCGCCGACGGAGACGGTATCGGTCTTCTCGTCGCGTTCCCCGATCAGGGCGGAGAGGTCTTGCAGGTCTCGGGCCGCCGAGGTGCCTCCGAGGATGACCTTGACGATGGAAGCGTCCCAGATGGCGCCGGCCGCGTGGTCGCCCCACTTGTCCCGGGCCTGGGATAGCGACTGAAGCACGGGCATCGTGGTAATTCCGGTGCCACCGCCCTCCGCCATGAGTACAGGCAGCGACGGCAGTGGAGAGAGATTGCCGATCTCATCGAGTGCCAACAGCAGGGGCGGGTCGAGGCGTGCACCGGGCGAAGCGGCGGCGAGGTGTCGAGCGGTCTCGGCTAGATCTTCGACAAATGCGGCGACCAGCGACCAGGACGCGCCGGCCCCGGCGCCGGTGGCGAGCAGGTAGAGAGTGCCATCGTTGGTGAGGAAGTCGACCGGGTCGAAGTGCTCGCCGGGCTTCGGTGAGACAGCATCGAGTACCCGAGGGTCTGCTAGACACGTGAGGGCGAGGGAGACGCCCATCCAGATGGAATCACGGGTGCGTGGATCGGCGTGGATCATCGACTCAAGCGACTCGGCCCAGCCAACCGCTGCCCTCGGGTCACTGGACAGGATGGCAACCGCGTCGGCGGCGGCCGATGGTGAGAGGGTCCAGCCGAACAGCTCGCGGGGTGACCGGTTGTCGAGCGCGGCGGCGTGGAGCAGCGCTTGCAAGGCGGTGCGGGTCTTGCCTTCCCAGAAGCCGCCCGACTCGACCCCTCCGGTCGAAAGGCCGGTGGCGGAAGCGAGGCCGGTGGCTCGGATCATCGCGGTGAGCGGGTCCTCGCAACCGCGTACGGGTGACCACCGAAGCCCGGCAGGCAGCCCTTCGGCAAGGCGCTGCGGATCGAACACTGCAACTGGTCCGCGTTCTTGTCGGGCGGTGAGGGTGGCGGCGATGTTGTCGGGTCGGGTTGCTGTGGTGATGACGGCGCCGGGGGCGTCGAGGATCGCGTTGATGACGACGTGCAGGCCCTTGCCCGAGCGCGGTGGCCCGAGCACCAGGATGGAGTCCTCGACCGACGCCCACACTCCCTGCCCACGGGACCGGCCGAGCATGTAGCCGACGTCTGACGGCTCGGGCTTGTCGAGTGACGGCCGCAGGGTTCGGCCGCGGGCGAGCAGGGACTTCTGGGAGGCGACAGCGCGTACGTCGCGTCCGGTGGCGACTCCGGCAAGGTGGCGGGGATCGTGGGAGGTCTTGTGCTTCATGGTGCCGATGCGCCGCCACAGCACCAGCGCAGCGCCGATGACCGTTGCGACCACCAGGACCAGCACGAGCCAGTAGACCCACGCGGCCAGGCCGTCGGCACCGAGCGCAGTGGCGGGGTCAGCGGGATGGTTGAGGACACGGAAGCCTGCTTCCCAGCCGCCGGTCGGCCGACCAGCTCCTGACAGCCACGCCGCCATCGACCCGGCGAGCCGGAGGATCGCGGCGATGAGGCCGACGACAGCGATGAGGATCAGCCCGAGGTTGACCAAGTCGCCGTCGACTCTCTGCCCGCGAGGGTTCACGCCGCACCACCGCCGACCATGACGGTGCCGGAGCTCTTGCCCATGAACACGACCAGCCCGGGGTGCGCTTCGAGCAGTGCCGGAGGCAGACGCAGACGTGCGGTCCCGTCGGTGCTCGCGACCTGGTGTGCCACGACGACTGCAACGGCGACCTCCTCGTTCGGGATGAATCCTTCGCCGGCCACTTCGCCGATGGACGTTGTGGCCTTGCGCACTGGCTGGAGCGTCCGCACCTTGGGGCGCTCGGGGGTCACGATGTCGGTGAACGTGGATTTGTCCACCTCACGCACCTCGACCCGGACGGCCGTACCGAGGTCGGCAGCGATGCGGTCGAGCACTCGCTTCAGGTCATCGCGGGTCAGCGACCCGTCGGCGGAGTACGGCTCCCGGTCAAGGGTGACGGCGAGGAAGCCGTCCGTGTCGACCTCGACCTCGACCAAGGGCATCACCACTGGGACCCGCACGGCTTGGCGGTCGTCGCGCCGGTAGGGCGCGGCAGCGTTGATCATGCTCATAGTCCGATCGGCTCCACCTGTCGCTGCGCGACCGTCTGAACCGGAGCGGCACCTCGCCCAGCCGCGAGAGCTTCGCGGTCGAGTCCGGGCGGGTTGCCGTCACCGACCTGGGGCGTGTCGAGCTTGTCGAGGATCGTGACTGCTGCGCCGCGTACGCGCTCGGCGGTGGACTGCACGACCTCGACGGGCGTCTTGCCGGGCACGGTCGATGCCCAGGAGGCGACGTACGGGATCGTGTAGTCGTCGGTTGCCAGACCGTGTGCGGCCCCGACCATGAGGGCGACGGATTCGGCCTCAACTTCGGCGATGCCACGGTGCATCGCGGCGTCGGCGTTGTCTGGGCCGTGGAGCATGACGTGCCCGAGTTCGTGGGCGAGCGTCTTGACCTGGGCGGCGTCGTCCATGTTCATGCGCACCGACACCTCGTGGGTCATGTAGTCGGTCAGCCCATTGGCCCCACCGATCGCCCGAGCGTTGGATACCAGCCGCAGCTCGAAGCCGTGCGCGGTGATCTGGTCCGCCAGCCCGTCCCACAAGCCGTCCGGCGCCTGGCCCTGCAATAGCGTGGGCCGAGGTGTCTCGGGGATCGGCTCGCCGTCGGTCTGGGAGATGTCCCAGACGTGCGCGGGCTTCAGTCCGATCAACTTCGATCGAACAGCCTCACCGAAACCGGGCTTCTCACCACGGGCAAGACGCCGCCACGACTCGGGGTCGGCCGGGTTCGAGGAGGCGAACCTTGCCGTGACCGGTGCGAGGATCGCGTACCCCGACTGGCCCTTCATCACCGAGCGGTTCAGGCTGAGCCACTGCTTGAAGCCAGCGACGTACGTCGGCATCGGCTCGGGCACCCGGCCCTGCTGGAACGCGGCGTAGTGCTGGACGTAGATCAGCATCGTGTTGTTGAACGAGCGCGAGCGGAACTTCGCCGCGAACTCCAACGCACGCTTCCAGTCCTCGCCGGTCACCAGCGCGCCGACGGACTCGGTGAGCTTCTTCTGTAGCGCTTCGAGCTTCTCCTCGCGAGCCGCGAGGTCTCGGGCCTTGACTCTCATCCGATGCCTCCTGTCTCAGAAGACAGGTGTGCGCCCGGGTTCAAACCGCTTGCGCGGGCACCCGTCTCGAAGAGTTCGAGTTCAGCCGGGTGGAGCTGATGTTGTACGACGAACGAGCGGTGCTTGATCCGCCACAACCCCTGACCAGTGCCGAGTGTCGGCAGCAACGATTGCTCTGTCCCGGTCAGTCCGAGGGCAGCAGCCGTCGAGCCGAGCTGATCGGACTCCTGCCGGTAGACCACGCGGGTCTCAGCGTTCGCCAGCAGAGATGAGGCGAGTGCGCGCATCGCGGAGCCCGAGTCGCCGACGATGTCGAGGTCGGAGAGCTTGTGGAAGATCAGCATGTTCGCGATCCCGTAGTGCCGCGCCAACCGCCAGTGCGCATCCATTCGACGAAGCAGAGCCGGGTGCGACATCAGCCGCCACGCCTCGTCGTACACCACCCACCGCTGGCCCCCGGCCGGATCGAGAAGAGCCGACTCCATCCATGCAGACGCGCACGTCATCAGCACCGAGATGAGCATCGCGTTCTCGGTCACCCGCGAGAGGTCGAGGGAGATCATCGGCAGGCTCGGGTCGAAGCGCACGGTGCTCGGACCGTCGAAGAGGCCGGCCAGGTCGCCAGCCACCAGGCGACGCAGCGCGTGGCCGACGAGGCGCCCGTCCTCGGCCAGCCGGCCGTCCGAGTCCAACGTCCGGTCGGGCGCCAGCAGGCGATCGACCACCATCGGGAGAACTGGCACCTCGGCGGTGCGCACGGTGTCAGCGAGCGCAACGTCGATCGCGGTGTGCTCCAGCGGGGTGAGCCGCCGGTCGAGCACGGTCTCCGCCAGCGCGCCGACGAGGTCACGCCGCCGAGAGGTGACCTGCGCTGCCCACTGGATGTCGTCGAGCCCCCCGGGCCGAGGGCCTTTGTCGAGCGGGTTGAGCCGGTTCGGCATCCCGTGGCCGAGCGCGATCGCCTTCCCTCCTACGGCTTCGGCTACCGCGGTGTGTTCACCCTTCGGGTCGCCGGGGACGTAGACGCGGCGACCGAACGGAATCGAGCGTGTGTACAGGCTCTTCGCCAGTGCCGACTTGCCCGCCCCGACGATCCCGGCGAGCACGAGGTTCGGCGCGGTGATCAGCCCACGGGCGTAGAGCACCCACGGGTCGTAGACGAACGAGCTTCCCGAGTAGAGGTCCTGGCCGACGAAGACCCCGTCACTCCCGAGGCCGCCCTCGGCGAGGAACGGGTACGCACCTGCCAGCGTGGCCGACGTGTCCTGATGGCGTGGCAGGCGAAGTCGGCCGGGAGTGCGAAGGGCCGCGGGCCCCGGATCGCCTGCTTTGGGCAACGTGACGGTTGCACGCCGCTCGGCCGCGAGCGTGTCGGCCTTCGCCTTCTCGTTCGCCTTGCGGGTCTCGCGGTCCTCGGCCAGCAGAGACTTCGCGGCGGCCTTTCGCGCGCATCGGTCACGGCGACGCTCGCGCCGCGGAGCAACGAGAACCGCGCTGTGCAGGCGGCCCTCCTCCCAGCCCTTCACAGCGACAGCCCGCGGTCAGCCGCCGACCGGTGGGAGGCCGACGGCTCCGGGAACTCACGGTGGTAAGCCAGCATCGCTTCGGCCTCATGCGCGTTGGCGATCGCCTCGCCGACCTGTCGAAGCATTTCGCCCGTACGGTGAAGATCCCAGGACACGCGATACGCCGCGGACCTGGCCCTCGGCGTGGACTCCGGTGACCATCCGGACCGCGTGGAGCGGCCGTCGTGGAATGCCGCGAGCTGGTGCAGGGACTGACTGAGCGACGCGACAGACGACGTGAGCGACCCAAGCACTGAGTAGATCTGGCGCGGGTCGTCAATGGAGCGAGTCGCGTGCGCAAGGGCACGGAGCGCGTTTTGTACTTCGTCGGCGTGAGCCGCCGGGTTCTCGAATGTGGGCAACGGAGTCTCCTTCGCGATCTGGTTGAGAGGGAGGTGTGCCGGTCACACCGATCGGCACAGGGGCAGAGCAGCGGCGGAGAACGCCTGGGCCTGTTGACCCCAGAGGCGCCGCGTCTCGCAGGAGGCTTGGATCGCTGCCTGCTCAATGTCCGCGACTGCGCGCTCAAGGTCGTCGGGGTCCTGCGCGCTGATGGCGATGAGGCCGGTCGTTCGCAGGATGCCGTGGCCGGCGGTGAGGTCTGCTTCCTGCTGGAGGACGTCGTTGTACTCGGCGGACTGCTGGGCGTCCTCGATCTGGCCGATCCGCTGACGCTGGGCGGCGTCGGAGATGTACTCGGTCTTCTTCTTGCGGATGTCGCGTGCCGCTTGGTCGGTCCGCATCGGCGTGTAGAGCAGCGTGAAGGTGCGGCGAACGCCCGACGACAACAGCACTGGGGCGAGGAAGCCCGGGTAGACGAGGGATCGCGGCCATTCGCTGATCCAGAGCACGCAGTGGTGGGCAGAGTCGGAGCGGACGCTCGACCAGTTCTCCGTGACCGCGACCGGGCCGGCGGTCGCTAAGTCGCGCCCGAGATCGCCGTGGCGCTCCAAGGCACCCGCGACGACTGGGTCGTACGCCGAGCGCAGGATTACGGCCAAGTCTCCCGGCTCCAGCCAGCCGGACGGCGCGAGGTCCGCGGCCCGCAGCGCGGCGGTCATGGTCGACATCTCCTGACGCAGTACAGCGGCGGCTCCTCGGTTGCCGCCGCCAGCGGCGCGGATCGCGCGCCCTGCGGCCCTCATGTCGAGTGAGATCGAGACCGTGCTGGCGTGACGCTCGCCAGCGGGACCAGCGCGGTTGATCAGCTCGCCGTACGTCGTCGACGTCCATGAGTCGTCCTGGTGTCCGTGCTGCGACCACCACTCGGCCAGGCCCTTGCCGGAGTCGGGCAGGGTCCGCTCCATGACCTGCAACGAGGTGATGCGTCCGGAGCGGCAGGCGGTGGCCAGCACGCGACCCCAGCTCGTGACCCGGCGTTGCTGCTCGAGTGGATCGAGCAGGATGAACGCCGGGTGGGTGACGCCGACGATGGCGGTCAGCGTCGCGGCGTGAGGGTCGTGGACCATCACCGCGCCTGACTCGGGGTCGAGCCACTGGCGGAGCCGGGCGGCATCGCCGGGCAACGACAGCGTTCCCGCCGGTCGTGGTTTGACTATGTGGCGGCGGAACAGAAGTTGCCCACCGGTTGAGCGCCACATCCACTTGATGACCAGCGGGAGCCATTCGACGATCTTGCGGCCACCGATGCCCACGAAGGCCAGCGCGGCGCACAAGAACAGGATGGGTGCGACGTACATCAGTGACGCGCCGCCACCGAAGTAGAGCGCGAAGACCAGGACGATCGCGCCGAAGCCGACCACAGCGAGCTGTGACCCGGACAGGCCGAGTAGGACGCCGCGTCTGGTGAGGCGGGAGAACTTCACCGGCGCCAGCTCGTAGTCATGTGTAGGTGCTTGGTTGCTCATCGCTCAGCCCTTCTTGCCGTTGGCCTGGGCGGGGATCGAGTCCGCGAGGTGAGGCGGCAACGGTGCGCCCGACGGAGCAGTCGGCGTCTGGTGAGCAGCGTCGGCCTGCTGGGATGCCGCGCCACCGACGGCGTTGCCGGTGCGGACCCCGGCTGTGGCGGCTTCCTCCGCCACGACCACGCCAGCAGCGATACCACCCGCCGCCGCGCCACCAGCGGCAGAGCCGCCACCTCCCGACGATGCGCCAGCCGTGCCAGTCGACGGACCCGAACCTGTTGCGGGGGCGGGCGGTGTGGGCGAGCCGCCCGAGCCGCCGCCACTCGTCCCACCGTCTAGCACCTTGCTCGGCTGGGAACTCGGGGCACGGTTCATCGGGATTGGCATCGGCCGGTTGAGCGCCGCCTTGCCCTCCTGCTCGGCCGACATCGCGTGGTACATGTCGAAGCCCATGAAGTTGATCGCCTTGTAGGTCATGTACGGCGCGAACCCGGCCATGAGCATCAGCACGACGCCAGCGATGGGCTCAGAGACAGACTGGATGTCGCCGTCGATCGGCGCGGAGACCTGCGCGGTGGCGAGCAGGAAGATCACCACCAGGACGACCTTCGAGATGATCAGCGCCATCAAGAACGACGCCCACTTGCTCACCCAGCCGCGCGTGTGGTCCCAGCTCGACCCGGCCATCGCGACGGGCGCGAACACGATTGCGATGAGCAGTAGCGCTTTGCGTACGAGCAGGCTGATCCACACGATGCCCGCCGCGCCAATGGCGAGGCCTGCGATGAAGATCGTTAGGATCGCGCCAGCGCCAGGGGCGGCGAGGTTGAGCCCGACGAGTCCGGTGGTGAGCAGGGCGATGCGATCGCCCATCTCCTGCATGTTGGTCCCGGCCGCGTTGACTATGCGGATGCAGAGCTGGTCGGTGATCTCCAGCGCGGTGGCGAGCAGGGCGAGTGCCACGAAGGAGCCGAGGATCGACTTCGCCAACCCGAGCGCCGCCCGCGACAGTGCCGCGGGTTCTCTCCGGATCATCCCGCCGATGACTTGAAGCATGAAGAAGGCGAGCATCACGAAGACAGCGACGCCGAAGAGGATGTTGTAGACCTTTGTGTACTGGCTGCTGGTGACGTCGACCATCGTGGTCGAGTCGAAGACCTTCCAGACCGCCTCGAACATCCAGGCAGCCGCGTGTCCCATGCCCTGCGCGAGCCAGTCGAAGGGCGCCGAGACCAGTGCACCGGCCGCGTCGCCCGCGACGTCGCACACGGTGGAGATGACAGGTACTCCGCAGACGTCGACCATCGTCGTGTTCCTCTCGCTCGGGCCGGGTCAGACGGACTGGCCGACGTTCCAGAAGAAGTTGATGAGCGCGACCGAGGCACCGGTGACGATCGCGGCGCCCAGGCCGATGAGGACGCCGAACTTGCCGCGTCCGGCGAGGTGCGGGTTGGACGAGTTCGCGCCGAGTGCCCACACGATCGCCGAGACGATCAGCGCGAGTACGGCGAGGATCAGGCCGACCGTCATGGACGCGCCGACGAGGTTCTTGAGCTGGTTGATTCCCGGCAGACCGTTGGAGTTGGGGCCGATGTTGATGTCCTGCGGGAGCAGCGACACGATCGTGGTGGGTAGGCCGAGGTCGATCACGATTCCTCCTGAGTGAATGGGTTGTTCACTCGCTCAGGTGTTCGCACCGGTCCTCGGCGCGCTCGATAGCGTTGCCGTCGTGGCGCTACCCGAGACCGACCTGGCGCGCATCCGGAAGTGGTGCGACTCCATCTGGCCCCAGCACTTGTGGGACCAGGCGAAGGTCGAGCCCGACATCGCGCCGACCCACGTCACCATCGTCGAGGTGCGCCCCGACTGGATGGGCGGGCCAGAGCCGACCCGGTCCCCCATCGCCCGTCTCCGCTACACGAAGACCACCGGTCAATGGGCGATCTACTGGCGCGACCGGAACCTGAAGTTCCACGAGTACAAGCAGCCGTCGAAGAACGTCCAGTCACTGTTCGACTACATCCGCGAGAGCAAGGACCCGATCTTCTTCGGGTGACTCAGTCCCCGAGGCCGATGCCGGACGGCGCCATTGAGTGCGTTGGCTCCAGCGGGAACTCGCCCTTACGGCGCAGCGGCTTCGCGCCCTCGACGATGCGGTCGGGGTCGACGGCGGTGTGGGAGAGGTCGTAGCCGCCCCACGGGGAGCGCCCCGGGACGTGTCGGGTGCCGTACGCCGACGTTCGGTGATGATCGGCCCACCGGGCACCTGCATCGACTTCGGGTAGTGCTGCGAGATCCACTGGCGCGCCGGCTTTGAGAGCTTGTCCTTGTCCATGAGGCGAAGGCGGGACGGCACGATCTGGAGGTCGCGCCAGCCAGGGAGCGCGTGGTCGTGCCACATCTCGACGGCTTCGTTCTCGTTGTCGGTGATGCCGTTCCACTCGCAGGTTTCGCAGATCGCTTGGTACATCAGCTCGCCGACGCATGCGCAGCTCTCGTGCCTGTCGGCGTGCTTCCACGGCTCGCAGCGCAGGTCACTCGTGTAGAGCACGAATCCGTGGTCGGCCACCTGCGAGCTCTCGGGCACGGTGATCGAGTGGCGCCACATGCGGCTGTTGACGTGGGTCTTGTCGTGGGCGTGGAGGAACTGCCAGTGCTCCAACGCGGCGTCCAACTCATTTGGTGAGTAGTACGCCGTGGTGAAGTGCAGTCGAGCGCCAGTCCACTCCGGCGCGGCCTCAACGCGCGCCTCGTGGAGCATCCCCTCGATGTCGAAGGCGAGCTGCTCCTCGTTCACAAGGTTGCTCCCACATCGAGCAGCCAGTTGGCCCAGGCGAGTGCGCCGCCCGTGAGGACCGCGCCGCCGAGTGCCACGAAGAGCCCGGTCTTGCCCTTGCTTGCGATCTGCCAGCTTCCGTTCGATGAGCCGACCGCCCACGCCGCCGCGCTGATGATCACCATCAGCACGGACACGATCAGGCCGAACGTCAGCAGCGCGCCGACGATCGCGCGGAGCTGACTGGAGCCGCCGACCGCACCGAAGTCCGGGCCGACGGAGGCGAGGACGAGAGGACTCATGTTGCACAGGTGTCCTCACGCGCCAAGGCGCCGCACCGTCATGGTTTCGCCAGCGAACTCGGAAAGGCTCCCGAACCGAACGTTGTCGCCGGTATGGGGTGCCTGGAGGATCTTGCCGTCGCCGACGTAGATCGCGACATGGTGCGGCGCAGACGAACCGGGGTGGACGAAGAAGATCAGGTCTCCCGGCTGTTTGTCGTCCCAGCCAACCGCGCGGCCGAACGTCGTCTGCGCACCCGAGTAGTGCGGAAGGCGCAGCTTGCCCCCTGAGGCCTTGTAGGCGGCGTACATGACCAGCCCAGAGCAGTCGAAACCCGGTCCACGGCCATCAGACCCGACTCCCGACGGGCCTGCGTAGGTGCCTCCACCCCATACGTACGGCTTGCCGAGCTGACTTCTTGCCGCGGCGATGAGCGCTCCTGGAAAGCCGGTGGGTAGGGGGCCACCGGCTGCTTGGTCCTCGACACACGACCCGCTTGTGGAGCCGGTGGCCAGCGCGTCGACGATGGCCTCGGCTACCGGTTCGTAGGCGGCATACCTGTCAGGGAACGCCGACACCTCGACGGCCTGGGCCGCAGCACCCTTCGGCAGCAGCTTCCAGTCCGGGATGTCGAGCAGGCCGCGGGGAGAGCCGTGACTTGGTCCGCTCGGTCCGCCGTAGAACGCCTCCGCTTCGTACTCGGTGTCCATCAGGTTCTGGACGCTTCCCCAGCCGGTGCTCGGTCGCATCTGGAAGAGCCCGAGCGAGTCGTGGTCGCCGGCATTGCCATCGTTCGGATAGGTCGCTGACTCCGGATAGGCGTTCGTGTTGGAGAGCAGCCGGAGACTCGACTCGGTAAGCGCTGCCATGAGTGCGATGACGATTCCGTCGCGGCCGACATCCTTGGTTCCTGAACCGACGCTGACGATCGTCGCCGCTCGCGTGAGCTGTGCCTGGTCGAGGGTGACGGTCACGCCGTCAGTCCGAGTTGCAGCGAGCTGGTTGGGTGTCTGCTCGACAACCGGGCTCGACGGCAGGCACGACGCTTGGGCCGCGGGGTTCATCAATGCGCCAAGCGCGAGCACCAAGCTCGCGGGCCCCAGCATGACTGCGACGAGACCGGCGACAACCAGCTTGCGCATCGCTCAGTCCAAGGGCTTGTCGATGAGCGAGAGGCGGAGCAGGTGACACTCGGGGTACGACGGCCCGCACACGATGAAGACCGTGAACGCGACCGCATGCGCCGAAGCGACGGGCTCTCGCTCCCAGACGCCCGAGCGGTGGCGCGTACCGCTGATCGTCAGTGCGGTCGTGCCCGGCAGGAGCTTGCCACCTGCCTGCGCTTCGGCGTCGGCCCACTTGCTTGGCGTCGACACTGAGTCGATAGTCAGCCACTGGCGAGTCTCGTACGCCGCCAGCTCGACCCACGCATCTTGTGTCGGCAGGTAGTTGTCGAGGTCGGAGATAAGGCCAGGTGTCGACTCGCCGGTCGGGTCGGCCACCGTCACGAGCTGTTCGATGTGATCGGTGCGCGTCACGAGGGTGGCCGTGTCCCACCCAAAGATCGCCTCGGCGACCTGCCGGACGAACGTCTCGGGATCTGACGTCGGTCGCAGTGCCGAGAGCTCGGTAACCACCGGCTCGGTCCCGATCGGCGTCAGTTCGACGATGCGTGGTTTGGTGTCGGTCGGCCCGGTGTTTGACGAGTGCGAGCGGTGGACCAGGACCGCGTGCGTCACGAACGCGATCAGCAACAGAGCGGTTGCCATGCCGGCGACGATGAGACGGCGTCGGCGGAGGTCATAAGAACTGGTCGGGTAGAGCATCGGCTGGCCTTCGGGGAGTCGGGGTGGTCACGACCCAGGTGTGCCGGCTGACTCCTTGGCGAGGCTCACCGCTTCGGCGAACGCCCTGGTCTCGTCGATCACGCGGAGGAACAGCGCCCAGTCGTCCGGCGTGATCTCGCGGGCGATCTGCTCGGCGTCGTACTTCTTCGACCAGCCGTCCATCTCGGCCCACTTGAGCGCGAACGATCGGGTCGACCGCTTCAACGTGGCGGCTTCGGCTTCGCGCCTCTCGCGGTTCTGCTTGATGCGGCGACGGCGCTCGGCCTTGGCCTCCTCCAGTGCCTCGTCGAGTCCCTCGTCGACGTTGGTGTCGTCGTCAGGCTTCATCTGCTCGGCGAGACGCTGCGCGGCCTTCACCTTGTGGTAGCTCGGATCAACGGCGCCGCCGTTACGGATCGCTTCGAGTTCGGCCTCGGCGACCTGCCGCAGGTCTTTGGGGAGTTCCCGGTTGGCGGCGATGCGCTCGATCTCCAGGATCTGCTCCAGGCGGGTTTGAGCCGCCTTACCCGTGACCAGTTCGGCTGCTTGCCGATCGACTCGCCCGGGCTTCCCCTGCGGTGCGCTCGAATCGAGCGCACCGTCCTGACCTGGGGAATTGTCGTTTGCCCCAAAGAGAGAGGCCTTCTTGCGCCGGTCAGCGTCCTCTTGGAGAAGCACCTTCATCTCCTTGTAGAGCTCGGTGGCTTCCATCATCGACAGCGGCTTGTGGGTGACGTTCTCGTCACGTTCGGCGAGGAGGCGGGTCAACCCGTCGCTGATCCCTGACCGCACCCACACGCGCAAGGTGCTCCAGCCGAGTCGCTTGGCGGCTTCGAGGCGGCGGTAGCCACAGATCAGGTAGCCGTCCGGCGTGATCGTCACGGGCTGGAGCAGACCGACCCGCTTCATGGAGTCCATGAGCGGTGTCAGATCGCCGGCGTCGCGGCGGTGGCGCTCGCCGACGACGATGGTGTTGACCGCGCGGTCGAGTTCGACGTGGCCCCGATCAGACACGGCTCTCACCCGGCTCGGGGGCGAAGTCCGGCGACGCTTCTTCGACTTCGTCGGCGAGGAGGTGGTCGTCGAAGAGCTCGACGAGGTTCTCGCCGGTGGCCAGTCGTTGAAGCAGGCCGCGACTCCTCGCCGTCCCCTCGAAGTCGGGATGCGGGTCGCCCAGTACGGCGCGGAGCACGGAGAGCCAGGCGTCCTGCCTGATGTCGAGGAAGCCAGGACCGTCGCCCTCGCGGCGCAGCGATTGAAACGCGACTCGTGGATCGCCGCAGCGGCTGAGCCGGGCAGCGATGTACTCCATCCCGAGTCGCGCAGTCCTGGGCGCCCAGCCGAGGTCGACGAAGAACTTCACGGCATTGTCGAGCGCGAAGAACGCGTTGGTGGGCTCGCCGTCCGGATTCCTTGGCCTCGTTGCGTACGGATCAGCCATCATGGCGTGGAAGTGGAACGCCGGGTGGTAGTCGGCGATCTCGGAGTCTCGGTCGGCGAACCTCTCGGCATCGTGATAGTCGAGGCCAGCCGTCTTGCGGGCCTGCCCGGTCGAGCAGAGCAACCCCTCGGCCCGCGACTCGTAGATCAGCGTCAGTTCGACGGCGTGGGTGACGACGGCCCACGGGTCCTCGGCGACACGGGTGGAGCGCATCCGCATGACCTCGAAGGCGGCGGCGGCAGCGTCGGTTGGTTCCATGCCGTACTTGTGGGCCAGCCCGGCGTACTTGTCCATCGTGTAGGTCATCAGCTCGGCGGCTTCGGGGCTGGTATGCCACGCCCGCGGTCCGGCGTACGCGAGGTCGAGCAGGAGGAGCCGCAGCCCCTCGGCCGTGGCGAAGGCGGGTTGGTTCATAGCCCGAGTCCTTCCTGGCTCGTGATGCTCGGGCTTGCGGAGTCTGGTCGAGCGATCGAGGTGCGGGAGATGCGGCGCGACGCCTTGGAGACGGCAGTGCCAGGGGTGCGACGTGCGCGGCGGGTCAGCTCAGCCTGGAGGTCGATGCCGCGACGAACGAACTTGGAGCCGAGCAGGGTCGGTATCTCGCTGGGACGAACCCACGCCACGCCGGGCTGGGAGCGTTCGGTCTCCTGCGTGGCCTCGGCGGTCGGCACGGAGGGGTCGCGATGCACGGCGAGCGCGTCGACGGCCTTCTCGGCGTCGGGGGCCGGAGCCGGTTCGGGGAGGGTGCGGTCGCGGCGGCGTTCGTAGGGGTCTGGCGTGTTCACAGTCCCACCGCCTCAACCGCGTTCGTAGGGCGCGGCTCACTCGCCGGTCCCAGTCGTGTGGCGATCCGGTACGCCGACCGGATGGTCGCCATCGCCTCGCGCTCGGGCAGGCCTGCGGCGTACGCCGCCTCGCCGAGCAGGGAGGTCGTGGTGCTCAGGTCGTGGCCTTCCTCGGCCATCCGGCAAACCGCCCAGAACAGGCCGCCGTTGCGGCCACCCTCGGGTCGGGATGCCATCCACGCGGCGAGCTTGTCGGGACGAGCACCCACGGCGGGCAGGTCGGTTGGCGGGCGCATGGGCCGGGGCGGGTCGAGGAATCCGCGCAGCCCGGCCGCGTCGACCGGGCGGGGTTGGTGGTGTTCGGCGACCGCGATCGGTTGGTAGTTGCGGGTGACGCCGTCCTCGCCGGTGACTTGGGAGGGCGGGATGATGATGTAGCCGCCGTCGCCTCGGAAGTCGATGTGCTTGCCGGGCACCTGCCAGGAGTGCTGCTCGCGCTCGCCGGTGTGGAGGAAATAGGCGTGCAGGCCGCCGGAGGGTGTCCGGACGAGCCATGCCCAGCCCTCGACGAACCCAGCTCGCCGGGCGTGCTCGAAGGCGGTATACCCGGAGCCGGCCGTGTGGACATCGACGTCGACCACGTCGACGCCGCCGGCCGCTCCGGTCGGGACACCGATGTTCGCGTCAGGCTGGCGACGCCACCAGAAGTTGATGATCTCCGGGTCGGCGCTGGCGTCTTGGAATCCGTGGACGGTTAGCGGGCGCTTTCCGCCGGGGACGCACGGAAAGACCGGGATGCCACTGGCTCCCAGGTGCTCTGCGGCCGTTGCGAGATCCGGTGCGTTGACCAGGTCGTTGAGGAGCCGCCGACTCCACCGGACTGTCGCGGCTCCCTGTTGGTGCACGTTGTTCATGCACTCGACTGTTCTCACGCAAAGCACCAAAACTCGCCCGTCCCGGAGGCAGATTCATGGGACGGGCGGAGGGCGGGCGAAGCGATTCAGCCGACGTTTGTGCAGGTCACGGGGCACATTCGCATCGCCCGTCCGAAAGTCGAAGTAGTCCTCGGCGGCGGGGTTGCGCAGAGTCAGGTCAGGCGGACGGACGACGCCTGGAGTGGCCCCAGCCCTCCTTGCAAACCACATCGCTCGTCCTCTCGGGGAGGTCGATCGGCGGCAGATAGTCGTCCGTCCGGTTGAAGACGTCGTGGTTGAGCATGCGCTCGGCCAGTTCGAGGTGGCCTTGGGCGACTGCGACCTTCACCAAGTCGAGGCGGCAGATGTCGTCGTAAGGAGCTGCCGTGCACGCAGTCTCGGCGGCTTCCCTGGCCGTCTGGAGGTCGTCCCTCGCCAGCGCGTCGACCACGACGATGTGCGCTGTGTCGACGATCGCGTGGCCGATCGTCTCGTGGACTCGCTCTGTATCGAGCAACCACGTCCAGCCCTTGTCGCGGAGGTTGCTGAACGGAACGCCCGCGACGAGGCGGAGCGCCGTGCCCAGGTCCGCGATGCCGTCAGCGCCCCGTGCCTGCCCGCGGGTGCGCAGTCGTCGGAATAGGTCGACGTCGCAGAGCACGTCCTCGACCTGATAGGTCCGAACCCCGGTCTCCTTGAACGCCGGTGACTTGTACGCCTGTGGCAGGTGCTCCTGTCCCGAGCGCGGGTTCATGCCCAGCCAGTTGCGGAGCGTCCCAAGGTCGGTTCGCGCGCGCGAGGGCGCCACTGCGAAGGCATCCGCCATGGCGGCTCCAGCTGTGCCCTTCGGATGGAGGACGAGGTAGGCGAGCATTTCGACGAAGTACGGCTTTCGTTTCGTGATGGCGGTGCCGATGGGTCCGAAGGCTTTGGCGTTGACGGCTCCGAAGAGCGTCAGACGAGGCCGCTTGTTGTCGTCGTCGAACCAGTCGGCGACGTCTTCGTCGAGCGTCGGGTCGGCTTCCTCGACGGTGCGGCGTACCTGCTCGGGCACGACCGGCGCGAGGGTTTCCACGTCTTCGACGGTGGTTGCCGCCGCCTCGACGTAAGCCTCGGCCGGCTCGGGCAACATCGAGCCGTCTCCGGCGGGACCTTCCTCGCGGACGTCGGTCAACTCCTCGCGCAGTGCTCCGGCCTGGTCGGCGAACGCCTGCCATCCGTCCGCGGCCTGCGCGAACGGAGGAACCTTCACCGGCTGGCTCTCGCGGGTCAGGTCGACAATGGCGGCGCAGGCGGTTGCTTCCTCGCTGGTGAGCCCGGCCGCCTGAACGTCGAGCCCCAGGACGGGCGCACGGAGCCGTCCAGTGTGGTCGACCTCGAACACGGTCGATTCGGGCACGGGCGCAGCCAGTGAGACCAGTGCAGTCCCGAGCCGGGAGGAAGGCGAGGCGAGGAGGGGCGCGAGTTCGACCGTCCCGTCGCCGGTCGTGATGACCACGCGGTACGGGTCGGGGTCGCCCCAACCGTTCTCCAGCGACACCGAGACGTCCCGTGCTGTGGTGGCAACTATCCGCTCGCCGCCGGCGTAGTGGCGCAGTCGGAGCGCGTCGAGCGGGGTGAGTTCCTCGCCGAGCCCGATGACGTTGACCTCGACGATGGTCGCCCACGGGTTCAGTGCCAACTCGGCCGCGATGTGCCGGGCCAGCGCCTTGCCGCGCTCGGGATCGCCCGCGAGAGCTACGACGCCGAGGTGCTCCAGGTTGACGAGGTGGAGACCGTCGCCGTCCTGCCCGACGGTGACGAGCAGTGGGTACGGCGGGAGCACATCGCCGCGCTCGGGCAGCGTGCCGCCGAGTCGGAGGGACCACTCGGTCCCTGTGCCCGTCCACGGTTCCGGCGGAACAGCGTCTTCGGCGAGGCGAAGCGTCACGGTGCCTTTGGCCAGAGTCGCAGTGACGACGCGCGGAAGCGCTCGTCCCGAGTCGGAGCACTCACCGGCGAGGTGCATCAGCGCCCGGTCCAGATCCTCGATGGTGGTCGTCAGCGGTGCGCCGGAGACGAACGCCGTCTTCTCGACTGCGCGCAGCTCTTCGGGAGGAGGGGCAATGGTCTGTCCGGGACGGCGGTAGCGGAGTTGGGTGTTGCGATGGGCACGTACGGCCAGCAGGACCAGTGCGGCGAGGACCGCCCCGGCGCCGGTCAGGCCCGGCACCAACCAGCCCGGTGCCGACGAGTCGACCTCGTCGTCAGCTTGGCCCGCATTGGCGGCCACCGGCACGGGATCAGGCTGGGCGGTGACCGTCCGCTTGGGAGTCAGCTCAACGGGTGGTGTCTCGACAGGCGGTTCCACATCGACAGGTGGCACGACCTCGACCGGAGGTTCCTCGGGCACCTCGGCCTTGTGCGTGGCCTGCCCCGGAATGGTGATCTCCCAGCCCGGCAGGATGAGGTCCGGGTCGATCAGAGTCGCGCCGTCCGGCTGCACGGTGTCGCGGGATGCCTCGAAGAGCTCCGGGTAGCGCATCGGGTCACCGAGCTTCGCCTCGGCGATCTCCGACAGGCTGTCCCCGGGCTGCACGACGTACTCCTCGGACGGGCGATCCGCCTCGGGCTCGGGCGCCAGGTACGGAACCTTGAGCACCGTGCCGGAGACGATGAAGTCGGGTCGCCCATTGAGCACGTCCCTGTTGAGCGCGACGATCTCGGGGAACCGTGCACCGTCCCCGAGCAGGCGGTCGGCGATCCTCCACAGGCTGTCGCCGCGCTTAACCGTGTACTCGATAGTCGACTTCTCCGAGGTCGTGGCGTCGGCCGTGACGAGGACGGGCGCACCCGCGGGGAGGAGGGGCGCAGTCTCGACGGCCGCGAGACGAGGCGTTTCGAGGACGGGCGCAGCGGTCGCGGCGTGGGCGGGCGGAGTCGGGAACGCCGCGATCACGGTCGGGGCAGCGACGAACAACAACGCAGCGACCGTCACGAGTTGACCGACTGCCCGCTGTGGAGCACTGAGGCCGGGGAGGTTGGGAGTAGGCAGACCTCGCACCTGTGAGATGACTTCCAGCACTACCGAGATGGCGACGAACGCCCAGGCGAGCCAGGCGACGGTGGCGATGACGGCCATCGCGAGGGTTCCGTCGTCGGGGCTGGACAGGAGGGTTCGCAGTTCGTCGAGGTCGGCCTTCCATGGGGCGGCGCCGATGGCGATGAGCAGGAACGGAACCCCCGCGATGAGCAGCAGGATGAGCAGCGTCGCCGCGAGACCTTGGAGTCGCTGTCGAAGCGTGGGTTGGGTCATTGTTCGCTCCCTCCGAGGCTGCGGATCAGGCGTGCTGAGGCATGGCTGGTGACAGTGAGGTCGCCGATGCCGATGAAGCTCAAGAACTTGGGGGTGTAGGTGCCGGTCACGTCGACCGTGATGGTGTCGCCGCCGGTGATCGTCACCGTGCCGGTCACGCCGGAGGCGGTCAGGTAGTCCTCGGCCGCGTTCCGCGCGGCGACCGCGTCCACGGCGACGTACTGGCCCTTGATCGCGGGCGCGGCCTGCACCTGCTCGCCGCCCGTCCTGGCTGCCTCGGCGGCAATGTCGTGAGCGCGCTGCTTCGCGTGGACTTGCCCACCGAGGTCGACCGCGAGCCCGACCAGGATGATCATCACGAAGCTCGACACCGCCAGCCAGACGCTGATGGAGCCGCGGTCGTCACGAGTACGGTGCTTCATCCGCGCTCCCTAAAGGTGTCTAGCGGCGAGTTGCTGGTGGCCTTGATAACGCGGCTGCCAGGGACCCCTGGGACGGAGAGATCGCCCAGGTCGAGGCGGCACTCCACAGTCGCGGAGACCGAGCCGGCCTGGCCGACGGTCTTG
Source organism: Nocardioides phosphati (assembly GCF_014646375.1). GTDB lineage: Bacteria > Actinomycetota > Actinomycetes > Propionibacteriales > Nocardioidaceae > Nocardioides > Nocardioides phosphati. The sequence continues at coordinate 420,251 of NZ_BMNI01000001.1, forward strand.
CTGAAGTCGGAGACGTCGACCGACACAGTCACGCTCAGGCAGTGGACGTCTTGGTTGGCCAGACTCGCCTGCGCGGCGGACTCGGCGTCCTGCTTCGCTTGCGCCGCGGTCCGGGCGATTGAGGCGGTGCGTGCGGCGTCGGCGGCAGCGGATTCGATGGCGGAGTGGGTGGTGGCGGTGCGGCCGCCGAAGATGATGAGCCCGACGAACAGCACGAAGGCGGGCACGCCGACGACGGCCTCGACCGCAGCCGAGCCTCGCTCGTCCCTCGTGTGCAGCCAAGTCATCACGGAGCGGTCAGCCTCTCGACGGGCAGCGTGGCTGACTGGACGATCACCGGATTCCAGCCCGGAATCACGCTCAGGCTGTGTCCTCGAACCGTCACGGTGACCGTGGTCGCGGTGCGGTCGGCAGTCGCGCTCGCGCCGGTCAGGACGTCGTCGCCACCGGCGTCGACGACGAACGAGGAGGCAGCGGAGACCCCGTCGGACGCCTTGCCGTTCTCGCCGCCGGCGGTCTTTGCGCCCTCCTGCGCGGCAGCGATCGCCACGGTCCGGGCGTGGTAGACCAGCGCGGCCTGCATCCCCAGGAACATGACCGCGAACAGGGCCGGCAGCAAGATGACCAGCTCGATCGACACCGAGCCGCGTTCGTCCCGCTGCTTGCTACTTGATGTTGCCAGCTTGGCTTTCAACGTATGCCTTGATCGCCGCGACCACGATGCCGACGATGGCGATGACCGCCACAGCCCAGAGCACATGCTCGGTCGTGACGGAGCCTCGTTCGTCGCGGGCATTCAGGCGCGCATCGGCCCAGTCACCGGCATTGAGATGGAGTGTGAGTAGGAGTGCGAGCAATCGGTTCATCCGGTGTTTCCTTTCCTTGGTGGGATCCCTTTCGTGGGTTCGGGGTGGTCAGGTGCTGCTGAACATCCGCAGCAGGGATGGGGCAACGAGCAGCGCCATGAAGATGACGCCGAGCAGGGAGCCGGGGATGGTCATCCGCTCGCCCACAGCGTTGGCTTCGGCGATCTCGTCGTTGAGCATCGCCGTCCGCATGGCAGCCGAGCGGGCACGCAGGCTGGTGTAGACCGAGGCACCTTCCTCCCCGGAGAGCCGCATGATGTCGGCGAAGTCGTCGAGCTCGGGCAGGCCCAGTTCGTCGGCCAGGGCGTGCAGGGCATCCCAGGGCGGCTGGCCCGACCACCGGGAGCGGGTCAGCTCCTCGGACAGTCGGGTGAAGACCCAGGAGTCGCCGACCTCGGCCGCGGACTCCATCGCTTGCCGGACGCCGGAGCCGTTGTTGCGCTCCAAGGCGACGAGGTCGATGTACGCCCCCAGCGCGCGAGCGAACTCGAGCCGGGCTTTCCGGGCGTCGTCGACGGCGTTGTAGTTGGGCAGGAAGAACGTCACCACGGCCAGCCCGAGTGACGCGATGGCGGGGATCGCGATAGGGAAGCCCAGCCCGATCTGCTCGAAGAAGAACGCCAGGAGCGGCGGGATCACCAGGCCCATGAGCGCCATGACGATCTTGTCGCCGTAGAACCGGGCCACTGGGATGCGCAACAAGGCGAGCTCGCGGGTCGGGGTCCTGATCCAGATGGCCGGCGGCAGGGCCTTGATCGCCCACACGCCGATCCGTTCCTTGCCCTTCGCCGTGGTCACCGGGCCGACCGTGTTCGCGCGTCCCCTGGCAGGGGTGAGCCGCGAAAGTGCTTCGGCAAGGTCCGGTTCGACGGGCATGAGGCGGGCGACGAGCAGTACGACGCCGAGGCCGAGGAACGCCCCTCCTGCCAGTGCGATCTGGAGTCCGGTGGTCATGCCGCGCCCTCCCTCGCCGCGCCGGGGACGGGCGAGAGGAACCGGGGCATCGCCCGTCCGATCGCCATGCGCTTCATCCACACGAGCGTGGCGACGTACATCGACAGCAGCGCGACGAGGATGACCTGCCCGAGCGGGCTCTGGTACGGCTTCACGTACGTCCCCGACACCGCGAGGATCACCAGGACGCCGACGCTGATCAGCGTCACCCAGCGGGCGGTCGCACGCGGCTTGGCGCGGTCGGCCTCGACCTGCCGACGGGCGCGCACGTCTGCCGCGACCGACTCTGCCAGCCCTTCGAGCACGCTCGCCAGACCGGCGCCCCTCCTGCGGGCGCCGAGGATCAGGTTGGCCGCGACCAGGTCACCTGTCGCGTCGTCGAGCTCGTCGGCAAACGCCCGCAACGCGTCCTCGGTGACCCAGCGGGCGCGAAGACGTGCAACCAGCCGGGTGACCTCGGGACCGATCGCCGCCGGGGTGGAGCGGAGCGTGGCGACGAGGGCCTGCTCCAGGCCCACCCCAACGGTCAACACTCCGGAGAGCGACCGGGTCCATTCCTCCATCGCTTCGAGCCGTTCGATCCGCTGGGCCGCTGAGGACGAGGAGAGCAGGACGGGCAGGCCGACGAACGCGACAGGGACGACCACGAGGGCGAGCGCCCAGCCGGTGACGAGGAACGCCACGATGCCGATGCCGAACCCGCCGAGCAGGAGCATCCGAGTCTGCTTGGTTATCGTGCGGACCTTGCGTGGCCGGGACGGGCGCTCCACGACCGGGGAGGGACGCAGCCCGACGACGAGCGCGATCAGGCCGCCGACGGCGAGTGCGCCAGCGAGCGCCGGGACGAGGACGATCACGACCGCACCTCCTGCTGCGCCAGGTAGGCGCCGAGGTCGAAGCCGTACGTCGCAAGGTCTCGGTAGGCGTCGGGCAGGACCGCGGGGACTGCGGCACGGTCGAGGTCGGGGGCGAAGACGTGGGTGGTGGCGTAGCCGGTCTCACGTTCGCCGGGGTCGAGGGCGATGATCTCGGCCACCCGGCGTCGTCGGGTCGAGCGTCCTCCCTCGTTTGCTGTGCGCAGGTCGAGGTGGACGATCAGGTCGATGGTCGAGGCCAGCTTGCTCGCGGCGAGCGAGTGCGTGACGTGGGGGCCGGCCTCCATCGCACAGGTGACGAGCTTGCGGATCGCCGCTACCGCGTCGGAGGCGTGGGTGGTGGAGATGGAGCCGGTGCCAGACTCCATCGCCTTGATCATGGCCCAGACCTCCTTGCCCCGAACCTCGCCGACGATCTGGCGGGCGAGGTTGAAGCGGAAGGAGTCCACCAAGGCTTCGTCCAGTGTGAACTCGCCGGCCATGCGCCCGTCCGCCCCGCGCTCACCGGAACCGGGGCGTGCCTCCCATGGATGGACGACCCGGTGACGGCCGAGCTCGTGCAGGTGCAGCTCGTACTCGGTCTCGAAGGTGCCGATCGCTTCGAGCGGGTCGATCTCGGCGCACAACGCCCGTACGAGCGTTGTCTTACCCGCGCCCTGCATTCCAGAGACCACGATGGACTTGCGAGCCCGCACCGCAGCTCGCAGGAAGGACGCGGCGACGGGCGAAAGCATCTGGCGCTCGACGAGGTCGGCGAGGGTCACCTCCATCAGTCGGTGACGTCGGATTACGACCGAGGGGCGCGGTGTCACCCACGCGGCAGCGGCGAGCCGGGAGCCGCCGTCCAGGCGCAGGTGCAGTCTGGGTTGGGCTTCGGAGAACCCACGAGCGTTCACCTCAGACCGGGAGGCGAGGAAGACGAGGAAGTCGATCAGCTCCTCGTCCGAGTCGGCTACAGGAGGCCCGTCGACCAGCGAGCCGTCCGTCCGTTCGAGAACGACGTTGTCGTGGCCGGTGATGATGATGTTCTCCAGCCGGTCGTCGTCCACGAGGGGTTGGAGCCGGCCGAGCCGGAACAGCGAGTCGAAGACCGCCCGTGCTAACGCGTCCTGCTCGCCGCCCGGCAGGGTGGTCATCCCGGCGTTCACGCGGTCGGAGACCGTCGCTTCGATCAGGTCGAGCACGATTGTCCGTCCCAGCTCCTCCTGCGCCGTCTTGTCCAGCCGGCCACGGTCGGCCGCGACCGCCTGGCTGAGCTGCTCGGAGGCTTGGGCGCGCAGGGCAGAGACCAGCGACCAGTCGAGGGTCCGGCCGAGGGGTGGGCTGCTCACAGTCGACAGGTGTGCCACCGAGCCCAACGGACGGGCGGCTTCGACTTTCTCGGCCACTGGCGGGACCGATTGGCTGAACAGCGGCAGCCCGGCCAGCGACTCCTGGTAGTTCTCGGAGCGTTCCGTAGTCATGACCGGGCTCCTTCGAGCAGCTCGTTGCGACGAGCAGTGATAGTCGAGTGGATCGTCGCGATGGCCGCATGGAGCGCCCGAACCAGCGACCCAGTCTCGAATCGCTTGGGCGGTTGTGCCCCACGCGAGAACACGGCAGCAGATTCGGGATCATCGGGCAGGGAGGCGAGAACCGGCAGGGTCACCGCCCCGGCGACGTCGCGGGCGCTGTAGGGCTGGCCCTCGGCGACGAGAAGAACTCCTGACTGGTGCCAGTCGAGCGCAGGTCGCTGAAACGCCTCGGCCCACGACCGCAGCGCCGATAGGTTCGGCAGCGTCGTGCGGCTCACGAGCAACGCCAGGTCGGCCGCATCCAGCAGCGGATCTGGTGAGCCGTGGAGCCCGAGTCGGCCGGCATCGACGATGACGTCCTGTCCGGACGTCTCCAACCCGCCGAGGGTCTCGGCCAGTGGTGCCCAGAGATCCCGGAGTGCGCTGGCTTGAGTGTGTGATCGGGTCCCGGTAACGAACGACACTGTCGTCCCCTCGATGGGGCGGGCGGCGTCGGCGAGCGCGTCGCTGAGGTTGCTCGCGGTCAACGCCAGCTCGATAAGCCCCGCCTGATACTCGCGCATGCCCCGGAAGTAGCCCGCGAGAAGGTTCGAGCCGCCAGTTGGGTCAGCCTCGACGAGCAGGACCGGGCGCGGCCACAGCAGCGCGAGCCCGAGAGCCGTCGTGGTGACGCCCGGAGAGCCGGAAGCCGAAGTGAGTGCGACGATGGCCATCAGCGCTCCCGTGAGTCCAGGACGAGGGCGACGTCGCCGGTCGCGATCCGCGTGGCGAGCACGGCGGCGTCGGGGCTGGGTACGAGGAGGTCGACGACCGTCTCGCCGGTTGTGTCGGAGGCGTGGACCCCAACCACGGTGGCGTCGTTGATGAGCGGGGTCCCGGCTGGAAGTTCAGCGCCCTTGGCGGGGGTCACGACGACCCGGACTGCGTCGCCGTATCGGAGGTCGAGTCCTGGCGCTTGAGCCGGCGTCAGAGCTACACCGACAACCGACTGGCCTTGACCCGGGACGACCTCTGAAGTGAAGGTGCCGGGCGTCAACATCCCGCCCTCGGCGATGTCCATCGCTGCTCTCTGCCCGACGACTTGGTCGAACTGCGACGCCGCGACCGGCCTGAGCGCAGGATCGGCACTGAGCTGCACGCGGGCGAGGTCGTCGGCCGCGATGACGGAACCCCGCTCGATGTTGTGCCGAGCGACGAGAACCTCTTGGGTGCTCGTCGTCGCCGTCCACGCCCACCCCGCGAGCAGAGCCCCGACGCAGATGGCAGCAATCGCAGAGGCGATGAGCGCCGGCCGCCGACGCAGCTTCGGTGGAGGCACGAGCGCAATCGCGGCCGGACCCTCCTGGTTGAGAGTCCCGTCGAACCGGGTGGCTGCACTGCTCATACTCATTGCCTCTCCGCTGCCCGCTACTGCACGAGCACCTGCGCTTCCCCGACCGCGATCGCGACCGTTCGTGTGAGGCCGTTCAGCCGGATGGTCCCGGTCTGACCTGCCCCTGCCCATGTGATGACCCAGTCCGAGGTGGCGGTCACGGTGTACTTGCCGCCCGACTGCGTCGAGCTGGACTTCTGATAGGTGTGCCCGCAGTCCGGCGACTCGGCTTTGCCGTACGACGCGTTGTACGGCGTACCCGCGGTCGCGCAGTTGACCTTCGTGCCGTCGCCCATGTCCCAGGTGATCTTGTGCAGCCGGGCGGTTGCGGTAACCGTGATGCCTCCTGCTGTCGCCGACTCGCTGATCGGCCCGACGGTGTGACTGTTCGGGTTGGCCGCCCACATCCACACAGGCATCCCGACGATGCCGATGCTGTGGGGGCCCGGCTCCGGCGTGATACCGACGTCGATGGCCCGAAGGTCCATCTGCTGGATCGCGATCTGAGCGACCTCGCGTGGGGTCGGCCCTGCGCCTGAGTTCGGCGGAGTGTTCTGCGACCAGACCCAAATGAGAAGGTCGGTCGGCGGCTGGTAGCAGGAGTAGACCGCCCCGTCGCCGGGCTGGTGCCCCTGCCAGTTCGGGTCACCCGCTGGCGGCTGCGGGTTGAGCAAGGTGATGTAGCAGCGGTAGCCGTTCGACCAGTAGCCGTACTCGGTACTGCATGCGACCGGTCCTGGTGGCGGATCGCTGATGCCCTGCGAAGTGCCGTCCCAGTAACAGGCAGCACCCGAGCCGGTGTCCTTCGGTCCGTCGTTGCCGCCTCCACCAGGGTTGCCTGGAGTGCCGGGGACCTCGACGTAGATCAGGCAGACGCCGGTCTCGGGGTCTGTGACTTGGCACACCGTGTCGGCGTACGACGGTCCTTGGGCAAGTCCGAGTGGACCCGCCGCTGCGAGCGCGGTGACGACGACGCGCGCTACGAGGCTTTGCATGGCGCGCGCTTGATGTCCTGGCTGGAGGCAACCCGCCATCCGTCATCGGGATTGGTGTCCCACTGATAGTTCGATACCAGGAACTGAATCCATCCGGTGTCCGGTCGGTCAGGGCTGATGACCGACTTTCCGTTCGCATCGACCACGTCTACGCCGCTCACGTCGAAGCAAAGGTCGATCTCGACCGTCGGAACCTTGCCGGCCTTCGGATCGGAGTTGTCGAGGTTGACCGACTGGACGTCCAGCTTGGCCACCTTCGTCGTGCCGACTTGGTGGAGTCCCTGCTTGCGTTCCGTCTTGAAGAGGTGCTCCTGCGCGGCCAGTTCGGTGCTGATCGCCACGTCGTCAAGGATGGTCAGAGGCTGCGTCGAGTCCTGACGGAGCTGGTTGCGAACGTCGTAGTACCGCCACAGAACGGCAGACGCCGCCTCTGATGCTTTCTCGCTCTCAGAAGGCGGCGTGTTGGTTGTGGTCGGGGCAGGCGAGCTCGTCGTGGGCGTCGGGCTCGCCGCCGGATCATTGCCGTTGGAGGCGCAGCCTCCAACGGCGATCGTCAACATAGTGACGGTCGCTACGACGAAGGTGCGCGGTGCGTGGGTCAAGGCCGAGATCCTGTCCGCCTGCGCGAGCGGGGCTCGCGTAGGACGCGTACGGCGCCTTGACGGCGGGCCGACCAGGTCGTCGCTCTTGCATCGTACGTCACAAGTCGGACGTTGAACCGAGCTGATTTTCACCTTCCGCTCCTTCCTGCTGACGGCCGAGACGCCGCCTTCTCTCGACAGGTGACCCGCGCGCTCCATGCGCCTGCGCCCGTCCTCGACGGCGCCAACGCTCTTCTCGACATACACGTCATGCAGAACGAGGAGGGTTCTGTGGCCGGGACGCTGTGGACAACTCGGACCGGAGTGGGGGCTGTGGACCTGTATGGACACCTTCACGCCAAGGAGGTGTGCCGTGACCGTTTCAATGCGCAAGATCCACGCAGGCCGGGGCTACGACTACCTGCTCAAGAGCGTGGTGCGCGGGGACGCCGGCATGGCCGACCCCAACCCGGTCACCCGGTACTACACCGAGAAAGGCACCCCACCAGGGCGTTGGATGGGCTCCGCGCTGCACGCCTTCGGCGACGGTGAGATCAGGCGGGGCGACATCGTGACCTCGCAGCAGCTTCAGCGCCTGATCGGCGCGGGCCTCGACCCGGTCACCGGCGAGAAGCTGGGAAGGGCGTTTCCTGTCTACCCGTCAATGGAGGAGCGCGTGGCCGCACGGGTAGCCGAACTCCCGTCGGACCTCACCGACACACAGCGCACGGCGGCCCTCGCGCAGATCAAGACCGAGGAAGCCGGCAAGCCGTCGAGCGGGGTGGCCGGGTACGACTTCACGTTCAGCGTTCCCAAATCGGTGTCGGCGCTCTGGGGCGTCGCCGACGCCGGGACACAGGCGCTCATCGTCGAGGCACACCACCATGCCGTCGCCGAAGTCCTCGACTTCATGGAGCGAGAAGTTGTCGCGACCAGGAGGGGCGTAGCCGCCGGCGACGGTGCGGTGATGCAGGCGGACGTGATCGGGGTGGCCGCCACCGCCTACGACCATTGGGACTCCCGCCTCGGCGACCCCCAACTTCACACCCACGTCGTCATCTCCAACAAGGCGAAGACGACCGGGGACGGGCGCTGGCGCAGCCTTGATGGGAATCCGATGTACGAGGCGAACGTGCCGATCTCCGAGCACTACAACGCAGTTCTCGCGGACCGCATGACCCGGCTGTTCGGCATCGAGTGGGAGCAGCGCGATCGCGGAACGGAGCGCAACGGGGCCTGGGAGCTCGCGCCCGTCCCCGAGACCCTCGTTCGTGAGTTTTCCGGCAGGTCAAGCCACATCGATAGGGAGAAGGATCGGCTCATCGCCGAGCACATGGAGCGCACGGGGCGTCGCCCGTCCGCGGCGAAGATCATTCAGCTGCGCGCGCAGGCCACGTTGGCTACCCGCCCCGAGAAGGAGATCCACTCCTTGTTCGACCTGACGACCGAATGGCGAGGACGGGCGCAGAAGATCCTGGGGACGGGTGCAGTGGAATGGGCGAAGGACGTCACCGCCCGTCCCATCGCCCGTCCCACCCTCCGAGCCGATGACGTACCGCTCGACGTGATTGTCGAGGTCGCTGACTCCGTCCTCGGAGCGGTCGAGGAGAAGCGGTCGACCTGGCGGCATTGGAACCTCTGGGCCGAGGCATCCCGGCAGACGATGGGCTGGCGCTTCGCCAGCGCCGAGGACCGCGAGGCCGTCGTCGGCATGATCGTCGACGCAGCCAAGCAGGAGTCGCTCGCCCTGACCCCGCCCGATTTGGTGACCACCCCGGACATGTTCCGTCGTGCCGATGGCACTTCTCGTTTCCGACCCCGGCACTCCGTCGTGTTCACGTCCGAGACGCTGCTCGCCGCCGAGGACCGGCTCCTTGCCCGGTCGGAGGACCTGACGGCGCCCGAGGTCAGCCTCGGCGTGATCGAGCGGGTGACCCGTAGGGAGCACCTGTTGTCTGCCGAGCAGTCCGAGACGCTGGTGGGCATCGCCGTGTCCGGGCGTCAGGTCGACCTGCTCGTTGGTCCGGCCGGTGCTGGCAAGACCACCGCGATGCACGCGCTCAAGACCGCGTGGACGAAGGCCCACGGCAAGGGCACCGTCGTCGGGCTCGCCCCGAGCGCTGTCGCGGCGCAGGTGCTCGCCGAGGACTTGGGGATCGGGTGTGAGAACACGGCCAAGTGGCTCCACGAGCACGACCGAGGACGGGCGCAGTTCCGCAAGGGCCAGCTCGTCATCATCGACGAGGCCACGCTCGCCGGGACCCTCACCCTCGACCGAATCACCGCACTCGCAGCCGACGCGGGAGCGAAGGTGCTGCTGGTTGGTGACTGGGCGCAACTCCAGTCGGTCGACGCGGGAGGGGCGTTCACGCTGCTGGCCTCCGCCCGTCCCGACACTCCCGAGCTGACCGAGATCCACCGCTTCACCCACGAGTGGGAGAAGACCGCGTCACTCGACCTGCGGCACGGGCACGCAGAGGTCATCAGCACCTACATCGCAAAGGAGCGGGTCCACGAGGGCACCACCGACGAGATGATGGATGCCGCCTACCTCGCGTGGGCCGCCGACGTGAAGGAGGGCCGCTCCTCGATTCTCGTCGCCGAGGCATCCGACATGGTGATCCGCCTGAACCGGCGAGCCCGTGCCGACCGGATCGTCGCCCACCCGGTGGGCGACATCGAGGTCAACCTCGCCGACGGCACCCAGGCATCCGAGGGCGATCTCATCATCACCCGGCACAACGACCGTCGCCTGCGCACGGTGCGCGGTGGGTTCGTCCGCAACGGTGACCGCTGGATCGTCACCCGAGTCCACCAGGACGGCTCGATGCAGGTCCAGCGTGTCGACGTCGACTTCGGCGGGACGGTCATGCTGCCTGCGGCGTACGTCGCTGAGCACGTCGACCTCGGATACGCCGTCACCGCACACCGCGCCCAAGGCATGACCGTCGACACGTCACACGTCGTCGTCACCGGCTCGACGACCCGCGAGAACTTCTACGTCTCCATGACCCGCGGCCGCGACTCCAACATCGCCTACGTTGCCCTCGACAAGCCCGACGAGGGCCACGCCCCTCCCGAGCCCGACGAGGTGAACGCCCACACCGTCCTCTATGGCGTGCTCAAGCACATCGGTGGCGAGCTGTCGGCCCACCAGATGATCGTGGCCGAACAGGAGCGCTGGGAGTCCATCGCCCAACTCGGAGCCGAGTACGAAACCATCGGTGCCGTCGCCCAGCGCGAACGCTGGGTGAAGGCGATCAAGAACAGCGGGCTGACCGACGCCCAAGTCGAGCAGGTGCTGGCGTCGGAGTCGTTCGGCCCGCTCACCGCCGAGCTGCGCCGGGCCGATGCCAACCACCACGACGTCGACTGGCTCTTGCCGGCCCTCGTCACGCGTCGCTCCCTCGACGACGCCGAGGACATCGGCGCCGTGCTCATCAGCCGACTCCAGAAAGCAGCCCAGCCGAAGCTAGGCAAGCGCCGCCCGACCCCGAAGATGGTCGTCGGCCTCATCCCGGTAGCGGACGGCCCGATGAACGAGGTCATGGCCAAGGCACTGACTGAGCGCGCCGAATTGATGGAAGGACGGGCGCTGGCTCTCGCCGAGCAGGCGGTCGACGACAAGGCACTGTGGCTGAAGCGGCTGGGCGCTCCGCCTGCAGCCAAGCCCGCCCGCCGTCGGTGGCTTCACGAGGTTCGGACGGTTGCCGCCTACCGCGACCGCTACAGGGTGGACGGGCGGAGGGTTCTCGGCGAGCCGAAGAACGTGGCGCAGAAGCTCGATGCCGCCCGCGCGGAGCAGGCCGTCCGTTGTGCCCGGGCAATCTCCGAAGGAGCCGCCGTGAGCCAGGACGGGCGCAGCCGAACCGTCGAACGGGAGGGACGGGCGCTCGCGTAGGGGTACACAGCGGCAGTTCTGGCGGGGTTATCCCCACCAGGGGCGATGGTGCGCCCGCCCTGTCGGACCGCGGGAGTAGTGAGGAGCTGAGCCCCGACCGAAGGAGACGCTCATGCTCACCGCACTCTGGCACCTCAGCGCCGCGATCCGCGGCTACCTCCGCTTCTACATGCCCACCAACCGCGCAGTCGACTGGTTGCGCTCGACGGGCGGCGTCAAGTGGGCGATCCCGCTCGCGCTCGTCGCCGCCCCCGCCTACCTCGGCCTGACCGCGCTCGCCATCGAGTTCGCCGCCCGTCCCGGCTTCGGCTGGCTCAACGTCCTGGTGTTCTTGTTCTTCTGGAATGCGGCAAAGTTCGCGATCGCGGCCCTCTTGAGTCCCTTCTGGTGGCTGCGAAACACGTTCGTCCTGCCGCGCGCGACCTAGTTGCTGCGCGACATCGGGTACTTCCTCCTGACGGGTTCAACGGCGGCGCGTGTCACGCGTCCCACTAGCGTTGGCTCCACGAGCCCACTCCCGCGAGCGAGTCATTTCTGTCGGCGTCCGTCGATCGGGTCGATTCCGATCGAGCCATGTGGCTCAGAACGGACCGCGTACGAGGAGAGAGCCGCCGTGATCGACGACCCGAGTGTCCCCATGTCAGGGGAAGTCATCGACGTCACGCCTCATCCGGACGGCGAGGCGTCGTTGAGAGTGGGGGTGATGACGAACTCACTCATCCGCCTTGAGGAACTCCCGCTTTCAGACAGCGGAGTGTCCCTGACCGCCAGCGACGCCGAACGGATCGCGACCGTCATCGAAGCCGAACTCGCGGCGTCGACCCGCGCAACCTGCGACTGCGCCTGGCGCAAGTGGGGACCGCTGGCGCCAGGGCCGGGGCATCAACCCGCTCCCGCGCCACCGGAGGCGCTCGCCGCCTCCCTCGCCGAGCGGGCCGAAGCAGGCCTCACGTTCGGGACGCTCGACGGCTACTGCTCCGCATTGCCCACCGTCACCACCAGGAGGGACTCGCCGACCCGACGGCAGACGTCGTCGTCCGACGGGTACGTCGCGGGCTGCGGCGGATCAGGGGCGTCGCACCGCGCCAACAGACCCACCCGCTGACCGTCGCTGAGCTCGGCCAGATCGTCTCGTCGATTGACCGCGGCACGGCGATCGGCAAGCGCGACCGCGCGATCCTTCTCGTCGGCTACGCCTCGGCGAGGAGGCCCGGCGAAGTCGCCGCGCTGAACATCGAGGACATCCTCCGCAAGCCCAGCGGCATCCTGATCCACACCCGCCGGTCGAAGACGGACCAGGACGCCCGCGGCCAACTCGTCGGGGTCGCTCGCGGCGGCAAACCGCTGACCGACCCGATCCGGGCACTCGACGTCAGGCCGCCAGGCCCTGGGGCGCTCTTCACGCGCGTCTTCTATCGGAACCACCCGACCGTCGAGCGAATCGGCCCCGGGCGATCCGCCGAACGGTCCAAGAGCGTGCCAGCGCGGCCGGCTTCGCCGGCATCCCTGTGTCCGGCCGCTCCCTGCGCGCCGGACATGCGACGACTGCTGCCGTCAACGGCGCATCAATCGACCGCATCGCCGCCCAGACGCGCCACCGCGACCTCGGAACGCTGCTCAACCACTACATCCGTCCGGCGGAGGCGATGGTGACGACCACGAGCCGCGACCTCGGCCTGTAACGTCGCGACGGGCGCCAACCGGCCCCTTGCTGCGCTGCCGGCTGAGACGACGAGCCGGGCGTCACCCCGCCGCGGGTTCCCGTCATAGGTAGCGGCAGACCTGGTCGGCAGAGCAGGTCTCGGGCTCAAGGTCGTCGGCCCGGTCGCGCAGCGCGGTGATGGTGTCGCGGAGTTCGACCAGCTGCGTGATCTGATCCTCAAGGTCGGCGAGGCGTGCGTCGAGCAGGTCGCGAACGTGACCGCACGGCGCGTTGCCGCGATCGCGAATTTCGAGGATCTGACCGATCTGAGCGAGCGTGAGGCCCGCGGCTTGGCCGCGGTGGATGAAGTCCACCCGGCCCACGACGTCGGGGGTGTAGTCGCGGTAGCCACTGGGGGTCCGCTCAGCGGGCGGGAGGAGGCCTTGTTCCTCGTAGAACCGCAGCGTCTTGGTGGTGGTGCCGGCTGCCTCGGCGAGCTCTCCGATCCGCATGACTTCCTCCTGCGACCCAGGTCGCAGTTGACCTTCCCCCGTACTGGAAGGTCCAGTATGGCCGCATCGGACACCAATCCCAACCGACGGCGGAGGAACACATGGGACAGCGAACGGTCGACTTGGCAATCATCGGGTCGGGCGGTGCGGCGTACGCGGCCGCCATCCGCGCGACCGGTCTGGGCAAGCGGGTGGTGATGATCGAGCGCTCCACGATCGGCGGCACGTGCGTGAACACCGGCTGCGTCCCGTCGAAGGCCCTGATCGCGGCGGCCGAGGCGCGCCACGTCGCGGCCGATGCTGCCCGGTTCCCCGGCATCACAGCCGCCACCGGGCCTGTCGACATGCCCGATCTGATCGAGGGAAAGCAAGCGCTGGTCGAGTCGCTGCGGGCCGAGAAGTACGTCGCCGTCGCCGACGCCTACGGCTGGCCGATCGTCCACGGCGACGCCACCTTCGACGGCACCCCGGATGCGCCGGTGCTGAACATCGTCTCCGAGGACGGCGGCAGTGAGGTGATCGAGGCCCAGCACTACCTGGTCGCCACGGGCGCGACTGCCTGGATCCCCCCGATCGAAGGCCTCGGCACAGTCGAGTACCTGACCTCGACCACTGCGATGGAACTGACCGAGGTGCCCGAGTCGCTGCTGGTGCTGGGCGGCGGCTACGTCGCGCTTGAGCAGGCGCAGCTCTTCGCCCGCCTCGGTTCGAAGGTCACGATGGTGGTCCGGTCCCGGCTCGCCTCGAAGGAGGAGCCGGAGGCATCCCAGGCGCTGCAGCAGGTGTTGGCCGACGAGGGCATCCGCGTCGTACGACGCGCTGTCGTCGACCGCGTGGAGTACGACGCAGCGACCGGCGAGGTCGTGGCGTCGGCATCGGTGTCCGGTGGGCGGCAGGAGTTCCGTGCCGCCAAGTTCCTTGTCGCGATGGGTCGCCGGCCGGTCACCGAGGGTCTCAACCTCGGAGCAGTGGAGGTCAAGACCGGCGATGACGGGGAGATCGTGGTCACCGACCAGCTCGGCTCCTCCAACCCTCGGATCTGGGCCGCCGGCGACGTGACGGGACACCGCGAGTTCGTCTATGTCGCGGCCAACCACGGCGCCATGGTGGTCGACAACGCCTTCGGTGACGCGGATCGCTCGGTCGACTACGCCCACCTGCCCCGGGTGACGTTCACCAGCCCGGCGCTGGGGTCGGTCGGGATGACCGAGGAGGAGGTCCTGGCGGCCGGCATTCGGTGTGACTGCCGGGTGCTGCCACTGCAGTACGTGCCCCGGGCGCTGGTCAATCGCGATACCCGCGGGTTCATCAAGCTCGTCGCCGATGCGGACACCGGACGGATCCTCGGGTTGACCGCGGTCGCCAAGGATGCGGGCGAGCTTGCCGCCGCTGGGGTGTGGATCCTCAACGCCGGGATGACGATCGATCAGGTCGCGCACTCGTGGGCGCCGTATCTGACCATGGCCGAGGGCATCAAGATCGCCGCCCAGTCCTTCACCACCGACGTCTCCAAGCTGTCCTGCTGCGCCTCCTGACGCGCCCAACCTCCGAGAACCCAGGAATGAGAGACACGATGACCAACCACAGCAGCGACCTGATGGCGCGGCTCGCCACCCCCGATCAGTCCGGCCTCGACCTCGCCGTACTGGTGCCGCTGCTGCGGCTCCTCGCCGCCGGGGACCCGGTCGAGGTCACCGCCCTGGCTGCGGCCACCACCCTGACCGTCGAGGAGATCCGCGACCGCCTGGCCGCCGTACCGGACACGGAGTACGACGACCAGGGACGGATCATCGGGCAGGGCCTGACCCTGCGCCCGACGCCGCACCGGTTCACCGTCGACGGCCAGGAGCTCTACACCTGGTGCGCCCTGGACACCCTGATCTTCCCGACCCTGCTCGACCGGGCCGCACGGATCGAGTCCGCCTCACCCGTCAGCGGCGAGCCGATCCGGGTCACCGTCGGGCCGGAGGGTGTCACTGCCGTCGAACCCGCCGCCGCGGTGGTGTCCCTGGTCAACCCTGCCGACATGACGTCGATCCGCTCGTCGTTCTGCAACCAGGTGCACTACTTCACCTCCGCCGAGGACGCCCGGCCCTGGCTGGCGAAGCACCTTGGCGGCGAAGTCGTACCGGTCGCGGACGCGTACCGGCTCGGCGCGGCACTCACCTCGCAGACCCTCGGTCCGCGCGACACCCGACAGACCACCGGAGCAGCGGCGACCGCCGACTGCTGCTCCCACTGACCGCAACCATCGATTAAAGGACCCCGAGCACCGATGACCAACCAGCCACCGCGCCAGCAGAAGAACGGCGCCGACTCGACCCACGGAGTCCTCCTGGGAGGGGGCGCTGCCTTGCTGATGATCCTGTGCTGCGCCGGACCCGCCCTGATCGCCTCCGGCTCGCTCGCCGTGCTCGGCGGCTGGCTGGCTCGTTCCTGGGTGATCGGCCTGGCCGGCCTCGCCGTCGTGATCGTCGTCTTCCTTGCGCGCCGCACACGCTCGAACGCCACCCACGACTGCTGCGCACCCACTGCTCCCGCCGACCACTCCACCACACCGGGCCACGCCCGAGAACAGGACCGCTGACCGTTGCTCACCTCTCGCCGCACCTCAACCACGATCTCCAGCCGGTCCCGACTCCGGCGACGCTGCTACGCGGCACCGCTTGCGCTCGGCGCCCTCGCCCTCCTCCTCAGCGCTTGTGGCGGGCTCACCAAGGACACCTCGACCGCAGCGAACAGCAACCCTCCGACCGCCGGGACCACCGCATCGACCTTCATCGCCCAGAAGATCGGCGGCGGCTCGCTCCAACTGCCAGGCGCTCGGCCAGCCGTGCTGCTCTTCTTCGGCGTCGAGTGCGGCGGGTGCGGCCCCACCGCCACGGCCCTGGCCGAGGTCCAGGCCGACCGCTCAGCGGTGGCGGACTTCGCCGCCGTCGACATCGTCCCCGGAGAGTCCATCGAGGACATCAAGGGATTCCTGAGCACAAACAAAGCGACCTCGCTTGCCTTTGCCAGCGACTCCGACGGCAGCTTGTTCCAGCGCTACGGCGTCACGTCGCTCACCACGGTGGTCATCGTCGACGCCGGTGGCAAGGTCGTCTATCGGGCGGTAGAGCCGTCGGCCGACACGATCCGGTCCGAGCTGGCGAAGGTGACCGGCTGATGGGTGGGCTGCTCGCCCTCGCATTCGCGGCAGGCATGGTCGCCCCGGTCAACCCGTGCGGGTTCGCGCTGCTGCCGGCCTGGATCTCCCTGACCGCCGGGAATGCCGATACCGCTGCCCTGCCGACGCGGTTGAGCCGCGCACTGCTCGCGGGCCTGGCCTTGACCCTCGGCTTCGCCGGCACCCTGGTCGTCGTCGGCCTCATCGTCAGCGCCGGCGCCCACGCGATCATCGACGCCGCTCCTTGGCTGGGCCTGATCCTCGGAGTGGTCCTCCTGGTGCTCGGCCTGGTCATGCTCACCGGCCGCTCGCTGGGCCTTCGAGTTCCTGGCCGCAGCGTCCGCCCACGAGCCGGCAGGCACGGTGCCGGCCAGTCGATCCTCTACGGCATCGGGTTCGCCGCCGCTTCGCTGGCCTGCACCAGCGGACTGCTCCTCGCGGTGATCGCCCAATCCCAGGCGACCGCCACCTACACCGGCCTGCTCGTCGTCTTCGCCGCGTACGCCGCCGGTTCCGCCACGATCCTGCTGCTCCTCGCCATTGCCACCGCGCTCGCGGGCAGCGCACTTACCCGCTGGGCGGCAAGCATGGCGAGATTCGGGCCCAGGATCACCGCCATCGTGCTGGTACTGACCGGCGCCTACCTGGCCTGGTACTGGTACCCCGCCGCGGTCACCGGCGGCAGTTCCGCAACTGGCAACCCCATGGCCCGGTTCGCCGCGACCGTCGCTACGTGGGTCCAGTCCCACGGTCAGCCTGTCGCAGTCGCCGCAACCGTGGCCGTCCTCAGCGCACTCATCCTGGTCGTTGTTCACCGCAAGAACCGGCACCGCCCAGCATCCCCGGCTCCCGCAAGCAGCGAGACGTCGCCCGACCCCGAGGACTGCTGCGCCCCCGCACTCTCAAGTCCCGACGAGTCGCAGCAGGTCACGGCTCGCCGAGACCACGACCTCGGCTAGACGGACGCTCGGCAGTAGTGCCAGGTGGTCCCGAAGACTCACGGCGGGGTTGCCGGTGCCGAGCCGGATCATGGACGCTCCTTGTGTCCTTCCCGGATGAGGCGAATCATCTCAGCGATCCGGATCGGGCGCTGGTCAGGCCGGCGCTTGGTGGAGTCGATCCATCGCAGCCATTGCTTTCGATAGAACCGCGCGAGGGCGTCGAACGACGCCGCCGCAAGGGGGTTGGCATCGAGAGCCGCCGCGATGTCGGGAGCGAGGTCGGCCCGTTGGGGGCCTTCCAGCTGAAGCACGACGTCGACCTCGGCGCCGCCAGCCAGTGGTTCGCAGGTCCATGCGGGCCCGAGTGCGATGACCGGTCCGGTTTCGCGTTTCTCGATGACGCCGCGCATCGATCGACCATCCACCGACCCGGTCACCGGGTGGCGCGGTTTGGAACCCCACGCCTGGTCGGGGTCGAACGGAATCAAGATCAGCGTGCGCCCGCGGGGATCGACAGCGACTGAGGTCCGGAACCGCTCCTGCCTGCTCATGGACTCAGAGTGCCACCCTCCGCCACGAGCGCGGCGGGATGGACTTGACCCGGGTCCGGGAATGGCGAGTCCGACAACCACGGCGCCGATTCGAGCACCCTCCACAAACCCTCCACAAACCACCGGGACCTGTCGGTAGCGTCCGGTAGTCTCGATGCGAGCGCGCAACCCGCCCGCTCGTACGACAAGTTGTGAAGTTGTGTGTGACCAGGCCCTCCGGGGAGTGGACACCAGCGACAAACGCGCAGGTCAGAGGGCATCTGGCCGGTCAGGATCAGCCCATGACCCCGATTAGGGGTGGGGTTGGCGATCGGCTAGAGTGGTCTCACCGACGCGGGGTGGAGCAGCTCGGTAGCTCGCTGGGCTCATAACCCAGAGGTCGCAGGTTCAAATCCTGCCCCCGCTACAAAGCAAAAGTGCAGGTCAGAGGCGGTTTCCGAAGAGATCCGGGAGCCGCCTCTTGCTTTCCCAAGGGCCGCTTGTCCGCAACTTGTCCGCAAGCGCTGCCGTCTGAGTGCTCTTCGATTCGGTAGTGGATGAGGCTGGATAGCCGTGGATGGGCCTGGAATTTGCAGCACGATACGATGCGTTCCACCGACGTCCGCCCACGACGGGCTGGGGGTAGCGATGCCGCCCGATGGGTCATTGCAGAAGTCGCGGCCCACTCATTGGCAGGCAGGCAACGAGACTTGGGGACCGGCTACCCCGGCGCCATGGAACCCGGCATCCTGGGCCGCGCGAGTGGAAGTCGCGCGGCCTCGATGGTGGTCTGCTGGCGCCTGCCACCACGTCCGGCCACGACGTGGGAAAGCCACCGAACGGGGGTGTCCGTCCGAAGAACCCGGCGTGACGAATCCCCTCATCGACCCCTGTGCCGCTCAGGAGGCACATGCACGCGCGGCTGCCGCTCCGCTGCCCTTTGCTCAAGGACCCCAGCATCCTGCTGCACGAGGCTTGCCTTTGGGGTCCTGCAGTAAGCAGCGGAGGCCGATGCTGCGCTGTGGCAGGCATCGACCGTCCTCAGGTTGGCCTGACGCAAACCGTCCACGACGGGCCTGGGTGCGGGAACGATTCGGCGAGCAAGTATGTCGTGGGGGGAGACCCAGACGACGTCCCCGTCGGGAGCCTGAGTGGCCAGGCCGGCCTCGATGTCGTTGTGCGCCCGGATGGACAGCGCTCGAGCTGGTCCGGTCAGGTTGGGTGCCTCGGCCTTCTCCGCGACGACATACGCCAACTCCGAGCTTGACTCGAGTGTGTGGAGGGTCGCGTCGATGCCGGGCAGAAGGCCGGGCCCGGCGGCAATGACATCGAGGCTGGCCATTGTGGTGGAGGCGTGGGTCAGCTCGCGGTAGGCGGCACGAACTTCGGCGGCCGTGCGCATCAGGTCGGGGTCAAGACGATCATCTGGGGCAGTGAGGTCGCCCCAGCGGCTGGCGAGGTTGCTCCAGGCACGGCCGGCCTCGGCGATCGTCGGTGAGAGCCGGTCAGTGGGCTCGAGGTGGCCGGCGTGCTGGGCCGCGTCGACGAGCACCATGGCGGCGCCGGCGATGAGGCCCTGGGTGCGGGCGATGAGGACCATGTTGGTCGGCCATGCGTCGGAGGCGAGGGTGCGGTGGGCCTGGATGTCCCACCCGGCGAGGGCCCGGGAGATCCGGGTGTCGTCCTCGATCGGTCGGTTGGCTTCGCCCCGGAGCGCCTGGGTGAACCGTCCGTCGAGGTACCTGCCCGCGGCCGCCTCGGAGACGGCCATGCGGCGGATCCACTCGGTGGTCGGCGGGACGGCGTAGGGGGAGTGACGCCGGTTGAGCTCGATGGGCCGGTTAGTGCCGAGCGCGGCCTGGTACCGGCTGTGGCCGTGCTGGTGCAGGGAGACACCAACGGCGTGGGCGCTGACGTACAGGGCGTGCATGATCCGGGCGCGAGCGGCCTCGAGGTCGCGGAAGCTCTCGGCGCGCTGGACCGGGATGTCGGCGCCGTAGCGGTGCACCAAGTCGCTGGCGTGACCGAGGGTCCTGGTCATCTGAGTCATGCGCCGATCGGGCCGGCTCGCCTGTGGCCAGCTGCTGCTGCCCAAACTCCTGCCGATCGCGTCCCCGACCGAGACCAGGCGGGTGATGGGTTCATCGCGGGTGTGCGCGCCTGCCCCGAATCCCTGCCCGGGCAGGCTGCTCCACAGCGACGACGCGGCCGTGACCAGGTCGGGCCAGCCGTGGAGGAGCCGGCCGGCGTCGTCGCCGGCGACGTCCATCAGCAGGTGGCGCGCGGTGTGGTCGACGTCGTGCAGCAGCTCGCCGACGGTGCGGATGTCCCGAGAGGTGAGCGGGATCTGCGTGGTGTCGAAGAGCGCGTCGTCGACGTCGGCGAAGCCGCGTCGGCGGTCAGCATCCAAGGTCGCGTGCCTCCCGGATCAGGTCGCACAGGTCGACCACCAGCTGGGAGCTGTTGACCAGGTCGGGGCGGTGGGCTGGGAGCGGCCGGGTGAGCTCCTCCGCGGCCGTGAGCAGCTGCAGCGCGCTCTGCCCCTCTAGGTCCTCCTGGTCGACGTCGGGCAGCTGGTAGTTCTCGGGGAGGAGCGAGCTGGCCTGCGCCTGTAGCAGGTAGACGCCGAGACCCAGGGACTGCAGCGGTGAGTCGGGCTCGGCCCCTTCCCAGACGCGGGTGGCGGCCTGGTGGAGCAGCTGGGCTATGGAGCCGAGGCGGTCCCACGTGTCATCGGCGGTGAGGGTGTGCACGGGGTGGTTCCATTCGGTCGGAGTGGTCCGGGATCGGGTGTGGTCCATGCACCCATGGCGGGGCCGGTCCCTGCTCTGGCGTGGATTGGGGCTGTGGATAACTCCGTTGGTGTCGGCGGTTGGGCACAGACTGGTCACGTTCGCCTAGGTCGCGCGGAGGTCGTCGGACGATCACCCCGCGGCAAAGTCGAGAGATTCGCACTAGTGCTGACCGATGGAGGTGGTCGAGATGAAGGTCCCGATGACGGTGCTGAGGGTCGTGACCCTGGGGCCTGCGCTGCTGGTGAGCTTCCTCCTCGCCGTGGCGGTGTTCGCGCTGCTCCCGCCGGCCCTGGGCCTGGTGCTGTTCCTGGCCTCGGCGGCCGTGCTGGGCGCGTTGGCGCTGGGCCAGCTCGAGGTGGTGGCGATCGGGTTGCTGACTCGGTCGCGGCCGGCGACGGAGGCCGAGTTCCGGGTGATGGCGCCGGTCTTGGCTGAGCTGGGTGGTCGTGGCGTCGACGTCGGTTCCCTGTACGTGCGTCGTGTGCAGCGGCCGCAGACGCCGGTGGCGTTGGCGATCGGGCACCGGGAGGTGGTCATCACGTCGGGCCTGGTGGAGGGGACCTACCGGGGCGGCGTGACCGGCGCGGAGGCTGTGGCGGTGCTTGCGCATGCTGTCGGTCGGCGTCGGGCGATCCGGCCGCGGTTGGAGGCTGCGGTGCTGGCTGCCACGACGCCTTGGCGGATGGTGGTGGCCACGTTCCGCGGTGTGGGTCGGGCGTTTGCCTGGCTGCCGTTCATGCGGGTGGCCTGGACGCTGCGCGGCGTCGTGGGCGTGATCTGCGTGGTGCAGTCGGTCGCTGAGGGCCGGACCTGGCCGGGGCTGCTGGGTGGGGCGGTGATCGCGCTGACCTACCTGGTGCCGGCGGCTGGCCGCGTGATCGAGGCCCGCGGGGAGGTTGCTGCGGACCAGCTGGTGGTCGAGCTCGGGCTGGGCGGGGTGCTGGCGGGGCTGCTGCGCCGATACGGGCATCCGATGACGCTCGAGCGGCTGCAGCGCCTCGACGCGGCCGCGGAGCCGCCTCAGCGGCCGCGGCTGCACCTGGTCCCCGGCTGAGCCGCGCGTGGGCAGTCCACGCACCTAGTCGTCGTCCTGGAAGCCGGACGTCGAGTGGTGGACGCAGCTGCGGCCGTCCCCTACGTGCGGCTTGTGGTTCATGCACGTCAGCGGGCCGAGCTTGTGCGAGCAGGCGACTCATCGCACGGTCGACTGGCTGGGGGCGGCCGGGGTGATCGGGGCAGCCATCGCTGACACCTCCTGGCCTATCGGCGCGGGCCGCGGCGGCGGCCGAGCTGGGGGCGCTGGTAGGCGGCGGTGTCGGTGTGGTCGTGCTGCCGGCCCGATCGTTGGACCTGCGCGATCTCGGCGTCGGGGGAGGGGCCGGTATCGGGTGCCGCGGCCTGCGCGGCGGCTTCCTCCGTGGCCCGGATCTCCTCGGCGCGCTGGCGGGCCTCTTCCTCAAGTGCTGCTTCCTCGCGAGCGGTGTAGTCGCTCATGGTTACTCCCAGTGGATCCGCGGACCGGCACCGGCTGCGCCAGTCCTCCTGGTCTCCTAAGTCCGGCCCAGGCGTGGGGGCGATCACATGGTGCTCAGCAGTTGCCCCACAGGCCGGTCTCGGCGCTGTGGGCGTCCTGTGCGGCCGCGGCGTAGTCGGTCTCGCGGGCGAGCTGCTGGTCGGTGTCGTAGACCCGTGCTGCGCCGGCGGCCAGGAGCTCGCGGGCTGCGTCGGTGCCGGCGTGGTCGACGTAGCGCAGCATCCGGCCGTAGCGGTCTCGGTCGGGCTGGCCGGTGTCGGTGGTGAGGAAGACGGTGCTGCCGACCGGTGCCAGCTGCTCGAGCTGCTCGGTGGCTTCGGTGGAGTAGCACTCGGCCGGCGTCGGGGGATGGGCGACTTCGGGGGCTTCGATGCCGAGCAGGCGGACTCGGCCGAGATCGCCTCCGTCGAGGTCCTCGACGCGAAGCGTGTCGCCGTCGAGGACCGCCACGACCCGGACTCGGGTGGCGTTCGCCTCGCTGCCAGCGGGGTCGGCGGGCAGGGCAGCCTTGATCCCGCCGGCGGCGAGGACGGCGATCGCCGCGGTGGCGATGCCGCCGAGGGCTTTCACCTGACCACCCGCAGCTGGGGCCGCTCGTCGACGTCGAGCCCGCTGATAACGGCGCCGGCCGGTAAGGTGCCGGCCGCCAGGGTCGAGGTCCATGGCGTCCTCCTCCCCCTCAACGAGCCGGGGACCCGGCGGTCGGGGCGGCACTAGTAACCGGGTTCCGGCCGTGCTCGGACATCCGGTGGCGGGCGTTGTCGGAGATCTCGGCGGCGATGCCGGCCGACTGCCGGGCGCTGGTGGCAGCGTGGTCGACGACGTCCCCGAGGAGACGAACGTCCTCATCGGCGCGGGCGAGCTCCTTGCCGGCAGTGCGGATGCTGCGGTCCAGGGTGACCGGTTCGAGCAGCGCCGGCGGAGTGACGTCCTGGCTGACTCGGCGCGCGCTGTCGACGTGCTGGGCGGCGAGCTGCGCCACCGGCTTGGCAAGCGCGACCATCTCGCCGACGACCGCGATGCGTGGCTTCAGCTGCGCGACGTCGCCCGCGACGACGGGATCGGAGGTGTCTGCCAGATCGAGGACGCCACGGGCCTCGTTGAGCGACTCCGAAGCGTGGTTGAGGTGCCCGAACAGCTCGCGGGTCAGCTCCGGCATACCGTTGCAGCGGGTCTGGAGTCGACCCAGGTGCTCGCTGGCCGCCTCGAGGTAGAAGTCACCGCGGTCGGTGAGTCTCGCCTTGGCTGCGTCGAGCTCGGCGTCGTCGAGCACGCGGAGTGCAGAGGTGATCGAGGTCTGGATGTCCTCAACCACCCTTCGGGCGCGGCCCACGGCCCGCTCGGCGACGAAGACGGCGTCGGCGGCGCGCAGCGTCGTGTCGGTGGACGTCATGCCGATTCGTCTCCTCCGCTCTCGGGCGCCCGAGAACTGTTGGGCGGCGGCAGGACCTCGCGCATCCGGTCGAGCGAGGCCAGTGCCTGCTCGAGGTGATCGCGGACCTCCTGGACAGGGTCACGGTCGGGGGTATCAGTGGGCGTGCTCACGGGCAGCTCCTTGGTGGACCGGGTACATGTCTCAGTCACCAAAGGAAGCCCGGCCCGCCGGGGCGATCACCGAGCCGAGGAAATCTGGATCTGGCGCCGGCTCTCCGACGCCCGGTGCTTGTTCCTAGGGCTGGTCCCAGGGCATCGACTCCTGGCCGTCGTCGACGCCATGGCTGATGATGTGGGCGGTGGCGTTGCGCGCGGCGTCGAGGTGCTTGTGGAGGTCGAGCGCGAGGCCGCGCGCCTCCTCCAAATGGAGTCGTGCGACGCCGATCGCCATGGACGGATCGGATTCGTCGGTCATCGAGTCCATGCTGAGCTCCTGGCTGGCCAGGGCTTGCTCGAGGGCGCTGGACAGTTGCGAGCACGCCTGGGGGAGCGCGGCCGCGATGTCGGCGAACTCGGCGAGCTGGTCAGACGTCTCGGCCGGGATCCGGTCCCGCTGCCACATCGTGATCCGGTTGAAGCCGAAGACGTGTTCGCGGGCCGCATTCGCGTGCGCTGTTGCCTCGAGTCCGCCACCGTCGTCCACCCGCTGCTCCTTCGGTCCGCTGGGTCTATGGCTCTATGGGTCGAGTCTCGCTGATCGTGCGGGCCTTCGCCTGGCGCGAGCGCACGGCTGTGGATAAACCGGGAAGGGCCTTCCGCCGGGGGTCGTCGGGCGGGAGTCTGAGCGGCTCGTGGACGACCAGGCGGCCCTGATGCACGACGGGTGGCGATATCTGCCGCCGCGTGGTCAACGCGTTGGCCTGCGGGGACGGACGGCCTACCGAAGGCTCGCCGCGGCGGTGGGGGAGTGACGAACTGCATGCCCGCGGAACTCTGCTCAGCGAGTGATGCCGTTGCCGGGCGTGTCGGCTGCGCCGCCGCCGGCGAGCGGTGCGCGGGCCCTCAGTCGACGGCGGGCCGGGCTGTCGGCCTCCTGACCGACCTCTTCGACGTCGCGGCTAGGACGGCCGTCTCGCACTGGCGGATGGGCGGCCTCGCTGAGAGATCCGGCAAGGTCCTCGATGTCGGCCTCCAGTACACGCTCAAGGAGGTTGGCGATGCTCGTTGGGGAGCCGTCGCACTCGGCCGCCAAGGAGGCGGCCAGATGGTCGAGCGCGGCGTTGCCGCACGGGGTGAAGATGACGACTCCGGGACCCGGGTTCTCAGTTGGGGATGTGCTCGTGGTCCACCTCGCTTCCTAGCCACCTAAGTCAGGCACGAGGCTGGGAGCGATCAACAGCGGCCGAAGCTCCCTCGTGCAGGTTTGGCGTACAGCGCGAACAAGCCAACTCCGGAGCGTGGTGCCTTGGATGGTCGGGGTGCGTGCGAGCAACCGTCGTCAGCGGGTTCGAACTCGCCCTGCTCTGTGTGCGGACCTTGACGAAGATCGACGAGGGCATGCAGATAGTGTTCGGCGGCGATGGTTTCCGGAGTCGATCCCTCAGCATTGCGGGCTTCCCGAGAGAAGGCGGGTCTGACCCAGCACGAGCTGGCGCGACTCGTTGGCGCAGCTGGGGGAGAGCGCGTCTCACGCTGGGAACTCGGTACCTCGGTGCCGCGGCCCGACTTCCTGGTGAAGCTCGCTCGCGCCCTCGACATCCCGGCGCTCCGGCTGATCCACCTTGACGGCGAGGTCCCCGACCTAAGGGCGCTGCGCCTGCAGGCTGGCTTGACCGTGCCCGAGCTCGTCGCCCGGTCGAATCTGTCGGCACCGACGTACTACTCCTGGGAGCAAGGTCGATGGACCCGGCTGCCCGGGCCTTCCACGCTCGAGGCACTCGGGCGCGTTCTCCATGAACCGGCCGACGTCGTCGCGATGGCGTTCAATGAAGCGCAGCGCCTCCGCCGACAGCGGCAGGGCCGGACCAAGCCTCGGTAGCTGAGTACCTGCACGGATGATTGCCGCTGGACACGAGGGGCGGAATCGGCACGGGAGAAACCCGGACGAATGTGGTCTCATGGATCCGCGCGTTCGGTCGCGCTGACGCCCAGTTCCATCGGGGGACTTGGGCCGCGACCCCTCCTGCAGAGGACTCTGGCGATGATTTCTCGGATTCCGCCCCCTGTGGAGAAACCAGAACTCGATAAGAATGCACTAGTGTGTTCCTATGAAATTGGGTCATGGTGATCGCCCCGGCCTGTCTTGACACATAGGTGATCGAGAGACGAGAGGACTCGGACTGATGTCGCTGGACACCACCTCGCAGACCGCTTCTGGAGGCCCGCCGCCGAGCGGCCCGGCGCCGGCTGCCTCGAAGGAAACGGTCGGTCGCGAGCAGGCCACCGCCCGGGCGAAAAGACGCCGTCGGCCCTTGTTGTTCGCGATCTGCGTGGTGCTGGTCGCCGCCGGAGCGCTTGGCGCCGCGTTTGCCTACACCTCGGTCAGCGACACGCAGGAGGTCCTCGTCGTGAACCGGGACGTCGCGCGAGGAGAGACCATCGAGGCCGGTGACCTCGCCATCGTGCGCGTGAGCGTCGACCCGGCGCTGACGCCTGTTCCCGGCAGCCAGAAGGCCGAGCTCGAGGGCAGTCGCGCCGCCGTCGACCTGTGGGCCGGCACCTTGCTCACCGAGCAGGCAGTCGCCGACAACCTGGTGCCGGGTGAGGGGGAGTCCCTGGTGGGCATCAGCCTGACTCCCGCCCAGATGCCCTCGGAGCCGCTCTACGGCGGCGACGTCGTCCGGATCGTCACCACCCCCGGAGACCAGGGCGAGATCACCGACAAGGAGCCCGTCACCATCGAGGCCACGGTGGTTGGTGTGAGCCGGGTCGAGGAGACGGGGGAGACCGTCGTCGACGTCTCGGTGCCCGAAAGCGAGGCGGCCGACCTTGCGGCCCGCGCCGCCACCGGCCGGGTCGCGCTCGTCCTGGACGCCCGGGAGCGCTGAGGAATGGCGCTGATCGTCCTGGCCTCCGCGAGCGGTTCGCCCGGCGTGTCCACCACGGCGCTCGGGCTCACCCTCAACTGGCCGCGTCCCGTGCTCCTGGTCGACGCCGACCCAACCGGATCCTCCTCGGTCTTCGCCGGCTACTTCCACGGCACACAGGAGCCGACCGGTGGCCTGATCAACCTCGCCCTCTCCTTGCGCGATGGAGGACTGGCCGACGCCTTGCCCCGCGAGACGCTGCTGCTGGACCCCGAAGCGCCGGCCGAGCGATCGGCCTGGTTCCTGCCCGGTATCCGCGCCCACGAGCAGGCCCCCAGCCTGCTGCCCCTGTGGGATCCGCTCACCGAGCAGCTGCGCACCCTCGAGCGCAACGACCAGGACGTCATCGTCGACGCCGGCCGGCTCGGCCTCGCCGGCTCGGCACAGCCGCTCATCGCCGCCTCCGACCTGACCCTGCTCGTCACCCGCAGCTCGCTGCCGGCACTGGCCGGCGCGACAAGCTGGGCCAAGACCCTGCGGGGACAGTTCGCCGCGGTCGGTGGCCTATCTCGTCTCGGGGTCCTCCTCGTCGACGAGGAGCGCCGCTGGCCCACGGTTCCCACCGGCGCCCGAGTGAGGCCCTACACCGCACGCCACATCGCCAAGGCCCTGCAGATCCCCGTGGTCGCCTCTGTGGACTGGGAGCCCGAGGTAGCCGAGTTCTACTCCCATGGCGCTCGCAAGCCCCGCAAGTTCGAGTCCTCCGGACTGCTGCGCGGCTACCGCGCCAGCACCGCCATCATCCAGTCCATCCTCGGCGCCAACCAGGCAGCCCTCGCTCCCACGAACGGAGGCCACGCATGAGCGCCAACGGACACCACCCGGAGACCAACGGCCGTGACCCGCTGCGCGCCGACGAGTGGCTCGAGGCCCGCCACGCCGCGAACCGCGAGCAGACCTCCCCGTTCGCCCGCGGCAGCATCAACGGCACCCCGCCGCCCCAGCCGCCGGTCGTCGAGGACCACGACCCGACCTCGCTGCCGATCTTCGCCTCCGCTTGGACCAGCGACAGCGAGGGGCAGCCGCCCGGCCGCGCCCGCTCGGAGTTCAGCCTGCGCCCGCTCGTGGTGCCCGCAGAGGAGCACCACCACATCCACGGCGCCGATGGCGAAGTCGAGCTGGACTGGGAGCTGGTCGCGCAGTACCGCGCCGAGATCTCCTCGCGCCTGACCGCCCGACTCGACAAGGAAGGTGGCCGGGTCACCGAAGAGGACCGCGAGCAGATGGGCCTCGACGTCATCGAGGAGCTCATCAAGTCCGAGGCCGAGACGCTGGTCTCCACCGGCCGGCCCCCGTGGTCGAAGGACCAGGAGAAGGCACTCAAGTCCGCCCTCCACGCCGCCCTGTTCGGACTCGGCCGCCTGCAGCCGCTGGTCGAGCGCGAGGACGTCGAGAACATCATCGTCATCGCCCGCGGCCCGGCCTGCTCGGTGTGGCTGGAGCTCACCGACGGCACCCTGGTCGAGGCCGCCCCGATCGCCGACTCCGAGGACGAGCTGCGCGAGTTCCTCTCCGATCTCGGCGCACGGCAGAACCGGCCCTTCACCGAGGCCCGTCCGCACCTGGACCTCCGGCTGCCCGGGGGAGCGCGGCTCGCGGCCGGCTCCTGGGTGATGGCCTGCACCTCGGTGGTGATCCGGCGCCACGGCATGCGCGAGGTGTCGATGGACGAGATGGTCTACGACCGCAAGGCGTGTAGCCCGGTCCTGGCCGACTTCGTCGCCGCCTGCGTGCGCGCCGGCAAGAGCATCGTCGTGTCCGGGGTCCAAGGCTCTGGCAAGACCACGTGGGTCCGCGCCCTGGCTTCGTGCATCCCGCCTTGGGAGATGATCGGCACATTCGAGACCGAGTTCGAGCTGCACCTGCACGAGCTGGTCGACAGGCACAAGATCGTCCACGCCTGGGAGCACCGCCCCGGATCCGGCGAGGTCGGCATCGACGGCCGCCAGGCCGGTGAGTTCAGCCTCGAGGAGGCCATCCACCACTCCTTCCGGTTCAGCCTCGCCCGCCAGATCGTCGGCGAGGTCCGCGGCCCCGAGGTCTGGAACATGCTCAAGGCCATGGAGTCCGGCCCGGGCTCGATCAGCACCACCCACGCCCGCAGCGCCGAGCACACCATCGAGAAGCTCGTCTCCTGCGCCATGGAGAAGGGCCCCCAGGTCACCCGCGATCTGGCGATCAGCAAGCTCGCCGCCGCGATCGACATCGTGATGTACCTGCGCTCGGAGGTCATCCCCAACCCCGACGGCACCTTCCGCAAGCAGCGCTGGGTCGAGGAGGTCCTGGTCGTCCAGCCCAGCATCGACGCCGCCAGGGGATACGCCACCACCCCGATCTTCGCCCCCAACCAGCTCGGCCAGGCTGTCGCGACAGGCAAGCTCGACAACTTCCTCGCCCAGGAGCTGGCGAGGCATGGGTTCGACCTCGAGGCGTACAAGGCCGAGTCCCTGGCCAACCCGGGGGTGGCCACCTCATGAGCACCGTGTTCCTGCCCGCCGTCTTCGGGGCCCTTATCGTCATCGGCCTGATCGGGATGGTCTACGCAATGATCCCGGCACCGCCCAAGCCGCAGCGGCCCGCCCGGAGCGTCACCCCGTTCGGACGGCTCGGGAGCTGGTTCGCCCGGCTCGACCGCCGCACCCGGATGCTGATGGTCGGCGGTGCCGTGGCCGGCCTCCTGGTCGCGCTGGTGACCGGCTGGGTGATCGCGATCGTGCTCGTCCCGGCCGGTATCATCGGTATCCCGCTGCTGCTCACGCCCCCGCCGGCGGCCGCGAGCATCGAGAAGCTCGAGTCGCTCGAGGAGTGGACGCGGTCCCTCTCAGGCAAGCTGACCGCCGGCCAGTCCCTGCGCTCGGCGCTCATCAGGTCCCTGCAGTCCGCGCCGGCGCCGATCGAACGCGAGGTCGGGCTGATGGTCTCCCGGCTGTGGAATAGCACCGCCAGCACCGAGGACGTGCTGCGCGCCTTCGCCGAGGACCTCAACGACTCCACCGGCGATGTCGTGGCCAGCCAGCTGATCTTGGCCGCCAGCGGCCGCGGCCAGGCCGGACTGTCGAAGGCGCTGGACGCCCTCGCCGAGACCGTCGCCTCCGATGTGCGCGCTCGCCGCCAGATCGCCGCCGACCAGGCCAAGCCCCGCACCACCGCCCGCACCGTCACCGTGATCACCCTCGGTGTGCTCGGCATGCTCGCGTTCACCGGCGACTACATCGAGCCCTACGGGTCCCCGCTCGGCCAGGTCATCCTCGCCGTCCTGCTCTCGGCCTACGTGGCGACCTTGCTGTGGATGCGCCGGATGGCGGTCGCCAAGCCGCTCCCGCGGTTCCTCGACCTCCAGGCCCGCAACGCGCACCGCGCCGCCCAGCGCACGGCACCGAGCGAGAACCAAGGCGCGCTCGCATGACCGGCCTGCAGATCGCCCTCGCAAGCGGCGCCCTCCTCGGGCTGGCCCTCGCCCTGCTCGTGTGGCGCCTCGCGCGGTCGGACCCTGATCTGGTCGACGCCCTGGACCGTCTCTCGCCCGACCACGTCGTGCCCCGACGTAGCGCCCACGGCCTCGACGACGCCGGCACCGACACCGGATCGGCGGTCGATCGGATCGGCCTGTGGGCGTTGAAGAACCTGCCCGGCGGTGCCTGGGCACACACGCCCCGCAAGGACCTGGCGCTCCTGCAGATCAGTGAGACCCGGTTCTACGGCGAGAAGGTCGTCTGGGCGATGCTCGGGCTGATCATGCCGCCGCTGCTGGCTGGGTTCTTCAGTCTGATCGGGCTCCCGCTACCGTTCGCGATCCCCACCCTCGGGTCGCTGGCCCTGGCCGCGCTGTTCTGGTTCATGCCCAACTACAACGCCGCCGACGACGCCAAGAAGGCCCGCATCGAGTTCAGCCGAGCGCTGGGCGCCTACATCGACATGGTCGCCACCGGCGTACGCGACGGATCCAGTGGCCAGCAGGCGCTGCGCTCCGCGGCCGAGGTTGGCGACACCTGGGTGTTCAAGCGGATCGAGAGCGAGCTGCGCCGCGCCCGCTACATGACCCGCGCACCGTGGGACTCCCTGCACGGTCTGGCCGACGAGCTCGGCGTCCCCGAGCTCGACGACCTCGCCGACATCATGCAGCAATCCGGCCAGGACGGCGCTCAGATCTACAACAACCTCCGAGCCCGCGCCGCTGCACTCCGCTCGGCGATGCTCAGCGCCGAGGTCGGCAAGGCCAACGCCACCTCTGAGCGCATGTACATCCCCGCCAGCCTGCTCGGCGTCGTCTTCTTGGCGATCCTCGTCGCCCCCTCGATGCTCCGCTTCACCACCTGACCGACCTAACACCGACCCCAAAGAACCCGGGTCACCCAAACCGCAACACCCGAACAACCAGGAAGGAAGAACCCCGATGTTGAAGCTCTTCATCGCCCTCCAGCTGGCGGCGCTGACCACGCTCGCCTCCCTCGAGGACCGCGTCACCAGGCAGCGCGACGAGCGCGGCTCCGTCACGATCGAGCAGGTCATCTGGGCGGGCGCGGTGATCGTCATCGTCGGCATCGTCGTCGCGGCCATCAAGTTCTTCGTGACCAGCGAGTCCGCCAAGATCAAGTAGGCCGCCATGTTCGCCAGCCTCCATCGCCGCAGCCGGGACGAGCGCGGGTCAGTGACCATCCAGATGGTCTTCCTGATGCCCGCGCTCTTCCTGCTGATGTTCCTCGGCCTCCAGGGCGCCCTGTACTACCACGCGAAGCAGGTAGCGCTCGCGGCCGCGCAAGAGGGCGCCCGCGAGGCAGGCAGCGAGACCGGCAGCCGCGACGCCGGTGTGGCCACGGCGAACACGTTCCTCCAGGACGCCGGCGGATCCGACGTGATGAGCTCCACCACCGTCTCCGGATCACGGACCACGACCACCGCCACGGTCACCGTCACCGGCAAGTCCATGAGCGTGATCCCCGGCTGGCACGTCACCGTCACCCAGAGCGCCAGCGTCCCGGTCGAAAGGCTGACGGAATGACCCCGTGGGTTCACGATTCCCAACGACGGCGCCGGGACGAGCGCGGATCGGTGGCCATCGAGGCCGCGATCGGCGTCCCGGCCTTCGGGCTTTTCGTGGCGATGATCATTCTCGGCGGCCGCGTGGAGATCGCCAACCAGGCAGTGGACGCAGCCGCCTACGAGGCAGCCCGCGCGGCCTCGATCGAGCGGACCCAGAGTGAGGCGATCAGCTCCGGAAAGTCCGCGGCCACCAGCAGCCTGAACGACCAGGGTCTGCAGTGCACGACCACCAACATCACGGTCAACGCCGCGGCGTTCAACGCCCCGTTGGGAACCACCGGTCAAGTGACCGCCACCGTGACCTGCAAGGTCGACGTCGCGGACCTGAGCATCCCCGGCCTCCGCGGCACTCGGACGATCACCGCGACCGCCAGCAGCCCCGTCGACGCCTACCGGGAGCGCCGATGATGAGCCACCGCATCCGAAGCCTCACGACGCGGCGCTCGCGCGATGAGCGCGGCTCCATCAGCGTCTGGTTCGCGACTGCGTCCTTCGCGATGATCATCCTCGTCGGGATGGCCGTCGACCTCGGTGGCAAGGTCCACACCCAGCAGCAGGCCCGCAGCGCGGCATCCCAGGCCGCCCGCACCGGCGCCCAGGAGGTCCAGGGCTCGACTGCGGTGCGCGGCGAGGACCTCCGCGTCGACATCTACGCAGCCAAGGCGGCTGCCTTGGACTACCTCCACGCCGCCGGCGTGGAGGGAACCGCGCGCGTCGTCGACGGCGACACCCTGATCGTCACCACCACCGACACCTACACCAGCAAGTTCCTCGGGATCATCGGCCTGGACACCATGCAGGTCACCGGGGAGGCGTCCGCGCGGCTCATCCGCGCCGAAGGAGGCATCGAGAGATGACTACGCCCACCCATCCCTCCCTGGGCCAGCGACTCACCGGCCTCGCGGCCTCGGTCGCCGTGCTCGGCATCGTCCTCGGGCTGCCCGCACTGTTCCTCGCGATCGGTGCCAGCCCCATCCCGGACCAGATCCCCACCCTGGACGGCATCAAGAACGCGCTTCTGGCGCCCGACGACGGCACGCTCGTCCTCGGCCTGTTCAAGGTGATCGGCTGGGTCGCGTGGGCCTTCATGGCGCTGAGCCTGGTCGTGGAGGCCATGGCACGGCTCCGCAAGGTCCAGGCGCCCCAGCTGCCGGGCCTGGGTCGGCCGCAGGCCGCAGCCCGTGGCCTGATCGGCTTTGCGGCGTTGCTGTTCATCGCCGCACCCATCGCCGCGCAGGCATCCACGATCAGCTCGGCCGCTGCGGCCCCGGTGGCGGTGGGACACGTCACCGCCGGTGCCGTCGACCAGGCGCCTGCCCAGCAGGATGTCAAGGTCGAGACGAAGCAGGAGCGCAAGGGCCCCAAGACCGTCGACCACGCGGTGAAGGCGGGGGAGAGCCTTTGGTCGATCGCCGAGGACCACTTCGGCGACGGCGCCCGCTACAAGGAGCTCGTCGAGCTCAATCGCGATCTCCTCGGCGAGCAGCCGAGCTTCCTCGAGCCCGGATGGGTCCTCAATCTGCCCGCGCTCAACGACGGGGGTCCGGCGCACGACTACACCGTGCAGCCCACTGACACTCTCAGCGAGATCGCCCAAGAGCAGCTCGGCGACGCCGACCGCTGGCCCGAGATCTACCAGGCCTCCACCGGCATCACCCAGCCCGGCGGGGCCCAGCTGACCGACCCCGACGTCATCGACATCGGCTGGAAGCTCAACATCCCCGGCGCCGAGACACCCGCTAGCCCCGAGGACCAGCAGCCGGTCGACCCGCCGGCCGAAGAGAAGCCTCCGGTCGACCCACCGGCCGAGGAGGAGCCTCCCGTCGTCCCGGAGTCCGAGGTGCCCGAGACGGCCGTGCCCGACGTCGCACCCCCCCAGGCCGAGGAGCCCACTGCACCGGCCGCGGAAGTCGACCAGGTCGACGACGCTGACGACTCGATCCTCGACGCGCCGTGGGTCCTCGCTGGTCTGACCGGCGGGGGCGTCCTGCTGTCCGGAGCACTGCTCATGGCCCTGCGGTCTCGTCGCCGCGCCGGATACCGGAACCGGCCGCCCGGCCGCGCGATCGCCGCCCCGCCTCCGGAGCTCGCGCCGGTCGAGATGACCCTGAACGCAACCGGTGCCGCGGCCGCGGCAACCGTGGAGTTCGCCGACGAAGCGCTGCGCCGGCTCGCGGCCGCCGTCGGCGCGCAGGGCACCACGATGCCGCCGCTCGCGGCCGTAGAGCTCGCGGACGGCAAGCTGACCCTGCATCTCAGCGCGCCGGCCGCCGTCCCGGCCCCCTGGGTAGGCAGCCCGGACCAGACCCACTGGCACGTCAGCACGGACACCGCCGTCGACGAGCTCGGCCCCGACACCGGCAACGTTGAGCCGCCTTATCCGCTCCTGGCCACCATCGGCATGAGCGACACCGGCGAGACGTGGCTGCTCAACTGCGAGGAGCTGTCCACCCTCACCATCAGCGGCGACCCGACCTACAGCCGGGACTTCGCCCGCCACCTCGCCGCGCAGCTGGCCTTCAACCCGTGGTCGCGGCGCGTGCAGGTCGACTGCATCGGTGTGGCTGAGGAAGCCGTCGCCATGGACGAGCGGATCAGCTACTACCCGACCGGAGCAGCCGGGTCGCCCGCGACCGCCGAAGCCCTCGCGGCCGCCGTCACCACGGTCGACCGAGCCAAGCGACACAACACCGACGTGTCCACGGCACGCACCGGTACCGTCGACGACGACACCTGGCCCGCCCGGATGCTGCTGCTCGACGCGGCAGCCGGAGAACCCGATGACCTCGAGCAGCTGCTGCAGCTGGTCAACGACCACGTCGGGCAGTCCGCCACCTCCATCGTCGTCGCCGGCGAACGCCCCAACACGCTGGGCGCCGTCCTGCACATGACGAACACCGGCCGCGTCGTCCTCGAACACGCCGGCCTTAACCTCATCGCCGTCGGCCTCACCAGCGACGAGGCCCGCGGCTGCGCCCTGGTCTACGCACATAGCGACACCCCGGAGTACGTCGACATGCCCGTGGACGAGACTGCCACCGACGGCTGGGAGGCCTACACCGACTCTTCTGGCGCCCTGCGCCGCGAGTACACCCTGCCCCGCAGCACCCCCGCCGGCGCCGTCGACGAGCCACTGGCCTCCCTCCTGGATGGCGACGACGAGGACTACATTCGCGAGAGCCCGGTCGTCCAGGAGGACCTCGACGCGCTCGCGCCCAAGGTCCCCGACCACGTCCGCGCCGAGGTCGAGAAGAAGGATCCCACCCTCGACCAGGACATCGCCGACTGGTTCTCCACCGACTGCAAACGGCCCCGACTCACCCTGCTCGGCCCCGTCACGGCCCGCGCCTACGGCAAGCCCCTGGCCAAGCGCAAGGACTACTTCATCGAGCTCCTCGCCTACCTCGCGCTGCACCGCGAGAACGGTGCTACCCGCGAGCAGATCGAAACGGCCTTCTCCATCTCCGATGGCAAGGTGCGCGACTACACCAACATCGTCCGCGACTGGCTCGGCACCAACCCCCAAACCGGTGAGAAGCACCTGCCCTACGCCGACAAGGCACCCGCCAAGAAGCTCACCGGCGTCAACGTCTACCAGGTCGACGACGGCCTGCTCGTCGACCTCGACCTGTTCAGGCGGCTCCGCAAGCGCGGCCAGGCACGAGGAGGAGCCGAAGGTCTCGCGGACCTCTGCGCCGCCCTCGAGCTCGTCGGAGAGGCCCCGCCGTTCAGCCAGAAGCGGGTAGACGGCTGGGAGTGGTTGATCCAGGAGAACAACCGCGTTGATCAGATGGCCCCGCGCTGGATCGCCGACGTCGCGCTCATCGTCGTCACAGAGGCGCTGGCCGCCGACGACCTGGTCAAGGCCCGCTCCGCGGCCTACGTCGTCAACCGGGTCGACTCCGACGCAGAGAGCACCCGCCTGTGCCTGGCGCACGTCTTGAAGGCCGAGGGCGACCAACTTGAGGCCGACCGGATCCTCCGCGAGGAGATCTGCAACCGGTCCGACGACGGCGACGCCCCGTTGGAACTGTCGGAGCGTACGAAGACCATCATCAGTACCCACGGCTGGCTCGCGAGCTGACTCGGGAAGGGAGCACCCAGCACATGACCACGTTCAACCAGGAACTCACCGGCCGCTACGTCGCGGCCGGCGGCGACCGACCCGACCTCGACGCCCGCCGCGTAGCCCGGGCCGTCTTCGTCCGCGACACCGTCCGCGCCCTCTACAACGCCGACAAGAAGTTCGGCATCGACCCAGCCGACAACGGCTCGCTGGCCGAGCTCGTCGACGCCGCCGAAGAACACCTCGAGCACATCGCCGACGACGTCAGCCAGCGATCCGTCATGGCGCCACCCAACACAGGAGGAGACACCGAATGAGGAAGCACCACTCCGTACTTGGGGGAGTGGCCCTCGCCCTCTCCCTGACCCTCACGGGCTGCTCGGACGACGGCACCGAACCCGACGCCACCGACACGCCCACCGCGACACCGAGCGAGACGCCCACCAGCGCCTCGCCCACGCCGAAGACCACCGAGGAGAAGGCAGCGGCCCAGCTGCAGACCTACCTCGAGGTCCGCGACGTTGCCTATGCGAAGCGGACCATCGACTTCAAGACCCTCAATCCCGTCGCGACCGGAGGGGAGTTCCTTGAACTGCAGGAGGCGGTCGTGGACATGACGATGGCTGACGTCACCAAGACCGGGAACTACGTCCACACGATCGGGGAACCGCGCAATCGCGGCAACTCGATCGAGATCACGGACTGCGAGGACCGCTCGGGAGTCACCGTGAAGGTCAAGGGCAAGGTCCGCACGCCCGACTACAAGGCACCGGACGGCAACCCTCTCCGCAACCCGGCGCCGGTGAAGTACACGCTGGTCAAGGACAAGGGCACATGGAAGGTGTCCGAATCTGATCTGCTCTGGGACCAGTCATGCTGAGGCGCCTTCTTGCGCTGCTGGCGATGCTGGGCGCGTCGTTCGTAGTCGTAGTCGCCGTGGCGCCCTCTGCGATCGCTGACTGTGACGTCGACGAAGAGACCGGCGAAGTCGTGTGCGAAGACGAAGACGATGGCAACGACGGGGGCACCCACACGGGCGGCTCCTCGACCTGCAAGTACGACGGGAAAGAGATTCCGTGCACAGGTCCTGAGGGGTCGGTGTGGAGCAGCAAGTACGGGTGCTGGATCGGGGAGAGGGGCCCGGACGACTTGGTCCCACCCGAGGGTCAGACCAAGGAGGACGGCTGGTGGCATGTCTGCTACTTCCCGCCGCCGGGATCGTCGTGGGAGTACATGTGGATCTTGACCGGCGAGGTCGGCATCGACCCGGTGGTCCTCGCCCAGCGAGCGATCGCCTCGATGAACCTGGACCCGATCGAGATCGGCATCGTTCCCGAGTCCGCAGCTAACCGCGCCGGCCTGGTCGGCCTGCCGGTGTGGATGTGGGTCGACCAGCCGACTGACGTCACGTTCGGTCCGATCAGTGCGTCCGCGAGCGAAGGAACGGTCTCGGTCAGCGCAACGGCCAACGTCTCCAGCATCGTGTGGGACATGGGGGACGGGACGAAGGTGAACTGCACCGGCAAGGGCACGCCGTACGCCGATCACTACGGCAAGCAGGCCTCCCCGACCTGCGGGCACCGCTACGCGAAGATGTCGGACGACCAGCCCGACGGGGCGTACCAGGTCACCGCCACCAGCCACTGGGTCGTCGAGTGGACCGGTGGCGGTCAGTCCGGAACCATCGAGTTCGACCTGACCACCGAGCCGCTCCCGATCCGCATCGGGGAGGCCCAGGTGCTCACGCAGTGAGCGGCTTCGGCAACGCGTGCCAACTTCTGCCAGACGCCGGTTAGCGGAGCTCGCCTTCATCCCGTAGGTCGGCGACATTGCGAATGTCACCTTCCTGATACACGGATCTGTGTAATGTTCCTGATACATCAAGCACGGGGATCGAGGAACGAGCGAGCATGGCAGAACCGACCGCGGCAACCGTGACGGCGACGACCGCACGCATCGTCTGGGACACGGCGGACAAGTTCCTGCGGGACGTGGTCGAGGAAGAGGACTACGGGGACTTCATCCTGCCGTTCACCGTGCTCCGCCGCCTGGAGTGCATGCTCGCCGGCACGAAGGAAGAGGTGACCAAGTTCGTCGCCTCGCTAGGCGCCCTTCCCCCGCATCTGATCGACATCGCGGTCAAGGACAAGTTCGGGCTGAGCTTCTACAACGTCTCGCCGCTCGACCTCGCCACCATCGCTTCGGTCGACGACAACGTCGACAAGTCGTTGCAGAGTTACGTGGCAGGGTTCTCGCACAACATCGCGGACATCTGGGTCGCCTTCGACTTCGCCAGGCGAGCGAAGATCCTCGCCGACGCCAACCGCCTGCACGCCGTGGTCAAGCACTTTTCGACCCTCGACCTCTCCCCGGCCGGCCTCGCCGACACCGCAATGGGCGACGTCTTCGAGGACGTCATGTATCGCGCCTTCAACAAGAAGGGCAAGGCCGCGGGGGCCTTCTACACCCCGCGCGATGCGATCAGGCTCATGGTCGACATCCTCATCACCAACGA
Organism: Nocardioides phosphati; assembly: GCF_014646375.1. Classification (GTDB taxonomy): domain Bacteria; phylum Actinomycetota; class Actinomycetes; order Propionibacteriales; family Nocardioidaceae; genus Nocardioides; species Nocardioides phosphati. The sequence continues at coordinate 458,510 of NZ_BMNI01000001.1, forward strand.
CGACGACACGCTCGCCGGCGAGAACGCCCTCCGCTCGATCTATGACCCGACCGCAGGGTCAGGCGGCATGCTGCTCGTTGCTCAGGACGCGCTGAGGGACATGAACGAGAAGATCGACATCACGCTCTACGGTCAGGAGCTGATGCCTGCTGCGTTCGGCCTCGGCAAGGCCGACCTGCTCATCCAGGGTGGTCGTCCGGAAGCGATCAAGCAGGGCAACACCCTCGTCGAAGACCTCTACGAGGGCCAGACGTTCGACTACGTGCTCTCCAATCCGCCGTTCGGCAAGGACTGGTCTGCCGACCAGAAATCCGTCCGTGAACAGGCCAAGGTGCCCGGCTCGCGCTTCAGCCACGGTCTGCCGAGCACCACGGACGGCCAGATGCTGTTCCTCGCGCACTGTGCCTCGAAGCTCAGCCCGGCCGACAAGAACGGCCAGGGCGGCCGCGCCGCAGTGGTCTCCAACGCATCGCCTCTGTTCGCGAGTGACAAGGGCCCGAATGCGATCCGCCAGTGGCTGCTCGAAGAAGACCTCATCGATGTGATCGTCGCGCTGCCGAACAGCATGTTCTACGGCACAGGAATCGGGACCTACGTCTGGATCCTCGACCGGAACAAGGATCCGGAGCGCAAGGGAAAGATCCAGCTCATCGACGGCTCCGGACAGTGGAGGTCCATGCGCAAGCCCATGGGCGAGAAGCGCCGAGAGATGAGCAAGAACAACCGGGACGTGGTGCTCGAGGCGTACAAGGCGTTCGAGCATGCCGATCCCACGATCTCGCGCGTGATGACTCCCGAGGACTTCATGTTCCGGGACGTACCCGTCTACAAGCAGGCCCGGTTCGCGACGCGCTTCAGCGATGCGGCCGTCGAGACGCTGCGCGCACGCCGAGACTTCACGGACGGGCACCTCGCGGTTCTGAAGGAGCTTGACGGCACGTCCTGGAACGATCTACCGAAGGTCTTCCCGGAAGCCGCGAGAGCCGCCGGTCTGACGGCCCCGCTCGGCCTCGTCGACGCCGTCATGAAGGCGATGGCGGAGGACGATGACTCCGCGCCACCGGCCGTCGACCGCAAGGGCAAGCCCGTTATCGCCGATGGCTGGAAGATCACCGAACGCGTGCCGCTGAGCGAGGACGTCACCGAGCACATGGAGCGCGAGGTGCTGCCATTCGCGCCCGACGCCCAATGGGACGTGACGAAGGCCAAGCACGCCACCGAGATCCCGTTTACGCGGATCTTCTACGTGCCCGAGGAGCCGCGTCCACTCGCAGAGATCGACGCCGACGTGCAGCGGCTCATGGGTGAACTCGCCACGATGTTCGAGGCGGTCAGGGAGTGAGCGCCCCCTGGCTCGATTCGATGCCATCGACCTGGCGGCAGATTGCCCTTCAGTACCTCGCGACCGTCGGAACCGGATCGAAAGATACGGTCAACGCGGTGGAGGATGGCGAGCACCCGTTCATCGTGCGCTCAGCCGAGCCTCTGGCGATCGATACCTTCACTTTCGACACCGAGGCAATCCTGACGGCAGGCGATGGCGCGGTCGGTGAGATCTTCCATCACATCAAGGGCAAGTTCGATGCTCACCAGCGCGTTTACGTGATCCATGACTTCCAGGGCATCGATGGTCGGTACCTCTACTGGTACTTCTCGTCAGAGTTCCGGCGCGCGGTTTCGTATGGCGGAGCGCAGACCACAGTTGCATCCCTTCGGCGTTCGATGTTCACAACGTTCCCCGTAGCTGTGCCACCGCCGAACGTCCAGCGTCTCATCGCCGACTTCCTCGACCGAGAGACCCGAGAGATCGACGTGATGATCGGCAAGCTGGACGGGCTCGCTGATCAACTGCGAACGCTCCACAGGACGAACCTCGTCGCCCTGGGTCACCAGCTCTGTTCTCCTGGTCCGTCCGCACGCGTCGGACTGCTGTTGACGAAGCGGTCTCGCGCAGTACGTCCAGACGACGGAGTCGTGACAGCGTTCCGGGACGGTCAGGTGGCGCTTCGTTCCCGACGGCGTGAAAAGGGCTTCACCATGTCCTTCAGTGAGGCGGGATACCAAGGCGTCGAGCCGGGGGACTTCGTCTTTCACGGCCTCGACGGCTTCGCAGGTGCGGTGGGAGTCTCGGAGGATCGAGGCAAGGTCAGCCCCGTCTACCACGTGTGCACCGCGACCCCCCTCGCGTCCGAGAGGTTCATGGCGTGGGCGCTGCGAGCGCTGGCCGCGAACGGATTCCTTGAGGCCTATGCCTTCTCCGTCCGTCAGCGGTCCGTCGACTTCCGAAACTGGGCGACCTTCGCCGGGTTGCCGATCACTTACATCCCTCTCGACGAGCAGGTCCGACTCGCCGACCGCCTCGACGAGGTCACCGAGAAGATCGACGCCATGCTGGCGAAGGTCGCCGAGTTGAAAGCACTGCTCATCGAGCGCCGCACCGCGCTCATCACCGACGTGGTGACCGGGCGGAAGGAAGTCGCATGAGCCACGCGCAGCTGATGGAGCTGGAGTTCGAGACCAACCTCTGCACGGAACTCTCCGAACGCGGCTGGCTGTACGAGAGCGACGGCAAGCCGCTCGGCTGGGACGTCGCTCTCGCGATGGTGCCGGACGACGTGCTGCACTGGCTCAGGACTCAGTACCCGGACGAGTACGAGAAGGCCGTGCCTGGCGACCTGATCGACGGGCAGAAGACCGACGCTGAGCGCAAGCTGCTCCAGCACATCACCAAGGAGCTCGCCAAGGCCACGAGGATGGACCCGACCACGGGTCATCCGGTGGGCGGGCTGCTGGGCGTGCTGCGCAAGGGCTTCACCTACGCCCAGGTCGGTCGACCGGCGGCGAAGTTCGGGCCGATGATGGCGTTCCCGCCGGCGAACCCCAACCTCACCGAGGTAGTCGAGGCGGCTGCATCGGTCCGCCTGCGGATCCTTCGCCAAGTTCGCTTCGACACCACGAGCACCGAGACTCTCGACGTCGTGCTCACCGCCAACGGCCTCCCCGTGGCGACGTTGGAGCTGAAGACCGACAACACCCAGACGGTCAACCACGCGATCCGGCAGTACAAGGAGGACCGCAAGCCCGGGAAGAACCGCCCGTTGCTCACGCCAGGCCGCGCTCTCGTGCACTTCGCGGTGTCCAACGACCTCGTATACATGACCACGAAGCTCGAGGGTGGGGACACGGTGTTCCTGCCCTTCAACCAGGGCAACGAAGGGCACGAAGGTAACCCGCCGTCGGGCACCGGCTCCTCGACGAACTACCTGTGGCGCGAGATCCTCGCCCGCCCGATGTTCATGCGCATCCTCAAGGACTTCGCGCTCTTCGAGCCGGGCAAGTCGGGCAGGAGGGACGAGGGCCGCCTGGTCTTCCCGCGGTTCCACCAGCTGCGCGCCGTCGAGCGGGTGGTCGCCGACATCGACGCGAACGGCACTGGCAAGCGCTACCTGATCTGGCACTCGGCCGGCTCGGGGAAGACGAAGACGATCGCGTGGCTTAGCCACAGGCTGATCCGCCACATGAACGCCGAGTCCAAGTCGACCTTCGACTCCGTCATCGTCGTCACCGATCGCACCGTGCTCGACGAGAACATCCGCGATGACATGACCTTGGTCCAGTCGAGCAAGGGGCTCGTCGTCGCCGTCGGAGAGAAGTCCGGGGCTAAGTCGCCGCAGCTGAAGAAGGCACTGCTCGAGGGCGACCACATCATCACCTGCACCCTGCAGACCTTCCCCGAGGTCATGAAGCTGATTGAGGACACCCAGGAGCTGCGGGGCAGGCACTGGGCGGTCGTGGCCGACGAGGCGCACTCGTCGCAGTCCGGGGCAACCGCGCGCCAGCTCAAGGAGCTGCTCGCCGACGTCGAGCTCGACGCCAACGAGGACGACATCGGCGCTGACGACCTGCTGCGGGCCAAGGACTCGGCCATCGCCGCGTCCAGCAACATCACCTTCATCGCGCTCACCGCGACCCCGAAGGCGAAGACGCTGCGCTTGTTCGGCACTGAGAGTGACGGCCGCTGGGAGGCCTTCGACACCTACACGATGGCGCAGGCGATCGAGGAAGGCTTCATCCTCGACGTGCTCACGAACTACTCGACCTACGACATGTTCCTCCGAGTGAAGAGCACGCTCGAGGGCGACGAGTCCGAGAGCGAGATCCACGTCAACACTGGCGAGGCGGTCACCAACATCGTTCGCTACGCGCGCCTCCACCCGACCGCGATCGCGCAGAAGGTCCGCGTCGTCATCGAGCACTTCCGGCGGAACGTCATGCACATGCTCGGCGGCGAGGCGAAGGCGATGGTCGTGACGAGCTCGCGCATCGAGGCGCTCAGCTGGTCGAGGAAGATGGACGACTACATCGCGGCCCAGGGCTACAACGACATGAGCACGCTGGTCGCGTTCTCCGGTTCGCTCACCGACGAGGCCGGCGAGACGGTCACCGAGGTCTCGCTCAACGCTCGCAGCGACGTTGGCAAGGCGTTCCGCGAGGAGGGCATCTACAAGGTCCTCATCGTCGCCAACAAGTTCCAGACCGGCTTCGACGAACCGCGCCTCCTGGCCATGTACGTCGACAAGAAGCTCTCTGGCGTCGCCACGGTGCAGACGCTCTCGCGGCTGAACCGAATCTACCCGGGCAAGACCGCGCCGATGGTCGTCGACTTCCGCAACACTCCGGCAAGCGTCCAGGAGGACTTCAAGCTCTACTACTCCGACGCCCACGTCGACGGGGATGTCGATCCCAACGCGCTCTACACGATCGGCGAACGGCTCGACACCGCGGGGCTCTATTCCCACAAGGAGATGGACGCGGTCGCTGACGCCTTCCTGGGCGATGCCGGTGGAGAGGCCATCGCAAAGGTCCTCTCGCCAATCAAAAACCGCTGGACGGGTCAATGGCGGCAGGCGGTGCTGTCCAAGGACAAGGCTCAGAAGGAGACGCTCGATTCCTTCCGCGCCGACGTGCTCGGATACCGCAATGCCTGGCAATTCCTCAGCCAGATCGTCGACTACCAGGACCCCGAGCTGCACCGCCGCGCGATCCTCGCCACGCTATTAGCGCGCAATCTCCACACCGACGGCAGTGCCTACGACGACAGCTACCTCGACGGCGTGCAACTCTCGGGAGTGAAGTTCGTGCCGTCGGCCATCGGTGAGGATCACTCGCTGAGCGAGGGCGGCGTCGATGGGATCAAGCTCCCGGGCTTCGACGGTGAATACAAGGGCGCGTCTGCGCCCAAGCGCGGTCCGCTCGACGAGGCCATCGACAAAGTCAACGAGATGTTCCAGGCCAAGGGCGTCGACGTGAGCCCGGAGAGCGTGTCCGGCTTCATCACGACGTTCTGGGGATTCCTCGATGCGAACGACGAGGCCGTGGCGATGGCGACGAACAACACCGTCGCCCAGCTCAAGGCATCCGAGGGATTCGGCAGCGCCGTCGGGTTGGCCGTGCTCAAGACGTGCCAGGAGTCGCAGGAGATCCAGTCGTACATGACGGACCCCGCGTTCATCACCGAGATCGCGAACATCGCTGCGGATGCACTGCACTCACGGCATCACCGTGCCTCAGATGGGAGCGCGCCGGAGACGTCGGAGTCATGAGCGTCGAGGAGCAGTCGCGACCGTCCTTCGGCCAGATCATCAGGGAGGCCCGCAAGAAGCGCGGGTGGTCGCAAGGGCAGCTTGGACAGAAGTCAGGGCTGTCTCGCCCGACGATCGCTCGCGTCGAAGCCGACAGCGACGTCACGACAGCCACCATCGGCAAGATCGCTCAAGCACTCGGGCTCACGCTCGAGCTGACCGACCGCGGCTGAAAATTTGGGCCGGCCGACCTCAGCCTGAGCGTGGGCCGGCACCTCCGGGCAGGGGTATGCATCAGCGATGCGTGGATTGCGAACTCATCGATCATGGGGCAAACGACTGGCGAGGAGGACGTCAGCGAACTGCTCCCTGGCTCGGGCCAGATCGAGGCTGCCGCCGTGCAGCCGTGAGAGCAGCTCCTCGACCGGGAGTCTCCACAGGTATCCGTGACGGGAGAAGTACCAGCCGACCGCACGAATCCGCTGCCGGTCGGTGGTGTCGGCCAGCAGATAGCCCAGGAGTTGCCACACAGTGATCTTGTTCAGCGCGGGGGTCTTCACGGTCTTCAGCTCGAGCAGTGTGCCATCGACGATGAGGTCCGCGTCCGCGCCGCCGAGGTCACTGCTGCGGTCGAAGGTGGGGTTGGAGACCACTTGCTGGTGGTGGCCGGCGAGTTCGGGCTGGCTCTCGGTGAACAGCAGAGTCAAGGTGGCGACGTCATTGACGAGCCGATCGTCGACGAGTCCCAAGAGTTCGTCCAGCCCGGCGTGGGGGCCGGCAAGGAGGAGCGGGTGTTGGGTCAGGTACGACTCCGGGACGCGGTAAAGCTGTTCGTAAAGCGCTAAGAGCCCACACAGCCTGGCGGCCCTCGTAGACGAAGGGTGCGCGCCTGCCTCGCTAGCGCCGCTCGGTCTGGTCTGGATGTCGGCGACAGCTTCAACCAGTTCGGTCCATGCGGCTGGTGACGACGGCTTGTGCCAGCGGCGCCTGAGATTTCTGGCACCCGCCGCGGCGACAAATCCGGCCGGATCCTGGGGGGCCAGTAGGAGTCGGATTCGGTAGTCGAAGGCTGTTCCGGCCGCACCCCAGTCGAATTGGCTGTCCCCTGCCAGCTCGGCTCCTGGCAACACCTTGGGCTGGCCTGGGTTGAACCGGTCGAGCGTGACAAGCGACTGGGATCGGCCGTCGATCGTGATCGACGAGGCGGGGACTGAGGTCGCCGCGAATCGGACCTCTTTGACGTGGGGGTACGTGACCTCGAAGTGACGACGGACCGCGCTCTCAGGATCGTCGAGGTGCCTCGTCAGCGACATGTTGTCGACGCTACGCGCTGGCGCCGAGCTTCGACTGATAAGTCCAGGGGTCCAGTTCTGTTGGAACAAGTGTCGGGTCGTTCAAGGTTCGTCGCATCTCGACAAAGTCAGGTGTCGAGATGCAGCGAAGATTGACCGACGTTCCGGTCCGATCGTTGACGAAGTGAGTGCCATCCAGGGTGGCCGTCAAAGTAGGTGCGCCGATCTGCGGCCTTATCAGCATCAGCGCACAGATCGTCCCGCCGGCCCCCGTGGAGGTTGTCGAGCAGGTCCCAGCGCGGCAGGACACGGAGCGCCCGCCGTCCCCGTCGTCGGCCTCTAGCGGCGACTCGTCCACCTGATCAACGCGACGACGTAGCGCGCTACCAGGCCGACCACCGCCCTGACCGCTATCGACCCGTTGGTGGGGGCGTCGGCGACGGTCTGAGCCAAGGGGATCCGCTGGTCCCCGTGGGCCACGAGCTTCTCGTAGACGCAGGCGGGGCTGGTGGTGGTCTGAACGTGCTCGAGTCGGTGGGTGGTGAGGCTGAAGCGGAGCGGTCCGGGCTCGCCGAACTTCGACGGTGCCACCACGAGGGAGACGAACAGTGCCAGCTGCGAGGCCATGACCGAGGCCGACAGCATCGCCACGTTCTGCTTCCCGGGCACGGGCTGGCCGGACCTCTCGATGTAGGTCGGGTCATCGAACAACCCGAGTCGGTCGCGGGCGACTTGCGCGGGATCGAGCTGGCCGTTGCACTGCAGGCAGGGACGGCCGGGTCGGACGATGTGGGTGCGGACTGTGGCGTTACGCATCTGCCCGGTCTCGAAGGTGTCGATCCCGATCCCGCCGTCGATGACCGGGATCAGGTCGGTGTACGCGATCTGGTTGAGGACGGCCCTGGGCCATGGCCGGTCGACGCAGGAGAAGATCACGTCGTAGTCCAGAACCGTGCTCTGGCCCCGGGTGCTGGTGACGTCGAGCTGGTGGCGGCCGAACTCGAAGGAGGCGGCAGTCGCCGCGCTGCGGCACGCTCGCTCGGCGACGTCGGCCTTGGGGACCCGGAGCCGGGCGTCACGGCGGGTCGCGGCGACCAGGCGGTCGCGGTTCACCTCCTTGACGACGTCGAAGTCGATCACCGCGACCTTCTCGATCCCGGTCGCGGCCAGCCGGATAGCCACGTCCATACCCACGCTGCCGGCACCGACCACCAGGACACGCAGACGCGCCATGTCGGCCTGCGGGCGCTCGCCCCATGCCGAAACGGTGCGCAGCTGGCTGGGCATCGGGGCTGGGACCGGGACCAACCGGTCGTTCCAGCTGACCTCGAGCCGTGCGCCCAGGACCCGGACACTCTCGGCGTCGACGTGGTCCACGGCGCTTCCGGCGGCACTCCAGCGGCGGGCCGACCACGTGTGGTCCTTGCCGGCGAGGGTTATTCCGACCAGCGGCTGGCCGGTGACCTGCTCGACCAGTTGGGCATAGGACGCCTCGGCGTCGGCGTCGAGGTCGCTGAGCTCCTGCCAACCGCGGCCGCCGGGGTGGGAGTGGAGGATCACCACGCCCAGACCGAGGTTGCGGGCTTGGCGTGCGACTCGCAGGACGTACCGGCCGGTGACGCTGGCGTTGCCGTGGACCTTCCGCTCTCCCTCGAGGGGAAGGCACGCGTCGCGGAGCAGCGCCGTGTCGCGCTCGGCACCTGTGGAAGGTGCGTACATGGCCAGGCAGAGGTCCTCCTGGCCGTCGGAGCGGATCAGGTGCCGCGTCAGGGTCTCGTCGAATGCCTTGGTCATCGCGACCGAGAAACGCCGCGGGGTCATGCGGTAGCTCCGGCGATCACGCTGCGCACGTGGGAGAGCCAGGCCATGCCGTGGTTGATCTCCTGCGCCCAGCCCTTGATGTCGCGGGAGTGACCGACCCAGCCGGGGTGGGGCGAGGCCCCGGTGTTCGACGCCGGGATGGTGACGTCGGCTGGGAGGTGCACCCAGTGGGGCGGGGTCGCTGGCCACAGCTGCGCCTCGGACTCGGCCACGCCGCTCTCGACCGGCTGGCCGGCGCGGGCACCGTGGGTGGGAGTGAGGGTGTAGGTGAGTAAACCGTGACGGAGCACGGGTGCTGCGCCGAGCGCTTCCAGGCACCTCACCATGGCGTCGATTCCGTGCTCCATCCCGGACTCCTCAGGCCACCGGGGCGCTGGCGCGCACCGTGACGAAGTCGTCGCCGTCCTGGACGATGACCTGCTGGTCGTCCTTGAACGCCCCACCATCGCCGTGCAGCTTGGCCAGGTCGTACATCGCCGGGTCCAGGCCCGCGAGGGTGAGGATGGCGCCGGCGGTCTGGTGCTTCTCGTTCACCGTGAACTCGACGTTATCGACGGTGAAGGTGATGGTTTGGGGCGGCTTCTTGTCGTTGGTCATGACTGTTCTCCTTGCTGACTTGCTCGTGGTTGATTGCTCGTACGCATGGGTGATGTCGTAGGGCACGGTGGTGCGGAGGTGAGGCTGGTCTACTTCTCGTTGCGGACGCCCTTGTGCTGCCGCGGGCTGCCGTTGAGGATCCGGCCAGTCTTCGAGTCCCGCTTGAACCAGGTGCCCTTGACCTTGAACTCGCTGCGCCCCTTGACCGCGCCGACGCGGTGGCCCTTGCCGGTGTTCTTCGCCATCTGTGGTGTCGTCTCCTGCCCGAGAGTCGTCGGGGCGGTCCCGGCGTCCTCTCAGCAGGTAGTCGAGGCGGAGGCGAAGCCTGTTAGCGGCACTCCTCGCACAGGCCGTTGACGAGCAGGTTCGGGCGGAACATCAAGAAACAGCCGCCGGCACACATGATCAGCTCGTCCTGCTGGCGCTCGCAGCGACACTTTCCACACTCCGGGCAGTGCGCCTCGTCGCAGGTCGTGCACGGGTATCCACGGACCTTCTGGGTCTGCCCGCAGCAGTGGATCTCGCGTTCTGGCCGCTGATCGAACTCACGCGCCGTGTTGGGGTGGAACCTTTCGGCGCCCCACAGGTCAGTGTCGGCGAGCACGGCGATCCACCGTCCGCGGACCTCGACGGCGTCGAGGTAGAAGTCGGCCCGCTCGCCCCACGGCATCGCCCAGAAGCTGCGCCTCCGGATGGATCCGCCTGCGCGAACGTGGTGGAGCGGGTGGCCAGCCGGGACGTCCTGTCCGGGCCACGGGTAGACCTTGGGCCAGCCCCGTTCCGGGTCTGGGCGGATGCTCGCGTAGGCCACGACTGCCGGATCCGGGGGGCCGGGGTGTTCGACGATCACTACGGCGCCGAGCCCTGGCAGTCGCGCGGCGAGGGCGATCGCACACGCGGGGATGCTGGCGTTGCTGTGCTCATAGAGGTCGAGGACGTGCCGGGCCTGCACGGGCCCGGCCTGGACGACCTGGTCGATGGACGACTGGGTCAACAGCAGCCGTTGGGCGATGCCGTCGCAGACCGTCTCGAGCTCCTGGTTCGGTTCAGGCTGCTCGAAGAGCCAGTCGTAGACCGGCGGGGTCTGGGTCACCAGCCAGTGGCCCAGCTCGTGGGCCAGGGTGAAGTTCTCCCGGCGGCTGTAGGGAGTGGGCGCAAAGAGGATCACCCGGTCCTGGAGGAAGGAGACGCCGTCGCAGGCCCCGCCATCACCGCGTCGCTGCGCGAGGTGCGGGGCCTGCTGGACCTTCAGGTCAAGTCCGTCGCGGAGCACCGTGATCGGGTCGGCGGCGAATCCGACGCGAACTTGCGGCGTGAGAACCGCGAGGGCGGCCTCGACGCACTCCTCGATCGTTCTCATTGGCCCTGGTTCGCCTCCAGGGCGCGGACGAGCTCCTCCACCGACGCCAGCATCTGCTCCTTGTCGGGCTCGTCTCCACGGTGAACCGTGGCCAGCATCCGTGACTGCAGGGCCGATACCGCCATGGTTGGGGACATCCGTTGGATCTGCGCGAACCGCTGAGCGAGGTCACGAAAGCGTGGTGTTGCTGCGACATCCTCGGCCACCGCGCGGAGCGTGTTTGGCTTCGGCTCAGCCTTTGCAACCAGACGATCAGGGTCGATGCGCACCTCTTCGGCGATCGCCTTGATCAGCGCCGGGGGAACGTCCGGCGCGGCACGTGTTTGCCACCGGAACACGTCGGTGGTGTCCACCTGCCACCCGCGTGCACTCAGTCGGGCCGCCAACGCCGTGGGCTTGACGCTGCTTGCCTTGCAGGCGCGCACGAGAGCGGCGGCGTCGAGCTGGAAGCCGGGGTCCGGCACCACGCCCAGCATCGCGGCGACGGGATCCTCCTCCAGGGGAGGGGCGGTGTGTGCTGCCTCCCACACCAGGTCGCCGGCATCGAGCAGCGCCCGGATCTGCTCGCGCTGGTCGCCGTCGAGTCGCATGAGCATCTGCTCGCGCCGCGGGCCAGGTGGTTCTTCCAGCAGTTGCTCCAGCAGTCGGTCGGTCTCTTCGTTCATAGGTCCACCTCCTTCGCCCCCAAGATCTTGATCAATTCCTTCCTCGCCTTCGCCGAGATCTGCCTGACCCGGGAGCTGGACACCCCGAGCTCGTCGGCGACCTCCTGGGAGGACCGCTCCAGCCCCGCGCACTGCCACAGAACGTGGGCCGCCTGGTGGTCCCATGCCTCCAGTTCGACCAGCGCATCCTGCACGGTCTGCACCCTGTGGTGACGTCCGATCAGCTCAACGACACCGGAAGCGGGGTCGTCTTCGACCTGGTCGCCGCCGTGCCGCTCGTCCTCGAGGGGGGTGGCCTCGTCGATCACGAGCTGTTCGTGACGGTGCGCGGCCGACTTCCACAGGTCCCGGATCTTGTTCTGGACCGCTCGGACCAAGAACGCCTCCCAGTTGCGCACCTCCTGGCGTGGTGGGTTCTTGACCATCGACATCATCACCTCACCGATCACGTCCTCGGCCCGGTTGTGCCGATCGGTGCGCAGCATGCCGAAGGCGAGGCGGTACATGGTTTCGCGGTGCTCCAGGTACACCGCAGCGAGGTCCGGGCCGACACTGGGCGCCTCGGCCTTTGATGCCTGTTGTTGTGGTTCCATTCTCAACCCCTCGAGGGCCCTCGGATCTCGAATGCTAGTTCTGGCAGGTAGTCGAGGCCGGCACTTCGCCTGTTAACGCCAGGCACGTCGTACGCGTGACCCCCCGGGCGTTGGGCGGCGTTGGGCAACCCGGGGGCTGTCGTTCGACGCAATGCCCCGAACTTGCTGGTCCGCGTGCCGCGAATGTCGGCCGCGTTAAGTCCAGCGGCCCAGTGCTCTTTGAACAAGATTCGAATTGTTCAACGTTCGCTGCATCTCGACATCTGTCGAGATGCCGCGAAGGTTGCTGAGGCGCCCGCGGTGAACCTTGGCGAGTAGAGCCTCGTGGCACTGGCCGGACAAGGTTCGGACGCGCGAGAGGGGGTGCGCGCAAGGGCGCGTGCCCACCGGTAGCCTCGGCTGGTGCCACGAGCCGAGGTCGCGGAGGCGTACGACTCCCGTGCCGACGAGTACGTCGAGAAGCTGGGCTCGCTCCACCAGATGGCGGACCGAGATCGGGCCACCATCGAGCAGTGGCGCGACAGCACGGCAGGCCGACTGCTGGACGCTGGCTGTGGTCCAGGGCACTGGACCGACGTGCTGTCTGAGCGTGGTCGCCGGGACGTCTTGGGGATCGACAGGTCGACTCGATTCCTCGAGTCCGCACGAGATCGCTTCCCAGGAAACCGATTCATCGCCGGCGACCTATCCGCTCTCCCGGTCGCGTCGCGATCCCAGGACGGCATCCTGGCCTGGTACTCGATCATCCACACCCCGCCGACGGACCTGCCCCAGATCCTGGAGGAGTTCGCACGCACTCTCGCGCCAGGCGGTTCGCTCCTGCTCGGCTTCTTCGCGGGCGACCCCGGAGTCGCGTTTGAGCACGCGGTTACGACGGCGTACTACTGGTCCGCGGAGGCGCTGACAGATCTGCTTCACCCGCACGGCTTCACCGTCGAGCACGCAGAGACCCGCACAGACCCCGGCGCACGACGCACACACGGCGGGCTGCGTGCCAGGCGGACCGCGGCTTTGGGCCGCTAGTCCCAGACGCTCAGCTCATCCGCGCGTGGACCTCGTCGAAGAACTCGTTGAGCATCGTCTCCGCGCCTGGCTGTCCGAGTTCGTACCCGCCGAATCGGAAGACCTGGTATCCGGCGATCTTGAGCCGTCGGTCCTCGGCGACCATCTCGGAGTAGAGCCGAGGGGTGGCGGTTTCGCCGACGGCGTAGTGCTGCTTGCCGTCGACTTCAATGACGACGCGTTTGCGGTCGCTGAACAGCATGAGGAAGTCCATCCGCTGGCGCGCGAGAGGTGCACCGTTCACCGATGCCCGGCGGGTTCTTTGGTCGAGCGGGTCGTAGTGGAGATAGACCTGCGGCACGAGCGCGATGACGTTCGGGTTGTCCTTGAACCGTGCGTAGTAGGTCCTGAACAGCAGGAGCTCTGGCGGGCTCGCGAGTGACGCGGCCAGCCGCTGATACAGATGGCGGGCGACGCCGGGGTCGTCGAGGTCGGACGGACAGGACGGGTGGGCCGCCCACCACGCCACGAGATCGCTGAATTTCAACCCGCCATCGGGCAACGGCTGGTCGTAGATGAGACAGGTGTCGCCGTTCGCGACGACCTCGATGTCGTTGCTGACGGCATCCCTGAGCACCAGGTCGGGCTTCGGGCCGGTGCTGGCGAAGATCAGGTTCTTCGTCCTGCCTTGTACGCCGTCTCCTTGCTCGTATGCGTCCACCAGGGAAGCCAGTTGCTCCTGGTTGAGTTTGTAGAGGTCGGCGTAGGTGCTCAGCCGTTGCGCGAGGGATGCCAACTGCGCGATCGACCAGTCCTCGATGTAGCCCGTGATGAGGTCGCGTTTCGTCTCGGCCTGGCCGGGCTCGGCCCCCTCACGCCGCCATTCCAGTCGGAGTTCCTCAGGCAGGACAGACTCCAAAGCGGCCCGGGTGTACCGATCGATCAGCGCATTGCAGATGGCAGCGGTGAGCGTGCGCTTCGACGCGACGGCCGGCAGCGGGTTCACCTCCGTTGGGCGGAACCATCCGTCGAAGTACTCGGCCACGGGACCCAGTCTGTGGTTTGACGCCCCAGACGTGGTTCATCCAACCGGGTCAGCCGTTTTGAGCGTGCAGCTTCTCCAGGTGCGGGCCGAGGAGCTCGACGAGCTGACGATGAGTGGCCTGGTCAGCGGCGGCGATGAGGCCACGACCGGTGTGGACGGGGTCGCCGGCGAAGTCTGTGACGATGCAGCCGGCAGCCTGGCAAATCGCGATCCCGGCGGCGAAGTGCACGCTGCCCGCCAGGTGTCCGTCGGTGACGTAGGCCGCCCGGCGCCCAGCTGCGACCCAGGCGACGGCGAGGGTGCTCGACAGCACGCGTGGGGCGAAGACGTCACGGAAGGCTTGGTCGGCGATCAGCTGTGCGCCGACGAACAAGGCGTCGCGTTTGCCGTCGCAGTTCACGTCGACGATCAGGGAGCGCGGAGATGGTTCCAGCAGCCGATCCGTGCCGCCGTGCCGCACCCAGGCGCCCGAGCCATCGGTCCAGAAGAACTCGTTCGCAATCGGATCAGCGGAGACCGCGGCCGTGACACCGACCGGGGTGTCGAGAGCGACGTTGACCGCCGCAAGCGGCGTCGCGGCAGCGAAGTTCAGGGTCCCGCACAAGGGGTCGACAAGCCAGCGCCGGTCGCTATGGCCGGCCTTCGTCCCGGTCTCCTCCCCCTCGAACCCGTCGCTGGGTCGTGCGGCCGAGATGACGCGGTGGATCTCCTCCTCGGCGGCGAGATCGGCCTCGGTCGCGAAGTCAGTTGGCGACTTCGCGAGCTGCGCCAGGTCGGTGCCGTACCGGCTCCTGACTGCGGCGGCACCGGCTGCAGCTGCTGCCAACGCGACCTCGACATCGGTGTGGTCGCTTGGCATCGTCGAGGTACTCCTCATTCGTGGGCGGTCCATCCGGCTCAGGCGGAGGGCCGCCAGGTCTGGCGGGGTGCGAAGCCCGTGCGGCGTAGCCAGTGTTCCGTGTAGAGGATCCGGTGCGGGGTGATCACCGTCAGGGGGTCGGTGGGCGGCTCGCTCGGTGGTCGCCCTCGTTCGACATGATCCGACTGCCAGCGGAACGCCTCCCAGTAGTCGTCGCTCGCCGGGTCGCCCCGTTCCAAGGTGCGTGCGGTTCCGAACAGCTGCGCGCCCCGGCTGCTCGCTTGCCCGACGAGCGGCGCGAAGATCCCAGCCGAGACCCTGGCGTCACGCAGGAGGTTGCGTGACTTCACGGAGGCGTTCCAGCTCGTGAAGAAGATCTCGAACCCGAGGCTGTAGTAGCGCACTGGCGTGGCGGCCGGCGAGCCATCGCTGTTGATGGTCGCGATCACCGCCATGTTCTGGATGGAGAACAGGTTGAGGATGCGCTCCTCGAGAGCCTCTTGAGGCAGCACCGCGTCCGGCGATGGTCCAGCGAGCCAGGGGTTGGTCAGCGGCATACCCGATTCTCTCAGCACCTCGAACCCAAACACGGCGCGGCGCACTAGCGCCTACGTTCGGGGGTGGGAGGCACGACCGCGGCAACGGTCGCGCGCCAGCGAGGTAGCCGCCCGCCCTCTCGCGGCCGACATCGGGCGCCGGGTCGAACGCCGACCACTCCCGCGTGAATCCCTACCGATCCAGTCTTCTTGAGGCGAAAGTTCGATCGCCTCGTTTTCGCTGCATCTCGACAACATCAGGCCGCGCAAGGGGTGGGCCGAAAACTCTTTCAACTTTCGGGGGGACGCCCTCTGACCTGCGGAAACGTGCGTCCCCCCTCTGCGTCCCCCTCCCAATCGGGGGTTTGGGGGGACGGATGCGGGGACGCCCGCTCGCGACCTTTCTGCCGTGCACAGACACGGACGAAAGGAGCGAGTGCGATGAGTGTGGGCGACCAGCTCGGCCTCGACGACAACAGCGAACTGCTCGACCAGGCCCGCCAGAAGTGGGCGGCCTGGGTGGCCGCTGATCCACGGCTTGGAGTCGTCGAGGAGTTCGACGACCTCCGGGCCTGGCTGCCCTCGGTGGACAGCGCAGCCTCTGACGAGGTCCTCCTGGCGCTGGCCATGCTGGCGGCTCCCGATGGCGGTGACGACATCGCCGCCGCGGCCGCGCTCGCCAAGTGCCTGCTGCCCGGCGCGTGCCGGCTCGCCGGCTGGCTGAGCACCCTCCCTCCCCGCGAGGTCTTCCGTGACAGCCAGCCCGTCGCGGCCGGTTCCTGGTCGGCCGTGGAGCGGATCGACGAGCTCGTGGCCTCCCAGCTGTGGATCGAGGTCCGGACCTTCAAGTGGCGCCGACTGCGCAAGGTCGCCGCGAACATCCTGATCAACACCCGCGTCGGCGTCCTCCGCGAAGTCGGCGACTTCTTCTACGTCTCCCGGGCCGACCGCACGTGGGCGAACACCACCCTCGTCGAGTCCTTCTCCTCCGGCGACCTGGCCGACGGTGACGCAGGAGCCTGGAGCGCTGCAGCGATGCCGACCGAACGGGTTGCCGGCGCCCTGTTCCACCGTCCCGAGATCCTCGCCGACGCCGGCCCGGAGCAGGAGGAGCCCTCGGCCACCGAGGAACTGCTGGAGCTGCTGGCGTGGGCCTGCGAGCACCAGGTGATCAGCCCGGCCGACCGCTACCTGCTGCTGTGCCTGGTCGACGAGGCCGACCGGGTCGAGACCCGCAACCTCGCCCGCGGCTACGGCGGCCTGCTGAGCAACGAGGTATCCAGCCGGGTCGCGCCGCGGGTCGGGGTGTCCGAGGCAACCGTCCGTCGCCACGGCTCGCGCAGCATGCGCGCACTCGCCGCGGCCGCCCCGAGGAAGTTCGGCCATGACGAATGAGCGCAACGGTGATCGCTCCCACCGCCCCACGACACACAGGCGACTGGAGGTGGTGAAGCCCATGACAAACACCCAGGACGACGGCGAGAGCCGGACGCCGGAGAAGATCGCCGAGCTGTTCGCGATCGCCGGCCGCGAAACCGAGGCGATCGAGCAGCTCACCGGCTGCGTCGCCCAGCTGCACGAGGTACAGGCCGCCAAGGCACAGCTGGCCAGCCTGACCCCGGCTGAGGTCCGCGCCGCGCTCGAGTTCCGCCGTGGCGGCATCGGGGAGGCCCAGTGAGCACCCAGACCCCGAGCCGCCCCGTCGGCGTCGACGAGCTCAAGCGGGCCTGGAGCGCCGTGAACGCCGGCGAGTTCCGCACCGGCCCGGGCACCGGCAAGGGACCCCGCGGCCGCGGCACCGCGGCCGCGGCCGACTGGTCGCCCGCCGCGGGGGAGCACACCATCGCCGTGATCGGCTGCGCCGGGTCCGCAGGTGCCAGCACCATCGCCCTGGCCGTCGGCCTGGCGGCCGCCGGCCTGGTCCGGGTGATCGAGTGCTGCTCGGTCACCGCCTCCGGTCTCGCCGCGGCCAGCACCGCCGAGCTCGGCCTGCACCCGACCGACTGGCGTCAGGGCAAGCGCGACCACGTCCTGCTCGAGAGGGCCAGCGAGGTCTTCGCCGGCGTCGACGAGGTCCCGCTGCCGATCGACGCCGAGAACGAGACCCAGCTGACCATCCTCGACGTCGGCTGGGAGGCCGGCCAGCTGCTGGCCACCGACTGCTGGCTCGCCGAGGCCGTCCGCACCGCCGACCAGGTCGTCCTGGTCACCACCGCCACCGTCCCCGGGATGCGCCGCGCCGGCGTCGCCATGGACCTGCTTGCCGGCCACTGGCAGCCCGAGCAGATCGCGCTCGCCGTACGCGGGCCGCGTCGCAAGAAGTGGCCCCGCGGCCTCGAGCACGCCGGCGGCCCCGCCGTACGTCGCGCCCTGGACGCGGACCGGTGCGTGGAGATCCCCGAGGACCGCGAGCTCGCGGTCAACGGCCTGGACTCCCGGCCCGTCCCGGCCCCCCTGATCTCGGCAGCCCGCCAGCTGCTCGAGCCCGCACACCTGCCCACCAACACCAGCGAAAGCGCCTGACCCGCACCGGGTCAGCAACCCAGAAAGGAAGTCCACCCATGGACGTCATGACCGCTCTCCTCCCGATGGCCGCCCAGGTCTGCCCGAAGGCGCCGCCCGGTGCCGTCGGACCCACCAACGAGATCACCAGCTACGTGCTGTGGGGCGTCATCGTCCTGTTCGGTCTCGGCATCATCATCGCCATCGGCGCGATCATCGCCGGCCGTGTGTTCTCCCTGCCGCACGCCTCCAAGGTCGGTGTGATCTCGGTGGTGGTGGTGTTCGCGTGCGCGATCGCCTACCTGGTGCTGCCCGGCATGCTCAATGGGATCCTCGGCAAGGGCTGCATCTGATGCGGCGCGCAGCCACGAAGAAGGCAGAGGCCACTAACGAGTGGAGCCGTCGACGCCTCCTCGGGATCTTGGTGCTGGCCGTCGTCGTGGCTGCGCTCCTGCTCGGCGGCCTCGTCTACGGGAGCTATCTCGCCCTCGCCGGTATCGGTGATGAGGCCAACGCCGCCCCCGAGGTGGCTACCGGCGAGACCGATCGCTCGCCGGTGGCCCAGGGTGCTACGCACCGCGACGAGATCGCGGCCGAGCCCATGCTGACCGTTCCCGAGAGCGCGGCCTTCCCGGCCGAGACCATCAGCTCCAAGGCGCCCGTCATCAAGATCCCTGCCGGTACCGGCGTGAACGGACCCGCGTTCGTGATGACCGGGTTCCCGCACACCCCCGAGGGCGCGATCGGGCAGCTCGCCCAGATCGACCTCGCGGTACTGCAGTCGATGAGCCTGATCACCGCCACGGAGGTCTACAACGCCTGGGCACTGCCCGGCGGGGTCCGCGCGGAGGAGTGGTGGATCACCGCCAGCGTCCGGGCGTTCCTGACCAGCACCGGAATGGGCGAGGTCAAGGACCCCAGCTCCTCGGTCTCCCTCGAGCCGGCCGCCGCGCTCGTGAAGGGAACCGACGGGCCCGACTGGGCCACCGTCTGCGTGCTGATGAAGGTCACCGCCTCCTACAAGCAGGAAGGCCAGATCGCCTTCGCCCACTGCGAGCGCATGCAGTGGGTCGGCGGACGCTGGATGGTCGCCCCCGGCGCCCCGCCCGCACCTGCCCCCGCGACCTGGCCCGGCACCCAGCTCGCCCACGAGGCCGGCTGGAGCACCTGGTCGACCGACGACACCACTGACCCTGACCACATCGACGGGGACCACTGATGAAGAACCTGACGACCGGCAACGACGACTCGCGGGCCACCCTGGTGCGCATCGGCATCCTGGTGGCGATCGCCTGCATGGTGGCCACCGTCGTCTGGCTCGGTGCCCGCAGCCGGGCCGACGACACCGGGGGCACGACCGGCGGCGACAACTCGAGCCAGATGGTCGAGAACGCCTCGGTCGAGCAGGTCGCACCGGACACCGCCCCGGCCGACGGCGTGGTCATCCCGACCGCCGCCGACCAGGTCGACGGCTACCCGACCGGGTTCCCGGCGACCGATCTGGGCGCCGTGGCGCTGCAGGTCGAGGTGGCCAAGGCCCAGGTCGGGTTCGACTACGACCAGGCCGTCACCGTCGCCGGCCTGTACGCCGACCCCGAGGCCAAGGCCGTCTTCGAGGAGCGCGCCCGCGCCGCGGTCGCGCTGCGCCGCCAGCAGGCCGGCGTCGCGAAGGAGGGCGACGTGCCCGCGCCCGCGTCCTATGCCGTCACCCCGGTCGCCTACACCCTCGAGCAGCTCGACACCGGCTACTACGCGGTGAACCTGCTCAGCTACGTCACCCTCACCACAGCCGACGGCAAGGTCAAGGACAGCCTTTATGCCGGCACCCAGCTGGTGCGGTGGCTCGACGGTGACTGGCGCCTGGTCCGGGGCAGCGAAGCAGACATCGAGCACCTGGTCTCGGAGGGCCAGCCGCAGGCTGTGGCTCCCGGCACCCCCGAGTTCGAGAAGGCTGGCTGGATCCGGATCAACGGAGCGCCCCAGTGAGCGCCACCCTCCTCACCACCGCGCGCCGGGCGAGCCGACTGGGCATCGCCGCTCTGGCGGTCCTGGTGCTCGCCACGCTCCTCGGAGCTGCCTCGACCCTCCAGCCGCCGGCCGCCGCCGCGGCCAGTGGGCCGGCCGCCAGCACAGCGAACCTCGCCCCGGTCGCGACCACCGGCACTCTGCCGACCCGCAACGTCAAGATGGGCTGCCCCGGACCCGACGCCCTGTGCGACCTCGGTGGCGACGCCGTCGACTGCGCCAAGGACCCGATCGATTGCGGCAAGGACGCCGCCGGCGACGTGAAGGACGGCGCCGGCGACCTGCTCGACGGCGCGGGCGATGTGCTCCCGGACGGCTGCGGGATCCTCGACGCGATCTGCGGCAACATCGGCGGCCTGCCAGGGCTGCCGGGCGTCCCTGGGCTGCCCGGCATCCCCGGTCTGCCGAACGTCGGTGACCTCTTCGGTGGCGGCATCCCCGGTCTCGGTGACATCCCCAACCCGTTCGAGGCCATCGGCGACGTCATCGCCAAGGCCGCGGCCGACGCCTGGACCGCCGCCATGCTCGCGATCTGGAGCTCCGGCCTGTTCGTGCTGCGGATCGTGCTCACGTTCAGTGAGCTGTTCTTGACCCCGGACCTGAGCGCCGACGGACCCGGCCGGGACGTCTACGCCTTCGCGCTGTGGCTCGCACTCGGGCTGGTGGTCATCTTGGCGATGATCCAGCTCGGCGCCGCGGCCTTCAAACGCGAGGGCAAGGGCCTCGCTCGAGCCTTCATCGGCGCCGGCCAGTTCGTCATCATCAACGCCTGCTGGTTCGGCTACGCGGTGACTCTCATCGCTGCCTGCGGCGCGATCACGCGGGCACTGATGAAGTCGCTGCTCAAGGTGCAGACCTGGCCCGACTGGGATCCGCTCGGAGGGCTCGGGGTCGACGACATCACCGACGCCGGCGTGGCCACCGCGCTGGCCTTCCTCGGCATCTTCCTGTGGCTGGCCGCGATCGGGCACCTGCTGGTCTACCTCGCACGGGCAGCGTCGCTGCTCGTCCTCACCGCCACCGGCCCGCTCTCGGCCGCGGGCCTGGTCCTCGAGGCCACCCGCTCCTGGTTCTGGAAGAGCCTTCGGTGGCTGCACGCCGCGGCGTTCACGCCGGTGCTGATGGTGATGGTGCTGGGCATCGGTGTGCAGTTCGCCAACGGAGTCGCGGCCCACCTGGCCGAGGACACCGGCAAGGCCTTCGGCACCGCGCTGCCGGCGGTGATGACGATCCTTATCAGCGTCGTCGCGCCGCTGGCGCTGTTCAAGCTCCTGGCCTTCGCGGACCCCGGCACCCCGAGCGGTGCGTCGTTCCGGCAGAACATGGCCATCCAGGGCGGCCTGCAGGGCCTGCTCGGCGGCGGTGCCGGTGGGGGTTCGTCGGCCGCGTCGACCACCGACGGCAACGGTCGCTCCTCGGGCGAGCAGAACGCCGAGGCCTCGACCGGCGACCGGTTCAACAAGTCCACCCAGGGCTTCTTGGGCAGCTTCGGCGGCGCCGGCCAGGCCTTCGCTGCCGGGCTCGGGATGATCAACTCCGCCGGCGCCAAGGCCACCTCCCTGATGTCGGACGAGACCAACCAAGCCGGTGTCGGCCAGAGCACCTACGGCCCTGACTTCAGCGGCATGGGCGGCCGGCAGTCCGGTGGCGACCAGTCCGGCGGACAGGGCGGCACCCACCCCGGGTCGCAGAACGGCGACGAGAGCGACGGCGACTCGTCGATGCCGACCCCGCCCACGCCTCCTGCACCGCCCACCCCGCCGACGCTGCCCACCGGCGGCGGACCCGGCGGCGGACCCGGTGGCGGACCCGGCGGCGGCTCCGGCGGTCAGGGCGGCGGAGGGGGAGCGGGCGCAGCTCCCAAGACCCCGGCCGCAGGTGGCGGGGGAGCGGCTGGGGGTGCCGGCGGCGCCGGCGCAGCAGCTGGCGGCATCCCACCGGTGGCGGTGTAGCCGATGCGCCAGCCGGCCCACCTCGAGCACCGAGCGACACCCACCGACCGCACTGACCGCATTGACCAGGAAGGAAGCCGACGATGACCACCTACGCCGACTACCAACGCGACCGCATCGGCTGGTTCTTCGGCCTCTCTGGAGGCCAGCTGATGTTCCTGGCGCTGGCCAGCTTGCCGGCGTTCTGGGCGATCAGCCGCACGGCGTGGTTCTCCGCGTTCTTGCTCGCCCTGGTCTGGCTGTTCCTGCTGGCCATCACCGTGATCCCGGTGCGAGGCCGCTCGGCCACTGGCTGGGTGTTCGCCTCGACGATGTACGCCGTCGGTGGCCTGTTCGGCTGGACCTCGTTCCGTGCCAAGGCAACCCAGGGCCGCGCCGAGGACCTCGACACCCCGGATCTGCCGGGGGTTCTGCAGGGCGTCCAGATCCACGACGGACCGCCGCACGGTTCGCAGCTGCAGCGCGTCGCGATCGTCGAGAACCACGCCATGAAGACCTGGGCGGTCACCGCATCGATCGTCCACCCGGGCATCGGCATGAAGGACACCGCAGAGCGTGCCCGCTACGGCGAGGCGCTGGCCGGGCTGCTCGACGTCGCCGGTCGCACCGAGAAGGTCGACGAGATCCTCTTCATGGTTCGCACCGTTCCCGAGGACGGTGCCGAGCGCGACCTGTGGGTCAACCGGCACCGCCGCCCCAACGCCCCGGAGCTGTCGGAGGTGGTCAACAGCGACCTGGCCCACGGCCTCACCCAGGCGTCGGTGCGCACCGAGCAGTTCGTGACGATCGTCGTCCCGGAGACCCGGATCGCGAGGTCGGCCAAGGAGTCCGGGGGCGGCTTCGAGGGCCGCTGCCGCGAGTTCTACCTGCTCATGGGTGAGATCGAGGCCCAGCTGCGCGGCCCGATGGGGATGACAACGGTGCGCTGGCTGACCAGCCCCGAGCTCGCGCTGGCCTGCCGGACCGGGTTCGCCCCCGGAGACCGCGCCGGCATCGTCGAGGCGCTGTCCCTGCGGGAGAAGGACCCGAGCGTCAACGCAGACGTCCCGTGGGCGATGGCCGGCCCCTCGGGCGCCGACGCCACGGTGCGGCACTACAGCCACGACGCCTGGAACTCGGTCAGCGCCACCATCAAGCTGCCGACCCGCGGCGTCGCGATGGGTGCCCTGGCGCCGATCCTCACCCCCAGCGAGTTCGGTGAGCGGCGCTCGTTCGTCGTCGCGTACCCGATCGTGTCCCAGTCCAAGGCCGACCGGCAGTCCGGCAACGCGGAGTGGGCCGCGGACCTGGCCGAGGGGATGAACGAGAAGCTCGGCCGCAAGACCCGCGCCAAGCAGCGCGACGAAGCCCACAAGGCGCGCGGTCTGGACGCCAAGCTGGCCCGGGGCAACTCGCTGACCCGGCCCTACGGCGTGTGCACCGTCACCGTCCCCAAGTCGATGCGGATCACCGAGTTCGGGCGCCGCCTGGACGCCTCGATCCGCCGCGCCGGGTTCGCACCGCTGCGCCTCGACCTCGCCCAGGACGTCGGGTTCACCGCGTCCACCATCCCCCTTGGCGCGAGCCTGACCCGAAGCGGAGACGCCTGATGACCACCACCCGTCGGAACCGCCGCGGCGGCGGCCGCGACATGGCTGCCCTGCTCTCGGACTTCGGGCACGACCTGCCCACGGTCCCGACCCTCGCCCGGGAACCCAAGGAGCCCCGGCTCTTCCGGTACACCCCGCGCCGCGGTGCCGCCCGCCCCGGCCGAGGCTGGGCCGCCGCGACCGCCCCAGCGATGGCCTGGCGGATGACCAGCGACCAGGCCCCGGTGTTCTGGCCGTTCGTTTCCGCGCCCGGGCTGCCGCCGACGGGCGCGCAGATGGGCGTCGACCAGCTCTCTGGCGGCAGCTTCTACTGCGACCCGTTCGGGTGGGTGCTGCGCGACGACGTACCGGTGACCAACCCGAACATCTTCCAGTTCGCCAAGCCGGGCAGCGGCAAGTCCGGAACCACCAAGGGGTTCTGCACGCGGATGATGCCGTTCGGCTACCGCACCCTGGTCACTGGCGACGTCAAGGACGAGTACGAGTCTTTGTGCCGCGCGCTCGATGTCGAGCCCTTCGTCATCGCTCCCGGCTTCTGGGCCCGGGTCAACCCGCTGGCCATGGGGCCGCTCGGCGACGGCTGGGAGAAGCTCTCGGCCGAGGAGGCGCAGCGACGCGCCACGATCATCTTCAAGCGGTGGCTGGTCCTGGTTCGCGGCCTGGTCGGCAGCATGAAGATCGACGACGAGCGCCGGGTGCCGTTCGGCCCCGACGAGTCCGACGTCGTGCGCAACGCGCTGGTGATCCTCACCGGCTACGCCGCCGGCAACAGCGTCCTGGCCGAGACGACCATCCCGCGGCTGTGGGACCTGCTGCGCAACCCCACCGAGGAGCTCGTCCGGGCCTGCGAGTACGCGAACACCCGCCAGTTCCTCGACGAGACCCGCCTGCTGCGCAACGCCCTCGGCGAGCTGGTCACCGGCACGCTGGCCGGCCTGTTCGACGACTTCACCAACATCGAGGTCGACTGGCGCGCCCCGATCCAGTCGTTCAGCCTCTCCCGGCTCGACGGCCTGGGCGATGAGGCCGTGGGCATCGCGCTGCTGTGCATGAACTCCTGGGGCCGCGGCCTGCGGGAGATCGCCGAGCCCGGAGACCTGCGCATCGTGGTGCGCGACGAGGTCTGGAAGCAGATGCGTCTCGGAACCGCCGCGGTGGCGAGCTTCGACGCCGACCTGCGGCTCTCACGCGGCATGGCCGGCAAGGGCGGCGACATCCAGTTCTGCAACCTCCACAAGCCCTCCGACCTGCTCTCGGTCGGCGACGCCGACTCCCAGGCCGCGATGATCGCCAAGGACCTCCTCGAGCTGGCCGACATCAAGATCCTCGGTGCCCAGAAGCCGCGTGTCGCCCGCGAGCTCGACTCGATGCTCGGCCTCGGCCCGATCGCCCAGGACCTCGTCTCCGGGTGGGCCATGCAGGACAAGGGCCGCGCGCTGTGGTGCATCGGCGACGCCACCTACAAGGTCCAGACGGTGCTCCACCCGCTGGAGAAGAAGCTCTACTACACCAACGAGGCCATCGAGTCCGCTCTTTAGAAGTTCGCGCGAATTTTGACGGTTCTGCGACGAACCTGAGCATACGCAACGTCCTCGAGCCTGTGCGGACACTCAGGTTCAGAGACGCCGCAACGGGAAGCGTGTGCCGGATCGGGAGCCGTCACCGAGAAGGTCACCGGACAGGTGATCCGGGACCCTTGAGCAGCGGCGAGCGCGCCGGCCAGGCGGCCTCGGAACCCCGTACCAGCCCAGCCGAGCCCTTCCCACTCCATCAGGTCGCGCAAGGCACCGGAGGCACAGTGCTCGGCCTGACGGTGCGGATAGTCGAGGACCACTTCGGCCATGACCTCACCCTGCCTTCATGCGGCTCCATCACTCGCGGAAGCAACGGGAGCGCAGTCCCCATACATTTATGCACGCATGTAACCCGCGGAGGTGCACCTGCGTTCAGATGCGAGGAGGACCGCTCGGCTGCAGAGCGTGGCGTCCTCCCGGATGCCACCATCACGTGCTTGGTCGAGCTCGGCTGCGCCGGCACCGCTGGCGCGGCGGTTGCGCAGAAGGCCGGGCTGTCGCGGGGCGCCCAGCCGCACCATTGCGGGGACCCGCGACCAGTTGGTGGTCGCCGGGTCGAGCATCTGGCGCAGAAACGGCTGCGGCAGGTGCACGAGCAGGCGACTGAGCTGGCGCGCTCTGCGGAACCGCGCGCGGAGGCGAATGCGAGCTGCGCATTGGGCACTTTTGCTCATTGGGTAGGGACGGGCATACTGGGGGCGTGGATCGTGGGTTGCGGGATCTCAAGCGCGAGGCGACTGCGGAGGCGCTGGCCAAGGCGGCGTTCGATCTGACCCGTGAGCGCGGCTTGTCGGGGTTTGTCACTGCGGACGTGGTGGAGCGGGCGGGGTACTCGCGCCGTACCTTCGCGAACCACTTCTCCTGCAAGGAGGAGGCAGTTGCTTCGGTCGCGTTCGGTGGTGTCGAGGACGCGAGTGCGATCCTGACCGGCCTTCCCGCTGATCTGTCCCTGCTCGATGCCCTGCTGGCCGTGATGAGGACGCAGTTCACCGCAGACGCGTTGGTGAGGATGCGCGAGCTGATGGCGATGGCGCGGCAGTACCCGACCCTGGAGCCCTACGTACTGGGCGTTCAGCAACGCATGCGCCATACCGCCCAGGACCTCTTGGCCTCGGTGGCGGGAGACCGGTACCCCACCGTCTACGTGCCCCTGCTGTTCGGTGCCGTGTACGGCGCCGTGATGGCCGCCCTCGAGGGGACCCTCGATGTGCACCTCGGCGGTGAGAGCGACCTCAGCTCTACGTCGATGGACTACAGCTCATTCCTCGATATCACATTCGACTACCTGCGCCACGGCTTCTAGACGCCGCCCCACTTGCCCTCAAGGAGCACCAGGCCCATGTCCACTTTCTTGTACCGGCTCGGACGAACTGCGTTCGGCAAACCGTGGCTGTTCATTGCGGGCTGGCTCGCCGCCCTCGCAGTGGTAGTCGGCGCGGTCGCTATCAATGGGGTGAGCGTCAGCTCGGAGATGAAGATTGAGGGCACCGAGGCCCAGACCGTGCTCGACCGCGTAGCCGACGAGCTCCCCGCCGCCTCGGGGGGCCAGGCCAGTGTGGTCTTCACTGCCCCGGACGGTGAGCGGCTCGACACTCCGGACCGACTTGCGGTGATCAGCGGCACCGTCGGCGACGTCTATGACCTGGAGAAGGTCGTCAACCCCCTGGACGCCGCTCTGGGTACCGGGGAGCAGGGCGGACCGGGCACTCCTCAGGAAGATGCGCCGGCCGATCCCCCAGCCGGGTCGGACCAGGGGCAGGCGCCTTCCTACCAGCCGCTGGTGGTGGACGGGACCCCGGTGCCCGGCGTGCTGGTGTCCACGGACGGGCAGGTCGCGTTGTTCCAGTTCCAGTTCACAGTCGCCTCGACCTCGTTGACAGCTGACGACGTCACCTCGGTGGTCGAGGTGGTGGAGCGTGCCGAGGAGGGAACGGGGATCACCGTGCTCCCGAGCGACTCGCTCAAGGCCATCGAGATCCCGGTCGGAATCGGCGAGGTCGTCGGTCTCGCCGTCGCCGCCCTGGTGCTGGTGCTCACCCTGGGCTCGCTGATCGCGGCCGGCCTGCCTCTGATCACCGCACTGGTCGGCGTCGGCATCGGCGTGGGCGGCGCGTACGCGCTCTCGACGGCCGTCGAGATGAACTCCGCCACCCCCGTGCTCGGTCTCATGGTCGGCCTCGCCGTCGGCATCGACTATGCGCTGTTCGTGGTCAACCGGCAGCGACGGCTGATCCTCGACCAAGGCCTGACCGCGCGGGAGGCGGCCGGCAGAGCGGTCGGCACCGCGGGTAGCGCGGTCTTCTTCGCCGGACTGACCGTCCTCATCGCGCTGAGCGCGCTGACCGTCATCGGTATCGCGATGCTGTCCACGATGGCCCTGGTCGCGGCGTCCACGGTGGCCCTGGCCGTGCTCATCGCCCTGACCCTGCTGCCCGCACTGCTGGGTCTGGTCGGGGAGCGGATCTGCTCCGACAAGGCCCGATCCCGACGCCGCGCAAGGGTGGAGGCGGAGTCGCACAGCGTCGCCGACCACTGGGTCAAGGGTGTGATCAGGTTCCGGTGGCCCGTCATCGCGGGCGTGGTCGCGATCCTGGGCGTGATGGCGATCCCGGCGGCCAGTATGAACCTGGGTATCCCAACCGGCGAGACCGCGAACCAGGACACCGCCGCCCGGCAGAGCTACGAGGCGGTCTCCCAGGGCTTCGGCGAGGGATTCAACGGCCCCCTCCTAGTCACCGCAGAGCCCACCGGCACCGCAGGCCGCGTCACACCCGAGCTGACCGCGAAACTCCTCGGGGAGTTCCAGGACCGAGACGACATCGTGCTAGCCGCCCCCGTTGGCGTCAACGAGGCCGGCGACCTGGCCGTGTTCAGCGTCATCCCCACCTCCGGCCCCAGCGACGAGGCCACCAGCGACCTCGTGAAGTCGCTGCGCGAGCCCGACAACGCGATCGCCCAGGACAACCAGGTGCAACTCGGCGTCACCGGGTTCACCGCCATCGGCATCGACATGTCCGACAAGCTCGCCGACGTCCTACCGCTCTACCTCGGCATCATCATCGTGCTCTCCGTCCTGATCCTGATGCTTGTCTTCCGCTCGGTCGTCGTCCCACTCAAGGCCACCGCCGGCTTCCTGCTCAGCATCCTGGCCACCTTCGGTGCCACCACCGCCGTCTTCCAGTGGGGCTGGCTCAGTGGCCTCTTCGGGTTCGACACCGGCGGCCCGCTGATGAGCTTCATGCCGATCATCGTGACCGGCATCCTCTACGGGCTCGCCATGGACTACGAGGTCTTCCTGGTCTCCTCGATGCGGGAGGCACACATCCACGGCCAGCCGGCCCGCCAGAGCGTCGTGCGCGGGTTCGACCAGGCCAGCCGCGTCGTGGTCGCGGCCGCGATCATCATGGTCGCGGTGTTCTCCGGCTTCATCTTCAGCCACGACATCATGATCAAGCAGATCGGCTTCGCTCTCGCCGCCGGTATCCTCATCGACGCCTTCATCGTCCGGCTGACGCTCGTCCCGGCCCTGATGGCCGTCTTCGACGAGCGCGCATGGTGGCTGCCCCGCTGGCTCGACCGCGTGCTGCCCGACCTCGACATCGAGGGCGACAAGCTGCTGACCATGCTCAACCAGCAGGCCGAGGCCACCGACCGACAAAGCATCGAGGTCCGCAACTGAGCGAACCGAAGCATCCAGAGCCGGACTTCTGGGGAACGTTCAGGACCCCCCGCCGGCAATCGGACCAGCGCTCCCGTATTCCCTCCAATTCGCTGGGCAGGAAACGTCGCTGCCTCGGCCATTCGGCGGCTATCACGGCCGGACTGACCTGAGACCCTTCCGCGAGCGTGGCGGAGGTGTAGCGGTCGTCGTCGGCGAGCATCGCCGAACTTGACCGACAGACGTCGGGTCCCGGCATCGTTCAGGATGGCCGGCCCGCCGTCGGATGGGAACTCGACGCTCCCGACATACATACATTCGTGCCTGCATGTAAGGTGTGGCTGTGTCAGTGCAGGCAAGGCGGCAGGAGGAACGCTCCGCAGCCACCCGTCACGTGCTGTTGGAGGCCACCGTGGCGTGCCTGGTCGACCTGGGCTACACCGGTACCACGAGTGCCGCCGTGGCCGAGAAGGCCGGTCTGTCACGGGGCGCACAGCTGCATCACTTCGGGACCCGAGACCAGTTGGTGGTCGCGGCGGTCGAGTATCTGGCACAGAAGCGCTTGCGGCGAGTACGCGAGGCGTTGGCCGACCTGTCCCCGGCCACGCCTCAAGGGGCGAAGCGTTCTCGGAGTCGGATCGAGCCGCAGGAGGCTGCGCTTGGGCTGTTGGCAGAGGCTCTTTCGGGTCCGCTGTACGCCGCCACCCTGGAACTGTGGGTGGCCGCCCGCTCACATCCCGATCTGCGAGCCCAGTTGATCCCAGCCGAGGAGCGCGTCAACGAGGAGCTTGCGCAGATCTGTCGCACCTACGTCACCGACGACCCGGTCACGATCCGGCTCACCCTCGACCTCCTCCTCGGCAGGGGGGTCAGCGGCCTGCTCACCTCCCACCCAGGCCACCGCCAAGAACAGGTCCTCGCAGCCTGGGCCCAACTCCTGAGAGGCCGTCCATCCCATGACTGACCTGAAATCGATGCTTGCCACCTGGGCTGAGAAGTTCCGGCCGCACGCGGAAGGAGTCGACCTGCCGCCCCACCACGAGCAGTGCCTGGGCTGCGGACCCGACAACCCGCACGGCCATCACCTCCAGGTTCGCCGCTATGGGGACGGCGTCGTGGCCGAGCACACCTTCGACAACCGGCACGTCGGCGCTCCCGGCATCGCCCACGGCGGCGCAGTCGCCACGGTCATCGACGACCTCTACGGATTCCTGCTCTACCTCGTCGGCGCACCCGCGGTCACCCGCCAGCTGACGGTCGACTACCGAGCGCCGGTCATGATCGGCACCCCCTATCGGATGGAGGCGGGCGTGACGAATCAAGAGGGCCGCAAACTGTTCCTCGCCGCCAGCCTGACCGACCGCGACGGGTTCCTGGTCGCAACGTCGACAGCGGTGTTCGTCACCGTCGGTGTCGACCACTTCACCCGGGGTACGCAGTGACCGCAGCATCGGGCGGGTGAACAACACGCCGTTGCCCGAGGCGAACAGCGGGACCCGCTGCCCGTCAACGCAAGGATGGTTCCTCATGCTTCACAACGCTCTTCCGCTCTGGGCGGTACGCGCGCTCGCGGCCCTCGTCGCGCTGGTCCTCCTCGTCCTGACCCTCGGACTCGCACTGCTCCTCCCCCATATCCCCGGCCTCGCCAAAGCCGCCACCCGCATGCCCGAAACCCTCGAGGTCGTCGACCGAGCCCCCGACACCCTCGACCAAGTCCAGCGGATCGACCGCAACGTCAAGAAGGTCACCCCGCCGGTCGTCAGAGCGACGAAAGACCTGTCCCTGGTCGCGCCGCACATCGAGACCCTCGCCGGCCAGGTCGACCGACTTCTGCGCGACCTCGAGACGCTGCAACGCACCTCCAAACCCCTCGGCGAGGCCGCACCCAAACTCGCGCGACTGTCCGGCCAGCTCGGCGACCTCCAGACCTCCCTGCGCCGGCTCGACGGCCGCCTCGCCAGCCTCGACCAAAGCCTCGTCGAACCATTGGACAAGATGGAACGGCCGCTGCGCAGTCTCGCCTCCACCACCGGACCACTGCCCGGAAGTCTGGACCGGCTCAACCGAAGCACCGCCGTCCTCGAAGAACTCCCCGGCTACTTCGAGAACCTCCAACGGACCCTGCGAAGAGTGGAGCGGCACGTGCGCAACCTCGACGAGAAGACCGGCCCCAACATCCGCTGACCGAATGGGACCTCAACACCACGATCCGTAGTCTCCGGGCACGCCCAGGCGTTTCGCAGTGACGCGCTCGATGCAGGTGAACCGTCAGCCGTCCGAGCACCGGGGCATGCTGGACTGCGAGGAGCACGGACACCGCGGCGATCCGGACCCCCCGCGCGTGCGGGGCTCGCTCGCTCCCTTCACCCTCGTGACCCATCGCGCAATCGGCCGCCGTCATACTCATCTGAGAGACGGCATGATTGTCGTAAGTGAGTAGCGCAGCAACACGGTGCCGGCCTTGTCACCTCAGCACGGCCGGTGATCTGGGCAGCGGACTGGATGCCGATGGCCAGACGCTGCGGCCTGCGCCGCTCCAGGCACGGAGGGTCACAGACGTAGGTGACGGATCGGGGCGAAGACCACCGAGGGGTCGGCGAGCCACTCCTCCGTGGCCATCACGTCGACGTAGAGCTCGATCTCGTGCCCGTCGGGGTCGGCGATGTAGAGCGAGTGGGTGATCGTGTGGTCGCTGGCCCCCTGGATCTGCACCCCGTGCTCGGTCAGGTGACGCACGACCTCGCGGAGGTCGTCGTCGTTGTCGCCGACCTTGAGGCCGAAGTGGTACAGGCCCACACGGTGCCCCGGGGGCATCGGCGCCGCGGCCGGGCCCACCTCGATGAGCAGCAGCTCGTGGTGGGTGCGTCCGGAGGAGAACGCCGCCGCGGGGACCGGCAGGGGGACCTCCCCGCGGATCTCGTTCCAGCCGAGCACGTCTCGGTAGAACCGCCGTGAGCGCTCCAGGTCGCGGACGTAGAGCACCAGGTGGCCGAGCTCGTGGATGCGCATGATGGCTGACTCCGATCTTTGTTCGACTGGTCCGGACCCGAGTGGCCCGGATGCCGGTCACGTCGGCGCTCTGTCAGTACGGCTGGTCAGGCCGGGGCGTTGGTGGCGTACTCGAAGGCGGCGGTCACGATCTGGGCGACCAGTTCTGCCTCCTCCTCGTCGCGGGGTGCGTAGATCATCACCGCGCCCGAGGTGATCAGGCCGCGGCGGGCGACCGGGTGATGCTCTGCCCAGCCTGTCTCGATCACGCGGGAGGCGAGGTCGGGCGGCAGCACCAGGTGCAGTGAGTGGTCCGGTGCGGGGTGCAGGTGAGCGAACTCGGTGCCGATCATGAAGGCCTCGGGCGGGCCCTGCGCGGCGTCTTCCGGCAGGGTCAGGGCGCGCGCTCCCGGGACCGAGATCATGCTGGGCCGCCAGACCACGCCGGGTAGCTGGGCGAGCCGCTCCTCCAGGAGGCGGCGCGGCCGATCGTCCTCCGGTTGTTGATCGAGCTGGGTGTGCGGATTGCTCGGGGTAGTGCGCGGCCTGGCGCCGCCGCGGGCGGGCAGGTCGACTAGCAAGCCGGTCACAGCGTGAACACCGGGCCGAGCACGAGCAGGCCGAGCTCGTCGCCCGCGGAGGCGAAGAACGCGAACAGGGCGAGCGCGGCACCCGCGAGGGACAGGTCCTTGAGGAACTGGGTCTGCTCGTTGGCCTTGCTCGCCGGGTCGGTCTCGCGCCAGAAGCCGTGCATCAGCACCGCCGTCGGCACCAGGAAGGCGACCAGCAGCAGGGCGCCGAGGTCGGGCCAGACCCCGACGGCCACCATGAGGCCGCCCAGGATGCTCACCGCACCAGAGAAGGGCACCATCAACCCTGCGGCCGGCACACCCTTGCTCGCCGCGTAGCCGGTCATCATCTCCCGCTGGCTGAAGTGGCCCATCCCGGCGCCCAGGAACAGTAGCGCGAAAAGGATCCGGCCGATGAGGACCAGAACGTCCATGAGAGCTCCTCGTATGCGAAGTAGTCACTTACTCTTTGTAAGTGACTCTAGGAGTATCATTCCGGGAACGGCGTTGGCAAGAGTCAAGGTCCGGCGACTCGTCGGCCGCGGAGGTTGTCTGCATGGACGAGACACAGGGCTACTGTCCGGTCTTCCACCGCGCGGTCGAGTTGATCGGGCGGCGCTGGAACGGCCCGATCATCCGCGCACTCCTCGACGGAGCCGACCGCTTCGGCGAGATCCGCTCAAGAATCCCCGGGCTCACCGATCGGCTCCTCGCCCAGCGGCTCCGCGAGCTCGAGCGCGAGGGCGTGGTGGAACGCGCCTCCTCCGCCACCACCGTGCACTACACGCTGACGACCAAGGGCCACTCCCTGGCGCCGGTGATCGAGTCCATAGCCCAATGGGCTGCGGCGTGGGAACCTCCAGGATCGACCAGCTCGGCGCAGGGCCGCAGCGCCGCGGACTCGCGACGCCGGTAAGCAGACCGACCACGAACGCTTGTCGCGCCGAGCTCCGCGAGAAGTGGATCCGCTTGCGGGACTCCTCCTCCACCACTCGAGCCACCGGCTCTGGAATCTCCTTGATGTTTCGGGGGGACGCCGCCTGACCTGCATAAACGCGGTGTAGGGCGCCACGTCCCCCCGCCATTCGACGGTTCGGGGGGACGGATGCGGGGACGCTGAGCCGCCACGCTGCGGCCCGTGACCAAAGTCAGCAGCGCCAGAATGTCCGAATCGTGCGCGCTGCGGTTGCTTATCGGTGGCGTGAGGATGTTGCGACAACTCTCGACCCGCGCCGCGCGGTACGTAAAGACACGGTCATGGTCGGGTGCCAGGCTGGTCCTCGTTCCTCAGGTCGGGGTGCTCGACGGTCTTCAGGTAGCGGGTGGCGCCTTCGACGCTGAGGCCGAAGAGGTCATAGATGCGGCGTACGTCGCCGCCGGTGGCGTGGATCTCGTGCAGGATGCGGTCTTCGCGCAGGGCCCGTGGGCGGATGCGGCTTTCCTTCCAGGGAAAGGACGGGCCGCTGGGGACGAGGCGCGGCGCGGTGCGTCGGTTGATGAGCAGGTATGGGTTCGCGGTGGCCGGCCAGGTTCGGTTGCGGTGGTCGAGCCAGGCGGCGAGCCGGCTCCTGACGGGTGCGGCGAGCGGGATGTCGCGACCGCCGAGGTGGAGGCGACCGTCGACGATGTCGGTCAGCTGCAGCTCCCCGACCTGCTTGCCGGTCAGTCCGTGGAAGGCCACCAGAGCCACAGCGAGCGCGACGGCCGGGTTCGGCGAGTCCAGTTCGGCCCGGATCACTGCGGGGTCAAGCGGCAGCGGAAGGCTCGTGGCGACACGGGTCAGGTCGATGCCCCTCATGGGGTTGGCGAAGACGAGTCGGCGGCCCTTGAGGATCTTGAACAGCGACATCAGCCCGTTCTCGGCGAAGTGGCGGTGGCTGGTGCCGGCGGGCAGGGCCGCGAGGGCGGCCAGGATGTCGTCCTTGCTGATCTCGGCGAACGACTGGCGCCCGGCTTCGACCCACGTCTGCACGACGGGCACGAGGCCCTGGATGTGGAGCTCGACGGTCTCGGGTTCGCGAGGCAGCTGGCGCGGTGCTTGCCGGGATCCGCCGAGCATGACCTGAAGCCACAGCTGGAGGTGCTCCCGCATGGCGTCCGGGAGGGCGCCGGACTCGATGAACTTGGCGTTGAAGTACCGCTCAACCCGGGTCGGGACGTCCTCGATCAGCAGGTCGGCTTCGGCGAGGACGTCGAGGGTGGAGGTGATGGTGCCGTCGTAGCGGCGCAAGCACACGACGTCACTAGCGCGGACCTTCGCGGTGGGAGTGGGCCGCAGGATCTGCAGCAGCCGCAGGGACTGGATCACGGCATTGCGCTGCCTGACGCTCCAGCCATAGCGGCGGGCGTGGTCGGCGACGATGGCCGCGCAGTAACGCGTCAGTTCGCTGTCCTCCACCAGGAGGCGTTGGCGCAGAACCTCGGGGTCGGGGTCCATCTCAAACAGGGCCAGCTGCTCAAGCGCGTGATCGTTGAACCTGGTGCCTGGCTGGTAGGGCAGCTGGTTCTTGTTCTTCTTCGACCAACGGCCAGCCCAGCTGACGTAGTCAGGCACCGGCGTCGCGCGTCGCTTGAAGACCATGTTGGCGAAGAACAGCTGCTGGCTGTCCTTGTTCCCCGCGGCGACATCGGGTGCCCGCCCGGGTTTCTGTTCGAGGCGGGCATTCTCGAGGCAGAGGCGACAGGCTTGTCGGTCGCTGACGTGGCTGGCGCGGCCGCAGTAGGTGCAGGTGCCCTTCGGGTAGTGGGTCTGCCACCAGCGGCAGGACCAGCAGGTCCAGTTGTGGCGGGGGTAGACGCCCCAGGCCAGGCAGCCCTTGCAGGACCCGATGTGCTCCGGGCTGCGGGGGTGACATCGACTGCACAGACCCTGACTGAAGTAGTCGTTGCGAGAGCCGCAGCCCGTGCACGATGGTGCCGCGAACGGGCCACCGGGCAGGCACCGATAGCAGAAATCAACTCTGGGGCTGGTCCACGCAACCCGGCGGTCCTGGCAGGAGCTGCACTTGGGCGGCAGCCGCATGGGCGCGTTCGGTCCGGGCGCTGGCATGCCGTGCTCGTCGTGTCCGTGGCAGGTGTGAGCTGGGCCTACAGCGGCGGCGTAGAGCGTGGCTTGCCGAGCCGCGGGTTGACCGTCGGCGGCTTGCTGGCCCTGTCGGTCGGCTCCCCGCTCTCGTTGCTGCCGTTTCCGTTGGCTGCATCGGTGCTGCGAGGACGGCGCGCGGCGACCTTGTCGGGCTCGGGGGTCATCAGGTCATTGGGCGAGCACTCGAGCACGGTGCACAGCACGTCGAGTTCCTCGAGCCGCATGGTCGGTGGGGTACCGGCCCACCACGACGACATCTTCCCGGCGCTGATTTCCAGTCCGGCATCTGCCAGCATCCGCCGAAGTTCTGCGGACTTCCAGATCCCTCGTTCGGCGGCCCGCAGCCGCAAGCTCCACTGCATCTGGATCCTCTCCTTCGATTCGGTTGGGTCAGTCGGTACGGAGGCCCAGGCGGGCCTCGACGCGGTCGCTCGCGCTGTTCCACGCGCGCTCGATGTGATCGCTGCGGACGTGGAGGTAGCCCGAGGTCGTGGCCAGCCACTGGTGGCCAAGGAGCTCCTGGAGGGCCTTGATGTCCATCCCGGCCGCGTACAGCGACGATGCGCAGTAGTGCCGCAGCACGTGTGGCGTCATTCGCCCCGACCACGCCGGCAACCACTCGTCGACCTGGATCCCCAGGGCGCGGCGCAGCGCGTTCGCACCGACACGTCCACAGCGGTCCAAGTCCCTGTCGAACCGCTCAGAGGGCAGCAGTGGCGCGTCCGGGTCGGCCCAATCCTCGCCGTACTGCGGACGGACCTCGGCCAGCCACCAGTCGATCAACTGGTTCGCGCCGTTGATTCCGGGCACCAGCCGCGGCTTCGGTCCGCGGCCGCCCGAGCCCTTGCCGTGGCGGACGTGGAGCTTGCCGAACTCACCCAGATCGGGGCGCCAGTCGCGGATGTCGAGCATGACGGTCTCGTTGATACGCAGCCCGAGTCGGCGCCACAGCGAGGCGGCGAAGTAGTCGCGGGCCGCGGGAAGGTACTTGCGTGCCTGGGTGACCGACCCGCGCCAGGCGGTGAACAGCGAGTCGATCTCCTCATCCGACGGCGGAACCCGGACCTTGCCCAGCGATGCCCCGGACTGGCGATTGAACTCATCGATCGGCTGCTCGACCAAGACACCGGTCGTGCGGCGGATCGCGCCCTCGTAGCGGGCGATCACGAACTCGTAGAAGCCCGCCAGCGCGCCGGCCTTGCCGGCCCGGGTCGACACGCTGAGCCCCATCCGCCGCTGCTGGGCCAAGAACGCGTCCGCGTCCGCACAGGTGGCCTCCCACAGCGGAGTCGACAGCGAGCGAGCGAACTCGATGACGATCGCCCGCGTCCCGCCGATGTGGCGGTCCGTCAGACCTGCCGCCGACATCGCCAGCGCGTACTGGTCCACCAGCTCCTGCTCGAAGTCCGCGGCCGCCTGCGCACCTATAAGTGCCGGATCAACAGCGCTGCCGCCCGGCAACGCCACCAAACCCATCAGTCACCGACTTCAAGGGAAGCGATCATGCATCGATGCTACAGCCAAACCGTCGTTCGAGGTGACGCTTTGTCAATTCAGGCCCGTTGGAGAGCTGAACCGACGCCACCTGCACAAACGCAGATCGGAGCGCATGGACGCCTGATCGAACCTGAGTTCCTAGAGATTGCCGCCTGAGCGCGTGCGACCTCGGGACTGACCTGTCATGAAGAAGCTGCTGCTCGCAGGGCTGCCCGTCCTGATCATCTTCATGGGGCTGCCGTTCCTGGTGACGCTCATGGTGGTGATGACCACCACCGCGGCCGCCGAGTGCCGCACCCAGAGCAGCCAAGGCACCGCGCCCACCGAGCTCGGTGACCTCGGAGCCATCGACGGGCCGGTGGGCGGCCCGGTCAACGGCACGATCACCTTCGCCCATGCCAACATCCCGCGCCGCTCCGGCCTCGACGGGTTCCGGGCATCCATGCCCAAGGTCCTGTCCAAGAACCCCGAGTTCGTCACGCTCAACGAGGCCGGCGGCTGGAGCCTGGAGCAGATCGAAGCAGCTGCCCCCGGCTACTCGGCCTTCCGGGTGTCGGCGCCGGCCGGCACCGGCGACGGCGCCGAGCAGGCCATGGGCAACGTCGTGCTCTGGAAGAGCTCGACCTGGACGAAGGTCAACGGCGGCCGGGTCCAGCTCGTCGACGACGACAAGACCTTCTACGACGGGCGTCCGGTCACGTGGGATCGCTTCGCGACGTGGGTGATGCTGCGGCGCGCCGACGGAACGGTGGTCTCGGTGGTCTCCACCCACCACATGACCAACCCGCACCGTTGGCCGAAGCAGCACGGCAACCCGCCGCTGACCCGGCACCAGCAGTACGGCGCAGGAATGGACATCCTGCTGCAGCTGCGCAACTCCCTCGCCGCCCACGGCCCGGTGTTGATCGGCGGCGACATGAACACCCAGGCCTCCTACACCGACATCCCCTGGACGGCCGCCGCGAAGATGAAGGCCGCCGGCTACGGCTGGCACAACCACGGAGTCGACTTCATATTCTTCCCGCACCACCAGGGCGCCCGCCTCGAGCAAGGTTGGGACGGCACGATGGTGTCGGACCACCACTGGCTCTCGGCCCGCATCGCGATGAACGGCGCCGGCCCGGAGACCGTCCCCGAGACCACCACCGCCGACGACGGGATCGTGCCCGCGGCGCACACCGCCAAGACGGCCGCCGAGCCGCCGACCGGCGACGTGCTCGCCCAGCTGATGCGTCTGCGGTTCGCGTCCAACTACCCGACCATGACCGCCGAGCAGGCCCGCAACGCGATCACCATTGCCCAGGTCGCCCGCGACCTCCAGGTTCCCCGCTACGGGCTGCAGATCGCGATCGCCACCGCGATCCAGGAGTCGAAGCTGGTCAACCTCACCGGCGGTGACCGCGACTCAGGAAGCCTGTTCCAGCAGCGTCCCTCGACGGGCTGGGGGAGCCGTGCCGAGGTCACCAACCCGGTGCTCGCTGCTCGTGCGTTCTTCGGCGAGGCCCAGCACACCGGCAATCCCGGCCTCCTCGACATCCCGGGCTGGCAGGACATGCCGCTGACCCAGGCCGCCCAGGCCGTGCAGCGCTCGGGCTACCCCGAGGCCTACGCCCAGTGGGAGGGCGTCGCCGGTGACATGACCGATCT
Source organism: Nocardioides phosphati (assembly GCF_014646375.1). Taxonomy (GTDB): domain Bacteria; phylum Actinomycetota; class Actinomycetes; order Propionibacteriales; family Nocardioidaceae; genus Nocardioides; species Nocardioides phosphati. Next base: position 496,948 of record NZ_BMNI01000001.1, read on the forward strand.
GCTCGGCGGCGACCTGCCGGATCTGCCCGACGACGGCTCCACCACGAACGTCGCCGACTGCCAGGGCGAGACGGTCAACCCGATCACCCTCGGCACACTCAACCTGCTCGGCGCCGGCCACACCGACAAGCCGGGGGAGCGGCCCGGGTACGACACCTGGGACAAGCGCCTCCCCGGCGCGATGCGCACGATCGAGAACGCCGGCGTTTCGATCGCTGGCCTCCAGGAGGTGCATGGCCCTCAGGCCAAGGCGCTGGAGAGCCAGTACGCGGCCAAGTGGGGGATGTACCCGGCCAGCGGGACGGCACAGAACCGGGTCATCTGGGACCGCAACGAGTGGGAGCAGACCGACGGCCGCCTCGTCGACATCCCCTACTTCGGCGGCAAGGACGTCGGCATGCCCCTGGTGCAGCTGAAGTCGACGACCACCGGCCAGGTGATCTGGGTCTGGAGCATCCACAACCCGGCCAACACTCAAGGGAACGCCGCCGGGCACCGCCAGGAGGCTCTGCGCCGCCAGCTGGCCACGATGAGCGACCTCGCTGGCACCGGCACCCCTGCGGTGATCCTGGGCGACTTCAACGACGGCAAGGACGGCAACAACGCCTCGCACTGCGCACTGACCCCTGAGTTGAGCAACGCCTTCGGCGGATCTGCCGAGCCCTGCAAGATGCCCAAGAAGGACGCACCGATCGACCACGTCTACGGTGCGAACCTCACCTGGGCCAGCGCCGAGGTCGACACCAGCACCCAGGCCAGCAAGATCGCCGACCACCCGCTGGTGACCGCCACCACCGCCGGCAGCAGCGCCGGGTGCGCCGTCGACTCCGGCACTGCTGAGGCCAAGTACAGCCTCGGGCCGGTCAAGCCGCAGCTGACCCAGTTGGTCAACATCCTCGGCCCCATGTTCGACATCAAGACCGTCGGCGGCTATCGCGCGAGTGCCACCGACCCGAACGGCCACCCGGCCGGTCTGGCGGCTGACTTCATGGTCCCGCTGACGCCCGCCGGCAAGGCCCAAGGCGACGCCCTCGCGGCGTACGCCCAGGCCCACGCTCGCGAGCTCGGGATCGACTACATCATCTGGTACCAGCGGATCTGGTCGGTCGCGCGAGCCGACGAGGGCTGGCGGCGGATGGAGGACCGGGGGTCTACCACCGCCAACCACATGGATCACCCGCATATCAACGTGCTGCCCGGCGGCAAGGTCTCCCCGGTCGGCCTCGAGGGCGCGTCCTGCGACGAGGTGGTCTTCCCGGTGCCAGCGCAGTACGTCGGGACCGACAACCACAACTGGCACGAGACCGGCCCCTACTGGTCCAAGTGGCATACCGGCACGGACTTCTCTGCGCCCTGCGGCACGACCGTGTACGCCGCCCACGCCGGCACGATCGAGATCGACACCACCCAGCGTTCCTGGGCCGGGCCGCAGTTGGTCAAGGTCACCAGCGGCGGCGGCCTGACGACCTGGTACGCCCACATGCAGACCGTCAGCGTCAGCCGTGGCCAGACGGTCGCCGCCGGCGAGCCGATCGGCCAGGTCGGCCAGGAGGGCAACGTCTCCGGCTGCCACCTCCATTTTGAAGTCCACCTCAAGAACGGCTCCATCTACGGCCCCGACAACGTCGATCCCTCGACCTGGCTTGCAGAGAACGCATCACGCCCGAGTAGCGCCGTGTGATCGCAGCGGAGTCCTGACGGCACATAGGTGACCAGCGAGGCCCTACGACCCACGACCGCCTGGAGGTGGCCAGACCGATGCAGCGTGAGCGACGACGAGACCCCTACCCGTGGACCTGGGAGATCCCCGTTGCGGTGGCGTTGGCGACGCTGTTCGTCATTGTCATCGGCATCCAGCTCGGCCGATCGGTCGCGAACCTGCTCGCCGGCGCCGGATGGACCTGGCCTGACGCCAACGCCGGCGCGTTCCCCTCACCCATCGGCACCGCCTTCTGGACCAGCCTTCCCGGCGTCCTCGGCGGCCGCGCCGACGCCGGGCTGCCCAGCCCCATCCCCGACGGTCTGGCCGGTAGCGGTCTGGTCTGGGGCAGCCTCGCCCTGACCGAGGTCGCGCTGCTGACCGCGACCATCTGGCTCGGCGCGTGGGCCTACCAGCGTTGGGGCCCGGGCCGCATGCGCGGCATGGCGACTGCAGCCGAGGCCGAGAAGCTGCTCGGCGTCACCCGGCTCCGCAAGGTCGCCGGCATCGTCCGGCCCGACCTCTACGGCAAGCACGCCTCCGCGACGCCGGCACCTGCCCAGCGCGCCGCCGGCGACTTCACCGAACAGCCCGGCCCGCAGCTGGGCCACGGCCTCAGTCCGTGGCTCCTGGACGGCCGCCGAACGAAGGAAGACCGATGAGCAACGAGACCCCTCTGCGCGGCAGGCCGACACTCCGCACCCGCGCCCGCCGCCGCATGGGCGTCATCATCTGCCGCCGTTGCCTCGAGCCCTGCGGGGACACGATCCCGGAGGTGACCCGATGAAGCTGAGGTTCGACCCCTGGGATGTCGGCTGGCGCATCGGTGATGCCCACGAGCCGCGAGGCGGCGAGCTGTGGGTGCCGTGGGACCGCACCGCCGGCGTGATCGGCCCGCAGGGATCCGGCAAGACCCTCGACCTGCTCACCCCTGCGCTCCTCGGCGCACCGGGTGCCGCTCTGGTGACACTGACGAAGGTCGAGGACCTGCTGCTCAGCCTCACCGAACGTTCCCGCGATGACCGCCCGTGCGTGGTGCTCGATCCCTTCGGCCTGGCCGAGGGAGTCGTCGATGAGCTGATCTGGGACCCGATCGCCGGCTGCGTGGACCCCAAGGTGGCCGAGCGGCGCGCCAAGGCGTTCACCGCCGGTACCGTCAAGGGCGCGATCACCGGCGGCACCGGCGACGATGCGGCGCGGTTCTACGCCGCCGAGTCCGCGAAGGTGCTGCAGGGCTACTTCCATGCCGCGGCGCTGACCGGTAGGACTCTCGAGGACGTGCTGCAGTGGGTCGCCAACCCCAGCGCAGCTTCCCAGCCGATGGAGATCCTGCGGCGGCACCCGCACGCCGAGCCGTTCTGGCACGGCCTGCTGCACGGTGCGCTGAACGGTGACGATCGCACGGCGGGCAACACCGTCACTACGGTGCAGCAGGCGGTGTCGCTGTTCTTCCAGGCCGACATCCGCCGCCGCTGCATTCCCAGCCCCGGTCGTCCCGCCACCGATCTGGCCGACGTGATCCGTCGGCGCGGCACCATCTACCTCCTGGGCCGTGAAGACCCCTACGCCTCGGCCAGCCCGCTGATGACCGCCGTGGCCGAGCACGTCTTGGACACCGGCCTGCTGTTGGCCAACAGCTCGCCGTGGGGCGGCCGGCTGTGTCCGCCCCTGGTCTCGGTGCTCGACGAGCTGCCGTCGACCGCCCCGTTGCCGACGCTGCGCACCCGGATGGCCAACGAGCGTGCCCTGGGGTTGTCGTTCATCTGGGCCGCCCAGACCCGGCCCCAGCTGACCAGCATCTTCGGTGAGCACGAGGCCCGGGCACTGCTTGGCCTCACCAACGCCCTGGTGATGTTCGGCGGTTCCAAGGACGTCGCCTTCAACCAGGAGATCTCCGACCTCCTCGGAACGGTCCGCATCGGCCGGGTCACCCACTCCACCGGCGGAGCCAGTGGCGGTGGGCGCAGCTTCTCCGGCGACGACATCCCGATCATGCGGCCTGAGGAAGTCCGGCAGCTGCCTGAACGCCAGGCCCTGGTGGTTGCCGAGAACGGCAAGCCGATCATCGCCAAGCTGCACCGCTGCGTCGAAGGCAAGGCCGGCGAGCGACTGCTGGCCGACCAGCGGGCGCTGCGCGAGCGCCTCACCAACGACCGGCGCATGGTCATCACCCCCGAAGCTCGCGCTACCGCCGCGCTCGTCGAGGCACGCCGTCTCGGCTTCGTCGACGACGAGACCGACCACTCAAGGAGTGAACTGTGACCACCGAGCAGCAGACCCGCCGGGCGGCACCCGCGCTGATGGTCTTCCCGTTCCCTGTCCCCGGGGACCATGTCCGCCTCGCCTACCGCGAGCTCCACATCGCCATCAACGGCACCGAGGAGGAGAAGAAGGCCCTCGGCAACCACGCGCTGCTGTCGCGGCCCTGGGAGCCGGCGACCTGCCTGGACCCCGAGCTGCGTCACGACCTGTGGGAGTGGCTCGACGACGTCGTGATCTGGCTCAACCGCGAGTACACCTGGGACGTTTCCGGGCTCATCCCCAGCTGCTGGCCTCTGCACCCGCACCTGGTCCATGAGATCGCCGTCCTGGCCGACCAGCGCCGGCGGGCCGGCCTGGCGATGACCAGCGACGCGCTCGAGGAGTGGCACCGCTACTGCTTGCCGTCGTTCACCGACCGCATGCGCAACAGGCTGCGCACGCACTGCGACGACGAGCACAAGAGCTGGCCGGCCAAGCCGCGCCACAGCGAGCACCTCGGCGAGACCAGCACCCAGCGGCGTGAGAACGCGTTCGCCCACGACATCGACGCTCTTCCCGTCAACCGGCGAGCACACGAACAACCGCCTGCCGGTCCACCGCGGCTTGGCCTGGTCGACCTCGACACGGGCGAGATCCAGGACGACGAGACGGGCGGACCTGAGCCGCGCACCCGAACCGAGAAGGGACCGAGGGAATGACAGAGGCAACGATGCAGGTGAAGGAGCGCTCGGAGGCCATCGGCCGAGCCCAGCGCGCACTCAAGGCTCTCGGCGAGCACCCGCGCTCGAGCAAGAAGGAACTCGGCCACGCGCGCGAACACGTCAACGCCTGCTACTCCCACGGCTCGGGTGAGTATGTGTGGAACGCGGTAGCGCAGGTCGAGGCGATGGCCGAACGGCGCTACGGCGTACCGAGCACCGAGGAGCAGCGTCAGGTGGTCGAGGCGGCCGAGGACCTCGCGGAGCCGGCGACAGCCGCCCGGGGCCGAGCGGCCGAGGACCGGGCAATCCCGTCGACGTCGTCGACCACGGACGTGGAGCTCGCGCCCACTCCATCGCGATGAAGTGCGCCAGACGGGCTCGAATCGGCCTCACGGCGCCGCTGAGAGACGCTGAACCCCGGATTGTGGGCTCTCCCGCCCGTCCGGTTGTCAGGGAGCGATTCTGAGCGCCCTGTTCGCAACCAACCCTCTCGCATAGAACGTGTCCGATCCCGTGGCCTCAGCGCTCCTCCTCATCGTGGCGATCGCCTACCTCGTCGGCGCCTTCGTGGTGATCATGGCGCTGACGAAGGTCCTCTCGGCCTGGTCCGCCAGCTGGCGCACGCGCGGCCACGCTGGACCGGTCGACGACGTACTGCAGAACCAGGCCGCCGCGGCGATGGCGTCCGTCGCTGTTCTGGCGAACGTCACGCCCCCGGCGACCCACGTCGTCGCCTACCTCGGTACGCCCACCGGAGACGACGACCGTCCCGTGGGCGATGGTGGTCTGGCCGTGACCCGTTTCCGGGCCGGGCGCCCTGCCACCGTGGTGTTCGCGCAGGCCGCGCTCACCGGCCTCAGCCCCGCCGCGGTGCAGAGTCTGGCCGCACACGAGCTCGCCCACGTCATCCGGCGCGAGCGCTCCTCGGCCGCGGCTCGCTACAGCTGGCTGGTCGGCTACCTGGCTCTGATGCTGGCCGGCGTCGGGATCACCGTCACGGCTCTCCTGGCCGCGCCCCAGCTGGCCGCGCCGGCCCTCCTCGCCACGATGAGCGCCGCGGTGGCCTTCCTCGGTCTCCGCGTCGCCTTCGATCGGCGCGAGGAGATCGCCGCCGATCTGTTCGCGGTTGAGCTGACTCGCGACCTCGAGGCGGCCGCCGAGCTGATGGGTTTCTACGAGCAGAACGTCGCGAGGCCACTGCCCGCCGGCGGTCTCGGCCGCGCGTGGGCGCTGATCGAGCGCCGCTGGTTCGCGACCCACCCGGACCCCGAGGTCCGGCTCTCAGCGATGCGTCGACACCTGGTCGACCAGCAGGCCGACTAGCTCTCGGCGCTTCCCTCGGCCGCTGCCAGGGACCGCGGCTCCGCCCTGTAGGTCAGCACGCCCTCGCTCGCTAGCAGGCGGATGATCCTGGCGCGCAGCGACGGCGGCCAGCCCAGCTCGTCGCCCAGCTCGGTCCAGGTCGGTCCCGCACCGGTGCGTTGCCACACGCCGGCGACGTGGTTCGCGGCCCGTTCTGCGTCGCGCGTGGCCGTGTCGCGAGCCGCGGAGGAGGCCTGTTCTCGTGCCTGCTGCTGCTCTCGCCAGGCGTCCTCGAAGTCCGACAACGCGGGGGCGGCCCATCCCGGGGACTGTGCGGTCAGGTGCACCGCCAGCCGATGACGCGGGAGCCCGGGTCGGCCTGCGGCGCCGACCAGGTCGACGTACGCGGTGACCAGGTCGGGGGAGTGCCTTCGTAGCCGGCGGCCGCGAGGAACTGCCGTACCTGGGTACGCGTCGCGCGGCGGGGCTGCTTCGGGTCGGGCATGGCACCTTGATCGGCCGGGGGCTGGGCCGCCCAAGGCTAGCGACCGGCGCGGTCCTCGGCCCGCTTTCAGCGACGCGGAGTGCCGGGGCGGGGCGGCCGCGGACGGTTCACGTCCTGCCGGTCGCGAGCCGCTCCCTGCGACTGGGTCGGCGCGGGTGCGCCTTCGCCTTCGATCGGGAGCTCGAGGCGGGACACGATCCGGTAGCGAAGGTCACGGGCCGGGCTGTCTCCCAGCGGCTTTTCAGCGACCAGGCCGCGCGTGGCGGCACCGACGTCGTGACCCTGCTCGTGGGCCTGCTGCAGCATCGCCGCGGTGGCCGGCCAGTCGCCCTGCTCGAGCAGCCGCGGGTCGAGCTCGCGAGCCAGCGGGGCCCACCGCTCGGCCGGGGTCTTCTCGGCCGCGGCCGCGAACCGTGCGCGGACCTCGCTGCTCTTGTGCAGCTCGGCCAGCGCCGCCTTCCGCGGGTCGGCATCCCAGGTCTTGACCGCGTCGCGCAGGTCGCGTCGCGCCTGCAGCTGAGAGAGCTGCAGCCGGGCCCGCACCTGGTTGACGCCCGGCTCCCAGGCGCTACTGGGACGTGCCGAGATGACCCGCATGGCGGCCATCTGTGCCTGCTCCGGGGCGAGGTTGTCCAGCCGCTCGTTGAGCAGCTGGTCACCGAGTGAGCGGAAGGCCGGCTGGCCACTGGCCACCGCGGCGGTGAGTGCCGCGGGCCCGCGCTGGGCCAGCAGGTCGGCCGGGTCGAGGCCGTCGGGGAACCGCGCGAAGCCGGGGTCCATGCCGTGCGGGGTGAGCATCCAGAAGTCGCGCTCGGCCGCGACCTGGCCAGCCAGGTCGGCGTCGGTGGCCACGATCGGGTCACGCCCGACGGCAGCCAGCTGGGCGGCCTGCTCGTCGGTCAGCGACGTGCCGAGCGGCGCCACACCGACGTAGAGGCCGGCGCTGGCGATCGTGACTGCGACGGCGTCCATCGGGCCCTCGACGATCACCGGGACCGCACCCTCGGCGAGCAGCTCGTCGACGACACCGAAGAGCTGGGCGCCCTTGTGGAACAGCGGGGTGTCGGCCGTGTTGAGGTACTTCGGACCGCCCTTGTCGGTGTCGGTGAGGTCGGGCCGGCGTCGGCCGACGAAGCCGAGGACCTCGCCTTGGTGGATCACCGGGAACATCACCCGGTCGCGGAACCGGTCGATGAGCCGACCGGTGCTGGCCTCGGTCGCGACGCCGGTGGCCACCATCTCGACGTCGCTGACACCACGGCCGCGCAGGTGGTCGACCAGGTTGGTCCACCCGGCCGGCGCCTGACCGGGACGGAACCGTTCGTCGCCGGCGAGGTCGACGCCGAACCGGCCGGTGAGGTAGTCGCGGCCCCATGAGTCGGTGAACCGGCCCTCGAAGAAGGCCCGCGCCATGTCGTTGATCTCAAGCATGCGCTCACGCGAGACGGGGGAGGAGTGCCACTCGTCTGCTCGCTGGTACATGAGCCGGAGATCGGCGTCGGTGGGCTCCAGCCGGCTGCCGCCGAGGTCGCGGATGTAGGCGGCCAGCGTCAGGTCGGGCTCGACGAACTGGTCCTCGTCGACGACGACCGGGTCGCCGGCAACGGCGTCGACCAGGTGCTCGTCGTACGGGCCGGGGTCCTCGGCGAGCGGCCAGTCGGCCCAGTCGGGGTCGGTGGCGTGGTCGACGAGTGTCGCCGGGTCCGGCTCGATCCCGTCCCAGAGGTCTGCGGGCGGCTCGTCGAAGTCGTAGGAGTGCGCGTGCTCGTCGGGAGCGGTCTCCAGCGCGATCGAGGTCCGCCAGACCAGCGCCTGGCACTCGTCGACGCCCTCCCAGCCGTCGCTCGGCATCGCCCGCCCGGCACCCAGCAGAGCCTCGACCTGCCAGCCGCGCTGCACGCCGTGGTCCACATTCGCGACGAGCGCGGGCCACCAGGTGCTGGCCCGGATGCTCGCGGCGCGCTCGGGACCGAACAGGTCCGCGAGCCGCGGAGTCCACTCGGTGGTGACGCTCTCACCGTGGGAACCATCGCCGATCTGGGCGGCAACGGCCGGTGTGAGCTGACGGGCCATGCGCCACCACACGGCCGCCGCGGCGTGCTCGTCGGGCAGCGGCCCGGCCGGGTGGTCGGCCGCGGTAGCGGTGCGCAGCAGCTCGTGGGCGGTGACGCCGGCGCGGGACATCGCGGCCAGCCGCTCGGCGAGCAGCGGGGTGAACTCGTCGTCGCGGACCTGCGGAGCGAGCGAGTAGAGCAGCTGGCGCCATTCCTTGAGCGCCGGCGTGTGGTCGCCGGTGACGGCGCGGTTGAGCCGTCGCTGCCAGGTCGCGGAGGCCTTCTGCAGCTGCGGTGCACCGGTCGGGCGCCGGTCATCGACTGGGACCTGCATGGCGGCCCGCCAGACCTCGACGTCGGCGACCGTGGCGGCCTCGGGCCGCAGGCCGTTCTGTGCCCACACCGGCAGTGCGGCCTGGTCGCTCGCCCGCGTGCGGACCTGATCGGCGAGCTGCTCAACCAGGTGTGCACGCTGGGAGAGGTAGGCGCCCCAGTGCGGGTCGTCGGCCAGCCGGGCGGGGACCGCGGGCATCCACGGCAGCGGCCCGGCGCCGGCGTTGCGCAGGCCGGAGGCGTCCAGCCGCCAGTCGAGGACCGCGGCGCGGTCGTGCGCGCTCTCCAGCTCCCGGTCGCCGGCAGCGGCCCGGAGCGCGACGACGGGGTTCTCGCCGGCCGCGCCGAGAAGCAGCAGATGGGCGCGCAAGGTCGGCCACGCGGCCTCGTCGGCGAGCCCGGGGAGGATCGTCTCGACCGCGTTGTCCAGGGCGTCGACCACGTTGACCGGGTCGCCGTTGGCGTCCTGGCCTACGTGGTCATGGCGCAGCAGGTCCTCCGCGGCGACGTAGAGGCTGTCGAGGTAGCGCTGGGAGGCCTCGCCGAGCCGGGTGGCCGGATCGGCCTGCTCGCGCAGCAGGCTGGTTGCGGACCGCTGCGTGTCGTCGCGCGCCAGCATCGACTCGAGGATGTCGGTCGGCGTGAGCGGCCGGACCAGCGTCGGATGGATCACCGAGTGCGGGTCGCCGTCGCCGACGACCTCGAGGTAGACGTGGTTCGCGTGCGCGCCGCGGGTCATCATCGTGTAGAGCTGCTGGCGCGACTCGCTGCCGGTGGCCAGGCCGTGCATCGTGTCGGCGGTGACGCCCTGGGCGGTGTGCACGGTGCACGCGTAGCCGAGCTCTGTGGACCGGGCGACGTAGTCAGCGGGCAGCCGCACGGTGCGGCCGTGCTGGGTGTGCTGGACCGTGAGCTCGCCGCCGTCGTGGATCTCCAGCACGTTCCAGCGGTCACCGTTCTTCACCCAGTCGGTGGCCGAGGTACGCAGGCGACGGTCGTTCTCGCGGGTGATGATCAGTTCGCCGATCGAGGCCTCGTTGCCGTCGGCGAGCCGGCGGACCGGGCCGCTGGCGGCAACGTCGGCCGGGTCGATTCCCTCGAGACGGTGGGCGCGGGCCTGCTGGTTCAGCTCGCTGACCAGGTCGCGGGTGGGGGCGAGCATGATCGAGTCCAGCCCGGCGCCGCGGTCCGTCTGCCAGGCCGCGAACACGTCCTCGGTCATGGTGGCCAGGTCGCCGACGTGGACGCGGTCGCGGTCGAGGTAGAAGCCGAGCGACTCGGGCTTGCCCTCGCGCAGCGCGAGCGATGCGGCGCCCTCGGCGGGGTCCTTGAACCGGACGAGCTCGGTCAGCTGCAGTGCCCCGTGGGTGGCGCGGATGTCGCGCAGCACGCCGCCGGCGCCGATCGCGGAGAGCTGCTGGTCGTCGCCGATCAGCCGGACGCTGCCCCCGCGCTCGAGGATGTAGGAGACCGCCGTATCCAGGGACAGGGTGTCGGCCATCCCGGCCTCGTCGATGACCACGAGGGTGGAGGAGTCGATGCCGGCGACCCAGGCGGGCATCGCAGCGCCGGACTCGCGGGCCTGCTCGAGCGAGTGGGTCAGCTTGGCCAGGGTGTCGGTCTGGGTGTCGATCTGCGAGCGCAGGGCGTCCGCGGCCGCCGCTGAGGGAGCCAGGCCGATGATGGTGCCGCCGCCATCAGCCCAGGCGCTGGCCAGGGCGCGCATCGCGGAGGTCTTGCCAGATCCGGCGGGCGCGATCGCCAGCTGCAGCCGAGCGCCGGAGGTGGCCATCTCGCGGACCAGCGTGGCCTGTCCGGCGTTGAGGGTGATGCCGTTGGCGGTCGACTCCAGCAGCGCCAGGTCGACCGAGGACGCTTCGACCGCGTACCCGTCGTGGCGGCCGACGGCCTCGACCAGGCGCTCCTCGGCGGCCAGCACCTTGCCCGAGGTGAACAGCTCGGCGCCGCTCTGGGTGTAGACCGAGGCCCCGTCCGCGCGCCGCAGCTCGACCGGTTCGCTGATGGTGTCCCAGGGACGGGCCATGCTCACCGAGCGGCCGTCGAGGACCTCGCTGACGAGCAGGTCGACAGCCTGGGAGACCTGGTTGGCGGGCACGTTGGCACCCCGGACCTGCCGCTGGGCCTCGGCGTAGACGTGCCAGTACTGCCAGGTGCTGCGACCGCTCTCCATCGTCGCCACGATTCGGTCGGTGGTCTTGGCGAACCAAGCCGAGTCGGCCAGCGACCGTGCTGCACCCTTCGGGTTCAGCGCCCCGTGGACCATCTGCTTGACCCGCTGAGGGGTGCCCAGTACCTCGATGGCCTCACGGCTCCAGGTCTCGCGCTGCTCAGCCAGCGAACGCGGCTCGTGCTTGGCCTCGCGCGTCTCCAGCGTCGCCTGCTGGGACAGCTGGATGGTCTCCACCGGCGTGGGCGGGCGGCCGTGGGTGGCCTGGAACGCGGCCGCGAGAACCTTGCGGCGGTCCTCGACGTTGGCGCGGCGCTTGGAGAAGCGTCGGTTCAGCTCGGGATCGACGCCGACGATCTCGCGCACCGGCCGCTTGCGTGCGTCCTCGTTCGGCCGCTCCTCAAACCGCACGCCCAGGGCGTCGACCAGGCGCCGCTCGAGCGCGGTGTTGTAGGTCTCCGAGGCCGAGACGACCGCCTTGTGCAGCGGCCGGCCGTCGATGGCCAGCCACTTGCCGTCGAGCGTCTGGACCTTGTTCGCCACGGCGACGTGGGTGTGCAGGTCGGGGTCTCCCGCGCGGGAGTCGCGGTGGGTGAACGCCGTGGCCACCAGGCCGCGGACGTCGACCTGGCGGACTCCGTTGGTGCCCCGGCGGGTGAACAGTGCCTTGGACTCGATGAAGCCCAGCGCGTCCTTGATCGCCGCCTGGTGGGCCCGCTCGATCACCGCGGCGGTCTTCGGGTCGGAGATCGCCCACAGCACCGAGACGCTCTTGACCGGGGAGAAGGTCAGGTCGTAGCCGGCGACCGCGTTGGTCTTCGGCCGGGAGTGCTTGGCGATCGCGGCGGCCAGCTCACGTGCGTCGGCGGGGTCGCGGCCGTGCTCGGCACGGAAGAACTCGGTGCCGACCTCGGTGCGGACCTTGGCCCGGTCGGCCGCGGGGACCGGCCAGTCACCCGGCAGGCCGGCGGCCTCGTTGATGGCCGCGATGCGCTTGGCGACCTCGATCCGGAACGGGCTGATGTCGTTCTCGTAGACCTTGTACGGCGTGCCGAGCTGGCGGGCCGTCTTGTAGTCCACCTCGGTCGGCCGGTCCACGCCGTCGCGGCCGATGCGCAGGTCCAGGTCCTTGGTCCGCTGGGTGGCCAGCGGGTGGTGACCGGAGCCGAACAGGCTCTGCATGTGGTCGGCGGTGACGATGTCGCCGGCGTCGAGCCCGTCGAGTCCCTCCATGCCGGAGCCGACCCACACGCCGGGGGTCTCACCCTTCTCGGTGTAGTAGCTCGCCAGCCCGGTGTGGCCCTTGTCGGTGGCGTCCATCGCTGCGACCTGGCGGGTCAGGTAGTCGTACCCCGATCCCGCGGTCAGCTTGTGGAGGCTCATCGTCACAGTCACCTACGTGCGCGCGGGTGCGCTGTGCGATCACTTCCGGCCGGATTCTTGATGTGTTCTTTCTATTCGGCAGACCGAGAATGCAAGAGGTGTGTGGCACTTGGGAGTTCGCGGAAATCTGGGGGGACGCTGAGGGGCGTCGGTGACGGCTGGGGCGTCGGGTTCGGATCGGCTGGGTTGGACGGGTTGGGCTGGGTCGCTGGGGGAGCGGTTTTGAAGGTTTCTGGGGTTCGGTGATCGCTCGGGGACCGGGAAATGTCGTAGGTGACTGTCAGAGTCCATGTCGACACGAGTGAGGACCGGATGAGTCAGCAGACGATCAAGCAGCAGGCGCGGCGTACGGCGCGGGAGATGGCCGAGAAGCGGCGCAAGGAGCGCGAGGAGCGCGAGCGCCGGGTGATCGACCTGGCCGAACAGGTCATGGTCGCGATCGGTGAGCGCGACGCGGCGGTGGCCGAGACCGAGAAGCGCGCCGGTGAGGCGCTGCGGGAGTTGACCGAGGCTGAGGGCCTGTCGCTGGGCGAGGCCGTCGAGTGGTGCGGCGAGACCGTGACCGTGCGCGAGGCGACGCGGCTACGGCGGCTCGCCAGTGAGCCCCAGGCCGACGACGGCGACCAGGGCGGCGACGGCGCGGCGCTGGCGACCGCTGGGAGTGGGGGAGCGGGTGCCGGTTCGTCGGCTGGATGACGCCGGCCTCGCGGCGGTCGCGGCCGCGATCAGCGATCCGGCGGTGCTCGCGCGGTATCGGGCGAAGGTCGCCACGGTGCCGGACAGTGAGTGCCTGTGGTGGACCGGAGCGGTCTCGGGCCGGTCCGAGCGTGAGCGCACCGACGGCGGTGGCCATGGCCGGTTCTGGTACGCGCCGGGGCGGGTGATCATCGCGCACCGGTTCGCGTTCGCGGTCATGCACGGCGTGGACGCGCTCGCAGAGGCGCGGCTGCTCGGGCACCGCTGTCACAACCCGCTGTGCCAGCGGATCGCACCGGAACACGTCGTGGTCTCGACGGCACGCAAGAACCGGCAGGAGTGGGCCGTCCAACGGCGACTGCCCTACAGCCCGCTGGCCGACCCGCGCGGGCCGCGTCGCCGGGCGCGGGAACTGCGCGACCTGGCGCGTGAGGACCCGCAGCTGGTGGCCGACGACCTCGCGCGGCTCCAGGAACTGCTGGGCGAGCAACTGACCCTGTGGTGACCAGCCCGACGCAGAAGGCCGCCCGCACCGTCGATGGTGCGGGCGGCCTTGCGGTTGTTGGTCAGGCTGGCTCGCCGTCGAGGAGCCGACCGAGCGTCTCCCACAGGTCGAGGTAGCCGTCCGCGTCCTCGGGAGACTGCTCGCCCCACTTGGCGTGAAGAACGCGGATGCGGTCGAGCCGGTCGAGCCGGTCGGGCAGCGCGGTGCGCGAGGCGGCCATGAACTCCACGTCGGCGGCGTGGCCGGTGGTCTTGAGGCCCAGCCGGTGATCGTGGCCGGTGTAGTAGGCCACGAGGATGTTGTCGGGAATCAGGGCGTCGGCGGCGGTGGCGTGGATCTTGTCACCTGCCGGAGTCCACGGGCCGGGGGTGGCGCGCTCCTCCAGGGCGCGGAGCGTGGCGTCGTCGTCGCTCATGCTGGCTGGTCCTCCCGCGCGGTCGCGGCGGCGAGGTCGAGCCGCCCGGATGCGGCGGTCGCCACGGCGGTGATCCGGGCGGCCAGCGCCCGCAACTCGGCGGGCGTGCCCTGGATCGCGACCACGTCGTCACCGGCCAGCGTCAGGACCGGCTGGCGGTGCTCATCGGCACCCACCCAGTCCTCGCCGGGGGTGAACACCTGGACGCTGGTCTCTCGGGCTGCCAGCCACTCGATGTGCGCGCTCACGGGGTCACCTCGGCGGGTGCGGTGCCGATGACGCGGCGGAACGCCTCCACGTCGGCCTCGCGGGAGAACAGGCGGCGCCGGTGCTTGTCGCTCTCGGTGGCGACCTCGCCCAGGACTTCCGCGAGGCCCTCCAGGAAGGCCACGACGGCGTCGGCGTCGACGGCGGCACCCATGGCGACCCACGGCTTGGGCACCCGCTCGGTGGCGGCGTAGGGCATCGCGGACATGGCGGCTCGGATGCGGCGCTGGTCGCGCTCGCTGATCACCGTCGTGGTCGAAGCTGCGTCGTGGTTGGTCATGACTGCTCCTGTTCGGTGGTGGTGCGGTGGGTGTGCTCGGCGTGCAGGGCGTCCAGCGCCGTGGCGACGCTGGACAGGGCCGCGTCCAGGTGGGCGCGGGCGGCATCGGGGGTCCAGCGGCGTACGTCGCGCAGCCGGTGCTCGATGACGATCAGGTCGCAGGCCGTCTCGCTGAGGGTGTGCCGGTCCTTGGCGGCGCTGGCCTCGACGTCGGCGGCGGTGGCGGGCGGCTGGCTCATCGCAGGATGTCCTCGACGGCGCGGCGCTTGGCCTCGTCGAGCGTGGCGGTGCGCATTCCCCAGCGCTGCCCGTAGCCGCCGTCGATGTCGGCGTAGAACCCCGGCGCGAGGTAGGTCGCACAGTCGCCGGGGGTGATCCGGATCAGGTAGATGCGCCCGTGCGCGTGGACGCTGGCGGTGTGCGCGGTCCAGCGACCGGGCCAGCGGTCGTCGGCGTCCACGGCGTGCCACTCCACGGGCGTGGGGTCGGGCGTCGTCGGTGCTGCGCTGGCGTGGGTGGTGGTGTCGGTCATGGCTCCTCCTTCGGTTGGGCCGGTGGCGGGCCGGACTCTGGGTCTCAGCCCGCCACCGGAGGAACTGGCGACGGTCAGGCCGGGGCGAGCGCGGTCCAGGCGCGGCGCTTGATCCGGTCGGGGTCGTCGCTGGTGAGCACCCGCGTGGCGCGGGCGGCGTGCTCGTCGCCCTTGGTGCGGACCGGGGCGTAGTGGTCGACGTACTCGGCCACGGACTGGTAGCCGGCCCACGCGGTGTCGCGGATGCCGGCCTGCGTCTCGGCGTCGGCGAACAGCCAGTGCAGCCGGGAGCGACGGCGGCGCTCGGTCTCGCGCACTCGCTTGGTCGCGTTGGCCTCGGTCTTGCCGAACGTAGCGTCGATCAGGGCGTCGAACGCGGCGTCGGTCATGGTCTGCTGGATCAGCCGCTCGGCCTCGACCTGGAACGCGTCGACGTAGGTGAAGGTCAGCCCGAGCGCGTCGCGGGCGGCCTGCACGGCGGCCTTGGCGTTGCGGGTGTGCCGGATCGAGAACGACGACTCGTGGTTGCGCAGCGCCGCGCTCTGGGTGTTCGCGCACACGACGCGGACCGGGGTGACGAGGATGCGGAGCGCGCTGGAGCCGTCGTGGCTGTTGAGCGCGGCGATGTTGAGGTCGACGCGGTCGGTGCCGCCGACCGTGAGCGAGTCCGGCAGCTGCATGGTGATGAAAACCTGCCGCCCGCCGCGCAGCGACCCGGCGGTGTCGAAGATCGCGCCCGACTCGTCGGCCAGCAGGTTCAGGAACTCGGCGTGGTCCTCGTTCTGCAGCGGGGTGTAGCCGCCGCCGACGACGCCGAGCGCTTCGGGTGCTCCGGTGAACGGGTTGGTGCGCACCGTGGCGAAGCCGGGGACCTCGATCGCGGTGACGCCGCCCTCGCTGACCTCGGCGGTGGTGAGCGGCAACTTGCGAACGTCCCAGCCGCCCAGGTGGCCGAGCCTCATGGCCTCCTCGGCGGTGAACGCGCGGTCGCGAACGGTGGTGCCCAGGCGGTGCCAGGCGTCCTTGCGGGCGAAGACGGCTGCTGCCTGCGTGCCGTGGGTCTCGATCTCGTGTGACATGTCGGGGTCCTCCCGGGTAGCGGATCAAACGAACTGAGTTCATTCTATGGTTTCTATTCCACTGAGGGCGGTTCTCCACAGGAAGAACCGCCCTCGGGTGGGGGAGGGGAGCCGATCAGGCGGCGCTGTCGCTGGCCTCGTCGCTGGCCTCGGCGGCGTCGGCGTCGCTGTCGTCCTCGGTGCTCGGCTGCGGCTCCTCGCCGAGCAGGATCCGCTCGACCTCGCTGGGCTGGTAGCCCCACCCCACGAGCGCGCCGAGCACGCGGGCGTCCCACGCGGTCGGGTTGCGCCACGAGTGCTTGCCGGTCGTGGCCTCCCACGCGACGACGACGGCGGCGAGCGTGGTCATGGTCGCGGCCTTCGGCGTGCTCGCCTTGGTCGCGATCTTGTGGCACTCCTCGGGCCCCGCGCCGTAGTAGCCGGTCGGCACGTCGATCCCGAGCAGCGTGAAGAGCATCGGGTGCCGGTGGTCCATGGCCTTGCTCAGCGAGTGGTGGCCGGTGACGACGGCCTCGCAGATCAGGGCCTCGGCTACCTTCGGGGCGGTCTTGCGGGCCACGAACCCGGCCAGCCACTCCCGGCGCACCGTCTCCGCGCTCGCCCAGGCCTTGTTGTAGGCGATCACGCGGCGGCGCTCCTCGCGGCGCTCCTCGGCCTCGGCTTCGGCGGCGGCGTCGGCCTCCGGGTCGTGAGTCTCGGGGTCGTCGCTCAGGTCGTCGTCGGTGCGTCCGACCCGGCTTCGGTGGATGAGTCCGCTGGCCTCGATGTCGGTGACGACCCACATCTGCCGGTAGACCTTCACGGCCTCGGCCTCGTCGTCGTAGGTGGCGTCCTCGTCGTCCTCGCTCTCGGGGTCGGTCTCGGTCTCGGGGTACTCCCACTCCTCGGTGACGATCACCGCGACGCCATCGAGGGCAGCCCACTAGTCGACCGGCACCGGCTCGCCCTCGACGGTCCGCATGTCCTCCAGCAGCAGCGACCCGTCCGCGTCGTCAGCCTCATCGAAGGACAGCACCGGCAGGCCCTCGGCCCGCAGGCGCTCGACTTCGGTGTCGTACGCGGCGCGCTCGGCGGCCTCGTCCCGCAGCTTCTGGGCCACGTGCTTGACAGAGTCGCCCCATCGGGAGGTCCGCGCGCGGTCCAGGCGCTCGATCGCGGCCTCGTCGTCCTCGAACTCGGCGTAGATCGCGGCGTGCTCCAGCGTGAGGTCGCCCGCCTCGTACTTGGCGCGGGTCTCCCCGGCCTTGCTCACCGCCAGGGCGGCGTTGACGGTGGGGCGGTCGATGCTGGTGCGCTTGGCGATCTGCGCGGCGCTCACGCCGAGCAGGGCCAACTGCTCCATGCCGGAGACGATCTCGGTCTCGCGCATCCCGGCCCGGTGGATGTTCTCGACCATCTGGTCACCGATCCGGTCGGCGTCGTCGGGCTGGGGCACGACACGGGCCGGGATCAGGCCGGTGGGGGTGCCGACCTCGGCGGCGGTGACGGTCCGACGCTGGCCGCGCAGCAGGACGTACTGGCCGTCCTCGTTGCGGTAGACCGTGACGGCCTCCAGCACGCCGCGCTCCTTGATCGACTTGCGGAACTCCTTGTGGTCGGGGCGCAGGTCGTTCCGGACGTTGGTGCCGATGATGATGTCGGCGGGGTCGAGGTGCAGGAACTCCTCGGCCTGGACGGCGCCGGTGGTGGCCTCGTCGGCGGCGGTGTCGGCGGGGGTCTGGATGGTGTCGGTCATGCTGCTGTCCTCCGTGAGTAGAATAGAAAGAACTGACAGGACTTAGTCTCCCAGCGGGGGCCGACGCCTACCGGGGCACAGGGCGGACCTGTGGAAAGGTGGGCACCCGGTGAGGGTGGGGATAAATCCCGGCCTCACGGGCGCGGACTCCGCTGCGGCGGCGCGGCGCAGCTGCACCTCGTAGCTGGCCCGAACGGAAGGAACCGAGCGAGAGTGGGAACGGCTGCGCAGGGCCCCGACCGGGAATGCAGCGGCGTTGGTGTTAGCCGCTGCAGCTCGTCGCCGGCGGCCGAGACCAGGGGAGTGATCCGGTGACCAGCCAGACCACGATCCCGGTCGGGATCTACTGGAAGCCCGGCGTGTGGGACTTCGCGCGATCGGCCTACATCGCCGACCTGGACACCGATGCCGACTCGCCCGGCTCGTTCGTTGGCTGGCTCGCCCAGGCGCTCGAGCTGCACGCCCGGCGCTCACCACAGCAGCGGGCCGAGCTCGCGGCCGCGGGCGAGAAGCATCCCGCCCTGGTCAGCGTGACCCGCAAGAGCTTCAACAAGAAGCACGACCTGCCGGCCTCGACGATCGAGGCGGTCGAAGACGCGCTGGTGGCCGACCGCCAGGAGCTCGGCCGGATGCTTGCCCGCTCCGCGTTTGCCCAGGAGGCCGTGATCGCCGCGGCCGAGGATGCCCGCCGGCGACTGGGCCGCGAGTTGCCGCCGCCTCCGCAGAAGCTCAGCAACCGGCCGCCGCGGCGCCGGCCGGCACGGTAGGTCAGCTGGCTGCCGGCACGGGTTGTGTCGGTGCCTACGCCTAGCGTGCTTCTCAGCGCCCCGATCCGGTACCCGAGAGCCGGTCGGGGCGCTTCTTTGCGCCCTCGTTGATCGCCCCGGACCTCTTCGCGCACCTCGGTGACCGCGGGGCCGGCCTGCGTCCCGCCCGAACCGAGGAGGAACGCATGTCCAGATCACCCCACCGCGCTCGACGCGGCTCAACCCACCGAGCAGCCCTCGCCGCCCTTGCCGCGGTCCTGGCCTCCGCACTGTGCCTGACCACCACCTCGCCGGCGGCCGCGGCCGAGCCCGTCGAGGACATGGGCTGCCGGAGGGTCATCTGGGCCTCCCGACAGCGTCTTCGACACCTCCTACGCCCGCGACGGCATGCGGCACACCTTCCGCGGCTGCCTGGTCAAGCGCGGATGGTCGACGAAGTCCTACCGCGCCCTCAAGAGCCGGCAGTGGCGGCTGAACAACCACCTGGCCAGCTCGGAGTGCCGGGTCGGCGACTACCACCTCTCCGGCGTCAGGCGGACCACCTACAAGGGCATCCGCGTCGTCGTCTTCAAGTACCCGCTTCGACTACCTCGTGCCCTGCTGAGCCGCCTCCGGGCGAGCACGAGCGGATCCGAACAAGTTCGGCCGATGTGATCGCTGCCGGACCCCGATGGGACCTAGGTGACTGCGGGACCAATCCGAACGTCTCGCAGTCACCTAGGAGGAAGTCATGTCCACCACCGTCACCTTCGCCGGCAACCTGGCCGAGGCTCCCGAGCTGCTCTACACCCGCGAGAGCAAGCCGTTCGTCAGCTGCCGGGTCCTGGTCAACCGGCGCGTACAGAACGACGAGGGGGAGTGGGTCAACGACGAGCCCACTGCCCACAACGTCAAGATCTTCGGCACCGCCGCCACGCACGTGCACGACAGTTGCGGATCCGGCAACCCGATCTTCGTCCACGGCCTCGAGCGGACCGAGAGCTGGCCGGACAAGGAGACCGGCGAGAAGCGCACCAAGGACGTCGTGGTCGTCGACAACCGCTTCGGCGAGGTCGGCATCTCGCTCAAGTACGCCTCCGCGCGCATCGAGCGCGCCGCCCGCCCGGCCCAGGCCAGCTGACCGCGCGGAGGTTCCGATGGATCTCGTCGTACAGTCCCCGGACGAGTTGCTGGCTGCAGTGCCGCACGTCCTCGGCTTCAAGCCCGAAGAGTCGATCGTCCTGGTCCCCTTCGGACCGGGGCTGCCGATCACCCGCGTCGACCTCCCCAGGAGCGCCGCCGACCGCGAGGAGGCCTGGGACGCCATTAGCGGCCCCTACGGCCGCCACGCCCGTCCCGGCGCTCGACTGGGCATCCTCTGCTTCACCGAGGACCGCCGCAGCGCCGAGCTGGCCAGCCAGCACCTGTCCAACCGACTCGACACCATGGGCATCACCACCCAGATCCGGCTCTGGGCCGACGGCGAGCGGTGGCGCGAGTTCAACACCGGCGCCACCGGGCTGCAGACCCAGGCGACCGCCGAGCGGATCGCAGCCGCGACCGTGCTGTCCGGCACCCCCCAGCCGGCCTCCAGCCGGGCCTCCCTGGCCGCCTCCATGGTCGGTGACCGTGAGCCGATCACCCAGCTGATCCCCGCAGCCCGAGCCGCGGCCGCAGCGAGCACCCCCGCCGTGGAGCGGGACTGGGCCTTGGACCGTCTCGAGCAGTTCCACGCCGATGGCAACCGGCTCTCCGACGTCGACGGCGCACGGATGCTGGTGGCCCTGGAGACGATCAGAACCCGCGACGCGCTGTGGGAGGACATGAGCCGGGATAACCACACCTCCCACATGGCCCTCTGGAACGACCTGACCCGACGCGCCCCCGACGAGGTCCGCGCAGCGCCGGCCTCCATGTCTGGCTTCGCCAGCTGGCTGCACGGCGACGGTGCCAAGGCCTGGTGCGCGCTCGACCAGGTGCCCGCCGACCGGCCCTACGCCATGGCCGCCATCGTCGCCTCGGCCCTGCAGAACGGCATCCACCCCCGCGAGTGGGAGCGATACCAGACCCAGATGCGCGACATCGCCGCCGACCTGGACGAGTCCTTCGTCCCCAAGCCACCCGGCCAGCAGCGCGACATCCCGGGCACGCAGCCCGTCACCGACCGCCCGGCCCCGGGCCGCTGAGGAGGACCGCGATGAACCACCACCACCACGACACCCCGGTGCAGCCCAGCGTCACCGAGCGACAGCTGCGCCGCCTGGTTGTGCCCGAGCCCGCGGCCTACGCCGCCGACAAGCGCCTTGACGTCATCCATGAACCCGACCTCGATCTGCTGTGGGGAGACGAGGAATGAGCACCCCTCGCACCGACGTCGACGACGCCGACCGGCTGGCCCGCGTCAAAGCTGCAGCGCCAGCGAGCCCGGCGACCTGCGGATTACTGGATAGGCCCGGTGACCACTGCGAAATCTCGGCCCCGGCACGACGCCAACACAGCTCAGCGATCGCCTGAGCCCATGAAAGGAGAACCAGTCACGCCCAACCCCACACCGGATCCGGGTGTCGACGAATGGGTGCTCGCGAGCGCGGCGGAGGTCGCCCGGAATGTTGCACGCCACGGCGTGTCCATCACGTGGTCGGAGGCAGCGGAACGGCTGCGACGCACCGTCGAACTGTTGTCCGGGCAGGTTTTCGTCATCGACGACGGTGGCACGTTCACTCCGTTGCCCCAGCAGGAAACTCCCCGGTGGCAGGAGACCGGGTTCGCAGAGTCTGTCGCCTGCGCTGCCGTTCACTACGCAGGCCAGCCCTACTACCCCGAGAACCCCCAGAGTTCGCGAGTCGAGCTCGCGGTTCCCTGGGACACCGCAACTGCGCTGGTGCATCTGCTCAGCGCACTCTTGGTTGCTCGGCTCACCGGCCCCACTCCCAGCTGCGACCAGGAGCAAGTTGAAGCGGCGCAGCTGCTGAACGGGCTAAGCGCCGACGTGGCCTTCGAGTTCTCGCGTGACGACGACGAACTCCTGGGCGACGAGGAGAAGGTGGGGGAGCGCGTCTACCTCCTGATGCAATCCTGCGATGTCTGGCAGGCACTGGACCTCCTGGGCAACGGGAGGGAAGCGCTCCGGCTCGCCGGCGTAACGGACATGGAGATCTTGGACCTCACCCTTTGGGAGGCCCGCTGCTGGCTGTTCGGACCCTACGAGCAGGCGTCATGAGCACCCCGCACGCCGACGTCGACGACGCCGACAGGCTGGCCCGCGTCAAGCTGAGCAGTGCCATCGAGCCCGGCGACCTCCGCGTCACCGGGCTGGTCGACGAGCTCGGCGCCGTCAAGGTCCTCGACTACCTCGAGGCCGCCGGCGAGGTGGAGAACCACTGGGGCTTCGGGATCGGCCAGGCGCTCGCCCGCGCCGACTCCGCCAGGCTGCTCGAGCAGGCCGCCGTAGTCGGCATCCGGTTCACCATCCCCGGCGACCCCGGAGTGGCCGTACCGCCTCGCGGGTCTCCGCGACGCCGGCGCGTTGCACGAGCTAGGCGGCGAGCCGGTCGGCCTGTGGGTCAGGGGAGCCGGCGACCTAACCCAGCTTGGAGCCAATGCTGTGGCCGTGGTCGGGTCGCGCGCCGCGACGGATTACGGGATGCAGCAGGCCACCGAGCTGAGTCGCGAGCTCGCGGCCACGGGCCACACCGTCGTCAGCGGCCTCGCCTACGGGGTGGACCAGGCCGCGCACCGCGGCGCCCTCATCGCTGATGGCCCGACCATCGCCGTCCTGCCCGGCGGCGTCGACCGGCCCTACCCGGCCGCACACGCCCAGCTGCTCGAGGCCATCGCCGAACGTGGCCTCGTCGTCTCGGAGGCACCCCCGGGAGCCGGACCCACCAGGACCCGCTTCCTGGCGCGGAACAGGATCGTCGCCGGCCTCTCTGAAGGGACTGTGGTCGTCGAGGGCGCGCTGCGCAGCGGCGCCCTCAACACCGCCCACTGGACCACGAACCTGCACCGACCCCTCATGGGCGTCCCCGGCCCCGTGAGCAGCGCGGCCTCCACCGGCGTGAACCAGCTGATCCGCCTCGGCCAGGCCAGCATGGTCACCACCGCCCAGGACGTCATCACCGACGTCGCGATCCGCGCTGCCAGAGGAGCCGGAGGCGCCAAGCAGCTCGACGAGTCCTTCGTGCCGGGCCCCGTGCGTTCCACGCAGCACGCGATTCCCACCCCAGCAGCCGGGGCCTCCGCACCCCGCCGATGACGGCCCTACCGATGCCTGTGGATAACCCGATCTGAGCCGGACCGTCACTTACTCTGCTGAGAGTGCCTGGTCTCCCACAATCAAAGGAGGAACCTCCGATGTTCACCTTGACCACCCAGCCGCCGGTCGTCCGCGTCGACTGGACGTGGACCGTGAGCGTCGAGCGCGTACTGGGCGCAGTGCCCGACCTGCTCACGTGGGCCGACGCTCCGAGCACCGAGTGAGCCGACGATGCGCAGCGCCCACACCCAACGGTCGGTGCTGGACCGGCTGAGCATTCGCTACTCGAGCTGCGTCACGGAACAGCGGACGGAGCGCTTGAGGACCCTCGACGATGCCGGCGAGCTCGGCGTCGCGTAACCAGCGACCGCCACTTGGACGGGTTGGACCTCAGTGACTTGGGCCGGTCCAGTTTGGGTCGACCGGCACGGGAATCAGATCCTCAGTGCTCAGCCAGTCCATCTTGACCACCGGCTTGAGGGACGCGTCGTCATGCCAGACCACCAGGGCCTCCCAGTGTCGACCCTCGCGCTTCCAGTCGAGGATCAGCCCCCGGGACGGCTTGAGCCGGCCCGAGTTTCGGATCAGCACGAACCGCACATCGCCGTACGGCCGCCATGCGTCGTTCTTCGGCGGGTTGGCAGACAAGACCGCCCTCACTCGGTGGTGAGCAGCTCGGCCGGGATCCACTCCTCGACCGTTGCCCACCGCCCGGGCCTAAGCCGGGCGACGTAGACGACTCGGCCCTCCCACAGGTGGCCGGCGCGGCGCCACTCCAGCAGCAGGCCCGGGCGCGGCGACGACGCGTCGACGGGCACGCTGACCCAGCAGTGCCGCCCCGGATGCTCCGCCCCGGCCGCGCTCACCGGCTCCTGCGCCAGCTCCGACGGTTGGTCGACGCGCACCCGGTCCTTCAAGGGGATGCCAGCCCCGCGCCCGTAACCGCCCGCCATACCCTTAGGGTAGAACAAGTGTTCGAACGCGTGGCCGACGGCTCGGACCGCCGATGCGGGCGAACCGGCCTCCTCGTGTCGGCAGGGTGCCGTAGTTTCGGCCCATGAGCAGTCAGGGCCGCGCGTCGATCCAGTTCACCCTGAACGGTCAGCGCTACGAGCTGAGCCGGGAGGGCGTCGAGAGCTGCCTTGTCGACGTCGCGCCCGACGCGATCCGCAAGCACGCCGTGCAGGTGAACGACACGTGGTTCCCGGTGATTCAGGCGTTCGAGCTGGCCACCGGGATCCCGCGATCGGAGTTCATGTCCAACACAGCGCGCCGGCACCTGGCGGCCCTGGGCTACCAGGTTGCAGGGAACGTCGAGACGCGCATGACACCGCCGGCAGCCCGTCCAGCGCTCGCGACCCCATCGGTGCCGACACCGCCGCGCCGGGATCTCGCCGCGGCGATCAACCTCGGAGGGGAGTGGCACACCGAGGCCAACGTCCAGGCGGCCCTGGTGACGGCGTTGGCAGGAGAGGGATGGCGGATTTGCTCCGTGGCCAACACGGCGACCAGGGAGCACGGCATCGACGTCATCGCCTCCCGAGATGGCCAGACCGCCGGAGTCGAAGTGAAGGGGTACCCGAGCCGCGGGTACGCCGACCCCGCGCGGGCAGGAGAGGTCAAGCGCACGAGCCCGAGCACGCAGGCCGGCCACTGGTACTCCCAGGCGGTGCTGGCCGCGATGCGTCTGCGCGGCAAGGAGCCGCAGTGGCGCAGCGTCATCGCTCTGCCCGACTTCGCGCGCTACCGCGACCTGCACGCCGAGACGGCCGGCTCGCTCGCCGCCGCGCAGATCGAGGTCTGGTGGGTAGACCAGGCGGGCGCGGTGCAGCGTCCGTGACACTCACCTTCGCGTCGATCATCGCGAGCTCGGGTATCGACCCAGCCGAGGCCCTGGTGATCAGGCACGCCTACGTGCGTGAGCACGAGGACGGGACCGTGGGGATCCACGGAGACTCCTCCGACGACGAGATCATGGCCTACACGCGCGTCCAGTCGGCCAACACCCGCACCTTCCCGGCCGCGCCGCCCCGGCTCTGGATCGTGTTCCGCCCCGAGGGTGGCGATCGCGCACGGCTGTGGTCGGTCCTGGTCAACAACGGCGAGACGGGGCACGACGGCGCGCTGCGGACCTTCGACCTCGAGCAGACCGAGCTGATGAGCGATCTGCGCAACAGACTGGTGATCCATTGGCGGTCTCCGCGCACCTGGAGGATCAACGCGACAACCGCGGCCGCGTACCCGGTGGTGGAGATCGCCGACTCAGAGCCTGTGCGGTTCCCTGGATACGACGCGCTCACGCTGGACTACCCCCAGCTGCAGGCCGTCATCCGCGAGCATCGGTACGCCGCGTGGCGAACCGCACTGTCGTCCGTCATCGGGATCTACCTGATCACCGACACCCGCGACGGCCGCCATTACGTCGGGAAGGCCGGCGGTGCCGAGACCATCTGGCAACGCTGGGCCGCCTACGCGACCAACGGCCACGGCGGCAACGTCGAGCTCCGCAACCTGGACTCGTCCAGCTTCCGTCTGTCAGTGCTGCGGGTGTTCGATCCCGCTACCCCCACCAGGGAGATCGACGCGGCCGAGAGCCACTACAAGCACGCCCTCGACTCCCGCCGCCACGGCCTCAACCGCAACTGATCCGCCCACAATTGTCGGTCCCCTGGGGCAGAGTTCGCTCGTGCCCCTGACGGCGCAGCACGCCGACGCCGGCGTGCTCGACGCAACCGTTGATCCGCTCGGCGAAGACATGCCCTGGGAGGCGATCCACCGAGCGCGACCCCGCGCGCCCCTGACCTGCCGCGAGTGCGGGCACGGGCTGCACGCCAAGGTCTCGTCGAAGGGGCTGCGGTTCTTCGCCCACGACCGCGCCGCGCCGACCTGCTCGCTGGTCGGGGAGACCATGGCCCACCGGCTGCTCAAGCTGCAGCTGGCCTCAGCCATCCGTGATGCCGGCTGGTACGCCGAGCTCGAGGTCGCCGGCGAGGGCTGGCGGGCCGATGTGCTGGCTAGCAGCCCCGACGGCACGAGGCGGATGGCCTGGGAGCCCAGATGGCTCCGATCACCGTCGACGAGCTGCGCGTGCGCACCACGCGAATGGCGGCTTCCGGGGTGCCGGTGTGCTGGGTCACCGACCACGACCGGCCGTGGATCGGAATGGTCCCCGCCGTTCGGATCTCGCTGTCCACTGAGCCACCCCTGTCCTCAGCCACCGATGCCGAGGTCGTCGCCGGGACCAGCGTGTTCGGTGAGCGGTGGTGCCCGCGGCGGCGCTGCGAGAACGACGGCGGCGCTCCTGGCCCGTGCCCTGGTCACGGCTGGTGGGGGCCGGTGATTCCCGCCGTGGGCCTTGGAGTCTTCGTCGCCGGAGTCCTGGCTGGCACGGTCAGAGCGCACCAGGTCGTCCTGGGAAGGTCCGTGACCTCCCTTCCCCTCCCCGCGCCGATCGTGTGGACCACCCGGCCTCACGTCATCGCCGAACGCGCCCAACTGGATGCAGGGGAGCGCCGGCGCGAGCTCGACGAGCTCGCGGACGCGGAGCGTGAGCGGCACCTGGCCGCGATCGCGGCCAAGCTCGCCCGCCAGCAGGCACTGACGGCGCCGGCGGTCGAGCTCGTCGGCCGAGAGGCGCGGGGCTACGTCGGCGTGCGAGACGCGACACCAGAGTGGGCGATGGGCGTGCCGCTGTTCGTCCACGACATGCCCCAGGGCGTGATCAGCCCGGTGGTCAGCAGGATCTTCGGCCGAGGTCCTCGCGCGGCTCCGCGGCCTGACGCTGGTCGTCGCCACCGAGGCGGAGCGGCGGGCCCTGACCCGGGCGTGCGGGCCAGCACAGCGGATCGTGCTGTTCGAGGTGGAGATCCCGGACCAGCCGCAGCTGCCGGCGGTGACCTACAGGAGAGCAGGGTGGGTGCGATAGACCTGCACCTGGTCGCGCAGCTCGTTGCTCGCGATCGCCAACCCGGCGTACGCCGCGGCCGCCGCGGCCAGGTTGAACGACGACGCCGGCGTGCACACGACGTCGGAGGCGCTCGGTGAGCCCTGCTCGAGGCGGTCGGCGAAGGTGTCGGCGGCCGCGGCTGCGTCTGCCGCGTGCTGGGTGATCCCCGTCGGCACCGGCTTCCCGGTTCCAGACACGAAGGCCTCCCACACGAAGAGATCCGCATCCCCGGCCAGCCACAGCTCGGGACGGGTCGTGCACCGCAGCGCGGGGATACCGGAGCCGATGCGCTCGAGCACCCACGCCATCTGCACCAGGCCCGTAGCCAGGGCGCCGCTGCCGGCACCAGCTGACCACGGCCTCGAGTGACCGTCGACGGTCTCACCCTGGCGCGCGCGCCCTAAGGTCATCCACCCGTCGACCGGCCCGACGGGGCTGACGGGAACCATCAGGGGAGCCTCGAAACCGAGGGCCACTGGCACGCCGGAGCCGAGCGCATCCAGCGCGGCCACCGCCGCGCCCTCGGGGTGCCGCCCACCTTCTCCGACCGGACGACGATCCGGCAGATCCAGACCCGCCCAGGCGAAGTTGGAGCGGACTGAGCCGACGTCGACTGCGACCACGCGTGTCTCCATCAGCGCATCATCCACGACCGAAGTGGTCGGCGCTCACGGCCAGGCTGAGGTCACAGGGCGAGGTTGACGCGGTAGACGGTGGGATTGGCGGCCGCGGTGACCGACTCTCGCTCGAACTCGAGGAGCGTCGGATCGGTGAGCGCGTTGGTCACCACGGCCAACAGCCAGTCGGGGTCGGTCCCGGCGCTGCGGAGCTCGTTGCGGGTGAGCAAGATCGAGGGCAGCGAGCTCGACACGCCCTTGACCTCGAGGTGGCGCTCCTCGCCGTCTCGAGCCGCGGTCAGGTCCCAGCCGCACTTGAGGTGTGCGACGCGGGTGACTGTCCAACCGGCCGCTTCGTAGTGGTGCTGGACGACCGCCTCGGCGGCCAGTTCGACCTTGCGGTTCGTGGCTGCATCTCCGAAACCGGCTCCCCAGGCTCCGACGGCGATCGTGCTCGAGGTTTCGCGCGGGTCGCCGGGATGGACTGGGGTCTCTATCGGACCGCTGTACTCGCGAACGACCACCGGCACCGACCGTGGGTGCGTCC
The DNA here is from genome assembly GCF_014646375.1 of Nocardioides phosphati. Classification (GTDB taxonomy): domain Bacteria; phylum Actinomycetota; class Actinomycetes; order Propionibacteriales; family Nocardioidaceae; genus Nocardioides; species Nocardioides phosphati. Next base: position 524,995 of record NZ_BMNI01000001.1, read on the forward strand.
GGTAGCCCAGGCCTCGCTCCGTGAGGACCTTGACCAGGTCGGTGCGGAGAGGGATCAGCCGTTCGCGGGTCTCCTTGCCGATCTCGAGCAGCTCGGCCCACAGAGTCATGATGTTGCCGGGGGAGCGATGCCATTCGTCGTCGTAGGGCGCTGCGGTGTCCCACAGGTAGGCATGGAGGAGCGTGAGGAGTTCTTCCTTCTCCTTGGGGCGGTAGAGCTTGAGCGGCACCCGTGCTCGGCCGAGCTCGTCGGCTCGGCTCAGGCCGGCCCGGATGAGGTCAACAAGCCGGCCGTTGGAGTCGTGCGAGCTCACGGGCGATCGCTCGATGAGCCTTGCGGGTACGCGACGCCGAAGTGGTCCGCGATGAGGCTGGTCGTCTCACAGCCCCAGGTCGAGCGACGATCCATCGGGTCCGGTTCGTCATCGAGCGAGTCGCAGACGCCCGTGCCGGCTCCGCAGTCGCGGTGCAGTGCAAGGAGCTTGCGGGCGAGCGGGTCGTTGATCGTGTTGAGGCGACGCATCGCGTCCACCCACCGAGAGACTGGCACGGGCGAGTCGTCGACCTCGTGCACGACGTCCATGTGCCAGGCCTTGCTGGCCTCCTCGTCGTACTCGTAGCGGGTCATCAGCGCATCCCGAAGTACGAGGTGATCCGGTCGACTTGCTTCTGGTCCAGCAGCGCCGGCCGACACGCCCCGTAAGCGTTGGTCAGGTCGATGACGAGCTGGCGGGTCTGGTCGAGGCTGAGGTCGATGGTGACTGTCTCGCCGTCGGTGCTGGTGACTTTGAGGTCGACGCGCTGGACGTCCTCATCGACGTAGCGGGCATGAGCCCCGATCTTCTTGGCCCTGACGGCCTCGCTGCGCTTGAAGAGTCCCACGGGTGAATCGTGGCACGTTGGCCGCCTGCGCAAGCGCGGAACGGCTGGGTCGGCAGGGCGGCTGCCGGGGTTTGGTTCCTCCCGGCGCTACATGGTCACGAGGACTACGCCGGCGATGTTGAGGCCATCGAGCTCGCGAGGTCGCCTGGGTTGGGGTGGAGGCTGCGCGGCGACCATGTAGCCGCTCGTGCCCGGGTCGATGTCGGGCACGTCCGGCCGCCGTCGGAGTTCCTGGACGTACTTCGGTGGCCGCCGCCGCACGCCTTGGAGCACGTGGCGAAAATAGGAGTCCGGGAAGTGGCCTGGGTCCTCCGGCACCTCCAGAAACAACGGCTCTCCTGGGACGAACGTGGGTTCGGCGCTGGCCGCCCGGAACGCGCCACGGCGGTGTTCGCTGACGGCCCGGAAGATGCGCTTGGCCACCTCGAGGGGGCCGGCCTGGTCGTTCAGCAGGAACTCACGCAGCTGGCCTTCTGGGATCTCGGGGAGGTTGAGGTCCCGCACTGGTCCAGCAGGCCGGTCGGGGTCGACCAGGTCCTCCAGCGGAAGCGCATCGCTGAACACGAGCGCTGCGGTGTCGGTGGGCGAGGTGCGGGACCAGGCGCCCCCGAGCTGGTAGGCGGTGATCATCGAGATGGCCATCCGGCGGCAGCCCAAGCAGTCCGGCTGGTCGGCGTGGAAGCAGGGCAGGTCGGCGCGGAACACGCGGCCGCCGGTGTAGATGCCGTACAGCGCCGGCACCTGGAGCTGATGCGAGGACCTCAGGAGGTCGGAGTACTGCTTGCCGTCGTTGTGGTTGATATCGACCCTCCAGCTCGAGGGAGAGCGGGTGAGTCGCTTGGCCTGGACCAGCATCCCGAAGCACAGGCTGCTCGAGCGGTCCAGCCACCACCACAGGTAGTCGCCGCCGACGGTGGCCTCCTGGCGGCGGTTGAACTTGATGACCTTCACGTGTGGGTGCCCACGGTGAACTGCCACGTCCGTGACCGATTCCTCCGCCCATCCGTGGCCGAGCTCGTCGAGCTCGTCCATGTGCGCTTCCGCCGCTTCACGGATGCGGGTGAATGAGGCCAGCACTTGTTGGTGCGTCATGGGCAGCTCAGTGGGTCGACCAGGTGAGGCCGAGGATCCTGAGAGACTCTTGGACGTCGGGGTGCTCGGGGGAGAGCGCGTGGTGCTGGATCGCGTCGAGGGTCCGGCTGATCGCGGGGTCCTTGGCTCGCTCGAAGATGGCCCAGAGGGCGAGGTCGTCGCCGTGCCTGGAGGCGAAGGTGACGCCGTCGAGTTCGGTGCTGGCGTGCAGGTAGGTGGCCACGGACTGGGTGAGTGCCCTGGGGCGCCCGTCCTTGAGCGCGGCCGCGTCGAAGTCGTGCAGGTTCAGCAGGTGAGCGAGGGCGACGAACTGCGGCCGCAGCGCAGCGATGGACTCGGCCGCCGTGACGGCACAGAAGTGGCCGGTCAGCGTGGCGCTGGCGGCTGAGCGGGGCTCCAGCCAGGAGTAGGAGATCTCGCCGGCCCGGGCGGTCGGATGCACCGCGGCGTCTTCCTCGTCCTCCACGATGTCGTCGAGCTCGAGCGCGAGCGTCGGGTCCGGCCGGAAGCCGGCGAGTACCTCGAGCAGGCAGGCCAGGAGCGTGGAGCCGGCATAGACGGTACGGAAGTTGCCCTGCCGGTCGTCCCATCGGCCGTGGAACCGTCCATCGGTGCCGGCCCACTCCCAACCCGACCACGCCCAGGGCTCCGGCTTGAAGCCGACCCGCCAGACCTCCTCGGCCGCGTCAACGACGACCAGCTGGGGTGCCTCAGCCACCGGCGACGTCATCCGGCAGCGGCGAACGCGCGCGCGGCCGCCAGGATGCTGGGGCCGACCTGCTCGAGGTCGCCTTCACGCAGCAGCCGCGCGGGCGCGACGTCGTCGAGTCGCGGGTTCATGCCCTGGAACCACGCCTGGATGACCGCGGCCGAGTCCTTGCCGCGCAGCAGCGCCGCGATCCGGTAGGCCATCCGCAGCCGGTTGACCACGTCGGTCGACGGAGTGCGCGCGTCGCCGGCGTCGGCCCACTGCCGCACCGCTCGGGTCTCCTGCACCGAACCCAGGTAGGCGACCAGCTTGGCGCCGAGCAGGTCGCGCAACCGCTCGACGAGTTCCGGCGTGGCCAGCCGCACCGACTCTTCGTAGGCGCGCAGGTCGCCGCGGGCGATGGTCGACTGAGTGCTCATACCTGCAGTGTGCCACGTGCCGCACCCCGATCCAATACCTAATCCCGTGTTTCATCACACCCTAAATCACACCGCCGATAACATAGACTATGTCACCTTCTGGCTGCATATGCACAGGCGAGGTCAACAGGACGCTCCGCTCCATTGCCCTGCTGGCGACGACGAAGCGCCGCATCTTCAGGATGCGGACGCTAGGGAGTCGATGTAGCGCTCTAGATCCGCCTTTCGGACAAGACGGGTGCGATCGATGTGAACCGATCGCAACTCGCCGGACTTGAAGAGTTCATAGACCTTGGATCGGCTGATGCTGAGGTACTCGGCAACCTCTGGGACTCGGTAGAGCAGTTTGTCCGGCATGGTCTTCCTCCGTGGACAGAGTGGTTCTGACAGTCACCTAAGGAAGATCGAGCAGCGGGGCCGATCATGCGAGGCCAACCAATCTCTGGACGATGCCCGTTACGCTCCATGCCACGTACCTTCCATCCCGCCCGAGTCGGTCGTTGCTCGTCCGCAGTTTGTCCGCCAACCTCGCCGAGACACCCGGGCAACTCCCGATATCGAGGGCGTTTCCGGGGGCGTTCTCGCGCGACCTCTGGGTCATTGCGAAAGGGACCATCACCGCAGTTCTCGTGGTGGCGCCCGACAATTGGCCCGTGCTCACACGAGCCTCGGTCTCGGCGACCCTGAGGCTCCAGCGCGAAACAGGGGTCGTGTGGTCTCAGCGAGCGTGCAGGATCTGCTCGCGCAGGATGTCGGCGTGCCCGCAGTGCTGGATCAGGTCGTGGAGGGTGCGTAGGTAGATCGTGAGTACGGGCTGCGCGGTGCGGCCGGTGACGATGTGGTCGAGCTTGAGCTTTGCTGCGACTTGTCGGGATTCCTCGCACGCCTTGTGGTGGGCCGCCTGTGTCGACTCGATGGTGTCTGTCTTGGTCAGCACGAACGAGCGGTCCGGTGTGCTCGCTACCCCGATCTCCTTGAGGGGGCGGCCGGTGACGGAGTGCTCGAAGTAGAACTTCTCGACGTAGGTCACGTGTTTGATCAGGCCCATCAGGGTGGTTTTGGACGGGACGAGAGAGCGGCGGGCCTCTTCCTCGGTCAGGCCGTCGAGGCAGTCGTGTAGGACGGTGCTGTAGTGGTCGAGTGAGGAGTCGAGCCGCACGCGGAAGTCTTTGACCTGCTCTGACGGTGTCATGTGGGTTCCCGTTCTGTGGCGCGTCGTCGGTGCGTGAGCCTTGTCATCTTGGTTTGATCGGCTGCGTGTCGTCCAGCAGGGACTGCTGACTGCTTCACGATCAGGTGGCGGACGGCCGCCGCGGCTGGATCGAGGAACTTCGCGAGACCATCCGCGGCCCAACTCGATTGGACTCAGCTCACGGGGTTCGCCTGGTCGTTGTCCTGGGTTTTGCGCATCGCGTCGTTCGGTTGCCGCCGCAGTTGGTCGAGTTCCCGGACTTGGGTGAGCAGGGGTCCCAGGAACAGCCAGAGAAGCAGGGCAACCGAGAGCCACAGGACCCAGGTGGTGAGCTGTGCGGTGCGATCGGGGTCGTCGACCAAAATGATGGCGCCGAGTAGCAGTCCACAGGCGATAGCCCACGCCGCCGCTCCTCGCCGCCACTGGTGCCAGGAGTGCCGGACCCGACCCGGACCTACTTGGGGCGGGGCCACCGGTGCGGGGCCGCCGGCGAAGCGGTGGGATGCGCGAGCGTCGAGGTTGGCGATGACCTGATGCCCGAACGCCACCGAGAAGCCCAGGTAGGCCGCGGCCAGGCCATGGGCTGCGGTCGCGGTCGCCCCGCCGCGTAGATCGATGAGGGTGGCAGCCAGCAGGATTAGGTCCACCAACGGGACGCACACCAACAGCGCCGCGCCCACGCGCGGCCACTTCAACCCGTAGCGGGCGAGCAACCCGGCGGCGAGCACGACCCAGAATCCGATCTCGCATGCTGCGATGAGGACGACGAGCACAAAAGCATCTCCTTATCAATACGAGCGTATGGTGAGCCTCGGTCACGATACACTCGTATGGTGAACACGCGCACCGCTGCCCCTACGTCACGCACCGATGTGGCGTCGAAGACCGCGCGCCGGGTCGCGGACGCGGCGGTGAGCGTCGTGGCTCGTGAAGGGTTCGACCTGCTGAGCGTGCGGTCGGTGGCCCGCGAGGCAGGCGTCTCGGGTGGTGCCGTACAGCATCACTTCGCTACCCGGGCGGACCTGCTGCTCGCGGCGTTCGCTCAGACCGTCGAGAGCATCTCGGCCCGCCTGGCTGCTACGGAACTCGACGGAAAGGTTCACGAGGTGCTGCACCGGCTGTGTGAGCAGGCGCTTCCACTCGATGAGGAGCGCCGGCGAGAAGCGATCGTGTGGGTCACGCTGAGCGCGGCCGCCGCCTCGCATCCCGACCTTGCCGCTGCTCACCGACGTGGTCTGGTCGCGTTCACCGACCTCGTGGCCGACATCATCGACTCAAGTCACCGCGGCGGAGAGGTCCCAGAGTCGGTGGACCCGCGGGCCGCTGCCGCGGTGCTGGTCGCCGTGGTCGACGGACTGACTCTTCAGGGGATCGTCGAGGAGTCGACCGACCTGGACGCGGTCTTGCGCGCTGCCTTGACTGCCGTCCTGCGGTGAAAGCGCGGCACCCCCAGCTTCGAGGCGGAGCTGGCGCGGCCGAGGTGTGCATGGCTTGGCCGGTTTCCCGACGAGCCCTGGATCGCCACGCGTGCAGCAATCGACTGGCCGCCGAACGACAGCGGGCTCTAGCGTCGCCCTACAGCTCGTTTTTCAGGAGCGTTGTGTATACCTCGTGAGTTTCGGCCCTAATGGGCTGTAAGCCCGTCCGACGCCTGTGCGTCGACGGGTCATGTCGGCACTGGCCGCTACCGCGGCTTCATTAGCGGGCCCTCAAGTGGGCTTGCGTCTAACGATTTGGAGTAGACCGTTGCACGGGCACAATCTGATCCGACGTGCCATCGAGAACGACGAGGCATCGGTGAAGGACCTCGCCCTCACCAACCACATGTTCGGCGTCGACGAGCTGGACGACTTCGTGACCGCGTTCCGCGGCGCCTTGAACGAGGAGCTTCAGGGACACCACTGGTACGTGATGGTCGACCCTGATGGTCAGGGCGTTGACCGCACCGAGGACCTCGTGGTTGGTGTGGCCTACCTCGCGCCCGAACCCTTCGCCGACCGGGTGTGGAACCTGTACTTCCTCGCGGTCGAGCCCCACCTGCACGGCAGGGGAGCGGGGAGCCAACTCATCAGGCATGTCGAGGGCGTGCTGCGCGATGCCGGGCAAGATGTAGCTCGGGTGTTGATCGTGGAGACGTCCAGCACGGACGAGTACGCGAATGCCCGCGCGTTCTACCGGGCGCGAGGGTTCGATGAAGAAGCCCGGATCCGGGACTTCTACGGTCCCGGGGATAACAAGGTCGTCTTCTGGAAGGCCATCACCGTCTGATCGCCGCGGCTCGTGAGCACGGCGGTTGTCCTCCGAGTGGGGCGGGGCTGGGGTTACGGAGTTGGGGATCCGGTGATCGTCAGGGGCCCGCAAAGTTGTCTGGCGGGACTGGCCCCGACGTGCCGCTGCTTGGACGAACCAGCTCCGAGACGGACTCTCCTTAAGCGCATGGAAGGTCTACAGAAAAGGTGCGCGTGAACCTACGTGCGCAGCTTTTTCAGCCCATGGCGAGGTCTTCCACCAGCCCGGACCGGAAGCATTCGTCGTTGATGGGTTCGCCGAACCCTTCGAACGCCTGCTGCGTGACGGCGCCGCCGACGGAACCCTGCGCACCCTCTCGCCGACCATCACAGCCACGGTGTTGTTCAACCTCGTGGGGTGGGCCTATATCCACATGCGCGCCGCACACGAGTGGGACGCTGAGACCGCAGCGCGCACGATCTTCGACATCGTCCTCAACGGAGTCGTGAACCAGGGACCCAGTCGATGAGTAACAAGCCAACCTTCGCAGCGACCGACCTCGCCGGCTTCACCGCGATCAACTCCGCGCCGATCCCAGGCGGCCGCTTGTGCCTGCGATGGGCCACGTATGTCCCATGGTTCCGGCATCGGCCAGACAGGCGTCAGACGGGGACGACGGTCTGGTTGCGGCGAAGGAGCCACGCAACTGCCGGGTAGCCGGTCACGAGACCGGCGATGACGCCGAGCTGCATGAGGAACCAGAACGTGCTCTCGGTCACCGCCGGCATGGCGTTGTTGAAGTGCAGCAGCAGCATCCAGCCGACCATGCCGACGTCGAAGGCCACTACGGTGATGACGGCGGTGACGAGCGCGGCGCCGATGGACAGGCCGCGAATGTGTCCGCTGTGGGCTCGGCGGCTGTCGATGCGCTCGTAGACGGCCAGCATGACGACGACGAGTAAGGCGATGACGAGGATCATGGGCCACATCGCCAGACCTGCGATCGTCCAGCCGACCGCCACGACGAACGGGACGGCGATGAGGTGCGCGACGGCGGATGCCCCTCCGCCGGGCAGCACCGCGACCGCTGACTCGTTCGTCGTTCTCCCGACACCGTCCGCCGAGTTTGAGGAGGCGTTGCCGGCGCGTCCCCGGTTTAGGTAAATCGGGATGGCGAACGGGCCGAGGTAGAGAGCCGAGCTGATCCACACCAGCTCGGTGGCGACGCTGGGGTGACGGCGGCGCGCCAGGTAGATGTCAGCGGCGATGACGGCGACGCTGAGCAGAGAGAGCGCGATGTAGGTCCAGGCGACCGGGGTGAGCCAGTCGGGGACGGCGGAACGCATGTCCATGGTGTTGAGTCCTTCGTGATCAGGGAGGCGTGCCTGCAGTTGCAGGGTTGGGGCGTGCGCCGGCCTTGATGTGCTGGGGGAGAGCGGCTGGCTGCTTGGCGGTAGTTGGCGTGTGTCAGCTAGTCGTTCAAAAGGGCGCGCCTACTGAGGTAGTCATCCTCGTCGATCTCGCCCGCTGCGAAGCGGCGTTTGAGCTGCTCCTGCGCGGGTTCAGCACTTTGATGGCCCGGGGTGGACCAGCGGCGCATCGCCCAGACGGTCCCTACGACGACCGCGGCCAATGCGGCCAATCCCAGCAGACCTGCCACGAGCATCCACACCATCATTCCGGTCATGCCCATGTCGCCGATCTCGGTGCCATTCATTCCGGTCTCCGTTCGGTAGCCGTACAACTACCATACATAGTAGTTCAACCAGGCGCGGTTCCAGGACGGGAGCCGCCCCCGATCGGCTGCCCCTCAGGGGGAAGAGATCTTGCCCGGCGAACGAGAGTACGGCGCGACGAGTGGCAACGGGCCACTCGCTCATGAGCCGCCGGATTATCTACTATCCAATATCGTAGACTGCCTGCTGAAACTGCAGACCCTCCCAACGATTGAGAGTTCGCCGTGCCCGCTTCCCCTCGTGCCCGCCATCTTCCGGGCCGACTTGCCGGTGCCGTCGCGGCAGTCGCAGTGCTTGTCTCTGGCTGCGCTTCCGCCACGGACGCAGGAGCATCCGCCAAGGCGGGCGACGACGCCGGGTCGAGCGGTCAGAGCGCAGACATGGAACATATCCATGGCCTTGGCGTGGATCCAGCCGACGGCATGTTGTATGCCGGCTCGCACTACGGGTTGTTCCGGGTGCCGGCTGAGGGCGCAGTGACCCTGGTGTCACCGGTCCAGGACTTCATGGGCTTCACGGTCGCGGGGCCGGGCCGCTTCCTGGCCAGCGGTCATCCCGGGGAGCACCAGGACGGGCCGTCCTCGGTGGGGTTGATCGAGTCCACCGATGGCGGGGCGTCCTGGCAGCCGTTGTCGCTGTCCGGCGAGGCCGATTTTCACTCCCTGGAGGTGGTGGACGAGACCGTCTTCGGCCTCAACTCGATGACGGGCGCGTTGATGGTCAGCGTCGACGGCCGTGACTGGGAGGCCCGGTCTGCCGAGCCGATGGCGGACTTCGCGGTCGACCCGGAGAACATTGACGTCGTCCTCTCCACGACCGAGCAGGGCCCCGCCCGCAGCCAGGACGGCGGGAGGACGTTCCAGTTGTTGTCCGGCGCGCCGCTGCTCGTGCTCGTCGACTGGGCCACTGACGGCACTCTGCTCGGCCTGGCACCCGATGGAGCCGTGCACGTCAGCACCGACGCCGGCGCCTCATGGGAGGCGCGCGGCCAACTGCCTGGTGCACCCGAGGCGGTGCACGTCGAGGACGCCGACGCGGTGTACGCCGCCGCGGCCGGGACGGTGTGGGAGTCCGCGGACGGAGGCGACAGCTTCGCGGAGCGACCCGGCACGTCATGAATCCACGAGCTAGGTTCCGCCGCTTCGGTGCCCTGGTGCTCCTCGCGACTGCGATGCTTCTCGGTCCCGCACCGGCAGCTCAGGCGCACGCGACGCTTCTCTTTGCGACGCCTACGGTGGAGGGCGCAGTCCCGACGTCTCCCGAGCAGATCCAGCTGGTGTTCGACCAAGCGGTGCGTCCGGCCGAGTCAGCACTGGAACTGCGGGGCCCGGGCGGGGAACAGGTCGGTCTGGGTGAGGCCGCCTCGGGCGAGGACGGGCGGACGATAACCGCACCGGTGCTTGAGGAGCTGGCGGTAGGTCAGTACGTCGTGGACTGGACGGCCACAGCGGCGGACGGCGACACGATGACCGGTGAGTTCCGGTTTGCGGTGGGGTCCAGCGCCGGGCTGGCCCTGGGCGGGGGCGCTCAGCCGCAGGTCGAGGGCTGGGAGTTGTTGACGCTCTTGAGATGGGGCATGTTCGCGGGTCTGACGCTCTCGCTCGGGGGGTTGGTCGGCGCCCGGCTGACACGACGGACAGCTCTTGCAGGGACGGAGCAGGACGACCCTCGGGCGTTGCTGCGCACGGGTGTCCTACTCGGTCTGGTGTCCGCACTGGGTCTAGCAGTCACGCTGCTGGGCGACGGCTCCCTCGTGGCTGGGGCGTCGACTCGGAGCCCGTGGACCTTGGTGGAGTCGACGGCCGGCAGGGTCGCAGCGGTCGAGGTGCTCAGCTTTGCCGTGGCCGGCGCCGCGATGCTGCTGCGCCGCCACGCGTGGGCGGGTCTCGTCCTGGTCGCGGTTGCCGGGGCGGAGGGCTTCAGGGCGCATCCTCAGGCCGCCAGTCCGGGCTGGGGGGCGGTACTGATCTTCGTCCACCTGGGTGCCGCCTCGATCTGGGTCGGCGCGCTGGTGCACGTGGTACGCGTCGGACACTCGCGTCGCAACCGAGAACTTTCGGCCGCGACGGCCGTGGTGGCGTACGCCCGGCTGGCACTGGGGCTCTTCGCGCTCGTGCTGGCCACCGGAACGATCAGCGGCCTGCTACTGGCTGGGCCGGCCGGGCTACGAGACACCCTATTCGGAACCACCTACGGGCGATGGCTGCTGGCGAAGATCACGCTTGTCGTAGTCATCGCCGCCCTGGCCCTGTTGGCGCGCCACCACCTCAAGAGCCGCCCCGCGCTCGCCCAGCCCGGCAGTACCGCCCGCCTGGAGGTGGTCGGACTGGCCGGAGTGTTGGCCGTGTCAGCGCTGCTGACGTCCTTGTCGCCACCGGTGCTACGGGATGCAGAGCTACCGTTCCCGCCGCCACCCCTCGGGCCGATCTCTGCTGCTGGCGGGCGTGCTGGGTGGATCGGCGTCGGCGCCACGGCCTCGGAAGGCCAACTACTGGTTCGCCTGTCCACCCCGGACACAGAAATGTCAGAAGACGCGGTGGACACCAACACCTACGACCTTGACGCCAACCTGACCGCTGCCGGCGACCCGGCATCCCGTCACCTCCCATTGCGCCGCTGCGGCCCGGGATGCTTCGTCGCAGCCATTGACTGGCAGCGCGGACAGAACACGGTCACATTCAAGGCAGACTCCTCCGACTTCCCGGGCGGAACCACCGCGGTCACCGTGGCCTGGCCGCCCCGCCAAGCCCCAGCCCTGTTGCGCCGCACGGTGCGCATCATGGGAGCCATCCCAGAGCTCACCCTCTACGAGCAAGTCACCAGCAACACCAACACGGGTCTCGGTGATGAGGTCAGGTTGCAGCTGACCGGGCAACAGCTCCTCGACTCCGACCCCTACGGCTCTGGGGTGGCGCCGACAGTGGTGGTCATTGACCGAGACGACAACGCGGGCGAGACCGTCATGGCTCTGGGCTATCCCGGGGAGGGCACCTACGTGCGGCTCACCCTGGACCACCATGGCCGGATCACGCGCGAGACGCTGACCGCGCCCAACCACCTGACCACCCGGAGCATCGTCTACCCGGAGGAAAAGCACGATCTGCACACGCACGACCCAGGCCCTCGAACGTGATGACGGTGGAACCTTGCCGGCAAGCTCTACACTACTAAGTGATCTAGTAGATGGTGGCGCGAGTCCGTGCCGACGATGAAAGGAACCCACGATGGAGCAGCTCTTCTACGCCGTGGCCGTACTGGCGTGCCCAGTGGGCATGGGCCTGATGATGTTCTTCATGATGCGTCCGCGCCACACCGCTCCGGCCGCCTCCGGAGGTCAGGACGAGCTCAGCCGACTGCGGGCGGAGGTCGACCAGCTCAAGTCCGTTCAGCGGGACCGTTCAGCCGCCGACTCGGAGCCCCTGTGAGCGAGCTGATCATCCCGGGCCTCCTAGCCGTGGCGGCAGTGACCCTCACCTATGTGCTCTGCATCCGCCCGATGCGCAACGGGAGGCACTGCGGCATGCCTGGCATGTGCCATCCCGAGAGCACTTCTGACGCTTTCGAGCTGGAGGTCCAGCGCCTCCGCGCCGAGGTGGCGAGCCTCCACGGCGACCCGAGCGCGAGCCAGCATGCGATCGACGGCTCGACCACTGGAGTGGACCCGACGATCAGGCAGTCCAACTGACGGGGCAATAGGCCTCGCTCACGGCCGCGAGGGCCGGGACGGCGGCGAGCGCCAGGGGGAGCGCCAGCACGACAGCGATCCCGGCCGCAGCCGCCATCCCTCGGACGATGCCGAAGGGCTGGCTCGGCGCGACCAGGCGCCGCACTCGCGCAGCAGCGGTCGACCCGCCGGCCCCTAGCAAGCCGGCCGGAGCCGGTGCGCCGCCCAAGTTCAGCAGTGCGTGAGCCAGACAACGGCGGTCCGCGGAGCGCGTGGCAACGTCGTCGGCAGCCATCTCCACCAGGCGCGGTACCTGGTCGGCCGCTGCAGCGAAGAGCGGCACGAAGCTGAACGCGTCCCGTAGGGCGGTCGCAGTGGCAACCACCAGGTCGTGTCGACCACGCAGGTGGGCCCGTTCATGGGCCAGGACCGCCTCAAGCTCCTCGGCCGCGAGCTGGCCGAGAGCGCCACTGGTGACCACGACCTGACCACCGCGGCCGGGCACGCAGTACGCCGCCGCCTCAGCGTGCTCCAGTACCAGGATGCCGGTCGCCGGATCAACATGTGTCAGGACGGCAAGACTCAAGCGCTGTACACGTCGAGCCCGGGTCACCCCGATCGCCGTGCGGGCGACACACCAAGCGATCCGGCTCGACACCACGACCACGACGCCCAATCCGACCGTCGTGACCAGTGCGTCGGTGGGGGTGGCGTACTGGGCGCGTAGCAGCATGGCGCAGGTGTACAGGAACTCGGCGAGGGTGGTGGTCACCAGCATCATGGGCATGGCGGCGCTCAAACCTGCCAGCAGCACAGCCGCAACTGTAGAGGCGCTCAGCGCCTGCCAGGCGGCGATGCCGGCGCGGGGATAGCGTTCCTGCCAGTGGGCTCGACGAAGGAACCTGGGGCCGATGGTGGCGACAGCCGTGGCGTACGCAAGGAGCAGCAGCGTGGCGATCATGACCCACTCCGATGATCCGCCGTCTGGTCGATGGCGGCCTTGAGCTCGGCCATCTCATCGGCGGAGATGGTCTCGACGAAGTGCAGCAACGTCGCGGTCCGGTTCCTGGCTGTGCCGAGCACCGCTTCCATCATTTCTGCGGTGTGCTCCTCGCGGCTTTGTATGGTCCGATAAGCGTAGGCGCGCCCCTGCCGCTCCCGGCTCAGGAGACCCTTCTTGTGAAGGTTATCCATAACCGTCATCACGGTGGTGTAGGCCAACTTCCGCTCCTGCTGCAGGTTCACGAGCACCTCGCGCACCAACAGTGGGCGGTCGGCGGCCCATAACCGCTCCATCACCGACGCCTCGAGCTGACCCAACTGCCGCATCCTGCGCCTTCTTTCGATGATCACTTTCGCCGGAGACCCAGCCTCCCGACTCCTATGAATCATAGTAGGGAAGGCGGGCTGAGTGCACCGTGACGTCGGTAGATCTGCCGCACCGAGGCCGGGGTGAAGAAGCTTCTCCGCATGCTGCGGGGTCCAAGGCGAGCGCCGTTCCGTTCCCGATGCCTGGCGACGTCAGACGGTTGCAGCCCCCCTGTTTGAGGCCAGACCTGCAGCAGCTGCGGCGAGCAGGAGTGCTCCGCCGAGGTAGTAGACGGCCTCGATGCCGTACACGTCCGCGAGGATTCCTCCGACCGCGAGGGATAGAAGTCGGCCGCCTTGCCAGAGCACATCCATCAGTGCGAACACGCGACCGCACACATGTTCGGGTGTCTCGCCTTGCAGCATGGAGTTGAACGTGACGGCACCGGTGGAGGTGCCGATCCCGTACAGGGCCAGCGCGCCCGCGGCGAACGGCACGGATGCGACCGAGGCAATGGCGAGGTCGACGACGCCGCGGAGTCCGTAGGGGCCAAACACGAACAAGGGGCGAGCCGGGTTGCGGATGAGCCGGAGCAGCACGAGTGGTCCGAGCGCGGCCCCGACCCCGATCGCTCCGATCAGGAGCCCGTACCCACGGCCGCTGACACCGAGATGTTCTTTGGCGAGGACCACCAGCAGGGCACTCGTGGCGCCCGCCGAGAGCGCGGCGAGACACTGCCCGATCGCCAACGCCCGCAACAGCCGATGGCGCATGAGAACGGCGACCCCTTCGCGGGCCTCGGCAAGTAGATTGCGACGCTGGACCTTCTCCGGGTTCCCGGGCACCTGCAGGCCGCGCAGGAGCAGGGCGCTGATCGCATACGAGACAGCGTTGAGGGCGAACGCCGGACCGTATCCCAGCGAGACGACCAGAAGCCCCGCGAGTGGCGCCAACGCGATCTGAGAGAGGACTGCGGCAGTCCAGATCCCGCTGTTCGCGGCGACCAACGCATCCTTCTCTACCAGTGCCGGGATGATAGAGGAGGCTGCAGGGTTGAAGAAGACCGCGCCGACAGACATGCCGAACGCGACCGCATATACCCCGACCGGGGCGTCGTGCCACACCGCCAGGACGACCGCGAGGACAAGACGGAACAGGTCCGAGCCGACCATCACCCGCACCCGGGGCCACCGGTCCACCAACGGCCCCGCGAACGGCGCGAGCAGGAGCACCGGCAAGATCTCGGCAACCACGACACCGCTGACCCCGAGCCCGGACCCGGTCAGGTCGTAGATCAGCAGCGCGAGCGCCACGAAGTTGAACGTGTCGCCCCACTGCGACACCGTCCGAGCCGACCACAACCGCCGGTACCCAGGATCCGCGAACACGTCGCGGAGTCCTGGTCGCGGCGTGGCATCTTTGGCGCTCAAATCAGCGTCTCCGTTCTTGATGGGGCGCCCTCCTTGATTACGACCAGGGCACTGCGTGCGATGCCCACCAACGCGCATCGGCCAGTGCCGCAGCGCGGTGGTTTTCGTATGGCGGGCTCAGGTGGAGCCGAGCGACTCCGGCTCCACCAGGTGACGACGGCGCGGCACGCTGGCGCGAAGATGACGGGGGCGCCGGCCGAGCGCAGGGCGGTCGGTCCTGGACAATGAGGCGGCGCTGACGAAGCCCAGTGGTGCAGACTCCGACCAAAGCAGACCCGAGGCATCGGGAAACGGGTTCAATACCCAGACGGCAGCTCATTGCGGCCCGTTGCCGTGGGACATGGCGCGAGGTCGCGGCGTACGGGGAGTCCGGGGGCGCGAGGCAAGCAGCGTGGTGGCGGCGGTCCCAACGAGGATGACGCCGGCTGCGATAACGACGGCGAGTTGGTTGTCGCTCATCCACGAGGAGACCAGCGCGGACAGCGCGGAAACGCCTCCGTCGGAGGGCCGTGCGGCGCCGAGCAACTGCGGGAGCCAGTAGTAGAGGAGGTAGAGGCCGCTCGATGCGAGCAGCGCACCTGCGATGCGGGAGGCGTAGGGGGCGATGGCGCGCAGGCTGCGCGCGAGCGCGGTGGCGGTGCCGGCAGCGAGCAGGGCGAGGCTGACCAGCAGCAAAGCGGAGCCGGCGGCGTAAGCAGTGAACACGGCGATAACGCCGATCCAGGTGGTCGCCGCTGCCTGGGTGACCACGGCGAGCAAGACCGCCAGGGTGCAGGAGGCCGAGGCGATGGCGTAGCCGGACCCAAAGGCCACCAGTCGCCGGGTGCCGGTGACTTTGGTGGGGTCGGGGTGGCGGCCGGGGAGCCGGAGTGCTGGGTGCCAGCCGGCGAGCAGCGCGAGGCCGATGAGGGCTAGAGCGGCGCCGAGGGCTGCGGCGATCCAGGGGACGAGGGTGATCACCGAGCGGACACCGACGGTGAGGAGCAACCCGATGACGGTGAACGTCGCGGTGAACCCCACGGCCAGGGCAAGCCCGGCGCGCAGTCCGGCCGCGAGACGAGCCACGAGGCCTGCGGTCTCAACGCTGTCGCCGCGGGTGCCTGTTCCGGTGGCCCCGGAGGTCGCGGTCAGGACAGCCGGGAGCAGTCCGAAGCCACAGGGGTTGACGGGGGCGAGCAATCCGGCGCCAAACGCAAGCGCGAGAAGGCCGCTCACTCGACGCCGGCCTTGCTCAGCGCGGAGCGGATCTGGGTGGGGGTGGGGTCCACGCCGCGGTAGACCTCGGTGCCGGAGGCGTCGAGCACGACCGCGGTGGAGAGCTGGGTGAGCTCGTAGGCACGGGTCAGTGCCGCGTCGGTGTCACGGGCGTAGGCCAGGGTGCCGGCGTCGTTGGCGGTAAGGAACTCCCGCACGTCCTCGACGGACTCGTTGGGGTCGATGTCCACCGCGACATAGTTCGCGTCGGGGGTGCCTGCCTGGGCTTCAGCAAGAGCCCGAGCACCCGGCCCGCAAGTCCCGCAGGTCGCAGAGAAGAAGAAGACCACACTGGGCTTGCCGCCAGGTACGGGAACCTCCTCATCGGACAATGTCGAGGCGGTGAATGCGGTCGCAACCTTGCTGGAGCCAGCGGTCGAGGACGCCGCACCAGGTGCGGGATCCGGCTGGGAGCTGAGCGCGGTGTAGGTGACCGCGAGCACCAGCAGGGTGACGAGTGCGGCACCCGCGATGGTCAGCCAGCGCCGCCGCAACCCGCCGGCGGGCCCCGGACCGGAGGCCGATGAGGGCGTGGACGTTGAAGTGGTGGTCATGGTTGCTTCTCCTGCATCAAGGTCGAGTGAGGTTTCCAAGTGGTTGGTGCGCTCAACAGCACCGGTCGCGCGACGGTGGGGTGGTCGTCGAGCTATGGGCGTCGCGGGTGCGGGAGCGGCGCCGCATCGCCCAGATGCCGACGATGGCGGCACCGGCCAGCAACAGGAGCCCCCCAGTCACGCCACCGAGTAAGGCGCCGCTGCCGGCGGTCACGCCGCCGACGACGAGCAGGGGCAGAGCGCAGCAGGCGATGGGCAGCAGGGCCAGGAGCCCGAGCCACCGGCCGGAGAAGCCCCGTGGCGTTTCCTCCACCGGGGTGTTGGTGACATCGCTCGGGTGCGTGCTGGGGTGCTGTTGGTCGGTGGGCGACGAGATGTGCTGTGTCATGGGAGTTCCTCCTAGTGGGACGTTCACTGGGTTGGGTGGAGCGGGTGGCGTCATGGCAGCGCCAAGGCGGTCTCCCTGGAGGCCGTGACCGCGAGGCCGAACACGAGGTGCGCGAGGAAGCCCGCGGGGGTGTGGTGAGCGGGTGTGCCGATGACGAGGGCCTCTGCGGCACCGGTCACGGACGCCTTTGGGGTGTTCACTGTCGGGCGTCGGGTCGGGCCGACTGGTTCCTCAGGAGATCGCCGAAGACGAGTGCTCCGGCTTCGACCGCGTCAGACAGTGCGAGCACGAAGCCGTCCAGGGCGTGCGCGCTCTGGTAGGCGAGGGCATGGTCGCTGCTGGTGAAGAAGTTGATCACCGGACAGCACGTTTCAGTGAGCCGTCCCTGGCCCGACGAACCGACGAACACGACTGCCTCAATCGGCTGCCAGGTCCAGCACCCGGCGCGGCTGCTCGCGGCGACCGGCTCATCGGTCAAGGGGTCCAGCGACTCGACGTCGACATCTCGGTCGAGCATGGCCGCGATGCCCAGGGCATCGATCGCACAGTTTGCGGACACTGTCGGGCCGTGGACGATGCGGACCTGGTGCGCTGTTGGTCCGGGTGCGAACGGGACGCCTCCGGTGATCTCTCGCCCGGCGGGGTCCAGGAACACCAGTTCCGACTCGGCCATGTGACGCAGAGCTGCGTCGAGGTCGAGGTGAAGTTCGATGGCCCAGGTCTCGAGCTGAGCGCGGGTCGGTGGCTTCCCGCTCTGTCCCAGGGCGAGCAGCGTGCGTCGGTGCAGAAGTTGCAGCGGCTCGGGAAGCGAGTTGCGCTGGGTCAGCAGCTTGTCCGCCGGTAGCCCGGTGGCTTCCAGGAGGGCACTCACTGGTGAACTCATGCTCTCGCTCCAATCGTGGTGTCGAGGCCGGCCTGTCGAGCACCGAGCCCAGTTGCGCGGGTAGGTAGGGGTCAGAGCATGGAGCCGAGGTCTGAGCCGACCGTGGGATAGGCGGCGGTCATGGACCTCAGCTGACGGGTGGTCAGGTCGAGCTTCATCGCAAGGGCGAGGAAGTTGATCAGCTCCCCGTACTCGGGGCCCAGCAGGTGCGCGCCGACAATCCGGTCGCTAGATCGGTCGATGAGGATCTTGGCGGCCGCGGTCGTCTCACCGATCCGGTAGTTGGAGTACCAGCCACTGGTGTCGCTGTAGCGGACAGCGATATCGATGCCCTGGTCCTTGGCTTCTTGTTCGAGCATCCCTACTCGGGCGAGTTCGGGGATCGTGAAGACCGCCGTCGGGACGCCGGCGTAGTCCGGGACGGTGGTGGTGGCTTTGAGCATGTTGGACGCGGCGACCTTGCCCTCGAAGACCGCGACCGGTGTCAGCGGCATCCCGGGGGTGTTGGCTGAGTCCCCTGCGGCGTACACGGCCGGGTTCGTGGGGCTCTGCAGGTGAGCGGCGACGTGCACGCCGTGCTCGTCCCACTCGACCCCGGCAGCGTCGAGGTCCAGGCCGGCGAGCTCGGGAGTCCGGCCGGCGCCGTGGACGACGAGGTCGAACTCCAGGGTCTCGGGCTGGCCCGATCGCTCGACGCTGACCTGGTAGCCGCTCTCGGACTTCTCGATCGCGGTGATCGTCGTGGAGCGCCGAAGTTCGATCCCCGCATCGGCGCCTCGGGTGATGAGGAGCTCGACGAGGTCGGGGTCGAACCCCTTGAGGGGACGCGCCCCACGGTCGAGGATGGTCGGGGCACTGCCGGCACGGGCCGAGATGTGGGCGAACTCGAAGGAGATGAACCCACCGCCGACGAACAGGATCCGCGGCGGGAGCACCTCCAGGTCCAGGAAGTCGGTGCTGTCGACCAGATACTCGTGACCGGGGACGTCCAGCGGGCGTGGGCGCGCCCCGGTGGCGATCAGGAAGTGCGTCGCCTCGTAGGTGTTGCCGCTGATCTCGATGCTGTTCTCATCGGTAAATCGGGCTACGCCGTGGAGGGTGTCGATGCCGTTGCCGGTGAGACTGTCCTCCATGTTCTGCGGGACCGGATCGGTGAAGCCGTGCTTGTGCTTCATCAGGTCGGCCCAGTTGATCGACAGACCGCCCTCGTCGATGCCCTTGCCGCGCATCAGCCTGGCGCTGTCGATGATCTCGGCACCGCGGCGCAGGATCTTCTTGGGGTCGCACCCGCGCAGAGCGCAGGTGCCGCCGTAGGGGAGCGCGTCGACGATCGCGACGTTCCATCCCTTTGAAGCGCACTTGTTGGCCGCGGAGACACCCGCCATGCCGGCGCCGATGACGATCAAGTCGTAGCGCAAGGTCATCCCACGGTCCCGTCTTGCCGGGCGAGCGCTTCGCGGAGTTGCTCGATCGTGGGAGCGCCTGCCTGGCCGTCGGGTGTGCGGTAGACCCGGCACGACAGGCCGACGCCGGCGTCCGGCTCGGCGAAGACGTCGACTCCATCCACCAAGATGCTCGGCGAGCCGTGGAAGCCCAGTCGCTCGGCTTCCTCCAGCGTGTCGACGAGGTGCCGCGACACCGTGAGGTCCAGCCGTTCTGCGGCGATGGCGGCAAGACGCTCGTCGGCGATCTTCCAGTTCGGGCAGTCGTCGAAGTACAACAAGGCGATGTCCATGCCAGCGACCGTAAACCTTCATCCATGGTGCAAGGTCAAGCGCTAGGATTGATCCATGCTGATCGGAGAGCTCGCCAACGCCGTCGGGCTACCCAGCCAGACCATCAGGTTCTACGAACGCAAAGGTCTACTACCCGCACCCGAACGCGGTGCCAACGGCTACCGGACCTACGACAAATCCACGCTCGCCCGGCTGCGGTTCGTCCAGACCGCCCAGGCAGCAGGCCTCACGCTCGCCGAGATCGGCACCATCATCGACCTCCGCGACGACGGCAACGTGCCCTGCGCGCATGTCGTGAGCCTCATCGATACCAAGCTCGCGAACGTGCGTGCACGCATCAGGGACCTCGCTGCGCTGGAAACTGAGCTCGAAGGGCTCATCGCACGCAGCCGCCGCCTTGATCCCGCCGACTGCTCCGACGCCGATATCTGCCACATCCTCTCGGCCTCTCCTCCCAACGGGTAGCGGAGCCGACCAAGAAGGTTCCGCTCGTCGTGTCCCGTTCTGTGTGAACCTCCAGGACTCCGGGGCGATGCCGGCCCGGCTGCGTCAACGGCGGCCGAACAGATTGGTAAGGAAGCCACCCTTTGGTGCGTTCGGCCTTGGGGTGGCTGAAGCGGCCCAGGTTTGATGCCGCTCCCGTTTGAGCCTACGAGGATGAGGTGCCGGTCGAACTGCATCGATACCTGAGGGTGAGCTTTCTTGATCAGGAACGGACATGTTGCCCCGCGCGGCCGGTCGTCGTCGGAACTTTGCCCGGTCACGCCAACGCACTGCATTTTCCCTATTGAACTTTGGCGGGCGAT
This sequence comes from Nocardioides phosphati, assembly GCF_014646375.1. Classification (GTDB taxonomy): domain Bacteria; phylum Actinomycetota; class Actinomycetes; order Propionibacteriales; family Nocardioidaceae; genus Nocardioides; species Nocardioides phosphati. Next base: position 545,277 of record NZ_BMNI01000001.1, read on the forward strand.
TCGTACCGTCCACGCTTCAGGCGTGGGTCTGCACCTCGCGTCTGTTGGTCTGTCGCGACCCGGGACACACCAGAGTCGCCACTGAACCCGGCACGCGACACTCGCTGCACCCGCCAGGTTTGCAGGAGGCGCCGCACGAACCTGTCCTTCCGACGTCACCAACTACGACCAGTCGCACGACGGTGCGACTCTGACGGACGCGCCATGGCTGACCACGGATGTTGCCCAGGCGCCGTGCGCCCCCGGAGGAAAGAGCACGATTATCGCGACCAATGCAGTGGTCGGGACCGGCAGCGCCAGCGCGGCAGCACCGATGGGGCGGGTCACTTGGTGGGTGATCATGGCCAACTTGTCCCGTGATTTCGCGACCGTCACCGCGAGTGTCTTCGGCCTATACCCGAAGTGCCAACGCGGCTACGCCTCGTCGTCGGCTGGGAAAGATGTCGATCCAGAAGCGGCACCCCGATACCTGACCGGGGTGCTCAGTCCCCGAGGTACCAGTTCCGCTCCCACTGGTGGTTCGTCAGCTTGACCTTCTGCGCGGTCGACAGCCGGCGGCCGTCCATGGTCGCCGCGTTGCGCTCGACGTTGCGCACGGTGCGCATGCCGGCGATCACCGTAGACACCGCCGGCGATTCGAGCACGTAGCGCAGGGCCAGATCTGCCGTCTCGTCAGCAGAGATCCCGACGTCCGCCGCCAGCGCGTTGATGTGCTGCTCGACCTGCGCCGGACGGTCACCGCGGAAGTAGCCGCTGCGGAAGTCGCCCTCAGGGAACCGGGTGTCCGCCGAGATACGGCCGGTCAGACCACCCTCGTCCAGCGCCACCCGCACGATCACCCCGACGTCGTGCTCCTCACAGGCCGGGAGGAGCTGCTCCCCCGGCTGCTGGTGGAAGACGTTGTAGATGACTTGGACGCTGTCGACGACGCCGGACCTGATCAGTTCCAGTGCACTGTCCGGCTGGAAGTCGTTGATGGAGACGCCGAAGGCGCGAATCTTCCCCTCCTGCTTTAGGTCGCTGACCGTCTCCAGCCAGTCCCCGCGTCCGATCCACTCGTCGCTCCACACGTGGAACTGGAAGACGTCGAAGGCCTCCAGACCAGAGACCGCCAGGCTCTCTTCGAGGTTGGAGCGGATGTGGTCCCCGGGGAACACCTGCGCCGGGTCGAGTCCACGCGGAGCGGGGAAGGTGCCGTTCTTCGGTGGGACCTTGGTCGCTACGTACAGGTCCTGGTCCGGGTGGCGGCGTACCACCTGTCCGACCAGCCGCTCGCTCTCGCCGTAGCCGCGCGCGGTGTCGATGAAGTTCACTCCGAGCTCGATGGCTCGTTCCAGGGCCAGGAGCGACTCGTCGTCTTGGGCGCCGACCCACCCGGCTCCGCTGCCACCGATGCCCCAGGCGCCGTAGCCGAGCGCCGACACGTTCAGGCCGGTCTTGCCCAGCTCTCGGTACTCCACAGTGATCTCCTCTAGACGTGCTCAGTCGGTGCTGTTCAGGATCAGCCGAATCGCTTCCTGAGGTGCGTCCCACTGCGGAAAGTGACCGCACCGCTCGAACCAGTGCAGGACTGCGTCCGGGAACAGCTCCGTGGCGCGGGCAGCTTGGCTCGGCACGGTCACCAGATCGCGTCGCCCCCAGCCGATCGTGACCCGCCCCGGCACCGTGCCATTCGGGGCGCCCTGTTGCTTGGGCCCCTTGGTCAGTGCGTCCAACGCAGCGCCAGTCGCCGGGGCATCGGCAAGCCCGCACACGTCAGGGAGCACCGTCTCAGCCGAGAGGGCCCACGGCCGAGCCGACAGCTGTGCCAGCAGCAAGGTCCTGCCGACGGGGCTGCCGAGCAGGGACGGCAATAGTCTCCGCAGCGCTCGGACCAGAGTGATCGACGGGCGCAGCGTGGCGCCGAAGACGAAGAGCTCACGGTCGCTCCAAAAGCCCCCAGGGTCCAAGGCCACAGCATCGCCGCCGATCCCTAGACGCGCGAGCTCGAGGACTATGCGGCCGCCCATCGATTGGCCGACGGTGGCGACACCTTCCAGGCCCTGCTCAGCGATGAAGTCCGCGACGGAGTCGGTGAGGGTGGCGATCGAGACCTGGCCCGTCAGGGACGGCGTCTCGCCGAATCCCGGCAGGTCGACCGCGATCACCTCGCGGTGCTCGGCCAGCTCGTCGATGATCGGTGCCCACGATCGCCACCCCGCGCCAAGGCCATGCACGAGCAATAGCGGGCTGCCGCTTCCGCGCCGTACGAAGTTCAACGTCATCGTGCAACGCTAGCGCGCAGTCCTCGAGAATGCCCTTTGCCCCATGCGGTGGACGAGGCGTCGGTCGGCACATTGAGGGCCGACCTCCGGACCAGTGATGGAGTGGCTCAGCCGTTGGCGCCGGCTACGGCCTGGACCAGAGCGAGGCCGACCCCTGTGCCGGGAGGACAGGTAGTGCCCGTCGCTCGTATCGTCTCCTCGAGGGCTCTGCGACTCGTGGGCCGAGGGCGGTCGCACGACGTCTGGCCGAGGTCATCCACGTGGGGCTTCGTATGCTGCCAGCTCAAGCAGCGGGTGGTTGTGGTGCAATGGGGTCCGGCCTACCCCGGACCCCGGTAGCGCGAAGCAGCTATCCAGATTCGGGGTCGAGATGTCCACTCCTTTCAACGAGTCACAGGCTTGGGTGCGGTCGGCGCGCGGCCGACCAGATGTGGACGACAGTTCAGGTACCGGCACGGATGCCCGTATGAGTCCTGAAGCGTTCTGGGATCTTCACGGCTCCTCGCTCTATGCGCTTGCCTGTGCGGTGATCGGTGACGAGAAAGCGGCCTCGCGTGTAGTCGCCACGGCCATGGTCGACCTCTACTCATCGGCGGGTTGGGAGGCGCGCGTGTCGCGTGGGATCACGCTCAGGTCGGCCGCCGCATGCGTCTACGACGGCTGCCGCGCCAGCCTTGCCGGGTCCTCGACGAAGCGCACCATGGCCACCCCACCGCTGATGGTCTTGCTCGGCGAGCTGGAGGGTTGCCAACGTGCGGCGCTGGCCCTGTGTGTCTTCGGTGGACATACCTACCAACAGGCTGCGGCGCGGCTCGACTTACCCTCGGATGTAGCAGCCGATCTGTTGACATCTGGTCTACGGGACCTGTGGGCCGCGACGTTGAGAACCGGTACAACTGGGTGAGACGGACTGAGACAGCGGGGGCGCGGTCCCGCCGGGCATGGGGCGCTGATCCGGCGGGACCGCTACTCCGGCCGCCGCACGAGGGGTCCAACCAGAGCCGGGACCCACCCTAGTTGGGTGACGTCCCGCGTCGTGGTGGAGTTTCTCGACACCGTGCGGGTCAGTGGGTTCTGATCATGCCGTCATGAGTTCGGGCTTGGCTACCTCCTCGTGGGTCTTCTTGGTGCCGGTGACGAGTTCCATGGAGTGCTCGGACAGGTAGCGGCGTTCGGCGGTGACTTGCCACTCGTCGTGGGCCTCGACCAACACCGCGCCGGCCAGGCGGAGCAGCGCCTCGGGGTTGGGGAACACGCCGACGACGTCGGTGCGGCGCTTCACTTCCTTGTTGAGCCGCTCCAGTGGGTTGGTCGACCAGACCTTCTTCCAGTGCGAGACCGGGAAGCCGGTGAACGCGAGGAGGTCGTCGTGGGCGCTACGGAGCATCTGCTCGACCTTGGGCAGCTGCTTGCCGAGCATCACCGCGATGACGTCGAACTGCTCATGGACGTGCTCGGCATCGGGCTGGGCGAAGATCGTGCGGATCGCCGCGGCGACCATCTCGGAGTTCCCCTTTGGCACGACCGCGAGGACGTTGCGCATGAAGTGGACTCGGCATCGTTGCCAGGCCGCGCCGAGGAACACCGACGCGATTGCGGCCTTCAACCCGGTGTGCGCATCGCTGATGACCAGCTGCACGCCGCCCAGGCCGCGGGCCTTCAGACCGCGCAGGAACGCGGTCCAGAACGCGCCGTCCTCGGAGTCGCCGACGTCGAACCCGAGGACCTCACGGCGCCCGTCGGCGGTGACGCCGGTGGCGATCACGACCGCCTGGGACACCACCCGCCGGTTCACCCGAGCCTTGCAGTAGGTCGCGTCGAGGAACACGTACGGGTAGGCGATCTCGGCCAGTGACCGGTCGCGGAACGCGCCGACCTCCTCGTCGAGGTCGGCGCAGATCCGGGACACCTCGGACTTGCTGATCCCGGTGTCCGCGCCGAGGGCCTTCACCAGGTCGTCGACCTTCCTGGTCGAGACGCCGTGGAGGTAGGCCTCCATCACGACCGCGAACAGGGCCTGGTCGACCCGGCGCCGGCGTTCGAGCAGCGAGGGGAAGAACGACCCCGCTCGTAGCTTCGGGATCCGCAGCTCCAGATCACCGGCGGTCGTGGACAGGGTCCGCGGCCGGGTCCCGTTGCGCTGCGCGGTCCGATCCTGACTGCGTTCCCAGGGTCCAGCGCCGATCACGCTGGTGAGCTCCGCGTCGATCAACGCCTGGTAGATCGTCTGAGCAGCGGTGCGGACGCGGTCCTCGACCCCACCCGCCTGCATGGCTTCGAGCACCTCGAGTAGTGCAGCATTGTCCAAGGCCATCGTGCTTCGTGTCCTATCCGTGAGTTCTGTCGCAAGTACTCACTGACCGTCGCACGATGGCCGCCTACCTCACCGGCAACACGACCGCCCTCAACGCCGAGGAACTACACCACTCGGCGGGACGTCACCCCCTAGTTGCCTCCTACGGCCTCGCCTGTCTCGGGATAGCCACACCCACTCGGCCAGGAGGTATCGGAAACGGCCGCAATCCCAGCGTCATGTGAAGCGGTCGCCACAGTGCTGGGCCGTCGAGTGATGCTGGGCGTCCGCTCGCCCAACGACCGGTCGTCGCGGGCGAACGGATCGTTGGTGTCGTGGCAAACGACTTCTTTCGCAGTGCGCGAGTTAAGGCTGGCGAGTCTGGATGCGGGTGAGGGCGTCGAGGTTGCGTTGGTCGGTGTCGGGGAGGGTGTGGAGGTATTTCTGGGTGGTCTGGATCTGGGAGTGGCCCATGCGTTCCATCACTGACATCAGGTCAGCGCCGCCAGCTAGTAGCCAGGAGGCGTGGGCGTGCCGCAGGTCGTGGACCCTGACCGGGAAGTCGACACCACTGGCCTTCACGGCGGGGAGCCAGATCCTGGTCCGGAAGGTGTTGCGAGAGATCGGGGATCCCGCCCTGGTGGGGAACAGCAGATCGTCGTGCCCGATGCCATTGGCTTGGATGTGCTCGGCGACAGCGTCGAGCCATGCTTGGCGGACGCCGAAGGTGCGGGGTTCGTTGTCTTTGGGGTAGGGCTTGGCGAAGTAGCGCTGGCCGGTGGGGGAGTGCTTCTTGGAGACCTCCACGATGGTCTCCTCCACGACCAGGGTGCGGCGCAGGAAGTCAATGTGGCGGGGCTTGAGGGCGACCAGCTCGCCCCACCGCAGCCCGGCCTCAATGAGGGTCTCGATCATCAGCCGATGCTGGTCGGGGAGCGCCGCAAGGAGCCGCTCGTACTCGCCCGGGGTAAGGGTGCGCGCCTTGGCAGCGATCACCTTGGGTAGCTCCGTGTGGTCGCACGGGTTGTAGACCAGGACCCGGTCCTTGACGGCGCGGACGAAGACCGAGGACAAGAAGACGTGGTACTTGCGGATCGAGCGGGGTGCGAGTCCGTCGGCCTTGGCCTGGGTGACCCAGTCCTGGACCAGCGAGGGTGAGATCTTGTTCAGGTGACGGTGTCCGAAGAACGGGTAGAAGTGCTTGTCCAGGTAGGAGATGTAGGCGGCTCGCGTACTCGCCTCGACGTGCTTGTTGGGCAGCCACTCCTTCTCGACGTAGTCACGGAACGTGATGTCGCCGTGGGCGTTGTCGTGCCAGGCCCCGGCGAGCACCTTCTGCTCCTCGCGGTTGGCCGCGCGCAGCGCCTCGCGCCGGGTGTTGAACGAGCCGGCCGAGCGGGTGCGCCCGTCGGGGTCGCGGTAGGCACCGGTATAACGGGTGCCGCGTGCCCCGTGCCGTGTCATGACCCATGCCATGTGAAACCTCCGAGACGAATCTGGAAACCTGCTCGTACGCCAGTTGTACGCAAACCTGCCCGGATAATGCTGGACGATTGCGGACGGGCGTGGGAGTGAAACTGGCCTCTGACCTGGGAGTTTACCAAAGCCGCACGCCTGACGATACCCCAGAAGTTCGGCGGTAGGTAGATCTCATAACCCAGAGGTCGCAGGTTCAAATCCTGTCCCCGCTACAAAGAACAAGGCCCGACCTGCATGCAGGTCGGGCCTTGTTGCTTCTCCGGAGCCGCTCAGTCGTCGGGCGCGGCCGGGTCCGCCGCCGGCTCGGACCAGCGCTGCTCGATGTCGGCGAGGTGCCAGACCGCGGCAGCCAGGCACCAGACCGTGAGGAACGTGCCCACCACGACGTAGCCGGCTGTCTGCAGGTCGATCCGCGCGGCCAGCGACCAGAAGCCGCCGGCCAGCCCGAGGGTCTCGCTGGCCAGCTGGAGCAGGATCTGCAGCCCGACGAAGAGGGCCACGAAGACCGAGAGCGCGGTCATCGTCAGGTTGTAGTAGACCTTCCGGACCGGCCGGACGAATGCCCAGTCGTAGGCACGGCACATGAGGATGCCGTCCGCGGTGTCGAGGAGGCTCATGCCGGCCGCGAAGAGCAGCGGGAGCGAGAGCACGACCCAGAACGGCACCTGCGAGCCGCCGGCGGAGGCGGCGAGGACCAGGAGCCCGATCTCGGTGGCAGTGTCGAAGCCCAGGCCGAAGAGGAGGCCCAGCGGGTAGAGCTTCCAGCTCGTGTCGACCCTGCGCAGGGCACGGCTGAGGACGCGGGCCAGCATGCCTCGCTCGTTGAGCAGGTGCTCGAGGCGCTCGTCGTCGTACCGGCCGTGGCGCAGGTCCCGGAAGACCCGGAGGACGTTGAGGAGGACGCCCAGGTTCACCACCCCGATCACGAGCAGGAAGCCGCCGGCCACGGCAGCCCCGGCCACGCCGGTCCACTGGTGCAGCTGCGAGCCGTCGTCCTGGAGGGGGCCGGCGAAGACCCGCACGCTGATGCAGAGCAGGACGGTCATGACGAGGACGACGCTGGAGTGGCCGAGCGAGAAGAAGAAGCCGGTGCCGTAGGGCCGCTGGCCCGCCTGCACCAGCGTCCGGGTGGCGTTGTCGATCGCGGCGATGTGGTCGACGTCGAAGGCGTGGCGCAGCCCGAGCGAGTAGGCGAGTGCGCCGGTGCCGAGGCTGATCGTCGAGCCGGCGACCGTGCCGTGACGCGCGGTCCACAGTGCGAGGAGGCCGAAGCCGGCGACGTGGAGCGCCACCACCACCAGCCACATCGCCGTGACGCGCCGCTCCACGACGAACCGGGTGGTTCGCCGGCGGCGGGACGATGTGGTGACGAACGTCGTCATGGCAGCACCTCCTGGGGAGAGCTCCGACGCTATTGCGAGGAGTTCGCAACTGGACCGTCCGGAACGGCTGGCTTCCCCGCCCGATCGGAGAGGGTGAAGTGCGGTCCGGTCGCAGGGTGTGGGCGGTGGCCCACCGTCGGCAGAGTGACGGGACCCACACCCTTCAGGAGGTTCTCCCATGTCCCACGAAGAAGCAGTCGCAGCACCGCCCGGCAACCCCGCGCTCGTCGGCGTACCGACGTTCCTGGTCGGCTCCACCGCTCTCGGGCTCGTGCTGACCGGCTTCGTCCCCGCCACGGCGGGGGCCGCCTCGATCCCGATCATCGCCACCGCGACCGCCTTCGGCCAGGCGCTCGCCGCCGTCTGGGCGGCCCGCCTCGACCAGAACGCGGTCGCCGCCATCTTCGGCATCTTCACCGGCTTCTGGAGCAGCTACGCCGCCCTGGTGCTGGGGCTGACGCACGGCTGGTTCGGGATCGCGCCCGCGGACGCCGTCCGCACCCAGGAGCTCTTCCTCGCGTCGTGGCTCGCACTGATCGTGCTGCTGACGGTGGCGAGCACGCGGCTCCCGCGGGCGTTCACGCTCCTGTTCGCCCTCATCGACGTCGCGCTGCTGCTGGTCCTGATGGGCACCGCGCAGGGCAGCACGACCCTGACGACGGCCGGCGGCTACGCCGTCTTCTCCTTCGTCATCGTCGGGGCGTACCTCTTCCTCGACGCGATGTCGCAGGCGACGGGTGGCCGGGGCCTTCCCCTCGGTCCTCCGCTCCGCGCCTGAGTCCGGTCCACGCCGGGCGGAGCGGGGCTGTGGTGCGGTGCGTCCAGGCGCCCCACCACAGCCCCGCGCCGTACGCCGCGTCGTCGAGGCGGCGCAGCGCCACGAAGGTCAGCGGGTCGAGACCCGGGCGCGTGCGCACCCAGTCGACGAGTCCCTGTCCGACCGCAGCCAGGAGGGCGGCCCGCCGCACGCGGCGTGACACGACGGCAGCAGGCAGCGCCGCCGGCCACGCGTGGCGGGTGAGGACCGCGCTGCACTGGCCCAGGCCGGCGGCCGCACCGTACGGCGCCAGCAGGCCGGCGACCCGCCACGGGCGGGCCGCGGCGCGGAGCTCCCGCGCCGACCGCCGGGTCGCCCAGAGGCCGATCCCCACGCCCCCGACGTACGCCGCGCGGTGCTGGCCGAGGAGCGCCAGGCCGGCCGCGACGGTCCAGGGGCCGAGCACGACCGGCGCGACGGCCGGGCCGTGCCGCTGGGCCAGGGGTGCGGCGCTGGTGCCGTAGAAGGCCTTGCGCGCGAGCCACGCCCACGGAGCGACCCGGTGGTCGTGCTCGACGACGGAGGCCGGCACGTAGCGCACGAGCCATCCGGCGGCGACGGTGCGCCAGACCAGGTCGACGTCCTCGCCGACCTGCATCGCATGGTCGAAGCCGCTGCCGAAGGCCACCGTGCGCCCGACGAGGCACGCCGAGGGCACGTAGGAGACCCGGCTGCCGGGCACGACCAGGCCTGCCCGCGGTCCGAGGTCGAGGGAAGAGCGGACCGCCTCGTAGCGGCTCACGGCACCGGCGAGCCCCGCGGGCGCGGACGCGCGGAGTGCCGCGATCCGCGGCGCGACGATGCCGACGCCGGGGTCCTCGAGCTGCGCGAGGAGGGGTGCGAGCCAGCCGTGGCGCGGGACGACGTCCGAGTCGAGGAACGCGACGAGCGGCGTGGTGACTGCCCGCAGGCCGGTGTTGCGCGCTGCGGAGGGCCCCTGCGAGGTGCCGTGGCAGAGCAGCCGGGCCCCGTGCTCGCGGGTGACAGCGAGGGACGCGTCGGCGTCGGCCGAGCCGTCGTCGACGACGACCACCCGCACCCCGTCAGGCAGTGCGGTCAGGAGGCGGCGCAGCTGGACCGGGCGGTCCTTGACCGGGACCACGACGGTGACGTCTGCGGGCGTCCAGGTGGGGCGGTCGGCCACGAGCTCCGCGAAGCCCCGGTCGAGCAGGACCCGGCCGAGCTGCGCGGTGCGGGCGTCGGTGACGGTGAAGACGCCGTCGCGCAGCAGCCGCCGCGCCGCAGCGCCGAGGAAGAGCATCCGGGTCGGCGAGCCGCCGAAGAGCGCACGTCCGTCCTCGCCCTGCCAGGTGCCGTCGACGAGCCTCACCTGCACGTCGCGCGGGAGGGACCGGTCGTGGGGGAGTGTCATGTCGTGAACCCTCCGTCCGCGTGCAGGACGGTGCCGGTGAGCGCCGACGCGGCGGGGGAGCAGAGCCAGCGCACGACCTGGGCGATCTCGTCCGGCTCGAGCAGCCGGTCGACCAGGTGGCGCTCCGCGAGGCTCTCCGCGTCCACGTCGTAGAGCCGGGCCGTCGCCTCGAGCATCGGGGTCCGGGTGCTGCCGGGGGAGACGGCGGTGGCCGTGATCCCCGTGCCGCGCAGGTCCGCCGCGAGTCCTTTCACCAGGCCCACGACCGCGTGCTTGCTCGCTCCGTACGCCGCGAGGTGCCACAGGCCGCGGTGCGCGGCGGCGGAGGCGAGGGCGACGAACCGGCCCTCGCGCGGCTCCGGCAGCGCCATCATCGCCGGCACCGCCGCGGTGGCGAGGTTCCAGACGCCGCGGAGGTTCACGTCGAGGAGCTCGGTCAGCTGGTCCTCCGGTGACTCCCAGAGCGGCCGGCCGCCGGCCACGACCCCTGCAGCGGCGACGGCGACGTCGACGCGGCCGTGCCGGCGTACGACGTCGGCGACGAGCGCGCGGAGGGCGGCCCCGTCGCGCACGTCGAGCGCGTGGCGTTCGACGCCCGCCTCGCCGGGGAGCGGCACGGGCGGCTCGAGGTCGACCGCGACGACGTGGCAGCCGTCGTCAGCGAGGGCGCGCACGACGGCGGCGCCGATGCCGCGTGCCCCGCCCGTCACGAGGGCGACCCTGCCGGTGGTCATGCCGGGATCCGGGCCCTCAGCCGGCCGGCGGCGTCGGGGCGGCCGTGGAGGATCGCGTCGACGGCCGCCTCGACGAGACCGCTGAGCAGGCGCTCGCCCTCCTCGGCCGTCGCGCCCGTGGGGTCGCCCAGCACCCCGTTGGGGGAGACCGCGATGACACCCCCGGCGCGCAGGACCGGCATGAGCACCTCGACCGGCTCGGTCGCGCCTGCCTCGGCGAGGTCGTGGCGGACGGTCGCCGGCGCGACGGCCGCCATCAACGAGGTCTCGGTGCGCCCGGCATGGGCGTCTCCCCACACGACGTCGCACGGGACCCAGCCGCAGTCGCGGCCCTCCCCACGCAGGTGGAGGGCCGCGTCCGCGACGGTCGGGGCGTTGCCGCCGTGCCCGTTCACGAAGACCAGGCGGTCCGCCCAGCCGGAGACGGAGCGCCCCAGCTCGACGAGGACGGTGCGCAGTGCCCCATGGCCGATGTCGATCGTGCCCGGGAAGTGCTGGTGCTCGCCGCTGGCGCCGTACGGCAGGGTCGGCGCGAGCACGGCGTGTACGCCGGCGGCCCGGAGCCGGGCGACCGCCCGGCGGCCCACCTCCGTCGCCACCGCGGCATCAGTGACGAACGGCAGGTGGGGGCCGTGCTGCTCACAGGAGCCCGTGGGCAGCAGTACGACGTCCACCCTGCCCTCGAGCTCGGGCCAGCGCGCGTCCACCAGCTCCATCTCAGGACACCCCGAGCGCCCGGGTGAAGTCCGGCGGGACCACGACGTCGTCGCGCGTGAGCTCGTGCACCGAGCTGCGGCCGAGGCCCATCAGCGCGGAGTCCATGCCGCTGCGCAGCAGGTCGAGGACGTTCTCGACGCCGGCCTGGCCGTTGGCGGCGAGGCCCCACAGGTACGCGCGCCCGATCATCACCGCGCGGGCGCCGAGGGCGACGGCCTTGACCACGTCGCTGCCCCGGCGTACGCCGCCGTCGAGGACGATCTCGAGCTGGTCGCCGACGGCGTCCGCGATCGTCGGCAGGACCCTGATCGGGGCCGGCGTCGTGTCGAGGTTGTTGCCGCCGTGGTTGGAGACCGAGATCGCGGTCATGCCCGCGTCGACGGCGCGCCGGGCGTCGTCGACGCGGCAGACGCCCTTGAGCATGACCGGGCCGTCCCACTGCGCGCGGAGCCAGGCGAGGTCCTGCCACGTGGGCAGGGGAGTCTGCATCCACTCGTAGTAGGCACCGAAGAAGGTGGGAGCCTTCTCGCCCGGGTTCACCAGGTTGGGGGCGGTGAGGTCGGGGATGTAGCCGGCGCGCGCGAAGCGCGAGAGCCAGCGGGGACGCTGCAGGACCTCGGGCGCGAACTGCACCATCGCCTTCGGGTTGAGCTTCTCGGGGATCGTGGGGCTGCCCCAGTCGCGGCCCATCGAGAAGGACCAGTCGGTGGTGATGATCAGGCCCTGCGCGCCCGCGGCCCGCGCGCGCTCGATGCGGGCCAGGATCGCGTCGCGGCTGCCGAGCCAGTAGATCTGGAAGAAGGTCTGCGGGTTGGCGGCCACGACCTCCTCGACCGGCTTGCTGGCGAACGAGCTCAGCCCGGTGATCGTGCCCCGCGCGGCGGCGGCCCGGGCGACGGCCACCTCGCCGTCGGGGTGCACGGCCTGCACGCCGGTGGGGGAGCAGACGACCGGGAGCGAGATCTCCTGGCCCATCAGGGTGGTGGCCAGGCTCCGCTCCGCGGGGAGGTCCGCGAGGTGAGGGGCGAAGCCCAGCTGGGCGAACGCCGCGGTGTTGTCGTCGTAGCTCACGCCCTTCTCGGAGCCGGCGAGCAGGGCGCTGTACACCGACTTCGGCAGGCGCTTCTGTGCGCGGCGCTGCGCCTCGGCGACGGTCTCGAACCAGGTCTTGGACATGTCAGGTGACTCCTCAGAGGGGGCTCTCGTTGCAGAACCGGTCGGGGATGCTGGTGGGGCGGCCGGGCATGCCGAGCACGACGGCGGCCGGCCGGGAGTGGTCCTGGCTCGTCGCGGGGACCGTCCGGTCGCCCGCGAGGGCGTGCTCGCTGTTGCCCTTCACGCACTCGGGGTCGGGGCCGTCGAGCGGCAGGCCGGTGAAGAACTTCGCCGCCATGCAGCCGCCCCGGCAGGCGTCGAACGCCGAGCAGGAGGTGCAGGCGCCCCCGGTCTGGGGCGAGCGGAGCTCGGTGAAGAGCGCCGACTCCTGCCACACCTTCTGGAAGCCGCCCTCGTCGAGCAGGTTGCCCGCGAGGAAGGTGTCGTGGATGGCGAACGGGCAGGCGTAGACGTCGCCGACCGGGTCGATCAGGCAGACCACCCGGCCGGCACCGCAGAGGTTGAGCCCGGGCAGCGCGTCGCCGAAGGCGGCCAGGTGGAAGAACGAGTCGCCGGTGAGGACGCGCTCACCCTTCGCCACGAGCCAGTCGTAGAGGAACCGCTGGTCCTCCGCGGTCGGGTGCAGCTCGTCCCACACGTCGGCGCCACGGCCGCTGGGACGCAGGCGGGTGATGCGCAGCGTCGCGCCGTACCGGTCGGCGAGCTCCTGGAACTCGTCGAGCTGGCGGACGTTCTCACGCGTCACGACGACGGAGATCTTGGAGTCCTGGAAGCCCGCGTCGGCGAGGTTCTGCAGCGCCTTGATCGCCATGTCGAACGACCCGCGACCGCGGACCGCGTCGTTGACCTCGGCCGTCGCACCGTCGAGCGAGATCTGGACGTCGACGTAGTCGCTGGCGGCCAGCCACTGGGCGCGCTCGGGCGTGATCCGGACGCCGTTGGTGGAGAACTTCACGCCGACCTGGTGGTCGACGGCGTACTCGACGAGCTCCCAGAAGTCCGGCCGGACGGTGGGCTCGCCGCCGCCGATGTTCACGTAGAAGACCTGCATGCGCTGCAGCTCGTCGATGACTGCCTTGGCCTGCTCGGTGCTCAGCTCGCGCGGGTCGCGGCGGCCCGAGGAGGACAGGCAGTGGACGCAGGCCAGGTTGCAGGCGTAGGTCAGCTCCCAGGTCAGGCAGATCGGGGCGTCGAGACCGAGCTCGAACTGGTCGACGAGGCGGGGGACGGCGGGGCGTGCGGGGGTGAGTGTCATGACGCGATGGCCTCCTGACGCGGAGTGATGGTGCCGGCGCTGGCGAGGGTGCGCAGTGCCGCCAGGTAGCGGGGGTGGTCGGCCTCGGCGATGCCCGCCACCTGCAGGGCGGCGAGGGCCGAGGCCGACCGGTTGAGCGCCTCCACGACCCGGACGAGCGCCAGGTCCTTGAGGAAGGAGAGCCGGCGTGAGCCGAAGTCGTAGACCAGGGCCCCGAAGGGCTCGGGACGCAGGACGACGGACGGGGTACGCCGCCAGGCGGCGTGCGGGTCGAAGGAGGTCATGGCGTCCGCCTGCTCAGTAGACGCCGCACATGCCGTCGATGGAGACCTCCTCGACGAGGAGCTCCTCCTCGACGAGCTCGGCCTCGGCGGCGCGGGTGATGTGGTTCGACATTGCTGTCTCCCTTCGATCGGGTGGATGGGCAAAAACGACGCTAGGGAGCGGCGTCGCCGCTCCGCGCCGTCCGTCAGAGCACATCGACCTGCCCGGTCGGAGAGGTTCGACGGGCCTCGCCAGGGCCCTCGTCCCGGGCCCTCTCCGGACGGGCAGGTGAGGTCCGGACCGTCCGGCCAGCAGCGCCTCCTCGCGCCGGATGGTTTGCGTTTCCCGTCCTCACACCCGGGGTGTGAGCCGCCTTACGTTCGCCGGTGTCACCCCGTCCCAACAGGAGGTTTTCCCATGCAGGTTGACGAACTGCTCAAGCCCTTCCCGATCAAGGAGTTCCACCCGTTCCCGCGGGCACTCATGGGTCCGGGCGCTCACGAGCTCATCGGACCCGAGGCCATCAAGCTGGGCTTCCAGCGCCCGCTGGTCATGACGTCGGGCCTGCGTGGCACGAACGTCGTCCAGAAGATCGTGGACTCGCTGAAGTACCACGGCCTCGAGGCCGTCGTGTACGACAAGGTCGAGTCGAACCCCAAGGACTACAACGTCATGGACGCGGTGGCCCTCTACCAGGAGAACAAGTGCGACTCGTTCATCTCCATCGGCGGCGGCTCCTCGCACGACGCCTGCAAGGGTGCCCGCATCTCTGTCGCCCACGACGGCCGCAACGTCAATGACTTCGAGGGCTTCAACAAGTCCGAGAACCCGAAGAACCCGCCGCACATCGCCGTCTCCACCACGGCCGGCACGGGCTCGGAGACGTCGTGGGCCTACGTCATCACCGACACCACGACGGACCCCGACAACCCGCACAAGTACGTCGCCTTCGACGACGCCTCGGTGGCCACCCTCGCCATCGACGACCCGGTGCTCTACTTCGACTGCCCCGTCGACTACACCGCGCAGTGCGGCTTCGACGTCCTCGCGCACGCGTCCGAGCCGTACGTCTCGCGACTCAACTTCGAGCCGTCGCTCGGCAACGCGATCCGCGCCATCAAGCTGACCGCGGAGAACCTGCGCGAGGCGGTCTGGAACGGCCAGGACCTCAAGGGCCGCGAGGGCATGATGTACGCGCAGTACATCGCCGCCCAGGCGTTCAACTCCGGTGGCCTCGGGATCATCCACTCGATCTCCCACGCGGTGTCGGCGTTCTACGACACCCACCACGGCCTCAACAACGCCATCGCGCTCCCGCGCGTGTGGGCGTTCAACATGCCGGCCCAGTACGGCCGCTTCGCCGACATCGCCGAGGCGATGGGCGTCGACACCCGCGGCATGACCAAGGTCCAGGCGGCCGACGCCGCGCTGGCCGCGGCGATCCGGCTGCTGCGCGACGTCGGCATCCCGGAGAACTTCGTCTCCGTCACCCAGGACTCCTACTCCAAGAACCGCCTGGGCACGGGCCCCACGAAGTACTACGAGAACGCCAAGGTCATCGCCGGCGACGCCGCCGACGTCGACCGCATCACCCACCACGTCCTCGGCGACGCCTGCACCCCGGGCAACGCCAAGGAGTGCACGTTCGAGACGGTCCGCCCCGTCGTCGAGCACTGCATGACCGGCGACCTGGACGACCTCCTGTCCTGACGCCCTCCCCGACTCGGTCCGGCCCGGAGGCCAGCGATGCCCCGGGCCGGGCCGACTCCACCCCTCTTCTGAAGGAGCCAACCGTGACTGCCGAGCCCACCACCCCCACGGGCCACACCGGGTTCGCCGGCGTGGCCGACGTCATCGACCAGTTCGGCGTCCACGGCTACCTCGCGGACGAACGGCTGGCCACCACCGTCTTCCTGCAGGCCGCCCTCGAGAAGCCGGTCCTCCTCGAGGGTCCCGCCGGCGTCGGCAAGACCCAGCTGGCCAAGACCCTGGCCGAGGTCACCGGTCGCCGGCTGCTCCGGCTGCAGTGCTACGAGGGCCAGGACGAGACCACCGCCCTCTACGAGTGGGACTACGGCCGCCAGCTCCTCTACACCCAGCTCATGCGCGAGAAGGTCGGCGCACTCGTCGCGGAGGCCCCGGACCTCGCCAGCGCGGTCGACCTGCTCGCCGACCAGGAGAGCGCCTTCTTCTCCGAGCGCTTCCTCGCGGCGCGCCCGCTCCTGGAGGCGATCCGGTCGCCCGAGCCGGTCGTGCTCCTCATCGACGAGATCGACCGGGCCGACGAGGCACTCGAGGCGGTGCTGCTCGAGCTGCTCGCGGAGTACCAGGTCTCCGTGCCCGAGCTGGGGACGTTCGTCGCCGTGCACACGCCGTACGTGATCCTGACGTCGAACAACACCCGCGACCTGTCGGCGGCGCTCAAGCGACGCTGCCTGCACCTGTCGCTCGACTACCCGGACGCCGAGCGGGAGCTGGCGATCATCCGGTCCAAGCAGACCGGTCTCGCCGACGAGCTCGCCCGGCACCTGGTCGAGGTCGTGCGTGGCCTGCGCCAGCTCGACCTCCGCAAGGCACCGAGCATCTCCGAGACGGTGGACTGGGCCCGCACGCTCGCCGTGCTCGGGACCAAGGAGCTCACCGCGGAGGCGCTGGCCGCCACTGCCCACGTCGTGGTGAAGTACGACCGCGACCTGCGCCGAACCCTCGAGGCGCTGCCGCGCCTGGTCGACCCGAACGCCGAGGTGCCCGACCACCTGCACGGCCACGGGCATGGTCACGGGCACGGCCACGACCATGGGGCCCACGACCACGGTCCCGGCACGCACACCCACGACGCCGGTCCCGACGGGGCCGCGGAGCGGCTGGCCAAGGACAAGCCGGGGCGCCACGACGAGGCCTACTACGGCACCGGCAACCTGGCGCCGGCCCGCGCCGTTCCCTCCGGGCAGGGCGCGCGGTCGTTCGCCGCGCGGCGCCCCTTCTGAGACCGGGCAGGCACCGCCATGGATGACGCGCTGCACCGGTTCGTGCGGCTGCTGCGCCTGCACGGGATCCGCATCGGGATCTCCGAGGTCGTGGATGCCTCGCGGGCCGCGGCCGCGCCCGGTGTGCTCCAGCGGCGCGAGGTGCTGCGGAGCGCGCTCCGGGTCTGCCTGGTCAAGGACCGCCGCGACGAGGCGACGTTCGACCGGGTCTTCGACCGCTTCTTCGGCCTCCGCGCCGTGGTGCCGGCCGACGACGGGCACGGTCACGCGCACGCGCACGACGACCTCGAGGACGGGGGAGAGCTCGAGCGGTTCGTGCTCGGCGAGGAGCCTGCGGACACGCCGAGCCAGGGCCACAGCCACGGCAAGCCGCAGGACATCCGCGACTTCTTCGACGCCGAGGACCTGGCCCAGCAGTACAACCTCCACCAGGAGGCCAACAAGCTCGACATGGCCTCGATGACCGACGAGGTGGTGCTCTCGACGGATGCTCCGGGGGACAGGGAGCAGGCTGCACGCGTCCAGCTGGACGTGTCGCGGCTGCACAACCCGGGGACCCCCGGCCGCCTCATGGACCGCACGAGCACCCGTCTCGACGTGGAGCTCGGCGTCGCCGAGGAGATGGCGCTCCTGGCCTGGCTGGACGACCTGGAGGGGAGCGAGGCAGCCACGCTGACCCGCGACGACGTCCTGGCCCTCCGCTCCGCACTCGCCGGGCTGCTCGACGACCTGCCCGCCGCCTTGCGCTCGCACCTCGAGGCGCTGATGGCCACCGACGCCAACATCGAGTCGCGCGAGGTCGAGGCCCGCGCCCTCGACCAGATCGCGGAGGCCGAGCGGGCCGACCTCGAGGACGCCCTGCGCCGGCTGGTCCGCAGCATGCACGGTGCGCCGCGGGCCCGGCGCAAGGTCGCCGCCCGCGGCAGCGTGGACGGGTCGCGCACGATGCGCCGCAACCTTCGCAACGACGGCGTGCCGTTCCGGCCGGTCACCGTCGCGAAGGTCGCCGACCGCCCTCGCCTCCTCGTCCTCGCCGACGTGTCGCTCTCCGTCCGCGCTGCCGCGCGCTTCACGCTCCAGCTCGTGCACGGCCTGCAGGGGATGGTCGGGCAGGTGAGGACCTTCGCCTTTGTGGCGGAGCTCGCCGAGGTCACCGACCTCTTCAACGAGCACCCGATGGAGGAGGCCCTCTCCCTCACGGTGTCGGGGCTCCCGGCCGGCGGCGTGCTCGACGTGGACGCGGACTCCGACTACGGCGCGGCCTTCGCCGACTTCCTGGAGGAGTACGGCGGCGGCATCAACCGGCGTACGACGGTCGTGGTGCTGGGTGACGGCCGGAGCAACGGCAACGACCCGGGCCTGGCGGCGTTCGAGGAGATCACCCGGCGGGCGCGCGAGACGATCTGGATCACCCCGGAGCCGCAGTGGTCGTGGGGGCTCGGACGCTGCGACCTGCCCGCGTACGCCGCGCACTGCGACCGCGTGCACGTCGTCCGCGACCTGGCCGGGCTCGACCGCGTGACCGAGCACCTGTCGGCGGGGGAGCGATGAGCGCCGTCCTGTCGCCGATCGATCCCTTCGCCGCCGTCCGCCCGGGCCGGTACCGGGACGCGCTCGTGGACGTCGTGCAGGGTCCCGCGGCGCCGACGGGTGCCCTGCGGACGCCGTCGTTCGCCGTCTGGACCGACCGCGAGCACGTCCACCTCTCCCACCGGCTCGCGGCCGGTGAGATCGACAACGACCTCGCCGGCCGGGTGGCGGCGGAGCTCTTCGCGCCGGGCTGGCTGTCGGGCAGCGAGCTCTTCGAGCGCCTCGTCACCGGCATCGTGGTCAGCTCCGCGGACGAGCCGCTGGCGGCGTGGGAGAACTTCTACCGCAACACCCTGACGCGGCTCGAGGAGCTCGCCTGGCCGGGGAACGGGCCGTCGGCAGCGCCCGAGGCCGGTCCTGACGCCGGCCATGTCGAGGGCTCCCTCGCGGAGTACGCACCGGTCTACGCCCACGCGCGCTCGCTGGTCTCGACGCACAGCGTGCTCGAGCTGGGCAGCTGCTTCGGCTTCTTCAGCCTCCTGCTCGCCGGGGGGCACGCGGTGACCGCCTCGGACGTCACGGCCAACACGGTCCGGCTGCTCGCCCGGGTCGCGCCCGGCCTGGGGCTGGCCCTCGACGCGCTGATCTGCGACGCCGCGCGGGTACCGCGGCCCGACCGCACCTACGGGACGGTCGTCGCCCTGCACCTGCTGGAGCACCTCGCCGAGGAGCACGGCCGCGCGGTGGTCGCCGAGGCGCAGCGCCTCGCCGAGCACCGGGTCGTCGTGGCGGTGCCGTTCGAGGACGAGCCGACCGCGGCGTACGGGCACGTCCGGACGTTCGACCTGGACCGGCTGGCCGAGCTGGGCCGGGCCAGCGGCTGGGAGTGGTCCGTGCACGAGCACCACGGTGGCTGGCTGGTGCTCGACCGGCCCTGACCTGCCGGCCGCGCCGGGGCGGGCCTCAGATGAAGCCTTCCTTGCTCGCCACGTAGACGGCCTCGGTCCGGCGGGAGACCTGGAGCTTGCGCATGATGTTGCAGACGTGGAACTTCGCCGTCGTCTCGGAGATGAAGAGCTGCGCGCCGATCGCCCGGTTGGACATGCCGCGGGCCAGCAGCCGCAGGACGTCGTGCTCGCGCTCGGTGAGCTTGCGGTTCTCGGCCGAGGACTCGGCGTTGATGCCCCGCACCATGGCGGCCGCACTACGGGGGTCGAAGGCGCTCTCGCCACGACTGACCGAGCGGATGGCGCGGACCAGCTCCGAGGTGTCGACCTCCTTGACGACGTAGCCGCTGGCGCCCTGGTGGATCGCCTCCAGGACCAGCTGGTCGTCGATGACGGTGGTGAGGACCAGGACCGCCACCTCCGGGTGGTGCTGGTGGAGGCGGGCGCAGACGTCGATGCCCTCGTTCTCCACCGAGGGCGAGAGCCGGAGGTCGAGCAGCACGACCTGCGGACGGGTGGCGGCGACGACGGCGAGGGCCTGGGCGGCGCTGCCCGCCTCGCCGACGACCTGGAGGTCTGCCTCGCGTTCGAGGACGGAGCGCAGGCCCTGCCGCACGATGGCGTGGTCGTCGACCAGCACGATCCCGATCGGCGCGGTGAGGTCGGTGGGGAAAGCGATGTCGCTCGAGGAGGTGATGGTCACGGGAGGCCGCCTGACGGGGAGTGGTGGTCGGGGAGGGAGGAGACGAGCGGGATCCGGGACTCGATGCAGACGCCGCCCGCACGGGCGCGCCGGATCGTGAAGGTGCCGCCGAGGGCTTCGGCGCGCAGCGCCATGCTGACCAGCCCGCGGTGCCGGCCGTCGGCCGTGCCACGGCGGGCGAGCCGGACCGTACGCCGCATCGCAGTGGGGTCCCCGTCGCCGTCGTCGCTGACCCGCAGCACGACGACGTCGGACGTGTAGCGGAGCAGCACCTGGGCACGCGTGGCGCCCGAGTGCATCGCGACGTTGAAGAGCGCCTCGCCCGCCGTGCGCGCGAGTGCGTGCTCGGTCGCCGTCCCGAGGGGGACAGGTGTGCCCTCCACCCGGAGCCGTACG
The DNA here is from genome assembly GCF_014646375.1 of Nocardioides phosphati. Classification (GTDB taxonomy): domain Bacteria; phylum Actinomycetota; class Actinomycetes; order Propionibacteriales; family Nocardioidaceae; genus Nocardioides; species Nocardioides phosphati. Next base: position 565,533 of record NZ_BMNI01000001.1, read on the forward strand.
GCGAGGTGGGGCCGGTGCTGCGCGGCGACCTCGCTGACCAGCTCGGGGAGGCTGGCCACGTCGTCGGCGGTGCGCGCGTGGTGGAGCGCGTAGATCACCGACCGGAGCTGCTCGGTGGCCTTCACCATGAGCCCGCGCACGTTGTCGAGCTCGGTGGAGAGGTGGTCCTGCCGCTCGCGGTCGACCTGGTCCCGGAGCACCTCGAGGACCAGCCCGGCGCTCAGCACCGTCTGGGCCACGCTGTCGTGCAGCTCGAGCGCGATGCGGCGGCGTTCGTTCTCCACGAGCTCGCGCTGGTCGGCCACGCGGAGCCGCTGCTCGGCGGTGCGCAGCTCCTCGGTCCGGACCGCGAGCGTGCGCGTCTGCGCCGACACCTCGTCGTACAGGCGCTGCGCGCGGGTCTGCTCCGCGAGGCCGTTGCGGTACAGGTCCGCGGTGTGGAGGGCGACCGCCGCGAGGTTGGCCAGGATGTGCAGCACCGACAGGTCGGCCGGCTCGGTGTCCAGGTCGGGGTCGGGGCACGCCGCGACGAGGCCGACGGGCTCGCCCTCGAGCTCCATCTGGACCCACACCAGGCCGTCGGCGCCGAGGCGTGGCGGACGGAGCCGGTCGTGGGCCGCCTCCAGCCAGGCCGCGCCCGCGCCCTCCGGGAGGTCGGCCACGGAGTCGAGGATCCGGCCCGTCGCGTCGATGGCGAGGAACCGCGGCCGGGTGCCGGGGAGGGCCGAGCCGGCCAGCGCGAGGAGGACCCAGGTCGCCTGCAGGTGGTGCTGCGCGACGCTGATGATCTTCTCGAGGAGCAGGCGCGGACCTTCGACGGGATGGACGAGCGCGCCGGAGATCGAGTCCATCGCTGCGACCGCTCGGGCCAGGCGCTCGTTGGACCGCTGGAACTCCGAGTAGTAGGTGCGCTTGCCCGACCGCACGCCGGTGAGCGCAGCGAGGTCCGGCGCGAGCGCCGGCGGGGGTTCCTGCAGCTGCTCCACGGTCAGAGCGATTCGTGGAAGATCGACGCGATGTCGTCGATGTCGGCCGGGCGCGGATTGGTGGCGAGGCAGGCGTCCTCGATCGCGGTCGCCGACATGCGTACGACGTCCGCCGAGGTCACCCCGAGGCTGCCGAGCCGGCGCGGGGCGCCCACGGAGGCGGCGAGGTCCTGGACGAAGTCGGCCAGCATCTCGGCCGCCACGCCGTCGGGGACGCCGTCGACCGGGAGGCCCATGGCGTGGGCGAGGGCGGCGAACCGCTCCGGGACCACGGTCGCGTTGAACCGGATGACGTGGGGGAGGAGCACGCCGTTGATCACGCCGTGCGGCAGGTCGAGCAGGCCGCCGACCTGGTGGCTCATCGCGTGGGTCGCGCCGAGGATGGAGTTGGAGAACGCGAGCCCCGCCTCGAGGCTGGCCTGCGCCATCCAGAGGCGCGCCTTCTCGTCGCCCGGCGACTCGACGTTGCGACGCAGCGCATTGGCGACGAGTCGCGCGGCGGAGAGCGCGTGGCCGTCCGCGAGCGGGTTGTGGCCGAGGGAGACGAAGGCCTCGACGGCATGCGTGAGGGCGTCGAGCCCGGTCGCTGCTGCGAGGTCGTGGGGCATCGTGGTGAGCAGCCGCGGGTCGGTCAGCGAGATGTCGGGCACGATCGAGCGGCCCATGATCGTCATCTTCACCGACTTGGCGGTGTCGGTGACGATGCAGAACTGCGACACGTCCGATCCCGTGCCCGCGGTCGACGGGATCATCAGCAGCGGCGGGATCGGCTTCTGCACCCGGTCGACGCCGGCGTAGTCGTGGATCGAGCCGCCGTTGCCGCTCAGGATCGCGATGCCCTTGGCGGCGTCGAGGACGGACCCGCCACCGATGCCGATGATGACGTCGGCGCCACTCTCGACGTACCGCTCGTGGCCCGCCGCGATCTCGTGGTCCTTGGTGTTCGGTGTGACGCCGGTCCAGACCTGGGGCGACAGGCCGACCTCGCGCAGGTGGTGCAGCAGCTCGGCGACCCAGCCGGCCTCGATCAGGCCGGCGTCGGTGACCACGAAGGGACGGCGCGCACCGAGCCGTCCGGCGCAGAACCCGGCCTCGGCGAGCGAGTCCAGGCCGAAGACCATCTCGGGGATCTGGAACTTCAGCAACCGATCCGTGGAGCGCGGGGGCGGCAGGGCCGCCGTCAACATCGACATCGACTTCTCCTGCGGAGCGTGTCCGGGTGGGGGTCGGGATCCGGCGAACGTAGGCCCGTCGACGTTGCAACGCGGTTGCAACCCCGGGGGCCGCGGACGGGGTCTTCCTGTCCGTCCGGAGAGGTCGCCAGGACCGTCCTCCGGCGGCAACGTGGCTGCAACGTGGCGGTTCCTAGCGTGTGTGAAGGGCGTCACAGCCGACGTCCCCTTTCACCTTCGCAGGAGCCAGAAATGACCGTCTACGCAGCCCCCGGCACGCCGGACTCGCTCGTCTCCGTCCAGCCCCGCTACGGCCACTTCATCGGTGGCGAGTGGGTCGACCCGATCAAGGGTCAGTACTTCGAGAACATCTCGCCGGTCAACGGCAAGCCCTTCACCGAGGTCGCGCGTGGCACGGCCGAGGACGTCGAGGCGGCGCTCGACGCCGCCCACGCGGCGAAGGCTGCCTGGGGCCGGACCACCGGAGCCGAGCGCGCCGTACTGCTCAACAAGATCGCGGACCGGATCGAGGAGCACCTCACCGAGCTCGCCGTCGCCGAGACCTGGGACAACGGCAAGCCGGTGCGCGAGACGCTCGCCGCCGACCTGCCGCTGGCCGTCGACCACTTCCGCTACTTCGCCGCCACGATCCGCGCGCAGGAGGGCTCCAGCAGCGAGCTCGACGGCACCACCGTGGCCTACCACTTCCACGAGCCCCTCGGCGTGGTCGGGCAGATCATCCCGTGGAACTTCCCGATCCTCATGGCGGTCTGGAAGCTCGCCCCGGCGCTCGCCGCCGGCAACTGCGTCGTGCTCAAGCCGGCCGAGCAGACGCCGTGGTCGATCCTCAAGCTCGTCGAGGTCATCGCCGACCTGCTGCCGGCCGGCGTGCTCAACGTCGTCAACGGCTTCGGCGTCGAGGCGGGTGCTCCGCTCGCCTCCAGCAGCCGGATCGCCAAGGTCGCCTTCACCGGCGAGACCACCACCGGCCGCCTGATCATGCAGTACGCCAGCCAGAACCTGATCCCGGTCACGCTCGAGCTCGGCGGCAAGAGCCCCAACATCTTCTTCGACTCGGTCGCTGCCGAGAAGGACGCCTTCTACGACAAGGCGCAGGAGGGCTTCGCGCTCTTCGCCCTCAACCAGGGCGAGGTCTGCACCTGCCCGTCGCGCGCGCTGATCCAGGACTCCATCTACGACGAGTTCCTCGCCGACGCGGTGGTCCGGGTCGAGAAGATCATCCAGGGCAACCCGCTCGACGACGCCACGATGATCGGCGCCCAGGCGTCGCAGGACCAGCTCGAGAAGATCCTGTCCTACATCGAGATCGGCAAGGCCGAGGGCGCCAAGGTGCTCACCGGCGGCGAGCGCAACATCCTCGAGGGCGACCTCGCCGGCGGCTACTACGTGAAGCCGACGATCTTCGAGGGCCACAACAAGATGCGGATCTTCCAGGAGGAGATCTTCGGTCCCGTCGTCTCGGTCGCCCGCTTCGCCGACGAGACGGAGGCGCTCGAGACCGCCAACGACACTCTCTACGGCCTCGGTGCCGGTGTCTGGTCCCGCGAGGGTGCCCAGGCCTACCGCGCCGGCCGCGAGATCCAGGCCGGTCGCGTCTGGACCAACTGCTACCACCTCTACCCGGCGGGTGCGGCGTTCGGTGGCTACAAGCAGTCCGGCATCGGTCGCGAGAACCACAAGATGATGCTCGACCACTACCAGCAGACGAAGAACCTGCTCGTGTCCTACTCGCCCGACGCGCTCGGCTTCTTCTGACAGGCGGCGACCCGGTGACCACTCACCCTGACGTACGCCGGGTCGACGTGACCGGTGAGGCGGCGGAGCTCCTCCGCCGCCTCACCGTGGACCACGGCCCGCTCATGCTCCACCAGTCCGGCGGCTGCTGCGACGGCTCCGCCCCGATGTGCTACCCGCAGGGCCAGTTCCTCACGGGAGCCTCCGACATCCACCTGGGCGACCTCGACATCGGCCTCGACCGACCGGTCCCCGTGTGGATGGGCAAGGCCCAGTTCGCCTACTGGGAGCACACCCACCTGACCATCGACGTCGTCCCCGGCCGCGGCGCGGGCTTCTCGCTCGAGTCGCCGCACGGCGTCCGGTTCCTGACCCGTTCGCGGGTCTTCACCGACGAGGAGCACGCCGCTCTCGCGGCCGTCACCGACGGCGCGGGCAACCTCGTCTGACCGCGTCCTGCCGTCCTCCCACGACAAGGAGACCCTGATGGGCACCGCGTCCGCCCACCCGAGCAGCCCCCGCCTCACCGGTTGGTTCGTGACCGCCCGGCACCGCCAGACCGGCCCGCACGGCGAGCCGCGACCCTGGGGCGCCGTACACGTCAAGCGGATCGGCGAGCCGATGACCGCCTGCGGCGTCGTGACCCTGGGGTGGCAGGTCTTCTGGAGGGTGCCGGCCGCCAGCGTGCTCGCCGAGCTCTGTGTGGACTGCCGGGAGGGTGCGCTCGCGGACGCGCAGGAGGGCCTCAGCCGCTGCGACGCGTGCTGAGGCACTGTGCCCTCACTGCGGCGGGCCCGGACGGGGTCGGGGGACCTCTGGGGTGGTCGGGCACGGGCCACTGGGGTGGGACCCCAGTTCAAAAGTGACTAGTACCAATAAGGCCCCTTGGCCTCGCGTGCTGCATTGGACTGGGTGTTGTCTCAAGGACATCTCGGGGTCCACGTCCCTCCCCTCCAAAGGACCCACCGTCATGGCACTCTCCCTCGACTCCCGTCGGCGCACCAGCAACGACGACGGCTTCACCCTCATCGAGCTCCTCATCGTCATCGTGATCCTCGGCATCCTCGCCGCGATCGTCGTCTTCTCCGTCAAGGGCATCACCGACAAGGGTGAGAAGGCCGCGTGCAAGTCCGACGTCGAGACGCTCAGCGTTGCCGAGGAGGCTTACTACGCTGGCAACGGAACGTCGATTCCCGGTGGCTCGTACACCGACGCTGCCGGCCTCAAGGCCGCCGGCCTGATCCGCAGCATCCCGTCGTCGTCGAAGTACACGATCACCGTCGACTCGACGACCGGCGCCGTCACCGGCTCGATCTGCTGATCCCTCGCGATCACGAGGAGGGCCGTCGTCGTACGGCGGCCCTCCCGCACCGCTCCTCTCCTCCCACTCCCACCGCGAGGGCACGCATGCACAGCCACCTGACTTCCGTCGGCGCCACCGTCGACCACCTGCTCGACGAGCTCTGGCAGGCCAAGGGCACGGACCTGCACCTGACCGTCGGCCTGCCACCGATGCTCCGCGTCGACGGGCGACTGGCGCCGATCCCGGGTGCCCGCGTGCTCACCGCGGCGGACACCGACGCCCTCCTCGACGAGGTGCTCTCGACTGAGCAGCGCAACGCGTGGGAGGAGAAGCACGAGTACGACTTCTCGTTCTCGTGGCGGGACCAGGCCCGGATCCGCGGCAACGCCTTCACCCAGCGCGGCCTGACCGCGGTGGCGCTGCGCATGATCCCGCGGGAGATCCCGTCGCCGGACGACCTGGGGATCCCGGAGATCGTTCGCGACCTCGCGCTGCGCCACCAGGGCCTGATCCTCGTCACCGGGCCGACGGGCTCGGGCAAGTCGACCACGCTCGCGTCGCTGATCGACCTGATCAACTCGCAGCGCGGCGCGCACATCATCACCATCGAGGACCCGATCGAGTACGTCCACGACCACAAGCTGTCGGCCGTCAACCAGCGCGAGGTCGGCACGGACACCGACGACTTCCACGACGCACTCCGCAGCGTGCTGCGCGAGGACCCCGACGTCCTGCTGGTCGGCGAGATGCGCGACCTCGAGTCGATCCAGTTCGCCCTCACCGCTGCCGAGACCGGCCACCTGGTCTTCGCGACGCTGCACACCAACGACACCGCCCAGTCGCTCGGGCGCATGATCGACGTCTTCCCTGCCGAGCAGCAGGCCCAGATCCGGGTCCAGCTCGCCGCCGCCCTCAGCTGCGTCGTCTACCAGCGGCTCATCCCGCGGGTCAGCGGCGGCATGGTCGCGGCGTACGAGGTGCTGACCGCGACATCGGCCGTGCGCAACCTGATCAAGGAGGGCAAGACGCACCAGCTGCGCAACTCCCTCCTCACGGGCACCCGCGACGGCATGAGCACGCTCGAGCAGTCGCTCTCGCTCCTCGTCCAGGAGGGCGTGGTCTCCGAGGAGGAGGCCCGCGCCCGCAGCATCCACCCGCACGACGTCATCTCGCGACCGCGCGTGTCCGCAGTCGGGTCGTGAGCCATGAGGTTCAAGGGCCGCCCCCAGCCTGTCGCACCTCCGGCACCCTCCACTGACGCGTACGACGAGCGGATCGCGCGCCTGCTCGTCTCCGCGGGCCGGATCGAGCCGTACCAGCTCGACGCGCTGCGTGCCGGAGCGCCCGAGAGCGGGCTCGCTGCGGAGCTGATGCGTGAGGGAGTCGTGACCGACGACGTGCTCACCCGTCTGGTCGCGGAGAACTTCGGCTGCGAGGTCGTGGACTTCCGTGACGACCCGCAGCCGGAGGCGGTCGCCCTGCTGACGCGCGAGCGGGCGCAGGAGCTCGCGGCGGTCCCGATCGCGCTCACCGACGACGAGGTGACGGTCGCGCTGCTCGACCCGTCGCCGGAGCACGTGGCGCTGGTCGCCGAGGCGGTCGGGCGGCCCGTGCGGCCCGTCGTCGCGACGTACCGGTCGTTCTTCCGGGCGCTCGAGACGGAGTACAAGGCGACGCGTGAGGTCGGCACGCACGTGCGCGCCTTCGAGGCCCGCGACAACCTGCGTCGCGAGGCGAGCGTCTTCGAGTCCGCGCAGGCCAATGAGGACGCCCCCGTCGTCCAGGTCGTGCAGAAGGTGATCACGCAGGGCCTGCGCGACCGCGCGTCCGACATCCACATCGAGCCGTCAGGGGAGCGGGTCCGCGTCCGCTTCCGCATCGACGGCGCACTGAACGACATCCTCGACCTGCCCGGCTCCATCGGCCCCGCGCTGGTGAGCCGGATCAAGATCCTCGGTGGCATGAACATCGTCGAGCGCCGCCGTCCCCAGGACGGCCAGATCTCGATGAGCGTCGAGGGCCGCGAGGTCGACATCCGGGTGTCGACGACGTCGGTCATCGGCGGCGAGAAGGTCGTCATGCGACTGCTCGACAAGAGCCGGCCGCTCTTCCAGCTCGCCCAGCTCGGCATGCCGCTCGACACCGCTGACCGCTTCCGCAGCCTCGTGCACCAGCCGTACGGGATGATCGTCTGCGCCGGACCCACCGGCGGCGGCAAGACCACCACGCTCTACGCGTCGCTGGGGGAGCTGGACACCCCCGAGCGCAACATCATGACGATCGAGGACCCCGTCGAGTACACCTTCGACTCGATCAACCAGATCCAGATCAACGAGCAGGCCGGCATCACCTTCTCGGGCGGCCTCAAGTCGATCCTGCGCCAGGACCCGGACGTCATCCTCGTCGGGGAGATCCGTGACGTCGACACCGCGCGCATCGCCGTACAGTCCGCGCTCACGGGCCACATGGTGCTGTCGTCGGTCCACGCCACCGAGGCGGTCTCGGCGCTGTACCGGCTGCTCGACATGGGCATCGAGGCCTTCCTGGTCGCCTCGTCCGTCAGTGCCGTCATGGCACAGCGCCTCGTACGCCGCAGCTGCACGTCGTGCCTCGAGCCCTACGACCCGACCATCGAGGAGCTTGGCTTCCTGCACAGCTTCGGGGGAGAGGAGCCGGTGGGTGGCTTCACCCATGGTGTGGGGTGCCACTTCTGTGCCCACACCGGCTACCTCGAGCGGATCGGCGTCTACGAGCTGCTCACCGTCACCGACGAGGTCCGTGAGCTGATCGTCGACCGGGTGCCGCAGGACGACATGAGAAAGCTCGCCCGGAGCCAGGGGATGCGGACGCTGCAGGAGCAGGGCGCCCGCCTCGTCGCCGAGGGCATCACCACCCCCGCAGAGGTCATGCGGTCCATCTACGTCGCAGGAGTCTGAGATGCCCAAGTTCGCCTATGTGGGGGTCGACCTCGAGGGAGCGCGCGTCAAGGGGACGCAGAAGGCGCCCAGCCGCGGTGACGCGGAGATCGCCCTCTACGAGCGGGAGCTGCGCGACCTGCGGGTGACCGAGAAGCGGAGCTTCCTCCAGTACGAGATCTCCGGCCCGCGCATCAAGCGCGAGGAGGTCATGCACCTCTCGCGCCAGATTGCGGCGTTCCTGCGCGCGGGCCTGCCGATCCTCGAGGCCGTGCACACGATCGGCGCCGAGAGCGAGAACTCCTCGGTCCGCCGGATGATGAACGACATCGAGGACGGCCTGCGCAGCGGCGAGCGCTTCTCCGACTGCCTCGACCACTTCCCGAAGGTCTTCCCGCCGTTCTTCCGCGGCATCGTGCGGTCGGCCGAGCTGACCGGTGAGCTCGACTCGGTGCTCGCGCGACTCTCGCGCTACATCGAGCGCGACCTCGCCGCGCGCCGCAAGATCAAGTCGGCGCTGACCTACCCGCTCGTCGTGGCGGGCATGTCGGTGGTGACCGTGGTCGTCCTGGCCGTCTACGTGCTGCCGAAGTTCAAGGAGTTCTTCTCTGACCTCGACGCGGAGCTGCCGCTGCCGACGCGGATGCTCATGGGCCTCACCGACTTCATGGGCAACTGGTGGTGGGCGGTGCTCGGGGGCATCGCCGCGGTGGTGCTGCTCGTCTTCGTCGTGACGCGCTTCCAGCGCGGCAAGTACCTCCGTGACAGCCTGCTCCTGAAGGTCCCGGTCCTGGGCGAGGCGATCCAGTACGCCTTGGTCGAGCGGTTCTGCCGCGTGCTGGCGTCGATGGTCTCCGCCGGCGTCAACCTCACCGAGGCCCTCGAGGTCACCACCGAGGCGCTGCGCAACCGGGTCTTCATCCGGCGGCTCAACGAGGTCACCGAGCAGATGCTCGAGGGTCAGGGTGTCGCGGGACCACTGGCGCGCACGCGCCTCTTCCCCGGTACGGCGACGTCGATGCTGCGCGTCGGTGAGGACACCGGCTCCCTTGACACCCAGCTCGAGGTGACGGCGGAGTACTACGAGGCTGAGCTCGACTACAAGATCGCGAAGCTGACCGCTCTCTTCGAGCCCGCCGTCATCATCTTCATGGGCCTCATCGTGGGCTTCGTCGCCGTCGCGCTCGTCTCGGCGATGTACGGCATCTTCGGCCAGGTCGACGTCTGATGCGGTCGTCCCCGCCGCGCCGCCGGCGTCCTGGCTGCGATCAGGGAGACACCCTGATCGAGCTGCTCTGCGCCGTCGTCATCCTCGGCATCGCCGGCGTCGCGATCATGGCCGGCTTCTCATTCCTGGTGAAGTCGTCCGACCTCGGGCGCAAGCAGGCGACTGGACAGGCCTACGTCAGGAGCCTGGCGGAGGCGATCCAGCGGTCGATCGACACCACCGGTGGATACAAGCCCTGTGCGGCGGCGGGAGCGTACGTCACGGCCGCGACCAAGGGCGCTGCCGGGATCCCGAGCAAGTACACGATCGTCACGCAGTCAGCCGCCCAGTCATGGAACGGTGCTGCGTGGGGCGCGTGCAGCACGGACCGAGGGGCCCAACGGGTCGAGCTGACCGTCGGGATCGGGGGAGTGGCCGGCCACGCCGCCTCGGAGAAGATGACCGTGATCCTGCGCCAGCCCTGCAGCGGTACGCCGGGGGCGACGGCATGCTGACGTGGATCCGGCGGGTGCGCCGCGTTCGCTCCGATGACGGCTTCACGCTCGTCGAGCTCCTGGTGACCATCTCGATGCTCACCATCGTGATGATCACCCTCACCGCGATGGTCTTCGAGTTCATGCGGCAGACCAACGAGACGACCACCCGGATGAACGAGTCCTCGGACCAGCAGTTCGTGTCGGCGTACTGGCAGCAGGACGTGAGCAGCCTCGGCATCCACGGCTTCGTCTCGGGGGACCTGAACCCCCTCCCTGCAGAGCAGTCCGTCTGGACGAACAGCGGCGCCGGCGGCTGCACGGCGGCCAACCCGGTCGTGACGATCGGCTGGAACGACTACCAGACGGGAAGCCCCACCGACGTGCTCGCTGCTTGGAGCGGGGCCTCGCGCAAGTACGCCGTCTACTACGCGACGACCGCGGGTGGCCAGACGATCCTGCACCGCAAGCGCTGCGGCGGCAGCAGCACGGACATCGTCGTCGCCCGCTTCCTCACCGAGATTCCGACGGTCGCCTGCGCTGACAGTGCCGGCGCGTCGGTGAGCTGCGCGTCGACGAGCCCGCTTCCCGCATCCGTGTCGATCACGCTGAAGGTCCAGGACAAGGGACAGCAGGTCCACAACTCCACCGGCTACACCACCGTCTTGACCGCTGAGAGGAGGCAGGGATGATCCGTCGCCTTCGACTCCTGCGTGCAATGAGGAAATCCGACGACGGGGCGATGCTGATCTTCGCCCTGATCGTGGTCACCACGGTCGCGCTCGTCACCGGCGCGCTGCTGACCACCAGCGGCGCGAAGTTCGCCGCGACTGTGCAGTTGCGGAAGGTCGCCGGCGCCGGGTACGCCGCGGATGCAGCCGCCAAGGTCGCGATCAGCGACTTGCAGTACGGCAGTGGGCTGGGGACCAAGCCTGCCGGCCCCGACGTCTCCCTCCCGACGGACTTCATCAGCGCCTCCCGCCCGTCCTGGGTCTTCGACAACAACGTCGACCAGACCGGGTGCTTCGGCGCGACCGGCACGGCCGACCACCCGATTCCCCGGACCACCGTCACCCTCCCTGGCTTCTACAAGGACAACCAGAGCGGCCTGACGCAGACGGCCACCGTCACCTGCGCACCCGTTGTCGGCACGGGCGTCTTCGACTCCGGCCCGGCGAACCCGATCGCGGGCGGTGCCCCGAACGGCGGTTCGGGTGGCGGCGGCGCGGGACGAGCGGTCACCATCCTCGGCAGCACCACGCCTGCCCTCGACCTGAAGGTGCTCGGCAGCGGCAACAGCAACCAGTTCGCGATCCACGGCGACATCGCCGTGCAGGGCCAGCTCGCCATCAACAACGGAAACCTCTACACCAACGGCGCCGTCGTCGCCGGCTCGTGCAACAGCGTCGCTTCGGTCATCGCGGACAGCGGCAAGAACTGCTCCTCGGCTGCCGCCGTCGGCGACCCCCACGCGAGCCGCACGCCGAACGCGATCCCGACGGACAGCAACGGCAACTGGCGGCTCGGCACCTGGTCCGGGTGCACGTTCCAGCCGGGGTACTACGACGATGCGGTGGCCCTGACGGCGGCGACCGCGGGCTGCGCGCCCGCCGTCTTCACCCCGGGCACCTACTACTTCGACTTCCACAACAACGTGCAGGACCCGACCAGGGGTCAGAGCACGATGTCGACCACTGGTGGCGACGTGTGGAAGGTGAACGGGTCCCTGGTCGGAGGTGTGTCGACCGGAGGTCCGGTCCCGGGATCGTGCGTGAACCCGATTGACTCACCGAGCGCGAACGGTGTCCAGTTCATCTTCGGTGGCGACAGCCAGATGGTGCCGAACGGTGGGTCGATCGAAATCTGCGCCTCGTCGAACGCCACGCAGGCACCGATCGCCGTCTTCGGCCTCGACGGCAGTACGGCGGAGCGGGGCAAGGTCTCCTCGGGGTACGCCACGCCCGCCTCGACCCCGACGATGGTGCCCGGCACGGCGACGACCACGAAGCGGAGCAACGGCGGAAGCCAGGTCGACGACTGGACCGCGACGCCGAGCGGGAGCCTGGTCGCTGCTCTCGGTGCAAGTGGCGGTGCGCAGGCGACGTACAGCGACGGCAATGCGAACTCGGCGAACTCGCCCAACCCGCCGACCCTGACGATGGGCGGATTCACGCTGCCGGCGGGGACGATCCCTCCGGGCTCGAACATCCAGTCCGCGACTCTGAAGGTGAAGCACGACGAGAGGGTGACCGGCAACGGCAGCTCGATCGCTCCGAGTCTCAAGGTCACGCTCGGCTCGAGCAACCAGAGCTTCACGACCACGTCTGGCATCACGGCAGGCACGGCGTCGCACGCTGACTCGCTCGACCTCACGGCGCTGCTGGCCGACGCCGTCCACAGCGGGAGCACGTTCTCGAACCTGTCGGTGGCGTTCAGCGAAGCCGCCAAGGGCAATGCGACCGCGAACGTCGACGCCGTCTCCCTGGTGATCACCTACTTCACCCCGAAGCTGCGCGGCGAGACCTCCCTCGCCATCCCGGGCAACTGCGTCGAGAGCCTGACCTGCAACGTCATCGACGACGGCAACGGCTCGAACTTCAAGGGCGAGTTCGTGGTCCAGGGCGTGACCTACCTTCCGGGTGCGGGCCTCAACCTGGCCCTCGGAAACCAGACCGGGACGGTGTCGCTGCGCTGGGGGCTGGTCGCGATGTACGCCCACATGGACAGCAGGAACTCGTTCCCGTTCGCCTACCCGGTCGTGTCGATCCCCAACCAGGGCCCGGCCTTCGGACGCGCCAACACGGCAGTCGACCTCAAGGTCTTCCTCTGCTCCGGATCAGGGCCCTGCTCGACCACGGGCACACCTGCGCTGACGTCGCGCGTCATGCTGACTGATCCGGTGGACAGCGTGACGGGCTTGCTCGCGCCGAAACCGGGGGAGCGCAAGGTGCAGGTCCTGAGCTGGTCGGAGCAGAAGTGAGCGCAGTGCCTCCAGTCGCATCGGCCACCATCGCCGGAGTCCTCGGGCTCCTCATCGGGTCCTTCCTCAACGTGGTCGTCCACCGCGTGCCGCGGGGTGAGTCGGTGGTCCGTCCGCCGAGCGCCTGCCCGTCGTGCGGCCACGAGATCCGGGCGCGCGACAACGTGCCGGTCCTCGGCTGGCTGCTGCTGCGGGGCCGGTGCCGTGACTGCTCGGCGCCGATCAGCGCGCGCTACCCGCTCGTCGAGCTCGGCACGGGGCTGCTCTTCGCGGTCGTGGCACTGCGGCTGGCCGACCGCCCGGCCCTGCTGCCGGCGTACCTCGCCTTCGCCGCGGGCGGCGTCGCGCTCTCGCTCATCGACCTCGACGTACGCCGCCTGCCGGACGTCATCGTCCTCCCGCTGTACGTCGTGCTGCCGGTGCTGCTGGCGGCCGACGGGGATCCCGCCTCGCTGGTGCGCGCGGTGACCGGGGGAGCGGTGCTGGGCGCGGTCTACCTGGCGATCGCCTTCGCGGCGCCCGGCGCGATGGGCTGGGGTGACGTGAAGCTCGCCGCCCCGGTGGGCGCGATGATGGCGTACCTGTCCTGGGGGACCCTGCTGACCGGAGCGTTCGGTGCCTTCCTGCTCGGGGCCGTGGTCGGCGTGCTGCTCATCGTGGGGCGTGGCGCAGGACGCCGGACCGCGGTGCCGTTCGGGCCGTTCATGCTGCTCGGTGCGGTCTGCGCGATCCTCGGCGCCGGCGGCCTCGGCGACGCCTACCTGAGTGCCCTCTCCTGAGCGCTGCCGCCGCGGCACTACGCTCCGGGCATGCGTTACTTCGGAGCCGGTTTCGGGCTCGTCCTCCTGGTGCTCGGTGCGGTCATCACCGCGATCGGCCTCGGTGCCTTCGGCGACCCGGCGACGGGGCGAGCTGGTACGCCATGGTCGGTCCGGCCACCGCGGGGCTCGGTGTCGCGCTGGCGTGGGTCACGCTGGTCCCGAAGCGTCGCTGACGGCATGGAACGGGGCCTCACGGGCACCGGGGTGCGAACACCCCGTGCTCGAAAGGAGCCCTCATGTCCCTCGGTGACAGCCTCTTCTCCCTCGTCTCGTCGGCCACCCGCCGGGCCGCGCGTGCCGTCGATGCCGTCGCGGTCCCCGGAGTGGTGAAGGGCGCGGTCCGCGGCGTTGCTCGGGCCGTGACCGGAGACGACGACCACGACGCCCGCGACGCCCAGGAGGCCCGCGCCGGCGCCTGGTCCGCCCCCGCCACCGACCCCGTGCCCAGGCCCGAGCCGGCTCCGCTCCGCGAGAGCGTCGCTCACGAGCCGACCGCCTCGTCGCGTGCCGAGGCCCACGGTGGCCCCGCCGGTCGCCATGCCGACGACTGGACCGACGAGCTGGTCGACGACGAGCCCGCGCCGGAGCCCGAGCCGTCCGACGAGCCCCTGATCACGCCCGGTGCCGCGCGGGCGCTGCGCAAGGAGGCAGAGGTCATGCAACGCGGTGCCAAGCCGCGGTCCTGAGTCCTAGACTCGCCGAATGCGACGGCGCGGAGCACACGGCGGACACCGCCGTGCTCCCGTCGTCCGCCGACGGCGCGCGTCGCGACCGGTCCTGCTCGCCGGGCTGGTGGTCGTCCACCTGGGCCTGATCGGGGGGCTGCCCCTCGCCCTGCAGTCCGGCCCGTCGTCGGCGTCGCCCGACCCGCTCGTCGAGTCGGCGGCGGCCGCTGACGTCCGTGGCGGCGAGCTCCCGGCGCCCGGCGTACGCCCGGTCATCGCCGCTGCCGCCCCGGTCGTGCCGCTCCGCGCCTCCGGCACGTACGCCGTCGCAGCGGCGCCCACCGCGGACGTCCCGGCCGGCGCCGTGACCTACCGCGTCGAGGTCGAGCGGGGGCTGCCCTTCGGCGCGGTTGACTTCGCCCGCGCCGTCGACCGCACGCTCGCCGACCCGCGCAGCTGGCCCGCGCGCACGGGGCGGCCGATGGTCCGGGTGGAGGGCGACGCGGACCTCCGCGTGGTGCTCGCCTCCCCGCGCACGACCGACCGGCTCTGCGCGCCGCTGAGCACCAGGGGCAAGGTCTCGTGCCGCAACGGCGACGACGTGGTCATCAACGCCTGGCGCTGGGCCAACGGCGCGGCGAGCTACGACGGTGACCTCGCGGCGTACCGGCTGTACGTGGTCAACCACGAGGTCGGCCACGGCCTGGGTCACGGTCACCTGCCTTGCACGGGCAAGGGCGATCCCGCCCCCGTGATGCTGCAGCAGACGCTCGGGCTGCACGGCTGCGTCGCCAACCCGTGGCCCACCGGTGCCGACCTCCGGGCAGGTCACGGGGCCCACACGGAATAGAAGCGCGCGCCCGACGGGTTGGGGAGTCGTTGTCACATCACTCATCCGACGGGAGCCGTCATGACCGCCGAAGCACCGATCCTCCCCGACTGCCCGTCGCTGGCGGTCCGCACCCGCGTCCGGGTGCCGCTGCGGTTCCCCGACGGCTACGAGACCGTGGCCGACGTCTTCACCTTCACCGGCCTCGCCGACGGCAAGGAGCACCTCGCCCTGGGCCTCGGCGACTGGGAGCACGCCGACGTGCCGCTCGTGCGGCCGCACTCGGAGTGCCTCACCGGTGACGTCTTCGGGTCCCAGCGCTGCGACTGCGGCCCGCAGCTGCGCGAGGCGGTCGAGCGGATCACCGGGGCCGGCGGCTTCCTGCTCTACCTGCGCCAGGAGGGCCGTGGCATCGGCCTCTACGCCAAGCTCGACGCCTACGCGCTCCAGGACCAGGGCCTCGACACCTATGAAGCCAACCGGGCCCTCGGCCGTGGCGAGGACGAGCGCGACTACACCGCGGCCGCGCAGATGCTGCGGGCGCTCGGCCACCGCCGGATCCGGCTGCTGAGCAACAACCCCGACAAGGCGGTCCAGCTCGACGCCTACGGCATCACCGTCGAGGCGCAGGTGCCCACCGGCGTGCACCTGTCGGGGGCCAACGAGCGCTACCTGGTCGCCAAGCGCGACCACACCGCGCACACGCTGGACCTCGGCCTCCTCGGCTGACCCGCGGCGGCGTCAGACGACGGCGCTCCCGGCTGCCGGCTGCGCGAGCGCGGTGATCTCTGCGGCGACCTCGAGCGTCCGCTCGTACGGCAGCATGTGGCCCGCGCCCTTGTAGACCGTGAGGGTCGCGTGGGGGAGCGCGGTCGCGAGCGCGTGCGAGTGGGCGACCGGCGTCAGCAGGTCGTGGGTGCCGCCGAGGATGGCGACGCGCGTGTCGGCGAGCGACGGCAGCGCGTGGCTCAGGTCGCGTCCCGTGAGTGCCAGGGCCAGCGCGGCGACGGTCGGCGGGTGGCTGCGCGCGACCTGTGCCGCCGTACGCCGGCGGTTGCTCGACGTCGCGGCACCGGGGCCGAAGAGCCCGACGTGCAGCGCCGGAGCGAGCACCGCGGGGACGCGGGTCACGCGCCGCAGCGGGACCAGCCCGGCGGGGCCGAGCACCGACGGCAGTGCGCGCATCACGAGGCGGGTGACGGCCAGGGGCAGGCCGAGGATGTCGCTGCCGATGTCGTTGCCGGACGTGGCGACCAGTGCGATGCCGTCGACGCGCTGCATCAGGTCGGGGTGGCGGTGCGCGAACTCGAGCAGGACCGGCCCGCCGAGCGAGTGGCCCGCGAGGACGAGACGTCCCGTGGGGGCGGTCGCCGCGATCACCTCGGCCAGGTCGTCAGCCAGCTGGTCGAGGCTGGCCGAGCCGCGGGGCCCGGAGTCGGAGCGACCGTGGCCGCGCGCGTCGTACCGGACCACCCGGAGGGTGCGTGCGAGCAACGGGGTGACGTCGTCCCACGTGGTGTGGTCCTGCGTCCAGCCGTGGTGGAGGACGACGGTGGCGGGCGCGTCAGCGGGGCCGATGGTCCGTACGGCGACGACGGTGCCGTCCGCGAGGGCGACGGCGGACATGCCGGGGGCGCGGCCGTTGCGTCCGGCCAGGGCGGTCTGGGTCATGCGCGCATGATGACATGGACAGGCTGTCCAAGGATCAGAGTGTGGCGAGCGTGACTCTCCGGCGAGTCCTCCGCCGTCAGGAGCCGTCGGCGAGCGCCTCCAGCTTCGCGACGTACGCCGCCCAGTCGGTGTCCGGGATGTTCGTCGCCTCCGTGCGCAGGCCGACCGCGCCGTCGGCCTGCTCGCGCAGGATGTCGGCGTGCCCGCAGTGGCGGGTGAGGTCGGACAGCACGTGCACGATCACCTGGCCCAGCGTCACGTCGGCACGCTCGGGCGGCCACCAGGGCACGCGCCCGGGAGCATCGAGCGGCAGCTCCTCGATGGTCGCGTCGGCGGCGCTCCAGACGCGGCGGTAGAGGTCGATGACGCCGGCCGGGTCCTCCTCCGCGGTGGCGTAGAAGTCGGCCTGGGGATCGTCGTCGAACGCCGCGTCAGGCACCAGCTCCTCCGGCGCCGGGCAGGCGCGGCCGAACGTGGCGCAGAAGTAGCCGGCCTCGACGTTCGCCATGTGCTTGACGAGGCCGAGGAGGTTGGTGCCGGTCGGGGTCCGGGGGAGTCGCAGGTCGCGTTCGTCGAGCCCCTCGAGCTTCCAGAGGAGTGCCTCGCGGCTCGCCTGAAGGTACCGGTGCAGGACGGCCTTGAGGTCGCTCATGCTGTCCACTGTGCACGCGAGGTGGTGAGCCGGGCCGAAGGGGACCCGGCTCACCACCGACACGCATCAGGACCAGGCGTGCACGTAGTCGACCGTCATGGTCGCGGGGATCGGGGTGTCGTCGACGAGGGTGTTGCCCTCCTGCGATCCCAGTCCCTGGGTCAGCGCCATGATGTACCGCTTCTTGAACGCGTCGTTGCCGGAGGTGTTGACGACGCACGACTTGCCGTTGACGAAGACCTCGACCCGGTCGGGCGTCCACTCCAGGGTGTAGGTGTTGAACTCCCCGCGGTGGCCGGTGCAGCTCCAGCTGGTGTTGGTGTTCGCGCCGGTGAGGATGCCGTTGACCGTGTCCAGGGCGGTGTGCAGGTAGGGCACGACCAGGTCCGCGAACTTCGAGTACGTCTCCGCGATGTCGATCTCGCCGTTCGCGGGCCAGGTGCCCTGGCCCTCCGGGTAGCGGTCGTCGGGCCAGAGCCAGAAGGCCTCGTGCAGGCCGGGGAGCGTCGTGGCCGTCGTCTTGACGCGTGCCTCGAAGCGGCCGTACTGCTGCGACCACGTGTGGGAGGTCGTCACCATTCCCGCGGTGTACGCCATCACGGCACCGCCCTGGCCGGCGCACGGCTGCGGGTCGCCCTTGAGGACGGTCAGGTGCAGGGCGCCGTCGCCGACGTTGATGTTCTGCGGTGAGTCGACGTAGCACGCCTGGTGGGTGTCGTCCCCGGTGGCGAAGTTGGTCTGCACGCTCCACTTCGCGCGGTCGAGGGTGCTGCCGTCGAAGTCGTCGGCGAAGGTGCAGGTCCAGGCTGACCCGTCGGCCTTGGCGACCGTCGCGCCGCACGCCCCACCGTCGGGCTTCGGGGCGGTGTCGACCGACCAGACCGCCGTGGCCGTGCTCGCGAGCTGGGTGGCGCTCGGGCGGTAGCGCACCTTGACCGGGAGGTCGCCCCCGGCGCGGCTGCCCAGGGCGACGGTGACGCGGCCGTCCTTGAGCGTGTAGGTGCTCTGCGGGCGCCCCTCGACCCAGAGGTCGACCGGGTTTCCTGCGGTCTGGCCGTCCTTCACGGAGACGGCGATGGTCGCCGTGCCGTCGGGGCGGACGTCGAGGGTGGTCGTCGTCGGGACCTGGTCGGCGGTGACGACCGACCACGGCAGGCTCGCCTGGCTCGCGCCGCTGGTGGTGCTCGGGCGGTAGCGCACCGTGACCCGGTGGTCTCCGCCCGGCTGGGGACCGAGGTCGAACGTCGCCGTGCCGTTGGTGAGGGTGTAGGCGCGCTGCCAGGTCGAGTCGATCCACAGGTCGACGGGGTTCGCCAGGTTGACCGCGGTCGTGCCGGTCGCCGTCACCTTGATGGTGCCGGTCCCGTCAGCGTTCAGGTTGAGCGTGGTCGTGGTGGGGACCTGGACGGTGCCAGGTGCCGTCCACACCACCGAGGCCTGGCTCGCGGCGGTGAGGGTGCTGGCGCGGTAGCGGACGGTGATCCGGTGGTCGCCGAGCGCCTGGGTGCCGAGGTTCACCGCGGCCTGGCCGTTGGTGAGCGTGTAGGCGCGCTGCCAGGTGCTGTCGATCCACAGGTCGACGGGGTTGACCGGAGTGGCGCCGCTGGCCGTGACCGTGACGGTGCCCGTGCCGTCGGCGTTCAGCTTGAGCGCGGTGGTCGTCGGGACCTGCACGGTGCCGGGCGCCGTCCACACCAGCGAGACCTGGCTGGCCGCAGTGAGGGTGCTGGCGCGGTACCGGGCCGTGATGCGGTGGTCGCCGACGCTCTGGGTGCCGACGTTCACGGCGGCCTGCCCGTTGGTGAGGGTGTAGGCGCGCTGCCAGGTCGAGTCGATCCAGAAGTCGACCGGGTTCGTGGGCGCGGCGCCGAGGGACGTGACGGTGATGGTGCCCGTGCCGTCGGCGTTGAGCTTGAGCGCGGTGGTGGTCGGTGCCTGGACCGTGCCCGGCGCCGTCCAGGTCACGACGGCCTGACTGGCGCCGCTCGTGCTGCTGGCGCGGTAGCGGGCGACGACCTGGTGGTCGCCGAGCGGCTGGGTGCCGAGGGTCACCGCGGCCTGCCCGTTGGTGAGGGTGTAGGCGCGCTGCCAGGTCCCGTCGATCCAGAAGTCGACCGGATTGGTCGGCGTGGCGCCGTCGGCGGAGACGGTGATGGTGCCCGTGCCGTCGGCGTTGAGCTTGAGCGCGGTGGTGGTCGGGACCTGGACGGTGCCGGGCGCCGTCCACATCAGTGAGGCCTGGCTCGCGGCGTACGCCGTGGTGTTGCGGTAGCGCACGGTGATCCGGTGGTCGCCCAGCGGCTGGGTCCCGATGTCGATCTTCGCCGAGCCCCCGGGGACGGTGAAGGTCTGCTGCCAGGTCGAGTCGACCCAGAGGTCCACCGGGTTGACCGGCGACGATCCGTCGGCGACGGTCACGCGGACGGTGCCCGTGCCGTCGGCGTTCATCGTCAGCGTGGTGGTCGTCGCCACCGGGGCGACCGCGTCCGCGGCTGCTGCCCCTCCCGGCGCGAGCGCGGTGAACAGCAGCAGCCCTCCTGCCACCACTGCACCACTGATCGTCCGCATGCGGGCGCGCACATACCCCATCGTCTACTCCCTCCCAGAAGTTCCCCCTGGTCGAGCGTAGGTCGAAGTGGCGTGAATCACATCGTCACTTCCGGTGGCACGGCCTGGTCCAAATGGACTAGACCGATCGCCGTATCCCTGTCGTCGTGTGCCTGACAATGCCGAACGGCGGCCCGGGTGACCCGGACCGCCGTACGACGAAGGAGAAGTGTCAGCCCTGACCGGCGTCGAGCATGCCCTCGCGCGTCGGGACCTTCACGCGGAGGCGCTCCTGGGCCTCGCCCAGCGCGATCTCGTGCTCGTTGAGCTTGAGCCAGTGCTCGTGGGTGAAGACGTTGGCGCCACGCTCGGCGAAGAACGCGTCGACGGCCTCGTCGGAGCGCTGGGGCGCGCTCGCCGTGGTGTTCTCCAGGAGGTGGCCGACCGTCTCGGCGGCGTCGGACTTGGTGTGGCCGATGAGGCCGACCGGGCCGCGCTTGATCCAGCCGGTCGTGTAGAGACCGGGGATGTGGTTGCCGTCCATGTCGAGGACCTTGCCGCCGTCGTTGGGGATGACCGCCTTGCGCTCGTCCCACGGGAGGCCGGGGAGCGGGTCGGACTTGTAGCCGATCGCGCGGTAGACCTGCTGCACCTCCCACTCGGTGATCTCGCCCGTGCCCTCGACGTTGCCGTCGGCGTTGGGGGAGTGCGTGCGCTCGGTCCTGAACGCCGTGACCTTGCCGTTCTCGTCGGCGACGATCTCGGCGGGCGACTCGCAGAAGTGCAGGTGGATCCGGTGCGGCTTGCCGACCGGGTCGCGGCCCACCCAGTTGGCGAGGGTGTCGAGCACCATCTTCTGCGACTTGTGCTTGCCGATGTGCTCCATGCCGTGCTCGTCGACGTCGAAGCCCTCGGGGTGGACGATCACCTCGACGTTGGGCGAGTGGTTGAGCTCGCGCAGCTCGAGCGGCGAGAACTTCGCGTACGCCGGACCGCGGCGGGCGAAGACGTGCACGTCGGTGACCTGCTTGGCCTTGAGGCCCTCGTAGACCTGGGCCGGGATGTCGGTCACGAGCATCTCGTCGGCGGTCTTGGCCAGCACGCGGGCGACGTCGAGCGCCACGTTGCCGACGCCGAGGACGGCGACGGAGGTGGCGCCCTCGAAGTCCCAGGTGGGGGCGTCGTCCGGGTGCGCGTCGTACCAGGAGACGAAGTCGGCGGCGCCGATCGAGTGCTCCTCGCCGGGGATGCCGAGGTCGCGGTCGGACTTCGCACCGGTCGAGAAGATGACCGCGTCGTAGAACTCCTGCAGCTCCTCGAGCTTCACGTCGACACCGAAGGTCACGTTGCCGAGGAAGCGGATCTCGGGCTTGTCGAGGACCCGGTCGAGCGCCTTGATGATCTCCTTGATGCGCGGGTGGTCCGGCGCGACGCCGTAGCGCACGAGGCCGAACGGCGCGGGGAGGCGCTCGATGATGTCGACGGCGACGTCGACGTCGGACTTGGTGAGGATGTCAGCGGCGTAGATGCCGGCCGGGCCGCCACCGACGACTGCAACACGAAGAGTCATGTCCCCAATTGTGGAGGAGAAGCAAGATCCACAGAACGAGGTTGTGGTTGTGTGGTCACAAGGATAGGTTGTGGGAGTGCTGAGCCCCCATGTGCCCGACCTGCGTGCCCTCGAGCTCCTCGTGGTTGTCGCACGCGCCGGTTCGCTGTCGTCCGCCGCCTCTGAACTGGGCATTTCCCAGCAGGCGGCTTCCTCGCGGCTGCGCACGATGGAGGCGATGGTGGGGGCGCCGCTGCTCGCCCGGACGCGACGAGGATCACACCTGACCCAGACCGGTGAGCTCGTCGTGCAGTGGTCGAGCCGGATCCTCGACGCCGCCGAGCAGCTCGACGCAGGCATCGCCGCGCTGCGCTCGGACCGTCGCGGCCACCTCGAGGTGGCCGCCAGCCTCACCATCGCCGAGTACCTCCTGCCCGGCTGGCTGGTCGCCGTCCGCACCCAGCAGGCGCGTGCCGGCATCCCGCCGACGCAGTTCACGATGACCGCCGCCAACAGCGAGCGGGTCGCGACCCTCGTGCGCTCCGGCGAGGTCGCGCTCGGCTTCGTGGAGGGTCCGGAGGCGCCCGAGGGGCTGCAGCGCCGCCTGGTCGCGGTCGATGAGCTGGTCGTGGTGGTCGCCGCGCGCCACCCGTGGGCGCAGCGTCCCGACCGCACGATCAGTGCCGCCATGCTCGCCGGCACCCGACTCGTCTCCCGTGAGGCGGGGTCGGGCACACGCGTCGTGCTCGAGCGCGCTCTCGGCGACCTGCGCACCGTGCCCCCGGCGTTCGAGATGGCCAGCACGGCGGCGGTGCGCTCCGCCGTCGCCGCCGGCGCCGGTCCCGCCGCCCTCAGCCGGTACGCCGTGCGCGACGACCTCGCGTCCGGCCGCCTGGTCGCCATCAAGGTCACTGACGTCGACCTGACCCGCCCGATGCACGCGGTCTGGGTGGGCGACCACGAGCCGCCGCCCGGCCCGGCCCGCGACCTCGTCAACTGGGCGGCTGCCCGGGGCGGCGCCGGCTGAGCCGCGCCCGGTCCGACTGATCTCCGGGTGAGTGGGTACGTCGCAGGTTCACGCCCACAGAGAGGAGAACATCACCATGACGACCATGGAGAAGAGTGTGACGGTCGACGTTCCCGTCCACGAGGTCTATGACCAGTGGACGCAGTTCGAGTCCTTCCCCAAGTTCATGGAGGGAGTCGAGGAGGTCCGTCAGCTCGATGACACCCACCTGCACTGGAAGGCGCAGATCGCCGGCGTCGAGCGCGAGTGGGACGCCGAGATCGTCGACCAGACGCCTGACGAGCGGATCACCTGGCGCGCCACGGGCGGTGCGAAGAACGACGGCACTGTGTCGTTCGCGCCGGTCGAGGGCGGGAAGTGCACGCGGGTGACCCTGCGCATGGACTTCGAGCCCGAGGGCTTCGCGGAGAAGGCCGGCGACATGCTCCACATCGTCCAGAGCCGCGTCGGTGGTGACCTCGACCGCTTCAAGGACTTCATCGAGCACGCCGGCAGCGCGACCGGTGGCTGGCGCGGCGAGGTGAAGCCCGGTGACGTCGACCGCGGTGGCCTCGGCAGCATGGGCACGACCGGCACGACCGGCACCACCGGCATGACCGGCACCACCGGTCCCGGCTCGCCCGGCAACGCCGGCTTCGAGGACATGAGCGGCCGCGGTCTCGACGACGGCACGATGCCGCCCGTGTGACCACCGGCTGGTCGGGTACCGGCCGTCCATGAGTGATTCAGGACAGCTGCAGCCCGACGAGACCCTCGTCGACCGGGGCGTCGACGACGTCCTCGACGAGGGGATCTCACCGCCCGAGAAGCCGCGAGGCGTGGAGGAGTTCGGCACCACGCCGTACGAGGAGGAGACGGGGGAGACCCTCGACCAGCGCGTTGCGCGCGAGGAGGACGACCCCGCCTCCCACGTGGCCTACGGCCTGGCGGAGGACGAGGTCGACGACGAACCCGAAGTCGATCCCGCCCCCGCCGGGTCGGTCGGCGACGAGCGGTCCGGCCGCCTCGTCGCTCCTGACGAGGGCCTCGGCGACGACACCGAGAAGGACGAGGTCGCGCGCGACGTCGGCATCGACGGTGGCGCCGCGAGCGCCGAGGAGGCCGCGATGCACGTCGTCAGCGACACCACGACGGAGGAGGGAAGCCCGGCGTCCGAGCCGCCGGACTGAGCAGATGAGGGACTTCCAGTCGCAGCGCGAGCTGCTCAAGTCGGTGGCGACCACGCTGAAGCGCGCGGGCATCCCCTTCGCCCTCGCCGGTGGGTACGCCGTGTGGTCGCGCGGTGGCCCGGAGAGCACGCACGACGTGGACTTCGTGATCCCGCCGTCGCGGATCGACGACGCCGTCCAGGCGCTCCACGCCGCCGGCCACGACCCGCACCCCAACTCCGAGGACTGGCTGATGAAGGTCTCCCTCGACGACATCGTCGTCGACCTGATCCACCGGCTCCCGATCGGCGACGTCGACGCGGCGCTGCTCGACCGCTGCCACGAGCGGAGCGTCGACTCCGTGCGGATGCCGGTCATGTGCGCGACCGACCTGCTGATGTGCCGGATGCTCGCCTTCACCGAGCACTCCTGCGACTTCGGGCCGGTGCTCGGCTTCGCCCGCGCCCTGCGTGAGCAGGTCGACTGGGAGGTCGTGCGGGAGCGCACGCAGCACAACCCGTTCGCCGCGGCGTTCCTGCAGCTGCTGGAGTCACTCGACGTGACGGACCGCCGCTCGCCGCGGGCCGGGGTCACCGGCAGCATCGACGGAGGAACCCATGAGCGCATCGCCTGACCCGGTCCGGATCGCGGCGGTCGGCGACGTCCACATGGGCCCCGACATCCGCGGCCGCTACCGCCCCGCCCTGGCCGCCCTGCCCGAGGAGGCGGACCTGCTGCTCGTCGCGGGCGACCTGACCCAGCACGGGCTCGTGGAGGAGGCCGAGGTCTTCGCCGAGGAGTTCTCCGACCTCGGTGTCCCCGTGATCACCGTCCTGGGCAACCACGACTACCACGCCGACCTGGAGCTCAAGATCCGCAAGGTCCTCAGCGACGCGGGCATCACGGTGCTCGAGGGGGAGGGCGTCGTCGTGCCCACCCCGGCCGGTGACGTGGGTGTCGCCGGCGCGAAGGGCTTCTGCCTCGGCTTCAGCGGCCGCCGGGCGTCGTACTTCGGCGAGCCGGAGATGAAGGCGTTCACCGGCCACGGCCAGCACAGCGCCGAGCTGCTCCGCAAGGCGTTCCAGGGGCTCGACGCGCCCGTGCGGGTCGGGCTGACCCACTTCTCCCCGGTGGTCGACACCCTCAGTGGCGAGCCGCCCGAGATCTGGGCCTTCCTGGGCAATTATCTGCTCGGCGACGCGATCGACGAGGCCGGCGCCGACCTGGCGATCCACGGACACGCGCACGCTGGCGTCGAGAAGGGTATCACCCCCGGCGGGGTGCCCGTCCGCAACGTCGCCCAGCCCGTCATCCGCACGGCGTACCGGGTGTACGACGTGGTCCCCGGAGGCACGCCATGAACGACGTCCAGCTCGCGCGCCGTCTGGAGCGCGCGCTCATCGACGACGAGCGGACCCATGAGATGGGTGTCCGGATCGTCGTGGCCGGCGGCCGCATCGTCGCCTCCGGGGAGGTCGCCAGCGAGGAACGCCGCCAGGCGGTGCTCGCCGTCATCTGCGAGGCCGACCCCGGCCTGCCCGTCTCCGACCAGCTGACGCTGGCCTCGCCGGACGCGCCGCCGCCGTCCGGTCACGAGCGGATCATCCCGCCCGAGCACTGAGCGGTGGGGTCCCGCGGTGTCACGCCGCTTCCGTGCGCGGCACCGCTCTGACCTGCAGAAGAGCGTCTTTCGACGTGCAAAACCTGTGACAGGCCCCACGCGATCCCAGCACTCGGCAACCCTGCCGGTGAGGCTGTGCGGTCGTTAGGATCAGGCCCGCTACGGGCCCGGAGCAGTGTTGCTCCTCGGGCCCGCATCCACAGCGAAACGGAGATCGCATGATCATCGGAGTTCTCAAGGAGGCCCAGGCGGGTGAGACGCGCGTTGCCGCGACTCCCGCCACCGTGGCACAGCTCCTGAAGCTCGGCTACGACGTCGTGGTCGAGTCCGGCGCGGGGGAGCTGTCGAGCTTCGCCGACGAGGCGTACGTCGAGGCGGGGGCGTCGATCGGCGACCCGCTGACCGGCGACATCGTCTTCGGCGTCAACGCCCCGACCCAGGAGCAGCGTGACGGCCTGAAGGCCGGCGCGACGCTGGTCGCCATTCTCAACGCCCGGCTCGACGCGGACCTCGTGGCGGACCTCGCCGCGCGGCCGATCACGGCGCTGGCGATGGAGACGGTGCCGCGCATCTCGCGTGCCCAGTCCCTCGACGTGCTCTCCTCGATGGCCAACATCGCCGGCTACCGCGCCGTCGTGGAGGCCTCCCACGCCTTCGGCCGCTTCTTCACCGGCCAGGTCACCGCCGCGGGCAAGGTCCCGCCGGCGAAGGTCCTCGTGGTGGGCGCCGGCGTCGCCGGCCTTGCCGCGATCGGTGCTGCCGGCTCGCTCGGCGCGATCGTGCGCGCGACGGACCCGCGCCCCGAGGTCGCCGACCAGGTGAAGTCCCTCGGTGGTGAGTACCTCTCCGTCTCCGACGACACCGAGGTCTCCACCACGGGCTACGCCAAGGAGATGGGTGACGACTACAAGGCCAAGGAGGCTGCCCTCTACGCGCAGCAGGCCGAGGACGTCGACATCATCATCACGACCGCGCTGATCCCGGGCCGCCCCGCGCCCCGCATCATCACCGCCGAGATGGTCGCCTCGATGAAGCCCGGCTCGGTCATCGTCGACATGGCCGCCCAGAACGGCGGCAACGTCGAGGGCACGGTCAAGGGCGAGAAGATCCTCACCGACAACGGCGTGACGATCATCGGCTACACCGACCTCGCGGGCCGCCTGCCCGCCCAGGCCTCGCAGCTCTACGGCCAGAACCTGGTCAACCTGATGAAGCTGATGACGCCGGGCAAGGACGGCCAGCTCGTCCTCGACTTCGAGGACGTCGTCCAGCGCGGCATCACCGTCGTCCGCGAGGGCGAGCTCACCTGGCCGCCGCCGGAGGTCGCCGTCTCGGCTGCCCCCGCCGCGGCTCCGGCTGCTGCCCCGGCCGAGAAGAAGGAGGCGAAGGCCCCGATGGCCGCCGGCCGCAAGGTCGGCCTGGTGCTGGGTGCCATCGCGCTCTTCTGGCTGCTCAACGCGCTCGCCCCGACCGACGAGCTGCGCCGGCACTTCACGGTGCTGATGCTCTCGATCGTCATCGGCTACTACGTCATCGGCAAGGTCGCCCACGCGCTCCACACGCCGCTGATGTCGGTCACCAACGCCATCTCCGGCGTCGTCGTCGTCGGCGCGCTGCTGACGGTGGCCTCGGGCGACACGACCGTGACCGTCCTGTCGGCCATCGCGATCCTGCTCGCGTCGATCAACGTCTTCGGCGGCTTCGCGGTCACGCGTCGCATGCTCCTGATGTTCAGCAAGGGGAACTGACGATGGATATCACCACGATCACCGAGGCGGCGTACGTCGTCGCCGCGCTGCTCTTCATCCTCTCGCTCGCGGGCCTGTCGAAGCACGAGTCCGCCAAGAACGGCCTCACCTACGGCATGGTCGGCATGGCGGTCGCGCTCGTCGCGACCATCGTCGCCGTGATCGACGCGAGCGACTACGTCGACGGCCGCGGACTCTCCATCGGGCTCATGCTCGGTGGCGTGGTCATCGGCGCCCTGATCGGCCTGTGGCGCGCCCGGATCGTCGAGATGACCGGCATGCCCGAGCTCATCGCGCTGCTGCACTCGTTCGTCGGCCTCGCTGCCGTCGCGATCGGCTGGAACGGCCACGTCCTCGGCTCGCACGAGTCGCTCAACAGCCTGGTCAACATCCACGAGGCCGAGGTCGCGATCGGCATCTTCATCGGTGCGGTCACCTTCACCGGCTCGATCGTCGCCAACCTCAAGCTGTCGGCGCGGATGAAGTCCGCCCCGCTGATGCTGCCGGGCAAGAACTTCATCAACCTCGGCTCGCTGGTGCTCTTCGCCGTGCTCACCGCGGTCTACGTCACCGTCGAGGACCACGACACGCAGACGATCATCCTGGGCGCCCTGACCGTCCTCGCGCTGCTGCTCGGCTGGCACCTCGTCGCCTCCATCGGCGGCGGCGACATGCCGGTCGTGGTCTCGATGCTCAACTCGTACTCCGGCTGGGCCGCGGCGGCGTCGGGCTTCCTGCTCAACAACGACCTGCTCATCGTCACCGGTGCCCTCGTCGGCTCCTCCGGTGCGTACCTGTCGTACATCATGTGCAAGGCGATGAACCGCTCGTTCATCTCCGTCATCGCCGGCGGCTTCGGCATCGAGGCCGGGCCGTCCGCCGACGTCGACTACGGCGACCACCGCGAGATCGACGCCGAGGGCGTCGCCGAGCTGCTCAAGAACGCCTCGTCCGTGGTGATCACGCCGGGCTACGGCATGGCCGTCGCCCAGGCGCAGTACCCCGTCGCCTCGCTCACCTCGCAGCTGCGCGAGCGGGGGATCAACGTCCGGTTCGGCATCCACCCGGTCGCCGGCCGTCTCCCGGGCCACATGAACGTGCTCCTGGCCGAGGCCAAGGTGCCGTACGACGTGGTGCTCGAGATGGACGAGATCAACGAGGACTTCCCGGAGACCGACGTCGTGCTCGTCATCGGTGCCAACGACACGGTCAACCCGGCCGCGTCCGAGGACCCCTCGTCCCCGATCGCGGGGATGCCCGTCCTCGAGGTCTGGAACGCCAAGGACGTCATCGTCTTCAAGCGCTCCATGGCCTCGGGCTACGCCGGTGTGCAGAACCCGCTCTTCTTCCGCGACAACTCGGCGATGCTCTTCGGTGACGCCAAGGACCGGGTCGAGGACATCCTCCGCCACCTGTGAGCGAGGCCGCTGCACTGCGCGGCGGCACTTCGGCAGCAACGCCCCGGGCCTTGGCCCGGGGCGTTTGCCATGTGCGTCACAGGGGTGGTGTTCAGGGGTTTGGCAGCCGCTTGCGGGGGTACGATGGGACGACCTTTGCATGTGGCAATAGGTGCTTTCCGTTTTTCTTTCACGCTGGGATGGGGCCCATGGCCAGAACGCTTCGAATTCTCCTGCTGCCGCTCGTGCTGCTGCTCGCCCTGGCCGGGGTCACCGCCCCCGCCTTCGCGACCACCACGACGTGGCTCTACAGCGCCGCCTCCGGCGGCACCTACGTCAAGCTCGCCAGTGGCCTCGTCACGAGCGACATGACGTCCAAGTCGGGCATCACCGGCACCGCCGTGCCGGCGTCGAACAAGAACTCCGTCGCGACCGTCAACGTCAGCGGTGTCGTGAGCACGGGTGCCGTCTCGACCTCCAACGCCGCCAGTGCCGTCACCGGTGGCACGCGCGTCCTGACGACGGCCCAGACCGCGGGCGTCAACGTCCTCAACGGCCTGATCCGCGCCGACGCGATCACCTCGACGATCGACACGCTGCTCAAGCCGGACGGCACCTCGACCGCCACGGGCTCGACGAACTTCGTCAACCTGCGGATCGCTGGCGTCACCCTGCCGCTCAACCTGCCGAAGAACTACGTGGTCTCGGTGCCCGGTGTCGCGCGCGTCTCGCTCAACTACTTCGCCACCGGCGAGTCGAAGGGCCAGCGCACGAACATCGGCTGGGCGATCGCGGTCGAGCTGCTCACCGCGCAGGGCAACCTGCCGGCGGGTGCGACGATCAGCATCAACCCGGAGTTCCAGACCTTCGCCCCGGCTCCGCCGTCCGACGGCGCGCTGCTGACCGGCGAGATGTACGGCACCCGGATCAAGGCGCAGGTCTCCGACACCGCCGAGGTCGAGTCGCCGGCGACGGCGCGCCTCACCACGCCGCTCGACGGCAGTGACGGCGCGACGCTCACCAACACGACCGCGGGCGTCGACCTGCCGGCCGTGCTCACCGTGGGCGCCGTCAAGTCCACGTCGACGTCGACGCGCTTCGGCACGTACAACCAGAACGGCGACATCGTCAACACCAACGAGGTCGCGGGGGTCAACCTCCTCAACGGCCTGGTCAAGCTCGACGCGCTGAAGGTGGCCACCCACAGCCGCCGTGTCGACGGCGTCTGCTCCTCGAGCGTGTCGTTCAGCGTCGTCAACCTGTCCGTCGGCGGCAAGGTCATCCCGGTGACGGTCTCGCCCAACACGGTGATCGACGTTGCGGGCATCGCCACGGTGACCATCAACGGGCAGTACAAGAACGGCTGCCAGGCGGCCGTCCGCGGCATCAAGGTCGTCCTCACGACCGCTCAGGCCGGTCTTCCGGTCGGTGCGGTGGCCGAGGTCGGCTTCGCCACCAGTCACATCCGCAGCATCAGCTGATCCAGCTGCGCAGCTGGTCGACGGCCCCCGGGAGCTCCTCCCGGGGGCCGTCGCCATTTCCGGCGCCCCATTTCCTCCCGGTGGCGTCCGGATCGGTCTAGCCTCGGGCCATGGCTGACCACCCGCTCGACCCGTTCGCGCTCCTCTCGAAGTCGCAGAAGCTGGCGCTCGACGCCACCACCGGGGCGTTCGACGCGCTCGTGACCGTGGGCCGCACGGCCGCGCAGCCCGACGAGGCGGTCCGTCAGGTCGCCGCCCTGGTCAACGCCGTCGGCGACCTCGCCTCGGCGAGCGTCCAGCCGCTGCAGGACTTCGTGACCCGTCAGCGCGAGATCGCCGACACCATGGCGAGCCTCGCCACGGTGCAGGCCGACCTGGCCGTGCTCGTCGAGTCGCTGGCGCACCGCCACGCGGCGGTGGTCCAGTCGCTGGAGAACCTCACGGCGCCGCTCTTCGGCCTCGTCGCCCGCGAGACGCCGGGCGCCGACACGTAGCCGTCAGCGCCAGATGGTCGCGCGGAACGCCGTCGTACGGCCGTCGGTGGCCGAGGCGTTGCCCAGCGCCAGCGCCACGCGCGAGACCTTCGACGCGGAGAACGGCACGCTGTAGGTGCGGTTGCCCGAGCCGTCGAGGCCGAGCGGCAGCTTGCGCGCGCTGCCGTCGCGGAAGAAGACCAGGATGTACGCCGTGCCGCCGCTCGAGGGGCCGTCGATGTGGATCCGGAGCTTCCAGTCGGCGGTGAGGGTCGACTTCGGCTGCATCACCACGTCGACGCTGGCGAGGTGGTCGAGCGTCGTCGCGTGGAGGCCGGTGGAGCGGGATGCCCGGCTGAGCGTCCACGTCCGGGAGATCACCGCGCGCGGCCACGCACCGCCTTCGTGCCAGAAGCGCGCGGGCGCGATCGAGCCACCGGAGAACCTGCGGAACTCCGCGAGCAGCGACGAGCCCTCGCTGCGGAGGGCGGAGCTGAGCGCCGAGCGGGCGTTGTTGCCGGGCACCGCGGCCGCCCTGCCCCACACCCGGCGGATCACGGCGTTGCCGAGGTGCTCGCTCAGCAGCTCGTGGAAGACCCACGTGCCGTACTGCGGGACGTCGCCCGCGACGAACGTGTCGACGGGCTGGCCCGGCCAGTGCAGGGAGCTGGAGGCGATGTACTGGCGGTTGTCGTTGACCGCGGAGTAGGCACGCTCCTCCATCCAGGTCGCGGTCGACTCCATCAGCCAGCTGCTCTCGCCGGTGTCGTAGGCGAACTGGACGAGGTGGAAGAACTCGTGGGCCGCGGTCACGTCGCGCGCAGCATCCGGTGTGGTCGCGGTGCCGAACTGCGCGGAGGAGAAGTCGTTGTCGAGCACGAGGTAGCCGGGCGAGGTCTGGCCCGTGAAGGCCTCCGGCACCGCGTAGCCGTAGACGGCGCCGCCGCGGGACGCCCCACTGTCGGCGAGGTAGACGTCGAGCTTGTCGGCGGTCGGCACCTGCTCGCTGCCGGTGGCGCCGTCGCCGCGGGGCGCTCGGTAGCCCAGCGTGCCGATCTCGGTGGACCACACGTGCGACATCGCGCGGACGGTCTCCGCCACGGCATCGTCCGTCGCGACCTGGCGGCTCGGGCTGGGGAGCAGGCCGCCGGTGGTCGTGCCCTCCGGGACCCAGTGCACGCAGAACGGGTGCACGCCGTACGTCGTCGGGTCGTCGCACGTGGACTTCGCCGCCGCTGTGTCGGTCGTCGTCCAGCGGGTCGAGCTGAGGTCGTAGCGGGTGCCGTTGGTGCCGTCCGGGCGGGCGAAGAGCGCCCGCGCCCGGGTCCGGTCGCGCCGGTCGAGCTGCGGGAGCGCGTGCCGCAGCGCGAGGAGGGCGAGCGTGGCGTCGTGGGCCTCCGTGCGGGCGCCACCGGAGCCGCGCAGGGAGCTGGGGAGCGCCTGCTGCAGCGTGGCCTCGGCCTGGGCGAGCACCCGCAGGGCCCGCGGCGAGGAGTCAGCCGGGGGAGCGGAGGGGTCGCCGGCCGCACGGGCAGGCAGGACGAGCCCGGGTGCGAGGGCGAGCGGCAGGACCGCGCCGACGAGGGCGGGGACGAAGCGGCGGTTCAGCAGCATGGAGGACCCGAGACGTGAAGGCGGCAACGGCGGGTCCAGCCTACGCGTCAGGAGCCGCCGGAGATCTTCTCGATCAGCGCGGTGGTCGAGATCGCCGGCGTGCGCGGGAGGTAGACGACCTCGCAGATGTCCTTGAACTCGTCGAAGCGACCCTCCCAGTCGTCGCCCATGACGAGCACGTCGGCGCCGAACTTCAGGATGTACTCGCGCTTGAGCTCGAGGCTCTCCTCGACGAAGACCTCGTCGACGGGCTTCAGGGCGCCTACGATGGCCAGGCGCTCGCCCTCGGAGAAGACCGGGAGGCGGTCCTTCTTGCGCATGTTGAGCGCGTCGGCCGAGACACCGACCACGAGGCGGTCACCCAGAGCGGCCGCCCGCTCGATGACGCGGAGGTGGCCGACGTGGAAGACGTCGAAGGTGCCGAAGGTGATCACGGTGCGGGCCATGGCGGGATTCTCGCATGTCCGTGACGTAGTCCACGTCGAATATAGGTGAGGCTCACCTTAGGATGGCGCCATGCGTCGTACACACCGCTCCGTCGCCCTGGTCGCGACCGGCCTCGTGCTGGCCTCCGTCACGTCGGGCTGCTCCTTCCTCGGCCTCGGCAAGAAGCCGGCGGACCTGCAGGTCTACTCGGCCCGTCACTACGGCAGCGAGGCGGTCTTCAAGCAGTTCACGAAGGAGACCGGCATCACCGTCTCCTTCCTGGGCGGCGAGAACTCCGAGCTGCTGCAGCGGATCAAGGCGGAGGGCAAGAGCTCCCCGGCCGACCTCTTCGTGACGGTCGACGCGGGCAACCTCTACGAGGCCGCGCGCGAGGGCCTGCTCGCGCCCGTCGACAACGCGAAGCTCGACGCCGAGATCCCCGCGGAGTACCGCGACAAGGAGAACCGTTGGTTCGGCCTCGTCTCCCGCGCCCGCACGGTCCTCTACGACCCCGACAAGGTGAAGCCGTCGGAGTTCGACGCCAAGGACACCTACGCCGGGCTCGCCGACCCGAAGTGGAAGGGCAAGCTCTGCATGCGCGACGAGAGCGAGGCCTACCAGGTCGCGCTCGTCGCCCACCTGATCAACCTGTACGGCGAGGCGAAGGCCACGCAGATCGTCAAGGGCTGGGTCGCCAACAAGCCGCAGATCATGGCCAACGACAAGCTGCTGATCGACGCTGTCGACGCGGGCACCTGTGACGTCGCGCTGGTCAACCACTACTACGTCGCCGGCGAGCTCGAGGACAGCCCGCACCTCGACGTGAAGCTCTACTGGGCCTCGCAGAAGGGCGCCGGCACGATGGTCAACATCTCGGGCGCCGGTGTCGTGAAGACGAGCGACAACAAGGCCGACGCCGAGAAGCTGCTCGAGTGGCTCGCGGCCCGCAGCGGCCAGGCCGCGATGGCCTCGGGCAACCACGAGTTCCCGGTCAACCCGGCCGTCAAGCCCGATGCCGAGGCCGCGCAGTGGGGCACGTTCAAGCCCGCGCCGCTGCAGGCCGACGAGCTGGGCCAGCAGGAGCAGAAGGCCGTCGAGATCCTCGACGCCGTCGGCTACGGTCGCTGACCCCGATGGCGCAGACCCTCGTCCCGACCCCCGTCCTCCGGGTCCGCCGCGTCAACGCACGCGGCCGGCTGCGGTGGTCGGCGCTCGTGGTGATGGTCGCGCTCCTCGTCGCGGCGCCGGTCGTCGCGATCCTCCTCGAGGTAGGCACCCAGCGACCCGACGGACTGCCGGCGCACCTGCCGCAGATGGTGACCACCACCCTCGTGCTCATGACGTCGGTCGGCCTCGGCTCCCTCGTCCTCGGGGTGGGACTGGCGTGGCTGGTGACGGCGTACACCTTCCCGCTGCGCAACGTGCTGGTCTGGCTGCTCGTGCTGCCGCTCGCCATGCCGGCGTACATCCTGGGCTTCGTCTTCCTCTCGACCTTCGACGCGGCGGGGCCGGTGCAGCAGTGGCTGCGCGGCGTCGGCCTCGACGTGCAGTTCTCGATCGCCTCGCTGGCAGGCTGCGCCGTCGTCATGTCGCTGACGCTCTACCCGTACGTCTACCTGATGGCGCGCGCCGCCTTCGCCGAGCAGGGCCGCGCGACGTACGACGCGGCGCGCACGCTCGGCGCGAGCCGCCGCCGGGCCTTCTTCGCGGTGCTGCTGCCGCTGGCGCGACCGTCGCTCGCCGCGGGCCTGGCGCTGGTGATGATGGAGGTGCTGACCGACTTCGCGACGGTGCAGTACTTCAACGTCCAGACCGTCTCCTACGGCGCGTACGTCGTGTGGAAGGGCAAGTGGAACTTCGCCTCGGCCACGCAGCTCGCCTCGATGGTGATGCTCTTCGCCGCTGCGGTGATGGTGGGGGAGCGGCTGCTGCGCGGCCGGGCCCACTTCACCCAGAAGGGTGGCCGCGGCACGGGCCTGCAGCCGGTGCCGCTGGGCCGGGTGACCGGCCTGCTCGCCACCCTGGTCTGCGTCGCGGCCCTCGCCGTCGCGGTCTTCGTGCCGGTCGGGCGCCTGGTCGGCTGGGCGGTCCAGCCGACGCACAAGACCTCCGAGGGCGTTCTCAGCGCCGACTTCGGTGAGGCTCTCACCAACTCCCTCGTCGTGGCCGTGCTCGCGGCGGTCACCTGCGTGGTGCTCGCCCTGCTGATCGGCCACGCGCTGCGCCTGGGCGGCGGCCGGGTCGTGCGGGCCGCGGCCCAGCTGACGACGTTCGGCTACGCCGTGCCGGGGGCGGTGGTGGGCATCGGCACACTGCTGGTCCTGCGCGCGCTCAACGACGGGGTCGAGGGGCTCGGCGTGCCGGGTGGCCTCGGGCTGCTGGCGACGGGCTCGGTGCCCGCGATCCTCTTCGCCTACGCCGTCCGCTTCCTCGGGCCGGCGTACCAGGCCGTCGACGCGTCGTACGCCAAGCTCTCGACGTCCATCACCCAGGGGGCGCTCTCGCTCGGTGCGCGCCCGCTCCGCGTGCTGCGCACCGTGCACGCGCCGCTCGTCCGGCCCGGCATCGCGGTCGCGACGGTGCTGGTCACGATCGACGCGATCAAGGAGCTGCCGCTCGTGCTGATGCTGCGGCCGGTCGACTTCACCACCGTCTCGGTGTGGGTCTACTCTCTCGCGACGGAGAACCTCTGGAACCTCGCGGCCCTGCCGGCGCTGATCATCGTCGCGCTGGCGGTGATCCCGGTGTTCCTGCTGTTCCGCCAGGTGTGGTCGGCCGATCGCGCTGCCCGACGACGTCTCGAGGAGGAGCGATGAGCAGCCCTGCACTCGTCTTCGAGGGAGTCGGCAAGAGCTACGGCTCGATCCCGGCTGCTGTCGACGTCGACCTCGAGGTGCAGCGTGGCGAGCTGGTGACGCTGATCGGCCCGTCGGGTTGCGGCAAGTCGACCGCGCTGCGCCTGATGGCCGGGCTGGAGCGGCCCGACCGCGGCCGGATCCTGGTCGCCGGCGAGGTCGTCGCCGGCCCGGGCACCTTCGTGCAGCCCGAGAAGCGCCGCGTCGGCATGGTCTTCCAGGACCACGCGCTCTTCCCGCACCTCAGCGTCGAGCGCAACGTCGCCTTCGGCCTCATCGACCTGCCCCGCGCCGAGCGCAAGGCGCGCGTCGCCGAGGTCCTCGGCCTGGTCCGCCTGGCCGACAAGGCCAAGCGCTACCCCCACGAGCTCTCCGGCGGTGAGCAGCAGCGCGTGGCACTGGCGCGCGCGCTCGCTCCCAAGCCTGCCGTCGTCCTGCTCGACGAGCCGTTCTCCTCCCTCGACGAGAACCTCCGGGCGCAGGTGCGCGCCGAGCTCGTCGGCGTGCTGCGCGCGACGGGCACCACCGCCGTCTTCGTCACCCACGACCAGACCGAGGCGCTCTCGATCGGCGACCGGGTGGTCGTCATGCAGGCCGGTCACATCGAGCAGGCCGACACGCCGCAGCGGGTCTTCGAGTCGCCCGCGTCGCGCTTCGTCGCCTCCTTCATGGGAGATGCCGACTTCCTGCCGGCCCACGTCCACAGTGCCCTGCTCACCTGCGAGATCGGCGTCGTCTCCACGGTCCCCGGCTGGGGCCGCGCCGACGTCGACGTCGAGGTCGTCCTGCGCCCGCACGAGGTCGCGCTGTCGCCGGCCGTCGGTCGCAAGGGCGAAGGTCCCGAGGTCGTCGCGGTCGAGTACCACGGCGCCTTCGTGCTCCACACGGTCCGCCTCGCGTCGGGGCGCACGCTCCGCTCGTGGCAGCAGCACGCGGTGCGCTACCCGGTCGGCACCCCCGTCGAGGCCTCCGTCGTCGCCGGCGTCACGCCCACGCTCCTGGTCGGCGACCGCGCCGTCGTGGCGCCTCCCGCAGCGCCCCCGCTCTCCTGACACAATCGCCGGCGTGGACACGCTGACGCAGCCCCCGGCCCCGTCGACCGCCCCGTCGACCCTGCCGCCGTCCGACTCCGTGGCCGACGCCGCCCGGCGTACGGCGCTGCGGCGGATGCGGGCGGTCGCCCTCGGCCTGCTCGTCTTCGCCGCCGTCGTGTACGCCGCGACGCTGGGCCGCGAGGGCTTCCTCGGCTTCGTCAACGCCGGTGCCGAGGCGAGCATGGTGGGCGCGATGGCCGACTGGTTCGCGGTGACGGCGCTCTTCCGGCACCCGCTCGGCCTGCCGATCCCGCACACGGCGCTGATCCCGAAGCGCAAGGACGAGCTGGGCCGGGGCCTCGAGGAGTTCGTGGGGGAGAACTTCCTCCAGGAGGCGATCATCCGCGACCGGGTCACCGCGGCCGAGCTGAGCCGCCGGATCGGCTCGTGGGCGGTCGACCGCGCCAACGCGCGCAAGGTGGTCGCGGAGGGCATGGAGGTCGCGTCGATCGCGCTGGCGAAGGTGAAGGACGAGCACATCACCGACCTCGTCGAGATGGCGCTCGTGCCGCGGTTCCGTGAGGAGCCGATCGCCCCGATCCTCGGCACGTTCGTCACCGAGGCGGTCCGCGACGACCTGCACCACGGCCTCGTCGACCTCGCGCTCGAGGAGCTCCACGGCTGGCTGGTCAACAACCCGGAGACCTTCGCCGACGTGCTCCTGGAGCGCGCTCCGTGGTGGGCGCCGGAGCGGCTCAACGAGATGGTCACCGAGCGGCTCCACGTCGAGGCGATCCGCTGGCTCGGCGACATCCGCCAGGATCCGCGCCACCGGGCGCGCAAGGCGCTCGACTCGATGCTGGCCCGGCTCGGCGACGACCTGCTGACGAATGCCGCGACCCAGGAGCGCGCCGAGAGCTTCAAGCTCCGCATGCTCGACCACCCGCAGTTCACCACCACCGCGATCTCGCTGTGGACGGCACTGAAGAACGCGCTCGCCGGCGCGCTCCAGGACCCCGACGGCCCGCTGGCGCAGCGGCTCGAGGAGGAGGTCGTCTCCTTCGCCCGGCGACTCCTCGCGGAGCCGGAGCTGCGGACGCGCCTCGACGGCATGGCCGCCGACGCAGCCGTCTTCGTCGTCACGCGCTACGGCTCCGAGCTCACCGCCGTCATCACCCACACCATTGAGCGGTGGGACGGCAAGGAGGCCTCCGACCGGATCGAGCTCCACGTCGGCCGCGACCTGCAGTTCATCCGGATCAACGGCACCATCGTCGGTGGCCTCGTCGGCGTGATCATCCACGCACTCACCGTCGTCCTGCACTGAGGACCCTCCGGCTGGGGGAGAATGGCCGCCATGAGCAGCAACCTCCCCGAGCGCCCTCCGTCTGGGTCGGCACAGCCGCGCCGCGCCCGGCACCTGATGGACCCCAACGCCCTGCCCCAGCGCCCCGCGACGTACGACGACGCGTCGGTGCGCCGTGTGCAGCGCTGGGTGATGTCCGCGCTCGTCGTCGTCGTGGCCATGCTGCTGGCCGTGGGATGGGTGGCGATCGCCGGCACGATGGTCCACAAGACCCCCGGCAAGTGGGTGCTGCTCGCCAACTCGGCGGCGTTCGGCGTCGCGGGCCTGGTGGGTGCGCGGGTGATCCACCTCAAGGGCTGGCTGTCGCCGTGGCTGCTCCTCGGCCTCGTGCCGGCCGTCGCCGGCGGGTTCTGGGTCCTGCGATGAGGTTCGGGCTGCGACGGGCTGGCAAGGGCGGCGACGGGGCCTCCGAGGGGCCGGCGATCACCGACGTGCCCGTGCGCGAGGAGGTGATCCGGCTCGGCCAGTTCCTCAAGCTGGCGAACCTGATCGACACCGGCGCCGAGGCCAAGGAGGTCTGCCCCGCGGGTCTGGTCACGGTCAACGGTGAGGTTGACACCCGGCGCGGGCGCCAGCTCGTCGACGGCGACGTCGTGGAGCTGCGCGGCCAGGCGGCCCGGGTGCGCACCGGCGTCTCCGACGACGTGCCCGACGACCTGCCCTGGTGACGACGCGCCCTCGGCGGTCGTGACAGACTTCGACGCATGAGCCAGAAGCCTGAAGTCGAGTTCGTCGACCCCACGCAGACCTACACCGATCTCGTCATCACCGACCTCGTCGAGGGTGACGGCGCCGAGGCCGTCGCCGGCAAGAACGTCGCGGTCCACTACGTCGGTGTCGCGCTGTCGACCGGCGAGGAGTTCGACGCGTCGTACAACCGCGGTGCGGCGTTCCAGTTCCCGCTCGGTGGCGGCCGCGTCATCGCCGGCTGGGACCAGGGTGTGCAGGGCATGAAGGTCGGCGGCCGCCGCCAGCTCGTCATCCCGCCGCACCTCGGCTACGGCAACCGCGACCTGGGCGTCATCAAGCCCAACGAGACCCTGATCTTCGTGGTCGACCTGCTCGACGTGAAGTGAGCTGACCCGACGCACAGAGCGCCCGCCCCGGTGATCCGGGGCGGGCGCTCTGCGTTGTCAGGGGGTCACCCCGCGTGCTGGAGGGCTGAGCGTGCGTGCACCCGGCCCCAGTTCCACGCGATCCAGCTGTCGCGGCCGATGACCGGCTCGGAGCCGTCGGGGGACCTCCCGACGAGCACCGGCACGGCGTCGGCCGACAGGCCCTGCAGGTAGGTCCAGTCGACCTTGCCGGTCGTCTCGTAGCGGTCGAGGTTGTGCCGCGCGATCCACGCGTCCGGGTTGAGCAGCGCGAGCGCGAGGACGACGCCGGCGCCGGTGAGCAGCGCCGTACGGGGAAGCCACGCGGCCTTGAGGCTCACGCCCGCAGCGAGCACGGCCAGCACGAGGAAGCCGAGCCAGCCCTCGAACACGTCGACGAGGAGCCGTAGCCGGGTGAAGCCGTAGGCCTCCTGGTAGAGGTGCATCCGGTAGAGCGCCGAGGCGACGACGACGAGCGTGGCCACGCAGAGCAGGCCGAGCGACGCCCGCACCCAGGCCCGGTCGCTGGGGGTGACGCGCGGGGCCTTGCGGGCCGCTGCCCAGACGACGAGGAGGGTCAGCACCGTCGCGACGGTGAGCTGGCCGAAGCCCTGGTGGACGTACTCGGCGTAGGTCAGGCCGGTGGTCCGCTGGAGGTAGTCATGGCCACCGAAGACGACGGTTGCCTGCGCTGCGAGGAAGGCGACGAAGACAGCGTCGACCAGGAGCACCGGCGCGAGCCACTCGAAGCGGTGCGCGACCGGGCGGGTCGCCGTGGTCGCGGCGTCGACGCGGGGCGGGTTGAGGCCGAGGTACGTCGCGGCAAGGACCACGCCGCCGACGAAGAACGCCACGAAGATCCGCGGGATCACCGTGTCGAGCCCGAGGTCGGGTACGAGGGCATCGGTCCACTCGGCGAAGACCGCATCGGCGCTCGCGAAGAGCAGCCCGAAGACGCCGAGCCCGAGCAGCGACCACAGCACGGTGCGCACGATCGCGGCCCCGTTGCCGAAGCTTCCCAGCGCCGCGAGCGTGCGGCCGAGCAGAGGCAGCCCGCGGAGGCCCGCGAGTGGCCAGGCGATCCCCGCCAGCACGAACGCCGGCAGCGTGCGGCCGTGGGTCAGTCCGGCGACGCACACGGCACCGCCCGCGAGCAGGCACGGCACGACGATCCAGTCGGCGTCGCGGACGGTCGGCACCAGTGCGAGGGCCACGCAGAGCGCCGCGCAGCCCCGCGTGAACGGCGTACGCCGGTGGCGGGCGAAGGCGAGCACGGAGCCGCCCGCGGCGAGCAGGAGCAGCGTCGTGCCGAGCCCGAGGTCGTTGTCGGGGATCACGAGCGCGGCGAGGACGCCGACCGCGAGCGCGGCAGCGAGGGCCTTCAGCTGGGGGCCGAGGGTGCGCTCGGGCCAGAAGGAGCCGAAGAGGTCGTCGATGCCGGGCGGGGTGGGGGCTGCTGTCGGCACCTCGGCGGGTGCGGGAGCTTCGGTCACGGTGACCTCCGGATGAGGGGCAACGGGGGGACGGGCGGGGGTGACCGGCAGGTCGACGCGCACGAGTGCGCCGGTGCTGCCGTCAGGAGGGTCGACGAAGGCGATCGAGCCGCCGTGCAGGTCGGTGACCCAGCGGGCGATCGCGAGGCCGAGGCCAGTGCCGCCACCTCCCGTGGCAGCGGGGTCGCCGAGCGTGCCGAACCGCTCGAAGACGCGCTCGCGGTCGGCGGGGGAGATGCCGGGGCCGGCGTCCTGCACCTCGAGGCGCCAACCGCCGGGGGCCGGCGCGGCGCGCAGGTGCACCACAGCGCCTGCGGGGCTGTGGTGGGTCGCGTTGTCGAGCAGGTTGGCGACGAGCTGGCGCAGCCGCGCCGCATCGGCGTCGACGGCAAGCTCCTCCGGCGCGGACACGTCCACGGAGACCCGGCGGCCGGTCTGCTCGGCATCGCCGGTCGCCTCCGCAGCTGCCTGGGCCAGCAGGTCGGCCACGTCGACCGACGCCAGGGCCAGCGGCGCCTTGCCGGCGTCGACACGGGCCAGGTCGAGCAGGTCTCCGACGAGGGCGGAGAGACGCTCCGCCTGGGCGAGCGCGCCCTCGAGCGTCGCCGGGGAGGCGGGCGAGACGCCGTCGGCGAGGTTCTCCAACAGCGCCGTGAGCGCGGTCAGCGGTGTGCGCAGCTCGTGGCTGACGTTGGCGACGAGGTCGCGGCGCTGGCGGTCGACCGCGGCCAGGTCGGCCGCCATCAGGTTGAAGGCCCGGGCCAGCTGGCCGACCTCGTCGCTCGAGGTCGCGGTGACCCGGGTCGAGTAGTCACCGGTCGCCATCCGTCGCGCGGCCTCGGTCATCTCGCGCAGCGGCGACGTCATGCCGACGGCCAGGAGCTGGGTGATGCCGAGCGCCAGCGCGAGCGTCACCGGCACCGAGATCCAGGGCGCGACGCCGGCGTCACGGCCCAGCGAGCCGACGAGGATCGCGACCAGGACGCTGGCCAGGATGAGCAGGCCCAGCTTGACCTTGACCGAGCGGACCGGGTCGAGCAGGCGGGGACCGCTGCTCACGAGGAGACCGCCTCGAGGGCGTAGCCCACGCCGTGCACCGTCCGCACCCGATCGGCGCCGATCTTCGCGCGCAGCGCCTTCACGTGGCTGTCGACCGTGCGCGTGCCGGACGCGCCGGGCCAGCCCCACACCTCGGCGTACAGGCGCTCCTGGGTGAGGACGGCTCCGGGGGCCGCGGCGAGGCAGGCGAGCAGGTCGAACTCGGTCGGCGTCAGGTGCTGCTCCTCGCCGCCGGCCCAGACCCGCCGGGCCGCGCCGTCGATCCGCAGGTCGCCGACCTCCGTGGTGGCCGCGGGGGTGCTGGCGAGCGCCTCGGCCCGCTCCACCCGTCGCAGCAGTACGCCGATGCGCGCGACGAGCTCGCGCATCCGGAACGGCTTGGTCAGGTAGTCGTCCGCGCCCACCCCGAGGCCGACGAGCACGTCCTCCTCGGCGTCGCGGGCGGTGAGCATGAGCACCGGCACGGGGCGCTGCGCCTGGATCCGGCGGCAGACCTCGTGGCCGTCGAAGCCCGGGAGCATCACGTCGAGGACGACGAGGTCGGGGGCGTGCTCCTCGAAGGCGGCGACGGCACCGGGGCCGTCGTACGCCCGAACGACCGTGTAGCCCTCGGCGACGAGGCGGTCCGCGACGGCCTGGTTGATGACCGGCTCGTCCTCGACGACCAGCACGCTTCGCTTCATGTCCCGAGCGTAGGAGCGCGCGGGGTCAGGAGGTGCGGACGACTCGTGGAGGAGTTGTGAAGACCCGCGCTCAGGTCTGGTGCACGTAGTGGTCGAGCTGGTCGCGCTCGAACTGCAGCTGGTCGATCTTGTGCTTGACCAGGTCGCCGATGCTGACGATGCCGACGCAGGCCGGCCCGTCGCAGACGGGGATGTGGCGGAAGCGGCCCTCGGTCATGATGCCGAGGATCGCGTCGAGGTCGTCGTCGGGGGAGCAGGTGCGGACCGTGCTGGTCATGATCGCGGAGACGACGTTGTTGATGACGGTGCCGTCCTTGTGGAGCCGGCGGACGACGTCGCGCTCGGACACGATGCCCGCGATCGCGGAGCCGTCGGAGCTCACCACCACAGCGCCGATGTTGTGGCCGGCGAGCAGCGCGAGCAGGTCACGCACCCCGGCGTCGGGGGCGATGGTGACCACCGCCTGGTCGGCCTTGCTGCGGAGAACGTCGCTGATCTGCATCCGGTGGCTCCTCGCTGAGATGGTCCCCGGATCTCAAGTTAGCCCTGCGGGCGGCGGCTGAACAGGGCCACGCTGCCGGGGCTGCGCTCCCCGTCGGGATCGGTGTCGTCGTCGACCGAGCCGAGGAACGCGAGCGCAGCGTCGTGCAGGTGGCCGTTGGTCGCGACCGCGTTGCCACCCCACGGACCGTCCTGGCCGTCGAGGGACGTGAAGCGGCCGCCGGCCTCGCGCACGATCACGTCGAGCGCCGCCATGTCGTAGAGCTCGAGCTCGGGCTCGGCGGCGATGTCGACCGCACCCTCCGCGACCATCATGTAGCTCCAGAAGTCGCCGTAGGCGCGCGTGCGCCAGACCCGGCGCGAGAGCGACATGAAGTCGTCGAGCTGGCCGCGCTCCTCCCAGCCCGAGAGCGAGCTGTAGGAGAACGACGCGTCCTCGAGCCGGCGTACGTCGGAGGTGTGGATCTGCGTGGCCTTCATCAGGTTGCGGCCGGTGTAGGCGCCCTGGCCCTTCGCCGCCCACCAGCGACGCTGGAGCAGGGGAGCGGAGACGACGCTGAGCACGACCTCGCCGTCGACCTCGAGCGCGATGAGGGTCGCCCAGACGGGGACACCGCGGACGAAGTTCTTGGTGCCGTCGATCGGGTCGATGATCCAGCGGCGCTGGCTGTGGCCGGTCGACCCGCTCTCCTCGCCGAGCACGGCGTCGCGGCTGCGCGCCCGGCCGAGGGTGCGACGGATCGACTCCTCGACCGCCTGGTCGGCGTCGCTGACCGGGGTCAGGTCGGGCTTGCTCATCACGTGCAGGTCGAGCGCCTTGAAGCGGTCCTGCGTGATCGAGTCGGCGTCATCGGCGAGCACGTGCGCGAGGCGCAGGTCGTCGGTGTAGTCAGCAGCCATGGGGACAGGTTATGGGGTCGCCTCTCCGGGGCGACGAGGCGTGCCCGCCAGTCAGGCTTTCGTCAGGAATCGGTGGATACGGTGCATGCGTGACGATCTCCGGAATCCCCCTCCACCCGCTCGTCGTGCACGCCGCCGTCGTGCTCGCGCCGGTCGCCGCCCTCGCCGCGATCGCGTACGCGGTGCTGCCCCGCGGCCGCGCCTGGCTGCGGCACGCTGCTGCTGTCGTCGCGGTGGGTGCAGCGGCGTCCGTGCAGCTCGCCGCCATGACCGGTGACTCGCTCGCGTCGACGCTGGGTGGGGCGAACCCGCTCGTCCAGGACCACGAGGCGTGGGCCGGCCGGCTGCAGGCCGCGACCTGGGTCCTCGCCGGCGTCGCGCTCCTCGCGTGGTGGGCGCTGCCGGTCCGCGGGGTGCGTGGCGGCCAGGGCGGCCAGGCGGTTGCCACGGTGCTCGGGGTGGTGCTGGCCCTCGTTGCGGCCACGGTGCTCGTGCTCGTCGTCCTGACCGGGCACTCGGGCGCCGAAGCGGTCTGGAAGGGCGTCGGCGGCTAGTAGTCCGTCGACTCGCGCGCGGCCAGCAGCCGCCGGAACGACTCGACGCGCTCGACGTCGGCCTCGCCGGCGGCGATCGCGTCGTCGAGCCCGCACTCCGGCTCGCCTGCGCCGTGGGTGCAGCCGCGCGGGCACTCCTCGGTCATCTCGTCGAGGTCCGGGAACGCCTCGATCAGCATCTCCGGCTCGACGTGCGCGAGGCCGAACGACCGGATGCCGGGGGTGTCGATGATCCAGCCGGCCTCGTCGGGCAGCTCGAGCAGGTAGGCGCTCGTCGAGGTGTGGCGCCCGCGGCCGGTCACCGCGTTGACGTGCCCGACCTCGCGGCCGGCCGTCGGCACCAGGGCGTTGACCAGCGTCGACTTGCCGACGCCGGAGTGGCCGACGAGCACGCTCGTGTGGCCCTCGAGCACCTCGCGCACCTCGGCGAGGTCCCCGCCGCGCTGCGTCACGACGTACGGCACGCCGAGGGAGCGGTACGTCGACAGGAGGGTCTCGGGGTCGCGCAGGTCCGCCTTGGTCAGGCAGAGCACCGGCTTCATGCCGCTCGCGTAGGCGGCGACGAGCGCGCGGTCGATCAGGCGCGGGCGCGGCTCGGGGTCGGCCAGGGCGGTGACGACGACGAGCTGGTCCGCGTTGGCCACGATGATCCGCTCGACGGGGTCGTCGTCGTCCGCGGTGCGGCGCAGGGTGGTCTCGCGCGGCTGCACCTCGACGATGCGCGCCATGGTGCCGTCGTCGCCGGAGACATCTCCGACGACGCGGACCCGGTCACCGACGACGACGCCCTTGCGGCCGAGTGGCCGGGCCTTCATCGCGTAGACCAGCCGGCCGTCGTGCAGGAGCGTGAAGCGGCCGCGGTCGACGGTGACGACCAGCGCCTCCACCGCGTCGTCGTACGTCGGGCGGTCCTTCGTGCGGGGGCGGGTACGCCGGCGGGGGCGCTCGTAGTGCTCCTGGTCGTGCTCG
This sequence comes from Nocardioides phosphati, assembly GCF_014646375.1. Classification (GTDB taxonomy): domain Bacteria; phylum Actinomycetota; class Actinomycetes; order Propionibacteriales; family Nocardioidaceae; genus Nocardioides; species Nocardioides phosphati. The sequence goes on from NZ_BMNI01000001.1 coordinate 610,522, forward strand.
GAGTACCGCTGCCGTCCGCTCATGCCCGCCTCAGAGCTCGCCCGGAAGGAGGCCGGACCAGAACGAGGCGAAGTCGGGGAACGTCTTGGACGTGGTGCCGACGTTCTCGACCCGGATGCCGTCGACTGCAGCGCCGATGATGACGCCGGCATGGGCCATGCGGTGGTCGGCGTAGGTGTGGAAGACCCCGCCGTGCAGCGGAGCGGGGGTGATCTCGAGGCCGTCCTGCAGCTCGGTGACCTGGGCACCGAGGGCGGTGAGCTCGGTCGCCAGGGCGGCGAGGCGGTCGGTCTCGTGGCCACGGATGTGCTCGATGCCGACCAGACGCGACGGCGTGGTCGCGAGCGCGCAGAGCGCGGCGATGGCCGGTGCCAGCTCGCCGACGTCGTGGAGGTCGAGCTCGACGCCGTTGAGGGACTCGGGGCCCTCGACGGTCAGGCCGTCGTGGCTCAGTGACACCGTGCAGCCCATGTCGGCGAGGATCTGGCGGAGCGCGTCGCCCGCCTGGGTGGTGTGGCGCGGCCAGTCGCGGACCGTCACTGACCCGCCGGAGACGGCGGCCAGGGCGAGGAACGGAGCCGCGTTGGAGAGGTCGGGCTCGATCGCCAGGTCGACGGGCGCCACCCGGCCCGGGGCGACGGTCCAGCGGTCGGCCTCCGAGGTGTCGACCGCGACGCCCTGCGCGCGGAGCATCTCGACGGTCATCTCGATGTGGGGGAGCGACGGCACTGGCGCGCCGACGTGGCGCACGTCGACGCCCTTCTCGTAGCGTGCGCCCGCCAGCAGGAGCGCGCTGATGAACTGCGACGACTTCGACGCGTCGACCGTCACCTCGCCGCCGGGCACCGAGCCCGTGCCATGGACCGTGAAGGGGAGGCGGTCACCCGCGGAGATCTCGATGCCGAGCGCGCGGAGCGCGGCCAGCACCTCGCCGACCGGGCGGTTGCGCATGTGCTCATCGCCGTCGAACGCGATCGCGCCCGTCGACAGGGCGGCGACCGGCGGCACGAAGCGCATGACGGTGCCGGCCAGCCCGCAGTCGACCGCAGCGTCACGGTCGAACGCACCCGGCGTCACCGTCCAGTCGTCACCGGAGGTGTCGACGGTCGCGCCGATCGCGGTCAGTGCCCCCGCCATCAGCAGGGTGTCGCGCGACCGCAGGGCACGGCGTACGACGGAGGGGCCGTCGGCGATCGCGGCCAGGAGCAGCGCGCGGTTGGTGAGCGACTTCGATCCCGGCAGGGAGACCGTCACGTCGACGGGCGCGAGGACGCGAGGTGCAGGCCAGGGGTCGAGGATCGTCACGGGGAGAAGGGTATCGAGCCCGCTCACAGGAGGATCAGTCCGCCGCCGACCTCGAGCAGCGGGTGCCAGCCTGCGGTGTTGTTGGTGCCGCCGGCCTCGTTGAAGTCGAACCCGCCGAGCGTCAGGTCGAGGCCCGGTACGAGGGCGAGGAGACGGTCGACCCGGACCCGGACGACGAGGTCGGCCGTGCCGTCACCCGTGTCGATCACCGCGCACGTCGTGTCGGTGCAGGTCACCTCGCTGCCCGTCGTCGACACGACGTCGAGGTCCTGCGCGGCGAGAGAGATCGTCGCGCTGCCGAGGGGCTTGAGACCCGTGATGTGGAAGGCGACGTCGTAGTCGCCGAAGCGGCCGTTGTTGTCGTTGGCGGGCGTCACGTCGCCACGCGTGATCGCGGCGTCGAAGCTCGGCGCGGGCTCCAGGTGGATCGTCGTGGAGTTGTCGCTCAGGTCCGGGTCGTGGATACCGGCGGACGGGACCAGGCTGATCGTCAGGTCGTGGGGCCGGTCGTCGGTCACGGTCGCCGTCAGGGTCAGGGTCGGCCGCGCCTTGGTGAGGGTGCAGTTGCCGTCCGAGCAGGAGACCTCGAGGCCCGGGGTGGCGGTCGTGGTGGTCGCGGCGAGGTACCGACGAGCGGCGACCCGCGGACTCGCCGTCGTCGGCTCGCTCCAGGTGACCGCGACGCTCTGGCCGGCGGGGATGCCCGAGACGGAGATGTCGACCGTCGAGGTGCCGCTCGCGTCGGGAGCGGTCACGGCGCCGGCCGTGATCGTCACGTCGGAGGTCGGTGGCGGAGGCGGAGCCTGGGTCGGCGTCTTCGTCGGGGTCGGCGTGGCCGTGGGCGCGGTGGTCGCCGTAGGGGTGGTGGTCGCCGTCGGCACGCTCGACGTGGGGGCGGAGGTCGTCGGGCTCGACGTCGGCGGCGCACTGGTCGGGGTGGTCGTCGGCGCGTCGCTGGTCGCGGGAGGCGTGGCCGAGGCCGTGGCGGGCGGCGGCCCGTCAGCCCGAGGGGGAGTGGTGTGGTCGCCACCGGCCTGCAGCGCGAAGACGGCGCTGGCGGCGATCACGCCGGCGGCGACGACGCCGGTGGCCGCCGCGGCGGGCCCGTTGGAGCCGATGCCGTCCTTGATCCGGTCGACGAGCAGCAGCAGGCCGCCCTTCGTGGCGACACCTGCGCTGGCGAGGTAGCCGAGACCCGCGCTGCCGAGGAGCAGCGGCGCCAGGATCGCGGCGAGGTTGTTGTTGACCTCGGTCAGCTCGAGGTAGATCGCCATGCACTTGCGGCATTCGTCGATGTGCTTCTCGACCTTGCCCGCGTCACGCTTGCTGATGCCGTTGCGGATGTAGCCACCGAGGTGCTGGTGGGTCCAGGCGCAGGCGTCGTCGTCGACGTCCATCGCGTGGGAGTTGAGGAACGCCTGCCGCAGGCCCTCGCGGGCGCGGTAGGCGAGCGCGGAGACGGAGTTGGGGGTCATGCCGAGCAGGGCGGCCACCTCGGCGGGCTTCTGGCCCTCCACCTCGGTGTGCCACAGGACGGCCTGCCAGCGCTCGGGCAGCGACGCGAAGGCCTTGGCGGCCGCCGCGCTCTCGAAGCCCTCGACCGCGGTGTCGCGGAACGGCACGCCGGGGTCGAACGCCTCCATGTCGTCGGTCGAGTGGAGCCGCGACGTGGCGCGGATCTTGTCGACGTGGAGGCGGCGGATCGAGGTCAGGAGGTAGGCGCGGAAGGCGACGTCAGGGCCACCGCCCCCCTGGAGCACGCGGAGCACCTTGGCGAACGCGTCGGAGACGAGGTCGTCGGCGTCGGCGGCGCCGACCAGCTGGCGGGCGAGCCTGCGGGCCGCCTCGACGTGGCGCTCGAAGAGCGGACCGTATGCGGAGACGTCACCACCGCGGACGGCCGAGATCAGCTCGGCGTCGCCCGTCTCCTGCAACGTCAGGGTGTCGGTCACGTCTTCTCAACGATCGATTCGCGGATGTATGACGCCAATCGTACGCAGCAGAGACCTTTTCCCGGGTTCCTCGGGAATTTCTTCGCAGAACCGCGTCATGACCCCGCGCGCGCACCGTTCCATCGGCGTACGAGGCCCGCATGACGGGGGCGGGTCTCGTAAGGACTTCAGTGGAGCAAGACACAGAGGGGAGCAACCGTGGGGCTTTTGACGACACGTCGCCGTGGCGCCACGGACGGTTCCGAGGCAGGTCGGGAGCTGTCCGAGCAGGTGCGCGCCGTTCTGCCGCGCCGGTTCGAGGCTGTCGGGGAGGCCCTCGCCTCGGGATCACGCTCCCTCGACGTCTATGACGTCGTCGGCCGCCGCCTCGCCGAGGACGGCGCCTCCCTCGACGAGGTGCTCGACGCGCTGCGCCAGACCACCCAGGCGGTGCTCGCCGCCGACCCGGCGTACGACGCGGTGCGGGCGATCAGCATCGCCTGGAGCGAGGGCACGCTCGCCTACCTCCACCAGCTCTCCTGCGAGGACCCGCTCACGGGCCTCGCCAGCCTCGCGCACGTCCGTAGCCGGATCGCCGAGCTCTACCGCGCCGCTGCCCGCTCGGGCGCCGACGTGACGCAGTCGCACGCGCTGGTCGTCTTCGACATCCCGGAGACGATCGAGTCGCTCGCCGCCCCGGACGCCGGCTTCTCTCGCACGCTCCGGCTCGCCCGCGTGGGCCAGTCGGCCGGCACGGTCTTCAACGGTGCCGGCACGATCGGCCGCCTCGGCGCCCGCCGCGTCGTGGCTGTCGTCGAGCGCGACCCCAACCTCGGTCGCCGTGTCGCCCTGGTCCGCACCCTGCTCGCGTCGGCGGACTTCCCGACGCGCGCGTGGATCGAGGGCCTGCCCGGCTCCGACGAGGTCGCCGCGCTTCTGCTCGACGAGCTCGCCCGCTAGACCCAGACCTTCTCGGGACGATCCGGGCTGGCCGCGCCTGACGGGGGGATGCGGCCAGCCCGAGTCGTCCTCAGGGCTCAAGCTCCGGGGCCGTATCGTCGGTGCCATGTGCGGCCGCTACGCCTCCTCCCGGCGCCCCGACGAGCTGATCGACGAGTTCGACGCGACGGCGCACCTCGACCACGAGGTCGCCGCCAGCTGGAACGTCGCGCCGACCGACGAGGTCTACGCCGTCATGGAGCACCCCAAGGACGAGGAGCGCCAGCTCCGCGTCGTCCGCTGGGGCCTCGTGCCGTCGTGGGCCAAGGAGCGTTCGATCGGCACGCGGATGATCAACGCGCGGCTCGAGACGCTCGCGGAGAAGCCGGCCTTCCGGAAGGCCCTCGCCGTACGCCGCTGCCTGGTGCCGGCCGACGGCTACTACGAGTGGTACCCGACGGAGCAGCTCGACGCGAAGGGCAAGCCCAGGAAGCAGCCCTTCTTCATCCGGCCCACCGACGGGGGAGTGCTGCCGATGGCGGGGCTCTATGAGCTCTGGCGCGATCCGGCGAAGGCCGACGACGCCCCCGACCGCTGGCTGTGGACGTGCACCGTGATCACCACCGAGGCGACCGACGAGCTCGGCATGATCCACGACCGGATGCCGCTGATGGTCGAGCGGGACCGCTGGGACGAGTGGCTCGACCCGGCGCGCGAGGGGGCAGGCCTCCTCGACCTGCTCGAGCCCGCCGCGCCGGGCCGGCTCACGGCGTACCCGGTCTCGACGGCGGTGGGCAACGTGCGCAACAACGGCCCGGAGCTGGTCGCCCCGCTGCCCCTCGAAGCCTGACTGCGGGCATGATGGGCGGGTGACGGAGAGCCGGACGTTCGAGACGCCCCAGGGCCCGGCCCGGCTGGTCGCCCACCGGTCCAAGCGGCCGATCGCGAGCCTGCTGCTGAGCCACGGGGCCGGGGGCGGCATCGACGCCCCGGACCTCGACGCGCTGGCGCACCGGCTCCCGGGGCAGGGCATCAGCGTCCTTCTCCTCGAGCAGCCCTGGCGCGTGGCCGGGCGCAGGATCGCCGGCTCCCCGGCCTCGCTCGACGTTGCGCTCCGCTCCGTCGCCGACCAGATCCGTCCGCGCACCCCGCTGGTCGTCGGTGGCCGGTCCGCCGGCGCCCGATCGGCGGCACGCTGCGCCCGCGACCTGGGCGCGGCGGGCTGCCTGGCGCTCTCGTTCCCGCTCCACCCGCCCGGCAAGCCGGAGAAGTCGCGGGTCGACGAGCTGCTCGGCTCCCGTGTGCCCACGCTGGTGATCCAGGGCGAGCGTGATCCGTTCGGCCGGCCCGAGGAGTTCCCCGACGGCACGGAGATGGCCGTCGTCCCGGCCGCCGACCACTCCTTCAAGGTGCCGAAGTCGGCGCCGCTGTCGCAGGAGGACGCGCTGTCCGTGGTCGTCGAGGCCACGCTCGAGTGGATCGTGAGGGAGATCGCGCGCACCTGACCGCAGCCCGCGGAAGAAATCGGACGAGGTCACGGTTGAGCATCGACGTGAACGCCGTACTCGACCGCTCGATCCAGCCTGCGAGCGCTGACCTATTCTGGGAGGCGATGACTGACGTGGTGCCTGAGAACGAGACCGACGCCGAGCGCTCGCTGCGCTTCGAGCGCGATGCCCTGCCCTTCCTCGACCAGCTCTACTCGGCGGCGCTGCGCATGACGCGCAACCCCGCTGACGCCGAGGACCTGGTCCAGGAGACCTTCGCGAAGGCGTTCGCCGCCTTCCACCAGTTCAAGCCGGGCACCAACCTCAAGGCGTGGCTGTACCGCATCCTCACCAACACGTTCATCAACAGCTACCGCAAGAAGCAGCGCGAGCCGAAGCAGTCGATGTCCGAGGACGTCGAGGACTGGCAGCTCGCGCGCGCCGAGTCGCACACCTCCTCCGGCCTGAAGTCGGCGGAGCACGAGGCGCTCGAGCACCTTCCCGACTCGCAGGTGAAGGACGCCCTGCAGCGACTGCCCGAGGAGTTCCGCCTCGCGGTCTACCTCGCCGACGTCGAGGGCTTCCCGTACAAGGAGATCGCCGAGATCATGGACACCCCCATCGGCACCGTGATGTCGCGCCTCCACCGTGGTCGCCGCCAGCTGCGCACGCTGCTGGAGGACTACGTCCGCGAGAACGACATGTTCGGCATGACCCGTGAGGAGGTCGTCTCGTGAGCGCACCTGACCCGCAGGAGGGCCACGAGCACAAGCGTGGGGAGGACTGTGCCGACTACCTCGAGCGCATCGTGTTCTTCCTCGACAACGAGCTCGACGAGGCCGACTGCAGCGCGGTCCGCCACCACCTCGACGAGTGTGGTCCCTGTCTGAAGAAGTACGACCTGGAGCGCACGGTGAAGCAGGTCGTCGCCCGCTCGTGCCACGAGTCGGCGCCGGAGGCCCTGCGGGCGAAGGTCCTCGTGCAGCTGCGCGAGGTCCAGGTCCGGATCACCTCGACCGACTGACCCCCGATTCGACCCGGGCGCACTCGTCTGGGAAGATGAGCCGTTCCGCGATCGAGGAGGATCCCATGGGCAAGACTGGCCGCAAGCGCCGCGCTCGCAAGAAGAAGGGCGCAAACCACGGCAAGCGCCCCAACGCCTGAGTCACCGACTCAGCGCCAAGCGCACCGAACCCCCGAGCCATTGGCCCCGGGGGTTCGTCGCTTTTTCGGGTCAGCGCAGGGGGTCAGCGCACGGCGCGGAGGTGCGGACGCAGCTCCGGCGTCGTCTCGCGCAGCGCCTCGACGATGACCAGCAGCAGGTCCGACCGTACGCCGGGGCGCGCCGGCCCGTGGGCGACCTGCAGGTAGAGCGCCCGCAGGAACGCCTGGGTGTTGAAGGCCCGGCACGCGACTGCGCCCTCGGGGTCGACGGCGACGGCACCGTTGGCCAGGCGCGCGATCCACGGCTCGAGGATGCTCAGCGGCACCAGGTCGCGGGCGAGGATCGCGACCGTGGCCTGCGCCAGGCGGTCGGGCTCGCCGGACACCAGGCGGCAGCCGGTCGGGAGCAGCAGGCGGTCGGCGAGGACGTCGAGCAGCACCGTCAGCTCGGCGACGCCGAAGTGGGGGGAGCGGCCGAGCTCGGCCACCGCGTCGGCACCGTGGGCGAGCGCGAGCGCGGGCCCCTTGCCGGGCACGTTGCCCCGGAGGTCGCGCTCGCGGACGAACCACGTGGCGATCCGGTCGCCCCAGACCAGGAGCTGGCGCGGGGAGAGGACGTGGACCTGGTTGTCGCGCGCGATGCAGTCCGCGAGGACCTTCACCGACCAGCTCCGGCGGAAGACCGTGTCGGTGTCGGACTGGCCCAGGCCCACCTCGACACCGGTCACCATGCCGTCGCCGAGACCCACCAGGACGTCGTCGTACGCCCCCTCGCGGATCCATCCGGAGAGGCGCCGGTAGGCCTCCTGCGTGCGCTGGCGCGGGTCGGTGCTGCCCAGCAGCCGCGTCAGGTCGGCGGTCAGGTCGTCCAGCGGGCGATCTGTCGGCAGCGGCATGGGGCACATGGTGCCAGCCCGTACCGACACCATGCGAATTGGCTTCCCGTACTCTCGGGCGCATGCCGACCCTGGACGAGATCGCCCGTGCACACACGGATCTCGACACCGAAGAGCTGGCCTGGCTGCACCTCCTCCTCGCCGACTGGCAGATCGTCGCGGACCTCTCGTTCGCCGACCTCGTGCTCTGGCTCCCGGACCGTGAGGGCCGCGGATTCTGGGCCGGCGCGCAGCAGCGCCCGACCACCGGACCGACGGCGCTTCTCGACGACGTCGCCGGCACGTTCCTGCCGAAGGGGCGGCGCAACCTGCTCGACACGGCGTACGAGACCGGGCGGCTGGCGCGCGAGGGTGACCCGGCGTGGGTCTACGACGTACCCGTGCGCCAGGAGGCGATCCCCGTACGCCGGGGCGGCCGGGTCTTCGCCGTCGTCGCCCGCACGACCAACCTGCTCGGCGTGCGGACGCCGAGCCAGCTGGAGCTCACCTACACGCAGACCGCGAGCGACCTGACCCGGATGATCGCGCGCGGGGCGTTCCCGGTGCCCGGGCCGCGCAGCGACCACGCCGACACCCCGCGCGTGGGCGACGGCTTCATGCGCCTCGACGCCGGTGGACGGGTCAGCTACGCCTCGCCCAACGCGCTGTCGGTCTACCGGCACCTCGGCCACGCCGGTGACCTCGTCGGCCAGGAGCTCGCGGAGCTGACGCGCAGCCTCGTGCCGCCCCGCGACCGGCCTGACGAGGAGACCCTGAGCGCCGTGCTGGGCGGTCGGGTCGCACGCGACACCGAGGTCGCCTCCGACGGCGTCGCGCTGATCCTGCGCTCCCTGCCCCTCGCGCCTGAGGGCGAGCCGGTCGGGGGAGTGATCCTGGTCCGCGACGTCTCCGACCTGCGCCGCCGCGACCGTGAGCTGGTCACCAAGGACGCCACGATCCGCGAGATCCACCACCGGGTGAAGAACAACCTCCAGACCGTGGCTGCCCTGCTGCGCCTCCAGGCCCGGCGGATGAACAACGAGGACGCCCGGCTCGCCCTCGAGGAGGCCGTACGCCGCGTCGGCTCCATCGCGCTCGTCCACGAGACGCTGAGCAACACCGACGAGGAGCACGTCGCGTTCGACGAGATCGCCGACCGGCTCGGCCGGATGGTGGCCGACGTCGGGGGCATCGGCCACGCCGTCGCCGTACGCCGGGAGGGGACGTTCGGCGTGCTCAACTCCGACACCGCCACGCCGATGGCCATGGTGCTGACCGAGGTCCTGCAGAACGCCGTCGAGCACGGCTACCGCCAGCTCGACGTCAGCGACTCCGACCGCGTGGGCCGGATCCTGATCGAGGCGCGCCGGGCCGTCGGCCGGCTGCACGTGGTGATCGAGGACGACGGCGTCGGCCTGCCCGAGGACTTCGACCCGGACCAGTCGACGAGCCTCGGGCTCTCGATCGTCCGCACCCTGGTGGAGTCCGAGCTCGACGGTCAGCTCACGCTGGGCGCCGCGCACATGACAACGACCGGCACTCGCGTCGAGATCGACGTGCCGGTCGTGCAGCGGGGCTGAGCCCCGGGGGAGCGATCAGGCGGTGCGGACCCGGGCCCGCGCGTTGCGGCGCTTGAGTGCGCGACGCTCGTCCTCGCTGAGGCCGCCCCAGACACCGTGGTCCTGGCCGGCCTCGAGGGCCCAGGCGAGGCACTGCTCGCGGACTTCGCAGCGACGGCACACCTGCTTGGCCTCCTCGATCTGGAGGATCGCCGGGCCCGTGTTGCCGATCGGGAAGAACAGCTCCGGGTCCTCGTCGAGGCAGGCTGATTCGTGACGCCAATCCACGGCTGGGTGTACTCCCTTTGGTTGCTGGGGTGAAGCGCGTCGGCCTCGGTGGAGGCGCGGGACGCGGGGAAAGATGAGGTGGCCTCGCGAATCTTTTCACGAACGCACACGCAAGGTTGTCAATCCTACGCAAGAACGACAACCCCTGTGGGCCGTCACTTTGGTCACAAGTAGATTGAGGCACGTGCTGAACCCCACTGAGACCACTGCTCCGCGCCCTCTCGTCGTCGCGTCGGTGGCCACCCTCGTCGAGGCGCTCTGCTTCGGCGTGCTCGCCGTCGTGCAGGCGATCGCCTTCTCCAGCGAGCGCTCCGCGATGAACTGGACCACCATCGCCTTCTTCGTCCTCTGGGGGCTGATGCTCGCCTGGTGCGGCCTGTCGCTGCTCCGCAGCCGGTCGTGGGCGCGCAGCCCGATCGTGATGGCGCAGCTCGTGCAGCTCGGTGTCGCGTGGAGCTTCGTCAAGGGCGACCCGGCGCAGTGGGAGGCGGCCACCGCCTGGACCATCGCGGCCATCGCGGTCGTCGTCCTCATCGGCGTGTTCCACCCGAGGTCGATCGAGCACCTCGCCGCCTCCGACAGCTGATCAGGCGGCTGAGCGCGCGCTCGGTCCCACCTCGGCACGCGGTGGCTCGTCCGGCGATCTGCCCAGCCGTCGGCGAAGCCGGGCGAGTGCGCGCGCCTGCAGCCGCGAGATGTGCGCCTGGCTCACGCCGAGGCGGTCGGCGACCGCATCCTGCGTGAGTCCGTCGAGGAAGCGCAGGAGCAGCACCGTGCGCTCCTGGTCGGGAAGCAGCGCGAGAGCAGGGAGCAGGACCAGCCGAAGCTCGACCTGCTCGTACGCCGCGGGCGGCGCCGGGTCGACCGTCCAGCCCTCCTCGAGCTGCTCGACGGCCGGCCGCGGAGCACCCCGGGGCCGGCGGAGCACGCCGCTGCGGTCGCGCAGGTGGTGGCGGATCTCGCCCAGCACCATCGGCACCGCGTACGCCGCGAAGGGCACGCCGCGCGCCGCGTCGTACCTCCGGGCGGCGTGGAGCAGCCCGAGCCGCCCCGCCTGGACGAGGTCGTCGTGCGGCTCGCCCCAGCCGCGGAACCGGCGGGCGCAGCGGTCGACGAGGTCGAGGTGGGCGAGGACGAGCGAGTCGGTGTCCATGGCTCCATCAGACCCTCGCGGCCCGACGGGTGCCACCAGTCATCCACAGGCCCCGCGGGTGGCGGGATGAGCCGGCGACGAAATGCAACAGGGTCCGGACCGCCGAAGCGGACCGGACCCTGTCGGTGAGGCGTCAGGCCTTCTTGGTCTCCCAGAAGATGCCCGCGATCTCGTCGATCTTGGCGAGCAGCTCGTCGGCCACGCCCGCGTCGAGCGTGCCCTTCGTGCCGCCGGCACCCGCGAGCTTGGTGGCCTCGTTGAAGAGGGTGTGCAGCTGCGGGTACTTCTCGAAGTGCGGGGCCTTGAAGTAGTCGGTCCACAGCACCCACAGGTGGTGCTTGACCAGCTCGGAGCGCTGCTCCTTGATCAGGACGGCGCGGGTGCGGAAGTCGGGGTCGTCGGAGTCGTTGACCTTGGCGATCAGCGCCTTGATCGACTCGGCCTCGATGCGGGCCTGGGCGGGGTCGTAGACACCGCAGGGGAGGTCGCAGTGGGCCTGGGCCTCAACGGTGGGGGCGAACAGCATGCTCGACAGCTCCTTCGTGGGTGACGTCTCTGTGCGACTGCGACACTACTCCCCATGCGAGGACGTCGGTGGGGCTGGGCCGTCGTGCGCGGACGGTCCATGGAGCCGGGCCTGCACGAAGGGGACCGGCTGCTGGTCCGCTGGGGCCGCGAGCCACGCCCGGGCGACGTCGTCCTGGCCCGGTTCGTCGACGGCACCCTCGCGGTGAAGCGCGCGACCGAGCGGCGTACGACGAGGACGGGCGCGCCGGGCTGGTGGCTGCTCAGCGACAACGCGGCCGAGGGCGTCGACTCGCGCCACCGCGGAGTGGTCCCCGCGGAGGACGTCCTGGCCGTCGCCCGACTGGTGAGGCGTGGATGCCGGTTGCATCACATTCCCGCTCCGCCCGTGTCGGAGCGCGCGCCCTTGTGAAAGGATGGCGGGCGAGGGTGAACCCCCTTTCCGGCTGCTCCGCGACACACCATTCGCGTCGAGCGGCGCTCCCGAATCTGCCGAACGCCCCGAAAGTCATGCCGAAGATGTCTGAGCTCGAGCCCGCAGTCCAGTCGGGTGGCCACCCGTTTGCCGGCGACCCGGTGTTCGACCTCCACGTAGGCGGCAAGATGGCGATCGAGTCGTCGGTCGAGCTGGCCGGCGCCGACGAGCTCTCGCTGGCCTACACCCCGGGTGTCGCCCGCGTCTGCACCGCGATCGCCGAGAACCCCGAGCTCACCCAGCACTACACGTGGGTGCCCAACACCGTCGCGGTCGTCACCGACGGCACCGCGGTGCTCGGCCTCGGTGACATCGGCCCCGCCGCCGCGATGCCGGTGATGGAGGGCAAGGCGATCCTCTTCAAGCAGTTCGGCGGCGTCGACGCCATCCCGATCTGCCTGGACACCACCGACACCGAGGAGATCATCGAGACGGTCGTGCGCCTCGCTCCGAGCTTCGGTGGGATCAACCTCGAGGACATCTCGGCGCCGCGCTGCTTCGAGATCGAGGACCGCCTCAAGGAGCGCCTCGACATCCCGATCTTCCACGACGACCAGCACGGCACCGCCGTCGTCGCCCTGGCTGCGCTCAAGAACGCCCTCAAGCTGACCGGCCGCGAGCCCGGCGAGACCCGCGTGGTCATCTCCGGCGCGGGCGCCGCCGGTGTCGCGATCGCCAAGATCCTGATCGGCGCCGGCATCACCGACATCGCGGTCATCGACCGCCGCGGCATCGTCAGCTCCGACCGCTCCGACCTGACCCCGGTCAAGCGCCAGCTCGCCGAGATCACCGCCGACCGCAACAGCCGCACCGGCTCGCTCGCCGACGCGATGAAGGGCGCCGACGTCTACCTCGGCGTCTCCGGCGGCACCGTCCCGGAGGAGGTCGTCGCGACGATGGCCCCCGACGCGATCATCTTCGCGATGGCCAACCCGACCCCCGAGGTCCACCCCGACGTGGCGCACAAGTACGCCCGCGTCGTCGCCACCGGCCGTTCGGACTTCCCCAACCAGATCAACAACGTGCTGGCGTTCCCCGGCATCTTCCGGGGCGCGTTCGACGTCCGTGCCACGGCGATCACCGAGGGCATGAAGCTCGCGGCCGCCGACGCCCTGGCCGAGCTCGTCGGTGACGCGCTCGCCGAGGACATGGTCATCCCGGGGCCGTTCGACCCGCGCGTCGGCCCCGCCGTCTCCGCTGCCGTGGCCGAGGCCGCGCGTCGGGACGGCGTCGCCCGCGCCTGACCTGACTCGGTAGGTTTGGCGGCATGTTCGCCGTCTACGCCGAGTCGTTCAACGCCGAGTCCCCGCTTGACGGGCTGGTGGTGGGGGAGCGCCCCGACCCGATCGCCCCGGATGGGTGGACGACGGTCACCGTCAAGGCCGCGTCCCTCAACCACCACGACCTGTGGTCGCTCAAGGGCGTCGGGCTCAAGGCCGACCGGCTGCCGATGATCCTGGGCTGTGACGCCGCCGGCCTCGACGAGGACGGCAACGAGGTCGTCGTCCACGCGGTGATCAGCTCGCCCGACTGGGTCGGGGACGAGACGCTCGACCCGAAGCGGTCGCTGCTGTCCGAGCTGCACCAGGGCACGTTCGCCGACAAGGTCGTGGTGCCCCGCCGCAACGTCGTCCCGAAGCCGCGCAGCATGAGCTTCGAGGAGGCCGCGTGCCTGCCGACGGCGTGGCTCACGGCGTACCGGATGCTCTTCACGCAGGGCGGCCTGAAGGCCGGCGACTCGGTCCTCGTGCAGGGCGCCGGCGGCGGCGTCGCGACCGCCTGCATCGTGCTTGCGCGGGCCGGTGGCCTGCGCGTCTACGCGACGTCGCGCGACGAGGTGAAGCGGAAGAAGGCGCTCGAGATCGGCGCCCACGAGGTCTTCGACTCCAACGAGCGGCTGCCGGTCAAGGTCGACGCGGTCATGGAGACGATCGGCCGGGCGACCTGGGAGCACTCGATCCGCTCGCTGCGTCCCGGCGGCAAGCTCGTGACCTCGGGCAACACCTCGGGTCCGAACCTCGACAACGCGATGCTGCCGCACATCTTCTTCCTGCAGCTGCAGGTGATCGGCTCGACGATGGGCACGCGTGCGGAGCTCGCCTCGCTCGTGCAGATGCTCGACGCGACCGGTCACAAGCCGCTCATCGACCACACCGTGCCGATGGAGCAGGCGCGCGACGCGTTCGCCGCGCTCCACGCCGGCGACGTCTTCGGCAAGATCATCCTCACCCGATGACGCGCGTCCACCTGGTCACCGGCGCGGGCTCCGGCATCGGCGCGTGCGTCGCCGACGCGCTGCACGCCCGCGGCGACGAGCTCGTGCTCCTCGCCCGCTCCGTCGAGCGTGCGCACGAGCTCCAGCAGCGGTACGACGGGGCCCGCGTCGTCGTCGCCGACCTCGCCGACCCGGCGCACCTCGAGCACGCGCTGGCCGGCGCGAACCTGCCGCCGCACCTCGACTCGGTGCTGCACGTCGCGGGCGTCGTCGACCTCGCAGCGGCGCACGACCTGACCTTCGACGAGGTCCGGTCGCAGGTCGACGTCAACCTCGTCGCGCCGATGGTGCTCACCAGCCTCTGCCTCCCCGCGCTGCGCGCCGCCCGCGGGACGGTCGTCTTCGTCAACAGCGGCGCCGGCCTCAACGCGCACCCCACGTGGGGTGCCTACGCGGCGTCCAAGTTCGGGCTGCGCGGCTTCGCCGACGCGCTGCGCGGCGAGGAGGCGCCCCACGGCGTCCGCGTGACCAGCGTCTTCCCGGGCCGCACGGCGACGCCGATGCAGGAGAAGGTCCACGAGCAGGAGGACGCGGCGTACGACGCGGAGCGGTGGATCCAGCCGGAGACCGTGGCCGCGACGATCCTCCACGTGCTCGACCTGCCGCGCGACGCGGCGATGCCCGAGGTCAGCGTCCGTCCCGGTCCGCGCTGACGCTGCCCGGCACGATCAGTCCGCCGCACGCTCCGTCGGTGGGCTGTGCCGCTCCTCGTTGCCGTGGCCGGGGTCGAGGTCACGGCACGCCGAGAGGCGCAGCGGGGCCGCCGGCGGCCGGCCGTCGACGCGCACCGGCTCGGTGGTGAGGCACACGTGGTCGCCGCCTTCGTCGAGCAGCGCCACCCGGCGTACGACGAGGCGGGCGGGCACGTCGGCGAGCAGCGGTACGCCGTGTGGTCCGGCCTCCGTCGCCAGCCCGGCCAGCTTGTCGGTGTCGTCGCCGCTGAGGGTGCCGAAGCGCTCGGCGAGGTCGTGCTGCTCCGCGCCGAGGAAGTGCACCGCGAGGTGGGTGGAGTGGAGCGCGAGCCGATAGGTGTGGTTGGCCTTGGAGAGCCACACCGAGTAGCGGGGCGGGTCGATGCTCGACTGGCTGTGGAAGCCGACCAGACAGCCTCCGCGCTCGTCGCCGTCGGCGGTCGTGAGGACGATCATCGCCGGGTCGGTCGCGGCGGCGAGGGCGTCGAAGGCGTCACTGCTCATGCGGGGGCACCTCGCCGCGTTCGTAGCGGAGGAAGAGCGTGTTGCCCTCCTGCTGCACGTGGCGGAGCGTGAAGCCGGTCAGCGGGGCGCCCGGGGGAGCGACCGCGACGGGCAGCGGGTCGCCTCCCATGAGGGGCGAGAGGGTCAGCAGCAGCTCGTCGAGGTGGCCGCCGGCGACCAGCTCGCCGAGCAGCGTCGGACCGCCCTCGGTGAGCACCACCGAGGCGCCGCGTGCGGCGAGCTCGTGCAGGGCAAGGCCCGGGTCCACGCGCTCGTCACCGGCGACGATCACCTCCGCGGCGTCGCGGGCCCGCGCGAGGCGCTCCGGGTCGGCCGCCTCACAGGTCACGAGGAAGGGCGGCTGCTCCAGGGCAGGATCGGTGAAGGCGCGCCCCTCCCAGTCGAGGTCGAGGGACCGGCTCACGACCGCCAGCCGAGGGAACGGCGGCTTGCCCTGGTCGCGGCGGGTCTGGGCCCGCGCCTTCGGCAGCAGCAGCGGTCCGTAGCCCTCACGCCGGATCGTCTCCGCCCCGACCAGCACCACGTCGGCCACCGTGCGCATCGCCAGGAAGAGCGCCGCGTCCGGCTCGGTCGAGAGTGCCGCCACGCGGCCGCCGATCGCCGCAGAGCCGTCGAGGCCGCCGACCATGTTGGCCAGCACCCAGCAGGGCCCGCGCGGGTCCGAGCGGTCGACGGCGACGTACGGCGCCAGGGGGTCGTCGAGGTGGGTGGTCGCTCCGAGGACGTCCATGGGCTCCATGCTGGCACCGGCCCCAAGGGAATTGATTGGCGCCTGCAGTGGTTGCTGCCCCAGAATTGACCGACGCGTCACTTGCCGGACGCTGTCGGATCTCCGGGGCCCCGTTCGTGGACAGAGTGAACGGGCGGCTTCAGGCCACCCCGCGCCCTCCCTGAAAGGCCCCCCACCATGTCTGCTTCCCTCGAGGCTGATCCGATCCAGACGACGGTCGCCGCGACACCCGACTCGCCCGACGCACCCTTCAAGACCCCGCTGGTGGTCAAGCTCCTCGTCGCAGCCACCTTCGTCGTGATCCTCAACGAGACCACGATGATCAACGCGCTGCCGAGCCTCATGCGCGACTTCGGCATCGACCAGCGCACCAGCCAGTGGGTCAACACCGTCTTCATGCTCACCATGGCGTCGGTCATCCCGCTGACCGGCTGGTTCCTGCAGCGGGTCACGACGCGCACGGCGTTCACCGTCGCCATGGCGACGTTCTGCACCGGCACGTTCCTCGGCATGGTCGCGCCGACGTACGCCGCCCTGCTCGTGGCCCGGGCGGTCCAGGGCGCCGGCACCGCGGTGATGATGCCGCTGCTGATGACCACGGTCATGACGGTCATCCCGATGGCCCACCGTGGCCGCGTGATGGGCAACATGATGATGGCGATCTCGGTCGCCCCCGCGCTCGGCCCGACCACGTCCGGGCTGCTCCTCGAGCTCGGCTCGTGGCGCCTGATCTTCGCGGTGATCCTCCCGCTCGCGGTCGTCATGGGCCTCGTCGGCCGCCGGCTGGTCGAGAACATCGGCGAGCCGAAGGCCGGTCCGGTCAGCTGGCTCAGCGTGCTGCTCGCGGGCTCGGGCTTCGCGAACCTGGTCTACGGCCTCAGCAACTTCGGTGTGGGCTCCCTCGCCAAGCCGGTCGGCTTCACGGTCCTCGGCGTGCTGCTCGTCGGCGCCTTCGTCGCGTACCAGATCGTCCTCCAGGGTCGCGGCGGTCCGCTGCTCGACCTGCGCACCCTCCGGATCCGCACCTACGCCACCGCGGTCCTGCTGATGTGCGCGGCGTTCATGGCGTTCTTCGGCGCCATGGTCCTGCTGCCGTCGTACCTGCAGGAGTACCGCCACCTCAGCACCCTGAAGACCGGCCTGCTCGTCATGCCGGGTGGCCTCGCGATGGGCCTGCTGGGCCCCCGCGTCGGCAAGGTCTTCGACCGGCTCGGCACCCGACCGCTGGTCATCCCGGGCGCGGCCGGTCTCGTCGCGGCCCTGGTCGCGCTGGCCGAGGTGATCGACCTGGACACGCCGTACTGGCTGATCGTGGTCCTGCACGTCGCCCTGATGAGCTGCCTGGCCTGCGTCTTCACCCCGGTCTTCACGCTCGGCCTGGGCGCCCTTCCGCAGGAGCTCTACTCGCACGGCAGCTCGCTGCTCGCCACGCTCCAGCAGGTAGCGGGCGCGGCCGGCATGGCGCTGCTCATCGCGATCCTGCAGAGCCGTGCGAAGCACCTCGCCGTGTCCGGGCTGGACGCGCCGAACGCCTTCGTCGGCGGTCTCGACTGGGCCCTGATGACCGGCGCGGGGTTCGGCCTGGTCGTCCTGCTGATGGCGCTGCTGCTGCCGGCGCGGGCCGCGAGCACGGCCGGCGGCGCCGCGCACTGATCCAGCTCCACCCGGAGGGGTGGGCTCCCCGTCACTGATGGCGAGGGGCCCACCCCTTTCGTGCGGGGTGGGTCAGGCCTCGTCGAGGAACGCGTCGAGGATCGGCCACGAGACCTCGGCCGCCTTCGGGCCCGCGATCAGGCCGAGGTGGGAGAGGCCGTCGGCGGCGGCGTACCGCGCGCCGGGGACCGACCGCGTGCCGGCCTGGACCGCGGGGCCGGGGCCGATCGCGTCGGTGCGGCTGCCGACGAGGAGCACCCGGGTGCGGATCGCGGCGAGCCGGACGGTGCGGTTGTGCGAGAGGTTCACGACGCCCTTGGCCAGCTCGTCGCGGCACATCAGGCGGGTGTGGATCTGGTGGTAGAGCCGCGCGGGGTAGCCGGGCATCGCCCCGATGAAGTTGTCGATCGCGGTGGTGCGCGCGAGCGTCTCGGTGTCGAGGATGTTCTGCGCGAGGAAGAGCGGCTTCTTCAGCTCGCGCGTCGGGGCCATCGCCCGGAACATGGCGCGCGTGAGGTGCCGCGGGACGCCACCCATCAGGCCGGTCGGGAGCGTCATCACGTCGGAGCCCACCACGCGGTCGAGGTAGCGCAGCGGCTGCACGGCCGGGATCAGCCGGTAGTCGATCGGCGTGCCGAACGCCGTGATCGAGGCGATCGGGAGCGTCGGGTGCGCGGCGGCGGTCAGCAGGCTGCAGGTGCCGCCGAGCGACCACGCCACGATGTCGACGGGAGCGCCGTCGTGCTCCTCCGAGACGCGGCGCACGGCGCCGGGGATGATGTCGTCGATGAAGTCCTCGAACCCCATGCGGCGGTCGGCGAAAGTCATCTCGCCGTAGTCCACGACGTACGTCGCGTGGCCGCGCCCGACGAGGTGTGCGGCGAGGCTCTGGCCCGGGCGCAGGTCGTAGCAGTTGGTGCCGACGGCCTGGGGCGGGACGAGCAGCACCGGGCGCGGCTTGCTGTGCGGCTTCGGGCCCAGGTAGCGACGCAGCTGCCGGTGCGGCTCGTCGGAGAGCACGTGTTGCGGCAGGCCGGCGTACTGCTCGATGCCCTCGCCGAACGGCGAGATCGCCCACGCGTTGCGCGCGGCGCGCGCGATCGTCGCGACGAGCGGGGAGGGGGCCTGGCTCACGGGCACGAGGTCGGTGGTCACTTGCTGGAGTCCCATCGGAGAGTGCCGACCAGCACCATGTGCAGCTGGCGGCGGGCGGTGTCGGCGATGCGGCGTGTCTCGGCGGCGCTGCCGGACCTGCTTAGCTCCTCGGCGCGGATCAGCATCGCGTTGACGAGCAGGTTGGCGAGGATCGCCAGGTCCGCGGAGGACCACGCACGGGTGAGCTCGACGTGGGCGAGGTCGGTGGCCAGCTCGCGCTCGACGAGCTGGAGCTGGTGGCGCACGGCCTCGCGTACGGCGGGCGGCCCGGCGAGCAGCTCCCGCGCGATGAAGCGCAGGTGCCGGTCGCTCTGGCCGGCGTGCGTGACAAGTGCGTCGATGGACTTGTCCGCGATCGAGACGGCGAGGTCCCACTCGGTGGCGGTCGCGTCGTCCGGGATGGTGCGCGCGTCGCGCAGCAGGGCCCGGAGGGCGTCGAAGGACTCCGTCACCAGCGTGAGCCCGAGCTCGTCGATGCTGGCGAAGTGGCGGTAGAAGGCGGTCGGCACGATGCCGATCTCCTTCGCGACCTGGCGCAGGGAGAGGGCCGCGAGCCCGCCCTCCTCCGCGAGGCCGAGGGCCGCGTCGAGGATCGCACGGCGCGTGCGCTCCTTCTGCTCGCTGCGCGAGACCCCTGGCGTCGTCATGGACTCATTCTACCGCCAGTGAACGTCCGTGCACTGAAAGTGGGCGGCATCACCTCGGGCCGGGTTGACCCGGACAGCGTCGGTTGGTCATAGTTTCGGTGAACAGCCGTTCACCGAAGAAACGAGTGTTCACCCAAACTTCGAAAGGAGCCCCCATGTCCCGCATGAAGGTCCTGACCTCGTCCCGGATGGGCCGCCGCTTCCTGGACTCCTCCTTTGCCGCCGCCCTCGCGACTCCGCACGGTGTCGACCGCTACGTCGAGATGCTCGACCCGCTCTGGTCCCGCACGGAGACGCGCGCCGAGGTCACCGACGTCGAGCGCAAGACGGCCGACAGCGTCACGCTCACGCTGCGCCCCAACGCCAGCTGGGCCGGCTTCAAGGCCGGCCAGTTCGTCAAGCTCTCCGTCGAGATCGACGGCATCCGGCGCACGCGCTGCTACTCGCCGGCCAACTCGCAGTTCCGCCGCGA
Source organism: Nocardioides phosphati (assembly GCF_014646375.1). Classification (GTDB taxonomy): domain Bacteria; phylum Actinomycetota; class Actinomycetes; order Propionibacteriales; family Nocardioidaceae; genus Nocardioides; species Nocardioides phosphati. The sequence continues at coordinate 630,372 of NZ_BMNI01000001.1, forward strand.
CGGCCGGATCGAGCTGACCATCAAGGTCGACCCGAAGGGCCTCGTCTCGCCGTGGCTGCTCGCCAACGCGACCCCGGGCATGCTCGTCCAGATCTCGCCCGCCCAGGGTGACTTCCACATCCCGCTGCCCCACCCGCGCAGCATCCTGCTGATCAGCGGTGGCTCCGGCATCACGCCCGTGATGTCGATGCTGCGCACGCTGACCGACCGCGCCTACATCGGCAAGGTCACGTTCCTGCACTACGCGTTCACCGAGGACGACGTCATCTACCGCGACGAGCTCGCGGAGATCGAGGCGAAGTACGAAGGCGTCCGGATCATCCGCGCCTACACGAACGCCGACAACGGCGACCTGCAGGGCTTCTTCAGCAAGGAGCACCTGGTCGCCGCGGACAAGCACTACGCCGAGGCCGAGACGTTCCTCTGTGGCCCGATGCCGCTGATGGACAGCGTCCGCGCCGTCTTCGAGGCCGAGGGCATCTCCGACCGGCTCCACCTGGAGCAGTTCGCCGCCCCGACCCGCACGGTCCCGACCGACGAGGCCACCGGCGAGCTGGTCTTCGCCGCCTCGGGCGCCAAGGCCGACAACAACGGCCAGACGATCCTCGAGCAGGCCGAGGCTGCGGGCCTCAACCCGGACTACGGCTGCCGCATCGGCATCTGCAACGCCTGTGTGAGCACGAAGCTGACGGGCATCACGCGCAACGTCCTGACCGGCGACATCAACACCGACAACGACGTCAACATCAAGCCGTGCATCTCGGCTCCGTGTGGCGACGTCTCCATCGACCTCTGATCACTCAGACCCGACTTTCTCAGGAGTTCCCATGACTGTCACCGCCACTCCCACCAAGAAGAAGCTGAGCCCCGAGCAGATCGAGGCGTTCGGCCAGGAGCTCGACGCGCTGCGTGCGCGCATCGTCGCCGACCTCGGCGAGAAGGACGCGGCGTACATCCGCGACATCGTCAACAAGCAGAAGAAGCTCGAGGTCGCCGGCCGCGCCCTCCTGTGGGCCGGCTGGTTCCCGCCGGCGATGCTCGCCGGCGTCACCGCCCTCTCCCTGTCGAAGATCATCGACAACATGGAGATCGGCCACAACGTGATGCACGGCCAGTACGACTTCATGAACGACCCGCAGTTCACCGCCAAGAACTTCGACTGGGACAACACGATCCACGCCGACAGCTGGCTCTACACGCACAACTACGTGCACCACACCTTCACGAACATCGTCGGCAAGGACCACGACGCCACCGGCTACGGCGTCATGCGGATGACCGAGGAGCAGCCCTGGCACCCGATCTGGCTGCTCAACCCGGTCTTCTGCGGCCTGCTGCAGACCTTCTTCCAGTGGGGCACCGCCCTGCAGGAGTTCGAGTCGGAGAAGTGGTTCCGTGGCGAGCAGACCTGGGCCGACATGGCGCCGGCGCGCAAGCGGTTCATGGAGAAGGCCGGCAAGCAGGCGCTGAAGGACTACGTCCTCTTCCCGCTGCTCTCGGGCCCGGGTGCGCCGTTCACGTTCGTGGGCAACGCCGCGGCCAACCTGGTCCGCAACCTCTGGGCCTCCTCGGTCATCTGGTGCGGTCACTTCCCCGAGGGTGCGGAGACGTTCTCCATCGAGGAGACCGAGGACGAGAGCCACGCCGAGTGGTACTACCGCCAGATCCTGGGCTCGGCGAACTTCACCGGCAGCCACCTGGTCGACGTCCTCTCGGGCAACCTGAGCTACCAGATCGAGCACCACCTCTTCCCGGACATCCCGGCGTACCGCTACAAGGAGATCGCGGTCGAGGTGAAGGAGATCTGCGAGCGCTACGGCATCCGCTACAACGAGGCGCCGATGTACAAGCAGCTCTGGAGCGTGTGGCAGCAGGTCTTCAAGCTCTCCCTCCCGGACAGCACCTACACCAAGGGACCGCTGGCCGGCCTGCGCGAGGCCCTCTCCTTCCCGTTCCGCAAGAAGCAGGCGGAGCAGGGCCGTGAGCAGGGGCACGTTGTGGAAGCGACCTTCGCCGCCTGAGACTGGGGTCATGACCAACCTCAGCAAGGCCGAGATCCGCAAGGACCAGGTCCAGGACTCGATCGAGGCCGCGACGCACGCGGCCGGCCAGGTCTCCCACATCGTGATCTCCGCGGTGGGTGACGTGGTCAAGGCACTCGGTGGCTTCGCGACGGACCTCTTCGAGATCCGTGAGGCGGCCCGCCGGGCCCGCGTGGAGCACGACCTCGACGAGGACTGACCAGCAAGCACCAGGACGGCCCCGCTTCCCGGGAGGGAGGCGGGGCCTTCTGCTTTGCCCCGAAGGGGGTCAGTCCTCGGGGTCGTCCAGGCGCGCGAGCCAGGTCGCGAAGCGCTCGATGGGGGTCTCGAACTCGGGGAACGTGTCGACGAACGCCTGGAGCTGGTCGCCCAGCCACTCGAGGGTGACCTCCTCGTCACCCCGACGCTTCTGGAGCTCCTCGATGCCACGGTCGGTGAAGTACATGGCGGCCATTCTTCCAGCCCCGTCGCACGAACGACGAAGCCCCCGACCAGATGGTCGGGGGCTTCGTCGTCAGGCTGGTGATCCGGGGATCAGGCGAAGGCCTTGTCGAAGAGGACCTTGGCCTCCTCCTGGTGGCGCTTCACGGTGCCGACCGCGGTCGTGGACGACGCGGGACGCGTCACGGCCTCGATCGGGCGACCCAGCTCGGGGACGATGTTCAGCGCGAACGTCGGCCACGGGCCCTGGTTGAACGGCTCGTCCTGGACCCACTTGACCTTGGCGTTGGGGTACTTCGCGAGCTCGGCCTGGATCTCGGCGGTCGGCCACGGGTAGAGCTGCTCGACGCGCACGATCGCGACGTCGTCGCGCTCGCGCTTCTGGCGCTCGACCACGAGGTCCCAGGTGAGGCGGCCGGAGACGAGCAGGACCGTCTTGACCTTGGCCGGGTCGGCCGCCGTGTCGGCGATGACCGGCTGGAACGCGCCCGAGGTGAACTCGGCCGGCTGCGAGGCGGCCTCCTTGCGCTTCAGCATCGACTTCGGCGTGAAGACGATGAGCGGCTTGTGCTCGCCACCGAGCGAGTGACGGCGCAGGAGGTGGAAGTACGACGCCGGGCTGGACGGCTGGGCGACGACCATCGCCTCGTCGGCACAGAGCGTCAGGAAGCGCTCGATGCGGGCGGAGGAGTGGTCCGCACCCTGGCCCTCGTAGCCGTGGGGGAGCAGCAGCACGACGCCGCTGTCCTGGCCCCACTTGGTCTTGCCGGCGGAGATGTACTCGTCGATGACCGACTGGGCGCCGTTGACGAAGTCACCGAACTGGGCCTCCCAGAGGACCAGCGCGTCGGGCCGGGCCACGGAGTAGCCGTACTCGAAGCCGAGGGCGGCGTACTCCGACAGCAGCGAGTCGTAGACGAAGAACTTCGCCTGGTCCTCGGTGAGGTTCGCCAGCGGCGTCCACTCGTCGGCGTTCGTGCGGTCGATGATCGTCGCGAAGCGCTGCACGAAGGTGCCACGACGCGAGTCCTGGCCGGCCAGGCGGACCGGGCGGCCCTCCATGAGGAGCGAGCCGAACGCGAGGATCTCGCCGGTGCCCCAGTCGATCGGGCCCTCGTTGATCGCGGCGGCGCGACGCTGCAGCTGCGGCATCACCTTCGGGTGGACGGTGAAGCCCTCCGGCGGGGTGACGTACGCGTCGGAGATCCGCTTGAGGACCTCCTGGGAGACGGCCGTCGAGCCACCCTCGAGCTTCTTCTCCGGGTAGTCCGGGACGGTGGTCCACTGGTCCGGCTTGGCGTCGGCCTCGCGGACCTCGGTGAAGACCCGCTCGAGAAGCGCCTGGTAGTTGCGCAGGACCTCCTCGGCCTCCTCGATCGTGATGTCGCCACGGCCGATGAGGGACTCGGTGTAGAGCTTGCGCACCGAGCGCTTCTGCTCGATGAGGTCGTACATCAGCGGCTGGGTGTACGACGGGTCGTCACCCTCGTTGTGACCGCGGCGGCGGTAGCAGACGAGGTCGATGACGACGTCCTTGTTGAACGCCTGGCGGTACTCGAACGCGAGCCGGGCGACGCGGATGCACGCCTCCGGGTCGTCGCCGTTGACGTGGAAGACCGGCGCCTGGACCATGCGGGCCACGTCGGTGCAGTAGAGCGTCGAGCGCGAGGAGCCGGGCGAGGTGGTGAAGCCGACCTGGTTGTTGATGACCAGGTGGACCGAGCCACCGGTGCGGTAGCCGCGCAGCTGCGAGAGGTTGAGCGTCTCCGCGACGACACCCTGGCCCGCGAACGCCGCGTCGCCGTGGACGAGCAGCGGGAGGACGGGGTACTCGTTGCCGCGGTTGAGGACGTCCTGCTTCGCGCGGGCGATGCCGGTGACGACCGGGTCGACGGTCTCGAGGTGCGACGGGTTGGCCGCGACGGAGACCTTGATCTTGTCGCCGGAGCCGGCGACGAACTCGCCCTCGGCGCCGAGGTGGTACTTCACGTCGCCCGAGCCCTGGACCGTGCGCGGGTCGATGTTGCCCTCGAACTCGCGGAAGATCTGGTTGTAGGACTTGCCGACGATGTTGGCCAGCACGTTGAGGCGGCCACGGTGCGCCATGCCGATGCAGACCTCGTCGAGCTTCGCCTGCGCGGCGGCCTCGGCGATCTCGTCGATGACCGCGACGGCGGTCTCGCCACCCTCGAGGGAGAAGCGCTTCTGGCCGACGAACTTCGTCTGCAGGAAGGTCTCGAACGCCTCAGCCTGGTTGAGCTTCTCCAGGATCCGGAGCTGCTCCTCGCGGGACTCCTTGTCGTACGGCTTCTCGACGCGCTCCTGGATCCAGCGGCGCTGCTCGGGATCCATGATGTGCATGTACTCGATGCCGGTGGTGCGGCAGTAGGAGTCGCGCAGGATGCCGAGGATCTGGCGCAGCTTCATGAAGCGGCGACCCTCGCCACCGAACGAGCCGGTCGCGAACTCGCGGTCGAGGTCCCACAGGGTGAGGCCGTGCGACTCGATCTCGAGGTCGGGGTGGCTGCGCTGCTTGTACTCCAGCGGGTCCGTGTCGGCCATCATGTGGCCGCGCACGCGGTACGCGTGGATCAGCTCGAGGATCCGGGCCTGCTTGCTGATTTCGTCGTCGTGCGTGTGCGAGACGTCGTTGGCCCAGCGGATCGGCTGGTAGGGAATCCGCAGCGAGCGGAAGATCTCGTCGTAGAAGCCGTCCTCGCCGAGGAGCAGCTGGTGCACCTTGCGGAGGAACTCGCCCGACTGCGCGCCCTGGATCACGCGGTGGTCGTACGTCGAGGTCATCGTCATGATGCGCGAGACCGCGTTGCGGGTGAGCGTCTCCTCGGAGGCGCCCTGGAACTCCGGCGGGTAGTCCATCGAGCCGACGCCGACGATCGCGGCCTGGCCCTGCATGAGGCGCGGGACGGAGTTGTTGGTGCCGAGGCCGCCGACGTTGGTCAGGGACACCGTGGTGCCCTGGTAGTCGTCCATGCCCAGCTTGTTGTTCTTGGCCTTCTTGACGATCTCCTCGTACGCCGTCCAGAACTGCGCGAAGTCCATCGCCTCGCAGCCCTTGATCGACGGGGCGACCAGCTGGCGCGTGCCGTCGGGCTTCTGCTGGTCGATCGCCAGGCCCAGGTTGATGTGGGCGGGGGAGACCATCGTCGGCTTGCCGTCGATGACCGCGTAGGTGTTGTTGTACTCCGGGTAGGCCTTGATCGCCTTGACGATCGCGTAGCCGATCAGGTGCGTGAAGGAGACCTTGCCGCCGCGGGCGCGCTTGAGGTGGTTGTTGATGACCGTGCGGTTGTCCCACAGCAGCTTGACCGGGATGTTGCGGACCGACGTCGCGGTCGGGACCGCGAGCGAGATGTCCATGTTCTTCGCGGTCGCCAGCGGGATGCCCTTGAGCTGCTGGTACGACGGCTCGTCGTTGGCCTCGGTGGGGGCGGCGGGCTTCGGGTCACGCGGGGCCGGGTTGGACGTGCCCTTCGCGGGCTCGACGGCCTTGGTGTTGTCGGGGCGCGGCTTGGCCACCGGGATCGGTGCCGTGGCCTGCGCGGCGGGGGCCGGGGCAGCCGGGGCGGGAGCCGCCGGGGCCTGTGCGGCCGGGGCGGCAGGAGCCGCAGCCGGGGCAGCAGCGGCGGGGGCCGGCGTACCGGATCCGTTGCGCGCAGCGAAGTAACTGGTCCACTCGGGTCCGACGCTCGACGGGTCCTTCTTGTACTGCTCGAACATCTCGTCGACGAGCCATTCATTGGCTCCGAAGTCGGAGAGTGGGTTGTTCTGTTCGGCCACGGCTAGTTTCGCCTCTTCCGGTGCGGCTCGTTCGGGTTACGACAACGGGAGCAAGGCTAGACCTACGCCGGATGAAATGGGGCAGGTGGGACGCCGTTTCGGACTCCGGATGACGCACCCCACACACCTCACGTCCTCACGTGGTGACAAAGCCCTTGCCGCACAACGGAAAAGGCCCGCATCGCGTCGCGATGCGGGCCGTGCTCGTGGCGCCCTCGGCAGGATTCGAACCTGCGACACCTGGTACCGGAAACCAGTGCTCTATCCCCTGAGCTACGAGGGCGTGCGCTGTGACCAGCGCGATAGCGGACACTACCGGCTGATATCGGTGCGGAGGAAACCGGGGGCCGCCGATAGGCTTCCCCGGTGACTCCTGAGCAGCTCTCCGCCACGATCGTCGACGTCCTGCAGGCCCTCGTGGCCGACGGCACCCTCACGCTGCCCGACGGCGTGCCCGCGACCGTCAACGTCGAGCGGCCGCGCCAGAAGGAGCACGGCGACTACGCCACCAACGTCGCGCTGCAGCTGGGCAAGAAGGCCGGCATGAACCCGCGCGCCTTCGCCGAGCTCGTTGCCGCGAAGCTGGGGGAGTCCGAGGGTGTGAAGCAGGTCGACATCGCCGGCCCCGGCTTCCTCAACATCTTCGTCGAGGCCGGTGCCCAGGGCGAGGTCGCCGCTGCGATCGTCGCAGCGGGTCCGGCGTACGGCCGGCTGGAGACGCTCGCGGGGCAGCGGATCAACGTGGAGTTCATCTCCGCCAACCCGACCGGCCCGCTCCACCTGGGCCACACGCGCTGGGCCGTGCTCGGCGACGCCATCGGCCGCGTGCTCAGTGCCGCCGGCGCCGAGGTGACGCGCGAGTTCTACATCAACGACCGCGGCGTGCAGATGAACAACTTCGCGAAGTCGATCATCGCCAGCGCCCTCGGTGAGGAGACCCCCGAGGACGGCTACGCAGGCGGCTACATCGACGACCTGGCCAAGCTCGTCGAGGAGGCGCAGCCGGGGATCTTCCAGCTCAAGGGTGACGAGCGGGTCGCCGCGGTCCGCGAGGTCGGCTACGCGATCCAGCTCAAGGAGCAGCAGGAGACCCTCGAGCGGTTCAACACCCACTTCGACGTCTGGTTCAGCGAGCTGAGCCTCCACGAGGAGGGCCAGGAGACCGGCGGCGTCCCCCACACCCTCGCCCGCCTGAAGGACCTCGGCCACGTCTACGAGGAGGGCGGCGCGCTCTGGATGCGCACCACCGACTTCGGCGACGACAAGGACCGCGTGCTCATCAAGAGCGACGGCGAGCTGACCTACTTCGCCTCCGACACGGCGTACTACCTCAACAAGCGGGCGCGTGGCTTCGACCACTGCATCTACCTGCTCGGCGCCGACCACCACGGCTACGTCAACCGGCTCAAGGCGATGGCCTCCTGCGTCGGCGACGACCCGGCGCAGACGCTCGACGTCATGATCGGCCAGCTCGTGAAGATCCTGCGCGACGGCCAGGAGCTCAAGCTCTCCAAGCGCGCGGGCACGATCGTCACCCTCAACGAGCTCGCCGAGGAGATCGGCGTCGACGCGCTGCGCTACTCCCTGGCGCGCTACCCGGCCGACAGCCCGCTCGTCCTCGACGTCGCCGAGATCACCAAGGCCTCCAACGACAACCCCGTCTACTACGTGCAGTACGCCCACGCGCGCACGTGCCGGATGATCGCGAACGCCGGCGACCTGGGCATGTCGCTCGGCGCGGCCGTCGACGCCTTCGACCCGAGCCTGCTCGCGCACGAGCGCGACGGCGAGCTGCTGCGCGCCCTCGCCGCCTACCCGGGTGTCGTCGCGTCGGCCGCCGAGCTGCGCGAGCCGCACCGCATCGCGCGCTACCTCGAGGACACCGCCTCCACGTTCAACAAGTGGTACGACACCAAGGAGTGCCGCATGCTCCCGCAGGGTGACGAACCGGCCGGTCCGGCGAACTTCTCGCGCCTCGTGCTGGTCAACGCCATGCAGACGGTGCTGCGCAACGGCCTCGACCTGCTCGGCGTCTCGGCCCCGGAGCGCATGTGATGGCCCGCCAGGTCCCGCCGGGTGACTTCGCCGGCTCGTCGCCCGTGTGGCTGCGCCAGCCCGACGACGCCAACGCGCTGATCCCCGTGCTGTGGTCGAAGACCGCACGCAAGGACGACGACGGCGTCCTCCACGTCGGGGGCGTCGCGGTGCCCGACCTCGTCGCGGATGTCAACACCCCGGCGTACGTGCTGGACGAGGAGGACTTCCGCTCCCGGGCCCGTGCGTTCCGTGAGGGGTTCGCCGGCTACGACGTCTACTACGCCGGCAAGGCGTTCCTCTCGGTCGCCGTGGCGAAGTGGGTGGCGGAGGAGGGGCTCTGCCTCGACGTGTGCTCCGACGGTGAGCTGTCGGTCGCGCTCCGCGCTGGCGTGGACCCGGCCCGCATCGGCTACCACGGCAACAACAAGGCCCCGATGGAGCTGCGGCGCGCCATCGCCGCCGGCGTCGGCCGGATCATCGTCGACTCGTTCCAGGAGATCGACCGCATCGCCGACGTGGCCGCCCAGCTCGGCGTCGTGCAGCCGGTGATGATCCGCGTGACCGCGGGCGTCGAGGCGCACACCCACGAGTTCATCGCGACCGCCCACGAGGACCAGAAGTTCGGCTTCTCGATCTCGGCCGGCGACGCGTTCGAGGCCGCCGCCCGCATCGTGCGCCAGCCCTCGCTCGACCTGCGGGGCCTGCACAGCCACATCGGCTCCCAGATCTTCGACACCTCCGGCTGGGAGGTCGCGGCCCGCCGGGTGCTCGCGCTGCACGCGCGCATCGCGGCGGAGCTGGAGCACGCGATGCCCGAGCTCGACCTCGGCGGCGGCTTCGGCATCGCCTACACGACGCAGGACGACCCGGCCGCGCCCGGCGACCTCGCCGACCGGATCACCAAGATCGTCGACGACGAGTGCACCATCCTCGACCTGCCCCGGCCCCACCTCTCGATCGAGCCCGGGCGCGCCATCGTCGGCCCGGCGATGTGCACGGTCTACACCGTCGGCACGGTGAAGCAGGTCTCCCTCGACGGAGGCGCCTCGCGCACCTACGTGTCGGTCGACGGCGGCATGAGCGACAACATCCGCCCCGCCCTGTACGACGCGGACTACTCCTGCTCGCTCGTCTCGCGCCGCTCGGACGCCGCCCCGGTGCTGGCGCGCGTGGTCGGCAAGCACTGCGAGTCGGGCGACATCGTGGTCAAGCACGAGTTCCTCCCCGGCGACATCGCCCCGGGTGACCTGATCGCGGTGCCCGGCACGGGTGCCTACGGCCGCTCGATGGCCTCCAACTACAACCACGCCCTGCGGCCGCCGGTCGTCGCGGTCCGCGACGGCCAGGCACGCGTGATCGTGCGTCGCGAGACCGAGGACGACCTGCTCGCCACCGACCTCGGCTGAGCCGCCCCCGGACGCACTCCGGGGACTGGGATGTGGGCGGGGGACCCGGCGTACGGCCGATAGGCTGGGGGCCATGCGTCCGCTCAAGGTTGCCGTCCTCGGCTGTGGCTCCGTCGGCTCGCAGGTGGTCCGCCTGCTCCAGGAGCAGTCCGACGACCTCGCGGCGCGCATCGGCGCGCCCGTCGAGCTCGCCGGTGTGGCCGTCCGCCGCCTCGACGCCCCCCGGGAGGTCGAGGTCCCCGAGGAGCTGCTGACCACCGACGCGATCGGCCTGGTCACCCGCGAGGACATCGACCTCGTCGTCGAGGTCATCGGTGGCATCGAGCCGGCGCGCACGCTGATCCTCGCCGCGCTCGACAACGGCGCCTCCGTCGTCACCGCCAACAAGGCTCTGCTCGCCGAGGACGGTCCGACGCTCTTCGAGGCCGCCGAGAAGGCCGGGCGCGACCTCTACTTCGAGGCCGCCGTCGCCGGCGCGATCCCGATCCTCCGGCCGCTGCGCGAGTCGCTCGCCGGTGACAAGGTCACCCGCGTGCTCGGCATCGTCAACGGCACCACCAACTTCATCCTCGACAAGATGGACACGTCGGGTGCGGGCTTCGCCGACGCGCTCTCCGAGGCCCAGGCGCTGGGCTACGCGGAGGCGGACCCGACCGCCGACGTCGAGGGCTTCGACGCGGCCGCCAAGGCCGCGATCCTGGCCTCGCTCGCGTTCCACACGCGCGTGACGGCCGCCGACGTCCACCGCGAGGGCATCTCCGACGTCACCGCCGCCGACGTCGCCTCCGCCCGCGACATGGGCTCGGTGGTCAAGCTCCTCGCGATCTGCGAGCTGCGCGACGGGGCGGTCTCCGCCCGCGTCCACCCGGCGATGATCCCCGCGTCGCACCCGCTGGCCTCGGTCCGCGGTGCGTACAACGCGGTCTTCGTCGAGTCCGAGGCCGCCGGCCAGCTGATGTTCTACGGCCCCGGCGCAGGTGGCTCGCCGACCGCGTCCGCCGTGCTCGGTGACCTCGTCACCGTCGCCCGCAACAGGCTCGCGGGCACCCGCGGCGCCGGTGAGTCGGCGTACGCCGCGCGGGAGCTGCTGCCGATGGGCGAGACCGTCACGAGCTACCACGTGCAGCTCGACGTCGACGACCGTGCGGGCGTGCTCGCCGCCGTCGCCAACGCCTTCGCCGACCAGGGCGTGTCGATCCAGACCGTCCGCCAGGAGGGACGCGGGGCCGACGCCCAGCTCGTCGTCGTCTCCCACCCCGCTCGTGACGCACAGCTGGCCGCGACGGTCGAGCACCTGCGCAACATGGACATCGTGCGCGACGTCACCTCGGTGATGCGCGTGGAAGGAGCCGAGTGATGGCCCACCAGTGGAAGGGCGTGATCGAGGAGTACCGCGAGCTCCTCGACATCCCGCAGGACACCCCCGCCGTCACGCTCCGCGAGGGTGGCACGCCGCTGGTCCACTCGGAGTGGCTCTCCGGCCTCACCGGCGGTGAGGTCTGGCTCAAGGTCGAGGGCAACAACCCGACCGGCTCGTTCAAGGACCGCGGCATGACCGTGGCCCTCTCCGTCGCCGTGCACCAGGGCGCCCAGGCCGTCGTCTGCGCCTCCACCGGCAACACCTCCGCCGCCATGGCCGCGTACGCCGCCAAGGCCGGCGTGACCCCCGTCGTGCTCGTGCCGGAGGGCAAGATCGCCGCGGGCAAGATGGCCCAGGCCGTCCTCCACGGCTCTGTCGTGATCCAGGTGCGCGGCAACTTCGACGACTGCCTGCGCATGGCGCGCGAGATGGCCGAGAAGTACCCCGTCGCGCTGGTCAACTCGGTCAACCCGCACCGCCTCGAGGGGCAGAAGACCGCGGCGTTCGAGATCGTGGACTTCCTCGGCGACGCGCCTGACTACCACCTGCTCCCCGTCGGCAACGCCGGCAACATCTCGGCGTACTGGCTCGGCTACACGCAGTACGAAGCCGCCGGCAAGGCCACGAAGCGCCCGGTCATGCGGGGCTTCCAGGCCGCCGGTGCCGCGCCGCTCGTGCTCGGCCACCCGGTCGACGACCCCGAGACCCTCGCCACCGCCATCCGCATCGGCAACCCGGCCTCGTGGGACCTCGCGACCAACGCGGTCAAGGAGTCCGAGGGCCGCTTCGACTCCCGCACCGACGAGCAGATCCTCGCCGCCCAGCGCGCGCTCGCGGCCCACGACGGCGTCTTCGTCGAGCCGGCGTCCGCCGCCGGTGTCGCGGGCCTGCTCGGCGAGCTCGAGGCGGGGGAGTCCTACGCCGGCAAGACCGTCGTCATCACCGTGACCGGTCACGGCCTCAAGGACACCGTCACCGCGCTCGCCGGCTTCGGCAGCGTCGTCGACACCGTGGTCGACGCGGACGTCGACGCGGCTGCGGCTGCGGCTGGTCTCTGAGCACATGGCGCTCGTCGACTCGGTCGTCCGCGTCAGCGTCCCCGCCACCTCGGCGAACCTCGGTCCCGGCTTCGACGCCCTCGGCCTCGCGCTCTCCATGCGCGACCGGCTGACGGCGTGCGTGCTGCCCGCGGGGCTCGTCGTGGAGGTCTCGGGCGTCGGCGCCGACACCGTCCCGCGCGACTCCTCGCACCTCGTCGTCCGCTGCATCAACCGCGCCCTCGAGGAGCTCGGCGAGGACCCGGTCGGGCTGCCCCAGTCGGAGCGCGGCCTCAAGCTGACCTGCGACAACGTCATTCCGCACGCCCGCGGCCTCGGCTCCTCGTCGGCCGCGATCGTGGCCGGTCTGGCGCTGGGCCGCGGCCTGGTCGTCGGTGGCGACCTGCTGATGTCCGACGACCGGCTCTTCGAGCTCGCCGCCGAGATCGAGGGCCACCCCGACAACGTCGCCCCTGCGGCGTACGGCGGGTTCGTGATCGCCGGCCACGAGGGCGACGCGTTCTACGCGGTCTCCTCGCCGGTCGACCCGTCGATCTCCGCGGTCGTCTTCGTGCCCTCGACCCCGGTCGAGACGAAGGTCGCCCGCGGCCTGCTGCCAGCCACCGTGCCGCACGCGGACGCGGCTGCCAACGCAGGCCGCGCCGCCCTGCTCGTGGCAGCGCTCGCCGGGCAGCCGTCGCACCTGCTCAACGGCACGCGTGACTGGCTCCACCAGGAGTACCGGGAGCCGGCCATGCCGGAGTCGTTGGCGCTGGTCCGGACGCTGCGCGCCGACGGCTACGCCGCGATCGTGTCCGGCGCCGGCCCGACCGTGCTCGCCTTCGCCACCTCCCGTACGGAGCGCCAGGCCCTCGTCTCCCGTACGCCGGAGGGCTGGGTCTCCTACCCGCTCGAGGTCGACCACGACGGCGTCGTCGTCTCCTGACCTCTGGCGCAGCGGCGGCCGGGTGACTGCCCGGCGTACGGATGCCTGCTCGGCACGATAGCGCCGGTGTTACTGTGTCGACGCGTCCCGAATCCGTGGGCGCCCCGCCCGCCGGCCGTTGAGGTCGAGGGCATCGTCTCCTTCGCTCGCCGACACCGACCGGTGCCTGCCTGCGGGGGAATCACCTCACGACGCCGCCTCTGTGCGCGGCGCCCGACGTGTGGGAAGGACCTCACGTGACTGAAGCACCCGAAGCCCAGCCGGCCAAGAAGGCCCAGAAGAAGCCCGCTGGCCTCAACGGCATGCTGCTCGCCGACCTCAAGGCGATGGCCGGCGCCCTCGGCATCCCCGGCTCGAACTCGATGAAGAAGGCCGACCTCGTCGCCGCCATCCAGGGAGCCGGTACGCCGAAGGGCGAGGCGCCGCAGGGCGACAGCCCCCGCCAGCGCACGCCGAAGAAGGACACCCCCGAGAATGACGCCCCGCAGGGTGACGCGAAGGCCGCGGCCGAGCCGCAGTCCGACGCTCCCCAGGGTGAGCAGGCAGAGCAGGGAGAGCCGGGCCAGCCCCGTGCCCGCCGCAACCGGAACCGCAACCGCAACGCCGACGACGCGGGTGCCGAGCAGCCGTCCGGCGACCAGCGCGAGCCGCAGGCGGAGAAGCAGGACGACGCCGAGCAGCAGGGCGGCCAGCAGGGCGCCCAGCAGGGTGGACGGCAGCAGAACACCCGTCAGGGTGGTCAGGGGCAGCAGGGCAACCAGCAGCGCCAGCCGAACCAGGGCGGCCAGCAGGGCAACCAGGGAAACCAGCAGGGTGGCCAGCAAGGCCAGCAGAACCAGGGTGGCCAGCAGGCCGGACAGCCCGCTGACGACGGCGAGGGCGGCAACCGTCGCCGCCGCGGGCGCGACCGTGACCGCAGCGCGCGCGGCCGCAATGAGCCCGACACCACGATCCTCGAGGACGACATCCTGGTGCCGGCCGCCGGCATCCTCGACGTGCTCGACAACTACGCGTTCGTGCGCACGAGCGGCTACCTGCCGGGTGCCGAGGACGTCTACGTGAGCCTCAGCCTGGTCCGCAAGCTCGGCCTGCGCCGCGGCGACGCGATCGTCGGCCAGGTGCGCCAGCCCCGCGAGGGCGAGCGCAAGGAGAAGTTCAACCCGATGGTCCGCATCGACTCCGTCAACGGGGTCGACCCGGAGACCGCGAAGGACCGCGTCGTCTTCGAGAAGCTCACCCCGCTGCACCCCACGGACCAGCTGCGTCTCGCCACCGACCGTGACAACGCGCTCGGCAGGGCGATCGACTCCGCCGCGCCGATCGGCAAGGGCCAGCGCGGCCTCATCGTCAGCCCGCCCAAGGGCGGCAAGACGACCGTGCTGCAGACGCTCGCCGCGTCGATCAGCGCCAACAACCCGGAGTGCCACCTCATGGTCGTGCTCGTCGACGAGCGCCCCGAGGAGGTCACCGACTTCCAGCGCAGCGTGAAGGGCGAGGTCATCCCGAGCACGTTCGACCGCCCGGCGGTCGACCACACCATCGTCGCGGAGCTCGCGATCGAGCGGGCCAAGCGCCTGGTCGAGCTGGGCCACGACGTCGTCGTGCTCGTCGACGGCATCACCCGCCTGAGCCGGGCCTACAACCTGGCTCTCCCGCCGTCGGGCCGCCTGCTCGCCGGTGGTGTCGACGCCGCAGCGCTCTACCCGCCGAAGAAGTTCTTCGGCGCCGCGCGCAACATCGAGAACGGCGGCTCGCTGACGATCCTCGCCACGGCGCTCGTCGACTCGGGCTCCAAGACCGACGAGGTCATCTTCGAGGAGTTCGCCGGCACGGCGAACATGGAGCTCCGGCTCCGCCGCGCGGACGAGGGCGAGGAGTTCCCGGCCGTCGACGCGGCGGCCTCGGGCACCCGCCACCGCGAGCTGCTGCAGACGAGCTGACGCTGACCCGGGGTGGCCCCGGGACTGCTCAGTCCCGGGCCTCCTCGGCCATCGCCTGCACCGACTCGTCGATGATGGCGCGCATCGCGCGCTCGGCGCCGTCGGGATCCCGGGTCCGTACGGCGCGGGCCACCGCGTCGTGGAGCGCGATCGCCTCGGGGTTCGGCTTCGCCGGCATCAGGTGATGGTGCGTACGCCCCTCGAGCACGCCGCCGACCATCTCGCCGAGCGAGGCGAGCATCTCGTTGCCACTGGCCTCGAGCAGGGTCCGGTGGAAGAGCTGGTCGCTGTGGAGGAACTCCGCGAGCGCCCCTTGCCCACTGTAAATCTCCATGTCGCGCACCGCCTCGGCCAGCCGACGGCTCTGCTCGGGCGTCGCCCGCGTCGCGGCCAGGCGCGCGGCCACCGGCTCGACGCCGAGGCGCAGCTCGGACAGTGACAGCAGCTGGGCGACGCGGTCCTCGCCGGCCAGGCGCCAGCGGATCACCTGGGGGTCGAAGACGTTCCAGTGCGCCCTGTCGCGAACCGTGAGTCCGACCCGGCGGCGTGAGGCGATCAGCCCCATCGACTCCAGCACGCGCACGGCCTCGCGCGCGACGCTGCGGGACACGGCGTACTCCTGGCAGATGCCGTCGAGGGTCAGCACGTTCCCCGGCAGCAGCCGGCCCGCGGTGACCGCGGTGCCGAGCGCGTCCAGCACCGAGCCGTGCAGCGCCCGGGCGACGGGGGAGGAGGTCATGGGCACAGCGTGGCATGTCAGGCACCCGAGCGAAAAGGCAGACGAATAATCCTCAAGGTCTTGCAAAAGGCATACCTTTTGCGATCTCATGTGACCACCACCACACGAGGAAGAGATCATGACTGCTCTGCACCACGCTCGGCCGCTGCTCGTGGTCATGGGCGTCTCCGGCTCCGGCAAGACCACCGTCGGCGCGGCCATCGGCCAGCGCCTGCGCGTCCCCTTCGCCGATGCCGACGACTTCCACCCCGCCGCGAACGTCGCCAAGATGGCCGCCGGTGAGGCGCTCGACGACCACGATCGCTGGCCCTGGCTCGAGACGATCGGCGGCTGGCTCGCTGCCCACGACGCCACCGGCGGGGTGATGAGCTGCTCGGCCCTCAAGAGGCGCTACCGCGACCAGTTGCGCCACCACGCGCAGCGCGTCGACTTCCTCCACCTGCACGGGACCCGCGACCTCATCGCGGCCCGCCAGGCGGCGCGCACCGGCCACTTCATGCCGGCCTCCCTGCTCACGTCGCAGTTCGCGACGCTCGAGCCCCTCGCTCCGGACGAGCACGGCCTCGTCCTGGACGTCGACCTCGCGGTCGACGACATCGTCCAGCAGTACGTCGACGCACGCTGCGTCGCAGAGAAGGAGATCCGATGACTGCGCTCGTCCTGCCGATGGCAGGCCCCGCCCCCGTGATCGAGCCGGTGGCGCCCGGCTGGCAGCTGATCACCGCCGCCCTCTGCGCCATCGCGCTGATCGTCGTCCTGATCATGGCCCTCAAGGTGCACCCGTTCCTGGCCCTGATCGCGGGCGGCCTCACTGTCGGTGTGGTCTCCGGCGTGCCGCTCGAGGATGTGCTGACCAGCTTCACCGCCGGCTTCGGCTCGACGGCGGCGGGGGTGGGCATCCTGATCGCGCTCGGTGCCATGTTCGCCAAGCTCCTCGCGGACTCCGGTGGCGCCGACCAGATCGTCGACACGATCGTCGGCCACGCCTCACCGCGCGCGTTGCCCTGGGCGATGGCGCTCGTCGGCGCGATCATCGGCCTGCCGATGTTCTTCGAGATCGGCCTGGTCCTGCTGATGCCGGTCATCTACCTCGTCGCGAGGCGGTCGCAGCTGTCGATCGTGACCATCGGCATCCCCGCCCTTGCCGGCCTGTCGGCGATGCACGGCCTCGTGCCGCCCCACCCTGGCCCGCTCGTCGCGATCGACGCACTCGGCGCCGACCTCGGCACCACGCTGGCGCTCGGCGTCCTCGTCGCCCTGCCGACCGTCATCGTCGCGGGCCCGCTCTTCGGCCGGCTGGCGGGCACCTGGGTCGTCGTCCCGGCCCCGACCCGCTTCGACGCCGACGCCGGCGAGACCACGACGCGTCGCCCGGCGTTCGGCATCACCATGGCGTCGGTGCTGCTGCCGGTCGTGCTGATGATGGGCAAGGCGCTCGCGGACATCTTCATCGACGAGCCGACCGACCTGACCCGCCGCGTGCTCGACATCCTGGGCACCCCGCTGGTCGCGCTGCTGATCGCCGTCATCGTCGGCATGTTCACGCTCGGCCGTGGAGCCGGCTTCGGGCGCGCGGAGGTCGGCAAGATCATCGAGCGCTCGCTGCCCGCGATCGCCGGCATCCTGCTGATCGTCTGCGCCGGCGGCGGTTTCAAGCAGGTCCTGGTCGACACCGGCATCGGCACGATGCTCGCCGACTGGGCCAGGGGCGCCAACGTCTCGGTCCTGCTGCTCGCCTGGGTGCTCGCGGTGCTGATCCGCCTGGCCACCGGCTCGGCAACGGTCGCGACGATCACCGCCAGCTCGCTGATGGTTGGCCTCGTCGACGGCCTGTCGTCGGGGGAGACGTCGCTCGTCGTCCTCGCGATCGGTGCCGGCTCGGTCTTCTTCTCCCACGTCAACGACGCCGGGTTCTGGCTGGTCAAGGAGTACTTCGGGCTCTCGGTCGGCCAGACGCTGCGCTCGTGGTCGGCCATGGAGACCGTCCTCTCGGTCACCGGCCTGCTCATGGTGCTGCTGCTCGGCATCGTCGTCTGAATCGTCGACCAGGCCCCGGTTTGGAGCGGCCGCCGTCAGGTGGCAGAATTGCCCGCTGGTCCCGGTTCACGCACGTCCATCCGGACGGGCGACCCGGAGCCCTCGAATCCCAGGAGAAGTTGTGAAGAAGGACATTCACCCCGAGTACGTCGTCACCGAGGTCACCTGCACCTGCGGCGCGTCGTTCCAGACCCGCAGCACGCTGAGCTCCGGCAAGATCCACTCCGACGTCTGCTCGCAGTGCCACCCGTTCTACACCGGCAAGCAGAAGATCCTCGACACCGGCGGTCGCGTCGCGAAGTTCGAGGCTCGCTACGGCAAGAAGTAGCAGCTTCTGGGCGCCGGCCCCCGCATGCGTGCGGGCGGCCGGCGCTCGTCATTTCGCTTGATGCCGGGAGTGCAAGGGACGTGGAGATGTTTGACGCCGTAGAGGGCCTCGCCGCAGAGCACGCCGATCTCGAGCAGCGGCTCGCCGACCCTGCCACCCACGCCGATCAGGGCCTGGCCAAGCGCCTCAACCAGCGGTACGCCGAGTTGTCGGCCATCGTCCGGACGTGGCGCGAGTGGCAGCAGCTGGGCGAGGACATCGAGGCTGCGCGGGAGCTCGCCTCGGAGGACCCCGAGTTCGCCGCCGAGGCGGAGACCGCGTCCGTCCGCCGCGAGCAGGTGGCCGAGAAGCTCCGTCAGCTGCTGGTGCCCCGCGACCCCAATGACGGCAAGGACGCGATCCTCGAGGTGAAGTCGGGGGAGGGCGGTGAGGAGTCCGCGCTCTTCGCGGGCGACCTCCTGCGGATGTACACCCGCTACGCCGAGCGCCGCGGGTGGACCGTGCAGGTCCTCGACGCCAACGAGTCCGACCTCGGCGGCTACAAGTCCGTCACGGCCGCGGTGAAGGCCAAGGGGACCCCCGAGCCCGGCGAGGCGCCCTACGCGCTGCTCAAGTTCGAGGGCGGGGTGCACCGCGTCCAGCGGGTGCCCGCGACGGAGTCGGCCGGCCGGATCCACACCAGCGCCGCCGGCGTACTCGTGATGCCGGAGGCCGAGCAGGTCGACGTCGAGGTCAACGAGGGCGACCTCCGCATCGACGTCTACCGCTCGAGCGGGCCCGGTGGGCAGAGCGTCAACACCACCGACTCGGCCGTGCGCATCACACACCTGCCGACCGGCATCGTGGTCAGCTGCCAGAACGAGAAGTCGCAGCTGCAGAACAAGGAGTCCGCGATGCGCGTCCTGCGGGCCCGCCTGCTCGCGGCCGCCGAGGAGGCCGCCGCCTCGGAGGCGAGCGCAGCGCGCAAGAGCCAGGTTCGCACCGTCGACCGCTCGGAGCGGATCCGCACCTACAACTTCCCGGAGAACCGCATCTCCGACCACCGCACGGGCTTCAAGGCCTACAACCTCGACACGGTGCTCGACGGTGAGCTCGGCCCGGTCCTGGACAGCTGTGTCCAGGCCGATCTGGCCGAGCGGCTGGGGCGCCTCGAGGGCGGCGAGTCGTGAGCCGGATCCGCGCCACCGTGGCCGAGGCGGCTCGCCGCCTCGCCGAGGCCGGCGTCGAGTCCCCGGACTCCGACGCCCGTCTGTTGATCGCGCACGTGCTCCAGGTCGATCCGGGCGAGCTGGCGCTTCTCGACATCCGGGGTCGCGAGATCTCGGCAGGCGAGTGGGACGCGCTGGAGGACCTCCTGGGACGCCGGCAGAGCAGGGAGCCACTGCAGCACCTCACCGGCGTCGCCCACTTCCGGCACGTCACGCTCCAGGTCGGCCCGGGCGTCTTCACGCCGCGACCGGAGACCGAGCTGCTGGCGGGCTGGGCGATCGAGCAGGCGCGTGCCGCCGGCGAGGCTCCCGTCGTGGTCGACCTCTGCACCGGGTCGGGGGCGATCGCGAAGGCGATCGCCGACGAGGTCCCGGCAGCGCAGGTCCACGCCGTCGAGCTCGACGAGAGCGCTCACGCCTGGGCAGCCCGCAACCTCGCCGGCACCGGCGTCGACCTGCACCACGGCGACGCCTTCACGGCCTTCCCGGACCTCCAGGGCGCCGTCGACGTCGTGGTCTGCAACCCGCCGTACATCCCGCTCGAGGCATGGGAGTCGGTCGCCGTCGAGGCGCGCGACCACGACCCGCACCTGGCGCTCTTCTCCGGCCAGGACGGCCTCGACGCGATGCGGCTGCTCGAGGCCCATGCCGCGTCGTTGCTGAAGCCCGGGGGAGTCGTGGGCGCCGAGCACGCTGACGTCCAGGGCGAGTCCGCCCCGGCTGTCTTCGCGGCCACCGGACGCTGGCGCGAGGTCCGTGACCACCGGGACCTGGCAGGTCGTGCACGCTTCCTGACGGCCCGGCTGGCACGATGAGCCCCGTGAAGCGC
The DNA here is from genome assembly GCF_014646375.1 of Nocardioides phosphati. GTDB lineage: Bacteria > Actinomycetota > Actinomycetes > Propionibacteriales > Nocardioidaceae > Nocardioides > Nocardioides phosphati. Next base: position 650,520 of record NZ_BMNI01000001.1, read on the forward strand.
TTCCCGGTCACCGATCCCGCCGCACGCGAGGAGGCCCTCGAGGCCGCGACCCTTGCCGTACGCCGGGGCGAGCTCGTCGTCCTGCCCACCGACACCGTCTACGGCATCGGCGCCGATGCCTTCGACCCCGCCGCCGTACGCCGCCTGCTCGCGGCCAAGGGCCGCGGACGGGAGATGCCGCCGCCGGTGCTGATCGGTGCCGCCTCGACGATCGACGCGCTGGCCATCCGGATCCCGGAGTGGGTGCGTGCGCTGACCGCTGAGTTCTGGCCCGGCGCGCTGACCGTCGTCCTGCACCAGCAGCAGTCGCTGCAGTGGGACCTCGGCGACACCCGCGGAACGGTCGCCGTGCGGATGCCCGACGACGAGGTCGCGCTCGCGCTGCTGGAGCGCACCGGCCCGCTGGCGGTCAGCTCCGCCAACCTCACCGGCCACCCCGCCGCCACCGACGCCGACGCCGCCGAGGAGATGCTCGGCAGCGAGATCACCGTGCTGCTCGACGGCGGCCCGTCTGCCGGCTCCGAGCCGTCGACGATCGTCGCGGCGACCGATCCCGACGCGCCGCGCGTGCTCCGGCTCGGGGCGCTCAGCCTGGAGCAGCTCAACGCCGTCACCGTCCCGCTCGGGGTCACGCTCGTGGCCGACGACGCCGGCGACGAGGGCTGATGCGCGAGTACCTCGTCGTCTTCCTGGTCGCCGGCTCGGTGACCTACCTGCTGACCGTCATCGCCCGCGAGATCGCCCTGCGCACCGGGGCGGTCGCGCAGGTCCGTGACCGCGACATGCACGTCATCCCGATCCCGTACTTCGGCGGCATCGCGATGCTCGGCGGGATGGTCGCGGCGTACCTGGTGGCCCGCCACCTGCCGTTCCTGAGCGCGAAGAACCCCGGCAACGTCTTCCGTGACGCGGGGGTGGTGCTGGTCGCCGGCGCGCTGATCTGCGCGATCGGCGTCCTCGACGACCTGCTGGAGCTCGATGCGCTCACCAAGCTCGGCGGGCAGGTCGTGGCGGCAGGCCTGTTGATCCTCTTCGGGGTGACCTACCTGCACTTCCCGCTGCCCGGCATCGGCCAGTTCTCGCTGCCCCCCGACCTCGCCTCGCTGCTGACGGTCGTCACCGTGGTCGCGACGGTCAACGCGGTGAACTTCGTCGACGGACTGGACGGCCTCGCTGCGGGCGTCGTGGGCATCGGCGCCAGCGCGTTCCTGCTCTACTGCTACCAGCTGGCCAACCTCAACGGCCAGGTGCTGGCGATGACAGCCGCGCTGCTGTGTGCCGCGCTCGCCGGCGCGTGTGCCGGCTTCCTGCCGCACAACTTCCACCCCGCGCGGCTCTTCATGGGTGACAGCGGCTCGATGCTGCTCGGCCTCGTGCTGGCCGCCAGCGCCCTGACGCTCACCGGCCAGTTCCCGGCGTCCGCCGTGACGCGGGGCGGTGACGGCGCGGAGGCCAGCCTGCTGCCCACGCTGCTGCCGATCCTGCTGCCCCTGTCGATCCTGATCGTGCCGATGGCCGACCTGGTCCTCGCCGTCATCCGCCGGACGCGACGGGGCCAGATGTTCTACCACCCCGACAAGCAGCACCTGCACCACCGGATGCTCGAGATCGGCCACTCGCACCGCCGTGCCGTGCTGGTCATCTGGCTGTGGGCAGCCCTCGTCGGCTACGGCACCGTCGTGGCGAGCCTCTACTCCGGCCCGGTGGTCTTCGCCGCGCTCGCGGTGTGGTTCGCGGTGACGGTCTTCCTCACGGTCGCGGTGCCGCGCGTCCACCTGCCCCACCGCCCCGAGCACGAACGAGAGGCTTCCCCCACGTGACGAGCAATCCGGAGAGCACGCGCAGCGCCGTCCGCGACGCGCTGGTGCCGATGGTCCTCGGCGCGGCGTTCACGGTCGTCGCCGTGGGCGTCCTGGCCGTCCTCGCCGCTGTCGTGGCGGGTGACCGTGGGCTCGCCGGTGCGCTGACCGGCGGCCTCGCCGTGCTCGGCGTCCTCCTGTTCGGCGTGCTCACGATGGCCCTCGTGGTCCGGTGGGTCCCCGAGGCGAGCCTCCTCGTCGCGATGCTCACCTATGTCGCGCAGGTAGCCGTCCTCTTCGCGCTCTACATCCGCTACACCCGGGACGAGGCGATGCAGGACGCGCTCTCGGCGGGCTGGCTCGCTCTCAGCATCGCGGCGGCCACCGTCGCGTGGGTCGCCGGACAGCTGCTGGGAGCGTGGCGGGCCCGGCACGACGTGACCGGCGTTCACGACCTCACGCCGGTGAGCGACGACGGCTCATGACTGGTATTGTCCGGCCCGCGATGCCTCGCACGGAAGAAACACAGCAGCCACAGGGCGACCCGTGGCTCGCTTTCGGATACCTCGTGTCCGGAGTTCTGCTGTACGGCGCCATGGGGTGGCTCGCTGACTGGTGGCTGGGGACCGAGTTCCTGGTCGTCATCGGGATCCTCTTCGGAGCGACTCTCGGCATCTACATGACTTTCAAGCGGTTCGGTGGCACGCCCACCGCGACCGACGAGCAGAGCCACGGCAAGGAGACAGAGTGAGCCTCACCGCTGCAATTGCGGCCGCCAGCGTCAAGGCGGGGGAGTCGGGCTTCGAGGCCCCCAATGCCGGCATCTTCAACCTGCCGGAGGTTGGCGCGGGCGTCACCAAGTCGATGCTGCTGGTCGGCCTCTCTGCGGTCCTCATCCTCGGCTTCATGATCGCGTCGTCGCGCAAGGCCTCGGTCGTCCCCGGCCGCCTGCAGTTCGCCGGCGAGATGGTCTACGGCTTCGTGCGCAACACGATCGCGCGTGAGTCGATCGGTTCCGAGCACTTCATGAAGTTCGTGCCGTTCCTCTTCTCGCTCTTCCTCTTCATCGTGGTCAACAACTACTACGGCATCGTGCCGCTGCTGCAGCTGCCGTCGTTCGGCCGCATCGGCTACATCGTGCCGCTGGCCGCGATCGCCTGGCTGACCTTCATCGGTGCCGGCATCTGGAAGCACGGCTTCTTCGGCTTCTTCAAGCACGCCACCGTTCCCCACGGCGTGCCGAGCTGGATCCTGGTCCTGCTCGTCCCGCTGGAGTTCCTCTCCAACATCGTCGTGCGGCCGTTCACGCTCACGCTGCGTCTCTTCGGCAACATGTTCGCCGGCCACCTCCTGCTCGCACTCTTCGCGACCGGTGGCGCCTACCTCCTGCAGGACGGCAACCTCGTCCACGGGGGCGTCGGCATCCTGGCCTTCCTGATGGGCATCGCGGTCAGCTTCCTCGAGCTGATCGTCATGTTCCTGCAGGCCTACGTCTTCACGCTGCTCGCTGCGATGTACATCGGCGAGGCCATCGCCGACGAGCACTGAGCCGTCGAAGACCCAGCTCCACCCGCACGACCCCCACAAGTTTCGCCAAAACGGCGACGTGACAGTCACGTCGCAGACGAAAGGAAAAGCCCATGGACGGCAACCTCAACCTCATCGGCCTCGGTCTCTCCGCCATCGGCCCGGGCGTTGCCATCGGCCTCATCTTCGCGGCCCTCATCGGCGGCATCGCCCGTCAGCCCGAGGCTGCCGGCACGCTGTTCGGCCGCGCGATCCTCGGCTTCGTTCTCGCTGAGGCGCTCTTCATCATCACCCTCGCCATCGCGTTCGTCATCAAGTGACCTTCGCAGGATCCGAGCGGTTCTGAGTAGGGAGACACCAGCATGATCAGCAACGTCGTGGTGGCGGCCGCAGCCGCCCACGAGGAGCACAACCCGCTGATGCCGGCCGTGCCCGAGATCATCCTCGGCACGATCGTCTTCGCGATCATCCTCGTCGGCATCTGGAAGTTCGTCGTTCCGAACTTCGAGAAGGCGTACGCCGAGCGCACGCAGGCGATCGAGGGCGGCCTGGCCGCCGCCGAGACGAAGCAGGCCGAGGCCGACGCCAAGCTCGCCGAGCTCGAGAAGCAGCTCGCGGAGGCCCGCCACGAGGCGGCGCGCATCCGTGAGGAGGCTCGCGAGCAGGGTGCGGCGATCGTCGCGGAGATGCGCGAGCAGGCGCAGACCGAGGCGACCCGCATCGTCGAGCACGGCAAGACGCAGATCGAGGCCGAGCGCCAGCAGGCGGTCACCTCGCTCCGCGCCGAGGTCGGCACGCTCGCGACCGGCCTCGCCGGTCGCATCGTCGGCGAGAGCCTGGACGACGAGGCTCGCCAGAGCCGTGTCGTCGAGCGCTTCCTGGCGGACCTCGAAGGCGCGGAGGCGGCGAAGTGACCGTCCCCGCGGGCATCCGGGGCGCCTCCGCCGAGGCACTGGCCACCCTCTCCAGCCAGCTGGAGGGGGCGGCCGACGCCGCGACCGTGGGCTCCGAGCTCTTCTCGGTCGCCGCGATCCTGCGGTCGGAGCCGGCCCTGCGCCGCATCGCCACCGACGTCTCGGTCGCGGCCGAGGCCAAGGCCGGTCTTGCCGCGCAGGTCTTCGGCAGCCACGTGGGCGCCACGACGCTGGACCTGGTCAAGACCGCGTTCAGCCAGCGGTGGACCGCCTCGCGTGACCTCGCCGACGTGCTCGAGCACCTCGGTGCCGTCGCGACGGTGACGTCGACGGGCGACGACGCCGGCCGGTTGGCCGACGAGCTCTTCGCCTTCGCCGGCGCGGTGCAGGGCAGTGCGGAGCTCCGCGAGGCCCTGGCCGACCAGAGCCGATCGCTGGCCGACCGCCAGGGTCTGGTCCGCCGTCTCCTCGAGGGCAAGGCGCTTCCCGCGACCATCCTCCTCGCGGAGCAGTCGGTCACCGGCTCGCACCGCACCGTGGACGTCGCGCTGTCGTCGTACCAGAAGGTCGCTGCCGACGTGCAGGGCAAGGGTGTCGCGGTCGTTCGCGTGGCCCGCCCCCTCGCCGACGCGGACGCCGAGCGCCTCGCCGCTGCCCTCACCCGGCAGTACGGCAAGCAGGTCCACCTCAACGTCGTCGTCGACCCGCAGGTCATCGGTGGCATCAAGGTGGAGATCGGCGACGAGGTCATCGACGGCACCGTCTCCACGCGCCTCGACGACGCCGGTCGTCGTCTCGCCGGCTGATCCACAGCCTGGCAACCCAGAACTTTTCGAGCAGCACCCAAGAGTGAGGAAGACCAAATGACGGAGCTGTCCATCCGTCCGGACGAGATCCGCGACGCACTGCAGCGCTTCGTGTCCGACTACCAGCCGGAGACCGCGTCCCGCGAGGAGGTCGGCACTGTCGCCGAGGCCGGCGACGGCATCGCCCGCGTCAGCGGCCTTCCCTCCGCCATGGCCAACGAGCTGCTCGAGTTCGAAGACGGCACCCTGGGCCTCGCGCTCAACCTCGACACCCGCGAGATCGGTGCCGTCGTCCTCGGTGACTTCGACAAGATCGAGGAGGGCCAGACGGTCCGTCGCACCGGCGACATCCTCTCGGTCCCCGTCGGCGAGGGCTACCTCGGCCGCGTCATCGACCCGCTCGGCAAGCCGATCGACGGTCTCGGCGAGATCACCGGCATCGAGGGTCGTCGTTCGCTCGAGATCCCGGCCGCCGGCGTCATGGACCGCAAGTCGGTCCACGAGCCGCTCTCGACCGGCATCAAGGCCATCGACTCGATGACCCCGATCGGCCGCGGCCAGCGCCAGCTGATCATCGGTGACCGCGCCACCGGCAAGACCACGGTCGCGATCGACACGATCATCAACCAGAAGGCCGCCTGGGCCTCGGGCGACCCGGAGAAGCAGGTCCGCTGCATCTACGTCGCCATCGGCCAGAAGGGCTCGACCATCGCCTCCGTGCGTGGCGCCCTCGAGGAGGCCGGCGCGCTGGAGTACACCACCATCGTGGCCGCTCCCGCGTCCGACTCCGCCGGCTTCAAGTACCTCGCGCCGTACACCGGCTCGGCCATCGGCCAGCACTGGATGTACCAGGGCAAGCACGTCCTCATCGTCTTCGACGACCTGACGAAGCAGGCCGAGGCCTACCGCGCCGTCTCCCTCCTGCTCCGCCGCCCGCCGGGCCGCGAGGCGTACCCCGGTGACGTCTTCTACCTCCACTCCCGCCTGCTGGAGCGTTGCGCGAAGCTCTCCGACGAGCTGGGCCACGGCTCGATGACGGGTCTGCCGATCATCGAGACGAAGGCCAACGACGTCTCGGCGTTCATCCCGACCAACGTCATCTCCATCACCGACGGCCAGATCTTCCTGCAGTCGGACCTCTTCGCCGCCAACCAGCGTCCGGCCATCGACGTCGGTGTCTCCGTCTCCCGTGTCGGTGGCGCCGCGATGACCAAGGCGATGAAGGCCGTCACCGGTTCGCTCAAGGTCGACCTGGCGCAGTTCCGCGCCATGGAGGCGTTCGCCATGTTCGCCTCGGACCTCGACGCCGCGTCGAAGCAGCAGCTGGCCCGTGGCCAGAAGCTGATGGCGCTGCTCAAGCAGCCGGCCTACAACCCGTACTCGGTCGAGGACATGACCGTCTCCCTGTGGCTGGGCACGTCGGGTCGCCTCGACAACGTCCCGACCGACGACGTCATCCGCTTCGAGCAGGAGTTCCTGGACTACCTGCGTCGCTCGCAGGCGGGCATCCTCGCCGGCATCGCGGAGTCGCTGAAGTTCGAGGACTCGACCGAGACGCAGCTCGCTGCGGCGTACGACGAGTTCCTGAAGCAGTTCGAGACGGCGGAGGGTGCCTCGCTGGCGACCAACGCCACGGTCGAGCCGCTCGAGGACGAGGCCGTCGCCCAGGAGCAGATCGTCAAGCAGAAGAAGGCCTGATCCATGGCCGTCTCGCTGCGTGAGTACCGCGCGAAGATCAAGTCGACGCAGTCGATGAAGAAGATCACGCGCGCCATGGAGCTCATCGCTGCGTCCCGCATCATCAAGGCGCAGCAGCGGGCGCAGGCCGCTGAGCCGTACGCCCGGGAGCTGACCCGCGCGGTCAGCGCGGTGGCCACGTTCTCCAACGTGGACCACCCGCTGACCCGCGAGACCACGGACGCGGGCCGCGCTGCGGTCCTCGTCGTGGTCAGCGACCGTGGTCTGGCCGGCGCGTACGCCTCCAACGCCATCAAGGAGGCGGAGCGGCTCACCGAGAAGCTCCGCGCCGAGGGCAAGGAGGTCGTCACGTACGTCTCCGGCCGCAAGGCGGAGGCGTTCTACAAGTTCCGCAACCGCCCGGTGGCCCAGGCGTGGACGGGCTTCTCCGACCAGCCGACGTACGACGCGTGCAAGGAGATCGCCGACACCCTCATCGCGGAGTTCCTCGTGGACACCCACGGTGTCGACGAGGTCCACCTGGTCTTCACCCGCTTCGTGTCGATGCTGACGCAGACGCCCACGGCGCTGCGCCTGCTGCCGCTCGAGGTCGTGGAGGGCTCGGAGGCTCCGGCCGAGGGGGAGATGCTCCCGCTCTACGAGTTCGAGCCGTCGGCCTCCGACGTACTGGACGCGCTTCTGCCGAAGTACGTCACGAGCCGGGTCTACCACGCCCACCTGCAGGCCGCGGCGTCCGAGCTCGCTGCCCGCCAGAAGGCGATGAAGTCCGCCACGGACAACGCCGAAGAGCTCATCAAGAAGTACACCCGAATTGCCAACCAGGCCCGCCAGGCCGGCATTACCCAGGAAATCAGCGAGATCGTCGGTGGCGTCAACGCCCTCGCCGACGCGACCGCCGGGAGTGAGTGAGAGACATGACTGCCACTGTTGAAGAGACCACCGCGTCTGCCGCCGGCGCCGTCGGCCGCGTCGCGCGCGTCATCGGCCCGGTCGTTGACGTCGAGTTCCCGGCTGACCAGATGCCGGCGATCTACAACGCCCTCAAGGTCGACCTGCAGACGCCGGACGGCTCGAAGGCGGAGCTGACCCTCGAGGTCTCGCTGCACATCGGCGACGGCCTGGTCCGCGCGATCTCCATGAAGTCCACCGACGGCCTGGTCCGGGGCGCTCAGGTGCGCGACACCGGCGAGTCGATCTCCGTCCCGGTCGGCGACGCCACGCTGGGTCGCGTCTTCGACGCCACCGGCAACGTCCTCAACCTCAACGAGGGCGAGACGTTCCCGGAGACCGAGCGCTGGGGCATCCACCGCAAGGCGCCGGCGTTCGACCAGCTCGAGTCGAAGACGCAGATGTTCGAGACCGGCATCAAGGTCATCGACCTGCTGACGCCGTACGTCACCGGCGGCAAGATCGGCCTGTTCGGTGGTGCCGGTGTCGGCAAGACCGTCCTCATCCAGGAGATGATCGCTCGTGTGGCCAAGAACCACGCCGGTGTCTCCGTGTTCGCCGGTGTCGGCGAGCGCACCCGTGAGGGCAACGACCTGATCCACGAGATGCAGGACGCGGGCGTCTTCGATAAGGTCGCCCTCGTCTTCGGCCAGATGGACGAGCCGCCGGGCACGCGTCTCCGTGTCGCCCTCTCGGCGCTGACGATGGCGGAGTACTTCCGCGACGTCCAGAAGCAGGACGTGCTCCTCTTCGTCGACAACATCTTCCGCTTCACGCAGGCCGGTTCCGAGGTCTCCACGCTGCTCGGCCGCATGCCGTCCGCCGTGGGTTACCAGCCGAACCTCGCCGACGAGATGGGTCAGCTCCAGGAGCGCATCACCTCGACGCGTGGTCACTCGATTACCTCGATGCAGGCGATCTACGTCCCCGCTGACGACTACACCGACCCCGCTCCGGCCACGACGTTCGCCCACCTGGACGCCACGACCGAGCTCTCGCGTGAGATCGCCTCGCTGGGTATCTACCCGGCCGTGGACCCGCTCACGTCGACGTCACGCATCCTCGACCCGCAGTACATCGGTCAGGCGCACTACGACTGCGCGATCCGCGTGAAGAAGATCCTCCAGCGCAACAAGGAGCTGCAGGACATCATCGCGATCCTCGGTGTGGACGAGCTGTCGGAGGAGGACAAGACGGTCGTGCACCGCGCCCGTCGCATCCAGCGCTTCCTGTCGCAGAACACCTACGTCGCCAAGCAGTTCACCGGCATCGAGGGCTCGACGGTTCCGATCCAGGACACCATCGAGGCGTTCAACAAGATCTGCGACGGCGAGTACGACCACGTGGCCGAGCAGGCGTTCTTCATGTGCGGCGGACTCGACGACGTCGAGGCCAAGTGGGCCGAGATCCAGAAGTCGCTCTGATGGCTGGTTCGGACAAGCAGCTGACCGTCTCGCTGGTCGCCGCTGATCGCGTCGTGTGGGAGGGCCCGGCCACCATGGTCATCGCCCGCACCACCGAAGGCGACGTCGGCATCCTGCCGAACCACGCTCCGCTGCTCTCCCTCATGGTGGACGGTGTCGTCGACATCCGTACGCCGGAGGGCGAGACGTGGGTCGCGGCTGTCGACGCGGGCTTCCTGTCCGTGGCCGACAACCGGGTCTCGATCCTGTCGGAGCACGCCGAGATGTCGCACGAGATCGACCTCGAGAAGGCACGCCACGACCTCGAGCGGGCCCAGGCGGCCGGCGAGGACAACGGCGCGGCCACCGAGGCCGTCCGCCGGGCCGAGGCCCGGATCCGCGCGGTCGAGAAGGCCGGCTGACACCTCTGTTACTGACCCCGGTCCGGTGGCGCTATCGTTTGCGCCACCGGGTCGGGGTCGGCTCATTTCCAGGGAGGTTCCATGGCGTTGTGGCAGTGGGGGCTCGAGTCCGTCCTGGCTGTCCTCGTCCTGCTGGTCGCCCTGGCCATCGCGCTCGTCGTCCGCCGTCGCTGGATCGCGCGTGACGGCGGCACCTTCGAGCTCTCCTACCGCATGCGCTCGGTCTCTCCGGGCCGCGGCTGGGTGCTCGGCATCGGCCGCTACTCCGGCGAGGAGCTCCAGTGGTTCCGGATCTTCTCGGTCTCGCCGAAGCCGCGCTGCAGCTGGCACCGCAAGACCCTCGAGTACGTCGGGTCGCGCGACCCCGAGGGCATCGAGACGATCTCGCTCTACCCCGACCACGTCGTGGTCGCCTGCCGCGCCCCCGAGGGTGCCGTGGAGTTCGCGATGAGCCGGCCGTCGCTCACCGGCTTCCAGTCCTGGGCCGAGTCCGGCCCGCCGGGCGCCGAGATCCGCTGACGCCCGCGGGCGCTACTTCGAGCGTTCGCCGCCGGGGACCCACAGCACGTCGCCGTTCTCGCGGTTCGCGTAGCGCGCGAGGATGAAGAGCAGGTCGCTGAGCCGGTTGAGGTACTTCACCGCGAGTACGTTCATCGTCTCCCCGTGCTCGGCGTACGCCGCCCAGCCGGCCCGCTCCGCCCGGCGTACGACGGTGCGCGCGACGTGGAGGTGGGCCGCGGTGACCGTGCCGCCGTTGAGGATGAAGGAGCGGAGCTTCTCGAGGTCCTCGTTGTAGTGGTCGCACCAGGCCTCGAGGCGGTCGATGTAGTCCTGCTCCACGCGGAGTGCGGGGTACTCGGGGTTCTCGACGACGGGGGTGCCGAGGTCGGCGCCGACGTCGAAGAGGTCGTTCTGCACGTGGGTCAGCACCTTCACGACGTCCTCGGCGAGGCTGCTGTCGACGGCGGCATGGGCCAGGGCGACGCCGATGCACGCGTTGGCCTCGTCGACGTCGGCGTACGCGGCGAGCCGGAGGTCGTTCTTCGAGGTCTCGCTCATGTCGGCGAGCCGGGTCGTGCCGGCGTCGCCGGTGCGCGTGTAGATGCGGGTGAGGTTGACCATGGCGGCGAGCCTAGGCCACCTGCCGAGGCAACCGTTTCGCTCCCCGGCGCGTCCTAACACCTGACGACGGGTACGAGGAGCAGCATGGTGGCGGAGGCGAGGTGCGAGATGGCGGAGACCGAGGACTGTGTGCTCGAGCTGGGGGGCTCGCTCGACGCGCGCTCGACGCCGGAGATCCGCTCGGCGCTCCACGACCTGCTCTCCGCGCCCGGCAAGGTCGTCGTGCTCGACCTGGGTGCGGTCACCTCGGCCGACGTCGTCGCGCTCCGCGTGATCGCCGCTGCGAGCCGGCTGGCGTCCTTGCGCGGGGGGCGGATCGTGCTCCGCGCGACGCCGGGCCCGGTCCGCAGGCTGCTGACGGTTTCGCGCCTGGCCCGCCTGGTCGAGGTGGAGCGGACGCCGGGGGAGATCGACGTACCCCGACCCCGCGACGGGCACGGTGTTGGCAGTGCCACACCCGAGACTGCGTGACCGCTTCCACACATTCCGCATAGGCTCCGCTCTTATGAGCAAGGACAAGCCCTGGGTGATGCGGACGTACGCCGGTCACTCGACCGCCGCCGCGTCGAACGCGCTGTACCGCACGAACCTCGCGAAGGGCCAGACCGGACTCTCGGTTGCCTTCGACCTCCCCACGCAGACGGGCTACGACCCCGACTCGCCGCTCTCGCGCGGTGAGGTCGGCAAGGTCGGCGTCCCGGTCCCGCACCTGGGCGAGATGCGCCGTCTCTTCCAGGACATCCCGCTCACGGAGATGAACACCTCCATGACCATCAACGCGACGGCCATGTGGCTGCTCGCGATGTACCAGGTCACGGCGGAGGAGCAGAACCCCGACCTGTCACCGGAGGAGGTGGCGGCGCAGCTCGCCGGCACCACCCAGAACGACATCATCAAGGAGTACCTGTCGCGCGGCACCTACGTGTTCCCGCCGCAGCATTCCCTGCGCCTGATCAGCGACATGATCGCCTACACGGTCAACAACATCCCCAAGTGGAACCCGATCAACATCTGCAGCTACCACCTGCAGGAGGCGGGCGCCACGCCGGTGCAGGAGATCGCCTACGCGCTCACCACCGCGATCGCCGTCCTCGACGCGGTCAAGGCCGCGGGCCAGGTCTCCGAGGCCGACTTCGAGAAGACCGTCGGTCGCATCTCGTTCTTCGTCAACGCCGGTGTGCGCTTCGTCGAGGAGACCTGCAAGATGCGGGCCTTCAACCAGATGTGGGACGAGATCACCCGCGAGCGCTACGGCGTCCAGGACCCGAAGATGCGCCGCTTCCGCTACGGCGTCCAGGTCAACTCGCTCGGCCTGACCGAGGCCCAGCCGGAGAACAACGTCCAGCGCATCGTGCTCGAGATGCTCGGCGTCTCGCTGTCGAAGAACGCCCGCGCCCGCGCCATCCAGCTCCCCGCGTGGAACGAGGCCCTCGGCCTGCCGCGTCCGTGGGACCAGCAGTGGTCGCTGCGCCTGCAGCAGGTCCTCGCCTTCGAGTCCGACCTCCTGGAGTACGACGACATCTTCGACGGCTCGCACGTCATCGCGGCCAAGGTCGCCGAGCTCGTCGAGGGCGCGAAGGCCGAGATGGACCGCGTCCAGGCGATGGGCGGCGCGATCCCGGCCGTCGAGTCCGGCTACATGAAGTCGGCGCTCGTCTCCTCGCACGCCGCGCGCCGCGCGAAGATCGAGGCCGGCGAGGAGATCATCGTCGGCGTCAACAAGTTCGAGACCACCGAGCCCTCGCCGCTGACCGCCAACCTCGACGAGGCGATCATGACCGCCGACCCGAAGGCGGAGGAGGCGGCGATCGCCTCCGTCAACGCCTGGAAGGCGGAGCGCGACGAGAACGCCGTGGCGGAGGCCCTCGCCAACCTCGCGGCGACCGCCAAGACCGACGAGAACCTCATGCAGGCCACGCTCGCCGCAGCCCGCGCCGGTGCCACCACCGGCGAGTGGGCCGCGACGCTGCGCGAGGTCTTCGGCGAGTTCCGCGCCCCCACCGGCGTCTCCGGTGCGGTCGGTGTGGCCGAGGCCGGCGAGGCGCTGACCAAGGTCCGCGAGCGCGTGCAGGCCACGGGCGACGAGCTCGGCGGGCGCCTGCGCTTCCTGGTCGGCAAGCCGGGCCTCGACGGCCACTCCAACGGCGCCGAGCAGGTCGCCGTGCGTGCGCGCGACGCCGGCTTCGAGGTCATCTACCAGGGCATCCGCCTGACGCCGGAGCAGATCGTCGCTGCCGCCGTCGCCGAGGACGTCCACGTGGTCGGCCTGTCGATCCTGTCCGGCTCGCACATGGAGCTGGTCCCGGTCGTGCTCGAGGGCCTCAAGGCCGCCGGCGCGGGTGACATTCCGGTGATCGTCGGCGGCATCATCCCCGAGTCCGACGGCAAGAAGCTGATCGAGCAGGGCGCCGCGGCGGTCTACACGCCGAAGGACTTCAGCCTCACCGAGATCATGGACGACGTCGTCTCCGTGATCCGCAAGGCCAACGGCCTCGCCTGACGTCCCGCCGTACGACGAAGGGCCCCGGTGCAGTGCACCGGGGCCCTTCTTCGTGCCTGCTTACTTGGCGGCCTCGACGAACTTGGTCGTGAAGGTCTTGCTCAGGTCGATGTCGTCCTTGTGGGCGATGACGTCCGGGTTGGAGGTGCTGAGCACGTTGAAGACGGTCTGCGGGCCGTCGGACGGCATGACGCCGTCGCTGGTGAAGATGCCCTTCGAGCCGTCGATCGCCTTCTCGTACAGGGCGGCGTCGCCACCGTTGTACTCCTTCGGCATCTTGGCCGCGACGTCGGCGGCGGAGTGCGACGTGATCCAGGCCAGCGTCTTGACGAAGGCATTGACGACCTTCTGGACGGTCTTCGGGTTCTTCTCGGCGTACGCGCAGTCCATGTAGAGGCTGGCCGCGGGGTAGTTGCCCCCGAGCGCCTTCTGGGTGCCCTCCTCGGTGCGCATGTCGGCGAGGATCGTGCCCAGGTGCTGCTTCTCCATGACCGCGATGGTCGGGTCCGTGGTCATGCCCGCGTCGATGCCCTTGTGCTGGAGGGCGGCGATGAAGTCCGAGCCGGCACCGGCGGCGACCGTCGTGTACTTGTCGGTCGGCACGCCGGCCTTCTTCGCCAGGTACTGCGTGAGGTAGTCGGTGGAGGAGCCGGGGGAGGTGACGCCCAGCTTCTTGCCCTTGAAGTCGGCCGTGGAGCTGATGCCGGCTCCGTTGCGGACGACCTCGGCCTCACCGGGGACCTTCGCGAACTGGACGACGCTCTCGACGCACTTGCCCTTGGTCTGCAGGGTGACCGCGTGGTCGTAGAAGCCCACCACCGCGTCGACCTGGCCGGCGAGCATCATCGTCTCGGCGTCGGCGCCCGACGGCTCGTCCTTGAGGGAGACGTCGACGCCGGAGTCCTTGAAGTAGCCGAGCTGCTCGGTGAGCTTCGCCGGCAGGTAGATGACCTTGTCGATGCCGCCGACCATGATCGTCATCTTCGGGTGGGCGTCAGCGTCGGCGTTGGCGCCGCTGCTGCGGCCACAGGCGGCGAGGCTGGTGGTCGCGGTCAGGGCGATGACGGCGGTGGCGGCAAGGCGCCGGGTGGTGGTGGACATGATGGTTCCTGTCTCTCGGGATGCTGCGACGGGTGGGTACGACGGGGTACGACGGACGTGCGGGGGAGTGCTGTCGGCGCGGGTCAGATCGCCGCGCTGCCGGAGGCCACGGGCGGGCGCCAGGCGGTGAGCTTGTGCTCGAGCTTGGTGAGCAGCCACTCGGCGACGAGGGCCATGGCGGTCACGACGAGCATTCCGGCGTACACACCGGCGGCGTCGAAGTTGTTCTTCGAGTGGGCGATCAGCAGGCCGACACCGCGGTCGGCGCCGATGAACTCGCCGACGATGGCGCCGATGAGCGCGAAGCCGAAGGCGACGTGCATGCTGGCGAGGATCCACGAGGTCGCGCTGGGCAGGACGATCGTGCGGAGCAGCTGCCAGCGGCCGGCGCCGAGGATGCGGGCGTTGTCGACCAGCACGCGGTCGACCTCACGGGCGCCCTGGAAGGCGTTGAAGAAGACCGCGAAGAAGACCAGCACGAACGCGGTGGCGACCTTCGACGGCAGGCCGAAGCCGAACCAGATGACGAAGAGGGCAGCGAGCACGATGCGCGGGATCGCGTTGGCGCCCTTGATGAACGGGGCGAGCACGTCGGCCAGGAAGGTGCTGCGGCCGAGCAGGACGCCGAGGACGATGCCGCCGATCACGCCGGTGATGAAGCCGAGCACGGCCTCCTCGAGCGTGACGCCCATGTTCTCCCAGATGTTGCCGAGCGAGGTGCCCTTGGTGAACCAGATGACGATCTTGTCCCAGATCGCCGACGGCTGCGAGTAGAAGAACGGGTCGATGATCGTGCGGGCGGAGAGCTCCCACGAGCCGAGCCAGACGACGATGAGGACGGCGCGGGCTGCGATCACCTTCCAGGCGATCGGCTTGCCGCTGCGGATCCGCTTGCGTGCTGCGGGGGTGGTGGGGACGCGCGAGTCGACCTCGATCGCGGCCGCCTCGAGAGTGGTGCTGTCATGCGACACGGGAAGCTCCTCGGGCTCGGGTGATCTCGACCTCTTCGCGCAGGCTGTCCCACACGGTGCGGTACAGCTCGGTGAACTCCGGCGTCAGCCGGATCTCCTCGACCTTGCGGGGACGCTCGAGGTCGACGTCGACGATCGACTTGATGGTGGCGGGGCCGGCGGTCATCACGACGACGCGATCGGCGAGGGCGATCGCCTCGGTCAGGTCGTGGGTCACGAAGACGACGGCGGCACCGGTGCCCGACCACAGGTCGAGCAGCTGGTCCTGCATGAACTCGCGGGTCTGGACGTCGAGGGCACCGAACGGCTCGTCCATGAGGAGGAGCGACGGCTCGCCGATCAGCGTCTGGGCCATGGCGACGCGCTTGCGCATGCCGCCGGAGAGCTGGTGGGGGTAGCGGTCCTCGAAGCCGGTGAGGCCGACGCGCTGGATCCAGTCACGGGCGCGCTCGTTGGCCTCGGCCTTCTTCACGCCGTTGTAGCGCAGGCCGATGGCGACGTTGTCGAGGACGTTCTTCCAGGGGAGGACGGCGTCGGACTGGAACATGTAGCCCACGCCGTCGGGGATGCCGTTGACGGCGGCGCCGTGGACCTGGACCGTGCCGCGCGTCGCCGGCTCGAGGCCGGAGACGAGGGACAGGGTCGTGGACTTGCCACAGCCGGTGGGGCCGACGATGGTGACGAATTCTCCCGCAGCCACGTCGAGCGTGACGTCGGTGATCGCCGTGAAGGGCGTACCGGACTTGGTCGCGAACATCTTGGTCGCGCCGCGCAGCTGGATCGCTGGTGGGGTGCTCTGGGTCATGACGCGGGACGCTACGAGTGCGTGACGACAGTCACAATCCTTGTGCGAATTGCGGCTCCATTGCGCACAAACAACTTTGTGTGCATTCTGCTCACGTGATGTCGAAGCGCCCCTCGGGCTCCCGCGAGCTCACGATCGGCGCGGGCACGGTGCTGGTCGTGGTGGCGCTCCTGGGCATCGTCGTCCTGGCCGGCATCGCCACCGCGACGCTCGTGCTGCGCAACGACCTGACCAGTCAGTACGAGCAGCGGGCGCTCGCCGTGGCCCGCTCCGTGGCGCAGGAGCCGGGCCTCGGCGACCAGGTGCTGCACGGGTCTCCGTCGGCCACCGGCCCGGTGCAGCAGGCCGCCGAGCACGTACGCCGCGCGACCGGCGCGCTGTACGTCGTGGTGACCGACGACCGGGGCATCCGCTACAGCCACCCCGACGTGGCGCGCATCGGCAAGAAGGTCAGCACGAGCCCCGACGAGGCGCTCGCCGGCCATGAGGTCGTCACCGTGGAGCGCGGCACGCTGGGCACCTCGGCGCGCGGCAAGGTGCCGCTGCGTGCCGCCGACGGCACGATCGTCGGCGAGGTCAGCGTCGGCATCAGCACCGACCGGATCGCCGCGGCCACCCGTCACCTCGCGCTCGCCCTCGGAGTGCTCGCGCTCGCGCCGCTCGGGCTCGGCCTCCTCGGTGCGCTCACCCTGGGCCGCCGGCTCACCCGCCGCACGCTCGGTCTCGCGCCGGGGCAGCTGGCCGACCTGGTCCGGGAGCACGAGGCGGTGCTCCGCGGCGTACGCGACGGGGTGATCGGCCTGGACCCGCGCGGTCGCGTGACGGTCACGAATCCCGAGGCGGACCGGCTGCTCGGCTACGCCCTCGAGCGTGGCGATCCGGTGACCGAGCGTGCCGATCCTGCGCTCGCCCGCCTCGTTGCCCAGGAGCCCGCTCCCGACGGCGAGCTCGCGCTGCTGGGTGACCAGGTCGTGCTCGCGACGCGCCTCGCCGTACGCCGCGACGGGCGTGACCTCGGTCAGGTGCTGATCCTCAGGGACCGTTCGGACCTCGACACCCTGGCGCGCGAGCTGGAGGCGACGCGGGCCTTGACCGATGCCCTGCGTGCGCAGGCGCACGAGCACGCCAACCGGCTGCACGGGCTGGCCGGGTTGCTCCACCTGGGTCGGCTCGACGAGGCGCGGGACTACCTCGACGAGCTCTCCGAGGCGCGCACGTGGGTGCCGGGCCTGAAGGACCCCTACCTCGCCGGGCTGGTCGCTGCGAAGTCGGCCATGGCCTCGGAGGCCGGTGTGGCACTGACCGTCGCGGAGGAGACCTGGGTCGACGGCGAGCTGGCCCGGCCGCTCGAGGTCGTGACCGTCGTGGCGAACCTCCTCGACAACGCGATCCGGGCGGCCGCCGCGGGGTCGCGCCGCCCGGCGGGCGTGGTGATCAGCCTGCTCGGCACCGGCACCGACCTGCTCGTCCACGTCGAGGACACCGGCGACGGCGTGGCTGCGGCCGACGCCGCCGTCGTCTTCGACCACGGCTTCACGACGCGCAGCGGCGACCGCTCCGGCCACGGCATCGGGCTCTCGCTCGCCCGCCACACGGCGCGATCGGGCGGGGGAGACCTCGTGCTCCGCGACCGGGGTGGGTCGCACCACGGGGCGGTCTTCGAGGCGACCCTGCGCGGGGCGCTCGCGCCCACCGTCAACGATCCCGGGAGGGACGCATGATCAAGGTCCTGGTCGTCGACGACGACTTCCGTGTGGCGCGGGTCCACGCCGACCTCGCCGCGCGTGTGGAGGGCATCGAGGTGGTCGGCATGGGCCACACCGCAGCGCAGGCGCTCGAGCTGATGGCGGAGCACCGGCCCGACCTCGTGCTCCTCGACGAGCACCTTCCCGATGAGCCCGGCTCGCAGCTCATGCGGCGCCTCGACGCGGCGGTCATCATGGTCACCGCCGACGGAGACGCCGACGCCGTACGCCGTGCGGTCGCCGGGGGCGCGCTGGCCGTCGTGCTGAAGCCGTTCGCCCCGGAGGCACTCGTGAGCAGGCTGGTCGCCTTCGTACGGTTCCGCCGCGCGCTCGAGGGCGCCGGGTCCCTCGACCAGGCGCAGGTCGACCACGTGCTCTCGGTCCTGCACGGGGGCGGGGCGACGTCACTCCCGGCGAAGGGCCGCTCGTCGGTGACGGCGGAGGCGATCCGGTCGGCGCTGGAGGCCTCCGACGACGCGCTCACCGCGGCTGACGTGGCAGGAACCATCGGCGTCTCGCGTGCGACAGCCCAGCGCTACCTGAGCGACCTGGTCCAGGCGGGCCGCGTCGAGCTCAGCCTGCGGTACGGCGTGACCGGACGTCCCGAGCACCGCTACGCCTGGCGCGGCTGACCACCGTGACGCTCGCCACGATTCAGGTGAGGCTTGCCTAAGCCGGTGTTACCGTGGACGGCATGGGCAAGAAGAAGCTGCGCAAGGAGCTGAAGAAGCTCCGTGCCGACCTGCGCAAGGTCGAGCGCCGGCTGGAGCGTGCCCAGGAGCAGATCGCCGCGGTCCAGCAGGCCCAGCAGGCCCAGGTGGCCGCGGGCCGACTCGACATCGGGCAGGGCCCGGTCGAGGTCGAGACCGTCTGCGCGCCGAAGGCGCTGCTGCCCAAGACGGAGTGCTGCGGCAGCCGGAAGCGCTGTGCGCGCTGCCCGATCCTCATGCTCAAGGAGGGCACGCTGCCCGACGGCCTGACCGTCAAGCACCGCAAGCTCGTGGGTGCGGACGGCAAGCGCGTCACGAAGAAGCAGCTGACGAGCGTCGCCTGACGAACCGGTAGGGTCGGCGCACCGCCGTACGACCCGAGGAGAACCATGGCCGCCCGCTTCGCCGAGCAGCTCAACGCCCAGATCGGCAACGAGCTCGCCGCCCACAACCAGTACCTCGCCTGCGCGATCCACTACGACGCGCTGACGATGCCGCAGACCGCGGCACTCTTCTACGGGCAGGCCCTCGAGGAGCGCGAGCACGCGATGATGATGGTGCAGTACCTCCTCGACACCGACGCGGCGGTCGAGATCCCGGCGGTGCCGGCCGCCGTGAGCAGCTTCGAGGGCGTCGTCGCCCCCGTCGAGCTCGCCCTCGAGCAGGAGAAGCGGGTCACCGAGCAGGTCTTCGCCCTGGTCAAGACGGCCCGCGAGGAGAACGACTACGCGGCCGAGCAGTTCATGCAGTGGTTCGTGAAGGAGCAGGTCGAGGAGGTCGCCACGATGGGCGACCTGCTGACGATCGTCCAGCGCAACGAGGACCGCATCAACGACATCGAGAACTACGTCGCGCGCGAGCAGGGTGGCGAGGCGGCCGACCCGACCGCTCCCCGGGCCGCAGGCGCCTGATCGACCACCGAGCCGCCGGCTGCCCTCAGGGGCGGTCGGCGGCTCGTGCGTTGCGGCGCCGGTAGGCGACCGCCGCGAGCACCGTGCCGAGCACGACGGTCGCGGCCAGTCCGGCGAGGGCAGCGCCGGCACTGCCGGTCTGGTGCTCGACGAGCGCCGCGACCGCGACGGCCGCAGCCATGACCACGATCGCGGCGAGCATCCGGAAGAGCGCCTCGCCCAGGAAGAGCCGGAAGAAGGACTCCGACGGCTCCGCGGTCGACGCCAGCGGCCGTACGCCGACGACGGCCGCCGGGTTCAGAGCGCCGTGGATGTGCGGATAGGTGTCGTCCTCGACCGGGTCCTCCGACCACGGCGCGGTCAGCTTGTCGGTGTCGATCTCGAGCAGCACGAGCGGCTCGCGCGCGTCGGCGTACACGAGCTCGCGGATCGCCTGCCACTGGTCCTCGCGCGAGCAGTGGATGAAGCCCTCCTGCTCGAGGGTGCGGCCGCGGGTCGACCAGGCGTAGGCGCCGGCCAGCTTCGCGGCCTCCCAGCGGGAGCGCTCGGCGATGTGGAAGATCCGCATCAGAAGAGCCGGTCGGTCGGGTCGTCGAGGCCGCGCAGCGCGTCGTAGTCGACGACGGCGCACTGGATGCCCCGGTCCTCGGCGAGCACGCGGGCCTGCGGCTTGATCTCCTGCGCAGCGAAGATGCCGCGGACGCCGCCCTTGGCGGTGAGCAGCGGGTCGCGGTTGAGCAGCTCCAGGTAGCGCGTGAGCTGCTCGACGCCGTCGATCTCGCCACGACGCTTGATCTCGACGGCAACGGACTGGCCGCCCGCGTCGCGACACATCAGGTCGACCGGGCCGATCGCGGTGGGGAACTCCCGGCGTACGAGCGTGAGGCCCTCGGCCAGCGTGGCCGGGTGCTCGGCGAGCAGCTCCTGCAGGTGCTTCTCGACGCCGTCCTTCTGCAGGCCGGGGTCGATGCCGAGGTCGTGGGAGGAGTCGTGGTGGATCTCCTCGATGAGGATCCGCAGCGTGTCGGGCTGGGCCGAGCCCTTCGCCTTGGCGGTGACGGTCCACTCGATCTGGCCCTCGTCGGTGCTGCCCTCGACGACGGAGCACGGCGGGCTCATCCAGTTGAGCGGCTTGTAGGAGCCGCCGTCGCTGTGCACGAGCACCGAGCCGTCGGACTTGAGCATCAGCACCCGGGTGGCCATCGGGAGGTGCGCCGACAGGCGTCCGGCGTAGTCGACCTGGCAGCGCGCGACGAGGATCCTCACGCGCGGTGAATCTACCGGAGGACCGGGGCGGGGACGGCAACGGACCAATCTGCTCCGTTCGTCCGTTTTGGTGCCCGCGGGGGAGGACGATGGGGCGCATGAAGCTGCGTGCCACCTATGCGAACGTCGCCGCCACCGCGGCCCTGGTCATCTCCATGAGCGGCACGGCGTACGCCGCCACCGTCATCTACTCCTCGAACATCGCCGACAACACGATCCGGTCCGTCGACGTCCACGACGACAACCTCCAGTCGCGCGACATCCTCAACGGCACGCTCACCGGCGCGGACGTGAAGGACGGCAGTCTCGGTCTGACCGACCTGAGCGCCACGGCGAAGGACGGGCTGAAGGGCGACCCGGGTGAGCCCGGAACCCCTGGCACCCCTGGTACCAACGGCACCAACGGCACCAACGGAGTGGATGGCCAGGACGGCCAGGACGGCGCTCCAGGCACCCCAGGAACGAACGGAACCAACGGAACGAACGGAACCAACGGAACCAACGGGGTGAGCGGCTACGAGGTGCTGCGGCAGATGTACAGCGGGCCGGCAGCGGACGCGAACAAGGAGATCATCGTCTGGTGTCCGAGCGGGAAGAAGCCGCTCGGTGGCGGCTACGACCTCGATGAGGGGTCGCGTGTTGTGACCGTCGACCAGAACCAGTTCTACGACTACAACGGCCAGCAGGGGTGGCGCACAGTGGCCAGGCTGACCAACTTCAATGGCGACGCGACTGCGGACTACGGCTTCGCGGCTTGGGTGACCTGCGCCTCCGTGCAGTGACGGACCACGCACCGGAAGCCGCCCCGCGACGTACGCCGCCCGTGGCAGGATCGCGCGCATGACCGACCTGACCAACGAGCAGATCGCGGACACGCTGATCCTGCCGTACCTCAACCACGCCATCCGCATGTTCGAGGCGGGCTACGCCTCCGCCGTCGACATCGACAACGGCATGATCTACGGCTGCGGCTACCCCAAGGGCCCGATGACCGTCGCCCAGGAGCGCGGCCTCTTCACGCCGGCCGAGGGCTCGTCCGACGCTGGCGCCCCCGAGTTCAAGATCCAGATCAACAAGGTCGGCGTCGTCGGCACCGGCACGATGGCCTCGGGCATGATCCAGGTCTTCGCCCAGGCCGGCTACGACGTCGTCTACGTCGGCCGCGGCCAGGACAAGCTCGACGGCGTCGTCTCCTTCATCGACAAGGGCCTCTCCAAGCTCGTCGAGAAGGGCCGCATGACGGAGGACGTGAAGTCCGACGTGCTCGGTCGCCTCTCCGGCTCCACCGAGCGCGAGGCGCTGGCCGACGTCGACATCGTCGTCGAGGCGATCGCCGAGGACCTCGCCATCAAGACCGAGCTTTACAAGGACCTCGACCGGATCTGCAAGCCGGGCGCGATCCTGGCGACGACCACGTCGTCCATGCCGATCACCAAGCTGGGCGAGGCCACGAGCCGCCCCGAGTCCGTCATCGGCATGCACTTCTTCAACCCGGCCACGATCCTCAAGCTCGTCGAGGTCGTCACGACCGACGCGACCTCCGCCGACGTCGCCGAGACCGTGCTCGCGCTCTGCGCGAACATCAAGAAGGTCGCCGTCTCCTGTGGCGACCGCTCGGGCTTCATCGTCAACTGCCTCCTCTTCCCGTACCTCAACGACGCGGTGAAGCTGCTCGAGTCGGGCCAGGCCTCCATGGAGGAGATCGACGCCGCGATCAAGGAGCAGGCCGGCTTCCCGATGGGTCCGTTCGCGCTCCTCGACCTCGTCGGCAACGACGTCTCGCTCGCCATCGAGAAGGAGCTCTTCGAGACCTTCGGCGCCGAGGCCCCGGAGTTCGAGCCGGCGAAGACCCTCGTCGAGAAGGTCGAGGCGGGCGAGCTCGGCCGCAAGACCAAGAAGGGCTTCTACGACTACTCGGCCTGAGCCGCGTAGCAGGAGCCTCGCGTACGGCGTCGGAGCACTGCTCCGGCGCCGTCCGCCATTTCAGGAGCGGGCGAGCTCCACGGCTTCGCGCATGGTCCCCGTCCACGCGTTGCCGTGACCGGGCAGCACGATGCCGGCGTCGAGCGCGGCGAGGTCGTCGAGCGTCTTCTCCGCCTGCGCCTGGTCGTGCGTGAAGAAGTCCGGCAGCAGGTGCGGCCGGCGTACGCCGGTGACGGGGTGGCCGGTGACCAGAGCGTCGCCGGTGGCCACCGCGCCCGCCCCCTCGAAGTGGTACGCCGTGTGCCCGGTCGTGTGCCCGGGCGTCGGCACCGCGACGGGCCGGCCGGGCAGGTCGAGCGGAGTGCCCGTGGCGCAGGCGGTGATCTCGGGGACCGCGACGTCCTGGGTGGCGCCGACGGCGAGGATGCGCGCCGACCAGAGCAGGACGCGGGGGTTCCAGGCGCGGAGCGCCACGTCGAGCTCGCCCGCCTGCTGGAGGTACTCGCGCTTCGCGTGGGGCACCTCGTCGGCACCGGTGAAGACCGGTGCGGAGAGGCCGCACCACTCGATGCTGCCGATGTGGTCGACGTGTGCGTGGGTGACCAGGACGGCGGCGACGTCGTCGAGCGAGCGGCCGATGCGGTCGAGGGACGCACGCACTCGGGCGGCATCACCGGGGTAGCCCGCGTCGACCATCGTCACCTGCCCGTCCTCCTCGGCGAGGATCCAGTTGACCAGCCCGGTGCTGGCGAGGTGGACGCCGTCGGCGACCTGCGTGACAGTGAGGCGGGGCATGGCCCCGACGCTAGTCGGTCGGATGGAAGACTGCAGCCCGTGACCCTCCACACGACCTCCTACGGCGACTCCGGAAGCCGGGTCGTCTTCTGTCACGGCCTCTTCGGCCAGGGGCGCAACTGGACCCAGCACGCCCGTGCGCTCGCCGACCGCCACCGCGTGCTGCTCGTGGACATGCCCAACCACGGCCGCTCGCCGTGGACGGACTCGATCGACTACGTCTCGATGGCCGACCAGGTGGCCGAGCTGCTCGATCCGGCCGACCCGGTCGCGCTCGTGGGCCACTCGATGGGTGCCAAGGCGGCGATGGTCCTCACGTTGCGCCATCCGGAGCTCGTCGAGCGGCTGATGGTCGTCGACATGGCGCCGGTGGCCTACGCCAACGGCTCGGGCTTCCGTGGCTACATCGACGCGATGCTGGCCATGGACCTCGCCCCCGGTGCGTCGCGCGAGGACGCCGACGCCGCGCTGCGTGACGCGGTGCCCGACGACGGCGTGCGCGCGTTCCTGCTGCAGAACCTCCGCCGCTCGCCCGAGGGCTGGAGCTGGCAACCGAACCTCGAGCTGCTCCGCGACGAGCTCGGCACGATCTCCGGCTGGCCCGCCGAGGCGGTCGCCGGCCTCCCGCCGTACGCCGGTCCGGTGCTGTGGGTGGGCGGTGCCGACTCGGGCTACGTGAAGGACGAGTACGCCCCGGCGATGGAGGCGCTCTTCCCGCGCGTGCGGAAGGTGATGATCAAGGGCGCGGGCCACTGGGTCCACTCCGAGCAGCCCGAGGTCTTCCGCGAGGTCCTGCGCCGCTTCGTCGACTGAGCGGCGGCCGGTCGGTCAGGCCTGACGGGCGCGGTACGCCGCGACCGCGGCGCGGTTGCTGCACGCGGTCGAGCAGTAGCGCCGCGAGCGGTTGCGGGAGAGGTCCAGCACGATCCCGGCGCACGTCTCGTCCTCGCAGAGGGAAAGGCGGCTCATCTCGTCGGCACGGATCACGTCGATCAGCGCCATCGCCGTCTCGACCTTGATCTGGACCGGGACGTGGGCGTCGGTCGGCACAGCGTGGATGTGCCAGTCGAGCGCGTCGTGGCGGACCAGCTGGGGGAGTGCGCCCGCCTCGGCCAGCCACTGGTTGACGATCTGGGCGGCTGCGTCGCGCCCGGCGGTGAGCAGGTGCCGAAGGGGCTCGCGGAGGGCCTGCACCTCGGCGAGGAGCCCGGGCGTCGCCCGCGGCGCGAAGCTGTAGGACTGCTGCTCGAAGAAGGTGTCGAGCGCCTCGGTGGTGGCGAGCCGGTCGCTGTCCTGAGGACTCGAGAACCGGCTGTTGACCAGCGCGACGGCGGCCCGCAGGTTCATCTCCGTGTCATGAGAAAAAAGCATTTTGACAGGTTACATGCCCCGCAGTAGCGTCATGTGTCATGAAGGCAGTGGCTCATGACACCTCGTTCGGACCCGGCCTTGCCTACTCGGTGCTCGCTGCCCTGTCCTTCGGGCTCTCGGGCACGCTCGCCACGCCGTTGATGGCCGCCGGCTGGAGTCCTGCCGCGGTCGTCGTCGTGCGCGTCCTGATCGGTGGCGTGGCCCTCGCGCTCCCGGCGGCCTTCGCGCTCCGCGGCCGCTGGCACCTCCTGCGCGAGGAGGCGGCGCTCGTCGCGTCGTACGGCGTGGTCTGCATCGGCTTCACCCAGTTCGCCTACTTCAGCGCGGTCACCCACATGGAGGTCGGCATCGCGCTCCTCATCGAGTACGCCGCGCCCGTGGTGGTGCTCGGCTGGCTCTGGCTCCGCGACGGCCAGCGCCCCTCGCGCACGACCGCGCTGGGCGCACTGATCGCCGTCGCCGGACTGGTGCTCGTGCTCGACCTCTTCTCCGGCGCGTCGGTGAGCCTGCCCGGGCTCGCCTGGGGCTTCGGCGCGATGCTCGGCTGCGCGGTCTACTTCGTGCTCTCGGCCCGCCCGGCCGCGCTCCCGGGTGTCGTGCTGGCCTCCGGCGGCATGCTCCTCGGCGGTGCCCTCCTCGGCCTGGCCGGGCTGGCCGGGCTGGTCCCGCTGCACGCCGGCGCCGGCTCCGTCGCCTTCCGCGGGGTCGCGGTGGCCGCCTGGCTGGTCCTGCTCGCGATCGGCGTGGTGACCTGCGGGCTGGCCTACCTGTTCGGCATCCTCGGCTCGCGCCGCCTGGGCTCACGCCTCGCCTCGTTCGTCGCGCTGCTCGAGGTCGTCGTCGCCCTGGCGATGGCCCGGCTGCTGCTCGGCCAGGCGGTCGGTCCGGTCCAGCTCGTCGGTGGCCTCGGCATCCTGGCCGGCGTGGTCCTCGTCCGGCTCGGCGAGCCGGCGCGGCGTCCGGAGCCCCTCGCGGACGTCGACCAGCTGGTCCACGTCTGAGCGGGCGCCCGCAGGCGTCGGGCTAGACGGCGTTCTGCCGCCGGATGAACACCTCGCGCACGAGCAGCAGGATCGCGGCCGCCGTCGGGATCGCCAGCAGCGCGCCGACGACACCGAGCAGGGCGGCGCCGATCAGCGCGGCGATCACCGTCACCGAGCCGGGCACGTCGACCGACCGCTTCATGACGCGCGGGTAGATCACGTAGTTCTCGACCTGCTGGTAGATGACGTAGAAGATGATGCAGGCGATGCCGATGTGGACGTCCGTGGCGAAGCCGATCGCCGTGACCACGACGGCGCCGATCGTGGCGCCGATCATCGGGATCACGTCGAGCAGGGCCACCGTGAACGCCAGCGCCACGGCGTACTCGCCCAGGCCGATGACGAAGAGGAAGACCAGCGAGCTCAGGCCTGCGCAGACCGCGACGACGAAGGCGCCGGAGACGTAGCCGCCGACGCTGAGGATGATCCGGTCGCCGAGCATCCGCACGCGGGCCCGTCGCGAGGCGGGCGCCAGCTCGTAGAGGGCGTCCTTGGTCTTGTCGATCGAGGCGAGGAAGTAGAGCGTCAGCACGATGACGACGAAGGCGTTGCCCAGGGCCGACAGCACCGCCAGGCCGAAGCCGAGGACGCCACCGAAGAGCTGCTTGCCGAGCTCGCCGCCCTCGATGTAGGCCTTCGCCTTCTCGATGAGCGCGAACTCGTCGTTCCACTTCTGCACCTGGCGGTTGCGCTGGAGCTCGTCGAGCCAGCCCGGCGCGTGGGCCGTGATCAGGGCGATCTGGTCACCGATGACCGGGACGATCGCGGCCAGGAAGAGCGCGAGGACACCGATGACGACCGAGATGACGAGCAGGAGCGCCCAGTGGCGCTTGATCCGCCGGCCGCGGACCTCGAGGCCGGTGATCCACATGACCGCCGGGTTGAGGCCGGCGGCGAGGAAGAGCGCCACGACGATGAGCACGAGGATGTGCCCGATGGCGAGCACCTGGGTGCCCAGCCAGAACGCCGTCAGTGCGCCGAGGGCGCCGAAGAAGCCGAGGTAGAACGGGCCGTGCCCGAGCGGTGCGCCCGGCTCCTCCGGAGCCACCACGTCACTCCTCGCCGAAGCCCGCGACCACGTCACGGAGCTGGGCGAGCTGGGCGACGATCGCGTCGCGACGCTTGCCGAGGCGCGAGACCTCGTTGCGCAGGTCGGTGAGCTCGCGCTCCGCCTCGGCCTGGCCGTTGGCGGTGAGGTTCTCCGCCTGCGAGCGCGCGGAGGCGACGATCTGCTCGGCCTCGCGGCGCGCACGGACCAGCAGGGCGTCGGCCTCGGCCTGGGCCTGCTGGCGCTGGGCGTTGGACTGGGCGATGGCCTCGCCTGCGCGCTTCTCGGCGGCGGTGGCGCGGTCCTCGGCCTCCTTGACCAGGCGGTTGGTCTCGGCGAGCGCGGTCGAGTGGTGGTCGGAGGCCTCCTTGGCGAGGCGCTCCTTCTCGACGGCGAGCGTGCGCCGGGCCTCCTGGACCTCGCGGTCGGCGGCGGCGCGCGCCTTCTCCGCCTCGCGCTGGGCGGAGGTGCGCAGCTCGGCGGTCTCCTGCTGGGCGGCCAGACGGAGCTGGTCGGCCTCGCGCTGGGCGGACGCGCGCAGGTCGGTGGCCTCGCTGCGGGCGAGGGAGCGCTCCTGCTCGGCGTCGGCGAGGATCCGGGCACGCTGCTCGTCGAGCTCCTTGAGCTGGACGACGCGCATGTCCTCGGCCTCGCGGGTCGCCTCGGCGCGGATCGCCTTGGCGTCCTTGGTCGCCTGCGAGCGGATGTCGCCGGCCTCGGTCAGGGCGGCCGAGCGGATGTCGTCGGCCTCCTCCTCGGCGAGGCGGAGCAGCTCGTTGGCGCGGCCGCCGAGGCTGGCGTACGTCGGGGTCTCGCTCTCGGAGAGCTTCGCCTCGAGGTCCTTGACCCGCTTCTCGAGCTCGATGACGCGCTTCTCGCTCTCGCCCAGGCTGCTGCCCAGACCGGCCTTCTCGCCGAGGAGCTGGCGCAGGAGCGTGTCGACGGCCGGGACGTCGTAGCCACGGCGTACGACGGGGAGGGCCGGGAGCGTCGCGGGCGTCGCCGGGCGCGCTGGCGCCGCGGCTGCGGGCCGCTGGGCGGCCGGCTGCGGGGCCTGCTGGGTCGGGGCGGGAGCGGCCTTCACGGCAGGGATGACCTGCGTGGGCTCCGTGTCTCCCTGCTGCGCGGCCTTGTCGGCCGCCTTCTCACCGAAGATCGAGAGGCTGTCGTCGCTCATGGGGGACAGTCTGGCGGATCGGGCCAAGGCGGCGGGCCGCGACGCACCGCGGTGGGATGGGGAGCACAGCACCCCAGGTCGTGGTTGCGCCATGCACGCCGGCAGGCCAGTAGCCGGCGCACATGGCGGTGGGCAGCCCCGGGACGCGTGACTGATCAGGGGCGCTCGTCGGCAAGTCTACAAGAGATGAAAATGTTTTCACATTGCGATATCTTCGTAGAACGATCCGCGACCCGGGAAGGATATGGTTGATGCCGACTGCCCACCACGGAAACACCACCGCGGCGGCAGTCATGAGCGTGCCGCTCTACCAGGCGAAGTCGGAGTTCTTCCGGACGCTGGGCCACCCCGTGCGGATCCGGATCCTGGAGCTGCTCGCCGAGGGTGACCGTGCCGTACGTGAGCTCGGGGTGCAGATACCGGTCGAGCAGAGCAGCCTGTCCCAGCAGCTCGGGATCCTCCGGCGTACGTCGCTGGTCGCGTCGCACCGCATCGGTGGCGAGGTGATCTACAGCCTCACGGCACCCGAGGTCCGCGACCTGCTGCTGGCTGCCCGGCGGATCCTGGGCGACCGGGCTGCGGGCATGGGTGACTTCGAGAACGACCTCGCCGTCGTGCGCCCGCAATGATGCTGATGGCGTCCTCAGTGGCCGTCCGGCGCCTGCGGGCCCTGTTGCCGACCCGGGCGGACTGGCGTGGCTCGCGATGGGGCCGTGATCTCTCGGCGGGCATCACGGTCGCGCTGGTGGCCCTGCCGCTCGCCCTGGGGTTCGGCGAGACGGCCGGTCTCGGGGCGGGGGCAGGCGTGGTGACGGCTGTCGTTGCTGGAAGCCTGGCCGCGATCTTCGGCGGAAGCCGGGTCCAGGTGAGCGGGCCCACGGGTGCCATGACCGTGGTGCTGGTGCCGATCTTCAGTGCACACGGGCGTGACGGCGTCCTCGTCGTCGGCCTCCTGGCCGGCGTCCTGCTGCTGGTCCTCGCCTTCACCGGCGCGGGCCGGGTGGTCCGCTACGTGCCGACGCCCGTGGTCGAGGGCTTCACGGCAGGAATCGCCGTGATCATCGCCCTCCAGCAGGTCCCGCTCGTGCTCGGCGTGCACGCGTCCGCCGGGAAGGTGCTGGCTGTGGCGGTGCGCGCAGCGGGGACGTGGCAACCGGGAACGCAGTGGGTGGCGCCGACCATCAGCGCAGCAACGGTCGTCACGATCCTGCTGGCGGCGCGTCTCCGTCCGGGCCTGCCCGTCGCGCTTCCCGTCGTCATCGTCCTGGCTCTCGCCAACGACCGTCTCGGATGGGGCCTCTCCGTCCTCGGTGCGGTGCCGTCCGGGATACCCGCACCCCGTCTCCCGGCGATTCCCTGGGGTGGCCTGGAGTCGCTCCTCCTACCGGCGGTCGCGGTTGCCGCGCTGGCCGCGCTGGAGAGCCTGCTGTCGGCGAGCGTCGCCGATGCGATGAACGTCGGGCGACGGCACGACCCCGACCGCGAGCTCTTCGGTCAGGGCCTTGCCAACCTCGCTGCACCGCTGTTCGGCGGCATCCCTGCGACGGCGGCTCTGGCGCGCACCGCGGTCAACGTCCGCGCGGGGGCCACCTCGCGGCTCGCAGCACTCGTGCACGCGGTCGTGATCCTCGGGGTCGTCGTCCTCGCCGCGTCGTGGGTGCGGGAGATCCCGCTGGTCGCGCTCGCCGGCGTCCTGGTGGCGACGGCTGTGCAGATGGTCCGCTTCAGTGCGCTGTCCGCGCTGCTGCGTTCCACGCGCGGCGACGCCGCCACGCTGGTGGTGACCGCCATGGCCACGATCGCCCTCGACCTCGTGCAGGCAGTGCTGATCGGATTGGTGGTCGCGGGCTTCTTCGCCCTGCGCGCGACGGCCCGGACCGCCGTGCTGTCACCGACTCCGCTCGACGAGGCCGAGCACGTCGGCGAGGAGCAGGGCCTGCTCGACGAGCACATCGTCGCCTACCGGCTGGACGGCCCTCTCTTCTTCGGTGCGGCCCATGACTTCCTCCTCGAGCTCGCCGAGGCGTCGCGTGCGCGTGTCGTGATCCTGCGGATGTCGCACGTCACCACCATCGACGCCACGGGTGCGCACGTCCTCGCCGACACGATCCGCCGCCTCGAACGCCGGGGCGTCACAGTGCTCCTCTCCGGTGTGCAGCCGCAGCACCGGCAGGTGCTGGAGCAATTGGGCGCCTATGCCGGTCTCGCCCACGAACGCCACGTCTTCGCCTCGACGCCGGAGGCGATCAGCCACGCACGGGTCCACGCGGCTCGCGTCGGCCAGAGGGCCACCCCGAAGTCCGATCGAACCGACCACGCACGAGGAGAACTCCGATGACCCTGTCCACACCCGCGCCGTCCTGTCTCGTGAAGACGAGCTGAAGGGATGCCCTTGTACTTCCTGCGCGCCATCGAGCGCACCGACGGAGCTGCCTGCCATCACGGCACGGAGCTGATCGACCTGCATGATGACATCGACGCCGCCGTGGCCCACCTGCGTGAGGTCGGCACGACGTTCGGCAAGGTCATCGTCTTCGTCCACCACCTCGACGGTCGCGTCGAGGAGGTCGCGCGCATCGGTCTCGAGCCCAGGGCTGCTCCGGCTGGTGCGCCGACCGTCTCGCGTGGCGACCATGCGGAGTGACGAGGTGAAGCAGGCGCGGACACGATCCGTGCGTGCCCGCGACCTCAGGTCGGGCCAGTGGATCGTGACGGGCGCCGACCGGAAGCCGATGAAGGTGCTGGCCGTCTCCCGGCCCGTGCCGGGCGTGTGCCGCTTCACCCTCTACGCCCCGGTGACGGCCCGGCGGTCCTGCCTGACGGTCCCGCTGACCCAGGCGCTGAAGGTGCTCGAGGACTGACGCCTTGGGCCCCGCCTGAACGAAACGAACGCCCCGCCGGTGACCGGCGGGGCGTTCGCGAGTGTTGCGCGGATCGGATCCGGAGGGATCAGATGCCGCGGAACAGGTTGATCTTGTCGAGGTGCTTGGCGCGGAGCTCCTCGTTCTTGACGCCCAGGCCCTCCTCGTCGGCGAGGCAGAGCACACCGACCTTGCCCTGGTGCTTGTTGTGGTGCACGTCGAGGGCGGCCTGGCCGGTCTCCTCGAGCGTGTAGACGCGGGACAGGGTCGGGTGGATCTTGCCCTGCGCGACGAGGCGGTTGGCCTCCCACGACTCGCGGTAGTTGGCGAAGTGCGAGGAGATGATGCGCTTGAGGTTCATCCACAGGTAGCGGTTGTCGTACTCGTGCATGTAGCCCGACGTGGACGCGCAGGTGGTGATGGTGCCGCCCTTGCGGGTGACGTAGACCGAGGCGCCGAAGGTCTCGCGGCCCGGGTGCTCGAAGACGATGTCGATGTCCTCGCCGCCGGTGAGCTCGCGGATCGCCTTGCCGAAGCGCTGCCACTCCTTCGGGTTCTGCTTGGTGCCCTCCTCGTTCCAGAACTTCGGGTCGAGCTCGGAGCGGTTGATGACCATCTCGGCGCCCATGTTGCGGACGATCTGGGCCTTCTCCTCGTTGGAGACGACACAGACCGGGTTGGCGCCACCGTTGAGGGCGTACTGCGTGGCGAAGCCACCGAGGCCACCGGAGGCGCCCCAGATGAGGACGTTGTCGCCCTGCTTCATGCCGCCACCGTTCTTGGAGACCAGCTGGCGGTAGGCGGTGCAGTTGACCAGGCCCGGGGAGGCGGCCTCCTCCCAGGTGAGGTGCTCCGGCTTCGGCATGAGCTGGTTGGCCTTGACCATCGCGACGTCGGCGAGGCCGCCGAAGTTGGTCTCGAAGCCCCAGATGCGCTGCGACGGGTCCATCATCGTGTCGTTGTGGCCGTCGGGGGCCTCGAGCTCGACCGAGAGGCAGTGCGCGACGACGCGGTCGCCGGCCTTCCACTTGGTGACGCCCGGACCGACGGCGAGGACGACGCCGGCGAGGTCCGAGCCGACGATGTGGTACGGCAGGTCGTGGCGCTTGCCGAGCGCGGACTCACGGCCGTAGCGCTCCAGGAAGCCGAACGTCGAGACCGGCTCGAAGATCGAGGTCCACACGGTGTTGTAGTTGATCGCGGAAGCCATGACGGCGACGATCGCCTCGCCCGGGCCGATCTCCGGCATCGCGACCTCGTCGAGGTGGAGCGACTTGCGCGGGTCCTTGTCGCGGGACGCGATGCCCTCGAACATGTCCACCTCGTCCTTGTGGACGGTCATGGCGCGGTAGGACTCGGGGAGCTCGAGGTTCGCGAACTCCTCAGCCGAAGCCTCGTTCTTGATCGCGTCGAGAATGTTCTGCACGGGGCTGATCTCCTGCGTGGTCAGGTGGGCGGGTGTTGCCGCTTGATTGGGGCGAAGCATAAGCGCGCGCACGGCCTCACGGCAGAGGCTGTGCCGGACGTCTCAAGCCGCTTGAAGAGTCCTTCAAGCGGTCATTTCTGCGGGTGTTGCCGTGGGTCGGTCAGTGGTGTGCGTCGGGGTTCGGCTCGACGAGCTCGACGAGCACGCCGCCGGCGTCCTTCGGGTGGATGAAGTTCACCCGCGAGTTGGAGGTGCCCCGCTTCGGCTCCGGGTAGAGCAGGCGCAGGCCGCGCTCGCGGAGGATCTCGCAGACCGCGTCGATGTCGGTGACGCGGTAGGCGAGCTGCTGCAGGCCCGGACCCGACTTCGCGAGGAACTTGCCGATCGTGGTGTCGGGGGAGAGGGGCGCCAAGAGCTGGATGTGGGAGCCGGTGTCGCCGACGGCCACCATGGCCTCGCGGACACCCTGCTCCTCGTTGGTCTCCTCGTGCGCGACCTTCATGCCGAACTTCTCGGAGTAGAAGGCGATCGCCTCGTCGAGGTCGGGAACGGCGATGCCGACGTGGTCGATGGCGATGAACAGGTGCTCAGGAATCTCGACAGTCATGAGCCACATCCTGCCCCAGCGTGCGCCGGCGCTACGTCGTACGCCGCGTCTCGGGCACCGTGACCGGGTCCACATCCCAATCACCTACTCGCGCGGACGTGGCGACGACTACGCTCGAGAGCATCAACAGTCTTCAGCACCAGGAGGAATCCATGTCCGGATCCGTCATCGTCGCGGGTGCCCGCACCCCGGTCGGCAAGTTCCTGGGCGGGCTCTCGAGCCTGTCCGCCGCCGACCTCGGTGGCATCGCGATCAAGGGCGCCCTGGAGAAGGCCGGCATCTCCGGCGACCAGGTCGAGTACGTGATCATGGGTCACGTCATCCAGGCCGGCGCCGGTCAGATCACCGCGCGTCAGGCTGCCGTCAAGGGCGGCATCCCGATGAGCGTGCCTGCGAACACCATCAACAAGGTCTGCCTCTCCGGCATCAACGCGATCGCGCTGGCCGACCAGCTGATCCGCGCCGGTGAGCACGACATCATCGTCGCCGGTGGCATGGAGTCCATGTCGCAGGCCCCGCACGTGCTGCCCAACTCGCGTGGCGGCACGAAGATGGGCGACTGGAAGCTCATCGACTCGATGATGTACGACGCGCTCCACGACCAGTTCACCAACCAGGGCATGGGCAACCTGACCGAGGGCTGCAACGCCGCCGGCGCCAAGCTCAGCCGCGAGGAGCAGGACGCCTTCTCCGCGCAGTCGCACCAGCGTGCCGCTGCTGCCTGGAAGAACGGCGTCTTCGCCGACGAGGTCGTCCCGGTCACCATCACCACCCGCAAGGGTGAGACGGTCGTCTCCGAGGACGAGGGCATCATCGCCTCCACCACGGTCGAGTCGCTCGGCGGCCTGCGCCCGGCGTTCGCCAAGGACGGCACGATCACCGCCGGCTCCGCGTCGCAGATCTCCGACGGTGCCGCCGCGGTCGTCGTCATGAGCAAGAAGAAGGCCGAGGAGCTCGGCATCGAGTGGCTCGCCGAGATCGGTGCCTCCGGCCAGGTCGCCGGCCCCGACTCGACGCTGCAGCTGCAGCCGGCCAACGCCATCGAGAAGGCCGCCTCCAAGCAGGGCATCGCCGTCTCCGACATCGACCTCTTCGAGCTCAACGAGGCCTTCGCTGCCGTCGGCATCGAGTCGGCCCGCCAGCTCGGCGTCTCCGAGGACAAGGTCAACGTCAACGGTGGCGCCATCGCCATCGGCCACCCGCTCGGCATGTCCGGTGCGCGCATCACGCTGCACCTGGCCCTCGAGCTCGCCCGCCGCGGTGGCGGCACGGGTGCTGCTGCCCTCTGTGGTGGTGGCGGCCAGGGTGACGCGCTGATCATCACGGTCCCCGCCAAGGCCTGATGAGCTCCACGCACAACGCTGTGACGGCCGGCCGACCCTCGGGTCGGTCGGCCGTTGCCGTTCCCCAGCTCATCGCCGACGCCCGTGCGGGATCGCCCCGGGCAGTCGCCCGGCTGATCACGCTGGTCGAGGAGGCCTCGCCGCTGCTGCGCGAGGTGATGGCGGCGCTGATGCCGCACACCGGGCACGCCCGCATCGTCGGCCTGACCGGCTCGCCCGGCGTGGGCAAGTCGACCTCGACCTCCGCCCTGGTGACCGAGCTGCGCAAGCAGGGGCAGCGGGTCGCGGTGCTCGCCGTCGACCCGTCGTCCCCGTTCTCCGGGGGAGCGCTGCTGGGTGACCGCGTGCGCATGTCGCTGCACGCCACGGACCCCGACGTCTACATCCGCTCGATGGCCTCGAGGGGCCACCTGGGCGGTCTCTCGTGGGCGACCCCGCAGGCGCTGCGCGTGCTCGACGCGGCCGGCTTCGACACGATCCTGCTCGAGACCGTCGGCGTCGGCCAGAGCGAGGTCGAGGTCGCCGGCCTCGCCGACACGACCCTGGTCCTGCTCGCACCCGGCATGGGCGACGGCATCCAGGCCGCCAAGGCCGGCATCCTCGAGATCGGCGACGTGTACGTCGTCAACAAGGCCGACCGCGACGGCGCGGCGCAGGTCTCCCGCGACCTCCGCGGGATGCTCTCGCACTCCGAGCGCGCCGCCGACGCGTGGAAGCGACCGATCCTCAAGACGGTCGCGCAGGAGGGGACCGGTGTGGCTGAGGTCGTCGAGGCGATCGACGCGCACCGCGCCTACCTGGAGGCGACCGGGGAGCTCGCGCGCCGGCGTACGAAGCGGGCGCGGGTGGAGGTCGAGGAGATCGCGCTGGGCGAGCTGCGCCGCCGCTGGGGTGCTGTCTCCGGCAGCGCCGAGCTCGACATGCTGGCCGCCCGGGTGGCCACCGCACAGCTCGACCCCTACGCCGCCGCGGACGAGCTGCTGAAGGACCGCTAGAGTTAGGGAAGCCTTACCTGTCTTGCAGGTGCCACACAACGCTTCCCGAGGTCCGCATGCTCCGCCACCTGACCGCCTGGCCGGTCGTCATCGCCGCGCTCGGCGGCGTCGCTGCTGCGGCTCTCGCGGTCGGTGTCCAGCACGTCCCGCTCGCGACGACGTGGCAGGCGCTCACGTCGTACGACGCAGGGGACGGGCTCCAGGCGATCGTGCGGGAGCAGCGCCTCCCGCGGCTGGTGCTCGGGCTGGTGGCGGGTGCGTCGCTCGGCCTCGCCGGCGCCCTGCTGCAGGGGCTGACCCGCAACCCGATCGCCGACCCCGGCCTGCTCGGCATCAACGCCGGCGCCTCACTCGCCGTCGTGGTGGCGATGTGGACGCTCGGTGTGAGCACGCCGGCGCAGGTCGTGTGGTTCGCCGTCGCCGGCGCCCTGGTGGCGGCGGTCGTCGTCTACGGCGCCGCCTCGCTCGGCTTCGAGGGCGCGACGCCGGTGAAGCTCGCGCTCGTGGGCGCCGCGCTCACGGCCACGCTCTCCTCCGTCGTCGCGGCGATCCTGCTCACCGACCTGACCACGTTCACCAACTACCGGTTCTGGATGGTCGGGGCCCTGGTCAACCGGCCGCTCTCGCTCGTGCCGACCGTGGCACCGCTCGCCGTGCCCGGGCTGCTGCTCGCCTTCGCGAGCGCCCGGTTCCTCAATGCGATGGCGCTGGGGGAGGACGTCGCCCGGTCACTCGGCTTCCGCGTGGAGCGGGGCCGCCTCCTCGTCATGCTCGCGGCGGTGCTGCTCTCCGCCGCGGCGACCGCGCTGGCCGGTCCGGTCGTCTTCGTCGGCCTGATCGTCCCGCACGCGGCGCGGGCGCTGGTCGGCATCGACTACCGGCTGGTGCTGCCGCTCACCGCCCTGCTCGGCCCGCTGCTGCTGCTCGGCGCTGACGTCGTCGGGCGCGTGCTGAGCCGCCCGCAGGAGTTCCAGGCCGGCCTCGTCGTCGCCTTCCTCGGTGCGCCCGTGCTGATCTGGCTGGTCCGCCGTGGGCGGCAGGTGGCGATGTGACGGCGTCCGCGGTGGAGGCGGTGACGCCCGTCGTGCGCGCGGTCGCGCGCCGACGGTGGGTGCGCCGTATGTCGGTGGGGGTGGGGCTGCTGGTCGCGGCCCTCGCTGCGGCCGTGCTCCTGCTGAGCTGGGACACGGGTGTCTCGGCGCGCGGCACGCTCGCCGTGCTGCTCGGCGGGGGAGACCCCTTCGACCGGGTGATGGTGGTGCAGTGGCAGCTGCCGAGGGTGCTGGTCGCGGCGCTCGTCGGGCTCGCGCTGGGGCTGTCGGGAGCGCTCTACCAGAGCGCCCTGCGCAACTCGCTGGCCTCACCCGACATCGTCGGCATCTCGCAGGGCGCGAGCCTCGGTGCCGTGACCGCGCTGCTCCTCGCCCCCGGCGGGTACGCCGCCACCGTGGGCGCGCTCGTCGGCGCGCTGGTGGTCGCGGGGCTGAACCTCGCGCTCTCCTGGCGCCACGGGCTCTCCGGCCAGGCGTTCGTGCTGACCGGCGTGGGCCTGTCGTTCATGGCGGTGAGCCTCGTCAACTGGGTGCTCACCCGGCAGGAGAGCCGGCAGGCGCAGCAGGCCCTCGTCTGGTTGATCGGCTCCGTCGGCTCCGCGGGCTTCGACGACGCGGCCCGGCTGGGGGCCGTGCTGGCCGTCCTGCTGCCCGCCGGGGTGCTGCTTGCGCGCCGCCTCGACCTCCTCGAGCTCGGTGACGACACCGCGGCCGGGCTGGGCGTGGCCACCTCGCGGGTCCGCCTGGCCGCCCTGCTGGTCGGCACCGCCGTCGCCGCCGCGGCCGTCGCGGTCGTCGGCCCGGTGTCGTTCGTGGCGCTCACCGCGGCGCCGATCGCGCGGCGCCTCGTCGGTGACGGCCGCACCGCCCTGCTGCAGAGCGCGCTCGTCGGTGCCGTCGTCGTCCTGCTCGCGGACTTCGTCGCGCTGCACTTCCTGCCCAGCTCGCCGCTCCCGGTCGGCATCGTGACCGGGCTCGTCGGCGGGCCGTTCCTGATCTGGCTGCTCGCAGCCCCGCGCCGGGGGAGGACCCGATGACCACCGCCTGCTTCGACGCCCACCTCGCCGCACCGCCGACGCTCGCCGCCGAGGGTCTCTCGCTCGCCTATGACCGCCGCGCCGTCGTCGACGGCCTCTCGCTCGAGCTGCCGACCGGCCGGATCACCTCGATCGTCGGCGCCAACGGCTGCGGCAAGTCGACCCTGCTGCGCGGGCTCGGCCGGCTGCTGAAGCCGGCCGCCGGGCGCGTCCTCCTCGGGGGAGCGGACATCTCCCGGCTCGCGCCCCGCGCGGTCGCCCGCGACCTGGCGCTGCTGCCGCAGTCGCCCGTCGCCCCCGAGGGCATCACGGTGGCCGACCTCGTCGGCCGGGGACGCTCGCCGCACCAGGGCCTGTTCCGCCGCTGGACGGCCGAGGACGAGCGGGTCGTCGCGGAGGCGCTCCATGCCACGGACACCGCCGACCTCGCCGTACGCCGGGTCGACGAGCTCTCCGGCGGCCAGCGGCAGCGGGTGTGGATCGCGATGGTCCTCGCCCAGCAGCCGCGGGTGCTGCTGCTCGACGAGCCGACGACGTACCTCGACCTCGCCCACCAGGTCGAGGTGCTCGAGCTGCTCGCCCGCCTCAACGCGGAGCGCGGCACCACGATCGTGATGGTGCTGCACGAGCTCAACCTCGCGGCGCGCTACAGCGACCACATGGTCGTCATGGGCGGGGGGCGCGTGCTGCGCGCCGGCGTACCGGCCGACGTGCTGACGGAGGCCGCCGTCGAGGAGGCCTTCGGACTGGCGGCGGTCGTCGTGTCCGACCCGGTCACGGGCGGGCCGCTCGTCGTACCGCGGTGATTAGGTAATCCTAAGTCAGCAAACTAAGGTAAGCCTAAGTATTGACGCGACCGTGCGACGGTCGCCCCGAGAAGTCTGGAGTCCACGGTGAAGCTCTCCCGCACCGCAGGCCTTGTCGCCGCGCTCGCCGGCGTCCTGCTGTCGTCCACCGCCTGCTCGTCCGCGAAGGAGGACGGTGCCGCTGCCGACCCCGCCTTCCATGCCGTCACCATCAAGGGCGCGCTCGGCACGGCCGAGATCACCGAGCGGCCAGAGCGGGTCGTCTCGCTGGGCTGGAGCACCACCGACGCGATGCTCGCGCTCGGCGTCGTGCCGGTCGGCATGGAGGCGCAGCCGTACGGCGGCGACGCCCACGGCGTGCTGCCCTGGGTGAAGGCGAAGCTCGCGGACATGGGGGCGAAGACCCCCGAGGTCCTCACGCCCAGCTCCTCGGGCGACCCCGACTACAAGGCGATCCTCGCGCTGAAGCCGGACTTGGTCCTCGCGCCGTACTCGGGGCTGACGCAGGCGCAGTACGACAAGCTCGCGGAGATCCCGGGTGTCGACGTCGTCGCCTACCCGACGACCCCGTGGGCGACCCCGCTCGACCAGGTCGTCGACATCTCCGCCGAGGCGCTCGGGGTGCCGAAGGCCCGGGCGGAAGCCGTGCTCGACGGGCTCGACGACGCGGTGGCTGCCAAGGCCGCCGAGCACCCGGAGTTCACGGGCAGGACGATCGCCACGCTCGCGCCCGACACCGAGCAGTTCTGGACCTACACGCCGGCCGACCCGCGCGAGAAGCTGCTGCGCGACTTGGGCTTCACGACCGCGCCGAGCGTGGAGAGGTTCGCGAAGACCGCCGACGAGGGCGCGTTCGCAGTCCCGTTCGCCTACGAGAAGTCAACCGAGCTCACCTCCGACGTCCTGCTCACGTACTCGGGCAGCGCGGACGAGCTGAAGCAGCTGCAGGGAGGCGCGCCGTACAAGGCGATGGCGCAGGTGAAGACAGGGGCCGTCGCCAACCTCGTGGGCGCCGACAAGGTGGCGGCGGTCGGACCGCCCACCGCCCTCTCGCTGCCGTGGGCGCTCGACGACCTGGTCGACCTGCTCGCGAAGGCCGTGAAGAAGGCCTGACCCCGCTCGCTGCGCGGGTGCGCGGAGGCTGCTGCGGCGAGCCTCCGTGCACACGCGTGGTGCTGGTGTTACCAATGGGCTTGACCTGCGCGCCGATCCGGCGCGCCCTCCGGGATGTTGAAGGACTGTCGATGAACGCCAAGAAGCTCGTGCTGCTGGTGCTGGTGGTCTTCATCGGCTTCTGGCTCTACCAGGACCCGCAGGGCCTGGCGAACGTCGCGGCCGACGGCGGCGGCAAGCTGTGGACCCTCACGACCCAGCTCTTCGACTCGGTCATCTCCTTCGTCTCGAGCTTCCTGGACCAGACGAACTGAGCCCCTGATGGGCTTCCTGCAGCGCTTCGGCGATCCCGCGATCGGCAAGCACCTGCTGCGCGACGAGGGCGAGGTCATCGTCGACGAGGTCGGTCACCACTGGGTCGTCTACACGCTGCCCGCGCTCGAGGTGCTCGGCGCGGTCGCGCTGCTCTGCGCCACGCCGTTCGTCGCCCTCGGCATCGCGTGGGTGCCGATGGTGCTCGCGTTCGGGGTCACGCTGCACGCGCTGTGGCTGGCGCTCGCCGAGCACATGGACCGGTTCGTCGTGACCAACATGCGCGTCTTCCGGGTGCACGGCGTCCTCGGTCAGCAGGTCGCGACCATGCCGCTGAGCCGGATCCTCGACATCACCGTCACCAAGCCCCTGCAGGGGCGTCTGCTCGGCTACGGCCACTTCGTCTTCGAGTCCGCGGCCCAGGAGCAGGGCCTGCGCGACATCAGGTACGTCGCGCGGCCCGACGAGCGTGACCTCGCCATCCAGCGCGTGGTCGCCCGGGCCGGCCTGCGTCCCTCGGTGAACTGAGGCGCGTCAGGCCCGGTGCCGGCCGGCGATCGGCGTGACGATGTCGAAGACGCGCAGCGACGTCCGGTTGGAGCGGTTGCCCAGCGCGTTGGTGACGAGGATGACGGCGACGCCGATGCCGGCGTACAGGCCCAGGCAGAGGTACGCCGCCCCGTCGGTCGCGGCCGGGAAGTAGAGCGCGCTGCGGACCACCGCTGCGCCACCGCCGGTGGGCAGCGAGGCGCCCACGCCTGCCCAGAGCGGCGACAGGAACTGCCACGGCAGTGAGGCGCTCGAGATCGGCGCCCCGATCAGGAAGTAGATCGCTCCGGCGAGCGCACCGGCCGGACCGATCAGCGCGACGAAGCCGGCCGTCGAGGCCGTGAGCGCGAGCGAGAGCAGTGCCATGTCGACGTACAGCCTGCCGCCGCTCGCGGCGGCCGTCACACCGAAGCCGTGCAGCACGGCGAGCATCACGCCGGCGGACGCGAGCGCATAGGCGACGAGCGCGGCGGCATGGCCGACGCCGCGGCGGACCGAGCGCGGGGCCCGCGGGATCAGTCGGCCGAGCCCGAGGGAGGCGACCGATCCGCCGAGTGCGAGCACCTGGAGGACGTAGCCGACCACGGCTCCGTTGGTGTCGTCGGCGGGCAGGGGGACGACGTCGACCGTCGTCGAGGCGGGCGGCTTGCCGGCGCTCGCGTCGAGCTGCGCGGCGACGGCGCGCAGGGTCGCGGCCTGCAGGTTGCCACCCGCGCCCGCCGTGTATGCCGTGGTGCCCGTGGGGCCGACGACCAGCCCGCCCGAGACGTCGCGCTGCTTGATCGCGCGCGCCAGCGCCGCCTTGTCGGCGTACGGCGTGACGGCGAGGGAGCCGCCCTCCTCGAGCTTCGCGGTGATCGCGGCCGTCTGCTGGCCGGCGACCAGGCCGACGGGGAGGTCGTGCGGCTTCGGGGCGTGGCCGATGCTCAGGAAGAAGAGCGCGAGGAGCAGCTGGAGGAGCAGGCCGGTGGCGATCACGCCGAACATCAGGCGGCGGTAGCGCCGGCCGAAGGGGAGCGGTGCGTCGGGGCTGGTCATGCTTCGCATCCTCGCAGAGGGCCTGCCCCCGGGTGTGCCTCGGTGGCCCCGGTCGGCCAAGATGGAGCCATGACGCAGCAGCCGTTCTCCCGTCCTGGTGCCATCGACCTCTCCGCGCTCAAGCGCCCGGCCGCTCCCGCCGCCCCCGCCGGCGAGGGAGCTCCCGCGGGCGGCCCCGCGGGGGCCTACGCCGTGACGGTCGACGAGCAGAGCTTCCAGGGCGTGCTCGAGGCGTCGATGCACGCCCCGGTGGTGCTCGCCTTCTTCGCGCCCGAGCGCTCGCCCGAGACCGCGGCGTACGCCGACGACGTGGCCACGGCGGTCGAGACGCAGGAGGGGCGCTTCCTCTGCGGCCTCGTCGACGTCGACGCCAACCCGCAGCTCGCGCAGGCGATGCAGATCCCGACCGTGCCGCTCATGCTGATCCTGCTCGACGGCCGCCCCGTGACACAGCCGATCACGGGCCTGCTCTCGCGCGAGGAGATCGACACCCTGCTCCAGTCGATGGCCCAGCAGCTCACCGCGCAGGGCATCACGCAGCGCCACAAGCCGCGGGCGACGGCCGCCGTCGAGGGCGACGAGGACGCGGTCGACCCGCGCTACGCCCCCGCGCAGGAGGCCCTCGAGCGCGGCGACATCGACGCCGCCGTCGCGGAGTACCAGAAGCTGGTCGACGGCAACCCGGCCGACACCGAGGCCGCCGCCGGGCTGGCGATGGCGAAGGTGCTGCAGCGGACCCGCGGCGTCGACCTCGCCACCGCCCGCACCGCTGCCGCGGAGAGCCCGGACGACGTCGACGCGCAGACGCTCGTCGCCGACCTCGACCTGCTCGGCGGCCACGTCGAGGACGCCTTCAACCGGCTCGTCGGTCTGGTCGCGCGCACGGCCGGCGATGACCGGGCCCGGGCCCGCGAGCACCTGATCGGCCTCTTCGCGGCTGTCGGCAACGAGGACCCCCGGGTGCTGCGCGGCCGGCAGAACCTCGCCTCAGCGCTCTTCTGACCCCTCGCGGTCCCTGAGCGCGTCGACGACGGCGCGGATCGCGGGCGAGGCGGCACTGCTGCGGCGGTAGAGCACCGTCACGGTCCGCGTCGGCACCGGGTCGTACGCCGGCACGGCGACGACGCCGTCGGGCAGCGGCTGCCGTCCGAGCCGCGGCACGAGCGCGATGCCGAGGCCGGCGTCGACGAGCGCGATGTGGGAGTCGAACTCCATCGCCACGTGGGCGATGCGCGGCACGCGGCCGGTGCCGACGTACATCCGGTCGAGCCAGGCGCGGCAGATCGTGCCCGGCGGCGTCGCGATCCAGCCCTCGTCGACCAGGTCGATGGTCGCCACGCGCGGGCGCCCCGCGAGCGGGTGGTCGCGGGGGAGGAGCACGTCGGCCTCGTCGTGCGCGATCGTCTCGGTCCGGACGTGGTCGGGCACGAGAACCGGCTGGTCGCCCCAGCTGTGCACGACGCCGACGTCGCTGTGGCCGGCGGCGACGAGGTCGACGGTGTCCCACGGCTCGCGCTCCTCGAGGGTGACCCGGAGGTCGTCGTGAGCGTCGAGCAGGCGGCGTACGGCGGGGGCGATGATGCCGCGCATCGCCGTCGAGAATGCCGTCAGCCGGACGTGGCCGGCAACGGTGTCCGTGGTGCGGTGGAGGTCGGCCCGGATCTGCTCGAGGTCGGCGAGGAGGCGGCTGCTGTCCTCGACGAGCTGGCGGCCGGCATCGGTGAGCAGCACCCCGCGGCCGACCCGCTCGAGCAGCGGAAGGCCGGCCTGGCGCTCGAGGCGCTTGACCTGCTGGGAGACGGCGCTGGGGGTGAACCCGAGCGCGCGGGCCGCGCCGATCACGGAACCCTCGTCGGAGACGGCGCGGAGCGCGGACAGGGCAGCGAGATCGATCATGAAGTGATGCTAAATGATCAGGTGCATTTCAATTCGCTGGTGCTGCACGGTCGCGCTCGGGAGACTGGACCGCGTGAGCCCCCGTGACTGCCGTCTTGCCGCCCTCGTCGCCCTGATCTGGGGCGTCAACTTCCTCGCCATCGAGTGGGGGCTCCAGGACGTGCCGCCGTTGCTCTTCGCGGCGATCCGGTTCTGCGCGGTCGTCGTCCCGGCGGTCTTCCTCGTGGCGCGCCCCGCCGTGCGCTGGCGGACACTCGCCGGCATCGGCCTCTTCATGTCGGCCGGCCAGTTCGGCTTCGTGTACGCCGCGATGGAGGCCGGCCTCCCGCCGGGCATCGCCGCGCTCGTGCTCCAGGCCCAGGTGCTCTTCACGATCGTCATCGCGGCCGGCGTGCTGCGCGAGCTGCCGACGCC
Organism: Nocardioides phosphati; assembly: GCF_014646375.1. Taxonomy (GTDB): domain Bacteria; phylum Actinomycetota; class Actinomycetes; order Propionibacteriales; family Nocardioidaceae; genus Nocardioides; species Nocardioides phosphati. Next base: position 693,974 of record NZ_BMNI01000001.1, read on the forward strand.
GGTCCAGGTGCTCGGGGTGGGCGTCGCGGCCGTGGGCCTGGCCGTCGTCGCCACCGGCCGTGGCGGCGCCATCCCGCTCGCCGCCCTCCTGCTGTGCCTCGCCGGCGCCCTCAGCTGGGCGGTCGGCAACGTCATCGCCCGCGCTGCGAAGGCGCCGGGCGGCCTCGGTGTCACCGTCTGGTCGGCGCTCTTCGTGCCCGTGCCGCTCTTCGCGGTCTCCCTGCTGGTCGAGGGGCCGTCGGGCATCGCGGAAGGCCTGGCCGCCTTCGGCTGGAAGGCAGCGGCCTCGACCGCCTTCACCGCCGGCATCAGCTCGCTGCTCGGCTACGGCATCTTCAACTCGCTGCTGGCCCGCAACCCCGCCCACCTGGTCGTCCCGTGGGTGCTGCTGGTGCCGCCGGTGGCCATGGTTGCGGCGTGGGTCGCGTTCGGCGACCGGCCCAACGCGGCAGAGGCGCTGGGCGGTGTGGTCATGCTGCTCGGCGTGCTGGTGGCGCTGCGACCACCCGCGCGGACGCGCGTCGTCGTACCGGTGGAGGCGCCGGCGTGAGGCCTAGCGCCCCGACTCGGTGTACGTCGGCCCCTCGGTCGCCGCAGCCAGCGCGGCGCTGATCCGGCGGGCGGTGAAGTCAGCGGCGCGCTCGGCGACCTCCTCGGGCGTGCACCAGGCGACCGAGCGGATCTCGCGCTCCTCGCGGACGATCCGGTCGAGCACGTCGACGGGCAGGACGCCGCCGTCGAAGACGAGGCAGATCGCGTCGTCCCAGCCACCCCACGGCGGGAGCCAGTCGGTGAGGAGCAGGTCGCCGCGGGGGATCTCGAGGCCGAGCTCCTCCTCGGCCTCGCGGACGGCGGCGAGCTGCGGCGACTCGCCGACCTCGACGACGCCGCCCGGGAGGTCCCAGTCCTTCTTGTAGGTGAGCTGGCACAGCAGCACGCGTCCGGCAGGGTCGCGGACCAGCACCTGCCCGATCGCGCGCTTGCGCGGGAGGAAGGAGTTGAGCAGCGACCGGAAGCCGACGGGCTCGGTCACCGGGGCGTCGGAGCTGAGCCGCGCGTAGAGGATCCGGTCGGTGCCGCCGTGGTACCCGCGCAGCACGCCCTCACGGTGGAGCCCCGACCAGGTCGCGACGCGCTGCGCCACGACGTCCTCGGGGTCGACCAGCACCTCGACCCGGCCGTGGTCGCGCAGGGCGCTCGAGACGGCCAGGGAGACCACGTCGACCGCCTCGCGGAAGTCGCGCTCCTGGACGTGCAGCGCCCACGTGATGCGGGCGATGCCGTCCGCGATGGTCTCGACGCTGGTGCCGGGCTCGGTCACTCGGCCGTGTCGCCTGCCATCTCGGCGAGCTTGCGCGAGAGCTTCCGGGTCTTGCGCTTGTCGTTCCAGCGCATCAGGCCCCAGACGGTCAGCAGCAGGAAGACCGCGACGCCGGCAGCGATGCCGACGTAGCTGCCGACGACCACGCCCGGTGCGTCGACGTCGAAGATCCGCTGGCCGGCGTGGGCGCCCTTGCCACTGCCGAAGTGGATCGCGAGCGTCGCGATGTTGGGCAGGGCCAGCGCCAGGGCAATGGCGAGGATGACCAGGCGCGCCGCGAACGACGGCCGGCGCCGCAGGGCCTGCCGGGCCACGATGAGCGGAAGGACCGAGAAGAAGAAGCCGAGGCTCAGGCCCCACAGCGTGCCTTCGAGCATGCTGCCGTCGATGCGGTCGCCCAGCCAGTTGGCCCACAGTCGGAATCCGACAGTGATGGCGATGATCCAGCCGAGGAACGCGCCGGCAGCGACGAAGGCCAGCAGGCACACGAACATCAGTCCGTTGCCGATGCTCGCTCCCAGGCCCCCCTTCGACTTCTCCGTGCCAGCGGCGTCGGGGGTGCCCGAGAGGGTGGTGTCATCCGTCATGGGGGTCACTCTGCAACAGCGGCCGTCTCGCTGGCTACGAGGCGCGCCACCGCAGCGAGCGGGATGTCTGCCCAGTCGGGCCGGTTGCGCAGCTCGTAGACGCACTCGTAGACGGCCTTGTCGGCCTCGAACGCAGCGCAGAGCAGCTCCTGCTCGGGGGAGAGCTCACCCCCCGCGTACGCCGTGAGGAAGGCGCGGCGGTTGCGCTCGACCCACTCCTCGGCCCGGTAGGCGCGCTGGTCGTCGGACGCGGCACCCTCGCCGCCGAGCTCGCGCTGCACGACCGCAGCGGCGTAGTCGAAGGAGCGGAGCATGCCGGCGACGTCGCGCCAGACCGGCTCCGGGTGGCTCCGCTCGTGGAGCGGCCGCGCCGGCTCGCCCTCGAAGTCGACGAGCTTCCAGCCCTTGACGGTGCGCAGCGTCTGGCCCAGGTGCAGGTCGCCGTGGATCCGCTGCACACGTACGCCGGCCTCCTCGGCCACGTCGGCGACGACGGCCAGCCGCGGCCGCAGGCGGTCGACGTACTGCTCGAGGGCGGGGACCTGCTCGGCCGCCCAGTCGAGCCGGGCCAGCATCGTGTCCGCGAGGGCGCGGGCGCCGGCGGCGTCGAGCTGCTGGGTGGGGAAGTGCTCGGCGAGCGTCGCGTGCGTCTCGGCGAGCGCCTGGCCCAGGCGTGCCGCCTCGGAGGCGAAGTCCCCGCCGACCTCGTGGGCGTGGAGGTCGGCCTCGGCGAAGAGGGCACGCGCGGAGCTCCGGGCGAGCGCCCAGCCGTCACTGCCCGTGCGCAGGAACTGCTGGAGCATCGCGAGCTGGACGACCTCGCCCTCGTCGGTCTCCCAGTCCACCCAGCCGTGCAGGGCGGCGACGTGGTCGGAGCCGGCCCGGGTGAGGACCTCGTGGATCTCGATGTCGGGATTGGGCCCGGGAGTGACCTTGCGGAAGAGCTTCATCAGCAGCTCCTCGCCGTAGGCGACCGACGAGTTGCTCTGCTCCGCGGTCATCAGTCCCGGCCGCTCGCCGGTCGGGAGGTCCGCGTCACCGCAGCGGTGGAACCGCAGCGGGGTGTCGACGCGGGCCAGCTCGTCCGCGGAGAGCGCGAAGGCCTCCAGCCACTGGGTCATCGCAGCCCGGTCGTGCGTCGCGTCGTACGCGTGGCGGCCGTCCCAGCGGCCGATCCAGGCCGGCTCGAGGTGCTCCTTCGGCGCGGCGTGGACGGAGACGGGCAGCTGGTAGAGCTCGGTGCCGCCGGCAGCGTCGAGGTACTCCACCTCGACCAGGACCACCAGCAGCTCGAGGCCGTCGGAGCCCCCGGGCACGGGCGCGCTGCGGAGCCCGGCGACCCGGAAGGGTCGACCCTTGCCGGCGAACCAGCGGGCGGTGGCCAGGTGGCGTTCGATGTCGCTGCGGTACGGAGTGATCATGCGGTCGTCTCCCGAGTGAGGCGGAACCAGTAGAAGCCGTAGGCGCCGAGCGTCAGGGGATACGGGTGATCGCTGATCGCCGGGAAGGGCACGCCGCCGAGGAGCTCGACGGGCGTCCAGCCCTCCCACCGCCGGAGGTCGAGGTCGACCGGCTGCGGGAAGCGCGAGAGGTTGTTGACGCAGAGGATGACGTCGCCGTTGCCGTGCTCGTCGGTCTGCTCGCGGATGAACGAGAAGACCGTCGGGTTCGAGCCGCCGAGGTCGTGGAACGTGCCCAGTCCGAACGCCGCGTGGCCGCGCCGCGCGTGGATCATCCGGCGGGTCCAGTGCAGCAGCGAGGAGGAGTTCTCCAGCTGTGCCTCGACGTTGACGGACTGGTAGCCGAAGACCGGGTCCTGGATCGCCGGAAGAAACAGCTTGCCGGGCGTCGCCGTCGAGAAGCCGGCGTTGCGGTCCGGCGTCCACTGCATCGGGGTGCGGACGCCGTCACGGTCACCGAGCCAGATGTTGTCGCCCATGCCGATCTCGTCGCCGTAGTAGAGGACGGGCGAGCCGGGGAGCGAGAGCAGGAGCGCGGTGAAGAGCTCCATGCGGTTGATGTCGTTGTCGAGCAGCGGAGCCAGGCGACGGCGGATGCCGATGTTCGCCTTCATCCGCGGGTCCTTGGCGTACTCGGCCCACATGTAGTCGCGGTCCTCGTCGGTGACCATCTCGAGCGTCAGCTCGTCGTGGTTGCGCAGGAAGATGCCCCACTGGCAGCCGTCGGGGATCGGCGGAGTGTCCTCGAGGATCTCCGAGATCGGGAAGCGCGACTCGCGTCGTACGGCCATGAAGATGCGGGGCATGACCGGGAAGTGGAACGCCATGTGGCACTCCGTACCCACCCAGTTGCCCTCGGAGTCGTGCTCGCCGCCGAAGTACTCGACGACGTCGGCCGGCCACTGGTTCGCCTCGCAGAGCAGGACCCGGTCGGGGTAGTTCGTGTCGACGAACGTGCGGACGTCGCGGAGGAACTCGTGGGTCTCCTTGAGGTTCTCGCCGTTGGTCTCCGGTCGCTCGTAGAGGTAGGGCACGGCGTCGAGGCGGAAGCCGTCAACGCCCATGTCGAGCCAGAAGGCGAGCGCCTCGAGCATCGCCTCGTGGACCTTGGGGTTGTCGAAGTTGAGGTCGGGCTGGTGGTGGAAGAAGCGGTGCCAGTAGTACTGCCCGCGGACGGGGTCCCAGGTCCAGTTGGACGGCTCGGTGTCGACGAAGATGATCCGGGCGTCCTGGTAGAGCTCGTCGGTGTCGGACCAGACGTAGAAGTCGCCGTAGGGCCCCTCGGGGTCGGCGCGCGAGGCCTGGAACCAGGGGTGCTGGTCGGAGGTGTGGTTCATGACCACGTCGATGATCACGCGGATGCCGCGCTCGTGGGCCTGGTCGAGGAACCACTGGAAGTCCTCGATGGTGCCGATCTCCTCGTGGACACCGGTGTAGTCGGCGACGTCGTAGCCGCCGTCCCGCAACGGACTGGGGAAGAACGGGGGAATCCAGAGGCAGTCGACGCCGAGCCACTCGAGGTAGTCGAGCTTCTCGGCGAGTCCGCGGAAGTCTCCGGTGCCGTTGCCGTCGGCATCCTTGAACGAGCGGACGAGGACCTCGTAGAAGACGGCGGTGCGGAACCACTCCGGCTGGGCGTCGAGTGTCATGGCACGAGTGTAGGCAACCGTTTGAGTAGCGCCCGTCACAGAACATGGACTACCCAACTGGAAGATGTGCCGGATTTGCGTCATGGTTCTGTTGCTGCACCGTTTCGTCAGCACAGGTGCAAGCACGTTCTCGGGAACTGAGTGGAAGGTCTGACCATGGAAGCGCTTCTCGTGCTGCTCGGTCTCTCGGGCATCGTTGCCCTCGGCGTCGGTGTCTCCCTGCGCAACCGCCAGATTCATGCAGAGCACTGGCTCTGGAAGAAGCAGCGCCTGGCGCGCAGTCGCTTCCTGCTCACCGGCGGTAGCGCCCTGACTGCCGTCAGCGCCGTCGCCTTCTTCCTGGTCTGACCCTCGCCGCCCGGCCCTCGCCGCCCGGCCCTCGTCGCCCGGCCCTCGTCGCCCGGCCCTCGCCGCCTGGGCCTGACGCCCGCTACCGGCGGGGGCGCAGCGTCAGCGCCGTGACCCGCGCGACCACCATCGCCAGGTAGAGCATGCCGGCGATCTGCTCGAGCATGACGAACGACCGCGCGTGCGGCGTGACCGGCACGATGTCCGACAGCCCCGTGCTGGTCAGCGTCGTCACCGACAGGAAGAGCAGGTCCATCCAGGTCCGTGCCGAGTCGGAGTCGACCGCTGCGATGAACGAGCCCGGCCAGAAGACCTGCACGGCGACGTACAGGTAGGCGAAGGCCCAGGCCACCACGGTGAAGGTCGCGCCGGTCGCCCACAGCTCGTCGGTCGTGACGACGTCGTCGCCGAACATGTACCTGATCAACGCCCAGGCCGTGTAGGCGTAGAACGCCGCATGCACCAGCCCCGAGGTGGCGACCACGACGTGGTTGCCCGGCTGGAGCGCCTCGAGCACGGTGAGCGCCACGACCGGGATGCCGAGCAGGATCGCCACCCAGGTCAGCGCCGGCGTCAGCCGCACGGCGCGCACTGCCAGAGTCAGCACCACGAGGCCGAAGAGGCCGAAGACCGCGCGACCGATCGGCTGGTCGCCGAGGTAGGGGTAGACCAGCAGGCCGAGGAGTTGGACGGCGAGCAGGACGCCGCACGGGTTTCGCCGCAGGGTGCGGACGTGCTGGTCGAGGTCGGTCATCGTGCTCACGTGGTCACCGTAGGCCAGCGCCGGGAAGGGACGGCAGAATGCCGGCGTACGACGGCGTGTGCCGTCCCGCCAGCGATGAGGAGTGCAGCCTGATGGGCGAGTTCGTGAACCTGACCGTGTCCGACGAGGCGCCGGGCGTCGGTGTGATCCGGCTGGACCGCCCGAAGATGAACGCGATCAGCCTCCAGGTGCAGGCCGAGCTCAAGGTCGCGTGCGCCGAGGCGGCCGAGCGCGACGACGTCCGCGCTGTTGTCGTCTGGGGCGGCGAGCGGCTCTTCGCGGCCGGCAACGACGTCGCCGAGATGGCGGAGATGTCCTACGCCGACATGGTGAAGGCGACCCGCGGCGTGAGCGAGGCCGCGACCGCGATCGCGAGCATCCCCAAGCCCGTGGTCGCCGCCGTCACCGGCTACGCGCTCGGTGGCGGCTGCGAGCTGACGCTGGCCGCCGACATCCGCATCGCCGGCGAGAACGCCACCTTCGGCCAGCCCGAGGTCCTGCTTGGCATCATCCCCGGCGCCGGTGGCACGCAGCGCCTCCCGCGCCTGATCGGCCCGTCGAAGGCCAAGGACCTCATCTTCACGGGCCGGTTCGTCAAGGCCGACGAGGCGCTCGCGATCGGCCTGGTCGACAAGGTCGTCCCCGCCGACCAGGTGTACGCCGAGGCCGTGGCCTGGGCATCGCAGTTCACCAAGGCCGCGGCGCTCGCGATCCGTGCTGCGAAGGAGTGCATCGACCGTGGCCTCGAGGTGGACCTCGGCACGGGCCTCTCGATCGAGCAGCAGCAGTTCGCGTCGGTCTTCGCCACCGAGGACCGCACGACCGGCATGGCGTCGTTCCTCGAGCACGGCCCGGGCAAGGCCGAGTTCGCCGGGCGCTGAATCCCGGCGCCGCGGCCCGCTGCGCGGCGTACTCTCGGCTACCGTTCGACGACGGCTCCATCTACGAAGGAGGAGGGCCTGTGGGCCTCTCGATGACGCTCCCGCAGATCCGCATCCGTGCGGCCCAGCTGCTCTGGTTCCTGTGCGTGGTCTTCGCCCTGTTCCTGGCGCTGGGAGCACTCACGTTCGCGCTGTCGGCCAACGACGCCAACGGCCTCGTGTCGTTCGTGCGTGACGTGGCCGGCTGGGTCGACCTCGGGGTCTTCAGCCGCGACAACGGCATCAAGGAGTTCACCGGTGACAACGCGGACGTCAAGAACGCGCTGTTCAACTGGGGGATCGGTGCCATCTTCTGGCTGCTGCTCGGCCGGATCCTCGACCGCGTGGTCCGGGGCTGACGCTGCCGGCCTGTGAGGCATCGCACGATGGACGCCGGTACCGCGGCGCCATGACTCGCCAGTAACATCACGATCAAATCCGACTGCACAGGAGGGGCCCCCGGGCCACACCACCATGAACATTGTTGTCTGTGTGAAGCACGTGCCGGACGCCACGGCCGACCGGAAGTTCGAGAGCGACAACACCGTCGACCGCGTGGGGGTCGACGGCCTCCTCTCGGAGCTCGACGAGTACGCCGTGGAGCAGGCGCTCCAGCTGGCCGAGAAGAACGAGGGCTCGGAGGTGACCGCGCTCTGCATCGGTCCCGCGGGCGCTGCTGACGCGGTCCGCAAGGCGCTGCAGATGGGTGCCGACAAGGGCGTCCACATCGTCGACGACGCGATCGCCGGCTCGGACGCGCTGGCCACCTCGCTGGTGCTGGCCGAGGCGATCAAGAAGATCGGCTCGCCTGACATCGTCATCACCGGCATGGCGTCGACCGACGCGGGCACCTCGCTCGTCCCGGCCGCGCTGGCCGAGCGCCTGGGCCTGCCGCAGGTCACGTTCGCCTCGGTCGTCGAGACCCAGGGCGACCAGATCCGCGCGAAGCGTGACGGCGACGCCGCCACCGAGGTCATCGGCGCCACCCTGCCGGTCGTCCTCTCGGTCACCGACCAGACCGGCGAGCCGCGCTACCCGTCGTTCAAGGGCATCATGGCCGCCAAGAAGAAGCCGCTCGACACCTGGTCGCTCGGCGACCTCGGCGTCGACGCCGGCCAGGTCGGTCTCTCGGTCGCCTGGACCCAGGTCGAGGACACCGCTGCCCGCCCGCCGCGCACTGCCGGCGAGATCGTCAAGGACGAGGACGGCTCGGGCGCCAAGGCGCTCGCCGACTTCCTCGCTTCCAAGAAGTTCATCTGAGGAGTCTGACCATGGCTGAGATTCTGGTTCTCGTCGACCACGTCGACGGTGCTGTCCGCAAGACCACCAACGAGCTCCTCACGATCGCGCGCCGTCTCGGCGAGCCGTCGGCCGTCTTCATCGGCTCGGGCGCTGCCCCGGTCGAGGCGCTGGCCAAGTTCGGTGCCGAGAAGGTCTACGTCGTCAACGACGCCGAGATCAAGGGCTACCTCGTCGCCCCCAAGGCCGAGGTGCTGCAGCAGGTCGCCGCCCAGGCCAACCCGGGCGCGATCCTGATCTCCTCGTCCGCCGAGGGCAAGGAGATCGCGGCTCGCCTGGCGATCAAGCTCGAGTCGGGTGTCATCACCGACGCCGTCGACGTCGACGCCAACGGCGTGACCACGCAGTCGGTCTTCGCGGGCAACTACACCGTGCAGGCGAAGGTCACCAAGGGCACCCCGATCATCACGGTCAAGCCCAACGCTGCCGCCCCGGAGGAGGTCGCCGGTGCCGGCGCCGTCGTCGACACCGCGGTGACGATCTCCGACGCCGCGAAGTCCGCCACCATCGTCGCGTCGCAGCCGCGTCAGGCGACCGGTCGTCCCGAGCTCACCGAGGCCGCCATCGTGGTCTCCGGTGGTCGTGGCACCGGCGGTGACTTCACCGCGGTCGAGGCCCTGGCCGACGAGCTCGGTGCCGCTGTCGGCGCCTCGCGTGCCGCCGTCGACTCCGGCTGGAAGCCGCACACGTTCCAGGTCGGCCAGACCGGCAAGGTCGTGTCGCCCCAGCTCTACGTCGCCAACGGCATCTCCGGTGCGATCCAGCACCGCGCCGGCATGCAGACGTCGAAGACGATCGTCGCGGTCAACAAGGACGAGGAGGCGCCGATCTTCGAGCTCGTCGACTTCGGTGTCGTGGGTGACCTGCACACCGTCCTCCCGGCGCTGACCAACGAGATCAAGACGCGCAAGGGCTGAACCAGCCCCTGACGTCACGACGCCCCGGCGCCCTCCTCGGAGGGGCCGGGGCGTCCTGCATTTCGCCGAGGCGGCGAAGGGAGTGGGTCCGTCCTCAGGACTCGACGCCGAGGGAGCCGAGGATGTCCTTCTCCGGCAGGGGAGCGGACTCGACGGCGCCGGGGGCGGTGGCGGCGACGGCGTTCGCGACGAGCTGCCGACGCGAGTCGGTGAACGTCGTACGGATCGTGCCCTCGCCCTGCTCGAGCGCCTTGAGGTTGCGCGCCCGCACCTCGCGGCCCCACTTGTCGGCGGCGACCAGTCCGTCGCACTGCACCTTGATCGAGTCGATGATCGACCAGATCGTGTCCTCGTCGATGAGCGGGGTCTGCGACGCCTTCGCGGTCTCGGTGACCGCCTGGCCGGTGGCCTCGAAGGCTCCCTTGACCAGGTCGTTGACACCGGCCTGCACGGCCGAGCCCATCTCGGCACCTTCCTTGGCGAGCGCGGCCTGCTGCCACATCGCCAGCGACGTACGGGCCGAGGGGAGGCCCATCGTGCGGAAGACCTGGCAGCGCCGCTGCATGGTCGCGGAGACGAGGATCAGGTTGCGGATCGACGGCGCCTGCGCGTAGCCGAGGAAGAACTGCTGGCGCCAGTCGAACCAGGTCTTCTCGATCTCGCTGCTGGCGGTGGCGAGCTGGCCGTGGAGCTCACGCAGCTCGTTGACGGTCATCGTCTTGTCCTTGTACGTCACCTTGCCCATGTCGCCGAGCACCTCGGCGCCCTTGAGCGCCGTGTCGGCCTCCGCGAAGTCCGCGCGTACGACGTCGTTGATCTGCTCGAGGGCGGCGAGCACGGCGACGACGTCCTGCAGGGTGCCGGTGATGTTCTTGTGGAGCTGCTGGCCGCGGGTGACGTTGTCGGCGAGCCGCAGCTCCATCTCCTTCAGCTTCGCCTCGGCGATGTCGATCTTGTCGGCGATCGGCTTCGCCTCGCGCACCAGCGTCTTCAGGCTGTACGACGCCCCGCGGAGGAAGTCGACGACCTTCTTGACGGCGTTCTCGACCTTCTCGTTGCGGTACTTCTTCTGGAAGCCGTCCATCTCGCGGAGCAGGTCGTTGACCATGTCCTCGGCCGGCGGCACCGTGATGTCGCGCTGCGCCTCGAGAAGCTGCGAGCTGGAGGCGTTGAGCTTGGTCAGCACCGGCTCGCCGAAGCGGATGATCGCCTGGAAGTCCTGGACCATCTGCGCGGCGACACCGGGCGCGTTGCGCTCGAGGTCGGCGCGCTGCTCGTCGGTCAGCAGCGAGCGGAACTGGAACGTCGCCTCGGCCGGCGCGGACGCAGCGGCGTCCTCGGGCGTGACCTTCTCGAGGGCCGACTCCAGCACCGAGGGCGGCTCGGGGTTGGACTCCGGAGCGCCGAGGAGCTCCTTGAAGCTGACGCCCGGGAGGGCCGGAGGCGTGGGCGAGGCGGGGTTGCTCATGACGGCTGGTCCTTCGGGGGCTCGATCGGCGTGGGGTCGTTCTGGTGGGTGTAGATGTCCTTGACGGTGGCGTCCATCGAGCCGACGAGCGACTCGAGCGCGACCTTGAACTCGAGGTCCTGGCTGGCGTTGACCTGCCGGATGTTCGCGACGAGCTGGTCGTCGGTCGCCCGGACCGCCTCCTCGACCTCGGCGCGGCGCCGGTCGGCGTCCTCCCACAGGCGCGGGTTGCGCAGGATGTCGAGGTAGTAGTCGTCGCCGAGCGCCCGCTCGAGCTTGGTCAGCACGTCGACGTACTCGATCGACGCGATGCGGACCTGCTGCTCGGTGCCGGTGCGGCGGATCCGGCGGAAGAGCTGGCCGATGTTGGCGCGGATCGACTGCAGCCGGGCGGAGACCGCGGGGGAGAGCTCGCTGCCGTGGTTGCGCTGGAGCGCGTCGAGGCGGAGCAGCACGTTGCGCAGCTCCTCCGGAACGTCGCGGGCCGGGGCCTGCGTGCCACCCGCCCGCATCCGGCGTACGACGAGCGCAGCGAACGCCGCCGCCGCGAGCAGGCCGAGCGTGCCACCCGCGACACCGACGACCGTGCCGGCACCGGCACCGGCACCGGCACCGGCACCGGCACCGGCACCGGCGCCGCCGTCGCCCGACGACGAGGCGACCGAGCCGGTGTGCCAGTCACGTGCCTCGAGCGTGGCCAGCACGGCTGACCCGCCGTCGTCGTGGCCATGGCCGTTGAGGTCGGTGGCGAGCGCGGTGGCCTCCGCGGAGTCGTGGGCGGCGACGCCGTAGGAGTCGGACGAGCCGTCGATGACGACGATCACCGCGTCGTAGCCGCTGGACCTCGCGAGCACCTGCGAGGCGAGGCTCGAGGCGCTGAAGGTCTGCGTCGCGAGGTCGGGCAGCACGACCACGCCGACGTGGTCCTCCGCGGCGGCAGACTCCACGTCGCCGGACGACGAGAGGCTCGAGCCGGGGTCGACGTACAGCGCGGAGGTGGTCAGGCCGTTGCTCGCGTCGCCGACGTAGTCGACGGAGCTGGTGAGGGGGAGGGCAGGCAGGCGCATGTCAGAAGTTGTTGATGACGGAGGCGAAGACCGCGTCGATGCGGGCCGCGTCGGAGGCGTCGAAGGACTGGCCCCCCGAGGCCCGGGCGATGCGGGCCAGGACCGACTTGTCGGCGTCGTCGCTGTAGACGATCGTGAAGATCCGGACCGGCGTCGCGGCGGCGCCCTCCTTGGCGGACTGGTTGATCTTCACCAGCAGGGAGTCGAGGCTGCGGGTCGAGTCGGTGTCCTCGCCGTCGGAGAGCACGACGATCGCGTTGATCCGGCCCGGCTCGGCGCGCTTGACCATGTAGTCGTAGGCCTTGTCGATCGCGTCGTAGAGCGGCGTGCCGCCACGACGGGCGTGGGACAGGTCGGAGATCTGGCCGGAGAGCTTCTCGCTCCCGCTGCCCAGCGGCCCGAACGGGTGCACCGGCACGACGTCCTTGCCCAGGGCGCTCTGGACGTCGGTGGTGAACGCCCACACGCCGATCTCGTCGGTCGGGCGGAAGTGCGACAGGGTGCTGGTGGCGCCGTCGATCGCCCCGTCGAGGCGGGTGCGACCGTCGCTGATCTTGGTGTCCATGCTGCCGGAGACGTCGATCAGCTCGAGGACCGCCGACGGCTTGCGGATCTGCAGCCACTGGTCGATCGCCGCCGAGACGACGTTCGGCGACGGCTTGGGCAGGGTGATCTTCGGCTGCGACGGGTCGATGCCGACGCTGCCGTTGAGGTCCTTGCTCACGTCGACGCCGGACATCACCGGACGGAAGCCGTAGTGCGGCAGCGTCTCCTGGGCCTCGCGGGTCTGCAGGAACTTCACGAACGCCGCGCCCGCGGCCTTCTCGTCGGCCGTCACCCACGGCTCGTCGAGAACGACCGCCGGGTTGTCGGACCACATCGATCCGCCCGACGGGTAGACCGCGACGAGCTTCTCGCGCGGCGGCACCAGCTGCTCGCCCGGCTGCACCGTGTGGCTGTCGGGGTTGCCCTTGTTGTAGTTGAAGAGCGAGGTCTCCTCGAGCGCCACCGCCGAGACGTACGCCGACCCGCCGCTGCCCTGGGAGCCGTCGTACAGCGTCTTGAGCACGGCGCCGGTGGTGTCGCCGTAGTGGATCGCGCCGGACTCGAAGGTCCGCGAGAACTCCTTCGCCCTCGCCACGTCACCAGGCGTCAGGTCCTTGGTCTTGCCGCTGGCGGCGTAGGCCTGCATCAGGATCGTGGAGAGGCCGGTCGTCGAGGTGTTGGGGTTGGTCTTGGCGATCTTGAACGTGCCCCACAGCGGCTTGCCGACGCTCGCCCAGCCACGCGGGTCGGCGACGAGCTTCGCGATGTCCTGGAGGCTGACCGGCTTCTTCGGGTAGCCCAGCGCCTGCGCCATCGACGCCGGGACGCCGAGCACGACCGGCGTCCGGGCGAAGGAGGTGGCGCCGCGCACCCCGTCGTTGCCGGCGGCCTCGACCCGGTCGGTCCAGACCGTCGAGGCGGGGGACCAGATCGTCGGCCAGTAGGCCTTGTCGTCGAGCGGCCAGCTGTCCGGGTCGGCGCTGAGGATCTTGGCGCCGTTGCCGGAGGAGACGTTGATCGGCGTGATCGTCGCGCACGTCGACAGGCCGTCGTGGAGCGACGACTTCTTGAACTCGTCGCCGAGCTTCTGGATCAGGTTGACCTTCTCCGACGACGTGGCGACCACGACCTGCGTGCAGCCGTCGTCGGGCAGCGCGCCGCCCGACGAGCGGGAGGAGCTGCCCCCGTCCGAGGTGCAGGCCGCAGCGAGCAGCGCGGTGGTGGCGAGGAGGGCGGCCGCGGCCGACCTGCGCGGGTTCAGCAAGGGGGCCTCCGAGGTGGTGACGACCGACGCTGATGACCCTAGTACGCGCACCACACCCGAGTCAGGGAATGTCGGTGGCCCGCGCCAGGGCGGGCAGCAGCACGTCGTACGCCGCGGGGGTGAGGTGGAAGCCGTCCTCCACGAACGCCGCGGGCCCGAGAGGTGCCAGCAGCGCGGGGGTGTCGAGCACCCGACCACCCGCCGCCTCGACCAGGGAGGCTGCCGCTGCGGCGTACTCCGCCAGGCGGGCGTTGCTCCAGCCCGCAACACGGGCGTCGAGGCAGCCCGGGCTGGTCATCAGCACGACGGGCGTGGCGCCTGCCCATGCGAGCAGCCAGGCGATGCCGCCGGTGAACTCGGCCAGGGGCACCGCACGCCAGCCGGCGTCGTTGGTGCCCACCGACACCACCACCACGTCGTACGCCGCGGGGTCGAGGCCGGCGACCTGGCCGGGCAGGTCGGTCGCGACGGCGCCGCCGACGGCGACCGAGGTGGACCCGGGCGTGATCGACCAGCCATCGCGGGCGGGCCGTGCCAGGTGGCTGTCTCCGGTGATCAGCACGCGCATGCCTGCACCCTACGGACGCGGCGGAAAGGCTGATGACGGCGCCCGTAGGATTTCTCCCGTGAGCATCGAGCAGGACGTCCAGGCAGCAGCACTCCGCGCCCGCGAGGCCAGCCACGAGCTGGCCGTCGCCACCCGCGCCACCAAGGACGCGGCCCTGCTCGCGATGGCCGACGCGCTGGTCGCGGAGGCGCCGCAGGTGCTCAAGGCCAACGCCGACGACGTCGCGCGCGCCGAGGCCGGGGGCACCCCGCCCAACATCATCGACCGCCTCCGCCTGAGCGAGGAGCGCATCGCGGACATGGCCGACGGCCTCCGCATGGTCGCCGGCCTGGCCGACCCGGTCGGGGAGGTCGTCCGGGGGAGCACCCTGGCCAACGGCCTCGAGCTGCGGCAGGTGCGGGTGCCGTTCGGCGTGGTCGGGATGATCTACGAGGCGCGCCCCAACGTCACCGCCGACGCCGCCGGCATCTGCCTGAAGTCGGGCAACGCGGTGCTGCTGCGCGGCTCCGGCTCCGCGGCGTCGTCCAACGCGGCGATCGTGGAGGTGCTGCGCGACGCGGTCGCCGGCGCAGGCCTGCCAGCCGACGCGATCCAGCTCGTCTCCGCGGAGAGCCACGACTCGGTCAAGGCGCTCATGCAGGCGCGCGGCCTCGTCGACGTGCTCATCCCGCGCGGCGGCGCCGGCCTGATCAACGCCGTCGTCACCGAGTCGATCGTCCCCGTCATCGAGACCGGCATCGGCATCTGCCACGTCTACGTCGACGCGGCCGCCGATCTCGACAAGGCCCTGGCGATCGTCCTCAACTCCAAGACCCACCGCACCTCGGTCTGCAACTCCGCCGAGTCGCTCCTCGTCCACGAGGCGATCGCCGACGACTTCCTGCCGACGGTCATCGAGGCGCTGCAGGGCGCCGGCGTCACGATCCACGGGGACGACCGCTTCCAGGAGTACGACGGCGTCACCGCGGCCACCGACGACGACTACGGCACGGAGTACCTCGCGCTCGAGATCTCCGCCCGCGTCGTCGGCGACCTCGAGGACGCCATCGGCCACATCCGCCGCTACTCCAGCGGCCACACCGACGCGATCGTCACGGAGGACCAGCGGGCGGCCCGTCGCTTCGCCGCGGCCGTCGACTCCGCGGCCGTGATGGTCAACGCGTCGACGCGGTTCACCGACGGCGGCGAGTTCGGCTTCGGCGCCGAGATCGGCATCTCCACGCAGAAGCTGCACGCCCGCGGGCCCATGGGGCTGCCCGAGATGACCTCCACCAAGTACGTCGTCACCGGCGACGGCCACATTCGCTGACACGTCACCCTTCGACGAGGTAGCGTCCGCACCCGTGAAGGCGATCCTGGGCACGCTCGGCTACTCGATCCTGGGTTCGGTGATCCCGCTCTTCAACGTCGAGGTCTACCTCGTCGGCATCACCACGCTGATCCCGGACTCGGCGATCATCCCGGTCGCGATCGCGGCCGGCGCGGGCCAGGCCGCCGGCAAGGTGGTCTGGTACCACGGGTCGCTGCGGAGCATGAGCATGCCGTGGCTGCAGAAGCGGCTCGAGACTCCCAAGTTCAAGACCCGCTACGAGCGCTGGGAGAAGGTCGTCAATGGCCACCCGCTGGCAGCAGCCGGGCTGACCTTCGCGTCCGGGCTCATCGGTGTGCCCCCGCTCCTGGTGATGGGCGTGCTCGGCGGAGCGCTGCGGATGAACCAGGTGATCTTCTTCGGCGCGATCTTCGTGGGCCGTGCACTGCAGTCGTGGGCGATCCTCGCCGGCTTCGCCTCGCTCCTCGACCTGACCTCGGTGGGCCACTGACGTCACACGGGCGGTGACACACGCAGCGGCGGCCGACCGGTATCGTGTCCGCCATGCTGAGCACCCTCGTCCTCGTCCTGGCCGCCACCGCTGAGAAGGCGGAGGAGTCGGCCGGCGCCACGCCGTACTACATCGGTGGCACCGCCCTGGGCATCCTGTTCCTCTCGCTGCTCCTCGTCGTCGCCTTCGGCGGCGGCCGCGACCACAGCTGAGCGCGTGACTCCGCGCCGCCGCGTGGGGGTCATGGGGGGCACGTTCGACCCCATCCACCATGGCCACCTCGTGGCGGCCAGTGAGGTCCTCGCGTGGTTCGACCTCGACGAGGTCGTCTTCGTCCCCACGGGAGCGCCGTGGCAGAAGACGCGCGAGCACGGGCGCGAGGTCAGCCCGGCCGAGCACCGCTACCTGATGACGGTGATCGCCACGGCGGCCAACCCGAGGTTCCGGGTGTCGCGGGTCGACATCGACCGCAAGGGTCCGACGTACACGATCGACACGCTGCGCGACCTGGCCGCGGAGATGCCCGAGGCGGACCTCTACTTCATCACCGGCGCTGACGCGCTGGCCAACATCTTCACCTGGCGTGACGTCGCCGAGCTCTTCGAGCTGGCGCGCTTCGTCGGGTGCACCCGGCCCGGTTACGACATGGATCCGGCGATGATCGCCGACATCCCGTCCGACCGGGTCTCCATCGTGGAGATCCCCGCCCTGGCGATCTCCTCGACCGATTGCCGCGAGCGCACCGAGCGCGGCGAGCCGATCTGGTACCTCGTGCCGGACGGCGTCGTGCAGTACGTCGCCAAGCACCGGCTCTACCTCACAACCCCCGAAGGGGACACCGCATGACCGCCCACGAAGAGTCCGTCCGCCTGCTCACCGTCGCCGCGCGCGCCGCTGCCGACAAGAAGGCGTCCGAGATCCGCGCGTACGACGTCAGCGAGGCGGTCGGCATCACCGACGCCTACCTCCTGGCCACCGGCAAGAACGAGCCGCAGGTCAAGGCGATCGTCGAGGAGATCGAGGACAAGCTCCGCGAGGACGGCGGCCACAAGCCGATCCGCCGCGAGGGCGACAAGGAGGGCCGCTGGGTCCTGCTCGACTTCGGCGACATCGTGATCCACGTGCAGCACGAGGAGGAGCGCGAGTACTACGCGCTCGAGCGCCTCTGGCGCGACAGCCCCCTCATCGAGCTGCCGAAGGACCTGCACGGTCCCGCTGACGCCTGATCGCTGATCGACGGCTGATGAGCGCGCAGCACATGCCCGGCGCCGCCTCCGGATCGGTGAGGCGGCTCGTGGTGCTGCGCCACGGCCGCACCGCGTGGAACGCCGAGGGGCGCGCGCAGGGCCACTCCGACGTCGAGCTCGACGCCGCCGGCCACGCGGAGGCGGCTGCGGCCGCCCCCTGGGTCGCGCGCTACCGCCCGGTCGCCCTGTGGTCCTCCGACCTCGCCCGCGCGCGCCAGACCGCGGCGTACGTCGGGAAGGAGAGCGGCCTCGACCCCGTGCACGACGAGCGGCTGCGCGAGTTCGCGCTGGGGGAGCGGACCGGGCTCACCAATGAGGAGTTCGCCGCGCGCTTCCCTGAGCAGGCCGCTGCCCTGCGTGACGGACGCTGGGACCCGCTGCCCGGCATGGAGACGTCCGAGCAGCTCGCCGCGCGCGTCTCGGCCGCCCTGGTCGACCTCGCCGCGAGCATCGAGCCGGGGGAGACCGCGGTCGCCGTCGCGCACGGCGGCGCGATCAAGGTGGGCGTCTCCGCGCTGCTCGGCTGGAGCGCCGAGACCGCCCAGGCGCTGCGCCATCCGGTCAACTGCGGATGGGCCCTGCTGGAGCACGAGACGGTCGATTCAGGTGCCCGTTGGCGGCTCGCTGCCTGGAATCTGTCCGCCCCGGACCCCGATTTCACATCTGCTGGGGGAGTTCGCTAAAGTTCTCGTCGTTGCCCGGGAGACCGGACGACAACCCACCTGGGGGTGTGGCGCAGCTGGTAGCGCACCTGCATGGCATGCAGGGGGTCAGGGGTTCGAGTCCCCTCACCTCCACAGGAAGAACTGCTGGTCAAGTCCTGGATACAGGACCTGACCAGCAGTTTCTGTTTCTGGCCTCGGAGGTGCCGCGGAGCCCGTCCGGAAGGCGCCGCATGCCAACCTTGCAGAAATTCACAGATTTTTGCCCCGACCCGTGGACCAGCCGGGAACCCGAACGACGTGGGGACGGCGGGGGAGCGCGACGCTGGTGGAGCCGCCGCTACCACCGGGGATGACCACCCCTGATCCCGTCCTGCCGCAGGCAGCACGCGCCGCCTCCGCGGCGTCCGCCTTCACCTTCGACCCGCTCGAGCTCGCCCGGATCGCCGCCGCCCTCGAGGCCGACGTCGCGCCGTCCACCCGCAAGGTCTACAACTCGGTGTGGCACCAGTGGACACGATGGTGCGACCAGCGCGGGATCCCGGCGCTGCCCGCCTCCCCGGAGTCCATCGCCGTCTACCTCACCGAGCGCGCAGCCGCCGGCGCCCGGTGGGGCACGCTCCGGCTCGCCTGCTCAGCCATCGCCTACGAGCACCGCTGCGCCGACCTGCCCAACCCGATGAACGACCCCACCCTGCGACGCATCCAACGCGGCCTGTGCCGCACCCTCGGCACCGCCGCCGTCCGCCCGGCCCACCCCCTCACAATGGAGGAGGTACGTCGCATCGTCGCCGGCCTCGACCCGACCCAGCTCGCCCCGGCACGGGACCGGGCCCTGATCCTGTTCGGCTATGCCTCCGCGCTGCGCTCCAGCGAACTCGCCGCACTTCGCTACGAGGACCTCACCCCCGAGACCGACGGCCTCCTCGTCACCATCCGCCGCTCCAAGACCGACCCCTACGGCCACGGCCAGGTCATCGGCGTCGCCTACGGCACACACCCACAGACCGACCCCATCGGCGCACTCGCCACCTGGACCCGGCTGCGCGGCCTCGGCGGCTTCGGCCGCGCAGACCGACGCGGCCGCGGCACCGGCCACGGCTGGGTCTTCCCGCAGCTCACCTCATCCGGCGCTCCACTGAACCGGCCCCTCTCACCCACAGGCATCAGCCGTGCCCTGCAGCGCCGCGCCGCCGACGCCGGCCTCGGCCACCTCCAGATCAGCGGCCACTCGCTGCGGGCCGGCCACGCCACCACCGCCGCCAGCAACGGCGCCTCCCTGGACCGCATCGCCGCCCAGACCCGACACCGCCAGATCACCACCCTGCTCGAGCACTACGTCCGACCCGCCCAGGCACTGAGCCGCAGCACCAGCCGCGACCTCGGCCTGTGACGAGCCAGTCGCTGCCCGCGCGCTCCTGCCGGGGCCTGGTGAACGATCAGGGGACTGATTTCTACGCTGCCTGATCGGCGGTCTTGCTCAGATGAGCTCGAACTCCACGGGGGTCAATTGCCGGAGCCGGGTTTGGCGTCTGCGGCGGTGGTAGGTCCGCTCGGTCCACGCCGCGATCGCGATCCGCGGCTCCTCGCGGGTCTCCCACCGACGGCGGTTGAGGATGTTGTTCTGCAGCAACGCGAAGAACGACTCCATGGCCGCCTTGTCGCCGGCCGAATCGACCTGGCCCATCGACCCGAGCGTCTGATGGCGCCACAACGCCTGCTACAGCGTCACCCGGATCACGTCTTCCTTGAACGCCTTGGGATACCTGCCAGCCACGATGGAACATCCTTGCAGCCAGGACTCCCGTGCTAGCCAAATTCAATGTTCCCTATGCGTTTTGCAGACCCGTTCGAGTCCCTGATGGCGTACAAGACGAGGGCTTGACCAGCAGATATGCGGTCAGGCCCACGTCCATTTCTGCGGCGGTGTCCCGCGTCACGCTAGTGTCTCCAGCGCGCTTCGGTCGCGACAGTCAGGATGAATTCAGGCGCGCGCCCCCACGCTCGTCCCCATGACGACACGACGTTTCCCCCACGCCAAGGTCCCGGAGGTCTTCGCCCTCTTCTGGGTGGTCAAGCTCCTCACCACCGGCATCGGCGAGACCGCCGCCGACTTCATGGGCACCAAGAGCGTCGTGATCGCCGGCCTCGTCGGCGTCGCGGGCTTCTTCCTCGCGTTGTGGTTCCAGCTGCGGGCGGACACCTACCACCCGGTCCGGTACTGGATGACGGTTCTCATGGTCGCGGTCTTCGGCACCATGATCGCGGACGGTCCGCACGTGGCGCTGGGCTCGCCGTACTGGCTCGACTCGCTGCTGTACGCCGGCGCGCTGGTCGCCCTGCTGGCCTGGTGGCGCACCTCCGAGGGCACGTCCTCCGTGCACTCGATCACCACGCCGCGGCGCGAGCGGTTCTACTGGGGAACGGTGCTGCTGACGTTCGGGCTGGGCACGGCGCTCGGCGACACGACCGCCGCCAACCTGCACCTGGGCTTCGCCTGGTCGATCGCGATCTTCGGCGTGCTGATCCTGCTGCCGCTGCTGGCCTGGAAGCGTGGCGCCGACAGCGTCGTCTGCTTCTGGATCGCCTACGCGCTGACTCGGCCGCTCGGCGCCTCGATCGCTGACGGCATGGCGGTGCGCCCGCAGCACGGCGGGCTCGGCTGGGGCACCGGTCCGGTGACCGCGGTCGGACTGGTCCTCTTCGCGCTGCTGGTCAGCTACGTCGCGATCACGAAGTCGGACAGCCCCGTCGACGAGGTCGACCCCTCAGCGGGGCACCCGGAGCACGAAGCGGCTGCGCCCCGCGAGCTCGACCTCGCCACCGACTGACCGCGCGAGCCGGCGGGCGATGGGCACCCCCAGCCCGTGTCCGTCGGCGCGCGCGGTCTCCCCCGCGGCGAAGACGTCCACCCCTGCGTCGACGCCCGGCCCGTCGTCCTCGACCGTCACCGTGACGGTCGAGGACGCGTGCTGCAGTGCGTTGTCCACGAGCGGCGCGAGGGCCTGGAGGACGGTCTCGGCCCGCTCGGCCCCCGGGCGCGGCCGGTCGGCGTCGTCCAGCAGCGTGGCCATGACCGACCCGAGGCGTCGCGCGGCGGCCGCGATCTCGCGCAGGTCCTCGGTGAGGTCCGCGTCGCTGATCCCCCGCAGCAGCGCCAGGTCCGCGGAGCCCTGGAGCGCGGTCAGCGGGGTGCGCAGCTCGTGGGCGAGCTCGGCGGTGAGCCGCTGCTCCGCGAGCAGCGCCGCGCGGACCTCGTGCTCGGCGGTCGTCGCGACCCGCCAGGTGACCGCCCCGACCAACAGGATCGCGGCGATCCCCAGCACGGCACTGACGGACAACACCTCACCCGACGTGCGGCTGCTCGACTGACCCTCAGCGAGCTCCAGCACCGCCTGCGTGACGACGACCAACGCGATCATCACGGCGGTGACCAGGCAGAGCGTGGCCAGGACTACTCGCCTACGGAAGCCCACGGTCCTCATCGGAGCGTGAACCCCACGCCGCGGACGGCCTCGAGCTGCACCGGGGCACCGATCTTCTTCAGCTTCCGCCGGATCCGCGCGGCGTATGCGTCGACGGTGTTGTCGGCGACGATCGCACCGTCGGGCCAGCCGGCAGCGACCACGTCACGGCGGCGTGCGACCTCGCCGGGCCGGGCGGCGATTGCGCCGAGCATGCGGTACTCCGTGGGCGTGAGGCTCACCTCGTGGCCCTCGTAGACGAGCGCGTGACGGGCCGGGTCGAGCCGCAGGCCAGACGGCGTAGCCGGCGCAGCCGGACGGGCGGCACGCCGGCCGAGCGCCTCGATGCGGACGACGAGCTCCTTCACGTCGAATGGCTTGGGCAGGTAGTCGTCACCGCCGGCCGCGAAGCCCGCGATCTTCTCGTGAACCTGGCCGAGCGCAGTCAGGAAGAGCACCGGTGCGTGCACTCCGGCTGCCCGCAGTGCCTGGCAGATGTCGCGGCCGTCGGCGTCGGGCAGCCCGATGTCGAGCACGACCACGTCGGGGTGCGGGTCGCCGACGAAGAGGCGGAGCGCCTCCCCACCGTCGTGGGCCACCTCGCAGTCGTGGCCGGCCAGGCCGAGGGCGGCAGCGACCACGCGGCGGATCGCCGGGTCGTCCTCGCAGAGTCCGATGCGCATGGGCCGAGTCTGCCCCAGACCGCGGAGGCCGGAGTGTTGCGGGCTCGAGCAACCTCCGGGTCGCGGCACTGGGTTCCTGATCGCGGCCCTCAGATGAGTGGACCCACACTGCTGAAGGTTTCAGCCTCCGCGACGGCCCGGCCTGGGGGTGGAGTAGTCACTTCCTACTAATCGGGTTCGAATTGGCTCGCGTCGCAGTCCCCAGCGGGCATCCTTCTTCTGTGAGCAAACCCCGAGCAGGACTCAAAGAGGTGCCGCCGCCGTGACATTCCGGATCCATTACACGGTTCCCGGGCCTCTCGGCAATGGACGTCGTCTGTGGTCAATGCTCGGCAACTTCACGTCCGTCGAGGAAGCCCATGAGCATGCCCTCTGGGCTGCTCGTCAGTACGGATCCGACGTAGAGATTTTCGACATCGAGGGCGACCAGGTTATTGAGGACGTCCCGGCGCCCGACTGATCCTCAGCGGACATCAAGCGTGCCGAGCCGGCCAGGGCAACTCCGGCATCCAGGCGCCGGCCGCCTAGCACGGACCATGCGCTCCGGTTCCGCCCTCAGCGCGTTCACCCTGGCGTCCGGATAGTCAGGATGTTGTCAGGTCCGCTGCCGCAGGCTGACCGGCATGACGACACCGACCACCACCGGAGCCCGGCGTGCCACGGCGGGCCAGATGCTCAACAAGGTCCCCGAGGTCACGATCTGGTTCTGGATCATCAAGATCCTGTGCACCACGGTCGGCGAGAGCTTCGCGGACTACATCAACGAGACCCTCGGCTTCGGCCTGCTCAACACGATGCTGCTCTTCACGGCGATCTTCGTCGCCGTGCTCACCTGGCAGATGAAGACGCGACGCTACGTCCCGACGCCGTACTGGCTGACCGTCGTGGTCGTCAGCGTGGCCGGCACGCTCTACACCGACATGGGCACCGACCAACTCGGCATCCCGCTCTGGATGAGCACGGCGGTCTTCTCGGTGCTGCTCGCGATCGTCTTCGGCGTCTGGTGGATGCGCGAGCGCACGCTCTCCATCCACAGCATCGACACGCGCTCGCGTGAGTCCTGGTACTGGCTGACCGTGCTGGTCACCTTCGCCCTCGGTACGGCGACCGGCGACTGGACGCTGCAGCTGACGAGCTGGGCGCCGGCGCAGTCGGTCTTCCTCCCGCTCGGCCTGATCGCCGGGATCGCGGCGCTGTGGAAGTTCGGCGCCAACCCCGTGCTCTCCTTCTGGCTGGCCTACATCCTCACCCGCCCGCTCGGCGCCAACATCGGCGACTGGCTCGCGTCGCCGAAGCACGCGACGCCGCCGGAGCCGGTCGGCCTGGGCCTCGGCACGCTGGTCACCAGCCTGATCTTCCTCGGCGCCATCACCGCGACCGTGATCTACCTGAGCATCAGCCGCAGCGACGTCATCGAGACGTACGACGCGACGCACGAGCCCGTGGTCACCACCAACCCGCGCAAGGAGCGGATCGCGCTCGGCGGCTTCGCTGCCCTCGCGGTGGCGATGGTCGGGATCATGACCTGGGCGCACAACCAGCCGCACTCGACCTGCGACCCAACGGGTGCCAGCGAGACCATGCCGGCCTGCCCGAAGGCCGCGATGACGCCGGCGCAGACCGTCGCGGCGGTGAAGAAGTACCAGGGCCTGGCCACCAAGGCGATCGCCCAGGACAAGGCCGGCGACACCGCCGGCTCGCACGCCACCGTGCAGACCATGCGCGACGACTGGGACGCCGACGCCCCGGCCCTGACGCCGGTCAACAAGGCGACCTGGACGGCGCTCGACACCCAGATGGATGCAGTCCTGAAGACCTACGCCATCGACCACGGCTCGATCAAGCCGGCGCCGGCTGTCGAGCAGGAGAAGGCGTTGCAGGTTCTCTTGCACGACCTGGCCACCAAGCAGTTCCGGGCATGACCACGACGACGGCGCGCCCTGCCGAACCGGGGCCTGCCCCTGCTGGTGCACAGCGCGCCGTCGTCGTCGTCCCCACCTACAACGAGGCCGACTCGCTGCCGCGGCTCCTCCGCGACCTTGCTGAGGTACGTGGTGAGCTGCCTTCGGGTGTGGTGCTGGACGTGCTGGTTGTCGATGACGGCAGCCCTGACGGCACCGCCGACCTCGTCCGGCTCCACCCGGCGTACGGCGGTTGGCTGGGGCTCCTGGCCCGCGGCGGCAAGGCTGGACTCGGTGACGCCTACCGCGCCGGCTTTTCGTGGGCTCTGGACGCCGGCTACGACCTGGTCCTCCAGATGGACGCCGACGGGTCGCATCCGGTCACTGCACTTCCAGCGATGCTCGCCGGACTCACGGAGAACGACCTGGTGATCGGCTCGCGCTACGTGCGCGGAGGGCGCACCGAGAACTGGCCGCTACGACGGCGACTGCTTTCAGCCGGAGCCAACCACTACGCGCGCTCGATGCTCTGGCTGCGCACCAGAGACGCCACCGCAGGCTTCCGCGGCTGGCGCGCAGACGCCATCCACGCCGCAGGGGTGCTACACGGCGACGCCGACGGGTATGGCTTCCAGGTCGAGAACACCTGGCGAGCCGAGCGGTCCCACCTCAGAGTGGCCGAACAGCCGATCACGTTCGTCGAGCGGGTCGCCGGGGCATCCAAGATGAGCCCAGGCGTCGCCGGCGAAGCCGTAGCCCTGATCGCGCGCTGGCGCGCGGCTGAGATCGCAGCGTGGCTGCGACGCCATCTGCTTGTCGTCGGACTCGTCGTCCTCGCCGGGTTGCTGCGCGTGCCGTTCCTGCACCGCCCGCTGACCTCCGACGAAGCCGGCTTCCTCACCGTTGCAGCACAGTGGCACCACGGGACCTCGCTGTACGGCGACTACTGGGTCGATCGCCCGCCACTGCTGATCCTGCTCTTCCGGATGGCTGCCCTGGCCGGTGGCGAAGTTCCGCTCCGCCTGCTCGGCACAGTGGCCACGATGGTCGCTGTCGCGCTCGCCGGGCTCCTCGGCGGACTGGTGACCTCGCGCCGGATCGGCCCCGTCCTCACGGCGGCAACGGCCCTGCTGCTGCTCGACGCCCCGCTCTTCGGCGGACAAATCGTGAACGGAGAGTTGCTCGCGGTTCCGTTCGTCTTCGCAGGCCTCTGCTGCATCGTTCCCGCCAGTCGGCCCGACACCGCCCTGCGGTGGTGGGCAGCTGCTGGCGCTGCGGGCATGGCCGCCGGCCTGGTGAAACAGAGCCTGCTTGATGTCTTCGCCGTGGCGGCCGCGCTCCTCGTCTGGGAGCTCCTTCGTAGGAGCCGCCGTGACGCCGCCAGCCAGGGTGCCGCGTTCGTGGGCGGCGCCCTCGTAGTGCTGGCCGCAGTTCTTGGTATCGCTTGGCTGTACGGCACGCAGCCCGCAGGGATCTGGGATGCCGTCGTCACCTTCCGCATGCAGGCAGCCGACGTCATCTCGAGCCAGGCCTCACCGCACACCGCACATCGTGCCCGTGTGCTCGCCGTAGCCTGGGTATGGACCGGCGCGCCGCTGCTGCTCCTCGTGTCCCTCCTGCGGCGCACTCCCCGTGCACCCTCCCCGCACATGCCCCTCGGCTGGCTCGCCGCCACGCTGCTCGGGTGGGAGGCGTTCGGCGTCGCCGCGGGCGGCAGCTACTGGCTGCACTACCTCATCGGGACAGTGCCCGGCACCGTCTTCGTCCTGGCCCGCGCGATCGCCGTCGGCATCCCCGTACGGCGCTGCAGCGCAGCCCTCGCAGTCATGGCACTTTCCTTGGCCATCACCACCAACGCCGTGCTGCACCGCGCACCACGGCAACCGGCTGGAGTCAGGCAGGTGTCAACCTGGCTGACGGCACACGACCGGCCCGGACAGACGGGGATCGTGGCCTACGGACAGTCCGAGATCCTCCGGACCGCAGGCCTGCGCAGCCCCTACACCGAGCTGTGGAGCCTTCCCGTCCGGGTCCGGGACCCTCGCCTTCAGGAACTGACGGAGGTGCTCGCAGGCCCCAAGCCGCCCACCTGGATCATCACCGGCGAGCGCGGACTCGCGTCATGGGGAATCAATCCCTCTCTCGCCCAGCCGGTCCTCGCTGCCCGCTACAAGCAAGTCGAAAGGATCGGCACCTGGCGGATCCTGCGCCTGCGACAAGACCCCCAACTGGCTAGATCAAGGACTGAGAGCGCGAGCCCTGCATCATGAGCGGCTCGACCGCCTTGACCAACCAATGAAATGAGCGGGAGTCAGGGCAAGCAGACCGATTTCCCTCCAGACTCGGGTCATGCGCCGATTCCTTGTTTTTGCGCTCGTGATCTCGGCCGCGTGTCTTGTCCTGGGTGGAGTCCGCTCGGCCATGCAGACCGTCAGCGCAGTAGACGCAACGACGGGGCTGGTTGAGTGTGGGCACGCCCTGCCCGTCGCCATCCGCGGGGTGTACGACGGGGGCGGTGGCGAGGCCGGTGACCCTGTTGCACGCAGGTCGGAGTTTGATCGCCTGACCTCAGTCTGCCGGCCGATTGCGCGAGCCCGGGCCTGGCCTGGGTCCCTTGCGGCAGGCCTCGGAGCTGTGGCGGTCAGTATCCTCGGCGTTTCCGTCGTGCGCCGCCGCCAAAGATGAGGTGCGATGACGCGAACCCGCGACGAGCACCGAAGGCGCGCCGAACGCGGCATGAGCGAGCGGTTTGGCTTGAGCCACCAATGATTCGCTTTCTGCGACGCAGCCTGGCCAGGAGCCCTACGTTCCTCGCATGAAGACTTGGCTTGGCCGGCTTCCGGCAGCGGCGGTCGTCGGCGGCGTCGCCCTCGCTGGCGTAGGTGGCTATGCGCTGGGCTCGATGGGGACGGCCACGGCGCACTGGCACGGAGTCACGATCAAGCGAGCTGCGGTCGTGAGCAATGGCGACCACCGGCTCCTGACGGTCAGGGATAAGGACTGGTCGTACGGACTTGTAGACAGCGTCACGCACTGGATCGACCGCGAGGGAAGCCTGCACCAAGGCGGCTGGCCGTCCTGCCTTGAACCCGCTCACCCGATGGGCGGGCCAGAAGCCAATCCCGGAGTCGTCG
This sequence comes from Nocardioides phosphati, assembly GCF_014646375.1. Lineage (GTDB taxonomy): Bacteria > Actinomycetota > Actinomycetes > Propionibacteriales > Nocardioidaceae > Nocardioides > Nocardioides phosphati. The sequence continues at coordinate 721,062 of NZ_BMNI01000001.1, forward strand.
CGTTTCGATTTGCCTCCGTCAAGACCAAGCTCGACGGCGGCGAATTGCGTCCGGTGGTGCTCGTCGATTGTCGCGCCTGAGCTGCCCGGGGCCGCGAGAGACGCGGCATCAGCGGTCGCTCAGTGCACACCCTCATCGCGCAGGGCGAGTCCCCAGGCAACGCCCTTGGCAACAGCACCCGTGATGAGAAACGCCACGCCTACGGCGACCAGCACCCAACTGAACGGCGCGGGCAGCTCCCCGTCGGAGACAGCCCAAGCGCCGAGGACCACGAGCACCACGCCCGGAACCAGCGCGACTGCCGGAGATGCGGGTGCCCAGCGAGCGGGGAGATCGCCGTGCTGCTGGCCAGATGCTGAGGTCGCACTCATGCGCCAACCATTCCACGCCCTACCGGTCGAGTTGGGCAAACCGATCTACGCGAGGAGGCCGCAGTCTTCAGCATTCTGGGTCGCAGCGGAGTTGGGGTCGGCGCTTCGGTCACCTCGACCTGCAAGGTCCGGTTGAGGCGCTCTGCCTTTCCGTCTTGCCAAGCGCAGTGCGGACGGACGAAGACGCGGTTCGGCCCCGAGCAGCTTCGTCGCGGCGGGGATATCGTTGGAGCCCTTGCAGTTGAAGTGGTTGTCGGTTATCACCCGCTCGATGTGGGCCGCGGTCAACGGAACGCTGAGCTACGTGCCCGCGAGTCGCGTCGCCGGCTTCATCGTCTTCGGCCTGCTCGGCGTCATCGTCCTCACCTTCGTCGTCTCGGCCGCCTTTGCTCGGCTCGGCGATAGCGCTCGACGCCTGCCGACCCGAGCAAAGGGCATTGCTTCCACCGAATCGTCCGGTACAGACTCCTGAGACGATGCCGGTGCTACCACGACGATGTCGTGATGCCGGGCAACTCTCCCCGGTGTGCCAGCGTCCTGAACGTGATCCGCGAGACCCCTACCTTGCGCAGGTAGCCACGGGGACGTCCGTCGAGCTGGTCGCGGTTGCGGACCCGGCCCGGGCTGGCGTCGCGCGGGAGACGGCTGAGGGCACGGACGGCGACCGCCCGTTCTTCGGGGGTTGCAGCGGTCAGGATCGCCTGCTTGAGGGCGGCCCGTCGGTCGGCGTACCGACGGACGGTCTCCTTGCGCCGCTCGTTGGCGACGATCTTGGACTTCTTGGCCATCAGCGCTCCTCGCGGAAGTCGACGTGCGTGCGGATCCGTGGGTCGTACTTGCGGAGCACCAGCCGATCGGGGTGGTTGCGCCGGTTCTTGCGGGTGACGTAGGTGTACCCGGTCCCGGCCGTGGAGCGGAGCTTGACGATCGGACGCAGGTCGTTGCCACGCTTCGCCATCAGAGCTTCCCTCCTCGGCGGACGATGCCGGCGACGACGGCGTCGACGCCGCGCAGGTCGATCGTCTTGATGCCCCGTGCACTCACCGTGAGCGTGACATGCCGGTGGAGACTGGGCACCCAGTAGCGCTTCGACTGGATGTTGACGTTGAAGCGTCGCTTGGTGCGGCGGTGGGAGTGGGAGACGTGGTGACCGAAGCCGGGCTCGGCTCCGGTGACCTGGCAGACGCGTGGCATGGGATTCCTTGGCTGTGATGGTCGGCTGGTCAGCCCTGGCGGGTCTTGAGGCGGGGGTTCAGCTTGTTGATGACGTAGGTGCGTCCGCGGCGCCGTACGACCTGGGAGCCGGGCTGGTTCTTCACGGAGCGGAGGGAGTTGCGTACCTTCATGTCGGTTCCTTCGGTGGTTGTCGGGTGGCGGCTGATCAGGCGCGTGTCGCGGTCAGATCGAGGTAGCCGCGCTGGACGGCGCGCACCAGTGCGCGGGGGACGCGGTGGGTCGTGCCGTCGACGGTGACGGGCACGAGGTCGGCGGGAGCCGCCTTCCACTGCGAGCGTCGGTGGCGGGTGTTGCTGCGCGAGGTACGGCGCTTGGGTACGGCCATGAGTTTCTCCTTGTGAACGGCCGGCGCACCGGCGGGATGGTGACGGCTCAGGCGACGTCGCGGATGTCGCCGAGCCAGGGCTCGAGCCCGTCCTCCGCGACGTCCCAGCGACGCCGGTCGAGGAGCGCCTCGGCGGGGGTGAGCAGGATGTCCTCGAAGGCGTCGCCGAGCTCGCCGGGGAGAGTTCCCAGGCCCGTGAAGATCAGCCGGGTGACCGGCGTACGGCGTCCCCAGGGGCTGTAGCTTCCGATGCTGAGCTGACCGCCCGCGCCCGACCATTCGAGCATGTCACCAGGCCGGGTTGGCACCCAGAAGGAGCCGCGCGAGCGATACGGCCCGGTGCCGAGTCGCTCGATCTGCTCCAGGAGCCGGTCGGGATGGAAGGCGCGCGCAGAGCAGAGCGCGAGGCGCCAGGCCTTGCCTCCGCGAAGTGCGGGGAGCTCGGTGCCGAGTTCGGGCGAGCACCAGGCATTGGTGATGGTGTTCTGGTGCCGCTGGGTGATGATCGTGCCGGCGTCGAGCTGGTCGGCTCCGATGATGACGGGGACCGTCGGGCGAGCCAGGGCGCGCACCAGGTCGGTGGCCTCCGCGCCGGGATCCGCATCGAAGACGACGAGGTCGGCAGACTCGATCTGGGCGCAGGCAACCTCACCGACCCCGCGGTCGTCATCCGGGTTGGTGTGCACATCGCGCTCGCGGAGCAGATCGTCACTGAGCAGGTCCCGTACGACGTCGGTGGTGCCGACGGCGGCCAGCACGCCGCTGAGCTTGAGATGCCGCGCCAGTCGGCTGTGCGTCCCCAGGGCGTGAGCAAGCTGGCCGGCCTCCGTCGACGTGGGCAGGCCCGCGAGGATGGTGCTCCACCGCTTGTCGCGCCCCAGCCGCTCGAGCGTCGGCAGGATGTCCTCGCGCAGCGCGCAGCTCACACAGGCGTGCTCCAGCTGGATCTCCTCCCGCTCGAGAACGCCGCTCATGTCGCTCACCGTCCGGGTGAGCACTTGCGAGTGCGGGTCGATGCGGTGGCGCACCGAGACGGCCCCGGGCAGGTCCCACATGAGGCTCATGAGGGTGGAGTCCATCGCCACGGTGTCCACGCCGGTGACCACGACGAGTGGCGTCCTCATGCGCGGCCTCCGTAGCGGCGCTCGAACTTCTCGACCCGGCCTTCGCTGTCGAGCGTGCGGGCCGTACCGGTCCAGAAGGGGTGGCTGTCGCTGGAGACGTCGACGTCGACGACCGGGTAGACGACGCCGTCGATCTCGGTCACCTTCTCGGGCGCGCGGCCCGCCAGGGTCGAACGGGTCAGGAAGACCCGACCGGTCGCCGGGTCGCGGAAGGCCACCGGGCCGTAGGGGGGATGGATCCCTTGCTTCACAACTCCTCCTTCTAACGAGAATCGTTATCAGTATGGCATAGTGCGACATCAAGGCCGAACCGGCCCGCGACACCGACCACAAGGAGCACGTGAAATGAACCGCAAGGACCTCGTCGAGACCGTCGCACGAGAGGCTGGACTGCCCACCGCCCAGGCAGACGCAGCCCTGGCCGCCATGCTCGACGGCGTCGTCGCCGCCGTTGCGGCGGGGGAGAAGGTCACGCTCCCGGGCTTCGGCACCTTCGAGCAGCGCAGCCGCGCCGCACGCTCCGGCCGCAACCCGCGGACCGGCGCGCTGCTCGAGATCGCGGCGACTCTGGCGCCGGCCTTCAAGCCGGCCGCGGCCTTCAAGCAGGCGGTTGTCGCCGGCTGATCGGTCGTGTGGGGTGGCGGTCGGGCCGGCCGCTACCCCGCGTGTTGGCTGAGGTCAGGCCCGAGCCTGGCAGTCCGAGCAGACGCCGAAGAGCTCGAGGGTGTGGCTGACGTCGTTGAATCCGTGCCGGGTCGCCATGTCGTCCGCCCAGGTCTCGACGGCCGGGCCCTGGACCTCGACCGTCTTGCCACACGAACGGCAGACCAGGTGATGGTGGTGGCTCGTGCCGCACATGCGGTACGCCGCCTCGCCGGCGGCGCTGCGGAGGAGATCCGCAGTGCCAGCCTCGACCAGCGTCTGCAGGGCCCGGTAGACGGTCGCCAGCCCGACCGATGCCCCCGCGGCCCGCAATGAGGCATGGATCTCCTGCGCGGTGCGGAAATCCGGGCTCTGTGACAACTCGTCACGCACGGCCTGGAACTGCCGCGTCGACCGCTCGCGCACCGTGCGCTTCGGCGTGCTGGTGTCGGTATCTGCAGTCACGGGACCTCGCTCTTCTGGGAACGACCCACCGTACCTCGCCCGACTGGTCATGTTCCTGCGTCCACGCGGCTTCCTCAACGGGTCAGGCCGTCGCGCCCCGTGACCTGCACCTCACCTGCTTGTGGCGCAGTTCCCCGGGCCCTAGATTCCGCAACGAGTCAGATCACGCCTCCTCGGGGAGGCGTAGGGAATCCGGTGAGAATCCGGAACTGTCGCGCAGCGGTGAGGGCGACGAACGAAGCACGCAAGCCACTGGACCATCACGGTCTGGGAAGGCGCTTCGTTCGCTTGACCCCGAGTCCGAAGACCTGCTGGCTCGCTGTGTCCACAGCGCTTCGCGGTCTGAGCGCCTGACTCCAGAGGTCTTCCTTTGCATGAAGTTGATGCCGTCACCCGACGGCAGAACGCCCGCCGTTTGAGCGCGCCCGCACTCGTGGCTGTGCTGGTCCCGCTGGCATTCCTGACCGTCGTGCTGGCCACGGGTTTCGGCGCCGAACCGCTGCCGGTGCACGTCGTCCTCGACGCCCTCCGCGGCCGCTTCGGTGGTGCGCCCGTCGACCCGGCGTACGACGCGATCGTCTGGGAGATCCGGCTCCCGCGCACGCTGCTCGGCCTGGTTGTCGGGGCTGGTCTGGCGATCGCCGGCGCCGCGGTCCAGACGCTGGTCCGCAATCCGCTCGCCGATCCCTACCTGCTCGGAGTGTCCTCGGGCGCGAGCGTCGGCGCCACGGCCGTGATCACGTTCGGAGTGCTGTCCAGTGCAGGGCTGTGGGCGTTGTCGCTCGGCGCACTGGCGGGTGCGCTGCTCGCCTCGGTCATGGTCTTCGGGATCGCGATGCTGCAGGGCGGACTCACCCCGTTGCGGCTGGTGCTCACGGGCACGGTGCTGTCGGCCGCCTTCTCCTCCATCGCCAGCTTCCTCGTCTTCAAGAGTGCGGAGCCACAGGCTGCGCAGTCGGTGCTGTTCTGGCTGCTCGGCTCGCTCTCGGGCGCGACGTGGGACCACCTCTGGCTTCCGACGGCAGTCGTCGCCCTCTCCATCACGGTCCTCATGGCGGCGAGCGGCTGGCTTGACGCGCTGGCCGTCGGCCCGGACACCGCCGCTGCACTCGGCGTACCGGTCCAGGCCGTGCGCACCGGGCTCTTCGTGCTCACGTCCGTGCTCGTCGGTGTGCTGGTCGCCGTCGCTGGGGGGATCGGCTTCGTCGGTCTCGTGCTACCGCACCTGGCGAGGCTGCTGGTCGGCCCACGCCACCGCGCGTCGCTGCCGGTTGCGGCGTTGGCTGGTGGCGTCTTCCTGGTCTGGGTGGACGTCGTCACGCGCATTGCGGTGCGCCCGACCGAGATCCCGCTCAGCGTCGTCACGGGGCTGATCGGTGCTCCGGTCTTCCTGCTCCTGCTCGGCCGGCGCACCTATCGCTTCGGGGGCGAGTCATGACCATCACCACGTCGCGCGTCAGCACGACCGCTGCGCTCGCGGCCTCCGGAGTCTCGTGCGAGGCCGGAACACGCACCGTCCTGTCGGGAGTGGACCTCGACGTCCGACCGGGCGAGGTGCTCGGCCTGATCGGCGCAAACGGCACCGGCAAGTCGACCCTGCTGCGTGTCCTCGCCGGGGTCCGTCCGGCCGCTGCGGGCGAGGTCCTCCTTGGTGGCCGACCGCTCCACCAGATCAGCTCGCGCGAGCGTGCTCGGCAGATCGCCTTCGTTGCCCAGGAGGAGACCGCGCCCTCGGACCTGCTCGTCTCCGAGTTGGTCGCCCTCGGACGCATCCCGCACGCCCGTGCCTGGGGCGGCGTCGACTCGGCCTCGCGACGTGCGGTCGCGGAGGCGTTGCGGCTGGTCGACCTCGAGTACGCCGCGGGCCAGTCCATGGACCGTCTCTCGGGTGGCGAGCGCCGGCGCGCCCTGATCGCTCGCGGGCTCGCCCAGGAGGCACCGGTCCTGCTGCTCGACGAGCCGACGAACCACCTCGACATCAAGCGCCAGCTCGCACTGTTGCGGCTGGTCCGACGCCTCTGCCGGGACCGGGCGCGGACCGTCGTCCTCGCGCTCCACGACCTCGACCTCGCCGCCACCTTCTGCGACCGCATCGCGGTGTTGCACGGCGGCGGCCTCTTCGCTCACGGGACACCCGCCGAGGTGCTCACCGCCTCGGTCCTCCACGACGCCTTCGGCGTCCTCGCCACCCGTGTCACCCACCCCCTCACCGGCCGGACACACCTGCTGTTCAGCCACGACGAAAGCGAGCTCCACCCATGATCAAGCCCACGACGTACGGCGTGCTGGCGGCCGCGGCGATGCTCGGACTGTCCGGCTGCGGCGGTGCCACCACGGCAGCGCCCGCATCCGACGGCACCGTGACCGTCACGAACTGTGGCAAGAAGGTCGAGTTCCCGTCGCCGGCCAGGAAGCTCTTCGTCAACGACAGCAACCTGATCTCCATGGTGCTCGCACTCGGCGCCGAGAAGCAGGTCGCCGCAGTCTCCAGCATCGGCCGCGACGAGAAGGTGCTGACCGAGCACTACGGCGACGCCGTCGCCGGCCTGAACCAGGTCTCGGATGATTACCCGGGCCTGGAGACCGTCATCGCCGCCAAGCCGGACGTCATGGTCGCGGGCTGGAACTATGGCTACGACGAGACCAAGCAGCTCACCCCGGACTCGCTCGCACAGCGCGACATCGCGGCGTACATCCTCACCGAGTCGTGCCGCCAGGAGGGCTCGAATGCCCGCGGCATCGTCGACCCCTGGACCGCGCTGCGCGACGACATGACCAACCTCGGTGCGATCACCGGCCACACGGACCACGCCAAGCACGTTGTCGCCGACTTCGACAAGCGTCTTGCTGCCCTCGACGCCGCACCCAAGGCGAGCACGCCGCCGGTGCTCTTCGTCTTCGACAGCGGCGAGAAGGCCGTCTTCACCAGCGGCGCGTTCGGAGCGCCGCAGGCGATCATCGAGGCCGGCGGCGGCCACAACGCAATGGCCGACCTGAAGGACACCTGGACCGAGGTCTCGTGGGAACGCCTCGCCGCCTCCAAGCCCGACGCGTTCGTCTTCGTCGACTACCCCGGCCAGACCTTCGAGCAGAAGGTTGCCGTGCTGAAGGCCAACCCCGCCACGCGCGACCTGGCGGCGGTCAAGGAAGGCCGCTTCCTCAATCTGCCCTACGCGATGTGGACCAGCGGTCCGCTGAACATCGACGCTGCCGAGGACGTCCGGGCGGCGCTGGAGAAGTGGGGCCTGGCTCCGAAGAGCTGACCGGCTGGGCCCTGGCATCTCGGGCGTGCCGGGGCCCCAGCACCGTCCCACCCCCGAGCCTTGCGAGGCTCATGAGAGACAGAACCACACGTCATGACCATGCTCGACACGACCCCAATCCCATCCGAGTCCAGCGAAACGGCCTCGCCGATCCTGGGCGCCACCCGTGCTGGCGTTGGCCGGACCGTGATGCTCGGCGTAGCCCTGGTCGGGGCCTGGGCGGCCAGTATTGCCGGCGCACTCACCCTCGAGACCAGCCACAACCTGCACATGTGCGCGCTCTTCCTGCATCTCGGGTGCCTGATTGCCGGCTTTGGCGCAGTGATGACGCTGGACTGGTTCGGTCTGCTCTGGCTGAGTGGTCGGCGCGCCCTTGCCGACGTACTCGACGTTGCCGACGCGGCCCACCCGCTGATCTGGATGGGTCTGCTCGGCCTCGCCGCGACCGGCATGCTCCTCGAGCCCTCGCTCACCCCGCTCACCTGCGTCAAACTCGGCGCCGTGCTGCTGGTCGCGATCAACGGCCTCAACGCCATGCGGCTCAACCACGCCATGGGCCGACTCGATCGCGATCCGGACCGCCCGATGATGGTGTGGTCTGCGGTCACGGTGTCGCTCTCCCAACTGGGATGGTGGACTGCATGCCTGATCGGCTTCCTTAACGCCCACTAAGTGGCCGCGCTCCACGCCCACGTGGCGAGAGCGTGCGCGCGTCTTGCGAATTTCCTGCTGTTTGGCATCGAAGATCGGCCGATCGGCGCCGAAATCCGTCGAGGTACGGACGTATCATCGGAAGACCACTCGTTGTCGCGATGCGGCATCGTCCGAGGTCAGCGGCAGTTCTGCCGATGGCGTCCGAGAATCTCCGAAGTCGGAGTGAAGCGAGACACCAGAGCAGGGGGTCAGGGGTTCGAGTCCCCTCACCTCCACAGGAATCCGAAACAGCCTCTGATCTGCGGAAACGCGGAACAGAGGCTGTTTTGATGTGCGGCGCGGACCGGACCCCGCGGATCGCCGCCTCGGCCTCCTTTGTCGCGGACGACGGTCGATCTTGTGGTCGCGGACAAAGTTGCGCACCGATGACTGATCCCGGGTCTCCAAACCGTGCCTCCGGCCTCCACGCCGTGCGACGATCCGACGGTGAGCATCGAGTCGCGCGACGACGCGCCCAGCGCAGCCGCCACCACCGACGCCGTCCCGGGCCTCCTCCCGGTCCGGCCCCGTCAGGGCGGGTACGGGCCGCTGACGACGAAGAAGTGGTCTCAGAAGGACTACCACCACGCGGCGGCCTCCTGGGGGGCGTCGTTCTCGGTCATGAACGTGCTGATGCGCGAGCGTGAGGGGATCCGCGGCACCAACGCGATGTTCAAGATGAACCAGGAGGGCCGGGGCTACGACTGCCCGGGCTGCGCCTGGCCCGACGACCAGCACGGCCTCAAGCTCGACATCTGCGAGAACGGCGTCAAGCACACGACGTGGGAGATGACGCCCAAGCGCGTCGACGCCGACTTCTTCGCCCGGCACACCGTCAGCGAGCTGGCGACGTGGACCGACTTCGACCTCGAGGACCAGGGCCGCCTGACCCAGCCCATGTCGTACGACGCCGAGACCGACCGCTACACGCTGATCAGCTGGGACGACGCGTTCGCCCTGATCGGCGACGAGCTGCGCAAGCTCGACAGCCCGGACCAGGCGTCGTTCTACACCTCCGGTCGGCTCAGTAACGAGGCGACCTTCCTCTACCAGCTCTTCGTGCGTGAGCTCGGCACCAACAACCTGCCCGACTGCTCCAACATGTGCCACGAGGCCTCCGGCCGGGCACTGACCGCCTCGATCGGGACGGGCAAGGGCACCGCCGACCTGGAGGACTGGGAGCACGCTGACGCCCTCTTCGTCCTCGGCGTCAACGTCGCCTCGAACGCCCCGCGCATGCTGACCACGCTTGCGGAGGCGCACCGGCGCGGCGCCCAGATCGTCCACATCAATCCGCTGGTCGAGGTCGGTGCGACCAAGACGATCGTGCCCCACGAGTTCGTCGACATGGCGCTCTTCAGGAGCACGGAGACGAGCACCCTCAACGTCCAGGTCCGCCCGGGTGGTGACCTGGCCCTGATGCGTGCCGTCGCGAAGGCGACGCTGGAGGCCGAGGCCGAGCGTGGGGGAGTGCTCGACCACGCCTTCCTCGCCGACCACACGACAGGCTTCGAGGAGTACCGCGCACTCGTCGAGGCCACGCCCTGGCCGGACCTCGCCCGCCAGTCGGGGCTCACCGAGGCCCAGCTCCGCGAGGTGGCCGAGGTCTACATCAAGGCCGACAGCTCGATCATCAGCTGGTGCCTCGGCGTCACCCAGCACGAGCACGGCGTCGACACCCCGCGCGAGTTCGTGAACCTCCTCGCGCTCAAGGGCAACCTGGGCCGCAAGGGCTCCGGCCCCTCCCCGGTCCGTGGCCACAGCAACGTGCAGGGCAACCGCACCTGCGGCATCGACCACCGGCCCTCCGACGCCTTCCTCGACCGGCTCGGCGCCGTCTGCGGGTTCGAGCCGCCGCGCCACCACGGCCTCGACACCGTCGCCACCATCGAGGGCATGCACGCCGGCACGGTCAAGGTCTTCGTCGGCATGGGCGGCAACTTCGTGATGGCCGCACCCGACACGGCGTACACCGCGGCGGGGCTGGCGAAGACCGAGCTCACGGTCCAGGTCAGCACCAAGCTGAACCGGAGTCACCTCGTCCACGGACGCAAGGCGCTGATCCTCCCGTGTCTGGGCCGGACCGAGCGCGATGAGCAGAAGTCCGGCCCGCAGTCGGTCTCCGTCGAGGACGCGATGAGCATGGTCCACCTGTCGAAGGGATCGCGGAAGCCGGCGTCGCGCCACCTGCTCTCCGAGCCTGCGATCATCGCCGGCATGGCGAAGGCCACGCTCGTGGACTCCCCGACGCCGTGGGACGAGTTCGTCGCGGACTACGACCGGATCCGCGACGTCATGGCCGGTGTCTTCCCGGGCTTCGAGAACTTCAACCAGGTGGTGCGGCAGACCAACGGCTTCCGGATCGCCCAGCCGGCCCGTGAGCGGACCTTCCTGACGCCGTCGGGCCGACTGGAGTTCTCGCACGCGCCGCTGCCCGACGTCATCCCGGCAGACGGCGACACGCTCGTGCTGCAGACGATGCGCTCGCACGACCAGTGGAACACCACGATCTACTCCAACAACGACCGCTACCGCGGGGTGAAGAACCTGCGCGAGCTGATCTTCATGAACGTCGACGACATGAAGGCGCGAGGCCTGAGCCAGGGTGACCTGGTCGACATCACCGCGACCTCGCGCGACGGCTCGAAGCGGCACCTGAAGAGCTACCGCGCGCTGGCCTACAACCTCCCGCGCGGCAGCGCGGCCGGCTACATGCCGGAGATGAACGTGCTGATCGGCATCGCCGACTACAGCACGCAGAGCGACCAGCCGCTGATGAAGAACGTCCAGGTGACCGTCACCCGCGCGTGAGACCGAAACGTCAGATACTTCTCGGGTCGATCCGTCGTACCCGGCCCTGATGGGGCGGGTGCGCTCCGCCCCCCCGAGAGGACCCCGTTGCCCCACGACCCGGCGCTCCAGCAGCTCGTGGCCTGGGCGGAGCCGCGCCTGCCCGCGCTCACGGCCGCTGCGTACCAGACGATCCTCGAGCGCGTCCCGGCGTACGGCGCTGCCGAGCCGGTGCCGGCCGCCGAGCTGCGACGCTCGGTCGAGGAGAACCTGCGCTTTCTCATCGGGGCGCTCAGCAGCGACGAGGGCGACGAGGTCGACCTCCGTACGCCGATCGCGACCGGCCAGCGGCGTGCCGCGGCAGCGATGCCGTTGCCCGAGGTGCTTCGCGCGTACCGACTCGTCTTCAGCACCCTGTGGGACGCGCTGCTCGCCCGGGTCCGGGCCGCGGAGGATCCCGCACTCAGTGAGGCGCTCTTCGTCGCCGCGACCCGGCTCTGGCAGCTGGCGGACGAGCACGCGGTCGCGATGACAGAGGCCTACCGTGCGACGACGTCGCGGATGCTGGTGCGCGACCAGCGGCGCCGTTCGGCGCTGGTCGAGGCGCTCTTCCTCGGAACAGGCGGGACCAGCAGCTGCTGGGAGGCGGCAAGCCTGCTCGGGTTGCCACCGGACTGCGGGTTCGTGGTGGTCGCCGCCGAGACGACGGGCCTGGCCGTGGAGAGCCTGGCCGACATCGAGCAGCGCCTGGCCCAGCGTGGTCTCGCGTCGGCGTGGCGGTTGATGCCGGCGCTCCAGGTCGGCATCGTCGCGACCCCGGGGGAGCGGGAGGCGGAGCTCGTCACCCTGCTCGCCGAGGTCGGGACGTCGCGCATCGGCGTCAGCCCGCGCTATGCATCGGTCGCCGAGACGCCGCGGAGCCTCCAGCTGGCGCGTGCCGCCATCTCGGTGCAGCCCCGGGGTTCCACCGGCGTCCACGTCTTCAGCAGCAGCCCGCTGGCCGCGCTGATGGCCTGCGATCCGGCAGCCGCCGATCGGCTCAGTCTCGACGTGCTCGGGGCCGCGCTGGCACTGCCCGCCGAGGATCGCGACGTGCTGTTGCAGACCCTGCATGCCTACCTCGACAACCAGGCATCCGCCGAGCAGGCGGCGCGGGTGCTGCACTGTCACGCCAACACCGTCCGCTACCGGCTGCGCCGCCTCACCGAGGTCACGGGGCGCTCCCTCCAGGACCCGTACCAGCTTGCCGAGCTCGCGGCCGCGTCGTACGCCGTCCGGATCCGGCACGAGCGCGGCAGCCAGCCGGCCGGTGGTCAGTGATGCGCAGCGTGACCGCCCTGGGCGAGGCCCGGAGACGGGCGATGGCGGACTGGGCGCACGCCGCTCGGGTGAGCGCGGGACTGGTGCTGCCGGGGCTGGCGCTGGTCCTGGCCGGCCGCCCCGAGCTCCTCATCTACGCTGTGTTCGGCTCGTTCGCCGGCATGTACGGCCGCGCCGAGACCCGGGCACTGCGCCTCCTCCACCAGACCCAGGGTGCGCTGCTCCTCCTCACCGGGACGGTCGTCGGGATCACCCTGGCGCAGGTCGGTGCGGACCGGCCGACGGTGATCCTCGCGGCCGTGGTCTTCTCGATAGGTGGCTCGCTCGTCGCCGACTTCTTCGGCCTGCGCCCCGAGGGACCGTTCTACGGGGTCTTCGCGCTGGGCGCCCTCGCCGGGATGCCGACGGACCTGGGTTCGGCGACCTCGCTGAGCCTCATCGCCCTCGCCTCGGCTGCCTTGGCGCTCGTGATCGGGCAGCTGACGGCGGGCCCGGGCCGGCCCGAGAAGTCGGTCGTCGCCATCGTCCGGGAGCAGCGGCTCCGCTCACGACAGGGCGCGCTCGCCCATGCCGTGCGGTACGCCGCGGCCGTCGCACTCGCGGGCGAGGCGGCGCTGCTGTGCGGGCTCGAGCACGTCAACTGGGCGATCGCAGGCGCCGCGGTCACGCTTGCGGCCGCGGACTCCCGGGGAAGGCTCCTGCGCGGCATCCACCGCGTCGTCGGCACGATCGCCGGCCTGGTCGTCACCGCACTCGTCCTGGCGCCGGGCTTCACGCCACGCACCCTCGCGGTCGCCGTGATCTGCCTGCTCTTCCCGACCGAGCTCTTCATGGCCGTCAACTACGCACTCGCCCTGAGCTTCTTCACGCCGATGATCATGCTCATGACCGAGCTCGCCGAACCGATCGGCGTGGGCGAGCTGGTGAAGGATCGGGCGCTCGGCACCATGCTCGGGGTGGTCATCGCCCTCGCCGTGAGCCTGGTCGTGCGCGACCTCTCGCCCGGGGCAGAAGCGAGCCGGGCCGGTGCGGCGGACCGCGCGATAGATTCCGGCTCATGACGGTGCAGCCGGGACTGAACTGGCCCGACGTGGACCTGCCTGGTTCGCGCGGCGGGTTCGTGGTGATCGGTGACACGACCACCGCTCGCCGGGTGTGTGCCGCCCTCACCGAACGCGGTCATGTCGTCACGCACCTCGACCAGCCCGGGCCGACCGAGCTCAGGGCGGCGCTCACGGAGACCGTCGACGGGGTCGCCATCCTGTTGCACCAGGACGAGATCTCGCTTCAGTACGCCATGGCTGTCGCACACGCTGCACCGAGCCTCCGCCTGGTCGTCGAGATCTTCGACGCGACCGTCTCGGCGCAGCTCGAGACCCTCCTCCCGAACTGCCTGGTGACCTCTCCCGGTCGGCTCGCCGCCCCCGTGCTGGCCGCCCGATGCCTGGACCCGACGGCGGTCGCCATCACGCACGTCGGCCCGCGCCGCGGCCTGGCGTACGACGTGAAGGACGACGGGCTGACGGTGCGCGAGTGGCGTCGCTCGCACCCGCGCCTGCGCGCGCTCCGTGGCTGGCTGGCCAGCCAGGTCATGCCTCACGACGCGGGTTCGACCCTCCTCACGGTGGGTCTGCTGGGCATGCTGTCGATCCTGGTGCTGGACTGGCTCTGGTTGACCCACGGAGGGGTCGAGGGCACCACGGCCTTCCAGGAGGCGGTGGCCGTCGTCGCGACCGTGGGGCCGATCTCGGAGCACGGCGAGGCCTACGCCGTCTTCGCGGGGGTCGCGATGCTGCTGACCCTGGTCTTCGCGGGCATGTTCACCGCCGGACTGGTCGACCAGCTGCTGGGACCACGGCTCGTGGGCCTCTTCGGTCAACGGGCCCTGCCGCGGAGCGGTCACGTCATCGTGGTGGGCATGGGCCAGGTCGGCCTGCGCCTGTGTCGCCACCTCATCGCGCTCGGGGTGCCGGTTCTCGGTGTGGAGCGCGACGCGCGTGGCCGCTACCTGGGGACGGCGCGCAACCTCGGCATTCCGGTGGTCGTGGGCCACGGTGGCGACCGCCTCCTGCTGGAGCGGCTCCGCCTCGACCACGCTGCCGCCCTGGCCGCGGTGGGTTCGGCGGACCTCGACAACGTCTCGGTCGCCGTCGCAGCGCGAGGGGTCACCCACCAGGCCCCGATCGTCATCCGCATGGGGGAGCAGGAATCGGTCAGCGAGTCGGCCTCGCTGCTTCCGCTCGGGGTGCTGTGCGACGTCGTGGAGCTCAGCGCGGCGTACGTCATCGCGCATCTCTTCGGCCACACCGCAGCGCTCGCACTGCCCCGCGGGCGCGACGTCCTCCTGGAGACAGCCCAGGGCGAGTACCTCTCGTGGCGGGCAGCCCGCCGCGATGCCTGCACGCACGGCGTTCGACCGGGCGTCCACCGGCGCGACGCCTGAGGCGTCGGGGTCAGCCGGTGAAGATGTGCAGGGCGTTCTTCAGCGTCTGCACGAACCCGTAGGCGAGCGGGATGCCGACGATCGCCCAGGAGACGATGACGCGGGGGGTCTGGTTGGCGCTGCTCTGACTCATCGGAGGTGCTCCTTCGGAGGATGGGCTGGTGGCGTCAGTGGGCAGCGTCGACCGCGTCGACGATGGGCCCGCTCTCGTGGAACCTCGCGTCCACCGGCCGGATCAGCAGGTTGGCGATGAAGCCGACGATGAGCACGCCGACCATGATCAGCATCGCGAGGCGGTAGTCGCCTGCGTCGAGGAAGCCGGGCTGGAGCTTGCCGTCCTTGACCGGGCAGACCTTGACCGTCGCGCCGGTCACCGCGTTGACGACCGACTTGCACGGCTTGCCCTCCGCCGCGTGGTCCAGGATCCCGTTGACGATGAGCGGACCGAGCACGCCGGCGACGGACCAGGCGGTCAGCAGCCGGCCGTGGATCGCACCGACCTGGAAGGTGCCGAAGAGGTCGCGCAGGTACGCCGGCACGGTGGAGAAGCCGCCGCCGTAGAACGAGATGATGACGACGCAGACCGCGACGAACATCGCCACGCTGCTGGAACCCACCGTGGCGAGGACGAAGTAGAGGGCGGTGCCGACGCCGAGGTAGATCACGTAGTTGACCTTGCGGCCGAGGAGGTCGGAGACCGTCGACCAGACGAACCGGCCGCCCATGTTGAAGATCGAGAGCAGGCCCACGAACCCGGCAGCCACCAGTCCGACGTTCGCGGCGTTGGAGGTCAGCTCGGAACTGCCGTCGTCGTTGCGGAAGAAGTCCTGGATCATCGGTGCCGCGTTCTCCAGGATGCCGATGCCGGCCGTCACGTTGCAGAGCAGCACCACCCACAGCAGCCAGAACTGCGGGGTCTTGATCGCGTTGCTGGCCGAGACGTGCGCCGCGGTCTGCAGCGCCTTCGGCTTGTGCTGGGCGGGGTCCCAGTGGACGGGGTGCCAGCCCGGAGCCGGCACGCGCACGGTGAAGACACCGAACATCATCACCACGAAGTAGACGATGCCGAGGGTGACGAAGAGCTTGGCGACGGTGTCGGCGTCGAAGACGCTGACGGTCAGGTTGGGGGTGCCGTCGGGCTTCAGCGGGTGTGTCGCCGTCCCGAAATGGCTGAGCAGCGAGGTGCTGAGCGGGGAAGCGATCATCGCCCCGCCGCCGAATCCCATGATCGCCATGCCGGTCGCCAGGCCGGGCCGGTCGGGGAACCACTTCATCAGCGTCGAGACCGGGGAGATGTAGCCGATGCCCAGGCCGATGCCGCCCAGGACGCCGTAGCCGAGGTAGACGAGCCATAGCTGGCCGGAGGAAATGCCGAGGGCGGCGACGAGGAAGCCGAGGCCCCAGCAGCAGGCGGAGGTGAACATCGCGCGTCGGGGTCCGCCGAGGTCGACCCACTTGCCGAAGACGGCCGCCGACAGCCCGAGCATGACGATCGCCAGCGAGAAGATGTAGCCGATCGACTTCTCGCTCGCCCCGAAGTCATTGATCAGCGAGACCTTGTAGACGCTGGTCGCGTAGACCTGCCCGATGCACATGTGCACCGCGAGGGCGGCTGGCGGAATCAGCCAGCGGCTGTAGCCCGCGGGCGCAACGGTGTGTTGGCGATCAAGGAACGAGAGCGCGGCCACGGGCCATACCTCCATCGAGTAGGTGTGGTGAACGTAGGAGGCCCGCTGACGAGCGTCAAGGCACGCGCGACGCCGGCATCGCCGAGGTTCCCGACGGTTCAGTAGGCGGTGATGCATTGGCTGATCGTCTAAAGGAGCACCGGCCTCTTGGCAGTTTGCTGCCTAGTTGATGGCGAATTCCTTGTGCGATCGTCTCAATATCGTCAAACTCCCGACTCTTGGAGGACACCATGTCCGCTGAATCGCACAGCGCCGGAGCAGTCTCCGCTCCGGCGTGGAAGGACAAGAAGCGCTACCTGTGGATGCTCGGACTCGTCATCCCGGTGACGCCACTGATCGGTCTGGCGCTGCAGCACGAGACCGGCTGGTCCGGCTGGCTCTGGCTCACGCCGCTGATGTTCTTCGCGGTCATCCCGCTGCTCGACCTGGTCGCGGGTTACGACGACACCAACCCGCCCGAGGAGATCATCGAGGCACTCGAGAACGACCGCTACTACCGCTGGGTCACCTATCTCTACCTGCCCGTGCAGTACGCCGGCTTCGTGCTGGCGATGTGGTACCTCGCCACCGCTGACCTGAGCGTCGCCGACCGCATCGGTCTGGCGATCTCGATCGGCGTGGTCGCGGGGGTCGCGATCAACACCGCGCACGAGCTGGGGCACAAGAAGGAGAGCCACGAGCGCTGGTTCTCGAAGATCGCGCTCGCCCAGTCGTTCTACGGCCACTTCTACATCGAGCACAACCGGGGTCACCACGTCCGCGTCGCGACCCCGGAGGACCCGGCCTCCAGTCGCATGGGGGAGAGCGTCTACCGGTTCTGGCCGCGCACGGTGCTCGGGTCGCTGAGCAGCTCGTGGCACCTCGAGGCGAAGCGCTACCAGCGCAAGGGCACCCATCCGTTCCACCTCGGCAATGACGTCCTCAACGCCTGGCTGATGACCGTCGTGCTGTGGGGTGCGCTCGTGCTCTGGCTCGGTGTCGGCATCCTCCCGTACCTCATCCTCCAGGGCGTCGTCGGCTTCTCCCTGCTCGAGGTCGTCAACTACATGGAGCACTACGGCATGCTCCGCCAGAAGGTCGGTACGCCGGAGCGCCAGCGCTACGAGCGGGTTGACCCCAGCCACAGCTGGAACTCCAACAACATCGCCACCAACGTCCTCCTCTACCACCTGCAGCGCCACTCGGACCACCACGCCAACCCGACCCGTCGTTACCAGACGCTCCGTGACTTCCGTGAGGCTCCGGTCCTGCCGACCGGCTACACGGGCATGATCGTGGTGGCGCTCGTCCCGCCCCTCTTCCGCACGCTGATGGACAAGCGGGTCGTCGCGCACTACGGCGGCGACCTCCGCCTGGCCAACGTGCACCCGGCCAAGCGCGAGAAGCTGATGCGGCGCTACCCCGTTCCCGTCGCCACGGTCGTCGAGGACCTGCACGAGGACACCTCCGCGCACGCCTTCGCCAACGAGGTGCTCGCGGCACGCTGCCCCGGCTGCGGCTACACCTACGAGGTCGCCGTCGGCAACGAGCTCGAGGGCTTCGCGGCCGGCACCGCCTGGGCCGACATCCCCGACAGCTGGTGCTGCCCCGACTGCGGCGTACGCGAGAAGGTCGACTTCCTTCCCGTCGAGACGGCGGGGGTGTGAGGTCATGCGCATCGACGTCGACCGCAGCCGCTGCGAGGGCCTGGGCATGTGCGAGGCCATGGCACACGAGTTCTTCGAGGTGGGTGACGACGGCTTCGTCGTCGTCCGCGACGACAGCCCCGCGGAGGGCCAGCGGTCCTTCGTCCGAGCGGCCATCGACTCCTGCCCGGTCTCGGCGCTGTCGTTGAGGGACTGAGCGGGATGGGCCTCGTCATCGTCGGCGCCTCCCTGGCTGGGCTGCGTGCGGCCGAGTCGGCCCGGCGCTCCGGCTGGGACGGCGACATCACGCTGATCGGCGCGGAGGAGCACCTCCCGTACGACCGCCCGCCGCTGTCGAAGTCCCAGCTCGATCGCGGTACGCCGGATGCCGTCGTCCCCCTGCGCTCGCGCGCCGAGCTGGACGAGCTGGGGGTGACAACGCT
Organism: Nocardioides phosphati; assembly: GCF_014646375.1. GTDB lineage: Bacteria > Actinomycetota > Actinomycetes > Propionibacteriales > Nocardioidaceae > Nocardioides > Nocardioides phosphati. The sequence continues at coordinate 739,490 of NZ_BMNI01000001.1, forward strand.
CCTCGGCTCCCCGGCGACGGGGCTCGACACCACGGGCAGGACGGTCCTGGTCGGCGAGACCGCAGTCCCGTACGACGCGCTCATCGTCGCCACCGGGGCGACGCCGTTCCAGCTACCTGGTGCGGCCGGGCTCGCCGGAGTCACCGGGCTCCGGACCCACGCCGAGGCGGTCGCCGTACGCCGCGCGCTCGACGAGGGCGCGCGCACCGTGGTGATCGGTGCCGGCTTCATCGGCTCGGAGATCGCCTCGGCCGCCCGCAAGCGCGGGCTGCCGGCGACGATCGTCGAACGACTCGACGTGCCGCTGAGCCGGTCGCTGGGTCCGGAACCGGGGGAGATCTGCGCCGACCTGCACCGTGCGGCAGGCACCGATCTGCGCCTCGGCGTCGGTGTCTCCGGGCTGGAGAGCGCCGGCGGCAGGGTGACCGGTGTGGTGCTCGACGACGGCACCGCCGTCCCCGCCGACCTCGTGGTCGTCGGCATCGGCGTCCGGCCAGCGACCGGCTGGCTCGAGGAGAGCCCGGTCGCGCTGCACGACGGCGACCGCGGTGTGCTGTGCTCAGCCACGCTGGCCACCTCGGTGTCCGGTGCCTGGGCGGCGGGCGACGTCGCACACTTCCCGAACAGCCGGTTCGAGGGCGACCTGATGCGCCTGGAGCACTGGACGAACGCCGCGGAGCAGGGAGCGCTCGCGGCCCGCAACGCCGTCGCCGCCCCCGGCGTCGCACCGGAGTTCCTCGACACGATTCCCTACTTCTGGTCGGACTGGTACGGCCACCGCCTGCAGTTCGTGGGTACGCCGCGTGCCGACCAGGTCGTCACGCTCGGCCCGCGCGGTCCCGGCGCCATCGTCCTCTACCGCCGCGGCACCCAGCTCGCCGGCGTGCTGACCATCGACCGCCCCCGGGACATCATGAAGTTCCGTCGGCTGGTCATGGAGCCGGGCAGCTGGGAGGAGGCCCTCTTCCAGGCCAAGGAGCGCGTCGAGGCAGCGGTCTGACCTCGCCGCTCAGGCCTTCGGCGCCAGGAACGCCTCGTGGTAGCGGAGGGCCAGCTCCACCTCGGAGCGCCCTGATGCCAGCGGGGTCCCGAGCAGCGCCTCGGCTTGCGTCACGCGGTAGCGGACGGTGTTCTTGTGCACCGTCAGGTGCCGCGCAGCCGCGTCCACGCTGCCGGTGGTGAGCAGGGCGCGCACCGTCTCGCGGAGCCGGGCGTTGGCCTCGGAGTCCTCGGCAAGCTCGCCGAGCGTCCGCTGCACGAAGCGGTCTGCACTCGCTCCCGCCGTGGAGATCAGCGAGAGGATCTCGACGTCGGCGAAGAGGGTGATCGGCCGCGCGTTGGGGGAGCGCAGCGAGATGCGCATCGCTTCCTGTGCCTCGACGTGACTGAGCCGGAAGCCGTCGGTGCCGGGCAGGGCCGTCCCGGCAGCGGCCCGGATGCCGCGTTCACCGAACCAGGCCGCGCTGGCCAGCAGCGCCTCGCGGTGCGGAGTGCCGGTTGTCGCCAGCCAGCACCACAGGTCGCGGCCGCCGGGGCTGACCAGCAACGGGTTCCGGCTGCCGACGCTGCGCGCCACCTGCATCGCGGCCTCGCGGAGGTCGCTCACCCGTTCCGGGGTCTCGGCGCGGAGGAGCAGCGCCGTGTTGCGCGACGAGATCGGGTAGCCCCCGAGCCCCGTCGAGAGCTCGCGCGGGTCCGCGGAGGATCCGGCGGGGGCGTCGAGGATGCTCCGCACCGTCACCAGCGCCTGGGCCGCCGCGCCCTGGCGCAGCCGGTCCTGCTCCGCCTGGAAGATCTCGACCGAGGCGACGATGGAGGCGTTGAGCCAGTCGCTCGCGCGGTCCCACACGAAGATGAGGAAGCCGGCCTCGTCGCGGTCCGCACCGCAGAAGGCGCGGGCAGCCACGGTCAGGTAGTCCCAGACCGCCTTCTGGGCCACCCGGTAGGTCTGGAAGAGCTCGGTGAGCGGGCGGCCGCGCAGCGCCATGTCGGCGGCGAAGACCGCGGCCGCCTCGACCAGTTGGACCTCGCGGGCCGGCTCGCGCAGGCTCGCCAGGAAGGCCAGCCAGTGCGTGCGTACGCAGAGCTGGAGGCTGTCGGCGAGGATGGCGTCCGCGGCAATCGCCGGAAGCTCCCGCAGCGTCGGCCAGGTGATCCGCTCGACCCACCTGTCGAGGGCACCGGGCTCGCTCTCCGCGGCGATGAAGTCCGCGATCAGTGTCTTGAGTGCGTCGTCGTCCTTGCCCATGGCGAGACGGTAGCGCGTGACGGTTGGTTCATCTGTACAAAACCATGGTGACTCCTTGGTGCTGCAGGCCGAGAGGTAGCCCTCCGCATTGTGAAAACGTCCTGTCCTGTTGTGGCAGCGGCCACACGGAGCAGGAAGAAGGTCACCATGGATGCAGCGCCTGTCGACTACGACGTCCTGGTGGTCGGGTCCGGCTTCGGTGGTTCCGTGACCGCCCTCCGGCTGACCGAGAAGGGCTATCGCGTCGGGGTGCTCGAGGCCGGGCGCCGGTTCGCCGACGACGAGTTCGCGACGACCAACTGGGACGTCCGGAAGTTCTACTGGGCACCGCGCCTGGGCTGCTACGGCATCCAGCGGATCCGGGTGCTGAAGAACGTCGTCGTCCTCGCGGGCGCCGGGGTCGGCGGCGGCTCGTTGGTCTACGCCAACACGCTCTACGAACCGCAGACCGACGCCTTCTACAACGACCGACAGTGGGTCGGGATCACCGACTGGAGGCAGGAGCTCGCGCCGTACTACGACCAGGCGAAGCGGATGCTCGGCGTCACTCTCAACCCGACCACGACCGCTGCTGACGAGGTGCTGCAGAAGGTCGCGACGAAGATGGGCGTGGAGGAGAGCTACCACGCCGCCCCGGTCGGGGTCTTCTTCGGCCGCGACGGCCAGAAGGAGCCGGGCGCCCTCGTCGAGGACCCCTTCTTCGGCGGAGCCGGACCGGCCCGCAACGGCTGCCTCGAGTGCGGTGAGTGCATGGTCGGGTGCCGGCACAACGCGAAGAACACCCTGGTCAAGAACTATCTCCACCTCGCCGAGAAAGCGGGCGCCGAGGTGCTCCCGCTGACCACCGTCACCGACGTCGCACCCCGTCCGGAGGGCGGGTACGCCGTGCAGGTCACCGCTACCGGCAAGCGCGGCGCCCGGCACCGGCGTACGGTCACGGCCGACCAGGTCGTCCTCGCCGCCGGCACCTGGGGCACCCAGGAGCTGCTGCACCGGATGAAGCGCTCCGGATCCCTGCCGCACCTCTCCGACCGGCTGGGCCACCTGACCCGCACCAACTCGGAGTCGATCTGCAGCGCCAGCCTCAAGCTGAGCAAGCGGAAGGACGCCGACTTCCACCACGGCGTCGCGATCACCTCCTCGATCCACCCTGACGAGCGGACCCACATCGAGCCGGTCCGCTACGGGCAGGGGTCGAACTCGATGTCGTTCCTGCAGACCGTCATGACCGACGGCGGCGGCCGACTCCCGCGCCCCCTGCGCTGGCTGCTCGCCGTGCTGCGCCACCCCCTCAACTTCCTCGCGCTCTACCTCGGCATCAAGGACTGGTCGAACCGGACGATCATCGCGCTCGTCATGCAGACGCACGACAACTCGATCACCGTGTTCGGCAAGCGCACCTGGCGCGGCCGGTTCAAGCTCTCCTCCCGTCAGGGCCACGGCGAGCCGAACCCGACCTGGATCCCGGCGGCCAACGAGGCCACCCGACTGATGGCCGCGGAGATCGGGGGAGCGGCCTACGGCAGCACCGGCGAGATCTTCGACATCCCGATGACCGCGCACTTCCTCGGCGGTGCGGTGATCGGGCGTACGCCGGAGGACGGCGTGATCGACGCCTACCACCGCGTCTTCGGACACCCCGGTCTCCACGTCGTCGACGGCGCCGCGATCTCCGCGAACATCGGCGTCAACCCGTCGCTGACGATCACCGCCCAAGCCGAGCGCGCGATGGCCCTGTGGCCCAACCGCGGCGAGGCCGACCAGCGACCCGCCCCCGGCTCGGCGTACGAACAGGTCTCCGCCGTGGCTCCGCGCGGGCCCGTCGTGCCGCCCACCGCGCCGGCGGCCCTGCGCCTGCCGATCGTCTCTGTCAGCAGCGGCGGAGCCGACCGGGCGAACCCCGCGTGAGCACCACGACCGAGAACACCGACAAGGCCCTGACCGGCATGACTCCGGAGAGCCGGAAGGTGGCACGCGAGGCGCTGGAGAGCAGCGTGCCTTTCGTGGCGCTCACGGCGATCGGCGGCTTCTACGCCTTCGTCGTCGACACGTTCCGCAAGATGTTCACCACGCGGTTCCGCTTCCGTGAGTTCGTCTCGCAGACCTGGTTCGTGATCACGGTGTCCTTCGGACCCGCACTGCTGGTCGCGATCCCGTTCTGCGTGATCATCATCTTCCAGGTCAACCAGCTGCTCATCCAGATCGGCGCGGTCGACCTCGCCGGCGCCGGTGCCGCGGTCGCTGTCGTCCGTGAGATCGGCCCCATCGTCAGCGTGCTCGTCGTGGCCGGCGCCGGAGCGACAGCAATCTGCGCCGACCTGGGCTCGCGCACGATCCGCGAGGAGATCGATGCCATGAAGACACTCGGCATCGACCCGATCCAGCGGCTCGTGGTGCCCCGCGTCGTCGCCTCGACGCTGGTCGGTGTCGCGCTCAACGGCATGGTGACGGTCGTCGGACTGGTCGGCGGCTACTTCTTCTCCGTGGTGCTGCAGCACGCCACGCCGGGGCTCTACGTCTCCAACCTCACGCTGCTCGTCGGGCTTCCCGACTTCCTCGCCTCCGAGCTCAAGGCCGGCATCTTCGGCATGCTCGCCGGCCTCACCGCCTGCTACCTGGGGCTCCACGCGAAGGGCGGCCCGAAGGGCGTCGGCGACGCCGTGAACCAGACGGTCGTCTTCGCCTTCATGCTCCTCTTCGCGGCCAACAGCGTCATCTCCACGATCTTCCTCAACATCAAGCTGGGGGCCTGACATGGCTGTGCATCCCACCGGATGGGTCCGCGAGCTCGGCAAGCAGCTCGGCTTCCACCTGGAGGCGTTCGGCCACTTCCCGCGAACGCTCCACCGCTACCGCGGCGAGATCGTCCGCCTGCTCGCAGAGGTCAGCCTCGGATCCGGGGCACTCGCGATGATCGGCGGCACCGTCCTGGTCATCGGCTTCCTCACCGCGGCCTCGGGCATCGAGGTGGGCCTGCAGGCCTACACCTCCTTCGACAACATCGGCGTCGGTGCGCTGTCCGGCTTCTTCTCGGCGTACTTCAACACCCGTGAGGTTGCGCCGATCATCGCGGGCATTGCCCTCACCGCGACCGTCGGCGCGGGCTTCACCGCCCAGATCGGGGCCATGCGGGTGAGCGAGGAGATCGACGCGCTCGAGGTGATGGCGGTCCACCCGGTGCCGTTCCTGGTGACCACACGGATCATCGCCGGCCTGATCGCGGTCGTGCCGCTCTTCTGCATCGCGGTGATCATGTGCTGGCTGGCGACACGGATGGTCGTCACGGTCGGCTACGACCAGCCACCGGGCAACTACCAGCACTACTTCGACACCTTCCTGATCCCCGGCGACCTCTTCCTGGCGATGGTGAAGGTCCTCGTGATGGCGCTCGTCGTCGTGTCGGTCTGCTGCTACCACGGCTTCCAGGCCAGCGGCGGCCCCGCCGGCGTGGGCAAGGCCGTCGGTGCCGCCGTGCGGACCGCCCTCATCGCCACCATGTTCGTCGACCTGATCTTCGGCATCGCCATCTGGGGCGGTCCGTCGGTCCACATCTCCGGGTGAGCACCATGAATCCCGTCGCCGACCGTCAGCTCCGCCTCGGCCTGGCCTTCCTCCTCCTGCTGGGGGCGGTGGTCACTGCCGCCGTCCTGCAGTACCGCGGTGCCTTCCGCTCGACGATCCCCGTGACGGTGCAGGCCGACCGCGCCGGCCTGACCATGGACGTGAGTGCCCCGGTCAAGTTCCGTGGCGTGCAGGTCGGGCGGGTCCGGTCGATCAGCGCCCACGATGGGAAGGTCGACATCGGCCTCGCGATCGACAAGGACGCGGTCAAGGACGTGCCGGGCGGCCTCACCGCCCAGCTCGTGCCGCCCACGGCCTTCGGCGCTCGCTACGTCCAGCTGACGGCGAACGGCCACGGCTCGGGTCCGATCGCGCCCGACCAGCAGATCTCCGCCGACCACGTGACGGTCGAGGTGGACGAGGCGTTCACCCACCTGACCGACGTGCTCGACGCCGCGCGACCCAGCGACGTCAACAACGCGCTCGCCGCCGTGGCCGGTGCGGTCGACCAGCGCGGTCGGCGGATCGGCAGCCTGATCGACCGGTCCGACCGCTACCTCCGGCTGCTGCACCCCTCGCTGGAGACCCTCGCCTCCGACGTACGCCGCAGCGACGACGTCGTGACCGGCTACGACCAGGCGATGCCGGACCTCCTGCGCACCTTCGGCAACGTGACGAAGACCAGTGACACCCTCGTTGCCCGTCACGAGCGGCTGCGCGCGACCGCACGTGCGCTCAGCGCCTTCAGCAACGACACGCGCGGCCTCGTCCTCGCCGCCGAGGCCGGGTTGGGCTCGACGCTGGCCATGCTCGCCCCTGTCACGGCGCTGCTCGAGCGCTACGCACCGGAGCTGCCCTGCCTGGTCGGCGGTCTCGCCGGTGCCAACGGACTCGCCGAGAAGGCGGTCGGCGGCACCAACCCGGGGGTCACCACGATCACCCGGATCGCACCCGGAGCGGAGCCCTACCGCTACCCCAGGAACCTGCCGGTCGTTGGCGACCACCGCGGCCCGGGCTGCTACGGCCTGCCGTACGTCGACCCGGCCGAGGCCCGCCAGCCCAGCCCGACGTTCGTCTCGGGGGCCAACCCGCATGCCGGGCCGGGGACGACCCCGCAGCAAGACGTGTCCACCACGCTCTTCGGAGCTCTCGCAGGACTGGTGACCGGACGATGAGCGTGCGGAAGGCAGAGGCCCGCGACCTGACCAAGCTCTCCCTCTTCCTGGCCTTCGCGGTCTTCGTCACCGTCTGGCTGGCGGCGGTCACGGGCGACATGCAGTCGGGGGAGAAGGCCGACTACCACGCCAGGTTCGCCGACGTCTCCGGCCTCCAGGCTGGCGACCAGGTCCGTGTCGCCGGCGTCTCGGTCGGCCGCGTCACCGACATCAAGGTCCAGAAGGACGCCAGCGTGCTGGTCGGGTTCGACGTCGACACCAGCCTGCACCTGAGCCGCGCCACCACCGCGGCCGTCCGCTACCGCAACCTGATCGGCGATCGGATCCTCGAGCTCGACCGCGGCTCCTCCTCGGCTGCGGAGCTGCCCCCGGGCGGCACGATCGCCCTGGCCCGCACCGCGCCAGCGGTCGACCTCGACGCTCTGCTCAACGGCTTCAAGCCGCTCTTCGCAGGTCTTGATCCCACCCAGGTCAACCAGCTCTCGGGCCAGCTCGTCGACGTCCTCCAGGGCCAGCGCAGTGCCGTGGACCATCTGGTCTCCTCGGTCGGCTCCTTCACCTCCACGCTGGGGGATCGCTCGGTGCTGATCACGCAGGTGGTGGGCAACCTCAACGCGGTGCTCGGTGAGGTCGCGGACCGCAAGGACGGCCTCGGTCACCTGACCACCGAGCTCAGCGAGCTCGTGGACGGGCTTGACCGCCAGGACACCCAGGTCCTCGACGCGGCGGGCCAAATCAACCAGATGGCGCGTTCCGGCGCCGACCTCCTGGCCCGCTCGCGCGGCGACCTGACGCCGACCCTGGAGGGCCTGCGCGCCTCCGCCCGCGGCCTCGACCAGCACTCCTCGGCGCTCCAGGCGCTCCTCACCCAATGGCCGAAGCACTACGCGAAGATCCAGGACTCCGCCTCCTACGGCGCGTTCTTCAACTTCTTCCTGTGCGGGATCCGGCTCCAGTTCAGCAACGACAGGGGGGCGCCCGCCTCCACGCCGTACATCCGCAGCGAGGCAGCGAGGTGCCAGCGATGAAGACCGCCTTGCGCGGCGTGCTCGGCACGCTCCTGATCGTCGCGGCCGTGATCTCCACCCTCACCTACCGCTCGTGGCCGCTCCTGCGGAACACCGACACCTTGCGGATCGAGTTCGCCGAGGCGGGCGGGCTGAAGTCCAACGACGAGGTCGTCGTCTCCGGCGCCAGCGTCGGCAAGGTCTCCGGCATCGAGCTCGACGGCGACAAGGTCATGGTCACCGTCAAGCTCTCCGACCACGACCTGAAGCTCGGCGACGACACCCGCGCCGACATCGTCACCGTCACCCTGCTCGGCCGGGCCGCCGTCCGCCTCGAGCCTCGCGGTCGCGGCGACCTCGCTCGGGGCTCCACCATCCCTGTCGCCCGCACCGGCTCGCCGTACGACGTGACGCAGGCGCTCAGCCAGCTCACCGACGAGACCCGGAAGGTCGACAGCCACCAGGTCGCCGAGGCCCTGCGGCAGGTCTCCGCGACGTTCGCGGACACACCGAAGAGCCTGGGCCCGGCACTCGCGGGGATCCGGAAGGTCTCCACGACGATCGCCGCCAACGACACGTCCCTCCAGGACCTGCTCGCCAACGCGAAGGACGTCACCGGCGTGCTCGCCTCCCGTGACCAGCAGATCTCCCGGCTGCTCACCTCCGGCAACGACCTCCTCGCCGAGCTCGATGCCCGGCAGCAGGTGATCACCGACCTCCTCGCCAGCGCCCGCGCCCTCTCGGCGCAGCTGACCGCGGTCGCCCGGGAGAACGGTGCCGTCCTGCCCCCGACCCTCATCGAGGTCAACAAGGTGGTCGACCTGCTCAATCGGAACAAGCGGAACCTCCAGATGACGATCACCGGGCTGCGGAACTACGCGACGGCGTTCGGTGAGGCGATCTCGAGCGGTCCGTTCTTCGACGCCTACATCCAGAACCTCACCTCGCCCGGGACGCTCGCTCCCGTCATCTCAGGACTGACGCCGTGATGCCCGCCATGAACACGTTCCTCCGCCCCCGCCTGCTCGTCGGGCTCGTGCTCGCGCTGCTGGTCGGCACGGTGCTGGTCCTCCGCTCCAGCGGCGGCACCGAGGTGCTCGCGCACTTCGACACCGCTCCCGGCCTGTACGCCGGCGACGACGTCCGCGTCCTCGGCGTCCGGGTCGGCAAGGTCGTCTCGGTGACGGCCGGTGACGGTGGAGTCGACGTGAAGCTGCGCGTCGAGGGGGACCAGAAGATCCCCGCCTCCGCACATGCTGCGATCGTCGCCCCGAGCCTGGTCAGCGGTCGGTTCGTGCAGCTGGCCCCTGCCTGGAGGAGCGGCCCGACCCTGGCGGACGGCGCGGAGATCCCCGCCGACCGCACCGCGGTGCCGATCTCGTTCGACGAGGTGAAGAAGGAGCTCACCGACCTCAGCACAGCCCTTGGTCCCGAGGCAGGACGCCGGGGCTCACTCGACCAGGCGATCTCGACGATCGAAGCCAACCTCGCCGACGGCAACAGCACCCAGCTGCGGGCCTCGGTCACGCAGTTGCACGACGCGGCCGCCGCGCTTGCGTCGGGCCGGTCGGACCTCTTCACCACCGTCCGCAACCTCAACCAGTTCACCCGGAACCTCGCCGTGCACGACGCGGCGGTCAGCGGCTTCACCACGGAGCTGGACCACGTCGCTGCCATGCTCCGTGACAACCGCACGCAGGTGACCGGAGCCGTGCGCGACCTCCACACAGCGCTGCACGCCTCTGCGGCCCTGCTCGGCAGGAACCAGGCCCAGCTGACCCACGCCCTCCGCGGAACCCAGCAGCTGAGTGGCACGGTCGCTTCCCGTGCGGACGAGCTCGCCGGTGTCCTCCACGTCGCGCCCCACTCGCTCATGGGGCTCTACAACATCGTCGATCGCCAGGCGATCACGGGCCGCGCGGTACTGGCCAACCTCGACAGCGTGGCCGCGCTGCTCTGCTCCGCGGTCCTCGGTGCCGGCGGCACCGCCGAGACGTGCAGCGCGGCGGTCCGTCCGCTGATCAACCTCCTCGGCCTGGAGAAGGCCGGCGCGCCGCCGTCCGGTGGTGTGGGCGGAGCCCTCGCCGGAGGGACCGGCGGCGCGCGGCTTCCCGGAGGCACGGACAAGCTCGTCAACAGCCTGCTCGAGCAGCTCGGAGGTGTCCTGTGAAGTGGCGCGCGATCGGCGCGGTCACCGGAGCACTGCTCGTGCTCGGTGCCGGCACCGGCTGCGACCTGCAGCCCAACTCCTACACGTTCCCGGGCCAGAAGGCGGTCGGCGACGACGGCTACACAGTGACGGTCGCCTTCGACAAGGTCGAGAACCTCGTGCCCAACTCCAACGTGCAGCGTGACAACGTCACCATCGGCACAGTGACCCGGATCAAGGTCGACAGGGACTGGCACGCCCAGGTGACCATGCGGATCGCCGACGACCAGCAGCTCCCGAAGCAGAGCCGGTTCGCGATCGGGCAGAAGACCCTGCTCGGCGCGCAGTACGTCGAGGTGTCGACGCCGGCGGACCGCACCGCGCCTGCTTCGTATCTGGCCGACGGGGCGCAGGTGCCGCTCGGACAGACCGGCACCTATCCGTCGACCGAGCACGTGCTCGGCGCCGCGTCGCTGCTGCTCAACAACGGTGGACTTTCGCAACTGAGCACGATCACGGGCGAGCTGAGCACCGCGCTGCACGGGCGCGTTCCGCAGACGCGTGACCTCGTCGACCAGCTGGACGAGCTGCTGACAGTGCTCGACGCCAACAGGGGGGACATCGTGCGCACCCTCGAGGCGCTGGGGTCGCTCTCGAAGGACCTGCGCGCCAACCAGGCGGTCATCGGCCGGGCGATCGACCGGATCACGCCCGGCCTGCGCGCGCTCAACGCCGACCGCGACGAGCTGGTCCGCGCGATCCGTGACACCGGACGCCTCGGGGTGGATGCAGGGCGAGTGATCGAGGTCAACGAACGCGCGATCGTTGCCAACCTCTCCTCGCTGCGACCAGTGCTGAACCGGGTCGGCGCGTCGTCGGGCCAGCTCGTGGACGCCCTCAAGATCGGCTTCACCATCCCGTTCCCGGCGATGACGACGACCGACGCGATCAAGGGCGACTACGCGAACCTCTTCGCCACCCTCGACCTCAGCACCACCTCGCTGGCGGGCATGTGGCTCGGCGGGGGAGCGGCGTTCCAGTCCAGCGACCCGGTCACCTCGCCGCTCGAGCCGTCGAGGGGACCGCGCCCGAGGTCCGGCGCACCGGACAGGTCGACCACCAACCCGGCCCTGACGCCGACTGCGCCATCCGGGGGCAGCTCGCCCGCCCCGGCGCCGTCTAAGTCGTCCTGCTCGCTCGTCCAGATCCTGGTGGGTTGCTGATGATCCTCACAACGCTGGTCCGGCGACAGCTCCGGATCTTCCTCGTCCTCACCGTTGCGTGTGTCGGGCTCACGACGGTCGTCTACGCCCGTGTGCCGCAGATGGTCGGCATCGGCGTCTACGACGTCTCGGCGGACTTCAAGGACGCCAGCGGGCTCTATCCCCGCGCGATGGTCACGTATCGCGGCGTCAAGATCGGCACCGTGTCCGCGCTCCGTCTCGACGGTGACGGCGCCCGCGCGACCCTGCAGCTCGACGGCGGCACAGAGGTGCCCGCGGACGCGATCGCGGAGCTGCACAGCACCTCGGCCATCGGTGAGCAGTACGTCGACCTGGTGCCAGGGAAGTCCAGCGCCCATCTCGAGGACGGCACCGTCATCCCCTGGCAACGAACCCGGGAGATGCCGCAGATCACCCCCGTCCTCGACAAGCTCAACGGGCTGCTGAAGTCGGTGCCGACCGCGAAGACCCGGAAGGTCCTGCAGCAGCTCGACGAGGGCCTGGGCGGTGCCGGCGACGACCTCGGCGGCGTGATCGACAGCACCGGCGAGATCGTGGACTCCGCGACGGCCGAGCTTGATGCGACGAGTTCCCTGATCGCCACGCTGCAGCCCGTTCTCGCCACCCAGCAGGCGGAGATGGGTCACACCAAGGCGTACGCCGCCTCCCTCGCCCGCTTCACCGACGAGCTCGCCGCGCACGACGCCGACCTGCGCGCGCTGCTGAGCGGCAGCCCGGAGGATCTGGACACCCTGCGCGGCGTCGTCGACGGCGTACGACCGACGGTGCCGGGACTGCTGAAGAACACCACCACCGACGCCCGGGTGCTCAACACCTACCTGGCCAACCTCGAGCAGATCCTCGTGGTTTACCCCGCGACGGTCGCCCGCCTGCAGTCGACGGTCAACCCACGGGCCGCGCACGGCGACGTCCAGCTCGACCTGCGAGCCAACCTCGACGCGCCGCCCCACTGCTCGGCGGGATACCTGCCGACGGACGCGCGTCGCTCGCCTGCGGACGACTCGGTCCGACGCGTGGACGGCACGGCCCACTGCCGCACCGCCGCGGCCGATCCCTCGAGCGTGCGAGGTGCCCGCAACCTCCCGTGCCCGAACAACTCGTCGCTGCGCGCGCCACTGCCGGAGGGTTGCGGCCTCCACTTCGGGAGCGGCGACCGGTCAGCATCGCGTCGTCCCGTCCTCGACGACCTCGCTGCCCTGATGCTCCAGGCGCGCGGCCTCGACGGCGCACACGGACTTCCGCCGGCGGGGACTCCGCCGGTGCCCGGAACGGACTGGCGCTCGCTCGTCCTCGGCCCCTTGGGAGTGTCATGACGAACGTCCGCACGATGGTGATCGGCCTGCTCGCCGCAGGCGCCGTCGCCTCAGGGGTGCACAGTGGGCTGGCCCTGCGCAGCGAACACCGCGAGGAGAAAGGTCGTGCTGACGCAGTGGCGGCGGCATCCGCGGAGGTGACCGGCCTGATCTCGGTCAGTCAGAAGACGACGGCGGCGGAGATCAGCCGCCTCAAGGCGGGGGCAACCGCGTCCTTCGCCTCGGAGCTTGAGGAGCAGTCCGTGGCCCTCCGGCGTGCCCTGCAGGCCCAGAAGGTCACCTCGACCGGCTCCGTCGCCTCGGCAGGCGTGGTCGCCTGGCAGCCCGCGAAGGCCCGCGTGCTCGTCGCCGCTGTCGGCAAGGTCGCCAACAAGCAGTCCGACCGGAGCACCCCGCGCGCCTACCGGCTGCGGGTCGACCTGCGCCACGTCGAAGGGCGCTGGCTCGTGAGTGACATGGAGTTCGTGGCATGACGATCCTCGACCAGCCCGGCTCGACGACGCCGGTCGGCTCGCTGGAGCTGCCGTCGCGGCGCTCGCGTGCCGGCGTACCGCCTGCCCTTGTCGTCGTGACGGCCCTTCTGCTGCTTGCGGCGGGCGTCCTCGCCTTCCTGGCCCACGGGAGTCGGCAGGTGGAAGCGGCCCGCCGGGCCGCGGTCAGCAGTGCGGAGCACAGGCTTCCCGCGCTGCTCAGCTACCGCCACGACCGGCTCGACCGTGACCTCGCGCGAGCGGTCGACCAGACGACGGGCTCGTTCCACGACGAGTACCAGGAGCTGGCCACGCGCACCGTGCGCCCGACGGCCGAACGTCGCAAGGTCGACACCACCGCTAACGTCAGTGGCGCCGGTGTGGTCAGTGCGTCCGAGGACCGCGTGGTGGTGCTCGCGCTCCTGACACAGTCAACCGTGACGGCCGGCGGTGCCCCCGTCGTGAGCGGCAGCCGCGTGGAGGTAACCCTGGAGCGGGTCGGCGACGACTGGCTTCTCAGCGCCCTGGAGCCGGTGTGACCTCCGAGCTGCGAGCCGTGCGCCCGCCCGGTCAGCGGGTCTGGCTGCTCACCGCGCCGTACGAGGTCCCGCGTGCGGAGTCGGTCGAGCGCAGGCCGTGGGGCATGCACCACGTTCGCCGCGACGGCAGCTCCACGACGGTCTGTGGTGTCTCGGCCTCAGCGTGGGTCACGTTCTGGACCATGGACTTCCGGCCTCTCGACCGGGCGGCATGTCCGGCATGCGCCAGTGCCTTCGCCCGGCATACGCCGTCGGCGCAGTCCTGAGCGCCCTGGGGGCAGATCAGGCGAGCACGCGTGCGCTGCGCGTCTCCTCTGCACGTCGCCGGGCCTGCTCGACCGCCGCCTGGGCGGGCGACGGGACGGGCGGGCGGAGCCGGTCACGGACGGTGCCGATGGCGGCGGCGCCGAGCGGGATCCACACCGGCACGAGCAGGAGAAGGGCGAGGGGGAGAAGGCTGGCGAGATCGCTCACGAGGGCTCCGGGTTCGGGTTCGAGGGACTCCACCGACGATGGCTGTCGGCCGGGTGCCGCCGCGACGTTCAGGGATCCAGAATTCGCGAGCGGCGATGTGCGAACCGCACAAAGTGGCGGCCGGAGCCCGAAAGCCGCGAACATCGACCAGGCGTAGCCGACCCGGCCGTAGCCGAGGGGTGTGCGTGGCGTCCGGCGGCCGGTTCGCCTTGCGGGCCCCGATGAGGAGGTAGGGCCTCGTTGCAGCCCTCGACCCTACGACCGCGGGTGGGGCGAGGCCGGGACATAGGATCCGGGCGATGCAGAGCCAAGCCGGCGACCGCGGTCGCCCACGCCTCGGCGCCACCTCCGTGAGGGGCGCGCTCCGCCATGCCACGCGCTGGCAGCGGGTCGAGGTGGATGCGTTCGCGATGCTGGCGGCCGGGCTCGCGGTGGCCCTGCCCGTCGCGGTCGGCATGCTGCTCGACCGGCCGGCGGAGGGCCTGGTGGGCGCTCTCGGAGCGCTGATGATCTCCAGCAGCGGCAACGTCGGACGCCTCTCCGACCGCGGCGTGGAGCTCCTGCTGAGCGGCCTCGTCGCCCTCGCCGGGGTCTGCGTCGGCAAGGAGCTCGGCGGGCGATCGGTCGCCTCGAGCACGGCGATCGTCCTCGTCTCCATCGCCGCGATGGCGCTGGGCAGCCTCCGCCCGGCGGGGGCGAAGACGCGCATCCAGTTCGTCGTCACGATGATCGTCGGCTCGACCCTCGCTGCGGCTCCGCTGGCGACGGGGCTGCTCGCCGCCTGCTTCGCGGCGGGCGCGGCGTTCGGCGGCGTCCTCACGCTTGCGGCGTACGGCGCGGGTCGGCTGGTGCTCCGGCTGCCCCGCCCCGATCCCGCACGTACGCCGAGGCCCTGGCGGGTCGACGCGGCGACGTGGCGCGCGAGGATGCGCACCTGGGCCGGCTGGGAGTACCCCGTCCGGATGGGTGCGTGCATGGCGGTCGCGGCGGTCTTCGTCAACGTGCTGCCGGGGTCGCACTCGACGTGGGTGCTGCTGACCGTGGTGATCGTGGTGCAGCCCGACCGGCGCGACGCCCTCATCCGCACGATCTCCCGCGGACTCGGGACCGTCCTCGGTGTCGCCGTGGGCATCGTGCTGCTGCAGTCGGTGCCGTCCTGGGTCGTCGTCGCGGTGGTGGGCGTCATCGCCGCGGTGCGGGGCCACCTCAAGGTCGCCAACTACACGGCGTACTCGGTCGTGATGACGCCGCTGGTGCTGGTGCTCACCTCGCTCGGGCACGGTGCACCGGCCGAGGTCCTGGTGGAGCGCGTGGTGGACACGGGTCTCGGCTGCCTGATCTCGCTGGTGGTGGGCATCGGCCTGTGGCGTGTCGTGGCCGATGCCCACCAGCGGTCCCGGGATGAGCCGGGTCAGTAGGAGATGACCGAGCGGATGCCGATGCCCTGCTTCATCTCGTCGTAGGCGTCGTTGATCTCGTCGAGCTTGATCACGCGGGTCACCAGCGCGTCGAGGTCGATGCGGTCGTTCATGTAGTGGTCGACCAGCTGCGGGAAGTCGATCGCCGGACGGCTCGATCCGTAGTTCGAGCCGATCAGCTTCAGCTCCGAGTCCGACATGACGAACGGGTCGATCGTGATCGTCATGCCGTCAGGCACCTGGCCCGCGACGATGGCGCGGCCACCGCGCGCCAGCGAGGCATAGGCGGCCTCGATGGTGACGGGGAGGCCGATCGCCTCGATGGCGACCTCGACCCCCCGGCCGTCGGTGAGCTCCCCGATCCGCTCGGCGAGGTTCTCCTTCGCCGAGTTGATGACATCGGTGGCGCCGAAGTGACGTCCCTGCGCGAGCCGGTCGTCGGAGAGGTCGACGGCGATGATCCTGCGCGCGCCGACCAGGCGGGCGCCCTGGATCGCGTTGAGGCCGACGCCGCCGCAGCCGAAGACGACCACGGTCTCGTCGGGGCGGACGTTGGCGGTGTTGATCGCCGCACCGACGCCGGTGGTGACCGCGCAGCCGACCAGCGAGGCCTGCGCGAAGGGGGCGTCGGCGCGCACGGGGATGGCGCCCGACTCGGGCACCATCGCGTACTCGCCGAAGGTGCCGGCGCCCGCGAAGCTGTAGACCTCCTCGCCGTCCAGCGTGGTGATGCGGGTCCTGCCGTCGAACGACAGGTGGTTGGCGGAGTGCCTGGCCACCTCGTCGCAGAGCACCGGACGACCGCTCACGCAGTAGCGGCACCGGCGGCACGGGGGAGTCCAGGTGAGGACGACGTGGTCGCCGACGGCAACGCCGGTGACGCCCTCGCCGATGGCCTCGACGACGCCGGCGCCCTCGTGGCCGAGGATCATCGGGGTCGGAACCTCCCACTCGCCGACGATCACGTGGAGGTCGCTGTGGCACAGCCCGCTGGCCTTCATGCGCACGAGCACGTCGCCGGGCGGGGGAGTCGACGGGATCGAGACGGTCTCGATGGTCATCGGCTCGTTGGGCGTCCTGAAGACGGCGGCCTTGAATTCGATGGTCATGTCAGTTGCCCCTTCAGTTGGCGACGCGGATGAGCTTCTTGTTGGCGAACTCCTCGATGCCGTACCGACCGAGCTCGCGACCGAAGCCGGACCGCTTGATGCCGCCGAAGGGGAGCTCGACGCCGTCGAGACCGACGCCGTTGACGAACACCATGCCGGCCTCGATCTGGTTCGCGACGCGCATCGCCTGCTCGGGGTCGGTCGTGAAGACGTACGAGCCCAGCCCGTACGTCGTGTCGTTGGCGAGGGCGATCGCCTCGTCCTCGGACGCCGCGCGGTACACGGTGGCGACCGGGCCGAAGAGCTCCTCGCGAGCGGCGTCCGACGTGGGGGAGAGGCCGGTGAGGACGCCCGGCGGGAACCACGCACCCTCGCGCTTGCCCTCGGTCGCCAGCGTCGCGCCGTCGGCGACGGCGCGCTGGACCTGCTCCTCGAGGCGCTCGGCCGCTGCGACGGACGACAGGGGAGCGAGGCCGTCGGCAGCGGCGAGGACCGCCGTCGTGAGCTTCTCGACGAACGGCTCGTAGAGGGCGTCGGCCACGATGAAGCGCTTGCCGGCATTGCACGCTTGGCCGGCGTTCTCCAGGCGGGCGCCGATCGCGGCCTCGACGGTGGCGTCGAGGTCATCGGTCGAGAGGACGACGAAGGGGTCGGAGCCGCCGAGCTCGAGGACGACCTTCTTGAGGTTGCGGCCGGCGGTCTCCGCGATCGCCGCGCCGGCACGCTCCGAGCCGGTGAAGGAGACGCCTAGGATGCGGGGGTCGGCGATCATGTCGGCGACCTGCTCGTTGGTGGCGTAGACGTTGACGTAGGCCCCTTCGGGGAAGCCCGCGTCGAGGAAGAGCTGCTCCAGCGCGGCAGCCGACTCCGGGCACTGCGGGGCGTGCTTGAGCACGATCGTGTTGCCCAGCGCGAGGTTCGGGGCGGCGAACCGGGCCACCTGGTAGTACGGGTAGTTCCAGGGCATCACGCCGAGCAGCGGCCCGATCGCCTGGCGGCGGACCAGGGCGTGGCCCTCACCGTCCAGCAGGTCGATCGGCTCGTCGGCCAGGAACCTCTCGGCGTTCTCCGCGTAGTAGGCGTAGATCGCCGCGCAGAACTCGACCTCGCCGGCGGCATCGGCGACCGGCTTGCCCATCTCGCGATGGATGATCTCGGCGAGCTCGTCGACCCGCTCGTTGTGCAGGTCGGCGACCCGGTGCAGGAGGGCGACGCGCTCCTCCAGAGTGCTGACCTTCGACCAGGCCCGGAACGCCTGGGTCGCAGACCCGAGCGCCGCATCGATGTCGGTGTCGGTCGCGGTCGGGTGGGTCGCTGCGACCTCGCCCGTGGCGGGGTCGGTGACGGCGTACATGTTCGTCATGAGAGGTGCTTCCTGTTCCGCGCCCACGACCCGTCGCGTGCGCTGGTTGGGGAGTGAAGGGGTGTCAGGCGATCGCTACGGCTGCGCGACGGGCGCGCCGCGCGCTGCCGTTGAACACGTCGCAGAGCCGGTCGAGGGCCCAGACGGTGCGCAGGCCGGCCGGGCTCATCATCAGGAACGGCGGGAACTTCGGCTCGTCGAGCCAGATGCCCTTGAGGTCGTCGTGCATGGTGCCGTCGACGATGTTGTCGGCGATCAGCGATCCGATGTACGGCGCCTGCGCGAGCCCGTGGCCGTTGCAGCAGCACGAGTACCAGATGTTGTCTGCGAGCTTGCCGGCCAGCGAGATCCACGACGACGTGATCGCGATCCAGCCACCCCAGGCCTGGGCCACCTTGACGTCGGCGAGCGACGGGAAGCGGGTGTGGAAGGCGTCCTCGAGCTCCTTGACCAGGCCCAGGTCCGGCGCCTTGTCCTTGGGCAGGGGGTAGCTGGTGCCGCGCTCGATCCGGCGGACGCCGATCACGATCGTGCCGCGCTCGGTGACCCGGAAGTGCTCCATGATCTGGTGCTGGCTGATCGTGCCGGTGCGGCTGGTCCAGCCGAGCGCCTCGATCCGCGCGGGGTCGATCGGCTCGGTCTCGGCCTCGATGAGGTAGGCGGGGACGGAGAGACGGTCGGGCGTGATGGCCCACTCGCCGGCGTAGGCGTTGGTGGAGAGCACGACCTTGTCGGCGATCACCGTGCCGCCCGGTGTCGCGATGACGACCTTGCCGTCGTCACGGCGGCGTACGTCGGTCACCTTGCTCTGCTCGTAGACCCGGGCCGAGGAGGAGATGACGTCGGCGCGCAACCCCCTGCAGAGCTTGCCGGGATTGAGCATGCCGCCGACGCCCTCCTTCATGCCGCCGACGAAGGCGCGGGGAATGCCGAGCTGCTCGGCCGTGCCCACGTGGCCGCGCCCACCGGCCTTCTTCAGGATCGCGGCACAGGTCTTGATGCGGAGCATCTGGAGGGGCGAGATCGCCACCATGGCAAGGCCGTTGGGAACGTAGTCGCACGCGATGTCGAGGTCGCGGATCTTGCCCTGGAGGTACTCCGCGGCGTGGTCGGCCAGGACCACCATGCCCTTCATCTGCCGGGGGTAGAAGAGCTTGAGCATCCGCAGGTCACCGCCGGGGGCGCCGGAGATGTGACCGCCGTTGCGCGAGCTGGATCCGTAGCCCAGGAACTCCGCCTCGATCAGGACCACGTCCTGGCCGCGCTCCGCGAGCCGCATCGTCGTGCCCATGCCGCCCACGCCGCCGCCGATCACCGCGATGTCGCACGTGACCTCGCCGCTGACGGCGGGCTGGAGGTCGGTCGGCGGGTCGATCCAGCCGCTGAAGGTGTGGAGCCTGACCTCCCGCACGTCCTGGCTCATGCCCGGGCCTCGGCAACCGGAGGTTCTGCGGCGTCGACTGCCTTGTTGTGGTCGTCGAGCTTGCGGTAGGCGAAGAAGTATGCGACGCCCTGCGAGCCCCACGTGGTGAGGGCTGCGGTGTAGAACCACGTGCGGTCAGCGTCGTCGAACCACCACGGGAAGAAGTCGTAGGTGACCGCGATGAGGCATGCCGCGAGCGTCACCAGCGTGGCCCAGAAGGCCTCCTTGCGGGCGCCGATCTGGCGCACCCGGTTGGCGAAGTAGAGGACGAACGCCGTGGTGATCAGGTTCATCACGACGTAGAAGGTCGCGACGCCGACGTGCAGGGTGTCGTCGTGCTTCCCGCCGAGCAGGATTCCGCCGATGGCCGCGAGCGAGAAGAGGCAGATGTCGACGACCGTGCCCGGCTTGTAGCGGTGGGTGACCGCCATCAGGCCGACGATGAGGATCAGCGTGGCGCCGAAGGACCGCGAGAACGCGTCGAAGGTGTAGGCCAGGCGGTAGAAGGGGCTCTCCGTGCTGCCGCTGAAGAGCGACCAGAAGAGGAAGTTGGTCCCCGACGTGCCGACGACGGCCAGCTCCAGGCCGAGCAGGTAGTTGCCGTACGTCCGGATGAGTCGCCATCCGAAGGTGAAACAGGCCGCGATCATCCAGAGATCGGACAGCAGGAAAAGCAGAACCTTCATCGGTCTCGCCCCTTCACTCTCATGTTCAAAAGACTTGATCAGATGATCGAGAGTGTGGTGTGCGACACCGGGTGTCAATGGCTTTGCGGGGCTGGACAGGCGTGCTGGACGAAGTGGGTGCACGGTGCACCGTCGTCGTCCCAAGCAGGTGCGCGCTGTCGTTGTGGCTGCGCCGCGTGCTCGTGACAGTGGGTCGCATCAGCAATGGCGCGACGAGGAGTGGGCACCCATGGCAACAGTGATCTCAGAGGCGGTCGAGCAGCTCGACATCGTCATCATCGGAGCAGGAATCTCCGGAATCGGCGCGGCGACCTACTTCACCCGCGAGCTCCCGGGACGGTCGATCGCCGTCCTCGAGGGACGCGACGACATCGGCGGCACGTGGGACCTCTTCCGCTACCCGGGCATCCGGTCGGACTCCGACCTGCACACGTTCGGCTACGAGTTCAAGCCGTGGCGCCACGAGCACGCCATCGCGGACGCGCACCTGATCAAGGACTACCTCCAGGAGACCGCGGACGAGAACGGGGTCACGCAGCTGATCCGCTTCCGCCACAAGGTCGTCCGGGCGGACTGGTCGACGGAGGACGCGCTCTGGACGCTCACGGTCGAGGTGACGGACGGCGGCACCGGTGAGACCACCACCCGGCTGATCCGCACGGAGTGGGTCTTCGCCGCGACCGGCTACTACAAGTACGACGAGGGCTTCTCGCCCGAGTTCCCCGAGCGCGACGCTTTCGGTGGCGTGGTGGTCCATCCGCAGCACTGGCCCGAGGACCTGGACTACACCGGCAAGAAGGTGGTCATCATCGGCAGCGGCGCAACCGCCGTGACGATGGTGCCGGCGATGCTCACCGGCCCGGGTGCGGCCGCGCACGTGACGATGTTGCAGCGCACGCCGACGTACATCATGTCGATGCCGCGGGTCGACAGCATGGCCCTCACCCTCACGAAGCTGCTCGGTGAGGAGCGCGGCTACGCCGCCACCCGCTTCAAGAACATCTGGATGGAGCGCGCCGTGGTCAAGGGCCTCCGTCGGTTCCCGAACGCGGGCCGGAAGCTCATCCGCCACGAGAACGTCAAGCGCCTTCCCCAGGGCTTCGACGTCGACAAGCACTTCAACCCGCCGTACAACCCCTGGGACCAGCGCCTCTGCCTGGCTCCGGACGGCGACTTCTTCGACGCCATCAAGCGCGGCGACGCCTCCGTCGTGACCGACCGGATCCTCCGCTTCAGCGAGCGCGGCATCGTGCTCGAGTCGGGCGAGGAGCTCGAGGCCGACATCATCGTGACCGCCACCGGCCTCAACATGCAGCTCTTCGGCGGCATGCCGATCGTCGTCGACGGTGAGAAGGTCGACCTCGCCCAGTCCGTGGCCTACCGCGGAATGCTCCTGAGCGGCATCCCGAACTGGGCCATGGCCATCGGCTACACGACCTCGTCGTGGACGCTGAAGGTGAGCCTCATGTGCCGCTACTTCATCGACCTGCTCCGCCACATGGAGGAGAACGGCTACCACGAGGCGGTCCCGGTGCCACAGCCCGGCATGGAGCACCGCCCGGTGATGGACCTCGCCTCCGGCTACGCCAGGCGCGGAGCACCCTTCCTGCCGAAGCAGGGCACGACGCCGCCGTGGCGGATGTCGATGTCCTACCAGGAGGACGCGAAGCTGCTCCGCGGCCCGGTCTTCGACGAGCACCTCAGGTTCAGCACCCGCCCGGTCTCGACGGTGGGTTCCGAGGAGCGGAGGACGGTCCATGTCTGAGGTGACGGAGGTGGAGGGGGTGGACCAGTTCGCCCAGCTCGCCTCAGGGATCCGGATCTGCTTCCGTGACCACGGCTCCGGGACCGATCCGGCGATCCTGCTGGTGGCCGGTCTGGGGGAGGACCAGACCTTCTGGGGCGACTCGTTCGTGGCCTCCCTCGTCGCACGGGGCTACCGCGTGATCACGATGGACAACCGTGACGTCGGCCAGTCGACGTTCGTCACGACGCCGCCGCCGGGCATCCTGCGCCAGGCCTTCGCACGGCCGCGTCAGGACGGCTACACCCTCGCCGACATGGCACGGGACTGCGTGGGGGTGCTCGATCATCTCGGCATCGAGCAGGTGCACCTCGTCGGTCGCTCGATGGGCGGCATGATCGCGCAGACCGTCGCGGCCACGTCCCCGCAGCGTGTCCTGTCGCTGACCTCGATCTACTCCACGACGGGCTCGACGAAGGTCGGTCAGCCCGCGAAGTCGACGATCCGCCTGCTCGTGACGGCCCCGGCCCTCAGGACGCGCACCGACGCCGTGCGCGCGCACCTGCGGCTGACGCAGCACATCGCGGGGTCGGCGTACCCGATCGACGACGCCGAGGAGGCGCGGATCGCCGCACGTGGCTGGGACCGCAGCGCCGGGGACCCGGCCGACGGCGTCGCCCGGCAGATCCAGGCGATCCAGCGCTCCGGCGACCGCACGGCCCAGCTGCGCACCATCACGGCACCCACCCTCGTCATCCACGGCGACCGCGACCTCATGGTCGCGCCGAGCGGTGGCGTGGCGAGCGCCGCGGCGATCCCGTCGGCACAGCACGTGGTGATCCCCGGCATGGGCCACCACATCCCCGCATCACTCGTCGAACCCATCACGCGGTACATCGCCGGACAGGCCGACCGCGTCACCGCAGGAGGAAACCATGTCGAAATCTCGTGACGTCGCAGCCATGCCGGCGTACGCCGATGTCGTGATCGTCGGGGCCGGCTTCGCCGGTCTCAGTGCCGCGGACCGGCTCAGCAGCCTGGGCCACTCCGTCCTCGTGCTCGAGGGCCGCGACCGCGTGGGCGGCCGCTCCTTCACCGGCGAGGTCGCCGGCGTGAAGGTCGACCTTGGCGCCACCTGGGTCTCGAAGCGGCACAGCGCCATCCGCAACCTCGCCGAGCGCATGGGGTGCACGACGACGCCGCAGTTCAGCCAGGGGCGCAACGTCCTGTGGCTGGCCAAGCGGCGGCACACCTACAACGGCACCATCCCCAAGCTCTCGCCGGCCACCCTGGTGAACATGGGCCGGATCCAGCTGGCTCTCGACAAGCTGGCGAGCACCATCAACCCCGACGCCCCCTGGGCCTCCCCGCGCGCCGCCGAGTTCGATGCCATCTCGTTCGAGGAGTGGCTGGACCGCAAGCGCGCCCGGGCGACCACCCGCGCGATGATGACCATCGTCTCGAAGGTGGAGTGGGGCTGCCAGCCCAGCGACGTGTCGCTGCTGCACGTGCTGCGCACCATCCGAGCCTTCGGTGGCTTCGACCACATGCTCGACAACGAGGGTGGCATGCAGGACGAGCGGTATCGCGAGACCACGCAGGAGATCGCCGTCCGGCTCGCCGCATCCCTCGGTGACCGCGTGGTCACCGACGCCCCCGTCCGCCGCATCGAGCAGGACGACACCGGTGTCACGGTCTTCACCGACACGGCGCAGGTCGAGGCGACGTACGCGATCGTCACGACGGCCACCGAGCACCGGCTGGGCATCGATTTCGAGCCGGCGTTGCCCGAAGTGGCGCAGGGACTCGCCCGGTCCTGGGGGCTGGGCAAGCTCAGCAAGGCCTTCGTGGCGTACGACCGGCCGTTCTGGCGCACCAACGGCCTCTCGGGTGAGGCCGTGACGGACACCGGGGCGGTCTTCATCACCTACGACGTCTCGCCCGACCCGGCAGGGCCGGGCATCCTCATGGCGTTCTGCGACCCGCGCGTGTTCGACACGCATCCGCCGGAGGTTCGACGCGAGATGGTCGTGCGGCAGCTGACCGACCTCTACGGGCCGCATGCCGCGAATCCGATCGACTACATCGACCACTGCTGGAACCTCGAGCCGTTCGCCCCGGGCGGACCGAACCCTGTCGTCGCTCCCCACGCAGCGCTGCGATACGGCCCGGCCCTGACCGAGCCCCACGGGCGGATCCACTGGGCCGGCACCGAGACGGCGGGCGAGTGGACCGGGAGCATGAACGGCGCTGTGCTCACGGGTCTGCGCGCAGCGGAGCGGATCGCCGCCCGTCTGAGGGTCGACCACGGAGTGCTCGCATAACTGTTCCGGCACCACCGGAGCACGGCAGACTGCCGTTCATGGAACAACTGTGGCCGCTTCCTTCGCCGGAGGCCGCGGACGTGATCAGGGCAGTCTGCCAGGTGCTCGTCGCCGAGGCGGACGAGCTGACCGATGTGCTGACGGGGCCGGCGCGCGTGGCCCAGAACGATCCCGCGCTCGATTCCGATGCGTCGCTGGCGGTCGAGGACCGGCAGCTCAACCGCTCCGATCTGCTGCAGTGGCTGACCTCCAACATCCAGCATCCCGGCCGTCGCGTGGACCCCTACCTGGGCCCGCGGGCCACGGCGTACATCCGTGACCTGGCGGCGCGCGGCCTGGCTCCGGACTTCGCCAACGGCTGGCGCGCAGCCCTCGCGGTCGCGTGGCGGCACTGGCTCACGCAGTGTGTCGCCACCTGCACCGACCCGGACCTCCTGGTCGACGTCCTGGACATCACGGCCCAGTCGATGGGGCAGTACGCCGTCGACTGGTTCGGGGTGCTGCGTGAGGCCAGCCTCGCCGATGCGCTGGGCAATGCCGATGCCGGTGCGATCGCGATGATCCAGACGATCGCCAGCGGCACCTCCATCCCGCAGGAGTACGCCGAGGGGCGGCTCAACTACCGCCTCGCGCGTCCCCACCAGGCGCTCGTGCTCTGGGTCGACGATCCCGAGCACGTGGACGCCCTCGAGGACGTCGTGACGGCGCTGCGCACCTCGCCCGCCGGGCGCAATGCGCTCGTCGCACGCGCGAGCACCACGTCACGCTGGATCTGGCTCTCCGGCAACACCGCGCCCGACCTGCACCACATCGAGAAGCTGATCACCGGCAGTCCGTTCGTGCGGACCGCGGTCGGCCGGCGCGGGCCGGGGCTCGACGGTTTCCGCTCGAGCCACCAGGACGCCCTGGCGGCCCAGGCGATGATCGTCAGGCTCGGCTCGCGCCGACGCTTCACGGCGTACGCCGACGTCGAGCTGATCGACACGCTGACGAAGGACCGCGCGAGTGCGCGCCGGTTCGTCGTGCACACGCTCGGACCGCTCGCGGAGGCGGACGAGGCGTTGCGCCAGACCCTGCTGACCTACGTGCAGTGTGGCTTCAACACCACGCGCGCTGCAGCGACGCTCTACGCCCACCGGAACACCGTCGAGAGGCGGGTCTCGCGGGCCAACGAGCTGTCGACCGTGAAGGTCGAGGAGAACCCGACCCACGTCGCCGCGGCCCTGCTCGTGCTCGATGTCGCGCCCGACATCGCCTCCGACTAGCTCCCGGCGTGGTGGGCCGGCTCGGCGTCCTCGAGGCGCTTGAACCAGCGCAGGGCCGGCATCGCCAGCATCGTGACCCCGGCCAGCGTCACGAACGCGAGGGACGGTCGGGTCACCAGGAGGCCGACGATCGTGGCGATGACGACGCCGCCCAGGTTGCCGGCGAGCCAGATCAGACCGGCCGCGGTGCCCTCGGCGTCCGGCGCGTGCTGCTCGGTCAGCGCGAGGACGATGGGCAGGGCGGGCAGCAGGACGAAGCCGACGCCGATCAGCATGACGTAGGCCATCAGGGTGCTCGGGATCATGGCGAGGTGCAGACAGGCGCCTGCCGTGATCACGATGCCGGCACCCATGAGCGGGAACTCCCGGCGGTGCTTCTCGGCCCACACGGGCACGATGCCGCAGCCGATGACGCCGGCGATCATCGTGAATGCCAGGATCAGGCCGGCGCTCGTCTCGGACACGCCGGCCGGCTCGAGGAGTGCGGGTGCGTACGTCGCAAGCGCGATGAAGGTGCCCATCGGAATGGTGACGACGGCACAGAGCCGGCGCAGGTGACGGTTGCCGAAGGCGGAGCGGAGGGCCCGCAGGCCGTTCTCCGAGGGGATGGAGTCGACGCCCGCCAGCGGACGCACGAAGTGCAGGGCGCCGAGGAAGCAGAAGCCGGCGTCCATGGCGATCATCGCGGTGATCATCGTGAGGGTGCGGATGTGGTCCTCGCCGGGCAGGGCCGCCCCGAGCAGGTAGCCGACGACCATGCCCGCGAAGGTCGCCGACGAGGCGATGGCGATCCCTGCGGTGCGGTCCTTCTCGGCGAGATAGACGACGGCCAGGCCGGTGATGGCGTTGAGGATGAAGGGCTGGCCCGCCGCGGCGACGCACTGGCCGGCGAGTGCCCAGGTGTAGTCGTCGGCGACCAGACGGAGGAACGCGCCGCCGGCGGTCAGCAGTACGCCGAGGACGAGCGCCGGACGGAAGAAGCGGTCCAGGACGAGGCCGGCCGGAATGGCGAGGACCACGTAGACGAGCGGGAAGACCGAGGAGAGCCAGCCGATCGCCGTGATCGAGACGCCGAAGTGGTGCGCGGCATCGCCGGTCACCGGGGCGTAGTTCACCAGGAGCGCCTGGGTCGCGGCGGCGAGGACGCCGTACGCGAGGATCACCGACCAGCGGCTCCTCGCGGGCTGCTCGGGCTTGGCGGAGGGGGAGATCTCCTCGACGAGGCGCACCGGAGCTGTGGGGGCGGGTCGCCTCCGGGGTGCTTCCAGGCCGAACGACTCGTTCCGCCGCTGTGCCGAGCGTCGGATGACGACCGTGGCGACGGCGCCGGCGCCTGCGGCAGCAACGGCCCCGGACGTCCGCGGGGGGATGGTCGGTTCGCGCAGCATCGGGGATGCTCCTCTCGCTCGGTCGTGATGCAGACCACTTTCAGGTGCGGGTCGCGGAGAGGGCTACGACACCGCGCACCCGGATCCAGGCAGCCCGGTGCACCATGCACTCACCGCTTGGACATGCAAGGAGTGCACGGTGCCGCGTGCTCGGGGCCTTCCGGTCAGCGGACGGGCGCGGGCGCCGCCTGCTCGTGACGCGCACGTGAGCGTGGCCCGGCGTCTCCCCGGGCGATCCGGCGACGCAGGACGAGGAGCCACCAGCCGGTGCCCAGGACCATCAGCGCGGCGAGCGGGATGACGTTCGGGCGGAAGTCCGGCAGCAGGGTCAGCGCGGCCATGAAGCCGCTGAACGCGAGCAGGCCGATGATGTGGAGCGGCCTGCGCCAGCGACCGAGGTCGAAGAAGCCGGGCTCGGTCGGAGGGAAGTTGCCGCGCGCATCGGCGACGAGCATGCCCGCGGTCGTCAGGATGTAGACGCCGACGTAGCCGATGGTCGCCATGCCGAGGATGTAGGCGAACGCCCTCTCGTTGAAGAGTGCGGTGACGAGGAAGAACGTCGCGATGATCGCGGAGCCCCCGAGGGCGCCGGTCGGGATCTTGTGCTTCGGCGACACCGTGTCGAAGAGCCGCGAGAACGGCGTCATGTTGTCGCGCGACATGGCGTAGAGCA
This sequence comes from Nocardioides phosphati, assembly GCF_014646375.1. Taxonomy (GTDB): domain Bacteria; phylum Actinomycetota; class Actinomycetes; order Propionibacteriales; family Nocardioidaceae; genus Nocardioides; species Nocardioides phosphati. The sequence goes on from NZ_BMNI01000001.1 coordinate 767,063, forward strand.
GGCGCGACGCGACGAGCATGTTCGCCAGCACGCAGACCAGGATGTTGGTCAGGGCGATCGCGACGACGACGTCGGCGAAGGCGGGGGAGACCTGCGCGGAGATGATCGCCTCGATCGGCGTCGCACTGGCCGCGACGGCGTCCTCGTCGCCGATCGCGAGCAGGAACGTCACGTACATGAAGAACTCGATCGCGGCAGCCGTGGCGAGCGCCAGGAACATGGTGCGCGGGATGACCCGTCGCGCGGACCTGGTCTCCTCGGCGATGTCGGCGGGCGCCTCGACCCCGAGGAGGCCGAACATGGCGCCGAGGCTGGCCACCATCCAGGCGAAGACGTACGGCGACGAGGCGGTGTCGCCGTGTGAGGCCAGGTAGCTCACCGGCTGGCCGTCGTGCCGGACCAGCACGACGAGGATCAGGACGAACGCCGTGATCCCGACCGTGAGGATGATCTCGAGCATCACGCCGATGTTGTTGATCGCGGTCGCGAGCCGGATGCCGTAGACGTTGATCAGCAGGCAGACGAAGAGGACGACTGCGGTGATGCCGACCAGGTGCGGTGTCGTCTCCGCGATACCGCACAGTCCGGCGAAGTAGGTCGCGAAGGTGTAGGCGACGCCGGTGAAGCCGGAGATGAAGCCGATCAGGCCGAGGTAGCCCGTGAACCAGCCGAGGCTGGGGTGCACGAGCCGGCTGGTCCACTGGTAGGCGTATCCGGCGAGCGGCAGCTTGACCGCGAGGTCGGCCGCGATCATCGCCCAGACCGCGAAGACCAGGAAGACCAGCGGCAGGGTCCACACGAAGGCCGGGCCGGCCGTGAGAAGGCCGAAGCCGAAGCCGGCGTAGACGGCCGTGGTGGCGCTGATCAGCGCGAAGCCCACGCAGAACGAGGCGAAGGGCGTGACGGCCCGGTCGAGCTCCTGGTCGTAGCCGAACTGCCTCAGGTCGACGTCGTCGTGATCGGTCATGGTCTGCCTGTCTCTCGGGAACTGTGGAAACATGATCAAGTGATACAGTCGAATGAACAAGACCTTTCGGCAAGGAGATCCTGACTGATGGCTCTGGAGAGTTCGCGTGCCGCCTTCGAGCGGGCGGGCCGCAGCATCGGCGGCGGCGTGGGGTCGGGCCTCCGCTCCGCCATGCGTCCCCACCCCCTGTTCGTCCGCGAGGCGCGCGGCGCCCACGTCTGGGACCTCGACGGCGACCGGTACGTCGACTACGTCATGGCCTGGGGGCCGCTCGTCCTGGGCCACGGCCATCCGCACGTGGTCGATGCCGTCCGTGACGTCGCCACCCGGATGCAGGTGGTCGGCACGGGCCACGAGCTGGAGTACCTCGCCGCCGAGGCCGTGCTCGACGCCGTGCCGCATGGAGAGCGCCTGGTCTGGAGCAACACCGGCACGGAGGCGGTCCAGGTGGCGCTCCGGCTCGCCCGCGCGGCCACCGGCCGGCGCCGGGTCCTGAAGTTCGCCCGGAGCTACCACGGCTGGCACGACTCGGTGTACGCCGGCCTGGCCGAGGCCGACAGTGACCAGCCGGCGCTGCCCGCCAGCCGGGGACAGAGCCCGACGGGGCTCGACGACCTCGTGGTCGGACGCTTCAACGACATCGCCATGGCGGAGCGCCTGCTGGCCGAGGCGCGGGAGCGCGACATCGCCGCGGTGCTGGTCGACCCGATCGTCAGCAACGGCGGCGTCGAGGCTCCACTGCCCGACTTCCTCCCCACGCTCCGTGCGCTCTGCGACCAGCACGGTGTCGTGCTCGTCTTCGACGAGGTGATCACCGGCTTCCGCATCGCGCGTGGCGGCGCGGCGGAGAAGTACGGCGTCCGCCCCGACCTGTCGGTCTTCGGCAAGGCGATCGCCGGCGGGTTCACGCAGAGCGCCGTCGTCGGACGGGCCGACCTCGTCGACCAGGTGACGGCCGGTGTCGTCCATGCGGGCACCTTCAACTCGAACCCGATCGCCATGGCTGCGGTCGAGGCGACCATGCAGGTCCTCGCCGACCCGACGGTCTACGACCGCCTCGAGACGGTGGCGGCGTACTTCGACACGACCGTGGGCAAGGTGCTCGCCGACGCTCCCGAGGGCGGCAGCCTCAACCGGGTCGGCTCGCTTCTGCAGTACGTCCCCGACGGGGGCGGCACCGGTCTGCACGGCACGGGCGGCCGCTGGGACGCGATCCTCGAGGGGATGCTGCGGCGCGGGTTCCTGTTCATGCCGTCGGGCAAGGTCTTCCTCTCGACGGCGCACACCGAGTCCGACGTGGACGCGACGGCGGACGCGCTCGCCGAGGTGCTCGCATGACGGGTCAGTTGAGGGTCGCGATCGTCGGGCTCGGAGCGACAGGGCTCGCCATCGCCGAGGTGCTCGCTCGACGCGCCGACTGCGAGCTCGTCGGCGCCGTCGACCTCCGCCCCGAGCTCGCCGGCGTCTCCCTGTCATCGGTCGTCGACGGCGCTCCAACGGTCGCGGTCGTCGCGACAACGGCCGACCTTCCCGAGGTCGATGTGGCCGTCGTGGCGACCTCCTCCTGGCTCGAGGGGATCGAGGCGACTCTCACCGCGCTGCTGGTCCGCGGGACCAACGTGGTCTCGATCTGCGAGGAGCTGCGCGACCCGGAGTACGCCCATCCCGAGGTCGTCGCCCGCCTCGACACGCTGGCGCGTGCCAACGGAGTCTCGGTGCTGGGCACGGGCTGCAACCCCGGCATGCTCATGGACACGCTTCCCCTGGTGCTGAGTGGCCTCACGACGGGCGTCGAGCGGATCTCGGTGCGGCGTACGGCCGACATGCGGCGGTACGGCGCGATCCTCCACAAGTTCGGCCTCGGCCTGACCCCGGAGGAGTTCGACGTACGCCGGGCTGCCGGGCAGGTCATGGGCCACGTGGGGTTCGACCAGAGCATCGCGGCTCTCGCCCGAGGTCTCGAGTGGGACCTCGACGCGATCGTGGTCGAGCCGGTCGAACGGGACGTGCTCGCTGCGGGGGACCGGGTGGGGGAGCACCTCACGGTGCCCGCCGGTACGGTCGCGGGCGTCGTGCACCGCGCGCGAGGCCTCGTCGGCGGAACGGCGGTCGTGGAGCTCGCGACCCGGTTCGGGATCTTCGAGGAGACCGATGAGCTCGAGCGCGGCGACTCACTGACCATCGTCGGGCGGGAGCAGACGATCCGGGTCGACGCTCCGGGCGGCTACGAGAGCTTCCTGTCGACCGTGGCGATGGCGGCGAACGCGGTCTCGGCCGTTGCAGCGGCAGAGCCCGGGTTCCGCACCATCCTCGACCTGCCGGTCAGGACCCTCGCCAGCAAGGGAGCCCGTACGGCGCGCTGATCTCCCTCTCGCCCTCTCCCCGCACCAGGGCCTGCTAGTCTCGACTTGTTCAAACGACTTAGTCGAGATCGACGGGCCCTGGAGGCGAAGTGGCACACGTTCCCACCGAAGTACGGCGACAGCAGTTCATCGAGGCTGCGATCGAGGTCATCGCCCGGGAGGGAGCGGACGGCGCGACGACCCGCAAGATCGCCGAGGCTGCCGGTGCTCCACTGGCCACGCTGCACTACTGCTTCCAGACCAAGGAGAACCTGCTCTGGGCGATCTTCGAGCACCTCCACCAGATCGTCCAGGCCGACCTCGAGGCAGCCGTGCCTGACGCGCGCCCGGCGGCCGACATCGCCGCCGACCTGCTCAACGGGACGATGCGGCGTGCCGCATCCGAGCCCGCCGCGAACCGGGCCCAGGTCGAGATCTGGCTCTGGGCCGAGCGCAACGACCCGGCGATGGCGGTGAAGCAGTACGACACCTACCTCCAGGCGTGGATGGGCTTCCTGCGGGCGGCCACGCCGCCTCTCCCCGAGGAGCGCCTGGAGACGGTGGTCCGCGTGATCTTCGGACTGATCGACGGCCTCAACATGCAGCTGATCACGCATGGTGACGAGGAGATGATCCTCCGGGAGACCGCGACCGCGACGGCGATGCTCACGGCGTACCTCGGCGACTGAGGCGCCGCCGCGCGGCGGTCCCGCGCCTCATGGCGCGTAGGTGATCGCCAGCTCGCCGGCGGCGTACAGCCGTCGCAGTGTCTTCTTGTCGAACTTGCCGACGCTGGTCTTCGGCACCGCGTCGACGAAGGCCCAGCGCTCGGGGAGCTGCCACCGCGCCCAGCTGTCGGCCAGGTGGGCGCGCAGGGTGATGACGTCGGCATCGGCGCCGTCGGCGAGCGCGACGGCGACGCACGGCCGCTCGTCCCACCTGTCGTCGGGTACGCCGAAGACGGCCGCCTCCGCGACGGCCGGGTGCGCCATGACGTCGTTCTCCATCTCCACCGACGAGATCCACTCACCGCCGGACTTGATGACGTCCTTGGCGCGGTCGACCAGCGTGAGGTAGCCGTCGGGCGTGATCCTGCCGATGTCGCCCGTCCGCAGCCAGCCGTCGTCGAAGTGGTCGCCCGCGTCGGCGGTCGGGGAGGGTGCGTAGTACGCGCCGGTGACCCACGGACCGCGGACCTGCAGCTCGCCGAGGGAGCTGCCGTCGTGCGGCACGACGGCGCCCTCGTCGTCGACGATCCGGTGTTCGACCAGTGCCGGGAACTGCCCCTGGGTCAGCCGGTACTGCCAGGCCTCGTCGTCAGGACGGTCGGCGGGCGGGTGGGCCACCGTGCTGACCGCGGACGTCTCCGTCATTCCCCAGGCGTGGACGATCCGCACGCCGTGCCGCTCCTCGAAGGCCTGCATCAGCGCGGGAGGCACCGCGGACCCGCCGACGAAGGCCTCACTCAGGTGGCTGATGTCCTGCGGGTGCGACGCGAGGCGGGCGAGGATCCCGGACCAGATCGTCGGGACGGCCGCCGCGCGGGTGGGCCGGCCCGCGGCCATGAGTGCCAGCAGTGGCTCGGGCTGCAGGTGCTGGTCAGGCATCAGCAGCGAGGCACCGGACATCAGTGCTGCGAACGGGAGGCTCCAGGCGTTGACGTGGAACATCGGGACGATCGCCAGGCAGCGCTCGCGCGGAGACAGGCCCATCGCGCCGGGAGTCGTCAGGTGCATCGCGTGCAGGTAGAGCGAGCGGTGGGAGTAGACCACGCCCTTGGGGTCGCCCGTGGTGCCGGAGGTGTAGCACATGGTCGCCGCGGCGTCCTCGTCGACGACGGGGAAGTCGTAGGTGGCGGGCTCCTGCGCGAGCAGCTGCTCGTACGCGTGGACGGTGACGTGGGCCGGCGCCTCGAGGGCGCCGGCATCGCCGTTGACGACGATCACGTGGCGGACCGTCGCCAGCTGCGGCAAGAGCGGGGTGAACGTGTCGAGCAGCGACCCGTCGACGAAGACCACCCGGTCCTCGGCGTGGTTGGCGATGTAGACGAGCTGCTCGGGGAAGAGGCGGATGTTCAGGGCGTGCAGCACCGCGCCCATCGCCGGGACCGCGGCGTAGACCTCGAGGTGCTCGCCGTTGTTCCACATGAACGTCGCAACGCGGTCGGAGCGATGGACGCCCAGGCGGGTCAGGGCATGCGCGACCTGGGCGGCTCGAGCGCCCAGCTCGCCGTACGTCCTGGTGCGGGTGGTCTCACCGGTCCAGGTGGTGACGGTCGACCTGGCGTGCACGGTGGTGGCGTAGCGCAGGAGTCGGCTCAGTGAGAGTGGTTGGTCCTGCATGGTGCTCCGCATCGCGGCCTCCGTCTGATCAAACGACCTAGTCAATTGACTATACACAGCGTAGGGTCTGGACACCCGGGGGTCGGTGGTGTCGTGGAGCTCGGAAGGAGTCTCGGGTGGACAGTGCTCGGCAGCTCGGTGCCGTGGACGAGGAGGCGCACTGCCCAGGCCTCCGCGAGCTGCTGGCGACAGCGTGCGCCCCCTCGAGCGTCGCCCGTCTTGGGGCCGGCGACCGGTCAGCGGTGTCGTCGCTCTGGGCGGGACTGGCGGGCCTCGGACTCCCGAGCCTGCTCGTGCCGGAGAGGCTGGGCGGCGCCGGGGCGTCGGCGCGGGAGGCCGCCGCCGTGCTGGAGGAGCTGGGTCGACATCTGGCTCCGGTCCCCTTCCTGGCCAGTGCCGTCGTCGCGACGCGCATCCTGCTCGACGCAGGCCATGGCCTCGTCGGCGACCTTGCGACGGGCGCCCGCCGGGCCGCGCTCGTGGTCCCGTGGGCGACCGCCGCCGAGGATGCCGCGGCTGCTTGCCTGGTCTCCGTCGGCGCCGACGGTCGCCTGCGTGGCCGTGTTCCCGGCGTGGCGGGGTCATGGGATGCCGACATCCTGATCGTGCCGGTCGCCGGTGCGGAGGGAGTCGCGCTCCACCTGGTCGCGGCGACGGACGCGGCCCTCGTGCCGCGGGTGACCCCCGATCCGTCGCGCCTGCTCGCCGACGTCCACTTCGCCGGCGTTCCCGCCGAGCCTGTGATGGCTGATGCCGGCGCGACGTTGCGCCGGGCGCTCCACATGGACGCGGCGCTCCGCGCGGCCGAGCAGGTCGGCATGGCCACGCGCTGCCTGGACCTGGCTGTCGAGCACCTCGACTCGACGCTGCGGGACGGCAGCGCGGGGGAGGAGTTCGGGTCGGTGCTGCGCCGGCTGGACGACCTGCACGTCGAGATCGAGAGCGGACGGGTGCTCGCCGCGTTCGCGGCCGCGGTCGTCGAGGCGGGGGAGCGGGCCGACCTCTCGGTCGCCGTCGCCGGGGCGCACTGCGGTGCGCTGGTGCGACGCGCGGCGGAGGAGGTGCAGCGATCGTGTCGCGGTGCGGACCGAGGTGTGGACGAGCTCGCCCGGCTGCTCCTGGGGCGCGCGGAGGCGGACGTCGGCGCGGCCGGAGCGCGTGTGCTGGACGGCGCGGCGCGGGTCCGCGTCGCGGCCCGTGCCCTCACGGCCATCGGACCGCCTCGGGCTGTCCATGGACTGGGCATACCGGGCTGAATTCTGGAGATTCCTTGACACCAAGTGACTGAGTTAACAGACTCGATCACATGATTAGGTCAGTTGATCAGTTCGTTGTACCCTGCACAACCGACGCAGGGCGTCCGGAGTCCGGCGCGATCGTCGTGGCGCGCGGCCTGAGGCGCACCTACCGCGCACCGGACGGGTCCGAGATCCGTGCGCTCGACGACGTCGACCTCGACGTGCAGCGCGGCGAGCTGACCGTGATCGCCGGGCCTTCCGGCTCCGGCAAGTCGACGCTCCTCCAGGTCCTCGCCGGCCTCGACCGGCCCGACAGCGGCTCGGTCCACATCGGCGGCCAGGACATCACGCGCGGGGGTGACCGCACGCTGTCCCGCATGCGACGCCGCCGGCTCGGCTTCGTCTTCCAGTCGTTCAACCTGATCGACTCGCTGACGGCGCGCGAGAACATCGCCCTTCCGATGCAGCTCGACGGCCGGAAGGTCGACGAGGCCCGCATGCAGTCACTCGCTGACTCCCTCGGGCTGGGGGAGCGCCTCGACCACTACCCGACGCAGCTGTCCGGCGGTCAGCAGCAGCGCATCGCCGTCGTGCGTGCACTGGTCTCCGACCCCGAGGTCGTCTTCGCCGACGAGCCCACGGCGTCGCTGGACACGCAGTCGGGCGAGCAGATGATCGCCACCCTGCTCGAGGTCGCGCACCATCACGGCCACGCCGTCGTCGCCATCAGCCACGACCCGAAGGTCGAGCAGGCCGGCGACAAGGTCTACCGCATGGCCGCCGGCCAGCTGACGCTGGTCCGCTCCAACGAGGCTGCGCGCACCGACTTCAGCCCCGCCGCTCCCTGGGCGGGGCAGCACTGATGACCGTCCGCCAGCGGGCGAGGTCGCGCTTCGACGTCCTCGTCCGGGCCCTCGCCTTCGTGGCCCTCGCCGACGTACGCCGGAGGCCGGCGCGTGCCGTCGTCGCGATCGGGACGATCGCGCTCGGTGCGGCGGCGCTGGCGACGGCGTTCGTCCTCGGAGCGAGCATGCACACCGCGATCGACACCGGCCTCACCGTGCAGTACGCCGGCGTCGACGTCGTCGACAAGGCGGGCGTGGCCACCGGCCAGGATGCTGTCAGCACTGGCTCCTCGGGCGTCGAGGGGTTCTCGGCGCGCGACCAGCACCGGATCGGCGCCCTGCGTGACGTCGACGCCTACGGCACGTCGTACAGCGCCGTCGCCGTGGCCCAGGTCGGCGCGGTGACGCGTGCCGTCACCCTCGACTCCCTGAACACCCATCGTCCCTTCCAGTGGCAGCGATGGGCGGACGGGCGGGCGCCGGCGGCCGCAGGTGAGATCGCGCTGTCGGGCTACACGCTCGACCAGCTGCACATCGGTCTCGGCGACCTCGTCGCCATCAGCCAGCCGGGCATCGGCCGGTTCAGCTTCCGCGTCGTCGGCGTCGTCGACACCCGCGGCGTGCTCCAGTACCAGCGGACCATGTACGGCGTCGCCAGTACGGCCTCGGTGCGGCAGCTCTCGGGGCTCTCCGCACCCAACTCGCTGCTCGTCAAGGCCGTCTCCGGCGCCGATCCCGGTGCCGTCGTCAACGCGATCAACTCCGTCGCACCGCGCGGGCTGCCGCAGTCGACCGATGACATCCTCAATGCTGACAAGAGCCTTGCTCTCACCCAGATCAACGCACTCAACGCCGTCATCGCCGGGCTCGCCGGTGTCGCCTCTCTGGTCGCAGCGGTCACGGCCATGACGACCGCCGGTGCGAGCCTCGCCGCACGCCGGAGGAGCTGGGCGCTCCTGCGCTGCGTGGGTGCCGATCGCCGCTACGTCGCCGGCATGGTCGCCGGCGAGGCGCTGCTGGTGGGCCTCGTCGGCGGTGTCATCGGCGTCCTCGTCGGTGTGGGCCTCGCCCGGCTGGCGGCACCGCTGGTCGGCCTCGTGCCCGGTCTGCCCGCGTTGCAGTCCGACTCCTTCACCGTGCCCGGCTACGCCATCTGGGTGCCGCTGCTCGTGGCGCTCCTGCTCGCGGCTGCGGGCTCCCTCGTCCCGGCCTGGCTCGCTGCCCGGATCCCGCCCTCGGCAGCCCTGCAGTCCTCCCCGCCGTCGGCGCGGCCACCGTCACGACTGCGAACCGTCGTCGCGCTCGTGCTGACCGCGGGCGGAGCCGTCGCTGCGATCGTCGGCATGCAGGCCGCGTCCGGCATGGCGAGTGGAGCCGGCGTCCTGGCCATGCTGGTCGGCTTCGGCCTCCTCCTCGCCGTGACCCTGCGCGCCGTGGCCGGAGCCGTCGGGGCGGGGGTCTCCTCGGCGGACCGCAAGCTCGGCCTGCTCGACGTCGTACGCCGTCCGCGTGCCGCCACGGTGGAGGCCGTCGCCATCACGCTGGCGGTCGGGATGATCGCCATGTCGATGGTCTGCCTCGCGTCGGTCCAGGGGGCCACGTCGGCTCGCCTGGACACGTCACCGTCGCCGGACCTGATGGTCGGTCTCGTCACCGGAGCGCCGATCGCGAAGGAGACGGTGAGCAGCCTCGCCGCCGTTCCCGGCGTCGCCGAGGCGGTGCCCGTGACCTTCGGCAGCGGCATCTCGGTGCGCGGCCGCGGCCACGACGGCAAGGTCGTGCTCACGACCGGGACGGCGGGTGGTGATGCCACGGCGCTCGGTGTGGGGCTGCCGTTCGGGTTCCCGGTGCACGAGGTCCGTGACGACACCGTCTACATCCGGTCGAGCGGCTTCCCGCCCTTCTTCCGGGGCAAGCCGGTGACGGTGCGCGGGCCGCACGGGCGCATCCCCGGCATGCACGTCCAGTACGTCGACGACCTTCCGGTGCCGTCCCTGGTCAGTCGCGCCGCCCTGAAGAAGGTCTCCGGGCCCACGACGGTCAACGAGGTCTGGCTCAAGCTGGCTGCCGGAGCGGACCGGGCGAAGGTGGTCGACCAGGTCACCGGCATCGCGATCCTCGGCGGTCAGCTGCAGGTGAGTGGTGCAGCGATCCTCGACCTCCGGGTGGCGAGCGCCTTCGCGACGGCGCGTGCGGCGGCGGTGGGCATCCTGTCGATCGCGGTCCTCGTTGCGGTGATCGGTGCCGCTGCGACCGCCGCACTCTCCGTCAACGAGCGCGCGCGCACGCACGCCATGCTCCGCGCGATCGGACTCGAGCGCACCAGCCTGCACGGCCTGCTGTCGCTCAGGCTCACCGTGGTGGCGGGCATCGCGGCGTGCTTCGGGGTGGTGGCCGGCTCCTTGCTGGGGGTAGTCGCCGGCGGCTCGGTGGCGCAGCTGCTCGACCTGGATCCACACGTCGTGCTTCCCGTGCTCCCCATCGCCGTGGTCGTCGTGCTGACCGTCTTCGCGGTGCGCCTGACTGCCCTGGTGCCCGTCGAACGCGCGTCGTACGTCCCGCCGTCCCGCGCCCTGTCCCAAGCCTGAGGAGAAGAATCCGTGAAGGACCACCAGCCCGCCGCGACGCTCGTCGCGGCCCTCATCGCCGTGAGCGCTGTCGCGTTCGCCGTTCCGGGCGCAGCGCTCGGAGCGGAGTCTGTGCCGGAGGGCGGCTCGGCCACGTACCAGTGCCAGGGCGACTACGGCACCAAGCCGGCGAGCACGCCGGTGACGTTCGCCCTGGTCAGCCCGCCTGACTCCGCCCGGCCGGGGGACACCCTGTCGCTCAGCGGCAACCTCGGCGTGGCGCTCTCCGACGCGGACGTCAAGGCGTCCAGGGCCCTCTTCGGCCAGGACGCGAAGATCGATGCGACCGACTTCAACCTCGTCGTCCACGTGGGCGACGAGACGCGGAACCTGAAGCCGAGCTCGGTGGTCAGCACCGCCGTCCCGCTCAAGTCCCCTCTCGTCCTCAGTGCCAACGTCTCCTATCCGGACCTGACCGTTCCGTCGGATGCCCGTGGGGCCGTGGTCATCGACATGCCGGCGGCGAAGGACACCTCCACCAGGATCGTCGGCGCTCCGGCGAAGGTCACGTTCACGGCCCACGTCGCGCAGACCGGCCTGCTGCCCTCCCAGCGCAACTTCGCCTGCTGGACGGACGACGACCCCGGCCCGGAGGCGCGGATCGCCCGGATCCCGTTGGCGACTGAAGGTCCGCATGCGGCACAGGCAGCGGGTGGGGCGACGTCCGGAGCCGCCTCCCCGGGGGCTGCTTCCGCCGGCGGTGCCTCGGCGCCGCCGGCCGACTCCCAGCCGGGGGAGGCGGCGCCGCTCTCGCAGGCGGTTCCCGCGGTTGCTGAGGCGGTGCAGGGCGGGCCGTCGGCTGATGCAGCGCCAGTGACGCGACCGGCCACCGTCGGCACGTCGACGAAGACGTCGATGGCCAGCGCCTCGATACCGGCCGCAACGCGCAGCGGCGCCACCTTCGTGGCGGGGTGGGTCCTCGGGCTCTTCCTCGCCGTCTTCCCGGGAGCCGCGGTCGCGGGTGCCCTCCTCCAGCGGCGCCGGCTGCGGCGCCTGAGCGCCGTTGCCGCGGCCTCTTCCTGACCCCCGTCCCAGAAATCGGAGTTGACCACCATGAAGTCCTCGTTCCGGCAGCGCGCTGCCCTTGCCGCAGCGGTCTCCCTTGTCGGGCTGGCCTCCACCGGCTGGACCGTGCCCTCCGTCGGCGCCACCCAGGGCGGTGCAACGGGTCAGGGCGCCTACATCTGTCAGTCCAGGCCCAAGGGGCTGCCGGTGGAGTCGTACGACGTCACGCTCAGGATGTCGCTCAATGCGCCGACCTCGGTGCGGCCCGGTCAGACGGTGTCGCTGTCCGGCACGGCGAGCATGCAGTTCCCCGAGAAGGCCTATCAGGACGGCAAGGCCGTCGGCGAGACCGAGGCGGACGGCTACTCGAGCACCCTGTCGGTCGCCACCACGGCGAACGGCAGGACGACCGATGTCGCGGCGAACCGCTGGCAGACGGCGCCGTTCCCGTGGACCGACCCGGTCGTGATCACGGCGCCGATCACGTTCCAGCCGTTCACGGTGCCGGCCAATGCCAGCGGGAGCGTCACGATCACCCTCCCGCGCAACGAGCGCCGGGCTCCCAACACCGCCACCTCCAGCCCCGCGACGGTTGCCTTCAACGGTGTCGCGAACAACAAGACCGCGCTCGGCAACGTCTCCGAGAACCTCGGCTGCTACCTGCAGGGAACCGCGCCGATCGTGATCGCGCGGATCCCCGTGACAGCGACCGCGACGGCGCCGGCAGCCGGCACGGGAGCCTCGGGTGGCCAGCGCGCGGTGACCTCGTCCGCAGCCGCCTCGTCGGCCACGGGCAGCGCGGGAGGCACGGGCAGCGCCACGCCCCAGGCCGCCGCTGCCGACCCTTCCCTCCCGGATCCGGGAGCCGGTGGGGTCGCGGCACCCGCAGGCGGGGTGGCAGCGGAAGGCGCGTCCGTGGCGGCGCCGTACGCCGGGGACGCGGCGCTGCAGAGCCAGGGCGGGGCCGCCTACCCGACGGCCACGGCCCCGCGCTCGGGCGTCTTCGTGAACACGAACGTGCTCCTGCTCTCCGGTGGCCTGGTCTGCCTGGTCGCCCTCGGCTATGCGCTCCTGTCGCAGTACCGCCTCCGCAACCTGAAGCGGACGATGGAGCTCGAATAGATTTGATCACCTGATACAGTCAGATGATCAACTCGAAGGGGACGCCGGATGGACTTTCACTACGACCTCAAGACCCGGGAGCTGCAGGAGGACCTGCTCGACTTCATGGACGGCCACGTCCACCCGGCGGAGGCCACCTTCCACGAGCAGCTCGCCGCGCTGGAGGACCGCTGGGCCTGGGACTCCGTCCCGGTCCTCGCGGAGCTCCGGGTGGAGGCACGACGCCGTGGCCTGTGGAACGTCTTCCTGCCCGACGAGCACGGCGGCCGCCTGACCAACCTCCAGTACGCCCCGCTCGCCGAGATCACCGGCCGGAGCATCCAGCTCGCTCCCGCCGTCCTGAACTGCGCGGCACCCGACACCGGCAACATGGAGGTGCTGGCGCGGTTTGGCACGGCAGCGCAGAAGGAGCAGTGGCTGGAGCCGCTGTTGAACGGCGAGATCCGGTCGGCGTTCGCGATGACCGAGCCGCAGGTCGCCTCCTCCGACGCCACCAACATCGAGTGCCGGATCGAGCGCGACGGTGACTCCTACGTGCTCAACGGGCGCAAGTGGTGGATCACCGGGGCGATGAACCCCAACGCGAAGGTCTTCATCGTGATGGGCAAGACCGACCCGTCCGCCGACCGGCACCGCCAGCAGTCGATGATCCTCGTGCCCCGCGACGCGGCCGGGGTCGGGATCGAGCGCGGCATGCACGTGCTGGGCTACGACGACCACGACCACGGCGGGCACGCCGAGATGTCGTTCACCGACGTCAGGGTCCCGGCGGCGAACCTGATCGGGGGAGAGGGCGACGGCTTCGCCATCGCGCAGGCGAGGCTCGGGCCGGGCCGCATCCACCACTGCATGCGTTCCATCGGCGTCGCCGAGCGTGCCATCGAGCTGATGTGCCAGCGCGCCGGGGACCGGATCGCGTTCGGCAAGAAGCTGTCGGAGCAGGGCGTCATCCGCGACTGGATCGCCGAGTCGCGCGTGCGGATCGAGCAGCTCCGCCTGCTGGTGCTGAAGACCGCGTGGCTGATGGACACCGTCGGCAACAAGGGTGCCCACTCGGAGATCCAGGCGATCAAGATCGCGACGCCGAAGACGGTCCAGTGGATCCTCGACAAGGCGATCCAGACCCACGGCGCCGGTGGCCTCTCGCAGGACTTCCCCCTCGCCTCGGCGTACGCCGGGATCCGGACGCTGCGGTTCGCCGACGGGCCGGACGAGGTCCACAGCAACGCGCTCGCGAAGACCGAGCTCCGTCGCCACGCCTCCGGCGCCGGGCGGTGACCACGATGCTGGAGCAGTGGCTGGTGACCGCGCCCCAGATGCAGCCGAGGTCCTTCTCGGTCGAACGGCTGCCGTGGGGGCGCCATCACCTGAAGAGGGACGGTGCCGCGGTGACCGCGTGCGGCAGGTTCGCGGTGGGCTGGCACACGTTCTGGGAGCGGCCCCTCGATCCACGGGACCCGGACGCCTGCGAGGCGTGCCTTCGCGTGGCGCTCGCCGTGCACACCGGAGCAGCAGCGGGTTGACGCGGCGGCGTCAGGGCGAGGGCGTGGGCTGCCTCGTCCCGACCGCGAAGAGCTCGAGGGCGCTCGACTTCCCCTTGAGCTCGATGGCGCCGCGGCTCACCAGGTCGTGCTCGCGCCGCAGCCGGTCGCGCGTCGCGCGCGTCAGGAGCACGTCGTCCCCGGTCTGGCGGGTGGCCGCCTCGACGCGGGCGGCGACGTTGACCGCGTCGCCGATGACGCTGAAGTTGAGGCGGCCGGCGCCGCCCAGCGGCCCGGCCACGACAGTGCCGGTGTTGATGCCGCACGCGACCTGCAGGCCGCTCGGGCCGTGGTTGACCGCCTCGACGATCGCGCACGCCGCGGCGACCGCGGCGTCGGCGTGGTCGGTCAGCGGGCGGGGCGTGCCGAAGACGGCGAGGAGTCCGTCGCCGAGGAACTTGTCGACGTGTCCGCCGTGCGCGCTGACGATCGGGACGATCGTGGTGAAGACGTCGTTGAGGGCCGCGATCACCTCGGGGGCGGCGAGCCTCTCGGCCCACGGGGTGAAGCCGCGGACGTCGCAGAACAGGATCGTCGCCTCGACCTCGAACCCCTCGGGCGGGAGGTCGCCGGAGAGGATCAGCGCGGCGACCGCCTCGTCGGCGTACGTGCCGAAGGCGCTGCGGATCTGCTCGCGCTCGGCGAGGCCCTGCGTCATCCGGTTGACGTCGTCGGCGAGCTCGCCGAACTCGTCGCTGCTCAGCACCGCGGCACGCGCCTCGTAGTCGCCGTCGCGCACGGCGGCGAGCTGGTGCTGGAGCCGGCGGATCGGGTCGGTGACGGCATCGGAGAGAAGCACGGTGAGCTCCCGCGAGAGCAGGACGCCGACCGCGAGCGCGGTCACGGTGGTGACCGCGAGGGCGCCCGCGCCGTTGGCCTGGCCGAGGACGCCGACGGTGAGGATCGCGGCGGTCGTGGTGTACGCCGGCACGGAGACGCGAAGCCGCTGCGCGAGCGAGGTGCCGCGCTGGTAGACGGGGACCTCGGGAGCCCGGGCGGCGATCTCCTCGGCCATCGGTCGCGAGAGCAGCTCCGAGGTCGAGTAGGCGACCGCGGTCGCGTAGTAGGCCGGCACGATGGTGGCGACCAGGATCGCCGCGACGCCCGCCCAGTCGACGCTCCATGCCCAGTGCGTGATGGCGAGGATGGGCACGACGGAGATGAGGACCGTGCGGCCGGCCCACCGCCGGTAGATGTCCGCGGTGCCGTTGACCACCAGGCCCCACACCTCGCGCGTCTCCCTGGAGGAGGGGGCGGGGTCACGCCGCCAGGACCGGAACCGCTCGAGACGGGGTCGCACCTGCGCGCTCGCGAGGGTGACCGCGAAGACGGTGAACACTGCCTCCGCCATCACGGCCAGCACCACACTGCCGAGCGGCGGATCGAAGAACGAGGCCACCAGCACGACCGTCGCGCAGGCGACGAGTGCGGAGGCGCCGCTCTGTGCCGTCGCCATGACGATCCAGTACGCCGACCCGGTGCCGCACCGCTCGTAGAGGCTGCGGATCAGCCGGTCACGCATGGGCGGAGTCTCGCGCCAGCGCCCGGCGTACGTCGGCGACGACTCCTTCGACGCTCGGTGCGGAGGAGACGACGACCACCGTCTGGCCGCCCGTCTCGCTGGTGAGCGTGCGGAGGGCGAACGGCATGGCGCGCTCGAAGTCGCGCGGCAGGTCGGTGGTGGCCCCGCGCAGCCACTGGCGCAGGACGTGGTTGTGGGCGGTGATCACCGCGGTGGCGGTGAGCTCGGCGCGCAGGGCGCCGTCGGGCTCACCCTCGAGCCAGTGGGTGATGTGCTGGCTGAAGAGCCGCCGGTAGCGCTCGACGCTGGCGATCTCGCGCTCGCGGAGCGCCGGCACGGAGCTGGTCAGGCGGTAGCGGCGCCGCGCCACCTCGCCCTCGGCGATGTAGTGGTCGAGGACGATCCGGGCGGCCTCCTGGACCGCGACGGCGCGGGTGCCGGGCGTCGCGGTCCCGAGCCGTGCGGCGACCCGGGCGAGGACCTCGTCGTGGTGGGGGAAGAGGACGTCCTCCTTGGTGCCGAACGTCCGGAAGAAGGTGGTGCGCCCGACGCCCGCCTGGGTGGTGATCTGGTCGACCGTCGTCGCGTCGAACCCCTGCGCCTCGAAGAGGTCGAACGCCGCGGTGATCAGCCGCTCGCGTGTGGTGAACGTCATGCCGGGGATGTTACTTCTCGGTATCGAGTACCGCTAGTACGGTACTGAGTACAGCCACGATGTGAAGGAGTCCCGCGATGAGTGCTGGCATGTACGCCCTGTCCGAGGAGCAGCAGGAGATCCGGACCGTCATCCGCGCCATCTGCGACGACAAGATCGCGCCGTACGCCGCGGACGTCGACGAGCAGGCCCGCTACCCGCGCGAGGCCCACGACGCCCTGCTCGCCACCGGCTTCTTCGCGCCCCACGTCCCCGAGGCGTACGGCGGCGCCGGTGCCGACGCGCTCGCCACGGTCATCGTCATCGAGGAGATCGCCCGCGCCGACCTCAGTGCGAGCCTGATCCCGGCGGTCAACAAGCTCGGCTCGCTGCCCGTGCAGATCGGTGGCTCCGAGGAGCTGAAGAAGAAGTACCTCGGCGGGCTCGCCAACGGCGACGGTGGCTTCTCCTACTGCCTCTCCGAGCCCGACGCCGGCTCCGACGCCGCCAACCAGAAGACCCGCGCGGTCCGCGACGGCGACCACTGGATCCTCAACGGGGTGAAGCGCTGGATCACCAACGCGGGGGAGTCGGAGTACTACACGGTGCTCGCGATGACCGACCCCGAGAAGCGGTCGAAGGGCATCTCGGCGTTCGTCGTGGAGAAGTCCGACCCGGGTGTCTCCTTCGGGGCCCCGGAGAAGAAGCTCGGCATCAAGGGCAGTCCGACCCGGGAGGTCTACCTCGACAACGTCCGCATTCCCGGCGACCGGCTGATCGGCGAGGAGGGCCGTGGCTTCGAGTACGCGATGAAGACCCTCGACCACACCCGCATCACCATCGCCGCGCAGGCCGTCGGCATCGCCCAGGGCGCCCTCGACTACGCCCTCGGCTACATCCAGCAGCGCAAGCAGTTCGGCAAGGCGATCGCGGAGTTCCAGGGCGTCGAGTTCATGGTCGCCGACATGGGCATGAAGGTGGAAGCCGCTCGTCAGCTGACGTACGCCGCCGCGGGTCGCTCCGAGCGTGGCGACGCGGACCTGACCTTCTTCGGTGCTGCCGCGAAGTGCTTCGCCTCCGACGTCGCCATGCAGGTGACCACTGACGCCGTGCAGCTGCTCGGCGGCTACGGCTTCACCCGCGACTACCCGGTCGAGCGGATGATGCGCGACGCGAAGATCACCCAGATCTACGAGGGCACCAACCAGGTCCAGCGGATCGTGATGGCGCGCCAGCTGCTCGCGGGTGTGCAGAGCCAGCTCTGACGACGACACCGGTCGTCAGCGCGACGCCGCCTCCGGCGGACCCATCGACGGGACGACGGCGACGGGGAGGGGTGCCTGGCGCAGGACCGTCCGGGCGACCGTCCCGAGACTGACGCCGAACGGGCCATGGCGGTGCCGGCCGAGGACCAGGAGGGACGCACCGGCGGCCTCGCGCAGCAGTTGTCCGGCCGCTGAGCCAGTCGGTTGCGTCGTACGCACACGCACCCCCGGAAAGCGCTCGAGGTAGCCCGCGACCAGCGCGGGCAGGGGCGCGTCCTGCGCGTCGGACACCGGCCCGAAGCAGGTGTCGTACGGCGTGACCTCGCGGCCGCTGCTGACCCGGACCACGACCACGGGGGCACCGGTGTCCTGCGCCTGCGCGAAGCCGTAGTCGAGCTCGGCGCGACCGCTGGTCCCCGGATGCACGGCCACCACGACGGGTGCGTCGGGCCGCGCGGGCCGGGGCGCGTCGTCCGGCACGACGACGACCGGCACCGAGCTGCGCCGGGCTGCGCCGAGGGAGGTCGACCCGAGCAGGAGCCTGCGGGTGGCGCCGAGCCCGCGACGTCCGACGACCAGGACCGCCTCCTCGCGGGCCGCTTCGGTCAGCTCGACGGCGGGGGAGCCGGAGCGCGCTGTCTCGGTGACGGCGAGGTCGGGGTGGTCCTGCGTGGCGCGGGCCCGGCCGGCGTGCAGGGCCTCGAAGCCCTCGCCGAAGCCGGGTGCCCGCGGAGCGGCGGGGCGGCGTACGACCGCGCCCGCCGTGGGGTCGATGACCGCGGTGAGCCGCAGGGGCCGCCCCGTGCGATCCGCGAGCTCGGCGGCGTAGGCGACTGCGGCGTGGTTGGACGCCGACCCGTCCACGCCGACCACGACCGCGGGGACGGGGTCGCCTGGATGGGCCGCAAGGCCTGCGGCGCTGCGGACGTCCGGCGGCTGGATGCTGGTCATGGCCCGCCTTCCTCTGGGGATGACTCGAGTCCACCAGCCGCGGGCGCCCGCGGGGCAGGGCCGCACGTCGGAGGTGGGCGGGACCATGGGCCCCAGCCTGCCGCTCGCCTGCAGGGTCGGGAGCCGGGTCAGCGGGTGACGACGATCTTGCCGCGGGCCTTGCCCTGCTCGACGTACGCCATCGCGTCGAGGGTCTGGTCGAAGGGGAAGGTGCGGTCCAGGACCGGGCGCAGCGTGCCGTCGTCGTACAGGCGGGCAAGCGTGGCGAGCTGCTCGCCGCTGGCCTGCATGAAGAGGAACGAGTAGCGCACGCCGAGCTTCCGCGCCGTGCGGCGGACCTTGCGGCTCAGGACGGCCATGACCGGCTTGAGCAGCGGCTGGCCGAGCTGCGTGGCGAACGAGGGGTCAGGCGGCCCGACCACGCTGATCGCCAGGCCACCGGGCCTGAGGACGGTGAGTGACTTCTCGAGGCTCTCGGGGCCGAGGGAGTCGACGACGACGTCGAAGCCGGAGAGGACCGCGGCGAAGTCCTGCTGCGTGTAGTCGACGACCTCGTCGGCCCCCAGTGCGCGGACCTTCTCGACGTCGCGGCTGCTCGCCGTGGTCGCGACGTGGGCACCGAGGTGCTTCGCGACCTGGATGACCGTGGAGCCGAGGCCGCCGGCGCCGGCGTGGACGAGGACCTTCTGCCCGGGCTGTACGCCGGCCACGTCGACGAGCGCCTGCCACGCTGCGAGCGCGACGAGGGGGACCGCGCCGGCCTCGGCGAACGAGAGCGTGGCGGGCTTGTGTGCGACGTCGGCCGCGTCGATCGCGATGCTCTCGGCGAAGGCGCCGATCCGGAGATCGCGGGGACGTGAGTACACCTCGTCGCCGACGCTGAACTCCGTCACCTGCGACCCGACGGCGGTGACGACACCCGCGAGGTCATGGCCGAGGACGAAGGGCAGCTTGTACTTCAGCAGCTGCTTGAACTCGCCGTTGCGGACCATCTTGTCGAGCGGGTTGATGCTCGCGGCGCGGATGTCGACGAGGACGTCGCGGGGGCCGACGGAGGGCACCGGGACATCGGCCTTCTCGGCTCCGTCCGGTCCGTAGTGGGTGACGACGAAGGCCTTCATTCCTGCTCCTGGTTCGTTGATGAACCGGCGCGTCCGGACGCGCCGATCAAGGTCATGGCGTTGTCGTACGCCGCCGCGAGGATGCGGTCGGAGAGGTCGGGGTCCGTGACGGCGCGTGCGAGCTGGAGGGAGCCGACCAGCAGCGAGAAGAGGCCGATCGCCTGCTCGGTCACCCGGTCGGGGTCGCGTCCGTCCAGGTGACGCGTGATCGCCTGGATCATCGCGAGGGAGCCCGCGGTGTAGGCCTCCCGCACCGGGAGGTCGCAGCGGGCGACCTCGTCGAGGAGGGCTGCGGACGGGCAGCCGCCGGCCGGATCGTCGCGATGGGCGGGGGAGAGATACTCCCGGAGGTAGCCGACGACCGCCTCGAGGTCCGGCAGCGCGTCGACGACCGCCACCTGGTCGGCGAGCTGCTGCGTGACGACGGAGGCGATGAGGTCGTCCTTCGAGGCGAAGTGTCCGTAGAAGGCGCCGTTGGTCAGCCCGGCATCCGCGACGAGGGTCGCGATGCCGGAGCCGTCGAAGCCGTCGGCCTTGAAGCGCCGGCCAGCGGTCTCGATCATCCGGCGGCGGGTCGCTTCCTTGTGCTCGGCGGTGTAGCGGGCCATGACGGGGGTCTCCTTCCAGGGGCTTGCCACGACTTTAACATTATGACCATACTATTACGAACGTACTGCAATGACGAACGGGAGAACCCCATGGCTTCGCTGGCTGATCCGCTCGACCTGCCCTCCGGCGTACGACTCGCCAACCGCATCGCCAAGGCGGCGCTGAGCGAGGCCCTGGGCGACGCGGACAACTCGCCCGACGAGCGCATCGTCACGCTCTACCGTCGCTGGGCGGAGGGCGGCTACGGCCTGCTGATCACCGGCAACATCATGGTCGACCGCGCGCACCTGGGGGAGCGGGGCAACGTCGCCATCGAGGACGACAGGGCCCTCCCGCAGCTGACCGCCTGGGCGAAGGCTGCCCACGACGGCGGCGCCGCGATCTTCGCCCAGCTGAACCACCCGGGCCGGCAGTCGAACCTGATGGACATCGGCCACACGCCGGTCGCGCCGAGCGCCGTGCCGCTCGCCCTTCCGGGTGCTGCGGTCCCGCGTGCGCTCACCGGTGCGGAGATCGAGGAGATCATCGAGCGGTTCGCCACGGCCGCCGAGGTCTGCGAGGACGCCGGCTTCGACGGCGTACAGCTCCATGCCGCGCACGGCTACCTCGTCACCCAGTTCCTGTCACCGCTGACCAACCTGCGCGACGACGAGTGGGGCGGCGACGCGGAGCGCCGGATGCGCTTCCTGCTCGAGGTCGTACGCCGTGTGCGTGCGCGCGTCAGTCCCGGCTTCGCCGTCGCGGTCAAGCTGAACTCGGCCGACTTCCAGCGCGGCGGCTTCACCGAGGACGACTCCCGTGCCGTGGTCGCAGCCCTGGCGCAGGAGGGCGTCGACCTGATCGAGGTCAGCGGCGGCAGCTACGAGGCCCCGGCGATGTCGGGCTCCCAGGCCGCCTCGACCCGGGCCCGGGAGGCGTACTTCCTCGACTATGCCCGCTCGGTGCGGGCAGCGGCCGGCACCGTGCCGCTCGCGGTGACCGGTGGCTTCCGCACACGCTCCGGCATGCAGGACGCCCTCACGGCGGGGGACTGCGACGTCGTGGGCATCGCCCGACCGACCGTGACGACGACGGACGCGGCCCACGTGATCCTCCAGGGCCGCGCGGCATCGCTGGAGACCCACGAGATCGGCGTCGGGATGCGCCGGGTGATCGGCCGCTTCGCGGACCTGAAGATGCTCGACGGGGTGGTCAGCCTGGCGTGGAGCACGGACCAGCTGCATCGCCTGGCGCGCGGTCTGGAACCGGACCTCGAACGGGGCGCACTCCGCACCGTCGTCGCGATGGTGCGGCGCAACGGCAAGGTCTCCTTCAGGCAGCGCCGGGGGCTCAAGTGAGCCGCGCGACCTACGACCTGGCCGGGAAGGTCGTCCTGATCACGGGCGGCAACGGCGGGATCGGGGCGGCGACCGCCCGCGCGCTGCTCGGCCGCGGAGCCCGTGTGGTGATCGCGGACATCGCGCCGACCACCCCCGAGCGGGCGCTCGAGCTCCACCGCACCCACGCAGTCGGCGTCGTCGCCGACGTGCGCGACCGGCCGTCCCTCGAAGCGGCTGTCGCGCACGCCGTCGACCAGTTCGGACGGCTGGATGTCGTCATCGCCAACGCCGGGCTGCTGGCCAAGGCGGCCACGCTGCGCAACACCCCGGCAGCCGACATCGAGGCGACGCTCGCCGTCAACGTCACCGGTGTGGCCAACACGGTTGCGGCGGCCCTCCCGCAGGTGATCGCGAGCAAGGGGCAGGTCGTCCTCATCAGCTCCGTGTTCGCCTTCCTCAACGGCATGGGCACGATCCCGTACGCGATGAGCAAGGCCGCCGTCGAGCAGCTCGGGCGCGGACTTCGCGTGGAGGTCGCCGACCACGGCGTCTCGGTGCTGACTGCGTACTTCTCGCTCGTGCAGACCGACATGATCGCCCGCGGCGTCGACGAGGACCCCGTGGTGATGGAGCTCATGGGCGCACTCCCCAAGCCGATGCTGAAGCGGATCACGCCCGACCACGCAGCGGCCGGACTGGTCGAAGGCATCGAGAGCCGGGCGCCCCGCGTCGTACGGCCCGGCCTGTGGCGGCCGGTCTCGTCGCTGCGCGGCCTGCTCAACCCCACGCTCGACGCCCGCTTCGCGCAGGACCGTCGGATCCTCGACGTCCTGGCCCGCCTCGACGCGCGTCCGTCGCCGGCTCCCGTCCCTCCCACCGCCCCCGCAGCATCGTCCCGAAGGAAGAAGTCATGACCACCTGGAAGAACACCCCGACCAAGAGCGTCGACGTCGACGGCACCCCGTTCGCCTACCGCGAGCTCGGCAAGCCCGGCGGCGTACCCGTGGTGTTCCTGCACCACTTCACCGCCGTGCTCGACGACTGGGACCCGCGCGTCCTCGACGGTGTGGCTGCCCGGCACCACGTGATCGCCTTCGACAACCGCGGCGTCGGCTCGACCGGCGGCAAGGTGCCCCACGACATCGAGCAGATGGGTGCGGACGCGATCGCCTTCATCCGCGCGCTCGGCTACGACCAGGTCGACCTGATCGGCTTCTCGCTCGGTGGCGCGGTCGCCCAGATGGTCGCGCTCCAGGCCCCCGACCTCGTACGCCGCATGGTCCTCGCCGGCACCGGACCGCGCGGCGGCGGTGGCATCTGGAAGATGCCGTTCATCGTGGGCGGTGCCTACACGAAGGCGTTCCTGGCGCGGAAGGACCCGCGCCACTTCCTGTTCTTTCCGCGCAACGCGGAAGGCAAGAAGGCCTCGAACGAGTACTTCGCGCGGCTGGCTGAGCGGACCCAGGACAGGGTCCGCCCGGTGACGAGCCAGGCGCGCAACGCGCAGCTGCGTGCGATCACCAGCGGAGGCCTGCACAAGCCCGACGACCTGTCCGCGATCAAGATCCCCGTGTTCGTGGCGAACGGCGACAACGACCTGATGGTCTCCAGCGACCACTCCGCCGACATGGCGGCCCGACTGCCCGACTCGCGCCTGCGGATCTACCCGAACTCCGGTCACGGCGGGGTGTTCCAGCACTACCGCACGTTCGTGCCCGAGGTGCTGGAGTTCCTGGGCGAGGAGCGGGCGTGATCACCTCGTACCGGGAGGCCCCCTCGCAGACGGTGCGGGGCGGTGACGTCACCTTCGCCTACCGCGAGCTGGGACCGCGGGGCGGCGTACCGGTCGTGCTGTTCGTCCACCTTGCTGCCACCCTCGACAACTGGGACCCCCGCATCGTCGACGCGCTCGCCCGCGACCACCACGTGGTCGCGTTCGACAACCGTGGCGTGGGCGCCTCGAGCGGACGGGTGCCGGACACGATCGAAGCGATGGCCGATGACGCCTACACCTTCATCGCTGCGCTGGGGTTCGAGCAGATCGACATCATGGCGTTCTCGCTGGGAGGCATGGTCGCGCAGGACCTCGTCGTCAAGCACCCCGATCTGGTCCGCCGCCTCATCCTGACCGGCACCGGTCCGCGTGGCGGCGCGGGCATCGACAAGGTGGCCGGGGTGACCTTCGGGGACATCCTGCGCGCCACGCTCACCCGGTCGGACCCGAAGGAGTTCCTCTTCTTCAAGCGCAACGCCGCCGGGAAGAAGGCCGGGAAGGAGTTCATCGCCAGGCTCGACGAACGGACGAACGATCGTGACGCGGAGATCACCCTCACCGCGTTGAGGATCCAGCTGAAGGCGATCAGGAAGTACGGCCGTTCGGCACCGTCAGACCTCTCGGTCATCCAGGTGCCCACGCTGATCGCCAACGGCGATCACGACCGCATGGTCCCGACCGCGCTCTCCGAGGACCTGCACCGCCGCATCGCCGGCTCGGAGCTCGTGATCTACCCGGACTCGGGCCACGGCGGCATCTTCCAGTACCACGAGCAGTTCGCCCGGCTCGCCGTCGAGTTCCTGGCGTCATGAGCGGCCCCGACTTCGTCACGGTGGACGTCTTCGAGCGGCCGCCCGGCGGACGCATCAGGTGGCGTCGTGACCTCAAGCGCGCCATCGGCGGCGGCATCCCGGGCCTCCGCGGTGCGTCGGTCAACTTGGCGAACGACGGCACGCGCTCGCTGGTCCCGCACGTCGTCCCAGGTGGCACCGCGCTGGTGGCGGCCTGGGAGTCGGCGGAGGCGGCCGAGGCGGCGTTCGCAGGCCCGCTCCGCCGGGCGATCGACGGTCCTGGTCGGTTCAGCCTCGACACCGAGCTGGTCCGGGTGAAGGTCGACTCCGAGTCCGAGGTCGACACGTGGCACGGCTGGAGGCCGTCCGCCGAGGGGGCCGCGCCGCTGGCCGACGGGGAGCCGATGGTCGCGATCGTGCACGGGATCCTGCGTCGCGGCCGGCTCCTGGAGTTCGTCCGCAACAACGTCCACGCGGCCAGCCGGGCAGCACATCATCCCGGTCACCGTGGCAGCGTCGACATCTCCTCGCAGCTGCCCTACGAGCACACCTCGATCAGCCTCTGGAAGACCTACGCCCTCGCGCAGGACTTCGCCTACAAGAAGGGCGGCCACGCGAGTGCGATGACGCATGCGCTCAAGCAGAAGACGCACCGGGTCGGCGTCTTCCTCCAGGCCCGCCCGCTCGCGGCCAGCGGCACCCTCGGCCTCGACCAGCCGCCGTACCCGCAGCTGCCGGCCGCCCGCCGCGCCGGGCTCTAGGGGAGCGCGACCCGTGCGAGCGCAGCCTCGTGCGATGCCAGCGCCGACTCGGGATCCGCCCCGAGGCCGATGCAGAGGGTGACTCCCATCGGGAGCAGCACCTGGCGGACCGGGTCGTCGAAGTCGCTGAAGTGGTTGGCCAGCTCGAGTGTGATGTAGCCGTGGACCGAGCTCCACAGCGCGCCGGCTGCAGCGAGGGGGTCGTTGACGACGAGGCCGCCGTTGTCGCCCAACCGCTCCGCCGCCGCGATCACGTGGGCGTATGCCGCGGTGAACGCCGGCGAGTGCCCCGAGCGACGCTCTCCCTTGTCGGTCGACGGCCGGTAGGTCGCGCGGGTCGACAGCCCGAACATGGCGTCGTACAGGTGGGGGTTCGCCCGGGCGTACGCCAAGGTGGTGAGTGCCATCGTGAACAGGTCGGTGACCGGATCACTGCTGGGACCGATCTCGGCGAACGCTGCTCCGATCTGCTCGAAGCCGTGGTCCGAGACGGCGTTCATCAGCTCGGGTACGCCGCCGAAGTAGTTGTAGACGACCATGCTCGACATCCCGGCCTCCGCGGCGACCGTGCGCGCCTTGACGGCGCCCGGTCCCTGGGTGGCGAGCAGGTTGACCGTCGCGGCGATCAGGCGCTCGGAGATCCCGTTGGAGGGAGACTGTGCAGTCGTCGTGTCCTCGGCCATGCCGCTATCGTCCCAAACCGGCCGCCGGGACCTGCGCCATCGCATGCTCCGCGAGCGCAGTGATGGTGAGCGCAGGGTTCACGCCGGGATTCGCCGGCAGGGCAGCGGCGTCGCAGACGAGCATGTTCCGGTAGCCGAACACGCTGAGATCCGCATCGACGACGCCGGTCGCGTCCGTGGCTCCGATGACGGCACCGCCGAGGACGTGAGCGGTCATCGGCATGTTGCCGAGCGCCTCGAAGACGCTGCTCTGGGCAATGCCGCCGGTCCGGTCCGCCAGCCACCTGGCCACCGCGTGCCCGGCATCGAGGTACGTCGGCGCGGGTCGACCGGGGTCGACCCGCGTCACGATCCGGTAGCCACGACCCAGCCGGCGGCGCCTGGCCTGGAAGCGGATCGCGTTGTCGCGCGGCTGCATGACCAGCATCATCAGCGTCCGCCTGCTCCAGCCTGACCGAAGGGTGGCGAGCCATCTCCGCGGGTGCCGGGCCACCGAGCCCGCCCAGCGCAGCCGCCTCTGCCAGCGGCCTCCTTCACCGACCAGCACCGTGAAGAGAAGCCTCATGACGTCGGCGCGGCGTCCGTAGGTGAGGAACTCGACCTGGGTGTCGCCATCGATGATCACCCGACTGCTCGCGGTGACGTCGCGCCACGTCTCGATGTCGGACGGAAGCAGGACGGAGAGGACAGCTTCGCTGTTGGTCCGCACCAGTGCGCCGAGCTGGTTGCTGATGCGTGGCAGTGAGCCGCGGCCCTTGCAGTCGGCGAGGAGCTCGTTGGTGCCCACCGCGCCCCCGGCGAACACGACACCGCGGGCGGTGGACGTCTGCACGTCCCGCCTGAGCAGCCTGCCCGGGCGCCGGGTCGTGACGCGGTACCCCTGACTACCGTCGGCGGCTCCGAGTGGCCTGACGTCGATGACCTCGCGCTCCGGGAGGATCGTCGCGCCGGCCCTGGCTGCGAACCACAGATAGTTCTTGGTCAGCCGGTTCGCCGCGCCCGTGCGGCAGCCGGTCATGCACTCGCCGCATCGCGTGCAGCCGGTGCGGTCCGGGCCGGTGCCCCCGAAGTACGGGTCGGGGACCGTCTTGCCCGGCTCGCCGAAGTAGACCGCGACCGGAGCCGGAGCGAAGCTCCCGCGGGCGGCGAAGTGGTCCGCGACGTCGCGCGTCAGGCGCATGGTCACGGACTCCTACGGCGTCGTGGCGACGCCCAGCATGCGCTCGGCCTCGGCGTACGGGCGGGCGAGGAGCTGCTGCCAGTCAGCCAGGTCGTTCCACTGCGGGTCGGTGAAGAACGGATCCTGTGCGCGGAACAGCACGCCGCCGTACACCAGGCTTCCCCCGCCGACCCCGGTCTGGGTCGAGCTGAACACGTGCCCGAACAGGACGTTGCGCATGATCCCGCGCAGTCCCAGCGCGGGTGCCCAGAAGAAGCGCCGGTCGGAGGCGGACCGGGGGAGATCCTCATCGGCGTAGTCGCGACCACGTTCGACGACGGCGACGCGGTATCCCTTCTCGGCGAGGCGCAGGGCGGCGACGCTGCCGCCGAAGCCGGAGCCCACGACGATCCAGTCGTGGTCCAGCGGGGGATGGGTGGCGTTGCTCACGGCGTCTCCTCGGGGCTTGTCGAGGCAGAATAACTTCGTTATTGTCTGAGGACAAGGGGCGCCCCCGCCCGTCAGATCCGTAACGGAGACCGGTCATGGCAGAAGAAGTTCGCGGCAACATCGAGATCGAGGACCGCGGTGCCGTCCTCGTCGCCCGCATCGACGGCGGGCCGCTGGGCCTCTTCGGCAACGACATCGCCGAGCAGCTCGACGCGCTCGTCGACCGCGCCGACGCCGACCCGGAGGTCCAGGCTGTCGTCTTCACGGGCACGCACCCCGGCCGTTTCGTCTCCCACGCCGAGGTGCGCTGGCTGCAGGAGGGCGGCGCGAAGGTGCCGTCTGTCGGGGTCCGGGGTGCCGCCGCCCTCGCCCGTACGGCGCGTGGCGTCAACCGCGCCGGCGGGCTCAAGCCCGTGCTCGGGAAGACGCCGTTGTGGCCCGCCGTGCAGCTGGAGCGGGTGCACCAGACCTTCCTCAAGATGAACCGCAGTGGCGTCATCTTCATCGCCGCGCTCAACGGCTCGGCGCTCGGCCTCGGGGCCGAGTTCGCCTGGGCCAACGACCTGCGCGTGATGGCGGACGGCGACTTCGTCATCGGTCAGCCGGAGGTGCTGCTCGGGATCATGCCGGGCGGTGGCGGCAGCCAGCGGCTCCCGCGGCTGGTCGGCAACCACCGGGCGCTGCTGGCGATCCTCTCCGGCGAGCCGTTCACGCCGGCGGCAGCGCTCGAGGTCGGCGCCGTGGACGAGGTCGTCGAGCCGGCCTGGGTGCTCGACCGTGCGCTGGAGCTCGCCGCCCACCTCGGGTCGCGCCCGAAGTCGTCGCGCGCGGCGATCAAGCGGTCGGTCTACTTCGGTGGCTCGGCCGGACTCGAGGAGGGGCTCCACATCGAGCGCTCCGAGTTCCTCGCCACCGCACTCTCCGACATCGGTCAGGAGCTGATGCTCGACTACATGGCCAACACCGAGGCCAGCGGAGAGCTGCCGCTCTACCAGCCCGGCGTCTTCGACGACGTCCTCGAACGCGGGACCACCCGTGGCGCGGGAGCGATCCGATGACCGGCCATGTCGTCGTACGCCACGACGTCACGTTCGACTCCGACGGCGACAGCTGCGCCGCCTGGCTCTTCCTTCCGCAGGGTGTGGAGCGCTCACCGGTCGTCGTGCTCGGGCACGGGTTGGGGGCCAGTCGGGAGATGCGCGTGGACGCCTTCGCCGAGCGCTTCGCCGCCGCCGGGATCGCCGCTCTTGCCTTCACCCACCGCAACTTCGGTACGTCGGGCGGCGCGCTCCGCCAGGTCGTGTCGATCAGGCAGCAGCTCGAGGACTGGGAGTCGGCGCTCCGCTACGTGAAGGCCCACCCCGCCCTCGACGGATCGCGCGTCGCGGTCTGGGGCTCGTCGCTGGGCGGGGGCAACGCGATCACCGTCGCGTCGCGCCACCCCGAGCTGGCCGCGGCGGTCGCGCAGTGTCCCTTCACCAGTGGTGTGGCGACCTCCCTGGCGCTGGGTCCGGTGAGCAGTGCCCGGCTGCTGCCCGCCGTGCTCGCCGACCTGGTTGCCCAGGCGCGGGGCGGCTCCCCGGTGCTCGTGCCGCTCGCCGGCGAGGCGCGCGCGAAGGCCCTGATGGCCGGTCCCGGCGTCCTCGAGGACTGCCAGTCGCTGATGCCGGCGGGGGAGACCTTCCGCAACGAGGCAGCGGCGCGGATCGTGCCCGCCATCGCCCTCAGCCGACCGGGCCGTGCCGCGCGCAACGTCGAGGCGCCGATCCTGTTCTGCGTGTGCGAGCAGGACACCGTCACGCCGCCGAAGCCGACGTTGCGCTACGCCCGCAGGGCGCCGCGAGGGGAGGTCAGGACCTATCCGGCCAGCCACTTCGACATCTACGTCGGCGAGCAGTTCGAGGCGGCCGTGGCCGACCAGACCGAGTTCCTGGTCCGGCACCTGGACGCCTGAGCCACACGAAACCTACGCGAGCCGCGCAAGCGCGCGGGTGGCGGCGTTGTAGCCGCACATCCCGTGGGCACCAGCGCCCGGAGGGGTGGCGGCCGAGCAGAGGTAGACCCCCTCGACGCCGGTGGCGTAGGGGTCGAGTGCGACCCGGGGCCGGAAGAGCAGCTGGAGCGGGTCGTTGGCCCCGGTGACGATGTCGCCGCCGACGTAGTTCTCGTTGTGCTCGCTCATCGCCGTCGTCGAGCGCACGTACGTCGCCCGGATCCGGTCGCGGAAGCCCGGGGCGAACTGCTCGATCCGCTGCACGATCGCCTCCGTGGCGTCGCCGGTGTAGCCCGCAGGCACGTGGGCGTAGGCGTAGAGCGGGTGGACGTCGCCGACCGATCGCGTCGGGTCGGCGACGTACTGCTGCCCGACCAGCACGAAGGGCCGCTCAGGCATCCGGCCGGCGGTGACGTCACGCTCGGCGGCGGCGATCTCGGCGAGGTCGCCGCCGAGGTGGACGGTGCCCGCGATGCGGGAGCCCTCGTGGGTCCAGGGCACGCCGCCCTCGACGGCGAAGTCGACCTTGAAGGCGCCGGGACCGTGCCGGTAGCGGGTGTACGCGCGGCGCACGCGGCCCGGCAGCCGCTCGCCGATGATGGCGGCCGCGGCCCGGGGCGTCATGTCGAGCATGACCAGGTCGGGGCCGCCGAGCTCGTCGAGGGACCCGACCCGGCGACCGGTCTCGAACTCCGCGCCGTGCTCTGCCGCCCGCTTGAGGATCGCGTCGCGGATCGCCACCGATCCGCCCTGCGCGACCGGCCACCCGTCGGCCTGGGCAGCGGTCACGAGCGCGACGCCGATCGCCGAGGAAGCGATGCTGCCCAGCTCCTGGAAGGAGTGGGCAGCGACGCCTGCGAAGAGGGCGCGGGCCTCCGGGGTCGGGAAGTGGCGGGCCAGCAGGGTCGCCGGCAGCGCGGAGGAGAGCCCGAAGCGCGCCAGGTGGATCGGGTGGCGCGGCAGGTGGAGGACCGGTTGCAGGATCTCCTGGCTGATCGTGTCGAACCGCTGGACGAGCGGTCCGAAGACCTGGCTCCACGTGCGGCCCGCCTCGCCCAGCCCGGCGGCGGTCTCGGCCACCGACCGGCGTACGACGGCACCGCGGCCGCCGTCGAGCGGGTGGGCCGTCTCCGCCTCTGCCCAGCGCCAGGTCAGGCCAGCCCGCGCGAGGTCGAACCGCGCGGCGAAGGGCGAGGCGAGCGCAAACGGGTGGAAGCCGGAGCATTCGTCGTGGACCAGCCCCGGGAGGGTGAGCTCGGCAGAGCGCGTGCCGCCGCCGAGGGTGTCCGCGGCCTCGATGACCCGGACCTGAACCCCCTCGGCGGCGAGGGTGAGGGCAGCAGCGAGGCCGTTGGGCCCGCTGCCGACGACGACGGCGGTGGTCACGTCCTCGCCCCGGCGGCAGGACACTGGCCGTGGTCGACGCACGCAGGGAGGCAGCAGAGCACGCTGGTGATGATCACGGGCTGCCCCGTACCCCGGTGTCCGGCGATGACGCGCCGGTGCGCGTCGAGAACGCCGCGGACATCGACCGCACCTGGCCGACCCGGCCGTCTCGCCAACCCGACACCGCGCGGCGCAGTCAGGAAGTTGTCAGGTCGAGGGCCGCAGGCTGACCCGATGACGACGACCACGGCTGGGGCTCCGCGCACCACAGGAGAAGAAGTCCACATGCTGCTGCACGACGTGACGTCGTACAGCTTCTGACCCGTCGACGAGGCATCGCGGGGAGGAGAACGCAGGAGGCCGGGCCCGTCACGGGCCCGGCCTCCTGTCGCGTCAGCCCTCGAGTCCCCGCGTGATCGCGGAGATGATCTCCGGGCGCAGGTTCTGCGCCGAGATCACCGCGTCGACCGATCCGACGCGCACGGCACGGTGGATGTCGTGGACGCCGTCGAACTCACCGGCGACCTCGCTCAGCTTCTCCGCCCGTACGCCGGCGCGGAGCCGGCCCAGCTCCACGGCGAGCCGGCCGCGCTCGGCCGGGTCGGCGTCGGCGAGGGCTGCCTCGAGCTCCTGGACCTGCGTGTCGCGGGCGGTGCGCTTGTCGACCTCGGCGGAGAAGACCACCGCAGCCGCCGGGGCGCCGCCGATGACGGAGGCGAAGGAGCCCTCGAGCGCCAGCACCGTCATGCGCGGGTTCAGTGCCTTGGAGAAGACCACGAAGGCACCACCGTGGTAGCGCGAGATCACGACGAAGACGATCGGACCGTCGAAGTTCGTGATCGCGCGGCCGATCTCCGCGCCGTACTCCAGCTGGAGGTTGCGCATCGAGTCGGGCGAGCCGTCGAAGCCGGAGAGGTTGGCCAGGACGACGAGCGGGCGGTTGCCGCTCGCCGCGTTGATGGCGCGCGCGGCCTTCTTCGACGAGCGCGGGAAGAGCGTGCCGCCGGTGTAGACGTCGGGGCCGTCCGCCGGCGGGAACCCGCGCCGCGGGACCGGCTTGGACTCGATGCCGAGCAGGCAGACGGGGTGACCGCCGAGGTGCGCGTCGAAGACGACGGCCGTGTCGGCGTCGGCCATGCCGGCCCAGCGCTCGAGCGTGGCGTGGTCCTGGTCGGCCACGGCCCGCATGACCGTGCGGATGTCGAACGGCTTCTTGCGGTCGGGGTTGCTCGCGGACGAGAAGATCTCGCCGACCGTCGTGAAGTCGCTCGACGGGTCGTCGTGCGGGTAGGTGCAGACGTCGCGGTCCGCGGGGTCGCTGGTCGCGGCCTTGCGGGGGCCGGCCTCGCCGGGCGCGACGTACGTGTGCTCGTAGTGGGCCATCAGGACGTCGAAGGCGCCCGGCAGGTCGGCGGCCCAGTACTGCGCCTGGCCGTTGGCGCCCATGACGCGGTCGTAGCCGCCGATGCCGAAGTTGTCCTCGGCCGAGACACCGCCGGAGAAGTCGAGCGACTGCTTGCCGGTGAGCACCATGGCGCTGTCGGGCGTCATCACGAGGATGCCCTTGGTGTGCATGAGCATCGTCGCCTCGGCGTTCCAGTACGGCTGGGCGCCGACGTTGATGCCGGTCACGACGACGTTGATCTCGCCGCCGTCCTGGGTGAACTCGATGATGCGGCGCAGGCCGGCCGCCACCCAGTCCATGTTCTCGGTGCCGGACTCCATGGAGATCCGGGCGCCGGCGGAGAGGGCGTACCACTCCAGCGGTACGCCGAGCTGCTCGGCGAGGTCGATCGCGGCGATGACGCGCGAGCACTCGGCCTCGGCGACGGCGCCGAGTGCCTTGGTCGGGTCACCGCAGAGCACGACGCGCGTGACGCCCTCGGGGTGGAGCGCGGTCGGGGTCGTGACGACGCCCGCGATGATGCCGGCCTTGTTGAGGCCGCGCGGGCGGTCGACGGGCACCAGCACGCCGGTGTCGTCGAGGTCGTGCTCGACGAAGGAGCCGCGCGGTCCGGTCAGCAGCGGGAGCAGCTCGTAGGGGTAGACGAGGCCGCGGCGGCGGGCCCGCAGCACCTTGCCGTCGTACTCGTCGAGGGTCTTGAGGGGCTCGGTCGGGGGAGCCTCGACCGCGGTGACGACCCGGCCGCCGGGTCCGCGCGAGAAGCGGATGGACGCCGGGTGGGCATCCCCGTTGCTGCCTCCATCCCGGTGTGCGAGGCGGCCGCTGACGACGACCTCGCTGATGCCGGCGGCGTCGGTGAGCGGCGTGATCTTCCGCTGGAGGGCGGTCAGCTGCTCGACGTCGGCGTCGACGACCGGCCACACGTGGACCCAGACGTGGTTGAGGTCGAGCTTCACGCCGGCGCCGCCGCGCGAGGTGCGCGCCCGGCGGACCGCCTCGAGGCAGTTCTCGATGGCGCGCTCCGCGTGGGGTACGCCGGTCACGGTGCCGTCCTCGTCGCGGACGACGGCGAGCTGGCGGACCTGGGCCAGCGCGACCAGCCGCCGGTCATCGGCGTTGTCGCGGCCGACGCACTCGTAGAGCAGGACGTCCTCGGGAGCGTCCAGGCGGGTGATCTGGAAGTCGCGCAGCCGCCACAGGTCGAGGCGGCGCGCAACCATCGGGTGCACGCCGTGGACCAGGTCGTCCTCGGCGACGGTGCGGCCGCCGCCCTCGGGCAGCTCGGTGCCGGCGGGCGGCTCGGGCCGGAACGTGTAGTAGTCGACGCGGCCGTCCTCGCCCGGCAGGACGGCGACGGTGACCCGGCGGGCCAGCTCGATGAGGCCGCTCGCGGCGAGGGCGTCGCCGAGCGAGCCGACCAGCTCGTCGCCGGCGGGCGCTGAGGGCCAGTGGAGGAAGAGGTCGGCGACGACGTCCTGCGGGGCAGCCGCGTCGGCGAGCGCCGAGGAGAGGCCGCGGACCAGCGAGGAGGAGGCGTCACCCAGCTCGTCGAAGGTGCCCGTCGTGGTGACCAGGTGACGCGTCGCGCCGTCGAGCTCGTAGGTCGCGTGGAGGAGCTCGCGTCCCTCGCGCGGCTTGATGGAGACGTCGCCCAGGTGGTCGCGGTAGTGCCGCCGCGTCATCACCTCGAGCATCGGCTCCGGGCCCGTGGCGCCGGCGGCGATCCGCTCACCGAGGAACCCGACGATCTTCTCCGGGATCGTGGCCAGCGCCTCGATCCGTGCCTCGCGGTCGGTCGCGTCCGGCGCGGCGAGCGCCGCCACCTCGTCCCGTACGCCGGCCAGCACGGCCGCGCGGTCGGCGTCGACCAGCGGCTGGTCGAACCAGCGGAACCGGATGCTGCGGGCCAGGTCGCCCACGACGGGGAAGCGACGCTGGGTGGCGCCCTTGAGCCGCTCGAGACGGGCCCGGAGGTCGCCGGCGACGGCGGCGTCGGGCGCGGGCTCGTCGATCCAGCGCTGCAGCAGCGCGATCACGATGTCGGCGTCGTTGGCCGCACCCTGCTGCGCGAGGAACATCCGGAAGACGGCGTCCTCGAGCTCGGCGGTGCGGGTCAGGTCCTCGACGCCGTAGCGGGCGAGCACCCGGCACAGGCGGTCGCGGAAGTGCTCCGGCAGCCCACCGCGGTCGGCGTCGAGGCTGCGCAGGTAGGTGTGGAAGTGCTCGCGCGAGCTGTGGACGCGCAGCTCGGTGCGGCGCTCCTCGTCGGCCGGACGGTCGCGGTGCAGGTCGGCGACGTCGGTGAAGAGGTCGACGAGCGTGGAGTCGAGCGCGATCACGTCGGCACCGGAGGCGCGCAGCTCGTCGCGGGCGGTGAGGTACTCCTTCAGGGCGCTGGCGCGCTCGCGCGACGGCACGTCGTACCCGAGGAGGAGGGCGGTGAGGGTGGTGCGCGCGAGCTCGACCCGCTCCTCGAGGGAAGCGGGGGTGGCGGCCGTGGGCAGCACGAGGGCAGCGCCCTCGACGTCGGCGGCGGCCTCGGCGCCGTCGACGGCGACCGGCTCGATGCGGAGCAGGGGAGCGCCGGTCTCGACCTGGCTGCCGGTGATGACCTGGAGCTCGCGCACCCGGGCCTCGAACGGCGCGGGGAGGACGGTCTCCATCTTCATGCTCTCGAGCACCAGGAGGGGAGCGCCGGCGGGGACGACGTCACCGACGGCGACGGGGGTCGCGACGACGAGCGCCGGGGCGGGCGAGCGGACGACGCCGCCCTCGTCGCGGGTGACGCGGTGGGTGACGCCGTCGACCTCGACGAGGTGGACCGGGCCGTGCACCGCGGAGACGATGCGGTGGCGCTGGCCGGCGACGACGAGGTGGGCGTGGAACTGGTCGAGCCACTCGAGCTCGACGTCGGCGGTGGCCGTGCTGGCGCCCGCCTCGAGCGTGACCTGGTAGCGGCCCGGCGCGAGCTGCAGCGCGGTCAGTCGGTACGTCGTGCCGCGGAGCTTGACCTCGACCGGCTTGCCGACCTCGTGCTGGACCTGCGGCCGGCCGCCGTGGGCGGTCTCGAGCAGGCGGGTGCGCTCGACGCCCGTTCCCTCGTCGTACGCGGCGATGGCGGCGACGAGCAGGGCGACCTCCCGGTGTGCGTCGGAGACCAGGCGGCCCTCGCCGCGGGCGCGGTCGATCCACGCGGTGTCGGCCCAGGCCGGCTCGCCGGAGACGACCTCCGGCTGGTCGAGGAGGTCGAGGATGAAGCCCTTGTTGGTGGTGCCGCCCTCGATGACGACGGTGGTCTCGGCCATCGCGCGGCGCAGGCGGGCGAGCGCCTCGTCGCGGTCGCGGCCGTAGGCGATGACCTTGGCGATCATCGAGTCGAAGTCGGCGGGGATGACGTCGCCCTCGCCGAGGCCGGTGTCGACGCGTACGCCGGGGCCGCTCGGCAGCTCGAGCAGCGCGACGCGGCCGGGGGCCGGGGCGAAGTCGCGGTCGGGGTCCTCGGCGTTGAGGCGGGCCTCGACGGCGTGGCCCGCTTCGGCCGGGCGCTCCTGGGTGCCGGTGAACTCCTGGAGCCGGCCGCCGCGGGCGACGTGGATCTGCGCCTTCACGAGGTCGACCGAGGTGGTCACCTCGGTGATCGGGTGCTCGACCTGGAGGCGGGTGTTGACCTCGAGGAAGGCGAAGGTGCGCTCCTCGGGCTGGTAGAGGAACTCGACCGTGCCGGCGCCCGTGTAGCCCACCGCGACCGCGAGCCGCTCGGCGGACGCCTTGAGCTCGGCGACCTGGTCGGGGGAGAGCAGGGGAGAGGCGGACTCCTCGATCACCTTCTGGTTGCGGCGCTGCACCGAGCAGTCGCGTACGCCGAGGGCCCAGGCGGTGCCGTGGCCGTCGGCGATCAGCTGCACCTCGACGTGGCGGGCGCCGGTGACGACGCGCTCGAGGAAGACGACGCCGCTGCCGAAGGCACGCTCCGCCTCGTCACGGGTGCGCTGGTAGGCGTCGGTGAGCTCGGCGACGGTGCTGACCTTGCGGATGCCGCGACCGCCACCGCCGGCGGTCGCCTTGAGCATCATCGGGTAGCCGATCGCCTCGGCGGCGGCGAGCGCCTCCTCGAGGGTCTCGACCGGGCCGTTGCTCCACGGGGCGACGGGGACGCCGACCTTCTCCGCGATCCGCTTGGACCCGATCTTGTCGCCGAGCTGGCGCATCGCCTCGGCGGAGGGACCGATGAAGGTGATGCCGAGCCGGTCGCACAGGTCGACGAACGTCGGGTCCTCGGCGACGAAGCCCCAGCCGACCCAGACCGCGTCGGCGCGGGAGGCGACGAGCGCGCGCTCGAGCACGGCGAGGTCGAGGTAGGGCCGTGCCGAGGCCGGGCCCAGGCCGTAGGACTCGTCGGCCTCGCGCACGAACATCGCGTGGCGCTCCGCGTCGGTGTAGAGCGCGATCGTGGTCAGCTGCTCGCCAGCCGCCTTGAGGTCACGGACGGCGTGGACGAGCCGCATGGCCGCCTCGCCACGGTTCACGATCGCGATTCGGGAGAACACCAACAACCTCCGGGGCCTGCGCCCCGAGGGCGCGTCGATAGAACGAGAAGCTTCTGCAGGGATCGTCTCAAAACATGAGGGAATACTCAAGAAAAACTTGAGCAAAGGCTCATGTTTCTGTTCTCATGGTTCTCGTGACCCCAGACACCGCCCTCACCCCCGCCGCCCCTGCCCCCTCCGCGCCCCTCAAGGAGCGCACCTCGACCAAGCGCCTCCTGGACCGCCTCGCCGCGGGCACGCCCTTCGCCGTCGCGTTCGGTGGTCAGGGCGCCGACTGGCTCGAGCCGCTCGCCGAGCTCGTCCGGGTCCACCGCCTCGAGCTGGGCTCCCTCGTCGTCGCTGCCGACGCCCGCCTCGCGCCCGTCGCGCAGGACCTGCTCCACGCCGACGCCGAGTTCCAGCCGCTGACCTGGCTCGACGGCGTCGCCGAGGCCCACTCCTCCGAGGTCGAGGACGCTCCCGACCTCCCGTCGGTCGAGCGCCTGCGCGCTCCCTCCCGCTCCCTCCCCGGCATCACGCTGGGCCACCTGGCCGCGATCCGCGCGGTGCGCGAGCTGGGGCTCGACCTGCGCGGCGCCGTGGCCAGCATCGGCCACTCCCAGGGCTGCCTCCCGATCGCCGTCCTCGACGGCGCCGACGAGGCCGACGTCCTCGCCCTCGCCCGCCTCCTGGGTGCGGCGACCGAGGTCGTTGGCGTACGACGTGGCCTCCTGGGGGAGTGCCTCGTCGCCGTCCCGCGTCCCCGCGCCGAGCTGCAGGAGCTGATCGACACCCTGCCGGCCTCGAGCCGCATCGTCCCGGCGATCGTCAACGGCGCCTCCGCGACCGTCGTCTCGGGTCCGGCCGTCGGCCAGGCCCGCCTGCGCGAGGCCCTCGGTGACAAGGTCACCGTCGACCCGGTGCTCGCGCGTGCCGCCTACCACCACCCCGAGCTGGCCGAGGCCGTCGACCTCGCCGTCGAGTGGGCCGTCCGCTGCGGCCTCGACGCCGACTGGGCCCGCGACCTCGCGCACCGCTCGCTCGTCGAGCCGATCGACTGGCCCGCCGCCGTCGAGAGCGTCGCCAACGCCGGCGCCCGCTGGCTCCTCGACCTGGGCCCGGTCAACCTGGCCAGCCAGATCTCCGCCCCGACCGCCCGTGCCCACGGCATCGGCATCGTCGCCCCGACGACCGCCCGCGGCCTGCGCGAGCTCACCGTCGCCGGTGCCGCTCCGCGCCCGACCGCCGCGTGGTCGTCGTTCGCGCCCGAGGTCGTCGAGCTCCCCGACGGCAGCAAGCGTGTCGAGACGCGCTTCACCCGCCTGACCGGCCGCTCGCCCGTCGTCCTGGCCGGCATGACGCCGACCACCGTCGACCCCGCGATCGTCGCCGCCGCCGCCAACGCCGGCTTCTGGGCCGAGCTCGCCGGTGGTGGCCAGGTCACCGAGGAGATCTTCGCCGAGAACCTCGAGCGCCTCGGTGGCCTCCTCGAGCCGGGCCGCACCGCGGCGTTCAACGCGCTGCTGCTCGACCCCTACCTCTGGAAGCTCCAGCTCGGCGGCAACCGCCTGGTCCAGAAGGCCCGCGCGGCCGGTGCGGCCCTCGACGCGGTCGTCGTGACCGCCGGCGTCCCCGAGGTCGACGACGCCGTCTCCCTCATCGAGGAGCTGCGCGAAGGCGGCATCGAGTACGTCGTCTTCAAGCCGGGCACCGTCGCCCAGATCAAGAAGGTCCTCCAGATCGCCGACGAGGTCGCCCCCGTCCCGGTGATCATCCAGGTCGAGGGCGGCAAGGCCGGTGGCCACCACAGCTGGGAGGACCTCGACGCGCTCCTCCTCGCGACGTACGCCGACCTGCGCCGCCGCAGCAACGTCGTCGTCTGCGTGGGTGGCGGCATCGGCACGCCCGAGACCGCTGCCTCCTACGTGACGGGTGCCTGGGCCACGTCCCACGGCCAGCCCGCGATGCCGCTCGACGGCGTGCTCATCGGCACCGCCGCGATGGCGACCCTCGAGGCCACGACCTCGCCGGCCGTCAAGCAGCTGCTCGTCGAGACCCCGGGCACCGATGTCTGGCTCGAGGACGGCATCGTCGACGGCGGCATGACCTCCGGTCGCAGCCAGCTCGGCGCCTCCATCCACGAGGTCGAGAACACCTCCGCGAAGGTCGGCCGGATCCTCGACGAGGTCGCCGGCGACGCCGACGCCGTCGCGGCCCGCCGGGACGAGATCGCCGAGCTCCTCGACCAGACCGCCAAGCCCTACTTCGGCGACGTCGCCTCCATGACGTACGCCGGGTGGCTGGCCCGGTTCCTCGAGCTCTCCGCCACCCCGGAGTGGCTCGACGTCACGATCCGCGACCGCTTCCACGCGCTGGTGCAGCGCGCCGAGGCCCGCCTCGCCGAGGCCGACCACGGCACGATCCCGACGCTCTTCCCGGCGGCCTCCGACGTCGAGGACGGCGCTGCCGCGCTCGCGGCCCTCCGCTCGGCGTACCCGGCGGCCGACACGGTGCAGCTGCACCCGGCCGACCTGCCGTTCTTCCTGACGGTCTGCCGTCGTCCCGGCAAGCCGGTGCCGTTCGTGCCGGTCATCGACGCCGACGTGCGCCGCTGGTGGCGCGCCGACTCGCTGTGGCAGTCGCACGACCCGCGCTTCCCGGCCGACGCCGTCTCGATCATCCCGGGCCCGGTGGCCGTCGCCGGCATCACCCAGGTCGACGAGCCCGTGGCCGACCTGCTGCGCCGCTTCGAGGCCGGCATCCTGGACGCCGTCTCCGACGGCGCTCCGGCGGTCGTCCCCGGCCTGCGCCGTGCTCCCGACACCACCGGTGCCGTCTCCCTCGTGCTCGCCGCCCCCGACGCCGTCTGGGCCGGCCGCACCGTCATCAACCCGGTCCACCGCCTGGGCGACGACTGGCTGGTCGTCACCCCGGAGCGTGCCGAGCACCCGGCCACCGGCTCGGTGCTCACCGCCGAGGGCGAGGTCGCGCTCCTGGAGGTGCCGCTCGGCGCCACCACGCTCCGCTTCCGCATCGCTGCGGGCGCCGACGTCGCCGCGGGCGCTGCCCCGGTCGTGCTCAACCCCGACACCGAGATGGCCGCGCTGCTCAAGCTCGCGGGCGGCTCGGCCAGCGGCACCACCCGCTGGGAGCCTGCCGCCGGCGCCGCGCACGCCTCGGCCACCGCCGCCGGCGGACCCGCGACCGCGGTCGTCCCCGACGCGCTCGTCGGCCTGGTCTGGCCGGCCGTCTTCGGCGCCCTCTCGCAGCGCGCCGACGTCGTCGAGGGCATGCTCGACCTGGTCCACCTCGACCACGCCCTCGTGGGCGAGATCCCGGCCGAGGCGACCGACCTGAAGGTCGGCGTCGAGATCCGCGACGTCGCCGACACCGAGGTCGGCCGGGTCGTCACCGTCGACGTCACCGTCGACGACGCCACCGGCGAGCCCGTGGCGACGCTCGTCGAGCGGTTCGCGATCCGTGGCCGCACGGGTGCCGACGCCCTCGCCGACCCGCAGCGTGCGGGTGGTGCGCTCCTCGACGAGCGCAAGGCCGAGCGCCGCCGCCGGGCCCGGGCCACGGTCACCGCGCCGACGGACCTGCGCACGTTCGCCAGCGTCACGGGCGACCACAACCCGATCCACACCAGCACCGCGGCCGCCGCGCTCGCCGGCCTGGGTGGCCCGATCGTCCACGGCATGTGGATCTCCGCGGTCAGCCAGCGCGTCGTGGTCGAGCAGACCCGCCGCACGCTCACCGGCTGGACCGCCCGCTTCCTCGCCCCGGTCCGCCCGGGTGCCGAGGTCGAGGTCACCGCTCACCGCGTGGGCATCGACGAGGGGGCCGAGGTCCTCGAGGTCAGTGCCCGCGTCGACGGCGACCTCGTGCTGCTCGCCTCCGCCCGCCTGGCGGCGCCGCGCACGGCGTACGTCTTCCCGGGCCAGGGCATCCAGCACGCCGGCATGGGCATGGAGGGCTACCGCCGCAGCAAGGCCGCGCGCGCCATCTGGGACCGCGCCGACGCCCACACCCGCAAGGTGCTCGGCTTCTCGGTGCTCGAGGTCGTCCGCGACAACCCGACCGAGCTGGCCGCCTTCGACGGCACCCACCACCACCCTGACGGCGTCCTCTTCCTGACGCAGTTCACCCAGGTCGCGATGGCGGTCCTCGCCGCTGCGCAGATGGCTGAGCTCATGGA
The DNA here is from genome assembly GCF_014646375.1 of Nocardioides phosphati. Taxonomy (GTDB): domain Bacteria; phylum Actinomycetota; class Actinomycetes; order Propionibacteriales; family Nocardioidaceae; genus Nocardioides; species Nocardioides phosphati. The sequence continues at coordinate 807,639 of NZ_BMNI01000001.1, forward strand.
GGCGGGCATCGCCGTCGACGACGCGATCATCGCCGGCCACTCCGTCGGTGAGTACAACGCGCTCGCCGCGGTCTCCGGCGTCCTCTCGCTCGAGGCGGTCGTCGAGGTCGTCTTCCAGCGTGGCTCCGTCATGCACACGCTCGTCCCGCGGGACGAGGAGGGGCGCAGCGACTACCGCCTCGCGGCCATCCGTCCGGCGCAGTTCGGCGTGGCCGACGACGACGTCCGTGCCTTCGTCGAGGGCGTCGCCGCCGAGACCGGTGAGTTCCTCGAGATCGCCAACTACAACCTGCGTGGCTCGCAGTACGCCATCGCCGGCACCGTCGCGGGCCTCGAGGCCCTCGAGGCCGAGATCGAGCGCCGCCGTGCGGCGTTCGGCGGCAAGGCGTCGTACATCCTGGTGCCCGGCATCGACGTCCCGTTCCACTCGGGCGTCCTGCGGGGCGGCGTCGACGACTTCCGCGCCAAGCTCGAGGACCTGCTCCCGCCGGCCGTCGACCCGGCGCCGCTGCTCGGCCGCTACGTGCCGAACCTCGTCGCCCGGCCGTTCGCGCTGACGCGTGAGTTCCTGGAGTCGATCCTGGAGGTCGCGCCGGCCACCCGCGTCGAGGCGGCCCTGGCCGACTTCGACACGTGGGCTGCCAGGCCGCAGGAGCTGACCCGTCTGGTCCTCATCGAGCTGCTGGCCTGGCAGTTCGCCAGCCCGGTGCGCTGGATCGAGACCCAGGACCTGCTGTTCGCGGACTCCGCCGACGGCGGCATGGGCGTGGAGCGGCTCGTGGAGGTCGGCGTGGGTCGTGCCCCGACGCTCGCCAACATCGCGTCGTCGACCCTCAAGCTCCCCGAGGTACGCCGCACCCTGGCCGGTCCGGTCGAGGTGCTCAACGTCGAGCGTGACGCCCTCGTGGTGTTCGCCCGCGACGAAGACCCCGTCGAGGCCGTCGAGCCCGACGAGGGGTCGTCGGTGGAAGTCCCCGCCTCCACGACGGCCGAGCCGGGGAACTCTCCCTCCCTGACCCCGGCAACCCCGGCGCCTGCTGCGTCGGGCGGGCCGCGTCCCGCCGACCTCTCCTTCACTGGTGCGGACGCGACCCGGCTGCTTCTGGCGTGGTGGACGAAGGTCCGCCCCGACCAGCTCGGCGACGCCGACTCGATCGAGTCGCTGACCGACGGTGCCTCGTCGCGTCGCAACCAGCTGCTCGTCGACCTGGGTGCCGAGCTCAGCCTCGGTGCCATCGACGGTGCGGCCGAGGCCGACCTCCCGACGCTCTGCGCCCAGGTCGCCGGCCTCTCGCGTGGCTACAAGCCGCTCGGCCCGGTGCTCTCCGCCGCGATCGGCGACCACCTGCGCAAGGTGCTCGGCCCGCTCGGTGCCCGCCAGTCGGCGATCACCGACCGCGTGACCGGCGCCTGGCAGCTCGGCGAGGGCTGGGCCCTGCACACGCTCGTCGAGGTCGCTGCCGGCACCCGTGAGGGTTCCAGCGTCCGTGGTGGCGACCTCGCCACCCTGACGGTGCCCGGCTCGGCTGCCGAGGTCGACGCGCTCATCGATGCCGCGGTCGCTGCGGTCGCCGCCCGCCAGGGCGTGTCCGTGAGCCTGCCGTCCGCCGGCGGTGGCGAGGTCACCCTCGACGCAGCCGCGCTGGCCGGCGTCACCGGTGTCATCACCGACGCCCTCGCCTCCACCGCCCGTCACCTCCTCACCCAGCTCGGCGAGGACGCCCCGGCGCCCGCCGCGCTCGAGGACGCCGCCGAGGGCCGCCTGGCCCTCGAGCGGATCGAGGCCGAGCTCGGCTCCGACTGGCTCACGATGACTGCTCCGGCGTTCGACGCCACGCGTGCCGTCCTGCTCGACGACCGCTGGGCCTCGGCCCGTGAGGACGTCGCCCGGGTCGCCGCCGGCGAGCTCACCGAGGCCTCCGTCACCGGCGCCGGTCCGGTCGTCGCCGCCCAGGCCCGCTGGTACGGCCTCGACGACCTCGCCGCGCAGGCCGAGGACACCACCAAGGGTGTCTGGGCCGACGAGGTCGCGGTCGTCACCGGCGCCAGCAAGGGCTCGATCGCGGCCGCCATCGTCGAGGACCTCCTCGCCGGCGGTGCCACGGTCGTCGCCACGACCTCCAACCTCGACGGCAAGCGCCTGGCCTGGTTCAAGGAGCTCTACCGCACCCACGCCCGCGTCGGTGCCTCGCTCTGGATCGTCCCGGCCAACCTCGCGTCGTACGCCGACGTGGACGCGCTCGTCGCCTGGGTGACCACCGAGCAGACCCGCCGACTGGGCCCGACGACCGAGGTCGTCAAGCCCGCGCTGCACCCGACGCTGCTCTTCCCGTTCGCCGCCGGACCGGTGATGGGTGACCTCGCCGACGCCGGTGCGAAGGCGGAGCTGCAGGCCCGCATCCTGCTGTGGTCGGTCGAGCGCCTCGTCGGGGCCGACTGGGGCCGCAACCGGGTCCACGTCGTGCTCCCGGGCTCGCCCAACCGCGGCATCTTCGGTGGCGACGGTGCGTACGGCGAGGCCAAGGCCGCGCTCGACGCCATGGTCGCCAAGTGGAGCTCCGAGTCGGGGTGGCCCGAGCGGGTCACGCTCGCCCACGCGATCATCGGGTGGGTCGCCGGCACCGGCCTCATGGGTGCCAACGACGCCATGGTCACCGCCGTCCGCAACGCCGGTGTCCGTGTCTGGAGCCCCGACGAGATGGCCGGCCGGCTCCTCGCGCTCTGCACCCCTGCCGCACGTGAGTCCGCCGCCGAGCGTCCGCTGCACCTGGACCTCGCCGAGGGCCTCGAGAACGTCAACCTCCGCGACATCGCCGCCGAGGCGCAGAAGGCCACCGCCGCTGCCGCCGAGGCCACGGGCGACGACGAGGACGAGACGGTCACGATCGACGCCCTCCCGGCGTCGCCCGCCCAGCTCCCGGCGTACGCCGCTCCGGAGCTCGACGGCGTGCCCGCCGCCCCCGAGGACCTGATCGTCATCGTCGGTGCCGGCGAGCTCGGCCCGTGGGGCTCGTCCCGCACGCGGCACGAGGTCGAGGTCTCCGACGAGCTCTCCGCCGCCGGCGTGCTCGAGCTCGCCTGGTCGACCGGACTGGTCCGCTGGGACGCCCAGGGCGCCTCCTGGTACGACGTGGAGAGCGGCGACGCGATCGCCGAGAGCGAGATCCACGAGCGCTACCACGACACCGTCATGGAGCGCTGCGGCATCCGCCGCTACGAGGACGACGGCACGATGGTCGACAACGCCGCGCCGCTCATGGCCCAGGTCTTCCTCGACCAGGACATGACGTTCCGCGTGGAGAGCGAGGCGGAGGCCAAGGCCTTCGTCGCCGCCAACCCGGCGCAGACGACCGCGGCCCCGACCGCGGACGGCGGCTGGGCGGTCACCCGCAAGGCCGGCACCGAGGTGCGCGTCCCGCGCCGGGTCGAGATGACCCGGACCGCGGGCGGCCAGATCCCGACGGGCTTCGACCCGGCGGTCTGGGGCATCCCGGCCGAGATGCTCGAGTCCGTCGACCGGCTCGCGCTGTGGAACCTCGTCTGCACCGTCGACGCGTTCCTCTCGAGCGGCTTCACGCCGGCCGAGCTCATGCGCTGGGTCCACCCGGCGCGCGTGGCCAACACGCAGGGCACCGGTCTCGGTGGCATGACCTCCATGCAGTCGCTGTACATCGACACCCTGCTCGGCGAGCCCGTCGCCAACGACCTCCTCCAGGAGGCCCTGCCCAACGTCATCGCCGCCCACGTCGTCCAGTCGTACGTCGGCTCGTACGGCGCGATGATCCACCCGGTCGCCGCCTGCGCGACGACCGCGGTCTCCCTCGAGGAGGGCGTCGACAAGATCAAGGTCGGCAAGGCGGACGTCGTCGTGGCCGGTGGCTTCGACGACCTGGGCACCGAGGGCATCGTCGGCTTCGCCGCCATGTCCGCGACCGCGGACACCCAGGCGATGCTCGACCAGGGCATCGACGTCCGGCACATCAGCCGGCCCAACGACCGCCGTCGCGGTGGCTTCGTGGAGTCGCAGGGTGGCGGCACGATCATCCTGGCCCGCGGTGACGTGGCGGCCCGGATGGGCCTGCCGGTGCTCGGTGTCGTGGCCTACGCCGCGTCGTTCGCCGACGGCATCCACACGTCGATCCCGGCTCCCGGCATCGGTGCCCTCGCGGCCGGTCTCGGTCGCAAGGAGTCGCCGCTGGCGAAGGCGCTGGCCGAGCTCGGCCTCGGTGCCGACGACGTCAACGTCGTGAGCAAGCACGACACTTCGACCAACGCCAACGACCCCAACGAGTCGGACCTGCACGAGAGGCTCGCCGAGGCGCTCGGCCGCAGCGAGGGCAACCCGCTGTACGTCGTGTCGCAGAAGTCGCTGACCGGTCACGCCAAGGGTGGCGCCGCGGCGTTCCAGGTGATCGGGCTCTGCCAGGTCCTCCGTGACGGCGTCCTGCCGCCCAACCGGGCCCTGGACTGCGTCGACCCGGAGCTGGCCAAGCACCCGCACCTGGTCTGGCCGCGTCGTCCGCTGCGTCCCGGTCCGCTCAAGGTCGGCCTCGTGACCAGCCTCGGCTTCGGTCACGTCGCCGGTCTGGTCGCGATCGCCCACCCGGAGGTCTTCGTCCAGTCGCTGGGCGAGGCCGAGCGGGCGGCGTACCTCGAGGCTGCGCGTCAGCGCGAGGTCGAGGGTGCGATGACGACCACCCGCGTGATGCTGGGTGAGCCGGGCTTCGTCAAGACGACCGACCGTCGTCTCGGCAAGGAGAACCGCAAGGAGCTCGAGGCCGGGCTGCTGCTCGACCCCGACGCGCGCCTCAGCGAGGCAGGGCGCTTCCAGTGCCGCTGACGGACGTGAACGCGCTGACCCGGGCGCCGGAGGTTCCGGACGGCCTGGCCGTGCACGGGGTGGGCGTGGACCTGGTCCACGTCCCCTCGTTCGCGGACCAGGTCGGCCAGCCCGGCTCGCGGTTCGCCGACGTCTTCAGCCCGGGGGAGCGCGCCGACGTCGCCGCCCGTGGCGGCCACCCGCGGCACCTCGCCGCGCGGTGGGCCGCCCGGGAGGCGCTGGTCAAGGCCTGGTCGGCGCTGCTGTACGGCGAGCCCCCGCTCCTCGGCGACGAGGCGCTCAGGCAGATCGAGGTCGCCTGCGACGCGTGGGGCCGGCCGCGGCTGGTCCTGCGCGGCGCGGTCGCGGCGTACCTGGGGGAGTGCAGGGTCGACCTCTCGCTCTCCCATGACGGCGACTACGCCGTCGCCTACGTGGTGCTCTCGGCCGCCAGCAGGTAGGCCGCGAGCAGCCGCTTCAGCTCGATGACGGCCTCCTCGTGCTCCTGGCCGTCGCGGATCGAGAAGTTGAGCATCGAGTAGGTCACGTGCACGAGCACCTCGGCGATGATCCGCCGGCGGTCGCGCGGCGTGCCCGGCGTCAGTGGCGCCAGCACCCGCGCGACCTCGGCGGCGAGCTCACGCTCGGTGACCGCTGCCGTCGCGCGGGTCGCCGGGGTCGACTGCACGGCGTGCCAGACGGCGCGTCGTGACGGGTCCGTGCGCCAGAGCGTGACCAGGTGCTCGAGCAGTCGGTCGAGCAGGTCCAGCCAGTCGAGCGAGGGGATCTGCGCCGCCAGCGAGGCGACCTCCTCGCGCACCGCCACCGCGTGCACGCGGTCGAGCTCGCAGACGATGACGTACTTGTTGGCGAAGAACTGGTAGAGCGTGCCGATCGGCAGGCCGGCACGGTGCGCGACCTCCTCACAGGTGAACTTCTCGAACCCCACCTCGGTGAGCAGCTCACGTGACACCTGGAGCAGGTGGTCGAACTTCACGTGGCTCCGCTCCTGGGAGGGCCGCCGCCGTGGCTCGAGGATCTCGCTGGTCACGACCCCGAGGTTACCGGTACGTGGCGTTGCGGTGACGAAGGTCTACCGTGGGGGCATGAGCGGTGACACCGCGTTCACGGGTGGCGTCCCGGAGCTCTACGAGCGGCTCCTGGTGCCGATGATCTTCGCCGCGCCCGCGCGCCTGCTCGCCCAGGCCGTGCTGGCCGAGGCCCCGCAGCGCGTGCTCGAGACGGCCGCAGGCACCGGGGTGCTCACGCGGGAGCTGCTCGCGGCACCCGGCCTCGAGGTGGTCGCCACCGACCTCAACCCGCCGATGCTCGCGGCCGCGCAGGCCCGCATGCCCGACGGCGCGTCCGCGACCGTCCGCTGGGAGGTCGCCGACGCGCTGGCGCTGCCCTTCGCTGACAGCGAGTTCGACGTGGTGGCCTGCCAGTTCGGAGCGATGTTCTTCCCCGACAAGGTGCGCGGCTACGCCGAGGCACTGCGCGTGCTGCGCCCGGGCGGGCGCTTCGTCTTCAACGTGTGGGACACCGTCGCCACCAACCCGGTCCCGGGTGTCGTCTCCGACGCCGTCAGCGCGGCCCGGCCGGGGGAGTCGCTCGACTTCATCCGGCGCACCCCGCACGGTTATGCCGATCGGGAGCGGATCACCGCGGAGCTGGTCGAGGCCGGCTTCGCCGAGGTCGAGGTCGGCCTGCACCAGGCTCCGAGCCGTACGACGGCAGCCGAGGCCGCGGTCGCCTTCTGCCAGGGCACCCCGCTGCGCGCGCACATCGAGGCCTCCTCGCTCGACCTCGCCGAGGCGACGGAGCTCGCGCGCGTCGCGGTCGAGGAGCGCTGGGGCGAGGGTCCCTTCGAGGCGCCGATCGGCTGGCTCCAGGTCACCGCCCGCGTCCCGGCGTGATCACGCCGGGACGAGCCGCCGGCCGGTGAGGTCGGTGGTGCGGACCCGCACGTGGAACCTGCGGTCGCCCTCGGCCCACGGATAGGGCCGGTGCTCGTTGTCGTCCGGCAGGTCGGCGTACGCCGGGACCTCGGCCTCGCCGCGGACGACCACGGACCAGCCGGTCTCGTTGGCGGCGTCGAAGTCGTCGATCTCGAAGGCCACCTGGCGCCCGGGAGTCCAGTGCGCGATCGAGCCGTAGGGGCTGGTCGCGATCAGCACGTCCTCGCCGACGACGACGTAGTTGACGGGCAGGGCAGTGGGACCGCGGTCGTCGTCGAAGATGATCCGCCCGACCGTGTATCCCTTCAGGTGCTCGAGGCTCTCCTGGCGGTCCATGTCGCGGATGTGTGCCTTGAACCAGTGCTCGCTCACGGTGGTGCTCCTCTGTCGTCGGTGTCTCCTTCAGGAGACCGCGACGAGGGAGGCGCCGGCAGTGGCGACGGACTCCCCGCGACGTGACCTTCGGCCCGTCCGGCCGGGTCAGCCGGCGGCGCGCTCCGCACAGAACGCGCTGATCGCGTCGACCATCTGGTCCAGCCCCGGCTGCTCGAGCGGGTAGTGGCCGGCGTTCGCGAGCATGACCGTCGTGACCGGCACCTTCGTGATCCGGCGGAGGAACGGCTCGGAGAGCGACAGCGGCGTCCACCTGTCGGCCGCCGGCTGGGTGAGCAGCACGGGGCAGACCGCGAACTCCTCGGGCGTCACCACCGGCCGGTAGTTGAGGAACGACGCCAGGAAGGCGATGGTCGCACTGTTGCCGGCGGACGACTTGTCGGCGTAGCAGGCGTCCTTGGCGGCCTTGTTGTTGACCAGCGTGCGCATCTTGACCGCGAGCCACATCGGGATCCTGAACCGGCGCAGCGGAGTCCGGGTGAGCAGCCCGAGGACGAAGCCGCCGAGCAGGCCCGAGACCGGGTCGAAGCCCGCAGTCATCGCCACCTTGCGCGAGCTCGTGTCGAGGAAGGTCATGCCGACGATGCCCTGCACGTTGCCGTTCACGGCCGCCACGTGGAACGTCTCCATGCCGCCCGCGGAGAGGCCGTAGAGGACGATCGGCCGGCCGTCGCGCTCCTTCTCGACGAGGTCGGAGCCGATCCGGACCCAGTCGTCGTAGGTCACCAGGGCGTCGTCGGCGACCTCCGTGACGCCGTACGTCGGCATGTCGATCGCGACGGTCTCGTAGCCGCGGTCGGCGAGCGGACGGCCCAGGATCAGCGACATCTGGCGCCCGTTGGTGCCGACGCCGTGGAAGAGGATCACCTTCACCGGAGCCGCCGGGTTGCGGTAGGTGTCGAGGTGGATCCGGTGGCCGTCGTGCTGCCACCACTCCTCGGCCGGCTCACGCCCCGGCTTCAGCTGGTACTCCGCCGGGAGGAACTCCTGGATCCGCCGCCACTCCGCCTGCTGTGCGTAGGTCGTCATGGGACGACGATCGCACGCGGCAGCAGCACCGTCACGCGCATCCGCTGGTCGTGCGCGCAGGGCACCCCCGCCGCCACGCCGTACGCCGCGTGGTCGCCGCCGCAGCAGAGGCGCAGCTCGCCGCCGGCCGAGGTGACCAGCTGCTCGACGAGGGAGAGGCCGAGGCCCGAGCCGCGGCGACTGCGTGCCTCGGGGGCGCGGGTGAAGCGGCCGGTCACGCTGCGCAGCAGGTCGGGGGCGAGGCCCTCACCGGCGTCCTCGACCTCGAGCACGACCCACGGGCCGGTGGTGCGCGCGGACAGGCTCACCGGGGCGGAGCCGTGGAGGAGCGCGTTGTCGAGCAGGTTGGTGAGCACCCGGCGCACCTCGTGGTCGGCGAGGCCGGTGGCGAGCGCCGGCTCCGCCACCCTCACGTCGGCGATGCCGTGGTCGGCGGCCGCCTCGCGCGCGAGCGCTGCCACGTCGACCGGTTCCGCGGACCCCGACGGCTCTGCCTGCTCGAGGAGGTCGGCGCCGAGCTGGACCAGCCGGTCGACGTCGGCGCCCAGCTCGTCGAGCGTCCGCTCGTACGCCGCGGCGTCGCGTGGCCGGCTCCGGGCCAGCTGGATGCGGGCCTTGAGAAGGGTGAGCGGGGTGCGGAGCTCGTGGCTGGCGTCCTGGACGAAGCGGCGTTCGCGCTCGAGGGCCTGCTCCTGGGCGCCGAGCATCGCGTTGAGGGTGTGGCCGAGCCGGGTGACCTCGTCGTGCCGGTCGGCTGGCACGTCGAGGCGCAGGCCCTGGCGGCCACGCGCGATCTCGGCCGCCTGGTGGCGGTAGCGCTCGACGGGCCGGAGGGCGGACCGGGCGAGCATGCTGCCCACCGCGGTGGCGAGCGCGAGCGAGACCACCCCGGCGAGCAGCAGCTGGCCGAAGAGCTCGCGCAGGGCCTCGTCGCGGTGCTGCCGGCGGACCGCGACGAGCAGCCACGGCCCGTCGGCGGAGAGTCGCACGGCCCGCACCCGCACCGGCCGGGAGTCGTCCAGCAGGAAGATCGAGCCGACGTCGAGCGTGCGCGAGCCGGTCTGCGGGAGCCGAGAGGGGGCCACGATGGGGGCATCGGAGGCGGCGCCGCCGTGCGCGACCACGCGGCCGTCACGGATCACCTGCCAGTCCGTGCCCGTGGCGGTCGCCCGGGCGGGAGCGCTCACCGTGCCCTGCGGTCCGACCAGGGGCGTGATCGTGGCGACCGCCTTGTGGAGGTCGGTGGCGAGCCCGCGGTCGAGGGCGTAGGCGACGCGCTCGTAGACGAAGCCGCCGGCCAGGCAGAGCAGCACGGCCATCGCCGCCGCGAAGCCGGCGACGAGGCGCACGTGCAGCGGCAGGCGCTTCACGGCAGGTCCACGCGGAAGCCGGCGCCGCGCACCGTCGTGATCGTGTCGGTGCCGAACGGGCGGTCGATCTTGGCCCGGATGCGCGCCAGGTGGACGTCCATGACGTTGCTGGCGATGTCGGTCTCGCCGTCCCACACCCGGTCGAAGAGGTCGAAGCGCGACACCACGCGGCCCGCGTTCGCGACGAGTACCGCCAGGATGTCGAATTCGCGGACCGACAGGTCGATCGGCACCTCGCCCCGGCTGGCGGTCCGGGCCGCCGTGTCGACGACCAGGTCACCGACGGTGAGCACGGGCGGAGCCTCCCGCTGCGAACGGCGGTGGAGCGCCCGCAGCCGGGCCAGCAGCTCGCCCAGGTCGAACGGCTTCGGCAGGTAGTCGTCGGCGCCCGCGTCGAGGCCCTCGATCCGGTCGTCGACCGCACCGCGCGCGGTGAGCAGGAGGACCGGCGTCGTCACGCCGGCGTCGCGGAGCCGGCGGCACACGGTCACGCCCGACATCTGCGGGAGCATCCAGTCGAGGAGCAGTGCGTCGTACGGCAGGCCGCCGGGCAGCGCCCGCTGGTACGCCGCGCGGCCGTCGGCCACGAGCTCGGCCGTCCAGCCCTCTTCGGTGAACGCGTCGACGAGCAGCGGCCCCAGGCGGGGGTCGTCCTCCGCGATCAGGATCTGCATGACTCCACTCTGCCGTGTCGATGGCGGCTTCACGGTCCCGAAAGGTCCGGGAACCTACGGTCCGGGCATGGCTGCCGCCGCCGTACGCCGCGTCGCCGGGCTGGTCGTCCTGGCCGGCGCACTGCGGCTGCCGTTCGTCGGCCGGCCGCTCTCCTCTGACGAGGCCGGCTTCCTCATGCTCGCGCGACAGTGGGGCCACGGCCGCTCGCTCTACGGCGACTACTGGGTCGACCGTCCGCCGCTGCTCGTCCTGCTCTTCCGGGTGGCTGCGTTGGCCGGTGGGGAGATCCCCCTGCGCCTCCTCGGCGCGGGCGCGGTGATGGCGTCGGTCGCGCTCGCGGCCGTGCTCGGTGGCCAGGTCGCCCCACGGCGCAGCGGCCCTGTGATGGCCGCCGCCTCGGCGCTGGTCCTGCTCGACAGCCCGCTCCTCGGTGGCCTCCTGATCGACGGGGAGCTGCTCGCGGTGCCCTTCGTGCTCGCTGGCCTCTGCAGCGTCCTCGACCGGAGGTGGCTGCTCGCCGGCTGCTGCGCGATGGCGGCTGCGCTGGTCAAGCAGAGCCTGCTCGACGTCTTCGCCCTCGCCGCCGCGGTGCTGGTGTGGCGCCTGGTCCGGGGCAGCCGCCGCGTCGCCGTCCGCGACGGACTCGTCTTCGCCGCCGGCGCTCTGGCCACGCTGGGCGTGGTGCTCGCCGTGGCCTGGGCGCACGGCACGACGCCCGCGGGGGTCTGGGACGCCGTCGTCGTCTTCCGTGGCGAGGCCGGCGACGTCATCGCCACCCACGCCTCGCCGGCGACCAGCCACCGTGCGCGGCTGCTGGTCCTGCTCTGGATCGGCAGCGGCGCGCCCGTCCTGCTCGGGGTGACCCTCCTGCGGAAGGTGGGGCGGTCGCCGCACACCGACCTGCCGCTCGGCTGGCTCGCCGGAGCGCTGCTGGGGTGGGAGGCGCTCGGCGTGCTCCTCGGCGGCAGCTACTGGCCCCACTACCTCGTCGGCACCGTGCCCGGCACGGTCTTCGTGCTCGCCCGGGCGCTGGCCGGTGGTGCCTCCGTACGTCGCTACCTCGCCGCGCTCGCCGGCTGTGCGGTCTCGCTCGCGGCGACGTGCACCTACGTCGTGGTCATGGGCGTGCCCCGGCCCGTCGGCGTACCGGAGGTGGAGGGGTGGCTCGCTGCCCACGCGGAGAGGGGCGACACCGGGGTGGTCGCGTGGGGCCACGCCGAGATCCTCGCCAACGTCGGGCTGCGCAGCCCGTACCGCGAGCTGTGGAGCCTGCCGGTGCGGGTGCGCGACCCTCGCCTGCACGAGCTCACGCGCGTGCTGCGCGGCCCGCACCGGCCGACGTGGTTCATCACGCGGGGCCCCGGCCTCGCGTCGTGGGGGATCGACGCCTCGACCGCCCAGCCCGTCCTCGACGCGCGGTACGCCGAGGTCGAGCGGATCGGCATCTGGCGGATCTTCCACCTCGTGTGAGCTGCGGGCTCAGCGGGCGCCGACCGCCGCAGCGAACGCGGCCGGGTCGGGAGCTGCGACCGTGCCGAGCTGGATCCGCACGCCGTACTCGTCGCGGATGCCCCAGTGCTCCGCCAGCCGGTCGCCCTCAGTGCGGTAGATGTGCACCGTCTGCATGACGAACGGCTTCCCCTCCGATCCCGGCCCGTGCATGGCGTCCAGACCCACACCGTGCCCGGTGGCGCGGACGACGACCCGGTCCTCGGTGTCGAAGACGTCCTCGATCTCGTAGCGGAGCTGGAGGACCTCGGTGACGAAGCCGAGGATCATCCGGGCGCCCTCCGGTCCGGGCGGCAGCGGGAAGGGGGAGCCGTGGTCGACGTAGTCAGCCGTCATGACCTCGTCGAGCACTGCCAGGTCCCGGCGGTTCATGGCGTCGAAGACGGCGAGTGCCGCGTCGCGTGCTGCGTTCATGGGGGTAGCCTCCAGACTGGAACTGCATTCTAGTGGAATATCAATCTAGGCAAATGGAGGCGTCATGGGAAGGGCCTACGACAACAGCGGTCGTGCCGTGCGCGCGCAGGCGACGCGCGACCAGATCGTCGACACCGCGCTCGCCCTCCTCCTCGACGGCGGGTACGCCGCGATGACCGTCGCCTCCCTCGCCGCGGCCGCGGGGGTCAGCCCCCAGACCGTCTACAACTCCATCGGCGGCAAGCCCGCCGTCGTTAAGGCGGTCTACGACCGGCTGATGGCCGGCGACGCCGAGGATGTCTCGATGAGCGAGCGCCCCGAGTTCCACGCGCTCTTCTCGGCCACTGACCGCCTGGCCTTCGCCCGCGCGTACGCCGGCTGGTGCCGGGTCCGCGGCAGTCAGGTCGCCCCGCTGCTCGGCGCCCTCCTCGCACACGGCACCGACGCCGCGCTGGTGGACTTCCTGGCCACCATCGAACGTGAGCGCCACGTCGGCGCCACCCATGCGCTCGAGGGCATGCGTGACCGCCTCGGCCTGCCCCCCTCGGTGCGCGGCGCCAAGGGGTTCACGCGGCTCGTCGATGCCGTCTGGGCGCTCAACGCCTCCGACACCTACGACCGGCTGGTCCGGCGTTCGGGGTGGACGCCTGCTGAGTACGAAGAGTGGCTCGCCGGCCAGCTCGCCGTGCTGCTGGTGTGATCGGCTGTTGCTGAAGGCCCGTTGACGTCAGCCCTGCGCGGGACGCCCCAGAACGCACCAGAACGCGCCGCCCACGGCGCTGCCGAGGACGACGATCACCAGCCATGCCGGCTTCGACAGGGCCCGCACGTCGCGCTCGTCGGTGCGGACCAGGTCGACCAGGCACCATGCCCAGAAGGTGAGGGCGACAGTTACGAGCAGTGTGGGCAGGAGCACCGCCGGGGACGCGTTCACGCTTCGAGTCTCCTCCTGGGCCGCTGTCCGCGCCAGCGTCGCTCAGAGCGTGAGGGTGCCGCTGTGGGTGACGAGGACCCGGTGGCCGTGGGGCGTGCGCCACAGGTAGTAGCCGGGCTCGAGCATCGTGTAGCTCCAGCCGCCGAAGGTCTTGTGGCGGTGGTGGTTGCGACAGAGCGCGGCGAGGTTGTCGCTTGAGGTCTGGCCGGGTGGTCCACCGGGGTCGTACGGCGTGATGTGATCGATGTCGGCGCGGTGCGCGGGGCGGGTGCAGTGGGGGAAGACGCAGTGGCCGTCGCGTTCGATGACCTGGCGACGAAGCCGGTCAGGGATCTCGTACCGGTCGGCGCGGAGGGTGGCGGTGGTGTCGATGACCTGCCGGATTGCGAGTCTCAGGTCGGGGCGCGACAGCCATCGGCGCAGGGCGTCGAGGTCGATGAACGAGCGGGTCTTCTCGACCCGGGCGAGGCGCGCTGAGCTCGGCTGCTCTCCGGTGTGTGTTTCGGTGGATGTCTCGGCGAGGGCCGCGGCGAGGTCGTCCGCGGTGACGTGCACCCGGAGCTCCACGCCCGCGCACGCGCCAGGGGCGCGGTTGCCGGTTGCGAGGTCCAGCCCGAGGTCGGCGCGGGCCATCTGGCCGAGGGCCTTCGCGCGGCGTACGTCGAGGGGGTCGGTGTCGCCGTGGGCGCCGAGGTGGGCGGCGCGGCGGGCGATGGCGGCTTCGAAGTCGTCGGCGTCGGTGAGGTCGACGGTCGCGTGGATGTCGGCGAGGCCGGCATGGTCGCGGTCGTCGCGGTGGACGTCGACCTTGCGGGCTTCGGCTGCCGCGGCTGCGCGGGCGTGGGCCTGGTCGGGGTCGAACCGGCTCATCGCTTCGTCGACGAGCCGGTCGATGGTGACCTTGCCGACCTTGTGGGCGACCGGGGCGAGCTGCCGGTCGACGTACGCCGCACCCGTGGGTGGCAGGCAGCGGGTGGCCTGGGCGATCTGGCGGGCGCGCCAGACCTCGAGGGTGCCGGCCTGGGTGCGGGCGTAGATTCGCGGGAGGCGGTGGGCGAGCTCGAGGGCGTCGCCGATGTAGGTGCGCCCGGCGTCGGTGGACCTGCCGAGGACGGCGGCGAACTCGGCGATGCTGAACTCCGCCACCTCCGGGGTGCCTTCGCCGGCGAGCGGGAGGAAGCCCTGCTCCCACGACGCGCATGGGCCGACCCGTGAGCCCTCGGCGTGGAGCGCTGCCCAGGTGGCCGCGGAGGCGAGGGTCTCGGCCTCGGAGTGCTGCACGATCCGGCGGTGCTGCTCGACCCAGCGCAGCAGTGACGACGTGTCGTCGCCGGTGCCGTCGAGAAGAGCCGCTCCCATGCCTCTATTGTGATCGAACATGTGTTCGACGTCAATGGGCGTTCAACATGTTTCCGCAGGTCAGAGGCGGTTCTGTGGACGAAAGCCGGGCCGCTTCGTCAGGGGACGCTCACCCGCCGTGGATGCCCAGCTCCAGCTCGATGAAGGCCCCGATCATCGCCCGGTACGTCGCCTCGACGACCGTCTGCGAGGCACCCGCGACCTCCGCCTGAGCACGCACCTTCGCGACGACCTCCTCCACGCGCGCGGGCGCGCGGACAGCATCGCGAGGCTGCCCACGCTTGAGCTCGCCGGCGCGCGCGACGTACTGCTGGCGCTGCGCCACGAGGTCGATGATCTGGCGGTCCAGTGCATCAACACCTGCGCGCACCTCGTCGAGGGTCGTCACAGCAATTGCCGCCGCCGCCTCGACGGCGAGTGGCTCCAGCGCGAAGTGACTGACGTCGGGGAACGGGTCGTAGAAGTGGTGGAGCAGCGCCTTCCACTCCAGGTACTCCGGCGACGTCCGGAAGCCGTCCTCATGCGCGGTGACCGACTCCCAGCGCACCAGCAGCAGGAACTCGTGCGGCCGCTCGACGCCGCGGCGCAGCTCGAGGTCGACGAACCCGGGCTGGCACGAGATCAGCGGCCGGGCCAGCTCAAACGCTGAGAGAAAGGCGGGCTCGTGCCCCGGGATGACGGGCAGGACGACGTGTTCGAGGATCACCCGCCCGATCGTGCCGCAGCTGTCACCGGAAGTCGCGCGACTTCGGCGAGGCCCGCACGATCAGCTGCTCGCACCTGTCGGCGACGAGGTTGAGCACGCCGTCGGAGGTGTGCTGCAGGATCCCGCGGACGACGAGGGCAGCCGACGTGCGTGCGACACGCCGGTAGCGGGCCCAGGCGCCAGGCGAGACCACGACGTTGAGCAGGCCGGTCTCGTCCTCGAGGTTGAGGAACGTGACGCCGCCGGCGGTGCCGGGGCGCTGGCGGTGGGTGACCAGCCCGGCGACCTCGATCCGCCGCCCGGATTCCACACCTGCCACGTCGGAGATCGCCACCACGCCCCGCGAGGAGAGCCCCGCCCGCAGGTGCCGCAGCGGGTGGTCGCCGGGGGAGAGGCCGGTGGTGGCGAGGTCCTGCACGAGCTGCTCGGCCTCGGTCAGCATCGGCAGCAGCGGCGGCTGGTAGCTCAGCCCGCCCAGGTCGAGCTGGCCCGGGGCGAGCGCAGAGGCCTCACGCGAGGTCCAGAGGTCCTGCCGACGGTGCTCGCTGAACGCCCCCGCCATCGCCAGCGCCTCCAGCTGGGTGGTGGTCAGGTCGACGCGGCGGGCGAGGTCGGCCTGGTCGCGGAACGGCCCGTCGGTCTCGCGCGCGGCGACGATCCGCTCCGCCACCTCCACCCCGAGCTGCGTGACGTTGGCCAGCCCGAGCCGCACGCCCCAGCCGAGGTCGCGGTGGTGCGACGTCGTCGTGTCCGGCGCGTGCCGGTCGAACTCCCCGACCGGCGGCTGCTCGAACGAAAGGCACGACGCCATGCCCCCGTGCCCGTCGTACGACGGAAGGCGCTCGAGCCCCGCGTGCACACCCGACAGGTCGAGGGAGGGGCCGAGCACCGTCACCCCGTGGCGGCGGGCATCGGCGGCGAGCGACTGGGGCGAGTAGAAGCCCATCGGCTGCGCGCGCAGCAGCGAGGCGAGGAAGGCGGCGGGGTAGTGGAGCTTCATCCACGAGCTCGCGTAGACCAGCACCGAGAACGAGATCGAGTGCGACTCGGCGAAGCCGAAGTTGGCGAAGGCCTGGATCTTCTCGTAGATCTCGCTCGCCTTCTCCGCACTGAGCCCGTTGGCCTGCATGCCCGCGAACAACCGCGACTTGAGCGCCTCGATGCGGACGACGCCCCGCTTCGAGCCCATCGCCCGCCGCAGCATGTCGGCGTCCGCGTGGTCGCAGCCGCCGACCGCGACGGCCATCTGCATGAGCTGCTCCTGGAAGAGCGGGATGCCGAGCGTCCGCTCCAGCACCGGCTCCAGCAGGGGGTGGTCGTAGTCCCACGGCTCGCCCTGCCGACGGCGGAGGTAGGGGTGCACCGCGCCGCCCTGGATCGGGCCGGGGCGGATCAGGGCGACCTCGATGACCAGGTCGTAGAAGCAGCGCGGCTTGAGCCGGGGGAGCGTGCCCATCTGGGCGCGGGACTCGACCTGGAAGACG
The DNA here is from genome assembly GCF_014646375.1 of Nocardioides phosphati. Taxonomy (GTDB): domain Bacteria; phylum Actinomycetota; class Actinomycetes; order Propionibacteriales; family Nocardioidaceae; genus Nocardioides; species Nocardioides phosphati. The sequence continues at coordinate 824,289 of NZ_BMNI01000001.1, forward strand.
CCGATCGAGTCGGCGCGACAGAGCATGTCGTAGACGCCCTGCTCCTCGCGCGGGAGCGTCTCGATCGTCCACTTCTCGCCGAGGTGCTGCTCCACGAGGTCGAACGAGTACTGCAGGGCAGCCAGCATGCCGAGCCCGAGCATGTCGAACTTCACCAGCCCCATCCACGCGCAGTCGTCCTTGTCCCACTGCAGGACGGTGCGCTTCTCCATGCGCGCCGGCTCGATCGGGCAGACCTCGCCGATCGGACGGTCGGTGAGCACCATGCCGCCGGAGTGGATGCCGAGGTGGCGCGGGAACGTCAGCACCTCGCTCGCCATCGCGACGACCTGCTGCGGGATGCCGGCATCGGGGTCGACGGCGACCGAGCCCCACGAGTCGATCGACTTCGACCACGCGTCCTGCTGGCCCGGTGAGAAGCCGAGCGCCTTGGCCATGTCGCGCACGGCGTTCTTCGGGCGGTAGGTGATCACGTTGGCGACCTGGGCGGCGTTGCGGCGGCCGTACTTGTCGTAGACGTACTGGATGATCTCCTCGCGCCGGTCAGAGTCGAAGTCGACGTCGATGTCGGGCTCCTCGTCGCGCAGGTGCGAGAGGAACCGCTCGAACGGCAGCCCGTAGAAGATCGAGTCGACGCTGGTGATCTCGAGGACGTAGCAGAGCGCGGAGTTGGCCGCGGATCCCCTTCCCTGGCAGAGGATCCCGCGCCGCCGCGCCTCCTGGACGATGTCGTGGACGATCAGGAAGTAGCCCGGGAAGTCCTTCTGCTCGATCACCCCGAGCTCCTTCTCCAGCCGCTCACGCACCTCCTTCCCGTACGCCGGGTAGCGCTTCGCCGCGCCCGCCCAGGCGAGCTCGCGCAGCCGCTCCATCGGCGTCTGGCCGCCGGGCAGGTCGAGCTTCGGCAGACCCGGCTTCGCGGCCCGCAGCGGGAAGGCGAGGTCGTCGGCGATCTCGACCGTGCGCTCGACCGCGCCCGGGTAGCGCCGGAACCGCCGCGCCATCTCGTCGCCGCTGCGCAGGTGGGCCCCGTCGCCACCGGGCAGCCAGCCGTCGAGCTCGTCGAGCGACCTCCGCGCCCGCACGGCGGCCAGCGCCGTGGCCAGTGGGTGGCGCGCGGGCGTGGCGTAGTGGGCGCCGGTCGTCGCGACCGTGGGCAGTCCGAGTCGCGCGGCGACCCGGGCCAGCGCGTCGTTGTGGATCGAGTCGAGTGGTTGGCCGTGGTCGAGCAGCTCGACCGCGACGCCGTCCCGGCCGAAGAGCTCACGGAGCCGGGCCAGTGCGCGCTCGGCGGCCATCTCGCCGGCCAGCAGGTCGGGCGCCGACGTCAGCGCCCGGCGTACGGCACCCTTGCGGCAGGCGGTGAGGGCCACGACGTGCCCCGCGGTCGACAAGGCGAGTGCAGCGAGGTCGTAGACCGGCTTGCCCTTCTCGGCCCCCATCGCCAGGTGCGCGTCGGTGAGGGCGCCCGCGAGCCGGTGGTAGCCGGCCTGGCCGCGGGCGAGCAGGACGAGGTGGTCGCCGACCGGGTCGGCCACGCCCTGCTGGGGAGCGGGCAGGCCGAGGGAGACCTCCACGCCGTAGATCGTGCGTAGCGACGGGTAGGCCTCGGCGGCCTCGGCGAAGCGGACCACGCCGTACATCCCGTCGTGGTCGGTGAGGGCGAGGCCGTGCAGGCCGAGCCGGGCCGCCTCGATGACCAGCTCCTCCGGGGAGGAGGCGCCATCGAGGAAGCTGTAGTGGGAGTGGGTGTGGAGCTCGGCGTAGGGCGTCCTCGAGAGCTGCTGCTCCACGACCGGCGCGCGGAACGGCTGCCGCTTGCGCGAGACCGGCGCCTCGTCACGCCCGTTGGGGGCCGGCTTGGGAGGTCGGCCCGAATGGATCCGCTCCATCTCCTTCCAGGAGATCGGCGGGTTGTTGAAGCCCATGTCAGCCGGCTCGCTCAGTCATAGCGCCCCTCGACGGACCACGGTGCGGGCTCGTCAGCGGAGAGCTGCTCGTAGAGGAGCAGCCAGGCCTGGTCGTGGTCGTCGACCAGCTGGACCCGGTCGACGCGGCGGGTCTCGGAGGGGTCCCACCAACGCTGACGGATCGGCCAGGGACCGGCCCAGGCGGTGACCCGGCGGGGGCCGTCGCCCAGGGCGCCGGGGTCGAGCCAGGCCGGGTCACCGGAGAGCTCGCCACGGGCGCTGATCGTGATCAGTGCGCGGGCGGCGTCGAGGAGGCGGGCAGGCACGGGCTCGTCGTAGACGAGGGTCGGCGCGAGCCCGGGCAGGCTGCCCGGCCACGGCTGGTCGGCCCGGCGTGCGCTCACCGAGGGAGCAGCCTCGCCCCACGGCCGCAGCTGGGCGCGCTCGGCGAGCAGGCGACCGCCCCCGATCGTCGCGGTGAGGACGCCGTCGTGCCCCAGCCGCCCCTGCAGGCGGGTGGCCGTGTGGTGGACCCGGTCGGCCGGGCCGTCGCGCCAGAGCCCGCCGGCATGGGCGGCGGCGTCGTCGAGGGCGAGGGGAGCGACCTCGACGCGGACGACGGCCCGCTCCGGCCCCGAGCCGGAGCCCTGGAGCTGCCACCGGATCCGGTCGACGACCTCGGTCGAGGTGAAGTGGCGTGGGTGGGTCCAGACCTCGTCGCTGTGGGCACGCCCCGTGCTGTCGTCGTCGGTGAAGACGGAGACCTGCACCTGGCTGCAGACCAGCTGGCGGGCGGTGAGGGTGGCGATGAACTCCTCGGCCATCGTGCGGCAGCCGAACGCCACCTGGTCGACCCGCTCGAGCCCCGGCTCGAAGACGACGTGGCGGGTCAGGTCGGGTGGCGCGGCGGCGGGCCGCACGGGCGCCACCTCACGCCCGCGGGCCAGGTCGTGGGCCTGCATGCCCGGCACGCCGAACCGCGCCCGCACCGACGACCCCGGCAGCGCCGCGAAGTCACCGAGCGTGGTCAGCCCGAGCCGCTTCAGCAGCGTCACCAGCTCCGGCCCGGCACCGGGAAGGTCGGCCAGGACGTCGAGGGGGAGAGCGGCCAGGAAGGCGCGCGAGGTGCCCGGCGGGAGGACCCGCAGCGGGGCCGCGGCCGTGGTCGCCTGTGCCGCCAGCTCGGCGGCGTGGATGCCGTCGGCGATGCCGATGCGGACGTCGACCAGCCCCGCGACGCCGCGCACCTGGTCGGCCACCGCCCGTGCGGCCGCCTCCTCGCTGCCGTAGTAGCGGGCAGCGCCGGCGACGTGGACGGCGACCAGCCCGGGGCGGCGGACGTCGAGGCCGGGGACGACCTCGTCGACGGCGCGGACCACCGGCTCGAAGGCGCGCGCGTCGCGCAACGGGTCGTGGGGGAGCAGCGTGATGCCGGGGCAGCGGGCCTGGGCCTCGCGCAGTCGCAGGCCGACCGTCACGCCCTCGGCATCGGCGGCCGCGGAGCGGGCCACGACGCGCCCCTTCTCCATCAGGGCCAGCGCCACGTCGGGGTCGAGCCCGTGCTCGGTGCGGGTGGCCAGGAGTGACCAGTCGGGGCACCAGAGAGCCAGGGCGCGCCTGGTCCCGGGATGCGTCATGAGACATCCAGGTGGTGACGGGTGCGGCGGCCGGTGCGCTGCTGGACCTCGACCGCGAGCCGGCGCTCCAGGAGGCAGCCGTGGCCGGCACCCAGCCCGCGCCAGCCGGCGGGGGAGGCGTGGAGGGTCGCCTGCACCCCGGACCAGGTCGCGGCGGGAGGCTCGGTGAGCAGCAGCGTGCAGCCGCGCTCGCGCAGCCGTGCGGTGAGCCGCGAGGCCTCGGTCGGCGCCAGCCGGACCGGGCGGGCCAGCACCACCGGCACGATCTCGGCGAGCGCGGCGACGACGGTCGCCCACTGCTCGCCCGGCGCCGGGACGAGGAGGGTCCGCTCCAGGTCGAGCCCCATCCGCGCGGCCACCTCGAGCCCCAACCCGGGGAGTCCCACGACCGCGCTCCAGGCCCCCTGCGAGCAGGCCTCGGCGAGCAGCACGAGGGCCAGGGTCAGCGACCCCGTCACGGCGTACGTCGCGCCGGCGCGCAGGCCGGTCGGGAAGGCGGACCGCAGCGGCTCGGGCACCCCGAAGCCCGTCACGTCACCGGGGGCCCCGGCCCCCTCCAGCCGCTGGATCCGGGCGCGCAGGGCCGCCAGGTCGGGGGCCAGGTCGAGGGCTGCGGTCACCCCTCCATGTTCGAACAGATGTTCGAACATGTCAATCGGGCCGTTTCCCCACGGAGGCGGGTGAGGGGCCTCTAGATTTGTCCGGATCCGACGGCTCAGGAGGGGGCTCGCATGGGCGCTGCACGCGCGGGTGACCGCCGGGTCCAGTTGGCGCAGGCTGCCCTCGAGGTGCTCAGCGAGAGCGGCTACGCCAACACCGGTGTGCGCGACATCGCCCAGCGCTCGCAGTACTCCCACGGGGTCCTGCACTACTACTTCAAGGACAAGTCCGCCCTCATCCTCGAGGCGATCCAGCTCTTCAAGACGACGTGCGTCGGCCGCTACGACGCCGCGCTCGAGGAGGCCACCACACCCGATGCCGTGCTCGCCGCGCTCGGCGAGCGGCTCACTCACTCCATCGAGGTCGACGGCAGCGCCCACCGGCTCTGGTACGACGTCCGCACCCAGGGCTGGTTCGGCGTCGTCGACGGTGCCGAGCTGGCCGCGGTCGATGCCCTGCTCGAGGCGATGGTGCTCCGCTTCGTCGACACCTACGCCCGGCTCGCCGGCGTCCGGCTCCGGGTCGAGGGCGCCACGGCGTACGCGCTGGTCGACGGCCTCTTCCAGCGCGCCCTGCAGGACCACTTCCAGGGCGATCCGTACGCCGCGAGCACGCTCGTCGCGCGCCTGCGCGAGGCGCTGCCGCTGCTGCTCTCCTGAGCCGGCCGGTGCCCGGGGCGGGGCTAGAGTCCGCGCATGCCTACCGTCCTCGTCACCGGTGCCTCACGCGGCATCGGCCGCACCACGTCCCTGCGCCTCGCCTCAGCCGGCTGGGACGTCATCGCCGGCGTCCGCCGTGAGGAGGACGGCGCCGCGCTCGCCGCCCTCGACGCGCGGATCACCCCCGTCCTCCTCGACATCACCGACGCCGACCAGGTCGCCCGTGTCGCGGCGTCCGTCCCGGCCCTCGACGCGCTCGTCAACAACGCCGGCGTCGCGAAGCTCGGACCGCTCGAGGGGATGACCCTGGAGACCCTCCGGGAGCAGCTGGAGATCAACCTCGTCGGCCAGGTCGCCGTCACCCAGGCGCTGCTGCCGCAGCTGCGTGCGGCGCAGGGCCGGATCGTCTTCACCTCCTCGCTGAGCGGGCGGGTGGCGACGCCATTGACGGGTGCCTACAACGCCTCGAAGTTCGCCCTCGAGGCAGCCGCCGACGCGCTCCGCATGGAGCTGCGGCCGTGGGGCATCCGGGTCTCGCTCGTGGAGCCCGCGCAGGTCTCCACCGACATCTGGCACCACGCCGAGGCCGACCTCGACGCCGCGATCGACGCGATGCGCCCCGGCACGGAGGAGCTCTACGCCCCGCACCTGGCCGGCTTCCGCAAGATGATCCCGCTCTCGCAGAAGCTCGCGGTCCCGGCCGACCACGTGGCGAAGGCGATCGAGAAGGCGGTCACCGCCCGCCGTCCCCGCGCCCGGTACGTCGTGGGGTTCGGCCCCAAGGCCCAGGTCGCGCTGAGTGCGACCACGCCGACCCCGGTGCTCGACGCCGTGCTGCGCAAGGCGACCGGCGTACCGACGAAGGCCTGACAACGCAGCGAGACCCGGGTCTGGACGAACCAGGCCCGGGTCTCGCTGCTTACCGGATCAGCACTTCATGTGGATCCGCGAGTTGCCGAAGCTGAGCCGCGGGCCACCGTTCGGCCCGAGGACCGCCATGCTCAGGGCGGAGAGCTCCATCGACCCGTCGCTCCCGTCAGCGCACTGGCTGCGACGCTGGTGGTTGACCTGGATCGAGAAGGCGTTGTCCATGACCTGGAGCACCGGGTCGACCGCCCTGCGGACCGGGATCGTGATGATGCCGGTCTTGATGTCGTCGACGGCGAGCGCGAAGAGCTGGTGCCCGGCGTCGCTGAGCAGGAAGTCCCGGGCGGGGACGACCAGCGACTTGACGATCGGGTTGGCCACCACGACGGCTGCCAGGAGCGTCTTGCAGAGGAGCCCGCCCGTGACGCCGACCGGCGTGCACGTCGGTGCCGTCGTGTCGCCCATCAGGTTGACGCTCCACGTGGTGGTCGCGCTCTGGCCTGCCAGCGGGTTGAGGACCGCCGTCAGGTCGACCGTGACGCTGGCGAGAGCACCCTGCGCGGCGCCGATGACGATCGTCGCGACCTCCTCCATGAGGTCGTGGACCGTCTCGGCGATCATCGGGTAGATCTCGTCGTCGATCAGCTCGGTGTTCGGGTTCTGGCCGTTGAGGCCGGTCGGGTCACCCGGACGGACCTGCTGGGCGGGCAGGAGCGGACCGTCGACCGTCTCCTCGCCGTGCAGTGCCTGGTCGAGGCGCACGGTGGCCTTGCCGGTGGAGAAGTCGACCGTCAGGACCTTGTTCTTCGTGGTGATCGGCTTGGCCAGGATCGCCTTGAAGATCTTGTCCTGCATCTGCGAGCGCACCCGCGCCGTGACCTGGGTGCCACCCGGCAGGGCCGAGGTCAGCTTGGTCAGGTCGAGAAGCGAGTTGACCTTCTGCTCGACGACCCGGTCGATCGCACCGGCACCGTCGTAGAGCTGCGACGAGGCCTGCTGGATGGCCGGCTAGTGCAGGTCGAGGTCGGCCTGCGCGATGCGGTAGCGACCCGGTCCGCCGACACCGTCGGGGTCGGTGAACCGGCCGTCGACCGCCTGCAGCTCCGAGCCACCGATGCCCAGCTTGAGCAGGAGCTGGTCGACCGCGAGGTCGCTCAGCCCGCTGGCGCCGGCCTTGCGCAGCACCGACAGGACGTCGATGGTGGCGGGGTCGAACGTCGTGCCGTCGAGGCTGTCGAGCTCGATCGAGCCGTCGGCTCCGGCAGCGCCCGTGATGGCCCGGCCGTCGTTCGGCGTGGTCGCCGTCGACTCCGAGAGCATCGTGGCCAGCTGGCCGTAGTTGATGAACTGGTCGAGCGGGATGTCCGCCCCGCCCAGCTTGATCGTGCGGGTGTTGAGGACGCTCGGGTCGACGCCGCCCTGGTTGGGGCCGGGGTTGGTGCCCGGGTCTGCCTCGGAGTAGCCCTCCTCGGCGAGCGGCTGGTTGCCGCCGACGCTCACGACGCTCGCCTGGACCATCGGGGTGCAGGCGGCCACGCGGCTGCCGGCGTTGCCGAGGTTGAGCACGGCGCCGTTGGCGTTGCGCAGCACGGCCAGGCTGACGGCCGAGACGCGGAGCCGGTTGATGCCCTTGGTGCCGTCGGCCATCGTGCAGGTCCGGGTCTCCTGGTGGTTGACCTGCAGCGAGACGACCTTCGCGAGGACGTCGAGGAACGGCGCGACCGCGTTGCGGAGCGGGACGGTGATCATGCCCGTCTTCAGGTCGTCGACCGCCAGCCGGAAGAGCTGGTCGGCGTTGTCAGCCGTCCAGTAGTCGTACGCCGCCTTGAGCGGGTCGGCCCACGTCGTCGCCTTCACGACGCCGGTCTGGGCGTCGCAGAGCGCCGGTCCGTTCGGGCCCGTGGCGACGCAGCTCGGGGCCTTCGTGGTGGTGCCGCGCAGGGTCGTCGACCACGTCGTGACCGCGCTGTTGTCGGCGTCGGGCTTCGTGGTGGCGGTCCAGTCGACCGTGGTGGAGTCGAGGGAGCCCACGACGACGCCGGCGGCGATGTTGTAGACCTCGTCCATCAGGTCGTGGATCGACTCGGCGACCATCGGGTAGATCTCGTCGTCGACGATCTCGGTGTTCGGGTTCTGGTTGTTGAGGCCGGTCGGGTCACCCGGGCGGACGTCCTGGGCCGGCAGCAGCGGACCGTCGACGGTCTCCTGGCCGTGGAGGACCTGGTCCAGGTGGATGGTCATGACGCCGGTCGAGAAGTCGACGGTGATGATGTGGTTCTTCGTGGTGATGGGCTGGGCGAGGATCGCCTTCATCACCTTGTCCTGGAAGTTCGCGTGGACGTCGGCGTCGACTGTCGTGCCGGCCGGGAAGCGGCTGGCGACCGCACCCTTGTCGATGAGGTCGTTGACCTTGCCCTCGAACGCCGTCTGCATGCGACCGGCCGCGTCGTACAGCGTCGCGGAGGCGCCCTTCACGACGGGGGAGCCGAGGTCCAGGTCGGCCTGCCCGACGCGGTAGCGGCCGGGGCCGCCGACGCCGTCGGGGTCGAGGAAGTCGCCGCCCTTGGCGATCACCTCGGCTCCGCCGATGCCGAGCCGGAGGTCGGCCTTGTTGACCAGGCTGTCCGTGAGTCCGGAGACCCCCACCTTCTTCAGGACGGACAGCAGGTCGACGGTGACGGGTGCGAAGCCGCCGTCGGCGCGGTCGAGCTGGATCGAGCCGTCGCTCGAGAGGGTGCCCGAGATCGAGCGGGCGTCGAACGGCGTGGTGGCCGCCGACTCCGAGTAGAGGGCTCCGGCCTGGCCGAAGTCGATGAAGTCGGACAGGGGTACGTCGACCCCCGCGATCTTGATGGTGGCCCGGCCGAGGGCGGTGGCGTTGAGGCCACTGCGGTTCGGTCCGGGGTTGGTCTCCGAGGAGGCCTCGGAGGAGGCGGCCGAGGCGATCGGCAGTGAGCCGATGCCCGACTCGAAGACACTGGCGGAGGCCCCGCCGGGCTCATCGGCGCCGGCGGCCTGGGCGGCCGGCATGACAGGAATGACAACTGCGAGAGCGCCGGCCGCGGTGATGGCCAGCCCCTTCTTCCAGTTGCCGGCGACGCCCGAGCGGCGCGCCGTTGCAGACAGATCGAACATGCTCTCCCCTTCGCTTGAACCCCATGAATGCGAAACAGACGGCATGGAAGGGAGACCCGAGAACACGCCCCACCGTGACCTGGGTAACACTCAATTGCCGTCGGGGTGCGCTGTCAACGGTTACTGGGGAGTACCGATCTGCAGCAGTCGATCTGAGCGGAACAATCCGCTTCCGCCGCCCAAGTGGTCCAGACCGATCGGGGCGGGAATGACGATGCGGCTCCGGTAGGATCGCGCGTCGTGTCGACACCTGCGCAGAGCCCCGAGAACCCGTCCGGACCGGACGCCACGACGTACGACGTCGAGGCGGTCCAGGCGAAGTGGCTGGAGCGCTGGGACGGGCTCGACCTCTTCCGCGCGGACGACGCGGTGGCGCTGGCCGGCGAGAAGCCGACGTACTACGCGCTGACGATGTTCCCGTACCCGTCCGGCGACCTGCACATGGGTCACGCCGAGGTGATGGCGCTGCACGACGTCGTGGCGCGCTACAAGAAGTTCCGTGGCTTCGAGGTGCTCAACCCGATGGGCTGGGACTCCTTCGGCCTCCCGGCGGAGAACGCCGCGATCAAGCGCGACGAGCACCCCTCGGCGTACACCTACGCGAACATCGAGACGCAGTACGAGTCGTTCCGCAAGTACGGCCTGGCGTTCGACTGGTCGCGCCGCCTGCACACCTCCGACCCGGAGTACTACAAGTGGACGCAGTGGCTCTTCCTCAAGCTCCGTGAGCAGGGCCTGGCCTACCGCAAGAACTCCCCGGTCAACTGGTGCCCCAACGACCAGACCGTGCTCGCCAACGAGCAGGTCCTGGCCGACGGCACCTGCGAGCGCTGTGGCGCGGAGGTGACCAAGAAGGAGCTCACGCAGTGGTACTTCAAGACCACGCACTACGCGCAGGAGCTCCTCGACTGCCTCGACGACATGCAGGACACCTGGATCCCCAAGGTCCTCAACGCCCAGCGCAACTGGATCGGCCGTTCCGAGGGTGCCCACGTCTCCTTCGACGTCGTCGACCCCTCCGGGCGCACGCTCGAGCCGATCAAGGTCTTCACGACGCGCCCTGACACGCTGCCCGGCGCGACGTTCATGGTCGTCGCCGCCGACGCGAAGCTCGCCGCCTCGCTGGTCACCGACGAGCAGCGCCCGGCCCTCGAGGCCTACCTCGACGAGGTCAAGAAGGCCTCCGACATCGACCGCCTCGCGACCGACCGGCCCAAGACCGGCGTCGACCTCGGCGTGAGCGCGACCAACCCGCTGACCGGCGAGCAGGTCCCGGTCTGGGCCTCCGACTACGTGCTGGCCGACTACGGCACCGGCGCGATCATGGCCGTCCCGGCGCACGACGAGCGAGACCGCGAGTTCGCGGAGAAGTTCGGCCTCCCGGTCGTCGAGGTGTACGCCGAGGACGCGGCGTACGACAAGGCGGCGGAGATCTCCGCGGCGATCGCCAAGATCGAGGAGAGCGGCCACGGCGAGGGCACGATCAACTACCGCCTGCGCGACTGGCTGCTCTCGCGCCAGCGCTACTGGGGTGCGCCGATCCCGATCATCCACTGCCCGGTCGACGGCGAGGTGCCGGTGCCCGACGACCAGCTGCCGGTGCTGCTGCCCGAGCTGACCGGTGCCCAGCTGAAGCCCAAGGGCACCTCGCCCCTCGGCGCCGCGACCGAGTGGGTCAACGTCGCCTGCCCGACCTGTGGCGGCCCCGCGCAGCGCGACACCGACACCATGGACACGTTCGTCGACTCGTCCTGGTACTTCTTCCGCTACCTGTCGCCCAACGACGACACCCAGGCCTTCGACCCGGCGCTCGCCGAGGCGTGGGGCCCGGTCGACTTCTACCTCGGTGGCGACGAGCACGCGGTGCTGCACCTGCTCTACGCGCGGTTCTTCACCAAGGCGCTGCGCGACATGGGCCTGATCACCTGGGACGAGCCGTTCACGTCGTACCTCTCGCAGGGCAAGGTGATCAACAACGGCAAGAAGATGTCGAAGTCGCTCGGCAACGGCATCAACCTCGGCGAGCAGATCGACAAGTACGGCGTCGACGCCGTGCGGCTCACCCTGGTCTTCGCCTCCCCGCCGGAGGACAACATCGACTGGGCCGACGTGTCGCCCGAGGCGTCGCTGAAGTTCATCAAGCGGGCCTGGCGCCTGGCCGGCGACGTGACCTCCGAGGTCGGCGCCGACGCGTCGACGGGTGACGTCGCGCTGCGCCGCGTCACGCACAAGACCGTCCACGAGTGCTCCGACCTGCTGGAGCGCCACCGCTTCAACGTCGTCGTCGCGCGCACGATGGAACTCGTCAACGCCACCCGCAAGGCGATCGACTCCGGCTGCGGTCCGGCCGACGCCGCGGTGCGCGAGGCCACCGAGACCGTCGCGATCCTCCTCTCCCTCGTCACGCCGTACGCCGCGGAGGAGATGTGGGAGCTGCTCGGCCACGACACCTCGGTCTCGCTCGCCGCGTGGCCGACCGTCGACGAGGCGCTGCTGGTCGACGACACGGTGACGGCCGTCGTCCAGATCCAGGGCAAGGTCCGGGGTCGTCTCGAGGTCGCTCCGTCGATCTCCGAGGCCGACCTCGAGGCGGCTGCGCTGGCTGACCCGAACGTCCAGCGCGCGCTCGAGGGCAAGACGGTCCGCAAGGTGATCGTCCGCGCCCCGAAGCTGGTCAACATCGTCGCGGGTTGACCCGCGATATCGTCGGGGAATGGCAGAGCGGAAGGACCGGCGGATCGCGCTGGTCACGGACTCCACGGCGTCGCTGACGGCCGAGTGCGTGGCTGAGCTCGGTGTCACCGTCGTGCCGGTCCAGGTGATCATCGGAGCGACCGTCTACGACGACGAGATCGCGACCCCCGAGATGGTCGCCACCGCCCTGAAGGAGTGGACGCCGGTCTCGACCTCGCGGCCCAACCCCTCGACGTTCCTCGAGGCCTACGAGAAGGCCGCGGCTGATGGTGCGACCGAGGTGCTCTCGATCCACCTGTCCGGCGAGCTGAGCGGCACGGTCGAGTCGGCCCGCCTCGCCGCCCGTGAGGCCGGCGACAAGGGCATCAAGGTCACCGTCGTCGACAGCCGGCAGTCCGCCTTCGCGCTGGGCTACGCGGTCTGCGCCGCGGCTGCCGTCCTCGCCGAGGGCGGCTCGGTGCGCAAGGCGGTCAAGGCGGCCGAGCGGGTCAGCGAGGCGTCGCGCACGATCTTCTACGTCGACACGCTGGAGTACCTCCGCCGCGGCGGGCGCGTCACCACCGTGGCTGCCCTGCTCGGCGGTGCGCTCGCGGTGAAGCCCCTGCTCCACGTGCACGAGGGCCGCATCGAGACGCTCGAGAAGGTCCGCACGGCCGGCAAGGCGCTGGCCCGTGTGGAGGAGCTCACCGTGGCCCACGCGGCCGCGCTCGCCGAGTCGTTCGGCTCCGACGTCCGGGTCCAGGTGACGATCGGCCACCTGGCCAGCCCCGAGCGTGCGGCCGTGCTGGCCGACCGGATCAGCCACCGCCTGGGCGACCAGCTCGCGGGTGAGGTCCACGTGGGCGAGATCGGTGCCGTCCTCGGCGCCCACGTCGGTCCCGGCATGATCGCCGCCGTCATCGCCCCCGCTCACTGAGCGGGTTGTCCACAGGCCTGCCGCACGCCGGTTGGCGGGGTCTCCGTCGCTGCCTAGCGTCAGCGCCATGGGATCTCGGGAGTCGTACGACGAGGCGCTGGCGCGGCGCCTGGCGCTGCTGCGCGCGGAGCTGACGGGGGAGCGGGCGGCCGCCGAGGCCGCGCGGGCGCGCGACGAGGAGGAGCGGGTGCGCGAGGAGCGCGTCGAGGTCGAGGCAGGTGACCTGCCCCCGGGCGTCACCGCCCTCCGTGCTCCCGGCCGCCACGCCTCACGACGCCTCCCGGAGCCTGCCGGCGGCGTGGTCGGGCGGGTCTCGGGCAGGGTGCCGGGGGCGCTCCTCGGGCCGGGGCCGATCGCGGTCGTCGCCGTCCTGCTCGCGCTCGGCATCGGCCTGGTCGCGTGGCTCTCGCTCCGCAGCCAGCCGCGGGACCTGCCGATGGCGGTGCCGGTGGCCGGTGCCCTGGCGACGCCGGTCGGGGTCTCCGGTGCTGCCTCGCCCGCCGTGTCCGCGGGCGCCTCGGCAGCCGCCAGCTCGTCGGCCGAGGTCGTCGTCCACGTCGCGGGCAAGGTCCGGCGACCGGGCATCGTGGTGCTGTCGCCGGGCGCCCGGGTCGTCGACGCGCTCAAGGCGGCGGGCGGTGCACGGCCGGGCGTCGACCTGGCCGGGCTCAACCTGGCGCGCCTCCTCGTCGACGGCGAGCAGGTGGTCGTCGGCGCTCCGGCGGCGGCTGGCGGGGGAGCCGCGACGGGCGCGGGCGGGGCTGCGGGCGCCGGCGTCGATGCCGGCGGCAAGGTCAATCTCAACACCGCGTCCGAGGCACAGCTCGAGGAGCTGCCGGGGGTGGGCCCGGTGACTGCGGCGGCGATCGTCGCCTTCCGCGAGGAGCAGGGGCCGTTCGCCAGCGTCGACCAGCTGCTCGACGTCAGCGGCATCGGCGAGGCGACGCTCGCCGAGATCGCTCCCCACGCGACTGTGTGATGCCGACCGGCCGCGAGGAGCGCGGCCGCGACCTGCGCGGGCCGGCGCTCGGGGCCGCGGCCTGGTGGGGTGCGCTGCTCGTCCTCCTGGTGCCGCCCGTCCCGGCCGCGGTGCTGACGGTCGTGGCAACCGCCGCCGGTGGGTGGCTTGCGCTGCGGCGGCCGCTGTTGCGGGTCACGGTGGCCGCGTGGGCCCTGGTCGCGCTGGCCACGGCGGGCAGCGCGCTGCTCCACACGGAGCAGTCCGCCGCCGGGCCGGTCCCGGGCCTGGCGCAGCGGCTCGCCGCCGTCGACGCCCAGCTCGTGGTCACGTCAGACCCGGTGCCGCTCGTGCAGCGCTTCGGCGGAGGCGTGCGGTTCGACGCCACGCTCCTCGTGGTCCGCCAGGGTCGCGGTGGCGCCCGGCTGCACGCGCCCGTCCTCGTGGTCGCCGACGAGTCCTGGACACGCGTCGAGCTGGGCTCCCGCGTCGTGGCGAGCGGCCGGCTCCGGTCCGCCGCCGACCCGGCGAAGTCGGCCGTCTTCCTCCCACGCGGCAGTCCCGGGCACGTCTCCGGCCCCGGGCCGGTCTGGCGGGCGGCTGCGGCGCTGCGTGGCGGCGTACGGGAGGCGGTGGCGGGGCGCGGAGCGCCGCAGCGCGACCTCGTGCCCGCGCTGGTCGACGGCGACGACGCCGGGCTGCCGCAGCAGGTGCAGGCGGAGTTCGCCACGGCCGGGCTCACGCACCTGACCGCCGTGAGCGGCACCAACCTCACGCTGGTGGTGGGGTTCCTTCTGCTCGTCGGGCGCGCGGTCGGTGTGCGCGGACGGTGGCAGGTCGTCCTCGCCGTCGCGGGCATCGTGGGGTTCGTCCTGGTCGCGCGCACCGAGCCGAGCGTCGTCCGGGCTGCGGCGATGGGGTCGGTGGCGCTGCTCGGCTTCGGCAGCGGCGGACGTGACCGCGGGCCACGCGCGCTCGGGCTGGCCGTGCTGGTGCTGCTCCTGGTCCAGCCGTGGCTGGCCGTTCAGGCCGGCTTCGCGCTCTCCGTGCTGGCGACGGCCGGCATCCTGCTGATCGCGCCCTCGTGGACGCGCGCGCTCGCGCGCTGGCTGCCCGAGTGGCTTGCCGCCGCGCTCGCCGTCCCGGCGGCCGCGCAGCTCGCCTGCACGCCCGTGGTCGCGGCGATCTCGGGACAGGTCAGCCTCGTTGCGGTGCTCGCCAACCTGCTCGCGGAGCCGTTCGTCGCGCCCGCGACGGTAGCGGGCCTCCTCGGCGGACTGCTCGAGCTCGTCTGGCACCCGCTCGGTGCTGCGCTCGGCTGGGTCGCTGCCGGCTGCGGAGCCGCGATCATCGCGATCGCGCGGACGACGTCCGGGCTCGCGACGCCGGCACTCGACTGGGGTGCAGGACCGGTCGCGCTGACGCTGCTCACGCTGCTCTGCATCGTCGGCGGCCTGCTGACCGGGCCGCTCCTGGCACGCCGGGGGCCGACGCTCGTCTTCTCCGCCGGGCTGGTCGTGGTCATGCTCGTCCCGCCCCCGACTCCGGGCTGGCCGCCCGACGGCTGGGTGATGGCGATGTGCGACGTGGGGCAGGGCGACGGCCTCGTCCTCGACGCCGGGCCCGGCACCGCGGTCGTCGTCGACGCCGGGCCTGACCCCACCCTCATCGACCACTGCCTGGACCGCCTCGGCGTACGCCGGGTGCCGCTGGTCGTCCTCACCCACTTCCACGCCGACCACGTCGACGGCCTCGCAGGCGTGTACGCCGGACGGCAGGTCGGGTCGGTCGCCGTGACCAGCCTCGGCGAGCCGCCCGAGCGGGTTGCGATGGTGCAGCGGCTGGCGGCGGGGCGGGCGCGCGTCCCGGCGTACGGGACCCGCTGGCGGATCGGGGCGGTGCAGCTGCAGGTGGTCGGTCCGGTGCCGGGCGTGGTGCAGCACGGCACCGCGGCCGACGAGGGGAGCGGGCCCAACAACGCCTCGGTCGTCATGCTGGCGGAGATCGGAGGGGTGCGGATCCTGCTCGCCGGCGACGTCGAGCCGGAGGCCCAGCGGGTCCTCGAGCGCACGCTGCCGGGGCTCCGCGTGGACGTGCTGAAGGTGCCGCACCACGGCAGCCGCTACCAGGAGACCGACTGGCTCACCTCCCTCGGGGCGCGGCTCGCCCTGATCTCCGTCGGAGCCGACAACGACTACGGCCACCCGGCACCGGACCTGGTCGCCGCGCTGGCCACGGCCGGCATGGACGTACGCCGCACCGACCGCGACGGCGACGTCCTCGTGGTCGCGCGACCCGGCGGCGGCATCGCTGTCAGTACGCACCACTAGGGTGGGGCCCATGTCCGGACCGCAGGTGCTGGGCCGCGTCACGCTGGTGACCGGGCCCGAGGAGTTCCTCAACGAGCGCACCGTGCAGACGGCCAGGCAGGCGGTCCGTGGGTTCGACGCCGAGGCGGAGTTCTCCGACGCGCGCGGCGGCGACCTGACGCTGGCCACGCTCGGCGAGCTCGCAGCCCCCTCGCTCTTCTCGACCACCCGCTGCATCGTGGTGCGCCAGCTCGAGGACCTGCCCGAGGAGTCCGTCGCCGGCCTGCTCGACTACTGCGCCAGCCCGGTCGACGACATCGCCCTCGTGCTGGTCCACTCCGGTGGCCAGAAGGGCAGCGGAGTGCTGACCAAGCTGCGCAAGATCGCCACGGTCACCGAGGTGAAGTCAGCCGCGCTGAAGCCGTCGGAGTTCGTCGGCTTCGCGGTCTCCGAGGCGCGGGTCTCGGGTGCGCGCATGGACTCCGAGGCGGCCGGCTTCCTGGTCACCGCCGTCGGCCAGGACCTCCGTTCGCTCTCCGCCGCTGCCCACCAGCTGGCCAACGACTTCCCGGGCGAGCCGCTCACCCTCGAGAAGGTGAAGCGCTACTTCGGCGGCCGGGCCGAGGCGAAGTCCTTCGCGGTCGCCGACGCCGCCTTCTTCGGCCGCCGTGCCGCTGCCCTCGAGGAGCTCCGCTGGGCGCTCGACGGCGGCACCCCGCCCGTCCTCGTGACCTCCGCCTTCGCGGGTAGCGTGCGCGGCCTGGCCAAGTTCGTCGGCGCCCCGCGTGGCATGCGCGACAACGACCTGGCTCGCGAGGTCGGCGTCCCGCCGTGGAAGCTCCGCACCATCCGCGACCAGGCCCGCTCGTGGTCGCCCGACGGGCTTGCGGCCGCGATCCGGGCCGTGGCCCAGGCCGACGCCGACATCAAGGGCGCGGCCCACGACGCGGCGTACACGCTGGAGCGGCTGGTCCTGACCGTCGCCGGCCTCCGCGACGCCCGCTGAACTGCGCCGCCCGGACGTCGCTTCCTGACCCGGCCGGTCCGGTCGGACAGGACCAACGGCCCTGTTTCGGCTTCCGCGCAGCGGCTTCGCTGGTCCACGAGCCCACCAGGCGCGTGGCAGGAGGCCATCATGACGACGACGGACGAGATCAGGCGGGCCAACGAGCTGTTGCTCCAGACCGCTGCGAGGCTGGCGCAGGAGAACGACCGGGTCCCGGCAGGCGTCGCCCTGCGCAGCTTCTCCCGGGCCGTGCGGATGGCCCGCCTCGCTGGCTGCCCGGCAGGTCAGCTTCCGGTCGAGGCCGAGCGAGTGGCCCGCCAGATGCTGGCGCTGCGCAGCGAGGTGCCGCGACCCCGCCAGGGCTGAACCCCGGCGCCGGTCCACGGCCCAACCTCCCGAAATGCAGAACGCCGGCCCCGAAGGACCGGCGTTCGCGCTATCGCTGAGGGGCTCAGAGCTGAGCGGCCTGCTTGGCGATGGAGGACTTGCGGTTCGCAGCCTGGTTCTTGTGGATGACGCCCTTGGAGGCGGCCTTGTCGAGCTTCTTCAGCGCGACCTTGGCGGCGTCCACAGCGGCGTCCTTGTCGCCGGCGGCGGCGAGCTCGCGGAACTTTCGGATCGCGGACTTGAGGCCGGTCTTGACGGCCTTGTTGCGCTCGCGAGCAACCTCGTTCTGCTTGTTGCGCTTGATCTGCGACTTGATGTTCGCCATGAAAAACGTCCTTCTGAGACTGGAGAAAAAGGGTGTTTGGTACGGCGCTCGATCCCTGGCCACTCGTGGGGTGAGAGGGGAGAGGCCCGTTTGAACACGCGACCGCAAAGATTACCAGCGCGCGTCCGGCCCGCAAAAACGGGTGAAGCGCGGCCGGGTCACCAGCCGCGACGGGCGGCGAGCCAGTCCCAGAACGCCTCGCCCGCCGCCTGCTGGTGGCCGCGCAGGTGTGGGGCCGCAGGGGGCACCTGGTCGCTCGCCGACTTCAGGAAGTAGCCGGCGAGCAGCGCCAGCCAGGAGTCGACCGCCGCATCCGGTACGTCGCGGGTCAGCGCCCGCGTCGCCAGCAGGTCATCGACACCGTCCGCGCCCTGCGAGCGCGCGAGTGCGAGCAGGGTGACCGTGTCGAGCCAGGCTGCGCCCTCGGCGGGCCAGGTCCAGTCGAGCACCTCGGCACGGAGGCGCTCGGCGCCCGCGCCGTCAGCCTCGCTCACGAGGAGCAGGTTGTCGGCGCGGACGTCGCCGTGCACGAGCGTCTCGCCGGCACAGTGCTGCGCGAAGCCCGCCGCCAGCTCCCGGGCCTCGTCGAGGTGCTCACGCGGCAGCACCCAGTCCCAGTACGACGGCCACGCCGCGAACTCGTCGACCACGGACCCGGCGGAGATCGGTGACGGCGTCAGCAGTGCCGCGGCCTCCTCGAGCGCGTCCAGGCACGCCTCCAGCTCGGACGCCACCCAGGGGAGCGACGGCGCCCGCCCGCCGGCGTACGACGTGGAGAGGGCGACCCAGTCGCTGTCGATGGACCACAGCAGGCGGGGGACCGGGAGCGACGGGTGCAGCGACCTCAGCACCGCGATCTCGGCACGGTAGGAGAGGGCGGAGCCGCGCTGCGCCTTGGCGGAGGCCGCCTTCACGAAGTGCCGTGTGCCGTCGGCCAGGGTCAGCAGCGCTGCGAAGCCCGGGGTGAAGCCGAGCTCGCACGGCTCCTCCGCGACGACCTCGCCGCCACAGCGTGCGGCGATCTCGGCGCGCAGCTCGGGCGGCAGGAAGGGCCACGAGATGCGGCGCGCGAGGGGGAGACGGAGGGCTGGGACGGTCACGGGGAGCCATGGTGCCCGACGGGTGGCAGGAACGAGCCACAACCCATGGGAGAATCGCCCGTTGTGAGCACCGCAGCGAAGTCGGCACCCCAGCCCGGCGCGACCGACCCGTCGATCATCCGCAACTTCTGCATCATCGCGCACATCGACCACGGCAAGTCGACCCTCGCCGACCGCATGCTGCAGCTGACCGGTGTCGTCGGCGAGCGTGAGGCGAAGGCGCAGTACCTCGACCGCATGGACATCGAGCGCGAGCGCGGCATCACGATCAAGTCGCAGGCGGTCCGCATGCCGTGGACGGTCACCGAGGGCAACGACGCCGACGCCGAGCCGGGCACGTACATCCTCAACATGATCGACACCCCGGGCCACGTCGACTTCACCTACGAGGTCTCCCGGTCGCTCGAGGCGTGCGAGGCCGCGATCCTGCTGGTCGACGCCGCGCAGGGCATCGAGGCGCAGACCCTCGCGAACCTGTACCTCGCGATGGGCGCGGACCTGAAGATCATCCCGGTCCTCAACAAGATCGACCTGCCCAGCGCCAACGTCGAGAAGTACGCCCTCGAGCTGGCCAACCTCGTCGGCTGCGAGCCCGAGGACGTGCTGCTCACCTCGGCCAAGACCGGCATCGGCGTGGAGCACCTGCTCAACGAGATCGTGAAGCAGGTCCCCGCCCCCGTCGGCGACGCCGACGCCCCGGCCCGTGCGCTGATCTTCGACTCGGTCTACGACACCTACCGCGGCGTGGTCACCTACGTCCGTGTCGTCGACGGCTCGCTCAAGCACCGCGAGCGGATCCGGATGATGTCGACCGGCGCCGTCCACGAGATGCTCGAGGTCGGCGTCATCAGCCCCGAGCCGCTCAAGGCCGGCGAGCTCGGCGTGGGCGAGACGGGCTACCTGATCACCGGTGTGAAGGACGTCCGCCAGTCCCGCGTCGGTGACACCGTGACCCTGCAGCACCACGGCGCGACCGAGCCGCTCGGTGGCTACGAGCACCCCAACCCGATGGTCTACGCCGGTCTCTACCCGATCGACGGCGACCAGTACCCCGACCTGCGCGACGCCCTCGAGCGCCTGCAGCTCAACGACGCCTCGCTCACCTACGAGCCGGAGACCTCCGGTGCCCTCGGCTTCGGCTTCCGCTGCGGCTTCCTCGGCCTGCTCCACATGGAGATCACGCGCGAGCGCCTCGAGCGGGAGTTCAACCTCGACCTGATCTCGACCGCCCCCAACGTGGTCTACCACGTGACGATGGACGACGGCTCCGAGATCGAGGTGACCAACCCGAGCGAGTACCCCGACGGCAAGATCGCCGAGGTCCGCGAGCCGGTGGTCAAGGCGACGATCCTGTCGCCGTCCGACTACATCGGCACGATCATGGAGCTCTGCCAGAACAAGCGCGGCACGCTGCACGGCATGGACTACCTCTCCGAGGACCGCGTCGAGATGCGCTACACGCTGCCGATGGGCGAGATCGCCTTCGACTTCTTCGACCAGCTGAAGTCCAAGACCAAGGGCTACGCCTCGCTCAACTACGAGTTCGACGGCGAGCAGCCGGGCGACCTGGTCAAGGTCGACATCCTGCTCCAGGGCGAGCCGGTCGACGCCTTCTCCGCGATCGTGCACAAGGACGCGGCGTACGCGTACGGCGTGATGCTCGCCGGCAAGCTCAAGGACCTGATCCCGCGGCAGCAGTTCGAGGTGCCGATCCAGGCTGCCATCGGCGCCCGCGTGATCGCCCGCGAGACCATCCGCGCCATCCGCAAGGACGTCCTCGCCAAGTGCTACGGCGGCGACATCAGCCGCAAGCGCAAGCTGCTGGAGAAGCAGAAGGAGGGCAAGAAGCGGATGAAGATGGTCGGCCGCGTCGAGGTCCCCCAGGAGGCGTTCGTCGCCGCGCTCTCCACCACCCAGCCGGCGGAGAAGAAGACCAAGTAGGGACCGGCCGGTGAGCCACCCGATCGAACGCCACCTGCTGCGGGCGAAGGACCTCGCCGACCGGCACTACACCGAGCCGATCGACGTGGCCGCGATGGCCGAGGCCGCCGGCCTGAGCCGGGCTCACTTCAGCCGGGCCTTCAAGCGAGCCTTCGGCCAGTCGCCCCATGTCTACCTGCTGACCCGGCGGCTCGAGCGCGCCGCCTCGCTGCTGCGCCACACCGACCGCTCCGTCGCGGACGTCTGCATGACGGTCGGGCTCACCAGCGTGGGGTCGTTCACGACCAGCTTCAAGCGCATGTACGGCGTGACGCCGTCGGCGTACCGGGCCGCGGGGCCGCCCGCCTCGGCGTACGCGGTGGTGCCGGCGTGCGTCGTGCGGGCCCACGGCCGGCCGGCGCACGTCCCGGAGACCGCACGATTCGAGAAGCCAGCGGGCGACCCGGCTCCCTAGCGTTGAGACATCACCTCGACAACTCAAGGAGAACCCGATGTTCAAGCTGTCCACCGCGCAGGTCTGGGTCCACGACCAGGACGAGGCGCTCGCCTTCTACACCGAGAAGCTCGGCATGGAGCTCCGCACCGACGTCACCGTCCCCGAGCTGGGCAACTTCCGCTGGCTCACCGTCGGCGTCCCCGGCCAGGACGTCGAGATCGTGCTGATGGCGATCCCGGGCGCGCCGATGCTCGACGACGCCACGCAGGCCGAGATCGCCTCGCTCACCGCCAAGGGCTTCGCCGGCACGGTCTTCTTCACCACCGACGACTGCCGCAAGTCCTACGAGGAGCTCAGCGCCCGCGGCGTCGAGTTCACCGAGACGCCGGAGGAGCGCCCCTACGGCATCGACGCCGGCTTCCGTGACCCGTCGGGCAACTCCTTCCGGCTCACCCAGGTCACCGGCGACCTGGGCTGACACGCGGCTGACAGACTGGCCGCGTGAGTCAGCGCGACCGCGACGAGGCAGGACGGCCCCGGCAGGCGCGCCCGCGCGATGCCCTGGGCCGCCCGCTGCCGTACGACGCGGAGGGCGTCGAGCCGGTCTCGGAGGAGCCGCTGCCGCCGCTCGAGACGGTCGCCGAGGCCCGGCGGCTGCTCGCCGAGGGCAGGCCGTTCTCCGCGCACGAGGTCCTCGAGGCGCGCTGGAAGTCGTGCCCCGAGGAGGAACGGCCGCTGTGGCAGGGCCTCGCGCAGCTCTGCGTCGGGCTCACCCACGCGGCCCGCGGCAGGCCCGTCGGCGCGCAGCGGCTGGTCGAGCGAGGTGCCGGCAACGTCGCGGCCTACGCCGCGACCGGCGGCCCGACGTACGGCGTGGACCTGGCTGCAGCCGTCGCCTGCGCGCAACGGCGGGTGGGTTAGCGAGCGCCGAGGCCGGGCTCGGGCACCTCAGCCGCAGAGGGGCCGCTTCAGCTTCGACAGCGGCACGGCGGCTGCCATCGCCCTGTAGCCCGCGGCGCTGAAGTGCAGGTGGTCTCCGCCGTCGTACGCCGGGAGGATGCGCGAGGGCTGCGCCGGGTCGCGCACCGCCTTGTCGAAGTCGATGACGCCGTCGGCGAGGTGCTGACCACGGATCCACGTGTTGACCGCCAGCCGGGCCGGCTCGCCGAGTGCGCCGTACGCCGGCGGCTGGAGGGCCCCAGCCATCGGCGTGAGCGTGCCGATGAGGACGCGCAGCCCGCGTGCGTGCGCGGCCTCGATCGCCCGCGTGTAGCCGGCGACGAGCGCGTCACGGCTCGCGTAGGTCTGGCCGATGTCGTTGATTCCCTCGAGCAGGATGAGCGTCGTCGCGCCGGAGCGGCTGAGGGCGTCGCGGCCGAGGCGCGAGAGGCCCGAGGGACCGAAGACGGGCACGATCGCGTCCTTGAGCAGCATGTTGCCGGAGATGGCGGCGTTGGCCACGGAGAAGGGCAGGCCGGCCGCGGCGATCCGGTTGGCGAGCTGGTCCGGATAGCTGGCGAAGGCGTCGATGTTGGCGGCCGAGAGCACGAACGGAAGGACCTCGGCCTGCGTGCCGTCGGTGATCGAGTCGCCCATGGTCACGACCGCTCCGGTCGAGCGAGGGGCCAGCACGTCGACGCCGGTGAGGTAGGGGATCGACTGGGGGAGCGTGGGCGCGGTCTTGAGGAGCGGGGTCGGGAAGAAGCCCTGACCGGTGAGCTGCGCGGTGTGGTTGCCCGTGAGCGGCAGCGTCTGCCACGTGGTCTGCTCGGCGATGCCGTGCTGCGTCGCCGGGCCCGGGGCGCCGACGACGTGGACGCTGACCAGGAGTCTCTGGAAGCGGGCGAAGGTGATCCGCACCGGATCGCTGAGGACGTCAGCCCCCTTCGGCACGGTGGTGCGCGTGGCGCCGCCGAAGGTGATCGGGCGCAGTGTGCCCGGTGTGATCGCGGCGCCGGACTGCTGCAGGCCGACCGTCGCGTGGCCGAAGGTCACCGGCGCGATCCCGAACCGGTTGGAGAGGCGGAAGCGGGCCACGGTGCCCTGCGCGAGGGGCCGGACCTGGATCCGGAACGTCTGCTCCAGCGGAGGCTGGGAGAGCAGGGCGTCCCCGGGCGCGGCGTACCAGGCGGAGAGCCAGGCCTTCGAGCTGCACGACGGCAGGGCGGCGCCGGCGCCGGCGCCGGTCGTGACGGCGGCCGGCGCGAGGGCGGCGAGGGCACTGCCGACGAGGGCGAGGGCGGAGGCGAGGACGACGCGGCGCATGGTGGGAACAACGAGCCGACCCGGAAGTGGTCACCGTCACGGATCGCGACTTCGCTCGTTTGCCTCGTGAGGTCATCGAGCTGAGGAGTTCCCGTGTTCCGTCGCGTCATCACTGTCGTCGCAGGTCTCGCGTCCGCTGCGGCGGTGGCCGTCGTCCCGGCCGGGGGTCTCACCGCCGACGCCGCCACCCTGAAGTACGTCGCGATGGGCGACTCCTACAGCGCGGCCTCGGGCGTGCTGCCGCTCGACCTGACCGCCCCGCCGGAGTGCCTGCGCTCGACCCGCAACTACGGCCACGTCATCGCCGCGGCCAAGGGCTACGCCTACAAGGACGTCACCTGCGGCGCGGCGCAGACGAAGGACTTCGCGGGTGCGCAGTACGGCGGCGTCGCCCCGCAGCTCGACGCGATCGACGGCACGACGAACCTGGTCACGATGACGATCGGCGGCAACGACAGCGGCGTCTTCATCAACACGATCCTCAAGTGCGGTCAGGCCGGGCTCTCCACCCTCGGCCAGGGCCACCCGTGCCAGACGAAGTACGGCTCGTCGTTCACCGACACGATCAAGAACGTCACCTACCCGTCGCTGGTGGCCACGCTCGAGGCGGTGCACGCCAAGGCGCCGGCCGCGCGCGTCGCGATCGTCGGCTACCCGTGGATCACGCCGGCCACCGGGGGCTGCTTCCTCAAGATGCCGATCGCCTCGGGCGACGTGCCGTACGTCCACAACATCCAGTGGACCCTCAACGATGCCGTACGCCGGGCGGCGGCGGCGACCGGATCGACGTACGTCGACATGAACGCCGTCTCGACCGGCCACGACGCGTGCAAGGCGTCCGGCGTCCGCTGGATCGAGCCTGTGCTGACGGGCACGAACCCGGTGATCGTGCACCCCAACGCGCTGGGTGAGTCGAAGATGGCCGCCCAGACCCTTGCGGTGCTCGGTCTCAGCTGACGCGGGTGGGGCGCCGCGGTGGGAGAGTGCGCCCATGGAGCTCCGCCTCGTCCACCGGATCCGCCTCGACGCCAGCGGCGACACCCGTGCGCCGGGTGGTGCCGTCACGGTCGCCCTCTGCGGCGTCTGGGAGCACGACGGCGACTGCCGCTGGCCGCACCGCACCGACGTCGTGACCCGCGGGGGTGCGCTCGTGGTCGATGTCAGGGTGACCTGCCCGGCGTCTGACGAGGCAGAGGTCCGTTCACTGGTGCTCGGTGCCCTCGCCGCCGGCGTGCTCGTCGGCCCCGACGGGCGGCGTACGACGTGGGAGCTGGTGCGGTGAGGCACCGGAAGCCCCGCACGACGGTCGTCATCCGCCGCGCGACCCCGGCCGATGTCGACGGGGTCCTGGCTGTCGGCCGGGCGACGTGGCCGCCGACGTACGGCCCGCTGGTGGGGGACGCCTACGTCGACCACGTGCTCGCGAGCTGGTGGACGCCGGAGTCGACGCACGCGTCGATCGAGCGCGGGGTCGTCTGGGTCGCCGACGACGGCGGGGAGGTCGTGGGCATGGCCTCGTACGGCCTCCGCGAGCGCACCGCGACGATCGGGAGGCTCTACGTCCGGCCGGAGCGACAGCGCGAGGGTGTCGGTGAGGCCTTGTTGGCCAAGGTGCTCGGCGCGGTTGCCGGCACCGCAGACCGGGTGACACTCGCCTTCATGGACGGCAACGAAGCCGCCCGGCTGTTCTACGGCGCGCGGGGGTTCGTCGAGACGCGTCGGGAGACCGACGCATTGGGTGGCCCGGACGACGTCTGGATGGAGCTCGACCTCCGGCGTTGACCAGGTCGGGGCATCCCTGCGCATGACCGGGCGTGCGTCGCAGGAGCTGGCGCGGTGAGGTGTGCTGCTGGGCTCACCGGTGGTGACCAAAGCCCCGTCCTCGTATGACTGCGTGCCCTGACGAGAGGCGGTGCCGCCGGGCGACCGTGGGAACGAGGTGATGAGGATGACGAGCCCGCTCCCGCCCATGGTGAAGTCCGACCCTGACGTCCGCCGTGCCTGGTGGTCGCTGGCGGCGTTCATCCCCTCGTTCGTCGCGGCCTCCGTCGCGGGCGAGGGCCTGCTGGCGGCGCTGGGCCACAGTGGCGACGAGACCGTCCCTCCGGGGGTTGCACTCGCTGCCGGCTTGCCGGCGATTCTCGTCTTCGCGCTGCCGGCGCTGCTGGTGGGGTTCCTGGGGCGGCGTGCCATCCGCGGAGGACATCCCGAAGGTCGTACGCCGGTGCTGGTCGCGGTCAGTCTCGCGGGGGTGTTCCTCGCTCTCAACCTGGTCCAGCTGATCGCGGGGCTCGTCTCCTGAGTCCGTCGCGAGGCGCCGGCGCGCCGTCTTCGGGCATGCGCGTGACGCGATCGGGCAATGTCCGGGCGACGGCACGCTGACGGAAGGGACCACGATGAGCGGCTACGAGATCGGGCAGTCCGTGCAGGTCAAGGGCAGGGACGGGACGGACAGCACCGGCACCGTCGTCTCCTGGGACGACACCCGGCAGCAGTACCTCGTCCAGGTCGACGGCGACGAGGGGCAGCACTACTTCGCCGGCGACGAGCTCGCCACCGACGCCTGAGCGCGCGACGACTGCAGTTCCGGCGCGTCAGAGCTCCGCGCGTCGGCGCGTCAGCCAGGCCTGCTCGGCGGGGTTGCCGGCGAGCTCGATCGCCTGCGCATAGGCGTCATCGGCCTCGACCGCGCGCCCCAGGCGACGCAGCAGGTCCGCGCGGGTGGCGTGGAAGGCGTGATAGCCCGTGAGCGCCTCCGCCAGCGACTCGACCAGCGCGAGCCCGGCCGACGGACCGTCGAGCTCCGCCACCGCGACCGCGCGGTTGAGCGCCACCACGGGCGACGGCGCGACCACCATCAGCTGGTCGTAGAGCGCCCGGATCTGCGCCCAGTCGGTCATCGAGACGTCGACGGCGTCGCAGTGCACCGCGTTGATCGCCGCCTGGAGCTGGTAGGGCCCCGGACGACCGATCGCCAGGCAACGACGCACGAGTGCGTGGCCCTCGTCGATGAGCGCGGCGTCCCACAGCGAACGGTCCTGCGCGTCCAGCGTGACCAGGCAGCCGTCGACCACACGCGCAGTCGCCCGCGCCTGCGTGAGCAGCATCAGCGCCAGCAGCCCGAGCGGCTCCGGCGCGTCGGGCAGCAGCGACACGACGAGGCGGGTCAGCCGGATCGCCTCGTCGCACAGCTCCGAACGGACGGCCACGGGCGCGGCGGCATCGGGGCCCGCCGTACGGGGGAGGACGCCGGAGGAGAGGTAGCCCTCGTTGAAGACGAGGTACAGCACTGCCAGTACGCCGGACACGCGCGCCGGCAGGTCGGCTGCAGCCGGCACGCGGTAGGGGATGTGGGCGGCCGTGATCTTCTTCTTGGCGCGCGTGATGCGCTGCTCCATGGTCCGCTCGGGGACCAGGAAGGCGTGCGCGATCTCGGCGACGGTGAGGCCGCCCAGCAGCCGCAAGGTGAGGGCGACGCGGTTTTCCAGCGCGAGTGCCGGGTGGCAGCAGGTGAAGACCAGCCGCAGCCGGTCGTCGTCGATCGGACCACCAGGCTCGGACGCGGAGCCGGCGAGCTGTGTGGCCATGAGCGCTGCCTCCGCTTCCTTCGTGTCGCGCCGGCCTTCACGCCGGATCCGGTCGAGCGCCTTGTTGCCGGCGACCGTGGTCAGCCACGCGCCGGGGTTGGGTGGGATGCCGTCGACCGGCCACCGCTCGACCGCCACCAGCAGCGCCTCGGACGTCGCGTCCTCCGCGAGGTCGAGGTCGCCGAGGCGACGGGCGAGGGTGGCCACGACCCGTCCGTGCTCGGCACGGAAGACAGTGGTCAGGTCGACGTCGGACAAGAGCGGTCAGAGACCCTCGGTGTCGCCCTGGAAGGGGCGCACCTCGACCTTGCCCTCGCACGCCTTCGAGCCACGCTGGGCCCAGGCGAGCGCCTCGTCGAGGTCGGCGGCCTTGATCACCCAGAAGCCACCGAGGAACTCCTTCGACTCCGAGAACGGGCCATCGATGACGAGCGCCTCACCCTTGGTGTTGTCGACGGTCGTCGCCGCCTCGATCGGCTCGAGGCCGCCGGCGAAGACCCACGATCCGGCGTCCTGCAGCTCCTTGTTGAAGCGGTCGACCGCCTCGAAGACCGGCTGCAGCTCCTCCATCGTCTTCGACTCGAAGTCGGCGGTGCCGTCGTGGTGCACGGAGAGCATGTAGAGCGTCATGTCGCTGGTTTCCTTTGCAAGAGGTGGGCGGGTCCATCCTGCCCTGACACCCACTCCACGAACGCCGTACGCCGGATCCGACAGGCCTTGCAGAAAAATCTGCGGGAAGGCCTCAGCCGCCGTGCGAGTGCGGGGGCACGGTCGGCCCCTCGGAGGGCTGGACGATGACGAAGCCCTGCCCGCCGAACGCCACCTGGAACGCCTCACCCGACCCGCGCCCGATCAGTGCACCCGCGGTCGCCGTCGACCGGATCGACGTCTGGAGGTCGATCGACCAGGCCACGAGCGCGTTCGCGTCGGCGTACGTCGGGGCCTCGGCGGCGTCGAGGACGACGGGGTCGCCGTCGGTCGTGATGGCGACCCAGCCAGTGCCGCGCAGGGTGGTGTTGAAGAGTCCGCCGGCGACCATGCTGCCGCCCCGGACCCGCTCGACGTTCCACGCCAGGTCGGCGGAGAAGGCGAGGACGTTGGAGCCGTTGATGGAGATGCCGCTGTCGTCGAGCTGGAGGAGGTGGACCTGCTTCGCCTCGTCCGCGAGGAAGACGTCGCCCTGGCCCTCGACGCGCATGAGCGAGAGCCCCTCGCCGGTGAGCGCCTTCTTGAGGAAGCGCGCGGCCCCGCCGCCCTGGTAGGCGAAGCTGACCGCGCCCTGGTAGGCGACCATCGCGCCCTGGCGGGCCATGAACGGCTCGGCGACGCGGACCCGCAGCAGCTTGGAGTTCTGCAGGGACGGGCCGGGCGCGGCGGAGGTGCTCTCGCTGTAACGGCCGTCGACGAGGTCGCCGCTGATGCCGCCACGGCCGTGGCCGCCGCCGGTGGGGACGTGCTCGTCGATCGGCTCCGCGGGCTCGGGAGCGCTCCCGTCCGCCAGCGGGTCGACGGCCTGCACGCCCTCGTCGGCGACGTGCTCGGTCCACGCGTCGCCGCTCCAGTAGCGGAGCTCGTGCCGGCGGGTCGGGTCGGGAAGCCACTGCGCTGCGGTCATGCGCCTTGTCTACCGGGCATGATCAACCGGTGACCACCCCCCATCCGGCCCATGCCGTCGTCCTCTCCGTGAACGTCGGCCAGCCCCGCGCCACCACCGGCTCCCGCGAGGCACGAACGGCGATCGGCAAGGTGCCCGTGTCGGGTCCGGCACGCGCCACGCCGTTCGGCCTGCTGGGCGATGCCGTCGGCAGCCCCGACGTGCACGGTGGGGTCGACATGGCCGTCTATGCCTACGCGCGCGAGGACCTCGACCGGTGGGCGGCCGAGCTCGGGATCGAGCTCCCCGACGGCTGGTTCGGCGAGAACCTCACGACCTCGGGCATCGACGTCAACGAGGCGCTCGTGGGGGAGCGGTGGCGGATCGGCGGAGCGCTCTTCGAGGTCGCCAAGGTGCGGATCCCGTGCAACACCTTCCAGATCCGGATCGCCGAGGCGGGCGGCCCGACGCGCGGCTGGGTCCGGCGCTTCACCGAGGACGCGCGCCCCGGCCCCTACCTCCGCGTGCTCGAGGAGGGCGAGGTGGCGGCCGGCGACGCGATCGAGATCGTCCATCGCCCCGACCACGGCGTCACGGTCAGCCACATGTTCCGCGCCCTGACCACCGAGCCGGCACTGCTCCCGGACCTCGCGGCGATCGAGGGGCTCGCCACGTCGGTCCGGTCCAAGGTCGAGGACTACATCTCCTAGCGGGTTACCCGGGAGTACGCTGCGCGCATGCCGATCAACCGCGATGCGTCCTTCCTGGACACCATGCCGGCCAACGTGGCCATCCAGTTCCTCGACCGGGTGAAGACCTCCGGTCCCCGCGAGGCCTACCGCTTCCCGAGCACCGACGGATGGGAGTCGGTGACCTGGCAGCAGGCCGGCGACCGCGTCCGCAAGCTCGCCGCGGGCCTCATCTCCCTGGGCATCGAGCCCGAGCAGCGTGTCGGCATCCTGTCCGGCACGCGCTACGAGTGGATCCTCGCCGACCTCGCGATCATGTGCGCGGGCGCGGCGACGACCACCGTCTACCCGTCCACCGGCGGCGAGGACACGGCGTACATCCTGGCCGACTCGGGCAGCCGCCTCCTCTTCGCCGAGGACGAGGGCCAGATCGCCAAGGTCGCGGCGCACCGCGCCGAGATGCCGGAGCTCACGACCATCGTGACGCTGACCGGTCCGAGCTCCGAGGGCGTGCTGAGCCTCGCCGACCTCGAGGCGAAGGGCGCCGACTACCTGGCCAAGCACCCGAACGTCATCGACGAGATGGCCGCTGCGATCCCGGCCGACCAGCTGGCCACCCTGATCTACACCTCCGGCACGACCGGCAAGCCCAAGGGCGTCCGCCTGCGCCACAAGGCGTGGGTCTTCGAGGGCGAGGCGATCAAGTCGCAGGGCATCCTCGGCGAGGACGACCTGCAGTTCCTCTGGCTGCCGATGGCCCACTCGTTCGGCAAGGTGCTGCTCTCCACGCAGCTCGCCTGCGGCTTCGCCACGGCCATCGACGGCCGTGTCGACAAGATCGTCGACAACCTCGCCGTCATCCGGCCGACGTTCATGGGTGCGGCCCCGCGCATCTTCGAGAAGGCCTACGGCCGGATCGTCACGACCGTCGCCTCCGAGGGCAAGCAGGGCATCTTCGACAAGGCGTTCGGCGTCGGCCTCAAGGTCCGCAAGCTGCAGGCCGAGGGCAAGAAGGTCCCGCTGCCGCTCAAGGTCCAGTTCGCACTCTTCGACAAGCTGGTCTTCAGCAAGGTCCGCGCGCGCTTCGGCGGCCGGATCAAGTTCTTCATCTCCGGCTCTGCCGCGCTCAACCGCGAGGTCGCGGAGTGGTTCAACGCCGCGGGCCTGGTCATCCTCGAGGGCTACGGCCTCACCGAGACCTCGGCCGGCGCCTTCGTCAACCACCCCGAGCAGAACAAGATCGGCACCGTCGGCATCCCGTTCCCGGGCTCCGAGGTCCGCATCGCCAAGGACGGCGAGGTCCTGATCAAGGGCCCCAACGTCATGGAGGGCTACCACAACCTCCCCGAGGCGACCGCCGAGACGCTGGTCGACGGCTGGCTGCACACGGGTGACATCGGCGAGCTCGACGCCGACGGCCACCTGCGCATCACCGACCGCAAGAAGGACCTCTTCAAGACCTCCGGTGGCAAGTACGTCGCGCCGTCGTCGATCGAGTCGCAGTTCAAGGCGATCTGCCCGTACGTCGCCAACATGCTGGTGCACGGCAACGAGCGGAACTTCGTCTCGGCGCTGATCACCCTCGACCCCGACCTGATCGCCGACTGGGCCAAGGAGAACGGCCTCGGTGGCAAGTCGTACGCCGAGATCGTCACCTCCGACGCCTGCCAGACGATGGTCCAGGGCTACGTCGACGAGCTCAACGCCCGCCTCAACCGCTGGGAGACGATCAAGAAGTTCGTCGTCCTCGACCGCGACTTCTCGATCGAGGGTGGCGAGCTCACGCCGTCGCTCAAGGTGAAGCGGAAGGTCGTCGAGACCAACAACAAGGAACTGATCGACGCGCTCTACAGCTGAGTCAGCCACCTGGAAGCCCCGTGCCGCCCCGAGCGGTGCGGGGCTTCCTGCGTCCTGCTGGGAGGATGGGCGCGTGAGCCCCTCGACCCTGCCCGACGGAGAGCCTGCGCCCGCTGACGGCGCGCTCCCGGCCGAAGCGCTGGCGGGGCAGGAGAAGCGGCCCTTCGCGTTCTACGTCCACGTCCCGTTCTGCCGGGTGCGGTGTGGCTACTGCGACTTCAACACCTACACCGCGCAGGAGCTCGGCGGCGGTGCCTCGCAGGCGAGCTACGCGGAGACGGCCGTGCGCGAGGTCGCGCTCGCCCGCCAGGTGCTGGGCGAGGTGGACCGGCCGGTCGAGACCGTCTTCCTCGGCGGAGGCACCCCGACGCTGCTGCCCGCGCGCGACCTCGGCCTGGTGCTGCGCGCGATCCGCGACGAGTTCGGCTTCGCGCCGGACGTCGAGGTGACGACCGAGGCCAACCCCGACAGCGTCGACCTGGCCTACCTGAGCGAGCTGCGCGAGGCGGGCTACACCCGGCTCAGCTTCGGCATGCAGTCGGCGGTCTCCAGCGTGCTCAAGGTGCTCGACCGCACCCACGACCCCGAGCGCGTGCCGCGGGCGGTCGAGTGGGCGCGCGAGGCCGGCTTCGAGCAGGTCAGCCTGGACCTGATCTACGGCACGCCGGGGGAGTCGCTGGCCGACTGGGAGACGTCGCTCCGGGCCGCGCTCGCCAACCGGCCCGACCACGTGTCGGCGTACGCGCTGATCGTCGAGGACGGCACCGCCCTCGCCCGTCAGGTACGCCGGGGCGAGCTGCCGATGCCCGACGACGACGACCTCGCCGACAAGTACCTCCTCGCCGACGAGCTGCTGAGCGCCGACGGCCTGCACTGGTACGAGGTCTCCAACTGGTCGCGTGACGAGGCGAGCCGCTGCCGCCACAACCTCCTCTACTGGAAGGGCGCGGACTGGTGGGGCGTCGGCCCCGGCGCCCACAGCCACGTGGGCGGCGTCCGCTGGTGGAACGTCAAGCACCCGAGTGCCTACGCGCAGCGCCTGGCCGCCGGGACGAGCCCTGCGCACGGCCGCGAGCTCCTCTCCGTCGAGGACCAGAGGGTCGAGCGAGTGCTCCTCGAGCTGCGCCTCGCCGACGGCGTGCCTGATGTCGTCCTGGACGCGGCCGGCCGGGCAGCGGTGCCCCGCCTGATCGCCGACGGCCTGCTCGACGGCCGTGGCGCGATCAAGGGCTCGCTGGTGCTGACGACACGCGGGCGCCTGCTCGCCGACGCGGTTGTGCGCGACCTGCTCCCGTAGGCCGATGACGCGCCCTAGGCTGCGCACATGACCGCTGTCGTCGCCGTGATCGCGCTGATCGTCGCCCTGCTGCTCGCGGGCGCGTGCGCCGTGCTCCTGTGGCAGCTCAACGGCCTCAAGGTCCGTGCCGCCGCGCTCACGGAGCAGGTCGAGGCGCTCGAGCCGGCGGTGCCGCTGCCGGTCGACCTGGAGGCGCTGCTCGGTGCCGGGTCGCGCCGCGTGCTGGTGGTGGAGATCCTCAACCCCCTCGACGTGGCGCTCACCCGCAACAAGGCCGCTGGCGTCCTCGCCGC
Source organism: Nocardioides phosphati (assembly GCF_014646375.1). Lineage (GTDB taxonomy): Bacteria > Actinomycetota > Actinomycetes > Propionibacteriales > Nocardioidaceae > Nocardioides > Nocardioides phosphati. The sequence goes on from NZ_BMNI01000001.1 coordinate 856,811, forward strand.
GATGGCCCCTGACAGCGTGCGCAAGGTCGTGCTCGAGCAGGCCTCGCGCGAGCTGGTCACCGAGATGGCCGCCGAGGGCGTCGAGGTCGAGGTGCGCGTCCATGCTGCTCGCTAGCGCGGTCGTCCTCGTCGTTCTCTGCCTCGGGCTGGTGGTCCTGGCCGCACGCTCCTTCCGCGACGCCGACCAGGCCCTGCTCGACGGTGAGCGGGCGGTCCGGCGCCAGCGGGCGTGGGCTGTCGAGCGCCGGGTCTACCTCGACTCCCGCACCCGCATCGCCGACGGCGTCCAGGTCGGCACCGAGGCGGTCGCGTTCGGCAGCGCGCTCGCGCGCGTCGGCCACACCGCCGCGGCCCGCATCCCGTTCGGCCTCTTCCGGGCGATCCCCGTCACCCGCGCGAGGGCGGAGCGGCTCCAGGCCGCCCACGACGAGAAGGCCGCGCAGATGTACGACGCGATCGACTCGGTCTCCGCCCGCATCGCCGAGGGCGTACGCCGTCGGCTCACCGGCGTCGACGACAGCCCGCGCGAGCTGCGCTCGAGCGAGCAGCCGGACGTGCTCGAGGTGGAGTTCGAGGTCCGCGACGAGATCGACCCCGGCTGATCAGGCCTGGGTCACGAAGTCGATGAGCTCCTCGACCCGGCCCAGCAGGGCCGGCTCGAGGTCCTGGAAGCCACGGACGCCGCCGAGGATGTGCTTCCACGCCCGGGCGATGTCGGCCTGGTCGCGGTGCGGCCAGCCGAACGCCTGGCAGACGCCCTTCTTCCACTCGAGGTGGCGCGGCACGTCCGGCCAGGCCTTCTTGCCGAGCCGCTCGGGCTTCACCGCCGCCCAGACGTCGATGTAGGGGTGGCCGACGATCAGGACGTGCTTGCCCTGCTCGGACTTCATGATCGACTGCGCGATGCGGCTCTCCTTGGAGCCGGGCACGAGGTGGTCGACCAGCACGCCGACGCGGCGGTTCGGCCCGGGCTGGAAGTCGCGCAGGTGCTCGGAGAGGTCGTCGATGCCGTCGAGGTACTCCACGACGACGCCCTCGATCCGCAGGTCGTCGCCCCACACCTTCTCGACCAGCTCGGCGTCGTGCCGGCCCTCGACGAAGATCCGGCTCGCACGCGCCACCCGGGCCTTCGTGCCGTGCACGGCGATCGATCCCGACGCCGTACGCGTGGGGAGCTCGGGGCCCTTCTGCGTCACCGGCGGGCAGAGGATGACGGGACGTCCTTCGAGCAGGAAGCCCGGCCCCATCGGGAACGTACGCCGCTTGGCCCGGCGGTCCTCGAGGGTCACCGTGCGGAGGTCCCGGTCGACCGCGACGATCTCGCCGCAGAAGTCCGTCATGACCTCCTCGAGCACGAGACCGAGGTCGGAGGAGATCTCGACGGCGCGGCCGTTCTTCGGCTTGCGCCAGTCGTTGTTGAGGACGTCAGTGCCGTAGCGGTCAAAGCTCACTGCGCAAGTCTGCCGAGCCGACCGCCCCGGATCGGGCACCGACACACGGGTGTCGTCCGCGTCACCGGCGCTGACGATGCCCGGCCGGGTAGCATTGGCACTCGCCAGTTCGGAGTGCCAGACGCGGCAACACCAGACCCCCGATGAGGAGGACGCATGCTCGAGGAGCGCAGGCTCGCGGTGCTGCGTGCCATCGTCGAGGACTACGTCGCGACGGAGGAGCCCGTGGGCTCCAAGGCCCTGGTCGAGCGCCACTCGCTGGGCGTCTCGCCCGCGACGGTCCGCAACGACATGGCCGCGCTCGAGGACGAGGGCTTCATCACCCAGCCCCACACCAGCGCCGGCCGGGTCCCGACCGACAAGGGCTACCGGCTCTTCGTCGACCGGCTCTCGACCGTGAAGCCGATGAGCCCCGCGGAGAAGCGGGCGATCTCGACCTTCCTCGACGGCTCGGTCGACCTCGACGACATGGTCCAGCGCTCGGTGCGGCTGCTCGCGCAGTTGACCCGCCAGGTCGCCGTCGTGCAGTACCCCACCCTCAGCTCCAGCACGGTCCGCCACGTCGAGGTCGTCTCGCTGGCCCCCACGCGGCTGCTGCTCGTGCTGATCCTCTCGACCGGCCGGGTCGAGCAGCGCCTCGTGGAGCTGCCGGGCGAGCTCGACGAGCACAACCTCGCCGACCTCCGCAGTCGTCTGCTCCACGCGGCCGTCGGTACGCGCATCGCCGAGGCGGTCACTGCGCTCGGTGGCGTGCCCGACCAGGTCGCACCCGAGGTGAAGGCCTCCGTCGAGACCGTCGTCCACGTCCTCACCGAGGCGATGTCCGACCACCGCTCCGACGAGCGGGTGGCGGTCGGCGGCACGGCCAACCTGGCGCGCTTCGGCACGTCGTTCGACACCGCCGTGCGGCCGATGCTCGAGGCGCTCGAGGAGCACGTCGTGCTGCTCAAGCTGATCGGCGAGGCCTCGTCCGACCTGGTGACCGTGCGGATCGGCCACGAGGGTCCCTACCAGGAGCTCTCCGGCACGAGCGTCGTCGCCGCCGGCTACGGCCCGCAGGACCAGGCGATCGCCAGCCTCGGCATCGTCGGCCCGACCCGCATGGACTACCCCGGCACGATGGCCTCCGTCCGTGCCGTCGCCCGCTACATCTCCCGCCTGCTCGACGAGCAGCCCTGACCAACAACCTGAGGAACCCCACGTGAGCCAGGACTTCTACGAGCTCCTCGGTGTCGGCCGCGACGCGGACGCGGACACCATCAAGAAGGCCTACCGGCGTCTTGCCCGGCAGTACCACCCGGACGTCAACCCCGACCCCGACGCCCAGGACAAGTTCAAGGCGGTCTCGCACGCCTACGAGGTGCTCAGCGACCCGGCCAAGAGGCAGCAGTACGACCGCGGTGGCGACCCGTTCGGTGGTGGCTTCGCCGGCGCCGGCCAGGGCTTCTCCTTCACCGACATCATGGACGCCTTCTTCGGCGGCGGCGGGCAGCCGGGCGGTGCGGCCAGCGGTCGCGGTCCCCGTCCGCGCGTACGCCGGGGCCAGGACGCGCTCATCCGGCTCGAGGTCCAGCTCGCGGAGGCGGCGTTCGGCGTCACGCGTGAGCTGAAGGTCGACACCGCCGTCCGCTGCACGGCGTGCAACGGCGACGGTGCGCAGCCCGGCTCGAAGCCGGTCGCCTGCGAGACCTGCCACGGCGCGGGCGAGGTCGCCCACGTGCAGCGCTCGTTCCTCGGCGAGATCCGCACGCTGCGTCCCTGCGCGGCGTGCAAGGGCTTCGGCACGGTCATCCCCGACCCGTGCCGCGAGTGCGCCGGCGACGGCCGGGTCCGCGCGCGTCGTTCGCTCACCGTCAAGATCCCCGCAGGCGTCGACAACGGCACCCGCGTCCAGCTCTCCGAGCAGGGCGAGGTCGGCCCCGGTGGCGGCCCCGCCGGTGACCTGTACGTCGAGATCCACGTCGCGCAGCACGCGACCTTCCGCCGCCACGGCAACGACCTGCACGCGACCGTCTCGGTGCCGATGACGGCCGCCGCGCTCGGCACCGTGCTGACGCTGCCGACGCTCGAGTCCGACCTCGGTGACGAGGGCCAGCAGACCTTCGACCTCGACGTCGCGGCGGGCACCCAGTCGGGCAGCAGCGTGACGCTCCGCGGCCTCGGCGTCCCCGGCCTGCGCACCCAGGCGCGCGGCGACCTCGTCGTGACGATCGTGGTCGAGACGCCGACGAAGCTCGACGCGCGCCAGGAGGAGCTCCTGCGCGAGCTCGCCAGGCTCCGCGGCGAGGAGGCCGTCGAGGGCTCGCTCCGCCCGGCCCACAAGTCGGTCTTCAACCGCCTGCGCGACGCGTTCTCGCAGCACTGATCCGGCCCCGAGAAGAGCACTGCTGATGTCGCTTCCCGTGCACCTCGTCCCCACGCTCTCCGGCGTCGCCGAGGGATCAGTCGTCGAGGTCACGGGCGACGAGGCGCACCACGCCGTCGCCGTACGCCGGCTGGCGGTGGGGGAGCAGGTCGTCCTGACCGACGGTTGCGGCGTCTCGGTGACCGGCGAGGTCGAGTCGACGGGCAAGCGGGTCTTCACGGTCACGGTCTCGTCGGTCGACGTCGCCGAGCCGGCGACGCCGCGGATCACCGTCGTGCAGGCGCTGCCGAAGGGCGAGCGCGGCGAGCTCGCCGTCGAGGTGCTGACCGAGATCGGCGTCGCCGAGATCATCCCGTGGGCCGCCTCGCGCTCCGTGGCCGTCTGGCGTGGTGAGCGCGCGGTGAAGTCGCACGCGAAGTGGGTCTCCACCGCTCGCGAGGCGGCGAAGCAGGCGCGTCGCTCGTGGTTCCCTGTCGTGGCGCCGCTCGCCACCACGGCCCAGGTCACCGCGCTCGTGCGCGACGCCGACCTCGCCGTCGTGCTCCACGAGGAAGGCCCCGCGTCGTTCGCGTCGCTGTCGGTCCCGGCCGAGGGCTCCATCGTGGTCGTCGTCGGCCCCGAGGGCGGCATCAGCCCCGAGGAGCTCGCGGCGTTCGCCGAGGCGGGCGTCCAGGGCGTGAAGCTCGGCGACGAGGTGCTGCGCACCTCCACCGCCGGCGTCGCGGCTGTTGCTGCGCTGCTGTCGCGCACCGCCCGCTGGGCGTGAGACAACCGGTCGCTGGACGCGGCCGCACCGTGCGAGGCTCAGCCATGGGCAAGGTGCACGAGGCGATCGACGGACGGCTGCGGGAGTTCATCGAGCGGCAGCAGGTCTTCTTCGTGGCGACCGCGCCGCTCGACGCGGACGGCCACGTCAACCTCTCTCCACGCGGTGTGCCGGGCACCTTCGCGGTGCTCGACGGCCACACCTTCGGCTGGCTCGACATGACCGGCAGCGGCAGCGAGACGATCGCGCACCTGCGCGAGAACGGCCGGGTCACCGTCATGTTCTGCGCGTTCGACGGCGCGCCCAACATCGTGCGCCTGCACGGGCGCGGCCGCATCGTCACGCCGTACGACGAGGGGTTCGGCGACCTCGTCGGCCACTTCGCCGAGCAGCCGGGCACGCGTGCGGTGATCGTCGTGGACGTCGAACGGATCTCCGACTCGTGCGGCTACGGCGTCCCGCTGATGTCCTTCGAGGGACACCGCGACCTGCTCGGGCCGTACTTCGCGCGCAAGGGCCCCGACGGTTCGGCCGCCTATCGCGTCCAGAAGAACCGGACCAGCCTCGACGGCCTCCCGGCGTACGACTTCGACCCGGTGGAGTGAAGGCCGATCTGCACAGCAAGCCGCCGCGACACTCCGGTGGGTCCGGTGTGTCGCGGCGGCTTGATGTCCAGATCTGCCCTGGCTACTTGATCGTGATGACCTTGGAGTCGGTGAAGGCACCGTTGCCCTCGGCGCCGCCCGACGGGTCGTCGGTCACCGCCATCAGCGTGTAGGTGCCGGGCTCGACCTTGGAGATGTCGATCTTCGTGCTGAACGGGAACAGCTTGTCGCCCATCCAGCCGTCGGCGGTCACCGGCCCCTGGAAGGCGATGTAGGTGCCCTCGTAGCGCTGCAGCCGAAGGACCACGTTCGCCTCGAAGGAGTTGGCCACGCCGGTCACGTCGATCGTGTCGCCGGTGATGACGTCGCCCTCGGCAGGGGTCGAGATGTTCACGTGGGAGAGCGTCTTCAGCACCGGCGCGTTGGCCAGCGGCTCGGACGTGGGTACGCCGAGGATGGTGTCGGTGTGCTTGCCGTCGAGCAGCAGCTGCACCGGGAGCCGGCCCATGCCGAGGGAGCCCTGGGCGGTGTAGATCAACTGCTCGATGGCGAGGCTGGCCTCGCGCTCGGTCATCTGGGCGGGGCGGTCGTGCAGGTTGCCGCTGAGGTCGATGGTGATCAGGCCGTCGCCGGGCTCGTCGCTCAGGTAGGCAGCCCGCACCTCGGTGCCTGCCGGCCACAGCGTGCGGTAGTCGCGGTCCTTCGGGTCGCCGGTGGCGGCGAATCCGACCGCGTCGACCAGCAGGTCGTCGGCGTTGCCGGCGAAGAACTCGCGGTAGAGCGCCAGACCGCCCGGAGCGTCGCCGGCGAAGTAGGCGACGTGGGCCTTGAGGGGCGAGGTGGGGGCCGACGAGTTGGACGGCGACGGCGAGGCGCTCTGGGTCGGAGTCGGCGACTGGGAGCCGGTGATGGTGCCGGTCGGCGACTCGGCCGGGCCGGGCGTCGGCGAGTCGTCGCCGTTGGTGGTGGCGAACCAGACGCCGCCGATCACGGCTGCGGTGGCGACGGCGCCGCCGAGGCCTCCCAGCAGCCAGGTGCGTGCAACAGACATGGGGCTCTCCTTGGGGGACGTGACGGTCCGGGCACGGATGGCGTCGAGGGCGGGGTGGGGCTGCACCTGGTCGGCCGCCTCACGGATCAGCTGAGCGAGGTCGTCCTCGTGGAAGCGATCGTTCATCGGAGGTCCTCCAGGTGCGGAGCGAGGTGGGAGCGGAGTGCCGCGGAGCCGCGCGAGGCGTGGCTCTTCACCGCCCCCTGGCTGATGCCGAGCGTGGCGGCGATGTCGGCCTCGGAGAGATCGAGGTAGTAGCGCAGCGCGAGGACCTCGCGCTGGCGTCGGGGGAGTGCCTGCAGCGCTGCCAGCACCTCCGTACGCCGGACCCCGGCGTCGACGCCCGTGTCGGCGCCCGGCGCGGGCTCGGGCAGCCGCTCGCGCGCGGCGTGGCGGTCGACGACCTTGCGGTGGCGCAGGGCCGAGCGGGACCGGTTGACCACCGACTGGCGGAGGTAGGCGAGCGCGGCCGCTGGGTCACGCAGCCGCGACCAGCGGTCGTGGAGCGCGACGAACGCGTCCTGGGTGATCTCCTCGGCGAGGCCCTGGTCGTGGACGAGGAGGACCGAGAGCCGCACGAGACGCCGCCAGTGGGCGGCGTACAGCTCGGCGACGGCCTGGTCCGCGCTCGACGGGGGCAGCCAGCCAGGCGCGTCGGCGAGCGGGTCCGGGTCCACGATGGTCACGCTAGTCCCACGCGCACCACGGCCGAGTGGTTTACACGCGTTACCGACGAATCCCTAGTGTGGGCTCCATGAACGCACCCGCGCCTGATGAGAACTGCCTGTTCTGCAAGATCGTCGCCGGCGAGATCCCGGCCCGGATCGTGCACGCCAGCGACCACTCGGTCGCGTTCCGCGACGTCAACCCGCAGGCGCCGACGCACGTGCTCGTCGTGCCGAAGGACCACTACGCCAACGCGGGTGAGGTCGCCCAGCACGCTCCGACGATGGCCGCCGACCTGATCACCACCGCGCGCGACGTGGCCGCCCAGGAGGGCCTCGACAACGGCTACCGGCTCGTCTTCAACACCGGCGAGGACGCCGGCCAGACGGTCTTCCACGTCCACCTCCACCTGCTCGGCGGCCGCTCGCTCGAGTGGCCCCCGGGCTGAGCGACCGGCACGACGACCAGCGCCGCCGCCGCTGTCGGCGTACGCGGATAGACTTGCTCCACCCATGACAGAGAACCCGCGCACGCCCCCACACGCCGACGGCCCCTTCAAGGAGCCCGGCGCCAAGAACACCCGCCACACGGTGGTCATCCCGGCCAGCGTCGACATGGTCAACGTGCTCGGCCCGGGCGACGAGTTCCTCGGCATCATGGAGGGCGAGTTCGAGGCCGACATCCACGTGCGGGGCAACACCTTCACCCTCCACGGCGTGCCTTCGGAGATCGCGCTGATCGAGCGCTACCTGCACGAGCTGGTGACGGTCATCCGCACCGGCCAGGGCGTCACCAACGAGACCGTCGAGCGGATCATCTCGATGCTGCGGGCGGAGACGAAGGAGAAGCCGGCCGACGTCCTCGGGCTCAACATCCTGAGCAACCGCGGCCGCACGATCCGCCCCAAGACGCTCAACCAGAGCCGTTACGTCGAGGCGATCGACAAGAACACCATCACCTTCGGGATCGGCCCCGCCGGCACCGGCAAGACCTACCTGGCGATGGCCAAGGCGGTCCAGGCGCTGCAGTCCAAGCAGGTCAACCGGATCATCCTGAGCCGCCCCGCGGTCGAGGCCGGCGAGCGCCTGGGCTTCCTGCCCGGCACGCTCACGGAGAAGATCGACCCCTACCTGCGCCCGCTCTACGACGCGCTCCACGACATGCTCGACCCCGAGCTGATCCCCAAGCTCATGGCGGCCGGCACGATCGAGGTCGCCCCGCTGGCCTACCTCCGCGGCCGGTCGCTCAACGACTCGTTCATCATTCTCGACGAGGCGCAGAACACCACGCCCGAGCAGATGAAGATGTTCCTCACCCGCCTCGGCTTCGGCTCCAAGATCGTCGTCACCGGCGACATCACCCAGACCGATCTCCCCGGCGGGGTGAAGTCCGGCCTGCGCGTCGTCGAGGGCATCCTCGACGGCATCAAGGACATCTCGTTCAACCGCCTCACCGCCCACGACGTCGTCCGCCACAAGCTGGTCGGCCACATCGTCGCGGCGTACGACGAGCACGATGCTGCGCTCGAGGCGGCCGCCGCCGCGACCACCGCACTCAACAAGACCATCAAGCCCCAGCAGAAGGAGACCCGTCGGTGACCATCGAGGTGCTCAACGAGTCGGGCCTGCCGCTGGACGTGCAGGCCACCTCGAGGCTCGCCCGGTTCGTGATGGACCGGCTCCGGGTCCACCCCCTCGCCGAGCTCTGCATCAAGGCCGTCGACGAGCCGACGATCGCCGAGCTCAACGAGAAGTGGATGGAGAAGGAGGGCCCGACCGACGTGCTCGCCTTCCCCATGGACGAGCTCCGTCCGGGCAAGGTCAACGAGGAGCCCGAGGAGGGCGTGCTCGGCGACCTCGTGCTGTGCCCCGCGGTCGCAGAGCGCCAGGCCACCGAACGCCGCGAGGCCGGCCAGGCCGACTACTCCACCGAGGCCGAGCTCCAGCTGCTGACCGTCCACGGCATCCTCCACCTGCTCGGCTACGACCACGCCGAGCCCGAGGAGCACCGGGTCATGTTCGGCCTGCAGGACCAGCTCCTCGCCGAGTTCCACGCGAGCTGACCCCGATGGAGCCTGCGGATCTCTGGCTGCTCGTCCTCGCGGTCGCCCTGACCGCGGTCGCCGGCCTCCTCTCGGCGGCCGACGCCGCCCTCATCTCGTTCTCGCGCGCCCGCGCCGAGGAGATCGAGCACGAGGGGCGCGCCGGCGCGCGGAAGCTGGTGCGGCTCCTCGACGACCCGCCGCGCTACCTCAACAGCGTGCTGCTGCTGCGCATCGCTGCCGAGGTCGCCGCGATCGTCCTGGTCACCTACCTGGCGGTGACGCGCATCGACTCCTGGTGGCAGGCGCTGCTGCTGGCCAGCGGCGTGATGATCGTCGTCTCCTACGTCGTGGTCGGCGTCGCTCCGCGCACGCTCGGTCGCCAGCACGCCGTACCCATTGCGCTGGCGGCAGCCCCGCTGCTACTCACGCTGACGCCGTTCTTCGGGCCCCTGCCGCGGCTGCTGATCATGCTCGGCAACGCGATCACGCCCGGCCGGGGCTTCCGCGAGGGCCCGTTCTCGACCGAGACCGAGCTGCGCGAGCTCGTCGACCTGGCCACCGCCTCGAGCGTCATCGAGGAGGGCGAGCGCCAGATGGTGCACAACGTCTTCGAGCTCGGCGACACCTCGGTGCGCGAGGTGATGGTGCCGCGCAACGACGTGGTCTTCGTCGAGCGCCACAAGAACCTCCGCCAGACGATGTCGCTCTTCCTGCGCAGCGGCTACTCCCGGCTCCCGGTCATCGGCGAGAACCTCGACGACGTCATCGGCCTGGCCTACCTCAAGGACGTCTCGCGCCGGGTCTTCGACGACGCCGACTCCGAGACCACGCAGCGGATCGACACCCTCCTCCGCCCGATCCACTGGGTGCCCGACAGCCTCCCGGCCGATGCCCTCCTCAAGGAGATGCAGGCCCGCCGCCAGCACATGGCGATCGTCGTCGACGAGTACGGCGGCACCGCCGGCATCGTGACCATCGAGGACGTCCTCGAGGAGATCGTCGGCGAGATCACCGACGAGTACGACGCCGCCTCGGTCGAGGTCGAGCACCTGCCCGACGGCCGGGTGAAGGTCTCCTCCCGCTTCCCGGTCGACGACCTCGACGAGCTCTTCCCCGACGTCGACATCTCCGACGACGACGTCGACTCGGTCGGCGGCCTGATGGCGAAGCTGATGGGCGTCGTGCCGATCCCCGGCTCTGCCGTCGAGTGCGAGGGCCTGCACTTCGAGGCGGTGGCCGCGAGTGGCCGTCGCAACCGCATCGACACCGTCGTCATCAGCCGGGTCCCCGTGGCCGAGGTCGCCGCCGACGACGAGCGCAGCGAGCGCCGGCAGGCCGCTGCGGGGGAGCCGTCCGCAGGCTCGGTAGCCTGACCCCCATGCCCGATCTTCCCGTTGCCCTGTCTGCCGAGGACAACAAGCTCGTCGTGCTCGCCCGCGCGACCCGTGCCCGCACCCGTGCCGCCGAGGGCGCCGCCGTCCGCGACAGCGACGGCCGCACCTACGCCGCGGCGACGGTCGACCTCCCGAGCCTGCAGCTCAGCGCTGTCCAGGTCTGCATCGGCATGGCGGTCGCCTCCGGCTCGCGCGGCCTCGAGGCGCTGGTGCTGCTCGGCGACGCCGAGGCCCTCACCGAGCCCGACGCCGCGGCCGTCCGCGACTTCGCCGGTGACGACGTCACGATCATCGTCACCGACCCCGCCGGCAAGCTCCGCTGAGGCCTGGGACACGCCCCAGGTTGCGGTTCGGTCTCAGGCAGTGACGCTCTCCGGAGCGCCGCGCTAGCGTCGTCCGTGTGACGACCCCCCTCGGATGGGACCGACACCGGGAGGGCGTGGCGCGACTGCTCTCGTCGTACGCCGCGATCCCGACCGGAGCGCCCGTGCGCCTGCGCAAGCGCACCTCCAACCTCTTCCGTCCGCGCGAGCAGGTCGAGGCCGGGCTCGACGTCTCCGGGCTGGACGGCGTGATCGCCGTCGACCCCGTCGCGCGCACCGCCGACGTGCAGGGCATGTGCACCTACGAGCACCTCGTCGAGGCGACGCTCGCCCACGGCCTGGTGCCGTTCGTCGTGCCGCAGCTGCGCACCATCACCCTCGGCGGCGCGGTCACCGGCCTCGGCATCGAGGCGACCAGCTTCCGCCTCGGCCTGCCGCACGAGTCCGTCCTCGAGATGGACGTGCTGACCGGGTCCGGCGAGGTCGTGACGACCCGACCGGGGGAGCCCCTCTTCGACACCTTCCCCAACTCCTACGGCTCGCTCGGCTACGCCACGCGGCTCCGCATCGAGCTCGAGCCCGCTCCGGCGTACGCCGCGCTGCGGCACGTGGCCTTCAGCGACTCCGGCCTGCTGGAGAAGGCGATCGCCGAGGTCGTCGAGACCGGCGAGTGGGAGGGGCAGCGGGTCGACGCGATGGACGGTGTGGCCTTCGCGCCCGGCGAGCTGGTGCTGACGCTCGCCCGGTGGACCGACGAGGCGCCCCACGGCGGCCAGCCCTCCGACTACACCGGCTCGCAGGTCTTCTACCGGTCGCTGCAGGAGCGCGAGAGTGACCTGCTCACGTTCCACGACTACCTCTGGCGCTGGGACACCGACTGGTTCTGGTGCTCGGCCGCGTTCGGTGCGCAGCACCCTGTCGTGCGCCGCCTGTGGCCGCGGCGCCTGCGGCGCTCCGACGTCTACCACCGGCTGCTCGGCCTCGACCAGAAGCTCGGCATCTCGCGCCGGCTCGACGCCCGTGCGGGTCGGCCCGAGCCCGAGCGCGTGGTCCAGGACGTCGAGGTGCCGCTCGACCGGCTGGGGGAGTTCCTCACCTGGTTCGACGCCGAGGTCGGCATGCGGCCGGTCTGGCTCTGCCCGCTGCGGCTGCGGCGCGAGGCGGCCCCGGGCGAGCGGCCCTGGCCGACGTACCCGCTGGAGCCGGGCACGACCTACGTCAACGTCGGCTTCTGGGGCACGGTGCGGGTCGGCGACGGCGCCTCCGAGGGGCCGACCAACCGCGCGATCGAGGCGAAGGTCAGCGAGCTCGGCGGCCACAAGTCCCTCTACAGCGAGGCGTTCTACGACGCCGCGACGTTCGACCGGCTCTACGACGGTCCGCACCTCGCGGCGGTGAAGCAGCAGCACGACCCCGACGGGCGACTCACGTCGCTCTACGACAAGGCAGTTCACAGGAGGTAGCCCATGGCCCGGATCGCCGAGGTTCTCGACAGCTTCTTCGACGGCGGACTGCCCATCCGCCTCGCCGCGTACGACGGGAGCGAGGCGGGCGACACCGACTCGCCGTACACGCTCGACATCACGTCTCCGCGCGGCCTCGCCTACGTGCTCACGGCACCGGGCGACCTCGGCCTCGCGCGTGCCTACGTGAGCGGCGACCTCGTGCTCCAGGGCACCCACCCCGGCGACCCCTACCCGGCCCTGTCCCTCATCGTCGGCCGCACCGACGTGGCCCGCCCCGGCCCGCTCGAGGTGATCAGGCTGATGACCGAGCTCGGCCTGTCGCACTTCATTCCTCCGAAGCCGCCGCCGGAGGAGCACCTTCCGGCCTGGCGCAACAAGCTCGAGGGGCTGCGCTGGTTCCAGCGCCACACCGAGGTGCGTGACGCCGACGCGATCCACCACCACTACGACGTGTCCAACCGCTTCTACGAGCTCGTGCTCGGCCCCTCGATGACCTACACCTGCGCGGTCTTCCCGCGGCCGGTCGCGACGCTCGAGGAGGCGCAGGAGGCGAAGTACGACCTGATCTGCCGCAAGCTCGACCTGCGCCCCGGCCAGCGGCTGCTCGACCTCGGCTGCGGCTGGGGCGGCATGGTCCGCTTCGCGGCCCGCGAGTACGGCGTGCACGCGCTCGGCGTCACGCTCTCGCGCGAGCAGGCGTCGTGGGCCCAGCGCGCGATCAAGGAGGAGCACCTCGACCCGTACGCCGAGGTGCGGCACCTCGACTACCGCCACGTCGAGGAGAGCGGCTTCGACGCGATCAGCTCGATCGGCCTCACCGAGCACATCGGGGTGGCCAACTACCCGGCGTACTTCGGGTTCATCCGCGACCGGCTCAAGCCCGACGGGCGGCTGCTCAACCACTGCATCACGCGCTCGGACAGCCGCCACGGTGCGCGGGCGGGTGCGTTCATCGACCGCTACGTCTTCCCCGACGGCGAGCTGGCGACCTCGGGCACGATCGTCGCGGCGATGGAGGACAGCGGGCTGGAGGTGCAGCACCACGAGAACATCCGCCGCCACTACGCGCTCACCCTCGCCGGCTGGAACCGCAACCTCGTCGACAACTGGGACGCGTGCGTCGAGGAGGCGGGCATCGGCACGGCACGGGTGTGGGGCCTCTACATGGCGGGGTCGCGGGTCGGCTTCGAGCGCAACGAGATCCAGCTCCACCACGTGCTCGCCACGAAGACCGTCGACGGCCAGACGTCGTACCCCATGCGCCACGCGTTCGGGGTGTAGCTCTCCCGCCGGTAGCCTTGGCCGGTGAGCACCCGAGCAGCGCAGTACGCCGCGACCGTCCTGAGGCGGGAGCAGCTCTCCGACCACTTCGTGCGGATCGTGCTCGGCGGCGACGGCCTCACGGCGTTCGAAAGCACGGGCGTGCCGGACGAATGGGTAGCGCTCACGGTGCCGGGGCAGTTCCAGACCCGCTACTACACGGTCCGCTCGTGGGCTGCGGGTGAGCTCACCCTCGACATCGTCGTCCACGACCACGGCCTGGTCACGGAGTGGGCCGCGGGCGACTGCGTCGGCGACGTGGTGACGATCAGCGCCGCCAAGGGCAGCTTCGACATGCCCGAGTCGGCGCAGTGGCTGCTGCTGGTCGGTGACCTGACCGCCCTGCCCGCGATCGCGCGGATCATCGAGACGGCTCCGGCCGGCCTCGACGTGCGCGCGTGGGTGGAGATCCCCGACGCCCCGCTCACCGATTACCTCCTGGGTGTCGCGGACGGACAGTCGGGGACGATCACGTGGGTCCCGGTGCCGCACGACGCCGAGACCGCGACCGCCGCGATCGTCGAGGCCATCACGTGGCCCGACGGCGAGGGCTACTTCTGGATGGCGGGGGAGTCCGCGCAGATGCGGGCGATCCGCAAGCACCTCATGCGCGAGGTGAAGCTCCCCACCAGCGCCTACGACGTGATGGGCTACTGGCGCGGCGGTGGCCACCAGCGCCAGCCGCGTGCGGTCGACCCCGGGCCGATCTGGCGCGAGGGCAAGGCACAGGGCAAGACCGACGACGAGATCTGGGCGGCGTACGACGCGGCCCGCGACGAAGCAGCCGCACAGGCGGCCGATGACGCAGCACGAGAGGCTGACCGATGACCGAGCACGACCGCGACTTCGACATCAAGGGCGTGGCGCCGGCGCCACCGCTCCACGGCCAGCGTCCCGAGGGCTACCGCAGCGGCTTCGCCTGCTTCGTGGGCCGTCCCAACGCCGGCAAGTCGACGCTGACCAACGCGCTGGTCGGCTCGAAGGTGGTCATCACCTCCAACAAGCCGCAGACCACCCGCACCGTGGTGAAGGGCATCGTCCACCGCGACGACGCCCAGCTGATCCTCGTCGACACCCCTGGCCTGCACCGCCCGCGGACCCTGCTCGGCGAGCGCCTCAACGACCTGGTCATGTCGACGTGGTCCGAGGTCGACGTGGTCGCCGTCTGCTTCCCGGCGGACGAGAAGATCGGTCCCGGTGACACCTTCATCGTCAACGAGCTGGCCAAGGTCCGGCGCACGACGAAGATCGCGATCGCGACGAAGACGGACAAGGCGACGCCCGAGCAGCTCGCCTCGCACCTGCTAGCGATCGCCGAGCTCGGCCGCACCACCGGCACCGACTGGGCCGAGATCGTCCCCGTCTCCGCCGTGGGCGACAGCCAGGTCGGCCTGCTCGCGGACATCCTGATCGGCCTGATGCCGGAGGGCCCGCAGCTCTACCCCGACGGCGAGCTGAGCGACGCACCCGAGGAGGCGATCGTCGCCGAGCTGATCCGTGAGGCTGCGCTCGAGGGCGTGCGCGACGAGCTGCCGCACTCGATCGCGGTCGTCGTCGAGGAGATGAACCTCCGCGAGGGCCGTCCTGCCGACCGGCCGCTGCTCGACATCCACGCCAACCTTTTCGTGGAGCGCGACAGCCAGAAGGGCATCATCATCGGCCACAAGGGCTCGCGGCTGCGCGAGGTCGGCACGGCCGCGCGCCTGCAGATCGCGGCGATGCTCGGCACGCCCGTCCACCTCGACCTGCACGTGAAGGTCGCCAAGGACTGGCAGCGCGACCCGCGCCAGCTGCGCAAGCTCGGCTTCTGAGCCCTACTGCTTCTTGGGCGCCCAGCAGAAGCCGTAGTGCTGGCCCGCCTGCCACTGCGTCTTCGTCGGCGGGGTCCAGCCCCAGGTGAAGCTCAGCTTGTCGTGCGCGAGGCCACGCACCCGGTCCTCACAGGCGCTGCCGGCGGCACGCGCCTTCGCAGGACCGGGGAAGCGGCCCTTCGCGGCACCCCTCACGTCGAGGCTCGCGACCGCGCGCCAGCTGCTCGGCGCCGAGCAGATCACCTGCTGCGCGCCCTTCGAGCCGGGCTTGGCCGTGGCGCAGCGACCCCAGCGGTCGCGCCCGGACTGCTTGTCGAGGACCTTCCGCAGGTGGCCGTCGAGCCGGGCGAGGCGACCTTCCGCGGCGAGCGCGATGACGTCACAGCGCACCCACGACTGACCGGCGTCGGACTGCTCGAGCGTGGGTCCGAACCAGGTCGGCGAGAGCATGCTGAGCCGGCGCTGCTCACCCGACCCGCCGACGTACGCCGCGAACCGGCGCGGGCACTCCGTCGCCATCTGGCTGCGCACCTTCTCGGAGTCGATGGCGAGGAGGTGGCCGCTCGGGGTGAGGGTCGCCGCGGGGCCGACGAAGTAGGTCTGCACGGTGTGGACCCTGCGGCAGGCCACGGGCCTGGCGTCGCTGGTGGCGGCCAGGGCCTCGGCGTACCGGAGGCGGTAGCAGGCGCCCGTCGAGGGCCAGGGGGCCGCGCTCGCGGTCGGCGGGTGGGTCGGGGTGACGGTCGGGGCAGCGACCGGCGCCTTGTCGTTGCACGCGGCGGTGGCCAGCGCCAGGGCGGCCACGGCGAGCAGTCGGGTGATGCGCATCGGGTCCCTCACTTCTCGGTCCTGGCCCAGCAGACCGACCGGCGGTTGCCGGCCTCCCACTCGTCCTTGTGGAACCACGTGTAGCCGAACTGGAAGTCCACGGCGTAGTTGAGCCAGGCGCTGATCGACGTGCGGCAGTACTCGTGCGTCTTCACCTCGATCTCGCGGTCGCCCGGGTAGGCCTCGCCGGGCTCGCCGACCTTGATCGTCGTCGCGGCGCGCCAGTCGTGCGGACGGCTGCACGGGACCTTCCTGCTGGTGCTGACCGAGGGCCCCCGCCCGCACACCATCCAGCGGTCGGCGGGCTTGCTCGAGTGGAGCAGCCCCTCCGTACGCCGCGGGAGGGCGGGCAGGTCGTGCCCCGCTGCAGTGGTGCCGGCGAGGAGGTCGCAGCGGTACCACCGCGCGCCCTTCTTCCAGGCCTTCTCCGACGGCCGGAACCACCGCCAGGTCAGCACCGTGCGCATCACGACGGACTCGTCGGCACCGAGGTGCTCCGCGAAGGCGTCGTTGCACGCGCGGTAGCCCGCGAGCGCCACCTCCTCGCTGTCGTACGCCGCGTGGTCGAGCGCCGCCGGCAGCTCGCCGACGGCGTACGTCTCGGCGGTGTGGCGCTTGCTGCAGCTCACGGTGCGCGTGGCGTTGGTGGTCAGCCGGACGTCGTGGGCGTCGAGGACGCGGCACGCGCCGCGGCTGGGTGCGGAGACCGCGTCGACCTGGTCGGGGTCGACGTCCGCGCCGAGGCCGGGGCCGCAGCCGCTGGTCAGGAGGAGGGCGGCCAGCGAGAGCGCGAAGGCCCCCGTCAGTGCGCACATGCGCAGCACGCCTCGCACCATCGGTCCTGTCCCGTTCACCCTCGCGTGCTCACTCGAGCGTGAGCGCGGCGATCGTACCGCCCAGCTCGTAGGCCGCCTCGCGGTGCGCGTCGGTGACCTCGCCGAGGACCTCGAGCACGTCGTACCCCTGCTTCCAGCCGAGCGCGCCGACGATGCTGGTGACGCTGCGGACGGCTCCGGTGAGGTCGTAGCGACCGTGGACGTAGAGCCCGAACGGGCGCTTGGCGGTGGTGCCGCTCTCGTTGCTGACGTCGGTGGAGCCGGTGTCGTCGAGCTGCCCGCCGACGGCCAGGAAGGTCGAGTCGAAGAAGTGCTTGAGCGCGCCGCTCATGTAGCCGAAGTTGGCGGTCGTGCCGAGGAGGTAGCCGTCGGCGGCGAGGACGTCGTCGGCGGTCGCCTCCAGCGCCGCCTTCACCACGACCTCCACGCCCTCGATGCTCTCGTCGTGGGCGCCGGCGACCACTGCGTCGGTGAGGGCCTGCAGCGAACGGGTCGGGGAGTGGTGGACCACCAGGAGCCGTGCCATGACCTCGAATCTAGTGCCAGCATCAGCACATGAGCACCCCACACCAGAGCAGGCACCCCGGCGTCGCGGCGTACCTCGAGAAGCGGGCCGGCAGCGTCCAGGCCCGGCTTGCCGACCTGATCACGGCGTTCGCGGGGTCGATGACCTTCGTCTACGTGCATGTCGTCGTGTTCGCGGTCTGGATGCTCGTGGCCGAGAAGAGCCCCTGGCCGACGCTGACGCTCGTCGTCTCGCTCGAGGCGATCTTCCTGTCGACCTTCGTGATGATCGGGCAGAACCGGCAGGCGGCGATCCAGCAGGCGAAGGCGGACCACGACTTCGTGGAGCAGGAGCTCGAGCTGAAGACCAACACCGAGATCACCCGGGCGATCCACCAGCTCACCGCCGAGCTGCACCGGCGGCTGCTGATCGAGGACTGACGAGGAGTGACGCGCGCGGTGTGGGGAGGCGCTGCTACTGTGGTTGTCGTCATGATGCGCCAGTTCCTTCTTCTTGGTCGCCGCAGCGAGGCCTGATCAGTCGGCCTTCCTCGCTGCGGAGAGCGTGTTGCGCGCCGGCGCCCCTCTGAACCAAGGCGAAATCCCATGACGTACATCAGCAACACCCAGAACCAGCAGAAGCCGTCGCCGATGCCGTACGGCCGCTACGCGGCGTTCGAGCCCGTGACCGTGCCGGACCGCACGTGGCCCGACGCGAAGATCACCAAGGCGCCGCGGTGGCTCTCGACCGACCTGCGCGACGGCAACCAGGCCCTGATCGACCCGATGGACCCGGCCCGCAAGCTCGAGATGTTCGAGCTGCTGGTCAAGATGGGCTACAAGGAGATCGAGGTCGGCTTCCCGTCGGCCTCGCAGACCGACTTCGACTTCGTCCGCTCGCTGATCGAGGGCGACAGGATCCCCGACGACGTCCAGATCTCGGTCCTGACCCAGGCCCGCGAGGACCTCATCGAGCGCACCGTGCAGTCGCTGGTCGGCGCGCCGCGTGCGTCCGTGCACATGTACAACGCGACCGCGCCCCTGTTCCGCCGCGTCGTGTTCGGCGTGACGCCGGAGGAGTGCATCGGCATCGCCACCCGCGGCACCGAGCTGGTCATGAAGTACGCCGAGTCGCTGCTGTCGCCGCTCGTCGGCAGCGAGGACTTCGGCTACCAGTACAGCCCGGAGATCTTCACCCAGACGCCCACCGACTTCGCGCTCGAGGTCTGCGAGGCGGTCTCCGACGTGTGGCAGCCCGAGCCCGGTCGCGAGA
Source organism: Nocardioides phosphati (assembly GCF_014646375.1). Taxonomy (GTDB): domain Bacteria; phylum Actinomycetota; class Actinomycetes; order Propionibacteriales; family Nocardioidaceae; genus Nocardioides; species Nocardioides phosphati. The sequence continues at coordinate 875,514 of NZ_BMNI01000001.1, forward strand.
TCATCCTCAACCTGCCGGCCACCGTCGAGATGTCGACGCCCAACACCTACGCCGACCAGATCGAGTACTTCTCGCGCGGCCTGACCCGTCGCTCGGTCTCCGCGATCTCGCTGCACCCGCACAATGACCGCGGGACCGCCGTCGCCGCGACCGAGCTGGCCCTGATGGCCGGCGCCGACCGCGTCGAGGGTTGCCTCTTCGGCCACGGCGAGCGCACCGGCAACGTCTGCCTGGTCACCCTGGGCATGAACCTCTTCTCCCAGGGCATCGACCCGCAGATCGACTTCAGCGACATCGACGAGGTGCGCCGCACGGTCGAGTACTGCACGAACCTGCCCGTCCACCCGCGCCACCCGTACGCCGGCGACCTCGTCTACACGGCGTTCTCCGGCTCGCACCAGGACGCGATCAAGAAGGGCCTGGAGGACCTCGAGCGGGTCGCCCGGGAGCAGGGCAAGGACGTGCGTGAGGTCCCGTGGGAGGCGCCGTACCTGCCGATCGACCCGAAGGACGTCGGCCGCTCCTACGAGGCCGTCATCCGGGTCAACAGCCAGTCCGGCAAGGGCGGCGTGGCCTACCTGCTGAAGGCGGAGCACAACCTCGACCTGCCGCGGCGCGCGCAGATCGAGTTCTCCCGCGTGATCCAGGAGCACACCGACGCGTCCGGCCAGGAGATCTCCTCCGAGGCCATCTGGAACATCTTCACCGCCGAGTACCTCGAGAAGACCGCTCCGCTGCAGCTCAACTCGGTCCACACCGAGTCGGCCGTCGGTGCCGCTGACGCGCTGCGCGTCGGTGTCTTCGTCGACGGCGAGCACGTCGAGCTGTCCGGCAGCGGCAACGGCCCGATCGCGGCGTTCGTCAACGCACTGGGCCAGGTCGGCCACGACGTCCGCGTCCTCGACTACACCGAGCACGCGCTCTCGGCCGGCGGCGACGCCGTGGCCGCGGCGTACGTCGAGTGCGCGGTGGGCGACAAGGTCCTGTGGGGTGTCGGCATCGACGCCAACATCGTCACGGCTTCGCTGAAGGCGGTCATCTCCGCGGTCAACCGCGCCTGATCCCGCCTCCCCGTACGCCGGTGCCCGCCCCGGGCGCCGGCGTACGTCATTTCCGGCGCCTCAGGAGGGGGCGAGTGCCCGGACCTCGTCGAGATCCCCGAGCTTGTGGAACGGCCCGATGTGGACGCGCGTGACCTTGCCGTCGACGATCACCACCGAGCTGGGGATGAACGAGATCGGCACGAGCCCGGAAAAGTGGTCCATCCAGGACGCGTCGGCGTCCTGGACGTTGGGGTAGCTGACATCGGCCTTGTGAATCGCGCGGAGCGCGTAGTCGTCGAACCGGTCTCGGGTGACGCCCACGACCGCCACCCCGTCGTCGGCGAGGTGCTGCAGCAGGGGCATCTCCGCGCGACACGGCCCACACGTGCTCGCCCAGAAGTTCACGAGCACCGGCCGGCCCGGCCGTACGTCGGGGGCGTGGCCCTGGAGGTAGTGCTCCGTCGGCAGCGTGACGCGGCGGCCGTCGGCGTCCGCCCAGCCGAGGTGGGGGAGGGCGATCTCGTCGGAGGTCGTGGTGCGCTCCTGCGCCGTCGGCCCGCACGCTGCGAGCAGCAGGACGGCGGTTGCGACGGCGACATGGCGCAGGCGGGGCATGCGGTGAGTGTGGAGCCGCCGCCTGAGTGGGTGCTGAGAGGATGATGCCCTCGTGATCACCTCGCTCCCCGCAGCAGAGATCGCGCGTCTGACGGCGGCGATCGTCACCTACGACGCGGTCGGTGCCACGCGCGGCCTCGTGCCCGACGGCTACCGCGCGCTTGCGCACACCCGGACGCTGCGCGATCGCACGTTCGACGAGGCCGCCGAGCTCCTGATGACCTGGCGGCTGCACGAGCGCTCCGGGCTCAGCGTCACCGCCTCGAGCACCCGGGTCGAGCGGGACGGCGTCGTCGTCCTCGGGCTCGGAGTGGGACGCATGCGGCTGCGGATTCCGTGCCGGGTGGTCTACGTGATCGATGAGCCGGACCGCCGCGGCTTCGCCTACGGCACGCTTCCCGGGCACCCCGAGGAGGGAGAGGAGCTCTTCCTCCTCGAACGCCGTGCGGATGGTGGCGCCGACCTGACCGTTCGTGCTTTCTCCCGCCCGGCCAGCCTCCTCGCGCGCGCAGGTGGACCGATGTCGCGTCGGGTGCAGGACTGGATGACCCGGCGCTACCTGAGGGCACTTGACGGCTGATCCGCCGGGCCGCAACGCCGCCGCGGCGTCGGGCGTGGCTGAGGAACCCAGGCGCGCTGCGGCACGTCCCACCCACATGCGCCCACGGTTCGTCGTACTCCTCGTCCTCCTGACGATCGGTCTGGTCCCGGCGACGTCGGCGACCACCGTGCCCCCGGCGCAGGCCAGCTGTGCCGGGCCGGTGCTCGACCTCGGCCGCCCGGCGAGGTTGCCTCGGACGGGTGAGGTCACGGTGACGGGCCGCTTCTTCGTCGACGGGTGCAACGACGTCGGTGTCTGCCACGGGGTGCTCGGCTGTCAGTCGTGCGACTACGGCCCGCCGGTGAAGCCGCTGACGGACCTCACGATCCAGCTCCACCAGCGCGGGCGCACGTGGGACCTCGCCACGGCTGACGCGACGGGTGGCAGCGGTCGGGTGAGCTGGACCTTCCGGTTGCCACCTGCTGCCCGGAGGGGCGCAGCCACCCTCACCGTCGACGGCGCGTACGCCGACGCCACGCCGGTGCGGATCGGCTGACTCCGGCTTCCGCGTTCACGCAACGGCATCGTCAGGGGTGAAGGCACGCAGCTCGACGTCGTTGGCCAGGTGCACCGCGAACGCGCGCACCCCGCACTCGCGCGCGGCAGTGGTCAGTCCGGACGCCCACGCCCGGTCGTACGCCGAGACCCCCGGGCCGCCGGGCCGGCTCAGCAGGAAGCCGACGCGGCCGTCGGGCACGCCCGCGATGCCCAGGACGTAGTCGCACAGGCGCATCAGGCTGGCCAGGTCATCGACGGAGGGCAGCTCCGGGAGGTCGTCGATCTCCTGGAGCATCGGCAGCGAGTGGCCGTCCTCGTCGAAGAAGGCGAGCCAGAGCGAGGTGCGCGAGAAGCCGAGCCGGCCCATGAGGGCACGGAAGTGGCGGTGCAGGTCCGCCTGCGTGCGGACGGGAGGCATGTCCTCGGGGCGGGTCAGGGGAGGGATCTCGTCGGTCATGCCGGACACCCTCACCCAACGCGTCGCCGGCCCGCTGGCGTCATCCACAGGCCGCCGCCAGCGGGCCCAGTGCTCACTCCTTCGAGCGGATGGCGGTGCGCAGCTGGTCGGCGGAGTTGCGGATCACGTCACTGATCAGCTCGGTGGTCCGCGGGTCCTCGAGGGCTCCCTCGACGACGCGCAGGACGGTGTCGGAGACCAGGCGCACGATCTCGTCGTGGAAGGGGACGTACTTGAGCTTGCCGGTCGTCGGGTCCGCCATGACGAGGTCGTGGACCATCGCCTCGAGCTCGAGGCGGTTCTCGTCGAGGGCGTCGCGCACGTTGGCGGCGTACGTGCCGGTCTTGATGACGTCGATGACCTCGTCGAGCACGGCGACGGTGATCGGCCGCTTGATCGCGTCGACGATCGGCGCAGAGAAGTGGTCGATGAGGAAGACCGTGACCGCGTCGCCGACGACGTTGTCGCCGGTGTCGATCGCGCGGGTCGTGCGGGCCAAGCAGATGGCCACGAGCGGCACGGTCGCGGTGCCGGCCCAGGGCGTCGCCAGCGGGACGAGCGCGAGGAGCTCCCACCAGGCGGTGGCCCAGAAGCGGGAGGTGCCGCCGTACCGGAAGACGCGGGAGAGCAGGCGGAGGGCGAAGAGTACCGAGATCGCCAGGTCGACGCCGTAGAGCACGTGGCGCAGGCCGTCGTCAGCGGGGCGCCAGAAGCCCAGCCAGAGCGCCAGGCCGAGCGAGGCGACCGACGACAGCGACATCACCCAGTCGCTGAAGCCGACCTTGCGGAGCTCCTGGGCAGCGTGCTGCGCCTCGGGAGGGAGCGCGGGCATGACCGCGTCGAAGAGAACGTCGGCGCGGTGGGCGTGCACAGGCGGCGGAGGGAGGCTCACCCGGGCACAATAGAACGCGTGCCCCTCTATCGCGCCGAGGCCGTCGTGCTGCGCACCCACAAGCTGGGCGAAGCCGACCGGATCATCACGCTCCTCACGCGCGACCAGGGGCGGGTGCGCGCGGTCGCCAAGGGTGTACGCCGCACGACGAGCCGCTGGGGGAGCCGGCTGGAGCCGTTCAGCCACGTCGACCTGCAGCTCGCCGAGGGGCGCAACCTCGACACGATCACGCAGGCGGTGACGATCACGCCGTTCCCGGCGAACCTCGGCATGGACTACGAGCGCTACACCGCCGGCACGGCGATGCTCGAGACGGCCGAGCGGATCATCACCGAGGACCGCGAGCCGGCGCTGCAGCAGTTCCTGCTGCTGGTCGGCGGCCTGCGGGCCCTGACCGGCCACGACGGCAGCGACGTCGAGAAGCCGCACAGCCAGGTGCTCGACTCCTACCTGCTGCGCAGCCTCTCCGTCGCGGGCTACGCGCCGAGCTTCGACGCGTGCGCCCGCTGTGGCGAGCTCGGGCCGCACCGGTGGTTCCACCCGGCTGCCGGTGGCGTGCTCTGCCCGAAGGACAAGCTGCCCGGCTCGGCGCACCCGCAGCCCGAGACGATCACGCTGCTCGGTGCACTGCTGGCCGGTGACTGGGCGACGGTCAACGCCAGCGACCCGCGCCACCGTCGTGAGGCGACCGGCCTCGTCTCGGCGTACCTCCAGTGGCACGTCGAGCGCGGCCTCCGCTCCCTGGCGTACGTCGAGCGCTGAGCCGGCCGGCGTACGTCGGAGGGTCAGTCGTCCTTGACCGGACGCCCCGCCTCGCCCAGCGGGTGGTCGGTGATCGCGGTCGGGACCGCGCCGTCCTCCCAGTGGTCGATCGTGGCGTTGAACTTGCCCAGCAGACGACCGAACTGCTCGATCTCCTCCTCGGACCAGTCCGCGAGCAGCAGGTCGAGTGCGCCGCGGCGGAAGTCGCGCGCCTCCTTGATCGCGCGCTCGCCGAAGTCGGAGAGGCTGAGGAGGGTGGCGCGCCGGTCGCCCGGGTCGGTCTTCTTGGCGGCCAGGCCGAGCTTGACGACCGCCTGCGCCTGGCGCGTCACGGTCGAGGGGTCGAGGTGGAACGCGGCTGCGATCGAGCCGAGGCGCTGGGGGCCCTCGTCGGCGAGCAGGCAGAGGATGCCGTAGCTGGAACGCTCGAGCGCCACCTCGCCACTGGCGGTGCTGACGTGGATCGCGTTGCTCCGGCGCATCACCTTGGTGAGCTGCTGCTCGATCACGTCGTTGGGGGTCTTCTGCTCCACGGGTCCTCTTCGCAGGTCAAAGGTCACGGTTTGATCACAGTGTGCATCATCGAAGTTACTCCAGCGTCAATCCGGCCGCGTGTCGAACGCCGATATCGATGACACGTGCGTAGCGACGCCGCGTTCCGCCGTCCGCGCGAGGGCCCCTAGTCTGGGCCCGTGACCCGTCGTTACGCCGCGCCGCAGCCGCATGTCTCCGGGGCGAAGCCACCGCCGATCCCGGCGGAGTTCGTCCCCGAGCACGTCGCCATCGTCATGGACGGCAACGGCCGCTGGGCCAAGGAGCGTGGGCTCCCGCGCAACGCCGGCCACGCCCAGGGAGAGTTCGCGCTCTTCGACGTGATGGAGGGCGCCATCGAGATGGGCATCAAGGCCGTCACGGTCTACGCCTTCTCGACCGAGAACTGGTCGCGGTCACCCGACGAGGTCCGCTACCTGATGGGCTTCAACCGCGACGTCGTACGCCGCCGGCGCGACGAGATGCACGCCCTCGGCGTCCGTGTGCGGTGGGCGGGGCGCGCGCCGCGCCTGTGGAAGTCGGTGCTCAAGGAGCTCCACGTCGCCGAGGAGATGACGAAGCACAACGACGTCCTCACGCTGACGATGTGCATCAACTACGGCGGGCGTCCGGAGCTGGTCGACGCCACGAAGTCGATCGCGCGCGAGGTCGCCGCGGGCCGGCTCAACCCCGAGAAGATCGACGAGCGCACCATCGCGCGCCACCTCTACGTGCCGGAGTTCCCCGACGCCGACCTGATCTGGCGTACGTCGGGGGAGCAGCGCCTCTCCAACTTCCTCACCTGGCAGTCGGCGTACTCGGAGTTCGTCTTCACCGACGTGCTCTGGCCCGACGTCGACCGACGTCACCTGTGGGCCGCGGTCGAGCAGTACGCCCGCCGGGACCGGCGCTACGGCGGCGCCGTCCCCAACGACGTCAGCGACAGCTAGAGCAGGTCCCGAACACCTCGAGCGTGTGCGCGATCTCGGCGTACCCGTGCTCGGCGGCGATCGCCTTGGTCCACCGCTCGACGGCCGGGCCCTCGACCTCCACGGTCGCCCCGCACGCGCGGCAGACCAGGTGGTGGTGGTGCGTGGCCGAGCAGCGCCGGTAGATCGCCTCGCCGTCCTCGGTGCGCAGCATGTCGATCTCGCCGCCGTCGCTGAGCAGCTGCAGCGTGCGGTAGACCGTCGCGAGGCCGACCTTCTCGCCGCGCTCGGTCAGCCGCGCGTGGATCTCCTGCGCGCTGCGGAAGTCCTCGAAGCTGGCGAGCGCCTCGGCGACGGCCCGACGCTGCCGGGTCGGCCGCACGGGCGCCCCCGGCTCGCCGTGCGTGTGGCCGTGGTCAGTGCTCGTCATAGTGCTCTCCGTGCGGTGCGTGCCGGTGGCCGTCGTGGACGTAGTCGACGTGGTCGCCGTGCGGGATCGCCAGGTGCCCGCAGTCCTCGCCGTGCTCGTGCGGGTGCTCGCCGGTCTCCTCGTGGCCGAGCGGCGGGAGCGCCTCGAAGGGCTGCCGCATCCGCTCGCGCCGGCGCAGCATGGAGCCCACCGGCCACGCGAGCACGAAGCAGGCGAGGGCGAGCAGCACGATCGTCGGGCCGGGGGCGATGGTCGCCGCCTTCGAGAGGTACGCCGAGGCGATCAGGCCGCCGAGCGCGGCGAAGACGCCGATGCCCATGGCGGCGGCGAGCGTCGTACGGAAGGAGCGGGTGACCTGCTGGGCGGCCGCGACCGGCACGACCATCAGGGCGGAGACCAGGAGCAGGCCGACCGTGCGCATCGCGACGGTGACCGTGACGGCCGCCATGACCGCGACCAGCAGGTTGTAGGCACGGACGTTGAGGCCGGCGACGCGGGCGAACTCGGCGTCCTGTGCGACGGCGAAGAGCTGGGGGCCGAGGCCGATGCAGAGCAGCAGCACCACGGTCGCGAGGATCGCGGTGATGACGACGTCGGAGGGCTGCATGCTGAGGAGCCCTCCGAAGAGGTAGGTGTTGAGCGTCTGCGCGCTCTGCCCCGCGATGCCGGTGATCATCACGCCACCCGCAATGCCGCCGTAGAAGAGCAGGGCGAGGGCGACGTCGCCGTTGGCGCTGCCGCGCTCACGGATCAGCTCGATCGCGACCGAGCCGAGGATCGCGACCGCGACCGCCGTCCACGTGGGCGATGCGCCGGTGAGCAGGCCGAGCGCGACACCGGTGACCGCGACGTGGCCGATGCCGTCGCCCATGAGCGACAGCCGCTTCTGGACCAGGTAGGTGCCGACGGTGGGGGCGGCGAGGCCGGTGAAGAGGGCCGCCACTAGGGCGTACTGCATGAACGAGTAGCTGAAGACGGAGAACATCAGGAGCCCTCCTCGGCGGTGTCGAGCGGCGCGGCGACCCGGGGAGCGTGGGGCGCTCCCGTGTCGGTCGCGTGGTGGTGGTGCGTGTGGCTGTCGCCGAAGAGCGGGCCGTGCACCGCGTGGTCGTCGAGCGCGGGCCCGTCGTAGGCGACCCGTCCGTCGCGCATGACGACGGCACGGTCGATGAGGGGAGCCAGCGGCCCGAGCTCGTGGGCCACGAGCACGATCGTCGCGCCCCGGGACTTGAGGATGCCCAGGGCGTCGGCCAGGGCGACCTGGTTGGGCAGGTCGACGCCGGCGGTCGGCTCGTCGAGGAAGAGGAGCTCCGGCTCACCGGCGAGCGCACGGGCGATGAGCACCCGCTGCTGCTGGCCGCCCGAGAGGGTGCTGACACTGTCGCCGACGCGGTCCGCCAGGCCCACGACGTCGAGCGCGGCCCGGATCGCGGTGCGGTCGGCCGAGCCGAAGGGGCGCAGCCAGCGGCGGCGGGTCAGCCTGCCGGACGAGACGACCTCCCACACCGACGCGGGTACGCCGCCACCCGCGCCGGGGCGCTGGGGGACGAAGCCGAGGCGCTGGCGCTCGTGGAAGCGGTCGAGCGGGGTGTCGAAGAGGCGCACCTCGCCGGCCGCCACGGGACGCAGCCCGGTCAGGGCGCGGACCAGGGTCGACTTGCCGGAGCCGTTGGCGCCCATCAGCGCGACGAACTCGCCCCGGCGTACGTCGAGGTCGACACGGCGCAGGATCGGCCGGCCGCCGAGCACGACGGAGAGTCCGCGCGCGGAGACGACGAGGTCAGGGTGGGTGCTCAACAGCCGTTGGCCTTCTTCAGGAGGGCGAGGTTCTGACGCATGACGGAGAGGTAGTCGCCCCCATTGTCCTCGGCCGCGGTGCTCAGTCCCTCGAGCGGGTCGAGGACGGCGGTCCTGATGCCCAGCTCGTGGGCGAGCGCCTCGGCGGTCTTGGGGCTCACGAGGGTCTCGGAGAAGACGGTCGTGATGCCGTCCTCCGCGATCACCTTGTGCAGGGTGGCGAGGTCGTGGGCGGTCGGCTCGGCGTCGGGGGAGAGGCCTGCGATCGAGCGGATCTGGACGCCGTACTTGCCCAGATAGCCGAAGGCGTCGTGGTTGACGACGGTCGTGTCGCGACGGCAGCCGGACAGGGTGTCGGCGTACTCCGTGTCGAGAGCCCGCAGGTCGGTGCGGAGCTTCGCGGCGTTGGCGCTGTAGTCCGCGGCGTGATCGGGGTCGATCGTGCCGAGCTCCTTCGCGACAGCGTCGCCGAAGGTGGCCAGGCGGATCGGGTCCTGCCAGAAGTGCGGGTCCTCCTCGCCGTGCTCGTGGCCGGTGTGGTTCTCCTCCTCGCCCGGCTCGTCGGCGAGGTGCTCCAGGCCCACCACGTGGGCGGCGTCGACCGACGGTCCCTGGCGGTTGTCGTCGACCGCCTTGTCGACGGCCGTCTGGAAGTGGCGCTCGAAGAGGACCAGGTCGGCGTCGCTGACCCTGGCGACCTGGTCGAAGGAGAGCTGCAGGTCGTGCGGCTCCATGCCGGGCTGGGTCAGGTTGGTGACGTCAGCCTGATCGCCCGCGATGCGCTCGGCGGCGTACTGCAGCGGGTAGAACGCCGCGACGACCTGCAGCTTGCCGTCGTCCTGCGCGGACGGCGCGCCGCACGCGGTGAAAGCGACGCCCGCGAGAGCGGTGCTGACAGTGAGGGCGGCGGTCCGTGCGACAGGCTTGAGCATGAGAACGATTCTCAATCACTTGAGAATGATTGTCAAGAACGTGCCCGGCGCGGTCGCTGCCCACACGCGTGGGATCCTTCCTCCCATGGGAGACCACAGCGGCCACGGTCATGGCCACGGGCACAGTCACGACCCCGCGGCATTTGCCGGAGTCCGCACGTCGAGCCTGCCGCGCAACGCGGTGCTGGGGCTGCTCGTCCTCGTCGCGGTCGCGACGGTCATCGGCCTGGTCACCCTGTGGCCTGACGGCAAGCGCCCCCACGCGGAGTACGCCGCCACCGGCGTCAGCTATCCGGTGGCGACCGTCGTCAGCGCGCACGATCCGTGCCCCGTCATCGACCCCAACGCCGACCCGTCCGGTACCCCGGAGATGCCCAAGGGCTGCGACGGGCTCACGGTCAAGCTCGCCGACGGCACGCGTGTCGACGTGCAGGCCGAGCCGGGCGCGGTCCGTTCGGGCCTGCGCAAGGGTGATCGCGTGACCCTGGCGAAGGTGCCCGGGGCCGAGGGCGGCGCGGTCTACTCCTACTTCGGCACCCAGCGGAAGGCTCCGGTCGGCCTGCTGCTGGCGGCGTTCGTGCTGGTGGTGGTGGCGGTGGCCCGCAAGCGCGGGGCGCTCGCCCTCGTCGGCCTCGGCGTCGCGGCGACGGTCGTCGGCGGCTGGATGGTCCCGTCGCTGCTGGAGGGCCACTCGCCGGTCGGCGTCGCCCTCACCGCGAGCGCGGCGATCATGTTCGCCGTCCTGTACGCCGCCCACGGCATCTCCATGCGCACCAGCACCGCCCTCGCCGGCACCCTCGTCGGCCTCGGCATCACCGCGCTGCTCGGTCAGCTGGCGAGCGGCTGGGCGCGGCTCAGCGGCCTGGGTGCCGAGGCATCCGACCCGCTGCGAACGTTCGCCGGCGACCTCGACTTCCGCGGCCTCCTCGTCGCCGCGATCATCGTGGCCGGCCTCGGCGTGCTCAACGACGTGACGATCACCCAGTCCTCCGCCGTGTGGGAGCTGCGTGCCGCGTCCGAGACGATGAGCCGCCGCGAGCTCTACACCAGCGCGATGCGCATCGGGCGCGACCACATCGCCTCGGCGATCTACACGATCGTCTTCGTGTACGCCGGCACGGCGCTGACGACGCTCCTCTTCGTGGCCCTCTATGACCGCACGCTGCTCGACCTGCTGCTCACCGAGCAGTTCGCCGAGGAGTGCGTGATGACCCTGTCGTCGAGCATCGGCCTGGTTCTGGCGATGCCTGCGACGACCGTCATCGCGGCGCTGACCGTCAGCGCGCCGCGCTCGCACGGACGCCGCCGCGCGGCCTGGTGAGCACGCGGGGGTGACTCAGGTGGCCAGGATGCTGGTCAGCTGGCGCGCCACCCGGTCGAGCGGCTCCGTGCTGCTCTGGGCGCGGGAGAGGATGAGCGCGCCCTCGATCGCGGCGACCGTCAGGCCGGCCCTGTCGGCGGCGAGGTCGGGGGCGATGCCGCGAGCAGTCAGCGCCTGCGTGATCTGCTCCTGCCAGCGGCCGAACGCCCGTCCGGCCCGGGCGCGAGCCTCGGACGTCTCGGCCGGGGAGATCGCCGCTGCTGCCACCGGGCAACCGTCGGTGAAGTCGTGCCGGGTCAGCGACTGCTTCCAGTAGTCGACGAACCGCGTGATCGCGTGCGCGGGATCGCCCTTCTCCATCAGGTCCGCCAGGAGCCGCCCGATGAAGTCGCCCGCCATCGCCGTGGCTGCGTCCGCCAGCTCGGCCTTTCCTCCCGGGAAGTGGTGGTAGATGGACCCTCGGGGCGCCTTCGCGTGGTCGACCACGTCACGCAGCGACGTCGCTGCGACGCCGCGCTCGCGGAAGAGCGCCGCGGCGCTGGCCACCATCGCCTCGCGGGTGCTCATCCCACAGGCTCCAGCCGGGCAGGGACGTACTTGTGCCACGGCGTACCGGCGAGGAAGTCCTTGTGGTGCAGCGACGTCAGCTCGTTGGGTGCGACACCGGTCGTGCCGTCAGCGTGCTCGACGCCCAGGCCGTTCGGGAGTGAGACGTGGCCGGGCTGCATCTGGTCGGTCACCTCGACCACAGCGACCGCCGAGCCCTTCTCGGTCACCACGCGCAGCGAGTCGCCGGTCTCCACGCCGTACGACGCGGCGTCGACCGGCCCGATGCGGAGCGCCCCGTGTGCGTCGCGGCGCCGCCAGGAGGGATCGCGGATGATGGTGTTGGCAGTGAATGCGCGACGCTCGCCGGCCGAGAGCACCATCGGGAACTCCTCGGTCGTCCACGTGCTCGGCGCGGTCTTCAACGCCCGGAGGTGCTCGAGCAGCTCGGGTACCTCGAGCGTGAACCGCTGGTCCGGGCGGCGCGTGTAGCTCCAGGCGTCGTGGTAGTCGTCCACCGTGAAGGCGACGGCCTCGCCGGTGAGAATCCGGTCGAAGAGGGCGTTGCCGGGCTCGAACCCGGTTCCGGTGAAGCCGGCGCGCGCGGTCGCGGCCGGGTTGGCCATCGTGCAGAGCTGGCTGACACCCCACAGCGATGCGGTCCCTCGCGCTCCGTCGGGGAGCACCTCGCCCAGGGTCTCGTGCAGGACGTAGCCGGCCAGTCCCATCAGCTTCGGCTTCGCTGCGACGGCGGCGAAGAAGGCGATCGCGAACTGCGTTCGCCCCTTGCGGGCGGCGCGGCGCAGCGGCGCGAGCACCGCCTCGTCGACCGCCCCGAGGCGCCGGATGATCCGGGCGTAGATCTCCGGCTCCGGCAGGGTGCCTGCGAGCGGCGGCATCGTCGGGCGGCGCAGGTGGAAGACGTTCGTCGGGAAGTCGACGTTGAAGAACGTGCACTCCCACTTCTCGAACTGGGTGCTCGCGGGCAGGACGTAGTCGGCCTGGCGAGCGGTCTCCGTCATCGCGATGTCGATGACCACGCTGAGGTCGACGGCGCGCATCGCCTGCCGGAACGACTCCGAGTCGGCCAGCGAGTGGGCCGGGTTGACGCTGTCGATCCACAGGGCGCGCATGCGCTCGGGGTGGTCGCCCAGGCACTCCTCGGCGATGGAGTTGCAGGGCACGAGGCCGGCGACGATGCGCGCGCCCGTCACCGGCGTACGACGGTCGGCGGCGGGGGAGCGCGGCGGGCCGGCCTGGGGAGCCGGGCCGTTCGCGACCGCGGTGACCGGCCCGCGGAGCCGCGTCGCGAGCGGTCCTGCCACCGCGTCGGGCAGGAAGGCAGGCACGCGGATGGCTGCGGCGCCGACGCCGTCGACGGCTGCGCCCTGGACACGCGAGACGAGGCGCTGCACCGGCGACGTCGGGCGACGGCTGCCGCCGCCCCCCGGGGCTGCGCCGGCGATCGGCGCGAAGGTCGAGTGCAGGAACATGCCTCCCTGCTTGGCGAAGTTGCCGGTCAGGATCCACAGCATCTTCTGCATGTACGAGTTGAGGGTGCTGTACGGCGCCTGCTGGACGCCGAGGTCCTCGTAGGTGCACGCACTCTCGGCGGAGGCGATGCGTCGCGCGGCGGTGCGGATCAGCTCCTCGGGCACGCCGCAGCGCGCGGCGTAGTCGGGGATGTCGACGTCGGCGAAGGCGGCGAGGACCGGGAGCGCGCCGGTCGTGTGGTTGTCGATGAAGTCGTGGTCGACCAGGTCCTCCTGGACCAGGACTCCGACCATCGCAGCGATGCACCACGCATCTGTGCCGGGCTTCACCTGGAGGTGGATGTCGGCCATGGCGGCGGTCTCGCTGCGCCGCGGGTCGAGCACGATCATGCAGCGTGCAGGGTCGGCAGCCATCTCCTTGAGGACCGGCCGGGTCCGCGGGAACGAGTGCGACTGCCACGGGTTCTTGCCGAGGAAGACGACGACCTCGGCGTGCTCGAAGTCGCCCTTGGTGTGGCCCCCGTAGAGCCGCCCGTCGACGTACATCTCGCCGGTCTTCTCCTGGGCGAGCGCGTTGGAGCGGTATTTCGCGCCGAGGGCCGCCTGCAGCGACTGGCCGTACGTCGCGCCGAGGTGGTTGCCCTGGCCGCCACCGCCGTAGAAGAAGATCTTGTCGCCGCCGTGCTCGTCACGGATCGCGGCGAGGCGATCGGAGATCTCGGCGATCGCGGTGTCCCACGAGATCTCCTCGTAGCTGCCGTCAGGGCGACGGCGCAGGGGAGAGGTCAGCCGCTCGGTGCCGTTCTGGTAGCGGTCGAGGCGCAGCGGCTTCTCGCAGGTGTAGCCCTCGGAACCCGGGTGGGACTTGTCCCCGCGGATCTTGACGAGGCGGCGGTCCTCGACCTGCACCTCGATCCCGCAGTTGCACTCGCACAGGATGCAGGCGGACTTCTGCCACTCGGTCACGGTGCGCTCCTCGGCGTACGACGATTATGACGACTGTCATAGTCGGCGCATGCGCCGCGCCAGGTCAAGCCCGCGGTGGTGTCGGCGGAGCGTCAGCCGCCGACGTGCACCTGCGGGCGACGGGCCTCGACCGGCTCGGCGCGCCGCAGGATCTCGTGGGTGAGCGGCGGGACGTCGCCCTCGCCGGCGAGCAGGAAGCGCAGCGCATTGGTGCCGGGGGAGCGTTCGCTCCACTCGAAGTAGACGTGGGGCACCTGGGTGTCCAGGTCGCGCACCTTCAGCAGGAACGCCGCGATCGTGTTCGGCACCGACGGGCCGCTGGCCCGCAGGATCCGGTGGCGGCCGACCTGGACGCTGGTGACCGTGACCGTGCCGGTGAAGTCGCTGGCGTCGGTGACCTCGACCTCGAGGAAGATCCGGTCCTCCTCGTCGCCGAGGTGGTTGTCGAGCTGCACGTCGGTCATCTTCGTGTCGTACTCGTCGTGGTCGCCGGCCTGGAGCTTGTTGGCGATGAACCGGATCGGACGCGGGTCCGCGATCGAGGCGTCGAGCAGGGCACGGGCAGCCTCGTCGATGCGCACGTCGTTGATCCGGAGCTCGGTGGCGCGCAGGATCCGGCTCATCACGCTGATCACGAGGATCATCACGACGAAGACCAGCGCGATCAGGAGGCCCTCGGGGCGGTCGACGATCGTGACACCGATCGTGTAGACGAAGACCGCGCTGACAGCGCCGAAGAAGGCGCCGAGGACGCGGTGCCCGCGCCGCCACTCGGTGAGCGTCACCGCGACGGCCGCCGAGGTCATCAGCGCGAGCACGCCGGTCGCGTAGGCACCGGCCTGCTCGTCGACGTCGGCGCGGAAGGCGAGTGTCACGACGGCTGCGATCGCGGCGAAGACGAGGACGAGCGGCCGCGTGAGCCGGGCCCAGTCGGGCGCCATGCCGTAGCGGGGCAGGTAGCGCGGCACGATGTTGAGCAGGCCCGCCATCGCCGAGGCCCCGGCGAACCACAGGATGCCGATCGTCGAGGCGTCGTACGCCGTGCCGAAGGCCTCGCCGAGCCGCTGGTGCGCGAGGAAGGCGAGGGCGCGCCCGTTGGCCGGGCCGCCGTCCTCGAACGCCGCGTGCGGGATCAGCACGGTCGTGACCAGCGACGAGCTGAGGAGCAGGACGCTCATGATCGCGGCGGCGGCGGTGAGCAGCTTCTTGGCGTTGCGGATGCGCCCCAGCGGCTGTGCGGGGGTGTCGTCGGCGTCGCCCTCGACCAGCGGCATGACGACGACACCGGTCTCGAAGCCGGAGAGGCCGAGCGCCAGGGCCGGGAAGACCAGCAGCGAGGCGCCGATGACGCCGAACGGCGCGGAGTGGTCGAGGGTGACGTTGCCCCACCAGTCGCCGAGCAGCGAGGGGTGACGGACGATCTCGAGGAGCCCGTCGCTGATGACCACGGCGCTGAGGCCCAGGTAGGCCACCACGATGACGACAGCGATGCCGATCGCCTCGTTGAAGCCCTTCAGGAAGACCGCGCCGAGCAGCGCGATCAGGCCCAGGGTGCACCAGATCTGGCCTCCCGAGAGCGCGTCGTGCAGGAAGGGGTTCTCGATCATGTGCGCCGAGGCGTCGGCGGCCGACAGCGTGATGGTGATGACGAAGCCGGTGGCGACGAAGCCGATCAGCGCGAGGACGAGGAGCTTGCTGGGCCAGTAGGCGAGGAGCCGCTCGAGCATGGAGAGCGAGCCGTCGCCGTGCGGGCTCTCGGCCGCCACCCGGCGGTACATCGGCAGTGCGCCGAAGAGCGTGATCAGCACCAGCACGAGCGTGGCGATGGGGGAGAGGGCGCCTGCCGCGAGGGCGGCGATGCCGGGCTGGTAGCCGAGGGTCGAGAAGTAGTCGACGCCGGTGAGGCACATGACCTTCCACCAGGCCTGCGTGTGGTGCTGCTGCGCGACGTCGGCCTCGCGCTCGTAGAAGCCCTCGGGCTCGGGGCGGTCGCCCGCGAAGAGCCAGTCACGCAGGGCGCTCGGCTCGGGCCCCCGCGATGGTGCAGTCGTCATGGCAGGCACCCTAAGTGCCCGGGCGGTCGGCGCCGGTCACCGGCTCGGTACTCTTCTGCGGCACGAGCCGGCAGCCAGCCGGCCCGAGATCTTCAGGAGCGCCCCGTGGCCAAGGCCCCCGCCAGCACCGTCGACACCGTCGTCTCCCTCGCCAAGCGCCGGGGATTCGTCTACCCGTGCGGCGAGATCTACGGCGGCACGCGCTCCGCCTGGGACTACGGGCCGCTCGGTGTCGAGCTCAAGGAGAACATCAAGCGCCAGTGGTGGAAGGCGATGGTGCAGGGCCGCGAGGACGTCGTCGGCCTCGACTCCTCGATCATCCTGCCGCGCGAGACCTGGGTGGCCTCGGGCCACGTCGGCACCTTCACCGACCCCCTGACCGAGTGCCAGTCGTGCCACAAGCGCTTCCGCGAGGACCACCTGCAGGAGGACTACGCGGAGAAGAAGGGCATCGAGGACCCCGACACCGTCAACATCAACGACGTCGTCGCCTGCCCCAACTGCGGCGCCCGCGGCTCGTGGACCGAGTCCCGCGACTTCCAGATGATGCTCAAGACCTACCTCGGCGTGATCGAGGACGAGTCGGGCCTGCACTACCTGCGCCCCGAGACCGCGCAGGGCATCTTCCTCAACTTCCAGAACGTCGTCACCAGCCAGCGCATGAAGCCCCCGTTCGGCATCGCGCAGATCGGCAAGTCGTTCCGCAACGAGATCACGCCGGGCAACTTCATCTTCCGCACCCGCGAGTTCGAGCAGATGGAGATGGAGTTCTTCGTCAAGCCGGGCGAGGACGAGGACTGGCACCAGTACTGGATCGACGAGCGCACCGCCTGGTACACCGGCCTCGGCATCAACCCCGACAACCTGCGCCACTACGAGCACGCGCCCGAGAAGCTCTCGCACTACTCCAAGCGCACCGTCGACATCGAGTACCGCTTCAACTTCGCGGGCTCGGAGTGGGGCGAGCTCGAGGGCATCGCCAACCGCACCGACTTCGACCTCGGCACGCACTCGAAGCACTCCGGCAAGGACCTGTCGTACTTCGACCAGGCCAACAACGAGCGCTACACGCCGTACGTCATCGAGCCGGCAGCCGGCCTCTCGCGCTCGCTGATGACCTTCCTCGTCGACGCGTACCACGAAGACGAGGCGCCGAACACGAAGGGCGGCGTCGACAAGCGCGTCGTGCTCCGTCTCGACCCGCGCCTGGCGCCCACCAAGGTCGCCGTCCTGCCGCTGAGCCGCAACGCCGACCTCTCGCCGAAGGCGAAGGCGCTGGCCGCCGAGCTCCGCCAGAACTGGAACGTCGACTTCGACGACGCCGGCGCGATCGGCAAGCGCTACCGCCGCCAGGACGAGGTCGGCACGCCGTACTGCGTCACGGTCGACTTCGACACGCTCGAGGACGACGCCGTGACCGTGCGCGAGCGCGACACGATGGCGCAGGAGCGGATCAGCCTGGACGGCATCTCGCGCTACTTCGCGGAGCGTCTGCTCGGCTGCTGAGCGGCCCCGGGTGCACAATGCGCCCATGACCTCTCGCGGAAACCGTCGCTTCCTCGCTGGCTCTGCCGCCGTCCTGGCGCTCACCCTCGCCCTCTCCGGGTGTGGGGGAGAGAAGAAGGAGAAGGCCGAGCCGACGGTGAAGCCGACGGTCACCGCGGGCGTCACGCTGACCCCGAGCGGCTCGAAGCTCGAGCTGGGCGAGGCGGCGACGATGACCTGGGCGCCCGACCAGAACACCAAGGGGCTCGTCTCGGTGGCGGTCGAGAAGATCGTGGCCGGCAGCCCCAAGGACGTCGCCCGGATCAAGATCACGCCGAAGCCGGAGCACCCGCACCTCTACTACGTGACCGTGAAGATCACGAACCTCGGCAAGGTGAACCTCGGTGGCGTTCCTGCCGCACGGCTCCCGCTCTTCCTCGACGAGGGCACCAACCTGCTCAACCCGCCGGCCGACCTGCGCGCCGACATGAAGTTCGCCAAGTGCCCGCTCGGCGTCCTGCCGAAGAAGTTCCAGAAGGGCGCCACGGCGACCGTCTGCCTGGTCTACGTGCCGTCCGGCGACGTCAAGCAGATGATCCTGCAGCCGGCGGCGGGCGACCAGATCACCTGGCCGGGCGAGGTCACCACGCCCAGCCCGTCGCCGTCGCCGAAGAAGAAGGCGAAGAAGGTCGCGCCGAAGCCGACCGCGTCCAAGGGCTGACCCCGGGCAGGCTCACGTGACCTGAGACAATCGGGTCATGTCCTCCCTGCCCACCCACCTGCAGCTCGGGTCCCTCCGCGTCGACACCCCCGTGGTGCTCGCGCCGATGGCGGGCATCACCAACGCGGCGTACCGCCGGCTCTGCGCGGAGCAGGGCGCCGGCCTCTACGTGTGCGAGATGATCACGTCGCGTGGGCTCGTCGAGGGCGACGAGACCACGAAGAAGATGCTCACCTTCGACGAGCTCGAGACCGTGCGGTCGGTGCAGCTGTACGGCACCGACCCGGTCTACGTCGGCAAGGCCGCCGAGATCCTCTGCGCGGAGTACGGCGTCGCGCACATCGACCTCAACTTCGGGTGTCCCGTGCCGAAGGTGACCCGCAAGGGCGGCGGTGGCGCCCTGCCGTGGAAGCGCAACCTGCTGGGCGAGATCCTCGAGAAGGCGGTCTCGGCGGCGGCGCCCTACGGCGTGCCGGTGACGATGAAGACCCGCAAGGGCATCGACGCCGACCACTTGACCTTCATGGATGCCGGGCGCATCGCGCAGGAGAGCGGCTGTGCCGCGATCGCGCTGCACGGCCGCACGGTCGAGCAGGCCTACTCCGGTGAGGCCGACTGGGCGGCGATCGCCGAGCTCAAGGCGAGCCTCGACCACATCCCGGTGCTCGGCAACGGCGACATCTGGGAGGCGGCCGACGCCGTGCGGATGGTCGAGGAGACCGGCGTCGACGGTGTCGTCGTCGGCCGCGGCTGCCTCGGCCGCCCCTGGCTCTTCCGCGACCTCGCCGCGGCGTTCACCGGCGAGCAGGTCGCGACGCTGCCGGACCTCGGCGAGGTGAGCGCGATGCTGCGCCGCCACGCCGAGCTGCTCGTCGAGCACATGGGGGAGGAGCGGGGCTGCAAGGAGATCCGCAAGCACATCACGTGGTACCTCAAGGGCTTCCCGGCGGGCGGCGAGCTGCGCCACCGGCTGGCCCTCGTCGACACCCTCGCCGACCTCGACGCCCTGATCGCCGAGCTCGACCCGACGGCGCCGTTCCCCGTCCAGGAGCTGGGTACGCCGCGTGGTCGCCAGGGTGCCCCGCGCAAGCGCGTCGTGCTGCCCGAGGGGTGGCTCGACGACACCGATGGCCACGGCTGCGTGATCGCCGAGGACGCCCACGACACCACCGGCGGGTGACCGGCATCACCGTTTCGATGTGAGCCAGCATGCTGCTAACTGGTAGCAAGCATGATGAACTGGACACCGGGTCGCCCACAGGCGGCCCTGTTGCATGAACCAGCCCATGCCCCCGAGCTAAGGACGTAGCGCCGTGGCCGACAGCCACCAGCGGAGCCCGATTGCCCGCATGAACCCCTTCGGACGTCGCATCTCCGGCCGTGCCGTGAAGATCGCCGCCCCCCTCGCCCTCGTGGCGACCCTCGCACCCGTCGGCATCGGGGTGGTCGCCGGTGGCGGCGGCGTCGCCCCTGCGTCCGCCGACCTCGGTGGCGCCTTCTCCGCCGCGAGCGGCCCGGCGCCCAGCCGCGCGCCGCAGGTCTCCCGCAGCGTGCCGCGCGTGGCGTGGACCAAGGACGAGCTCGCGCGTCAGGCGACGGCGCGCGCCGTCAGGAACGCCCACGTCCGCCTGTGGACGACCGACGACCTCACGCTCTGGTCGCTCCCCGGCGACCAGGCCGAGAAGCTCGGCACGGTGAAGGCCGCCACCTCCGTGCTGGTCACGGGCCGCGAGCGCTTCGGCCGGGTCGAGATCCTCCGCGACCGCCAGCCGCGCTGGGTCAAGGAAGGCAACCTCTCCGCGACCAAGCCGATCGTCGCCGCGGGTGGCCTCTCGATGGCGCCCTGCGCCGCGACGGGCGGCAGCGACCTCGGCCTGACCCGCGACGCGACGTACACCCTGCGCTCGCTGTGCGCGGCGTTCCCGCAGATCTCGACGTACGGCGGTCGGGACGGCCACGGCGAGCACGTCGACGGCTCCTCGATCGACGCGATGATCGACCCGTCCAACACCACGCTCGGCTATGCGGTCGTCGACTTCCTGCTCGCCCACGCGAGCGAGCTCAACCTCAACGACATCATCTACCGCCAGCGCATCTGGCAGCCCGGCGTCGGCTGGAAGCCGATGTCGGACCGTGGCTCGATCACCGCGAACCACTACGACCACGTCCACGTGCGGACCAACTGAGCGCGTGACACGCTGATCGACGGAGGCCCTGCGAAATGCGGGGCCTTCGTTGGCATGTTCAGGCATGCTGACGGCTGTGATCAACGCTCCGGCCATCCAGCTGTCCGGCGTCCGCAAGGAGTTCGGCTCCGTGGTCGCCGTCGACGGCATCGACCTCACCGTGCAGAGGGGCGAGGTCGTCGCCTTCCTCGGCCCCAACGGCGCGGGCAAGACGAGCACGATCGACATGGTCCTCGGCCTCAGCCGGCCGACCGCCGGCACCGTCGAGGTGCTCGGCCTCGAGCCCCGCGCGGCGATCGCGCGCGGACTCGTCTCGGCGGTGATGCAGACCGGCGGCCTGCTCAAGGACCTGACCGTCCGCGAGACCGTCGCGTACACCGCGAGCCTCTTCCCGGGCGCGGCCCCCGTCGACGAGGTCCTCGACCGCGCCGGCATCGCCGGCATCGGCGACCGCAAGGTGGGCAAGTGCTCCGGCGGCGAGCAGCAGCGGCTCCGCTTCGCCATGGCCCTCCTGCCCGACCCCGCGCTCCTGCTCCTCGACGAGCCGACGACCGGCATGGACGTCGAGGGCCGGCGCTCGTTCTGGGCCGCGATCCGCCAGGACGCCGGCCGCGGCCGCACCGTCCTCTTCGCGACGCACTACCTCGAGGAGGCCGACCAGTACGCCGACCGGATCGTCCTGGTCAGCCACGGCCGGGTCGTCGCCGACGGCTCGGGCTCCGAGATCAAGGCGCTCTCGTCGGGGCGCACGGTGCGGGCGACGGTCGGAGACGCCGCCGCAGTGGGCCGGCAGCTGCAGGCCATGGCCGGCGTCGATCGCGTGGAGGTCCGGGGCGACACCGTGATCGCCCACGCCAAGGAGAGCGACGCGGTCGCGCGGCACCTGCTCACGAGCACCGATGCGCGCGACCTCGAGATCACCGCCAAGGGCATCGAGGAGGCGTTCCTCAGCCTGACCGGCGACCACGACCCCAGCCGCACCGGCGACGCGACCGATGCCGCCGACCGGCAGGAGGCGCTCCAGTGAGCACCACGGCGTACGACCCGACGACGCGGCGCGTGCCGCCCCTGGGCGGCTTCAACCTGACGCTGCTCCGCATCGAGCTGCTGCGCATGCTGCGCAACCGCCGCACCGTGATGTTCACGCTCGTCCTGCCTGCAGCGCTCGCGCTCAGCTTCGGCAACCAGAAGGGAGCCGACCAGACGATCGGCTCGGGCAACCTCGCGGCGTACCTCCTGGTCAGCATGGCGTTGTACGGCGCGGCGCTCACGGCTGCCGCGACAGGGTCGATGGTGGCGATGGAGCGGGCGCTCGGGTGGTCGCGACAGCTCCGGCTGACGCCCCTCCACCCGATCGCCTACATCCTGACCAAGGCACTGGTGGCGCTCTCGATGGGTGCGCTCGCGATCGCCTCGGTCAACGTCGTCGGCCTGCTGATGGGCAAGGCTTCGATGCCCGCGCACATCTGGGTGGCGAGCGCGCTGCTCGCTTTGGTGTGCACGATGACGTTCGCAGCGCTCGGGGTCTTCGTCGGCTACATCGTCCCCGGCGAGAACGCGATGCAGATCCTCGGCCCGGGCCTGGCTCTGCTCAGCTTCCTCGGCGGGCTCTTCGTGCCGCTGAGCCAGTTCGCCGACGTGGTCCGCCACATCGCCTGGTGGACGCCCATGTACGGCGTCGCCGAGATCGTGCGGGCGCCCCTGACCCACGAGCTGCCCTGGTACGCCGTCGTCAACGCGATCGCCTGGCTCGCGCTCTTCGTCGCGGGCGCCGCCTGGCGGATGAGCAAGGACACCGCGCGGGTCTGACCGGGACCACTAGGGTCGGTCCCGATGGATGCCGACGCCCTCTACGACGCCCACGCCCGCGAGCGCCTCGTCCCCGAGCCGCCCAAGCGGGTCGACGCACCCGAGCGCACGCCGTTCGAGCGTGACCGGGCGCGGGTGGTGCACGCCGCCGCCTCGCGGCGGCTGGCGGCCAAGACGCAGGTCGTCGACCCGCGCTCCGACGACTTCGTCCGCAACCGGCTGACCCACAGCCTGGAGGTCGCCCAGGTCGCGCGCGACCTGGCCCGCGCCCTCGGCTGCCACCCCGACATCACCGAGACGGCCGCGCTGGCCCACGACCTGGGCCACCCGCCGTTCGGGCACAACGGCGAGACGGTGCTCGACGACCTGGCCGCGCCCTGCGGCGGCTTCGAGGGCAACGCCCAGACGCTGCGCATCCTCACCCGCCTCGAGTCGAAGTCGGTCGACGCCGACGGGAGCTCGGTGGGGCTCAACCTGACCCGCGCGACCCTCGACGCCTGCACCAAGTACCCCTGGCGCCGGCCCGCGCCGGGCGCGAAGTTCGGCGTCTACGAGGACGACCTGCCGGTCTTCTCCTGGCTCCGCGCGGGCGTCGACGGCAGCCGGCGGTGCGTCGAGGCCCAGGTCATGGACCTCGCCGACGACGTCGCCTACTCCGTCCATGACGTCGAGGACGGCGTGGTCGCCGGTCTGGTGGACCTCGGCCGGCTCGCCGACGCGGGGGAGCGCGCCGCGACCTGGGAGACGGTCCGCGGGTGGTACCTCCCGCGCGCCTCCGACGCCGAGCTCGACGAGGCCCTCGCCGCCCTGATGGCGGTCGGCAGCTGGCCCACCACGGCGTACGACGGCACGCGGCGTTCGATGGCAGCGCTGAAGAACCTCACCAGCGACCTGATCGGCCGGTTCTGCGGCAGCGTGCAGGCCGCCACCTTCGCGGCGTACGACGGGCCGATCGCGCGCTACGCGGCGGAGCTGGTCGTGCCGCGCGCGATCGCGACGGAGATCGCCGTGCTCAAGGGGGTCGCCGCGCACTACGTCATGCAGTCGGCCCACCGGCTCGAGCTGCAGGAGCGCCAGCGGGTGCTGCTCCACGAGCTCGTCGAGGCGCTGGTCGCACGCGGGCCTGACGGCCTCGACCCGATGTACGCCGAGGACTGGCACGCCGCCGCCGACGAGGCTGCGCGGCTGCGCGTGGTGCTGGACCAGGTCGCCTCGCTGACCGACGCCTCGGCACACGCCTGGCACACGCGGCTGGTCTGAGGGCCCGCACACAGAACGACGAGGCCCGCCCCGCTCCGGAGAGCAGGACGGGCCTCGTGGCGTTCAGGCGGTGCGTCAGCCGGTGACCGGGACGTCCGTCTTGATCGGCTTGGGAGCCGGGGCCGACGGAACCTCGCTGGGCGGCGTGTCGTTGGTGACGTTGCCGCAGGTCACGTGACCGATCTCCAGGTGCACGACCGGGCTGCCGGTGGCGCTCAGGAGGTCGAGCTGGAGCGCGGTGACCGAGAAGGTGCCGTCCGCGTTCTTCGTCTGCGTGTTGAGCTTCAGGTCGACGACCGGGGCGAGCGCGCCCAGGGCACCGTCGGAGAGGGCCTGGTTGGTGCCGAGCGGCAGGACGACGGGGAGGCCGAGCAGCGAGATGTTGCCGACGTGGCTCGTGCCGGTGTCGCCGGTGCACTCCGCGGTGACGGCACCGATGGAGATCAGCTCACCGAGGTTGTTGAGCGCGTCGCAGACCGGGGTCAGGTTGCTGAGCAGCTCGGCGTTGGTGAGGACACCACCGTTGTCGGGCTGGGTCAGCGGAGCGAGGCCGGCGCCCAGCTGGTTCACCAGGTTGGTCAGCTGCGTGGAGACCGGGTCCAGCAGGACCGTCGTCGCGGAGTTGAGCTGGTCGCAGATGGTGTTCAGCTGGGTGAGGACCGGGGCGAGCGCGTCACCGACGGGGGCCAGGGCGCCCGAGGTGAGCGAGGTGCCGCTGACCGTCACGCCGGCGACGTCGGAGGTCGCGTGGTTGTTCTCCGCGGTGACCTCGACCAGACCGACGTTCGCGATGTCCGGGACCGGGATGGTGGCGACGCTGTCGCTCTGGAGGGTGCCGTCGGTGGAGGTGACGAACGGCGTCGGGGCAACGAGCTCGTTGCCCGCCAGCGAGGCCGTGATGCCGTAGGCGGAGGACGGCACGCCCGCGGCGGTGCCGGAGGTGGCGCCACCGACGACGACCACGGAGGCCGCGCCGGCGAGGAGCGCCGTGGCGCCGATGGCGACCTTCAGCTCTCGCTTCATATTGATTGTTCCCTTCGTTGCTTTTCAGCGTTCTGTCTTGTCAACGGAGCAAGGTCCGTTTCGTGACGGGTTATGCAGGACTGGTTTTCGGGTCAGCTGTCGTCGATCATCACGAGGGTGCCGATCGGCACCTGGCGCAGCTGGAAGAGCGCCTCGCGGGGCACGCGGATGCAGCCGTGGCTGACCGCATGTCCGAAGACCTTCGGGTCGGTCCAGCCGTGGATGGCGACCGTGCCGGGGCCGCCGCCGAAGTTGTCGAGGGTCGCGCTGTGCGTGCCCAGCGGGAGGATCACCGGGGAGAAGCTCTGGGCCGGGTCGGTGAACTGGCCCAGCACGAACGTGCGCCCGGTCGGGGTGGGGGTCTTCGGAGCGCCGACGGCGACGCGCCAGGCTCCGACGAGGGCCCGGTCGCGGTAGAGCTCCAGCTGCGTCGTGCGCAGGTGCACCCGGATGACGTACGGCGTGTGGCCGGTCGACATGAGCCCGGCGCGCACCCAGCCGGTCGAGCCGTTGGGCTTCGAGGGCAGCATGACCTGGAGCCAGCCGCCGGCGCGCGCGATGGCGGGCAGCCACGTGTCGCCGAACTCCTGCGGGCTGAGCTTGGCGAACGGCTTGCCGTCGGGCGCGTCGTACAGGCCGACGGTGCGCTGCGGGTGGACGACCAGGCCGGTCGTCGCCTTGCCGGGGTACGGGTCGTGCGGAGCCCGGGGGGTCCGGGTGTGGGTGGTCGCGTAGCCCTTGTCGCGCAGGGCGGCGGCGCGGTCGACGGGCTCGGGCTTCGCCTGGTGCTTCTGCACCGTGAGCATCGCGAACGCGAGCAGGCCACAGGCCACGACGGCGATCAACACCGGCGTGAACCACGATGCACCGCGGCCTTGAGCTCCCGACACGTCACACTCCCCATGAATGTCCGGTCCACCCTCTTTGGACCGTCGCACATACTGTCACGACAAACGTCTGGAAAGACCTGCTTTCGCGGGAGGAAGTTTCCCGCTGTGACGACCGAATGGGTCACATTCGTTCGTGTGTAGGCTCCGCACGTGGCTGGACGGATCCGAGACGAGGACATCGCGGAGGTCCGCGAGAAGGCGCGGATCGACGACGTCGTCTCCGGCTACGTCACGCTCCGCAACGCCGGCGGCGGCTCCATGAAGGGGCTCTGCCCCTTCCACGACGAGAAGTCAGCTTCCTTCCACGTGACGCCCAGCCGTGGCTTCTTCCACTGCTTCGGCTGTGGTGAGGGTGGCGACGTCATCAACTTCCTGATGAAGATCGACGGCCTGAGCTTCACCGAGGCGGTCGAGCGGCTGGCTGACAAGACCGGCATCCAGCTGCGCCGCGAGGAGGGCGACGTTCCCCAGGGGCCGCGCGGCCCGGCTCGTGGCCGGCTGATCGAGGCGCACCGGCTGGCCGCCGAGTTCTACGTCGACCAGCTCACCACGCCCGACGCGCTCGCCGCCCGCCAGTTCCTCGGGTCGCGCGGCTTCGACCAGGACGCCGCCGCGACGTTCGGCGTCGGCTACGCGCCCCGCGACGGCGAGATCCTCTTCCGCCACCTGCGCCAGAAGGGCTTCTCGCCCGACGAGCTGGTCACCTCCGGCCTGATCGGCCAGGGCCGCTCGCACTACGACCGCTTCCGCGGGCGGCTGCTCTGGCCGATCCGCGAGGCGAGTGGCGAGGTGATCGGCTTCGGCGCGCGTCGTCTCTACGACGACGACCGGATCGAGGCGAAGTACCTCAACACCCCGGAATCGCCGATCTACAAGAAGTCGCACGTGCTGTACGGGCTCGACCTGGCGCGCAAGGAGATCGGCCGCTCGTCCCAGGCGGTCATCGTCGAGGGCTACACCGACGTCATGGCCTGCCACCT
Organism: Nocardioides phosphati; assembly: GCF_014646375.1. GTDB lineage: Bacteria > Actinomycetota > Actinomycetes > Propionibacteriales > Nocardioidaceae > Nocardioides > Nocardioides phosphati. The sequence continues at coordinate 901,735 of NZ_BMNI01000001.1, forward strand.
CGCCGGCGTCGGCACCGCCGTCGCGACGTGCGGCACGGCGTTCGGCGACGACCACGCGCGGGTGCTGCGGCGCTTCATGGGCGATCACGGCGAGCTGCGTGGCGAGGTGATCTTCACGTTCGACGGCGACGCCGCGGGCCAGAAGGCCGCGTTGCGCGCCTTCGGTGGCGACCAGAACTTCGTCTCCCAGACCTACGTCGCCGTCGAGCCCTCGGGCATGGACCCGTGTGACCTCCGGCTCGAGAAGGGCGACGAGGCGGTCCGTGAGCTGATCTCCGGCCGCACCCCGCTCTACCGGTTCGTGCTCGGCAACGTGCTGACCCGCTACGACCTCGACCGCGCCGACGGCCGCGTCGACGCGCTGCGCGAGGCCGCCGGCCTGGTCTCGTCGGTGCGCGACAAGTCGAAGGTGGAGGCGTTCACGCGCGAGCTCGCGTCCTCCATCGGCATCGACCCCGACGAGGCCCGCGCCGAGGTACGCCGGGCGGCAGCGCGCGCTGCCCGTGGCGGTGGCCGCGACCAGGGGCGCCTCGCCCAGCAGCAGCGGCCCGGCAGCCAGCAGTCAGGCCAGCAGCCGGGCCAGGGGTCCGGCCCGGGCCACGCGTCGGGCCAGCAGCCGGGCGGTTCCGCGTCCGCGGCCCCTGAGGCTCCACCCGTCCCCAACCTGCGTGATCCTCGCTTCGCGCTCGAGCGCGAGACCCTCAAGCTCGTGTTGCAGCATCCGGCCGCAGTCGCCAACGCCGCGCGCGACGTCACGGTCCACGACTTCACCCACCCGACCTACGCCGGGGTGTGGCAGGCGGTCGCGGCCTCCGGTGGCCCCGCGGCGGGTGCTGCGGACGCCGGCTGGACCTCGCGGCTGCGCGACCGGATCACCGACCCGCTCGCGATGGCCGTGCTCAGCGCGCTCGCCGTCGAGCCCGTGCTCTCCCCGCGCGAGCCCGACACGGCGTACGTCGTGCAGCACGTCAACAAGCTCCTCGAGCTGACCGCCGCGCGCCGGATCGCCGACGTCAAGTCCCGCCTCCAGCGGACCAGCCCGCAGCAGGACCCGGTGGAGTACAACCGGATGTTCCAGGAGCTGATGGCGCTCGAGCAGCGCCGCCGCACGCTGCGCGAAGGTGCCCTGGGCGGCTGACGCCGCCCGGTCGTCTCCCGGTGGTGGGGCCGATTTTCCCGGCGGGCTTCGTCGTTGGTATGGTTTCGCCCGCCGCAAGGCATTCCCCTGTAGCTCAATTGGCAGAGCATTCGACTGTTAATCGAAGGGTTGCTGGTTCGAGTCCAGCCGGGGGAGCCAGAGACCGCCCCTGATCCTCGATCAGGGGCGGTTCGCATTTCCCGGGCGTAGAGCCTCGCGGCGCGCAACAATGGCGGGGCCCGTGACCATCGAGGAGGGGCCATGCGTCGTCTGATCGGTGTGGTGCTGATCCTCGCCGGCCTGTCCGGCCTCGGCTACATCGGCTGGCAGTTCTGGGGCACCGACTGGCAGTCGGCGCGGATCCAGGCGCAGGTGCGCACGGAGACCGAGCAGGCGTGGGCCCATGGCAAGGAGCCGCACGTGAAGTGGGGCACCGTCGAGGGCATCGTGCGGATCCCGCGGTTCGGCGACGACTACGCGATCCCGCTGATGGAGTTCACCGGCTACCCGGCGCTCCACGCGGGCTTCGGACACATGCCGAAGTCGGCGGACGTGGGGCACAAGGGCAACTTCGTGATCATCGCCCACCGCACGACCCGCAACGAGCCGCTGCGACACATGCCCGACCTGCGGGTCGGTGACCAGGTCGTCATCGAGACCCGGACGCGCGTCTACACCTACCGCCTGATCACGCGGGGCGACGCGCTCCGGGTCCGCTTCGACACCGGCGGCTGGGTGCTGGACCCGCTGCCGCACAATCCGAAGCCCGGGGGAGTCGAGCCGCCCCAGCATCCCGGCCAGCGCCTCATCACGATGGTGACGTGCGCCGAGCTCTTCCACTCCGACGACCGGCTCGCGGTCTTCGGTGAGCTGCAGCGCGTGGATCAGAAGGCACCTCCGGCGTAACCCCCTGCCGTCACCCTCGTTGAGGAGGCAGGGAAAGCATCTGGTCCACCCTCCCTCCCAGGACCGGAAGCGCGGTGCCCGCCGTCCCTCGTCCGGCAGCACATGGGGTGTGCCGGGCCTCAGGCGGGCACCTCTATCTCCTTCACGCGTACGCCGCGGCGCGCGGCCGGCGGGCGGCGGGCGGCTCCTAGGCCGCGCCGAGCTCGGCCGCGGCGCGGTCGCGACTGCGGATCGCCGCCGGACTCGTGCTGACCAGGGCCAGTGCCGCCACCGCGACGCCACAGCCGAGCACGAGCCCCCACGCCAGGTGGGAGGCGCTGGCCAGGCCGGTCGAGGCGGGCCCGCGCAGCTGCGCGTAGGTGACGGTGGGGAGGACGGCGACGCCCAGCGACATGCCCACCTGACGGCTGGTGGAGGCGATGGCCGCCGCCACCCCGGCCTGTGTCCGCGGCATCCCGGAGACGGCGGCGTTGGTGATCGGGGCGTTGAGCATGCCGAAGCCGATGCCGAAGGCGAGGTAGGCGACGCCGAGGTAGACGTACGACGTGCCGTTCTCGACGCCCAGCAGCATCGCGCCGCTGAGCGAGATGCCTCCGCCGGCCAGCAGCAGGGGCAGTCGCGGGCCGACGGCACCGACGATCCGTCCGGAGACCGGCGACATGAGTGCGGTGGCGCCCGCCATCGGCAGCGTCATCAGCCCTGCCCGCAGCGGGGACAGGCCCCGGACGTCCTGCAGGTAGAGCGTGTTGAGGAAGAGGAAGCCGCCCATCGCGCAGAAGCCGAGGACCGCGCTGAGCACCGCGCCGCTGAACGGGATGCTGGCGAAGAAGCGCGGGTCGAGCAGGGGCTCCTCGCGCCGCAGCTCGTAGGGGACCAGCACCACCAGCGCGGCGGCGGCGACGGCGAAGCAGGCGAGGACCGTCGCCGAGTCCCAGCCGAGGGTGCGTCCCTCGATGATCCCGAAGGTGAGGGTGGCGAGCAGGACGACGACCAGGGCCTGCGCGACCGGGTCGAGCCGGCGTACGCGATCGGCGCGCGATTCGGGCACGAAGAGCGCGCTGAGGACGACCGCTGCGACGACCACGGGGATGTTGAGCCAGAAGATCGCCCGCCAGCCGATGCCGTCGACGAGCAGGCCGCCGAGCACAGGCCCCAGCGCCATGCTGAGCCCGACCGTGGCGCCCCACAGCCCGATCGCCTGCGCACGCTCCTTCGGGTCACGGAAGGTGTTGGTGATGATCGACATCGCGACCGGGTTCAGCATCGAGCCGCCGGCTGCCTGGATCGTGCGGGCGGCGATCAGGAAGCCGGGGGTCTGCGCTGCCGAGCAGAGCAGCGATCCGAGGCCGAAGAGGACCAGCCCCACCTGGAAGACGCGGCGCCGTCCGAGCCGGTCGCCCGTCGAGCCGGCCAGCATCAGCAGGCTCGCCAGCACGAGCGTGTAGGCGTCGATGACCCACTGCAACTGGCTGCCGTCGGCGCCGAGGTCGCGACGGATCGACGGGAGCGCGAGGTTGACGCCCGTGGCATCGACGCCGACGACGAAGAGGCTCAGGCAGCAGATGGCGAGGACGCGCATGCGGCGTTCGTGGCCGACGGGCTCCACCGGGGCGCTCATGCTTCGCCCGCCTCGCGCATCTTGTCGATCAGCCGGGCCAGCTCGCGACGCTCCGCGGCCGTCAGGGAGGAGACCGGCGCGGGAACGACGCCGGGCAGGGTCCGGAGGTGCTCCATCAGCTCGCGGCCCGCGTCGGTGATCGTCACCAGCTTCACCCGTGCGTCCTGCGGGTCGACGCCGCGCTCGGCGTAGCCACGCTCGACCAGGTCGCCCACGATGCCGGACATCGCCGGGGCGTCGACCCGCATCGCCTCGGCGAGCTCACGCTGGGTGAAGGCGCGGTCCTCGACGCGACGCAGCGCGCGGTAGCGGCTCCACGGCATCCCGGAGGCCTCCTGCAGCAGCGACTGCGCCAGCAGCTTGTGGTCCATGACGAGGGCCATCAGACCCATCCAGACGCTGATCGGGTCCGAGGAAGTTCTACGCATGCAACGATTGTATGCATACAACTAAAAACGGAGCGAGCGTCCCGGGTTCGGCACCTCGCCGCTAGGGTCAGCGGTCGCGGGCCGGTAGCTCAGTCGGTTAGAGCAGAGGACTCATAATCCTTGGGTCGTGGGTTCGAGCCCCACCCGGCCTACAACGCTCTGCGGAGCCCTGCGCGGACCGCGGGCGCGCCGTACGCTCGGGTCGTGAACGCCGAGCTCCCCACCGTCGCCTCGATCCACATCGCGAAGGCGCGACGCCTCGAGATGCGGCCGGTGGACTCCGTGGTCGCTGAGGAGGGCAAGGGCCTGGTAGGCGACCGGTACCACGGCACGAAGCATCGGCACGTGACGGTGCAGTCGGCCGAGGGGCTCGCCGAGGCATCACGGCTGCTGGGTCGCGAGGTGCCGCCCGAGGGGACCCGCCGCAACCTCACCCTCAGCCACGGCGCCGTGCCGACCGTGCCCGGCAGCACCCTGCGCATCGGCACCGTCCTGCTCGAGGTCGTGCGTGTCGCGGCGCCCTGCAAGCTCCTCGACGACGGGCTCGGCCCGGGCGCGATGGACTCCCTGCGCCGGGGCCGCGCAGGTGCCGTCTGCCGGCTGCTCAGCGGTGGCGTAATCGCTGTCGGCGACACGGTGGAGATCACCGTCGCCGAGCGCTGAGCGCGCAGCCGCCGGGTTGCGGAACTTGTCGACGGCCCTCTCTTCCGGTTGACTCGCTGCACCGATCGGTGCGGTGAAGGAGGGTCTGATGCTTCGTTTCGACGGGTCGGGCGCCTCCGACCGTGGTCCCGTGCGCGAGGTCAACGAGGACGCCGGCTTCCTCGGCACCCACGTCCTCGTCGTCGCCGACGGCGTGGGCGGTTCCGCGGCCGGCGAGGTCGCGTCGGCCACCACGGCGTACGTCGTGTCGCGGGCGGTCACGCCTGGTGCGGACCCCATGCTCGCCCTCGACAAGGCCGTACGCCGGGCGATCGACGTTCTCTCCGCCGCCGAGGCCGCCTCGGCCGAGGCCGGCGGCCTGGGCACGACGCTCACCGCCCTGGCGATCGACGGCGACCGCGCCGCACTGGTGCACGCGGGTGACTCCCGTGCCTACCTGCTGCGGGCCGGTGGCCTGGCCCGGCTGACGCGCGACCACACCTACGTCCAGCGGCTGGTCGACGACGGCTTCCTCGCCCCCGAGGGCATGACGCAGCACCCCTGGCGCCACGTGGTGACGCGCTCGATCCATGCACTGCCGATCCCTGACGACGAGCGGCCGGAGTACCTCGAGCTCGCGCTCGTCGCGGGCGACCGCGTCCTGCTGTGCACCGACGGCCTGACCGACTGCCTCGACGACGAGCGGATCGCCGCGCTGCTCGCGATCCCGCGCGCCGACGAGGCCGCGCGCGTGCTCGTCGACGAGGCGCTGCTCGCGGGCGGGCGCGACAACGTGACCTGCCTGGTCGCCGACATCGTGACGGCCCACGCGACCCCGCGGCCCCGCCTGCCCGGCGACGGGCTGCGACTCGGGTCGCTCGCCGACGACGGCAACGTGCTCGCTGCGAGCGGGATCACGGCGTACTGAGCGGGGCCGGGCACGAAACTCGCCTGCGTGGAACGCTGGTGTCGCGTGGCCTCATCGGTCACAATGGCACCACAACTACATACGTGTCACTTGTCCGAATCCATCTCCACTGAAGGGCCGCTGGGGAAGGCGTTGTCCGACGCCGGAGATGAAGGAGGGTCACAGTGACCAGCAACCGCACCGCTACCCGGGGTGTCCTCTACGTGCACTCAGCGCCTTCCGCGCTGTGCCCGCACGTGGAGTGGGCAGTCGGCGGCGTCCTTGGCGTCTCCGTGAACCTCGAGTGGATCCCGCAGCCCGCGCAGAGCGGCACCTACCGTGCCGAGCTGTCGTGGACCGGCGCCGTCGGCGCTGCTGCGGCGATCACCTCGGCCCTCCGAGGGTGGAACCACCTGCGATTCGAGATCACCGAGGAGCCGTCCAGCGGCACCGAGGGCTCGCGTTACAGCTACACCCCCGAGCTCGGCGTCTTCCACGCCGTCACGGGAGTGCACGGTGACATCCTCATCCCCGAAGACCGGCTGAAGGCATCCGTCGTGAAGGCCGCCCTGGGCGACACCACGCTGATGCTCGAGATCGACAAGCTCCTCGGCAAGCCGTGGGACGACGAGCTCGAGACGTTCCGTCACGCAGGTGACGGCGCGCCCGTCCGCTGGCTCCACCAGGTCGTCTGACCGGTAGCAAACGCAACGAGGCCCCGCTCAACTCCTGTTGAGCGGGGCCTCGCACGTTGTCGGGGCGTCACTCCCACCAGGGGTAGAACGACGGCATCTCCGAGGCCTTGCCGGTGAACTCCGGGTCGCGCTTCTCCAGGAACGACGCGACACCCTCCTTGCCGTCCTCGCGCGAGGCGTAGAAGATCGCCAGCGAGTCGGACTCGTGGGCGCGCAGCGGGTGATCCGCGGCCATGTTGCGGTAGACCAGCTGCCGCGCGAGCGCGGTGGCCACGGGGGAGCGGTGGGCGGTGAACTTCCGCGCCAGCTCGTACGCCGCCGGCAGCAGGTCCTCGGGCTCGTGCACCGAGCGCACCAGGCCGGTCTCCTGCGCCGCCTCGGCCGTCATGATCTCGGCGGAGTAGAGCATCTCCAGCGCCCGGGAGACGCCGACGATGCGCGGCAGGAACCACGTCGAGCAGGCCTCCGGCGTGATGCCGATCTTGCCGAAGACGAAGCCGATCCGGGCCTTCGTCGAGGCCAGGCGCACGTCCATCGCGCAGATCATCGTGGCGCCGATGCCGACGGCAGGACCGTTGACCGCGGCGATGACCGGCTTCTTGCAGTCGTAGATCGCCAGCGTGACCCGGCCGCCGGTGTCGCGCACACCCGAGGCGATCTCCGGGGCGTCCAGGCGCTCGCGCATGTCGGCGATCGTCGGCTCCTGCGACTCGTCGAGGCCGAAGACGTTGCCCTCGCGGGTGAGGTCCATGCCGGCGCAGAAGGCGCGGCCCTCACCGGTCACGACGATCGCGGCCACCCCGTCGTCCTCGGAGGCGCGGCGGAAGGCGTGCTCCAGCTCGTCGGCCATCTGCACGGTGAACGAGTTGAGCGCGTCCGGCCGGTTCAGGCGGAGGGTCAGGATGCGGTCGTCGACGTCGTACGCGAGGGTCTGGTAGTCCATGCCCCGCAGGATGTCAGACGGCCGCGCGGAGGACGTACGTCGTGGCGTCCTCGACGCGGACCAGCCCGATGACCTCGCTGTCGGGGATGACGACGCCGAAGCGCTCCTCGATGCCGATCACGAGCTCCAGGAGCGAGAGCGAGTCGACGCCGAGGTCCTCGACGAGCCGCGACTCGGGGGTGATGTCGGTCGCCGGGACCTCGATGATCTGCGCGAGCAGCTCGGCGATGTCGGCGTGGACGTCGTCGTGCGGGGCGGAAGTCATGGGAGTCACCTTCTGGAAACAAACCGGACCTAGTGTGGGGGCCATCCTCGCACTCCGTCGCGGAGCGCCGCGCACGGTCGGACCGTGCACGATCCCAAAGGGGGCAGCGCCATGACCGCACCGTTCGACGTCCAGTACGTCCAGCTCCACGGCCACCGCAGGGCCTACGTCCGGGCGGGCAGTGGGCCTGCGCTCCTGCTGCTCCACGGGCTGGCCTGCGACCACCGCACGTGGGACCCCGTCATCGCCGAGCTGGCCACGCGCTACACGGTGATCGCGCCGGACCTGCTGGGCCACGGCGCGTCGGACAAGCCGCGCGCGGACTACTCGCTCGGCGGCTACGCCAACGGCATGCGGGACCTGCTGGCCGTGCTCGGCATCGAGAGCGCGACGGTGGTCGGGCACTCCTTCGGCGGTGGTGTGGCGATGCAGTTCTCTTACCAGTTCCCCGAGCGCACCGAGCGGCTCGTGCTGGTCTCCGCCGGCGGCCTCGGGCCGGAGGTCACGCCGTTCATCAAGGCGATCCAGCTCCCGGGCTGGGAGCTCGGGATGCGGGTCGTCACGCGGCCGGGCGTGCGCCACGCGGTCACGGGCGTGATGCGCGCCAGCACGGGGGTCTGGCCCCGGTTCACGCGCGACCTGGACGAGGTCGCCGCGATCATCGACAGCTGGACCGACCGGCGCGCCCGCTTCGCGATCCGTCACCTGGTGCGCGCGGTGATCGACACCCGGGGGCAGATCGTGACGATGTCCGACCGCGCCTACCTGACCGAGGCCCTGCCCACGGCCGTCGTCTGGGGTCGTGATGACCAGGTGCTACCGGTCCACCACCTCGACAACGCGCAGCGGCTCGCATCCGGCGCCGTGACCGAGGTCTTCGAGGAGTGCGGCCACTTCCCGCATCGCGACCACCCGGAGCGGTTCGTCGCCTTCCTCGACCGCTTCATGGAGTCGACGCAGCCGGCGGCGTACGACCGCGAGCGGGTCGTCGACCTGCTCCGGCGCGGGCCCCTGATCGAGGCGCAGATCGCCCAAGGTGGCGACGCCCCGGTCTCTCCCGTACGCCGCCTCGCCCCCGTACGCCGCCTCCGCGGCGCCTGAGCGCGGGGGAAGCCGGTCAGGCGTCCGCACCCTCCTGCGTGACGTCGGCGACCGCCGTCGGGTCGTCGATGCGGTAGCGCTCCAGCGCCTGCGTGACCACCTCGGCCGGCACGGCGCCTGCGTCGGCGAGCGCCCGCAGCGCCTGCACGACCACGGACTGGGCGTCGACCCGGAAGAACCGTCGCGCCGCGGCGCGGGTGTCGGCGAAGCCGAAGCCGTCGGTGCCGAGCACGCGGTAGTCGGCCGGCACCCACTTGGCGATCTGGAGCGGCACCGCCGCCATGAAGTCCGAGACCGCCACGACCGGGGCCCCGTCGTTGCCGAGCCGCTCCTCGACGTACGCGTGGCGGGGTGGCTGGTCGGGGTGGAGGAGGTTCCAGTCCTCGGCGGCGACGCCGTCGCGGGCCAGCTCGTTCCACGAGGTGACCGACCAGGTCTCGGCGGCGACGCCCCACTCGTCGGCGAGCAGGCGGGCGGCCTCGTCGATCCACGGGAAGGCGACGCCGGAGGCGAGCAGTCGCACCCGCGGCGCGGCCGAGGTGGCGTGCGCCCCGCCGCTCGTCTCGGTGGCTGCGACGCGGTGCAGGCCGCGCAGGATGCCGTCGACGTCGACCTCCGCAGGCTCGGGCGGCTGGGTCGTCGGCTCGTTGTAGACGGTCAGGTAGAAGATCACGTCCTCCGGCTGCGGGCCGTACATTCGCTCCAGGCCAGCGCGCATGATGTGGCCGACCTCGTAGCCGAACGCCGGGTCGTAGTGCACGACGGCGGGGTTGGTCGCGGCCAGCAGCGGCGAGTGGCCGTCGGCGTGCTGGAGCCCCTCGCCGGTGAGCGTCGTGCGGCCGGCGGTCGCGCCGATCAGGAAGCCGCGGGCGAGCTGGTCCGCCATCGCCCAGATGGAGTCGCCGGTGCGCTGGAAGCCGAACATCGAGTAGAAGATGTAGAAGGGGATCATGTGCTCCCCGTGCGTCGAGTACGCCGAGCCCGCCGCGATCGCCGACGCCATCGCGCCCGCCTCGGAGATGCCCTCGTGGAGCATCTGCCCGTGCGCGGAGGTCTTGTAGGCGAGCAGCATGTCGCGGTCGACGGCCTCGTAGGTCTGGCCCGCAGGGTCGTAGACCTTCGCGCCCGGGAACATCGAGTCCATGCCGAACGTGCGGTACTCGTCGGGGGCGATCGGCACGATCCGCTGGCCGATCACCGGGTCCTTCATCCAGTCGCGCAGCAGCCGGACGGTGGCCATCGTCGTGGCCACCTTGTTCTTGCCGCCGCCCTTCTTCAGCTCCGCGTACGTCGCGTCGCCGGGCAGCGTGAGCGGCCTCGAGCGGTCGACGCGGCGGGGGAGCGGACCACCCAGCGCCGCCCGCCGCTCGTGCAGGTAGGCGATCTCGGGGGAGTCGTCGGCGGGCCGGTAGAACGGCGCCGTGCCGGTGGCGTCGTAGAAGCTGTCGAGCTCCTTGTCGGTCATCGGCAGGTGCAGCCGGTCGCGGAACTTCTTCAGCTCCGCCGGGCTCAGCTTCTTCATCTGGTGCGTGGCGTTGCGGCCCTCGAGGGCGTCGATCGTCCAGCCCTTGATGGTGTGCGCGAGGATCACCGTCGGCTGGCCGACGGCCTTGGTCGCGGCGTCGAACGCGGCGTACACCTTGCGGTAGTCGTGGCCGCCGCGCGGGAGCTTCTCGATCTGCTCGTCGGTGAGGTGCTCGACCATCTTGCGCAGGCGCGGGTCGGGGCCGAAGAAGTGCTCGCGGTTGTAGGCGCCGTTCTCCACGGAGAAGGTCTGGAACGCGCCGTCGGGCATCGTGTTCATCTGGTTGACCAGCACGCCGTCGACGTCGCGGGCGAGCAGCTCGTCCCACTCGCGCCCCCAGATGACCTTGATGACGTTCCAGCCGGCGCCGCGGAAGTTGGCCTCGAGCTCCTGGATGATCTTGCCGTTGCCCGTCACCGGGCCGTCGAGCTGCTGCAGGTTGCAGTTGACCACCCAGACCAGGTTGTCGAGCTCCTCACGCGCCGCGATCCGGATCGCGCCGAGCGACTCCGGCTCCGCCATCTCGCCGTCGCCGAGGAAGGCCCACACGCGCTGCTGCGAGGTGTCCTTGATGCCGCGGTTGGCGAGGTAGCGGTTGAACCGCGCCTGGTAGATCGAGTTGATGCCGGTCAGCCCCATCGAGACCGTCGGGAACTCCCAGAACTCCGGCATCAGCCGCGGGTGCGGGTACGACGGCAGGCCGGCGCCCTTGCCGTGCTGGACCTCCTGCCGGAACCGGTAGAGCTGCTGGTGCGTGAGCCGCCCTTCGAGGAAGGCGCGGGCGTAGATGCCGGGGGAGGCGTGGCCCTGGATGTAGAGCTGGTCGCCGCCGCCGGGGTGGTCCTTGCCCCGGAAGAAGTGGTTGAAGCCGACCTCGTAGAGGCTCGCGCTCGACTGGTACGTCGCGATGTGGCCGCCGACGCCGAGGCCGGGCCGGTTGGCGTCGCTGACCATGACCGCGGCGTTCCAGCGGATGATCGAGCGGATCTTCCGCTCGACCTCCTCGTCGCCGGGGAACCACGGCTCGCGCTCGGGCGGGATGGTGTTGATGTAGTCGGTGCTGCGCAGCGCCGGCACGCCGAGCTGGCGCTCGCGGGCACGCTCGAGCAGGCGGAGCATGACGTAGCGGGCGCGCTCGGGGCCGCGGGCCGCGACGAGCGCGTCGAAGCTCTCGATCCACTCCTGCGTCTCGCCGGGGTCGATGTCGGGCAGCTGGGTGGGCATCCCCTCGTGGATGACGCGCGGGGAGACCGGTCCGAGAGCCCGGTTGTTCGGAGGCGTGTCGTTGCTCACACCTGCATCGTGACACCCGGGTGGGTGGAGCGCGAGGGCCGTCGTGGGCGCTGCCCCGGGGTTCAGCCCGTGGTACCAGTGGTGCGAGGCTTGCGGGGTGAGGCCCTTGTCCGCTGGACTGGACCCCATCCCGGCAGAGAGCCGGACACCACGAGAGGCCAGGAGGCGTCAGTTGAGTTCCACCACGGGCGATGAGTCCGTCCAGACATCCACGGTGGCAGGCCCCCTCGGGCTCAAGCCCGGCATGGCCGTCCAGGAGCTCGGGTGGGATGAGGACACCGACGACGCCCTGCGCACGGCCATCGAGGACGCCATCGACGCCGACATGGTCGACGGTGACCAGGGCGACGTCGTCGACGTGGTCCTCCTCTGGTGGCGCGACGAGGACGGCGACCTCGTCGATGCCCTCGTCGACGCGCTGACCGACCTCGCGGGCGGCGGCGCCATCTGGCTGCTGACGCCCAAGGTCGGGCGTCCCGGCGCGGTGGACCCTGCCGACATCGCCGAGGCGGCGCCCATCGCCGGCCTCTCCCAGACGACGTCCGCGTCCGTGAGCAAGGACTGGTCGGCGACCCGCCTCGTGGCGCCGAAGACCACCTCCCGCTGAGCCAACAGGAGCACCCGTCGTGCAGAACATCCCCCAGGTCGTCCGTGTCCTCGCGGGCGGCGGCCTGATCCGTCCGATCGGGCCCGTCGCGGGGGCCAAGGCGCTCTGCACGGTCGTGCGGTACGGCATCGGGCCGGCAGGTGGCTTCATGGCCCTTGCCGCCCGTTCTCCGCACAAGGTGGGGCTCGTCGACGAGCTGGGCGAGCTCACCAACAAGCAGCTGGACGAGCGCTCCAACGCGCTCGCCCACGCGCTCGCCGGACTGGGGGTCGGCGAGGGCGACAGCGTCGCGATCATGTGCCGCAACCACCGCGGCTTCATCGACGCCTCGATCGCCACCGCGAAGCTCGGTGCCGACGTGCTCTACCTCAACACGGCGTTCGCGGGTCCGCAGCTGAGCGAGGTGATCGCCCGTGAGAAGCCGACGGTCGTCGTCTACGACCAGGAGTTCACGGGCCTGCTCTCGGCCGTCGAGGGCGTCACCCGGGTCCTGGCCTGGGTCGACGGCGAGACCGCCGGCGTGCCCGACGTCGAGAGCCTGATCGCGTCCGGCTCCGTGCGCGCGCTCAAGCCGCCGAAGCGCCTGGGCCGGATCATCATCCTGACCTCCGGCACCACCGGCACGCCCAAGGGCGCCCCGCGCTCCGAGGCCGGGCTCGACGCAGGCGCCGCGCTCATGTCGCGGATCCCGCTCAAGCGCGGCCAGCGCGTCCACATCGCCGCGCCGCTCTTCCACACCTGGGGCCTGGCCCACTTCCTGCTGGCGATGCTGCTCGAGACCACGATGGTGCTCTCGCGCCGCTTCGACCCCGAGGAGTTCCTGCGCATCATCGACGAGCAGCGCTGCGACGGCGCGATCGTGATCCCGGTCTTCCTGCAGCGGGTGCTCCACCTGCCGGAGGAGGTCCGGGCGAAGTACGACGTGTCGCGGCTGAAGGTCGTCGCCTCGTCCGGCTCCGCTCTTCCCGGCGACCTCGCCACCGAGTGGATGGACGCGTTCGGCGACAACCTCTACAACGTCTACGGCTCCACCGAGGTGGCCTACGCCTCGATCGCGACGCCCGAGGACATGCGCGCCGCTCCCGGCACCGCAGGCAAGCCGCCGCTCGGCGCCGTCGTGCGGCTCTTCGACGCCAACGACAAGCCGGCCGCGCCGGGGGAGTCGGGCCGGATCTTCGTCGGCAACTCGATCCTCTTCGAGGGCTACACCGGCGGTGGCGGCAAGGCGGTCATCGACGGCCTGATGTCGTCGGGTGACGTCGGTCGCTTCGACAGCGAGGGCCGGCTCTTCGTCGAGGGCCGCGACGACGACATGATCGTCTCCGGCGGTGAGAACCTCTTCCCGCAGGAGGTCGAGGACTGCCTCGTCCGCCACGACGCGATCGTCGAGGCCGCCTGCGTCGGCGTCGACGACCCGACCTTCGGCAAGCGCCTGCGCGGCTTCGTCGTGGTCGAGGACGGCGTCTCGGTCACGGAGGACGAGCTGAAGAGCTGGGTCAAGGACAACCTCGCCCGCTTCAAGGTGCCGCGCGAGATCGTCTTCGTCCCCGAGCTGCCCCGCAACGCGACCGGCAAGATCCTCAAGCGTGAGCTCGTGACGTGGACGCCGGAGTCCTGACCTTGACCTCCTCGGCCCTCACGGGTCGCCCCGACGTCGGCGACCTGGCACCTGACTTCACCCTGCGCGACCAGTTCGGGCAGGACGTCAGCCTCTCGGCGTACCGCGGGCGCAAGTCGGTGCTGCTCTTCTTCTACCCGTTCGCGTTCTCCGGCGTCTGCACCGGCGAGCTCGGGGGAGTGCGCGAGCGGCTCGACGAGTTCCTCACCTTCGACAGCGAGCTGCTGGCGATCTCGTGCGACCCGACCTACAGCCTGCGGGCCTTCGCCGACCAGGACTCGCTCAACTTCCCGCTGCTCTCCGACTACTGGCCGCACGGCGCCGTGTCGTCGGCGTACGGCGTGTTCAACGAGGTCAAGGGGTCACCGGAGCGCTCGTCGTTCCTCGTCGACACCGAGGGCGTCGTCCGCTGGGCGAAGCACAACGCACGCCACGAGGCACGCGATCTCTACGAGCACCTGGCCCAGCTGCGCGCGCTGACCTGACGTCCGGAAAAGGCCGGGTCGCGCGGCGTGGTCTGGACCGGATCACGACCTGATCACGATTTTTGGCGATTCGGCAGACAAGGCCCGGCATGGTGCGCCAATATTCAAGTGCTGCGACCGCTGGGGACCCGAGACCCCGGCGGTCGCAGCTTCAGTTTCCCGGTGATGTGCCGGTCCGATTCCGCCCCCGGCGCGCGACTCGCGTAAGGTGCCGGAGGCCCGCTTGCGGGTGCCAGGGCGTGTAGCTCAGCGGTAGAGCTTCCGGTTTACACCCGGACGGTCGGGGGTTCGAACCCCTCCGCGCCCACGTAACAACTACCCATATCTCCCTATCTCGGGCTATGCGTAGGCTAACGTGTAGGCTAACGTCGATGCATGAGGCGTAAGTATCTAGCACCCCGGAGCCGGATAGTTATTCGGCTGAATGCCTGCGACGAGATGGCTCGGCGATCCTTCAGTGTGCGTGATCTGCGTCGCGGCGAGATCTCCGAAACCACCAGTCACCAGCCCGAGGTCGAGTCATGATGGTCGGCATGCGCAAGTTGATCGCCGCCCTGGCCGTGCCCCTCGTCATGGCCTCCGCGTGTGGCGGCTCCGAGAAGCCGAAGGCCACGCCGGCCCATGTGACGGTTACTGCTTCTGCCTCCGCGGCTCAGACCAACGAGGCAGCCCCGCCGCAGGTCGGCGACGGCGCACTGCAGATTGGCCAGGTGCGCCACGGCAGCGGCATCGACACGACCGTGATGGAGGTCCAGATCCCGCTGCGCGGACGACCCGACTACCTCGCCGACGAGCCCGACGTCTTCGCTGGGATCCGAGCCAAGGAATGCGCCCATGCTGACGCCACTGAGTCGTTCGATATCGGCTGGTCGGACTTTGCGCTCGTCGACCCGGACGGTTCGAGCTACCCGGGCGCGTCGGAGAGCTGGGACGACTGGCCGCCGAAGCCCCATCTCCCGATGGTCGGAACGCTCGGCGCCGGTCGATGCGTCCAAGGCTGGGTTCTCGTCGAACTTCCGGCGGGCGCCAAGGTCGGCCGCGTCGCGCTGGGTGACCCCGGCGACCCGGCCGCCGAGTGGCTTCTGAAATGACGAAGTGCCCCGCCTCCCGATGCTGGGAGGCGGGGCACTTTTGCGTCTGCGCGGTGGCGCTACCGCGGACTCAGGATCTGCGTGAGCGTCGCGGCCATCAGGGCGTACCCCTTCGCTGAGGCGTGGGGCAGCTTGGACTGGTTGAACAGGGAGTAAGGGTCCGTGGCGGAGGCGGCCGGCATTCGCGCTGAGTGGTCGACCACCACCACAGTGGAGTCCGCCGCCTCGATCGCGCGCATGGCCGCGACGTAGTTGGCCCACGGCTCGACGGCCGCCGCCCCGTTCTGCGCGTTGTAAGCCGCGTTGAGGATCAGCGGCGCGGACACCTGCTTCCGGAGGTTGGTGATCAGGGTGCTGAGGTTCGTCTTGAACTGAGCCGACGACACGTTGCCGATCGACGTCAGCGAGTCGTTGGTGCCGAGGTCGAGGATCACGAGATCAGGCGAGAGCGACTTCTGCGCGGCGGGCCAGCCGGTCGCCGCGTAGTCGTTCCAGTTCTTCGCGGTGGTGCCCGAGACGCCACAGTTGTGCACCATGACGCCGGAGTTCTCGTCGCCCTTGTATTCCGTCACTCCGAAGAGCGTCCACGAGGCACCCGCGTTGAATCCGACCTCGATGCTCGTGTTCGCGGCTGCGGCGACGTGCAGAGTGTTCAGTCCGGGCGTGACCGCCGTGCTGAACGTGACCGCCGTGCCGCCGTCGATCTTGTAGTAGCCGCCCGTGGTCGAGCCCCCGGAGGAGGGCGCGAAGTAGACGACGTCGAACGAGGTCACAGGCGAGGACAGGGTGTCGATCGCCTTCTGACCGGCCGCGCCGAGAGTGATGTAGTAGTCGTTCGGCCCGTATCCGAGGCCGTAGACCGCTCCGCCACTGATCTGAAGGGGCCAGAACGAGTGATTCGCGCCTACCTGCCCGTTCGCGCCGATGAAGCCCCGGCCCGCCGACGTGATGCCGTTGCGCGCCCTGAGGGCGGCGGCGGTCTGCGCCGGGAGCGTCTCGGCCCACGACGAGAGCCCGTAGCCCATGACGAGCGAGTCGCCGAACATGACGATGTTCGCGCGCTTGCGGGAGGAGTTGGCGAGCGCCGCGAACCACGGGAGGAGTCGGTCGTAGCGGTAGGTCGGGGAGACCTCGGTCGTCGAGGGGATCGCGATCGAGTCCAGGCGCCGGCCGGTGGAGTCCTTCATGTAGCCCATGCGGCTCACGCCTCCCAGACGATGTCGGTGATCTCGTGCGTGGCGGGGTCGACCTTCACGGTGATGTGCCCGCCGGTCATCGGCGCGCCGGTGTCGGACCGCTCGAAGGTGACGTAGGTCCCGAAGAGTGAGGCCCGCACCCCGCTGGTGGGGTTGTCGATCAGGGCCCGCACGGTGGCGTCCGTGAGGCTCTCCGCCGGGATCGGCGCAGGCGCGACCGTGATCAGGTCGGCGAGGTCCACCGTGCCCAGCGATGCCGGCAGGTAGAAGCTCTCGTCGATGCCATGTGGACCGAGCAGCCGGTACTGGAAGCCCGTCGGCGTGAGGCTCACGTCATCGGTTGCCGGGAGCACCACGGAGAAGGCGCCTGTGTTGTCGGGCCGAATGGTGACCGCGCCGGCCAAGATGACGTTGTCTGTGGCGTCCACCACCCGTTCGACGTTCGCGAGGACCGAAAGGTTGGAGCGCGTTGGGTCGCCAGAAGGACTGGTGACCGTTCCGGTCAACGTGACGGTCGAGTACGACATTCACTGCTCCTTGGGGGGTCGGAAGTGCCACGCAAGGGCGGCGACGATGGCGACCCCAATGACCGGGTAGCGCCTGTGGATGGCCGTGATGGTGGGTGCGCGTCCGGTGAGGATCGCGAGCGTTTCGTAGGTGCAGAGGCCCGCAACGACGGCCTTGACGGCGTCGGACTCCTCAAGCTCGCTGAGCATCGCTACGCCTCGCGACGACCTGTGATGCCGCGCTGGGCGACGGTGGTCAGGATGGACGCAAGCCCAGCCATGCCCGACACGGAGACGAGCGTGAGCCAGTCGGTGTCGAGCAGGCCGGTCCCGTCGGCGACGAGCATGGCGGCGGCGGACTGGCAGACGGTGCGGACGGCACGGTCGGCGAGGTCGCGGAAGTAGGTGGGGATCTTCATGACTCGATGACCGCCTTCTGGGTGGGGTTGGCGGCGAGGAGACGCTTGCCGCGGGGTGAGGTCATGAGCGCGCGGGCGCGCCGCTCGCAGGTGGGGAGGTCGCGGTTGATCTCGGTGTGCATCTCGTCCTTGCGGGCCGTGTAGTCGCCGCCCCAGCGCAGGCAGCCGCGGTACAGGACGAGGCGGGCGTGGATCTTGACGACCTGCCACGGCTTGAATGTGCCGACCTTCCCCAGCGGGTGCGTGGTCGCGTTGAGGTCCATCGCCGTGCCCGAGGCATGGTTCGACAGGGTGGTGGAGTAGCCGCGCACCGTCCGGTAGGCGTAACCCCAGTCATCGAGCGTCTTGGCAAGCACGGGCTCGACGACGTCGGCGAACCACAGCGCGTAGTGCGCGAGGAGGAACCCGGCCGAGCCGTTGCGGAGGCGCAGGGTGAAGTCACCGGAGCGGGCCGGGATCACCCACGTGTAGAGCTTGGTGGAGTCGCTGGCGAGCGCGGGCCAGTGGTTCTGCGAGGTGGACATGAGGGGCTCCTTCTTCGGTGGCCGCGCCTTGACGGGGGCGTGGAGGGTGACGCGGATGCCCCTGTGGTCGGAGGCGGGGTTGGGCGGGAGGATCCGCCAGGAGTCGACGTGTCGGCCGCGGCCGATGAACCAGTCGATGAGCCGGCCGCCGGCGTGCGTGCCACCCGAGGGGAGGGTGGTCGGCGCCTTGAGCTCGGGCCATGCGGCAGCAACCCACTGCTGCGTCCGCGGCTTGTGCAGGTTGAGGTTCCAATCAGCGAACGCGTCAACCGCGCCGGGTCGATAGAGCACGGCGAGGCGGTTGTGCGCGACCCGGTACTGCTGCACTGCCGCCCGATACGCAGCGGCACGGGGCGAGTCCCACTGGCCCTCCACTGTCGCGGGGAGGTGCGCGTCGGACACGAGGTAGATGAGGCCCGTGTCGACGTGCTCGAGGACCGCGAACAGGGCGATGACGCGACCACCGGGACCGAGGTCGGGGCCGATGACCCGCGCCTCCCAATGCAGGACTCGCCACACGGAATCGCGGACCAGCATCGCGACCTCTGCCGCGTCCCCGTGCTTGGTGTCCTGCAGGACCGTGAAGCCGGGGACCTTCCGCAGCGCCCGCCGGCGCCGCCAGCCGGCGACCTCGGTGAGGGTGATGATGTCCCGCGCGAGAGCCGATGCCTGCACCTGTCGAAGCAGGAGGCGGGGCGCGCGGTCGTAGCGGCCCGAGAGCTTGTCGATCAGGATGGCGGCATAGCGCGTCATGGCCCCTCCAGGGGATAGATGCCGGTCTGCTCATGCGCGACGCAAGGGCAGTGGTCGCAGTCGAGCCACAGGTGCTCGTGACCGCAGTGGGGGCAGGGAGCCTGGCGAGAGACTGGCCCGCGCATGACTACTTGCCGAGCGCCGTCGGCAGCCAGTTGCCGACCAGCCCGCCAGCCGCCGCAGCGAAACCAGTGACGATCCAGATCTTCTTCTCGATCGCCGACACCCGCTTGTCGAGGCCATCGACCTTGTCCTCAAGGCGCTTCGCGTGACCCTGAGCGGCTTCGTCCTGCGCGACCATCTTCGTCACCACGTCCGTCAGGCTCGTCACCTTCGTGTAGACCTCGGCAGGAGTGATGATGATCGACCCCTCAGGGACAACCGTCGTCGGCTGATGCTGCGCTGCGCTCACGTCACCGCCTCCTGTCGCGACGCTTGAGCAACTTGCGCAGCGCGTTCGCGGTAGTACGTGCATCGGCATCCAGCTCGAGCTCAACCGAGTGCGAGTCGGAGTTGTACGTCGCCGACCAGATGCGGAACACCGTCAGCCCGTCGTTGCTCGAGGCGTTGAGCGCGTCGGGGTACGACTCGACACCACGCACCCGGATCAACTCGCCGGGCTCGATCTCGAACGGCTCGACCATGCGGCCGGTCGCGAGGTCGCGGATCCGGCGCGAGACAGTCAGGGTGCCCGAGTTCTTCGGGGCCCGGTGCTCGTCGAGGAAGTTGTCGCCCGCCTTCTCTGCCGCCGCCACTGAGCCGACCTCGTCAGAGAGGTCGATGATCGCCCGGCGCGTGATGCCCTTGTCGTCGAGGATGGGGCACGCGCCGGTACGCAGCACCTGCCGCACGAACCCGTCGGCACGGACCCACCGCACCGTCACCTCGTTGTAGAGATCCTGCGCAGAGACAGGGAACGAGCCGCCGTCGTCGAGCGTCGCCTCATAGCGGACGGTCGTCGGCCACGCCTCCCACCGGAACCCGTAGCCGTTGCCCGTGTCCGCACTGGTGGTCCAGCGGAAAGCGGGCTCCAGTGCCATCAGGTCGTTGAGCACCTGCTCGGCAGTGGTGCCATCGACGTAGGCGAGCTGGTCGATCGTGTAGACGCCCTCAGTGCTGACGACTGCGCTGGCTCCGTCGAAGCGGGACAGGATGCGCCCGAGCAGGTCGTTGACCACCTGGTGCGCCACGACGGTGTTGGTCGTGTAGCCGCTCAGGAGGTCCACGCCGGTAGCCGACTTCAACAGCGCGCGGATCTTGATCTGCGAGAAGCCGAACCAGGTGTTGGTGCCACCCGTGGTCGAGGTCGTCTGACGGGCGCAGCGAACACTGACGATGTCGTCGCCGTTGGGGAAGTTGGTGACGACGACGCCGGTCCGGGTCGAGCTCGTGGTCGACGCGCCGATGTCGACGGCCGCGTTGCCGCCACCCGTGGGCGTGTTCCTCGTGACGACCATCTGGTGCCAGTCCGCGCCGTTGACTCCTGCGTCCATGACGACGCTGATGCGGGCGAGCTTCTGCCGCGACTGGTAGAGCGCCCGGTAGACCCAGTCACCCAGCCATGTGGTGCTGATCGTCTTGCCCTCGTCGGCGACCACCTCGAGCGAGGGGGTGTTGGCGTTGATCTCGGACGTGTTGGTCGTCGCGCTCTTCGACGAGGCCGAGGACCGCACGAACTGCGTGGTGGCCTGATCGACCACGACGTAGGGGAACGTGATGTCACTGGCGCACTGGGCAGGCCCAAACGCGACCATGTCCCAGACCTGCCCGGACCCATCAGTTCCGCGGCCCTGGTCAGTCAGGTCCCCGTCGGCGATGATCTCGGCCGAGCGCGCGTCGTAGATCGTGACGTGCTCAAGCAGGTCGAGATTGGCGTCGAACTTGTCGAGCGGGCGGGCGAGGCGCAGTGCGATCGACTTGACCCCGCCGACGGCCTCCTTGCGGATCTGCAGTCCGGCAACCTCGTTGGTGATGTGGCGTGTGCCAACGCGGACCGTCAGCGGCACAGGCAGGCTCATGACGCGCTCGGCCGGACGTAGAGATACCGCGGGTAGTAGTAGCCCTTCACGATCCACGTTTGAAGGCGATCGCAAGAAGCGCCGGAGATCGTGGTGCTATCCGCAGTCAGTAGGTACAGCCGATTCGTCTGTCCCGGATACACCCTGGGAACACCGCCCGAAAGGTTGAGGGCCGCGCGGGTCTCTTCAATATCGAAGTTGCCGTCAATCAGTCCGAGCGGCCCAGCCGAGGGTCCGTACCCGATCTGATCGCGCACCCCGTCAATCCATAGCGAGCTTGACGGCACGGCGGCCGGGGTCCAGAAGATTCCCATCTGCTCAAAGGCAGGCAGCACTCCGACATAGTCGATATCCAGGGTTCCAGTCCCAGAATCACGTGCGGCATGAATCTCGACCGACGCCGTACTTCCATTGGTGACCGTGCTGTAGCCAACCTCGTTCAATCCAGCGAATGGGGCGATCAGGCCAAGGTCAACGACCATGCGCGAAGTGGAGAGTGGGACGACGACAGTGTCTCCCGTGATGGTGACTCCAGACGCGGTCGACCCCGCGCGCATCCTCATGGCAGACGATGCATCCGAGCGCCGGACTACTGCGATGACGCGGCACGCGCCACGATGCCGCACGTTGACGATCTGGGCAGTCGTGAGCCGGTTCGCCATCGTGGCGGTGTTCGAGAACGACGTCCGCACGAAGTTGTCAGCATCAGACCCAGACATCACAGTGTCAACGCCGGCCGCGGTCGTGTCCGCGCCCATCGTTCCGCCCTCTGCCTGCAGGAAGGCGTTCTCAAACCCGGCCGACCCGGGCCGGCGCGCCGCCATAATCACAAAGGCAGGAGACATTGGGCTGCCCGAACTGGGTCGGTTGAAGTTCAAGATGAGCGGAGCTTCGACGTCCCCCATGATCGATGCGTACTCGATGTACTGACCGGTGGCTGCGGCGGTATTCGACACCGGGGGGCTCGTGGCGTCAGTGTCGTACCCGGTGTCAAGGAACGACGAATCAGTCCACTGGGGGGCCACACTCGTCACCAGCTTCTCGGTGCCGGCCGACGTAGACCTGTAGATCCTGTAGTCAGTTGCCCCCGGAACTCGGGTCCAACTCACGGTGACGGTAGATGTGGCGCCAGTGGTGGTGATCGACTTCTCGTTCGACACGGTGGTCTCGCCGCTGCTCGTGACCGCGGTCACCACGTAGTAGTACGTGGCGGCGGCCAGCGTCCCCCCTGTGGTTGCCGTCGCCAGATTGGCCTGCACCGGCGCCGAAATGGGGCCTGACCCCAGGGCCGGGTCGTTTGAGACGGTCACCTTTGGCAGTGCCTCCGGCAGTCCCAGGGCGAACGGCTCTGCCAGCAGCTCGATCGTGAACCGCCGCATCGCCTTCTGCGCGATCACGTCGTCGATCTGCGCAAGGTCCGACCGGAACGTCTTGAAGAAGACGGGCTTCGATGCACCGTCGGGGCGGTACATGATGAGGTTGCTCTCGCGGTCCAGTTCGCGCGCCAGCTTCTGCAGCTCGGTCGCCGCGGAGTCCTGGTCGTTCTTGATGCACTCCAGCTCGATCGTCAGGGTGCGGGCGTCATAGGAAGACGAGCCGACACTGATCCCGTCGCGCATCGCGTTCGACGACATGCTGCGCCGAAGACGAGGAGCCGGCGCCGAGAACGAGCGCACGTACCAGCCGTTCGTCGCCTCGCCATTGAGGTCGAGGCGCACCGTCGGAGAGGCAACGATCGAGTCGACGAAGCGGACCAAGTCAGCCATGTCAGCCTCCCATCAGGTAAGCGCCACGACCGGCGTCAGGAAGTTGGACAAGGGGAGTGCCTTCACGCAGGGCCGAGACGATGGCGCGGGCGAGGCGGGTGTAGTCCATGCCGCCCGAGTCGCGGGTCATGGCGGCGTTGTCGACCTGCGCACCACGAGGCAGAGTCACGCGCTCCGGGCCGAGTTCGCCCACGAGGTACGAGCCGCCAGACGGGGCGAACGTGGTGCCGGACGCCGACCGCTTCCTCGGCGCTCCGCCGACCAGCGGGCCCGCCAGGAGCGTGTTCAGCGCCTCCTGCCCGGTGACGGTGACGGAGTACCTGACCCCGACGTTCGCCGTAGTCCCGTCGAGCTTGGTGATCTTGCCAGCGAGTTCCTCGACCTCGGCAGACGCGTTACTCAAGGCGTTGGCCGTCCTGCCGATCCACTTCGGCGCACCAGGGATGCTCGCGAGGACCCCGAACAGCTTGCCCAGAACGCCGATCGTCTTCGCGATCGCCTGCGTAATGAACTTGAAGGCAGGCTGCAGCGCGTTGTTCCACAGCCATGTACCAGCGCGACCGAGAGCGCCGAACGCCTTGCCGAGGATGGCGACCTGCCGACCCGCCTGAGCGAGCGCGTGCTCAGCCAGCCAGCCCAGAGCAGGGATCAGGACGTTCTTCACGACCTTGCCGAGCAGGTCAAGGTAGGGGCCCGCGTCCTTGAACGCCTGCCGCACCTTGTCCATGTAGTCGCGGACCTTCGGTGCGATCCGCTCGCCGAACTCCTTCAGCGGAGGGATCAGGTTCTCCTGCACCCACTTGCCGACCTTCTGGAACGCCGGCCCCATATGGGTGGTCAGGAACTGCGCCACCTTGACCGCGATCGGCAGCAGCTTCTCGCCGAGCTTCGCCTTCGCGTTCTCGAACTGCGCGCTCAGGATCTTCTGCTGGTTCGCGAGACTGCCCGACGTCCGCGAGAAGTCGCCCATCGCCCGGGCACCGTCCTTGTGGACGATCGCCAGAACCGCAGCTGCCTTCTCCTGCGCCGTCAGCTCCTTGGCCGTCTTCTTGCCCGTCTTTGCCAGCGCCTCGGACTCGACACGCGCGGCGTTGATGTTCGGGATGACCGCCTGCAGTGAATCGAACTCGCCACGGAAAGCCGCCGACATTCGGTCCGCCACATCGGCGGTGTCAAGGTTGGAGAATGAACCCAGGTCCGCAGACATCTGCACGACCTGCTTCGACATCTTCGTGGCCTGATCACCCGAGAAGCCGATCTGGGAAAACATGTCACCGAAGCCAGTCGCCGCAGACAGGGCCGCGTTCTTCGACAGGCCCATCGTCTTCGCCGCACCCGACGCCCACGTCTCCATCGACTTGGCGTTCTTGCCGAAGATCACCGACGACTTCGAGATCGTCTCGTTTAGGTCAGACGCCGAACCGATCGCCGACCACGCGAACTTGCCCGCAGCGACACCAGCCGCAGCGAACGCCGCCGCACCAACGACCGCGAACCCCTTCAGCTTTGAGCCCATACCGTCCGCCGACTTGCCGACCTTGTCGAACTTGTCGGAGGCCCGGTCCTTGGCAACGATGTCGAACTCAAGCTTGGTTGCCACGGCGTGCCTCCTTGTTCAGGTGTTCGATCAGGTCGCAGCCGCGCTCCCACTGATCGAGAGTCAGGCGCTCAAGTTCCGCGGGCGGCGTGTGCAGGTGCAGGGCGAACGCCCACTCGTAGTAGCGGTAGCGGCGAGTGATCCCGAACGGCGTCAGGTAGTGCTCGGGCCAGACGCCGCCGACTGAGGGTCCGCCTCCGAAGCACCGTCCTCAGCGTCGGCAGCAAGAGCCGCCTCGTCGTCCTCGTCGACCTCAAGGCCGACCTCGTCAAACGCGAATACCACCTGGTCCGGCTTCAACTGCGGACGCTGGCGCTTGAGCAGAACGAACAGCAGCGCGTGAATCGCGATCATCGAGCCCTTCTGCACCGACTCGATCCACTCCGAACCGAACGCCATGCCCGTCAACTTCTCGATCGCCATCGCCTCGGGAGACGTCAGCTTCATCGGGTCGAACGGCCACGAAAGCCGCTCCCCGCCCTCAGGGGTGTAGACGAACTGCATCAGCCCTCAACTCTCCGCGCGATGTCCTGAAGGACGCGCACCATCTCGCGCGCCACAACAGGGCGCTGCTCCTCGAACGTCTTGTCCATCCAGTGCGGCTGGACGCCCTCGGTCTGCGTCACGAACCGACCACCAAACACGGGGCGCCGCAGTCGGCCAGTGCGGTGGATCGACCCGAGGTCGAACCCCTTCTTGCCGCGCACGAGGATCCGCAGACCCGCGTTCCGGCCGCCTCGCACATTCGCGACGACGGACTGCTTCCGCATCGCCAGGGCCTGCAATCCGCCCTCGGTCGGCAGGTTCTCGGGCTCCCCGGTCGACGCCTTCATGTCCTCGCGCACAGGCTTCGACACGCGATTCAGGCCCGAGTAGAGATCCTTCTGGATCGCCTTCTTGTCGGCGTGCGTCCGAATGCGGCGTACCAGTGCGTCAATCGCGTCGCCGCCCCGCAGCTCGACGTCAGGCATGGATCAGACCGTCGTGTCGGTCGACATGTACTCGATCGTCCCGACACCATTCGTCGGGTCCCAGAACGCAGAGAACGGGATCGACGCCTTGTTCACATCAGGCCCGTCAACCTCCGGGACATCACCCGAGAAGTAGACCTTCGGAACCTTGATGCGGAACGTCTCGTTGTACGCGCCCGAGATCACCGGCCCCACGAACTCGATGACCAGCGACGTCGAAGTGTGGCCGACGTAGCGGTCCACGAAGTCGGCCTTGTTCACGAAGTCCACCTCGAGCGTCCCGGAGATCGCCACGAAGTCGTTCCACACCGGCTCCGACTTCTTGCCTCCGTTACCCGCATAGAACCGGCCCACGTCCTGCGACCGGGAGAACGTCACGCTCATGCCCTTCACGCCCTGCACGCCAGCCTCAGCGCCATACGTGCCGAGCTTCACGGCCATCTGGTTGAACTTGAACGGCAGGTTCCCCGCCTGGTACGACGGCGCCACCAGCGTCTGGGCCTCGGTGATCTCGCGGCAGTCCCAGTCGACACTGACGGTCAGTGCCTCGCCAGCCGCACACGAGAACTCCGCCTGCGTGACCTTGCTGCCCAGCGCCGTGTACGGACGAACCGTGCCCGTCGTGTCCGCAATGCCACACTGCACCGACATGGACTTGCCGAGGTTGTCGCCCCACGCGTGCGTCTGCAGGTACGCCGTCGTCGCGCCCTGCTGGACCGGCGACGACGTCGAGCCCGTGAGCTGCGACAGCAGCAGACCCATCTGCTTGTTCATGACCTGGCCCTCAAACTTGGCCGTGCCCTGAACCTGCGTCACCACCTCATCCGGAGGCGCAGGACGACCCGCAGCCACACCCGAAACAGGGACAGTGTCCTGCAGATGCTTCACGTTGAACGTGCCCGCAAGATGCCGACCCGCAGCAACATACGTGCCGTACACCGACTCAGCCGCAAGGCCAAGCGAGGAGCCAAGACCGCTTCCGATAGCCAATTAGCTCACCTTCTTGTGCTCGTACCGCGCGCTCGCGGCATTGCGGCAGGTACGGCATTCGCGCGCACCCTTGGGGGAGATGTAGAGATTCGGTCCACTGAGTGGATGGCCAGCGCGAGCGCAATGAGTCTTTGCGGCGTTCCGTGCGGCGGGGGTGTCGCCGCGCATGACGTTCTCGCGCGGGGTGACCGGTTCTAGGTGGTCGGGGTTCACGCAGTGGCGGACGCGGCAAAGATGGTCGAGCTGTAGGCCGTCGGGGATGGGGCCGTTGCGCTGCTCCCATGCCCACCTGTGGGCCACCGTCGTTCGCTGCTCGCCTGACCAGAAGAGTCCGTAGCCCTGCCAGCCCGTCTTGGCTTGCCACAGCCAGCAATCGTTGTCGTCCTTGACGACCTTCTCCATGAATCGCAGCCATGGGTCGCGGCGCGGGATAGCCATCAGGCGTCACCCTTCTTCTTGCCGTCAACCAGCTCCCACGTCGGGGCCGGGAAATCCATGCCAAGGTCGTCAGCGACCTCGATCACCTGACCCGCAAGAACGAGCCGGTTGCCAAGCCACGGCAGCGTCAGGTCCACCCCGGAGGTGTTCTTGATCTTCATCAGCGCGATGCCTTCCTAGAGCTGGGCCTTGAACAGGACGCGGAACACACCAAGCGCCCACGTCCCGTTGCGGTTCTGGTCGGAGTCGATGCGGGTCACCGACAGGTGGCACCACATGAGTTCGGGGATGGACGTCAGGTCCGGGTCCGCGCGCAGTGCGGTCGCGAGCGCGTCCAGCACCGCCTCGAGCCGGGTCAGGGCGATGTCGGTGTCGGTGTCGCCCGTCGACACGAACGCCACGCAGTTGATGCCGCCGCTCTCCGTGCGGTTGACGGCACCCGTGTAGAGGAAGTCGGAGTCGCCGTCGACCATTGGGGCGGGCTGGTCCGAGAACGGGTCGTCGGCGCCAACCAGCACGTAGTCAGCGGGCGAGTCGGTCACGCCGTAGCCGAGACGGACATCGACATCGGCGGGGACAACCGCAGCGAATGCGGGGACGAGAGTGCGCATGAGGGTCGCGCCGACCGTTGCCTTGACCATCAGAACCCCACAGACAGGTGCGGCGAGATGAGTTCAAGGACGCGGTTCGGGAACATGTATGCCGCCCCGGGAACAACCTCCGCCGAGCCGCCACGCTGGCCATTGCCACGCTGCGACGACTGCCACAAGTGCCGTACCAGTTCCTTGACCGCAAGCATCAAGTCATCCGGACACGTTCCACGGCCCGCGGTGTATGCCACGTCGTACTCGCGACCAGTGAACGTGCCGCCGTGAACGAACCTCACGACACCCGCGGACGTGTGCAGCGAAAGGTCCGCCACCGTCAACGCGACGCCGCCGACCTCCGTGACCGACGTCAGCGAGATCGCAGGGGAGGCGTACAGCGCCAGTGCCGGACCGCCACCACGCACACGGTCAGTCCGAGAGCGCGGCTGCAGGGGTCCGACGCGCTCCTCGAGAGCCGCCTCCGCCGCCGCGATGAACGCCTCGATCTCGGCGTTCCACGTGTCCACGCTGATGTTCAGGTGTAGCTTCGCGTCGGACAGCGACAGGACCGATGTCACCGTCGAGCCTTGGATCCGGCGCGCACCTCAGCCTTGGGGGCGGTCTTCTTCTCCGCGTTCGCCACCTCTGCCACCGGAGACGCCAGGCCAGCCGCACAGAGCTCAGCGCCCTCGGCGTCACCGACGACGACCTCGCCGCCGACGGACGGCCACGGCTCACCGTTGCGCGTTCCTGAGATCGCGACATTCATGCACACCTTCATGGCGCGCTCCTTTCCGTAGACGATGACCACCCAGACGGGAGCGGCGCGACCCGTGAGGGGCCGCGCCGCAACCGATCAGGTGGCAGCGCCAGCGAAGTGCTTGACCGCGCCCGTCTGGTCGACCAGCACGCCGTCACCGCGGACGAGGCACCGGAAGGTGACGAGGTCCGAGTTGAACGCGTACTCATCCGAACGCTCGAACCGCACGCCGCCCGCGAGGCGGACGAAGTACGCCGAGACGTCACCGAACAGGACCGACTTCGCGGTCGTGCCCGTCGCGGCGATGTTCGGGTCCGTGTGGACCGGCTTGCCGAGCAGGAGGTCCGGCACGCCGGCCTGCAGGCCCGGCTGCCACAGGTAGTTGTTGTCCGAGCCCTTGAGCTTGCGGACTGCGGCCACCGTGGCGTCGCGCATGATCCAGCCCGCCGACGGCGAGTTCCGGTATGGCGCGATGACCGAGTAGAACAGGTCGATCAGGTTGTCGGCGGTGAACGCACCCGCGACGCCCGTGCCACCCGTCACGCCCAGGCTCGAGCCCGTCACGATGCCGGACGGCTGCGAGGAGCCGGTGCCGGTCGCGAGGTGGGCACCGAACGCGTTGCCGACCGCACGACCAGCCTGCATCGAGAGGTAGCCCTCGAGGTCGACGCCCGTGTCGTCGATCAGCTCGCGTGCCACCTGGATCAGGACGCCGTACTTGTAGGCACCGAGAGTGCGCTTGGCGAACGCCGGGTCCGACTCCGCGATGGCCGCAGCCTCCGCAACGAGCGCGCCCGAGGAGTGGGCGGTCGTGGTCGGAACCTCGAAGTTCTCGCCGCCAGAGGTCTGCAGCACGGTCGGGCCGGCCGACAGGATGCCGGACACCTCGATCATGTGCTGGACGAGCTGGTTGTAGAACGACGTCGGGACGATGTTGCCGCCCGCGGTCGCGGTGCCCTTGGTCAGGTCACGGAAGTTGACCGGGCCGTCGGGGCGAACCTCGAAGGAGCGGGACTCGCCGCGGAGGAACTTGCGGAGCTCGTTCTGCGTCGGCTCGGCCAGGATCGCGGGGGCCTTGCGACCCTCTGCGATCGAAGCGAACGCCGCGTCCATGTCGGCGTTGCGCTGCTCCTGCTCCTCGATGGACTTGACCCGCTCCGCGATGGAGTCGAGGTCGGCGTTCATCCGGTCGTAGGACGACTGCTCCTCGGCGGACAGGTCGCGGTTCTCTGCGGCAGCGGTGTCGAGGAGGGCCTTGGCCTGCTCCCAGGTGTTGGCCCGCTGCTCGCGAAGGCGCTGGATGAAGTCACTCATCTCGCGTCTCCTTTCTGCATGCCTTGGGCATGCGAAAGCCCCCGACCAGTCGGTGCGGGGGCGGAGGGGAATTGGAAGTTCGACGGTGGGTTGCGCCCTGCCGTCAGAGCTGCTTCTTCATCTCCAAGGCGCGCAGCATCACCTGGAGCCGTCCTGCCGAGTGGGTTTCGCCCTGCTCGGACTGGCCGGAGTTTCGGGAGCCCAGATCCACCATGATCGGTGCGGGCTTGATGAGGTCGGCCAGACGGTTCTGCCGGGCCATCTCCTCAACCTCGACGACCTCCATGCTGCGCGCGTCCGCGAGGGAGCGCAGGCCGGTGGAGGTGTCGTAGTAGGCGGGGTCATCGACCGGGGCGACATCGACCAGTGACATGCCCAGCACGGTCCGCAGGGGGAACCCGTCGGGCGTCAGTGACCAGTCCGACTCGTGCATGTACGCAGCGAACGACGAGCGGGCCACATCGCCTCGCGCAACCAGCTTGCGGACCCGCTCGGAGTCGGCGTCGTCCAGAAGGTCGACCTCGTAGTCAAGGCCAGTGCCGTCGACCATCAGGCGCAGTGAGTCGCCCGCAATGGAGCCCAGCAGCACCTCATGGTTGTACCGAGCCATGACGCCGGGCCAACCGTCGCCCGCAGACTTCGACAGCGACGACGGGTCGATCTGCTCAACCCAGCCGCCGAGGTTGCGGGACAGCTTGTTGAACTTCAGCGCATACCCACCAATGCGGGGCGGTCCGTCGTCCTTCGCGGAACGCAGTGCCACCGGCTCTCGGAGCAGTCGCCGCTCGAGCTCGTTCGTCATGAACCCTCCTCTTGGGAACGCTTCTCCGTCGCCGCCGCAGCCTTGGTCGCAAGGGGCGTGTAGTCCTGGCCCTGCCCATTCGGCAGGGGCGCCTCGTCCTCGAGACGGCGGATCTCATCGACGTTGTGCAAGCCGATCTCGCGCGCGATCTTGTGCACCTCAAACCGGGTCTTCGTGTCCACGCGGATCAGGGAGTCGACGTTGAACTTCACGTACTCGCCGGGCCGCATCATCGACGAGAACGCCGCTTCGAGCCGCACCAGCCATGGGCGCAGACTGTTCGTCAGGAACTGGATCTGGTTGAGCTCGACCGTGGAGTACGTCAGTGAGCCGGCCGCCTCGCCGCCGACCATCTCGGGCGGGATGCCGAAGATGGATGCGACCTGCGAGGCGGTCAGTCGCGCGGCGGACACGAACCCGGCATCGTTCGCGGAGAGCGACAGGAAGTCGAGCTTCCAGTCCTTGCCGGTGACGAACGGCTCGCCCGCGCGCATCGTCGCCAGCGTCCGCTCCTTGACGACCGCGGCCTCTTCTGGCGTGAGCGTCTTGTCGGCGTTCTGCACATGCACCGACGGGATCGCCCGGTTGCCGTACCACGACGCCATGAACTGCTCCGTGGACTTGCCAGCAGTGATCGCAGCCGAGCACGCAGAGAGCGGAGAGACGCCCAGCCGCGAGCCGGGGAGCACCATCGCCGGGATGTGCAGCATCTGCGCGTCCGGGATCTCGCGGCCGTTGTAGTACCACCGACCGTCGTGCAAGCGGACCTTGTCGGGGTGCAGCCACTCGATCATCTTCGGCATGCCCGGCGTGTCCCGGTCGCTGCCAACGATCAGGCCGTAGGCATTGCCGCGCAGGAGGAGCGACGTCATGCACCGCTGAAGCCAGTCGATCCGCGTGCCCCGGTTCGACGGCGAGTCGAACACGGCAGGCAGGGTCATCGCCTGACGCTCGCCGTCGGCACCCTTGCGGTACGCCTGAAGAGGGAGGGAGGCGACGGCCTCGGACACCAGGCGCACCGACGCGTACACCGGGATCAGCCCCAGCGACCCCTCGAGCGAGGCGTCAGCGATCGGCGAATCGCCGCCATGACTCCACGGCAGCGACGAGATGTCGCGAGCCTCGGGGCGCGATGAGCGGAAGAACAGGCTCACTGGTCACCCCGCGCCAGCTCGCGCGACGCCAGCAGCATGCCCGCGCCAAACACGGCCAGGCACAGCGGCGGCCAGATCGCGAAGCCAAACAGCGCCAGAAGGCACAGGCCAGCAAGGTCGAGAACGTCGGTCTTCGACATCAGGCCCTCCTCAGTAGAAGCTCTGGAGTACGTCGTAGTCGGGCGTAGTCAGCGCGGCCTGCCACGCAGCGAGGGTCACGGCCTCGAGCATCGAAACGTCCGTCTCGGAGTTCTTGCGGTCCCACACCCAACGGCCCTCAGGGGTCGTCCTGCGGTGCGCGCCGTACACGGCGTCGTCAAGGTCGTCGTGGTTCGCGTGGGCGAATGTGCCCGCCTGGACGCGGTCGAAGATCTGAGCGCAGGCATCCTGCGAGTCGCCCGTCCGAGCGATCACCAGACCCGAGTCCTGCGTCAGGCCCACCGCCTCAAGCGCCGGGATCAGGTCAGCAGCCGAGCGAGCCACGACCACCGCACACCCGTAGGCGTCATGCAGGCGCTTCGCCTCGGGGACCAGCCAGCCAGTGCCCTCGCGTCGGTCGACCGCGGCGCCAAACACGCGCTCGTCGTCACCGATCCGCACGCACCCAGCCGCGCCGATCGAAGCGTGCATCCGATCCATCGACACCGACAACGCGATGGCGTCAACCTGCGGGCCGGGATCCTCGACCATGCACTGCTCCCAGCGGCCGGCGCCGAACGCGAAGTTCTTGCGCAGTTCGTCCCAGATCCCCAAGCCCTCACGCAGGAACGACGCCTGCCCGAGCTTCTTGCGCATCCGCAGGATCGCCTCGCGCGAGGTGTCATCAGGGAACGACGGGTTGGCCTTCGCTACCTGCGCCCAGTCCCGCTCCGTCAGCGGAGCCGGGAGAGCAGTCACGACATGGGACGGATCCGCTCCAAACTCGATCCACGCCGTGTCATCGTCCTCGCCAGACAGCGCCTCCTGGCGCATCCGCGTGAACACCTCAGACTTGTCCGTCGGCTTCGGCGGCGTGCCCATGAACAGCAACAGCGCGCCGCAGTCCTGACGGGACTGGTTCATCGCCGGGATCATGTCGTCAAGCGCGGCGTCGTCAAGAATCTGAGCCTCGTCGTACACCACGACATCGACCTCGTCGAAGCCGCGACCGAAGCCCGCGGCCCGAGCGCCGAACATGATGCGCGAACCGTTCGTGAACTCGATGCACTCTTCGCCAGAGCCGAGCGTGATCTTGGCGACGAACGGCGCGATCTTCTTCCGACGCGCCAGCGCCTGCATCTTCTTGAATGTCTCCTCCGCAGTGCGGAGGCGATGCGCCGACCAGACGACCGTGAGGTTCGGGCGGAGCAGGCAGAGAGCGAAGATGATCGCGCCGACAAGGAACGTCTTGCCGACCTGTCGCGGAATCGACAGGCCAGTGCCGCCGATCGTCGAGGCGTACTTCCCGTCGGCCCGCTTGCCCAGGATGATCTGCGCGATTGGGCGCTGCCACCAACGGAAGCGGATGCCCAGGTCGCGGCACTTCGCCTCAACCGCAGGGAAGCCCGTCGTCACGATCCCCTTCGGGACCACGACATGCCGGGCTACGTCAGATAGCCGCGGGGTCGAAGGCTTCGTCAACAGCTTCGCCGCTGCCACCCTCGCCCGCTTCCTCCGCCGCCGCATCACGGCGCGCCTGCTCGGCGGCGATCAGTCCATGCAGCTTGTTCAGCTCGTTGTTGAACTGCGGGCGCGTGTTCTCCGCCGCCGACGACAGCGACTCCGCGATGAGCCGGCGCTGGGCCAGCAGCATCTCGAGCACATCGCCCGACTCCACCGCCTCGAGCAGGGTCGGCTTGGCCTCATCGCTCACGGCGTTCACCACCTTGAAGGGGGGAGGGGGGTTCGTAGATAGAGGGAGCCCCTGCTCCTGGGGTCCTGCTGGTCGCCGTTCCTAAAGAACCGGGCGTCAGATCCGCCATCTCTTGCGCGTGTCGGCCTTGCGGTGCTTCTCGACGCCGCCCTCACTGCGGTTGCACTGTGCGTGGGCTGGCCCGAGGTAGCAGGCGTCGACACAGCGGTGGCGGTTCTTGCCGGGGCATACGCGCCTGTCGTGGGCTAGGTCCCACTCGTCATCGGGGTCGATGGCTCGCGATGTCTTGAGGCAGACGAGCTCGTGACACCAGCCGTTGCCCGCGTCGATGTTGGGCTGTAGTGCGGCACGTCGAGCACGGTGGTCGTGGCCGTAGTCAGCCACGTGCGGCCAGCCAGTCGTCCAGCAGGTCATCGAGCAAGTGGTGCGCGTCGTCCCACTTGCTCGGGTACGCCGACGTGCCAATGACCCGCTGCTGCCGTGCCGCGTAGTGCGCTGTCTCGATCAGCTCGGCCTCGATGCGCGCACGTTCAGTGGCGCTAGGGAAGACGGTTGCCATCGGGATCACCGCCCATCACGGGACGAAGGGGTTGCGAGGTCAGACGCCGCGCACGATGGACATGCGCTCGGGCTCGATGCTGAGTCGCGAGTGTCCGCCGCAACTGGTGCAGCGGTGCATCGTGTAGGTCATGACATTGGCGACGTACCTGCGTGCGATGGGCTTCGTCTCGTGGCCGCATCGGTTGCAGGTGGTGAGGCGGTCCTTGCCGTCGACGAACAGCGCGGGGTGGTTCTTGATGTGCGGTCGTGCCCAGTCGTAGATCCATTGGCCGCCGATCACGTCGCCAGCGCAGTAGTCGACGAGGCGGTCGCGGTCTTCGACGGATCCTGCGACTGCCCGCTCCATCGCGTCGGGGTCGTAGCGGTCGGTCTTGCCGCTGTGCCCGAGGATCTGGAGCGCGGCGTCGAGTCCCTTGAAGGGCATGCCGGTCTTGAACTGTGACCGCAGCACCTTGAGCGTGTCGACGGTCTTGAACGGCGGCAGGGGTGCCAGCTTCGGGATGTGCTTGTGGCCGATGCGCGGGAGGTAGAAGTCGCCCATGAGCCAGGGCACGTCGGCTCCGTCGACGTTGTGGCCGACGATGATGTCGGCGTTGGACACGAGTCGGTGGACGTTCTTGAGGAACTGGCCTCGTCCGCCCTTGTCCCACTCGGCGAGGCGGATCACGTCGGGGGAGTCGTACCACTTGGCGCACACGATGGTGGTGCGTGGTTCGCGGATGACTGTCTCGTGGTGGATGTAGCGGTTCTTGAGGTCGCCGCGGTCCCACCATCGTTGCTGCGTGATGCCGGGGAGTCGTTCGACGTCGAGGACGAGGATGCGGTTGCGGGCCTTGGGCGAGACGGATGCGATGGCGGCGTGGATGTCCACGCTCAGCCCCGGAGGTAGCAGGCACAGGTGCCTGCTCGGTGCGCGCGGATGGTGGTGACCGAGACGCCGATGCCGAGGGCTGCGAGCACCTTGCCGAGTCGGGGCGCGGACATCTCGTCGCGGTTGTCGACTGCTGCGAGGAGCTGGTCGAGTCCGGGCGTCTCGGCGGGGATGGAGTCCAGGTTGCGCTGGAGTGCGCACTGCCCGGTTGCTGCGGGTGTGGCTGACTCAAGCGCGGCGAGAATGTCGATCACGACGACCTCCCTCGTGAAAGACGAACGCCCCGACCGTGAGGCTCGGGGCGGTTTTTGGGAAGGCTCTCGCAGGGAGTTGCGGCGAATGGTGCGCGCCTGCCGAAATCGTACCTCATGCGTTGCTCCTTGCGGTAGTGGCGCGGCGTGTTTCGATCCACTTGGCGTAATCGGCGTGGGTCCACCTGTGCTCGCGGTTGGCACCGCAGGTCCAGGTGTCCCCGCTGTCGTCGGTGTAGTGCTGCGGCTCGCGGCAGTGGTCGTCGGTGCACCAGTGGCCGTACTTGCGGACGAGGCGGGGGGCCTTGTCGCCGTTCTCGACGCACGCGGGGCAGGGTGCGCCTCGTTCGGGGCGGACGAGGGTGGCGAGTACGGATTCCATGTGGCGCCGGCACTTGCGGATTTGCCCGGCGAACAGGGGCCAGTCTTGGCCTTCGTCTTGGGCGATGCGGGCGAGCTGGTTGATGAGGTAGTCGGCGGCGTTGGCGACGGTGACGCGCTTGTTGGAGGGGTGCTGGTAGTCCTCGCGGATCGCCATGTCCCAGTGCCCGAGGAGGTTGTACGGGTGCCGGTCGTCGTCGTCGGGCATAGCGGCGAGTGCGTGGGTTGCCTGCTCTTCGGTGATGCGTCCGAGTCGCATCCATGCGGTGAGGTGGCGGGACATGGCGAGGCGTCGTCCGGCCCACTTTGCGGGCTCGGCTCCGGGTGCTGCGAGGTTGGCGGCTTCGGAGTTGACGCCGCCTGCGAGGGCGGCTGGGAGCATGAGTGCGGCGAGGTCGACGATTCGCTTGATGTCGTTGCGGGTGCGTCCTACGCAGCGGGCGCAGGTGAGGTCGTTGTGGCCGATGTGCTGCCCGCAGTTGGTTCGGGCGGTGCAGTGCTTGGTTGGGTCGCCGTATTCGTCGTGGGTGCAGGGTTCGCCGTCTGGGGTGAGGTGCTGCTCGAGGTCTCGGTCGTAGCGGCAGGTGGTCATGCGTCCTCCGAAATGACTGCGGCCCGCTCAGCGAGTTGCTGGCGGGCCGTGAGGTAGGCGGGCGTTGGCGCGGTTGTGTCCGGTGGTCGTGTCTGTGGTTGGTCGCAGATGCAGCGGTGGAGGTGTTTGCCGCAGAGCCGGCAGGCTTCGTTGCTGCGGGGCGGCTTGGGTGCTCGTTCGGCGTCGGTCGGGTTTGCTGCGGTCCACCAGGGGCCGTGTTCTTTGACGCGGGCGGGGGTTTTGGTGGTGGAGTCGCAGGCGACCCAGACGAGGGCGAGTGCGACGTCGAGGCGTGGCCTGTGGGCGAGCTCGGGTTGCCGCAGGAGCGTCTGGATGGAGGCGATGGGCCAGTCGGGTCGGAGCGCGTTGACGGCGGCGGCGATGCGTCCGATTTCATGTTCGTTCATCGCCAATTCCAATCGCGTGCGCGTACCAGTGAGGTAGGCACTTGGTCTTGGATTAGACAGATGACCTGCACCCGAAGAGGGGGAAGGGGGAAGGGGGAAGGGGAGTTGGCGATCGCATGGGCCATCGCATTGTGGATGCCATTGCGCATGCGATCTCCTATTCCATGTCCAATGCCATTGCGCATGCCATGTCGAATGCGATGGGGTCGTGGGACTTGAATCCGGCCCACCCTTCACGGCTGGGATCTTCGGCGTAGAGGCGTGCGAGTTCGTGCATGAGCGCGTCTCGAACGTCTTGGGAGTGGACCTTGCCGATGGCTTTGGCGCACGCGATCCCCATGTTCTTCCGGGCGAGGATGTTGTCGTGCCGGATGAATGAGCGGATGAGGAGTTCCTGTGTGCCCTGGTCGACGACGACGAACTTGTCTCGTGCGAGTGTCTTGACGGCGGCGCGGAGCTTGGGTTCGGTGAGGTCGGTTGCATTTCGGAGCATCCGGCCGGGCACGTAGTCGACGACTCCGCAGTAGGACACGCCCTTTTGTGAGCCGAGCATGAGGTAGGCGTGTTGGGCTGCGGAGGGGAGTCGGATGAAGTCGGGGTTGTCCCAGATCGATACGTAGATGCGGGCGTGGTCTCGGGCCATCAGGTCCCTCCTTCTTCGTCGGGCCATGCCTGCACGTTGTGTCGCGTCTCGGCGTGGTGTTGGCGCGCGGTGTCTGCGGC
Source organism: Nocardioides phosphati (assembly GCF_014646375.1). Taxonomy (GTDB): domain Bacteria; phylum Actinomycetota; class Actinomycetes; order Propionibacteriales; family Nocardioidaceae; genus Nocardioides; species Nocardioides phosphati. The sequence goes on from NZ_BMNI01000001.1 coordinate 938,430, forward strand.
TGTGGGGAAGTCGGTGGCGTAGTTCCATGCGGCTTCGGGGCAGTCGGGGTCGTAGCATCGCCAGCGCGCGCCGATCACGACGTCTCCTCGGTCAGTTCGCGAAGCAGCCCGCGAAGAGTTGCGACGGCTTCAACGGAACCCATTTGGAGACACGTGTCGAGGGATGCCTTGACGATGCCGCTCATCCAGTCGACAACGGCGGACGCCATCTCTTGGTGATGGTGTTGGATGATGGGGTTGTATAGCGGCTGTCCATCGTCGCCGCATCTAATGAGCAGCGATGCGCCACAAGTGCAGCCCAGAAGGTTGGGCTGAAACACATCCACGACGTGCTCGTCTCGGACTCGGGCCAGGATCTCCGTGACCCGCTCGGCAAGATCACCCATCACGCACCGTCCTCGGTCAGCAGGGCACGGAGTGCGGCGGCGGCAGTCCGTAGCACGACTCCGTGCCGGGGGTCATCCCCGGCCTCGGCCCGCCACTTATCTGTGAGGTCGCGGATGGCCTTGTCCCTGTCGGCCAGACGCTGCTCGGCGGCGTCAGCACGGGCTGTCTCCGCACGCAGCAGAGTGTTCTCCGTGTCGCGGTAGTTGTCGGCTCGCTTGCGCTGCGCGTCGCGCTGCTCACTGGTCCCGTCGATGTGTCCGAGGAGTTCCTGCGCGCGCCACAGCCAGACGTGTCCGAGGTCGTTGTCGTTGGCGCGCTTGATGTCGGCCCGGTAGGTGTCGAGTGTCGTGTCGGGGAGGATCCTGGGGTCGCTCATGTCGTTTCCTTGTCGTTCCATTCGTGGTGCCAGTGCTTGGGCCACGAGGCGAGGTAGACGGATGCGTGCTTGCCGTCGTGGTCTTTGAGTCGCGCGCACCGTGGCGGCATGTCGGAGCCGTCGTGGTCGATGGCGTTGCAGTGTTCGTCGTCAGGCACAGTCGGTCTCCTCTTCTTCGTCGAGGTGGCAGATGCAGGCGCAGTTGTCGTAGCGGCAGGCGGTGTGCTGGTTGCGGTTGCACCAGTCGGAGTTGCCGCTCACTGGTCGGCCTTGCAGGTGACGCGCATCGGTCGGTCGGGGTCGATCCAGAGCGGCCTGTGGTCGATCACCGGCAGTCCGTCAAGCGGGTTCCATGTCGGCAGCACGTACTTGATCGCCGGTCGTGCGTGCCGGTAGACCGCGTGCCCGGTCGCTGCTTCCATCGCTTCGTCCCAGTCGCCCGCGGAGTCCCACAGGTCGCAGGTGTCACAGGTCCAGCGCCAGTAGGTGCCGTGGGTGGAGCAGTGGACACGGACGGTCATGACGGCTCCCCTTCGTCACAGTCCTCGCACGCCAGTTCGTCGTCGTCGCTGTCGGCGTGAACCCACGTCAGAAGTGCGATCGAGATGTTCGGGTAGCCGTAGACGTCCATGAGCACCTGCGCGTACTGCTCGCCGTCGCAGAACGTCGCATCGAGTGAGTGACCACGACCGGGCCGGACCTCGTCGGCCCACGTCAGGGTCCAGCCGTGCGAGGTCGGAAGACGTGGGATGCCGTGCCGCTCGAGCACTGGGATGACGTCGTTGTCCCATGCCTTCGCCTGCCGCACGGTGAACGCGCTCATGACGCACTCCCGACACCGTGACGCTGGCCGTACTCGCAGACCGTCGGACCGGGAGGCAGCACGTTGGCCCCGGACGCCGCTACTCGCGCGTGCCCCTCGGGCTGGTCGCACTGGATCTGGCGCGGCTTGGCGGGCACACCTCCGACGCCGGCTGCGATGTAGGACTTGAGCCGCGCGACCTCGGACTCGGCGTGCTGCCTTGCGCGTGCCTCCTGGTCGACGACGACGTGCAGGCGCTCGACCTCGCGTCGCAGCGTCTCGGTGTCGTCGGTGTCCGCGCACTTGCTGCACGCGCGGCACTTGTGGTCGTAGCAACGGTCGTGGCTCATGACTTCTCCTTGTGGATCTCGATGTCGTCGCCTGCGTTGAGGCGGATGGTGATGTCTGCCCCAGCACCGTTCGGGCGAGGGATGACGCCGACGAGGACGCCGGTTGTGGAGATGAGGCGTCCGAGGTGACCGTCGATGAGGGTGGTGGGCTTGCGGATCACGACGTGCTGCCGAATAGATCAGGCTCGCCGATGGGTCGGTTGCTCCACAGAACCTCGACGCGATCCGTGTCGCCCGAGAGTGTCGTCGCGCCCTTGATCTCGACCCTGTGCCAGTCGGCGAATAGGTCGTCATACAGAGGCGAGTTGTACCCGCTGATGACTACAGGCGCGCGCGAGTCGTGGCAGACCTGCGCGAAGTCCATGTGCTGCTCGTCAGCCGCCATCTCGACGCCGTAGTTCGCGGCACGGGTCGATCCCACATATGGCGGATCCGCATAGATGCACACCGTGGGCTCTGTGCCGTAGTCGCGGATCACGTCGAGCGCATCGCGGTTTTCGAGACTGACGCCGCGCAGGCGCCGTGCGGCGTCGGGCATTCGGTCGGCAAAGGAAGTAACGCGCTGCGATGCGTGACCGACGTCGATCCGACGGCTGAATTTCCATCCCGTCTTGGCAAGGGAATGTCCGCGGCTCTGCGTGAGTCGGACCCACACGCGACGCGCCTGTTCGATCTCGTCGCCGACATGATCGTCGCCCCAGGACTCGGCGAACTCTTGACGAGAGTGCGGCGTTAGTTCTGCCGCCCTCGCAAGAGACTCGGGATGGTCCCGCAGTACGCGCCAGAATGTAATCAGTGACCCGTCAAGGTCGTTGACCGTTTCTGCACGCGAGGGCGCTTTGGCGAGCAGGACCGCAAGCGATCCAGCGAACGGCTCGACGTAGTGCTGATGGTCCGGCAAGAGCGAGGCGATTCGCTCAGCCAGTGCCATCTTGCCGCCGTAATACGCGAAGGGTGGCTTCACAGTCTGTCGATCCATGTCGAACCCTCCCGGTCATCCCATGAGGCGCGCGGCTTCGGGCTGCGCTCACCAGGAGATGCCTTCACTGGCGGCACTCCGTCGCACTTCTTCGCGTGTTCTGCCTTGATCCGTTCCGCATGCCGCGGGGTGACCGAAGCTCGCTCCCAGCCGCAGTCGCATGTCACGAGATGAGTCGCCATGCCGTCTCCTTGAATGCAAGAAGCCGCCCCATGCGAGGTGGCTTCGGTGGTTGTTGGCCGGTTCATCGGCGCTGCCTCGCGTCCCGGTGCGTCGTGCACCAACGGCTCGTCGTCACAGACCACTTGGCGCAGAACTCGCACCGACGCTCACCGTGCTCAGAGGTGCGGTACGAGTCGCGGGCACGGATCACGGCGGCGGTGTAACGGGCGAACTCGAGCATCTGTTCGCGGGTCACGACGCACGCCCCAACGTCGGACGCATCACAAGGCCGTCACGCACCCACTGGCCCTCGTAAGCCAGCGGATCCACATGGCGCACACGCGAACCAGGGCGCGAACCAGGAGGCCGCAACTCGACGCCCATCTTGCGCAGCCGATCCGCCACGTACTTCGCGGAGACGCCCCACCAGTCAGCGAGTTCCGTCGTCGTCCAACCTTCGATGTAGTCCGCAGCCATCTCGGCCTGCTCCTCGGCGGTCAGGATCCTGCTCATGCCGCACGTCCCTTCTCCTTGTAGCGACCGGCAGCCCAGCCGTGCATCTCGCACAGGGATGCCTCACTGCGGCCCTTCGCCAGCCAGCGAGCCAGCGCGGCCTTCTTCTCCGCGGGGGTCGACGCGACCCTGTGGCCCGCAAGCAGTCGTGCGACCACTTCCTCGTCGATCCAGTCGGGCTGCGGGGTGACCCTTGCGACCGGCGCCTCGTCGTTGTCGATGTCGTCCCAAGCCAGCGGAGGCGCCCACCCGTTCTTCGCCGCGATACGCCTCGTCTTGTTCGACGGACCCGGCTTCATGCACAACGCCCGATACGCCTTGTCGATCACCGCCGCCGTTTCAGGGCGGACGGTCTTCCGGTCCACAAGGTCGGGAATCAGGCAGCGGTCGGGCATCCCTGCCTCGTCGGCGATGTGCTGGAACGTCCACCCGATCGCTTGCAGGGCACGGATGCGGCGGATCGTTCCCCGTGCGTCGATGAGTACGAGTCGTCGGCCGTAGTTGGTACGCCGCCGCCAACTACGCATCTGCTCGCGCTGCTTCCGCCGCGACTCCTGCTTCTCGGCCCACTCGGTCTGCATGTCCCACGTCGGCCAGTCGGCGCCGAGTTCGTCACGGGCCTTCGCCCAACGACGAACGGCTTCGATCGCGACGCCCGGATGGTCGACCTTCACAGCAGGCCAACCGCCACGCTCGTAGGTATCGAGGACCGCCCGCACCAACGCCGGTTCGGTCTTGAGGTTCACCGGAACTCCTGCGGGATGCAGCCGAGTGCGTCCGCGAGATCCAGTGCGTCAGGCAGGCCCGAGATCGTCGCCCACGCAGCCCGGTAAGTGTCCGGCGCCGGCTCGGTCAGGGTGATCGTGTCCAGAGACAGCGTTGTGCCGTCGTTCTTCAACATGAGGTGCTCCTAGAAACAGGAAAGCCACCCGGGGGAGGGTGGCTGGTGGACGGGATGGGTCGCGGTCGGCTAGAGCGTGTTGTAGCCCCGGACGGCGACGCTCATGTGCGGATGGATCGGTCGAGTCATCACGCGGTCGATCGAGTCGTAGCCCCTCGTCAGGAGGCCGCAGTGAATGCACTCGTAGCGGTCGCGACGGGCAAAGAACCCGGCAGTTCGGATGCGACAGAAGATGTGCGCGCAGGCTGCATCGTGGTCACTCATGTGCCCTCCTTCGGGCAAGCGAAAGGCCGCTTCATGTGAGGCGGCCTTGGGTTGATTGGTGCGGGGTCAGTCGCGCGCGTAGGGGTTGTCGGCCGGTTCAAGGTCGGAGGTGGTGTCGAGGGTTCCGCGCAGGTAGCCCTCTTCCCACGCGTCGTGCTTCTCGCGCTCCACCAGGCGGGCGAGCTGCAAGGCGAGGTGGGCGTCGCGCTGTCTGCCGTCGGACCGGGCGAGTACGTGATACGCCGCCAGGACGTCGGCGATCTGCTCGACCAGCGGTGCCGGTTCGTGCTCACTCATGCTCGGTTCCCTTCTCGGGGTCAGGGGAAGGACGGCGGCAGGCTTCGTGTGCAGCAAGGAACTCGCGGCCACGTGCGGCGAGGAAGGGTCCAAAGCCGCTATATGTCATCGCCGCCCCGCACGAGCAGAACAGACGCAGAGTCTCGGCGCTCATCACGACGCACCTTCGATGGCGGCGACCTCGGCACGGACGGGCTTGCGGTAGTCGTTGCCGTTCGGGCTGAGGAAGTGTCGCCAGATGCGCGTCAGCATCTCATCGGTGCACTCTTCGCCGTCGTCGGTCGTGTCGCCGCCATAGAAGACGCGCGCTCCCGGGAATGCGGCCTGCATGACTCGAATGGCGCCGTAGATGCGAGGCCAGTCGCCGCGCTCGTAATGCTCGCCGTAGTAGCGGCTGAGCGTCTGGAGTCCGATGCGTGGGGCTCCGAAGGAGTTGTCGACATAGAAGATGCCGTCGCCCCTCCAGTTGTCGCCAAGGTCGGACCTGTCGACGAAGAATGCTTCGGCCTGAGCGAGCTCTACATCGGTGGCGGTGGTCTCGGCGTAGAGGTTGACGTCGACTCCCATCACGCACCCGCCTTGATCGTCGCGACCTCGTCCTCGATGACCTTGCGCCGGTCAGCATCAGCCGTCGCCCACTCGGCCTTGAGTGCGGCGATGCGCGGGTCGACGGGGGCAGGGGTCGGCAGCGGGTCGACGGCGAACGTGTCGCGCTTACCCCTGGTGACCTGCAACTTGATCTCGATGCGCTTGTCGATGTGGGACATGTGCGAGATGCGGATTCCGCCGACGACGTCCTTCCCGAAGCGGATCGTCGGGTCGCGGTAGAGCGTGAGGCGGCGTCCGACGTACTGGTCGCCGTCGGTTCCCCATGCTGCTGCGATGAGGCGGCGCATGGTGACAGCGGGCCGGAACGCGCGGTCGGTCTCTTCCAGCAGGAAGTCGAACGGCTGCTCGGCCTTTCCGCCGACGACCTTGCGGATGGTGACGGTCATCGGCCCAGCAACGAGATCGTCTGCGTTGATCTGGTCCGACCGCGGGGCGAGGGAGGTGGAGATGTCCACGGCTAGGCCCCCTTCGCCGGGTCGCCGAGATCGCGCACGCGCACAAGGGCGGGCGGGTCAAGGGTCAGGTCTAGGACGGGTCCGTTCGTCGCGCCGGACATCAGCGCGAGGGTGTTGACGATCTCGCGCCACGTCTCGCCGCTTGGCTCGATCGCATCCTCGGTCCAGCTCAACTCATGGTTGGGCCCGGAGTGGACCTCTCGCACCGTGAAGTAGTTCTCGCCCGTGGGAAGGCGCTCGCGGGCCAGCAGGTACCGCCAGGTGTGTTCCGAGGTGTTCATGCCACCCCTCCGATCTTGATGTCGTCGAAGTCGTCGTACTCGTAGCCCCACGGCGGCAGGTCGATGACGTGCCGGTCGGGGCCGTAGGAGGGCAGGTCGATGCGCTTGCCGAGTTGCAGCCAGCGGTCACATGCCAGTGCCATCAGTTCGCGGCCTCGGTCGATTGCGTCGGGGTGGATCTCGAGAACGGACACGCGGTATTCGCCACCGGGGGTCTTGTCCTTCTCGACGCAGATCAGGTCGAATCGTTCGGCGTCGAGTCCGTTGGCTCGTGCGACGTCGAGGTAGTTGGCGGCGGACACGTGGTACAGGTACTTGTGCATGGTCCGCCCGAAGTCCTCGGGGTTGCCGTCGAACGTGGTCTTGACGTCGGCGATGTAGCCGGGGCCGACGAGATCGAACCGGGCACGGACACGCGCGCCGGACGGATGGTCGGCATAGGCACTGACTTCGTGCCCCGTGGCGGCAGCAAGGAGCCGAGACGCCTCAGGGTGCAACTCGACCGCCATCGCCATCTCCTGCGCCTTGTGCAGGGTCGCCGGCGAGATGACCGTCAGCCCGTCGCGCTTGGCGGCGAACACGGCGTCCTTCCATGCCTTCGTCGCGGTCGGGTTGTCGGCCCGCGATCCGTCAGCCTTGACGCCGATGATGTCGGGGTCTAGTACGGCGTACTCGTCGAGCCGGTCGGGTTCGAGCAGCACGACGTGAACCAGGCTCCCGAACGACAGGGCGTCCGAGTCCTGCGAGGGGGGCCGCTTCCCGAGCAGCACCTTCGCGCCGGATGCAGAGAGCGTCGTGGTGTCGGCGTGGTACTCGCGTTCGGGGAGGTTGTGGATCAGCTCAGCGCTCATTCCTCCACCCCGTCCCAATACTCGGCGTCCATGTCGGCCTTGTGCGCTGCCCATTCGTCGAGGCAAGCGGCGCAGATGTCGTTGCGGATCTTCTGCCCGCAGGTGGCGCAGTTGTCGGCGCGGGACATCACGACTCCCCGAGGTAGGTGCGGGCGACGGCTAGAGCGTGCTTGGCGTGCAGCGAGTCGTCGTCGCCGAAGCGGCAGAACGGGGCGATGAAGTCCAGCCAGTCCGCGACGGCGAGCGCGACGGCCGGGTGCCACGACGCGATGTGCTCCGCGTTCGGACGGTCTGAGTAGAGCGAGACCGTGTCGTGCTCGCCGTGGTGGACAGCGAAGCCCTGCCCATCGACGTGCGCGACCGACCACGGACCACGGGTAGCGGCATCCGCGTTCTCGCGCATCTTCGCGGCAGCACGCCTGAGCAGTTCGGCACTCATCGCAGCCCCATCTCCTTCTCGTATGCGTTGTCGCGTGCGGTCATGGCCCACTCGTCGAGGGGGTAGTCGTCGGGCACCATGTCCCCGTCGAGCGGGTCGCATTCGGGCACTCCGGGCGGGAGGCTTGCGATGATCGCGGCGAGTTCGGCAGCGACCTGTTCGGCGCGAGTCAGGGGGCCGATGCGGGTCATGGGCGCTGCACCTTCTTGGTGTAGGTGAAGATCACCCAGAACGGACCGAAGCCGATCATCACGTCGATCAGGTCGGTGTAGTCGGCGTCCACGTAGACGCCGATCAGCCATGCGCTCCAGTCGAAGCGTGCAGTCGCGCGGATCACGGCCGCCACCAGTGCGTGTCGCACGTGTAGCAGGTGTACAGCCCGCGCGTCCCTACGAACCGCTTCCGCACATCGTGGTCGCGACGCACATGCCAGTAGAGCCGCGACTTGCAGACCCTCAGTTGAATCCAGGCGGTCATGACGACCACTCCTCCATGTCGGCCTCGAGTCGATCGAGGCAGTCACATGCGCTCGTGACGAGCGCGACGAAAGAACCGCCGACCAGAAGGCCAGCGGTGAAGATGAGGGCGGTCATGCCGACTCGCCCCCGAACTCAGCCATGTCCTCACGCAGGTTCACGAGGTTGTGCTCGTACCAGATCGCGTCGTAGATCGGCGTCTCCGAGTTGCGGACCAGCGCTATGCCCTCGTCCAGCAGCCGTGCGTCGTCGCCATTCAGCAGCTCCGACACGCGCACCATCGCCTGAGCCGTCGCACGCTGCTCGCGGCAGAAGTCACGCACCGCCCACACGCACAGGCCGACGATCACGAGGCCGATGACAGCAGCGGCGATGTAGTCGTTCGGGATGCCCGCGGTCATGACGCGGCCTTGATGCGCGGCATCGGGCACATGGCCACCAGTGGCAGGTCGTACAGATCGGCACCGAAGCCGAGCAGGACGTCGTCAGGGTTCTCGCCGTCCTGCGTGGTCACCAGTTCTGCCTCGCAGAACCACGCCCACCGCGACACGTCCGCGACCGTGGCAAACGTCAGGTCCAGGCGCTCGCCGTTGAAGCCGACGCGGACGGGGACGGGCAGGTCGGCCTTCGAAGCCGACGCGAGGACAAGCGACACCGCGCTTGCTACGGAGTAGATGCTGCTCATGGGTACGCTTCTTTCTGGTAGATGGACGAAGCCCCCGCCCGCCTTGTCGGCGAGCGGGGGCTTCTGTGTTGTGGCGCGCGTCGGGAGTTGCGGCACCACGGACCGCCCGAGGGAGGGATGGGCGGCGGATTGGTTCGGCGCGGAGGCAGGACGGTCACCCGCGGAATGAGGACGCGGGCATGAGGGCTGCCTTCGATCCACGACGAGGCACCATGAACCCCGAGTGGTGACGTTGACCCCCGCGCCGAAGAACTAGGCGGCCGAGGTCCAGACGTAGACGCGGGCGAGCTTGTCCTGGTTCGACCCGACGGCATCAGTCGACTGCTCCCAGCCGTTCTCCCACCGGATCAACCGCTTCTGCTGCGCCTTGGTCCAGTAGAGCCCGATCTTCTTGTGCGCAATCCGACCTCGAACCTTCGGGCGCACATCGTTCACATGCACCGTGCCGTCAGAACGCACCGACGACTTCAACGCCGCGACGAACAGCGACCACTCGTCCGGCTTGCCACACAAGCGGATCTCGCACGACGTACAGACCGACGCGCCAGACAGCACGTCCGCCTTGAACAACGGGCCAGAGCAGCGGTCGCAGATCACGGATCCATCACCCCTCGCCGCCCGACGCCTGCTCATGGCGGTCGGGGACATCGGAACCGTTCGCGGCGTGGTGGACGCAGCCATGCGGGGCGTCGTGCGGGGCGGTGTTGTGACACGGCCAATCAATGCGGTTACACATGGCGAACTCCTTCAACGAGAAACGCCGCCCATGTGGACGGCGCGAAAGAACAGGGGGAGAGGCGGGCTACGAGGACGGGGAACACTCGCCGTGATCTGCGCCAGGGCCGAACCACTTGCCGCACATGTCACACTTCGGCGGCTTGATCGACACCGGGCGCGACGGCTTGCTACGACGAGCGCGAGGGACATCGCGGCGCATCAAGCCCTCGTAGCCGCGGGAGGTGGTGGGGTACTTGCGGTCAGTCATCGCTCGCACACCGGGCACTCGACCGACAGGTGCTCAACACAGCAGGAGTGCTGCATGTGGCCGCACGTCCAGCGGCGGCAGACGGTCAAGTCCCTAGGCGTGGTGTACGAAACGAATCCTCCGTCGGGCGTGTCGCTAGGCGCTGATGGCGACCTCCTCGGTGAT
>NZ_BMNI01000002.1 GCF_014646375.1 Nocardioides phosphati
ACGCGGTGGCCGCGTCTTCGTCTGCCGTACACGCCGGCGACGGTCTCGGCGACCGCGCTACACCACTATCGGGGACTCAACTTCGGCGGCACGGACAATGTCGTTGGCCATTGGGTCGCCGACCGAGCGCATGACGTCCCACTCGCGAGCCAGGTCGTCGGCATCTTCGGTCACGGTCGGAGCCTAGGCCTGATTGCCCGCTCATCGGCATGAGCGGGCGGATCTACTCCGCTCGCAGGGCAACGTTTCGCGGGCGTACCGTTGTCGGCCAGCCCGCTCAACGCCCGGCGCTGGTACCGGGCGTCACTGAACTCAGGGATGACGGCACCGTTCGAGTCGGGCCGGGCGCCAGGGGTCGCCGTTCCCATGGAGCGGCGACCCCGAAAATTCCCGCTGCGGTACCAACGGACGCACTCCTCGGGCGCAGCCCGGACCCAAAGGCCTTCCCCGACCCACGGCCCGAATCATTGAGTCCTGCTCGCCGGATCAGCGCGACGAACTCTGCGCGCCCAGAATTCGCATGACGACGGCGCGCACGAGCACGTACATGCCCCAGGCAGCAAGCACGGTCAGCGCCACACCCCAGAGGTGCGCGGCAGGATGAACCTGCTGGGTGTCCAGCGCCCAACTGATGACCATGACAAGCGCGAACCAGATGACGAACGTAAGGACGTCCCTCATCCGTGAACTGACCATGTGCCGGAGCCTAGACCCCCGTTCGGGAAGAGCATCGTGTTCTCGCCCAGGACCTGGCCCACGCTCGCTCGGCGCCCGGTGTTTCGCTGCACGAGTGAGAGATGGAGCGCACTACTCCCCCAGCACCTCGTCCAGGTCCAGGCCCATGGGGGACTTCGCGGGGAGGTCACCGCCGGCGACGACAGCGCGTGCGAGCGGACGCAGCAGGTCGAGCAGCTCAGCCATCTCGGCTGCGGTCAGGCCCGCGTAGGCGGTGGCTGCGAGCCGGTCGGTCTGCTCCTCGACGACGGCCTTCACGTCGCGACCGAGCTCGGTCACCTGGCCGTCCGCGACGAGGCCACGCAGCGACAGGTCCTCGCAGAGCGCCGACCACTCCGCTTCGCCGAGGCCGCGGGCGACGGCGTACACCTCGGCGGGGGTGCCGCTGGTGAGGGCGTGGAGGACGTGCGCCTCGCGGCCGCTGATGCCGGCCGCGACGAGGACGGCGACGTGGCCGTCACCGCGGTGCTCGCGCAGGAGGGTGGCGGCGTGCCAGAGCCGCGCGAGCGGGTCCGTGGGTACGGCGAGGGAGCGGTTCGCGGCGAAGAGCGCGCGGCCCTCGGCGGGTGCGTGGGAGGCCGCCTTGAGGGCGAGGTCCGCGGCACGCTCGATGCCGTCAGCGTCGCCCAGGAGTCTCCGGAGCGCGGCCACCGAGCCGTCGAGCCGGGCGCCCAGGGCTGCCGCCGGAGGCGCGAACGACCACGCGTCCGGCAGCGCCTTCCCCACGTGCGACGGCGTGAAGTTGTAGAAGAGCGCATGCACCAGCTCCGCCGAGGCCGGCCCGAGGGGTGCCGCGCGGCCCGCGAAGTAGCCCATCCAGAAGCCGCGGTACCCCGCCTCGCGCAGCGCCGCGAGCGGCTCGGGCGAGAAGTAGGTGACCGCGTGGATCGGTTCGAGGAGCATCCAGGCCTGACGGGCGGTGTCGCGCACGTCCTCACCCTAGGCGAGTGAGGTCAGCCGACGCCGGGCCTGGCGGCACTGGTCACAGACAGCCCGTCGGCGAACTCCACCAGCTCGGCGTTGCTCAGCTTCAGCGTGGGCCAGAGCTGGACCACGACCCGGTAGTCGCCGTGCTCGTAGCGCAGGGTCCGCGTGCCCTCGGAGTTGGTTGTGATCTTCGCGGCGGCGCCGTCGACGTCGAACGGCTCGAGGGCCGGAAGAGGAGCCGGCTCCGTGCCCTCGCAGTCGAACGCCGGCAGCTTCGTCGCGTCGCTGCCGTCGCGGACCTCCACCGGAGGCCGGCCGTCGTTGAACCGGAACAGCAGCTTCTTGCCGTGCCGCTCCACCGAGCCTCCGCACGGCTCGCCGACCTTCGCCGGCGCCGGATCGGTCTGCTCCAGCATCACCACGAGCTTGCCCCGGAAGTCGTCGAGGCTGCTCGTGTCACCGGGCTTCGCCACGTCCAGCGTGTACGCCGTCGCGCCCTGCAGCACGTAGCCCTCGGGCACCTTGTCGACCGTGAAGCCGGGCAGCTGCGGGCCGTCGTAGGTGACCAGGTCGAGACCCGTGTCGGCGGGCGCCCGGTGGGTCGCGACCGTGGTCGCCACTCCCCCGACGGCGAGCGCGAAGACCCCCGCGCTCGCACCCCGCACAGCCCGGCGGCGGGCGACGGCGCGGCGGCCCCGGCGTACATCGGCGCCGACGACGGAAGGGTCGACGGCGTGGTTGACGGAGGGCTCGGAGCGGAGACCGGCGAGGCGGTCGATGACGTCGTTCATGAGGGGTTCCTCTCGAGGTCGGGAAGCGCGGCGCGGAGCTTGTCGAGGGCGCGCGCGGTCTGGCTCTTGACGGTGCCGGTGGAGCAGCCGAGGGCGTCCGCGACGTCCTCGACCGACAGGTCCTCGACGTGCCGCAGGACGACCGCCGCCCGCATCCGTGGCGGGAGCGCGGCGAGCGCAGCCATCAGCTCGGGGTCGGCGGCCGACACCTCCGCGGCCGCGCTGTCGGGCAGCCGGTCGGCGGTGCGCTCGCGGCGTACCCACGGGCGTCGGTGGTGGTCGACGAACCCGTTGAGCAGGATCCGCCGGCTGTACGCCGCGGTCGACGTGGTCCGCGCCCTGCCCCACGCGAGGTAGAGCCGGACCAGTGCGTTCTGCACCAGGTCCTCGGCGAGGTGGACGTCGCCCGTCAGGTGGAGCGCCGTGGCGAGGAGCCGGCCGCGGTGCTGGAGGACGAATGCTTCGTACTCGGCTTCGTGGGTGGGTTTCACATCGCTCAGACGGATCCCGTACGGCGCGGGGTTGCATCGAGCTCGCGGATCGCCTCGCCCAGGTGCGCGACGGCCTCGGTCAGCTGCGCATCGGAGAGGTACGGCGCGGGTCCGAGCCGCAGGTGACTCCCCCGGCTGTCGGTGAGGACACCGCGCCCGGCGAGCAGCTCCTGCAGCCGGCCGGCGTGCGGCGTCTCGAGCGACAGGAACCCGCCGAAGCCGTCGGACGGCGTCGTGCGGTCGCGGGTGATCACCTCGTCGGACGCACCGAGCGCGTCGAACGCGGACGCGAGCACCTCCCGCTGCCGGCGGTACGACGCCGCCAGCACGTCAGCGGTGAGGCCCTGGTCCGCGAAGAACCGCAGTACACGAGCCGCGCGGTAGTGCGAGGTCGGGTCGTACGTGGAGCCCGCGAAGCGCGTGGCACCGGGGCCGTAGACCACCTCGCCCGCGCCGCCGGCACCGGCCAGCGCCCCGAACTCGGCGTACCAGCCGGTGACGACGGGCCGCATCGACGAGGCGTGCGGGGGCAGGCGGAGGAAGCAGTTGCCCTCGCCGAGCTGGAGGTACTTGTAGCCACCGCCGACGACCCACGCGTTCGTCAGCCCCGCCGCGTCCAGCGACAGGGGCACCACCCCGAGCTGGTGGTAGGCGTCGACGAGCAGCTCCGCGCCGACACGCTCGCACGCCGCTGCCACCTCGTCGAGGCCGGCCACAACGCGCGAGGTCGCGAAGAGGACCGACGACGTCAGCACCGCGGCGGTGCGCTCGTCGACCTCTGCGGCGAGCCGTTCGGCAAGGGTGTCGGCCGGCGAGGCGGAGACCACGACCAGCTCGACGCCGGCCTCTCCGAGGCGGGCCAGCTGCCGGCGTGCGGAATGGAACTCGCCGTCGGTGGTCACGATCCGCGGCCGGGCCCGCAGGTCGAGCGCGGAGAGGAAGCGGACCAGCAGCTCGTGGGTGCTCGACCCGAGCGCGATCTCGGCGTCAGGGTCGTCGAGCAGGCGACGGAACCCCTCGCGCACGTCCTCCGCTCTCGCGAAGGCGCGCGACCACTTCTCGTCGACCAGCTCCGCGGCGTCGGCGTACGCCTCTTCCAAGCCGAGGAGCGCGACGTCGGGCCAGGCCTGGTGCGAGTGGCCGGTGAGCAGCAGGCGCTCGCTGACCCGGAAGCGGCTGTAGTGCGGGGCGAGGCGGGCAGCCAGGCTCACAGCGAGCTCCGGATCGCCCACAGGTCGGGGAACATCGGCTGGTCGAGCGTCGTGCGGAGGTACGCCGCGCCCGCCGAGCCGCCGGTGCCCGGCTTCATGCCGATCGTGCGCTCGACCATCTTCACGTGCCGGTAGCGCCACTCCATCAGCCCCTCGTCGAGGTCGACCAGGCGCTCGGCGACGCGCACGGCGTCACCGTCGTCGGCGTACGCCTGCAGCAGCAGCTCCTGTACGTCGGGGCGCGGCGCGACCGGTGAGGTCACGTCGGCGCGCGGGCTGGCGGCGTACCCCTGTCGCGCGAGGTAGGTGACGAACGAGTCGTAGAGGGAGGGGCGCGCCATGGCCGCGGCGATCCGGTCGCGCGACGGACCCTCCGGGTAGTGCTCGAAGACCTGTGGGTCGCGGCGGCCGAGGACCGCCTCGAGCTCGCGAAACTGCGCGGACTGGAAGCCGCTCGACTGCGCGAGCCGTCCGCGGAAGCTGGCGAACTGCCGCGGCGTCATCGTCTCGAGCACGTCGACCTGGGCCACGATCGTCTTGAAGATCGTCAGCACCCGGCGGAGCGTGCCCTCGGCCTGCGGGGTGAGGCCGCCCTCGAGCACGCACTGGAGGTGCGCGAGCTCGTGGAGGAGCTGCTTGAACCACAGCTCGTAGGTCTGGTGGATGACGATGAAGAGCAGCTCGTCGTGCTCGTCGGAGCGTGGGTGCTGCGCCGCGAGCAGGTCGTCGAGGGCGAGGTAGGAGCTGTAGGTGACCGCGGGGTGGGCGGCACCGGCGTCGGTGTGGGATGTCACCCGGCCATCATGCTCGCCCTTGTGGGCGGCGGGGAGGATCGACGCATGGACGCGCGCGAACGGCTCGAGCAGCAGCGCGACGAGACGCGCCGGCGGCTGGCCGGGCTCACCGGGACCTACGAAGCGGTGGTCGCTGCGTCGTACGACAGCAACGCGGACGACGAGCACGACCCGGAAGGCGCGACGATCGCCTTCGAGCGCTCCCAGGTCGGCGCCCTGATCCGGCAGGCGCGTGAGGGGCTGGCCGAGATCTCCGCTGCACTCGAGCGGGTCGAGGCTGGGACCTACGGCGTCTGCGAGCGGTGTGGTCAGCAGATCAGCGAGGGGCGGCTGGAGGCGCGGCCCGTCGCGCGTCTCTGCATCGACTGCGCCTCCCGGGTCTAGGCGGGCCGGGGCTCGCCGAGCGGCGGACCGTCGCCGCCCAGCGGGCGCTGCATCCAGTGCACGTCGTGCCAGGCACCGCGCTTCCAGCCGATCCGCTCGTAGGTGCCGACGGGGCGGAAGCCCAGCGCCGTGTGCAGGCCGACGCTCGCGGGGTTCGGCAGCGCGATGCCGGCGCACGCCATCCGGTAGCCCTGCTGCTCGACGTCGGCGAGCAGCGCCTCATAGAGCGCGCGGCCCACTCCCCTGCCCGCGTTGCCCGGACGGACGTACACGCTGACGTCGCACGCGAACCGGTACGCCGCCCGCTCGCGGTGGCTGCTCGCATAGGCGTAGCCGATGACGGTGTCGTCCGCGTCGACGGCCACGAGCCAGCGGATCGCGCTGCCGATCCGCGCGGCCATCTGCTCCGGCGTCGGCGCCTCGGTCTCGAAGCTGACGACCGTGTCCTCGACGTACGGACCGTAGATCCCGGCGCAGGCACCCGCGTCGTTCGCCGTCGCCACCCGCACGCTGAAGTCCATGCCTCATTCAAGCCGACAACGGCACCCCCTCCGGAGCGCCCTCAGTGCAGCGTGTCCCCCGGGAGCGGGGTCAGCCGGCGAGCGAACCAGTCGACGCGCGCGTCGGTGACCGGCTGGACCCGGATCGACGACGAGAGCACCGATGCACCCTCGCGCCCGGCGAGCACCAGCGGCAGGACGATGGAGTGCACCTGCGGGAGGTCGTTCTTGAGCCGCGCCACGCGCAGCAGGAGGTCTTCGACCGCATCGACGTCGGCGATGTCGGAGCCGCGGTAGCCGAAGAGCATCGGCGAGCCCTTAATCTCGCGCGTCATCGCGCGGGCGTCGTTGACCGACAGCGGCGGGATCCGCCAGGAGCGGTCGCCGAGCAGCTCGGAGACGGGCCCCGCGATGCCGAACGAGATGACCGGGCCGAAGAGCGCGTCCTCCTCGGCGGCGATCGAGACGGGCACGCCCTCGGGCGCGGTCGGCTGGACGACGAACGCCGCCTCGTCGGGCCGGTCGACGCGGGCCCGGAGCATCGCCCAGGCCTGCTTCATCTCGTCGGCGTCACGGATGTGCCGCCACGAGTGCACGAGGTCGGGGCGCTGGCGGAACCGGTCGGCGGTCGCCTTCAGCACGACGTCCCAGCCGAGGTCGGAGCCGGCGGCGATCGCCTCCTCGACGGTGTCGACGCCCACCGAGGGCCACAGCGTGATGCCGTACGCCGCGAGCAGGTCGCGCGACTCGGCGTATTCGAGGTTGCGCCCGCGGGTGGCGTTCTCGACGACCCGGTCGACGACCGCGCGGCCGACCTCGGGCGCAACCTGCAGCTCGGCCGCCTCGTGCTGCGGCATGCGCCGCCACACGGCGTACTCGACGGCGTGGGCGAGGGCTCGGACGGCCGACTCCACCGCGGGGTACGACGGCACCGAGCCACGGCCCGCGGCTCCCCCGTCGACGTCGGCGACGCGGAGCTGGGAGGGGACGCCCTTCTCGCCGAGGAAGGTCGAGACGATCGGCTTGGTGGACTTCTGGGCGACGGTGGCGAGCGCGGTGGCCGGCGCAGCCGCGGAGGCGTTGAGCGGAGGGATCCAGACCGCGACGACCGCGTCGACGTCGTCGGACCCGGTCGCCTCGAGCAGCGCGGACTCGAAGTCGTCGGCGGAGGCCCGCGCACCCAGGTTGGTCTGGTGCGAGATGACCAGGCCGCTGGACGCGGCGGCGTCGCGCGCGAGCAGCCCGATCGCGTCGGAGTTGCCCACGATCGCGATGCGGCGACCGGCCGGCAGCGGCTGGTGCGCGAGCACCTGCGCGACGTCGAACATCTCCTCCAGCGTGTCGACCTGGATGACGCCCGCCTGGCGGAACATCGCGTCGACGGCACCCGGGGGCGTGGTCGACGTGCGGACCTGGTGGCCCATCGGCACACCCTGCGTCGTGCGCCCCGACCGCACGGCCACGATCGGCTTGGTGCGCGAGACGCGGCGGGCGATGCGCGAGAACTTGCGCGGGTTGCCCATCGACTCCATGTAGAGCAGGACGACCTCGGTCGACTCGTCCTCCTCCCAGTACTGCAGGAGGTCGTTGCCGGAGACGTCGGCGCGGTTGCCCGCCGAGACGAACGTCGACAGGCCGAGGCCACGTGCGTTGACCTTGTCGAGGATCGCGGAGCCGAGCGCACCCGACTGGCAGAAGAAGCCCGCGCGACCGCGCGCCGGCATGTTGCGCGACAGCGAGGCGTTGATCGACACGGCGGGGTCGGTGTTGATGACGCCGAGGCAGTTGGGCCCGATCAGCCGCAGGCCGTAGGAGCGGGCCAGCCCGACCAGCTTCCGCTGCCGCTGGCGGCCCTCGTCACCGGTCTCGGCGAAGCCCGACGAGATGACGACGAGCCCCTTGACGCCCTTGGCGGCGCAGTCGAGCACGACGTCCTGCACGGCCTCGGCGGGCACTGCGACGATCGCCAGGTCGACCTCGCCGGGGATCTCCCCCACCGACGCGTACGCCGGGAGGCCGCGCATCGACTCGGCCGCCGGGTTGACGATGTGGACGCGGCCGCGGAAGTCGCCGGCCACGAGGTTGCGCACGAGCGCCTCGCCGATCGAGTCCTTGCGGCGCGAGGCACCGATGACGGCCACCGACCGGGCGGCGAGGAACTGGGCGATCGCGGCCGACTCGGCCCGGTGCTCGCGGTCCTGCATCACGCCGATGGCGGTGGTGGTCGGGTCGATGTCGAAGCCGAGCGTCATCACGCCGTCCTCGACGCCGCCCATGACCTGGTAGCCGGCCGCCTCGAAGGTCGCGATCATCCGCTGGTTGTCGGGCAGCACGTCGGCGGTGAACCGGCGTACGCCGCGCTCGCGGCCGGCCTGGGCGAGGTGCTCGAGCAGGATCTGGGCGATGCCCCGGCCCTGGTGGCGGTCCTCGACGAGGAAGGCGACCTCGGCCTCGCCGGGGTGCACGACGTCGAAGCGGCCGACGGCGATGATCTTGCCGGCGAGCTCCATGACGAACGCGATGCGCTTCGTGTGGTCGACGCGGGTGAAGAGGGCCAGCTCGCGCGGCGAGAGCCGCGGGCGCGGGGCGAAGAACCGGTAGTACTTCGAGCGGTCGGAGACGCGGGCGTAGAACGCCTCCAGCGCCGGGGCGTCCTCGGGGCGGATCGGCCGGATGTGCGCCGTGCCGCCGTCGAGCAGCAGCACGTCGGCCGCCCAGTGCGGGGGCGGCTCGGCCACCAGGGCACCGGTGGCCGGCGGGGCCGCGGGATCGCTCACACACGAAATCTAGCGGTCCGGCATTTCCGGCGCATGAACCGTCTTGCAACCGTCCCAAGGCAGCCACGCTCGGCGCGCCGGGTGCGGATCCGTGCGGTGCGCCCGCGAGAATGCGCACATGGCACGCCGCAGCACCCCCGCACCGCCCCCGGAGGACTTCGAGGAGCACATCCTCGACATCGACGTCCGCGACGAGATGCGCTCGTCGTTCCTCGAGTACGCGTACTCCGTCATCTACTCGCGCGCACTGCCCGACGCGCGCGACGGCCTCAAGCCGGTGCAGCGACGGATCCTCTACACGATGAACGACATGGGCCTGCGGCCCGACCGCGGGCACGTCAAGAGCGCCCGCGTCGTCGGTGAGGTCATGGGCCGGCTGCACCCCCACGGCGACTCCGCCATCTACGACGCGATGGTCCGCATGGCCCAGCCGTGGTCGATGCGCGTGCCGTTCATCGACGGCCACGGCAACTTCGGCTCCCCCGACAACGGCCCGGCCGCCATGCGTTACACCGAGGCCCGGATGTCGCCGGCCGCCCTGGCGATGACCGCGTCCATCGACGAGGACACCGTCGACTTCAAGCCCAACTACGACAGCCGCGAGATGGAGCCCACCGTGCTCCCCTCCGCGCTGCCCAACCTCGTCGTCAACGGCACCACCGGCATCGCGGTCGGCATGGCGACCAACATGGCGCCCCACAACCTGGTCGAGACGGTCCAGGCGCTGCGCCACCTGATCACGCACCCGAAGGCGTCGGTCGACGACCTGATGCGCTTCATCCCCGGCCCGGACCTCCCGACCGGCGGCAAGATCATCGGCCTCGACGGCATCCGCGACGCCTATCTCTCCGGCCGCGGCAGCTTCCGCATGCGGGCCACCGCGCGGATCGAGACGCAGGGCCGCAAGAAGGCCATCGTCGTCACCGAGATGCCCTACAACGTCGGCATCGAGAAGGTCGTCGAGCGGATGAAGTCGCTCGTCCAGGCGAAGAAGCTCCAGGGCATCTCCGACGTCAAGGACCTCTCGGACATGGCGAACCCCACGCGCCTGGTGATCGAGGTCAAGAACGGCTTCCACCCCGAGGCGATCCTCGAGCAGCTCTACAAGCAGACCCCGCTCGAGGAGTCGTTCTCGATCAACGCCGTCTGCCTCGTCGAGGGCCAGCCGCGCACGCTCGGCCTCAAGGAGCTCCTCGAGGTCTTCCTCGGCCACCGGTTCGACGTCGTACGCCGCCGCTCGGCGTTCCGCCGCAAGAAGGCCGCCGACCGCCTGCACCTGGTCGAGGGGCTGCTCATCGCGATCCTCGACATCGACGAGGTGATCCAGGTGATCCGCACGTCGGACAACGCGGCGGCCGCCAAGGAGCGCCTCATCGACATCTTCGAGCTGTCGGAGCTGCAGGCCGAGTACATCCTCGACATGGCCCTGCGCCGCCTGACGAAGTTCTCCCGCCTCGAGCTCGAGAAGGAGCAGGAGGACCTCAAGCGGACCATCGAGGAGCTCGACGCGATCCTCAACGACGAGAAGCTGCTGCGGAAGGTCGTCTCCGACGAGCTGGGCGAGGTCGCCAAGACCTTCGGCACCCCGCGCCGCACGGTCCTGCTCGAGTCGGCCGGCGTCGCGGTCACCAGCGCGGTCCCGCTCGAGGTGGCCGACGACCCGTGCTTCGTCTACCTGTCGTCCTCCGGTCTCCTCGCGCGTACGACGACGGCCGACGCCCCCGGTGCCGGCGGGCCACGCGGCAAGCACGACGTGATCACCTCCGCGGTGCGTGCGACCGCGCGCGGCGAGGTCGGCGTGCTCACCTCCCGGGGCCGCGTGCTCAAGCTGGGCGTGCTCGACCTGCCGACGCTGCCGTCGACCGCCAACGATCCCCACCTGACGGGCGGAGCCCCGGTCTCCGAGTTCGTCTCGCTGGAGGCCGGCGAGCGCGTCCTCGGGCTCACGTCGTTCGCCGAGGGCAGCCTCGGGCTCGCCGTCGGCACCCGCCAGGGCATCGTGAAGCGGGTCAACCCGGAGTACCTCGCGGCCAAGGACGAGTGGGACTACATCTCCCTCAAGGATGGCGACGAGGTCGTCGGCGCCCTGGAGATGACCGACCGCGCCGAGACGCTGTGCTTCATCACCACGGACGCGCAGCTGCTCCACTTCACCGCCGAGTCGGTGCGGCCGCAGGGCCGCGCGGGCGGCGGCATCGCCGGCATCCGGCTCTCCGACGGCGCGCACGTCGCGTGGTTCGGCGCGGTCTCCGACGACGCGGTCGTGGTGACCGCCTCCGGCTCGAGCACCGCGCTGCCCGGCACCGAGGCCGGCTCGGCCAAGGTCACCCCGTTCACGGAGTACCCGCCCAAGGGCCGCGGCACGGGCGGCGTCCGCTGCCACCGCATGCTCAAGGGCGAGGACACCCTGGTCTTCGCCTGGGCGGGCGAGCCGCCGGCCCGTGCGGCAGCCGCCAGCGGTGCTGCGGTCGACCTGCCCGAGATCGACCCGCGGCGCGACGGCTCCGGCGTACCCCTGGCGCAGCCGATCGCCGCGTGCGCCGCTCCGGTCGCGCTGCAGCTCGGCACGCCGGCGCCCACGCCCCCTGTGGCAGGCTGACCGGCATGCGCCTCGTCACGGCCGCGCTGACGGCCTCCCTCCTGCTGCTCCCCGCCTGCTCCAGCGACGAGGGGAAGCCGAAGGGCGCCTCGCCGGAGAAGGTGATGGCCGCGGCCGCTGCGAAGCTGGACGCGACCTCGGGGGTCGACCTCGAGCTGACCAGCGCCGGCCTGCCGGACCAGGGCGCGGGCTTCCTGCTCGTCGGCGGTGACGGCACGGCGGTGCACCCCGACTCCTTCGAGGGCACCCTGAGCGTCAAGGCGATGGGCATCCTCGCCGACGCGCAGGTCATCGCCAAGGGCGGCACGGTCTGGATCAAGCAGGCGCTGCTCGGCCCCGGCTTCACCAAGGTCGACCCGCAGGACTACGGCGTGCCGGACCCGGGCAAGCTGCTCTCGGCCGACGGCGGCGTCTCGGACCTGCTCGCGGAGACCAAGGACCTCGCGGTGGGCGACACCGTCCGCGGCGGCGAGGACAACAAGGAGGTGCTCACCGAGTACACCGGCGTGCTGACCTCCGCGCAGATCCACGACGTGCTCGGCATGGGCACCGGCGACTTCAAGGTCCGCTACGAGGTCGACGCCAAGGGGTTCCTCCGCACCGTCGAGGTCACCGGTGACTTCTACGCCGGCGAGGCCCCGACGACGTACACCGTGCGCCTGGTGCACTACGGCGTCACCAAGGCGATCTCCGCTCCGTGACCCAGCCCGTGACCAGCCCCGTCGCCGGCGCCCGCCGGCCGTCGGCGCTCCTCACCCTGGCGGCCGTCGCGGTGGCGTTCGCCGCCGCTGACACCTACGTCGTCGTCCTGGCCCTGCCGGAGATGATGGCCTCCTTCGGCATCGCCATCACCGAGCTGCAGCGCGCCGCCCCGATCGTCTCCGGCTTCCTCCTCGGGTACGTCGCGATGCTCCCGCTCATCGGTCGCCTCGCGGACCTGCGCGGCCGGCTTCCGGTGCTCACCCTCTGCCTCGGCATCTTCGCGGTGGGCTCCTTCGTCACGGCGTTCTCCGTCGGCTTCGGGCCGCTGGTCGCTGGGCGCTTCCTGCAGGGCGTCGGTGGTGGCGGCCTGGTGCCGGCGACGCTCGCGCTGGTCGCGGACCTCTATCCCCCGTCACGTCGCGCCGTGCCGCTCGGAGCGGTCTCCGCCGTCCAGGAGATCGGCAGCGTCGTCGGTCCGCTCTTCGGTGCGGTCGTGCTGGCGCTGGCGTTCTGGCAGGTCATCTTCGTGATCAACGTGGTCGTCGCCGTCGCGCTGCTGGTCGGCCTCCGGATCCTGGCCGCGCGCGGTGCCGCGCCCGCGGCGGAGGGCACCCCGGCTGCTGGACGAGGCTCCGCACTGCGGCACCTCGACTGGCTCTCGCTCGCGTTGCTCGCGGTGGCAGTCGCGGCCGACCTGCTGCTCGTGCTGCGGCCTCCGGTGGTGCAGCGCGACCTCTTCTGGGGCCAGCTCTTCATCCCGTACGCCGGCGGCTCCGACTGGACCACTCCCCTCGGCATCGCCGTGGTCACCGCCCTCGTCGCGCTGCTGCTGCGGTGCACGTTCGCGCGGCGGCCACTGGTCGAGGTACGCGGGTGGGTGGGGGCGCTGCGACAGGCCGACGTGACCGGTGCGCTGCTGCTCGCGGTGGCGCTGGGCGGTGTCGTGCTGGCGTTCGCGACGGCCGACCCCGCGGTGCAGCTCTTCGCGCCGCAGGGCCACTGGTACCTCCTGGGCTCGGCACTCGCGCTGCTCACCCTCCTCGTGCACCTGCGCCGCGCCGAGAACCCGCTGATCCGCCTGGACAGCCTCCGCGCGCGGCCGGCGTGGGGCGCGCTGCTGGTCAGCTTCCTGGTGGGCGCGGCCCTGATCGCGGCGCTCGTCGACATCCCGATCTTCGCCCGCACGACCCGCTACCCCGACTCGCAGCTGATGGCCGCGCTGGTGCTGGTGCGGTTCCTCGCGGCGCTGCCCGTCGGCGCCTGGCTCGGCGGGCTCGCGACACGGCGCTTCGGCACGGCCTGGGTCGCGACCACCGGCCTGCTCGCCGCCGCCTGCGGCTTCGGCCTGATGGCGCAGTGGGACGGCGCCACGCTGGCCTCCGTCGTCGTCCCGACGCTGGCGCTCGTCCTCTGCGGCCTGGGCTTCGGCCTCGCGCTCGCCCCGGTCACCACCGCGCTGCTCGGGCACACGCCGGCCGACTCCCACGGCGTGAGCGCGGCACTCGCCGTCGTCGCGCGGATGGTCGGCATGCTGGTCGGCCTCTCGACCCTGACCGCGGTCGGCCTCCACCGCTTCCACGTCGCCCTCGAGGGCGGCAGCTCGGCCTCCGCCGCCGCGCTCGTCCAGGAGCAGACGGTCTTCACCGGCGCCGCAGCCTGCGCGACCCTCGGCGCCGTCCTCGCGCTCGTGCTGCTGCGCGACCCGCATGCCCCGCGGAGGGGCGGCGTTCAGACCCGGGCGTCGAGCCAGGCCAGCTGAGCCGGGAGCACCCGCTTCCAGTAGCCGGCGTTGTGCGCGCCCGGGCTGAAGCGCACCTTCGCCGACGGCAGCTCACGCCGCAGCTCGGTGACGCCGGGGACGAACGGGTCGCTGGCACCGCAGTCGACACGGACGCGGTCGCGGGCGAGCCGGTCGATGCGTGCGTGGTTGCCGAGGATGCCCCAGCGCGCGAAGTCGGTGGGGCCGTCGTACGCGCCGGGCGCGGAGTCCTCGAAGCGCGACCACAGCGCGGGGCTCGTGGCCACGACGGGTCCGGCGTGGTCGATCTCGGTGGCCAGCATGAGGGCGCCGTAGCCACCCATCGACCACCCGAGGAACGCCGGCCGCGCGACGTCGAGCCCCTCCCGCGCCAGCAGCGGCAGGAAGCGGTCGAGCACGAGCGACCGCGGGTCGCGGCCGACGGCACGCGGGTGCCAGTAGTCGTGGACTCCCCCGTCGATGGCGGCGAGCGCGAAGCGGGCGCCCGAGGCGCGATGGGCGTCGTCGAGGTCGAGCTTGCGACGCCACTGCTCGGCGCCGGCGTATGCACCGTGGAGGGCGACGACGACCGGCAGCCGGCCCGACGCGCCGTCCGGACGGCTGATCCACCACTCCGCACCGCGGAGGACGCCGCGCGAGAGGTCACCTCCGTCGCTGTCGGCGCCGGGCACGACCGCGCCCTCGACGAGCGCACCTGCACCCGCGACGACAGCCGCGCCCGCCATCCCGCCCAGCAGCAGCCCGCGTCGTGTGAGTCCCACGCGCGCACGCTAGCGCCCACTCCCGGCAGTTGAACTGCTTTTCAAGTGCTGAGGTCGACGTACCACCGTGCGAACCACGTCATCCCGCCGTCACACCGGGTGGACTAACTTCACGACCATGGGTGACTTCGACGATCTTCTCGCTGCCAACAAGACGTACGCCGCCGACTTCGCGCTCGCCGGCTTCGACGGTGTCGCGAAGGCCGGTGTGGCCATCGTGACCTGCATGGACTCGCGCATCGACCCGCTCGGCCTCCTCGGCCTGAAGCCGGGCGACGCCAAGATCTTCCGCAACCCGGGTGGTCGCGTGACCGAGGCGGCCCTCGAGGCCCTCGTGCTCGGCGCGCACCTGCTCAACGTCAACCGGATCCTCGTCATCCCGCACACCAAGTGCGCGATGGCGAAGTTCACCGAGGCCGAGCTCCAGGCCAAGGTCGGCGAGTCGGCGGGTGTCGACGCGTCGTGGCACGCCTTCCACCCGATCGCCGACCAGGTCGCGGCCCTCGAGGCCGACATCCACAAGGTCAAGGCGCACCCGCTCATCCCCGACACGGTGAAGGTCGGCGGCTTCGTCTACAACGTCGACTCCGGCGAGCTCGAGCAGAAGTTCTGACGCCGAGACGTCACGGCGTCACGACAGGGTGAAGGCTTCTCGTCCCATGCTGGCGAGAAGTCTTCACCCTGCTGCGTCGAGCCCTACTTCGACGGCTTCGGCATGTCGCACTTCACCTTCGGGTTGGCGCCCAGGTAGTTGAGCGGGCCCGCGATGACGGTCAGGGCGGTGTCAGCAGTGGTCCGGCAGTTCACGTCACGGTCGTTGGTGATGTAGCCCCGCTGCCACGCAGCGATCACCCCGATGACGAGCCAGACGAGCACGACCAGTCCGACGATTCCCCTCATGGCTGCCTCCTCTCGGCACCTGTCCGGTGCCCAGAAGCGCCTCGGCGTACGCCGTCAGGGCGTGTCGCCGGGCTGGCCCGGCTCCTGCGCGCGGTGCTCCGCGATGCGCTGCTGGATCTCGTCGTACGTGAGGTTGGCGTACGGACGCCGGGGGCTGCGGCGCTGCGCGTCGGCCTCCAGGATCCCGTTGCGGACCGCGGCCTTGATGATCATGTAGAAGACCCAGACGCTGACGAACCAGAAGAAGACGGTGAGGACGAGGATCTCCACGGAGCCGAACATGGCTCGACCCTAGCCACTACCGTCGGAGCCATGAGCGATCGGTACGTCGCGCTGCTGCGCGGCATCAACGTGGGCGGCAACAACAAGATCGTCATGAAGGAGCTCGCGGAGGCCTTCCGGGAGGCGGGCTACGCCGACGTGTCGACGTACATCAACAGCGGCAACGTGCTCTTCTCCGCGCCGAAGCGGCCGACGGAGGAGGAGCTCGAGAAGGTCATCACCGACGCGTTCGGGCTGACGATCTCGGTGCTCGTCCGCAGTCACGACGAGATCGCGAAGGTCGTCGCCAAGGCGCCGAAGGAGCTCGACGACCCCGACGTCCGCCCCGACGTCTACTTCCTGCGCCCCGGCCTCTCCCCCGCCGACGCGCTCGAGCGGATGCCCGACCCCAACCCCGACGTCGACCGGCTCTGGAAGGGCCCTGGCGTCCTCTACACGACGCGTGTCGCGGAGCTCGCCAGCAAGAGCCGGCTCACGAAGGTCGTCGGCACGAAGCTCTACAAGGAGATGTCGGTGCGCAACTGGAACACGACCCGCAAGCTGCTCGCGCTGCTCGAGGCCTAGGCCCGCGGCCGCCAGCGCTTCCACAGCGCGACAGCCTCGGCCCGGACCGTGCCCTCGTGCTCCAGCCGTACGTCGACGGTGACGGCGTCCTCCGACGCCTCACGCACCTCGGCGACCAGGTCGACCGTCGCGGTGAGCGGCGCCGGCCGCAGGTAGCGCAGGTCGATGCCCGCGGTGACGAACGCGAAGGGTGCGCCGCCCAGGGGCGCCCAGCCGCGCAGGTCGGCGTGATGGAACGCCGCGGCCCCGCTGTGGCAGTCGAGCACGGTGGCGATGATGCCGCCGTTGAGGAAGCCGACGCCGTTGTCGTGCTGGGGCCACGGCGTGAAGCTCGCCGTGACGACGGTGTCGGAGGCGGGGTGGCTCTTGAGGCGCAGCCCGTCGGCGTTGGCAGGCCCACAGCCGAAGCAGCGCGCGTCGGGGAAGAGCCGGTCCTGGATGGCGAGGTCGGTCACCCCGCCAACTTAGGCGATGCGTCAGAGCAGGTCGCGCAGCGCCTTGTCGACGAGCGCGCCCGGGAGGTCGTCGAGGCGCTGCCCGAGGGTGGCCAGGTCGCCGATGGTGGAGACCCGGTCGACCAGCGCATCGGTGTCGGCCACGGCCTCGCCCACGACCACGTCGAGGAGCAAGGGGCAGTCGACGGCTCCCCCGTCGGGCTCCGGCGGCAGGTCGGGGGTCCAGCAACCGACCTCGGCCACCACCTGAGCGGCCGAGCCGACGCCGGCGATGCGCGCGTCGACGTACCACCAGAGGTCGCCGACGCCGAGGCGGAGGTGCCCACGACGGGCCTTGAAGCCGCGTGCCTTGAGCTGCTTGAGGACGGCGGCCCGGGCCGCTGCGGGAGTCACCGGTCGAGTGTCACGCGTCGAGCGCGTCGACGTCGATCTCGTAGGCGCCCTGGACGATGAACTCCTTGCGCGGAGCCACGTCGGAGCCCATCAGCAGCTCGAAGATCTGGGCAGCACCCTCGGCGTCGTCGACGGTGATCCGGCGCAGCGTGCGGTGGCGTGGGTCCATCGTCGTCTCGGCCAGCTGGTCGGCATCCATCTCGCCGAGGCCCTTGTAGCGCTGCACCGGGTCCTTGACCCGGGCGCCCTTCTTCTTCAGCTCCGCGAGCTTCCGCTGGAGCTCGTCGTCGGAGTACGTGTAGACGTACTTCTCCTGGCCCTTCTTCGGCTGCACGATCTCGATCCGGTGCAGCGGCGGCACGGCCGTGAAGACACGGCCGGCGCGGATCAGCTCGGGCATGTACTTCATGAAGAGCGTCGCGAGCAGGCAGCGGATGTGCGAGCCGTCGGCGTCGGCGTCGGCCATGAAGATGATCCGGCCGTAGCGCGCCTGCTCGATCTCGAACGTGCGACCCGAGCCGGCGCCGACGACCTGGATGATCGAGGCGCACTCGGTGTTCTTGAGCATGTCGGCGACGGAGGCCTTCTGCACGTTGAGGATCTTGCCGCGGATCGGCAGCAGCGCCTGGAACTCCGAGTTGCGCGCGAGCTTGGCGGTGCCGAGCGCGGAGTCACCCTCGACGATGAAGAGCTCGGTGCGGTCGTTGTCGCTGCTGCGGCAGTCAGCGAGCTTGGCCGGCAGCGCGGAGGACTCCAGCGCGTTCTTGCGGCGCTGGGTCTCCTTGTGGGTGCGCGCCGCGATGCGGGTCTTGGCGGCGCCGGAGACCTTCTCCATGACCAGCTTCGACTGACGCTTGTCGGCAGCCTTCGTCGAGGTCAGCCACTTCTTGAGCTCGGCCATCACGACCTTGCGCACGATGGTGCGCGCGGCCGGCGTGCCGAGGATCTCCTTGGTCTGGCCCTCGAACTGCGGCTCGGCCAGGCGCACCGTCACGACGGCGGTGAGGCCCTCGAGCACGTCGTCCTTGATGACGTCGGTGTCGTTGACCTTGAGCACCTTCGCCGAGCGCATGACGTCGTTGAACGCCTTGGTCACCGCCGTCTCGAAGCCGCTGACGTGGGTGCCGCCCTTGGGTGTCGCGATCACGTTGACGTACGAGCGGAGCTCGGTGTCGTAGTTGTTGGACCAGCGCAGCGCGACGTCGACGAAGAGCTCGCGCTCGACGTCTTGGGGCGTCATGTGGCCGGCCTCGTCGAGCATCGGCACGGTCTCGGTGAACGTCTCGGTGCCCTGGAGGCGCAGGACCTCGGTCACCGGCTCGCCGCTGCTGAGGAACTCCGCGAACTCCGCGATGCCGCCCTCGTGCTTGAAGCTCTCGGTGACCGGCTCGCTGCCGCGCAGGTCGCTGATGACCAGCTCCAGCCCCGGCACGATGTACGACGTCTGGCGGGCGCGGGTGACGAGCTCGTCGTAGACGAAGTCGGCGTCCTTGGTGAAGATCTGGCGGTCCGGCCAGAACTGCACCCGGGTGCCGCTCTTGCCCTTGGCGACGCGCTTGCCCTTGCGGGTCAGGCCGGCAGTGGGTGTGAAGGCTGCGGTCGGCTTGTCGCCGTCGAAGACACCGGGCACGCCGCGGCGGAACGAGATGCCCTGCTGCGAGGGCGAGCGGTCGACGTCGATGTCCATCCGGGAGGACAGTGCGTTGACGACCGAGAGGCCGACGCCGTGGAGGCCACCGGTGGCGTTGTAGGAGCCGCCACCGAACTTGCCGCCCGCGTGGAGCTTGGTCGCGACGACCTCGACGCCGGTCAGGCCGGTGCGGGGCTCCTTGTCGGTCGGGATGCCGCGACCGTCGTCGTAGACCTCGACGGAGCCGTCGCCGTGCAGCGTCACCTCGACACGGTGCGCGTGGCCGGCCAGCGCCTCGTCCACGCCGTTGTCGATGATCTCCCACACGCAGTGCATGAGACCGCGGGTGTCGGTGGAGCCGATGTACATGCCGGGGCGCTTGCGGACCGCCTCCAGGCCCTCGAGGACCAGGAGGTGCGCGGCGTTGTACGAGTTGTCGATCTCGGTGTCCTTCACAGCAGTCATGTCAGGCGTGAATCTACCGGCGACACGCCACGCGGCCCGGCAGGCACGCCTTGCGCGGAATTCGCTTGCCCGGGTTTGTATGTTGGCCGGACACCAGCACCCATCGCCCCCACACTTGGAAGCAACCACTTCTGGGCACCGGGAAGATGTCCAGCAGGTGAGGATGTGGCCGGAGCCACGAGACATCCGGGGAATCATCTACCCCGATGGCTCGTTGAGCCGGGCACCACGGAAGAAACGAGGCCGATTGTGACTACAGCAGTTGCTCCCGCCAGCACCCTGACCGCCACCGACCGCTGCGACCGCTGCGGCGCTCAGGCCTACCTCAAGGTCGAGCTCGCGTCCGGCTTCGACCTGCTCTTCTGCGCACACCACGCCCGCGAGCACGAGGACAAGCTCCGCGACGTCGCCGTCAACGTCGTCGACGAGACCGCCAAGCTCTCCTCCTGACGGACTGACCTCACGACCGGCCCCGGTCCTGCCCCTGCGGCGGACCGGGGCCGGTCGCGTCTTCTGAGAGAGTCACCCCGTGGACTTCCGCTACGACCTGATCTTCCTGCTCCTCACCGCGATCGGCCTGGTCGGCATCCTCGTCCCGGTCCTGCCCGGCACGATCCTCATCGTCGGCACCTCGATCGCGTGGGCCTCCACCGTCACTGGTTCTACCGCGTGGTGGTTCGCCGCCGTCGTCGTCGCCCTCGGCCTCGCCGGCACCTTCCTCCAGTACGCCGTCCCCGGACGCCGCCTGAAGGCTGCGGGCGTGCCCCGCTCGACGCTGCTGCTCGGCGCGGTGGTCGGTGTCGTCGGCTTCTTCGTGGTCCCGGTGATCGGGCTGCCGCTCGGCTTCGTCCTGGGCGTCTTCCTGGCCGAGTCACGCCGCCTCGGCGCCGGTCCGGCCCGCGCGTCCACGTGGCACGCGGTCAAGGCGGTAGGTCTCTCGATGCTGATCGAGTTCTGCTTCGGGCTCGCAGCGGTGACCGCGCTGGTCGTCGGTGCGGTGAGCACCTGATGGTGGTCGTGCTCCTCGCGCTCGGCGGGGCGATCGCCTACGGCGTCGCCGACTTCGCCGGCGGGCTGCTCTCCCGGAGGGCCTCACCGTGGGCGGTCGCGTTCACGGCCGCCCTGGGGGCCGGCCTCCTCGTGGTGGCGCTCGGCCCCGTGCTGCCCGGCTCCCCCACGTCCGCCGACCTGCTGTGGGCGGCCTTCGGCGGCATCGGCGGTGGCGTCGGCACGGCCTTCCTCTACCGCGGCCTGTCCTCGGGGCGCATGGGCGTCGTCGCGCCCATCTCCGGAGTGGGCGCGGCGGTCCTTCCGGTGCTGGTCGGCCTGGCCCTCGGCGAGCGGCCCGGAGCACTGGTCTGGGTCGGCATCGCCTGCGCACTGCCGGGCATCTGGCTGGTCGCGCGTGACCCGCGGGCCGACAGCGCGTCCAGCAGCGCGTCCGGCTCCACGGGCGTGCTCGACGGCGTGCTCGCCGGCCTCGGCTTCGGTGCGCAGTTCGCCGCGCTCGGCCAGGTCCACGACGGCAGCGGCTTCCTGCCGCTCGGCGTCAACCAGCTCGCCGCGGCCGTCGTCGTCGCCGCCTTGGCCGTCGCGGCGCGCGCGCCGTGGGTGCCGCGCGAGCGGGCGGCGTACGCGGGGGTGGTGTGTGGGCTGCTCGGCCTGGCAGCCACCGGCGCCTTCATGCTGGCCGCCCAGCAGGGGTCGCTGACGGTGTCGTCGATCCTCACCTCGCTCTACCCGGCGTTCACGATCCTGCTCGCGGCGCTCGTGCTGCGCGAGCGCGTGCTCGGCGGGCAGGCGATCGGGCTGGCGCTCTGCGGCGTCGCCGTCGCGCTCGTCGCTGCGGGATGACATGACCCGGCCGCGGCACAGGTGCCGCGGCCGGGCTGTCGGGGTCGGCTACGACGTGCTGTCGTTGTCGATCGTGAACTGCTCCACGCCACACCCGAGGGTGACGCCGTGGTTGTTGCCGTCGCCGACGTAGACGACCTTCCAGCGCCAGACGCCCTGCGCCGAGGCGACGAACGTCGTGTTCGTGGTCGCAGCAGCGTCGCCGGCCAGCGCCACCGTCTCCGTGTACGCCGGGGTCCCCGCGCACGTCGCGTCGGACGGGCTGTAGAGCGCGAAGGTGACGTCACCCGAGGCGTTGTAGCCGCCGGTCAGCGCGAACGAGTCGTTCGGCTTCAGGTGCTGCGCGGTCGTCGCCGCCGGGCTCCTGGGCGCCACGGTCAGCACCTCGTCGGTGCAGGTGCTCATGGCGCCGAAGTTGCCGGCGTCACCCGTGTAGACGGCCTTCCAGTAGTAGGTGCCTGCGCTCGTGAACGCGAGGGCGTCGGAGTCGGCGACGACGCCGTTGGTCACGGCCTTCGTGCCGGCGTCACGCGCTCCGGTGGTGCACGCGCTGTCGGTGTACGCGGTGTAGGTCACCGTGCCGCCGGCGGTTGCCGAGGCGCCGCTGAGCGTGGCGGTGTCGTGGACGCTCGAGCCGACCGGGACCGAGATGCTCGGCTGGTCGCCGTTGAGCTTCGTGGCCAGTGTCGGGCTGAGCTTCTGCCGGTTGGTGAACGTGCAGTCCACCGTTCCTCCCGCCGCGAGCGTGATCGACACGCTCCTGGTGACGAGGTTCGTGACGGTCGAGGTGCCGGTGCCCGTGCTGGTGCAGGTGAGGGCCCGCAGGCTCCATCCACCGGTGGTCGCCTGGCCGGTCGTCATGTCCTCGGTGACCGTGTAGCTGCCCTGCTGCGCGTCCGTGAACGACTGCGTGCCGCCGCCGGAGAGGTCGAACGTGGCCGGCGTCAGGCCGCCGGTGGCGTCGAAGTTGAACGAGTCGTCGCCGTTCTCGGTCGCCTTGTGGATCGTGATCGCCCCACAGTTGCTGATGGTGAAGTTGCCGGGGCCGACGAGGTCCTTCATCTGTGCGGTGCCCGAGTTGCCGGACGAGCGGCTGACGGCATACGCCTTGCCGAAGGACTCGCACTGGTTGGGCTGGAAGACGTGCGCGTCGGTCAGGTTGATGCCGGCCTCGCCGAACTCCTTGATGCCGGGGTTGGCGCCACCGGGCTTGAGGGTGTCGGTGACGGCGGCGACGGCGTTGACCTTCGCCTCCGCGAAGCCGAGGTCGGTCAGGTTGTCGGCCACGCCCCAGCACGGAGCGGCGTCGGAGGCGACCTCGCAGGCGCCGGAGGTGGTCCAGCGGCGCAGGGTGATCACCGGGTCGTCGGTGCCGCCCTCGAAGTCGTAGACGACGAGCATGTCGCCCGCGGTGCGCTTGACCAGGCCGCTGCCCGCGCACGCGCCGTTCTGCGCCTTGTTGAACTCGAAGCCGATGTGGGCCGACGGCGAGGTGGTGTTCTGCGGGATCCGGATCCAGCTCAGGCCGAGGAAGACGTCACCGCCGACGAGCTTCGTCGTGAGGTAGACGCGCTGCAGGTCGTCCTTGTTGGGTGCCTTGGACGGAGCCAGCGTGGCGCAGTCCTGGTCCTGCTTGGTGCCCCCGGCGAAGCCGGTGTCGGAGGTCGCCGACTGCGCGTCCTCGAGCCCACCCAGGGTCCAGCCACCGACGTTCTTCGACGTGACCCGGTACGGCGCGGTGCCGGTCCAGGTGACCGGCGCGAAGCTGTTCCAGTCGTTGTTGATCGACGCCTGCGGGGCGAGGTTGCCGTCGGCGAACTCGAAGCCACCGTCAGTGGAGACCGACGCGCTCGCAGGCGCCGTCGTGGCCGCGAGGCCGAGCCCCGCGAGAAGCAGGGCGGCTGCTGCGGAGAAGACGCGGCGACGCGCCGTCCGGTTCGTGCGAACGTCCATGGACGTACTCCCCATGTCTCACGCCCCCGACGAGGCCACCCGGATGGGGCCGGCGCACCTCTCGACTCTCCGCTCGGCGGCGGCTGCTGCCCATCGCCTCCCTGAGCGGGCCCGGACAGGCCCTCCCCAGTGCAGGACCCCGGGCTGGGGCCCTTGAGCCGGGGTCAGGCGGCCGCGCCCACCACCCAGTACGCCGCCATCCCGACCACCAGGATCACCGTGAGGTTGCGGGTCCGCAGGCCGCAGGCGACCGCTGCCGCGAGCCCGGCCGCTTCGGGCCACCCGATGCCCGAGCCTCCCTCGCTGGTCAGCAGGGAGGCGACGAGGGCCGCGAGCGTGGCGGGGCCGACGTACTCGAGCGCCTGGAGGACCCGCGCGGGGATGCGGCGGTTGGCCAGGCCCAGGATGAAGACCGCGCGGCTGGCGAAGGTGCCGAGGCCGACCAGGAGGACCGCGGCGAGGTCGCTCATGCGTCGACCTCCTGCGGCGACCTGGCCGGCGCCAGGCGGGCGGCCGCAAGACCCGCGAGGACACCCGCTGCTGCGCCCACGAGGAGTCCGCTGCGGTTGGGCAGGTCGGCGGCGAGGACGGTGGCGGCACCGGCGACGACAGCCGCGACGACCTTCGGCGGTGCGGCGCCGACGAGACCCGGCACGAGCATCCCGGTGAACATCACCGGCACCGCGAAGCCCAGCCCCCAGTCGGTCGGCACGGACGGCCCGACCAGCAGGCCGACCGCCGTGCACAGGTTCCAGGCCACGAGCATGAAGAGCGCGGCGCTGAGGTAGTAGCGCCGGAAGTCGTCGGGGTCGTCGTCCCGGTGCGGCTCGGCCAGCACGAACATCTGGTCGATGAGCAGCGCCGACCCCACCCACCGGAACCACGCCGGCTGCCGCTGGAACGCGGGCGCGAGCGCCAGCGAGTAGAGCGCGTGCCGCGTGTTGACCACGAACGCCGCCGTCACCGCCGCCCACGCGGCGCCCGCGCCGAGCAGGGTCACCAGGGTGAGCTGCGCGGCCCCGGCGTACACGATGAGGGAGCTGGAGAGGCCGGTCATCTCGTTGACGCCCGAGTCGAGGATCGCGACCGCGAGCACGAACGCGAACGGGATCGCCGGGATGAACAGGGGCACGGCGTCGAGGATCCCGCGGCGTCTCATGGCCCGATCCTCCCGGGCCGGTCAACCGGTTTGTGCGCGGGGAGCGATGGGGCGGTCGCTACCGTGCAGGGATGGAGCTGACCGCTGTCGAGACCGCCGCCGCCGTCCGTGCCGGGAGCCTGACCGCACGCGAAGCAACCGACCGGGCCCTGCAGCGGATCGCCCGCAGCCAGGCGGTGACCAACGCCTGGCAGGTGGTCCGGACGGAGGCGGCACTGGCCGAGGCCGACGCGATCGACCAGCACCCGGAGCGGTCCACCCTGCCGCTGGCCGGCGTACCGGTCGCGATCAAGGACACCGTGCCGGTCGCGGGCGAGCCGCTGCGGGACGGGTCGCTCGCCACCGACCCCACCCCGCGCGACGCCGACCATGAGGTCGTACGCCGTCTCCGCGCCGCCGGCGCGGTGGTGGTCGGGCTGACCCGGGTCCCCGAGCTCTGCGTCTGGGGCGTCACCGACTCCCGGTTCGGCATCACCCGCAACCCGTGGGACCCGGACCGCACGCCCGGGGGCTCCTCCGGTGGCTCCGCGGCCGCTGTGGCTGCGGGCGACGTGCCGATCGCACACGGCAACGACGGGATGGGCTCGATCCGGATCCCGGCTGCGTGCTGTGGCCTCGTCGGCATGAAGCCGGGCTCGGGCGTCGTGCCGAGCGACGACCGGACCAGCCACTGGAATGGCATGTCCGAGCACGGTCCGCTCGCGACCACGGTGGCCGACGCCGCGCTGATGCTGGCGGTCCTGGCAGGGCGGCCCGAGCTGGCCGAGGTGGGGGCTCCCGGGGCGCTCCGCGTCGCGCTCTCGACCCGCGCCCCCGCGCCGATGACACCGGTCGCCGCGCCCTGGCGCGAGGCGGCCGAGCGCGTCGCGGACCTGCTGCGGGACGCCGGACACCGCGTCACGGACCAGACCCCGCGCTACTCCGCGACGCTGCTGACGACCACCGGCATGGCGCTGTGGACGACCGGCACCGCCGAGGAGGCCGACCTGCTCGCTGATCCGGGAAGCCTGGAGAAGCGGAACCGCCGACACGCGGCGATCGGGCGCGCGCTGGCACGACGCGGGCACCCGAAGCCGAAGCGACGCGAGGCCTGGCGGGCGCGCGCCGAGGCGTTCTTCGACGACGTCGACGTGCTCCTGACACCGGCGCTGGCGCAGCCGCCCGTCAAGGCGCAGGCCTGGTCGAGCCGCGGCTGGCTGCGGTCCGTGGCCGCCAACGCGCGGTTCGCGCCGTTCGCCGCGCCGTGGAACATCGTGGGCTGGCCGGCGATGACCGTCCCCGCGGGTCTCGACCCCGAGGGGCGACCCGTCGCGGTGCAGCTCGTGGGACGCCCGGGCACGGAAGCCAGGCTCCTGGCCGTGGCGGCCCAGATCGAGGCAGGCCAGCTCGAGGCGGGCCAGCCGTGGCCGCGCACGGCGCCGCTCGCCTAGGGGGTACTTCTCAGCGGGTCAACGCGTGGACCGCGAGGAGCGCGAGCGCGACCAGCGGGAAGGTGCCCTGCACGACCGCACCACGCAGCATCTTCGCGTCGTGGGTGACCAGCACGATCGCAGCGCCCAGCATCGAGCCGGTGCCGAAGACGATCAGCGCCGGGCCCGGGCGGCCCCCGTCGGCGAGCACGAAGCCGACGCCGACCAGCGTGCCGATCGCCAGGAAGAGGTTGTAGAAGCCCTGGTTGTAGAAGAGCGACTGCACGTTGGGGTTGGCCGCCTCCTCCGCGGTGAGCCCGAAGACCTTGCGGCCCTTCGTCGTGAAGACGAGGGACTCCATCGCCCAGATGTAGACGTGCAGGAGCCCGGCGAGGGCGGCGAACACCGCGGCAGCAGTCAGCATGCGCTGATCATGGCGTACGCCGGGCGTCGGCGTCCGCGACTCCCCCGGACGCACGCCACCAGCGTCTGCCCAGCACGGCCGCGACGAGGCCCAGGACGCAGGCCAGGCCGGACACGAACACCGCGTCGTGCCTCTCCCACGGGTCCTGCGGCCCGAACCGACACATTGACGTATCCACTATCTCGCCGACCTGCGGAAACGGTGCTCGATGACACGTCAACGTGTTGGTTCGGGCAGGGCCCCCATACGACGACGCCCCCGACCACAGCGGCCGGGGGCGTCGTACGTGCTCGGAGTGAGCGGTCAGTCGAGGTAGTCGCGCAGGACCTGCGAGCGCGACGGGTGGCGCAGCTTCGACATCGTCTTGGACTCGATCTGGCGGATGCGCTCGCGCGTGACGCCGTAGACCTTGCCGATCTCGTCGAGGGTCTTCGGCTGGCCGTCGGTGAGGCCGAAGCGCATGGAGACGACGCCCGCCTCACGCTCGGAGAGCGTGTCGAGGACGGCGTGCAGCTGCTCCTGGAGGAGCGTGAACGACACGGCGTCGGCCGGGACGATCGCCTCGGAGTCCTCGATCAGGTCGCCGAACTCGGAGTCGCCGTCCTCACCCAGCGGGGTGTGGAGCGAGATCGGCTCGCGGCCGTACTTCTGGACCTCGATGACCTTCTCGGGGGTCATGTCGAGCTCCTTGGCCAGCTCCTCCGGGGTGGGCTCACGGCCCAGGTCCTGGAGCATCTGGCGCTGGACGCGCGCGAGCTTGTTGATGACCTCGACCATGTGCACCGGGATGCGGATGGTGCGGGCCTGGTCGGCCATGGCGCGCGTGATCGCCTGGCGGATCCACCACGTGGCGTACGTCGAGAACTTGTAGCCCTTGGTGTAGTCGAACTTCTCGACCGCGCGGATCAGACCGAGGTTGCCCTCCTGGATCAGGTCCAGGAAGAGCATGCCGCGGCCGGTGTAGCGCTTGGCGAGGGAGACGACGAGACGCAGGTTGGCCTCGAGCAGGTGGTTCTTGGCACGGCCGCCGTCGGCGGTGATCCACTCCAGCTCGTCGAGGAGCTTCGGGGAGATCTTGCCGCCCTGGGCGAGCTTCTCGGAGGCGAAGAGACCCGCCTCGATCCGCTTGGCGAGCTCGACCTCCATCTCGGCGTTGAGGAGCGGGACCTTGCCGATCTGCTTGAGGTAGTCCTTGACCGGGTCGGCGGTCGCGCCGGCGACCATGACCTGCTGGACCGGCTCGTCGGTGTCGTCGCTCGAGGAGATGACGAAGGACTCGGACTCCTTCTCCACCTCCTTGATCTCCTCGGAGTCCTTCTCCTTCTCGAACGCCTCGTCCGGAAGGTCGGGAAGGATCTTCTTGCCGTCGGGGCCGACCACGGCAGCAGCCGGGACCTCGACCTCGACGAGCTCGGCCGCCTCGGCCTTCTTCTGCGCCGCGGTCTTGCGCGGGGCAGCGGCCTTCTTCGCCGGAGCGG
This sequence comes from Nocardioides phosphati, assembly GCF_014646375.1. GTDB lineage: Bacteria > Actinomycetota > Actinomycetes > Propionibacteriales > Nocardioidaceae > Nocardioides > Nocardioides phosphati. Next base: position 27,398 of record NZ_BMNI01000002.1, read on the forward strand.
CAGCCGTCTTGGCCGGGGCCGCCGCGGCCTTCTTGGCCGGAGCCGTGGCGGTCTTGCGCGGAGCGGTGGCGGCGACGGCCTTGTGGTCGTCGGCGTTCATCGCGACCGTGATGCCCTCGGCGGACAGGTGCACGAGCAGCGCCTTGAGGTGGCGGGGCTCGATGGCGGCGGCCTCGGCCGCCTTGCGGACCTGCTCGGGGGTCACGGTGCCGGTCGGCTCCGCGATGGTCACCAGCCCGACGATCTCAGGATGGGACAGGACCTCGGCCGGAAGCAGGTTGCGCGACACGAACACCTCTTGGAGAAATCTGGGTTTGGGGCGCGGCAAGTCCCGCTGTCGTCAAGAGCCGCGGGCATAGTCTGCCACGGCTTCCCAACGTTCCTCGCCACCGCCCGGTGTGAGGCGCGGCGTGGACTACTTCGCAGCCTTCGCAGCAGCCTTCTTGGCCTGCTTGTACTCCCGCACCTTGAGCAGCGACACACCGTCGACGACGTCCGCGACGGAGCGGTGGCCCTCGAGCGCGTAGTCACCCACGGCGGCCTCCCACCCCTCCGGACGGACACCGACCTGCTTGGCGAGCAGCGCCACGAAGATCTGGGCCTTCTGCTTGCCGAAGCCCGGCAGCGCGGTCATCCGCTTGAGCAGGTCCTTGCCGTCCTTCGCCTCGTTCCACAGCCGCGCGGTGTCGCCGTCGTACTCGTCGACGATGACCTGCGCGAGCGCCTGGAGCTTGGCCGCCATCGAGCCCGGGAAGCGGTGGATGGCGGGCGTGGTCGCGCAGAGCGCAGCGAACGACTCCGGGTCGGCCGCGGCGATGTCGCGCGGGTCGATGCTGCCGAAGCGCTCGAGGATCTTCGCCGGGCCGCGGAAGGCGTGCTCCATCGGGAACTGCTGGTCCAGCGCCATGCCGGCGAGGAGCGCGAACGCGCTGTCGGTGAGCACCTGGTCGGCGGCGGGGTCCTGGGCGATCTGGAAGGCCATGGCTCCATCCTGCCGCAGGGCGCGAGGAGGCCGTGCCTCAGGGAACTTCGACGAACCACTCGCGGCCGAGCACGCGGCGCGCGAGAGGGCCGGGGAGGGCGAGCAGCAGCCGGACCGTGCGCACTCCCCCGGTCGCCTGGCTGGCGTGGGCGGCGAGGGCCGCGCGCTTGGCGTCGACCGCGTCACGGACGTCGACCAGGCGTACGTCGGCCGGGTCGGCGTAGATCTCGCCGGCGGGCAGCGTCAGACCGGGCAGCAGCGGCCCCAGCGGACGCAGGACGCGGAGCAGCCGCACCAGGCCCCGGCGGTCACGGGTCGCCTCGAGCAGCACCGGCCGGCGCCTGGCGAGGCCCTGCGCGGCCCGGGCGACGTGGTGCACGGCGACGTGGTCGGGATGGCCGTAGCCGCCGTTTGCGTCGTAGCCGGTGAGCGTGTCGGCCTGCTCCTCGTCGAGGACCGCGGCGAGCGCCCGGGCGGCCTCCGCGACCGGCACGTCGACGAAGCGACCGGGACAGGTCGTGGGCGCGTGGGCCATGCCGGAGTCGGCGTGACCGAGCCAGACGACGCGGGCCGCCCCGAGCGCACGGGCGGACGCCTCGCCCTCCTCCCGCCGGCGAGCGCCCAGCGGTCCGTCGTGGTCGCTCAGCCCGGCATCGCCGTCGGTGGCGAAGACGAGCACGACGCGGTCACCGGCACGTGCCCGTTGCGCCAGCCAGCCTCCGGTGAGCAGTGCCTCGTCGTCGGGGTGCGCGTGGAGCGAGACGATCGTCGCCATCGCGGCGTCAGGCCTCCTCGGCGACCAGCTCCGCCTCGCGCGGCGCGGTCGTCGCGGTGGCGACCTCGGCACGGGCGGCGGCCACGGCGTACAGGTCCTCGGTCTGGCGGAGCACGTCGCTCCAGTCGAACGGCGGCGCGACCGCGCGGTTGTGCGTGGCGATGCGGGCGCGCAGGCCGGGCTCGGCGACCAGGCGGATCAGGGCGCGCACCATCTCGGCGTCGCCGCCGACGAGCAGGCCGTCCTCCTGGTGGCGCACGAACTCGCCCACACCGCTGGCCCTGCTCGCGACGATCGGGAGGCCGACGCAGCGCGCCTCGAGGGCGGCGATGCCGAAGGACTCCTTCGGGGCGGGTGCGACGTAGATCGAGGCGGCGCGGAGCTCATCGAGGACCTGCTCGCGGGTCAGGCGACCGGTCAGGCGCACCACGTCGCCGAGGCCGGCACGCGCCACCCGGCGCTCGACGCGGCGCCGGAGCGGGCCGTCGCCGACGATCACGAGGCGCAGGTCGACACCGGGCGTCGCGGCGCGGACCGACTCGAAGAGCCGGACCAGGTGCACCGGGCGCTTGCGCGGCATGAGCCGCATGACGGAGATCAGGGTGATCGGCCCGCGCGGAGCCGGCACGACCGGCACGGCCTCCGCGAGCGCGGGAACCGGGTCACGCCAGTCGTCAACGTCGATCGCGTTGGGCAGCACGGCCACCTCGGTGTCACCGAGCGAGCGCCGGAACGTGTCAGCCGCCGCACCGCTCACGGCGGACCAGGCGACCGGCCAGCGGCGCAGACCGGCCAGCGCGGCGAGCCGGATCACGCCGCCGGCACCGGCCCACATCGAGTGCACCGTCAGCAGCGTGGGTACGCCGGCGGCGATCGCCGCGCGCGCGACGCCGACGCCGTAGGGGGACCACATCGAGACGTGGACGTGCACCACGTCGTAGTCGGCGATGGAGGCGCGGGCGGCGCCGGCGGGGATCCGGCGTACCCACTCAGGGTCGAGGCCGGCACCGGCGGGGGTCGGGGTGAGGACCTCGGCGTCGATGCCGACGGCCCGCTGGTGGCGGACCAGGTCGTCGACGTGCGTCTCGATGCCGCCGAGGCGCGGCAGGAAGACGTCGGTGACGTGGGCGATGCGGCGGGTCTCCCCCGGCTCCCGCAGCCGCAGCGGGGCGTTGCGCGCCTGCAGTCGCTGGCCGAGGAGCCAGAGGCCCAGCGTGCCGCCGCCGACGGGGATCTCGGCAGCGAAGACGAAGCCGCGGTACAGCACGGCCGCCGCGGTCACGCCCGCCGGGTCACCGCCCAGGGCGAGGAGGACGCCGACGAGGCCGAGGTCAGCGACGCCGACACCGCCCGGCGTCACCGGAAGCACGGTGAGCATCCGCTCGACCGCGAAGCCGGCGAGGACGTCGACCCGGGTGACCTCCGCGCCGGTCAGCTCGAGGCAGGTGCCGAGCAGGATGCACTGCAGCGCGACGTAGCCGAGGATGCCGAGCGACATGCGCAGCCAGCCGTTGGCGACCAGCTGGGCGCACTCGCGGCGCGTCTCGAGCAGGGCGTGGACGACGTCGGGCGACGGGCGGCCGGCGAGGCCGAAGAACGGACGCAGGACGCGCTGGATCGCGCGGCCCAGCAGCGTGGCCCAGCGGACGCTGCCGAGCAGCATCACCGCCAGCCCGGCGACGACGGCGAACGCCACCGCGCCGACGATGAAGGCCCATTTGAGCGGCGTCGTCACCGTCTCGTCGGACCGGGCCAGCACCGCCACGGCGATGATCGGCAGGAGCAGCTTGGAGAGGACGTCCCAGAGGTTCGTCAGGAACGTGTAGCCGGCGAACGAGTGCGCCTCGATCCCCCAGCCCCGCATCATCCGGCGGTTGAGCTCCACCCCGGCCGCACCGCCGAGCGGGACGACGTTGGACACGGCGCTGCCGGTCACGTTGAGGGTGAGGGCGCGCCGGTGGGTGAGGCTCGGCGCCGCCGCGGTGAGCACGAACGAGTGGACGAAGAGCCCGAGGAACCAGATCGCCACGAGCACGACGAGCGCGGTCCAGTGCAGCGACGTCAGCACCGGGACCACGCCGTGCCACGAGACGTCCACCGCGCGCGGCAGGGCGATGCCGACCACCGCGAGCGCCAGCGTCCAGGAGACCAGGAAGCGGACGCGCGCCCAGAGCCGCTTCGCCGGGTCACTCATGACACGCGCACCGGCCTCCGTCGTACGCCGACGGTCAGCGGGCCGAGCGTCCACGCCAGCGCCGCGATCGCGAGGCCGGCGAGGTCGTCGACGAAGAAGTGCCAGCCCAGGTAGACCGTCGCGACCATGGTGCCAGCCACGAATACGGCCATGACGGCAGTCGCGAGGCGGAGGCGGTGCCACCAGAGGACGCCCATGATCACGGCCGCGACGCCGACGTGGAGGCTGGCGAACGCAGCCACCTGGGCGAAGGCGTCATCCGCGTGCGGGGCGGCCCGGAGGTTGTCCCACTGCTGCATGTAGCGAGCCTGGGTGTCCTGGATCGGCATGTGCGGCAGGCCCGCGAACTCCTGCGGCGCCGAGTGGAACGGGCCCAGCGTCGGGATCAGGTAGTAGGTGCCGGTGCCGAGCATCCACACCCAGACGAACGCCGCGATGCAGGCGTAGGCGTCCTTCAGACGCGTCGCCAGGGCCACGCAGGCGGGGAACGCGATGACGACGAGCGTCGGGAAGGTCTCGTACCAGACGAAGAGCGTCCACGCCGCGGCGTGCTCGCCGAGCAGGTCATGCAGGAGGACGGCCGGGCTGTGGCCGAAGAACAGGGCGCGGTCGACGTCGAGCAGCCACTGGTCGTGCGGGTCGCGCAGGTCGTTCCAGCTCTTGAGGTTGTGATAGACGAGGTAGGTCACGTGGTACGCCAGCAACGCGACCCACGACCAGGCCAGCCGGGCCGGGGTCCACTTCTCGCGGATCAGCCGCCAGGTCCGCGACGGAGACAGCGGAAGGCCGGCGCGGAGCACCGCCTCGGCGAGCACGCAACCGGCGAAGATCGCGGCCGTCAGCTCCAGCCGACCGACGAAGTAGGCGCCGCCCGGGTCGCGGAAGGGCACACCGACCTGGAGCGACCGCGCGACTCCGAGGGCGGTGAAGAGCGCGACCACCGCCCACAGGCGGAGCGGCCCCGACAGCCAGCGAGACGAGGCCTCCGAGGGGACGCTGGTGGACGGGCTCTCAGGGGCAATCAGCTGGTCCACCCTTGCATCATGCCGACATATTCCTGAACTGCACATGAAGACGCGCATTCATGGACGTCTCGGGCACCCGGAACGAGCGCCTGTGGAAGGCGTCCGGCCGCTGTCGGTGGCTTGGGGCAGGCTCGGCCCATGGACCCCGCTCCCCTCGACGCTGCGACGCAGTCAGCCCTGCGTCGCCTCGTCTTCGAGCTCCGCCGCAGCACCCGCGCGCGGGTCTTCGCTCCCGTCGTCCACGTCGGTGTGCCCGGCGGCGAGGTCTTCGTCGCTCCCGCCGACGGCCTCGACCAGGCGCTGCGCACCGACCTGGTGCTGACCCTCCTCGCCATGCACCACGAGGACGCGCGGCCCTCCGTCTGGCTCACGCGCGTCGGCGAGCCCGGCGGGCACGACCTCGACGCCGGGTGGGAGGCAGCGGCCCGGGCGGCCTTCGGAGAGTCGGGCGCGCCGCTCCCCTGGTTCGCCGTGGTGACCAAGCAGGGCTGGGTCCGTCCTGTCACCGGCGAGACCCGCACGTGGCAGCGGCTACGCCTGCGTGGCGCGCGCGATGTCTGACCACGCCGTCGGTGGCACCGCGGCCTGGAGGAGGTCGGCCACGAGCCGGGCGAGGGAGCACTCCGGGTCTGCGGCGGACGACCGGTCGACCGCGCACCACGCCAGCGCCCCGTGGCCGGCGAGCCAGGCGGCGAAGGCCAGGACCGAGGCGACACCCGCGACCAGCACGTCCGGCGTGCGCACGACGACCTCGCGCCAGAAGTCGAGCTGCGCCTCCACGGTCTCCCTGCGCAGCTCCGACCAGGCGGCGTCGCGCACCTCGGGGTCGAGGCAGGCGTGGGCCAGCCGCGCGACCTCGCGCTCCGCCAGCGGACCTCCGCCGGCCAGGCCCCGCGCGACGAGCGCACGCACCTCGTCCTGGTCGGGCAGGGGCTCCGCCAGCTGCACCAGCCATGCCTGCAGCACCGCCTCGGCGGCCACGGGGTCGGCCGCCACCGACGCGGCCACGGCTGCGCGCGAGGCGAGGGTGACCCGGCCGTCGAGCACCGACTGCGCGGTCAGTGCGTGCGTGCTCACGTCGTACGGATGGGGTGTCGCCTGCGCGGGGTCCTCCTCCGGGCTGACGTGGAACCACGACGTGCCGTCGCTGCGGAGCGGCTTGATCACCGCGAAGCCGTGGGCACCGAAGACGTCGCTCGCGTGCAACGCCGTCGAGGCCGCGCGGGCCGCGTCGCTGGAGTACGCCACGAAGAGCACGGTCTCGGGTCGCTGGCGCAACGCCGGGGTGAGCATCATGTCGACGACCCGCCCGACGTGGCCGGGCTCCCCGGGCAGGTCCACGCGGGCGTGGAAGGAGCGTCGGCCGCCGAAGGTGAGCATCACCAGCGACTCCTCGGGGTGGAAGCCGAGCACGGCCGGCACGACGGCCAGCAGGTCCTCGGGGGTGCGGGCCTTGAAGACGGCCCCTGCCTGGGTGGTCTCGGTGGTCATGGAGCGACGGTGCTCCCCCACGACCCCACCCCGCGGGGCCGTGGCAGCACCTGGTGGAGGACTACCCCGCCGCATCCCCTGTGCGCGAAAAGCGGCTCGGGTAGGTTCCGCCCCATGAGGTCCGAGGCGAGCGTGCTCCACCTCGACCTCGACGCCTTCTACGCCTCCGTCGAGCAGCGCGACAAGCCCTCGCTCCGGGGCAAGCCGGTGATCGTCGGCGGCACGGGCGGACGCGGTGTGGTGGCCACGTGCTCCTACGAGGCCCGCGTCTTCGGCGTCCGCTCCGCGATGTCGACCCGCGAGGCACGCGCCCGGTGCCCGCACGCGGCGTTCCTCGGCGGCCGGTTCCCGGCGTACGGCGAGGCGTCGCGCATCGTGATGGGCCTGCTTCGGGAGGTCTCGCCGCTGGTCGAGCCGCTCAGCCTCGACGAGGCGTTCGTCGACCTCGCCGCGGGCGGGGTGACCGACTTCAGCCTCGAGGGCCTGACCGCGTTCGGCCATGAGCTGCGCGCGCGGGTTGCCGAGGCGACCGGCGGGCTCACCGCCAGCGTCGGCATCGGCACCAGCAAGTTCATGGCGAAGGTCGCCAGCGACCTCGACAAGCCCGACGGCCTCGTCGTCGTGGAGCCCGGGCGCGAGCAGCAGCTGCTCCGGCCGATGTCGGTGAAGGTGATCCCCGGCGTCGGGCCCGCGACCGCCGAGCGACTGCGGCGCATGGGCGTCAGCACCGTCGCCGACCTGCAGTCACGCGGCGAGGAGGAGCTCGTCCTCGAGCTGGGCCAGGCCCACGGCCACGGGCTCTGGCGCCTGTCGCGGGCCCTCGACGACCGGCCGGTCGTGGCCGAGCGCGAGGCGAAGTCGGTCAGCGTCGAGGGCACCTACGAGGAGGACCTCACCGACCGGAGGGTGATGGAGGCGGTGCTCACCCGTCAGGCCTCCTCGGTCGCGACGCGGCTGCTCAAGCACGGCCTCTCCGGACGCACGATCAGCATCAAGGTGCGGCTCCACGACTTCACGACGCTCTCCCGCTCGACCACGCTGCCCAGTCCCACCGACAGCGCGTCGACGATCGCCCGCCTGGCGCGCACGATGCTGGGTGACCTCGACCCCAGCGGCGGCGTGCGGCTCCTCGGCGTCGGCGTCAGCGGCCTGGCCGACTGGGTGCAGGACGACCTCTTCGGCAGCGTCGCCGAAGCCGAGCCCGAGGAGGAGCTGCCGGAGCTGCCGGAGCTGCCGTCGCGCATGCGCGCCCAGTGGTGGCCCGGTCAGGACGTCGTCCACGCCAGGATGGGCCGCGGCTGGGTCTGGGGCGCCGGCAGCGGCGTGGTCACGGTCCGCTTCGAGACCGCCGAGACCGGGCCGGGCCCGGTCCGCTCCTACAAGGCCGACGACCCGGAGCTCGCGCCCTGGACCCGCCCCACCGACGACGAGGTCAGCTGACCCGCACGCCGAAGGCGGCGCGCATGTCGGCGGCGTACCTCGCGTTGCGCAGGTGCGAGACGTGCAGGACGTCCTCGATGAACCGCGTCAGCGAGTAGTGGTTGAGGCGCGTGGTGACGACCTTGTGGGCCTGGTACTTCGAGCCGACGACGGTCAGCACCCGGTTGCCTTCGTTGTGGGCGTCCTCGTCGGCCGTGATCACGATCGCCAGGCGCCCCGCCGCCCAGTCCGGGCCGGAGGTCATCATGTTGATCCGTCGCGCGATCCAGTCGTCCGCCTGCGCGAGCGTGCCGTCGTGCGCGTCGTGGACCACGTTGGGGATCAGGAACCCGACGTTCGGCAGGTGCCCGCCGGCAGCATCGGTGGCGAAGCGCGAGGCCGGGTTGTCGTACTTCCGGCAGCCGGTGCGGCTGTCGACGAAGTACGTCCACGGGTTGTGGCGCACCGCGTAGTAGCCGTAGTTGGACAGGTAGCAGTTGGACGGCATCGAGTCGGCGTACGTCCGAGCGGTCCTGCCGTTGGCGAGCGCCTGGCTGAAGACGCTGCGCCCCTTCAGCTGGTGGGCCGACGGCGGCTTGTCGTCGGTGATGCCGTACGTCGAGCCCGACGCGATCGCGATGTAGTTGGGCAGCGAGGGGTGCCGGATCGCGTAGTAGTTGCTCGCGTAGGCGTACTTCGACGCGAACGCGAACGTCTTCGGCATGCCCGCCTTCATCTGCGACAGCGAGTGGTTCTCGACCATCACCACCATCACCTTGGTGACGCGCGGCACCGAGGTGGAGACCGGAGCGATCGTGCCGCCGGTCGAGGGCTTGCCGGCGCCGGGCTCGTCGCGCACCACGAAGAGGACGGCCAGCGCGACCACGGAGGCCACGAGGGTGGTCACGGCAACGGCGATGCGGGCAGCTCGGTTCACACCTCCATCACAACACGACGGTCAGCCGCGACGGAACCGGAGGCGCTCCCCCGGCCCCACCTGCGCGCACATCCACAGGTCGTCGGGGTGCACGACGGCCGCGACCGGGTAGCCGCCGGTCACCGGGTGGTCGGCGAGGAAGACGACGGGCTTCCCCGACGGCGGGACCTGGACGGCGCCGAGCACCATGCCCTCGCTGGCCAGCTCCCTTCCGACGTACGCCGGGTGGCGCCGCAGGGCGGGCCCGTCCAGGCGCAGCCCCACGCGGTTGGAGTCGGCGTCCACGGTCCACGGGCCCGCCACGAGGGCGTCGAGCGGGTCCCCGTCGAACCAGTCGGCCCGGGGCCCGGGCAGGAGGCGCAGCGCTGAGACCATCGGCGCGCGCGGGGTGTCGAGCGCCTGCGGTTCGCCCGCAGCAGCGCCGATCGGCAGCCGGGCGCCGCCCTCGACGCGCGCCGGGCCGACCCAGGCGAGCGTGTCGGTCGCACGCGACCCGAGGACGGGCTCGACCGCGATGCCACCGGCGACGGCGAGGTACGAGCGGACACCGGTCATCGGCAGGTCCACGCGCAGGACCGCGCCGGCGGGGACGTGCACCGGCTCGCCGAAGGCAACGGCCCGGCCGGCCACGCTCACCGGGGAGCAGGCGCCGGTGACCGCGACCCACGTCGGCCCTGCGGGACGCACTGCGACCGTGCCCAGCACCTCCAGCACCGCCGCGGACGCCTCGTTGCCCACCAGCCGGTTGGCCAGCAGTGCAGCCGGCTCGTCGAGCCACCCGGCCCGCGGCACGCCGAGGTGAGCGAAGCCGGGCCGGCCGGCGTCCTGGACCGTCACCAGGCCGGTTGCCGCCAGCACCTCGAGAACCCGCACGGCCGGCGTCACGAGCCACCGCCCAGTGCAGCAACCTGCACGAAGCGCACCCGGGTCCCCGGCTCGAACAGCGCGGGGCGAGGAGCAGAGGGATCCCAGAGCACGACGTCCGTGCGCCCGACCAGCTGCCAGCCGCCGGGAGACGCGGTCGGGTAGACGCCGGTCCACGAAGCGGCGAGGCCCACGGAGCCGGGCTCCACCCAAGCCCGTGGCGAGGCGAGGCGGGGCACGTCCCACGGCGAGCCGGCCAGGTAGCCGAAGCCCGGTGCGAAGCCACAGAACGCCACCACGTGCTCGGTCTCCGTGTGGGCCGCCACGACCTCGTCGACGGTGAGCCCGAGCAGACCCGCCACCCCAGCGAGGTCGGGACCGTCGTAGACCACCGGCACCTCGACCAGCGGTCCGTCAGGCGTGTCGGCGGAGCCCGTCCAGTGACCCACGACGGCGTGCAGGTCGGCTGCCGAGCAACCGTCGACGAGCACGGTCGCAGCGGCGGGCACGACGTCGAGCGCAGCCACGCGTGAGCGCAGCCAGAGTGACAGCGCCAGCGCGTGCGCCGCGTCGTCGACCTCGACCAGTGCGGCGGTCGCGCCGACGGGGCGGACGGCGGTCACCCCGGGCACCCCCGACACCGACAGCACGGCTGTCACCGCACGAACGGAGCCAGCGACCAGCCCGCGGCCTCGAGCGCACGGCGTACGGCCAGGGCGGCGTCGACCGCGGACGGCGAGTCGCCGTGGACGCAGACCGAGTCCACCGCGTCGGCGAGGCGCACGGCGTTGGCCGCGACGACCTCGACCTCCTCGACAAGCGCGCCCGGCTGGTCGCGCGGAACCAGCTGTCCGGACGGCGTGTAGCCGCGGTCCGGGAAGCCCTCGCGGAAGACCTGCCTGCCGGCGGCCGCCGCTGCCGCGACGAAGACGCCTCCGGGCAGGCCTAGCACCGGCAGGTCACCCGACCCGGCGAGGACCGCGGCGGCCTGCTCCGGGTCGGTCACGACCCGGTTGTAGAGCGCGCCGTGGGGCTTGACGTAGGAGACGCGGACGCCGGCCGCATCGGCGATCTCGCAGAGCGTGCCGACCTGGTCGAAGACGTGGTCGCGCAACAACGAGGGCGAGATGTCGAGCGCACGCCGGCCGAAGTGCGCGCGGTCGGCGTAGGAGACCTGGGCGCCGATCGCGACGCCGCGCCGCGCGGCCTCCTCGCAGACGAAGCGCATGGTCGCCGGCGTACCGGCGTGGTAGCCGCACGCCACGTTGGCCGACGTCACCACGGCGAGCAGGGCGGCGTCGTCGGTGATCTCCTCGCCGAGGTCCGCGTTCAGGTCGATCGTCCGGGTCATGGCTCCATCCTGCCCGCTGCCCCTGACCACCCGCTGCGCCTGCGCCGTCGGTGCGGCTCGCTAGGCTCGCCGGCATGTCCGAGCAGCAGGTCGCGACGCCGCAGGCGCCCGTCGCGAAGAAGGTCCCCGTCACCACCACGCACCACGGCGACACCTTCGTCGACGACTACGAGTGGCTGCGCGCGAAGGAGGACCCCGAGGTCATCGCGCACCTCGAGGCGGAGAACGCGTACACCGCCGCGCAGACCGAGCATCTCGCGGACCTGCGCCAGCAGCTCTTCGACGAGATCAAGGCGCGCACGCGCGAGACCGACCTGTCGGTGCCCTACCGGATCCGCGGTCACTGGTACTACTCGCGCAGCTTCGCCGGCAAGGAGTACGGCGCGAGCTGCCGCGTGCCGGTCGACGGCCCCGACGACTGGACTCCGCCCAGGCCCGCCGAGGACTGTGCGCCCGACCAGCCGGCGCTCCCGGGTGAGCAGCTCCTGCTCGACATGAACGAGCTGGCCGACGGCCACGACTTCTTCTCGCTCGGCGGCTCGTCGATCGCCCAGGACGAGCGGCTGCTCGCCTACGCGACCGACGTCGTCGGCGACGAGCGCTACACGATCCGGGTGAAGGACCTCGCCACCGGCGAGCTCCTGCCGGACACCATCGAAGGCGTCATGGGCGGCGCGACCTGGGACCCGGACGGCACCGCCTTCTACTACGCCACGGTCGACGAGTCGTGGCGACCCGACAAGATCTGGCGCCACACGCTCGGCGCTCCCCAGGCCGACGACGAGCTGGTCTTCACCGAGCCCGACGCCCGCTTCTGGCTCGGCATCGGTCGCACCCGCAGCGACCGCTTCGTGATGATCGCGAGCGGCTCGAAGACGACCAGCGCCTACCGCGTGCTCGACACGCAGGACCGCGCGAAGGGCTGGCAGGAGTGGCCGCGGGTCGAGGGCGTGGAGTACTCCCTCGAGCACGCCATCATCGGCGGCGAGGACCTCTTCCTCGTCATGCACAACGCCACCGGCCCCGACTTCGAGCTGGCCACCGCGCCGATCACCCCGACCCCGGTCGACGCCTGGAAGCCGCTGATCGCCCACACCCCGGGCGTGCGTCTGGAGGACGTGGACGCCTTCGCCGGGCACCTGGTGGTGCACCAGCGCTCCGAGGGGCTGACCCGACTGCGCCTGCTCCCCCTCGACGCCGACGGCATCGCCGACGACTTCCTCGTGGAGTTCGACGACGAGGTCTACACGATCGGCTCGGGCTCCAACCCGGAGTTCACCCAGCCCGTCGTCCGCCTCGGCTACACCACGATGGCGCGCCCCGGCGCCGTGTACGCGTACGACGTGGCCTCGCGCTCGCTGACCCTGCTCAAGGAGTCGGAGGTGCTGCCGGCACCCGACGGCCGCCCGTTCGACCCCACGGCGTACGAGCAGCACAGGATCTGGGCAACCGCCGACGACGGCACGCAGGTGCCGATCTCGATCGTCGTGCCCGCAGGTGCGCCGCGCGACGGCTCCGTGCCCGTCCTGCTCTACGGCTACGGCTCCTACGAGTCGTCGATCGACCCGTACTTCTCGGTCGCCCGGCTCTCCCTCCTCGACCGGGGCGCCGGCTTCGCGATCGCCCACGTGCGCGGTGGCGGCGAGATGGGCCGGCACTGGTACGAGGACGGCAAGCTCCTGGCCAAGCCCCACACGTTCACCGATTTCGTCGCCTGCGCGCGCCACCTCGTCGCCGAGGGCTGGACCTCCCCCGACCGGCTCGTCGCCGAGGGCGGGTCGGCCGGCGGCCTGCTCATGGGCGCGATCGCCAACCTGGCCCCCGAGCTGTGGGCCGGCGTCGTCGCGCAGGTCCCGTTCGTCGACGCGCTGACCACGATGCTCGATGCGAGCCTCCCGCTCACCGTCATGGAGTACGAGGAGTGGGGCAACCCGACCGACGACCCCGCGACGTACGCCTGCATGCGGGGCTACGCGCCGTACCACAACGTCGCGGCGGTGGACTATCCGCCGATCCTCGCGGAGACCTCGCTCAACGACACCCGGGTGCTCTACGTCGAGCCGGCGAAGTGGATCGCGAAGCTCCGCGACACGGCCGTCGGGCGTCGCGAGTTCCTGCTGAAGACCGAGATGGCAGCTGGCCACGGCGGTGTCTCCGGGCGCTACCAGGCCTGGAAGGACCGCGCGTTCACCCTCGCCTGGATCCTCGAGCGGATGGGCCTGGCCTGAGCCCCTCCTGAGTCGCCCTGAGAAGTCCCTGAGATTCGTTGCCCGCGGCAACTTCCCGGCCCGATCACGCGTCAATGTGTGTGAAGGCAACACCGGGGTACGGGGGGAATCCCGCACCCACACGGGACGTTGCAGGAACGTGTGGCAGTACTCCCCGCTGTCACGCAAACGGGAAGGAGGGCTGCCATGACTGCAGGAACCCGTGAGATCGAGGGACGCGACAGCGTCGGCCTCTACCTGGATGAGATCGCCCGCAACCCGCTGCTCGACGCAGCGACCGAGGTCGAGCTCTCCAAGGCCATCGAGGCGGGCCTGCTCGCCGAGAGGCTGCTCGAGGAGGGTCGCTACGCCACGCGCGGCAAGAACCGCGCGCCGGGTGGCGCCACCCGCGAGGAGCTCGAGTGGCTCGCTGAGGAGGGGCAGCGTGCCGTCGACCGGTTCATCACCGCCAACCTGCGTCTCGTCGTCTCCATCGCCCGCAAGTACGGCCGCGCGCAGATGCCGATGCTCGACCTGATCCAGGAGGGCAACACGGGCCTGATCCGTGCGGTCGAGAAGTTCGACTACACCAAGGGCTACAAGTTCTCGACGTACGCCACCTGGTGGGTGCGTCAGGCGATCACGCGCGGCATCGCGCAGCAGGCCCGCGTCGTGCGCCTCCCCGTGCACGTCGTCGAGGAGATCAACCAGATCGGCTCGGCCCGCCGCACGCTCGAGCGCCAGCTCGGCCGCGACCCGGAGCCCGAGGAGATCGCCCAGGAGCTCGGCACGCCGCTGGAGCGGGTGCTCGACCTGATGGCATGGGGCCGTGAGCACGTCAGCCTCGACGCCCCGATCGACGACGACGGCGACACCTCGCTCGGTGACCTGATGGCGCAGGACTCCTCGCCCGGCCCGGACCTGGAGTTCCTCGACGTCGAGGCGCGCGACCGGCTCAACACCCTCGTCGAGAAGCTCGACGACCGTGCGGCCGACATCATCCGCTCGCGCTACGGCCTCGTCGACGGCCGCCAGCACAAGCTCGCCGACATCGGCGCCAAGCACGGCATCTCCGCCGAGCGCGTGCGCCAGCTCGAGCGCGAGGCCCTGCAGAAGCTCCGCCGCTTCGCCGACCCGGACCTCGCCGCCTGATCCTGCTCCCTCCCAGAAGCAGCCCGGCCGTCAGCCCGCCTCCCCGGAGGCGGGCTGACGCCATTTCTAGCGCGGAAGCTGGTCCCAGACCTGGCGGACGCGCTCGCGCAGCTCCTCGAGCGTGCCGGTGTTCTCGATGACGTACGTCGCGACGGCGAGCCGCTGCTCGCGGGAGGCCTGGGCCGCGATGCGCGCGGACGCCTCGTCCGGTGTCATGCCGCGGTCGCGGACCATCCGCTCGACCTGCAGCTCCGTCGGTACGTCGACCACGACGACCGCGTCGAACCGGTCGGCCTGGTTGGTCTCCACGAGCAGCGGGATGTCGTTGATGACGACGTCGTGCTCCCCCGCCGCCTGGTCGATCTCGAGGGCGCGCAGGAAGACCCGCGGGTGGATCACCTGCTCGAGGACCTTCCTCTTGTCCGGGTCCGCGAAGACGATCGCGCCCACCTTGGCCCGGTCCATCTCGCCGTCCTCGGTGAGGATCTCCGGCCCGAACGCTGCGACGACCTCGGCGAGGCCCTCGGTGCCCGGCGCCACGACCTCCCGCGCGAGCACGTCCGAGTCGATGATGATCGCGCCGAGCTCGGCGAAGATCCTCGAGACCGTGCTCTTGCCGCTCGCGATGCCACCGGTGAGGCCGAGACGAAGGGTCATGCGCGGGATTCTGGCACGCGCGAGGTGAGGACGCTGGCCGCACTCCTCCGGTTCAATGAAGTATGCCGTTCCCGAAGCGCAGGCGCGATGAACCGACCGGCGAGGAGAGGCGCGTGCTGCTCGTGGAGCAGCTGGCGATCATCGAGGCGATCGCGCTCGGCATGGAGCGCCGGTCCGAGGTGTTCGCCGCCGTTGAGGCCGCGGAGGACAACGAGGAGGCGCTCGCTCGGGTGCGTGCGCTGCTCGGCGTGGACGACGAGGGCGCGAGCGCCGTGCTCGAGATGCAACTGCGGCGCCTGACGCGCGAGCAGCGCGAGCGCTGGACCGCACGTCGCGACGAGCTGCGGCGCACGATCGCGGAACTGAGCACCTAAGCCCCCTCGCGGCCTCAGGCGTGCGCGACGGGACACATTGACCGTCCAACTGTCTGGTTTGTCCACGAACGTCGGGCACGTTGTGCGCCAACGTGTCCCTTCATGCACGCAGGGCGGCAGCCAGGCCCGCCAGCAGTACGCCGAGCGCCGCTACACCGGCGGCACCGACGAGACGCCCGAGCGAGCGGCGTTCGTGCCAGCCGAAGGCGCATGCCGCGAGCGCGACGACCACCGCCAGCACCAGTGAGCCGCCGCCCAGTGCGTTGGTCGCCCAGGTCGTGCCGACGGCGGCCCCAGCGGCCAGGCCCAGGAGAAGCCCGGCACCCGTCGGAAGCCGCCGCCCTCGCATCGTCCCGGCAACGGCACCGCCGACGACGGCGGCACCGGCGTACCAGACCAGGTGGCCCACCTCCTCGTCCCACAGGTGCGCGGTCTCGCCCGGTGCGACGTTGCCGATCGAGTTCGCGGCGAGGTGGATCCCGTGGCCCGAGGCGTAGAGCAGCGCACCCGCCGCGAAGGCCAGCCAGGCCCGCGGCGACGCCGCGGCAGCAACCAGCACCCACGCGGCCGGTCCGAGCACCAGCCACGGCACGAGCAGGTCGAGCCAGTCGTTCCACCGGGTGCCGGACGGCCCGTCCCACGCGGGCAGCAGCCCCAGGTGATGGAGGCTGGCGTAGGCCAGCGACGCGACGAGCAGGGCCACGCCGTACGACCGTTGCCTGTCATCCATGCGAGCACGGTAGCGACGACCGCCCGCCCCGGCAGGGAGAATGAGCGCCATGCCCCTGCAGCCCGGTGACCGCGTCGCCCTCCTCGTCCCCGGCTCCCGGTCGTACGTCGACGTGGTGCTGTCGCTGCTGGCCCGCGGCGTCTTCCCGGTCCCGCTCGACCCGCGCCTGACGGCGTACGAGCGCGAGCGGATCCTCGGGAACCTGGATCCCGCCCTGACCGTCACCGACGACACCCAGCTGGCAGCGCTCGCCGGCCCGCACGGCCTGCCGCTCGGGCGACCCATGCACGTCACCAGCGGCACGACCGGCACGCCGAAGGGCGTCTTCTCCGGACTCCTCGACCCCGCCGACGCGCAGGCGCTCGTTGCCGAGGAGCGCGACCTCTGGGGCTTCGAGGCGACCGACGTCAACCTCGTGCTCAGCCCGCTCTACCACTCCGCTCCCCTGCGCTTCGCGATGGGAACCCTGCTCGCCGGCGGCCAGATCACTGGCTTCGACGCCGACGGCAGGCAGCCGGCGTTCGACCCGGCGGGCATCACCGCGACGATCGAGCGGGAGCGGCCCACGACGATGTTCTGCGTGCCCGCGCACCTGCAGCGCCTCTTCGCCCACTGGGACGAGCACGGCACCCCCGACCTGGGCTGCTTCCGGCTCGTGGCCCACGCGGGAGCCGCCTGCCCCGAGCCGCTCAAGCGCCGGCTGATCGATGCCTTCCCCGCGGGGAGCACGTGGGAGTTCTACGGCTCGACCGAGGGCCAGTTCACCGCCTGCCGCAGCGAGGAGTGGCTCGAGCGACCCGGCACGGTCGGACGCGCTCGGCCGGGGCGCACGCTCCAGCTCGACCAGGACGGCCAGATCTGGTGCACCGTGCCGGCGTACGCCCGGTTCAGCTATTTCAACGACCCCGCCAAGACCGCGGCCGCCTGGCGCGAGACGGCCGACGGGCCGGCGTTCAGCGTCGGTGACCTCGGGCGCCTGGACGCCGAGGGCTACCTCTGGCTCGACGGACGCCGCGAGGACCTGATCATCACCGGCGGCGTCAACGTCTACCCCGCCGAGGTCGAGAGCACGCTCGCCGGGCACCCCGGCGTCGCCGACGTCGCGGTGTACGGCGTGCCCGACGACCACTGGGGGCAGCGCGTGGTCGCGGCAGTGGTCGGCACCGCGACCGCCGACGAGCTCGACCGCTGGGCGCGCGAACGACTCGCCCCGCCGAAGCGCCCGAAGGAGTACCGCCACCTGGCGGAGCTCCCCCGGACGCTCACCGGCAAGGTCCGTCGACGCGACCTGGCCTGAATCAGGCCGTCACCTCGACGGGCAGCGAGCTGGTGTCCATGGCGCCGTAGCCCTTCACGGGGACGAGCCAGATGGAGTACTGGTGACCCGCCACGCCCTGGAAGGTCGTGCTGGTGTCCTTGACGTAGCGCTGGACGCCGGACGTGCCGGCGGTCAGGTCGTGGAGCCAGACGTTCTCGCTCGAGGCGTAGGTGACGGCGCTCCAGGCGACCGTGATGGCACCGCCGGCGACCGTCACCGACGGCACCGGCGCCCACTGGTGGTCATCGGCAGGATCGGCGGCCATCGCCGCTGATCCACTGCCGATGCCGAGCTGGGCCAGGCCGCCCTCCACCGAGGCGGCGATCTTGCGCTGCCCGCTCGCGGTCGGGTGCAGATAGTCGAACGTGTCGCTCCACATCGACAGGCTCGCCAGCGGTGCCAGCGTCACCCGTTCCGTCGCGGTGTCCAGGTCCGCGGCGAGCCGCCCGAGCATCGCGTTGTAGTCAACGACGCCCGCCGCCCACGTCTCGGGGATCGGCACCAGCACGACGTCCACACCCCGGTCGACGTTGCGCGCCTGCGCGATCTGTTCGCGCCAGTGCGCCTCCAGGTCGGCGACGCTGGTCCCCGCGAGGAGGTCGTTGACGCCGATCAGGCCGACGACGACATCAGGACGGTAGGACCGCGCGAGCGAGGCGAGCTGGTAGTAGCCGGACATGAACTTCATGCCGGCCAGCGACGCGTGGTCGCGGTCGAACGCCGGGTTGCGGTAGCCCTGGCTGTCGAGCTTCCAGGTCGTGTACTCGACCACGTCGTTGCGCGGGCCGACGAAGTCGAAGGCCTGGCCGGCCTCCGTCAGTGACTGCCAGACGCGGTAGCGCCAGGTCCAGTCACCGTTGAACCCCTGCGTCAGCGAGTCGCCGAAGAGCATGATCTTCGGCGGCGCCGACGGCGCCCCCGCCTGCGCCGCGGACGGTGCGGCGACCAGTGCCAGAGCAGTCAGGGCACCCGCAAGACAGCATGAAAATATACGACGCAGCATGGCGCCATCCCCTCCCAGGAAGCGTGGCCGCGGGGCCTCCCAACCCAACGGCACCGGAATGGAAACCGGCACTCGTCAATCTAGCGGAGAAGGGCGCGGAAGGACAGGACTTGTCCGACTTCGCGCGTGGCGCCCGACCGGGTCACTCCCGGCCCGGGGCACGCCGGGTCAGAGCCGCGCCGGGTCAGAGGTGCGCCGGGTCAGAGATGCGCGTCGAGCCAGGCGAACATCTCGGTGAGCGTCGCAGGCGGCAGCGTCAGGTGCGTGGCACCCGGCACGACGGTGAGCTCGAAGTCGGAGCCCGGCGCAAGCCGGTTGCGCAGCCAGTCCGCCGGCGGGAAGTCGACGACGTGCCCTCCGAGCGAGAGCGCACCGCCGTGCAGCCGGATCACCGGGTCCGCGTCACCGTGCCAGTGCCCGATGGTCACCGGCCCCGTCGCGCACGGGCCACGCCAGCTCGCCGCCCAGACCGCGATCGCCCGGTAGCGGTCGGGGTGGGTGCAGATCGCGCGCGTGGCGAGGAGACCGCCGTTGGAGACGCCGGCGAGGCCCACGCGGCCGGCCGCGATCGGCGTACGGGCGGAGGCGTCGCGGACCAGGTCGTCGAGGTAGCCCAGGTCGTCGATCGGCCGGAACGTGCAGCACATCCCGGCATCCCAGGAGTGGCGCGGACCCGCCGCCACACCGAAGGCCGGGACGACGTCATTCGTGACCTGCCCCAGGCGCTCGAAGGCCCCTGCCACGATGGCGGGCGCCTCGCCCTGGCCGATGCCGTGGAGCCAGACGACCAGCTTGCGGGGCGCCGCGAGCCACGCAGTACAGCCCGGGGAGCCCGTGCAGGTCGGGATCGCGACGTAGTAGCTGCGACCGCCCGGCAGCGGGTCGAGCTGCGGCTCCCAGCCGATCTTCGCTCCCTTGCCCGGGTCCGGCAGCTTGATCAGACCGCGCGCACCGGACGCCGACGCGGACGGCGACGCGGACGGCGACGCGGACGGGGACGCGGACGGGGACGCGCTGCCCTTGCCGTGCCGGGCCGGCTCACCACACCCGGCCAGGACGAGCACCAGGAGGGCGAGGGCGAGAACGGCGTGGCGACGGAGCTGGACGGACACGGAGCCAGTCTCACGCACCACTCAAGCGGTGCCGGCCGCCGGGCAGAACGTACGCCGGTACTGCTGCGGGCTCACTCCCCGCGCACGTGTGAAGTGGTGCCGCAGGGTCGCGGCATTGCCGAAGCCCACCTGGTCGGCGATCCACTCGACCGGCTGCTCGGTGGTCTCGAGGAGCTCCTCGGCCGCCGCCACGCGCTGGCGGGTGACCCAGCTGTGCGGCGTCGCGCCGGTCTCGTCGCGGAACCTCCGCGCGAACGTGCGCGGCGACATGTGGGCGCGCCGGGCGAGCGACTCGACGCTGTGGTCGTCGCGGAGGTTCTCGACCACCCAGACCAGCAGCGGCCCGAGCGTCTCGGCGTCGCAGGCGGGCACGGCGCGGGCGATGAACTGCGCCTGGCCGCCGTCACGGTGCGGGGGCACGACGGCGCGGCGGGCGACCATGCTCGCGACGTTCGCACCGTACTCCTCGCGCCAGATGTGCAGCGCGGCGTCGAGGCCGGCCGCACTGCCCGCAGAGGTGACGACCTGACCGGTGTCGACGTACAGCACCTCGGGGACGACGCGCGCGGTCGGGAACTGCTTCTGCAGGCGCTCGGTGTACATCCAGTGGGTGGTGCACTCGCGCCCGTCGAGCAGGCCGGCCTCGCCGAGGGCGAAGGCGCCGCTGCAGACGGAGAGGATCCGCGCGCCGCGGGCGTGGGCCGCGCGCAGCTCGGCGAGCACCGGCTCGGGAGTGCCACCGAGCGTCGGGGTCGCGGAGACGGCGACGAGGTCGGCCGAGCGGACCCGGGAGAGGTCGTGCTCCGGCTGCATCGTCAGGCCCATCGACATCCGCACCGCGTCGCCACCGGGCGAGCAGACCGCGAAGTCGAGGACCGGGACGCCGTGCTGCGAGCGGTCCAGGCCGAAGGCCTCGCAGAGCACGCCGAGCTCGAAGGGGGCCGCGCCGTCCCACACCATCACGGCCACGTTGGTCAGCATGCAGCCACTCTTCCACCGGCATGGCAGTTAATCAACCATCAACGTCATATCTGCCACTGGTGGCAGGATCACCTGCAGGGAAGAATTACTGCCATGACCAGCATCCTCGCCCTCGCCGCCCTCCTCGTCCTCCTCGCGCTGCTCGTGCGGTATGCCCGCAACGACCACTTCACGACCGGCTCGCTCCCCCACGACCGCTTCCGCGACAGCGACACCTGGCTCCTGCAGACTCCGCGCCGCCTGTTCTGAGAAATGCCGGACGGCGGCCACCCCACAGGGTGACCGCCGTCCGGTGCGTGCTGATCAGCTGATCAGTGAGGGACTCACTGGCCGCCGGTGAGCTTCTCGCGAAGCGCCTGGAGCGCCTCGTCGGAAGCCAGCGAGCCGCCGGTCTCCTCGACCGGAGCCGCGGAGGAGTACGACGAAGCCTCGCCGGCCTCGGCGTCGGCCGCCTTGGCCTCGGCCTGCTGCTTGACGTGGGCCTCCCAGCGGGCGTGAGCCTTGGCGTACTGCTCCTCCCACGTCGCGCGCTGCTCGTCGAAGCCCTCGAGCCACTCGCCGGTCTCCGGGTCGAAGCCCTCGGGGTAGACGTAGTTGCCGGCCTCGTCGTAGGTGGCCGTCATGCCGTAGAGCGTCGGGTCGAACTCCTCGACGTTCGCAGCGGTGTCGGTCTCGTTGGCCTGCTTGAGGGACAGCGAGATCCGGCGACGCTCGAGGTCGATGTCGATGATCTTGACCATGACGTCGTCGTTGACCTGGACGACCTGCTCCGGGATCTCGACGTGGCGCTCGGCGAGCTCGGAGATGTGGACGAGACCCTCGATGCCCTCCTCGACGCGGACGAAGGAACCGAACGGAACGAGCTTGGTGACCTTACCCGGGACGATCTGGCCGATCTGGTGGGTCCGGGCGAAGTGCTGCCACGGGTCCTCCTGCGTCGCCTTCAGCGACAGGGAGACGCGCTCACGGTCCATGTCGACGTCGAGGACCTCGACGGTGACCTCGTCACCGACGGTGACGACCTCGGACGGGTGGTCGATGTGCTTCCAGGAGAGCTCCGAGACGTGGACGAGGCCGTCGACGCCGCCGAGGTCCACGAACGCACCGAAGTTGACGATCGAGGAGACGACACCCTTGCGGATCTGACCCTTCTGGAGCTGGGTCAGGAAGCCCTGGCGGACCTCCGACTGGGTCTGCTCGAGCCAGGCACGGCGCGACAGGACCACGTTGTTGCGGTTCTTGTCGAGCTCGATGATCTTCGCCTCGAGGACCTGGCCGACGTACGGCTGCAGGTCGCGGACGCGACGCATCTCGACGAGCGACGCGGGCAGGAAGCCGCGGAGGCCGATGTCGATGATGAGGCCGCCCTTGACGACCTCGATGACGGTGCCCTCGACGACGCCGTCCTCCTCCTTGACCTTCTCGATCGTGCCCCAGGCGCGCTCGTACTGCGCGCGCTTCTTGGACAGGATCAGACGGCCTTCCTTGTCCTCCTTCTGGAGGACGAGGGCCTCGACCTGGTCGCCCACGGAAACGACCTCGTTGGGGTCGACGTCGTGCTTGATGCTCAGCTCGCGGGAGGGGATGACACCTTCGGTCTTGTAGCCGATGTCGAGGAGGACCTCGTCACGGTCGACCTTGACGATGGTGCCTTCGACGATGTCGCCGTCGTTGAAGTACTTGATGGTCGCGTCGATAGCCGCGAGGAAGTCGGCCTCGGAACCGATGTCGTTGACGGCCACCTGGGGCGCGTCGTAGTCCGGGGCAGTCGAGAGGGTGCTCGTCATGAGGAGGAAGTAGTCCTTGGGGATGGATGGAGTCGTGCGGGCACACCAGAAGCCACTTTTCACCACCGTTGGAGCGGTCGCACGGGAACGTGCGGTGATGGCGAGCGAGGGTCCCCTCTGTCCGGGACACAGGCAGACAACTGGTGCAACCGTCAGGATACCTGCGGGCGACCCGCGGGGTCCAACCGGCCTCCCGGCGTGGACCTACCCCCACACCCCGTCGTACGCCGCCCGCGCAGCGTCGGCGAGCGGCTGCGGCGCCCAGGACAGCACGCTCGCGAGGTCGTCGCCGGGTGAGCCCGCGTGGGCGGCCTCCCAGTCGAGCACCCCGGTGACCCGCAGGCGGACCGGGTCGACCAGGAGCCGAGCCGCCGTCAGGTCGCCGTGCACGAGCACCGCGCGGCCGGCCGTGCGCTCCCCCGGCGGGAAGGGAGCGACGATCAGCTCGGCGTCGCGGAACTCCCCCGCCCGCAGCATCGGCACGCCGGCGAGGCGGGCCAGGATCCGGCCCACGTCGGCGCCCACGGCTGCGAGCTGCTCGTCGGAGAGCAGCGGCAGGAGCTCGTCGAGCCGCTCGCCCGGCAGGAAGCCGGTGACCACCAGGGCGGGCATGTCGCCGACCGGGCGGCGCACCTCCCGCACCTCGGGGACGGGCACGATCCCGCGGAGCAGGGTCATCAGCGCCACCTCGATCGCGTAGCCCTCGGAGCCACGGCGGTCGGGACGCACCCAGAGCCTCACCACGCTGATCTCGTCGCCGGCCTGGGCCAGGAACGACGACTCCGACCGTCCGCCCGGGAGGGGGCGGAGGCCGGAGTCGAAGAGGTCCACGGACGGGATCCTCCCACGCGTCACACGGTGCGGTGCGAGGCGTTCTGGTTCTTCAGCGTGCTGTTGAGGTTGACCTTCGCCCCCGCAGCGACGGACTGGTACGAGCCGCCGTAGCTGGAGTTGAAGTACACCCGGACGGTGTGGCCGGTCCGGTTCCAGACCGAGGCGGCGTGGTTCTTCACGCAGACGCCCTGGCCGTTGCCGGCGGTCTTGAACTCGTAGCAGGTCGGCTGCGTCGCGCCGTAGTCGGCCTGCGAGGCCTTGTGGTCCGACATCGACCCGGCCTGGTAGCTGTTGTAGTAGTAGCAGAACTCCCCCGCCTCGCAGACGCCGTTGCGCGTGGGCGTCGTCGTGGTGCCGCCGGCGAACGCCTTCAGCTGCGTGAGGGTGCCGTTGAAGTAGTTGCGGTCGACGGTGGCGTCCGGGATGCCCCGCACCGCGGCGGTGGAGGTGTACTGCCACATCTTCCAGCTGGTCCAGCCGCCGGGGATCCGCGGGCTCGTGCTGTAGTGCGCGATCCACAGCGGGTTGCCGGAGTGCGCGGTCGTCTTCATGTAGGTGTCCCAGAAGGACGGGTACGTGTAGACGATCGGCGTACGGCCCGAGAGCCGCTTCGTCTCGTTCAGGAAGGCCGTGACCCAGCCCTGGAGCTGCGTCGGGGTGAGCCCCTTGGCCTTCTCGATGTCGAGCGCCGGCGGGAGGCCCCCCGTGACCTGGCGGCTCCGGATCGTCGCCCAGTAGTGCCGGGCCTCCCCCACCGCGTCGTCGACGACCGGAGTGCCCGGGTCGGCGAAGTGGTAGGTGCCGACCACGAGTCCGGCTGCCTTCGCGCCGTCGAAGTCCCGGCCGAACCACGCGTTGTCGTAGTTGCCGGTCAGCCCCTCGGTCGCCTTGACGATGGCGAACTTCTCGGTCTGCGCGACGGTGCCCCAGCTGATCGCCGCCCCGTTGGGGTGGTTGTGCGCCGAGACGTCGACGCCGGTGACGCCGTACGACGCGGTGGCGGTCGGGGCAGTGGCCGTGATGCCGGCCAGGCCGCCGATCGTGACGGTGACGGCGGCGAGTGCGCCGGCGAGCTTGCTCACGGAGGTCCTCATGGCGATCACTTCAGCCGGATGAACTGGCTGAACTGGTCGGCACCCTCACCACGCGTCGTACGACGCACGCTGTAGGTGTAGGGGTGCACGTGGTTGTACTCCTCGATCGAGAAGGTGCCGTCGGAGTAGACCGCCCGGACGAACGCGACGTGACCGTAGGTGCCGGAGTTGCGGACGGCGACGTCACCGGCCTTCGGGGTGCTGTAGACCGGCACGCCGGCGGCACGGGCCGCGTCGTCCCAGTGGTTGGCGTTGCCCCAGTGCTGGCCCTTGTAGGAGTTGTTGAAGTTGATGCCGAGACGGTTGTGGACGGCCCAGGCGGCCCAGCTCGTGCACTGGCCCTTGTAGAAGTACCAGGGGTCGACGCCACCGGTGGCGCCCTTGTACGGGTAGTTGTCGATCGCGGCGTACGACGTGCCGGAGGTCGACGGCTTGGGTCCGTGCGAGGCGTTCTGGTTGTAGAGCGCGGTGCCGTAGAGGTTCTTCTTCACGCCCGACGCGACGTCGACGTACTTCCCGCTGTAGTTGCTGTTGTAGTAGACGCGGATCGTCTTCGAGGTGCGGTTCCACACCGAGGCCGCGTTGTTCTTGATGCACTTGCCGTAGCCGGCCTTGCCGGGCGTCCGGAAGGTGTAGCAGGACGGCGTGGTGGAGCCGTAGCTGGCGAGCTGCGCGCCGTGGTCGGAGATCGACCCGGCGAAGTTGCTGTTGTAGGCGTAGCAGAACTCGCCGCTCTCGCAGACGCCGTTGCGGAGCGTCGACGCCTGGGCAGGGGTGACCGCCGCGAAGAGCGACGCGAGGACCCCGAAGAACACGGCGAGTGCCATGGCCCTGATCCGAAGCATGATGTTCTCCCTCTGTGGTGGGTGGTGTGTGCACCGGTTGGTGAGACCAACCCTCGGCGCCGCAGAGGGGGCGGCGGAATGGGGAGAACTCCCCTCGGGGCCCTGCGGCATGGGGAGAACTCCCCACTACGCTTCCGGGCATGGAGCAACAGCCGCACCGGCCGGTCCGCGTCGAGCGACGCCCCGTCTCGGAGCAGGAGTCACGGCGCGCCAACGGCCCCGACTGGGACAGCTACGCCGACGAGTACCAGGCCACGCACGGCGAGTTCCTCGGCGACGTCGGCTTCCTGTGGGGACCCGAGGGGCTCACCGAGGAGCAGCTGCGGATCCTCGGCACCGACCTGACGGGCAAGGACGTGCTCGAGGTCGGCAGCGGCGCAGGCCAGTGCTCGCGCTGGCTCGCCTCGCAGGGCGCGTGGGCGGTCGGGCTCGACCTGAGCTTCCGCCAGCTGCAGCACTCGCTGCGCATCGACGACCAGGCCGGCATCGAGGTGCCGGTCGTGCACGCCACGGCCACCGACCTGCCGTTCGCCGACGGCAGCTTCGACATCGTCTTCTCGTCGTTCGGCGCGCTGCAGTTCGTCAAGGACATCGAGCACATGGTCGGCGAGGCCCGGCGGGTCCTGCGCGAGGGCGGCACCTTCGCCTTCTCGATCACCCACCCGACGCGCTGGATGTTCCCCGACGACCCCTCCGAGGAGGGCCTCGTCGCCTCGCAGTCCTACTGGGACCGCACGCCGTACGTCGAGGTCGACGACGAGACCGGCGTGGTCTCCTACGTCGAGCACCACCGCACGCTCGGCGACTGGGTCACGATCCTGGCCGGCGCCGGATTCCGGATCACCCGCCTCGAGGAGCCGGAGTGGCCCGAGGGCCACGAGCGGATCTGGGGTGGCTGGTCGCACGTGCGGGGCAAGTACACCCCCGGCACGGCGATCTTCGTCGCCACCACCTGATCCGCCCGCGGCCCTGTCGGTGCGGGCGGGCGCTCAGACCAGCCGGCGCCGCAGGAAGCCGGCACCCGCCGCTGCGGCGAGCAGGCCGCCTCCGGTGAGGACGCGCAGCACGTTGCGGCTGCCCGCGCCGTCGTCGCCCTCGATCACCAGGTTGTACGCCGTGAGCCCGACCGCGCCCTTCGGGGCGCCGTACGCCATCTGCTCGGCGTCCGCGCGCTTGCCACCGGCCTCCATGACCGCGACCAGCTCGCCGTAGTCCTGGGCGGCCTTGCGACCCTTGCCGGCCATGACCCGGGCCCCCTCCTTTGAGAGCCGCCCGGCGCCGTCGACCAGCCGCGGGGTGCCGGTGCGTGCCTTGAGGAGCCCGTCGGCGAGCTTGCCCGATCCGTCGGCGGCGTCCACCAGGCCGTCGGCCAGCTCGGCGTTGCCGTCGGCGAGCTTGCCCGATCC
Source organism: Nocardioides phosphati (assembly GCF_014646375.1). Taxonomy (GTDB): domain Bacteria; phylum Actinomycetota; class Actinomycetes; order Propionibacteriales; family Nocardioidaceae; genus Nocardioides; species Nocardioides phosphati. The sequence continues at coordinate 53,936 of NZ_BMNI01000002.1, forward strand.
GTCCGCCGCGTCCACCAGGCCGTCGGCCAGCTCCGCGTTGCCACCGGCCACCCGGCGCGAGCCGTCGTGGGCATCGTGCGCACCGGCCGCCAGGTCACGCGTGCCGTCGGCGAGGCTTCCCGCACCGTCGTCGAGGAGCCCGAGACCGGTGCTCAGATCGCCGGCGCCGGTGTAGGCGTCGCCCGCGCCGTCATCGAGCGCGAGCACTCCTGCGACCGCGCCGGTCAGGCCGCTTTCCAGGTCGGCGAGGCCCTGCCGGATGACGCCGAGGCCACCCGCGAGCTGCTTCGCGCCCGCGTTGGCCTTGGTCGCGCCGTCGGCTGCCTGCTGGGCACCCGGGATGAGCTGCGTCTGCAGGCCGCCGATCGCCTGCGCGAGGCCACCCGAGACCTGACCCAGACCGCCCGAGACCTGGCCGAGCCCGCCAGTGACCTGCGTGAGGCCGTTGCGGGCGTCGGTCAGCTTCGACTTGCTGTCCTGCACGCCGGGGATCAGCTTCGTCGTGACGACGCCAAGGCACGTGGGGCCACAGTCGAGCGTGGTCAGCAGCTGGAGGCCACCGAGCAACTGGTCGATCGAGCCACCGGCGCCGACCGCGTCACCCAGGCCGGCGATGACCTGGTCGACGCCCGCCTTCGACTGATCCACACCGGACTTCGACTGGTCGACGCCGCCCTTGGCGCCGACGAGGCCCGGCGTGGCCTGGCTGCCGTCACCCTTGAGCTGCACGAGGCCGGCGGAGAGCTGACCGAGGCCGGTCTCAAGGCGCGACAGCCCATCGAGGAGCGTGCCGGTCGAGCCGGCCGCACCGAAGCCGGCGAGGACCTGGTCGACACCCACCTTGAGCTTCGCCGCACCGTCGGCCGCCGCGGGGAGCCCGTCCACGTCGGCGAGCGAGCCAAGGCCCGCGCTGATCCGCGCGAGTCCGTCGCGCAGCTCGGTGCTGCCCAGGGCGGCGTCATGGGTGCCACCGCTCAGCCGCGCGGCGCCGCCGGCGATCCGTCCGGAGCCGTCGTCAAGCCTCGCCAGGCCCGCGTCGAGCTCCTTCGACCCGTCAGCGAGCTTCCGCGCACCCGGCAGCGCGTCGCCGGCGAGGCCGTCGGCCAGCGTCTTCGACCCGTCGGCGAGCTTGCGGGCACCCGGGAGTGCGTCGTCGTTCAGCCCGTCGCGCAGCCGGTCGGCGCCGTCGTGGAGCTGGATGAGGCCACCGAGCAGGTCCTGCGCGCCGTCGCGGAGCTTGAGGAGGTTGGCATCCATCTCGCGGGCGCCGGCGGCCAGCTCGTTGCCGCTCGCCGTGCCCTTGCGGTAGCCGTCGGCGGCGGTGGCGAACGTCGGGCTCTCCATCGGGTTGACCGGGAGGGCCGCGACCTCGGCGCGCGGCACGACCGCGTCGCTGACGTCCGCCTCGTAGACGAGCGTGGTCCGGGGCGAGCCGATCGGCGGGAAGAGGGTCATCGTGAAGCTGACCTTGGTGCCCCCGCGGCCGTCCCCGGCGAGGTTGCCCCGCTCCGAGCTGACCTCGGCGAACGACGCGGGCAGCGTGGTGGTCAGCGTGCCGGCGTACGGCACCGCCACGGGGACGTCGCGGGTCGTGGTGCCACCGCGACCGTCGGGGATCGTGAGCTGCTGCGTGCGCGCGGTGGTGTTCTCGACGGTGTACTCCACGCGGAGGTGGCCGGAGGCACCGACGACGTCGCCGGGCTCGACCTCCTTGCCGTCGAGCAGGTAGCGGACCGAGACCTTGAGCGGCAGGTCGGCGTCGTGGTCGCTGACGGTGCGCTCCCGCACCGTCCCGCCTGCGGCGTCGAGGTCGTACGTCGCCACCTGGGCGCCGTGCTTGACGGCGAAGCCGCCGAAGCCGTCGAGGTTGCGCAGGCCGTGGGTGCTGACCGGGTTGGTCACGGTGACCTTGCCGGAGCCCTGGACGACGAGCTGCTCGTAGACACGCTGCGACTGCACCTTGCCGGTGGGGTCGAGGTAGGCCTGGACGGTCTCGGTGTCGACGACGGAGGCGTCGCCGTCGTGGTGCGCCGATCGCTGGGCGGCGGAGGCCGTGAGCGGCATGGAGGCAGACAAGGCCAGAGCGGCGACTCCTGCGAGTGCGAGGCGCGTCTTCATCGGGCGACCTCCTGCGTCGTGGCGGACGCCGGCGCACCGGTCAGGGCCGCGGCCAGGGCACCGGCCACCACCCCGAGCGCGACCGCGACGACGAGCGCGGAGACCGCGGCGAGCGACGTGGTCATCACCTCGGACGGCGCAGCCGTGTAGGCGACCTCGTAGGTGCCGGCGAGCGACGCGGCGCCGAGCAACGCCGGCCAGAGCGGCAGTCGGAGGAGCGACACGGCGGTGACGCCGACGCCCACGACGAGGCCGACCGCGAGCGCGCGACCGGCCGTGGTGTCGGGCAGCAGCGCGGCCCTCGCGGCGTACGCGGCCCAGGCGAGGGCCAGGCCGACGCCGAAGCCGGCCAGCCGGGCCGGCAGTCCACGGTCGGGCACGAGCGCGACCACGGCGCCGGCACCGAGGCCGGCGAGTGCGACCGGGCCCAGGCCCGCGTCGAGCGCGGCCCCCGGACCCGACAAGAGGACGGCTGCGATGGTGAGCAGCAGTCCGGACAACAGGTTGACGCGCATGGTGAGGCGTCCCTTCTCGGGCGCGCAGCGGCGCCCCTCCCTCCTTGCGGGCCTCCCAACCCGCAGCGCCTACCGTCACCCCATGACAGCGCTACTGGACGGTAACATTCAGGGTGTGACCCAGGCAACACGGGCCTCCATTCGGGGTCTGTCAGGGGTTCACCGTCCCGTCATCGACCCCGTGCGACACTCACCGACGTGAACCGCCTGCACGACGCCATCGGCCGCGCTCTTCGTAGCGGCAGCTCCATCGCCGTGGCGATGGCGGTGATGAGCGTCGCGACGTACGGCTTCACGATGATCGCGGCCCGCATGCTCGGGCCCGGTGCCTACGGCGCTCTGGTCGCGATGATGAACACCCTGCTCGTCGTCTCCGTCCTGCAGCTGGGCCTCCAGGCGACCGCCGCGCGCCGGATCTCGGCGGCACCTGCCGAGGTGGCGCAGATCGAGCACGGCATCCTGCGGCTGAGCTGGCGCGCCTCCCTTGCTCTCGGCTCTCTGATGCTCGCCCTCGCGCCGCTGGTGAACGGCGTGCTGCGGCTCGACAGCCTCCCGACGGCGATCATCCTCGCCCTCACCGCGGTGCCGATGACGATGCTCGGCGGCCAGCTGGGCATCCTGCAGGGCGAGCGCCGCTGGTATCCCCTCGCCGTCGTCTACATCGCCAACGGACTCCCCCGGCTCCTGATCGGCGTCGCCCTGATGGCCTGGCGCCCCGACGAGCTCACCGCGATCGTCGCCGTGGCCCTCGGCCAGGTCGTGCCGGTGCTGTGCGGCTGGTGGGCGCTGCGCGGCTCCCGCACGACGGGCACCGACGTCGGAGACCACGGCGCCCGGTCCGTGCTCCGCGAGACGCTCCACAACTCCCAGGCACTGCTCGCCTTCTTCGCCCTGTCGAACCTCGACATCCTCATCGCGCGCAACGTCCTCGACGACCACGTTGCCGGCCTCTACGCCGGCGGCCTGATCCTCACGAAGGCCGTCCTCTTCCTCCCGCAGTTCGTCGTCGTGGTCGCCTTCCCGACCATGTCGACTGCCGCGGAACGCCGCCGCGCCCTGACCGGGAGCCTCCTCGCCGTCGCGGGCCTCGGGGTCTGCGCGATCCTCGGCGCGCTGCTGCTCCCCCGGCTCGCGATGGTCTTCGTCGGCGGCGACGCGTACGCCGCGATCGAGCCCCGCCTGTGGGCCTTCGCCCTCCTCGGCACCCTGCTCTCGATGCTCCAGCTGCTCGTCTACGCGGTCATCGCGCGCCAGGGCCGGCGCACCGTCCTGCTCGTCTGGGCCGGCCTCGTCGCGATGGTCGCCCTCGGCCTCGCCACCACCTCGCTCGGCGGCCTGCTCTCCGTCGTCGTGGGCGTCGACTCCGCCCTGCTGGTCGCCCTCGTCGCCATCAGCTTCTGGCTCGTCGAGCAGCCGGCGCCCTCACCGAGCGACGACGCGCTCACACCCGCCTGATCGCAAGTCCTGCCCGGCGTGGCCGAGCGACGTACGATCGCGCCACCGGGGGCATCGGGCCTCCGGACGACCCCGAAGGACCTCCGCATGCCTCGCCTGCGCACCCCCATCGGCACCGCGCTGATCGGCGCCGCCCTGCTCGCCTCGCTCACCGCGTGCGGCACGGACTCCACGAAGGACGACCACGTGGCGTACACGCCGCTGACGAAGGCGACCTTCGGCAAGGAGGTCGCCGCCGCGACCGCCGACGAGGAGACCGTGCACGTCGGCGGCGACCTCGGCGGGCAGAAGCTCGACATGTGGATGGAGATCGGCAAGGACGCGGCCTCGACCTCGATGAAGGGTGGGATGGGCACGAGCGAGGTGCTGCTCGTCGACGGCACCTTCTACACGCGCCAGAAGGGCGACGCGAAGTGGAGCGAGCTGCCTCCGGAGTTCAGCAAGACGATGACCGGCACGCTCGAGGACATGTCGCCGGAGAAGATGGCCAGTGACTACGCGAAGAGCCTCGAGACGCTCTCCTACAAGGGCGACAAGAAGGTCGGCGGCGAGAGCCTCCACTCCTACGACCTCACGCTCGACCAGGACTACGCCCTCGCGAAGATGCGCAAGCAGGCCCAGGCCCTCGGCATGGACCCCTCGACGCTGAAGGCGAAGGACCTGCCGGAGATGAGCTACAGCGTCCTGCTCGACGACGACAACCTGATGCGCCGCCTCGAGATCGAGGTGGGCGGGCAGAACACCGTCATGACCATGGACCACTGGGGCGATGACGTCGACATCAAGGCTCCGGCGGCCGACGAGGTCACGCAGGTCTCCTGAGGCTCAGTGGGCGGCGTCGTGCCAGGACCGGCCGGTGCCGACGGAGACGTCGAGCGGCACGGCGAGGTCTGCGGCGCCGCCCATCCGCTCGCGCACCAGCGCCGTGAGCGCCTCGGTCTCGCCCGGCGCGACCTCGAGCACGAGCTCGTCGTGGACCTGGAGCAGCATCCGTGAGCGCAGGCCCGTCTCGGCGATCGCACGGTCGACGTCGAGCATCGCGACCTTGATCAGGTCGGCAGCAGAGCCCTGGATCGGCGCGTTGAGCGCCATGCGCTCGGCCATCTCGCGGCGCTGGCGGTTGTCGCTGGTGAGGTCGGGGAGGTAGCGGCGCCGGCCCATGATGGTCTCGGTGTAGCCCGAGCGGCGGGCCTCGTCCACGATGCCGCCGAGGTAGTCGCGGATGCCACCGAAGGTCTCGAAGTACTCGTCCATGAGCACCTTCGCCTCCGCCGGCGTGATCTTCAGCTGCTGGCTCAGGCCGAACGCCGAGAGGCCGTAGGCGAGGCCGTAGTTCATCGCCTTGATCTTGGCGCGCTGCTCGCTGGTGACCTCGGCAGCCGGCACCTCGAAGACCTTCGACGCGGTGATCGAGTGGAAGTCCTGGCCCGAGCGGAACGCCTCGATCAGGAGCTCGTCCTCCGAGAGGTGCGCCATGATCCGCATCTCGATCTGGCTGTAGTCGGTCGTCATCAGCGTCTCGTAGCCCTCGCCGACCACGAACGCCTCGCGGATCCGGCGGCCGGACTCGGTGCGGACGGGGATGTTCTGCAGGTTGGGCTCGGTGCTGGACAGGCGGCCCGTCGCCGCGATCAGCTGGTTGAACGTCGTGTGGATCCGGCCGTCGGGCTGGACCGTCTTGAGCAGGCCCTCGACCGTCTGCCGCAGCCGCGTGACGTCGCGGTGGCGGAGCAGGTGGAGGAGGAAGGGGTGCTCGGTCTTCTCGAAGAGCCCCTGGAGGGCATCGGCGTCGGTGGTCCAGCCGGTCTTGGTCTTCTTCGTCTTCGGCATGCCGAGCTCGTCGAAGAGGACGACCTGCAGCTGCTTCGGCGAGCCCAGGTTGATCTCCTTGCCGATGACCGCGAAGGCCTCCTCGGCCGCGGCCCGCACCTCGACGCCGAAGTCGGCCTCGAGCGCCTCGAGGTGGGCGACATCGACCGCGATGCCGGTGCGCTCCATGGCGCTGAGGTTGGCGATCAGGGGAAGCTCGACGTCGGCCATCAGGCGGGTGCCGCCGTGGTCCTCCACCTCCGCCGTGAGCACCACGGCGAGGTCGAGCACGGCGCGCGCCTGCAGCATCGCGGTGGTGGCCGCGCTGTCGACCGCACCCTCCCCCTCGAGGAAGGCGTCGTCGAAGAGCGCGTCCTGCTCCTGCGCCGCCTCCTGGCGCAGCTCGCGCTTGAGGTAGCGCAGCGTCAGGTCGCCGAGGTCGTACGAGCGCTGGTCCGGCTGCACGAGGTACGCCGCAACTGCCGTGTCGGTGGCCAGCCCGTCGAGGCTCCACCCTTGGGCCGCGAGCGCGTGACCGGGCCCCTTGGCGTCGTGGAGCACCTTCGGGCGGTCGGCGTCGGCCAGCCAGACCGCCAGCGCGCCGTCGGCCTCGGGCGTGAGCCCCGCGACGTCGACGTACGCCGCGCGGTCGTCGACCGTGGCCAGCGCGAGGCCCTCGGCGCGGCCCGTGCCGGAGCCCCACGTGCCGCGGACCTGCAGGCCCACCGGCTCGTTGCCGAGCTCGGCGAGGAAGCCCGCGACCTCCTCGGGAGCCAGCACGCGACCGTCGAGGGTGAAGCCCGAGTCGGCCTCGACCGGCTGCTCGGCCGCGCCCACCACGTCGAGCAGGCGCGTGCGCAGCTCGCCGCGGAACTCCAGCTCGTCGAGGAGCTCGAGCGCGGTCGTACGGTCCCACTCGGCGCGGGCGAAGTCGGTCGGGCCCACGGTGAGCGGGAGGTCGCAGACCAGCGCGTTGAGCCGGCGGTTGCGGATCACGTCGGTCAGGTGGGCACGGAGGTTCTCCCCCGCCTTGCCACCGACCTTGTCGACGTGGGTGATCAGGTTGTCGAGGCCGTCGTGGGTCTGGATCCACTTCGCCGCGGTCTTCGGGCCCACGCCGGGCACGCCCGGCAGGTTGTCGCTCGCCTCGCCGACCAGCGCGGCCAGCTCGGGGTAGCGATGCGGGGGCACGCCGTACTTCTCCTCGACGGCGGCGGGCGTCATGCGGGCGAGGTCGGAGACGCCGCGCATCGGGTAGAGGATCGTCGTCCGGTCGTTGACGAGCTGGAGCGAGTCGCGGTCACCGGTGAGGACCAGGACGTCCATGTCCGCCGCGTTGGCCTGCGTCGCGAGGGTGGCGATGATGTCGTCGGCCTCGTAGCCCTCGTGGTGGAGCCAGGTGATGTTGAGGGCGTCGAGCATGCGCTGGATCAGCGGCAGCTGGCTCTTGAACTCGTCGGGGGTCTTGTTGCGCTTCGCCTTGTACTCGCTGTACTCCGCCAGGCGGAAGGTCTGGCGGCTGAGGTCGAACGCCACCGCGACGTGGGTCGGCTGCTCGTCGCGCAGCACGTTGGCGAGCATCGAGGTGAAGCCGTAGACCGCATTGGTGTGCTGGCCCGTCGCGGTGGAGAAGTTGTCCACCGGGAGCGCGAAGAACGCGCGGTAGGCGAGCGAGTGGCCGTCGAGCAGGAGCAGGCGGGAGCTGGTCACCCAGTGACTCTATCGGCCGTCACCGACAGGCTCCGGGGCGCCGTCCGGCAGGATGGAGCCATGACTGAGCAGAAGCTGCCGGAGTCCCTCGAGGACCTCCCCATCGACGAGTACCTCTCCCTGCTCCCCGCGGGCATGGGACCCCTCAACGAGAAGATGGGCATCGAGCTCGTCGAGATCTCCGCACAGCGCGTCGTCGCGACGATGCCGGTCGAGGGCAACCAGCAGCCGTTCATGCTGCTCCACGGTGGCGCGTCGGTCGTGCTCGCCGAGACGGTCGGCTCCGTGGGTGCGTCGATGCACGCCTACCCGGACAAGATGGCGGTCGGCGTCGACATCAACGCGACCCACCACCGCTCGGCCACCAAGGGCCTCGTCACCGCGGTCGCCACCGCGATCCACCTCGGCCGCACCTCTGCGGCGTACGAGGTCGTCATCACCGACGAGCGCGACAAGCGCGTCTGCACCTCGCGGATCACCCTGGCGCTGGTGCCGATGGGGTCGAAGGCCCCCTGAGCCAGACGGCTCAGACGCTCTGCGAACGGCGCGTGGCGCGCCGGGCGGCCAGCACCTGACCGAGGTTGTTGCGCTGCCCGGCGCCGCCGCGCACCAGCGCGGGGACCTCCATCGGCAGCTTCGCCCGCAGGGCCGCCGTCGGTGCGGCGCGCACGACGGCCACCGGACTGAGGCCGAGGCGCGCCAGGAAGCGGCTCGACTCCCGCGAGATGCCACCGGCGACCGTGAGGACGTGGCTGGTGCCCTGCTCCTCGGCCCAGCTGACCGCGGCCTCCATGAGGCCGCGGGCCACGCCGCGACGGCGGAACGCCTCGTCGACCTTGAGCAGGTGGACGAAGACCGCCTGGTCGCTGGTCAGTGGCATCAGCGGGCCGATCCGGAGGTAGGCCGCGCCGACGATCACGTCGTTGACGACGGCGACCACGATGCGGTCGTTGGTGCCGGCGAGCACCTTGCGGATCGTCGAGGGGATGTCGTGACGCCCAGCCTCGTGCTGGCCGAGGCGGCTGTCGGCGTGCCAGAGGTCGGCGAGGCCTGCAGCGTCAGCCGCCTCCACGCAGCGGACCTGGAACGGTGCACGACTCACAACTACCTCCCAACGTCGGCGATGCCTGCGAAGCCTATTCCCCGGAGACCCGGGCTGTCTTCCGGGTCTCAGACATCTCCACCGAGGTACGCCGCCTTGACCGCGGGGTCGCCGGCCAGCTCCTTGCCGCTACCGGAACGGACGATCTCGCCCGTCTCGAGGATGTGCGCCTCGTGCGAGCGCTTGAGCGCCTGAGCGGCGTTCTGCTCCACGAGGAGCACCGTCGTGCCCTGCTGGTTGATCTCGGTGATGATCGAGAAGATCTGCTGGATCAGCTTGGGCGCGAGGCCCATCGACGGCTCGTCGAGCAGGATCAACTTCGGTCGCGCCATGAGCGCCCGGCCGATCGCGAGCATCTGCTGCTCACCTCCGGACATGCTGCCCGCCGCCTGCTTCTCGCGCTCCTTGAGGCGCGGGAAGAGCTCGTAGACGCGGTCGAGATCCTGCGCGTACGCCGCTGACTTGCGGTCGCTACGGACGTAGGCGCCCATGTCGAGGTTCTCGCGGACGGTCATCGCCGGGAAGCAGCCGCGGCCTTCGGGCGACTGGCTGATGCCCAGCTTCACGCGTCGCTCGGGCGACAGGTCGGTGATGTCCTTGCCGTCGAAGGTCACCTTGCCCTCCCGGACCTTCCGGAGGCCGGAGAGCGTCTTCAGCGTGGTCGTCTTGCCCGCTCCGTTGGCACCGATCAGCGTCGTGATCGTGCCCTCTGCGACTCCGAACGAGATGTCGCGGATCGCCTCGATGTGCCCGTAGTTGACCGACAGGCCCTTGACCTCAAGAAGCATCGTCTTCCTCCACGCCGAGGTAGGCCGCGATGACCGCGGGGTTGTCACGGATCTCCGCCGGGGTGCCCTCGGCGATCTTGCGACCGAACTCAAGGACGACGATCCGGTCGGTCACGCCCATCACGAGCTTCATGTCGTGCTCGATGAGCAGCACCGTGTAGCCCCGGTCGCGGACCTTCTTGATGAGGTCCATCAGGACGACCTTCTCGGCGGGGTTGAAGCCCGCCGCCGGCTCGTCGAGGCAGATCAGCTTCGGGTTGGTCGCCATCGCCCGCGCGATCTCGAGACGGCGCTGGTCGCCGTACGACAGGTTGACGGCGAGCTCGTCGGCCCGGCGGGCGAGGCCCATGAACTTCAGCAGCTCCATTGCCCGCTCACGCGACTCGGCCTCCTCGCGGCGCTGCAGCGGGGTACGCAGCAGCGCGTGGAAGAAGCCGACCCTGCTGTGGGCGTCGGCGCCGACGAGAACGTTCTCCAGGGCGGTCATCGACTTGAAGAGCCGGATGTTCTGGAAGGTCCGGGCGATGCCGAGGCGCGTGATGGCGTGGCGCTTCATCTTCGCGAGGCCGGTCCCCGCGAAGCGGATCTGGCCGCTCGTCGGCTGGTAGACGCCGGTCATCACGTTGAAGCAGGTGGTCTTGCCAGCGCCGTTGGGCCCGATCAGGCCGAGGATCTCCCCCTCGCGGATGTCGAACGAGACCCCGTCGAGCGCGGTGATGCCGCCGAACTTGATCGTGACGTCGTGGACCTCGAGCAGTGTCTGCGTGGTGGTTGCGGTGTCAGACATTGGCCGCGTCTCCTTCCAGCTCCTCGATCTCGGCCTCGGCGGCCTTGGCGCGACGTGTGCGACGTGGTGGGAAGAGACCCTCGGGGCGCCAGGTGGCCAGGACGATGAGGGCGATGCCGAAGACGAGCATGCGCCACTCGGTGAAGCCGCGGAACCGCTCCGGCAGGTAGGCGACGACCGCGCCACCCGCGACAGCGCCCCACCGGTTGCCGGCACCGCCGACGATCACGGACGCGACGAAGAGCATCGACAGCAGCAGCGCGAACGACGCCGGCTGGATGAAGGTCTGGCGCGTCGCGAACATCGCTCCCGAGAGCCCGCCGATGCCGGCGCCGAGCGCGAAGGCGAGCAACTTGTAGCGGAAGGTCGGCACACCCATGATCTCGGCGACGTCCTCGTCCTCACGGGTTGCCTCCCAGGCACGGCCGACGCGGCTGTCCTTGAGGAGCTTGTCGCCGAGCAGCACGAGGAGCAGCGCGGTCACGATCAGCCAGTAGAACGGGATCGCGTCGAGCACGGTGAACGACAGGAAGTGCGTCTCGTGGCCCACGTCGACGACGTTGGGGAAGGTGCTCCACGAGATGTGCGGGATCCCGAAGAGGCCGCCCGGCTCGCCCGGCTGCGGCGGCGTACCGATCGTCGGGGGCATGGGGATCTTCGCGATGCCACCCGACTTGCCGAGCCACTCCGTGTTGGTGATGACCAGGCGGATGATCTCGCCGAAGCCCATCGTGACGATGGCCAGGTAGTCGCCGCGGACGCGCAGTGTCGGGGCACCGAGCATGACGCCCGCGATCATGGTGACGACGATGGCCACCGGCAGGGCGAGGAAGAACGGCCAGTGCCAGTGGTACTGCGTCAGCACGCCGACCGTGTAGGCACCGGTCGCGTAGAAGCCGACGTAACCGAGGTCGAGCAGGCCGGCGTAGCCGATGACGATGTTGAGACCGACCGCGATCAGCGCGTACGCCGCGACGCTGAACAGGACGCCACCGAAGTCGCTGTCGGGCGTCGTCAGCAGCGGGATGTTGAGCAGCGGGAGCGCGTAGACGAAGAGCACGCCGAGAACCGCGAGCGTGATCTTCGCGGGCCGGTTGTCGAAACGCGCGCCGATGCGGCTGAAGGTCGCGGCAACGGGTGCAGGAACGAGATTCATGCGCGTGCCTTTCCGAGTGCGTCACCGAGGAGGCCGGACGGACGGAAGAGCAGGATCAGGATGAGCAGCACGAACGCGACCACGTCGTGCCAGCCGGTGCCGAGGACGGCCGCCCCCCAGTTCTCCGCGACGCCGAGCACGAGGCCACCGAGCAGTGCGCCTCGCAGGTTGCCGATGCCGCCCATGACAGCGGCGGTGAACGCCTTGACGCCGAGGAGGAAGCCCGCGTCCTGGCGGGTGAAGCCGATGTTCAGCATGTAGAGCGTCGCAGCGGCACCAGCCATCAGGCCGCCGACGAAGAAGGTGAGCTGGACGACCCGGGTCGAGTTCACGCCCATCAGCATCGCCGATTCGGGGTCCTGCGCGACCGCGCGGATGCCGCGACCGAAGCGGGTGCGGCGGATGAACTGGTCGAGGCCGACCATCATCAGCAGGGCGGACACGATGACCAGGACGTCGACGTCCGTCACCCGGTAGTCGCCCAGGGTGAAGAGCCCGTGGGGGTTGACCGTGACCGGCAGCGTGTAGATGTCACGCGGCTTGGAGACGTAGTTCGCGAGGTTGTCGTCGAGGCCGAACCAGCCGGCGAACTTGTCGCGCAGGCCCATCGCCTCGGAGAGCGCGAACGACGCACCGATGGCCGAGATCAGCGCGATCAGCTTGGGGGCGTTGCGCTTCATGAGGGAGCGGTAGGCGATGCGCTCGAGCGCGAGCGCCACCCCACCGGAGACGAGCATCGCGACCACGAGGGCCAGCAGCAGCGTCGGCAAGGCGGCCATCAGCCCGCTCGACGAGCTCTCCTTGCCGCCGATGAAGACGAAGACCCATGCGACGGCGAAGGTGCCGTACATGAAGACCTCGGAGTGGGCGAAGTTGATCAGCTGGAGCACGCCGTAGACCAGCGTGTAGCCCAGTGCGACGAGCGCATAGATCGACCCCAGCGCCAGGCCGCTGATGGTGAGCTCGAAGAAGTGGTGGAGCAGGAATTCCACGGAGGTCTCTCTCCCAGTTGGTAACGCAGCCGCGGCCGGGGGCTCAACGCCCCCGGCCGCGCTGCGTCAGGTCACCTGATCGCCCGTCGGAGGGCGATCACTTGATCGGCGTACCGGGCTGGATCTTGCCGTCCTTGACGGTGTAGGCGTAGATCGTCTGGGTCGTGACCTCACCGGTCTTGGTGAACTTGATCTGCTTGGTCACGCCCGGCTTGTCGTACGAGTTGACGTAGTCGAGAAGTGCAGACCGCGTCGTGGCGCCGGAGTCGATGCCGTTGAGCAGGGCGGTCGCCGCGTCGTACGCCTCGGCCGAGTAGAGGCCGGGAGCCTTGCCACCGTTGGCGGCCTCGTACTTGCTGGTGAAGTCGGCCGTGGCCGGAGCGGCAGCAGCAGTGAGGATCGCGCCTTCAGCACCGGCCGCGCCTGCCTGGTCGACGAAGCCCGGGTCCTCCGAGCCGTCACCCGACTCGAAGATGCCCTTCCAGGCTGCCTGGCGGAGCTTCTTGGCGAGAAGACCGGAGTCGCCGTAGTAACCGCCGACGAAGACCGAGTCGGCGCCCGAGCCCTTGATCTTGGTCACCAGGCCGGAGACGACGTCGGCGATCTTGTCCTTCTCGTAGCTGTCCGTGCCGACGACGGCGGAGCCGAGCGCCTTCTTGACAGCGCCGGCGAGGCCCGTGCCGTAGTCCTCGGAGTCGTCGAGGACGAAGACCTTCTTGGCACCCTGCTGCTGCAGGTACTTCGCGGCTGCAGGGCCCTGCGCGTCGTCGTTGGCGAGGACGCGGTGGAAGGTCTTCCAGCCGTTCTTCGTCAGGTCGACGTTGGTCGCGGACGGCGAGACGGTGACCAGGCCGGCCTGGGAGAACGCGTCACCGGTCGCGGCCGACTCACCCGAGAAGCCGGGGCCGACGACGCCGATGATCTTGGAGTCGTCGATGAGCGACTTCGCCAGCGGCGGGGCCTGGTCCTGGCTGCCCTGCGAGTCCTTGATGACCAGGGAGACCTTGCAGTCGGCGTGGTCCTTGTTGTACGCGTCGAGGGCCGTCTTGATGCCGCCCGTCATGTTCAGACCGAGGTTACCGTTCGGCCCGGTCTGCGCGCCGAGGAAGCCGATCTTGTAGCCGCACTTGCCGCCGTCGGCATTCTTCGAGCTGTCCGTCGTGCCGCAGGCGGACAGCGAGGCGGTCGCGAGGCCGGCCAGCATGAGGCCCGTCACGGCCTTCGAGGAAAAAGTCACGCTTGTCTCCGATCATTCGGCGGACGGCGATGTCCGCGATCGCTCGCAACCTAGCCCGTGATCCGGGTCACGCGACAGGTTCGACGCGCCCGGAAACAGAAACGTGACCGAAGTTTTGCGCAGCGAGCCGCTGGAGAGCTCAGGAGCCGGCGCCACCCGAGACGCCGTGCTCGACGACACCGTCGGAGACCTGGCGCATCGAGAGGCGGAGGTCCATCGCGGTCTTCTGGATCCAGCGGAACGCCTCGGGCTCGGAGAGGCCCAGATCCTTCTGCAGCACGCCCTTGGCCCGGTCGACCGACTTGCGGGTCTCGAGCCGCTCGGTGAGGTCGCCGACCTCGGCCTCGAGTGCGGCCACCTCGCGGAACCGGCTCACGGCCATCTCGATCGCGGGCACCAGGTCGTTGCGGCTGAACGGCTTGACGAGGTACGCCATCGCACCGGCGTCGCGCGCCCGCTCCACCAGCTCGCGCTGGGCGAAGGCGGTCAGGATGACGACGGGGGCGATCCGCTCCCCCGCGATCCGCTGGGCGGCGGCGATGCCGTCGAGCTTCGGCATCTTCACGTCCAGCACGACGAGGTCCGGCCGGAGCTGCTCGGCGAGCGCGATCGCCTGCTCGCCGTCGGCCGCCTGGCCCACCACGTCGTAGCCCTCCTCGGCGAGCATCTCGGCGAGGTCCATGCGGATGAGGGCCTCGTCCTCGGCGATGAGGACGCGGCGGGGTGCGGTGCTGGTCACGGCCGCAAGGCTAGCCTCCCGGCGTACGGCGCGCGACTGCGATGCGGCTAGGGTTGCCGCTGCTGCCGCCCCGGTATCCCAACGGCAGAGGAAGCGGTCTCAAACACCGTCCAGTGTGGGTTCGAATCCCACCCGGGGCACCCATGCCATCGCACGCACGGAGCTGGGCTCGGTGCGTGCGATGGCAAGCCGGGATCAGCTACGACGCCGGTACGCCGGGGCGACCTCGTTGATCGCGTCGCCCATGCGGTGGACCCGCAGCGCGTTGGTCGAGCCGGGGATGCCCGGAGGCGAGCCGGCGATGATGACGACGAGGTCGCCCTCGTCGACCCGGCCGCTGGCGAGCAGCGCCTCGTCGACCTGGCGGACCATCTCGTCGGTGTGCTCGACGACGGCGGTCTGGAAGACCTCGACACCCCACGCGAGGCAGAGCTGCGAGCGGGTGTCGGCCTCGGGCGTGAAGGCGAGGATCGGGATCTGGCCGCGGTAGCGCGAGAGGCGGCGGGCAGAGTCGCCGCTGGTCGTGAAGGCGACGATGTACTTCGCCTTGACCCGCTCGGCGACCTCGGCAGCGGCCTTGGCGATGACACCGCCGGTGGTGCGGGGGTTCCAGTTGATCAGGGCCATGTGCTCGATGCTGTGGTCCTCGGCAGAGGCGGCGATCCGCGCCATCGTCTGCACGGCCGTGATCGGATGGGCACCCACGCTGGTCTCACCGGAGAGCATGACCGCGTCGGCGCCGTCGATGATCGCGTTGGCGACGTCGGAGGCCTCCGCGCGGGTCGGCGCCGGCGAGCTGATCATCGACTCGAGCATCTGCGTGGCGACAATGACCGGCTTGGCGTGGCGACGGGCCTTCTCGATGACCGACTTCTGGATGAAGGGGACCTCCTCCAGCGGGCACTCGACGCCGAGGTCACCACGGGCGACCATCAGGCCGTCGAAGGCGTCGACGATCTCGTCGATCGCGTCGACTGCCTGCGGCTTCTCGATCTTGCCGATGACGGGGACCATGCGGCCCTCCTCGCGCATGATCACGCGCACGTCCTCGGCGTCGGCGGCGTTGCGCACGAAGGAGAGGGCGATGAAGTCGACGCCGAGCTGCAGCGCGAAGCGCAGGTCCTCGACGTCCTTCTCCGACATCGCCGGAACGGAGACCGGGACGCCGGGCAGGTTGATGCCCTTGTTGTTGCTGACGGTGCCCGCGACGACGACCTGCGTGTGCACGTCGGTGTCGCTGACCCCGGTCACGACCAGGCGGACCTTGCCGTCGTCGATCAGGATCGGGTCGCCGACCTTCACGTCACCCGGCAGCCCCTTGTACGTCGTGCCGCACTCGCTGTGGTTGCCGTCGACGTCGCGGGTGGTGATCGTCCAGCCCTGCCCCTGCTCGAGGTCGACCGGCCCGTCGGAGAAGCGCTCGAGGCGGATCTTCGGCCCCTGCAGGTCGGCGAAGATGCCGACCGAGCGGCCCGCCTCCTCAGCCGCGCTGCGCACCAGCTGGTAGATCCGGGCGTGGTCGTCATGCGACCCATGACTCATGTTCATCCGTGCCACGTCCATGCCTGCGTCCACGAGCGCCCGGATCTTCTCCGGGGTCGAGACGGCAGGTCCGAGGGTGCACACGATCTTTGCTCTCCGCACACCGTGACACTAGCGCGCCCGACGGGCTACCAGACAGTCACGAGGACACCCTTTCGTCTCTTGGACAACAAAAGTCCGCCCGAGGCGCCGGCCACTCCCCCGCGAAGCACGAAGCGCCCCGTTCCCAGGGGGAACGGGGCGCTCGCGTGAGTGCTGCGATCAGGCCATCAGCGGACGGGCCGTCGGCGGGATCGGCGCCGGCAGGTTCGTCGAGCCCGTGAGGTACGCGTCGACGCCGGCCGCGGCGGAGCGGCCCTCGGCGATCGCCCACACGATGAGCGACTGGCCACGGCCCGCGTCACCCGCGACGTACACGCCGGGGACGGAGGTCGCGTAGCTGTCGTCGCGCTTGACGTTGCCGCGCTCGTCCAGATCGACGCCGAGCTGCTCGACGATGCCGGGCTTCTCCGGACCGACGAAGCCCATCGCGAAGAGGACCAGCTCGGCCGGGATCTCGCGCTCCGAGCCGGGGACCGGCTGGAACTTCGCGTCGACCTCGGTGACCTTCAGCGCACGGACGTTGCCGTTGCCGTCACCGAGGAACTCGACGGTCGAGGTCGCGTAGACGCGCTCGCCACCCTCCTCGTGGGCCGAGGAGACCCGGTAGGTCATCGGGTACGTCGGCCACGGCTGGCCGGCGGGACGCTCCTCGCTCGGACGCGGCATGATCTCCAGCTGCGTGATCGACTTCGCGCCCTGGCGGATCGAGGTGCCGAGGCAGTCGGCTCCGGTGTCACCGCCACCGATGATGACGACGTTCTTACCGGTCGCGAGGATCTGCTCCTCGCCGCCGGGAAGCTCCGTGTCGCCGTACGCGATGCGGTTGGCCTGCGGCAGGAACTCCATCGCCTGGTGGATGCCGTTGAGCTCGCGGCCCGGGACCGGGAGGTCACGCGGGACGGTGGAGCCGATGGCCAGGACGACGGCGTCGTAGCGCTCGCGGAGCTGGTCACCCGTGATCTTCTCGCCGACGTTGACGCCGGTGCGGAAGACGGTGCCTTCCTTCTCCATCTGCGCAAGACGGCGGTCGACGTGCGACTTCTCCATCTTGAACTCGGGGATGCCGTAGCGCAGCAGGCCACCGGCGCGGTCGGCCCGCTCGTAGACGGCGACCGTGTGGCCGGCGCGGGTGAGCTGCTGGGCGGCAGCCAGGCCCGCGGGGCCGGAGCCGATGACGGCGACGGTCTTGCCCGACAGCCACTCGGCCTGCTCGGGACGGACGAAGCCGCTGTCCCAGGCCTTGTCGATGATCGAGACCTCGATGTTCTTGATCGTCACCGGGTCCTGGTTGATGCCCAGGACGCAGGCGGTCTCACACGGGGCGGGGCAGAGGCGACCGGTGAACTCCGGGAAGTTGTTGGTCGCGTGCAGCCGCTCGATCGCGGCCTCCCAGTCGTTGCGCCAGACCAGGTCGTTCCACTCGGGGATGATGTTGCCGAGCGGGCAGCCCTGGTGGCAGAACGGGATGCCACAGTCCATGCAGCGGCTGGCCTGCGTGTTGATGATCGGCAGCAGGGTCCTGCCGATGCCGCCATCGGGGTAGACCTCGCGCCAGTCGCCGACGCGCTCGTCGACGGGGCGACGGGTCGCGACCTGGCGGCCGTTCTTCAGGAAGCCCTTCGGGTCAGCCATGGAGCACCTCCATAATCCGGGCGGCGGCCTCGTCCTCGTTGAGACCCTCCTCGAGGGCCTCCTCACGAGCCTCGATCACGCGCTTGTAGTCACTCGGCATGACCTCGGTGAACCGCGGCAGTGCGGCGTCCCAGTCAGCCAGGAGCGCCTCGGCGACCGACGATCCGGTCTCGGCGAGGTGCTTGGAAACGATCTCCTTGAGCTCGTCGGCCGCCTTGCCGGTGACCGGCGCCAGCTCGACGAGCTCGGGGTTGACCAGCGCAGCGTCGAGGTCGAGCACGAAGGCGTAGCCGCCGCTCATGCCCGCCGCGAAGTTGCGTCCCGTCGGGCCCAGGACGACCACACGACCACCGGTCATGTACTCGCAGCCGTGGTCGCCGACGCCCTCGGTCACGACCGTGGCACCGGAGTTGCGGACGCAGCAGCGCTCGCCGACCATGCCGGAGAGGTAGAGCTCACCGGACGTGGCGCCGAACGCGATCGTGTTGCCCGCGATGACCTGCTGGCTCGGCTCGAACGTCGAACGACGGTCCGGACGCACGATGATGCGGCCGCCGGAGAGGCCCTTGCCGACGTAGTCGTTGGACTCGCCCTCGATGCGCAGCGTCACGCCCTTCGGCAGGAACGCTCCGAAGGAGTTGCCGCCGGAGCCGGTGAAGCTGATGTCGATCGTGTCGTCGGGGAGACCGGCGCCCTTGTAGCGCTTGGTGACCTCGTGACCGAGCATCGTGCCGACGGTGCGGTTGACGTTGCTGACGGTGAGCTGCGCGGTGACCTTCTCGCCGGACTCGAGAGCCGGCTTGGCGAGCGCGATCAGCTCGTTGTCGAGCGCCTTGTCGAGACCGTGGTCCTGGCCCTTGGTGTTGTAGAGGGTCTGGCCCTCGTACTGGCCGTGGTCGCCGGCCGGGTCCACCTTGTGCAGGATCGGCGACAGGTCGAGACCCGAGGCCTTCCAGTACGCCGAGGCGTCACGCGTGTCGAGGGCGTCGACCTGGCCGACCGCCTCCTCGAGCGTGCGGAAGCCGAGCTCGGCGAGGATCTCGCGCACCTCCTCCGCGATGTACTCGAAGAAGTTGACGACGAACTCGGGCTTGCCGGAGTAGCGGCTGCGCAGGACGGGGTTCTGCGTGGCCACACCCACGGGGCAGGTGTCGAGGTGGCAGACGCGCATCATGATGCAGCCCGAGACGACGAGCGGAGCGGTCGCGAAACCGAACTCCTCGGCGCCGAGCAGGGCGGCGATGACGACGTCACGACCGGTCTTGAGCTGACCGTCCGCCTGGACGACGATGCGGTCGCGCAGGCCGTTGAGCAGCAGGGTCTGCTGGGTCTCGGCGAGACCGAGCTCCCAGGGACCGCCCGCGTGCTTCAGCGACGTCAGCGGCGACGCGCCGGTGCCGCCGTCGTGGCCGGAGATCAGCACGACGTCCGCGTGGGCCTTGGAGACACCCGCGGCGACCGTGCCGACGCCGACCTCGGAGACGAGCTTCACGTGGACCCGAGCCGCCGGGTTGGCGTTCTTCAGGTCGTGGATCAGCTGCGCCAGGTCCTCGATCGAGTAGATGTCGTGGTGCGGCGGCGGGGAGATCAGGCCGACGCCGGGCGTCGAGTGACGGGTCTTGGCCACCCACGGGTAGACCTTGTGACCGGGCAGCTGGCCACCCTCGCCGGGCTTGGCACCCTGCGCCATCTTGATCTGGATGTCGTCGGCGTTGGTGAGGTACTCCGACGTGACGCCGAAGCGACCCGAGGCGACCTGCTTGATCGACGAACGGCGGGCCGGGTCGTAGAGACGCTCCGGGTCCTCGCCACCCTCACCGGTGTTGGACTTCGCACCGATCTGGTTCATCGCGATCGCGAGGGTCTCGTGGGCCTCCTGCGAGATGGAGCCGTAGGACATGGCTCCGGTCGAGAAGCGCTTCACGATCTCGCTGACCGGCTCGACCTCGTCGATGCTGATCGGCTGGCGGTCGCTCTTGAACTTGAAGAGGCCACGCAGCGTCATCAGCCGCTCGGACTGCTCGTCGATCGCCTTCGTGTACTGCTTGAAGACGTCGTAACGGCCCTGGCGGGTCGCGTGCTGGAGGCGGAAGACCGTCTCCGGGTTGAAGAGGTGCGGCTCACCCTCGCGACGCCACTGGTACTCGCCGCCGATGGGCAGCGTGCGGTGGGCCGGCGTGATGCCGTCCTTCGGGTACGCCGTGGCGTGGCGCTTGGCCACCTCCTCGGCGATCGTGTCGATGCCGATGCCGCCGAGCTTCGACGTCGTACCGGTGAAGTACTGGTCGATGACCTCCTGCGACAGGCCGATGCACTCGAAGATCTGCGCACCCGTGTAGGACGCGACGGTGGAGACACCGATCTTCGACATGACCTTGAGGACGCCCTTGCCGAGCGCCTTCACGGTGTGCTTGACCGCGACCTCGGGGGCGACCTTGACGAAGGAGCCCTCGCGGGCGAGGTCCTCGGCGGTCTCGAGGGCGAGGTACGGGTTGACCGCAGCGGCACCGAAGCCGATCAGGGTCGCGACGTGGTGGACCTCACGGACGTCACCGGCCTCGACGACGAGACCGACCTGCGTGCGGGTCTTCTCGCGGACGAGGTGGTGGTGCACGGCCGCGGTGAGCAGCAGCGACGGGATCGGCGCGAGCTCGGCGGTCGAGTGACGGTCGGAGAGGACGACGATGCGGGCACCGTCGGCGATCGCCGCGGACACCTCGGCGCAGATCTCCTCGATCTTCGCCGCGAGGGCGGCGCCGCCACCCTTGACGTCGTAGAGACCACGGGCGACGTGCGCGATGAAGCCGGGCTGGTCACCGTCACGGTTGATGTGGCGGATCTTGGCCAGGTCGTCGTTGCTGAAGACCGGGAACGGCAGGATGACCTGCTTGCAGGACTCCTCGCTCGGGACGAGCAGGTTGGACTCCGGGCCGATCGTGCCGTTGAGCGAGGTGACGAGCTCCTCGCGGATGGCGTCGAGCGGCGGGTTCGTGACCTGCGCGAAGAGCTGCGAGAAGTAGTCGAAGAGCAGGCGGGGCTTCTCGCTGATCGCGGCGATCGGCGAGTCGGTGCCCATCGAGCCCAGCGCCTCGGCACCGGTGTTGGCCATCGGCGCGAGGAGGACGCGGAGCTCCTCCTCGGTGTAGCCGAAGACCTGCTGGCGACGCGCGACGGACTTGTGCGTGTGCACGATGTGCTCGAGCTCGGGGAGGTCGCCCAGCTTGATGCGGCCGGCCTCCAGCCACTCGGCGTACGGGTGCTCCGCAGCGAGGGCGTCCTTGATCTCGTCGTCCTCGATGATGCGGCCCTCGGCCGTGTCGACGAGGAGCATCTTGCCGGGCTGGGTGCGGCCCTTGCGGACGACCGACTCCGGCGCGATGTCGTGGAGGACACCGGCCTCCGAGCCGTAGACCACGAGGCCCTCGTCGGTCACCCAGAGGCGACCGGGACGCAGGCCGTTGCGGTCGAGGACCGCGCCGACCTGGGTGCCGTCGGTGAAGACGACGTTGGCCGGGCCGTCCCACGGCTCCATGACGGTGCTGTGGAACTCGTAGAACGCACGACGCTCGGGGCTCATCGTGGCGTGGTTCTCCCACGCCTCGGGGATCATCATGAGCATCGCGTGCGGGAGCGTGCGGCCACCGAGGTGGATCAGCTCGAGCACCTCGTCGAACGACGCGGAGTCCGAGGCCTCGGGGTCGACGATCGGGTACAGGCGCGACAGGTCGCCCGGGATGACGTCGGAGGCCAGCAGGGCCTCACGCGCACGCATCCAGTTGCGGTTGCCCTTGACCGTGTTGATCTCACCGTTGTGCGCGATGAAGCGGAACGGGTGAGCCAGCGGCCACGACGGGAACGTGTTGGTCGAGAAGCGCGAGTGGACGACGCCGATCGCCGACATGACCCGCTCGTCGACGAGGTCCGGGAAGACCTGGTCGAGCTGCTCGGTCGTGAGCATGCCCTTGTAGGCGATGGTGCGCGACGACAGCGACGGGAAGTATGCGCCGGTCTCGTGCTCCGCACGCTTGCGCAGGCAGAACGCCTGGCGCTCGAGCGGAAGGCCGGTGAGGGCCTCCGTCGAGGCGACGAAGAGCTGGCGGAACGACGGCATGCAGGAGAGCGCCGTGGCGCCCAGCATGTCGGTCGCGACCGGGACGTCGCGCCAGCCGAGGACCTTGAGGCCCTCCTCGACCGCGATCTCCTCGATGCGCGTCTGGACCTTGGCCACCGTGTCGGCGTCGCCGTCGATGAACGCCGTGCCGACGGCGTAGCCACCGGCAGCAGGCAGGTCGAAGTCGACGACCTCGCGGAAGAAGGTGTCCGGAACCTGCATCAGGATGCCGGCGCCGTCGCCCGAGTTGGGCTCGGCACCCGCGGCACCGCGGTGCTCGAGGTTCTTCAGCGCGGTGAGCGCCTTCTTCACGATGTCATGGCTGGCAACACCCGTGAG
Source organism: Nocardioides phosphati (assembly GCF_014646375.1). GTDB lineage: Bacteria > Actinomycetota > Actinomycetes > Propionibacteriales > Nocardioidaceae > Nocardioides > Nocardioides phosphati. The sequence continues at coordinate 76,070 of NZ_BMNI01000002.1, forward strand.
CGTGGCCACAAAGGCAACTCCGCAGGCGTCGTGCTCGTGGCCCCCGTCGTACAGCCCTTGGGGCGGCGGGAATGCGTGCATGGGCATTCTCCCGTCGTCGTCTGCGCCGGCCTCGAGGGCACGGCGAATCGGCAATGCAAGAAGCAAAAGGGAACCGCAGGGGACGACGTTGGCCCTAGCGGAAAGGTCAGGCTACCACCGAGAGCCGCGTCGGCGCCCCTCGAAAACCGGCCCCCGGGACCGGAGTGACCTGAGTCTCAGGAGGTGCGGTAGACGCTTTCCTCGCGCCCGGGACGCCTCGCCGCGGCCCACACGAGGTAGGCCGCCGCGAGCGCGAAGACCACCATCGACATCCAGACGTTGAAGCGAAGGCCGCCGACGTCGTGGAGCTCGACCGGGTCGATGCGGAGCGTCTCGATCCAGCCGCGGCCGGCCGTGTAGAGCAGCGCGTAGAGCGCGACGACCTTGCCGTGGCCCAGGCGGAACCGGCGGTCCAGCAGGATGATCACCGCGAACGCCGCCAGGCACCACAGCGACTCGTAGAGGAACGTCGGGTGGAACGTCGCGACGTTCTCGTAGCCGGCCGGGCGGTGGTCACGGTCGATCTCGAGGGCCCACGGCAGGTCGGTCGGCCTGCCGAAGAGCTCCTGGTTGAAGTAGTTGCCGAACCGGCCGATCGCCTGCGCGACGAGCACGCCGGGCGCGAGCGCGTCGAGGGCCGGCAGCACCCGGATGCCCATGACACGCGCGCCGATGACGGCACCCACGGCGCCGAGGATGATCGCGCCCCAGATGCCGAGCCCGCCGTGCCAGATCTTCAGGGCGTCGACCGCGTGACGGCCCTCGCCGAAGTACAGGTCGTGGTCGGTGATGACGTGGTAGAGCCGGCCGCCGACGATGCCGAACGGCACGCACCACAGCGCGAGGTCCTGCATCTCCCCCGCCTTGCCGCCGCGGGCGACCCAGCGGCGTTCGCCGATCCAGACCGCGGCGACGATGCCGAGGATGATGCAGAGCGCGTACGCCCGGATCGGGAGCGGCCCGAGGTGCCAGACACCCTGCGCGGGGCTGGGGATGCTGAGGGCCACGAAGGGGGCGGTCAGGGCGTTCACGTCACTCCTCGAGGAGACTGCTGATGTCCTGGGCGAGCTGCTGGGGGGTCACGTCACGGTTCCAGAAGGCGGTGACCTGGCCATCCTGCACGGCGAACGTCTCGTCGTTGTGCTCGACGAGGTAGCCGGTGCGGCCCGGGTTGTCGCTGTCGGGTGTGCCCTGTCCGCCGGGGCCGGCCTTGGCGAAGGAGACGTGGAACGTCTTCGTCGCGAGCGCCTGCAGGTCGGCGTACGTGCTCGTGACGCCGACGAACCGGCGGTCGAAGGCGCCGAGGTAGCGCGCGAGGACGGGGACCGTGTCGCGCTTGGGGTCAGTGGTCACGAAGACCACGTCGACGTCCTTGCGCTGGTCCTTCGGGATCCGCACCAGCGCCGAGGTGATGTCGGCCATCTCCTGGCTGCACACGTCGGGGCAGTTGGTGTAGCCGAAGAAGACCAGCGTCAGCGGCTTGGCCTCCTTCGTGAAGGAGTACGCCGACCCCGTCGTCGCCGTCAGCGACGTCGCGGGCACCTGCCAGGGGTTGGGCACCTTCGAGCCGTGGAACGGACCGCCTGCGGTCGGCGTCGAGGCGCACGCGGAGAGGGCGAGCACCAGCGCCGCACCCGAGGCCGCGAGGCCCAGGCGCCGCATGCGCGGCTCAGGCACGGCCACGGACTCCGGCAGCCAGCTCCTCGGTGAGCGCGGCGAGGTTGCGCAGCCCGGTCGCCCGGTCGGGCGCCTCGAGCAGTGCACGCACGAACGCCGAGCCGACGATCACACCGTCGGCGTACTGCGCGAACTGGGCGGCCTGGGCGCCGGTGCTGACGCCGACGCCGACGCCGACGGGGAGGTCCGTCGTCGCCTTCGTGCGCTCGATGAGCGGGCGGACGACGTCGGCCGTGGCCTGCTTGCCGCCGGTGACGCCCATGACGCCGGTGGCGTAGACGAAGCCGCGGCTGGCGGCGGTGGTCATCGCGATGCGCGCGTCGGTGCTCGAGGGGGCGACGAGGAAGACCTTGTCGAGGTCGTGCTCGTCGGCAGCGGCGATCCACTCCTGGCCGAAGTCGGGCGTGATGTCGGGCGTGATCAGGCCCGCTCCCCCGGCACTGGCGAGGTCGGCGGCGAACTGTGCGACGCCGTAGCGCTCGATCGGGCCCCAGTAGGTCATCACCAGCGTCGGGGCACCGGCCTTCGCCACCGCCTCGACGGCCTGGAGGACCTGCTTCGACCGGGTGCCGTTGTCGAGGGCCTGCTGGGCGGCGGCCTGGATGATCGGGCCGTCCATGACCGGGTCGGTGTAGGGCAGGCCGATCTCGATGACGTCGCAGCCGTGCTCGACCATGACCGTCAGCGCCTCGATCGAGCCCTCGAGGTCAGGGAAGCCCGCGGGCAGGTAGCCGACGAGCGCAGCGCGGCCCTCGGCCTTGGCGCGCGCGAACGCGGAGGCGGTGCTCACTTCTTCTCACCCTTCTTCGACGAGGCGAGCTCGAAGTAGTCGAGCGCCGTGCCCATGTCCTTGTCGCCGCGGCCGGAGAGGTTGACCAGCAGGATCGCGTCCTTGCCCTTCTCGGCCGCGAGCGTCGGGGCGAGACGGAGGGCACCGGCGAGCGCGTGGCTCGACTCGATCGCGGGGATGATCCCCTCGGTGCGGGCGAGCAGCTGGAACGCGTCCATCGCCTCGGTGTCGGTCACCGGCTCGTACGACGCCCGGCCGGCCGCCGAGAGCCACGCGTGCTGCGGGCCGACGCCCGGGTAGTCGAGGCCCGCCGAGATCGAGTGGGACTCGATCGTCTGGCCGTCGCCGTCCTGCAGGACGTAGGTGCGCGCGCCGTGGAGGACGCCCGCGCCGCCAGCCGCGATCGTGGCGGCGTGCTTGCCGGTCTCGACGCCGTCGCCTCCGGCCTCGTAGCCGTAGATCGCGGTGTCGGCGTCGTCGAGGAACGCCGTGAAGAGGCCGATGGCGTTGGAGCCGCCGCCGACGCACGCAGCGACGGCGTCGGGCAGCCGGCCGTACTTGGCCAGGCACTGCGCCCGCGCCTCGTCGCCGATGCCGCGGGTGAAGTCACGGACCATCGACGGGAACGGGTGCGGGCCCGCCGCCGTGCCGAAGAGGTACGCCGTGTGGTCGACGCTGGCGACCCAGTCGCGCAGCGCCTCGTTGATGGCGTCCTTGAGGGTGGCCGAGCCGGACTCGACCGGGATCACCTTCGCGCCGAGGAGCTCCATGCGGGCCACGTTGAGGGCCTGGCGCTCGGTGTCGACACGGCCCATGTAGACGGTGCAGTCGAGGCCGAAGTAGGCGGCCGCGGTCGCGGAGGCGACGCCGTGCTGGCCGGCACCGGTCTCGGCGATCACGCGGGACTTGCCCATGCGCTTGGTCAGCAGCGCCTGGCCGAGCACGTTGCGGATCTTGTGGGCGCCGGTGTGGTTGAGGTCCTCGCGCTTGAGCAGGATCTTCACGCCGTACTGCTCGGAGAGGTGCTTGGCCTCGTAGAGCGGGCTGGGCACGTTGGCGTAGTCGACGAGGGCGTCCTCGAAGGTCTTCACGAACTCCGGGTCGGCCATCGCCTCGGTGTAGGCGACGGTCAGCTCGTCGAGCGCGGCGACGAGGGCCTCCGGCATGAACCGGCCACCCCACGCACCTGCGCCGCCGAACCATCCGAACTCGTCGGCGTCCCAGTTGGTCATCCCTTGATTCCTGTCATAGCGCGGACTGCTGCTTCGGGGTCGCCGTCCTTGACGAGCGCCTCGCCGACGAGCACCACGCGGGCACCCTCGCGGGCGAACCGCTCGACGTCGGCCGGGCCGGAGATGCCGGACTCGGCCACCTTCACGCGGTCGTCGGGGATGAGCGCGGCGAGGCGGCCGAAGGTGTCGTTGTCGACGGCCAGGGTCTTGAGGTTGCGGGCGTTGACGCCGATCAGCTCGGCGCCGAGGTCGACCGCTCGGCGCGTCTCCTCCTCGTCGTGGACCTCGACGAGGACCGTCATGCCGAGGCCGATCGCCTCGTCGTAGAGCGCCTTGAGGTCGGCGTCGTCGAGGGCGGCGACGATGAGCAGGACCAGGTCGGCGCCGGCGGCGCGGGCCTCCTGGACCTGGTAGCTCGTCACCATGAAGTCCTTGCGCAGGACCGGGGTGTCGACGGCGGCGCGGACGGCGCGGAGGTCGTCGAGGGAGCCGTTGAAGCGGCGCTGCTCGGTGAGCACGGAGATCGCGTGGGCGCCGCCGCGGGCGTAGGACTGCGCGAGCGCGGCGGGGTCCGTGATCTCGGCGAGGTGGCCCTTCGACGGCGACTTGCGCTTGACCTCGGAGATCACGCTGATGCCGGCCGCGCGGAAGCCCGGCATCGGGTCACGGGGGGCGGGCGCTGCCTGCGCCGCTGCGCAGACCTCCTCGTAGGAGACCTGCGCCTCGCGGACGGCGAGGTCCTCGCGGACTCCGGCGATGATCTCGTCGAGGACCGTGGCCTCTGCTGGTGCGTCGCTCACGCGTCCAAGCGTCTCACGCGGCGCCCAGCGGTCTTCGCCGGGTTCCACCGGCGGAGCAGGGCCGGACCTGCAGCGCACTGTCGGGCGTGGGCCCTAGGTTGCAGATGACACACGTCGCGTCGGGCGACGTCAGGACGAGGAGCTCCCCATGAACCACATCGCCGCCGCCAACCGCGTCGCCTCGATGATCGCCACCCTCAAGTGGGTTGTCATCGGCCTGGTCGGCCTCGCTGTGCTCATCGGCTTCATCAGCAGCATCACCGAGGACGCCCCCGGCATCGGGGTGGTCGCGCTCCTCGTCGGTGCGGTCTACGGCTTCCTCACCTACGTCTTCTTCGGCTGGCTCGAGCAGACGCTGCGGATGCTGGCGACGATCGCGGTCAACACGACGCCGGGCGCAGGCGCGCCGGTCTCGCCGTACGCCGGGTGACCCGGGCGTGCGCTAGGGCGCGAGCCACGCACCCCACGGAGTGTTGCGGGCGACGCCGAAGGCGACGAGCAGGACGAGCGCGACGGCGACGACGCGCGTGCTCGGTCCCTCGACCGGCTGGCCGGCCCAGGCGCGGCGCACCCACACCAGCCAGCCGAAGGCGAGGAACGGGATGCTCGCCACGAAGTAGAGGTTGCTCGACGCCGCTCCGACGAGGTCGAAGTGGGTCAGGTCGTTGACGGCACGCAGGCCACCACACCCCGGGCAGGGGTGACCGGTGAGCACCAGGAACGGGCAGAAGCCCCACGAGCCCTGCTGGTGGGGGTCGCGGACGTGCAGCGCGAGGCTCGCCGCGGCGACTGCCGTGGCGAGCCCGAGGGGCGCGGCCAGGTCACGCACCCGGCGCGAGCCGGGGACGACGGAGGCCGTCAGGGCCTCAGTGGCCGGTGCCCTCACCGAAGCCCATCTTGTTGAGCACGACCAGCGCGACCGGCGCGACGGCCAGGATCACGACGCCGACCCAGAAGAGCGACCAGTTGATCGGGGAGAACATCATGCCGATGCCGCCCACGACGAACGCCGCAAGTCCGATGAAGACCGCGGTCCAGGCCGCCGGGGTGTTGCCGTGAGAGTCAGACATGCGCGTGGTTCTCCTCGTCGTGCAGCGATTGCGGCGACAGTCTAGTCAGGCCGGCGGGTCGTCGTGCGCGTCCGGGTCACGAGTCGGATCGTGACCTGCGTCAAGCGACTTCCAGAGGTCGACGCTCGACTGCTCCGCCAGGGGTACGACGCGGGGCCGGTCGCCGGCGGAGGGCGCGTCGTACTTGCTGCCCATCTCGGGCCAGTCGCGTGCGAGCAGGACCGCGAGCACCCCGGCCACGAGGGCGAGCGCCGACGCGACGAGCAGCGTGGCGAACCAGCCGGTGGTGTGGACCGTGGTGCTGCCGGCGGCGATCTTGACCAGGTCCGACCGGTAGGACGCCCGGAGGTCCGGCAGGCCGACGACTGCGGCCAGCAGGGTGCCGAGCGCGAGCAGTGCTGCGAGCGCCGCGATCGCGCGCCGGACCCGCCCCCGCAGGACGAGGAGCACGCCCCACGACGCGAGGAGGACCAGGCCGAGGGCGCCGGCCAGCGGGAGCTTGTCCTCGATCCCGGGGATGCCCGGGACGGAGACGTGTGACGTGGCACGGCCGCTGCCGGTCACCATCGGCTTGTTGCCCGCGACCGCGGCCAGCGCGGAGGAGGCCAGGCCGAGGAGGACGACCGGCCCGAAGCTGCCCCTGCGCGTCACGCGGGGCCCAGCAGGTCGGCGTCGAAGCAGGTGCGGTCGCCCGTGTGGCACGCGGCGCCCACCTGGTCGACCTTGACGAGGAGCGTGTCGCCGTCGCAGTCGAGGCGCACCTCCTTGACGTGCTGGACGTGGCCCGAGGTGTCGCCCTTGGCCCAGTACTCCTGGCGGCTGCGGCTCCAGTAGACGGCGCGGCCCGTGGTCAGGGTGCGGCGCAGCGCCTCGTCGTCCATCCAGCCCATCATCAGCACCTCGCCGGTGTCGTGCTGCTGGGCGATCGCCGGCACGAGGCCGTCAGCCGTGCGCTTGAGGCGGGCGGCGATGGCGGGGTCGAGCTGGGGGTCGAGCTGCTGCTGGTCGGCGTCGGTCACGCGCCAAGGCTAATGGCTGCCGGTGCGCAGGCCCTCCAGGTAGGCGTGCACCAGCGCGACCGCCGAGGCACCCTCGCCGCTCGCGGTCGCGACGCGCTTCATCGAGCCGGAGCGGATGTCGCCTGCCGCGAAGACGCCCGGCACGCAGGTGGCGAGGTTCGCTGGTGGCAGGCCGCCGGCCCAGCACTCCTGCGGGACGTCGCGCCCGGTGACGACGAACCCGGCCTCGTCGCGGCGTACGCCGTCGGGCAGCCAGTCACCGTGCGGGGCCGCGCCGATCAGCAGGAAGAGGCCACCGGCGGTGACCCGCTCCTCGGCTCCGCTGCGGACGTCGCGGAGCGTCAGCCAGCCGAGCTGGCCGGTCTCCTCGGCACCGCCGTCGACGATCTCGGTGCATGGCCGGACGGTGATGCGGGGGTTCCACTCGATCTCGTCGATGAGGTACTTCGACATGGTGGCGGCCAGGTCGTCGCGGCGGACCAGGATCGTCACCGACCGCGCGAAGCGGGCGAGGTGGACCGCCGCCTGGCCGGCGGAGTTGCCGCCGCCCACGACGTAGACGTCGCGGTCCTCCATCTCGCGGGCGGCGGTCATGGCGGCGCCGTAGTGGACGCCCGCGCCGACGAGGTCCTCGAGCGGGGCGACGCCGAGGCGCCGGTAGGTGACGCCGGAGGCGACCAGGACGGTGTGGGCGCGCACCTCGCCTCCGTCGGTGACGATCGTGTGGGGCCCACCGTCCTTTCCGGGCCGCAGCTCGACCACCGGCCACCCCGTGAAGAAACGTACGCCGAAGCGGATCGCCTGCGTGCGGGCCCGCTGCGCCAGTCGCATCCCGGAGATGCCCCGGGGGAAGCCGAGGTAGTTGCGGATCATCGAGCTCGTGCCGGCCTGCCCACCGATGACGTCGGACTCGATGACGACGGTGTTGAGCCCCTCGGAGGCCCCGTAGACAGCGGCCGCGAGGCCCGCCGGTCCGGCACCGACCACGGCGAGGTCCACCACCGTGTCGACCTCGATGTCGGAGGGTCGGCCGTAGATCAGCGCGGCCAGGCCGCGCACCGAGCTGGGGGCGATGATCGGCCGGTCCGCGAAAGGCCTCGACGTCAGGTGGACGAGCGGGAAGCGGGGCTCGTCGCCATGGAGGGCCAGCGCCTCGGCGCCCTGCGGGGAGTCGGGCGCGTAGGTGCGGTGCGGGAAGCCGGTGCGGTCGAGGAAGTCGCGGACCGCCAGTGCGAGCGGCGACGCGTCGGGCGTGATCACCCGGACCGTGTCGATCTCGGACGTCGCGACGGTGGCGCCCCAGTCGCTGAGCAGCTCGACGACGGCGTAGTGGAACTCCTCGTCGCGCAGGCCCTGGGGAAGCAGCAGATGGGTGTCGAACTTCCCCTTCTGCAGCGCGGGGCGCAGCGCCACGGTGTCGGAGCCGAACCGCTCGATCGGGATCGCCACGATCCGGCGGGCGGTCGGCACCAGCGTGCGCCACGCGTGCATGGCCGTGAGCATGGGCTGGTCGGGCAGCTGCGAGTCGCTGACGACCATTGCGACGGGCTGGCCGGCATCGACTGCAGCGGCGATGACCCCCGTCGCCTCGGCCGCGGATCCGGCCGCCCGTACGGCGTACTCCTGCTCGTAGCGGCGGAAGTGCGCGGTCAGGACGTCGAGGCGGTCACCGGAGACGAGGAGGATGAGGGGGTCGGCCACGCGGCCATCCTCCCGCACGATGGGGCTCAGTGGGCCTGCTGGGCGACCCAGCTGGCGTGGAGGTCGGCGTACGGACCGGGGCGGGTGACCAGGACGGCGTGCGGACCACGCTGGACGATGCGGCCGTGGTCGACGACGACCACCTCGTCGGCGTTCTCGGCGGTGGTGAGGCGATGGGCGATCGTGACCGAGGTGCGGCCCGACATGAGCTGCTCCAGCGCGCGCGCCATGCGCATCTCGAGCTGCGGGTCGACGGCACTGGTCGCCTCGTCGAGCACGAGCAGGTCCGGGTCGGCGAGGTGCGCGCGCAGCAGTGCGACGAGCTGCCGCTCCCCCGCGCTCATCGCCTCGCCGCGCTGGCCGACGCGGGTGTCGAGGCCGCGCGGCAGGGTGTCGAGCCAGTCGGAGATGCCGAGCTCGTCGGCGGAGGCGAGGATCTCCTCGTCGGTCGCCCCTGCGCGGCCCCACTGCGCGTTGGCGCGGAGGGTCTCGTCGATCAGGAACCCCTCCTGGGGCACGAGCACGACGCTGCGCCTCAGCGAGGCGTTGGCCACCCGGCGTACGTCGACGCCGTCGAGGAGGACGGAGCCGCTGGTCGGGTCCATCAGCCGGGTGAGCAGCTTGGCGAGCGTCGACTTGCCGGAGCCGGTCTCGCCGACGACCGCGACGCGGGTGCCAGCCTCCACGTGCAGGTCGATGTCCTGCAGCACGAGCGGGCCGCCCGGGTAGCCGAACGAGACGTCGCGGAACTCCACGTCGATCGGGCCGCGCGGCAGCACCTCGCCGTCGGCGCCGGGGTCGACGAGCTCCGCCGGCGTCTCGAGCACGCCGATCACGCGGCGCCAGCCGGCGAGCGCGTTCTGCGCGTCGGTGAGCACCTGCGTGCCCATCTGCACCGGGCCGACGAAGAGCGTCACGAGGAAGGCGAAGGCGATCACCTCGCCGGCGCTCAGCACCCCCGCGAACCCGAGCCAGATGCCGATGACGATGACGCCGGCGTTGGCCAGGCCGCCCGACAGACCGCCGAGCGAGAAGGAGAACGCGGTGAATCCCTGCGCCTTCGTCGCGGCCGCCTGGTTGGTTGCGATCGCCTCGTCGATGCGGGCCTGCGTGCGGTCCTGCACGGCGTACGCACGGATGACGGCGGCGCCGACGACCGGCTCCGCGATCGCGCCGAGCATCACGCCGACCTGCGCGCGGACGATGCCGTAGGCGTCAGAGAGCCGCTGCTGGAACCACTTGAGGCTGAGGAAGAGCGGCGCGAAGCAGATCCACACGACGAGGCAGAGCTGCCAGCTGTAGAAGAGCATGATCACCGTCGCGACGGTGATCTGCCCGACACTGACGATCGCGAAGATGCCACCGAAGACGAGGAACTGGCTGACCTGGTCGACGTCGCTGGTCACGCGGCTGACGAGCGCCCCACGGCGCTCGGTGTTCTGCGTGAGCAGCGGGAGGTCGTGGACGTGGCGGAACGCCTTGATCCGCAGCGTGGCCAGGCCACGCTCGGCCTGGGTGAAGAGCCGGCTGGTCATGGCGTACGACGCCAGGCCGGTCGCAAGGATCGCCACCGCGGCCAGCACGCCCATCCGCACCATGTAGCCGATGTCGGCACCCTGGGGGCCGAGGCCGTGGTCGATCGTCTTCTGCACGGTGATCGGCACGACGACCTGGCCGATGGTCGCGACCAGTGCCAGCAGGAGCGTCACGCCGAGGCCCTGGCGGAGCTCGGGCGAGATCTGCATGCCGCGGCGGATCGTCGCCATGGCGGAGATCTCGGCGCCGGTGCCGACGACGGGCTCGGGCGCGGTCACGGTGGTGCTCACGCGTCCTCCTGCTGGGTCTCGTAGGCGTTGACGAGGTCGGCGTAGGCCGGCGAGCGCTGGATCAGCGCGGTGTGGGGACCGCGGTCGACGATGCGGCCGTCGGCGAGGTGGAGCACCTCGTCGGCGAGCGCGATCGTGGCCTTGCGGTAGGCGACGACCACCAGCGTGGCCGTCGTGGCACCGTCGCGCAGCGCCTCGAGGATCCGCGCCTCGACCTCCGGGTCGACCGCGGACGTGGCGTCGTCGAGAACGAGGAGCCGCGGCTTGCGGACGAGCGCGCGGGCCAGCGAGATCCGCTGCCGCTGGCCGCCGGAGAGCGAGGTGCCGCGCTCCCCCAGCTTCGTGTCGAGGCCGTGCGGCAGGGCCGCGACGAACCCGTCGGCCTGCGCGGTGCGGAGGGCGGCCCAGACGTCGGCGTCGGGGACGTCCGCACCGAGCGTGACGTTGCCGCGCACCGTGTCGTCGAAGAGGAACGCCGACTGCGGCACCACCGCGACCGCACGGGCCAGCTCGCCCGCCGAGAGGTCGCGCAGGTCGACGCCGTCGACGCGGATCGCGCCCGCGTCGGGGTCGACGAGCCGGGTGATGAGGGTGGTCAGCGTGCTCTTGCCGCTCGCGGTGGCGCCGACCAGCGCGACCGAGCGGCCGGGCTCCAGCGAGAAGTCGATGTCGGTCAGCACCGGGGCGCCGGGCTCGTAGGCGTAGCTCACCCGCTCGACCGCGAGCGAGGCTGCGCCGGACGCCGGCAGCGCGGACCCGCCGTACTGCATCTCGCCGGTGGCGGCGAGCACGCGGGTGACCCGGCGGAAGCCGACGACGCTGCGCGGGAACTCCCCCAGCAGCCAGCCGATCGACCGGATCGGCATGGCCACGATCGTCAACAGGTAGCCGATGGTGACGACATCGCCCGGAGCCGTGTCGCCCGCCTGCACCCGCGCGACGCCGACCGCCAGCACGACCAGGACGCCCAGCGACGGGACAGCCGCGATCACCGGGTCGAACGCCGCGCGGATCCGCCCGGCGCGCACGTTGACGTCGCGCAGCTCGCGGGCCACAGCGGCGAAGCGCTCGGTCTCGTCGGCCTCGCGGCCGAGCGTCTTGACGACCTGCGCGCCCTCGAAGGACTCGTGGGCGATGCCGCTCAGCGTGCCGCGGAGGGCCTGCGCTCGGGTCATCAGCGGGGACGCGGCGTTCTGGTAGGTGACCGTCGTGAGCACCACGATCGGGAAGACGAGCAGGCCGATCAGCGCGAGCACGAGGTCGGCGGCGAACATCTGCGCGATGGCGATCACCATCATCACGACGGTGCCGACCGCCATCGGCAGCGGAGCGATCGGGCTCCACGCCGCCTCGACGTCGGCGTTCGCGTTGGAGAGCAGCTCGCCGGTGGGGTGCTGCTGGTGCCACTCCATCGGGAGCCGGAGGTACTGGCGTGTGACGGCGCGGCGGTCGTGGGCCTGGAGGCGGTACTGCATGACGCCGGCGCCGAGCCGGCGCGCGACGATGCCGACCGCGCGCAGGATCGCGACGCCGACGAAGAGGCCGACGACGGCCCAGAGGATCGACGCGGAGATGTGGCCGTCGCGGAAGGCCGGCGTCACGGCGTGGTCGGTGGCCCAGCCGAGCACCCAGGCGTCGGCGACCGTCAGCGCTCCGAAGAGGACGCTGCCGAGGGTGGAGACGGTGAAGATCAACGGCTCGCGCCGGATCGCCACCCCCAGCACCGCGAAGCCGTCACGCAGGGTCGATGTCGGGGTGCTCACGAGGGCCCAACCACCTCAGCATTGTCTGGCATTCCCAAGAGCCTAAGGTTGCCTGCATGACCCGGTCACCTGCACGCCTCGAGCGCGACCAGCTCTGCGACCTGGCCCTGGCCGTCGGTCCTGACGCACCCACGCTGTGCGGCGCCTGGGACGTCCGGCACCTGATGGCGCACCTGCTCGTGCGCGACCGCCAGCCACACAACGCCGTCGGCATCTTCGCCCGGGCCCTCGCCGGCCGGCACGACGACGCGGTCGACACCACCGCGCGCCGCGACTTCGCCACGACCGTCGAGGCGGTCCGCTCCGCCCGCTCGCCGCTGGCCCTGCCCGGCGTCGACACCCTCGCGAACACCATCGAGTACTTCGTCCACCACGAGGACGTACGCCGCCGTGCCGGCGCCACCTGGCAGCCGCGCACGCTCCCCGACAGCACCGTGAAGGCACTGTGGCGGGCGCTCCCCGTCATCGGCCGCGTGATCGTGCGCGACGCCGACGTGCCCGTGCAGGTCCGCCGCTCCGACACCGGCACCACGCTCCAGCTGCGCCGCGGCGAGAACCCCGTCGTGCTCGTCGGCGAGGTCTCCGAGATCGTGCTCTACCTCTACGGCCGGGGTGCCGTCGCCGACGTGGCCTTCGAGGGCCCCGACGCGCACATCACCGCGCTCAAGGCCGCGGACCTCGGTCTCTGAGGCCCGCAGCCCGGACGGCGCGGGTCGGCGCGGGTCAGCGCGGGTCGACGTAGATGTCGAGCTCGAGCTTGCCCGTGCCGCCGTACGGCGAGAGGTCGGTGATGCCGGCCGCGGCCAGCACGTCGACGTCGAGGAACGAGTTGCCGGTGCAGGCGCGCGAGTCCTGGACCAGCACCTCGATCGCCGCGTCGCCCATGATCTCCGGGGTGCGGGAGACCGCAATCGCCTCGTCGCCGCCGAGCAGGTTCTGCACCGCGGCGGTGGCGATCAGGGTCTCGGGCCAGAGCGTGTTGGAGGCGACGCCGGCCTCGCGGTACTCCTCGGCCCAGCAGAGGCCGAGCAGCGACATGCCGTACTTCGCGAGCGTGTAGCCGGGGTGCGCGCCGAGCCACTTGGGGTTCATGTTGAGCGGCGGCGACAGCGTCAGGATGTGCGGGTTGGTGCCCTTGACCAGGTGCGGGAGCGCCTTGGAGGTCAGCAGGAAGGTGCCGCGGTGCTCGATCGACATCATCAGGTCGAAGCGCTTCATCGGCAGGTCGACGGTCTTGGCCAGGTTGATGGCCGAGGCGTTGTTGACGACGATGTCGATGCCGCCGAAGCGCTCGACCGTCTTCGCGACTGCGCCCGCCACCGACTCCTCGTCACGGACGTCGCCGACGATCGGCAGGGCCTGACCGCCCGCCGCCTCGATCTCGGCCGCGGCGGTGTGGATCGTGCCGGGCAGGCGGGGATCGGGCGTGTCGGTCTTGGCGAGGATGGCGACGTTGGCGCCCTCCTTCGCTGCGGCGACCGCGATCGCCAGGCCGATGCCGCGGCTGCCGCCGGACATCAGGATCGTGCGGCCCTCGAGGCGCTTGCTGCTCATGCGGTGGCTCCTTCGACAGAGAGGCTTTCGGTGCGGTGCAGGGCGTCGACGACGCCGGCGTAGCGTGCGTTCTTGATCGACCCGAGGACGGGGCCGCGCAGGGGCGCGAGCTCCGCTGCCCGTGCCACAGCGGCACCGAGGAGCTCCTCGGCCGGGACGATGGCGTCGAGGATGCCGGCCGCCAGGGCCGACTCTGCGTCGTAGCGGGTGGCGAGCACCATGGCCCGGTGGGCCACCTGCGGGGCGAGGCGTGCCATCGCGAGGGCGGCGAGGCCGGCGGTGAACGGGACCTTGATCGCCGCTTCGGGCAGGCAGTGGAAGCCGCGCTCGGTGCGGGCGTAGCGCTCGTCGAAGGCGAGGGCGAAGAGCAGCGCACCTGCGTAGCAGTGGCCGTTCAGCGCGCCGACGGTGGGCACCTCGCTGACCAGCAGGCGCGCGACGAGCCGCTGGTACGCCGGGGTGTACTCCGGCTCGACGAAGAGCTCCGGGACGAGGCCGTTGGAGAAGAACTTGCCCCTGGCGGTGATCACCAGGGCTGCCGGCCCCTCGGATGCCTCGACCTCGTCGAGGGCTGCGTCGATCGCCGCGATCCGCTCGTAGGTGAAGCGGTGGTCGTCGTCCGGCAGGGCGGGGTCACTGATGTCGAGGACGAAGACGTCCCCGTCGCGGGTCAGCTCGGTCATGGCCCGAGCATTGCACTTTTCCTTCAGTCGCGCCAGTTGTGCAATGATCGAGGCGTGTCCGGTCTTCAGCTGCGTCCCGTCTCGGCCCGCTCCGCGGTGCTGACGACGCTGCTCGCGCTGCACCCGCCGCGGCAGACGGCCGCCCAGCTCGTCGCCGGGCTGGAGTTCCTCGGCTTCACCGAGACGGCCACGCGGGCTGCGCTCTCGCGCATGGTCACGCGCGGCGACCTGCTGCGCGACGGCGACACGTCGTACACGTTGAGCGAACGGCTGCTCGAGCGCCAGCGCCAGGTCGATGCCGTCCACCACCCCGAGACACGCGCCTGGCACGGCACGTGGGAGATGGCGATCGTGACCACCACGGGTCGCAGCGCCGCCGACCGGGCTGCGCTGCGCGCGCAGCTGCAGGCGCTCCGCGTCGCCGAGCTGCGCGAGGGCGTATGGACCCGGCCGGCCAACCTGCGTCGCGGCTGGCCCGAGGAGCTCACCGCGATCTCGGAGTGCTTCGAGTCGCGCCCGCTGGGCGATGCGGCCGCACTGGCTGCCCGGCTCTGGGACCTCGAGGGCTGGGCGACCCACGGCCGCCTCCTGCTCGACGCCCTCCCCCGGACCAGCACGCCCGCCGACCGGTTCACCGTGGTGGCGGCCATGGTGCGTCACCTGCAGTCCGACCCGCTGCTCCCCGCGGAGCTCTCCCCCACCGGCTGGCCCGGCGAGCAGCTCCGCGCGGCGTACGACGAGTACCGGGCAGAGACGTGGGGCCAGGGCCCTGGAGCACAGCCGAACGGCTGACCACTTCGGTCCGGAGAA
Source organism: Nocardioides phosphati (assembly GCF_014646375.1). Taxonomy (GTDB): domain Bacteria; phylum Actinomycetota; class Actinomycetes; order Propionibacteriales; family Nocardioidaceae; genus Nocardioides; species Nocardioides phosphati. The sequence continues at coordinate 91,076 of NZ_BMNI01000002.1, forward strand.
ATGGACATTCGGCGGACTCCGTCATGAACCGCCGACACGTACGTTCCCATGCCATGAAGCGCTCCACCGCCCTCATCGCCGCCCTGCCGCTCACGCTCGGCGTGCTGCTGCCCGCGCCGGCCCAGGCGGCAGCGACCACCACCGTCTCGGCCGCCGTCTCCGACGCGTCGGTGACCCTCGGCGACACCTCGGTCGTCTCCGGCTCGGTCTCCGGACCGGCCGGACGCACCGTGCGCCTGCAGGTGCAGACGGCCTCCGGCTGGCGCACGCTGCGCTCCACGACGACCTCGAGCACCCAGACCTACCGCCTCGTCGCACCGTCGGCCTGGCTCGGCGGCCACACGCTCCGCGTGCAGGCGCCGGAGACCACCGATGCCACCGCGGGCGCCTCGTCGTCCCGCTCGTTCTCGGTCCGTCCCACGTGGAGCCCCGCCGGCACGGCCTCGGACTGGCGCTGGATCGCCAGCGCGCACCCGCGCTACAACCCGTGTCAGCCGATCATCTGGCGCTTCAACCAGAACGGCGGCTACAGCTCGTCGCTCAACGACCTCAAGGTCGCCTTCCACCGGCTCTCGCAGGCCACCGGCATGACCTTCACGTACGGCGGCACCACCAGCGTCACCCCGCGGCCCGGCAACTACGACAGCCGCGCCACGATCACCGTCGGCTTCAACACCCCGTCGCAGGTCGGCTCCCTCAGCGGGTCGGTCGCCGGCCAGGGCGGCGGCGGCTGGGCCACCCACGACGGCTACGCCGAGATGGTGCACGGCACCCTCACCCTCGACCGCACCGAGCGGCTGCCGGCCGGCTTCACCAGCTCCGGCGGCGCCACCTGGGGCCAGATCATGGAGCACGAGATCGGCCACACCCTCGGCCTCGGGCACGCGTCCGGCAGCAACCAGCTCATGTACGGCGTGGCGTCGAGCCCCAACCACCGCTTCGGCGCCGGCGACCTCAGCGGCCTGCGCGCGGTCGGCCTGCAGGCCGGCTGCATCCCGAACACCGCGCGCCGGGTCTGAACGGCGGCGGCCGGGTCTAGCGGACCGGGTGGCCCGCCTTGCTGAGCGCCATCTTCACATCACCGATGCGCAGGTCGCCGAAGTGGAAGACACTCGCCGCCAGCACGGCGTCGGCGCCCGCGTCGACGGCCGGGGCGAAGTGCTCGACCGCGCCCGCGCCACCCGAGGCGATCACCGGGATGTCGACGGCAGCGCGCACCATGCGGATCAGCTCGAGGTCGAAGCCGTCGCGGGTGCCGTCGGCGTCCATCGAGTTGAGCAGGATCTCGCCGGCGCCGAGCTCGGCGGCCTGGACGGCCCACGCGACGGCGTCGATGCCGGTCGAGGTGCGGCCACCGTGGGTGGTCACCTCGAAGCCGGAGTCGGTGCGCACGTCGCCCTGCACGCGGCGCGCGTCGACCGAGAGGACGAGCACCTGGTTGCCGAACCGGTCGGCGATCTCCGCGAGCAGCGCCGGGCGCATGATCGCGGCGGTGTTGACGCCGACCTTGTCGGCGCCGGCACGCAGCAGGCGGTCGACGTCCTCCACCGCGCGTACGCCGCCACCGACGGTCAGCGGGATGAAGACCTCCTCGGCGACCTTGGAGACGACCTCCATGGTGGTCGCGCGGGCGTCGCTCGACGCGGAGATGTCGAGGAAGGTGAGCTCGTCGGCACCCTCGGCGTCGTAGGTGCGCGCAAGCTCGACCGGGTCACCGGCGTCGCGCAGATCCTTGAAGTTGATGCCCTTGACCACCCGGCCGCCGTCGACGTCGAGGCACGGGATGACGCGGACGGCGAGGCTCACAGGGTGCCCTTGGTGAGGGCGAGCGCGTCCTCGAGCGTGAACTGGCCGGTGTAGAGCGCGGTGCCGGCGATGGCGCCCTCGACGCCGATCTCGACCAGGCCCATCAGCGCGCGGATGTCGTCGAGCGTGGTGACGCCACCGGAGGCGACCAGCGGACGGTCGGTGCGCTCGGCGACGTCGCGCAGGAGCTGGAGGTTGGGGCCCTGCAGCATGCCGTCCTTGTTGACGTCGGTGACGACGTAGCGCGCACAGCCCTCGGCGTCGAGGCGGGCCAGCGTCTCCCACAGGTCGCCGCCGTCGCGGGTCCAGCCGCGGGCCGCGAGCGTGGTGCCGCGGACGTCGAGGCCGATGGCGACGCGGTCGCCCCAGGTCGCGATCGCCTTGGCGCACCACTCCGGCTTCTCGAGCGCGGCGGTGCCGATGTTGACGCGACGGCAGCCCGTGGCCATGGCGGCCTCGAGCGACTCGTCGTCGCGGATGCCACCGGACATCTCGACCTTGATGTCGAGGCGACCGACGATCTCGGCCTGGAGCTCACGGTTCTGACCGGTGCCGAACGCGGCGTCGAGGTCGACGAGGTGGAGCCACTCGGCGCCGGCGTCCTGCCAGCGCAGCGCCGCCTCGATCGGGTCGCCGAAGACCTTCTCGGACCCGTCCACGCCCTGCACGAGCTGGACGGCCTGGCCGCCCTTGATGTCGACGGCGGGCAGCAGCTCGAGGTAGTCGCTCATGCCGCTCATCCTAGGGAACGCGCGGCGGCGAGCAGGATCTCCGTCAGTTCGGTGGGACGCGTCAGGTGCGGCCAGTGGCTGGTCGGCAGCCAGCTCCAGCTCAGGTCGCTCATGCGGTCGACGACGCCGAATGCGCCCGGCCACCTCTCCCGCCACTCCCCCAGCGTCGCCTCGTCGAAGCCGGTGCCGATCACCAGCGCCGGCACGTCGTACGCGCGGGGATCGAGCGGCCACCCGTCGCGCACGACCCGGGCGGGGTAGGGCACCGCTGTCTGCTCGATCCACGCGCGCTGCTCGTCGGTGAGGTCGCGCTGCTCCTCCGGGGTGAGCTCCTCCCAGTCGAACGGGATCGAGTCCTCCGCCGGGTCATCGGTGGCCTCGATCGGCTGCGGGAGCGTATCGACGTAGACAACCCGCGCGACGCGGTCGGCATGGTCACCGCTCAGGGCGAGCACGTGCTTCGCCGCCGCGCTGCTGCCGACGAGCACGACGGGACCGTCTGCTGCATCGATGGCTGCCCGCAGGGCCTCGAGGTGCTCGGCGAAGGTCGTGCCGGGCGCTGTCTCGAGAGTCGGCGCGACCACCGTGTGGCCGGCCTCCCGGAGTGGGCGTGCAACCGCGTCCCACGAGTCGCCGCCGAGCCAGAAGCCGTGCACCAGGACGAAGGTGGTCATGGCCTCCACCTTGGCACGACCCACCGACAAGGCAGCAGGGTCAGAGGCTGGTGACCCAGTTGCGCAGCAGCTGTGCGCCCGCGTCGCCGGACTTCTCGGGGTGGAACTGGGTCGCGGACAGCGGACCGTTCTCCACGGCAGCCACGAAGCGGTCCCCGCCGTGCTCGGCCCAGGTGACCAGGGGCGCCGCGGTGCGGTCGTTGGTCTCGAGGGTCCAGTCGCGGACGCCGTACGAGTGGACGAAGTAGAAGCGCTCGCCCTCGATGCCCGCGAACAGGGAGCTGCCCGCGGCGACGTCGACGGTGTTCCAGCCCATGTGCGGCACGACGGGAGCCTGGAGGCGCTCGACGACGCCGGGCCACTCGTCGCAGCCGTCGGTCTCGACGCCGTGCTCGACGCCGCGCTCGAAGAGGATCTGCATGCCCACGCAGATGCCGAGCACCGGGCGGCCACCGGCGAGGCGACGGCCGATGATCCGCTCGCCCTTGATCGCGCGCAGGCCGGCCATGCACGCGGCGTACGCGCCGACGCCGGGCACCAGCAGGCCGTCGGCCTCGAGCGCGGTGTCGAAGTCGGAGGTCAGGGTGACCGCGGCGCCGGCGCGCTCCACAGCACGCACGGCGGAGCGCAGGTTGCCGGACCCGTAGTCGAGGACGGCGACAGACGGCTGGCTCATCGTCAGATGACGCCCTTGGTCGAAGGGATGCCGGTCTCGCGCGGGTCGAGCGCGATCGCGTCGCGGAAGGCCCGCGCAAAGGCCTTGAACTGGGTCTCGACCAGGTGGTGCGGGTCGCGACCGGCGAGCACGCGGACGTGCAGCGCGATCTGCGCCTGGAAGGCGATCGTCTCGAAGACGTGGCGGGTCAGCGAGCCGACGTAGCCGTCGTTGCCGATCTGCACGTAGATCTGGCCCTCGGGCTCGCCGGTGCAGACGCAGTAGGGGCGACCGGAGATGTCGACGACGGCCTGGACCAGCGCCTCGTCGAGCGGGACGGTGGCGTCGCCGAAGCGGCGCGTGCCCTTCTTGTCGCCCATCGCCTCGGCCAGCGCCTGGCCGAGCACGATCGCGGTGTCCTCGACGGTGTGGTGGGCGTCGATGTGGGTGTCGCCGACCGTGTGGACGGTCAGGTCGACCAGCGAGTGCCGCGCGAACGAGTTGAGCATGTGGTCGTAGAAGCCCACACCCGTCGAGATCGACGCCTTGCCCGTGCCGTCGAGGTCGACCTCGACGTGGACCTTGGACTCCTTGGTCTCACGGGTGATCGTGGACGTGCGGCTCATGCGAGCTCCTCCATCGTGTGCAGCAGTGCAGTCTTGAAAGCGTTCATCTCGTCGGCCGTGCCGATCGACACGCGCAGCCAGCCGTCGGGCCCGGTCTCCCGGATCAGGACGCCCCGGTCGAGGAGCCCCTGCCAGACCGCGTGCCGGTCCTCGAAGGAGCCGAAGAACGCGTAGTTCGCGTCGCTGTCGGCGACCGTGAAGCCCTGCTCGCGGAGCCAGCCTACGGTTTCGTCGCGCTCCTTGCGGAGCTCGTCGACCTTGCCCAGCAGCTCGTCGGCGTGACGCAGGGCCGCGAGCGCGGTCGCCTGGGTGACCGCCGAGAGGTGGTACGGCAGGCGGACGACGCGGATCGCGTCGAGGATCGCGGGGTCCGCAGCGAGGTAGCCGAGGCGCAGGCCGGCGCCGGCGAACGCCTTCGACATCGTGCGGCTCACGACGAGGTTGCGGTACGCCGGCAGCAGCTCGAGCGCGCTCGGGGTGCCCTCGCGGCGGAACTCGCCGTACGCCTCGTCGACGACCAGCAGGCCGCCGCTCGCCTCCGCCAGCGCCTCGCAGAGCACGCCGACGACCTCGGGCGGCAGGGCGGTGCCCGTCGGGTTGTTGGGGCTGGGCAGCAGCACGACGTGCGGCTTGACCTCGGCGATCAGCTCGCGGGCGTGGTCCAGGTCGAGGGCGAAGTCGGCCTCGCGCTTGCCCTGCACCCAGGTGGTGTGGGTGTCGCGGGCGTACTCCGGATACATCGAGTACGTCGGGGCGAAGCTCAGCGCCGTGCGCCCCGGGCCACCGAAGGCCTGGAGCAGCTGGAGCATGACCTCGTTGGAGCCGTTGGCCGCCCAGATGTTGCGGGCCTCGAGCCCGTGGCCGCCGTCGGTGTTGAGGTACGCCGCGAGGCCCTCGCGCAGCGCGGTGAACTCACGGTCGGGGTAGCGGTTGAGCTCACGCGCGGCCTCACGCACCGCAGCAGCGATGTCGTCCAGGCATGCCTCGGAGGGCCCGTAGGGGTTCTCGTTGACGTTGAGCTGGACGGGCACGTCGAGCTGGGGCGCGCCGTACGGCTCGATGCCGGCCAGCTCGGGCCGGATCGGGGGGAAGCTCATCAGGACTCCTGGAAGCGGACGCGCACCGCGGCAGCGTGACCCGGCAGGTCCTCGGCCTCGGCCAGGTTGACGACGTGGTCGGCGACCTCGGCGAGCGCAGCGCGGCTGTAGTCGATGACGTGCACGGCCTTGAGGAAGGAGCGCACGGACAGGCCGGAGCTGTGACAGGCGCAGCCGGCCGTCGGCAGGACGTGGTTGGAGCCCGCGCAGTAGTCGCCGAGTGAGACCGGCGCGTGGTTGCCGACGAAGATCGCCCCCGCGTTGGTGACGCGGGCGGCCCAGGCAGCGGCGTCCTCGGTCTGGATCTCGAGGTGCTCGGCGGCGTAGGCGTCGACCACGGCCAGCCCCTGCTCGAGGCCGTCGACCAGGACGATCGCGGACTGCTCACCCCCGAGCGCGGTGGTGATGCGCTCCTGGTGCTTGGTCGCGGCGACCTGCGCCTCGAGCTCGGTCTCGACCGCGGCGGCCAGCGCCTCGCTCGGGGTGACGAGCACGGAGGAGGCGAGCGGGTCGTGCTCGGCCTGGGAGATCAGGTCCGCAGCGACGTACGACGCCACGGCGCTGTCGTCGGCCAGGATCGCGATCTCGGTCGGGCCGGCCTCGGAGTCGATGCCGACCTGGCCCTTGAGGAGGCGCTTGGCGGAGACGACGTAGATGTTGCCGGGGCCGGTCACGAGGTCGACCTTGCGGCACTCCCCCGCGCCGTACGCGTACATGGCGATCGCCTGGGCGCCGCCGACCGCGTAGACCTCGTCGATGCCGAGGAGCGCGCAGGCGGCGAGGATCGTCGGGTGCGGCAGGCCGCCGAAGTCCTTCTGCGGCGTGGACGTGAGCGCGATCGACTTCACGCCCGCGACCTGGGCGGGCACGACGTTCATGATCACGCTGGAGACCAGCGGAGCCAGGCCGCCGGGCACGTAGAGGCCCACGCGGTTGACCGGGACGAGGCGGTGGGTGACGGTCGCGCCCGCGCCGAGCTCGGTCGTGACGTCGTGCTCCATCTCCGCCTCGCACGTGATCCGCAGGCGCCGGATCGACTCCTCGAGGCCGGCGCGGACGTCGGGGTCGAGCTGCTCGAGGGCGCGCGTCAGCGCCTCGACGGGCACGCGCACGTCGGTCTGCTCCACGCCGTCGAACTTCCGCGAGTACTCCACGATCGCCTCGACGCCGCGGTCGCGGACGTCCTCGCAGATCGGGCGGACGATCTCGACCGCATGCTCCACGTCGAAGGCAGCGCGCGGCACGGCGCGGCTGTAGTCGGCGAGCGGGTCAGAACCCCGGAGGTCGATGCGGCGGATCATGGGCCAAGTCTAGGGTGTCTCGCATGTCCCGGACGCTGCCGTTGTTCCCGCTGAACACCGTCGTCTTCCCGGGCATGACGGTGCCGCTCCACGTCTTCGAGGAGCGCTACCGCACCCTCGTCGAGGAGCTGCTCGCCGAACCCGACCCCGCGCAGCGGATCTTCGGCACCGTCGCGATCCGCGAGGGCTTCGAGGTCAGCGAGCCGTTCGGCCCCGCCGGCAGCGACCAGACCCACGGCGGCCAGTCGCTCTTCCGCGTCGGCTGCGTGCTCCAGCTGACCGAGGCCGAGCGCAACGACGACGGGACCTTCGAGATCGTCGTCGTCGGCCGCGGCCGGCTCCGGCTCTCCGGCGTGCTCACCCACGCGGCGTACCCGTCGGGCGAGGTGGAGCTCCTCGGCGACGACCACGACGCCGTGACCGCGCCCGAGCTGGTGGAGCGGGCGCGCAGCCTCTTCGAGCGCTACCGGCTCCAGCTCTCGCAGCTGCACGGCGAGGACGTGCTGACCGGCGTGCTGCCGCAGGACCCGGCGTACCTGTCGTGGACGCTGGCGGCGATCACGCTGCTGCCCCTGCCCGACCGGCAGTCGCTGCTCGAGGCCGACGACACCCACCTCCGCCTGGCGATGCTGACCCGCATGCTGCGCGACGAGATGCGGGCGATGGACGTCGTGCCGTCGCTGCCCGCCGTCGACGTCGCCCGCACGGGCTGGTCGCCGAACTAGGCGACCAGCCCGCGCGGCGTGGGTCAGTCGGTGGCGACCTTCGCCAGGACGTGGGCCTCGTCGCCGTCCTTCCACGACGAGACACCGATGCCGCTCAGCGGCGCGACGTTGTCGCGGACGTCCTTCGGCGCGTCGAACTGCTTGAACAGGTCGTCCAGCCAGTCGTGGGCGTCGAAGTCGAGGAAGAAGCTGCCGACGGAGTCGTCGGCGTTGGGCAGCAGCTTCTTGAACGTCGCGGTGTCACCCAGGCCGTGCTCGTCCGCCAGCTTGTCGGCGTACTTCGGGTTCACGCTGATGATCTCGTAGTCACCGCTCTTCTTGCTGACGAGGAAGCCGCGCGGCATCCCCTGCGCACCGAAGGTGTCGCGCAGCTTCTCGACGACCTTCTCGATCTTGTCGGGGTCACCCTTGATCTTGATGCCGACGGGGATCGCGGTCGGGTCCTCCTGCTGCATCGCCTCGTCGTCGAAGGCGGAGTCGACCGAGACGGAGAGCCCCTTGCCGAGCAGGGTCTCGATGTCGTCGAAGTCGAGGCCGGTCTGCTGGGTGAGCATGGCCTCGGCCTGCTCGAGGCTCATGCCCACCTCGTCCTCGAGCGCGTGGCCGACGGACTTCTCGACCCTGGCACGCCAGCCCTCCGGCAGGCCGATGGTGAGCGCGGCGACCGTCGACTTGGGCAGCGAGGAGACGATGTCACCCGAGGTCACGGTCGACCCCTTCGCCTTGCTGGCCACCTCGATCTCGAGGCCGCCGTCGCGGAAGCGACCGACCAGACCGGCGCCGGTGAACTTCTTCGCTTCCTTCATGACCTCGTCCGGGAGCTTCATGCCCGAGTCGGACGTGATGAAGCCGAGCGCACGCTCGTAGCCGAGCGTGGAGCCGTAGCCGGTGACGATGCCCGGGTCGCCGGCCGCGTCGGTCCACGTGGAGAAGGCGTCGTCGTCCGCCAGCGTGCCCTTCTTCGCTGCCTTCACCGCTGCCTCGGCTTTGCCGGCGCCGTCGGCGAGGACGAGCCAGTCACCGTTGAACGCCGAGCTGGTCGTGTCGTCGCCGCCCTGCTCCAGACACTTCACGAGCGACGGGACGGCCTTCGCGGCCTTCGCGTGGTCGGTGGTCTGCAGGACGATGACGGGCGTCGGGCTCTCGCCCTCGCCGGCGTCGAGGGCAGCCAGCGCGACACGGTCCCCGAGCCACGGCTTGACGTCCTTGTCGTAGTCCTCGAGGCCGCCACAGCCCGGACCGTCGCCCTTGAGCTTGTCGAAGACCTGCTTGCGGAGGTCGTCCTTGCCGCCGAGCTTGATCTCGTCGGCGATCGCCGGGAACTTCTTCAGCGTCGAGCGCGCGGCGAGCAGCTGCTCGCCGTTGGGGCTCAGGTCGAGCGAGACGTAGCCGAGCAGGCCCTTCGCCGGAAGGGCCTGGGCCGGCTGGTCGCCCTGGCCGAAGTACGCCTGGTAGCCCCAGACGCCGCCACCCACGGCAGCAACAGCGAGTACGGCGCCACCCGCGGCGAGCGCGAGCCCCTTGCGGCTCTTGGCGGGCTGGGCAGGAAGGTCGGTCATGTCTGTCCTCGAGTCAGTGGAAAGTCACTGGGAGGCTACAGACGATCAGGAACGTTGGGACGCCATTTCGCGCGCGGCGTGCGGGTCGATCGACAGCAGCACGCCGAGGCAGCCGACCACGGCCGCGAAGGGCATCGCGCACCACGCCGGCCCGAAGTCGACCCGGAGCGAGGCGTGGATCGCCGCGCCGTCCTTCGCGTGACGCGCGAGCGCGAGTGCGCTCGCGGGCTCCAGCAGGCGGCCGGCGAGCAGCATCACCGCTCCCCCGGCGACCGCGCCGGCGACGAGGACGAGCACGGCGAGGAGCGGGTCACGGCGCAGTCGCCAGGTGCCGAGGACACCGAGGAGCAGCCCGACCGGCGCCGCGATCGCGACGTACAGCCCGGTGGCGCGGAACTCCTCGTCGGGCATGAAGAACGCGTGGTGCTGGTAGACGACGCCGCTCGGCGCGGGCTTCCACCACAGCCACCAGCCGACGCCGCAGAGCGCGCCGAGCAGCGCGCAGCCGATCACGACCGCCGCAGCGAGCAGCGCGGGCCGCTTCACGTCACTGGGCAAGGCAACCAGGCCCGAGGAGCTGCTTGAGGTCGGCGAAGAGCGCGCCGCTGGGCGTGACCCGGAGCCGGTCGTCGAGGCGCATCACGGTCGTGGCGTTGCGGGCCAGCAGCCGCAGCTGGACCTCGGTCACGCCGGGGTGGGTCCGCAGGACGTCCTTGAGCGACTCCACGACCGGAGCCGTGCAGCGCGTCGACGGCAGCGAGATCACCACGGGGCCGTTGGGTCCGTCGGAGAGGTCGGGGACCGTGACCTCCTGGCCCATGATCTCGGGGGTGTCCTTGCTCCGCGAGAGGCGGCCACGGACGGTGATGATCGCGTCCTCGACGAGGTACGGCGCGGCGAGCTGGTAGCTGCTCGGGAAGAGCAGCACCTCGATCGAGCCCTCGAGGTCCTCCAGCGTCACCATCGCCCACGAGTCGCCGCGCTTGGTGATCTTGCGCTGCACGCTGGTGATCAGGCCGGAGACCGTGACCGATGAGCCGTCGGCCCGCTCCTCGTCGACGATCAGCTGGCCGATGGAGCAGTCGGTGCCCTGCGAGAGGACGTGCTCGAGGCCGTTGAGCGGGTGGTCGGAGACGTAGAGGCCGAGCATCTCCCGCTCGTTGCCGAGCAGGGTCATCTTGTCCCACTCGTCGATGTCGGGGATGGCGACGTTGACGCCGAAGCCGCCGCCCTCGTCGTCGTCACCGAGCCCGGCGAAGAGGGAGTCCTGCCCGATCGCCTCGTTCTTCTTGATGTCGACGTACTGGTCGACGGCGGTCTCGTGGATCGCGACCAGCGCACGCCGCCGGTGGCCCATGCCGTCGAAGGCACCGGCCTTGACCAGCGACTCCACGAGACGCTTGTTGCACGCCGGCGCGGGGACCTTCGAGAGGAAGTCGTTGAAGTCGGTGAACCGGCCCTGCGTCTCGCGCGCCTCGACGATGCCGTCGACGACGTTGGCGCCAACGTTGCGGATGGCGGTGAGGCCGAAGCGGATGTCGTTGCCGACCGCGGTGAAGTTGTGGGAGGACTCGTTGACGTCGGGCGGCAGGACCTGGATCTTCATCCGGCGGCACTCACCGAGGTAGAGCGCCATCTTGTCCTTGTTGTCCTTCACCGACGTCAGCAGCGCGGCCATGTACTCGGTCGGGTAGTTGGCCTTGAGGTAGGCCGTCCAGTACGTGATGACGCCGTACGCCGCGGAGTGCGACTTGTTGAACGCGTAGTCCGCGAAGGGGACGAGGATCTCCCAGAGGATCTTGACGGCGTCCTTGGGATACCCGCGCTCGAGCATGCCGGCCTCGAAGCCCTCGAACTGGGCGTCGAGCTCGGCCTTCTTCTTCTTGCCCATGACGCGGCGCATGTTGTCTGCGGCGCCGAGGGAGTAGCCGGCGAGCACCTGGGCGATCGCCATGACCTGCTCCTGGTAGACGATGAGACCGTAGGTCTCACCGAGCACCTCCTGGAGCGGCTCCTCCAGCGCAGGGTGGATCGGCACGATCGGCTCGCGGCCGTTCTTGCGGTGGGCGTACTTGTTGTGCGAGTCCGCGCCCATCGGGCCCGGACGGTAGAGCGCGGAGACGGCCGTGATGTCGGCGAACTGGTCGGGCTTCATCGACCGCAGCAGCGCCTGCATGCCGCCGGAGTCGAGCTGGAAGACACCCAGGGTGTCGCCCCGGCCCATCAGCTCGTACGTCGCGCGGTCGTCGAAGGGGAGCTCCTCGAGGATCACCTTCTCGCCGCGGTTCATCTCGATGTTCTGGACCGCGTCCTCCAGCGTGTGGAGGTTGGAGAGGCCGAGGAAGTCCATCTTGACCAGGCCGAGCTCCTCGCACTTCGGGTACTCGAACTGCGTGATCACCTGCCCGTCCTGCTTGGGGTCCATCAGCGGGACGATGTCGATCAGCGGCTCGCTGGCCATGATCACGCCGGCCGCGTGGACGCCGGTCTGACGGATCTGGCCCTCGAGGCCGAGCGCGGTCTCGTAGATGGTGCGGACGTCGTGGTCCTGCTCGTAGAGCGCGCGGAACTCGCCGCCCTCGGCGTAGCGCTTGTCCTCGGGGTTGAAGATGTCCTTGAGCTTGACGCCCTTGCCCATGACGTCGGGCGGCAGCGCCTTGGTGATCTTGTCGCCGATCGCGAAGCCGTGGTCGAGGATGCGCGCGGCGTCCTTGATCGCCTGCTTGGCCTTGATCCGGCCGAAGGTGGCGATCTGCGCGACGCGGTCGGCGCCGTACTTCTCCGTGACGTACTGGATGACCTCGCCGCGGCGATGGTCGTCGAAGTCGATGTCGAAGTCGGGCATCGACGGTCGCTCGGGGTTGAGGAACCGCTCGAAGAAGAGGCCGTGCTCCAGCGGGCACAGGTCGGTGATGCGCAGCGCGTACGCCGCGATGGAGCCCGCACCGGAGCCACGGCCGGGGCCGACCCGGATGCCGTTGTCCTTGGACCACTGGATGAAGTCGGCGACCACGAGGAAGTAGCCGCAGTAGCCCTTGCCGGTGATGACCTCGAGCTCGAAGTTGGCGCGGTCGATGACCTCCTGCGTGAGCCGGCCGTCGGGGTAGCGCGACTCGAGGCCCCGGAAGACCTCCTTGCGCAGCCACGACTCCTCGGTCTCGCCCGCGGGGATGTCGGCGCGCGCCATGTAGCCGCCGGTCGACTCGAAGAACTCGACCTCGCACCGCTCGGCGATCAGGAGGGTGTTGTCGCACGCCTCCTTCATGCCGTTGTGGTCGCCCCAGAGCTCGCGCATCTCCTGCGCGGACTTGATGTAGTAACCCTCGCCCTGGAAGGCGAACCGCTTGCCACCCTGCTCGTACGTCGGCTCCGCCATGCGGCTGCCGGACTGCACGCAGAGCAGGGACTCGTGGGCCTTGGCGTCCTCGGGGGCGTTGTAGTGCGAGTCGTTGGTCGCGATCGGCGGGATGCCCAGGTCGCGGCCGAGCTTGATCAGGTCGTCGCGGACCCGCTTCTCGATCGAGATGCCGTGGTCCATCAGCTCGAGGAAGACGTTGTCGCGCCCGAACATGTCCTGGAGCTCGCCGGCCTCGCGGACGGCCTCGTCCCACTGGCCCAGGCGGAGCCGGGTCTGGATCGCACCCGACGGGCAGCCGGTGGAGACGATGATCCCCTTGCTGTGCTCGGCGAGGATCTCCTTGTCCATGCGGGGCTTGTAGAAGTAGCCCTCGAGGCTCGAGCGCGAGCTCAGCCGGAAGAGGTTGTGCATGCCCTCGGTGGACTCGGCCCACATCGTCATGTGGGTGTAGGCGCCACCACCCGAGACGTCGTCGCCGCCCTCCTCGGACGCGTTGCCCTTGCCCCACCGCACGCGGCGGCGCTCGCCGCGCGGCGTGCCCGGAGTGACGTAGGCCTCGATGCCGATGATCGGCTTAACCCCGTACTTCTTCGCCTTGGAGTAGAAGTCGTAGGCGCCGTGCATGTTGCCGTGGTCGGTCATCGCGATCGCGGACATGCCCAGGTCGCTGGTGCGCTGGAAGAGGCCGTCGAGGAGCGATGCGCCGTCGAGCATCGAGTACTCCGTGTGGACGTGCAGGTGCACGAACGAGTCAGCGGAGCCAGAGGACATGGAGGGCACTTTAGTCCGCCCCACCGACAGTTCCGGCACCCGCTCGGCGCGGCTCCCAGACCATCCGTACGTCGGGTGCCCGCTCCTCGTTGTCGGTGCCGTCGGTGTGCTCCACCTCGACGAAGCCGTGGCCTGCGTAGAAGGCACGGGCGGGGGTGTTGGAGGTGAAGACCCAGAGCCCGAAGCCGTCGGGGCGGAGCGTCTTGACGAGGTTGAGCAGGGCGGTGCCGACGCCGACGTGCTGGGCGCCGGGGGCGACGTACAGGTCGTCGAGCCAGGTCTCGGTGAAGCGGGCGTAGCCGACCACGGTCTCCCCCACCTCACCCACCCAGGTCTCGTCGGTCGCCAGGCGTGCCGCGAGGAACGCGGCGACCTCCCGCGGCGTGTGGACCGACGCCGGCATGGGCGCGGCCGCGCGGGCGGTCAGGAAGACGTCGACGAGGTCGGGGACGTCCTCGGGCTCCGCAGGGCGGAGCACCAGCGCATCAGTCTGTGTCACGGATGACGTCGAGCGCGTGCGCCAGGTCGGCGGGGTACGGCGACTCGAACTCGACCCACTCGCCCGAGTCGGGGTGCGTGATGCCGAGCTTGACCGCGTGCAGCCACTGCCGGTCGAGCTTGACCCGCCTGGCCAGGATCGGGTCGCAGCCGTAGAGCGGGTCGCCGACGCAGGGGTGCTTCGTGGCGCTCATGTGCACGCGGATCTGGTGCGTGCGGCCGGTCTCGAGGTGGATCTCGAGCAGGCTGGCGAAGCGGTGGGCCTCGAGCGTGGAGTAGTGCGTGACCGACGGGCGGCCGTCGTTCATGACCGCGAACTTCCAGTCGTGCTTGGGGTGCCGGCCGATCGGGGCGTCGATGGTGCCCTCGCTCGGGTCCGGGTGGCCCTGCACCAGCGCGTGGTAGGTCTTCTCCGGCGTGCGGTCGCGGAACGCCTGCTTGAGCACCGAGTAGGCGTGCTCCGACTTCGCGATCACCATGACGCCCGAGGTGCCGACGTCGAGCCGCTGGACGATGCCCTCGCGCTCCTTCGCACCGCTGGTGGAGATGCGCACGCCGGCCGCGGCGAGGTGGCCCACGATCGTCGGGCCGGTCCAGCCGACGGTGGGGTGCACGACGACGCCGACGGGCTTGTCGACGACGACGATCGCGTCGTCCTCGTGGAGGATCCGGATGCCGTCGTGGAGCTCGGGCTTCACCTCGAGCGGGTCGGCCATCCGCGGGATCGTCACGTCGAGCATGCCGCCCTCGTGGACACGGTCGGACTTCCCGACGTCACGCCCGTCGAGCTGCACGTGGCCCCCGGCGGCGAGCTCGGCCGCGCGGGTGCGGGAGAGGCCGAACATGCGGGCGATGGCGGCGTCGACGCGCTCGCCGGCGAGCCCCTCCGGGATCAGGACGGTGCGCTGGTCCACAGCCGTCACTTCCCGTCGCGCGTGCCGTTGAGGCGCACGCCGCGGAAGGCCTGCACGAGGATCAGCAGGGCGGCCACGTTGATGCACATGTCGGCCACGTTGAAGATCGGCCAGTGCGGGAGCTGGATGAAGTCGACCACGTGCCCCTCGAACGGCCCCGGCTCCCGGAAGACCCGGTCGGTCAGGTTGCCGAGCACGCCCGCGAGCAGCAGTCCGAGCGCGAGCGCCCAGACCCGGTTGGCCACGCGCGCCGAGAGCCACACGACGACGCCGACCGCGACCAGCGCCACGCACGACAGCAGCACGGTGTACGACGTGCCCGTGCCGAACGCCGCACCCGGGTTGCGCGTCAGCCGGAACCCGAGCAGGTCACCGACCAGGTCGACGCGACCACGGTCGGCGAGCTTCTCGACGACGAGCGACTTGGTGCCCAGGTCGACCAGGTAGAGGACGACGGCGGTGGCCACGAACAAGGCCCGCGCGGTGCGCCGGGAGCTGGTGGCG
Organism: Nocardioides phosphati; assembly: GCF_014646375.1. Lineage (GTDB taxonomy): Bacteria > Actinomycetota > Actinomycetes > Propionibacteriales > Nocardioidaceae > Nocardioides > Nocardioides phosphati. The sequence goes on from NZ_BMNI01000002.1 coordinate 106,295, forward strand.
ACGGTGGACTCAGACTCGGCGTGCGCTGCTTGCATGATGGAGCGAGTTTCCCACACCCCACCACGCAGCGAGCATCAGCGCCGCTCTTCGCGCTTCTTGCAGTCCATGCAGAGCGTCGCGCGCGGGAAGGCCATGACCCGCATCTTGCCGATCGGCTGCCCGCACGACTCGCACACGCCGTACGTGCCGTCGTCGATGCGGGCGAGGGCGCGCTCGGTCTGGGCGAGCATCTCGCGGGAGTTCGCGACCACGGTGAGCTCGTGGTCGCGCTCGTAGCTCGTCGCGCCCATGTCGGCCTGGTCGTGGCCGGCGCCGTCGCCGGCGTCCTTCATGATGCCGGCGAGCTCGGCCTCCTGCTCCTCGACCTCCTGGCGCAGGCGGGCGGCGTGGTCCTTGAGCTCCTTGACGACCTCGGCCAGCTCGGCCTTCGTCCAGGCCTCCTCGCCTTCCTTGACCGCGAGGTTCTCCGGCTTCACCGGACCGGCCTTCTTGGGAGCGGCCTTCTTGGCCGGCGCAGCGGCCTTCTTCGCGGCCGCCGCCGCCTTCTTCGCGGGAGCCGCGGCCTTCTTGGCAGGAGCAGCCTTCTTGGCGGTGGCCTTCTTGGCGGGAGCCTTCTTCGCGGGAGCGGCCTCGGCGGCCTCCTCCTCGCGCGGCTTGCGGGCGATCACCTTGCGGGCTGCGGAGGCGGCGTTGACGGCGGTGCCGGCGAGGATCTTCGGCGTACTGCGGGGCATGGGGACCTGGCCTCCTGGACCGGCACGGAGAAGGTGACCTGCGCCACCTCGGGTGGCCGAGAGGCTAGCCCCTCCCGGGCACCGGCTCAAACCGCCACTCGGCGCGCCCCGGAAAATGTGCAGATGCAAAAGTCGGCCGGACCCCGAAGGATCCGGCCGACCTCAGTGGCAGAGCGTGGAGAGCCTCAGCCCTCGTCCTCACCCAGGATCGAGCGCAGGCGCTTGGGACCCTGGCCCGCGGCCTCGTCGGGAGCGACCTCAGGGGTGCTCTCGAGCGCCTCGAGCTGCTGGCTGAAGTAGCTCTTGAGGCGCGAGCGGTACTCCCGCTCGAACGAGCGGAGACGCTCGACCTCGGTGCTGAGCTTGGCCTGCTCCTTCTCGAGGTCACCGAAGAGCTGCTTGCGCTTCTCGGCGGTCTCGGAGTCGAGCATCTGCGCGCGGGTCCGGGCGTCGGACTCCATCTTGTCGGCCTTGATCTTGGACTCCGACTCGAGGCGCTCGGCCTTGGTGCGAGCCTCGCCCACGATCTTGTCGGCGTCGTTCTTGGCCTCCTCGACGAGCTCGTCCGCGTTGCGCGTGGCGATCTCGAGCAGGCGGGCGGCGGCGCTGGAAGCGTCGGCGACCGTGACGACCCGGATCTCCTCGGACGGCGCGGCGACCGGGGCCGGAGCGGCGGGGACGGGCGCGACCGGCTCGGGAGCCTTCACCGGCTCGGGAGCCTTGACCGGCTCGGCCGGGACCGGCTGGCCGGACTGCGCGGCAGCGAGCTTCGCGCGCAGGTCGTCGTTCTCCTTGGTGAGACGAGCGAGCTCGGCCTCCACCTCGTCGAGGAACTGGTCGACCTCACCCATGTCGTAGCCCTCACGGAGCCGGACCGGAGTAAAGCGCTTGTTGCTCACGTCCTCAGGCGTCAGCGGCATGCCCTCACCCATTCATATGTCGAAGCGGAAAAGAAACTGTCAGAACAATAGCGCCTGCGACCGAGACGGGAAGTCGCGGTCACAGGCGCGGAGAGCTGGTCAGCTCTGGTTGAAGAAGCCACCTTCGGCGATACGAGCCTTGTCCTCGGCCGCCACGGTCACGTTGGGCGGGGAGAGAAGAAACACCTTGTTGGTGATCCGCTCGATGTTGCCGCGGGTCGCGAAGACCAGGCCGGCGGAGAAGTCGACGAGACGCTTGGCGTCGGAGTCGTCCATCTCGGAGAGGTTCATGATGACCGGCACACCGTCGCGGAAGTTCTCACCGATGGTGCGCGCCTCGTTGTAGGTGCGCGGGTGCAGCGTCGTGATCCGCGACAGCTCGGCAACGGTCTGCTGCGGCGCGGGCGTCGGGCGTCGACGCTCCGTGATGTCCGCGACCGGCGCCGGACGTGGAGCGGCCTGACGAGGTGCGGGCTGGGCCGCACGCGGCGCCGCGGGCGCCTCGTCGTAGTCGTCGTACTCGTCGGCGTACCGGCCCGTGTCCTCGACCAGGCCGAGGTACTCACCGATCTTGCGCATGGTGCTCATGCGTCGTCCTCCGATACTCCTGCGCCGCCATCTGGCGCGTTGTCTGTGACATTACTTGACGTTGACTCGGGAACCGAGGATCGCCGATCCGACGCGCACGTGTGTCGCGCCGGCCGTGACGGCCTCCTCGAGGTCGCCGCTCATCCCTGCGGACAGGACGGTGGCCTCGGGGTGGTCCTGCAGGAAGCCGGCGCGGATCTGCGCCAGCCTCGCGAACGCCGCCGCGGGGTCCTCCCCGAGGGGCGCGACGGCCATCAGGCCGCGCAGCATGAGGTGCTCTGCCGAGGCGACCGCCTCGGCCAGCCCGGCGAGTTCCGCCGGGTCGCAGCCGGCCCGTCCGTCGGCGTCGGGGCGGTCGAGGCTGACCTGGAGCAGGACGTCGACCTGACGGCCCTCCGCTCCCCTGTCGAGCGGCGCGACCAGCTTGAGCCGGTCGACGGACTCCACCACGTCGGCGTACGCCGCGACGGCGGCCGCCTTGTTGGACTGCAGGCCGCCGATGTAGTGCCACCGCAGGTCGAGGTCAGCGCAGGCGGCGGCCTTCTCCTCGGCCTCCTGGTGGCGGTTCTCCCCCACGTCGGTGACACCGAGCTCCGCGAGGAGCCGCACGTCGGAGGCCGGGAAGAACTTCGTGACGACCACGAGCGCGACGTCGCCCTCGGGGCGGCCCGCGGCGGACGTCGCGGCTGCGATGCGCTCGCGGACCTGGGCGAGGTTGGCGGCCAGCTCGTCACGACGGGCGGCGCCGGTCAGCGGGGCACTCATGGGCGCACCCGGACCAGTCCGGCGAGGCGGCCGGCGGCCGCGCCGTCGCGCCGGTGGGAGTAGAGGGAGTCGGACTCCAGCGTGCACGGCCCGAGGAGCTCGACGGTGACACCGGCGCGCTCCAGCTGGGCGCGGACGCCGGCGCCGAGGTCGAGGGCGGGCGTGCCCCAGCTGGTCGTCGAGCGCGTCGACGGCTCGGCGGCGGCCACCTCGTCCTGCATCGCCGGGGGCACCTCGTAGCAGGAGCCGCAGACGTGCGGACCCACCCACGCGGTCACGTCGCGGGCGCCGAGGTCACGCATGCGGGCCACCGTTGCGCCGACGACGTCCTGCTGCACGCCGAGCCGGCCGGCGTGCGCGGCGCCGACGACACCCGCAGCGGGGTCGGCGAGCAGCACGGGCACGCAGTCGGCGACCCGGACGGCGAGCACGACATCGGTGCGGTCGGTCACGATGGCGTCGCAGACCGGCGCCGCGTCGGCGCCGGGGTCGGCCAGCGCCACCTCCGCGCCGTGCACCTGCTGCATGTCACAGAGGGTCGCGCCGTCGGGCGCGAACGCCTCGAGGACGAGGCGCCAGTTGTCGCGGATCGCACCCGGGTCGTCGTCGCTGACGCGCGCGAGGTTGAGCGCGTCGTACGGCGAGGCGCTGACCCCGCCGAGCCGGTCCGTGAAGGCCAGCTCGACGGGGTCGGCGGTCAGGCGATGGGCGAACAAGCGACGGTCACTTGAGGAAGTCCGGGACGTCCAGCTCGTCGTCGTCGAACTGCACCGCCGGCCGGGCCGGCTGTGCAGGCTGCTGCTGGGTGTACTGCGGCTGCTGCTGCACCGGGGCGGGCTGCTGCTGGGCGGGCGCTGCCTGCGGGGCAGGAGCGGCCGGGCGGGACTGCTGGGCGACCTGGCCGACGTTGTTGGTCGGGGCCTGGCGCCCGGCCGGCGCGGGCTCGCGACGCAGGACGGTGCCCTCGTCGCGCTTCTTGGGCTGGCCACCGTCGAAGCCGGCGGCAATGACGGTCACGCGGACCTCGTCGCCGAGGGCGTCGTCGATGATCGTGCCGAAGATGATGTTGGCGTCGGGGTGGACCGCCTGGGCGACCATCGCGGCCGCCTCGTTGATCTCGAAGATGCCGAGGTCGGAGCCGCCGGCGATCGAGAGCAGGACGCCGTGCGCACCCTCGATGCTGGCCTCGAGCAGCGGCGAGGAGACCGCCATCTCGGCCGCGGCGAGCGCGCGGTCGTCGCCGCGCGCCGAGCCGATGCCCATGAGGGCGGAGCCAGCGTTGGACATGACCGCCTTGACGTCGGCGAAGTCGACGTTGATCAGGCCCGGGGTGGTGATCAGGTCGGTGATGCCGGATACACCCTGGAGCAGGACCTGGTCGGCCTGCTTGAAGGCGTCGAGCATCGACACGTTGCGGTCGCTGATCGACAGCAGGCGGTCGTTGGGGATGACGATGAGGGTGTCGACCTCCTCGCGGAGGCGGGCGATGCCGTCCTCGGCGGAGTTGGCGCGACGGCGGCCCTCGAAGGCGAACGGGCGCGTGACGACACCGATGGTCAGCGCGCCGAGCGAGCGCGCGATGCGCGCGACGACCGGAGCACCACCGGTGCCGGTGCCGCCGCCCTCGCCGGCGGTCACGAAGACCATGTCGGCGCCCTTGAGCACCTCCTCGATCTCGTCGCCGTGGTCCTCGGCGGCCTTCTCACCGACGTCGGGATTGGCGCCCGCACCGAGACCGCGCGTGAGCTCACGACCGATGTCGAGCTTCACGTCGGCGTCCGACATGAGCAGCGCCTGGGCGTCGGTGTTGATGGCGATGAACTCGACACCCTTGAGGCCGAAGTCGATCATCCGGTTGACGGCGTTGACGCCACCTCCACCAATGCCGACGACCTTGATGATGGCCAGGTAGTTCTGTGCTGCTGCCATGGCGGCTGTGCCTCTCCCGATGGACGTCTGTGTTGGCAATGCTGGGGAAGTGCGCCGCTGACGAAACCCTAACCCTCAACTAGAGCGTTATAGTTATGTCAACCTCGCGTTGAGGAAGAACATACGGACCGCGAGGCCGAAGTAAAGGCCCGACACGCCACCGCGCGCCGATTGGCGCGAGATTCGTCAGTGGTGACGGGTCAGCGCGTGGTCGTCGGCTGGCCCGGGACGCTGACGTCGTAGGCGCGCGCGTCGCGGACGGCCTTCAGGAGCGAGGCGAGCACGCGCGCCTTGTCGTCGGCCTGGTCCGCACTCCCCCACACCACGACGCGGCCGTCACGGAGTTCGAGCGAGATCGCGTCGCGGGTGTGGACGTCGACGAACGCCACCCTCTTCGCCACGCCCTGCGGCAGGACGCCGACCACGCGCGCGGCCTCGGCACGGGCGTCGGCGGGGACGTCCTCTGCCATCCGGATCAGCGGGAGCGCACGTGGGCGCGCCTTGTAGGAGCGGAAGACGACACCACTGTCGTCGAGGCCGTGGAGGCCCTTGTCGTCCTCCACGACGGCGACGGCGGTGCGCTCGGTGACCTCGATGCGCACGTGGTGCGGCCAGGCCCGCGAGACCTGGACCCCGGCGACGGCAGGGAGGCGGGCGACCCTGCGGCGTACGGCGTCGAGGTCGGCGCGCGCCAGCGGACCACCCTCGGGTACGGCGGCAGCGCGGCGTACCGCACCGGGCCGCAGGAAGGTGGTGCCGGTGACCTCGACACCCCGGACGTCGAGGACGGGCGAGGCGAGCACGACCCAGCCCGCGGCCACGAAGGCGGCAGCGACCACGCCGAGCACGACGAGGCCGCGCCAGGTGGTCCAGCGACGGGCCCACTGGCGTCGCGCGAACCTCCGCCGCGACGCGTCGAGGTCAGGCACCGACGCGCCCCAGCAGGTCGAGGACCATCGGGCCGACCGTCGTGATCGTGCCGGCACCGAGGGTCAGCACCATGTCGCCGGGACGGGCGCGGCGCGCCAGCTCGGCGGCGACGTCGGACAGCTCCGGGACGAAGGCGACTGCGTCCGCCGGCAGCGGGACGGCGTCGGCCACGAGCGCGCCCGTGACGGCGGGATCGGCGTCCTCGCGGGCCAGGTAGACGTCGGCCACGACGACCTCGTCGGCGGCACCGAGCTCCACGCCCATCTGCTCGCCGAAGATCCGCGTGCGCGAGACGAGGTGCGGCTGGAAGGCGACGACGAGGCGCCCCTCCCCCGCGACCGACCGCGCAGCCTGCAGGTCGCCCCGGATCTCGCTCGGGTGGTGGGCATAGGAGTCGTAGACGCGGACGCCGGCGACCTCGCCCTTGAGCTCCATGCGACGGCGTGTGCCGGTGAAGCCCTCGAGCCCGGCCTTGAGCGCGTCGAAGTCGAGGCCCAGGTCCAGGCCGATCGCGATCGCCGCGAGGCTGTTGAGCACGTAGTGCTCACCGGGGATCTGCAGGGTGACCTCGCCCAGCGCCTCGGCCCCACGGCGTACGACGAAGGTGGTGCGGGTGCCCGCGGCGCGGAGGTGCTCGGCGACGACATCAGCGTCCGCGAGGCCGTAGGTCACCACGCGCAGGCCCTTGGCACGGGCCTGGTCGGCGAGGTGAAGGGTGGCGTCGCTGCCGGCCCACGTGATCAGCAGGCCGCCCGGCTCGATGCGGTCGAGGAAGTCGGTGAACGCGGCCTGGTAGGCCTCCTCGGTGCCCCACTGGTCGAGGTGGTCGGCGTCGACGTTGGTCACGACCGCGATCGACGGCGTGTAGACGAGGAAGGCGCCGTCGCTCTCGTCGGACTCGGCGACGAAGAGGTCGCCCGAGCCGTCGGCCGCGTTGACGCCGGTCGAGCTCAGGTCGCCGCCGATCGCGTACGTCGGGTCGGCACCGGCTGCCTGCAGGGCGACGGTGACGAGCGAGGTCGTGGTGGTCTTGCCGTGCGTGCCCGCGATCGCGATCGTGCGCTTGCCAGCCATCACGGCGTAGAGCCCCGCGGAGCGCGGCAGGATCCGGAGGCCCTGCTCGACGGCGGCGACGTACTCGGGGTTGTCCTCGCGGATGGCCGTGGAGACGACCAGCGTGTCGACGTCGTGGACGTGCTCGGCGGCGTGGCCGACGTGGACCCGCGCGCCCAGCTCGCGCAGCGCGTCGAGGGCGGGGCTGTCGTTGCCGTCGGAGCCGCTGACCGCGATGCCGCGGGCGAGCATGATGCGGGCGATCGCGGAGAGGCCGGCGCCGCCGATGCCGATGAAATGGACGCGGCCGAGCTCCTCGGCCGGGAGCAGCACCTCGGGGACAGGGATCCTCATCGCGCGGCCTCCAGGACCAGGGCCGCGAGCTTGTCGTCGGCGTCGAGCGGGATGACGTCGGCTGCCGCCGCCCCCATCGCGGCGAGGCGGGCGGGGTCGGTCATCAGCGGGACCAGGTTCTCGGCGATCCACTCGGCGCTGAGGTCGGCGTCGGGCACGAGCAGGCCGCCGCCGGCCTCGACGACGGGAGCAGCGTTGAGCGCCTGCTCGCCGTTGCCGATCGGCAGCGGGACGTAGACCGCCGGAAGGCCGACGCCGGACGTCTCGGTGACGGTGTTGGAGCCGCACCGGCAGAGCACCGCGTCGGCGGCCGCGAGCGCGAGGTCCATGCGGTCGACGTAGGTGAGGACCTTGTACGGAGCGCCCTGCTCCTCCAGGGTGAGCTCGTTCTTCGGGCCGATCACGTGCAGTACCTGCACGCCCGCTCCACCGAGCGCCCCCGCCGCTCCACTCACGGCTGCGTTGATCCGCTGGGCGCCCTGCGAGCCGCCCGTGACGAGCAGCGTCGGACGCTCCGCGTCGAGCCCGAACGCCGCGCGGCCCTCGGCGCGCAGCGCGGCCCGGTCGAGCGTCGAGATCATCCGGCGGATCGGCAGCCCGGTGTAGAGCGCCGGGTCACCGCCCTTCGCCTTCAGGGGCGTGTCGGGGAACGAGACCGCGACGTACGGCGTGAGGCGGGCGCCCAGGCGGTTGGCGATGCCCGGGAGGGCGTTGCCCTCGTGGACGACGATCGGGACGCGGCGCGCGCGGGCAGCGAGGTAGGCAGGCACCGACACGTAGCCGCCGAAGCCGACGACGACGTCGGGCTTCACGCGGTCGATGATCTCGAGGGCCGCGCGGCGCTGGGCGCGCATCTTGCCGGGGAACTGCAGCATCGCCTTGCCGGGCTTGCGCGGCAGCGGCATCCGCGGCACGAACTCGAGCGGGAAGCCGGCCTCCGGGACCAGGCGCGCCTCGAGCCCCTCGCGGGTGCCGAGGCAGGTGATCTCGATGGTGGGGTCCTCGCGGAGCAGCGCGGCGGCCGTGGCGAGCAGGGGTGACGTGTGGCCGGCGGTGCCACCACCGGCGAGAAGGACGCGCATCAGAGACCTCGGGACTGCTTCACAGGACGGGCGGGGCGGACACGCTTGCGGGCGGCGAGCGCGGCGGCGGCCTCGGGCTCGCGACGCGCGAAGCCGATGAGGATGCCGAGCGCGATCAGCGACGGGAGCAGCGCGGAGCCACCGTAGGACACCAGCGGCAGCGGGATGCCGATGACGGGGAGCACCGAGAGGACCATGCCCACGTTGACGATCATCTGGCCGAGCAGCCAGACCATGATGCCGAAGGACACGTAGCGGACGAAGGGCTCGCGGGTCTGCGTCGCGACCCGCACCGCGGCCCACGCGATCGCCAGGAAGAGGCCGACGACGAAGAGCGTGCCCACCAGGCCGAGCTCCTCGCCGAGCACCGCGAAGATGTAGTCGGTGTGGGACTCCGGAAGCGTGCCCCACTTCTGCTGCGAGGCACCGATCCCCTTGCCGAAGACGCCGCCGGACGACAGCGCGAGGAGGCCGTGGGCCGCCTGCCAGCCCGAGTCGTGGTAGTCCTTGAACGGGTCGGTGAAGCTGAGCAGTCGCTGACGTCGCTCCGAGCTGGTGGTGGCCAGCCAGAAGGCGCCCACCGCGATCACGGACGCCGACAGCGCGAAGAACTTCGCGGGCGCGCCGACCACCCAGAGCAGGCTGAGCGTGATCGCGAAGAGCACCAGCGCCGTGCCCAGGTCGCGCTGCAGAAGGATCAGTCCGGTGACCGCCAGAACTCCCGGCACGACCGGCACGAGGATGTGCTGCAGCTCGCCGAGGCGGCGCTGCTTGTTGGCGTAGATGTGGCCGGCCCAGAGGATCACCGCGAGCTTGGCGAACTCCGACGGCTGGATCACGAACGGTCCGACGCCGAGCCAGTTGGTCTGGTGGTTGCGGGTGACGCCGAGCGGGGTCAGCGTGAGCGCGAGCAGGCCCATCGACCCCAGCAGGCCGAGCGTCGACAGGTTGCGCAGCGTCCGCTGCGGCAGCCGCGAGGCGACCCACGCCATCGGGAGGCCGATCAGCACCCAGATCAGCTGCTTCTCGACGACGGCGTAGGAGTTCTGGGAGTTCTCGTACGACGTGACGCTCGAGGCACTGAGCACCATGATCAGGCCGATCGTCAGCAGCAGGGCAGTCGACCCGACCAGCAGGTAGTACGGCGTCAGGGGCCGCTCGAGCGCTTCCTTGAGCGCAGCGAGCCCGACCGGACGGTCCTGGGTCTCGTCGGGGGTGCCGAACTGCGTGCTGGTCGTCATCGCGCCCCATCCTCCCCCGCGGCGTCGGCGTGTCCGCGGAGGGCGGTCATGCGTGTCGCGCGTTGCGGAGGCCGTCGCGCACGTCGGCCGGTGTCGCACCCGAGGCGAGCGCGAGGGCAGCGGCGACGAGCGCGCGGGTGACGGTGACGGGGTCCTCGGTGCCGAGGTCCTCCAGGGAGGTCAGCTCGGCGGCCGAGGTCGAGCGTTGCGGCAGGAAGGCCCGCTCGACCAGGAGGTCCTCGACGACGCCCAGCATCCCGACCCCGGGCATGCCGAGCGTCACGCCGATGGCGCGGGCACCCTCCACGACGTCGGCCTCCTCGACGAGCGAGCGGGTGGCCTCGTCGGCGGCGACGTACACGCACGCCTCCTGCACGTGCTCGTACGCCGCGGCGCGGGCGGCCGGGTGGCCCTCGGACGCCGGCGCGGTGTCGAGGACGGCAGCCGCGAGCGGGCTCATCGACGCGACGTCGACCAGCTGGGGGTCGTCGAGCGCGACGACCAGGGCGTCGTACGGCTCGGGGTCCATGACGGCCTCGACCAGCGGCAGCCCCACGGCGCCGGCGACGGCGGGGCGCTGCCCGGCGGCCAGGAGGATCTGCTCCACGAGCAGGGCGACGTCGGTGTGGCCGGCGCTGCCGGCGACGACGAGCCAGGGCGCCGGGCGGTGGCCGGTGCTGGTGTCGCGCAGGCGCCAGGCGAGCTCGACCTCACCCCACACGGGGACGCCGCGTTCGCGGGCCTGCGCGACGAGCGGGGTGTCGAGGCACTCCGGCGAGGAGACGACCAGGTCGAGGCCCTCCGGGAGCACGTCGAGGGCCAGCTCGTCGAGCACGATCGTGGCACCCAGGACGCTGAGCAGCTCTGCCTTCTCGGCCCGGTCGGCCTCGAGGGGATCGTCGTCGTCGAGCGGGACGGCGTACGCCGTGACGGTGGCGCCGAGGTGGAGCAGGTTGTCCGTGGCAGCGAAGCCGGCGCGGCCGAAGCCGGCGACGGCGACCCGCACGCCCGACCAGTCGCGGCCGTCAGACACCGGCACTCGAGACCCACTCCGTGTAGAAGATGCCGACGCCGAGCGCCACGAGGAAGCCCGTGACGATCCAGAACCGGATCACGACCGTGATCTGCTCCCACCCGAGCATCTCGAAGTGGTGGTGGATCGGCGCCATCCGGAAGATCCGCTTGCCCTTGGTGGCCTTGAAGTAGGAGACCTGCATCATCACCGAGACCGTCTCCATCACGAAGAGGCCGCCGAGGACGAGGAGCAGCAGCTCCGTGCGGGTCAGGATCGCGAGGCCGGCCAGGCCGCCTCCGAGCGCCAGCGAGCCGGTGTCGCCCATGAAGATCTGTGCCGGCGAGGCGTTCCACCAGAGGAAGCCGAAGCAGGCGCCCGTGATCGCTGCGGCGACCACGGCGAGGTCGAGCGGGTCGCGCACCTCGTAGCAGCCGCTCTCGGGCCGGGGCACCTGGAAGCAGCTCTGGTTGGACTGCCAGATGTTGATGATCGTGTAGGCACCGAAGACCATGACCGAGGCGCCGGCCGCGAGGCCGTCGAGCCCGTCGGTGAGGTTCACGGCGTTGCTGGTGCCGGTGATGATCACCCAGAAGAGCGCGACGACGACGATCGCCGGGAGGCTCCACGCCTGCCAGTCGCGCAGCACCGAGATGTGCATGCTCGCCGGGCGCATGCCGTGGGAGTTCTCCAGCCACGGCGAGATCGCGACGCCGGCGAAGACGAGCGCGATGAAGGTCTGGCCGATCATCTTGGCGCGGCTGCGCAGGCCCAGGTTGCGCTGGCGGTAGATCTTGATGAAGTCGTCGAGGAAGCCGACGATGCCGCAGCCGGCGAAGAGGAAGAGCAGCAGGAGCGCCGACGCGGTCGGCATCTCCCCCGTGATCAGCTTCGCGATGCCGTAGGCCAGCAGCGTCGACAGGATGATGACGATGCCGCCCATGGTCGGCGTGCCGCGCTTGGTCTTGTGGCTGTCGGGCCCGTCCTCGCGGATCTCCTGGCCGTAGCCCTTCGCCTTCAGGACGCGGATCGCGTAGCGGGTGCCGATCAGCGAGAGGATCAGCGAAAGGCCGCCACCCAGCAGGATCGCCCTCATCGACTCGTCTCCTCGTCCAGCAGCCCCTCGGCCACCACTTCCAGCGCGGCACCGCGCGAAGCCTTCACCAGCACGACGTCACCAGCGGCGACGTCTTCGCGCAACCATGCCAGAGCCGCGGCCCGGTCGGGGACCGACACCGCCGTGCCCGGCCACTCTGAGATCTTGCTCGCACCGGAGAGCATCGGTGCCGCGGCTTCTCCGATGACCAGGAGTACGTCGACGCCGGCCGTCGCCGCGTGGGCGCCGATCTCGGCGTGGATGCGCTCCGCGTCGTCGCCGAGCTCGCGCATCTCGGCGAGCACCGCGACCGTCCGGCGTCCGCTGCGCTCCTTGATGCCGGCCAGCGTGTCGAGCGCCGCGCGCATCGCGTCGGGACTGGCGTTGTAGGCGTCGTTGATCACCGTCACGCCGTCGCCGCGGTCGTGGACCTCCATGCGCCAGCGGGAGAGCGACCGCGCTCCGGCGAGCGCAGCGAGGGCGGAGGGCGCGGAGACGCCGGCGGCGACCGCCATCGCCACCGCAGCCGCCGCGTTGAGCACCTGGTGGCGGCCGATCTCGAGCAGCTGCACGCGCACCGGAGCGCCCTGCTTGACGACGAAGAGGGCTGACGGCCGGCCGAGCTCGTCGAGCTCGACGTCACGGAAGCCGACGAGGAGGCCGGTCGGGTCACCGGTCGGGCGGCCGTCCGGCGTCGTGCCGTGCTCCGGGTCGTCGAGGTCGCCCCACTCGGCGACCGTCGGCGCGTCGGGACGCGACGTGATCCGCTCGAGCATCGCGTGGTTGAAGTCGTCGGCGGCGTTGAGGACGGCGACCCCACCCGGCGGCAGGCCGTCGAAGATCTCGCCCTTGGCCTGCGCGATCGCCTCGCGGGAGCCGAACTCCCCCAGGTGCGCCGTGCCGACGTTGATGACCGCAGCCACGTCGGGGCGCGCGATGCCGCAGAGGTAGGAGATGTGGCCGATGCCGCGGGCGCCCATCTCGACGACGAGGTAGCGGGTCGACCCGGTCGCGCGGAGGACCGTCAGGGGCACGCCGAGCTCGTTGTTGAGGTTGCCGGCCGTCGCGACGGTCTCGCCGTCGGCGGCGAGGAGCTGGGCGAGGAAGTCCTTGGTGCCGGTCTTGCCCTGGCTGCCGGTGAGTGCCAGCACGGTGAGGTCCGGGAGCTGGTCCCGCACGTGGCGTGCCAGGCGACCGAGGGCGACCGCCGGGTCGTCGACGACGACGGTCGGGACACCGGTGGGGCGCGACCCGAGGACACCGGCGGCACCGGCGGCGACGGCACCCTCGGCGTACGCATGGCCGTCGACACGCTCGCCGGCGAGGGCGACGAAGAGGCCGCCCTGCTCGACGGCGCGACTGTCGACGAAGGCAGGGGCCGTCACGAGGACGTCCTCACCTGACAGCGAGCCACCGACGACGGCGGCGATCTCCGAGAGGTGCAGCGGGATCACAGCGCGTCGGCCTCCTCACGGACCACCACGCGGTCATCGAACGGATGGACCACGCCGGCGACCTCCTGGCCGGTCTCGTGGCCCTTGCCCGCGACCAGCACGATGTCGCCGGGCTTCGCCCCGGCGAGAGCGAAGCGAATCGCCTCGCGGCGGTCACCGATCTCCGTCACCGCCCCCGGACCGGCACAGCCCGCGAGCACTGCGGCGCGGATGGCAGCCGGCTCCTCCGAGCGCGGGTTGTCGTCGGTCACGACCACGAGGTCGGCCAGGCGCGCGGCGATCTCGCCCATGACCGGGCGCTTGCCGGTGTCGCGGTCGCCGCCGGCGCCGATGACGCAGATCAGCCGGCCACCGGGCGCGACGAGGGGGCGCAGCGTGCGCAGCGCAGCCTCGACCGCGTCGGGCTTGTGGGCGTAGTCGACGACGACGTTGAGGTCGCGGCCGGTCTCGACCCGCTCGAGCCGGCCAGGCACTCCCCCGGAGGCGGCCAGGCCCGCCGCGACAGCAGCCAGGTCGTAGCCCAGCTCGACACAGCCCGCGACAGCAGCGAGCGCGTTGGAGACGTTGAAGTCGCCCGCGATCGGCACCGCGGTGCGGGCCGTGCGGCCGTCGGGTGCGACGACGGTGAACTCCGAGCCGGTGGGCCCGGCGACGACGTCGGCCACGCTCCAGTCGGCCCGGCCCAGCGTCGAGAACGTGCGCACGGGTACGCCGTGGGCATCGGCCGCGAGCTGCTCGCGCAGGATCCGGCCGTGCTCGTCGTCGATGTTGACCAGCGCCAGCCGCGCCCGGTCGGAGGTGAACAGCCGGGCCTTCGCGGCGAAGTAGTCGCCCAGGTCGTGGTGGAAGTCGAGGTGGTCACGGCCGAGGTTGAGGAAGACGGCGACGTCGAACTGCACGCCGTCCACGCGGCCCAGCACCAGCGCGTGGCTGGAGACCTCCATGGCGCAGCCGTCGACACCGCGCTCGCGCATCATCGCGAAGAGACCGTGGAGGTCGGGGGCCTCCGGCGTGGTGAGCGCCGTCTTGATGTCCTCGCCCTTGACCCGGGTGCCGACGGTGCCGATCACGGCCGCGGCGACACCGGCCTGCTCGAGGGCGAGCTCGGCGAGGCGCGTGGTCGTGGTCTTGCCCTGGGTGCCGGTCACGGCCAGCAGGCGCAGGTCGCGGGCGGGCTCGCCGTAGATGCGCGCCGAGACGTCACCGAGCACCGCGCGCGCGTCGTCGACGACGAGGAGCGGCAGGCCGCAGCCGGCTGCGAGCGAAGCGCCCTCGGCGTCGGTGAGGACCGCGACGGCGCCGGCGGACGCGGCAGCCGCGGCGTACGACGCTCCGTGGGCGCGCGCGCCGGGCAGGGCGGCGTAGACGTCGCCGGGCTGGATCCGCTGCGTGCTGAGGGAGATGCCGGTGACCTCCGCCTCGGCGCCCTCGGGGACGCTCGCGCCGAGCCAGCCCGCGACCGTCGCCAGCGGAGTACGGCGTGGTGCGGTCGGGCGACCCGGCAGGGTCAGGGGCTGGGCATCGCTCACGGCGCGAGGTTACCGGTGCCGGGGCCACCCCACGTGGTGGCGTACGGCGTGGCCTTCGCGTCGGTCGGCGGCACGCCGTAGTGGCGCAGCATGTAGCTCATGATCCGCTTGAACGCCGGGGCGGCGGTCAGGCCGCCCGCGCCGCCGTGGACGCCCATGACCGCCACGTAGACCGTGAAGCGGGGGTTCTCCGCGGGCGCGAAGCCGACGAACGAGTTGTTGTTGACCCCGTCGAGGTAGCCGCCGCCGTTGGGGTTCGGGACCTGCGCGGTGCCGGTCTTGCCCGCGACGCGGTAGCCGGGGATGTGCGCCTGCGGCGCGGTGCCCTCGACCGGGTCGAGGACGGTCTCCATCATCCGCGACATCTTCTGCGCGGTCTCCTCGCTGATCACGCGGGTGGCGGTCGCGTGGGCGGTGCCGACCTCGACGCCGTCCTCGGTGGTCGCGCTGCCCTCGATCAGGCTGGGCGACACACGGACGCCGCCGTTGGCGATCGCGTTGACCGCGGCGGCCATCTGCAGCGGGGTGGAGCTGATGCCCTGGCCGAACGAGATGGTCGCCTGCTGGATCGCCTGCCACGGCGTCGCCGGAACGATGCCCGGGCTCTCGCCGCGGAGGCCGACGTTGGTGCGCTGCCCGAGGCCGAACGCCGTCAGGTAGTCGCGCAGCTGGTCGGCCTTCATCGTCTCGGCCGCCATCGTGGTGCCGATGTTGGAGGAGTGCGCGAGGACGCCGGCCAGGGTCAGCTTGGCGGTGCCCTTGCGGCCGTGGTCGCCGATCGGCCAGCCGTCACGCGTGATCGTCTCGGGCACGGTCAGCCGCGTCTCGGGCTCGGCGTGGCCGGAGTCGATGACCGCCGACAGCGTCAGCGCCTTCTCGACCGAGCCGGGCTCGTAGGGCTCCTGGGCGCCCTTCGAGCCGTAGTAGTCCTTGGAGGTCGCCTGCGGGTCGTTGGCGTCGAACGTCGGGTAGTCGGCGTACGCGAGGAGGTCGCCGGTGTGGCTGTCCATGACGATGGCGACACCGGAGGTCGCCTTCCAGTTGCGCACCACCTGGGCGAGGGTGCGCTGGGTGAACCACTGCGCGTCGCGGTCGATGGTGAGCTGCAGCGTCTTGCCGTCGCGCGGGGGCGTGACCGTCGCGTCGGACAGCGGGATCTGGCGGCCCTTGACGGCCTGGTACCGGGCGATGCCGTCGGTGCCGGCGAGCTGCTTGTTGAAGGTGCGCTCGAGGCCGGCGAGCGGCCCCTTGTCGTCGTCCTGGCCGATGAAGCCGATGATGTTGGCCGCGACGTCGTCGAGCGGGTAGGAGCGGATCGGGTCGCGCTCCGTGGTCAGGCCCTGGAAGCCCTCGTCCGCCGCCTCGGCGAGTACCTTGCGGACCTTCGTCGCCGGGATCCGGCGCGCGAGGATCTGGTAGTGGCTGCCCTCGCCGGTCGTCTTGCGGAGCTTGTCGAGGGTCGCGAAGTAGTCGATGCCGAGCTTGTCGGCCAGGAAGCGGCCGAGCTCCGGGGCGCGCGCGACGGTGAGTGCCGGGTCGGCGATGACCATCAGGCCGTCCATGGAGGAGGCCAGCTCGACGCCCTCGCGGTCCACGATCGCGCCGCGCGAGGCGGGCAGCTCGATCTCCTCGAGGCCCTCCTGGTGCGCCATCTCGGCGTACGAGCCCGGGTCGATGGCCTGCAGCTGTACCAGGCGCGCGCCGTAGAACGACAGGACGATCGCGATGACCAGGAAGCCGAACTTCAGCCGGAACGGGCTGACGGAGCGGGAGTTCACAGGGGTCCTTCGGGGGTCAGTTGGTGCTGCTGGCTCCATGAGAACCCACGCGACCGGCCTTCGCGGCGCCCTTGACCGGCGTGTCGGCGCCCTTCGTCGGCGCGTCCACCTTCACGACGGTGCGGTGCGGGACGAGCGAGTCGGGGCGCGCGGCGGCCGGCGGGTCGATCGGGAGCTTCGCGGGCGGCTCGTCACAGGCCTCGGTCACCTTGTTGGTGGCCGTGTAGAGGAACCGCGGGCAGACCGGCATCACCATGCCGAGGCGGTTCGCCGCCTCGCCGATGCGCTGCGGGTCGTTGAGCTCGTCGATCTCGGCCTGGAGCGCCTGCTCCTGCGAGCGGAGCTCGTCGGCGTGGGTCTGCAGGTCGGCGGCGGCGAAGGAGTTCTGCTGCATCGTCGTGTTGAAGAGGAGCAGGCCGACGACGCCGGCGAGCAGGATCGCGCTCACCAGCATCACGAACGGCACCTTCGGCGCACGGACCCGGGTCGCGGGGACGACCCGGAGGCGGGCCCGCTCGACGGCCTCCTCGGCGATGCGCGTGACGCGGACACGGGACAGCTGCGGGGTGCTCATCGCTGGTTGCTCCTTCGGGGGCTGTCGGTGTGGGTGCGCTCGACGGCGCGGAGTCGGACGCTGGCGGCGCGGGGGTTGTCGGTCAGCTCGGTGCCGGTGGCCTTCTCGGCGCCGCGTGTGACGGCCTTGAAGGGCGGCTCCATCCCCTCGGGGATGAACGGCATGTCCGGCGGTACGTCGAGGCGGGTGGCCTCGGTGAAGACCTGCTTCGTGATCCGGTCCTCGAGCGAGTGGTACGACTCGACGACCACGCGGCCACCGACGCCGACCGCCTGCAGGGACGCGGGCATCGCCCGGCGCAGCACGTCGATCTCGTCGTTGACCTCGATGCGCAGGGCCTGGAAGGTCCGCTTCGCCGGGTGGCCTCCCGTACGCCGCGCGGGCGCCGGGATCTCGGCGTACAGGAGCTCGACGAGGCGGCCCGAGCGGGTCCACGGCTCCACCTCGCGCTCACGGACGATCGCCTTGGCGATCTTCCGCGCGAACTTCTCCTCGCCGTACTGGTGGAGGATGCGGGCGATCTCGCGCTCGTCGTAGGTGTTGAGGACGTCGGCGGCGGTCATGCCGGTGCCGTCGTTCATGCGCATGTCGAGCGGCGCGTCCTCGGCGTACGCGAAGCCGCGCTCGCGGACGTCGAGCTGCATCGAGCTGACGCCGAGGTCGAAGAGGACCGCGTCGACGTGGTCGAGGCCCTGGTCGGCGATGACGTCGAGGATCTCGTCGTAGACCGCGTGGACCCCGGTGAAGCGATCACCGAACGGAGCCAGCCGCTCCCCCGCCAGCCGCAGGGCGTTGGGGTCGCGGTCGATGCCGATGACGCGCGTCGTGGGGATCGCCTCGAGGACGGCCTCGGTGTGGCCGCCGAGCCCGAGCGTGCAGTCGACCATGACCGCGCCCTCGTGCTGGAGGGCAGGGGCCAGGAGCTCGACGCACCGCTCACGGAGGACCGGGACGTGGAGGGGACGCATTCGTTCAGCCCTGCCCGCCTGCTGCGATCAACAGGACGAGGGCCATCGCGCACCCGATCGAGAGCCCCGCTGACAGCACCATCACGGCCAGGGCCTCGCGGGCCTGGTCGCGGACCCGCATCTCGCGGGTGCTGGCGGTGGTGTGCATGGTCTCGACCTTCATCTGTTGTCGTCCGGGGAAGTGACGACAGCGGATTCGCAAGGCCAGGTCCCTGCCCACTCCCCGCAATGGGGGGAAGTTCGTGGCCTGGAACCGGGGAAGTTGCCCCAGGGCACGGGCAAGGAGTGGGCACGAGACCTCGTCCTGCGAATCCGCTGTTCTGTTGCTGCTGGTGGTGCGTGGTGGTGGAGCCGTGTGGTGGAGCCGCGTGGTGCGTGGTGGGGATCAGATCCCCGGGAAGACCTCGTCGGAGAGCTCCGAGAACTTCTGCTCCTGCTCCTCGGAGTACGCCGCCCAGGCGGTGGGGTCCCAGATCTCGATCCGGTTCATCGCGCCGATGACCATGACGTCCTTGCCGAGTGAGGCGTACTCCCTCAGCACCGACGGGATGGTGATGCGGCCCTGCTTGTCGGGGACCTCCTGCGACGCCGCCGCGAACAACATGCGGACGTAGTCACGAGCTCCCTTGTTGGTGACCGGCGCCTCGCGGAGCCGGTCGGTCATGCCCGCGAAGTCCTGCATCGACCAGACGGTCAGGCATCGCTCCTGGCCACGAGTGACCACGAGCCCTTCCGCCAGCTGATCCCGGAACTTCGCCGGAAGGAAGAGGCGGCCCTTGTCATCGACCTTGGGGGTGTAGGTGCCGAAGAACATCCGTTCTCCACCCCTTTCCCCCACTCTTCCTCCACTGCGCTCCACATTACTCCACTTCCCCCCACGGTCAACCATCTTGTACGCGTTTCCCTCCCCTTTTGCGAGCGGCACTTGCCAGTGGCCCGGAACGCCGGTCGCCACCTCGCACGGAGCGCGCTCGCGCTACGTTGTGGAGGTGGCAGTGGGAGCTGGTGACCTGGAGACGGTCACGCGGGTCATGGCGCGGGTGCGTGCCAACGTCGGGCACGTGATCGAGGGCAAGGGCGAGGTCGTCGAGACCGCCCTGACGGTGCTGCTCGCCGAGGGCCACCTGCTGATCGAGGACGTCCCGGGCGTCGGCAAGACGATGCTGGCCAAGGCGCTCGCGCGCTCGGTCGACGGCACGGTGAAGCGGATCCAGTTCACGCCGGACCTGCTCCCCTCCGATGTCACCGGCGTCAGCGTCTTCGACCCCGACACCCGGCGCTTCGACTTCCACCCGGGCGGCGTCTTCGCCAACGTCGTGGTGGGCGACGAGATCAACCGGGCCTCCCCCAAGACGCAGTCCGCGCTGCTGGAGTGCATGGAGGAGCGGCAGGTCACCGTCGACGGCACGACGATGGCGCTCGAGTCGCCGTTCCTGGTGATCGCGACGCAGAATCCCATCGAGATGGAGGGCACCTACGCCCTGCCGGAGGCGCAGCGCGACCGCTTCATGTGCCGCGTCGCGATGGGCTACCCCGTGCCGGCCGCCGAGCTCGCGATGCTCGGCTCCCACGCCGCCGCCAACCCGCTGGACGACCTCGAGCCCGTGACCGACGCCGGCGAGATCCGCAAGCTGATCGGCATCGTGGCGCAGGTCCACGTCGCCGACCCCGTCGGCCGGTACGCCGTGGCCCTGGCCACCGCCACCCGCACCTCCCCCGACCTGGTCCTCGGCGCCTCCCCGCGCGCCACGCTCCACCTGGTGCGCGCCGCCAAGGCACGCGCAGCGCTCGCCGGCCGCACCTACGTGCTGCCCGACGACATCCACGCCCTCGCCGTGCCGGTGCTCGCCCATCGCCTCATGCCCGGCGTCGAGGCGGCGCTCGCCGGCCGCACCCCGCAGGCGGTGCTGGCCGACGTGCTCGCCCGGGTCCCCGTGCCCGACCCCGCGTGAGCCCGGCCCCGTCATGGCGTCGCTGACCAGCCGCGGCCGCACCGCCGTCGCAGGCGGCGTCACCGCCGTCATCGCCGGCGTGGTCCTCGGACAGCCGGCACTCACCTCGGTGGGTGTCCTGCTCGCCCTGCTCCCCCTGCTCGGCCTCGCCGCCCTCCGCCGCGAGCGGCCCGTCGCCGTCCAGCGCACCCTCGACCCGCGCCGGGTCCCCGCGGGGCAGCCGGCGCGGGTGCAGCTCACGCTCGACGGCGAGGCAGGGGCGGGCGCCCTCCTGCTCGAGGACCGGGTGCCGTGGGCACTCGGCGTACGGCCGCGGTTCGTGCTGCCGACGGCACGGCGCACGTGGACGACGCGGGTCGACTACACGGTGCGCTCCGACGTGCGCGGCAGGTTCACGCTGGGTCCGGTCACCCTGCGCGCCGCCGACCCCTTCGGCATGGCCGAGCGCACCACGACCGTGCCCGACCTGGGCGACCTCGTGGTCACCCCGACCGTCGTGCCCCTGCAGGCCGCGGGCCGGGCTGGCGCGTGGACGGGCGCCGGCGACAACCGGCCGCGGGCCTTCGCCAACGGCAGCGCGGAGGACGTCACCGTCCGTGAGTACCGCCACGGCGACCCGCTCCGGCGGGTCCACTGGCGCAGCAGCGCACGCACGGGCGAGCTGATGGTCCGGCGCGAGGAGCAGCCCTGGCAGTCACGCGCGACCATCCTGCTCGACAACCGCGCCTCCGCGCACCGGGGGCACGGCGCCGGCTCCTCCCTCGAGGTCGCGGTCACCGCGGCCGCCTCGGTGGCAGCACACCTGGCCGCACGCGGCTTCGTCGTACGGCTGGTGACGGCTGACGGGCCGCCTGCCGGCGACGCGTGGCACGACCGCGCGACCCCCGCGGACGCCGACCGCCTGCTCGAGGAGCTCGCCGTCGTGGAGCCCGTACGCCGCACCAGCCTCGCCACCGGCTGGCTCGACGCCACCTCGCGCCACGGGATGCTCGTCGCGGTGCTCGGCGACGTGGCCGA
Organism: Nocardioides phosphati; assembly: GCF_014646375.1. Taxonomy (GTDB): domain Bacteria; phylum Actinomycetota; class Actinomycetes; order Propionibacteriales; family Nocardioidaceae; genus Nocardioides; species Nocardioides phosphati. The sequence continues at coordinate 127,271 of NZ_BMNI01000002.1, forward strand.
CGACCGCGCCACCCTGCGCCGGCTGCGCCACCACGCCGATCCGGCGTACGCCCTCGTGCTGGACGTGGACCGCTGGGCGAACGGGGGCGGTCACAGCGACGTGGCCACGACGCTGCGCGCGAGTGGCTGGCGCGCGGTCCGCGTCGCACCCGACACTGCACTGCCCACGGCCTGGCGCGAGCTCGGGACGATGGCATGACGCGCGCGCACAGCGGACCGGCCGCCACACTCGCGGCGTGGACCGGGCTCACCACCTGGCTGGTCCTCTCCTCCTGGAACCGCCTCGTCGAGGTGCCCGAGGGCCTGCCCGGCAAGCTGCTGCTGGCGTTCGTCCTGGTCGCGGCAGTGGGGGTCGGCCTGCGCCGGCTGGGGCTCGAGTGGCCGTTCGCGTTCTGCGGACAGCTGCTCACCGCGACCGTCGTGCTCCAGGCCGAGCTGGGCAGCCGCTGGGTGCCCACGCCGTCGTCGCTGCGCACCGCCGTGCAGTCCGTCATCGACGCCCTCGGCTCCGCCCACGCGCATCCCGCACCGGTCGCCTCCGACGTCACCAGCATCGTGCCGCTGCTCGTCGTGGCCGGGGTGGCGCTCCACCTCGTCGTCGACCTCGTCGCGGTCTCGCTCCGGCGTCCCCTGGCCGCGAGCCTCGCGCTGCTCGCCGCTTGGGTCGTGCCGGTCAGCGTGCTCGGCACGGCCTCGGCGTGGCCCCATTTCGCCCTCGCGGCCCTCGCCTGGCTCGGGCTGCTCGCCGCCGAGCAGCGCGCCGAGCGGTCGCGGTGGGGACGGCCCGTCGATGCGCCCTGGTTCGACGCGGTTCGGCCGGGCAGCGCGGGCGTCGCGATCGCGCTGGTCGCCGTCCTCGCCGCCGTGGTGCTGCCCGCCATGCTCCCCCAGGGCACCGCGCTCACACTGCCCGGAGCCGGGCCGGCGCGCGACGGGACCGTGTCGCTCAGGGACCCGGTCGCCGACCTCCAGCGGGACCTCACCCGCGGCCAGGACGTCGACCTCCTCCGCATCAACGTGCCGAAGAGCGCGCCTCCTCCGGCGTACGTCCGGCTCAGCGTGCTCAACCAGTTCGACGGGGCGTCGTGGCGAGTGGGCAGCCGCTTGTGGCCGGCGAGCAACGGCACCGTCTCGGGCGCCTTCCCCGCAGCTCCCGCCCTGGCCCTGCCCGGCCAGCGCGTCCCGTGGGAGGTCGCCGTCACCCAGGCCTTCGCCTCCGACTGGCTCCCGACCCCGCACTGGACCTCGTCGCTCGTGGCCGGCCCCGGCTGGCGCTACGACAGCGAGTCCCTCGACGTGCACCGGACCGACTCGCAGGGCAGTGCCGCCGGCGAGACCTACGACGCCGTCGAGTACCTCCCCCACCTCACGGCGGAGACGCTGCTCGCCACCGACACGAGTGATCCCGATCTGGGCGCCGCCTACACCGCGCTGCCCGACTCGCGGCCCGCATGGGTCCACGATGTCGCCACCCGCGTCACCCGGGGCGCCACCACCGACTACGCCCGCGCGGTCGCCCTGCAGCAGTTCTTCCAGCGCAGCTTCACCTACTCCACGGCGACCGCGCCGGGCAGCGGCTTCAGGGCGCTCGGGGACTTCCTCAACCGGTCGCGCTCCGGCTACTGCGAGCAGTTCGCGGCTGCCATGGCGCTCCTCGCGCGCGAGCTCGGCATGCCGGCCCGGGTGTCGGTGGGCTTCCTCCGGCCGGAGCGACGGGGCCCCGGCTCCTACGAGTTCAGTGCGCACGACCTGCATGCCTGGCCGGAGATCTGGTTCCGCGGGGTCGGCTGGGTCGGCTTCGAGCCGACGCCCACCTCCCACACCGGTTCCGTGCCGTCGTGGTCGAACCCCCCGCCCCAGACCACGCCGAGCGTGAGCGCCTCACCGACCACGATCCCTTCGACCACGCCCAAGCCCCGGCAGCTCCCGCCTGAGCAGGACGGCGCAGCGACCGGGCAGGCCAGCATCGACTGGCGCGTGCCAGCGGTTCTCGGCGGTCTCGTCCTCGTCGCGCTCGCGGTGTGCCTGCCACGGCTGGTCCGCCGAGGGCAGCGTGCGCGGCGCCTCGGATCGGCCGACGTCGAGGACTGGTGGAGCGAGCTCCGCGCGGACGTCGTCGACGTCGGCATCACCTGGCCGACCGGCGCCTCACCGCGGGCGACGGCCCGGGCGCTGGCCACCCGGCTCGAGAGGAGCGACGCGTCGGACGCCCCGGCTGCACTGGCCGCCCTGGACAGGCTCGTCGGCAGCGTCGAGCTGGCGCGCTACGCGCCCGAGGGAAGCGGCACGGCGACACCCGACGACGTCGTCACCTGCGCGGCAGCACTGCAGGCGACGACCTCACCCCGCGGCGTACGCCGGGCACGGTGGTGGCCGCGGTCAGTCGTCGGTCAGGGACGGCTGCGCAGGGCGGAGAGCGCGTAGGTCGCGCTCGCGAGCATCACGACGAAGCCGCAGACCGCGAGGGGGATCATCTCGGCGACCGCACCGGTCATCAGCAGGGCGATGCCACCGAGGAAGACCAGGCCGGCGAGGATCGCGCGCTGGCGGGCGGCCCGGCGGAACGTGCTCCCGCGGAGGGTCGAGGCGAACTTCGGGTCCTCCTCGCTGAGCGCCCGCTCCATCTGCTCGAGCAGGCGCAGCTCTTCTTCCGAAAGCGGCACGGCCCCTCCTCCCTGCATGATGGTTCTGTCAGTGTCCAGTCTAGGCGGGTGTCCTCATCTCTGAGTACCCGCTCGGATCATTTTTTCACCGGTGCGCGACGAGGTGCACCTGACTGGCGAGCGGCAGGAACTCGGGAACCGTCGCGACCGCCCTCTCGAGCTCTGCGAGCGCGTCAGCGGCGCCCGGCTCGTTGTCGTGGAGGGCGCCGGGCACGAGGTCGCTGAAGACCCGGATCGCCTGGCGCGACGTCGTCGTGAAGCCCGTCGCCTGCAGCAGCTCCTCGAGCTCGGCGGAGGTGAAGCGGCGCCCGGCGCTGCGGGCACTCGCGGGCACCGCACCAGGGCCACCCTCGAGCAGCTCGCGGGCCTGCTGGAAGTGGCCGGCCATGGCCCGCGCGACCACCGCCGCGTGGCGCTGGGCGACGAGGAGGCTGAGCACGCCACCGGGACGGAGGACCTCGGCGATCGCGGTGAGCGCCGCCGACGGGTCGGGCACCATCTCGAGGACGCCGTGGCAGAGCACCACGTCGACGCTGCCGTCGGGCACGAGGGTGGCCAGGTCGGAGAGGTCACCCTGCTCGGCGGTGATGCGGTCGGCGACGCTGCGCTCCTCGGCCCGGCGGCCCAGGGCGGCGAGCGCGTCGGGGCTCGGGTCGATCACCCGCACCTGGTGCCCCCGCTCGGCGATGCGGACGGCGAAGCCGCCGGTGCCCCCGCCGATGTCGAGCACCGTGGCGCCCGGGAACTGGTCGAGGATGTCTTCGAGCGCCGCCCAGAGGACAGTCGCGCGGCGATCGGTGCCAGCCATGACGCCCACAGTAGTGGGAACGGCCATGGTCACGCCCCGGCGCGCAGGGCCGGCCGGAAGACGATCTCCTCCTCCACCGAGGTGTGGGGCGCCAGGCCGAGCGCCTGCTCGACGACCGCGAGGAAGCGGTCAGCCTCGCGGACCAGGTCGTCGGCCTCGCGCTCGGTGACCGAGCGCGTCGCGCCCGCCTCGGCCGCAGCACGCTTGGAGGCGCCGGCCGCGAAGAACGTCGCCCACTCCCCCAGCTCGGGCGCGACCTGGGCCAGCAGGACCCAGGCGTTCTTCTGCCGACGCTTCCGCGGGTCGGGGTGCGCCCGCGCGGCCAGGAGCGCGGCGGCCGCCCGCAGCGCCGCGACATGGGCGTGCGCGTAGCGCGACGGCACGTCGGCCGTCATGATCGCCTCGCGGAGGGACTCCGCGGAGCGCTCGAGGTAGGCGTGGGTGGTGGCCGGCAGCAGCATCATCGGCGGAGCTCCTTCATGTGTGTCGACCCTCAGCTGTTCGAACAGGTGTTCGATGGGGCGAACGCTACACCCGCCCTCCGACAGATGGGCCCGGCCGACAGGCCCTAGGGTCGGGCGCATGATCGAGATCTGGTTGAACCCCGCGTGCTCGAAGTGCCGCACCGCCGTCTCCGAGCTCGACGCAGCCGGGGCCGACTACACCGTGCGCCGCTACCTCGAGGAGCCGCCGACCGTCGCCGACCTCGAGGACGTGCTGGCCCGCCTCGGCGTGGAGCCCTGGCACATCGCCCGCACGGCCGATGCCAAGGGGCTGGGCCTGGAGCTCCCCGAGCGCAGCGAGGCAGAGCGTCAGAACTGGATCCAGCTCCTCGCCGACAACCCGAAGCTGATCCAGCGCCCGATCATCACGGCCGCCGACGGCACGACCGTCGTCGGCCGCGACGCCGAGAGCCTGGCGAAGGTGATCGCCGCAGGCTGACCCCCGGCAGCCCTCGCCCGGCGTAGGTTGCTCGCGTGGACTCCCTCGCGATGACCTTCACCAGCGGCTGGGCCAGCGGCGTCAACAGCTACCTCGTCGTCCTCGTGCTCGGCATCGCCGAGCGCCTCGGCGTCGACGGCCTCCCCCAGGTCCTCGGCCGCTGGGAGGTCCTCGCGGTCGCGGGCTTCCTCTACGCGATGGAGTTCATCGCCGACAAGGTCCCCTACCTCGACTCGACGTGGGACGCGATCTCCACCGCCATCCGGCCGACGGTCGGCGCGGTCATCGGCGTACTGCTGGCGGGTGATGCGGGCTCGCTCCAGGCTGCCGTCGGCGGCGTGCTCGGCGGCACCACCGCCCTGGCGTCCCACTCGGTGAAGAGCGGCAGCCGGCTGGCGATCAACACCTCGCCCGAGCCCTTCACGAACATCGTGGCCAGCCTCGGCGAGGACGTCACCGTGCTCGGCGTCGCGGTGCTCGCCCTCCACCACCCGTACGTCGCGGCCTCGATCGCCGCGGTGCTCCTGGTGCTCGGCCTGGTCGTCCTCTTCCTCGCCGTCAAGTACGTCCGGCGCGGCTGGCGCCGCTGGAAGCGCAAGGACCGCGAGATCCCCTCGTTCGCCTGACCGGCCCAACCGCTAGGTTCGCGCCCATGGCACGCATCGCAGTGATCGGCGGCGGGTTCGGCGGCATGGCCGCCGCGGCCCGCCTCGCCAAGCTCGGCCACGACGTCACGCTCCTGGAGCAGGGCCCGCGGCTCGGTGGCGCACTCGACACGATCGAGGCCGACGGCTTCAGCTGGGACGCCGGCCCGGCGATGACACTGCTGCCCGCGGTGATCCGCGACCTCTTCCGCAAGTCGGGTCGGCCGCTGGAGAAGGAGCTGGAGCTCGTCTCGCGCGACGTCATCCGTGAGCACTGGTTCGCGGACGGCAGCACCGTCACGCTCCGCGGCGGCTCCCGCGGCGTCCAGTACGACGCGTTCGAGGAGCTCGGCAAGGGCCTCGGCCAGCAGTGGTGCGACCACGTGGCGGCGTACGCCGACGACTGGGAGGTCGTCCGCCGGGAGTACCTCGAGCGACCGTGGCGCCCCGAGATCGCGAGCAAGGAGGTCGTCGCCCGGCTGCAGTCCCGCACGATGCTCGCGAAGCGGCTCAAGAAGGAGCTCGGTGACGAGCGGCTCCGGCTGGTGGCCGGCCACCCGTTCTTCATGGACGGCCACGACCTGCGCAACGTTCCGGCATGGATGGGCGTCAACGCCTACGTCGAGCAGAACTTCGGCGCCTGGACCGTCCCCGGCGGCATGGCGCGCCTTGCCGACGCGTTGGCCTCGCGGCTCGAGACGCGGCGGGTGACCGTCGAGCTCGACACCCCGGTCACCGACATCGTCGTCCGCGACGGGCGCGCGGTTGCGGTCGCCACCGCAGCCGGCGAGGTCGACGCGGACGCTGTCGTCTGCGCCGTCGACCCGCGCCGCGTCCCCACCCTCGCGCCGTACGTCGTGAAGACGATGCCCGCGATCCCGCCGTACGTCGTGCACCTGGGCCTCGACGGCGACGTGCCGGACCTCGGGCCCGAGACCGTGTTCCACGGCGACCCGACCATCGTCGTCCGCACCGGCGGCACTGCCCCGGAGGGCTGCCACGCGTGGACCCTCTACGGTCGCGGACACCTCTCCGAGGACATGGTCCTCGCGCTGTCGCGCATGGGCGCCAACGTGCGGGCCAACGTCGTCGCCCGCGTGGACCGCACTCCGCGGGCCCAGGTCGCCGGCCTCGGCAGCTCGCCGCTCGGCGTGCTGTGGCAGGGGCGAGCGACGCTGCAGCACCGCCTCGGCCCGCGCACGCCGGTCGAGGGCGTCTACGCCGCCGGCGCCAACGCGACCCCCGGCTCCGGTCTCCCCTACGTGGGGCTCTCCGCGAGCCTGGTCGCCCAGGAGATCGGACCGGCCTGAGGCCCACGAGGGTCAGAGGTCGAGCGCCTCGAAGATCTCGCGCGTCGCCTTCGACCGGTTCAGCGTGTAGAAGTGCAGGCCGGGAGCGCCGCCCTCGAGCAGCTCGCGGCAGAGCTCCGTGGCCAGGCGGATGCCGTTGGCGCGGATCTCGGCCGGCTCGGTCAGCCCGTCGAAGGTCGCGACGACGTGATCGGGCACGGAGGTGCCGATCAGCTCGCCCTGCTTGGCGATCGCACTGAGGTTCAGGATCGGCATGATGCCCGGCAGGATCGGCATGTCGACGCCGTGCGCGCGCACCCGCTCGACGAGCGCGAAGTAGTCCTTCGCATCGAAGAACATCTGCGTCACCGCGAACTCCGCGCCGGCACGCGCCTTCTCGACCAGCACCTCGGCGTCGTGGTCGAGGGAAGCCGCCGACGGGTGCCCCTCGGGGAACGCCGCGACGCCGACGCTGAAGCCGCCGCGCGCGGTGGCCAGGTGGACCAGGTCGACGGCGTGCTCGAAGCCGCCCTCGGTCGGCGTCCACTCGGCACGCGGACCCTCCTTGGGGTCGCCCCGCAGGGCGAGGACGTTGGTGACGCCCGCCCCGGCGTACGCCGCGAGGATCTCGTCGAGCTCGTCCTTGGTGTGGCCCACGCAGGTCAGGTGCGCCATCGGGAGCAGCGAGGTCTCCTGGACGATTCGGCGCGTGATGTCGACGGTGCGGTCACGCGTGGACCCGCCGGCGCCGTAGGTCACGGAGACGAAGGTGGGCTCGAAGGCCTCGAGCTCGCGGATGGCCTGCCACAGCTGCGCCTCGCCCGCCTCGTCCTTGGGCGGGAAGAACTCGAACGAGAACGATCGCTCCCCTGAGCGGATCCGGTCCCCGATCCTGTGCCTGGCCTCGGTCATGCGCCCATCGTAAGGATCGCTAGGCTCGCAACGTGCCGCCGTCCAACTCTGCCGTCTTTGACCCTGCGCGTTTCCGTGAGGCCGTCCAGGGCGTGCTCGACGCCTTCCTGGACGAGCAGGCGGAGCGTCTCGCCGCCCTCGGCCCGGACGCCGCCGCCCTCATCGCCGAGGCCCGGATCGCGGTCTCCGGAGGCAAGCGGCTGCGCGCCGCCTTCTGCCACGCGGGCTACACCGCGGTGCGGCCGGGCCCCCGCGACGACCAGACCGAGCAGGCCCTCCTCCGCGCGTGTGCATCGCTCGAGCTGCTCCACGCGAGCGCGCTCGTCCACGACGACTACATGGACGCCAGCGACACCCGCCGTGGCCGCGCCGCCAGCCACCGGATCTTCGAGGCCGCCCACACCGACGCCGGCTGGGACGGCAACCCCCAGCAGTACGGCGCGGCCGCCGCGATCCTGCTGGGCGACCTGCTGCTGACCTGGGCCGACGAGCTGCTCCGCCGCTGCGGCCTGCCGCTGGCCGAGGTCGCGCCCGCGCTCGACATGTTCGACCTGTGCCGCTCCGAGGTCGTGGCCGGCCAGTTCCTCGACGTCTCCGTGCAGGCGCGCGGCGCCGCCGACGTCGAGACCGCCATGACCGTGCTGCGCTACAAGTCCGCCAAGTACTCCGTCGAGCGGCCGCTGCACATCGGCGCCGCGCTGGCGGGCGCCACGCCCGAGCAGATCGAGGCGCTGACCGCCTTCGGCGTGCCGCTCGGTGAGGCGTTCCAGCTCCGCGACGACCAGCTCGGCGTCTTCGGCGACCCCGAGCTCACCGGCAAGCCCGCCGGCGACGACCTGGTCGAGGGCAAGCGCACCGTCCTGGTCGCGATGGCCCTGCAGTCGGCACCGTCGCCGGAGGCGACGGTGCTCGACGAGTCCCTCGGGACTCCCCTCGACGCCCGCATGGTCGACGAGCTGCGCCGGATCATCACCGACGCCGGTGCCGACGTCGCGGTCGAGCGGATCATCGAGTCGCTGACCGAGCAGTCGCTGGCCGCGCTCGACGCGGCCCCGCTCGACGGCGGCGCCAAGGGCACCCTGCGCGACCTGGCGGCCGCGGCCACCCGGCGTACGACCTGACGGAGCGGCGCGAGACGGTAAGGACACACAAGCCGGCGCAAGGTCCGGTTCGTCCACATGTGACCGGCAGTGACCACGGAAACGTGTCCGTACCTGCACGGACACAGGCGGCTCAGTCGGCGGGGTCGAGCAGCCAGACGGCGAACGCCGGCTCCTGCTCGGTGCGGTCGTCCAGGACCAGCACGACCTGCCCGAACGCCGAGGGGTCGTCGGCCTGCAGCGTCTGCCAGCCCGACCACTCCAGACCGGTCGGCTCGGTGAGGTCGCCCAGGCAGTCGGCGAGGGCGTCGAGGTTGGCGCCGTAGTGACCGGGGAAGCCCAGGGCCTGCCCGATGCGCACGAGGACCTCGCGCCGGTCGCCGGTGTCACCCGTGTCGACGCGGACCGTCCTCATCGCGCGATCCGCTCGAAGGAGGAGTAGTGGTCGCCGGTGTAGAAGAACTCGTCGTCGTCGCCCGTGATGATGCGCCGGGCGCCGCGGTCACCCTCGCCCGGGGTGGGCACGGTGTACTCGTGGTAGTAGCCACGCGCGTGCTGCGGGAGCAGCCCCTCGTAGTTGCCGAAGGTCACGCCGTCGCGGTCGTAGGGGTAGGGACCGTCGTGGTCGATCAGCTCGAGGGTCTCCTCCGCCTCCGGCGGAAGCTGGTCGACGCGGACCCAGCGCAGGCCCGAGACGGGGTCGGTGCCCGAGGCGGCCGAGGCGGCCGAGCCGCGCGACGCGTCCGGGGAGGTCGTGCGGACCGGAGCTGACGGCTCCGTGCGGTGCGCCGCCGAGGGCTGGGTGCGCGCGGCCGAGGGCCGGTCCGCACGGTCGTCACCCGTCGGCGCGACGGTCCGGCCGTCGAGGAGCCACAGGGCGCCCAGGACGAGCGCGACGAGCAGGGCCGCGAACAGCGGGCTCCGCGTGCGCGGCAGGCTCATCAGCTGAAGGCCTCGACCCGGGCGCGGCGCTGGACCTCGCTGCCCCGGTTCTCGCGCAGGGCGTCGATCGGGCGGCCGGGCAGCTCCTGGTCGGTGAAGATCCACGCGATGCAGTCGCGGTCGGTCCAGCCGCCGTCGTGGAGGACGGTGAGCAGGCCGGGCAGGCCCTTGACGACCTCGCCGTCCTGGATGAAGAGGGCGGGCACGCGCTGGCCCACGCCCTCGCTGGGCACGGCGCCGGCGAGCGAGTGCTCCCTGATCATCGTGCGCACACGGTTGACGCTGACGCCGAGCGCCTTGGCGGCACCGTGCCAGTCGAGCCAGTCATCGACGAGGACAGAGAGATCAGCAGTCACGGGGTCAGTCTTCCATGGCGAGGCCCACTCGCTATTTTTCACTCCAATCCCTTGAGCCCCAGCAGACTCAGCAGTTACTGTCAATCGACCGTTCGGACCATTTCTCCGGGGAGCAGCACCGGCTCCCGCCGCCGTACGGTCTGACGAAAGGGCAGGTCCATGACCTCCACCCGCACGATCACCCGGCTGCTGGCCGGCCTGCTCTCGACCGCCGTCGTCGGCGCCGGTCTCGCGCTCGCCTCCCCCGCCGATGCCCACCACGCGGACCTGCCCAAGGGCCGCACGATGACGCCGCACACCGTCCGCGCCGGCGAGACCGCGACCGGGCTGGCCGTGCGCTACCACGCCTGGACCGACGAGCTGATCCGCTACAACCACCTCGGCCGCCACGGCCAGCTGTACGTCGGGCAGCACATCGTCATCCCGCAGGTCACCGCCCGCCTCCACAAGAAGCCGAAGCGCGCCGCGCACCACCACGCCTCCCGTGCGCCCAAGGCCACCGCGCGCACCTGGAAGCACGCCGACCCGTCGCGGGCCACGGTCCGCGCCGCGATCGTCCGCGCGGCGCGCGCCCACGGCGTCGACCCCGAGCTGGCGCTCGCCGTGTCGTGGCAGGAGTCCGGCTGGCAGATGCACCACGTCTCCTGGGCGTCCGCGATCGGCGCCATGCAGGTCCTGCCGAGCACCGGCACCTGGATGAGCCTGTACGCCGGCCGGCCGCTCAAGCTGACCCGCCTCGAGGACAACGCCCTCGCGGGGGTCCTGCTGCTGAAGGTCCTCGACCAGAACACGCACTCGCAGCGGCACCAGATCGCGGCGTACTACCAGGGCCTGGGCGCGGTGCGTGAGCACGGCCTCTACCGCGACACCGAGCGCTACGTGGCGAACGTCAAGCACATCAAGCGCCGCCTCGAGAACGGCTGGCGTCCGGCCTGACGGCGGCGCGCCGGGGAGCCGCACCGCCAGACCGCCCAGCCATCCGTACGATGACGCCCGTGGATCCTCGAGTCGAACGGGACGCCAGCGACCCGTTGATCGGGCGCCTGCTGGACGGCCGCTACCGCATCGGCGCCCGCGTGGCACGTGGCGGCATGGCGTCCGTCTACGAGGCGACCGACGTCCGGCTCGACCGGGTCGTGGCCGTCAAGGTCATGCACCCCGGCATGGGCGACGGCTCCACCGACGACGACTTCGCGCAGCGCTTCGTCCGCGAGGCACGGGCCGCCGCACGACTGTCGCACCCCCACGTGGTCAGCGTCTTCGACCAGGGCACCGACGGCCACGACGTCTTCCTGGTGATGGAGTTCGTGCCCGGCCACACGCTGCGCGACGTCGTGCGCTCCGAGGCGCCGCTCTCCCCCCGCCGGGCCCTCGCGCTGCTCGAGCCCGTGGTCTCCGCGCTCGCCGCAGCCCATCAGGCCGGCCTGATCCACCGTGACATCAAGCCGGAGAACGTCCTCATCAGCGAGCGCGGCAACGTCAAGGTCGCCGACTTCGGTCTGGCCAAGGCGATCAGCGCCGACACCCAGCACACCGCGACCGGCGGCGTCCTCATCGGCACCGTCTCCTACCTCGCCCCCGAGCTGGTCGTCGACGGCCGCGCCGACGCGCGCGCCGACGTCTACGCCGCCGGCGTCGTCCTCTACGAGCTGCTCACCGGCCAGAAGCCCCACCAGGGCGAGAGCCCCATCCAGGTCGCCTACAAGCACGTCCACGAGGACATCCCTGCGCCGTCCGAGCTGGTCCCCGGGCTCCCGGCGTACGTCGACGCGCTGGTGGCGCGCGCGACGGCCCGCGACCGCGGCCTGCGCCCCGCCGACGGCACCGTGCTGCTGCGCCAGCTCCACCGCGTGCGCAACGCGGTCGACGCCGGCGTCCAGGACGACCCTGAGCTCTACGCGGACCTGGCGCTGCCGGCCCCCGTGGTTGCGGACGACGCCTTCGCCGCCGAGGCCGACGACGTCGAGCACACCACCGAGGAGAGCGCCGACTTCGAGCTCTACGACCAGGCCAGCGACGAGGGCTGGGAGGGCGACGACGGCTGGGAAGGCACGGCGGTCGTCGGCACCCCGACGCGCGCGACGCCGGTCGTGGCCGACGCGTGGCAGCCGCCGCAGCGCTCCCGGCGCGGCCCGGTGCTGCTCGCGGTCGCGCTCGTGCTCGCCCTGCTCCTCGGCATCGGCGCCTGGTGGTTCGGCTTCGCGCGCTACACGACCACCCCCGACGTCATCAACCTCACGGCCGGCCAGGCGGAGGCGAAGGTGGAGGCCGCCGGGCTCGACTTCGACGGCAGCGACCGGGCGTACAGCGAGACCGTGGCCGCCGGCCGCGTCATCAAGACCGACCCCGGCTCCCAGGAGCGGATCCTGCCCGGCGCCACCGTCCACGCGGTCATCTCGCGCGGCAAGGAGCGCTACGCGGTGCCCGTGCTGCGGGGCAAGACCGAGGACGACGCCCAGCAGCTGCTCGCCGACACGCACCTGACGTTCGGCCACTCGACGCAGAAGTACAACGACCGGATCCCCGAGGGACAGGTCGTCGGCAGCACGCCGGCCGCCGGCGAGATGCTCCGTCGCGACACCGCCGTCGACCTCGTCATCAGCAAGGGCCCGCGCCCGATCGACGTCGTCGACTGGACCGGCAAGTCGTTCAGGTCCGCGGAGCGCTGGGCGAAGTCGAAGAAGCTGAAGGTCGAGAAGACCGAGGCGTACAGCAACGACGTCGACGCCGGTGACGTCGTCTCGCAGGACCCCGCCGACGGTGACCTCTTCAAGGGCGACACCATCACCTTCGTGGTCTCGAAGGGGCCCCAGATGGTGACCGTCCCGCGCGTGGTCGCGATGGGCGTGCAGTCCGCCAAGAAGGCCCTCGAGGACGCCGGCTTCAAGGTCCGCGAGAAGCACAGCAGCGTCTACCTGGGCCTGGGCTACGTCACCTCCGTGGACCCGGGCGAGGGCGAGAAGGCCCCGCGGGGCAGCACGGTGACGATCTACCTGGTCTAGGGTCTGCGGGTGCTCCACGAAGACCTCGTCCGTTCCCGCCCCATCGGCTCCCACGTCCCCGTCGGCAAGGGGCTGGTCAGCGGCGCCCTCGCCACCATGCGCGAGATCGGCCACGAGACCCTCCAGGTGTTCGTCGGCAACCCGCGCGGCTGGGCGCTCTCGGCCGGCAAGCCGGCGGAGGACGCGGCGTTCCGGCGCGAGCTCGAGGAGTCGGGAACGCGCGCGTTCATCCACGCGCCGTACCTGGTGAACCTCGGCTCCCCCACCCCTGCGACGTACGAGAAGTCGGTCGCGGTCCTCGCCCACAACCTCAAGCGGGCGGCCGAGATCGGGGCGGAGGGCGTCGTCGTCCACACCGGCTCGTTCGTCGACCCGAGCGGGTCCCCGGAGGCGTACGCCGCCGCGATGCGCCAGGTCCGCGAGGGCCTGCTGCCGATCCTGGAGACGCTCGAGGACGACGCCGCGCCGTGGCTCCTGCTCGAGCCCACGGCAGGCCAGGGCCGCTCCCTGTGCGCCGGCGTCGAGGACCTGACGGCGTACCTCGGCGCGCTCGACCACCACCCGAAGGCCGGGATCTGCCTCGACACCTGCCACGTCTTCGCGGCAGGCGCCCCGCTCGACGAGGAGGGTGGCGCGACCGCGACGCTCGACCGGATCGTCGAGATCGGCGGCGAGGGCCGGCTGCGGCTGATCCACGCCAACGACTCGATGGACGTGCGCGGCGCCTTCAAGGACCGCCACCAGAACATCGGCGACGGCCACATCGGCCGCGACGCCTTCCGGGAGCTCTTCGCGCACCCGGCGACCGACGGCGTGCCGTTCATCCTCGAGACGCCCGGCTCCCGTGAGGAGGCCGACGACCTCAAGGCGCTGCAGGAGCTGCGCGCAGAGGCGCTCTCCCGGGGTTGATGCGCGGGGCTGACGGGCGCACGATGGAGGGTGCGGGGTCAGCAGGGCTCAGCCGAAGGAGACCCGACATGACAGGTCACGTCATCCACCTCAACACCGAGATCAACGCCTCACCGGAGGCCGTGTGGGACGTCCTCACCGACGTCGCCCACTATCCGGAGATCCTGCGCAGCGTGAAGGCGACCCGGGTGGGCGACGAGCCCTACGACGTCGGCACCAGCTGGGTCGAGGAGCGCACCTTCTTCGGCCACCACGGCGAGGAGGAGCTGCGGGTCACCGAGTGCGTCGAGCCGCGCCGGACCACCCACGAGACGCGGGTCGACCACGACAGCATCCGGTCGGCGTACGTGCTGCAGCCGCACGGCGACGGCAGCACCAAGCTGCTGGTCACCGCCACGCTCGACATCACCGACCGTACGTCGACGGAGCGCATGCTCTGGAACGCCTTCGGTGCCCACAGCTACAACGCGACGCGGAAGATGCTCGAGCACGATCTCGAGGACATTCGCACCGAGGCCGAACGCCGCGGGGCACAGACCGGCGGGGCACACCGGGCGAGCTGACCGGAATCGGACCTGACCGCAGCCGCGGTTAGGATCCCCGGCATGCCCGTGTACTGCATGCACTGCGGCGCCGAGCTCGGGGCGGGACGCTTCTGCACGAACTGCGGTACTCCTGTCGGGAGCGCGACGCCCCCGGTCGACGTCGAGATCCTCGACGCTCCACCCGCGCCCGCCACCGCCCGGACCGCGCCGACCGCACCCGCCGCGGCCGTCCCGGCGGCCGCACCTGCCCGGGCGAGCACCGACCACCGTCCGCACTGGACCGGCTGGCTCCTCCTCGCGGTCGCCGTGCTGCTCGCGGCACTGCTCGGCAGCTGCCTGGCCCGCGGCAGCGACCACCCGAAGAAGGCCTCCGCGGAGCCGACCGCCTCTGCCTCGACCGCGTGGGCGTCGCCCTCCAAGGGCAGCCCGACGCCCGCCGACACCGGTCGCGCCGGGGTCGACCTGGCCCGCGACGCGACGGTCACCGCCCCGCGCCCGATCCGGCCGGGCACCGACCTCGCCGGCCACCGGGTCCCCTACCCGGCGACCAACATGCTCGACGGGCGCCGCGACTCGGCGTACCGGCTGGCGGGTGACGCGACCGGCACGGTGATCCGCTTCGACCTCGGCAGCGAGCGCACGGTGACCGCGGTCGGGCTGGTCAACGGCTACGCCAAGGTCGACGGCGCCACCGACTGGTATCCCCTGAACCGGCGCATCCAGCGCGTCGAGTGGCGCTTCGCCGACGGCACGACGGTGCAGCAGGACCTCGTCGACACCCCCGACCTGCAGGCGATGCAGGTCGCTCCGGAGAAGACGAGCTGGGTCGAGCTGCGGCTGGTCCAGGTCAGCAAGCCCGGCGGCGGCCACGGTGGCAAGGACACCACGGCGATCAGCGACGTGCTGCTGCTCGGCTCCTGACGGCGCCGCTGCCGGTCAGGCGCGTCAGGCGCGCTTGCGGCCCGCGGCCAGCATGTCCGCGACGAGGAACGCCATCTCCAGCGACTGGACGCGGTTCAGGCGGGGGTCGCAGACCGACTCGTAACGCTGGTTGAGGTCGTCGGCCGAGAGCATCTCGCCGCCACCGACGCACTCGGTGACGTCGTCACCAGTGAGCTCGACGTGGAGACCGCCCGGCCAGGTGCCGACCGCGTTGTGCGCGTCGAAGAAGCCCTGGACCTCATCGATGACGTCGTCGAAGTTGCGGGTCTTGTAGCCCGAGCTCGCCTCGAAGGTGTTGCCGTGCATCGGGTCGCAGATCCACGCGACGTTGAGCCCCTCGGCCTTCGCCTTCTCCAGCAGCGGCGGGAGACCCTCGCGGATCTTGCCGGAGCCGAAGCGGGTGATGAAGGTGAGCCGGCCGGCCTCGTTGGCCGGGTTGAGCTTGGCGGCCAACGCGAGCGCGTCGTCGGGCGACGTCGTCGGTCCGAGCTTCACGCCGATGGGGTTCTTGATGTGGCTCAGCAGCTCGACGTGGGCGCCGTCGAGCTGGCGCGTGCGCTCGCCGATCCAGACCATGTGCGCGGAGACGTCGTACGGCGCGTTGGTGCGGCTGTCGATGCGCGTCATGGCGTGCTCGTACTCCAGCACGAGGGCCTCGTGGCTGTTGTAGAAGTCGACACCGTGGAACTCGCGCGGGTCGGCGCCGATCGCCTTCATGAACTCGAGCGCCTTCTCGATCTCGCCGGCGATCTTCTCGTAGCGACGACCGGCCGGTGCCGAGCGCACGAAGTCGGTGTTCCACGTGTGGACCTGGCGCAGGTCGGCGTAGCCGCCCGTGACGAACGCGCGCACGAGGTTCAGCGTGGCGGCGGAGTTGTTGTAGACGTCGACCAGGCGCTGCGGGTCGGGGATGCGCGAGGCCTCGGTGAAGTCGTAGCCGTTGACGGCATCACCGCGGTACGCCGGCAGCGTGACCTTCTCGCCGTCGATCGTGCGCGTCTCGAAGTCGCTCGAGCGCGGCTTGGCGTACTGCCCCGCGATGCGGCCGAGCTTCACGACCGGGACCGACCCGGCGTACGTCAGGACGACGGCCATCTGCAGGAGGACACGGAGCTTGTTGCGGACGTTGTCGGCCGTCACGCCGGCGAAGGTCTCGGCGCAGTCACCGCCCTGCAGGATGAAGGCCTCGCCACGCACGACCGCGGCGATCTTCTCCTTGAGGTCGTCGCACTCGCCCGCAAAGACCAGCGGCGGCGACGTGCGCAGGCGGTCGACGGCGAGGTCGACGGCCGCGGCGTCCGGATAGGTGGGCTGCTGGGCAGCCCCCATCGCGTGCAGCGCGGACAGGTCGGGAACGGTGCTGGTCACGCAGTCAAGACTACGGGGCGGGCGAGGTTACTCGCGATTCGGTTGGTGACACCGGACACCCCGGCGAGCGCGCTCAGGACGCTGCCGACGGCCCGGCCCTAGGATTGCGGCGTGTCCGACCTCCTGCACGTCGCCCCGGCCGAGCTCGTCTTCCACGTCGACGAGCCGCGGATCTCCCCCGACGGAGCCGTGATCGAGCTCGACTACCGGATCGCCCACGTGTCCACCGTCGGGCCGGTCGAGCGCTTCACCGAGACGGTCACACTGCCCGCCGTCGCGTCGCCGGTCGAGGTCGGCGAGGGCTTCCGTGCGCTGGCCCGGCTGCTGGCGCTGGCCGCCGGCACGTCGTACTACAAGGCGCTCGTGCCCGGCACGATCTCGGTCGCCGGCGGGCTGACCGACGCAGAGCGACACTTCCTCACCGAGGTCGTGAAGGGCGGGCTCGCGGAGTTCGCCTACCGCAACGACCTGCCGCAGGCTCTCTTCCCTGTCATCCAGGCGCCGGCCCTGCCGGCGGCCGACGGCTCGCCGGTCGCGCCGACGCACGCCACGGCGCTCGTCGCCGTCGGCGGCGGCAAGGACTCCATCGTCACCCTCGAGTCCGTACGCCGGGTGGCCGACGTGACGCTCTTCTCGGTGAACTCCTACGAGCCGATCACGCGCACGGCCGAGGCCTCCGGCCTGGAGCTGGTGCAGGCGAAGCGCGTCCTCGACAAGCGACTCTTCGCGCTTAACGAGGCCGGCGCGCACAACGGCCACGTGCCCGTGACCGCGGTCAACTCGATCATCGCCTGCCTGATCGCCCTCCGCGGCGGCTTCGACACGGTGGTCTTCGCCAACGAGGCCTCCTCGTCGTACGGCAACCTCGAGTGGCACGGCGTCGAGGTCAACCACCAGTGGAGCAAGGGCCTCGGCTTCGAGGGCATGCTGCGCTCGCACGTCAGCCCGTGGGGCGTCGACTACGTGTCGTTCCTGCGGCCGCTGACCGAGCTGGCGATCGTGCGCCGCTTCGCCCAGCTGCCGTACCTCGACGTCTTCACCTCCTGCAACCGCGCCTTCCACCTCGACGCGTCGCGCCGGCGGAACTGGTGCGGCGAGTGCCCGAAGTGCACCTTCGTCTTCCTGATGCTCTCCCCGTTCGTGCCGCGCGCCCAGATGGACGCGATCTTCGGCAAGGACCTCTTCGCGGACGAGTCGCTCCGGCCCTTGTTCCTCGACCTGCTCGCGATCGGCGACGGCCACAAGCCCTTCGAGTGCGTGGGCGAGCCGAGCGAGTGCCGCGCGGCGTACACCCTGCTCCAGACGCACCCGGACTGGTCGTCGCACCCCTTCGTCACCGACCCGTCCCTGCGCGAGGCCGTGGTGTCGCCGGCCGAGGTCGAGGCGCTCTTCAGTTTCTCCGACCAGCACTTCCTGACCGGTGCTCTCGAGAAGGCTGCCCGTGAGGTTCTCTGACCTCGAGGGCCGCAAGGTCGCCGTCTGGGGCCTCGGCCTCGAGGGCCGCTCGGCGCTCGCCGAGCTGCAGGCACGCGGCATCGACGTGACCGTCGCGGAGTCGGACGCCGACGCCGACGTGCTGCGCGCGGCCGAGGTCGTCGTGAAGTCCCCGGGCATCCCGGTCACGTCTGCCTTGTACGGCGAGCTCGCCGCGTCGGGTGTGCACTTCACCTCGGTCACCGACCTCTTCCTCTCCGACAACGCCGCGCGCGCGATCGGCGTCACCGGCACCAAGGGCAAGTCGACGACCTCCTCGGCGATCGCCCACCTCCTGACGTACGCCGGGGTGCCGGCCGCGCTCGCCGGCAACATCGGCGCCTCGCTGCTCGACGCACCCGCGGACGGCACCGTCGTCCTCGAGGTGTCGAGCTACCAGGCGCAGTCGATCACCGTGTCGCCGCGGGTCGCCGTCGTCACGTCGCTCTTCCCCGAGCACCTGCCCTGGCACGGCTCGGAGGAGGCGTACTTCGCCGACAAGCTGAAGCTCGTCGCGACCGCCGAGCACGTCGTCGTGCCGGGCCACGACGAGGCGCTGGTCGCGCGCGTCACCCAGGCCATGTCGGCCGACGCCACCCTGCACCTGACCGGCGACATGCTCCGCGCCGACGAGTCCGGGCTGACCTGGGACGGCGTGGGCTCGATCCCGCCGGGCGAGCTCCCGCTCATCGGCGTCCACAACGCCCGCAACCTGGCGCTCGCCGTCCTCGCAGCCCACGTCGCGGAGCCCTCGCTCGACCCGGCCACGCTGCTCGACGGCGTACGCACGTTCGCGGCGCTGACGCACCGCATGGAGACGGTGCCGTCGAAGGACGGCCGGCGGTGGATCGACGACTCGCTGGCCACGGCGCCTGAGGCGGTCATCGCCGCCTTGTCCGTCTTCCCCGACGAGCCCGTCGCCCTGATCCTCGGCGGAGCGGACCGGGGCCTCGACCTGTCGCCGCTGGCCGACTACTTGCGGACGCGGCACTCCCCCGTCCATCTGCTGCTGATCGGGCCGGCCGGGTCCCGCTTCGGCCGTGAGCACGCCGACGGGCTGGGCCACGCCGTCCTCGAGTTCGGGCGGATGGCGGACGCCGTTGCGTGGGGGCTGTCCGTCGCCAACCCGGCGCAGGTCGTGCTGCTCTCCCCCGGCGCTCCGTCGTTCGACGAGTACAAGGACTACGCCGACCGCGCGCGCCACATGCGCGAGCTGATCGCTCCGGCCGACTGACGCGTCCGGCGTACGCTCACGGCATGGGAGCGGACGAGATCGTGATGCTGGTCGGGCTGGGAGTCGCGGTGCTGATCGTGGTCGCCTGGCTGGTGACCGTGTTCCGCATGCGGGGCCAGCGGGGGCTCGAGCAGGAGAACCCGCCGCGCCTCGACGCCACCCTCTTCCCGTGGTCGCGTGGCAACGGCGGACGCTGGTAGATCGCTGCCGGTCAGGCGCGCGGGCCGTCTGCCAGTGGCGCGATGCGCGAGCGCAGCAGGCAGAACTCGTTGCCCTCCGGGTCCTGGAGGACGTGCCAGCTCTCCTTGCCCGTCTGCCCGATGTCAGCAGGACGGGCGCCGAGCGCGAGCAGGCGCTCGAGCTCAGCGGCCTGGTCACGGTCGGTCGGGTTCACGTCGATGTGGAGGCGCGGCTTGGCCGGCTCCGGGTTCTCACACTTGCTGAGGTAGATCGTCGGCTGCGCGCCGCCGAAGCCGTCGCGGGCGCCGATCTCGACGCCCTCCTCCTCCCGTTCGAGGACCACGAAGTCGAGGACCTCGCACCAGAAGCGGGCGAGGAGCTCCGGGTCGCGACAGTCGAGGACGAGCTCTCCGATGCGGCAGGCCATGCCTGCACGGTACGCCGCTGGCCATGCCGCACGGTCGGGTCACGCGGACCCGTGCAACGTGACGGGCGTCGGAGCCGGCCCGATTCTCGTCCACAGGCAGCGGCCCTAAAGGGGCCTCTGACCTGCGGAAACATGTGAACCAGGCCTTGACGTCGAACACGCGTTCGGGCGAGAATGGGGCATGGCCAGCTCGGGCATGGCGTTCGCGGATCTGTCGAGGAGTGCACTCCTCGACACCGCCACCGCGCTGTCCGCAGCCGAGCGTCGCGCCCAGGTCGACCAGCTCCGCCTCGCGCTGGAGTGGGCGCTCGCCAACGGCCCCGACAGCCTCGACCCCGACACACGCGCGAAGGTCGGGCGCGCCTCGGTGCGGCTCTACGGCGGCCAGGGCACGCCCCAGGCCGCGACCACCGCCGGCGCTGACCTCGGCGCCCGCCTCGGCAGGTCCACCGCCGCCGGCGACTCTCTGATCGCCGATGCGCAGGACCTCAGGTTCCGCCTGCCCGAGCACTGGAGCCGGGTCAAGGCCCACGAGGTCGCGCCGTCGTACGCCCGGTTCGTCGCCCGCCGCACCCGCGAGCTCTCCCCCGAGGCCGCGCTGTACGTCGACCACGCTGTCGCCACCTACTCCGACGGCCGAATCCCCTGGTCGCGGTTCGAGGCCACGCTCGACGCCGCGATCAAGGCGGCCGACCCCGCCGTCGCCGAAGCCAGGGAAAAGGCCGCCCGCGAACGCCGCTACGCATTCGCCGCGCGCGAGACCGAGGACGGCATGCGGTCCTTCGTGCTCCGCACCGATGCCTTCGGGGTCGCCCGCCTCGACGCGACGGTGAGCCACCTCGCCGAGGTGCTCAAGGCGCTGGGCTGCGCCGAGCCGGTCGACCACCGCCGGGCGCTGGCGATGGTGCTGCTCGCCAACCCCGCCGAGGCGGTCAAGGTCCTGGCTGCCTACGCCACCTGGCGCGAGCGCCCCGCCGATCCCGACGAGGCATCGGACGGCGCGGGCAACGCCCTGCGCGACCCCTTCCTGCCCGCCGACCCCGCGGTCGCCGACGACGGCGCCGGCAAGGACCTCGACGGGATCGTCGCCGACGCCGACGAGCTCTGGCGGACCACCGCAGGGCAGAGTTTCGATGGAGCGAAGCCGGTCATCGACTGGACCAGGCTGCTCCCCAGCCTCACCGTCTTCGTCCACCTCTACGGCGGCCGGATCCACACCACAGAGTCACCACCCGGCCAGACACCGAAAGCGTTCGTGGGAGCCGACCGCGGCGAGGCACCCGAGATCATCCGCATCGAAGGGATCGGCACCGCCACCGAAGCCTGGCTCCGCACCCACTTCTCGCTGCACCCTGCCCACAAGGTCACCGTCCGACCGGTGATAGACCTCGAGCGGCTCGCACCCGTCGACGCCTGGGAGGTCCCCGAGCGCCACCGCCAAGCGGTGCGTCTGATGACGCCGGCTGACTGCTTCCCCTGGGGCTCGGCCACCACCAACCGGTCCGACGGCTGGTCCGGCATGCAGGTCGACCACACGAACCCGTGGCAGCCCGACGGCGGCCCGGGCCAGTCAGCCATCGGGAACTACGGGCCGCTCACGCAGTTCCACCACAACCTCAAGACCCACTGCGGCTGGGACGTGAAGCAGCCCTACCCCGGCATCTACGTGTGGCGCGATCCAGCCGGCGCCCACTACCTCGTCGACAACACCGGCACCCGCCGGCTCTGAGAGGCGACTCGCCCCTCAGCCGCGGGGAAGGTCGATCGGCCCGTCGTAGTCCTCCGGCTCCCCGGCGACCGGCGCGACGGCGTACTCCCTGCTGCCGTCGAGGCCGAGGCGCAGGACGGCCCAGCGGACATCGGTGTGGGACTCGGTGGCGCGATCGACCTTCCAGTCACTGACAACGGCGAGCACGTGCTCGTCGTCTTCCCACACCATCTCGTGGATGCCGACGTTCTTCGCCGTGCGCAGCCGGAGCCGCTGGTCGCCGGAGCTGGCGTCGAGGACGGTGAGCTCGTGGTCGCCCGAGCCGAAGAGAGCCGAGGTGCTGGCGAGCAGCAGGCCGGCATCCGGCGAGAAGGCGATCAGGCGGTCCTTGCACGTCGTCCAGAGCACGGAGCCATCGTGGTCCGCGACGCCGGCGCATGCCCCGTCGCCGTCGTCGATGACCCTGGTGGTTCCGGCCGTGAACCCGTTGGCTGCCACGGCGCGGACCTCGCCGATCCCTCCGTCGACTGCCTCCGCCGGCCGACCAGGACGGACCATCCACGTACGCCGCACCGTGCCGTCGGCATTCACCGGGGCGGGGCCGTGCACCAGCAGTGCGCAGTCTGCGTCGGGTCCCGTGCAGGTGTGCCCGGTCACCGCGATCGGCTCGAACCCGCCGCCAGGGGCAGGTGCGGGGAGCTTGGTCACCGTCCGACCGGCGTCCTCGATGACGACCGAGGTCCCGCGGGCCTGCACGACCCCGACCAGGGCGTGGTCGGGCGCGATGACGAAGGTGAGAAGGAAGTTTCCGGGCACGACCCGCCAGGAGCCCCTCGTCGTGCCGTCGTCGCCCACGAACGCCACCTGCCCGTCGCCGAGGTCGTCTCGCGTGCCCAGCAGGTAGCCGCCCGTCACCACGGCGAACTCGGTGACCGACGTCGGCGGAACAGCGAACCTGGTGTGGCCGCTGCCGGCGCGGAACTCGTTGCCCGCCAGGTAGCCCTCTGCCGGGGCCGCCCCGGCCGGGTAGTCGCCCAGCGCGAGGGCGCTGTCGTCCGGCCGGCCGGAGACCTGCGAGCCGGCGCGCGGCCCGTCCTGCCCGACGAGCAATATCGGCACTGCCACCGCCGCAGCGACTGCTGCCGCTGCACCGACAGCACCCACCCACCGGCGCGAGGGGCGGCGCGGGCGCTCAGTGCTCATGCGCCGACTCTGACAGCGCCACGCGCAGAGCGTGACTGATTCGCGCGAGGTTCCACCCGCGCGCACACCCCCATGCGTGAATACGGGTGTGAGGGACGACTTCGAGGCCTGGGTGCATGCACGGTCGCGCGCGCTGGCACGCGCGGCGTACCTCCTCGTCGGCGACGTCCACCTCGCGGAGGACCTCGTGCAGGAGACGCTGGGCCGGGTCGCGCAGCGGTGGGAGCGAGTCGCGCGGCAGGGCACGCCCGACGCGTATGCACACCGGGTGATGAACAACCTCGCCGTGGACGGCTGGCGACGGCGCGTACGCCGACCACGTGAGGTCGCGGAGACAGCCCACGAGTCCGCGGATTCCGCCCCGGCGAGCGGGACCACCGAGGCGCTGGCTCTGCGCGACGCCCTCATGCGACTCACCGTGAAGCAGCGGGCGGTGCTCGTCCTCCGCTTCTACGAGGACTACACCGAGGTGCAGACGGCGGGGCTCATGGGCTGTTCGGTCAGCACCGTCAAGTCGCAGACCCGCCACGCCCTGCAGAGGCTCCGGGAGCTTGCACCCGACGTACTCGCTGAGTTCGACGACCGCCGGGAGGTGGCACAACCATGACCAACGACCTACGGGACCTCCTCGACGACGTCGCCGATGCACCGGCGCGCGCGGTGCGCGTGGACGCACGGACGGCCTGGGCCGACGGCGCCCGACGCCGGGTACGCCGACGGGTCACGGTCGGCGCGCTCGGCCTGGCCGCCGTGGCGGCCGTCGTCGCCTCAGCACCGCTGCTGCACGGGACGAGCAGGGTGACGTCGTACACCAGCCAGCCGGAGGCACACACGGACCACTATCCGCAGCGCCTCGACTACGACTACGTGGGCACTGCGATGCCTGCCGTGACCGGTCCGCTCGCCGGCGTCGTCCAGCGCGGCAGTGAGCACGTGTCCGGCAACTACGCCGTCTCCCCCGGAGGGCGGATGTGGCGGATCGACGACGCCTACGGGCAGAGCGTTTCCATCTCCCCTGACGGCATCCACCTCGTCTACCTGCGAGGACCGGATGCTCCGAACGCACTCCTGACGATCACCGACCAGAACACCGGGGAGCGCACGACGTTCTCGAAGATCGGCATGGGCGCCAGCGAGCCGGCGAAGGGCAGGAACAGGGCACCGGTGTACTTCCACAGCGACCAGCAACCGGCATTCTGGAATCGCGACTCCACGAAGGTCCTGCTCCAGCTGGGCGCGAGCGACGGCTACGACGTCACGGCGGCGGGCATCCTCTCGGTAGATGGCGAGATGACGATCGTGCAGAACAGCAGGGACGTTCCCGGTGGTTCCCAGCCCATCGGCTGGGTCGATGACAACACCGTTGCCTTCGTCGTCGGCAGCAAGCCGGGTGCCCGCGTGGTGTTCGTGGATGCCGTCACCAGCAGGACGGTGCGCTCGTTCCCGCTCAAGGGGGCTCGCTCCGACGCGGTGTCGCAGTGGTACGGCTGGCTGACGCCGGACGGAGCCGCCGTGATGACACTCGACGACGACTTCGGCGGCAGGACCGATGCTCGCGTCCGCTTCTACTCCGCCGAGGCCGGCGACCGCGCAGGCACGAAGGACGCCACGATGCCCGTGCCGGACGGTCGGGACGACACCTGCCAGCCCACCCTGACCCGGCGCGAGACCTATGTTGCCGTGGACGCGGACGCGCGCGAGGACGGGGCGATACTCGCGCGCGTCAACGGCGGGACCCCGATCGTCGCGGACCCGCGACTCCACGTGACGTGCTCGGTCTGGGCGTCGTCCGCCCTCGAGGGCGGACCCGACCCGAGCATCGGTGGCCGGCTCTTCGGTACCGAGTCGACCTGGCTCTCCTGGCACTGGCGCGAGCTGATCGCCGGGGCCCTCGTACTGGTGGCGGCCGGCGGCGCGTTGGCCGTCGTACGACGCCGTCGGCGCTGAAGCCTGAACACCTTTCGGTGAAGCGCGTCCCTGCGCTGAAATAGCCCGACGACGCCCTACAGTGCGGACAAATCGTCCAAACTCCAGAAGGTGCCCGTTGAAGCTCTCCACGACCAGTTTCGCCGCCGGCGCGGTTGCCGCACTCGTCATCGGCAGCGGCTCCGCCTACGCCGCCACGGGTGGCAACTTCATCCTCGGCAAGTCCAACTCCGCAGGTGCCACCACCACGCTGAGCAACGCCAACGGCACCGCACTGTCGCTCAACTCCAAGTCCGGTACGGCGCCGCTCAAGGTCAACCGCACCACCAAGGTCGCCAACCTGAACGCCGACCTGCTCGACAACCTCGACCAGTCGGCGTTCGCGCGTCGAGCCGGCACGACCCGCGCCTACGACGTCGTCTCCGACGCCTACGACTTCCTGCCTGACGGCGCTCCCGATGGCAAGATCGACACCCTCGTCGCCGGTGCCCAGTGCCCGGCCGGCACCCACCGCACCGGCGGCGGCTTCTGGGACCTCACGACCAGCGGCAAGGTGGCGATCAACAGCGCCGACAGCCAGAACCCGCAGACGTGGTTCATCGTCGTGCCGGTCAACCCGGATGTGGCCGAGGACCCGATGAACGCCGGCGTCACGATCGTCTGCGAGTCCCCGACCGGCACCCCGCCCGCCAACGACTACGGCGACCCGGGTTACGCCCGCACCACCGGCGGCAACGGCAACTCGACTCTGCCGAACACCGTCACCCCCAGCATGATCGCTGCCGCGCAGCGCTGATCCACCACCTCATGCCCGCGGCCCATTAGGGTCGCGGGCATGAGCGTTCTCGCGATCGACGCAGGCACGACGGGCGTGACGGCCGTCGTCGTGGATCCCGACGGCAGCATCGCCGCGAAGGGCTACCAGGAGTTCAGCCAGCACTTCCCGCACCCGGGCTGGGTGGAGCACGCGCCGGAGGAGATCTGGCAGGCGACGCTCGAGGCGACCCGCGAGGTCCTGGCCAAGGTCGACCCGAGCACCCTCACCGGGATCGGCATCACCAACCAGCGCGAGACGATCGTCCTGTGGGACCGCGAGACCCTCGGGTCGCCGCGCCGCGCGATCGTCTGGCAGGACCGGCGTACCGCGGAGGTGTGCGACCGGCTCAAGGCCGAGGGCCACGAGGACCGCGTGCGCGAGCTGACCGGCCTCCGCCTCGACCCGTACTTCTCCGGGACGAAGCTGACCTGGCTCCGCGAGCACGAGCCGCACACGTGGGCGCTCGTCGAGTCCGGCCGGTACGCCGTCGGCACGGTCGACTCGTACCTCATCGCGCGCATGACCCGGGGCACCTGGCACGTCACCGACGTCTCCAACGCGTCGCGGACGCTGCTCTTCGACCTGACGACGGGCGACTGGTCCGACGAGCTCTGCGGCCTCTTCGGTGTCCCGCGCGACGCGCTGCCCGACCTCGTGCCCAACTGGGGCGAGGTCGGCACCACCGACCCGCGCACGTTCTGCGGGCTGAGCCTCCCGATCGCCGGCATCGCGGGTGACCAGCAATCGGCGCTCTTCGGCCAGACCTGCTTCGACCCGGGCGACTCCAAGTGCACCTACGGCACCGGCTCGTTCCTGCTCACCAACACCGGCACCAAGCTCGAGCGCTCCGACTGCGGCCTGCTCACGACCGCGGCGTGGCGCTCCCCCGCCGGCGAGACGACGTACGCGCTGGAGGGTGCCATCTTCGTGACCGGCGCGGCGGTGCAGTGGCTCCGCGACGGCCTGCAGATCGTCGGCACCGCGGCCGAGACGGCCGCCATCGCGAGTGCGGTGCCGAGCAGCGAGGGCGTCGTCTTCGTGCCCGCCCTCACCGGCCTCGGCGCGCCCCACTGGGACCCCCACGCCCGCGGCACGATCCTCGGCATCACCCGCGGTACGACGCGCGGTCACCTCGTCCGGGCGACCCTCGAGGCGATCGCCTACGAGGTCCGCGACGTGCTGGAGACCATGCCCACGCTCGCCACGCTGAAGGTCGACGGCGGAGCAGCCGCCAACGACCTGCTCTGCCAGGTGCAGGCCGACCAGGTCGGCGTCCCCGTGGAGCGGCCGCGGATCGTGGAGACGACCGCCCTGGGGGCGGCGTTCCTCGCCGGGCTCGGCACCGGCGTCTGGGACTCCACGGACGACCTCAAGGAGACGTGGCAGCTGGACCGGCGCTTCGAGCCCGGCGGCGACCGGGCCGCGCTGGACCGCGACTACGCCCGGTGGCAGCAGGCCGTCGAGCGCAGCAAGGGCTGGGCGCTGCTCTAGTCCAGCGCGGCGGCCGCGTCGTTGCGCGCAGCCTCGGCGGCCTCGACCTCGTCGCGAGCCTCCGCCATCGCTCGCTTCGCCCGCTCGACGCCCTCGTGCGCTTCCTCCTCGCGTGACTCCAGGTCGGCCAGCTTCCGCCGCAGCTCGTCGAGCTCGGACTCCACCTGGAGTGCCTGGGCCTGCGCTCCGCGGTGCCGCACCTCGGCCTTCGTGAGCGCCTCCTTGGCCATCCGGAGCTCCTTCTCCGCGACGGACAGCGCCCGCTTGGCCTCGCGCCGTCGCTCCGCCTCCGACGGATCGGGTACGGCGTGGAGCGTCGCCGGCACGGACGAGGCGACGTGGCCGATCGCCTCGGGCACGGCGACGTACGCCGACGGGTCGAGGTCATCGACGCCCGTGGTGGTGAACGAGCGCACGAGCAGACCGGACTGGAGTGCTTCGGCGGCGGCCGCGCTCACCATCGCCGCCGTGAGGGTGCCCTCGACCTCCTCGGCGACCGCCTCGGTGACCTTCTGTCCGTCGGCGAGGGCGTGACGGCGGGCGACCGTGGTCACCGCCGCCGTCAGCTGCCGGCGCTGGGCCGTGAGCGCGCGCAGCTGTGCCGCGTCCAGCGAGGCGGCGGCGTCACGCAGGGCGGCGCCCACGTTGACCAGCTGCGCGACCTGGTCGGGCTCGCGGCGTACGAGCAAGTTGAGGACCCAGGCGGCGAGGCTCGGCTTCTTCAGCGCCTTGACCGCCTTGGCGAGCTCGGCGTCGTCGGTCTTGACCGCCTTCGCTCGCTCGTCGCGCGCCGCGGTGAACTCGCCGAGCGCCAGGCCGTAGAGGGCCTCTGCCTCCTCGAGCAGGCTCACTCGAGGCCCTGCTCGATGGCGTAGCGGGTGAGCTCGACACGGTTGTGGAGCTGGAGCTTGCGCAGGGTGTTCTGCGTGTGGTTCTGGACGGTGCGGTGCGAGATGAACAGCCGCTCGGCGATCTGCGTGGAGGAGAGCCCCTTGGCGACCATGCGGAGGATCTCGGTCTCACGCTCCGTGAGGATGGGGCGCTCCTCCTCGGCGGGTGCCTGGGGCGCCGCCGACAGCCGGCGGTACTCCCCCAGCACCAGTCCGGCCAGCCCGGCCGTGTAGACCGCCTCACCCTCGGCGACCTTGCGGACGGCGTCGAGGAGCTCGGCGCGCGAGGCGGACTTCACGAGGTAGCCCGTGGCCCCCGCCTTCACCGCCTCGAGCACGTCGGCCTGCTCGCCGGAGGCCGACAGGATCAGCACGCGGGGACCGTTGGGTCCGGCGACCGCGCGCGTCACCTCGACGCCGTTGGGCTCGGGGATCTGCAGGTCGAGGACCACGACGTCGGGCCGCGCGGCGGGGCAGCGTGCGAGCGCCTCCTTGCCGTTGGCCGCGACCGCGACGACGTCGAAGCCGGCCGCCACCAGGTCACGCTCGACGGCGTCGCGCCACATCGGGTGGTCGTCGACGACCATCACACGCACGGGCTTCGCGTCCTCAGCTGCCATGCGGTCAACCTAGCGTTGCAGGTAGCGACCGCGCCGGTGGACGAGCGGGTCGGGCTCCTCACCGAGGACGACGTGCTCGATCCGGCAGGTCACCTGCATCGACCAGCCCAGCTCGATGGCCGATTCGAGGGCCACGCCGGCCCAGCTGGTCACGTCGGCCAGCAGCGGGCCCCACGCCGACTCGGTGAACTTCGCCTGCCGGAAGGCCCCGCCGGGCGCCGGGCTCACCCCGGCGAACATGTCGGCCAGCTCGCGGTGCCGCCAGCGCAGCAGCTGCACGACGGCGCGGCCGGTCGTCTCCAGCGCGTCGAAGAGCTCGGAGTCGGGATCCACCAGCCCCACGACGTACGCCGGCTGGCCGGTCGCCACCATCAGGCTGGAGACCGTGAGCCCCGCCCGCGCCGGGCCGGCGCCCGAGGTCCAGAGCGACACGGTGCCACCGAGCCTCCCCCGGAACCGGCGCGCCTCGTCGTCGGGCATCGCGAAGGGGTTCGTCGAGTGGATGGTCACGTGTCCACCCTAGGGACCGACAGCTCCCACTCGGTGCCCTCGGGGCCGGTGGTCAGGTGGGCCTCGCCGCCGAGGTCCTGCAGGCGGCCGACGATGGACTGCACGACGCCGAGGCGGCCTTCCTCCGCTGCGCTCCGGAGCCGGCCCTCCGCGATGCCCCCGCCCTCGTCACGCACGGTCACCACGACGGAGCCGCCGAGGTCCTCGACGAGCACCCAGGCGTGCGCGGCGTCGCCGACGTGGGAGGCGACGTTGTCGAGACAGGCACCGGTCGCGGCGACGAGATCCTCGACCACGAGGGCCGGGAGCAGGAGGGGCGTGCCGGGTGTGGAGACCTCGACGGCCGGGGTGCGGCGTGCTGCCAGCGCGGCGATCGAGGTGGTCAGGTCGACCTCGCTGCGCCCGCCGACCTGCTCGCGGTCGCTTCGTTCGTCGACGATCAGCAAGGCCCGGAGCCGGGCCTCCTGCTCCCCCGCGAGCCGGCCGAGCTCGACGCCCTCTCCGCCGAGGTCGGGTCCCTTGCGCTGCATCAGCGCGAGCACCTGCAGCACGCCGTCGTGCACGACGCGGGCCAGTCGGGCGCGCTCCTCCGCGAGCGCGGCGGCGCGCTGCGCCCGGTCGCGCTCGCGGGCGAGGTCCTTCAGCGCCGAGGCGAGGCGGCCCAGGAGCGGACCACCGATCAGCAGCAGGAAGACGTTGCCGTAGTTGGACTCGGAGATGTGGGGCCAGCGGATGCCGAGGTCGGCGACCGCGACGCAGGCGGCTGCGACGAAGCCGCCTCGCGCGCCCCACAGGGCCGCCCACGACAGCACGACCGCCATCACCCAGAAGCCGGGCACGGTGGCGGTGAAGTCCGGGCCCTTCACCCACGGGGTGGCCAGGAGCGATCCGACCCCGACGACGAGGTCTGTCACGAGCAGGGACGCCCTGCGACGGCGCTGGTCGGCGTACGCCCAGGAGGCGACGCCGGTCCACAGCAGCAGGGCCGCGACGACCACGATCGCGGCCACGGGGCGCGCGACGGTCTCCCAGCGCCAGGCGATGACGCCCAGCATGTTGGCCGTGACGACGAGTCGCAGCCAGAGGAGCACGCGGAACATGCCGTCCGCGACGGCGTGCTCCGGCGCGGGGTCAGGCAGCCGAGCCGCCATCCGCCTTCCGCGCCTCCCGGGCCGCGCGCTTGGCATCGGCGGCGTAGGTGTCACGGACGTACTCCTGGCCGGAGAGCGCCTGGATCGCGTCCATGATCTCGTCGGTCACCTTGCGCAGGATCTCGCGGTCGCCCTGCTGTCCGGCGTACTGCGCGAAGCTCATCGGCTCGCCGAAGCGGATGACCGGGCGGGTCCAGCGGCCGAACTTCTTGCCCTGCGGCGCCAGCTTGTCGGTGCCGAGGACAGCGACGGGAACGACCGGGACGCCGGTCTCGATCGCGATCACCGCGACGCCGACCTTGCCCTTGTAGAGGCGACCGTCGTGCGAGCGGGTGCCCTCGGGGTAGATGCCGAAGATGTGGCCCTCGTTGAGGATCCGCTTCGCGGTGATCAGCGCACCCTCGGCGGCGGTGGCGCCCGAGCGGTCGATCGGCACATTGCCGGTGTTGGTGAAGAAGAACTTCTTCAGCTTCCCGCGCAGGCCGACGCCCTCGAAGTACTCCGCCTTCGCGACGTAGCGCACCATCCGCGGCAGCGAGTTGGGCACGAAGAGCCAGTCGAAGTACGACAGGTGGTTGCCCGCGAGCAGCACGCCACCCTCGGTCGGCACGTTCTCCTTGCCGGAGACCTTCGGCATGAAGAAGAGCTTCAGCCACGGCCCGACGGAGACGTACTTGAGGAAGGAGTAGAACAGCGGTTGATCGCGCACAAAGCGAAGCCTAGGGCATGAAAGTGGGCCGTCCATGGGGCAGGATGCTCGGCATGGCCATCCAGTCCCACCCGCTCGCGTGGTCGGCTCCGGCGAACCCGGACCTCACCCGCGGACAGCGCATCGGCGTCCTGCTCAGCCACGGCTTCACCGGCTCCCCGGTGTCGATGCGTCCGTGGGCGGAGTTCCTCCACGAGCACGGGTACGCCGTCGAGGTGCCCTGCCTCCCCGGCCACGGCACGACGTGGCAGGAGATGAACGGCACCGCCTGGGACGACTGGTACGCCGAGGTGACCGCGGCGTTCGCCCGCCTGCGCGCCACGTGCGACCAGGTCTTCGTCTGCGGACTGTCGATGGGTGGCGGCCTCGCGCTGCGCCTGGCGGCGGAGCGTCCCGGTGACGTCGCCGGCCTCGTGCTCGTCAACCCGGCCGTCAACTCCGTCGACCCCCGCCTGCGGGTGGTCCCGGCGCTGAAGCGCGTGGTCAAGGGGTTCCCCGGCATCGGCAACGACATCAAGAAGAAGGGCGTCGACGAGCACGGCTACAACAAGGTCCCGCTCCGCGCCCTCGCCTCGATGCTCGAGGGCTGGAAGTCGCTGCGCCCGCGCCTGGGCGAGGTCAAGGCGCCCCTGCTGCTGATCCGCTCGACGGTGGACCACGTCGTCGACCCGTCGTCCGCGCGGATCATCCTCGGCGGCGTCGGCTCGGCCGACGTCCGCGAGGAGCTGCTGACCGACAGCTACCACGTGGCGACGCTCGACAACGACGCCCCGCACCTCTTCGAGGAGTCGCTGGCGTTCATCCGTAGGCTTTCCGTGTGACGCAGGAACCATCCGCCAACGAGGGCTCGGAGGACGAGAAGGCGTGGGCGGACATCGTGGCCGGCTGGGGCGAGTCGCCCGTCGGTGACGTGCCCGAGGCGGAGTCGATCGCGGAGCCGGCTGCCAGCCAGCCGCCTGCGCCGCCCGAGCCCGAGACACCCGCCTGGAACCCCGTTCCCTTCGACCTCGCCGACGAGGGCGCCTTCGTGCCGCCGACTCCCCCGCCGGTGCCGCTGCCGTCGCCTCCGCGGCTGCTCGCGTGGATCGGCGTGATCGGCTCTCCGCTGGTCTTCCTCGTCTTCCTCGTGCTCGGCCTGACGCTGCCGTCGTGGGCGAGCACGCTGCTCGTCGCGGCGTTCATCGGGGGCTTCGTCTTCCTCGTCGCGACGATGCGCAACGATCCGCCCGACCCGTACGACGACGGCGCGCGCGTCTAGTCGCCGTCGCCGCGGACCTCGTCGCGGACCAGGCACGCCGCGCCGACCAGGCCGGCGGTGTTGCCGAGCTGTGCGGCGACGACCGCGGGGATGTCGCGGTGGCCGGCCCCCACGAGTGAGCGCCCGAGGGCGACGCGGGCCGGCTCGAGCAGCCGGTCGCCCGCCTCGGAGACGCCGCCACCCACCACCACGAGCTCGGGGTCGAACGCCGCCACGAGGTTGGCCAGGCCCACCCCGAGCCAGTGCCCCAGCTCCGCGAACGCCGCACGCGCCTCGAGGTCGCCCTCGTCAGCCGCCGCGGTCACCATCCGCCCGTTGAGCAGGCCCGAGTCACGCTCGCGGGCGTAGCGTTCGAGGGCACGGCCGGAGCAGTACTGCTCCCAGCAGCCGTGCGACCCGCACTCACAGGCCAGGCCGTCGGGCACGACCTGCATGTGCCCGAACTCCCCTGCCATGCCGTTGTGGCCGCGGTGGATGCGGCCGCCGATCACGACGCCCCCACCCAGGCCGGTGCCGAGGTTGACCGTGATCACGTCGGAGCAGCCGCGGGCGGCGCCCAGCACCAGCTCGCCGTACGCGGCAGCGGTGGCGTCGTTCTCCAGCCGGACCGGCGCGTGCCAGCGAGCCGCGAGCCGCGAGCGGACCGGCTCGTCGAGCCAGGGCAGGTGCGGGGCGAAGCGGACCCGCTCGCCCTCCGCGTCGACGAACCCCGCAGCGGCGACCCCGACGCCGGCGAGCGGCCGCCCGTCCGCCGCCTCCAGCACCGCCTCGGTCAGGGCGTCCTCCACCATGCGGGCATCGACCCGGCGCCCCGGCGTCGTACGCCGCGCCGTGGCGCCGACCCGTCCGTCGTCGTCGACCACCCCGGCCAGGACCTTCGTGCCACCGACGTCGACGCCCACCCAGACCGGTTCGCTCACGGTCCCAGTCTGCCCTGACCGTGTCCCCCGAACGGTCAGTACGCCCCACCCATGCGGGTCAATTGCCTGTCGAATCCGGCGGTGCGCAGGTGGTCCAGACCTACCGTCGATTCGTGGCACTCGGGAGGAACGAAGAAGGAGCGGCAGCAGTCGAGCTCGCGCTCGTGCTGCCGATCCTGGTCACGCTCCTGTTCGCCATCACGGACTTCGCGATCGTGTTCGGCCAGACCCTCGCGCTCAACAGCGCCGCCCGCGAGGCAGCGCGCCAGGGCGCCGTCCCGGGCCAGACCTGCGCCGAGGTCACCGCCATCGGCAAGGCGTCGGCGACCTCCATCGCGATGACCGGTGCCGCCGTCACCGCCACCGTCACGCCGTGTCCTGCGGGCGACGTGTGCCTGGGCTCGACGCCGGGCCAGGCGGTCGCCGTCACCCTCCGCTACACGCACACGTGGCCGATCCCGCTGCTGGTGCCGGGCGTGCCCTCGACGTACTCGATCTCGGGCCACGGGGAGTTCCGGTGCGAGTACTCGTGACCCGGCGCCGCGACGAGGAGGGCGTGGTCGCCGTACTGACCGCGATCTGCTCGGTGTCACTACTGGTGATCGGCGCGTTCAGCGTCGACCTCGGCATGGCCTACACCTCGCGCACCGCACTGCAGACCGCTGCCGACGCCGGCGCCCTCGCCGCCGCCGCGACGTACGCCGGGACCGATGCCGGCTCCTGCGACGCGATCCTGGCCGCCGTCCCGCACGCGACCGCCGACTCCGTGGCCCAGGGCTACCTCACCGCCAACCGCTCCGCGATGACGGCCCACGCGACGGGCACGCTGACCGCCGCGTGCACGCAGGGCCGCCTGCAGGTCAGCTTCGACGTCAGCGGAGACACGCCCGCCTACCTCGGGCGGCTCGCCGGCGTCGACCAGATCGACACGACGGCGCACGCCGCGGTGGGCGTCGAGGTCGCGCCCGGCGGCGACGGGCTGCGTCCGCTCGCAATCTGCGGCAGCGACCTCCCCGCCGGAGCCGGCCCGGGCACCGTGTGGCGCACCTTCGTGCCCGGCCAGGGGCTCGCTCCGACGACGAGCTGTCCCCAGCCGACGACCGCCGGCAACTGGTGGACGCTCGACTGTCCCGGCGAGAGCACCGACGACGGGGGCGGCCAGGCCCAGCTCTACGACCAGGTCCGCAACGGCTGCTCACTGCCGATGAGCGTGGTGAGCGGTCAGGCCGGACTGACCGGCACCGCCCTCGGCGACCGCCTGCGCGCGGCCTGCCCGGCGGCGTCGACGGTGGCGCCGTACTCCTGCCTCTCCGGCGACCCGGGACAGCCGGACGCCGGGCAGGTGGAGGACGCGTGGGCCGCCCTCATCGACACCGGGGCCACGATCGGGCTGCCGGTCTTCTGCGCGGCGTCGAGCTGTGGGCCGACCGTGACCGGGACCGGCACCAACGCGGTCTTCCCGCTCCAGCGGATCGTCGCCGTGAGCGTCTGCGGCTACCACTTCGGCAAGCAGCTCAAGAAGCGCTACAGCAGCGGCAGCGGCACCTGCGGGCCCGCGAACGCCGACGCCGCGGCGCTCATGGCCGACGACACCGACCGGAGCTACCTGCTGCTGGTCTCGCGGTCGAAGCTCGCGTCGGGCTCGACGCAGGCAGGTGGGTGCGCGCTCGGCGACACGAGCTGTGACGGCGGCTACCGCCGGGTGCGGCTGCTCGAGTAGCGAGCAGACGGCGCTCAGCCGAAGGGGCCCTCGAACGGTCCGAAGTCGTCGTCCTCGAGGTCGATCTTCTCGACCGGGTCGCGACGCGCGTGCGTGCCACCGCTGGCCTTGGCGTCCTCGGGGACGGCTGCCTGCAGCACCGCCGAGGCGGCCTGGGCGATGCTCGCCGCGGCGATCGCGAGGTGGGTGCGGACCTCGGGGCTGCTCTCGCGCACGATGTGGACGACGCGGCAGAACGGGCAGTACTTGCAGTCCTCGCCGGTGGCGAGGTGCTCGCTGGCGTCGTGGAAGGCGCCACCCAGGCCAGCGCCAAGGTCCGAGCCGTGGTCCTTGGCCCAGCCCGAGAGCGCGCCGAGCAGCTTGGCGGTCTCCTCCGCCACGGAGCCGACCTCCGGGCGCTGTTCGTCGCTCATGACTGCCTCTCCTCGAAACGCACCTGCAGCGCTCCATGGTCGACCCTCGCACCCCTGACGTCCAACCGGGCAAGGCCGGCGGGCAGTGTCAGGAGGCGCCGGTAGGAGCCGACGGTGAGCACGAGCTCGTCGCCGTGGCGCACCAGGTCGACGTCGCCACGGCCCACGAACGGCAGGGCGAGGCGGAGCACCGCACCGGTCTCCGTGCGTGCGACCTGGAGCGGCCCCGGCCCCGACGGTACGGCGAGCGGGTCGCTGTCGGCGTACAGCCTGCGGGCGAAGTCGGCGAGCGCCGCGACGCCGACGGGCTCGCCGGAGTGGTAGTCGGAGCGCCAGAGCTGGAGCCCGGCAAACGACTGCTCGGTGTCGGCAAGCACCTTCGTCTGCGC
Source organism: Nocardioides phosphati (assembly GCF_014646375.1). Classification (GTDB taxonomy): domain Bacteria; phylum Actinomycetota; class Actinomycetes; order Propionibacteriales; family Nocardioidaceae; genus Nocardioides; species Nocardioides phosphati. The sequence goes on from NZ_BMNI01000002.1 coordinate 162,732, forward strand.
CTCGACCCAGCCCGCGCGCCAGCTGTCCGGAGCCTCGTCGGGGCCGATCGCCGGGAAGATCCGGTTGGCGACGACGCCGTCGACGCGGTAGCCGAAGAGCGAGAGCGTGGTGAAGGAGCGGCGGGCCTCGGCGAGGACGACCGTCTCGGGCGTCATCACGATCCGCACGCTCGCCTCGGGGCCGGAGAGGAGCTGCCGGACCTCGTCGAGCTCGGCGTGCAGCCGCTCCATCGCGTCGAAGGTGTTGTCCTCGGGCATGGGCACACCGACCGCCTTGGTGATCAGCGGGCGGAACGCCTTGATCGCCTTGCGGCCGACCGGGAAGACCCGCTCCATGTACCACGCGAGGGCCTCGGGCAGGGCGAGCAGCCGCAGCGTCTCCGCGGTCGGCGCGCAGTCGACGATGACCGTCTCCCAGTCGCCGGACAGCACGTGGCGGCGGAGCTGGAGCAGCGCCAGCACCTCCTCCGCACCCGGGATGACGGTGAGCTCCTCGGCGGCGACGGGGTCGACACCGGCCGCGTCGAGCACCGAGAGCAGGTAGCGCTGGATGTCGGCCCAGGACTCCTCGAAGAGCCGCTGGGCATCGACCTGCTCGACGTACAGGTTGTCGGCGACGAGGGTCGGGGTCGTGCCGATCTCGGTCGCGAACGCATCGGCCAGCGAGTGGGCTGCGTCGGTGGAGAGGATCAGCGTGCGCCGGCCCGAGGCGGCGGAGGCGACCGCGGTCGCCGACGCAGTGGTCGACTTCCCCACCCCGCCCTTGCCGGTGAAGAGGAGGATCCGCACGGTCAGAGCGACTCGACGCGCTTCTTGAGCCCCTTGAGGGCGGTGTCGATGAGGATCTTCTCGCCCTTGCGCTTGATCATGCCGATCATCGGGATGGCGAGCTCGGCCGAGAGGCTGTAGGTCACCTCGGTGCCCTCGTCGACGGGACGCAGCACGTAGGAGCCGTCGAGCATCTTCAGCATCTTGCCCTCGGCGAGGGTCCAGCTGACGTCGAGGTCGTGCCACGTGTAGGCGAGGGTGTACTCGTCGTGGATCGGCGGGACGTCGAGCTCGAAGCGGACCTTCTCGGCGCGCTGCCCGGGCTGGCCCGCGACCACCTGCGCGGTCTCCACGCCCTTGGCCCACAGCGGGTACGCCGCGAAGTCGGCGATCACGGCCATGACCTCGCCCGGCGACGCGTCGACGACGATCGACGACGTGGTCTGTTCGGGCATGGGTAATCCTGTCCTGGAGCGGCTGGGTACCGGCAACCGTACCGGATACCCGCGGTACGCCGGAGGCCGGTAACGTGCGCTCCGTGCGCGAGTTCTCCACTCCCCCGACGGTGCAGCTCCCCACGACCGGGGCCCGCGCCGGCAACCTGACGGACGACGTCGTCAGCAACGCACGCGCGCACTCCTCGACCACCGTGCTGACCCGCCGTGACGCCTCCGGCGCATGGGTGGACGTGAGCGCCGCCGGCTTCCTCGCCGAGGTCACCGCGGCCGCCAAGGGGCTCGTCGCGGCGGGTGTCGCGCCGGGTGACCGGGTCGCGCTCCTGTCCGGCACCCGCTGGGAGTGGACCATCCTGGACTACGCGATCTGGTGCGCGGGCGCCGTGAGCGTGCCGATCTACCAGACCTCCTCGGCCGACCAGGTCGGCCTGATCCTCGCCGACGCCGGCGTGCGTGCCGTGCTCGTCGAGAACGCCGCCCTGCTGGCGCGCGTCGACCAGGTGCGCGACTCCGTGCCCGACCTCACGCACGTCTGGACCATCGAGGAGGGTGCGCTCGACGCCCTCGCCGCCGCGGGTGCCCCGGTCTCCGACGCCGACCTCGAGGCTCGGCGTACGTCGAGGGGTCGGGACGACCTCGCCACGCTCGTCTACACGTCGGGCACGACGGGCGAGCCCAAGGGCTGCATGCTCACGCACGGCGCGCTGATGGACGAGATCACCCTGGCCACCTCCGAGCTTCCCGAGCTCTTCGACGAGGGCGCCTCGACGCTGCTCTTCCTGCCGCTCGCCCACGTCTTCGCGCGGATCGTGCAGCTCGGCTGCATGCGGGCGCGGGTCCGGCTCGCGCACTCCTCCGACATCCGGATGCTCACGCGCTACCTCGGCGAGCTCCAGCCGACGTTCGTCTTCGGCGTGCCTCGGGTCTTCGAGAAGCTCTTCACCACCGCCTCGCAGCAGGCGGCCGCCGATGGCAAGAGCCGCGTCTTCGACCGGGCCGTCGAGACCGCGATCGCCTGGTCGCGGGCGCGCGACGCCGGCCGGGTGCCGGTGCGCCTCCGCGCGGAGCACGCGCTCTACAACCGGCTGGTCTACGGGCGCCTGCACGAGGCGCTCGGCGGGCAGTGCCGCTGGGCCTTCTCGGCCGGCGCCCCGCTGGGCGAGCGGCTCGGCCACTTCTACCGCGGCACCGGCATCACCGTGCTCGAGGCCTACGGGCTCACCGAGACGTCGGGCGCCGTCACCCTCAACTCCGCCGCGGCGCAGAAGGTCGGCACCGTCGGCCGCCCGCTCCCCGGCACCACCGTCCGCGTCTCCGACGACGGCGAGCTGCTCTTCCGCGGGCCGCAGGTCTTCCGCGGCTACTGGCGTGACGAGGCCGCGACCGCCGAGGTCATCGACGACACCGAGGACGGCGGCTGGTTCCACACCGGCGACGTCGGCGAGGTCGACGACGAGGGCTTCGTGCGCATCACCGGCCGCAAGAAGGAGCTCCTCGTCACGGCGGGCGGCAAGAACGTCTCCCCCACCGTCCTCGAGGACCGCCTCCGGTCGCACCCGATCGTGAGCCAGTGCATGGTCGTCGGCGACGGCGAGCCGTTCATCGGCGCCCTGGTCACCATCGACGCTGACACGTTCGGCCAGTGGGCCGAGGCCCGCGGGCGCAAGGGCCGCCTCGCCGACCTCGTCGACGACCCCGACCTCGTGGCGGAGGTGCAGCGCGCGGTCGACGACACCAACAGCGCCGTCAGCCAGGCCGAGGCGATCCGCAAGTTCACGATCCTCCCGGCCGACTGGAGCGAGGAGGGCGGCCAGCTCACGCCGTCCCTCAAGCTCAAGCGGGCGGTCGTGATGCGCCAGTTCCGCCGCGACGTCGCCGCGCTCTACGGCCGCTGACGTCGTCCGACTGGGGCCACGGACGGTCACCCGGTTGGGAAGTGGCGTAGTCCATTTGGGCCATATGCCCGGGACCTTCTCCCTACTCCGCCCGAAATGCGGCATTGTGATGAACGCAACTTGAGGGAGTTGCTGACAGGACGGTTCTGGGAGGGAAACCGGGTCGTCCGGTCATGCTCACCTAGTAATTGAGGGTGTCATGGACCGTAGGAAGATCCTGCTTGTCCTGGCAGCGGTGATCGCCGCGCTGGGAACCATGCTGGTCTGGCTGTACGTACGCGGGGCCGACAACCGTGCGCAGGCACAGTTCGAGACCGTGGACGTCATCGTCGCCACGCAGGACATCGCGCCGGGCGAGTCGTTCGACGCCGCCACGAAGGCCGGCAAGTTCGAGAAGAAGGCCGTTCCGGCCAGCAGCGTCCTCAGCGGCGCGCAACGCGACCTCAGCCTCGACGGCGAGGTGGCACTGACCACGATCTACACCGGCGAGCAGATCGTCTCCGCGAAGTGGGGCGGCTCGACCGACGTCGACGTCACGTCGAAGGTGATCGCGATCCCCAAGGGGAAGATGGCCGTCACCGTGAACCTCACCGACCCGCAGCGGGTCGCCGGCTTCGCCAAGCCCGGCTCCGAGGTCGCGGTCTTCGTCGCGGTCGCACCGGACAAGACCGACGTCTACTACGCCAACACGCTGCTGCGGAAGGTCACCGTGCTGGGCGTCGGCGACACGTCGACGGTCACCACGACCAAGACCACGAAGGAGGGCGACTCCACCACGCAGCCGATCCCCCAGACGCTGGTCACGCTCGCCGTCACCCAGAAGGAGGCCGAGCGGCTCGCCTGGGGCACCAGCTTCGGCACGCTCAGCCTCGGCCTGGTCAACGACGCGACGAAGCTCGACGGGACCCCTCGGGTCACCGACAAGAACCTGGTGGAGTGAGGTCGTCATGCCCGTCATCGTCGACACCGACCCGGGCGCCGTCTCCGAGCTGGCCCGGGCACTTCCGCCCGGCACCCACTCCGTCGACGGCACCGTCGCCCTGAACGCCTGGCTCTCCCACCGCACCGACGAGTACGTCGTGGTGCTCGGGCCGAGCCTGCCCCTCGCCGAGGCGATCGCGACCTGCGAGAGCCTGCGGCTGACCCGTCCGACGACCAGCGTCGTGCTGGTCCGCCACGAGATCGACACCGACGTCCTCTACCGCGCCATGCAGGCCGGCTGCCGCGACGTCGTACGCGCGGCTGATGGTGAGGGCATCCGGTCGGCGGCCGCCCGTGCCCACCAGCTGTGGCAGGCGTTCAGCGGCCAGGGCACCGGCGGCACGCACGGCTCGCTGATCACCGTCTTCGCCCCCAAGGGCGGGGTCGGCAAGACCACGACCTCGGTCAACCTCGCGCTGGCCCTCGCCGACGGTGGGTCCCGCAAGGTCTGCCTCGTCGATCTCGACCTCGCCTTCGGCGACGTCGCGATCACGATGCAGCTCTTCCCGACCCACACCATCGAGGAGGCGATCGGCTCCGAGGACAGCGTCGACGCCTCCCTCGCGGAGTCGCTGCTCACGCGCCACGAGGAGTCCCTCATGGTGCTGGCCGCGCCCAACCTGCCCGACGCGCGCGACCGGGTCACCGCCCGGCTGGTCTCGCGGATGCTGCGTACGCTGCGCCAGCAGTTCGACTACGTCGTGGTCGACACCGCGCCGAACTTCGACGAGCAGACGCTGCAGGCCCTCGACGAGACCGACGAGTGCGTCATCATCGCGACGCTCGACGTGCCGACGCTGAAGAACGTCAAGGTCGCGCTCGAGACCCTCGACCTGCTCAACATCGCGCAGGGCCACCGCCACCTGGTGCTCAACCGCGCGGACGAGGCGGTCGGCCTCGACAACGACAAGGTCGAGCAGATCCTCGGCCTCCCGGTCACCACGCCGATCCCGTCCTCGACCGACATCGCCGCGGCGACGAACGCCGGGCGCCCGATCGTGCTGGCCTCGCCCGACCACCCCGCGAGCAAGGGCTTCCGCCAGCTCGCCGGCCATCTGGCGAGCGTCGCGGGCGACGAGACCCACCCGCTGCTGCACGACGGCGTCGACGACGCCGGTCGCGGCCGCCGCTGGCTGCGGAGGGTCGGAGCATGAGCCTCGCCGACCGCATGAAGGCCGCACAGGAGGTGCTGGCGGCTGCCGCTCCCGCCGTCGAGGGCCCCACCGTCGAGGCTGCTGCCGTCGAGACTGCCGTTGCCCCGCCTGCTGCTCCGCCCGCTCCGGTTCCCGGTGCGCACCGGGGGCAGCCGGTCGCCGACGCTCCCGAGGTGCCGGCTCCCGCTGCCGCGGCGCCCAACGGCGTACCGGAGGTGTCATCGCTGGCGACCCGGCGCGCTGCTGCAGGCAGCAACGACCGGTTCGCCGAGCTGAAGGCCGCCGTGCACGGGGAGCTGCTCAAGCAGCTCGGGCCGCAGCTCTACGAGGCGGACGTGCCGGCCGAGGAGCTCGGGGCGAAGGTGCGCGCGACCCTCAAGGACGTGCTCTCCGGCCAGGACCGGCCGCTCTCGGCCTCCGACCGGGCGCAGGTCACCCAGGAGATCACCGACGACATCCTCGGCTACGGCCCGATCGAGGCGCTGCTGGCCGACCCGGACGTCACCGAGGTCATGGTCAACGGCCCGTCGATGGTCTTCGTCGAGCGCAAGGGCCGGCTCACGCTCAGCGAGGTGCAGTTCGACGACGACGCGCACCTGCGCCGGATCATCGACAAGATCGTCTCCCGCATCGGCCGCCGTGTGGACGAGTCCTCGCCCATGGTCGACGCCCGCCTGCCCGACGGCTCGCGCGTCAACGCGGTCATCCCGCCCCTGGCCATCGACGGCTCGGCGCTGACGATCCGCAAGTTCGCCACCGACCCGTTCACCGTGCAGGACCTGATCAACTTCGGCTCGCTCTCGCAGCGCACCGCCGACTTCCTCGAGGCCTGCGTCCGCGGCAAGCTCAACATCATCGTGTCGGGCTCGACCGGCGCCGGGAAGACGACGACGCTCAACGTCCTGTCGAGCTTCATCCCCGGCGACGAGCGCATCGTCACGATCGAGGACGCCGCCGAGCTCCAGCTCAAGCAGGAGCACGTCGTCCGCCTGGAGTCGCGGCCGCCGAACATCGAGGGCAAGGGCGCGGTCACCATCCGTGACCTGGTCAAGAACAGCCTCCGCATGCGGCCCGACCGGATCGTCGTCGGCGAGGTCCGCGACGCCTCGGCGCTCGACATGCTGCAGGCGATGAACACCGGTCACGACGGCTCCATCACGACGCTCCACTCCAACGGCCCGCGCGACACCCTGGCCCGCATGGAGACGCTGGTGCTGATGGCGGGCATGGACCTGCCGGTCCGCGCCATCCGCGAGCAGGTCGCCTCGGCCGTCGACCTGATCGTCCACCAGTCCCGCCTGCGCGACGGCTCCCGACGGATCACCCACGTGACCGAGGTCGAGCGCATGGAGGGCGACGTGATCACGCTCCAGGACATCTTCGTCTACGACCACTCGCGCGGCTTCGACGCCGACGGCCGCTCGCTCGGCGGCCTGCGCTCGACCGGTCTCCGGCCGAAGTTCCTCGAGAAGCTCGAGTACGCCAACGTGCGCATCAACCCGCTCGTCTTTGCCCCGGACGGTGTGGCATGAGGCGGCTCGCGTCGCTCGCCATGCTGGCGCTGGTGGTCCTCGGCTCCGCCTTCGCGGCGCTCGGCTCCGCTTCCGCGGCGCCCGACGGCTCCGCCGTCATCCGCCACGTCGAGCCGCACGACGGCACCATCGACGTGCTCGTCACGGTGCCCGCGGGAGCCTCGGTCGACCTGCCGGGCGTGACCCTCTCGGTCGCCGGCACGGATGCCGACTCGTCCGCCACCCGCGCCGGGTCGGACGCCGGCCCCTCGGTCCGGCGTACGACGGTGCTGGCGATGGACACCAGCGAGTCGATGAAGGGCCGGCGCTTCGCCGCGGCGACCGCCGCAGCCAAGAGCTACCTCGCCGCCGTCCCCGCCGACGTCGAGGTCGGCATCGTGACCTTCGACCGGAGCGTGCACACGGTGCTCGCGCCGACGACGGACCGGGCCCGCGCGGCTGAGGTCGTCGACGGGCTCCAGCTCGCCCGCGGCACGGCGCTGTACGACGGCGTGCGGGCGGCGGTGAAGGCGCTCGGCACCGACGGCCAGCGCACCGTCCTGCTGCTCTCCGACGGCCGCAACGCCAACGCGACGCCGCTCCACGACGCCACGGCGGCGGTGACGGCGGCACACGTCCAGCTCGACGCGGTCACGCTCGACCGGGGTGCCGCCCAGCTGGGCGCGCTGCGCTCGCTGGTCACCGCCGGCGACGGCCGGCTGGTGCCGGCCGACCCGGCCGCGCTGGACAAGGCGTTCCGCGACGAGGCTGCGGTCCTGACCCGCCAGGTCCTCGTCTCCGCGACCGTGCCGGCGTCGGTCACCGCGACCGAGGCGGTCGTCAAGGTCACCCTCCCGGTCGCCGGACGCGAGCCGCTCGTCGCCTCCACCTACGCCGTGGTCCGCGAGGCCGCCCCGGCCCACTCGACCGCGGTCGCGCTGTCGAAGGCGAGCAGCTCCGTGCAGCTCCCCCGCACCGCGATGTACGGCGGGCTGGCCGCGATCGGCCTGGGCATGCTGGTCCTGCTGACCAGCGTCCTGTCGATGGCGGGCGCCGACAGCGGGGCGCGCTCGATCGAGCAGCGCATCGCGGCGTACGGGCCGTCGGCCGTCATCCACAAGGTCAACGACGCCCGCGAGTCGACGTTCAACCTCACCCAGGCGAAGGACGCCGCGGCGTCGATGCTCCACCGCAACAAGGGGCTCGAGGCCCGGATCGAGCGGCGGCTCGAGGCCGGCGGCTCCGCGCTGAAGCCCGCCGAGTGGCTGCTGCTGCACGGCATGATCGCGATGCTCGCGGGCCTGGTCGGCCTCCTGCTCGGCGGCGGCAGCATCCTGCTGATGCTGCTCGGCCTCGCGGCCGGCGTCGTGGTGCCGTGGAAGTACCTCGGCTTCAAGCGGAAGCGCCGCGTCGCCGCCTTCAACGGGGCGCTCGCCGACACGCTCCAGCTGATCGCCGGCAGCCTCTCCGCCGGCATGTCGCTGGCCCAGGCGATCGACGCGGTCGTCAACGAGGGCAACGAGCCGATCGCCGGCGAGTTCAAGCGGGTGCTCATCGAGAGCCGCCTCGGCGTCCCGCTCGAGGCCGCGCTCGAGGGCATCGCCCAGCGCATCGACTCCGTCGACTTCGCGTGGGTCTCGATGGCGATCCGGATCCAGCGCGAGGTCGGCGGCAACCTCGCCGAGCTGCTCACCACGGTGGCTGCGACGCTCCGCGAGCGGGAGTACCTCCGCCGGCAGGTCAAGACGCTGTCGGCCGAGGGCCGCCTCTCGGCGTACATCCTGATCATGCTGCCGATCGGCATGTTCCTCTTCATGCTCACCTCGCGGCGGGCCTACCTCGAGCCGCTCTACACCACCGGCATCGGCATCATCATGCTCGGCGCCTGTGGCCTCCTGCTCGGGCTCGGCTGGCTGATGATGAGCCGCATCGTGAAGGTGGAGGTCTGAGATGGTCCTGCTCCTCGGCGCCGTGCTGATCTTCGGCGCACTCTTCCTGGTCTTCTCCGCCATCGGCGGCCTCAGCGCGGAGCGCACCGGCGTCTCCCGCTCGCTCGCGGTCCTGCAGGCGATGACCGACGCCCCCGACGAGCTCACCAAGGACCTCGACAAGCCCTTCGGCGAGCGGGTCCTCGAGCCGCTCTACCAGCGGTTCCAGGCCATGGGTCAGCGCATCACCGGCGCCGACCAGGTCGAGCGGATCCGCGCGCGCCTCGACAAGGCCGGCAACCCCGCCGGCTGGTCCGTCGAGCGCGTGGCCACCGGCAAGGTCCTCGGCGTGATCTGCGGCCTCGTCTTCGGCGTCCTCTTCGCGATGATGCTCGACAAGCCGCTCATGATCAGCGCCCTCCTCGTCGCCGGCCTGGCGTACGGCGGCTGGAACGCACCGACGATCTTCCTCTACAACACCGCCGCCAAGCGCGACGAGGTCATGCGCAAGGAGATCGCCGACTCCGTCGACCTGCTGACGATCTCCGTCGAGGCGGGCCTGGGCTTCGACGCCGCGCTGCAGCAGGTCGCCCGCAACACCACGGGCCCGCTGGCGATGGAGTTCGCCCGCGTCCTGCAGGAGATGCAGATCGGCCGCGGCCGCAGCGAGGCGCTGCGGGCGCTCGGCGACCGGACCAACATCCCGGAGATCCGCGGGTTCGTCAGCGCGATGGTCCAGGCCGACTCCTTCGGCATCCCGATCGGCCAGGTCCTCCGTGTGCAGTCCCGCGAGATGCGGACCAAGCGCCGTCAGCGGGCCGAGGAGAAGGCAGCCCAGGTGCCCGTGAAGATCATGGTCCCCGTCGTGCTCTTCATCCTGCCGTGCCTCTTCATCATCGTGATCGGCCCGACGGTCCCCAACATGATGGCGATGTTCGGATGACCACCGCCGACCGCCGGACGCGCTACGCGACGATGACCGCGCTGGCGCGGGCCTTCGCGCTCCTCTGCCTGGCGCCCCCGGTGGCGTTCACGCAGGAGTACTCCGCGATCCTGAACGTCGTCCTGCTGGCGACGCTCTGGCTCTGCTGCGTCTTCGTCGACGGCCTCCCCCGGGTGCCGGCCATGCCGGCGCTGACGGTCGAGGCCAGCCTGGTCGCGTTCATCGCGGTGCTCACGCTCGAGCAGTCGCCCGTGCTCCTGCCGGCCCTCGTGATCCCCCCGTTCATCGGCGGCATCGTCCGCGGCGTACGCGGGGCGCTGGAGGTGATCGGCGCCGAGCTCGTCACCACGATCGCCGTCGTCGCGGCCAGCCGGGCGATCCCGATCGACCAGACGACGGGCTCGCAGCTCTTCGCGGCGCTCGCGGCCGGGGTCGGGCTGGGTGCGCTGGCCGCGCTCTTCCACGAGACGCGCGACGGCGGCTCCGACACGAGCTCGTCCTACCGCGACGCCCGCGCGCTGCTCACCCAGCTCCGCGACCTGTCCGGGAGCCTCGTCGGCGGCCTCGACCCGGTCCGGATCAGCCAGGGCATCCTCGACACCGCACGCGAGGAGCTGCCCTTCACCGGCGCCGTCGTGTACGTCGAGACGCCCCACGGCTACACGCCGCTGCTCGAGGGCGACGTGACCGACGCCGGCGCGGACAACACCGCCGTGCTCGACGAGGTGTTCCGCACCTCGCGCCCCGTGCTCGACGGCCCGTGGGTCGCCGTGCCGCTGCTCACCGACGCCGGCATGGCGGGGGCGATCACGGGTGCCCTGCTCCCCCACCGCCTCGCCCCCGGCGCCCTGCAGCACACCCTTGACCACCTCGTCCGGCTGCTGCGCAGGGAGGCGCTGCAGCTCGACACCGCGCTGATCTTCGCGGCGTTGCGGGACGAGGCCACCGCCGAGGAGCGTCGCCGCCTGGCGCGCGACCTCCACGACGGTGTCGCCCAGGACCTCGCGGGACTGGGCTACCTGATCGACGAGATGGCCGAGAGCTCCACGGAGCCCGACGTCGTCTCGCAGGGCCGCGCGCTGCGCGGCGAGCTGAGCAGGGTGGTGGCCGAGCTGCGACGCTCTGTCTTCCTGCTCCGCAACGAGGGCGAGGGCAAGTCCCTCGGCCAGCGGCTCGAGGCGCTGGGAGCCCACATCAGCAGCCGTTCGGGGACCTCGGTGGAGGTCGAGGTCACCGAAGGATCGAAGCGGCTGCGACCCGAGGTCGAGGCGGAGCTTCTCCGCATCGCCCAGGAAGGGATGAACAACGCCGCACGCCACGCGGACGCCCGCCGGATCACGGTCGAGGTCATCGTCCACGCACCCGACGCTCGCGTCCGGGTCGCCGACGACGGCCGCGGCCTGCAGACCGGCCGGGACGACTCGCACGGCGTACGGATCATGAAGGAACGGGCACGGCGCATCGGCGCCCGCCTGGAGCTGCACAACCGCGAGGACGGGCCGGGAGCAGAGCTCCTGGTGCGCCTCGGGGAACAGTCCCGGCTGGAGGGGCCGGGCGAGAGGGAGGGAATCGCATCATGAACACCGTCAACAGCATCAACCCCAGCGTCACCCGCGTCGTCCTCGTGGACGACCACGAGCTCATCCGCCAGGGCCTGGCCCGCGCGTTCGAGCGTGACCCCAACATGCAGATCGTCGGCCACGCGGCCACGGTCAGCCAGGCCCTCGCGGCGTACGACGAGCTGCGGCCCGACGTCATCGTCACCGACCTGCAGCTGCCGGACGGGACGGGTCTCGACATCGTCCGCTCGATCCGCCAGCACGACGAGAAGATCGGCCTCGTGGTGCTGACCATGCACTCCGGTGACGAGCACGTGTTCCAGGCGATGGAGGCCGGCGCGTCGGGCTTCGTGGGCAAGGACTCCCCGTCGTCGGAGGTCGTCGGGGCCGCGCGCCACGCCGTCGTCGCGCCGCGGACGTTCCTGTGCTCCTCGCTGGCCGCCGCCATGATGCGACGGGCGACCACGTCGGCCTCGCGTCCGCGTCTCTCCGCACGCGAGCAGCAGGTGCTCGACCTGCTTGCCGACGGCCTCGGCACCGCGCAGATCGCCGGACAGCTCTACGTGTCCGAGTCGACCGCCAAGACGCACATCGCCCGGATCTACCAGAAGCTCGGGGCTACCAACCGGGCCCAGGCCCTCGTCACCGCCATGCGCCTGGAGCTGCTCTCGGCCTGATCACGCGCCACCCGAAGGGGTCGTGGGCACCTGCCCACGGCCCCTTTGTCATGCCCGGGCCGGCAACCCTCCGGTCGGCTGCGCGGGGTGCCATCCGGTCACCCGGCGGATGGCCCGAACGGACTACGGCGGTCCGACGATTTGCCCGATAGTGACGCTCGCCACGTCGTGACAGAGTTCTTCTTGTCAGGCCAGCCAGGGAGGGCAGGCCGGCAGAAACAGCAGCTGGACCAACCCCGGTCCCGCTCGATTTTCCTGGGAGGGAAACACCATGACTGAGTACTTCGTTCGCCTCGTGAACTTCATGACCATGCCCCGCGACGAGGAGAAGGGCGCGACCGCGGTCGAGTACGGCCTGATGGTCGCCCTGATCGCCGGCGTCATCATCGCCACCGTCACGCTGCTCGGCACGACCCTCGACGCCAAGTTCTCCGACGTCCAGGGCAAGCTCTGACCTGAGCGCGTTCCAGCGAAGCGGCCGCGGAGGTTCACCTCCGCGGCCGCTCTGCTTTTCCCAGGAGGAAACATGAAGGGATTCGCCACCCGCGACGAGCGCGGCGCGACCGCCGTGGAGTACGCCCTGATGGTCGCCCTGATCGCCACGGTGATCCTCGGCACGGTCGCCGCGATCGGCGGCGGCACGCACGGTCTCTTCACCCAGATCTGCGGTGCCGGCAGCCCCTTCGCCTGCTGAGCCGAACGGGACTCAGTCGCCGAGCCGGCCGGCCAGCGCGATCCGCTCGAGCACCGTCGGGTGGGACCCGAACCACCACTGCGACCACGCCGGAGGCGTCGGGTCCGCCAGGGACGTCACCGCCAGCGCACGCTGCATCCTCACGAAGGCCACCGGATCACCGGTGGCCTCCAGCGCGTCCACGTCCGCGCGCGTCTCGAGCTGGCGGCTGATGCCGTTCTGCACCGGAAGCACCAGCACCGCGCCCCACGCGCTCAGCGCCAGCAGCAGCGCGACCGCCCGCGGATCGCCGATGCCCGCGACACCGGCCCGGCGGCGTACGGCGGGGGCGCCGAGGAGCAGCGCGAGCAGGCCGACACCGACGACCGTGCCACCCACGCCGAGCACTGTGCCCGTCTCGACGTCGCCGTGGTGGGCGTGCGCGAGCTCGTGGCCGACGACCGAGAGCACCTCGCGCCGGTCGAGCTCCTTCAGCAACGTGTCATAGAGGACCACCCGCCGGCTGTCACCGAAGCCGGAGACGTAGGCGTTGAGCGTGGTCGTCCGCCGCGACGCGTCCGCGACCAGCACCTCGTCGACGTGCACGTGCTCGCGGGCGGCGAACTGCTGGATCCCCCGCTCGAGCGCAGCGTCGCGGAGCGGCTGGAAGTGGTTGTAGGCCGGCTCGACCAGCACCGGCCAGAGGTACGACGAGCCCACGACGAGCACGCTGCCCACCAGCGCCACGACGGCCGGCCACGCGCGTGGCAGGACGCGGGCGATCCCGATGACGACGAGCAGCGCCAGCGCCGAGATCGCGACGCCGTAGGCGAAGCCGACGCCCTGGTCGCGGAGCAGCCCGCCGAGCGACTGGTCGGTGAGGCCGACCCGCGTGCGCTGCTGCCACGCCAGGACGGCCACGGGCAGCGTGGCCAGCTGCCCGATGCCGGTCACGAGGAAGGTGAGCACGACGACCGTGGCCCACCACGGGAGGGCGAGCCTGCCCAGGAGTCGCGCGCCGCGCGTGGTGAAGCCGAGCCACGACGCCACCACCAGCGAGATCGCCAGCGAGCTCCACGAGATCAGCCGGCCGAGACGGGCCCAGGCCTCCGCGCGGTCGATCTCGCGCGGGCTGAGGACCCGGTCGACCGGCACGGGCGCGGGCCGGCCACCGGGCACGGGGTGCCAGGGCACGAGCACGGCGGCGAGCCAGCCGACCAGCAGCAGGCCGGCGACGACGAGCGCGAGGCCGACGGTGCGGTCGGTCAGCGCCCGCGGTGCGGCAGGGCTGCGATCCTGCGGAGGTCGTCCTGCCATCTGCGGGTCAACTCCTCCTCGCCGAAGCCGTAGAGCGCGTGCAGCACGCCCCCGACGGGCTCGCCCGCCGCGGTCCGACGGTACAGCTCGAGCAAGGTGGCCTCGCCGCGCTCCGCAGCGAGCACCTCGCAGATCCGCCAGGCCGCCTCGTAGACCGCGCCCAGGTGCGACGCGTGGGCGTCGAACGCGGTCGCCGCCGGCAGCTCCTTCGGCACGCCCTCCTTGCGGACCTGGGCCCCGATCTGCCCGGCGGTGCGGGTCAGCGGCAGCGTGGTGTCACGCAGCGCCACGTGGTCGGCGTACCCCTCGAGGAGCCAGAGCGGCGACTTCGCGTGGACGGCGTCGGTCGCGAGGTGGGTGGTCTCGTGGGTCATCACGAGCTGTGCGCCGCTGGGTGACAGGCCGCCGAAGACCTGCGGGTTGACGAAGACGTGGACGGGTGTGCGCGGCCCGGCGTCCTTGCCGACGTAGGTCGTGACGGCCGCGATCGCGGCGTAGCGGCCCTCGTCGGCCCCGAGCTCGCGGTCCAGGCCGGCCGACGTCACGGGGATCTCGACGACCATCCGGACAGGGTGGCCGAGCACGGCACCCACCTCCGCTACCGCGCGGCGCGCGAGCGGAACGGTGCGGTCGACGATCGACGCGTCGGCGCCGGCCACCACCACCCCCGGCGTACGCCGCACGGCGAGGTGGCCGGAGAGCCAGAGGGGGTCGGGCCGGCTGCCGCCGCCGAAGCCGACGACGTGCGTCGCACCGTCGCGCTGCTCGAGGAGGACGGTCACCTCCGCGTGGGCGGAGGCGCGGTCGAACCCGTCGACGCGCCACGCGACGTCGGCGACCGCGGCGAAGCGCCCGCGCGGCAGGGTCGCGGTGACCGCCGGGTCCTCGTCGACGAACCGGACCGCCTCGACGGTGACGCCCAGTGCCCGCGCGCCGGCCACGGCGTCGTCGACGGCGGGCTCCCCCGTGGTGCGGTGCTGCACCAGCGCCGAGCCGAGCTCGGCGACCGCCATGACCGCGGCCCCCTCGCGCAGCGTCGGAGGCGCCGACGGGGCGACGGGAGCCGGAGAACTGCAACCGGCCACCGCCGCCGCAACAGCGACGAGGGTGGCCGGTCTGAGGAGCAAGGGTCAGCCCATGCGGCGGGCGCCGGTGATCGGCATCTCGTTGACCGAGGCGATCTGGACGTTGGCGCCCGTGTGCGGGGCGTGCACGATCTTGCCGCCGCCGATGTACATCGCGACGTGGCTGACGGGGCTGTAGTAGAAGACCAGGTCGCCCGGCTGCAGGTCGCTGACACTCACCGGGGTGCCCATGCCGGACTGCGCGCGCGAGGAGTGCGGCAGCGAGACGCCGGCCGCAGCCCAGGCCATCATCGTGAGGCCCGAGCAGTCGAACGCGTTGGGACCGGCGGCGCCCCAGACGTAGGGGGCACCGATCTGGGCGAGGGCGTACTTCACCGCGAGGCCGGCGCGGCCGGAGGCCGGAACGTTGGGGATCGGGGCGTTCTCGCCCGCGTCGACGGCAGCGAGGTACTTCTTCATCTCGTCGGCCTTGAGGCCGTCGAGGACCTTCTTGGCCGCGGCGAGCTTCTCCTCGACCTCGGACTTGTCCTTGGCGAGCCGCTTGGTCACACCGGCGAGCTCGGCGGTGCGCTCGGCCACGGCGTGGTGCCGGATGTCGAGGGCCTCCTTCGCGCGGTCGTAGGACGCGAGGGTCTCCGACTGGACGTCGTTGTACGCGCTGAGCGTGTTGAGCTGGGTGAGGAAGCGACCCGGGTCGTCGGTGACGGCCATCTGGCCGGTGGCGGAGAGCGCCTGGCCTTCGTACTGCGCGGCGATGGCGCCGTCGACGGCCGACTCGACGCGGTCGACGACGGCCTTCTGCGCAGCCTCGTCGGCCTTGACCGAGGCGAGGTCCTGCCGGAGGTTGTCACGCAGGATGCGCGCGTCGTTGTAGCGCTCGGAAGCGACCTCGGCCTGGTGGTAGAGGCGGTCGACCTTGTGCTGCACGTCCTTGAGGGACGGCTTCGCGGACGCCGAGTTCATCGGAACGACCGCGACGGTCAGGGCAGCACAGGTGCCGGTCAGGGCAGTGACGAATCGCTTCTGGCCAGGGCGCACGAGAGCAGGGACTTCCTTTGCATGGACGAAGTCCGGCCGTGACTTCCCCATCGCGGACCGGACTCTGATCGGCCCTCAGGCTACGGGGCCTGCGGAGGCCCGGCAAACCCGACACCCGCCGTCAGGCGGATTCGACGGTGGCCTGCGTCACGGGAGTCACCAGGCGCAACGGTGGCACCAGGCCGGAGCCGGCGAGCACGTCGAGGGCCCGTCGCTCGTCGTCGTCGAAGGAGAGCTCGGGCGGAGGGCCGAGCAGCACGGTCACCACACAGTCGTGGCACGCGAGTCCGCGCACCACGCAGGTGTCACAGTCGATGCGAGTGGTCATGCCTGCATCAGAGCAGGCACCACCGACACATCCCCGACGTACGCCGGGATGGGCCTCAGCCCGGCAGAGCCGAGCAAGCTCGGTCTGCGCTCGGCTCAATCAGCCCTCGGTGCTCTCCACCGCGTTGCGGTCGACGAGCTCGATGGCGTCGTCGCGGCCGCACCAGCGGCAGCTGACGGTCTCGACGACCTCGGACTTGAGCTCGGTGTTCTCCACCGTGGCCTCGCCCTGGAGGTCGAAGTGCCAGAACTCCGTGGTCCGCCGCGTGCGCGTCACGTCGAAGCGCGTGAGGTTGCCACAGCCACCGCAGCGCCAGCGGTTGGTCGCGTCGGGGAGGGGTGCGGTCACGGTCTCGCTCCTGGTGTCGTGAAGGGGGATTGCGGGGACACCCTAGTCCGCACGTCGCCCCGCGCGGCTCCCGGGTCGTGTCGGTGGTCCCCCCTAGCGTCAGCCCCATGAGCAGCACCTCCGTCCGTTCGCGCTGGGAGTCCCAGCGCAGCTTCGACGAGCTCGGGCGCCCGCTGCGCGACATCACCTTCTGCGTCGTCGACCTCGAGACCACCGGCGGCTCGGCGGCCGCCGGTTCGATGATCACCGAGATCGGCGCGGTCAAGGTGCGCGGGGGCGAGGTGCTCGGCGAGTTCCAGACCCTGGTCAACCCGCAGGCGCACATCCCGGCGTTCATCGCGGTGCTGACCGGCATCACCGACTCGATGGTCGCCACCGCCCCGCCGATCGAGTCGGCGCTGCCGGCGTTCCTCGAGTTCGCGGCGGGGTGCGTGCTGGTCGCCCACAACGCGCCGTTCGACATCGGCTTCCTGCAGCACTTCAACGCGCAGCAGGGGCGCGCCTGGCCGGCGTTCGAGGTGCTCGACACGGCGAGGCTCGCCCGTCGGGTGATCACCCGCGACGACGCGCCCAACTGCAAGCTCTCCTCACTGGCCCAGCTCTTCGGCGCCACCACCACGCCCAACCACCGGGCCCTTGCCGACGCTCGGGCCACCGTCGACGTCCTCCACGGCCTGATGGAGCGGCTCGGTGGTCTCGGCGTCCACACCCTCGAGGAGCTGCAGACGTTCTCCTCGCGCGTCACCACCGCGCAGCGCAAGAAGCGCCACCTCGCCGAGGCGCTCCCCCACGCGCCGGGGGTCTACCTCTTCCGTGACGACCGCGCGCGCGTGCTCTACGTCGGCACGTCGAAGGACCTGCGCACCCGGGTCCGCTCCTACTTCACCGCCTCCGAGACCCGCACGCGGATGGGCGAGATGGTCGGCATCGCCAGCGAGGTGCAGGGCATCGAGTGCGCCACCCCGCTCGAGGCCTCGGTCCGCGAGCTGCGCCTGATCGCGGAGCACAAGCCGCGTTACAACCGCCGTTCGCGCTTCCCGGAGAAGGTCCACTTCCTCAAGCTGACCCGCGAGCCCTGGCCCCGGCTCTCCCTCGTCAAGCAGGTGCTCGACGACGACGCCGACTACCTCGGGCCGTTCTCGTCGAAGAAGGTCGCGGAGCGCTCCCTCGCCGCGCTCCACGAGACGTTCCCGATCCGCCAGTGCAACGACCGGCTGCCCAAGGTCCCGTCGAAGACGGCCTGCGTGCTCGCCGAGATGGCGCGCTGCCTCTCACCCTGCGACGGCTCCACCGGCCCGGAGGCCTACGCCGCGCTGGTCGTCCAGCTGCGTGAGTCGCTGCTGCGCAACCCCGACGAGGTGGTCGCCTCCATCAACGAGCGCATGGAGCGGCTGGTCGAGGACGAGCGCTTCGAGGAGGCGGCGGTCCACCGCGACCGGCTCGCCGGCTTCCTCCGGGCGGCGGCGCGCACCCAGCGGCTGGCGGCGCTGACGCGCTGCCCCGAGGTCGTCGCGGCCCGCCGCAACGACGGCGGGCTGTGGGAGGTGCACGTCGTGCGCTTCGGGCGTCTCGCCGCCGCGGGGCTGATCCCGCCCGGCGCCGACGCCCACGCCTGGGTCGAGGGCCTGCGCGCGAGCGCCGAGACCGTCCGGCCCGGCCACGGCCCGACCCCGGCCGCGACCGCGGAGGAGTCCGAGCAGGTGCTGCGCTGGCTGGAGTCCGAGGGCATCCGGCTGATCGACGTCGAGGGCGAGTGGACCTGCCCGCTCGCCGGCGCCGGCCGGCACCTCGCGCTCCACGACGCGGTGCAGCGCTCCCGCGAGACGCTCGTGCCCTTCGACGAGCGTCGCGAGCTCACCGTGGTGCACCAGCCCGCGCGCTGACGCGCGGCCACTGTCGTCCGATCGGTCAGAGTTCGCTCTCCAGACGGGTGGTCTCGGCACCTTTCGCTTCCCAGTCCCGCAGCGCGGCCTAGCGTCGTCAGCACGAGTTCTTGGGAGGGGACCCACATGCGTGAGGGATCGCGCGCGCCCTGGCGGCGCGCCGGAAGGGCTGCGCTGGTCGCGCTGCTGCCGACTGCTGCCCTGGCGATGGCCTCGCCCGCCTCGGCGCTCGCCGCGCCCGGCTCGCTGGCACCGACCGCGGCCTCGACGCTCGACAACACACCGACCTTCGCGTGGGCCCGCGTCACGGGCGCCGCGCGCTACGAGGTGCAGGTCGACGACGACCCCGGCTTCGGCTCCCCCGCGCTCGCGGTGAGCACGACCAACAGCCGGCTGGCCAGCACGACCGTGCTTCCGTCCGGTGACCTGGCGTGGCGGGTGCGTGCCGTCACCGCCGCCGGCTCGGCCTCGGCCTGGGCCACTGCCGCGATCCACATCGGCGCGGTCGGCGTCCCCGTGCCGCAGTCACCGGCCCCGGACGCGGTCCTCGACCCGCCGCAGGACGTTCCTCTGCTGAGCTGGTCCTCCGTCGCCGGCGCTGCGTCGTACACCGTGCAGGTGGACGAGACCGACGACTTCATCAGCCCGGTGGTCACCGCCACCACCAAGACCACGTCGTACGTCGCCGGGCCGCTGCCGAAGGGCGGCTACTTCTGGCGGGTGCGGGCCACCCGGGCGACCGGCGTCGAGTCCGCCTTCTCGGGCGTGTCCGGGTTCAGCGTCGGCGAGCTGCCGGCGGTCACCGGCACCTCGCCCGCCGACGACCCGAACGCGGAGGTGGAGGACGTCGTCCTCACGTGGGACCCCGTGGCCGGCTCGGCCTACTACGAGCTCCAGGTCTCGAGCGACCAGGACTTCAACACCCTCGTCGACCCGCACACGACCAACGTCAGCGCAACCACCCGGGTCTACGGCACCCACTACTCCCCGCCGGTGACCTACGACAACAACCAGTACTACTGGCGCGTGCGTGCCGTCGACACCAACGGCCAGCAGGCCCCGTGGTCCGACGTGCAGGCGCAGTTCAAGCGGGTCTGGAAGGACCGCGCGACGCCCGTCCACCCGCTGGGCGACGTCGCCGGCAGCCCGACGCACATCGACGGCGACCCGTACTTCCAGTGGACGCCGGTGCAGCACGCGACGGAGTACGAGCTGCAGCTCGGCACCGACCCCGACTTCTCCCCCAACACGTACGCCGCCTGCCGGGTCGCCGGCACGACGTACACGCCCAACCAGTTCCAGATCAACCACGACACCGCCGGCGCGACGCTGCAGGACGGCGACGACTGCCTCGTCGGCCCGGGCACCGTCTACTACTGGCGGGTCCGGCCGCTCGACCGCCCGTTCCCCGCCCCCGGCATCGAGGGCGTCTACAGCCAGACCCAGGCGTTCGTCTGGGACGACCAGGTGATCCCCGACAGCACCCACCTGACGCCGGCCGAGGGCGAGACGGTCGCCGTGCCGACGCTGACGTGGACGCCGCAGCGCGACGCGGTGAGCTACAAGGTGACGCTGAAGAACCGCGTCGGCAGCACGCTGAAGTCGGTGACGACCTACGCCACGTCGTACACCCCGGCGTCCCTGACGACAGCACTGAAGGCGACCGACGGACCCTTCACCTGGTCGGTCCAGGCCGTGCCCGCCGGCAGCGCGCCGAGCGTGCTCGTGCACACCGGGAGCTTCACCGTCAGCAGCACGCTGCCGACCACCGGCGCCGCACCGCTGACCGCACTCGCCGGCGCCGACCCGAGCCTGCCGACCAACCGCGCACCGGCCCTCCGCTGGGAGCCGAGCCCCGCCGCCGCGACGTACGAGGTGCAGGTGGGTTCCCACGACGCGAACGTCGACCCGTCGCAGCACGTGTGGTTCGCAGCGACGAGCGGCTCCCTCTTCGGGACCCGCTCGGTCTACCCCGCACTGACCGACACCGGGACGCGCCTGCTCAGCCCCGGCTCCTACGACTGGCGCGTGCGCGCGTACGACGCCTCGGGGAACCTGGTCGGCACGGGTCCGGTCAACACGTTCCGGGTCGCCCAGCTCGCGGCGGCCACCGGCCAGCAGATCGCCCTCGACGGCACCACGCTCGACGCGGGCGAGGGCTGCTCGGAGCGGACCAGCGACGTCGCCGACCCCTGCGCCGACGTCCCCGCGACGCCCGTCTTCGACTGGGAGCCGGTCGACGGCGCCGGCATGTACATCGTCTACGTCTCCGAGGACGAGGACTTCACCAACCTCACCGAGAGCCTCTCGCGCCTCGGCGCGACGTCCAACACCCGCTACACCCCGACGTACGCCGCCCTCCGCGAGGCACTGCCCGACAGCCAGGCCGGCGCGTCGTACTACTGGTACGTCCGGCCGTGCAAGACGGCCTCGATCTGTGCTGCTTCGCCCGTCTCGACCGGGCTGGGCGTCACCAACAGCTTCCGCAAGCGCTCTCCCGCCGTCGTGCTCGAGCAGCCGGCGAACGACACCGATCCCACCACCACCGACGTCGCCTCCCCCGAGGTCACCTTCAGCTGGCAGGACTACCGCGCCACGAACGCCGCGACGACGTGGGACCGGACCGGCGAGCAGGCCAACCAGTCGGCGATGCAGTACCGGATCCAGGTCGACGACGACCCGGGCTTCGCGAGCCCGCTCGACTCGCAGCTCGTCGACCAGCCGACGTACACCGCCTGGTCGAAGACGTTCCCCGACGGCGAGCTCTACTGGCGGGTGCAGGCGGTCGACGCCGAGGGCAACGACCTGACCTGGTCGCCCACGCGCGAGCTCACCAAGAAGAGCCGGCCGCTGCAGCAGCTCAGCCCCGTCAACGGCGCGTCGGTCGCAGGCACGCCGCTCCTCTCCTGGGAGGCGGCGGCGTACACCGGCAGCTACGAGCTCGAGGTCTATCGCAACGCGGACACCGCGGCGAGCTCGGTCAACCGCGTGCTCACCGTCACCACGCGGCAGCCCGCCTACGTGCCCACCGCGCCGCTCCCGGCGTCCACCGGCGCCTACGTCTGGCGCGTACGCCGCCACGACGCGACGACGGCGAAGTACCCCGGCCCGTGGTCGGCGTGGGGCCGCTTCACCGCCACCGGGAGCACACCGACCCTGGTCTCACCGGCCAGCGGCACCTGGATCCGCGGCAACGACATCTACCTGGACTGGAGCCCGGTCGCGGGCGCAGCGTCCTACCGCGTGACGGCGCGCGACGGCGGCGGCCGGTCGATGGCCGGCACCCCGGCGACCACCCCGGCGACGGCGTGGGCCCCGACCTACACCGCTGCCAGCGGCACGTGGACCTGGACCGTGACCGCGCTGGACACCGCGGGGGCGCCGCTGGGCACCTCCGCCGCCCGCACGCTCCAGGTCGACAGCACCGCCCCGACGCTGGTCTCGCTCACGCCCACCTCGCCGCGCGCAAGCTCCTCGTTCACGGCAACGTTCAGCGAGCCGGTGACGCACGTGGGCCGCTCGACGTACCGGATCCGTCGGGCGGGCACGAGCACCTGGCTCAGCGCCACCGTCACGCTCTCCTCCGACCGCAAGCGGGCCCTGCTGAACCCGTCGAGCAACCTGCGCACCGGGGCGAGCTATGTGATCGCCCTCAGCTCGACGGTGACCGACCTCCGGGGCAACCCGCTCACAGCCGTCTCCCGGACCGTCCGGATCAGCTGACCGCTGATCGGCAAGTACGACTACCCTGCGCACGTGGACTTCTGGGACATCGCGGGCTGGGCGGGCGCGGCCATCGTGGTCGCCTCGCTGCTGCAGCAGCGGGTGCTCCGCTTCCGCGCGCTCAACCTCGTGGGCTGTGCCGTGCTCCTCTGCTTCAACGCGACGCTCCACGTGTGGCCCATGACCGCGCTCAACGCGCTCTTCGTCCTGGTCAACGGCTGGTTCGTGCTGCGACTGGTGCGCGAGATGAACGACTCCGCCGCGTTCGAGGTCTTCCCGGTCCAGAGTGACGACAGCTACCTGGCCCACGTGCTCGAGGTGCACGCGGCCGACATCGGGCGGTTCCAGCCCGACTTCGACCCCTCGACGCTCGGCCAGACCTCCGGCTGCACGATCTACCTCGTGCAGAAGGCCGACGAGACCGTCGGCGTCGTCGTGCTCGAGATCCAGGGCGACACCGCCGAGGTCCGCCTCGACTACGTCACCCCGAAGTACCGCGACTTCTCCCCCGGCGAGTTCGTCTGGCGCCGCAGCGGCATGCTCGCGACCAAGGGCGTGCGCCACGTGATCACCTCACCGCGCATGGTCAACGCCTACTACGGCAACGTCGGCTTCCGCCGCGAGGGCGAGAGCTGGGTGCTCGACGCCTAGACCGCCGCGCAGGCGTCGGCCCACGCCGCCAGCTTCGCGGTGGCAGCCCCCGAGTCGATCGCATCTGCGGCGCGCTGCATGCCGGCCGCGATCTTGGCGAGGATCTCGCCGCCCTCGGTGTCGTGGATCGCGAGCGCAGCACCCGCATTGAGCACCACCGCGTCACGCACCGGGCCGCGCTCGCCGGCGAGCACCCGGCGTACGACCTCTGCGTTGTACGCCGCGTCCCCGCCGCGCAGGTCCTCGGCCGTGGCCAGCGGCAGGCCGAGCTCGACCGGGTCGAGCGTGGTGGTCTGCAGGAAGCCGTCGTGGGCGCGGTAGACCGTGGTGGTCGTCGTGGTGGTGATCTCGTCGAGCCCGTCGTCGCCGCGGAAGACCCAGGCGTCGACGCCTCGCTCGACGAAGACGCCGGCCATCAGCGGCGACATCCGGGCGTCGGCGCAGCCGATCGCCTGCGCGGCCGGCTTCGCCGGGTTGGCGAGCGGGCCGAGGAAGTTGAAGACCGTGCCGATGCCGAGCTCGCGGCGGGCCTGGGCGGTGTGGCGCATCGCACCGTGGAAGGTCGGGGCGAACGCGAACGTGATGCCCGCCGCGTCGTAGACCGCGGTCACCTGCTCCGGCGTGAGGTCGAGACGCACCCCGAGGAGCTCGAGGACGTCGGCCGAGCCCGCCTTCGAGGACGCCGAGCGGTTGCCGTGCTTGACGACGGGCGCGCCCGCACCGGCCGCGACGATCGCCGACATCGTCGAGATGTTCACCGAGTGGGAGCGGTCGCCGCCCGTGCCGACGATGTCGAGCGCGCGGCCCTCGATCGTGAGGGGCGTGGCGTGGGCGTACATCGCCGAGAGCAGGCCGTCGATCTCGACGAGCGCCTCGCCCTTCGACCGCAGGCCGACCGCGAACCCGGCCACCTGCGCCGGCGTCGCGACGCCCGCGAGGATCTGGCCCATGGCCCACTCGGCCTGCTCCGTCGTGAGGTCGACGCGGTCGACCAGGGTGGAGAGGACGTCGGGCCAGGTGTGGGTCATGGCCGAGAGGTTATCCGGCGCGGCGACGGCCCGCGCGCCTGATTTCGACGACCGGCTCCTCGCGGAGGCTCTGGCCCACCACGCAGTAGCGGCCGGTCAGCTCGGCGAGCTTCGCGAGCTGGGCGTCGTCGGCGTCGGTGTCGAGGACGGCCGTGACGACGACCGGCCCGATGCCCACCGGGACGCTGCGGTCGATGCCGAGCGTGCCGCGCGCGTCGAAGGAGCTCTCCGCGACCAGCTCCGCCCGGCGTACGTCGATGCCCAGGGCCGTCGCGACGCTGCGCAGCGTGACCCCGGCGCAGGCGAGCAGCGCCTGCATCAGCAGGTCGCCGCTGCAGGCGTCGGAGCCGTCGCCGCCGGTGGCGGAGTGGAGACCGGCGCGCACCGGACCGGCGAAGCCCTCGATCGTCGCGGTGATGCCGGGCTCGCTCCAGTCCCCCGTTGCCGTGACCGGGGTGGTCGCGGAACCGGGGTCGGCGCGGAACCGCTCCTTGAGCGGCGCCTGGGCAGCGCGGAGCTCCGCGGCGTCCATCACGAGCTCGCGGGCACCCGCGCGCGGAGCAGGCCCGTCACGACCGACGCGAGCTGGATCGGGTCGAGCGGCTGGGGAACCGCAGCGTCGGCGCGCGACCAGGTGGCGAGCCAGGCGTCCTGCGGGCGGCCGGTCAGCACGACCAGCGGCGGGCAGTCGGCGAGCTCGTCGGTCAGCTGGCGCGCGATGCCCATGCCGCCGGCGGGCACGGCCTCGCCGTCGAGGATCGCGAGGTCGATGCGCCCGGCATCCATCTGCTGGATGACGACGGGCTCGGTCGCCACCTCGACGTACTCCACCTCCGGGAGGTCGGGATGGGGCCGCGAGCCCAGGGCGAGCAGCACCTGCCGCCGCACCGTCGCGTCGTCCGAGTAGACCAGCACCCGCAGTGTGTTCTCGCTCACGCCGCGCAGCCTACTCCGGGGAGGTGGTCCCGAGAGAGGCACGCCGCTCCAGCATGTCGAGGCGGCGGTCCTCGCGCGCGGCCTCCTTCATCGAGTCCCGCACCCACTGCACGAAGAGCACGACGAAGAACCCGAGCGCGACCAGGTCACCGGCACCCCAGAGGATCCCGCCGGCGAGCTTCTGGTCGGCCGCCATCGTCGGCAGCCACGAGCCCATCGGCCCCTGGCGCAGCGCGGCGTAGTGCGACGCGCCGATGATGGCGTCCTGCCCCATGATCGTGACGCCCAGGAACGCGTGGAACGGGAGCGTGAGGAAGACCATCACGAGCCGGAAGGGCCACGCCACGCGCCCCGGCACCGGGTCGACACCCATCAGCGGCCAGAAGAACATCGCCCCGACCACCACGAGGTGGACGTGCATCATCTCGTGGACGTACGCCGACCGCAGGGACGCGTCGTACCAGCCGGAGAAGTAGAGCGCCCACGGCGACAGCACGTAGAGCGCGAGCGTGAGCGGCGGGAACGACAGCACCGCGACGACCTTCGAGTGCAGCACGGCCAGCAGCCAGTGCTTCGGGCCCTTGCTGCTGGTGCCGGGCAGCGTCCGCAGCATCAGCGTCACGGGCGCGCCGAGCGCCAGCGCCAGCGGCACGAGCATCGACAGGATCATGTGCTGCACCATGTGGACGCTCAGCAGCGTCGTGTCGTACGTCGAGATCCCCGACGACGTCGCGAAGAAGAACGCGCCCATGCCGAGCACCACGAACGAGAGCGTCCGGCCCAGGGGCCAGCGGTCGCCACGCCGGTGGAGGACGAGCACGCCGCAGAGGTAGAGGCCCGCGACCCACACGGTGACGACCGTCAGGAAGGGGTCCAGCGACCACGCGGTGAAGACCCGCCCGAGCGTGAAGCGGGGCAGGTCGGGTGCGGTGGTCAGCGCTATGACGCCGTGGGGGAAGAACACGCTGTGAACTTTATGACGCCCAACATGCGGGGGTCGGGGTGCCCTATCGCTCCCGGACCGGCATAATCCCGTCCGTGGCGACTGCAACAGCGATTCCGGCATCCCGTCTGCACGGGCATCACGACCGTCCGAGCATGGTCTCGGTGGGCACGATCATCTGGCTCTCCTCCGAGCTGATGTTCTTTGCTGCCCTCTTCGCGGCGTACTTCACGATCCGCTCCCAGGAGGTGGACCTGTGGAGCGTCAAGACGGCGCTGCTCAACGTCCCCTTCTCCTCGACCAACACGGTGATCCTCGTGCTGTCGTCGTTCACCTGCCAGATGGGCGTCTTCGCCGCTGAGCGTGGTCAGGTCGGACGCAACGGCTCGGTCTTCAACGTGAAGGCGTGGGGCCTGCGCGAGTGGTTCATCCTCACGTACGTGATGGGTGCCGTCTTCGTCGGCGGCCAGGCGTTCGAGTACGCCCACCTCGTGCACGAGGGCCTGACCATCCCCTCCGACGCCTACGGCACGGTCTTCTACCTCACCACCGGCTTCCACGGCCTCCACGTGACCGGTGGCCTCATCGCCTTCCTCTTCGTCCTCGGACGGACCTACCTGGCGCGCCGCTTCACCCACGAGCAGGCCGTCAGCGCGATCGTCGTGTCGTACTACTGGCACTTCGTCGACGTGGTGTGGATCGGCCTCTTCGCCACCATCTACCTCATCAAGTAGTCCCCAGTAGCTCCCTGACAGATCTAGGACCAATCACGTGCGACTCCTGAATCGCTCCGCAGGTCGACTGTCGCGGCACCGCCGCGGTCCCGTCGCCGGCCTGCTCGTCATCCTGCTCGGACTGCTGATGGCCGGCGGCCTCTTCGCCGCCTTCTCGTCCTCCGCCACGGCGGAGAACAGCGCCGACGGTCTCACCCAGTCGCAGAAGATCGAGGCGGGCCGCAAGCTCTTCCTCCTCTCCTGCGCGACCTGCCACGGCCAGAACGGCGAGGGCGTCGTCGCCGAGAACGGCGAGTCCAACCTCGGCCCGTCCCTCGTCGGCGTCGGTGCCGCCGCGGTCCACTTCCAGGTGGAGACCGGCCGCATGCCGATGGCCGCCACCGGCAAGCAGGCCCCGCGCAAGCCGGCGGCCTTCACCGAGCAGGAGACCGAGTACCTCGCGGCGTACGTCGCGTCGCTGGCGCCCGGCCCGGCCGCCCCGACGAAGACCGACTACGACCTCGACGCGGTCAAGGGCCTCTCGGCCGACGAGCAGCGTGACGCGATCGTCCGCGGCGGCAAGCTCTTCCTGACCAACTGCACCGCGTGCCACAACTTCGAGGGCTCCGGCGGCGCCATGCCGTGGGGTCGTTACGCCCCGCCGCTCAAGGGCGTCGCGAAGCAGCACATCTACGAGGCCATGCTCACCGGCCCGCAGCAGATGCCGGTCTTCTCGAACAACGTCCTCACCCCCGAGGACAAGCGCGACATCATCGCCTACATCTACTCCGTCAACGACAAGAAGCAGACCCCGGCGTACGGCGGCTTCGGCATGAAGGGCCTCGGCCCGGTCGCCGAGGGCCTCATGGCCTGGCTGGTCGGCATCGGCGGACTGGTGCTCTTCGCGTACTGGATCGCCGCCCACACCGCTCGTACGCACAAGAAGGAAGACGCGTGACCGACCACACCGACAACTCGCCGGCCGTGCCGGCCGAGCCGATCGCGGACCCGGGCATCCCCGCCCACCTCCCGCGACCGACCGACGTCGACCCCAAGGCCGCGCGCCGTGCCGAGCGCCAGGTCGCCGCGATGTTCATCGCGTCGATGCTCTGCGCGATCGGCTTCGCCGTCGCCTACTACACCTTCGACATCAAGGACAGCTGGGACACCTTCCTCGGGTTCGGTGCCTCCAACCTGTTCCTCGGCCTGACGCTCGGCTTCGCGCTGCTGCTCATCGGCGTCGGCGTCATCCAGTGGAGCCGCAAGCTCATGGGTGACCACGAGATCTCCGAGCTGCGCCACCCGGCCGCCTCGGCGGAGTCGGACCGCGAGAAGGTCCTCGCCGACCTCGCCCTGGGCCTCGAGGAGTCGGGCATCGCCCGCCGCCCCCTCGTGCGCAACACCCTCCTGGGTGCCCTCGGCTTCCTCGGCGTCCCTGCCATCGTGGCCCTCAACGACCTCGGCCCGGACGCAACGCCCTCGAACATCAAGAAGACGCTCGAGAAGACGTTCTGGAAGTCCGGCATCCGCGTCGTCAACGACGTCACCGGTCGCTGGATCAAGGCCTCCGACATGGAGATCGGCCAGCTCGTCAACGCCGAGCCCGAGGGCCTCGTCGACGCCTTCGACCCGCGTGCCACCGCCCAGCAGCGCGAGGACATCGAGTCCCGCTCGCTCGAGGGCGCGGCCCTGCAGGTCGCCAAGACCAAGTCGGCCGTCATCGTCGTCCGCATGGAGCCGAAGGACATCTCCTCCGCCACCGCTGCATGGGCGCACGAGGGCATCGCCGTCTACTCCAAGATCTGCACCCACGTGGGCTGCCCGATCGCCCTGTGGGAGCAGCAGACGCACCACCTGCTCTGCCCCTGCCACCAGTCCACGTTCGACCTGGCCGACAAGGGCCGCGTCGTCTTCGGTCCCGCTGCCCGCTCGCTGCCGCAGCTGCCGATCGAGGTGGACGACGAGGGCTACCTCGTCGCCAAGAGCGACTTCCTCGAGCCGGTCGGCCCGAGCTACTGGGAGCGTGATTACAAGTGACCGACAACGTCGCCAAGTCCAACGGCACCACGCCCGCCGCCGTCCCGGCCTCGGGCCTGGCTGCGAAGGGCTCCGCCGTCGTGAAGTGGGCCGATGACCGTCTCGGTCTCGCCACCTCGCAGAAGAAGATGATCCGCAAGGTCTTCCCCGACCACTGGACCTTCATGCTCGGCGAGATCGCTCTCTGGAGCTTCGTCGTCCTGCTCGTCACCGGTGTCTTCCTGACCCTCTGGTTCGTCCCGTCGATGGGCGAGGTCCAGTACCAGGGCTCCTACGACCAGCTCCGTGGCGTCGAGATGTCGCAGGCCTATGCGTCCGCGCTCGACATCTCCTTCGACGTCCGTGGCGGCCTCCTGCTGCGCCAGATGCACCACTGGGCCGCGATGATCTTCATCGCCGCGATGCTCGTGCACATGATGCGTGTCTTCGTGACCGGCGCCTTCCGCAAGCCGCGTGAGGTCAACTGGCTCATCGGTGGCGTGCTGATCCTGCTCGGCGTCGTCGAGGGCTTCGCGGGCTACTCGCTCCCCGACGACCTCCTCTCCGGCACGGGTCTGCGCATCGCGGACGGCCTGATCAAGTCGACGCCGGTCGTCGGCACCTGGATGTCGTTCTTCATGTTCGACGGCGAGTTCCCGGGCGAGGCGATCATCCCCCGCCTGTACGTCGCCCACGTGCTGCTCGTCCCCGGCCTGATCCTGGCCCTGGTCGCCGCGCACATGCTGCTCGTCGTCTACCACAAGCACACCCAGTGGGCCGGCCCCGGCCGCACGGAGGAGAACGTCGTCGGCTACCCGATGATGCCGGTGTACGCCGCGAAGGCCGGTGGCTTCTTCTTCATCGTCTTCGGCGTCACCGCGCTGATGGGCGGCCTGCTCTCGATCAACCCGATCTGGAAGTACGGTCCGTACGACCCCTCCAAGGTCACCGCCGGCTCGCAGCCTGACTGGTACATGGGCATCGCCGAGGGCCTGCTCCGCATCATGCCCCACTGGGAGACGCACATCTTCGGCACGACGTGGTCGTGGAACGTGTTCCTCCCCGGTGAGGTCGCGCCGATGATCCTGCTCGGCGTCATGATGATGTGGCCCTTCCTCGAGGCGTGGGTGACCGGCGACAAGGCCGAGCACCACATCCTCGACCGGCCGCGCAACGCCCCGACCCGCACGGCGTTCCTCGCCGCGATGATGTCTGTCTACGGCCTGCTCTGGGCCGCCGGCGGCAACGACCTCCTGGCCACGCAGTTCTCGCTGAACATGGAGTGGATCACCCGCTTCATGCGCGTCGCGGTCTTCGTCGTGCCGGTGCTGGTCTTCTTCATCGCCAAGCGCTGGTGCATCGCCCTGCAGCGCCACGACAGCGAGAAGATCCTCCACGGCTACGAGACCGGCATCATCATGCGGTCGCCCGAGGGTGCCTACTCCGAGCGTCACCTGCCGATCAGCGGCGAGGAGGCCTACCGCCTCACCGCCCGTGCTCGTGACAACGTCGTGGCCGCCCCGGTCAACGGTGAGGTCGAGGCCAAGGGCGCCCGCGCCGCGAAGCTCCGCGCCAAGCTGTCGACCTGGATGTTCGCCGACAACGTGCAGAAGCCGACCGCCCAGGAGCTCGAGGAGGCGCACCACCACGCCGAGCACGAGCACGAGCTCGAGGCCGGTCTCGCCCACGCCGCTGACGGCCACCAGTTCGACGGTCACCACGACGTCGCCGGCGAAGAGCTCCGCCACTGACGCACCACCGACTGAGGCGGTCTGACCGCCCCGGCACCTGAAGAAGGGCCGCCACTCCCCCACCGGGAGTGGCGGCCCTTCTGCTTCCCTCCCCGCCGACGTGGCGCTTCGTCACCGTTCCGCACGCCGAGACGTCCATTCGTCACACGCAGTACCAGGTCGTACGCCGGGCCGCGAGCGCCCGGCGTACGCCGTCGCGCAGGCGGACGTCAGCATCCATGCACGGGCCGTAGACGTTCCTGCCGACGAAGCGATCGACGGTCCAGTGCTGCTCGTCCTCGATCCAGCTCCGCCGTGCAGCGTCGTGCTCCCGCCGATCCTCCCCGTGCCACTCAGCTCCGTCGTACTCGGCGGAGTAGCGGATCTCGGGCACCCCCAGATCGAGCCAGTAGGACGTGCCCCACGGAGTCGCCACCTCCACCTGCAGGTCAGGCGTGGGCAAGTCACTGCAGTCGATCCAGCGAAGGCGAAGGATGCTCTCCCCCGGCGACGCCGCTCGACCGTCGGCGATCGGCGCCAGCTCGCGGAGGCGACGTACGCCGCGATAACCGCGAAATGTCGGCGGCCACGAGAAACTGCCCGGAGACGGCCACGAAGCTGCCCGCTGGCGGACATGAAAGTTGCCCGCTGACGGTCATGGGATCTGCCCGACA
Organism: Nocardioides phosphati; assembly: GCF_014646375.1. Classification (GTDB taxonomy): domain Bacteria; phylum Actinomycetota; class Actinomycetes; order Propionibacteriales; family Nocardioidaceae; genus Nocardioides; species Nocardioides phosphati. Next base: position 193,689 of record NZ_BMNI01000002.1, read on the forward strand.
CGACGTCGTCTGCCTCGCCGCGCTGCGCGGTTGAGGCCCCTTCCTCGGGTGCGATGAGCGGTGCTGATGCGCCCTATCGCTCCCGAGGAAGGGATGAGTTGAAGTCTGCCGAGGAGATCATGGAAATCTTGGATGCCTACGACCTGACCGGGTCGTTGCGCGATGCCGGGGAGTTGGCCGGCTGCTCCCATCACACGGTCAAGCACTACGTCGAGCGCCGTGCTGCCGGCGGCGCGCTGGACCGCGCCGCGGCCCGCCCGCAGCTGATCGATGAGTACCTGCCGAAGGTCGAGGAGTGGGTCGAACGCAGCCACGGGAAGGTCCGCGCCGACATCGCGCACGAGAAGCTCGTCGCGCTGGGCTACACCGGCTCCGAGCGCACCACCCGCCGCGCGGTCGCGCAGGTCAAGGCTGCCTACCGGGCCGGCCGGGTCCGGGTGCACCGTCCCTGGGTGGCCGAGCCGGGGATGTGGCTGCAGTACGACTACGGCGACGGCCCCGTCGTCGACGGCGTCAAGACGGTCTTGTTCGTCGCGTGGCTGGCCTGGTCGCGGTTCCGGGTCGTGATCCCGCTGCGCGACAAGACGATGCCGAGCGTCTTCGCCGCGCTTGACCAGGCGTTCCGCCGGCTGGGCGGGGTGCCGACCTACGTGCTGACCGACAATGAGAAGACCGTCACGGTCGCGCACATCGCCGGGATCCCGGTCAGGAATCCGCAGCTGGTGGCGTTCGCGCGTCACTACTCGGTGACCGTCCACACCTGCGTCCCGGCGGACCCGGCGTCCAAGGGCGGCACCGAGTCGTCGGTGAAGATCAGCAAGGCCGACCTCGTTCCGAAGGACACCAACCTGCGCGGGGCCTACGCCTCGTTCGCTGAGCTTGAGGCGGCGTGCGTGGCGTTCTGCGAGAAGGTCAACACCCGACCCCACCGGGTGACGAAGCGGCCACCGGTGGCGATGCTCGCCGAGGAGCGGGCCCGGCTGCACCCGGTCCCGACGACGCCGCACACGGTCGCGTTCGGGGTCACCCGGCAGGTGCCGGCGAACACGCCGATGGTGACCTTCGAGTCCGGCCAGTACTCGGTCCCGCACACGCTGCTCGGTCAGACCGTATGGGTCCGCACCCAGGGTGTGGGCGCGGACGAGCAGGTCGTCGTCGTCCACGTCGGCGAGGACGGTCCGGTCGAGGTCGCCCGCCACCGGCGGGCCACGCCTGGCACGCCGAAGATCGACGACGCGCACTTCCCGCCCCAGCCCGAAGGGCCGCTGGAGCGCCGGCCGCGTCCGAAGAACGCCGCGGAAGCGGAGTTCCTCGACCTGGGCGAGGGCGCGAGGCTGTGGCTGGTCGAGGCCGCCGCCGCGGGCACCCCGCGGATGCGCGTGAAGATGACTGAAGCGCTCGCCTTGGCGAAGCTGTTCGACCCCGTCGAGGTCGACTGGGCACTGGGCCACGCCGCGGTCCACGGCCGGTTCGCCGAGGCCGACCTGTCCTCGATCCTGGACCACCACCACGGACGTGGATCCCGCCGGCCTGGCGGTGAGCACCGTGCACTCAGGGCCAGTGAAGACTCCTCGCTGACCCAGGGCACCAGCGCGTGGGCACGACTCGGAGCGCCGGTGCAGGCATCGGGGACCGACGAGCAGGTGATCGCGTGACGACCACGAGCACTGCGCCGCCGTTGCCCGCCGACCTGGAAGACCTACTGCGCAAGCTGCGGCTGCCACACATCCGCCGCCACGCCCCCGAGGTCGTCGCGACCGCGAAAGCCCAGCGCTGGGAGCCCGCCGAGGTGTTGAAGGCGCTGTTCGCCGAGGAGGTCGCCGGCCGGGAACGCTCCGCACTCGCCACCAGACGAGCCGCGGCCGGGTTCCCGACCGGGAAGACCTTCGAGGCCTGGCAGCCCGAGATCTCCTCGATCCCAGCACCGACCCAGCAGGCGCTACGCACCCTGGAATGGGTGCACCGTCGCGAGAACCTCGTCGTGTGCGGCCCGTCCGGGACCGGCAAGACGTTCCTCCTGGAAGCCCTCGGTCAGCAGGCCGTCGAGGCCGGGTTGAAGGTCGCCTGGTTCACCCTGGAAGACCTCGGCGTGCTGCTGCGCCGCCACCGCGCGGACGACACCGTCACCAAGGCCATCGCCCGCGTCCTGCGCGCCGACCTGGTCATCGTCGATGACATCGGCCTGTTGCCCGTCGCAGCCGACGCCGCCGAGGGGCTCTACCGGCTCGTCGACGCCGCCTATGAGAAGCGCTCGGTCGCGATCAGCTCGAACCTGCACCCGTCGGGGTTCGACGAGCTGATGCCCAAGACGCTGGCCACCGCCACCGTCGACAGGCTGCTGCACCACGCCCACGTCTGCCAGACCTCAGGTGAGTCAGTACGACTCACCCAAGCACTCGCCGGCCAGGGGGTGAACCCGTTGAGCTGATCCCTGGTCGGTGGTGGCCGCAGCCCCCATGGGCAGATCCCATGGCCACCACCGGGCAACTCTCGTGACCGTCAGCGGGCAGGTTTCATGACCGCCACTGGGCAGTTCCTACTGGCCCTTGACAGCGAAATCGCTCGACCTCCGCCACGAGCTGTTCCCGCGTCACGGTCGCAGACCTGAGCATGCTGTCGAGGGCGGCCAGCGCCTGGTCGCGATGAAGGAGCCGTCCCAGGTCGCACGCGGTACGCAGCGGCGACGTCACGAGGAGCCCGTCCATCTCCACGACGTCACGACGAAGGAGCTCCCGGGCACCGCTCTCCACCAGCCCGTTGCGCAGTCGCCGGCCGGGCGGCAGGTACAGCTGTGGGGTGGGCGTCGCGAGATGCGACCCCGGGGCCAGCGCCATCGGTGCGCCATGTAGCCAGGCCGCAGTGCGGTCGCAGACCACCGCGTCCGGCGGTGCGACCATCCGTACCACTGCCAGTCGGCGAGCCAGGTCGTCGCGCAGCGTGGAGACGGCGTACACCCCGCGCAGCGGTTGCGTGACGAGGCCCGCGGCGACCGCCGCTCTGACGCCCCTCCAGCCGCCGAGGCAGTCGCGCGCCTCGGCGACCCCGAAAGGTCGGTCCTGAGGGACAGGAAGGTCAGCCGATGAGAGGTAGTCCAGGTATGAGGGCGTCATGCCTCAGTTGTGCGTGACGCGTGCGGGCCGCGCCACTGGCTGCGGCCGACCCTGTGGAGAGAAGCGCAACCAAGCGCCGTCTCGGCGTACGCCCGGCGCGGTCTCAGGAGAGGGCCGAGCCGGCCTTCCAGTCGGCGAAGGACTCGTTCCAGTCGCCGTAGCCGTTGGTCAGCTCCATGGGCCGGTCGGTGCCGGTGGTCTCGACGACGTCACCGCGGCGGCTCATGTTGAAGAGCCACTGGGCGTTCTCGGTCGACATGCCGGTGCAGCCGTGCGAGACGTTCGCGTGGCCCTGCGACGCCACGGACCACGGCGCAGCGTGGATGAACTCGCCGGAGTACGTCAGGCGCATCGTCCAGAGGACGTGGTCCACGTGGTAGTAGAGCGGGTTGTCCTTCGCGATGCCGACGGTCTCGGAGTCCATGCTGCGGTCGGGGTTCTTCTCGATGATGACCTTGGTGCCCGAGCGCGTCGTGAAGCCCTTCATGCCGGTCGTGACGGGGAGCGTCCGCAGCAGCGTGCCGTTGGAGTAGACCTGCATCTGGTCGGTCTGCGCGTTGACCTTGTAGACGTGGGCGTCGCCGATGTGGAAGTCGATCGAGCGCGTCTCCTGGCCGTAGAAGCCATTGCCTGCCGGGATGCTGTTCAGGTCGAGTTGCACGTGCACGTCGGTGCCCGGCTTCCAGTAGGACACCGGCCGCCAGTGCACCTCGCGGTCGCTGAGCCAGTGCCAGGCGCCCTGCTGCTGGGGCGTGCTGGTGACCTTCATGAGCTTCTCGAAGCGCGCCTTGTCGGCGACCGGAGCGTCGAACTGCACGATCACCGGCATGCCCACGCCCACCGTCTCGCCGGCGAGCGGCGCCACCGACGGGAAGACCTGGTGACCCTCGAGCGACTGCGTGACGAAGCGCGTGCGCAGCGGCACCTCCTTGCCGGAGGCGTCCTTGACGCGCGCCAGGACGACGTACGTCGTGGCCGGCTCGAGCAGCGCGGCGGCGCGCCAGGTCGTGCCGTCAGCAGCGATCTTGCCCGGGATCTTCGCACCGGCGGTCTCGCCGTCGCGGGCCTTCAGGATGACGGCCGAGAACGTGCCGTCGGCTGCCCGGGCGACGACGTGGGAGTCGACGGTGACCGCGGTGCCGTGGACGTTGGTGGTCAGCTTCGGCACAGCCGTCGCCTGCGAGGGCGTGCTGGCCTCGGCGGAGCCGCCCAGGGCCTCGGGAACGGCGTTGCACGAGGTGAGCAGCGCCAGCGCGCCGAGACCCGCCGCAACACGGGCAGCGAGGGTGAGGCCAACGGTCATGGGGAAGCTCCAGATCACAGAAAGATGTGCAGCATCCAGATTAACTTCCCGAGAGACGCCAAGGGCCCCAACCCGCGGTGTTGATCATCACCGCGTGTGGGGCCCTTGTCAGGTGTGGGAGTGGCTCAGTGAGCGTGCTCTCCACGGTAGTACTCGAAGATCCAGCCCTGCACGGCCAGCAGGCCGAGGATCACGCCGATGGCGAAGAGCCACCAGGCCATGATGACGCCCAGCACGATGACCGAGAGGGTCAGGGCGCACCAGAGCGGCCACCAGGAGTAGGGCGGGAAGAAGCCCAGCTCGCCGGCGCCGTCGGCGATCTCGCCGTCCTTGCGGTCCTCCGGACGCGGGTCCATGCGCGAGGCGTGGAACCCGAGGTACAGGGTGACCATCGCGAACAGCAGCGTGGTCATGGTGAGGGCCGACGTGCCGGTCCAGTCACCACCCTTGGCGGAGTTGTCCGTGATCACCCAGTACGCCGGGGTGACCAGCGCGCAGAACGCGGTGACGGATCCGAAGACCCAAGCCTCTGCCTTCACTTGCCGATCTCCTCATGCTCGTTGGACTCGACCTCGAGGGCCGCGATCTCGGGGTGGTGCAGGTCGAACGCCGGGGACTCCGAACGGATCCGCGGGATCGTGATGAAGTTGTGGCGCGGCGGCGGGCAGCTGGTCGCCCACTCGAGCGAGCGGCCCCAGCCCCACGGGTCGTCGACCTCGACGAGCGGGGACTTGCGCGACAGCCACACGTTCAGGATGAACGGGATCGTCGACGACGCGAGCAGGAAGGCGCCCACGGTCGAGACCTGGTTCAGCGTGGTGAAGCCGTCGTCCGGGAGGTAGTCGGCGTAGCGGCGCGGCATGCCCTCGACACCCAGCCAGTGCTGGACGAGGAAGGTCAGGTGGAAGCCCACGAACAGGATCCAGAAGTGGACCTTGCCGAGCGTCTCGTTGAGCATGCGGCCGGTCATCTTGGGCCACCAGAAGTAGAAGCCCGCGAACATCGCGAACACCACGGTTCCGAAGACGACGTAGTGGAAGTGCGCCACCACGAAGTACGAGTCGGAGAGGTGGAAGTCGAGCGGCGGCGACGCCAGGATGATGCCGGTCAGACCACCGAAGAGGAAGGTCGTCAGGAAGCCGACCGACCAGAGCATCGGCGTGTCGAAGCTCAGCGAGCCACCCCACATCGTGCCGATCCAGTTGAAGAACTTCACACCGGTCGGGACGGCGATGAGGAACGTCATGCCGGAGAAGAAGGCCAGGTTGACCGCACCGGTGACGAACATGTGGTGCGCCCAGACGGCGACCGACAGGATCGCGATGCCGAGCGTGGCGCCGACGAGGCCGACGTAGCCGAAGATCGGCTTGCGGCTGAAGACCGGGAGGATCTCCGTCACGATGCCGAAGAACGGCAGCGCGATGATGTAGACCTCCGGGTGGCCGAAGAACCAGAACAGGTGCTGCCACAGGATGGCGCCACCGTGGTTGGTGTCGAAGACGTGTGCCCCGAGGCTGCGATCCGCCTCCAGCATGAGCAGCGCGCCCGCGAGGATCGGGAAGACCAGGAGCGCCAGCATCGACGTGATCAGGGTGTTCCACACGAAGATCGGCATCCGGAACATGGTCATGCCGGGGGCACGCATGCAGATGATCGTCGTGATGAAGTTGACCGAACCGAGGATGGTGCCGAGACCACCCATCCAGAGGCCCATGATCCACATGTCGCCACCGACGCCCGGCGAGCGGACGGCGCTGGAGAGCGGCGTGTAGGCGAACCAGCCGAAGTCGGCCGCGCCCTCAGGGGTCAGGAAGCCGGCACCGGCGATCAGGCCACCGAACAGGTAGAGCCAGTAGCTCAGCATGTTCAGACGCGGGAACGCGACGTCGGGAGCGCCGATCTGCAGCGGCATCACGACGTTGCCGAAGCCGAAGAAGAGCGGCGTCGCGAAGAGCAGCAGCATGATCGTGCCGTGCATCGTGAAGAGCTGGTTGAACGTCTCGTCACTGACGACCTGGGTGCCCGGGAAGGCGAGCTCCGAGCGCATCAGCAGCGCAAGGAGGCCACCGAACATGAACCACGCGAACGACGTCGCGAGGTACATCTTGCCGATCAGCTTGTGGTCGGTGGTCGTCAGGAGACGGAAGATGTTCGTGCCGAGCGGCTTGCGGCCGCTGGCGGTCAGGGGCGCAGTTGCCGCGCTCACTCGTTGCCTCCGGTCTCGGTGTCGCCGGCCGTCAGGCCGGCGGTGGTGGTGGAGTGCTCGCCGCCCAGGAGGGGCGCGTCCGCGACGTGCTCCGGGTCCTTGGCCAGCTGCGCCATGTACGCGTCGTAGTCCGCGCTGTCCATGACCTTCACGTTGAAGAGCATGCGCGAGTGGTAGACGCCGCAGAGCTCGGTGCACTTGCCTCGGTAGTCACCCACCTTGTTCGGGGTGACGGAGAAGTGGTTGCGGTCCTCGCCGGACTGGCCGGGGATGATGTCCATCTTCATGAGGAAGCCGGTGATCCAGAACGAGTGGATGACGTCGGGCGACGACAGCCAGAACTGCGTCGTCTTGCCCTTCTCCAGCACGAGCGTGGGGATGTGCGACCCGGTGCCGGCGGTGTAGAGCACCTTGCCGGTGCCCGCCTGGGCGTCGTCGCACGACTCGCTGTAGTTGAAGGTCCACGACCACTGCTGACCGACGACCTGGACGCAGTTGTCCGGCTTCGGCGTCTCGTTGAGGACCGCCTCCTGCACGCGCACGGTGTGCGCGAAGAACACCACGACCATCATGATCGGGGCGATCGTGTAGAAGATCTCGAGCGGCAGGTTGTAACGCGTCTGCACCGGGATCTCGTCGTCGCTGCGACGGCGGAACCGCCACGACGCGTAGAAGATCAGGGCCCAGGTGATCCCGCCCGTGATCAGGGCAGCGATCCACGCGCCCTTCCACAGCTCGAAGATGTCCTGGCCCTGAACGGTGCCCGGGCTGTTGCTGGGCATGGCCCAGTGGTGGAACTGCTTCTCGGTCTCGGGGTCACAGGCCCCGAGGAGAAGGAAGCTGGCGCCGACGAACGCTCCAAGCGCCGTCCGGCGAGCACGCCTGGTCATGTGCAGACCCACAACGAGCCTTCCTCTAAGACTTCACGGATACGGCGGACTCTAGCGGAACACCGGGGCGTCTTGTGCCCCTGCCCGCCCGGTAGGTTCGCGGTGTGAGATTGCCCTCTGACCCGCACGCCGGGTATCTCGACGCCGCCTCGGCCGAACCGCTGCATCCGGCGGCCCGGGAGGCGCTTCTCGCGGCGCTCGACCACGGCTGGGCGGACCCACGCCGGCTGCACGGCGAGGCACGCAATGCGCGCCTGATCCTCGACAACGCCCGCGAGGCGACGGCCGCCGCACTCGGCGTACGCCGTGAGGAAGTGTCGTTCACGTCCTCCGGCACCGATGCGGTTCACCGCGGCGTTCTCGGCCTGCTCGGGGCGCGGCGCCGCGGGTCGACCCTTCTGCACTCCGCCGTCGAGCACTCCTCGGTCCTGCACGCCGCCGACTGGGCGACCGGCGTGCTCGACACGCGCGTCGCTTCGATCCCGGTGGACCGCTCCGGGCGCGTCGCGCTCGACGAGCTCGGCGGAGCCCTCCGCGCCGGCTCCGGACTCCACGCCCTGGCCCTGCAGTCGGCCAACCACGAGGTCGGCACGCTCCAGCCCGTGGAGGCGGCTGCCGAGGTCGCTCCCGGCGTACCCCTCTTCATGGACGCGTGCGCCTCGATGGGACGGCTGCCGCTCCCCCACGGCTGGTCCGTGGCCGCGGGCTCCGCACACAAGTGGGGCGGGCCGGCGGGCGTCGGTGTCCTGCTCGTCCGCAAGGGCTCGCCCTGGCGCAATCCCTACCCGGTCGACGACCGCGTCGACGAGCGTGGGTCGGGCTTCGAGAACATCCCCGCCACGCTCGCAGCCGCAGCCGCCCTGCAGGCCGTGGTGGCCGACCGCACGGAGACCAACAAGCGTCAGCACGCGCTGGTGGCGCGGGTCCGCGAGGCCGTCACCGTCATCCCCGACGTCGAGGTCGTCGGCTCCCCCGACGACCGGCTCCCCCACCTGGTCACCTTCTCCTGCCTGTACGTCGACGGCGAGGCGCTGGTGACCCGGCTCGCGGAGAAGGGCTTCGGCGTGGCGTCCGGGTCGGCCTGCACCGCCTCGACGCTGGCCCCGAGCCACGTGCTCGAGGCCATGGGCGTCCTGACGCACGGCAACGTCCGGCTCTCGCTCACCACGACCACCACCGAGGACGAGGTCGACCGGTTCCTCGCGCTCCTGCCCGGCGTCGTCCGCGACCTGCGTGCCGAGGTCGGACTGTGAGGCTCGACCTGGACTGTCGCGGCCTGCGCTGCCCGGCGCCGATCATCGCGCTGGCCAAGGCGCTCCCGGGCGTGGCGGTGGGTGACGAGATCGCGGTCGCGGCCACGGACGTGGCAGCGCGTGCCGACACGCAGGCGTGGTGCCGCATGCGCGGCCAGGAGTACCTCGGCGAGGAGACAGCAGAAGACGGCACACCCGTCTACCGGGTGCGCCGCCTCAGCTGAAGCAGGTCAGGCGAGCGCCTCGCGGATCTCCTTCTCGGCAGCGTCGCCGTAGGTGGCGCCCAGGCGGGTCAGCATCTCGTCGCGGGTGGCGGTGTACTCCTGCGTGCCGACCGTCTCCACGACGTACGCCGCGACGGTGCAGCCGAGCTGGGCCGCGCGCTCCCAGCCGAGGCCGCGGGTGAGCCCCGCGAGGAGGCCTCCGCGGAACGCGTCGCCGACGCCGGTCGGCTCGACGGGGGTGACGCCGTCGAGCACGCCGACCTCGACGAGCAGGCCGTCCTTGTCCTGGATCCGGACGCCGTCCTTGCCGAGCGTGGTGACCCAGGTGCCCACCTTGGCGAGCACCTCGTCGGCGGTCCAGCCGGTCTTCGCGGTGATCAGCTCGGCCTCGTACTCGTTGGAGATGAGGATGTCGGCACCGTCGACGAGCGGGCGGATCAGGTCGCCGTCGGCGAACGCGAGCTGCTGCGAGGGGTCGGCCACGAACGTGTAGCCGCGCTCCTTGCACTCCTCGGTGTGGCGCAGCATCGCGCCCGGGTCGTCCGCGCCGATCAGCACGTACGCCGGGTCCCCGACGCGGTCGACGATCGGCTTGAGCTCGATCTGGCCGGCCTCGCCCATGGCACCGGGGTAGAAGGACGCGATCTGGTTCATCTCGGTGTCGGTCGTGCAGGTGAAGCGGGCGGTGTGCTGCGTCTCGGAGTAGTGGACCGACGAGCAGTCGACGCCGTGGCGGTCGAGCCAGGAGTGGTACTCCGCGAAGTCCTCACCGACCGCGCCGACGAGGACAGGCCGCTCTCCGAGGCGGGCGAGCGCGAAGGCGATGTTCGCCGCGACACCGCCCCGGCGTACCTCGAGGTCGGAGGCGAGGAACGAGACCGAGATCTTGTCCAGCTTCTCCGCGACGAGCGAGTCCGCGAAGCGGCCAGGGAACGTCATCAGGTGGTCGGTGGCGATGGAGCCCGTGATCAGGAGCGACATGCGCGGAAGACTACCGTTCGGTAGGGGTTCTGATACCCGTCGGTAGTCCTTAGCGTCGAGGCCATGACGACTGCCACCCAGCCTGATCACGTGCCCTACGAGGACGCCAGCTCGCCCGCCGACATGCACGGTGACTGCGCGGAGGCCAAGCGCAACATCAAGGTCCCGATCCCGCGTCGCGCGGTCGAGGTCGTGTCGGCCGTGGCCGGCGCAGCCCCGGCGCGCGCCAAGGCTCCGGCGCTGGCCGTCTCGGACCGGCTGGCCCGCATGGGCGCGGCGTTCTTCGACCGCCCGAGCTGAGCCGGCCCAGCCCTTCAGACGCACGAAGGCCCCCGCCATCCGGCGGGGGCCTTCGTCTGCTCCGAGCGCGTCGGATCAGTGGAAGCTGTCACCACACGCGCAGGAGCCCGACGCGTTGGGGTTGTCGATCGTGAAGCCCTGCTTCTCGATGGTGTCGACGAAGTCGATGACCGCACCGTTGAGGTAGGGCACCGACATGCGGTCGACGACAACGGTCACGCCGTCGAAGTCCGTCGTCACGTCGCCGTCGAGCGTGCGCTCGTCGAAGAAGAGCTGGTAGCGCAGGCCGGAGCAGCCACCGGGCTGCACGGAGATGCGGAGCGCGAGGTCGTCGCGACCCTCCTGCTCGAGCAGGCTCTTCACCTTGCCCGCAGCAACCGGGCTCAGGTTGATCTGGTCAGCACGCGTCTCGAAGTCGCGGGGAGCCTCGATGTTGAGGGTCGCGGCCGGCGCGCCGTGGCTGTGTCCGCCACCGCCGCCGCAGCAAGCGTCGCCCATGGTCACTCCTTGAAGTCTTTGCCAGAGAAGGTCTGGTGTCGTTGTTCGACGTCCTCAATGGTCGCACACGCACGGTTATTCCCCCGCGTCGTCGCCGACCGGCCCGATCAGCGGGACCACTGGCCCGCGACGTGCGCCGCGAGCTCCTCCAGCACGACCACCGGTTCCGTGAGCGCGCGCTCCCCCGCCCGCTCCACCATCGCGTACGCCGACTCCACGCCCAGCGCGCGCATCTCGCGGTTGCCCACCTCGACGCGGCCGGCGAGGACGATGCACGGCCGCGCCTGCTCGCCCGCGAGCCGCGCCACGCCGGCAGGGACCTTGCCACCGCGGCTGGTGACGTCGAAGGCGCCCTCGCCGGTGACCACGAGGTCGGCGGTGGCGATGCGCTCGGCCAGGCCGGTCGCGTCGGCGACCACCTCGAGGCCCGAGCGGCGACGTGCGCCCAGCAGGGCCAGGGCGAACCCCAGCCCGCCGGCAGCACCCGCTCCCTTCTCCGCGGCTGCCTTGCGGTCGGTCGCCGCCGCCAGGTCCTGGAGGGCACCGTCGACGGCCGGGAGCTCGTCGTCGGCCAGCCCCTTCTGCGGACCGAAGACCTTCGCAGCGCCGAAGAGGCCGGTCAGCGGGTTGTCGACGTCGCTGGCGGCGACCAGGGTGACGCCGGCCAGGCGGGCGCGCGCTTGCGTGAGGTCGACGGTCGTCACCCCCGCGAGGCCCGCCGGGCCCGCGGTCAGGTCACGGTCGGCGCTCGCGCCCAGGGCGGCGAGCAGTCCGGCACCACCGTCGGTCGTTCCGGAGCCGCCGAGCCCCAGCACCACCTCGTGGGCGCCGGCGTCGAGGGCGGCCAGCAGCAGCTCCCCCACGCCGTACGTCGTGGCGTGGCGGGCGTCCCGGCCGCCGGTGAGGGCGAGGCCGCAGGCCTGCGCGGTCTCGACGTACGCCGTGTGGCCGACGAGCAGGAGCGTCGCCGGGGCGGGCTCCCCGAGCGGCCCGCGGACGGTGACCGCCTCGAGGCGCCCGTCGAGCGCGGCGTGGAGCGTGTCGACGAAGCCGGGGCCGCCGTCGGACATGGGCACTGCGTCGACCGTGTCGCCCGGCGCACGGCGGAGCCACCCGGCTGCCATCGCGGCTGCGGCCTGCGCCGAGGTGAGTGTCCCTGCGAACTTGTCAGGGGCCATGAGGACCAGCACGGGGACATCCTGCCGGGAACATCCCCGGACCGGGCACGGTTGCCCGCTCGGACGCGCCCCGGTCGAGGGGCGCCTCGGTCACTAGGATGGGCGCATGACGACTGTCGACCTCCCCCTGCTCCCGCTCGGGCGCGGCAAGGACCTCGACGCCGAGCGCGGCGTCGAGTGCCCGGGCGACCTGCCCGCTGCCTCCGACCCGGACCTGGTCGCCCGCGCGACCGCGGCGAAGGCCGCCCTCGGCAGCCGGGTCTTCGTGCTGGGCCACCACTACCAGCGTGACGAGGTCATCCAGTTCGCCGACGTCACCGGTGACTCGTTCAAGCTCGCGCGCGACGCGGCGGCCCGTCCGGACGCGGAGTTCATCGTCTTCTGCGGCGTGCACTTCATGGCCGAGTCGGCCGACATCCTGACCGCGCCGGAGCAGAAGGTCATCCTTCCCGACCTGGCCGCCGGCTGCTCGATGGCCGACATGGCCCGCCTCGCGCAGGTCGAGGACGCCTGGGCCGCGCTGACCGAGGCCGGTGTCGCCGACCAGGTCGTGCCGGTGACCTACATGAACTCCAGCGCCGACATCAAGGCGTTCTGCGGCAAGCACGACGGTGCGGTCTGCACCTCGTCCAACGCCGACGTGGCGCTCGAGTGGGCCTTCGCCCAGAAGCCCGACGCCAAGGTCCTCTTCCTCCCCGACCAGCACCTCGGCCGCAACACCGCCGTGCTGCAGATGGGCATCGCGCTCGACGAGTGCGTCGTGTGGGACCCGCGCCAGCCCAACGGCGGACTGACCGTCGAGCAGCTGCGTGACGCGAAGATGATCCTGTGGAAGGGCCACTGCTCGGTCCACGGCCGCTTCTCCCCCGACGTCATCGACGAGCTGCGCGCGAAGGTCCCGGACCTCAACGTCCTGGTCCACCCCGAGTGCCAGCACGAGGTCGTGCTCAAGGCCGACCTCGTCGGCTCGACCGAGTTCATCATCAAGCAGATCGAGAAGGCGCCCGCCGGCTCGAGCTGGGCGATCGGCACCGAGCTCAACCTCGTCAAGCGCCTGGCCGACGCGCACCCCGAGCTGAACATCATGTTCCTCGACCGCAACGTCTGCTACTGCTCCACGATGAACCGCATCGACCTCCCCCACCTCGTGTGGACGCTGGAGTCCCTCGTCAACGGCGAGGTCCCCAACGTCATCGAGGTCGACCCGGACACCGAGCACTGGGCCAAGGTCGCGCTCGACCGCATGCTCGCCCTGCCCGGCAAGTCCCACAAGGACTGAGCTCCACCGAGGCGCTCCGGCCGCACGCCGGGGCGCCTCGTTTCTCCCCGCCACTTGAAGACCTGATCAGATCGGAATGTCGATGAGCCTGCCCCCGTGCCCCCTGTGCGCCTCCGAGTACACCTACGAGATGGGTGAGCTCATCGTCTGCCCGGAGTGCGCCCACGAGTGGTCGCCCTCCGAGGCTGCCGAGCAGGCCGATGCCGCACTGATCCGCGACGTCAACGGCAACGTCCTCAGTGACGGTGACGACGTCGTGATCGCCAAGGACCTCCCGGTCAAGGGCGCCGGCGGAGGCACCATCAAGGTCGGCACCAAGGTCAAGGGCATCCGCCTTCAGCAGGGCGTCGGCGACCACGACATCGACGCGACCGTGCCCGGCTTCGGCCGCATGCAGCTCAAGTCGTCGGTCGTGAAGAAGGCCTGATCAGGCGCTGATCAGCGCGGTCGCTACGGAGATCCCGAGCTCGCGGGTGCGGACGGTGGCGATCCGGCGGCCGGGCTGCACTGCGTCCTTGACGCGGCCGCAGCGCTCGCCGAGGTACGCCGCCGCGGCGTCGATGTCGCCCACCGTGTGGGTGAGCCCCCAGAACGTCGCCGGGCCCTCCCCCTCGCCCGTCGGCGCACCGATCACCTCCAGGATGACCTCGCCGAGGCGGAAGAAGACCTGGCGCACGGGTGAGCCGGCCAGCTCGGCGTCACGCACCCGGCGTACGTCGAGTCCGAGCGCCTCGAGCGAAGCGGTCGTGCGCGCGATGTTCGGCGTCATCAGCACCAGGTGGTCGATCTGGGTCACGCCCAGGTCGTGGGGCGCGCCGGTGCCCGGCACGGGCGGGGCGTCGGCCACGACCGTCGCCACGCCTTCCGCGGCCACGAACTCCTCCACCGCTTCCGGAGTGACTCCTGACAGCACCCACCGGCGTACGCCGCGAGGCCCCGCAGCGCCCGTGAGCCGCACCGCGACCGACCCGAGGTGGCACGTGTCGTCGGCGACGGCGAAGCCGGCGGCGGCCCAGGCTCCCGCGTCGTCGCCCACCTGGAGCTGGTCGATCGTGATGGTCACGGGAGGGAGGGTATCCACGCGGCGGCCTCCGGCCGTGCCACCGGTAGGCTGGGCGCGTCCCGTCCCGCCCGCACGAAGGCCTGAAGTTGACTCCCAAGCCGTCTGACGACGCCGCCCCCAACGCCACCGGCAAGAAGGGGCGCCCGACCCCGACGCGCAAGGAGGCCGAGGCGGCCGCCCGCGCGCGGGCCCGGCTCGGTTCGGACCCCAAGGCCCAGCGTGCGGCGCAGAAGTCGCGCCGCAAGGAGTCGATGCGGGAGCTGCAGGCCGCCTACAAGACCGGCGACGACTCGGGGCTCCCCGAGCGCGACAAGGGCCCGGTCAAGCGCCTGCTCCGTGACGTCGTCGACTCGCGGCTCGGCTTCGCCGAGCTCTTCGCTCCGCTGCTCGTCCTGATCCTGGTGCTGAGCTCCATCAACCCGGTCCTCGGGCAGGGCATGTGGCTCACCGCCGTCGTGCTCGTGGTCGCCGACCTGCTCTGGGTCCGCTTCAAGGCCCGCCGCGAGGTGCGTCGTCGCCTCCCCGGCAAGCCCCTCAAGGGCGTGACGTACTACGCGCTGGTCCGTTCGCTGCAGCTGCGCATCCTGCGCCTGCCCAAGCCGCAGGTGAAGATCGGGCAGTCGCTGCCCGACAACTACCGCTGACGGACGCCACCAGCGCCTGTCGACACAGAAGGCCCGCTCCCCTGAGGGAGCGGGCCTTCTGCGTGTGTCCGGGGCCTCAGAGGTCCAGGAAGTGCTCCAGGCCGACGGTGAGGCCGGGGCGCGAGCCGATCTGGCGGACGCCGGTCAGGACGCCGGGACCGAACGATGCGCGGTCCATCGAGTCGTGGCGGATCGTCAGCGTCTCACCCGGGCCGCCACAGACGACCTCCTGGTGGGCGATCATGCCGCGGATGCGCAGCGCGTGGACCCGGACGCCGTCGACGTCGGCACCGCGGGCACCCTCGATCTCCTGCGACGTCGCGTCGGGGAACGGCGGGGAGCCGGCGGCCGCCCGCGCCTCGGCGACCAGCTTGGCGGTGCGCGCCGCCGTGCCGGACGGGGCGTCGGCCTTGGTCGGGTGGTGGAGCTCGATGATCTCGACCGAGTCGTAGAAGGGCGCGGCGATCGTCGCGAACTTCATCATCAGGATCGCGCCGATCGAGAAGTTCGGGGCGATCAGGACGCCGGTCTGCGGCGATGCCGCGAGCCACTGCTCGAGCTGCGCGAGTCGCGCCTCGTCGAAGCCGGTCGTGCCGACGACCGCGTGGATGCCGTGGGCGATGCAGAACTCGAGGTTACCCATCACCACGTCGGGGTGCGTGAAGTCGATCACGACCTGCGCCCCGCTGGTCACGAGAGCCTGCACGTCGTCTCCGGCGTCGATCGACGCGACCAGCTCGAGGTCCTCCGCGGCCTCGACCGCCGCGCACATCTCGGCGCCGACCTTGCCCCGCGCCCCGAGGACGCCCACCTTCACCTTCGTCTCAGCCACGGTCACAAACCTACTTCAACGCAGACATCACAGGGTGTCCGGATGCCTCCGCGGGACACAACTGGCAGTCTTAGGCCCATGGCCATCCAGACCATCCCCGCGCGCATCCGTTGGGCCGTCGACATCCTCGACGTCCAGCCCGACGATCATGTCCTGGAGATCGGCTGCGGGGCGGGCGAAGCGGCAGGCCTCGTCGCCAGCCGACTCGGCAAGGGCAAGCTCATGGTCATCGACCGCTCCGAGGCTGCCGTCGACCGCACCAAGCGCGTCAACGCCGAGTACGTCGACTCCGGCCGGCTCACCGTCCGGCACATCGACCTCGCCACCCTGCGCGTGCCCGTGAAGCGCCTGGACAAGGTCTTCGCGGTCAACGTGAACCTCTTCTGGATCCGTGACTGCCGCGAGGAGGTCGCACTCCTCCACGAGAAGCTGACCCCGGGCGGCACGGTCCACCTCTTCTACGAGGCGACCCGCCTCGACGAAGTGCGCATGATGGTCGAGAAGTCCTCACACGCCCTCGCCGAGGCCGGGTTCCGCGTCTCCGCGGTGCAGAGCAAGCGGCCGGCCATGGTCGGCATCATCGGCCGCAAGTAGCGGCAGTCAGCAGTACTTCACCTTCGCGACGTACGCCATGGTGCCGACCGGCGGAGTGGCCTTGCACGCGACGCCGCCCTCGGTCGTGCCGTAGAACGACTTCGCGGAGCCGCTGGAGGTCACCGAGAAGTCCGTGCCGTTGCCGTTGCACCGGTACCGCGTCCAGTGCGCGGTGACCTTGCGACTGCCCGCGTAGAAGACGTAGCTGTCACCGGGCTTCATCGTCCAGGTGACCGACTCCGACGAGGTGTTCGTCTTCGAGCCCTTGGCGGCCACGGTGATGCCGAACGACGAGCTGGCCTTGGCGGAGAACACCTTGAAGATGCTCGCGGAGACCTCGGCAGAGACGGAGTAGGTGGTCGAGACGCTCGCCTCGATGGTCGTCACCCGCGACGCCGTCGCCGTCCGCGTGGCGGTGCTCCCCGTGAAGTTCTCCATGCCCTTCATGTGGGTGACCTGGTTGACGCGCGTCGGCGACCCGACCTTCGTCCAGCTCGTGCCGGGGTCGCAGATGATCGGGTAGGCCTCGGCCGAGGTCGCGGCTCCGAGCACGACGACCGGAGCAGCCATGGCGGGAAGGACTGCGCTCAGGACCAGCTTGCGGGTGAGGGACATCGAGGACTCCTGGGACCGTGTGGCCGCCCGATGCGCCCACCTGCCGAGAATGCTCCCGGCAGGCAGGCCCCCGGTCGATGGGCACAACTACCCAACGAGCTCGCGATCAGGGACCGACCGCTGCGAGCAGCTCGGGACCGCTGAAGAGGTCGGCCGCGAGCGACGCGACGTCCTCGAGACTGACGGCGTTGATCCGCTCGAGCGCGTCGTCGAGGCCGATCAGCTCGTCGTAGATCAGCTCGGCCTTGCCGTTGCGCGACATGCGGGCACCGGAGTCCTCCAGGCCCATGATCATGCTGCCGGCGAGCTGCCGCTTGCCGCGGGCCAGCTCCTCGGCGGTGATGCCGTCGCTGGCGACCTTCCGCAGCTCCGCGCGGACGACCGCCAGGGTCTCGTCGAGCTTGGCGGGCAGACAGCCGACCGCGACGCCGACCAGGCCCGCATCGACGTGGTGGCTCGCGAACGAGTAGACCGAGTAGGCCAGCCCGCGCAGCTCGCGCACCTCCTGGAAGAGGCGGGACGACGAGCCGCCGCCCAGCACCGTGTTGAGGACGCCGAGCGCGAACCTGCGCTCGTCACTGCGGGTCAGGCCCCGGTGGCCCAGCACGACGTTGACCTGCTCGAGTGGCCGCCGGGCGTGGCGCTCCCCCGGCGTGACCCTGCGCGCCGTGGCGGCGAGCGTCGCGACGACGGGCTCCTCGTCCGTCGCCAGGAAGTCACCCCGGCCGAACGCCTCCCCCACCTGGCGTACGACGGTGGCGTGGTCGACGTTGCCGGCGACCGAGACCACCATGTTGGCCGGACGGTAGTGCTTCGCGTAGAAGCGGCTGATCTGCGCCCGGGTGAGCGCCGTGATCGACTCCTCGGTGCCGGCGATGCCACGGCCCAGCGGGCTGTCTCCCCACGCCTGCTCGGCGAAGAGGTTGTGCACGACGTCCTCGGGGTCGTCGTCGTGCATGGCGATCTCGTCGAGGATGACCTCGCGCTCGGCCTCGACGTCGGCGTCGGTGATCACCGAGCTCGACATCATGTCGCCGAGCACGTCGATCGCGAGCGGGAGGTCCTCAGCCAGCACGCGACCGTGGAAGCAGGTGTACTCCTTGGCGGTGAAGGCGTTGAAGTCACCGCCGATCTCGTCGAGCAGGATCGAGACGTCGAGCGCGGAGCGCGACGCCGTGCCCTTGAAGAGCAGGTGCTCGAGGAAGTGCGAGGCGCCGTGGAGCTTCGGCGTCTCGTGGCGCGAGCCGACACCGACCCAGACACCGATGCTGGCCGAGCGGACGCCGGTCATCTCCTCGGTGAGCACGCGGAGGCCGCCGGGCAGCACCGTGCGGCGTACGCGGGAGACGACGCGGCCGGCGTCGTCCTTCTCGACCAGGACGGTGCGGGTCGAGCCGATCTCCTGGGGAACGGACAACCGCCCGGCAGTTTCCTGCCGGGCGGTTGCCTTCTTGCGACGTGTGATCACGCTCAGGCGTCCGACTCCGGAGCCTCGGCAGCGTCAGCCTCGTCAGCGCCCTCGATGAAGGGGACGAGCGAGAGCTTGCCGCGGTCGTCGATCTCGGCGATCTGGACCTGGATCTTCTGGCCGACGGAGACGACGTCCTCGACCGACTCCACGCGCTTGCCGTCGTTGAGAGCACGGAGCTTCGTGATGTGGAGCAGGCCGTCCTTGCCCGGGAGCAGGGAGACGAACGCGCCGAAGTTGGTCGTCTTCACGACCGTGCCGAGGTAGCGCTCGCCAATCTCCGGCATGGTCGGGTTGGCGATCGCGTTGATCGCCGATCGGGCAGCCTCGGCAGCCTCGCCGTTGGTCGCGCCGATGTAGACGGTGCCGTCGTCCTCGATGGAGATCGAGGCGCCGGTGTCGTCCTGGATCTGGTTGATCATCTTGCCCTTCGGGCCGATGACCTCACCGATCTTGTCGACGGGGACCTTCACGGTGATGATGCGCGGCGCGTGGACCGACATCTCCTCGGGCTCGTCGATGGCCTCGGCCATGACGTCGAGGATCGTGTGGCGGGCGTCGCGGGCCTGGGTCAGGGCCGCAGCCAGGACCTCGGCCGGGATGCCGTCGAGCTTCGTGTCGAGCTGGAGGGCCGTGACGAACTCGCGCGTGCCGGCGACCTTGAAGTCCATGTCGCCGAACGCGTCCTCGGCACCGAGGATGTCGGTCAGCGCGACGTACTCGGTCTTGCCGTCGATCGTGTCGGAGATGAGACCCATGGCGATGCCCGCGACGGAGGCGCGGAGCGGAACGCCGGCCTGCAGCAGGGACAGCGTCGAGGCGCAGACCGAGCCCATCGAGGTGGAGCCGTTGGAGCCCATGGCCTCGGAGAGCTGGCGGATCGCGTAGGGGAACTCCTCGCGGGTCGGCAGGACCGGCAGGAGGGCGCGGCGCGCGAGCGCACCGTGACCGACCTCGCGGCGCTTCGGCGAACCGACGCGGCCCGTCTCGCCCGTGGAGAACGGCGGGAAGATGTACTTGTGCATGTACCGGCGGTGCTTCTCCGGCGACAGCGTGTCGAGCTGCTGCTCGAGCTTGAGCATGTCGAGGGTGGTGACGCCCAGGATCTGGGTCTCGCCACGCTCGAAGAGGGCCGAGCCGTGCACGCGCGGGATGACCTCGACCTCGGCGCTCAGGGCGCGGATGTCGGAGAGGCCACGGCCGTCGATGCGGACCTTGTCGCGCAGGACGCGCTCACGCACGCACTGCTTGGAGACGGAGCGGAACGCCGCGCCGATCTCCTTCTCGCGACCCTCGAACTGCGGGCCGACCTGCTCCAGGAGCGCGGCCTTGAGCTCGTCGAGCTTCTCCTCGCGGTCCTGCTTGTCGGCGATCGTCATGGCCTCGGAGACCTGCGCCTTGCACGCAGCCTCGACGGCCGCGAACACGTCGTCCTCGTAGTCGAGGAAGATCGGGAACTCCTGGACGGGCTTCGCGGCGACCTTCGCCAGCTCGGCCTGCGCCTCGCAGAGCTGCTTGATGAAGGGCTTGGCGGCCTCGAGGCCGGTCGCGACGACCTCCTCGGAGGGAGCCTGCACGCCCGACTGGACGAGGTCCCAGGTCTGCTCGGTGGCCTCGGCCTCGACCATCATGATCGCGACGTCGCCGGTCTCGGTGACACGGCCGGCGACGACCATGTCGAAGACGGCGCGCTCGAGCTCGGAGTGGCGCGGGAAGGCGACCCACTGGCCGTCGATGAGGGCGACGCGGACGCCACCGACCGGGCCGGAGAACGGCAGGCCGGAGATCTGCGTGGACGCCGACGCGGCGTTGATCGCGAGCACGTCGTACGGCACGTCGGGGTTGAGCGCCATGACGGTGATGACGACCTGGACCTCGTTGCGCAGACCCTTCTTGAAGGTCGGGCGCAGCGGGCGGTCGATGAGGCGGCAGGCGAGGATCGCGTCCTCGCCCGGGCGACCCTCGGAGCGGAAGAAGGAGCCGGGGATCTTGCCCGCGGCGTACATGCGCTCCTCGACGTCGATCGTCAGCGGGAAGAAGTCGAAGTGGTCCTTCGGCGTCTTGCCGGCGGTCGTCGCCGAGAGAAGCATGGTGTCGTCGTCGAGGTACGCGGTGACGGCACCGGCGGCCTGACGAGCGAGGAGACCCGACTCGAACTTGATCGTGCGGGTGCCGAACTTGCCGTTGTCGAGAACGGTCTCGACAGCAGAGATGGTTGCCTCGGTCAAGGCGAACCCTTTCTGTACGTGGAGCGATCCACGAACCGCCTTTCGAAGGCGGGTGCTGCAGATGAGTCCCCGCCTGGTCCCTCATGTGAGGGGGCCGGTCTTCGATCGAGGCCCGCAGCGGTGCCCCCAACGAAGGGGAGGTCTGAAGGCCACTACCGAGGACCGTGCCGACGTGTGCGCGGGTCGCTCCGGATGATGTGGATGTGTTCAGTTGTGTGTGCGGGGCGAGCCTACCGAGCGCGCCCCTGTGATGAAAGAGAGCCGCCGCCCGTGTCGGGCAGCGGCTCTCTCAGGTCATCGGCGGAGGCCGAGGCGCTCGATGATCGAGCGGTAACGCTCGATCTCGGTCTTCTGCAGGTAGTTCAGCAGACGACGGCGCTGGCCGACGAGGAGCAGCAGGCCACGACGCGAGTGGTGGTCGTGCTTGTGCTGCTTGAGGTGCTCGGTGAGGTGCGAGATGCGGTGCGAGAGCAGCGCGATCTGGACCTCCGGAGAACCGGTGTCACCCTCGGACTTGCCGTACTCGGCGATGATCTTCTTCTTGGTCTCCGCGTCGGTACCGATCGACATAGCGCGGTCCTCCTTCGTCTCGTTGCGCGGCGCGCCCGGGCCTGTTCACCGGGGCACTCTGGTTCCGCGGCCGTTCTTACGGCGGTGCTGCCCGAAATGGGCAACCGGGCAAGGCTATCCCAGCGCCGACTCCCTGCCCAATCGGCGCCCGTCCTGCCACGATGCAGGGATGGAGACCCAGCAGGCCCGGAAGACGCTCGGCGTGTGCAACCTGTGCGAGGCCATCTGCGGCCTCGAGCTGACGATCGAGGCAGGCCGGGTGACCGGCGTACGCGGCAACCCGGACGACCCGCTCTCGCGCGGGCACATCTGTCCGAAGGGCGTGGCGATCGGCGACATCCACGCCGACCCCGACCGCCTCCGCCAGCCCGTACGCCGGGTGGGCACCGGAGCTGACGCGCGGTGGGAGGAGATCACCTGGGACGAGGCGTTCGAGCTGGTCGCGAACGGTCTCTCCACCGCGATCAACCAGCACGGGCAGGACGCCCTGGCCATCTACCTCGGCAACCCCAACGTGCACAGCCTCGGGTCGATGACGCACGGCGTGACGCTGGCCGGCGCCTTCCGCACGCGCAACCACTTCAGTGCGACCTCGGTCGACCAGCTCCCCCACCAGCTCGTCGCGCACCTCCTCTACGGGCACCAGCTGATGATCCCGATCCCCGACATCGACCGGACCGACTACTTCCTCGTCTTCGGCGCCAACCCGATGGCCTCCAACGGATCCCTGATGACCGTCCCCGACTTCCCCGGTCGCCGGCGCGAGCTGCGCGAGCGCGGCGGTCGCATGGTCGTGGTGGACCCGCGGCGCACCGAGACCGCGAAGATCGCCGACGAGCACGTCTTCGTGCGGCCCGGCTCCGACGCGTGGGTCCTGCTCGCCCTGGTCCACACCCTGATCGACAGCGGCCTGGCCAACCCGCCGGAGTGGCTCGACGGGATCGATGCCGTCGCCGACGCGGTCGCGGAGTTCACCCCCGAGCGCGCGGAGGCGATGAGTGGGGTGCCGGCGGCGACGATCCGCCGGATCGCCACCGAGTTCGCGACGGCGCCGCGCGCCGCGGCGTACGGGCGGATGGGGGTGTCGACCAACGAGTTCGGCACCGTGTGCCAGTGGGCGCTGCAGCTCCTCAACCTGCTCACCGGCAACGTCGACCGCGAGGGCGGCGTGATGCTGCCAACGCCGGCGATCGACCTGGTGAAGCTCGGCCTGCTCGGGCGCGGGCACGTGGGCCGGTTCGCGTCGCGGGTCCGCGGGGTGCCGGAGTTCGGCGGCGAGCTGCCGGTCTCGGTGATGCGCGAGGAGATGGAGACGCCGGGCAAGGGCCAGGTCCGCGCGCTGCTGACGGTCGCCGGCAACCCGGTGCTCTCGACGCCCGACGGCAGTGCGCTCGAGCGGGCGATCGCAGGGCTGGACTTCTACGTCGCGGTCGACATCTACGTCAACGAGACGACCCGGCACGCCGACGTCATCCTGCCGCCCACAAGTGCCCTCGAGCGCGACCACTACGACCTGGTCTTCCACCACTTCGCGGTCCGCAACACGGCCCGCTTCACCCCGGCGGTCTTCCCGAAGGCGCGCGACCAGCGCCACGACTGGGAGATCTTCCGCGAGATCGGGCTGCGGACCATCAAGCGGCTCGACCGCAGGCCACCGCTGCGCCGGCGGCTCGAGCTGCAGGTGCGGCTGCGCCCGAGCCCGACCTTCCTCATCGCCAACCTGCTCCGGTTCCGCTCGCCCGTCCGCATCACGGACCTGCGGAAGTCGCCCGCCGGCGTCGACCTCGGACCGCTGCAGGAAGGCCTCTTCCCGGAGCGGCTCATGACCAGGGCCAAGCGGGTCGACGCGGCGCAGCCGCTCGTGCTCGGCGACCTCGACCGGCTGCGCGCCCAGGCTCCCCCGGCCGACGGCGAGCTCCTGCTGATCGGCCGCCGGCACAAGCAGGACTGCAACTCCTGGATGCACAACAGCGAGCGCCTCACCAAGGGGCGCGACCGGCACCAGCTGCTGGTCAACCCCGCCGACCTCGACGCCCGTGGGCTCGTGTCGGGCGATCTCGTGACCGTGACCTCCCGCGTGGGCGCGGTGAAGGTGGAGGCACTCGCCACCGACGACGTGATGCCGGGTGTCGTGTCACTCCCCCACGGCTACGGGCACCAGCGCGACGGCGTACGCATGGGGCGGGCGACGCAGGTCACCGGCGTCTCGATCAACGACCTGACCGACCCGGAGCGGCTCGACGTCAGCGGCAACGCGGCGTTCTCCGGGCTGCCGGTGACGCTCTCCTGACGCAGCGCTGAAATGCGGCGACCCGCTGCCTCGTGGCGTCACGAGGCAGCGGGTCGGTCGTTGCCGGCTCAGGCGTTGACGAGCTCCGCAGCGTCGTCGGGCTCGGACGACCCCTGACCGAGCTTGCTCGGCCACCAGATCTTGTCGCCGAGGTCGAGGTTGAGCGCGGTCACGAGGATCGAGCGGACGACCATCGTGTCGAGCATGACGCCGAGCGCGACCGTCGTGCCCATCTCCACGAGGAAGACCAGGGGCAGCGACGCGAGCACCAGGAACGTGGCCGCGAGCACCACGCCGGCCGACGTGATCACGCCACCGGTCGAGGTCAGGCCGATCAGCGCGCCCTTACGAGTGCCGTGGACGGCCGACTCCTCCCGCACACGGGTCATCAGGAAGATGTTGTAGTCGATGCCCAGGGCCACCAGGAAGACGAACGCGAAGAGCGGGAAGCTCGGGTCCGACCCGGCGAAGCCGAAGACGTGCTCGAAGAGGAGCACCGAGATGCCCAGCGCCGCGCCGAACGACAGGATCACCGTCGCGAGGAGCACGAGCGGGGCGACCAGAGCCCGCAGCAGGAGCATCAGGACCAGGAAGACCACGACCAGGACGATCGGGATGATCACCTTGTCGTCGCGCTGGCTGGCGCCCTTGGTGTCGAGCATCATCGCCGACTGGCCGGTCACGAGCGCGTCGGCACCCTTGACGCCGTGCACCGCGTCGCGGGCCGCGTCGACGACGTCGTACGCCGCGGGCGAGGAGACGTCGGCGTTGACCACGGCAGCGATCGCCACGACGCCGCCCTGCGGCGGGCCGAGCGGGAAGCTCTTGACCTGGCCGTTGGGCGTGGTGATCGGGTCGAGGCCGTCGACACCCTCGAGCGCCTGCTGGACCTCGGTCTGCTTCGCCGCGTTGGCCACGACCAGGAGCTGGTTGGACTGGTCGGCCATGCCGTGGGCGACCAGCACCTTCTGGCCCGTGATCGAGTCGAACTCCTTGGTGTAGGTGTCGTCGCTCGAGAGGCCGTTGGCGTCGAGGCGGAAGAGGCCGAGGCAGGCGATCGCGAGCAGGATCGTGCCGCCGACCCAGATGGTGCGCGGGCGCACCGCGATCCGCTGACCGATCCGTGCCCACACGCCGGACTCGCCCGGCTCGACGGAGCCGAACTCCGGGCGCTTCGGCCAGAAGACCCAGCGGCCGCAGATGACCAGCAGCGCGGGAAGCAGCGTGACCATCACGAGGTAGGTCATCGCGACGCCGATCGCCACGACCGGGCCCATGCCGCGGGTGGAGCTCATCTCGGCGAAGGTCAGGCAGAGCATGCCGAGCGCGACCGTGGCCGCGCTCGCGAGGATCGCGGGGGCCGCGCGGTGGAGCGCATGGGCCATCGCCTCGTGGCGGTCCTCGTAGTTGCGCAGCTCCTCGCGGTAGCGGGAGACGAGCAGCAACGCGTAGTCGGTGCCGGCACCGATGCAGAGGATGCTGAGGATCGCCTGGCTCTGGCCGTTGACGGTGAGGTGGGCGTACTTCGCCATCAGGTAGACGAAGCCCATCGTCACGCCGAGGCCGACCGCCACGCTGAAGATCGGGAGGAACCAGAGATAGGGGCTGCGGTAGACGAAGAGCAGGATCACGATGACGACCAGGCCCGCGGCAAGGAGCAGCGTCGTGTCGAGCCCGCCGAAGGCCTCGGCCGCGTCAGCGGCGGAGCCGCCACTGCCGGTCACGTGGAGCTTGACCCCGTCATGGTCACCGATGGCGCGGATGTCGTCGACGAGCGCCGGCATCTTGTTCCAGCCGTTCTTGCCGACGTCGAACTTGACCGTCAGCTGGGCGACCTCGCCGTCCTTGGAGAGCAGCGGCGGCGCGATGGTGCCCTGGACCCCCTCGAGCTTCGAGAGCTCGGGGATGTCGCCTGCCGCCACCTTCGCGAGGGCGTCACCCGTGACCGTCGTCGAGGTGTAGACGAGGGTCGTGGGGATGGTGTTGGGGTCCTGGAACGGCGTCATCTTGTCGAAGCCCTGGGTCGACTCGGCCGAGGCCGGGAGCCAGGACTTGGCCTCGTTGTTCTGGACGTCCGCGAGCTTGCCGGCGAAACCGCCGAAGACCACCATCGCGAGGATCCAGAACACGAGGACGACGTACTTCGTCTTGCGCCCGGTCAGGGCGCCGGCAACGTGTCTGTGCATGGGTCACAGCCTGCCGCTCCCCACCGACAAACGCATCAGGATTACCCCTGAGGCAGCCCCCTACTTAGGTAGCGAAATCAGCCGAGCGCCTCGCGTACGGCGGCACGCGCCGCATCGGGGTCGATCGCCGCGAGCGCGGCCTCGGCCGCACGACGGCAGTCGGCCATGGTGACGCGGCTGAGCTGCGCACCCACCGGGCGGACCGCGGCGGGCGCCATCGACAGGGACGTGATGCCGAGCCCGACCAGGACACAGGCGAGCAGCGGGTCGGCCGCCGCCTCGCCGCAGATGCCCACCGGCTTGCGCGCGGTGACGCCCGCCTGCGCGGTCATCGCGACCAGCTGGAGGACGGCCGGCTGCCAGGCGTCGGTGAGGTGGGCCAGGTCGGTCGCCATGCGGTCGGCGGCCATCGTGTACTGCGTGAGATCGTTGGTGCCGATCGAGAGGAAGTCGACGACCTCGAGCATCCGGGCCGCCTGCAGGGCCGCGCTGGGCACCTCGATCATCACGCCCGGCTTGAGGCCCCGCGCGCGCACCTTCGCGGCGAAGGACTCGGCCTCCGCGAGGGTCGCGACCATCGGCGCCATCACCCAGGTCTCGACCCCGGACGACGCCGCCGCAGCAGCGAGGGCGTCGAGCTGGCGGTCGAGCAGGCCCGGGTTGTCGAACGACAGCCGCAGCCCGCGTACGCCGAGCGCCGGGTTGTCCTCGCCCTTGTGCGTGGCGAAGGCGATCGGCTTGTCGGAGCCGGCGTCGAGCGTGCGTGCGACCACGTGGCGACCGGCTCCGAAGGCGCTGAGGACGCCGGCGTAGATCCCGGTCTGCTCCTCGACGCTCGGCTCGTCGGCGCGGTTGAGGAAGGAGAGCTCGGTGCGGAAGAGGCCGACGCCCTCGACCGGGGCACCGGCCGCGGTCTGGGCCGTCGGCACGTCGGCCACGTTGGCGAGCAGCTTCACGCCGACACCGTCGGCCGTGGTGGCGGGACCGGTCCAGCGGGCCAGCTCGGCCCGCTCGCGCGCGTCGTCAGCCGCCCGGCGGCGGGCGTCCTCGGGGTCGGCGCCGGTGGTGACCACGCCCGTGGCCCCGTCGACCAGGACGAGCTCCCCGTCCTGGATCTCGCCCGCACCCGCGACGCCGACCACGCACGGGATGCCGAGCTGACGGGCGATGATCGCGGTGTGGCTCGTGGGGCCACCCTTGCCGGTGACCAGCGCGAGCACGAGCTCCGGGTCGAGGAGCGCCGTGTCGGAGGGGGCCAGGTCCTTCGCGAGGAGCACGGACGGCTCGGTGGGGACCGGCACGCCGGGCTCGGCGACGCCGACGAGGTGGGCGGTGATCCGGCGCTCGATGTCGTGCAGGTCGGTCACCCGCTCGGCCATCAGTCCACCCATCTGCGTGAAGAGCCCCGCGAAGTGCTCCACGCCCGTGTGCAGCGCACGCAGCAGGGGCTCGCCGGCGGCGAGCTGACGGCGTACGACGGAGCGCAGGCCCTTGTCACGGGCGAGCCCGGCGCTGGCGGAGAGCACCTCGGCTGCGGCGCCGGAGACCTGCAGCGCCTTCGCGGTGAACCCGTCGGCGACGGCTGCCGCCGCTGCTTCGTACGCCGCGAGGGCGGCCTCGGCGTCCGCGAAGGTGACGCTGGCGAACGCCTCGATCGCGGCGGTCGGGATCTCGCCGCGCGCCAGCAGGGCGGGGGCGTAGACGACTCCGGAGACGACCGGGGTGCCGTGCAGCGTCAGCTTCTTCTCACGAGCAGTTTGAGTGACCACGCTCACAAATTAACCCGCCGACCCCCTAGACAGTCAACAGGTTCGGGGGTAAAACAACATAAACACAGATTTTCGGAGGGTCCCACGATGTATGCCGAAGAGCGCCAGCAGGCGATCGCGCAGCTCGTCGCCGACCGCGGCAGCGTCTCGGTCGCCGAGCTCGCGACCGAGTTCGTGGTGACGACCGAGACGGTGCGGCGCGATCTCTCGCTGCTCGAGCGCGCCGGCCTGGTGCGGCGGGTCCACGGCGGGGCGATCCCGGCCGGCGCCCTGGCCAGCATCGAGTCCGCGCTGACCGAGCGCGACACCGCCAACACGCGCCAGAAGGACCAGATCGCGCGTGCCGCGCTGGCCCAGCTGCCGGCGGGCGAGGCGACGATCCTGATCGACGCCGGCTCGTCGACGTCCCGCCTGGCCGCGCTCCTGCCGACGGACCGCCAGCTGGTCGTCATCACCCACGCCGTACCGGTCGCCGCCCGGCTCGCCGGTCTGCCCCACGTCTCCCTCCACCTCCTGCCGGGACGGGTCCGCCCCTCCACGCAGGCCGCCGTCGGTGCCGACACCGTCGCGGCCCTCCAGCGGCTCCGTGCCGACATCGCCTTCATCGGCACCAACGGCATCTCGGTCGCCCACGGCTTCTCGACGCCCGACCTCGAGGAGGCCGCGACGAAGCGCGCGCTGGTCCAGGCCGCGCGGCGCACCGTCGTCCTCGCCGACGCCTCGAAGTTCGGCACCGAGACCGCGCAGCGCTTCGCGGGGCTCGACGAGATCGACGTCGTCGTCACCGACGAGGGCGCCGACCGGGCAGCCTGCGCCGAGCTGACCGCGCACGGCCTCGAGGTCGTGGTCGCGTGATCGTCACCCTCACCGCCCACCCGAGCCTAGACCGCACGGTCGCGCTCGGCGGCCCGCTCACGCGCGGAGCGGTGCTGCGGGTCGAGGGCACGTCGACCCAGGCGGCCGGCAAGGGCGTGAACATCTCCCGTGCTGCCGTCGCCGCCGGCATCGACACGCTCGCGATCCTCCCCGCCGCCGCTGACGACCCGTCCGTGCACGAGCTGACCGAGGCGGGCGTGCGGTGCTCACCCGTCGGCCCGGCCGGTCCGATCCGGGTCAACCTCACCCTCACCGAGCCCGACGGCACCACCACCAAGCTCAACGCGACCGCCGAGCCTGCCTCCGCCGAGCTCCTCGACCAGCTGAGCTCGATGGTCCTCTCGGCCGCGCGCACCGCGGACTGGGTCGTCATCGCCGGCTCCCTGCCGCCCGCCGCCCCGCCCACCTGGTACGCCGACCTCGTCGCCGCGCTCCGGCGTACGCCGGCGAAGGTGGCCGTCGACACCAGCGACGACGCGCTCGCTGCCCTCGTCGCCTCCCTCGGCCGCGCCGCCCCCGACCTGATGAAGCCGAACGCCGAGGAGCTGGCGTCGTTCACCGGCGGCGACCCCCACGAGCTCGAGGCCTCCCCCGCCGCGGCCGCCGCGGCCGCGCGCAGACTGGTCTCGGCGGGCGTGGAGGCCGTGCTCGCGACGCTCGGTGGTGCGGGCGCCGTGCTCGTGACCGCCGACGGCGCCTGGCACGCCACGCCTCCCCCGACCACCGTCGTCAGCACCGTCGGTGCGGGCGACTCCAGCCTCTTCGGCTACCTCCTCGGCGCCGAGCGGCTGCTCCCGCCCGACCAGCGCCTCGCCCTCGCCGTCGCCTACGGCAGCGCGGCCGCCGCACTTCCCGGCACGACCATTCCCACCCCGTCGCAGGTGCACCCGGAGCTCGTCTCCTTGCGCGTCCTCGACCTCACCGAAGGAACCGTCCGATGACCCAGCTCATCACCAGCGACCTGGTGCGCCTCGACGCCCAGCTCGGCAGCGACAAGGAGAGCGTGATCCGCTCCCTCGCCGGCCTGCTCACCGACGCCGGGCGCACCGACGACGTGGCCCAGCTCATCCGCGACGTCCTCGCCCGCGAGGAGACCTCCCCGACGGGGCTCAAGGGCGGCATCGCGATCCCCCACTGCCGCACCTCCGCGGTCAGCGCGCCGACGCTCGCCTTCGCGCGGGTGGCGCCGCCGGTCGACTTCGGCGCCAAGGACGGCCCGGCCGACATCGTCTTCCTCATCGCGGCGCCCGACGGCGGCGACGCGGTCCACCTGCAGATCCTCACCAAGCTGGCCCGCGCGCTGGTCAAGCCGGCCTTCACCGAGGGGCTGCGCTCGGCCACGTCCGCCGACGAGGTCGTCGCGCTCGTCGACGGCGTGCTCAACCCGGCACCTGCCCCCGCGGCCGAGGCCTCCGCCGCCGCTGCCGCTCCGGCCGAGGCCGCGCCGCGGCGTTCGCTGGTCGCGGTCACGGCGTGCCCCACGGGCATCGCCCACACCTACATGGCGGCCGAGGCCCTCCAGGCCGCCGCCGAGCGCGCCGGCGTGGACATCCACGTCGAGACGCAGGGATCGGCGGGCTCCACCCCGCTCGCCGCCTCCACCATCGCCTCGGCGTCGGCGGTCATCCTCGCCGCCGACGTCGGGGTCAGGGACAAGGCCCGCTTCGCCGGCCTCCCGGTCGTCGCCTCCGGCGTCAAGCGCGCCGTCGACGACGCCGACGGCATGATCGCCGACGCCCTCCGGTACGCCGACGACCCGGCCGCGCCGCGCGTCGCCGGCACCGCAGACGCCGCGGCCGGCCACGGCAGCGACGAGGCGAACGAGTCGTGGGGTGCCCGCACCCGCCGGATCCTGATGACCGGCGTCTCGTACATGATCCCGTTCGTCGCCGCCGGCGGCCTGCTGATCGCGCTCTCGTTCCTCCTCGGCGGCTACGACATCACCAACGTCTTCAAGGACGTCGTCGCGAAGAACTCGCCGACCAACCTCCCCGACGTCCACGAGCTCGGGTTGAAGCACGTCCCGTTCGACTCGGGCCTCCTCGCCTACGTCGCGTCGATCCTCTTCATCATCGGCAAGACGGCGTTCGCCTTCTTCGTGCCCGCGCTCGCCGGCTACATCGCCTTCGCGATCGCCGACCGCCCGGGCATCGCCCCCGGCTTCATCATGGGCGGGCTCGCCACCGACGTCATGCAGTTCGGCACCCCCCAGACCGGCTTCATCGGCGCGATCGTCGGCGGTGTGCTCGCCGGCCTGGTGGCGCACTGGATCGCTGGCCGCAAGGTCCCGTCGTGGGCGCGCGGCCTGATGCCGGTCCTCGTCATCCCGCTGCTGACCACGCTCGTCGTCGGCACGATCATGCTGACCCTGCTCGGCACGCCGATCAGCCACCTGATGACCTCGCTGCAGCACGGCCTCAAGGACATGAGCGGCGCCAACGCCGTGCTCCTGGGCATCATCCTCGGCCTGATGATGGCCTTCGACATGGGCGGCCCGCTCAACAAGGTCGCCTACGCCTTCGCCGCCACCGGCATCGGGGCCGCCTCCCTCGCCAGCGACGCGCCCGAGCTCAAGATCATGGCCGCGGTCATGCTCGCCGGCATGGTCCCGCCCCTGGCCCTGGCCCTCGCCACGGTCGTCCGACCTGGGCTCTTCAGCCTGGCGGAGCGCGAGAACGGCAAGGCCGCCTGGCTCCTGGGCGCCTCGTTCATCACCGAGGGGGCGATCCCGTTCGCAGCGGCCGACCCGCTGCGCGTCATCCCGTCGGTCATGCTCGGCAGCGCCGTCACCGGCGGCCTCTCCGAGCTCTTCGGCGTCAGCCTGCGCGCGCCGCACGGCGGCATCTTCGTGCTGTTCGCCGTCGACGGGGTGCTCGGCTTCGCGGTCGCCCTCGCCGCCGGCACCGCGGTCGCTGCCCTCGCCGTGGTCCTGCTCAAGAGCCTCTCGCGGAGCCCCGAGCCCGCAACGGTCTGACCCACCTCCCCCGCACGCACCCACCCCAAGGAGAGAACATGCCCACCACCTCAGTCGTCGTCGGCTCGGCCGTCGGCCTGCACGCCCGCCCCGCCGGCATCATCGCCGACAAGGCCGACGAGCTCGGCGTCGACGTCTTCATCGGCGTCCCCGGTGACGAGCCCGTCGAGGCGTCGTCGGCGTTGATGATCATGACGCTCGGCGCAGCCTGCGGTGACACCGTCGAGGTATCCGGCGAGGATGCGGCCGCAGTCGAGACGATCGCCGCGCTCGTGGCGCAGGACCTCGACGCGTAGCAACCCGTCAGCGGCCGAGGAGCTCGCGGGTCCGGCGTACGTCGTCGTGCATGGTCTCGACGAGCTTCTCGATGCCCTCGAACTTCACCATGCCGCGCAGGTGCTCGCGGAAGGCCACCTCGACCTCCACGCCGTAGAGGTCGAGGTCGGTCTGGTCGAGCACGTAGGACTCGACCCGTCGGCCGACCACCCCGTCGAACGTCGGGTTGGTGCCGACGCTGATCGCCGCCGGGAAGCACTTCCCCGTGTCGAGCCTGGTCAGCGTGCCGGCGTAGACGCCGTCGCAGGGCGCCGCGGCGTCGGCGGGCGTCGGCACGTTGGCGGTCGGGAAGCCCAGCTCACGGCCCCGCTGGTCGCCCTTGACGACCACGCCGCGCACGGTGAACGGCCGCCCGAGCGCCTCGGCAGCCCCCGACACGTCACCCGCGGCGAGGCAGGACCGGACGTACGTCGAGGACCAGACCTGCGGGCCGCCGTCGAGCGCGACCGCGTCGACGACGAAGTCGTGGCTCTTGCCCGACTCGGCGAGGTCATGGACATCGCCTGCCGCCCGGTTGCCGTAGCGGAAGTTGGCGCCGACGACGACGCCGCGGGCGTGGAGCGCGTCGACGATCACGCGCTGGACGAACTCCTCCGGCGTCCACGAGGCGATCTCGCGACTGAACGGGAGGACCAGGACGTCGTCGGCCCCGGCCTCGCCCAGCAGGCGGAGCCGCTCGTCGAGGGTGCTCAGCATGACCGGCGCGTGGTCGGGACGGAGCACCGCCATCGGGTGCGGGTCGAAGGTCACCGCGACCACGTGGTCGACGCCCTGGGCGGCCGCGACCTCGCGGGCCCGGGCCACCACGTGCTGGTGGCCGAGGTGGACACCGTCGAAGTTGCCGATGGTCACGACGGTGCGGCCCAGGTCGGCCGGCACCTCGCTCACGTCACGCCACACTCGCACGCCGCTACTTTCCCACAGCCGCAGGTCAGCCGGTGAAGACGGCCACAGGTCGTGCGACGCCGTCCCTCGGCTCGTAGAGCGCGAGGAACTCGCCATCCGGCGCGAAGACCGCCGTCAGCGCGTCGATCTCCAGCGGCAGGCGGCGTCCGTAGCGGACCTCCTGGGCCTGCTCCGCATCCAGCTCGTACGCCGGGAACGCCGCGCGTGCAGCGTCGGCGATCGGCAGCACCGCGAAGTCGCCGTCGAGCTGCTCGAGCGTCTTCGCGTGCTCGAGGGTGTACGGACCGACCGCCGTGCGGCGCAGGGCGGTCAGGTGGCCGCCGACGCCGAGTGCGGCGCCGAGGTCGCGGGCGATCGCCCGGATGTAGGTGCCGCTGGAGCAGCGGACCGAGATGTCGACGTCGAGCGTCGCGTCGGGCTCGAGCTCACCGGGTCGCACGTCGTGCACGACGAGCTCGTGGATCGTGACGGGCCGGGCCTTGAGCTCGACGTCCTCCCCCGCGCGCACCATCGCGTAGGCGCGCTTGCCGTCGACCTTGATCGCACTGACGGCGGTCGGCACCTGCTCGATGTCGCCGACGAACTCCGCGAGCGCAGCGCGGACGGTCGCCTCCTCGAGGTGGCCGGCGCTCGCACGCGCGGTGACCTCGCCCTCGGCGTCGTCGGTGTTCGTCGCGATGCCGAGGCGGATCGTGGCGTCGTACGCCTTCTCGGTGAGGATCAGGTGGCCGAGCAGGCGAGTGGCACGATCGACGCCGAGCACGAGCACGCCGGTCGCCATCGGGTCGAGCGTGCCGGCGTGGCCGACCTTGCGGGTGCCGGCCAGGCGGCGTACGCGGGCAACCACGCCGTGCGAGGTGATGCCGCCGGCCTTGTCGACGACGACCAGGCCAGGAGTGACCGGCTGGGTCACTCCTCGTCGTCCTCGTCGTCCCAGTCGTCGTCCTCGTCCTCGATGACGCGGGGCTTCTTGTACGGGTCCTCGTCGGAGGCGTACTGCGCGCCGGCGCGGGCCGCGGCGAGCTCCTCGTCGGCAGCCTTCGCCTTGGCGAGGGCGTCCTCGATCTCGCGCGCGGTCTCGGGGAGCGCGTCGGCGATGAAGGTCAGGGTCGGCACGATGCGGGTGCCGAGCTGCTTGGAGACCTCGCTGCGGATCAGGCCCTTGGCCGAGTCGAGCGCCTTCTGCGTCTCCTCGCGGTCACCGTTGAGCACGGTGTAGAAGATCGAGGCCTGCTGGCCGTCGCCGGTGAGGCGGACGTCGGTGATCGTGACGAAGCCGAGGCGCGGGTCCTTGATCCGGCGCTCGAGCATCTCGGCGACGACGACCTTGATCCGGTCGGCGACCTTGCGGACGCGAGGGCTGGCCATCACGAACTCCTTCTGCGAAACATGCGGGGCCAAACTGTCAGGCTGACACTTTGGTGGTGGCGTGACACTTCGGAAGTGTCACAGACGCCGGAACTGTCAGGCTGACAGTTTGGCAGGGACGAAAGCGGGGCCGGCCCGAAGGCCAGCCCCGCTCCCGACGTACGACGATCAGCCGCGCGGGATCTCGCGCATCTCGAAGGCCTCGACGATGTCGCCTTCCTTGATGTCCTGGAAGTTCCGGAGCGACAGACCGCACTCGAAGCCCTCGCGGACCTCCGCGGCGTCGTCCTTCTCGCGCTTGAGGCCAGCCAGGTCGAGGTTGTCCGCCACGACGTTGCCGTCGCGGATGATGCGGACCTTGGCGTTGCGGCGGAGGAGGCCGCTGGTGACCATACAACCGGCGATGTTGCCGATCTTGGACGAGCGGAAGATCGCACGGATCTCCGCCTGGCCCAGCGTGTGCTCCTCGTAGACCGGCTTGAGCATGCCCTTGAGGGCCGCCTCGATCTCCTCGATGGCCTGGTAGATGACGCTGTAGTAGCGGATCTCCACGCCTTCCTTGTCGGCCAGCTCGGTCGCCTTGCCCTGCGGGCGGACGTTGAAGCCGATGATGATCGCGTCGGAGGCCGCAGCGAGCATGACGTTGGTCTCGGTGATGGCACCGACACCGCGGTCGATGACCCGCAGCGAGACCTCGTCGCCGACGTCGATCTTGGACAGCGAGTCCTCGAGCGCCTCGACGGAACCGGACACGTCGCCCTTGAGGATGAGGTTGAGCTCCTGGCTCTCGCCCTTCTCCATGGAGGCCATGAAGTCCTCGAGGGTACGACGCACGCGGCGCTGGGCCTGCATGGCCGCACGCTCACGGTGCTCGCGCTTCTCGGCGATCTGGCGGGCCATGCGGTCGTCCTCGACGACGAGGAAGTTCTGACCCGCACCGGGCACGCCGGAGAGACCGAGAACCATGGCCGGACGCGACGGGGTCGCCTCCTCGATGTTCTCGCCGTGCTCGTCGAGCATGGCGCGGACACGGCCGTGGGCCGGACCGGCGACGATCGAGTCGCCGACCCGCAGGGTGCCGCGCTGGACCAGGATCGTGGCGACCGGACCGCGACCGCGGTCGAGGTGCGCCTCGACCACGAGGCCCTGGGCGTCCTGGTTCGGGTTGGCACGCAGGTCGAGCGAGGCGTCAGCGGTCAGCACGACCGCCTCGAGCAGGCCGTCGAGGTTGAGGCCGGCCTTCGCGGAGACGTCGACGAACATGACGTCGCCGCCGTACTCCTCGGGGACCAGGCCGTACTCGGTGAGCTGGCCGCGGACCTTGACCGGGTCGGCCTCGGGCTTGTCGACCTTGTTGACCGCGACGACGATCGGGACGCCGGCGGCCTTGGCGTGGTTGAGTGCCTCGACGGTCTGCGGCATGACGCCGTCGTCGGCCGCGACCACGAGGATCGCGATGTCGGTCGCCTGGGCACCACGGGCACGCATGGCGGTGAACGCCTCGTGACCGGGGGTGTCGATGAGGGTGATGGCGCGCTCGTTGCCGTCGACCTCGGCGTAGACCTGGTAGGCACCGATGTGCTGCGTGATGCCACCGGCCTCCTTGTCGACGACGTTGGCGTTGCGCAGCGCGTCGAGGAGCTTGGTCTTTCCGTGGTCGACGTGACCCATGACGGTGACGACCGGCGGACGGACCATCAGGTCGTCCTCGTCGCCCTCGTCCGCGCCGAACTCGAGGTCGAACGTCTCGAGCAGCTCGCGGTCCTCGTCCTCCGGGGAGATGACCTGGACGACGTAGTTGAGCTCCTCACCGAGCAGCTCGAACGTCTCGTCACCGACGGACTGGGTCGCGGTGACCATCTCGCCGAGCGAGAAGAGCATCTGCACCAGGGCTGCCGGGTCGACGTTGATCTTCTCGGCGAAGTCGGTCAGGGACGCACCACGGGCGAGACGCACGGTCTCGCCGTTGCCCTTGCGGACGCGCACGCCACCGATGGTGGGCGCCTGCATCTGCTCGAACTCCTGGCGACGCGCCCGCTTCGACTTGCGACCACGACGCGACGGACCACCGGGACGACCGAAGGCACCCTGCGTCTGACCACGGGCACCGGGACCACCGGGACGGCCACCGCCGCCGTTGGGACGGCCCGGAGCACCGCTGAAGCCACCGGGACGCGGAGCACCCGCGCCGCCACCGGCACCACCCGGACCACCGGGACGACCCGGAGCGCCACCACGGGCACCCGGGCCACCGCCCGGACGACCCGGAGCGCCACCGCGGCCGGCAGGACCACCGGGACCGCCGGGGCGGGCACCGAAGGCGTTGGGCGACTTCGGCATCATCGCCGGGTTGGGACGCGGCATGCCGGGGCGCGGTGCTCCACCAGGGGCACCACCACCTGCGGCAGCCGGCGGACGCGGCGGGCGGTTGTCGCCACCGGACGTCTGCGACGGGCCACGATCGGCCGGCGCGGGACGCTCGGTCGCGGCCGGGCGCTTGCCCATGCCCTGCGACGGAGCGAACGGGTTGTTGCCCGGACGCGGCGCGCCCGGACGGGCGCCACCAGGACGCGGACCCGGAGTGCCACCAGCCGGCTTGGGCGCGGGGGCCTTCGGCGCGGCGGGGGCAGCAGGGGCGGCCGGAGCGGCAGCAGCCGGCTTCGGCGCGGCGGGCGCGGCGGGGGCGGCCGGAGCGGCGGGGGCCGGGGCAGCAGCAGCCGGCGCAGCGGGGGCCGGAGCCTCCGGAGCAGCGGGAGCGGCAGGCGCCGGAGCCTTGGGGGCCGGCTTGGGGCCGGGCTTGCCAGCCGGCGCCTTGGGCGCGGCAGGGGCAGCCTCGGCGGCGGGCGCACCGCCACCGGCGGCACGCAGCTCGTCACCGAACTGCTTCTTGAAACGCATCGCGACGGGGGGCTCCACCGTCGAGGACGCGGACTTGACGAACTCGCCCATCTCCTTCAGCTTCTCGAGAACGAACTTGCTCTCGACGCCGAATTCCTTGGCGATCTCGTGTACGCGGGGCTTGGCCACGGGGTTGTGTTACTCCTTCTCGGCCCGCCCCGGAATGCGTTGTGGGGTCGAACCGTCAGTGGGTGTGCATGCTCATCGCGAAGTACTCATCGAGTGCTCATGAGCGGATGCTCCAGTTCCTGTAGTGGTTCATGACGTGTGTGCCTCGAGCCAGGCCCTCACCGGCTCGGCAGCCAGCCCTTGCTCGAGCCGCAGGGCTCGGGCGAACGCTCGCCGCCGGACCGCCAGGTCGTAGCACACGGTCGTGGGGTGCAGGTGCGCCCCACGGCCGGCCGCAGACTTCGCAGGATCCGGTACGACGGCCGGTCGGCCCTCGCTGTCGGTCCCCGCGACGATCCGCAGGAGCTCGTGGCGGGCAGCCCGCTCGCGGCATCCGATGCACGTGCGCACGGGTGTTGAAGCCGTGTGTGCAGGGGAATTCAGTTCGCGAGCCACCA
Source organism: Nocardioides phosphati (assembly GCF_014646375.1). Lineage (GTDB taxonomy): Bacteria > Actinomycetota > Actinomycetes > Propionibacteriales > Nocardioidaceae > Nocardioides > Nocardioides phosphati. The sequence continues at coordinate 231,094 of NZ_BMNI01000002.1, forward strand.
AGCGACAACTCTACCGGGTAGCGGGGCAGGGCGACGAACCGGCAGTCCCCTCCCCCACATTCAGCTACGTTTCCCGACATGCGGTTCGGACCGGCATTAGTTCGCCTGACTGTTGGCGCAAGTAGCGTCTACGTAGGGTGGAAGCTCTTCATGCGCTTCGTCAGCCCCGATCACCACTGGCTGTCGTGGTCGACTCCGCTCGACTTCGTCATCGGATGCATCGGCTGGGGCCTCCTCCTGGCCGGCGTTTCTCTGATCAGCGGCGGTCTTCGCCGATTCCCGCTACCTGGGCGTCCACATGGCCTGCATCCCGAAATGCTCGCCAAGCGCGAGGCCGAGTGGGCGCGGGCAAACGCTGATCTCCTTGAGGAAGGTCAGCATGAGGTCGTGGTGACGGATCTCGGCGAGGACTGGATGGAGGTCGTCAAGGCGATCCGGCGCGTCACACGTCTCGACGTCACGGCTGCGATGGGTCTCGTCAAGCCGCTCGGGCAGGCCGTTGTTCAGTCCCGGAGCGAGGCCGCCGCGGAGTCGATCGCGACCAGGCTGCGCGCAGCCGGCGCGAGCGCCGTCGTACAGCCGGAGGCGCCGAAATGGCGTGAAGGCTCTTCGTCACCTGGTGACGAAGAGCCTTCACGTTGACCAGCGGCGACCCGGGCTCAGCTGGCGGGGGCCTCGTCGGACCGGATGTCGATCCGCCAGCCGGTCAGGCGGGCGGCGAGGCGGGCGTTCTGACCCTCCTTGCCGATCGCCAGCGACAGCTGGAAGTCGGGGACGACGACGCGGGCCGCACGGGCGGCGAGGTCGACGATCTCGACCGAGCTGACCCGGGCCGGGGAGAGCGCGTGGGCGACCATCTCGGCGGGGTCCTCGGACCAGTCGACGATGTCGATCTTCTCGCCGTGGAGCTCGCTCATGATGTTGCGGACGCGGCTGCCCATCGGGCCGATGCAGGAGCCCTTGGCGTTGACGCCGGGAACCGTCGACTTGACCGCGATCTTGGTCCGGTGGCCGGCCTCGCGGGCGATCGCGGCGATCTCGACGGTGCCATCGGCGATCTCGGGGACCTCGAGCGCGAAGAGCTTCTTGACCAGGTTGGGGTGGGTGCGCGAGAGCGTGATCTGCGGGCCACGCATGCCCTTGCGCACCGAGACGACGAGCGCCTTGATCCGGGTGCCGTGCTGGTAGTTCTCGCCGGGGACGCGCTCGCCGAGCGGGATGATCGCCTCGAGCTTGCCGAGGTCGACCATGACGTCGTCGGGGTTGCGGCCCTGCTGGATGACGCCGGAGACGATGTCACCCTCCTTGCCCGCGAACTCACCGAACGTGATGTCGTCCTGGGCGTCGCGCAGGCGCTGCAGCATGATCTGGCGCGCGGTCGTGGCGGCGATGCGACCGAAGCCGTCGGGGGTGTCGTCGTACTCCTCGGAGAAGGTGCCGTCCTCCTCCTGCTCGCGGACCAGCACGTTGACGTGGCCGGTCTTGCGGTCGATGACCACCCGCGCACGCTGCTGGGCGCCGGCCGTCTTGTGGTAGGCCTGCAGCATCGCCTGCTCGATCGCCTCGACGAGGACGTCGAAGGAGATCTCCTTCTCGCGCTCCAGCATCCGCAGGATGCTCAGGTCGATGTCCATCAGGCGTCGTCTCCCTCGTCGGTCTCATCGATCACGTCGTCGATGTCATCGGCGTCCTCGAGCTCCTCGAAGGCCGCCTTGCGGTTGAACTCGATCTGCACGCGCGCCTTGGCGATGTCGGCGTAGGCGACGCGCGTCTCCACGATCTTGGGCTTGGCACCCTTGCTGGCGCGCTTGTCCTCGAGCAGGGTCACGGCCTCGTCGTCGGACTCGCCGATGCGGGCCTCGACCTCGCCACCCTCGACGAGGGTGACCTTGACCAGGCGGCCGGCGTTGCGGCGCCAGTGGCGCGGCAGCGTCAGCGGGCGGTCGACGCCGCGCGAAGTGACCTCGAGCAGGTAAGGCTCGGCACCCATCACGTTGGAGGACTCGAGGAAGTCGTCGACCTCCTTGGTGGCGGCGGCGATCTCGTCGAGCGTCACACCGGTCTCGGAGTCGAGGGCGATGCGCAGGATGCGGCGCTGGCCGGCCTTGGAGAGCTCGACGGCCTCCAGGTCCAGGCCGAGTGCGGCCAGGGGGTCGGTGAGCCCTGCTTCGATGCGGGCCCTGGTGGCGTCCAGTCCGGAACTGCTCACAGTGCGACCTCCTTGTGCTGTTGTCGGCGCCAAGACTAGCGGGTCCGCGGGGATGCCCGGACCGGCCGATAGGGTTCACGCCGTGCCTGACACCGTGATCACCGTCTCCCGCCGGGCGGCCCTCGGCGGCGCGACCGTCGCGGTCGCCGCCACCGCCGGCTGCCAGTGGGGTCCCCCCGACTCGGTGAGCGCCCCCGCCGCGAAGCGCGACGCCGACGCGACCACGGTCGACCACCTCGTCGCGGAGATCGCCGCACAGGCCCGGCTGGTCGCCGACGTGGCCACCACTCACGTCGGTCTCGCGACCGCGCTCGGCCCGCTCACCGCGCTCCACCGCGCGCACCTCGCCGTGCTCACGGACCAGGCCCCGGCCGCACCCTCCGTCATGGTCCCGGCGCGGCCCGACGCAGCCCTCGCCGCCGTACGCCGGGGCGAGGCCGGCCTGCAGCGCTCCCTCACCGCGGGCGCGCGCAAGGCCGCAAGCGGTCCGCTGGCGCGCTCTCTCGCGTCGATGGCGGCCGGCGTCGCCATGCACCTCGCTGCAGCCCCCACTCCACGCTCTGCCTCGAAGGGCGGCCAGGCATGACCACCGACCTAACTCCCCTGCAGACAGCGGTCGCCGGCGAGCACGCCGCGCTCTGGGTCCTCGGCGTCGTCGGGGCGCAGGCTCCCGAGGACTCGACGCTGCGGGAGCGGGTGACCACGGCGTACCGCCTGCACCGCGCGCAGCGCGACCACCTGATCGCGCGCATCACCGCGCTCGGCGGGACCCCCGTCCCCGCCGAACCCGGCTACATGCTGGGCGACGTCAGCGCCCAGACCGCCGGCTACGCCGCAGCGCTCGAGGTGGAGCAGAAGGCGGCGGCGATCTACGCCGACCTGGTGGCCCACACGACCGGCTCCGACCGGAGCTGGGCCGTCACGGCCCTCGTCGAGTGTTCGATCCGCCAGCTGTGGTTCCGGGGGAGCCCCGAGATCTTCCCCGGAACCAGCGAGCTGGCGAACCGCTGACTCCCTGTCCGAGCAGGGGGTACAGGGAAGATCCTGCAACACCGCGGGCGCCGAAGCCCCATGGATCAAGTTGCAGGTTTATGCAATGCAGAAACCTGCAGCCGTGAGCCCGTGCGGTCAGGCGAGCTCCAGCGCGGTGCTTTTCCACGCACCGTGACTGCGGACCAGCGAACAGCGCCAGACTCCGACGGGCCCCTGCGTTCCGTCCGACCGGTCCCCCTCGACGTACACGAGCACGCGGGCCTCGTCCGCGGAGAGCTCTTCGATCGCCGTCACCACGGCACGCCCGTTGAAGGTCAGCTGCGTGTCGAGGAGGCGCCACCGCTCGGCCGTCTCCGAGTCGATGGCCAGCTTGCCCAGCCGAGCCCCGTCGACCTCCCCGTCCGACCCGTTCCCGTCGGCCAGCAGCTCGACCAGCTCCTTCCCCACGGCACGGGCTTCCTCGAAGGTGTCGGACGGCTTCGCCTCGATCTCCGTCGGCTCGATCTCCGTCTCCATGTCGACCTTGGCCACCAGCCACCGGCTGCCGTCCCGCACGAGGTGCAGCAGCTCGGCCGTGTGGAGCGTCTTCTCGTCCCGGGACCGCACCGCGTGCTCGACGACGCGGCCCACCAGGAACACCGTCGCCTTGTCGCCGTCGCCGGCAACCAGGCCGGTTCCGTCGACGTGCTCGAGCGCCACAGGCGCCCGCAACGTGTCGAAGAGTCGCTTCCGCTCACGCTGGGAGCTGCTGAACCTCTCGGCGTACGACGGAGTCATCAGGGCGGTTGCGTCCGCAAGCTGCTCGTCGAACCGTCCCGGGTCATGGGCATGCATCGCGTTCGCAGCGCGCTCCGCTGCCCGGACCGCAGCGGCGTACCGAGCGAGCTTCGCCGGCCCCGTCTCGGGACGCAGTCCCTCCGTCGCGGGCGCCGTAGCGGCAGGACCGCAGGCCACGAGCGACACGAGCAGTGCGGATCCCGCAAGCAGCCTCAGCATCGCCACAGCGTAGGGGCACGCGCCGGAGTGGGATGGCCAGACGCCGTGGTCAGGTCCAGCGGGCGACGACGTCGGCGACCTCGCCGATGCGGTGCACGACGGCGTCCGGGACGCCCTCGGTGTGACCGCGCTGGTCCGGCGGAATCGTGCTGTGCGGCACGTGGATCGCCCGCATGCCCGCTGCCTGCGCGCCCCAGACGTCGTCGTACAGCCGGTCGCCGACGTAGACGCAGCGAGCCGGATCGGTGGCGCCGACGGCGTCCATCGCCGCGTGGAACGCCTGCGCCGACGGCTTCGTCCACGGGATCTCGCTCGTGTACACGTCACCGTCGATCAGGTGGTCCACCCCGTCGCGCTCGAAGAAGCCGCGGTGCCACGCGCGCGGCCAGATCGTGTTGGAGAGGACGCCGACGCGGACGCCGCGGGCGCGCAGCGCCTCGAAGAGCGGGCCCACCTCCGGGTCCGTCAGGGTGTGGGGCGCCCAGAAGTCGTAGTACGCCGAGAGCAGCGCCGGGTCGTGCTCCAGGCCCGCTTCGTCGAAGAGGTCGGCGACCGTCGCGCTGCGCTGGTGGTCGCGGCTCCAGCCCCAGACCCGCGCGCCGGCCTCGTGGAGACGCGACGCCGCGACGTCCAGTCCCCCGTGGGCGCCGACGACCGCCTCGGCCAGCGCGAGCGACTCCTCGTGGAAGTCGACGTCGTGCCAGGCGGTCAGCGTGCCGCCCCAGTCGAAGATCACCGCGTCGACGCCCACGACCGCTCCCCCGCGCGTCAGCCGCGGATGATCGCGGCGATGGCGGCGGCCGCCTCGGCGACGGCGACGTCCTGCTTCGCGCCGGTGCGTCGGTCCTTGACCTCGACGACGCCGTCGGCCAGGCCGCGGCCCACCGTGACGATCGTCGGGACGCCGATCAGCTCGGCGTCCTTGAACTTCACGCCGGGGCTGATCTTGCCCGCACGGTCGTCGTAGATGACCTCGATGCCCTGGGCGGCGAGCTCGCCACTGAGCTTCTCGGCCGCCTCGAAGAGCGCAGCGTCCTTGCCCGCGGCGACGATGTGGACGTCGGCGGGCGCGATCTCGCGCGGCCAGCAGAGGCCGAGCTCGTCGTGGTTGCCCTCGGCGATCACGGGGACGGCGCGCGAGACGCCGATGCCGTAGGAGCCCATCGTGACGGTGACCAGCTTGCCGTTCTCGTCGAGCACCTTGAGGTCGAGCGCCTCGGCGTACTTGCGGCCCAGCTGGAAGATGTGACCCATCTCGATGCCCCGGGCCGACGCGAGCGTGCCCTCCGCGCAGTTGGGGCAGGCGTCGCCATCGCGGACGTTGGCCGCCTCGATCGTGCCGTCGGGGGTGAAGTCGCGGCCCACGACCATGTCGATCGCGTGCTGGTTGTGGACGTCGGCGCCGGTCACCCAGCGGGTGCCCTCGACGATGCGCGGGTCGACGACGAAGCGGATACCGGTCTTCTCCTCGCCCAGCACGCCGGGGCCGATGTAGCCCTTCACGATGTCGGGGAAGGAGCGAAGCTCCTCCTCGGTCATCGGCTCGACCTCGATCGGCTCGAGCTGGCCCTCGAGGCGCTTCTGGTCGACGTCGCGGTCACCGGGGATGCCGATCGCGAGGGGCTCCTTGGTGCCGTCGGGGTGCTTGAGCATCACGAGGACGTTCTTGAGCGTGTCACCGGCGGCCCACGGACGGTCGTCGCGGGGGTAGCGCTCGTTGAGCAGCGCGACCAGCGAGTCGATCGTCGGGGTGTCGGGGGTCTCCTCCGCGTGGGCGGCGGGGACGTCGTCGTACGGCTGGGCGGGCGGGGCCGGGACCGTGACGGCCTCGACGTTGGCGGCGTAGTCGCACGCCGCGCACTGCACGAAGGTGTCCTCGCCGACGTCGAGCTTCGCCAGGAACTCCTCCGACTTCGAGCCGCCCATGGCGCCGGCCGTCGCCTTGACGATGACGTAGTCGAAGCCAAGGCGGTCGAACGTCTTGATGTACGCCGCCCGGTGGGCGTTGTAGGAGGCGTCGAGGCCCTCGTCGGAGACGTCGAAGGAGTAGGAGTCCTTCATGACGAACTCGCGCCCGCGCATCAGGCCCGCGCGCGGACGCGCCTCGTCGCGGTACTTCGTCTGGATCTGGTAGAGCCAGACCGGGAGGTCCTTGTAGGAGGAGTAGAGATCCTTCACGACGAGCGTGAACATCTCCTCGTGCGTGGGCCCGAGCAGGTAGTCGGCGCCCTTGCGGTCCTGCACGCGGAAGATGCCGTCGCCGTACTCCTCCCAGCGGTTGGTCGCCTCGTAGGGCTCCTTGGGCAGCAGCGCCGGGAACTGCAGCTCCTGCGCACCCATCGCGTCCATCTCCTCGCGGACGATGCGCTCGACGTTGCGGTAGACCTTCAGGCCCAGCGGGAGCCACGTGTAGATGCCCGGAGCAGCCCGCCGGATGTAGCCCGCGCGCACCAGCAGGCGGTGGCTGGGGACCTCGGCGTCGTTGGGGTCGTCACGCAGGGTGCGGACGAAGAGCTGGGACATGCGCATGACGCGAGCTGCCGGACGGTGGGTGCTGGACATGGGCGCAAGGCTACTTGTGGCGGCGGGTCCCCACCGAAGTGGCTGCCACCGCCGAACACGGGGCCCTAGTGTGCCGATCATGCGCATTCCCGTACGCCGTCGCGAGGCGTTCCTGCCGCCGGAGCTCGCCGACATCCCGACGGAGGCCGCAGCCGCGAGCGAGGAGCGCGCGCACGACCCGATCTACCGCCTGCAGCGCATGGAGCGCCGCCTCGTGCGCAGCGCGCTCGCGCACCCCGACGTGCTCACGGCGGAGGAGCTGCGGCGCCTGCGGTACCTGATCAGCTTCGCCCGACTCACCGTGTTCGAGCCGGGCGCCGCGGGTGGTGCAGGGCGGCGAGGGCGCGGCGACGTGGACGTCAGCGACGAGCTGGCGCAGTGGCGTTCGAAGGTGATCGACGCCTTCGCCCAGTCGCTCGGCCGTGAGCGTGACCGCGAGGTCCGGCTGCAGCTCGCCCGCGAGGTGCTCCGCTCGCTCGAGGCGGAGCAGACCGAGCAGCGCGAGGCCCTGCTGGAGAGGCACCGCAACGACTTCTCCCCCGCCGAGCTCGATGCGGAGGTCGGCCTGCGCAGCCTGGTGCTGGTGCTCGGAGGCGGTGGCGGGGCCGGCTTCGTCTACATCGGCGCGCTCAAGCAGCTGGTCGAGTCGGGCCGGATCCCCGACTACATGATGGGCGGCTCGATGGGCGCCATCCTCGGTGGCATCTTCGCCCGGGAGCTGCCGGTCCCGATCGAGCAGTACGTCGAGTTCGCCCACAGCCTCTCCTACCGCGGCATCCTCGGGCCCGAGCCGCGCACCCGTCGCCACGGCCTGACCAGCCTCTTCGCGCTGCGCTACGACGCCTTCGCCGCCGACCTCTTCAGGCGCCCCGACGGCGAGCAGATGCGAATGGAGGACCTGGCGATCCCGTTCGACTGCGTGGTCTCCGGCGTCCACCAGGACCTGTTCGGGCGCCTTCCCGCCCGCTTCCGGCGCCAGCAGCTCGCCAACGTCCAGGGCCGCGGCCTGCCGTTCCGGCCGATCGGCATCGGGCCGGTCGCGAGCAGCCGGCTGTGGCAGATCGCCTCGTTCATCGACGCGCGCGTCGTCAAGCCGATGGTGATCGGCGCCGACGACCTGACCCGGCAGTTCGACGTGGTCGACGCCCAGTCGTTCTCGGCCGCGATCCCCGGGATCCTGCACCACGAGGCGAAGAGCGAACGCATGATCGCCCTCGTCGACGAGTGGATGGCGCAGAAGAAGGTCGCCGCGCTCGTCGACGGCGTCGCTGCCGCCAACGTGCCGGTCGAGCTCGCCTACCGACGCCTGCGCGACGGCCGGATCGGCACCCGCAACGGCGTGGTGGTCGCGCTCGACTCGATGCACCCGCGCTGGGACCCCAAGCACCTCTGGATGACGCCGGTGACGCAGGCGGTCGCGGTGCAGATGATCGGCAACGCGCCGTACGCCGACCACCTGGAGCGGATGACGCCCACGCTGAGCCCGGTGACCCTGGCCCCCAACCGCGCCGGCATGGACCGCGCGATCGCGTGGGGCGAGGCCTCGATGACTGCGCTCGAGCCGCTGCTCGACGCACTCACCGCGCCGGTCTGGTGGGACGGCGACCGGCCGTCGTACGACACGACGCCGGAGGCGCCGCGACGCACGTCGATGGCACCGTCGATGGCCTCGGTGCTCGAGGCCTACGGGCGGCGACACGAGTGGTGGCAGCGCACCCGCGGGCGCTACCTCACCTGATCGGGATCAGGCCTTCGCGGCGTTGAGCGCAGCCTTGATCATCGGCAGCTGGAGCGGCAGCCGACCGTAGGCGACCGCCTTGAGCGTGGGACTGCCCAGGCGACGCGCGTCGTCGGCCATCTTGAGGTTGCCGGGGAAGACCCCGACGAGAAGGGCGACGCTGGCCAGGCCGGCGACCCGACGGGTCGGCGGCAGCAGCATGCCGAGGGCACAGGCGATCTCGGCGACACCCGAGCCGAGGATGATCTCGCGGTGCGCGGGCAGGAAGTCCGGCATCAGCGGCTCGTAGACGTTGGGCTTGACCAGGTGCAGCGTGCCGGAGGCGAGGAACGCACCGGTGAGGATCTTGCTGCCGAGCGGAAGAGGAGCCATGGCGACACGCTACTGCCGGACGGGCACCGCGGGAACGGTTCAGAACATGATGGTCGAGAAGCGGGCGGTCTCGACGAAGCCCGCGCGCGCGTAGGCCGCCCGGGCCGGCAGGTTCCACTCATTGACGTAGAGCGAGACCGTCGGCGCGATCTCGGCAAGCGCGATCTCGGCGACGCGCGCCATCCCGGCGGCGGCGAGGCCATGACCCCGCGCATGGGGCGCCACCCAGACGCCCTGCACCTGCGCGGCGTACGGCGTGACGCTGGCGACCTCGGCCTTGAAGAGGACGCGGCCGGACTCGTCGAACCGCGCGAAGGACCAGCCGCGGTTGACCAGCTGGCGCACCCGGGCCCGGTAGAGCGGCCCTCCCCCGCCGGTCTCGGGCGAGACGCCGACCTCCTCGGTGTACATCGCGACGCAGGCCGGGTAGAGCGCGGCGAGGTCCGCCTCCGTCGTACGCCGGACGAGGGGGTCGCCGGGAACCGCCGGCGCACCCGTCAGCTCGAGGTGGGGCTGGCGCCAGCGCTCCGCACGCGGCGCGTCGTAGTCGTCCTGGAGCAGCGCCCAGAGCCGCTCCACCGCGGTGTGCGGCCCGACGAGCGTCGCCCACGTCGCCGGGGAGCCGCGCAGGTGGCGCGCGAACTCCTGCAGGTCGACGGGCCCGGCCTGCACCGGCACCAGGTTGGCGCCGATGTGGAGCGCCGCGACGAGCTCGCCGCCGACGAACCGGCCGATCACCTCACCGCCGAGCCAGGTCGGGTCGAGGCGCGTCATCCGGGCGCGGTAGTCGACGAAGACGTTGACCACGGGGTCCTTCGCGGCAAGCTCCAGGAAGGCCGGGACGTCGGCCGACCCGAGGGTGCGCACCTGCGCGGTCGTGGACAACACGCTGCGACTGTAACCGGCGTACGGCGGCACCGGAATCCCGGCGCGACGGCGGGCTAGACGGCGTCGATGATGCGGGCGCGCCGCTCGTCGTGCTCGGCCTGCGTGATCAGCCCCTGCTGCAGCAGCTCTGACAGCTCGCGCAGCCGGGCAGCGGTGGAGGCCGGGGCCGCGGGCAGGCCGCCCTCCGGCGCCGGAGCGGGCCGCTGCCGGAGGTTCGACGCGAGGTACGTCGCCGACAGGCCGTCCTCGTCCATGAGGGCCATGGCGGTGGCGTCGCCGACGTTCAGGCCGGAGTCGCGCGCCATCCGGCGTGCGGTCGAGACGCGCCAGATCGTGCCGCCGATGCCGAGCGCCAGCACGAGCAGGAAGAAGAACACGAAGAAGCCGGGCACGCCAGAGAAGGCGACGCCGGCACCGGGTTCGCCCATCATGCCGGTGTGCTGGGTGCAGGTGACCGAGCCGTCGCCGTCCTCGGTCCAGGCGGCGCAGTCGTCGGGAACGCCGTCGAAGTCACCGCCGTCGCCGTCGCCTCCGACCGCGAACGGGAGGCTCACGAGACGGAGACCTCGGCAGCGGCACCCTCGACCGGCTCCATCTCCTCGGCGAGGCGCATGGCCTCCTCGATGAGCGTCTCGACGATCTTGGACTCCGGCACGGTCTTGATGACCTCGCCGCGGACGAAGATCTGGCCCTTGCCGTTGCCCGACGCGACGCCGAGGTCGGCCTCGCGGGCCTCGCCGGGGCCGTTGACGACGCAGCCCATGACCGCGACGCGGAGCGGGACCTCGAGGCCCTCGAGGCCCGCGGTCACCTCCTCGGCGAGCTTGTAGACGTCGACCTGGGCCCGGCCACAGCTCGGGCAGGAGACGATCTCGAGCTTGCGGGGGCGCAGGTTGAGCGACTGCAGGATCGAGATGCCGACCTTGACCTCTTCCACCGGCGGCGCGGAGAGGCTGACGCGGATCGTGTCGCCGATGCCCTTGGAGAGCAGCGCGCCGAAGGCGGTCGCGGACTTGATCGTGCCCTGGAACGCCGGACCGGCCTCGGTCACGCCGAGGTGCAGCGGCCAGTCGCCCTTCTGGGCGAGCAGCTCGTACGCGCGGACCATCACGACCGGGTCGTTGTGCTTGACCGAGATCTTGAAGTCGCGGAAGCCGTGCTCCTCGAAGAGGCTCGCCTCCCAGATCGCGCTCTCGACGAGTGCCTCGGGCGTGGCCTTGCCGTACTTCTCCAGCAGGCGCTTGTCGAGCGAGCCGGCGTTGACACCGATGCGGATGCTCGTGCCGCGGTCGGCCGCAGCACGCGCGATCTGCTTGACCTGGTCGTCGAAGGCGCGGATGTTGCCCGGGTTGACGCGGACGGCGGCACAGCCGGCGTCGATCGCGGCGTAGACGTACTTCGGCTGGAAGTGGATGTCGGCGATGACCGGGATGTTGGCCTTCTGCGCGATCGCCGGGAGGGCGTCGGCGTCGTCCTGGCTCGGGCAGGCCACGCGCACGATGTCGCAGCCGGCGGCAGTGAGCTCGGCGATCTGCTGCAGCGTCGAGTTGATGTCGGAGGTCAGCGTCGTGGTCATCGACTGCACGCTGACCGGCGAGTCGGAGCCGACCCCGACCTTGCCGACCTTGATCTGGCGGGTCTGCCGGCGCGGGGCCAGCACGGGAGCGGGGGCTTCGGGCATGCCGAGGCTGATCGACGTCATGCTTCGAGTCTAGGGCCGGTCACCCGTAGAGCTTCACGGGGATGATCAGGTCGGCGAGGATCAGCACCACGCCCATGAGCACGAACGCCATCGTCATCACATAGGCGATCGGCAGCAGGCGGGCGACGTCGACGTGGCCGGGGTCGGGGCGGCGGAAGACCCGCGCCCAGCCGCGGCGCAGGCCCTCCCAGAGGGCGCCGGCGATGTGCCCGCCGTCGAGCGGCAGCAGCGGCACGAAGTTGAACATGCCGACGAAGAGGTTGAAGCTCGCGATCAGGCCGAGCAGGGTGACGGCCTTGTCCTTGAGCGGGAAGTCGTGCTGCGACGCGATCTCGCCTGCGAAGCGGCCACCGCCGACGATGCTGACCGGGCCGTTGGGGTCGCGCTTCTCCAGGCCGACGAGCGCCTTGCTGACGTGCCAGACCTTGACCGGGAGCGAGCCGATCGCGGCGACGGTGTCGTGCACCATGCCGCCCATCTGGCCGAGTGTGTAGAGCGGCCCGCCCGTGTGCGCCCGGGTGACCGGCGTGACGCCGAGGAAGCCGACCTTCTCCAGCTTGGTCGGGTCGACCGGGTCGACCGGGCGCGGGGTGACCTCGGTGGTGACGTGGAGCGTGCGCTCCGCACCGTCACGCTCCACGACGACGGTCGCAGCCGCGGCGCCGTTGGCGCGGATCAGGTGCTGCAGGCGGAGCCAGGACGTGACCCGCTCGCCGTTCCACGACACGAACCGGTCGCCCGGCTCGATGCCCGCCGCGAACGCCGGCGAGGGGTGCTCGCGGAGCTCGGCGGCCGTGCACGCGCGCTGGTCCTGCGAGGCCGGCACGACACAGGGCGACACCGTCTCGACGACCGGGCGGCTCTCGAGGTCGTTGTTGTTGCCGACCGTCGCGAACATGCCCCAGAAGAGGAAGAACGCGATGGCGAGGTTGACGGTCGGGCCGCCCGCCATGACGACGACCTTCTTCCACCAGGCCAGCTTGTAGAAGAGGCGCGGCTCGTCCTCGGGCTGCACGAGCTCCCACTCGGCCGCGCGCGCGTCGGAGATCAGCTGGGTGAAGAGGCCGGTGTTGGACTTGCGCACCCGCAGGACCTGGTTGCCGGCGGCATCGGTCTCGACCTCGTCGGCCAGCTCGGCCGCACCGGGCGGCAGCATGCCGATGATCTTGACGTAGCCGCCGAGCGGGATCGCCTTGACGCCGTACTCCGTCTCGCCGACCTTCCTGCTCCACACGGTCGGCCCGAAGCCGATGAAGTACTGCGTCACCTTGCCGCCGAACCTGCGCGCAGGGACCATGTGGCCCACCTCGTGCAGCCCGATGGAGGCGAGCATGGCGACCACGAAGGCGAGGACGCCGAGCGTGTAGTAGAGCAGGGCCATCAGGCTCCTCGGGTCCCTTCGGGTCGGGCGCCGCCCTCGACGAGCGCGCGCGCTGCGGTGCGGGCCCACGCGTCGGCGGCGAGGACGTCGTCGACCGTGAGGGCGCCCTTCGAGAGTACGTCGTGGGCGTGCAGCACGCGGGCGACAACGGGGACGATCTCGACGAACGGGAGTCGGCCAGCCAGGAACGCGTCGACCGCGACCTCGTTGGCCGCGTTGTAGACGGCCGGCGCCGTGCTCCCCCGCTCACCGGCCACCCGGGCGAGGCTGACCGCCGGGAAGGCGTCGTCGTCGAGGGGGAAGAACTGCCAGGTCTCCGGCTTGGTCCAGTCGCAGGCGGGCGCCGCCTCGGGGACCCGGTCGGGCCACTCCAGGCCCAGCGCGATCGGGATCATCATCGTCGGCGGGCTCGCCTGCAGGATCGTCGAGCCGTCGACGAACTCGACCATGGAGTGCACCACGCTCGTGGGGTGGACGACCACGTCGATGCGGTCGAAGGGCAGCCCGAACAGCAGGTGCGCCTCGATCACCTCGAGGCCCTTGTTGACCAGCGTCGCGGAGTTGACCGTGATCACCGGGCCCATCGCCCAGGTCGGGTGCTTCAGCGCCTGCTCACGCGTCACGCCGGCCAGCTGCTCGCGCGACCAGCCGCGGAACGGGCCGCCGGACGCGGTCAGCACCAGTCGGCGTACCTCCTGGGCGGTGCCGGCCCGGAGGCACTGGGCGACCGCGGAGTGCTCGGAGTCGACCGGGACGATCTGGCCGGGCTTCGCGCGCTCGAGGACCAGCGGGCCGCCGATGATCAGCGACTCCTTGTTGGCGAGCGCCAGGGTGTTGCCGGCCTCGAGTGCGGCGAGCGTCGGGCGCAGGCCCACGGCGCCGGTGATGCCGTTGAGCACGACGTCGCAGGCCAGGCCGGCAGCCTCGGTCGAGGCCTCCTCCCCCAGCCCGCTGTACGCCGGGCGGAACTCCGCCACCTGCCGCTCGAAGAGCTCCGGGTTGGAGCCACCGGCGGTCAGGCCGACGACCCGGAAGCGGTCGGGGTTGGCGCACACGAGGTCGAGCGCCTGCGTGCCGATGGATCCGGTCGAGCCGAGGACGACGATGTCGCGGCGGGCCCGCTGTGCGCCGGTCACAGGGAGACCGTCTCGCCGGCGCCGAGCGCAGACACGAGCCGGCCGGCATCGGACGGGTGCGCGAGCACGTCGCGCGTGAGCACCGTCTCGCCGTCGACCTGGAGGGCAGGGGCGTCTCCGGCCACGTCGACGACCGGGGCCGGGTCCGTGCGGCCAGCGCTGAGCGCGAACTCCCACTCCAGCTGCCACACCGGGTCCTGCGGCTCGACGCCGAGGAGCAGCGCCGGCACCCCGGCCAGGGGCTCGAGCGAGCCGTCGGTGAGCACCATCGACGCGCCGTCGGTCACGTCGGCCACCACCGCGCCCAGGCGTAGCGTCGCGAGGACGGCGAAGGCGTTGGTGAGGCGGTCGCAGAGGCCGATCGCGACGCTCTGCCCGGGCCCGAGGTCGAAGCTCCGCATCACGCCGGCGAGGGCGCCGACCTGCTCCAGCACCGACGCCACGTCGTACGACCTGGCGGGGGTGAGCAGTGCCGTCGCCGCTGCCTCGCCGTGGATGATCCGGCGGTCGAGCGCGTGGTAGCAGAGGTTGGTCGTGCCGGGTCGGTCGGCGCCCGGAGCGCGGAACCAGGTGAGATCGCGGTTGGCCACGGGAGGAGCCTAGGGGGAACCACGGACAGGCGGCGGGGTAGGTTCTACCGCTGCGGTTCCGTCCTTGGTTGCGTGGCGCAAGTGCTGGAGGAACATCTTGGAGCTGTACGACGCGATCAACCGTCGCCGCGACACCCGTGCCGAGTTCAACGGCGCGCCGATCGAGGACGAGGTGCTCACGCGCGTCCTCTCGGCCGCCCACGCCGCGCCCAGTGTCGGCATGTCGCAGCCGTGGGACTACGTGCTGGTCCGCTCCGACGAGACGCGCCGGGCCTTCCGGGACCACGTCGCCGCGGAGCGCGACGTCTTCGCGGCCTCGCTCGAGGGCGAGCGCGCCGACACGTTCAGCAAGATCAAGGTCGAGGGCATCCTCGAGTCGACCCTCGGCGTCGTGGTCGGCTACGACCCGACCCGCGGCGGCAGCAACGTGCTCGGCCGCCACGCGATCGCCGACGCCGGCCTCTACTCCGCGGTCTGCTCGATCCAGAACTTCTGGCTCGCCGCCACCCAGGAGGGTCTCGGCGTCGGCTGGGTCTCCTTCTACCGCGAGGAGTTCCTGCGCGACCTCGTCGGCATGCCGTCGCACGTGCGTCCGATCGCCTGGCTCTGCGTCGGCCCGGTCTCCGAGCTGCCGGACGTGCCCGACCTCGAGCGCTTCGGCTGGCGGCACCGCTCGCCGCTCGACACGGTGCTCCACGAGGAGCGCTACACCGCGCGCTAGCGGTCGCTAGGTTGGCGCCATGAAGCGCAGGCGCGGGCAGGTCGTCGAGGTCCACGACCTCGACGACTTCGACGAACGCGTGCGGGCCGGAGTCGGCTCCCTCGCCGGCTGGGTCGTCACCGGACTCGACCTGCGCGACCGGGGCGACGTCCTCGCCCACCGCCGGGTCGCGGGGGCGATGTTCCTCGGCTGCCGGTTCGCCAACGGTGACGAGCTCTCCTTGACCGAGCGCGGTGCGCTGGTCTTCCCCGCGATGCCGACGGTCCCCGTCGACACCTGGCCGTCCCGTCTCTACTCCCCCGCCGACCTCTACGACACCCCGTCGTACGCCGCGTCGCTGGATGCCCGCGCCTACGCCTGGTCCCGCGAGCCCGGGCGCGAGCCGGCGCTGGCGCGGGCCCTGCACGACCACGGCATCGACACGGCCCTGGCCGCCTGGACGAAGGGGCGCTCGCTCGTCGGTGTCATGGGTGGCCACGCCGCCGACCGCGGGTCGGCCGACTACGCCGACGCCGCGCGCCTCGGCCACGGCATCGCTGCCTCGCGCACGGTCGCCACCGGCGGCGGCCCGGGGGCGATGGAGGCCGCCAACCTCGGGGCGTGGATGTCCCGCCGCGCCTCGTACGACCTCGATGGTGCGCTCGACGAGCTCGGTCGCGTGCCGTCGTTCCGCCCCGACATCGGCGCGTGGGTCGACGCGGCGTTCGAGGTCCGCGACCGGTGGCCCGACGGCGGCGAGTCGCTCGGCATCCCGACCTGGCACTACGGCCACGAGCCACCCAACGCGTTCGCGACGTCGATCGCGAAGTACTTCGGCAACCCCGTGCGCGAAGCGATCCTGCTCCAGGTCTGCAACGCGGGCATCGTCTTCCTGCCCGGCGCCGGCGGCACCGTGCAGGAGATCTTCCAGGACGCGTGCGAGAACTACTACGCCGATGAGTCCTCCGTCGCCCCGATGGTCCTCGTCGGCCGCGCCTACTGGACCTCGACGTTCCCCGCCTGGCCACTGTTGCAGGCGCTGGCCCGCGGCCGCGCCATGGAGCCCCACGTGCACCTGGTCGACACCGTCGACGAGGCGGTCACGCTGCTCGGCTGATCACCACTGGATCTGCTGCTTCGGCTCGTTCTTGGGCTCGAGCTGGACGTCCTTGATCCTCTCCGCCTCGCGATTCTTCTTCTCGACCTCGTTCAGCTTCTGGTCCTCGGACGTGTCGCTGGAGCTCGACGAGGCCTTGGCGATCTCGTCCTGGAGGTCCTTCTCGAGGTTGTCGTTGCAGCCCGTGCCGAGGATCGCCGTACGCGCGTCGCGCAGCGCGACCTGCTGCCGGTCGCGGTCGCCCTTGGCGGCTGCCTGGTCCGCCATCGCCTTGTGCGTGAGGGCCAGGTCGACACGTACGTCGCAGAGCCGGTCGTCGGGGGCGTCGTGGAGCGCCGTGGTGAAAAGCCGGACGGCGGCCTTGTAGTCCTTCGCGCCGTACGCCGCGGTGCCGGCGTCGAACGGGGAGATCCAGGGCGAGACGACGCCGAGGTCGTGCGCGCCCGCGAAGGTCGAGCGGGCCGCCGCGTAGCGACCGGCCTCGTAGTCCTGGCGGGCCGAGGCGTTGCCGTGGACGAGGAGCCAGAGGTGGCCGGCGACGAGGAGGGCGACCAGCGAGGGCAGTGCGCCGAGGACGAGGAGCCGGCGCTGCTCGGTGGAGAGGGTCATCGCGCCACCTCCTTCGCCTCGCGCCAGGCGAGCACGTCGAGGCGGAGCTCGACGAGGGCCAGCCCGGCGAGCAACAAGGCGAGCACCCAGTAGAGCTCGACGTCCTCGTTGCCGTCGCGTGAGGAGCTCGAGCCGTGCTGCGCGAGCGCGGCCGCCCACGGCGTGAGCGATCCGGTGCCGTTGCGGTAGGCGTAGTCGACGCCGAGCTGCTTCGCGATCTTCCTCAGGTTGCCCTCGTCCACGTGGCTGAGCGCGATGCTGCCGGTGGACTGGTCGCGCACGAAGGTCCACGGGGGCTCGCCGCCGGTCGGCATCCGGCCGCCCGCGCTCGTGCCGTAGCCGAGCACCGCACCGTCGTCGATGTACTTCGCGAGGGGAGCGAAGGAGCGCTGGTGCGCGCCCTTCCTGGTGTTCTCGCCGTCGCTGAGGAAGACCACGACGAAGCGCCGGTCGGGGTGCTGCTTCTTCGCATCGGCGAGGACCGTGCGCGTCAGGTCGAGAGGACGGTCCATCACGGTGCCGGTACCCGCCATCATCGGCTCGCGGGTGACCCGCTGGACCGCTCGCTGAACGGCGGCCCGGCTGTCGGTGAAGGCCAGATCGACCTTCGCGTCGTGGCCGAAGCCGATCAGGCCGATGTGGGCGTCGGGCAGCGCCCTGGTGATGTCGGTGAGGTCCTGGCGCACGCCCTCGAGCCGCGAGCGGACGCCCGCGTAGTCGAGCGCGGACATGCTCAGCGTCTCGTCGACGACGAACAGCACCTCGAGCTTGTCGCCGACGGGCTTCTGCTCGTGGCCGGCTCCCCCGACGCCCGGACGGAACGCGATGAGGACGGCGAGGACGGCCATCGCGATGCGGATGTTCCAGTTGGGCTTCATCGGAACAGCCCCCGCAGACCGGCCAGGAGCAGGCCGCCCAGGCCGAGCAGGACCAGGAGCGTCGGGATGAACGGCCCGTCGCGCCGCAGTGCCACCGGCGGCGGGTCGAGGCGGAGCGCCTCCTTCGACCAGATGGCGTCCATCGGCCTGGAGCTGGTGACGAGGTCCCCGCCGGTCAGCCGTGCGGCGGTCCGCAGGTCGCCGAGGCCCGCGCTGGAGGCGCCGGCGGGCACGGCGTACACCCGGACGCCGCGGTCGTGGGCGACCCCGGCGGCCTCGGCCATGCTGACCACCGACCCGGTCGACGAGCCCGAGCCGACGAGGATCACGGCGCGGCCGCGCTTTGCCTTCGGGGCGTCGAACGCCTTGGCACAGGTGACCAGGGCGTCGCCGGTCGCGGCGCCCTCGGCGTCTCGGGCGCCCTTCGCCCCGAGGGAGGTCAGCGTCTTGCGGACCTGTACGACGGCGGCATCGGTCAGCGCGAAGTCGTCGGTCAGCGCCAGCAGCTCGCCGGTGCTCGCGGTGAAGCCCTGCAGGCCGACGCGGATCGGCTCGGCTCGGAGCACCGGCAACAGCGCTCGGAGCTGCCCGAGCACCGCGATCGTGCCCGCACGCGCGGCGGGGCTCAGGTCGGCGCAGACCACGAGGTCGCCGGGGCGGGCCGGGTCGTCGACGACCTCGGTGTGCATCGGGCGTGCCGCCAGCCAGACCGCGCCCACGAGGACGAGGCCGACGGAGACCAGCTGCACCTGGGTGAGCAGCAGCTGCTGCCGGGCCAGCTCACGGAAGCGCGGCAGCGCGCGCAGCCGCTCGGCGTGCGCGACCGGCAGGCCGACCGGGACCTCGGGGTCGGGCAGGAAGCGCACGAGCAGCGCGTAGCCGATGGGCAGCAGCACGAGCAGCGCCAGCAGCAGGAGGGGCCACTTCAGGTCCATGTGCGCACCAGCTCCCGGGCGGCCTGCAGGCTGCGCGCGAAGTCGTCCAGCGACGCCTCGCCAGGCGCGAACTCCGGCGGGTACATCGCGGCGATCGCGTCGGCGACCCGCGGGTGCGGCGAGGCGCGGAGCTCCTCGAGCGTCATGGTCCGCGCCGGGACGTCGCTCACCTCACCGACGAACCCGCGCACGGTCGCACTCAGCCGCTGGAAGCCCTCCCGCAGCGGCAGCTGGCCGGCACGGACGTACTGGTCGATGCGGTCGAGCTCCTGCAGCCGGCGCCCCCGCACGCTGTCGGCGGGGTTGCGCGAGGAGACGAACTCCTCCTCCGGCTCCACCTCGCCGCGAGCCCCGAGGAGCACCCATGCGTACCAGCCCACGACCGCGAGCAGGAGCAGGTACGGCAGCCACGTCCACGGCCCGGAGTACGCCGCGGGGCCGACGAAGTCAGCGGCGGCGCGCATGGCGGTGGTGCTCCAGGAGGTCGAAGACGGCCTTGATCGCGCCGGCCTCGTCGGCGACGTGGGTGTGCACGATGCCCAGGCCGTCGAGCTGGCGCTTCAGCGAGACGGCGTCGGCGGCCAGCATCTCGGCGTACTGGCGGCGGAGCTCCTCGTCGTCGGCGACCCACTGCGGCAGGGGGCGGCCGGTCTCGACGTCGGTGAGGGTGTCGAGGGCGAGCTCCTCGGAGGTGGGGTCGATGCCGCCGACGGTCACGAAGAGCACCTCGTGCTGCACCGCGAGGCGCTTGACCGCGGCGAGGGCCGGGGCGTCGAGCTCCCACGCGTCGCACACCAGCGCGAGCACGGTCCGGCGGCGGACGGTCCGGACGACGTACTCGACGAGGGCGGCGAGGTCGGAGGCGCCGGAGGCCGTGGTGGTCGCGTCGTGGATCGCCTGGAGGCCGCGCTCGAGGGGCAGCTCGCCACGCTGCGGGCGCAGCAGGTGCTGGTCCTCGGCGTCTCCCCAGGCGACGCCGACGAGGTCGCCGTGGCGCACCGCGAGCCAGCCGAGGACGCCGGCGACGAGGACCGCGAGATCGCGCTTGGGGACGTCGCGCGCCTGCAGGCCGGCCATGCTGCGCCCGGTGGAGACGACGAGCTGGATGGTGTGCTGCCGCAGCGCCGCGTAGCGCTTGACCAGGAGCGCGCGCGAGCGCGCCGAGGCCTTCCAGTCGATGTCCTTCACGTCGTCGCCGCGGACGTACTCACGCAGGTCGTTGAAGTCCATGCTCCGCCCCGCGTGCAGCGCGGCGTACTCGCCCTCGAGGAGGCCACGCACCTTGCGGTGCGCGTGGATGGAGAGGCGGGACTGGACCCGCGTGAGGTGGACGGCCATCGGTCAGCGCCCGCTCAGGGAGACGGGACGGTCTTGACCACGGCGTCGATGATGTCCTCCACGCGGACCCGCTCGGCGAGCGCCTCGAACGAGAGGTGCACGCGGTGGCGCAGGACGCCGTGGCGCAGCGTGCGGACGTCCTCGGGCAGCACGTGGTTGCGGCCGCTCATCAGCGCCAGCGCCCGCGAGGCCTGGAAGAACGCGACGCTGGCCCGCGGCGAGGCGCCCATGTCCACGTACCCGCGTACGTCGGCCGGCAGGGCGTCGCCGCGGGTCGCGGCGACCAGCGACGCGACGTAACGCTTGACGGCGGGGTCGACGTAGACCCGGCGGGTCAGCGCGTGGAGCCAGGCGATGTGGTCGTGGCCGACGACGGCGGTGGCGTGGGTGTCACGGCCGAGGGTGCCGTTCTCGATGCGCTCGAGGACCTGGACCTCCTCGTCGATGGTCGGGTAGTCGAGCACCTCCTTGAGCAGGAAGCGGTCCATCTGCGCGCGCGGGAGGACGTAGGTGCCCTCCTCCTCGATGGGGTTCTGCGTGGCGAGCACCATGAACGGCTGCGGCAGCCGGTGGATCACACCGGCGATGGAGGTCTGCGCCTCCTGCATCGCCTCGAGCATGGCCGACTGGGTCTTCGCCGAGGCGCGGTTGATCTCGTCGAGCAGCACGAAGTTGGCGTGCACCGGCCCGAGCTGGGTCTCGAAGGTGTGGTTGCGCGGGTCGTAGACCTGGGTGCCGATGATGTCGCTCGGCAGCAGGTCGGGCGTGCACTGGATGCGCGAGAACTCCGCCTGCACGCTCGCGGCGAGGGTGCTCGCGGCGAGCGTCTTGGCCAGGCCCGGCACCGACTCGACGAGGATGTGGCCCTCGGCGAGCAGCGCGACGAGCAGGGCGGTGCGGAGCCGCTCCTGGCCGACCACGCGGCCGGAGAACGCGTGCTGCACGGCACCGAGGATCTCGCCGGCCTGGGCCAGCTCCTCCGGGGTGATCACGGCTGCGGTGTTGGCTGCGGGGGCACCGGCATGGCTGGACACGAGCGCCACCCTAGGGCACGTCCGCCTGTCTGGTCAGGGCTTCCGGGCTGGCACGTCGTCAGGAGGCGCGGCGCATCGGCGTACGGCTGTGGGCGGCGATGACCTCGCGGTAGTGCTGCACGAGGGTCTCGTTGACCGCGTGCCAGCTGCGCCCCTCGACGCTGCGTCGCGCGTGCCTGCCCATCTGCGCACGCAGGGCGGGGTCCTGCACCAGCAGCCCGACGTACGCCGTGAGCGCGGCGCCGTCACCGGGCGGGAAGAGGAAGCCGGCGCGGCGGTCGACCACGTCGAGGGGACCGCCCTGCGCGGGGGCCACGACGGGAAGGCCCGACGCCATCGCCTCCTGCAGGGACTGGCCGAAGGTCTCGTGGCGGCCGGTGTGGACGAACACGTCCAGGCTTGCGTAGGCGGCGCTGAGCTCCTCGCCGTGGAGCATGCCCAGGAAGGTCGCGTCTGGCAGCGCCTTGCGGAGGTCTGACTCCGACGGACCGCCGCCGACCACGACCACGCGGACCCCGTCGAGCGCGTCGAGGTGCCGGAGCAGCTCGATCTCCTTCTCGGGAGCGAGCCGGCCGACGTAGCCGACCAGCAGCTCGCCGCCGGATGCGAGCCGCCGGCGCAGCTCCTCGTCACGGTGGCGGGGGTGGAACTGGACGAGGTCGACGCCACGGCCCCAGGTGCCGAGGCCCGGCACACCGAGCCCCTCGAGCTGGCGCAGGCTGGCCGTCGACGGGGCGAGCGTGCGGTCGACGCCGAGGTGGATCCGGCGGGTGAGCGCCTCCATGGCCTTCGCTCCCCCGGGGATGTCGTAGCGCGCGGCGAAGCCGACCATGTCGGTCTGGTAGATCGCGACGGTCGGGATGCCGAGCTCGGCGGCGGCCCTCGCCGCCTGGTAGCCGAGCGTCGCCGGCGAGGCGATGTGCACGACGTCCGGCTGGAACGCGACCATCGCGCGCCGCAGCCGGCGGCGCGTCTCGAGGCCGATCCGGAACTCCTTGTAGAACGGCAGGCTGGCACCGCGGCAGGTGGTGACCGGGAAGCCCGCGTAGGACTCCGGACCCGTCGGCGCGATCAGCTCCGCCGTGTGGCCCTGGGCCGCGAGGTGGTCGAGCACGCGGCGTACGGAGTTGGTGACGCCGTTGACCTGCGGGAGGAAGGACTCCGCCACCACCAGCACGCGGAGCCCGTCGATGCGGACGGGGCGGATGTCGCGGATCTGTGCTCGGCTCTTCGGGGCACGTGTGCGCATGGCTCCATGCTGGGCAGCCGTTCTTGCCGTACGCCGTGGGCGGCGTGGACGCCCGGTGAATGTCGCGTGACCTCACAGGCGCGTCGTTCGCGGGTCAGGCGTGCTCGAGCTCGCGCTTCAGGTTGCGGAGGGTGCGGGCGATGTTGCGACGCTGGAACGCCGCGAAGCTGGGGTGGCCGGTCGCGAGCGGGTCGAAGACCCGGACGCTCGCGTCGGGCCAGCGGGTTCGGCCGTCGCGCCAGGTCTCGGTGACGAGCGTGCCGCCGTCGCGCGCCTCGAAGGTGTACGCCCACGACGCCACGGACACGGGCAGGAGCAGCGGCGCGACGCCGTAGCGGTCCACGTCGAAGGCGAACCTTCGCCCACGCTCGGCGGCCGTCACCGTGCAACCGGTCTGCCACCGCGCCGGTCCACGCCGGTTGCGGCCGACGAACCGCATCCCGACGTACGCCGCGTCGCGCGGGCGGGCGACGGTGGCACCGGTGTTCTCCGGGCTCCAGCGGCCCATCTGGGTCACGTCGCTGATCGCGTCGTAGGCGACCTCGGGGTCCACGTCGATCCAGAGCGAGCCGGAGACGACGGTTTCGCGAGCCACCATCACTCCGCAGCGGCGAGCTGGCCGCACGCGGCGTCGATGTCGCTGCCACGGGTGTCGCGGAGCGTCGTGGCGATGCCGGAGGCGTTGAGGCGGCGGACGAACTCGTCCATGTCCTCCTCGCGCGAGCGGGTGAACTGCGAGCCCGGGATGTCGTTGAGCGGGATCGGGTTGACGTGCACCCAGCCCGTGCCACGGCCGTTGGCGGAGAGCACCTCGGCGAGCAGGTCGGCACGCCAGGCCTGGTCGTTGATGTCCTTCATCATGGCGTACTCGATCGAGACCCGGCGGCCGGTCTTCTCGAAGTACTCGTACGCCGCGGCGACGGTCTCCTCCACCGAGAACCGGGTGTTGATCGGGACCAGCTCGTTGCGCAGCTCGTCGTCGGGGGCGTGGAGGCTGAGCGCCAGCGTCACCGGGATGCCCTCGTCGGCGAGCTGCTTGATCCGCGGCACGAGGCCGACGGTGGAGACCGTCACGTGGCGCGCGGAGAGCCCGAGGCCGGCGGGCGCGGGATCCGTGAGGCGGCGTACGGCGGCGACGGTGGCCTTGTAGTTGGCCAGCGGCTCGCCCATGCCCATGAAGACCACGTTCGAGAGGCGGCCGGGGCCACCGGCGACGTCGCCGTTGGCCATCGCGCGGGCGCCGACGACGACCTGGTGGACGATCTCGGCGGTCGACATGTTGCGCTGGAGGCCGCCCTGACCGGTGGCGCAGAACGGGCAGGCCATGCCGCAGCCGGCCTGGCTGGAGATGCAGATCGTGGCGCGGTCCTTGTAGCGCATGAGGACCGACTCGACGAGCGAGCCGTCGAAGAGCTTCCAGAGCGTCTTCACGGTCTTGCCGCGGTCGGCCTGCTGCTCGCGGATCGGGTTCATCAGGTCGGGCAGGAGCGCGTTGACCAGGTCGGCCCGCTGGCCGGCGGGCAGGTCGGTCATCTCCTCCGGGTCGTGCACGAGCCGGCCGAAGTAGTGCGTCGAGAGCTGCTTGGCCCGGAAGCCGGGCAGGCCCATCTCGGTGAGCAGGTCCTTGCGGCCCGCCTCGTCGAGGTCGGCCAGGTGGCGCGGCGGCTTGGCGCGCCCGCGCGGCGCCTCGAAGACGAGGGGAAGGGTCTTGATCTGCTCACTCATGACGGGGACCAGTCTCCCACTCCCCCACGACGTACGCCGAAACGCGACCGGTCGCCATCACCTCGGGGGTGATGGAGGGCGCGGGCTCGTCCCCTGTGCGAGCCCGAGCCGAGGCGATGGCGATCCGGCGCTGCACCGATCCTCGGGGCCAGCCGCGGGGCCCCACCTCCGTGCACCTACTCAGATGCGCGGAAGACCAGGCCGCGGTCGCCGTGGGTGACCGTCAGGGTCTCCCCCGAGATCTCGTACGTCGTGCGGCCGGTGAGGACGGAGGTCACCGCCCCGTCGAGCTCCTGACGGGCCGGGTCGACGCACGCCATCAGCGTCCGTGCGTGCGGCATCCAGCGGATCGCCCCGTCACCGACCTCGAGGTCGGCTCCGAAGCCGTTGCAGAGGCCGCTCACCTGTGCCACGTCGGTGCTCTCGAGGGTGAGCACGACTGCCGGGCCCGCGGGCACGGAGCGCGCCGTCTCGCCGTCGGTCAGCCCGTCGAGCACCCAGCGTGTGCGCCGCAGGTCCTGGTCCGGGTGGACGCGGGTGCGGGGGCTGAGCGTCAGGACGACGTCACCGACAGCGATCGTGTGTGCCTGCCAGTCGATGGTCGCGGGCTCGGCGAGGAGCCCTGCGAGCCAGCGGTCCTGCTCCATCCGCAGCCCGGGGCAGCCCATCTCGGTGGAGGCGATCGGGCCGATCCGCAGCGTCGATCCCTCGATCGTGTACGTCGCGCTCATCGTGTTGCACCCGGCGTGCAGGGTGAGCCGGCCGTCCACGAACGCCAGCGCGATCTCCGTGCCGTCGACGACCGCGCGCGGCTGGCCGTCGTCGGTCACCTTCGTGACCACGTAGTCACCGGCGAGGGTCGGGTGCAGGCCGGGGTCGTGGCTCCCTTCGGAGGAGCACGCTGCGGTCAGCGCGACGACGGCGACCAGGGCGAGCAGCACGAGGGTCTTCATGCCGATCGGACGACGGCCGGGCGCGGTTGGTTCCCGAGCGCCAGCAGCGCCGCCAGGGCGGAGGCGAGGAGCGGAGTCCCGTCGCCGAGTACGCAGGCTCCCGCCCCCGCCGTGGCGTCAGAAGACGAGGTAGTGGAGCAGCAGCCACACGGGGGCGACAGTGGCGAGGAGCGAGTCGAGCCGGTCCATCAGGCCGCCGTGGCCCGGGATGATCTGGCTCATGTCCTTGATGCCGAGGTCGCGCTTGATGACGGACTCGCAGAGGTCGCCCAGCGTCGCCATGACGACCGCGATGGCGCCGAGCAGCACGCCGACCCACCAGTCGCCGTCGAGCAGGTAGTAGACGATCGCCGCACCGGCAGCGACGCAGAAGAGCATCGAGCCGGCGAAGCCCTCCCACGACTTCTTCGGCGAGATGACCGGAGCCATCGGGTGCTTGCCGAAGAGGACGCCGGCGATGTAGCCCCCGATGTCGGAGGCGATCGTGACCAGCACGAAGGCGACCACACCGAGCACGCCGTAGTCGACCCGGTCGGTCCACTCCGCGGTGCCGTCCTCACGCAGGAGGAGCGCGACGAAGGAGCCGAGGAACGGCAGGTAGATCAGCGCGAAGACCGCCGCCGTGGCGTTCTGCACGTAGCCGTCGACGCCCCGGCGCAGCAGGTGGAGCATGATCGCCAGCGCGGTGACCGCCGTGGCGGTCACCAGGGCAGGCGCACCCCAGAAGTAGGCGACGAAGACCATGACGACGCCGCCGATCATCAGCGGCTGCTCGGGGAGGTCGATGCCCTTGGCCAGGAAGCCCTTGCGGAGCTCCCAGACCGCGACGACGACCGCCGCGGCCACGATGAACATGAACGCGGTCTTCCAGAACGCGAGCGACAGGAAGATCAGCGCCAGCAGAACGACGGCGGAGGTGATCGCGGCCTTCAGGTCGCGGCCGGCGCGGCCATGATCCTTCTGCGGAGCGGGAGTGGAGGTCGTCACAGGCGAACCCTCTCAGACTTCGAGGAGTTCCGCTTCCTTGGTCTTGAGCATGTCGTCGATCGCGTCGACGTGCTTCTTGGTGGTCGCGTCGAGCTTCTTCTCGGCACCGGCGACGTCGTCCTTGCTGACCTCGCCGTCCTTCTCGAGCTTCTCCGCGGCCTGCTTCGCCTTCTGGCGGACCTGGCGGACCGAGACGCGGCCCTGCTCGGCCTTCTCCTTCGCCTGCTTGACGAACTCCTTGCGGCGCTCCTCGGTCAGCTCGGGGAAGACGGCGCGCAGCACCTTGCCGTCGTTGGACGGGTTGACGCCGAGGTCGGAGTCGCGGATCGCCTTCTCGATCGCACCCATCGCGCCCTGGTCGAACGGCTGGATGAGGATCGTGCGGGCGTCCTGCGCGGTGAACGTGGCCAGCGCGGAGAGCGGCGTGGGGGTGCCGTAGTACTCCGCGGTCAGCTTGTTGAAGACGGTGGGGGTGATGCGGCCGGCGCGGATCGTGGCGAACTGCTCGCGGGTCGCCTCGACCGACTTGGCCATCTTCTGGTCGGCCTCGGCGAGGATGGTGTTGAGCGGCACGGTCTTCTCCTTGTGTGCGGGCGGTGCGGGATCCGGCGTACGCCGGGAAGGTCTGGGGGCGTCAGCCTGCGCTGACGAGCGTGCCGATCTTCTCACCCATGACGACACGCAGGATGTTGCCCTCGGGCTCCATGCCGAAGACGACCATGGGCAGCTTGTTCTCTCCACACAGGGCGAACGCGGTCTGGTCCATGATCTTGAGACCCTGCGAGATCGCGTCGGTGTAGGTGACGTGGTCGAGCTTGGTGGCGGTCGGGTCGACGCGCGGGTCGGCGGTGTAGACGCCGTCGACACCGTTCTTCGCGACGAGGACGACGTCGCACTTGCTCTCCAGCGCGCGCTGGACGGCGACGGTGTCGGTGGAGAAGAAGGGCATGCCCATGCCCGCGCCGAAGATCACGACGCGGCCCTTCTCCATGTGGCGGATGGCGCGACGCGGGATGTACGGCTCGGCGACCTGGCCCATGGTGATGGCGGTCTGCACGCGGGTGTCGACGCCCTCCTTCTCCAGGAAGTCCTGGAGGGCGAGGCAGTTCATCACGATGCCGAGCATGCCCATGTAGTCGGCACGGACGCGGTCCATGCCCTTCTCCTGCAGCTCCGCACCGCGGAAGAAGTTGCCACCGCCGGTCACGATCGCGACCTGGGCGCCGGCGTCGACGACGGCCTTGATCTCGCGGGCGACGGCGGCGACGACGTCGGGGTCGACACCCACCGAGCCACCGCCGAACACCTCGCCGGAGAGCTTGAGCAGGACGCGGTTGTAGGCCGGCATGGAGATCCCTTCAGGGGTCTGGGTGGAGCGGGTGCGCTCGGGAAAACCTATCGCACACCCCGGACAGCCAGCAGGGCCGGTACGACGGTCGTCGTACCGGCCCTGCTGTGGGTGCCTGTCAGGCGACGCGTCAGGCGCCGACCTCGAAGCGGGCGAACTTGGTGACCTTGGTGCCGGCGGCGTCGAGCACCTGGCGGACCGACTTCTTCGACTCGAAGACGGACTCCTGGTCGAGCAGGACGATCTCCTTGAAGAAGGCGCCGATGCGACCCTCGACGATCTTGGCGACGGCAGCCTCGGGCTTGCCCTCCTCGAGCGTCTTCTTGGTGAGGACGTCCTTCTCGGCGGCGACGACGTCGGCCGGGACCTCGTCGGCGGTGAGGTACTGCGCCTTGAGCGCGGCAGCCTGCTGGGCGGCCTGCTTGGCGGCGGTCTCGTCACCCTCGTACTGGACGAGGACGCCCAGGGCCGGGGGAAGGTCAGAGGCCTTCTTGTGGAGGTACACCGTGGTGTTGCCCTCGAAGTAGGCGACCTCGCCGAGCTCGATCTTCTCGCCGATGGTGCGGGCGAGCTCGTCGACGGTCTCGCCGACGGTGGTGTCGCCCAGGGCGACGGCGCGCAGCGACTCGATGTCGTTGACCTTGGCAGCGTCAGCGGCCTCCGCGATCGCGGTGGCGGCGTTGACGAACGCCTCGTTCTTGGCGACGAAGTCGGTCTCGGCCTTGAGGCTGATCAGGGCGTTGCCGTGGGCGGCGACGAGGCCGGCGGAGGCCTCACGCTCGGCGGCACGGGCCGCGGCCTTGGCGGCACCCTTGACGCGGAGGAGCTCGACAGCCTTGTCGAGGTCACCGTCGGTCTCGTCGAGCGCCTTCTTGCACTCCATCATGCCGGCCTGGGTGATCTCGCGGAGCTTCTTGACGTCGGCAGCGGTGAAAGCCATTTGTTGTCCTCGCTAGGAAAAGAAAAGTGTCAGACGGTGTGAGCGCGGAACGCGGGCTGCCGTCGTACGACGACAGCCCGCGTTTCACATGTGCTGGATCAGGCCTCGGCCGGAGCCTCGGTGGCCTCGGCCTCAGCGGCCGGAGCCTCGGCGGCGGGCGCCTCGGTGGCCTCAGCGGCGGGGGCCTCGGCAGCAGCGTCGGTCGGGGCGAGCAGCTCCGCCTCCCACTCGGCCAGGGGCTCCTCGGCGCCGACGGTCTCGGCACCCTCGGCGGCCTTGACGCCGGAGCGGGCGATGAGGCCCTCGGCGACGGCGTCCGCGATCACGCGGGTCAGCAGGCCGACGGCGCGGATGGCGTCGTCGTTGCCCGGGATCGGGAAGTCGACCTCGTCGGGGTCACAGTTGGTGTCGAGGATGCCCACGATCGGGATGCGCAGCTTGCGCGCCTCCTCGATGGCGAGGTGCTCCTTCTTCGTGTCGACGACCCAGATGGCGGAGGGGACGCGGGTCATCTCACGGATGCCACCGAGCGTCTTCTCGAGCTTGATGTGCTCCCGCTTCATCTGCAGGAGCTCCTTCTTGGTGCGACCCGAGCCGGCAACCGTCTCGAAGTCGACCAGGTCGAGCTCCTTGAGGCGGTTGATCCGCTGCGACATCGTCTGGAAGTTGGTGAGCATGCCGCCGAGCCAACGCTGGTTGACGTAGGGCATGCCGACGCGGGTCGCCTGCTCGGCGATGGACTCCTGCGCCTGCTTCTTCGTGCCGATGAACATGACCGTGCCGCCCTTGGCGACCGTCTCCTTGACGAAGGCGTAGCTGCGGTCGATGTAGGCCAGCGACTGCTGCAGGTCGATGATGTAGATGCCGTTGCGCTCGGTCATGATGAAGCGCTTCATCTTCGGGTTCCAGCGACGGGTCTGGTGTCCGAAGTGGACGCCGCTCTCGAGGAGCTGGCGCATGGTCACGACTGCCATGGTTCTTCTTCCTGGTTGTGTCGGCCGGGGCCCGTTGCGGCTGCCTTGGCCCTTGCGGGAGGCGGCCCGGGTGGTGATCCGGCCGGTGTGTTTTCAGTTGCTGCCGCCGACGGGTGCCGGTGGCCCTGGCGCCTGCACACCGCTCCGACCCACCATCTGGTGGAACCGAGGAGCGGGCCCGCGGACGATCGGCTCCCAGGGAGGAGCCGTCGCGGTCTTCAGGCGCGCGTAGTCAACCCACGGATGGGTTGCCTCCCCAGACTAGTCGCTCGCGGGGCTGCGGGCGAATCCGGCAACCGGCTCCGTGGCACGCCGGGCCGCGTCCCGGTTTCCGTGCACAGCCGGGGCGCCATGCGCGTCGTCCACCGTGCCGCGCCCGCGGCCTGCCGGCCCGGCGTACGGCGGCGCAGGGTCGGGGCATGTACCTGCTCATCCCCGCCCTCCTCACCGCCCTGTCCACCCTCCCCGCTCCGGTCTCGGCCGCTCCGCCGGGGGCACCCCGTCTGGCACCCGAGCCACGCCGGAGCGCTCCCGTCGTGCGTGTCGATCCCTCGGGCAGCGGCGTCTGGCCGGTCGGCTCCGCGGCTGCC
This sequence comes from Nocardioides phosphati, assembly GCF_014646375.1. GTDB lineage: Bacteria > Actinomycetota > Actinomycetes > Propionibacteriales > Nocardioidaceae > Nocardioides > Nocardioides phosphati. Next base: position 261,038 of record NZ_BMNI01000002.1, read on the forward strand.
CCACCGACGGTCGTGCACGGCTTCACCCCTCCCCCGACGCCGTACGCCGCGGGGCACCGCGGCGTCGACCTCGCCGCGTTCGCGGGCACGCCGGTCAAGGCCGCGCTCGCGGGCCAGGTGCTCTTCGCCGGCACCATCGCGGGCAAGGGCGTCGTCGTGGTGGGCCACGGCGACACCCGCACGACCTACGAGCCGGTCACGCCGCTGGTCCGGGTCGGTGACCGGGTCGGGCGCGGCGCCCCGATCGGCGTGCTGCGACCCGGCGGCCACTGCATGCCCGGCCCTTGCCTGCACTGGGGCTGGCTCCGGGGCGAGACCTACCTCGACCCGCTGGAGCTGGTCGGCGCCACCGGGCCCGTGCGCCTCAAGCCGTGGACGGGGCTGCCGGCGGCCTGAGCCCGCTCAGCCCCGAGGCGACGCTTCATAGGACTCCGGCGCCCGCCCGTGCCGGCGGGTGTAGTCCGCGATGAGCTCGTCCTCGCTGACCGCCTCCCCCGCTGCGAGGCGTTCGAGCCAGGGGCGCAGCCACGCGCCACCGGCCTCCTCGAGGTGACGAGTCCACCTGGAGCTGAGGGCCTCCTGCGCCGTGAAGTCGCCGCCGGCATGGGAGTGGCCGTCACCTTCAGCGAGCGCAACCATCGCCGGGTCGCCGTCGAGCGCAATGTCGACCCAGTAGGGGTAGACGTACGCTCCGTCGGGATCGTGGGCCGGCCGGTTCGCAGCGAGCTTCACGAAGCGCATGCGGCAGCCTAGGCGCGGGGGTGCGCCTGCTGGTAGGCCGTGCGGAGACGTTCGTTGCTGATGTGTGTGTAGACCTGCGTGGTCGCCATCGACGCATGGCCGAGCAGCTCCTGCACGGTGCGCAGGTCGGCGCCACCCTCGAGCAGGTGCGTCGCCGCGGTGTGGCGCAGTCCGTGAGGGGCGATGTCAGGGGCACCGGGGATGCTGCTCACCCGGTCGTGGACGACCTGGCGCACGATGCGCTGGTCGACCCGGCCCCCACGCGCCCCGAGGAAGAGCGCAGCGCCCGAGCCCTCGCGCACGATGCTGCGCCGCTCGGCGAGCCAGCGCTTGAGCGCCGCCGACGCCGGCTGTCCGAACGGCACCGTGCGCTCCTTGCGCCCCTTGCCGAAGACACGCACGACGTTGCGGTCGAAGTCGAGGTCGTCGACGTCGAGACCGCAGAGCTCGCCCACGCGGATGCCGGTGGCGTAGAGCAGCTCGAGGATGGCGGCGTCGCGCACCCCCATCGGGCCTTCCTCGGCCGCCGTCGAGGTCGCCGACTCGACCAGCGCGAGTGCCTCGTCCTGGCGGAGCACCTCGGGCAGGGTGCGGTGCGCCTTGGGCGACGCGAGCCGGGCGCCGGGGTCCGCGGCGATGCGGCCGGTGCGCAGCAGCCAGGCGGTGAAGACACGGGCGGCGGTCGCCCGGCGGGCGATCGTCGTGCGTGCCTTGCCGAGGGCCTGCTGCTTGGCCAGCCAGCTGCGGAGCGCACGCAGGTCGAGGTCGTCGAGACTGTCGCCGCCGAGGCGGGCCACGTGGTCGAGGAGCGAGGAGAGGTCGCCGAGGTAGGCCCGCACCGTGTGGGGCGTCAGGTCGCGCTCGACGGCGAGATGGCGCTCGAAGTCGCCGAGCACGGCGGCGTAGGCCTCCGGCAGCAGCTCGCTCTCGCTGTCCTCCATGTCGCGATCGTAGGAGCGCGGTGGAGCGGCACCGCTCAGGCGCGCCCCTGCGGACTGAGCCGCCATCCGGCCGGCACCCGCTCGACGAACCCGTCCCGCAGCAGCAGGGTCAGCGCACTCTGCACCCCGACCAGGCCGAGCCCGGCGGTGCGGGCGATCGACTCGGTCGGCGCCGCCCGGCTGACGGGCACCGCCTCCAGCACACGAGCCTCGCGCGGCCGGAGGGTGTCGCGGGCCCGGGTCTCCGAGCGGGACTCGACGATCAGGTGGCTGCCCGAGGCGCCGAGGAGCTCGAGCACCTCGGGACCGGAGCCGACCAGCTGCGCCGCACCCGCACGGATCAGCCCGTGGGTCCCGGTCGACTGCACGTTGGTCACCGGGCCGGGCACCGCCATCAGCGGCCGGCTGAGCCGCTCGGCCCAACGCGCCGTGCTCAGCGCACCGCTCCGATGCGCCGCTTCGACCACGAGCGTGCCGCGGGCGAGCGCAGCGATCACGCGGTTGCGCGTGAGGAAGCGCATGCGCGTGGGCGCGCCGCCGGGCGGCACCTCGCTGACCACGGCTCCGGTCTCGGCGATGTGCTCGAGCAGGCGGGTGTGGGCGACTGGGTAGGGACGGTCGACTCCCCCGGCCAGCACGGCCACCGTCGTGCCTCCGCCCGCGACGGCTCCACGGTGCGCCGCCTGGTCGATGCCGAACGCCGCACCGGAGACCACCGTCATGCCGTGGCGCGCGACGTCGCCGGCGATCACCCGCGCCGCGCCTTCGCCGTACGTCGTCGACGACCGCGAGCCGACGATGGCGATGCTGTCGGCGAGCTGGTCGAGCCGGGCGGGTCCGCGGACCCACAGGCCGAGCGGGACCCCACCCCGCTCGTGGACCGTGCCCGCGTGGGCGAGGTCGTCGACCTGGGCAGGCCACTCGTCGTCACCCGGGACCACGAACCGGATGCCGAGGCGGGCGGCCCGGGCGAGATCACCCTCGGGATCGTTGGCCTCAAGGCGGGCGGCGACGTCGGTCAGCACACCCTCGAGATCGCGCTCGGAGGCGAGGGCCTCGTGGAGCGGCTGGGCACCCATCTCGGCGACGAGTGTCGTGATGCGGGGGTCGGCGGGCTCCCCCAGCCGACTCAGCGCGACGCGCGCCAGCCGCTCGGCATCGGTGGCGGTCACGACGCCCTCCGCAGCATCCAGGAGTCGAGCGGCTTCCCGGTGCGCAGGCGCACGGCCACGTCGACGTCGTCGGGCGTGGGCTCGGGCCGGGCCGCGAGGTCGGCGACCGTCCACGCCAGCCGGTGGACGCGGATCGCGCCCCTGCGGGTCAGGGCACCCGCCCGGACCGCCTCGTCGAGGCGCTTCCGCCCGGCAGGGGCCAGCGGCCACGTGTCACGGAGCCGGGCAGCCGGGACCTGCGCGTTGAGCCGCCACGGGCGCCCCTCGAAGCGCACCGCCTGCCGCTGGCGCGCGCGGGTGACGCGGGCACGCACCGTGGCGGTGTCCTCCGGCGGGTCGTCGGCCGCGCCGGCCCAGTCCTCGCGGCAGGGCAGGACCTCGCGCGTGATGTCGATCCGGTCGATGGCGGGGCCGTCGAGGCGGCGCCGGTACTCGCGGCGGACCTGCTCGCTGCAGGTGCAGCGGTCGGCGCCCACGTCGGCGGCGTAGTTGCCGCAGGCACAGGGGTTGCAGGCGAGGACGAAGAGCGCCTGGGCCGGGAAGGTGGCGACCTCGTCGCCGCGGGCGATGGTGACCTCGCCCGACTCCAGGGGCTGCCGCAGAGCGTCGAGGACGTCGCGGGCGAAGAGCGGGAACTCGTCGAGCAGCACCACACCGCAGTGGGCCTTGCTGATCTCGCCCGGCCGGACCGCGCCGCTGCCCCCGCCGACCACGCTCTGCAGCGAGGAGCGGTGGTGGGGCGCAGTGAACGGTGGTCGCGTGACGAGACCCACGTCGGGCCCGAGCGCTCGCTCGAGGGCGCGCACCGCCGTCACCTCCAGCGACTCTGCGATCGTGAGGTCCGGCAGCAGACCGGGCAGCCGCTCGGCCAGCGACGTCTTGCCGGCGCCCTTGGGGCCCGTCAGCAGCAGGTGGTGGCCGCCGGCAGCCGCGACCTCCAGAGCGAGCCGCTCCTCCGCCATGCCTTCCAGGTCGGCGAGGTCGAGATGGGCGAGGCGGTCGTCGCCGCGCCACCGGATCAGCCGCGCACCGGCGCGGGGCACGACGGGTGCCGCGTCGGGCACCTCCTCGCCCCGCAGCCAGCCGACCACCTGGTCCAGGGAGCGGAGCCCGAAGACCTCGACGTCCGGCACGAGGGAGGCCTCGGCCCACTGGGTCTGCGGGACCACCACGCGACGGACTCCCGACCGGGCGGCGGCCATGACCATCGGCAGCGCCGCCGACAACGGCCGCAGCTGCCCGCTCAGCCCCAGCTCGCCGAGGAAGACGGTCTCGTCGAGCAGGGCGGCGGGCACCTGACCGGTGGCGGCGAGGATGCCGACGGCGATCGCCAGGTCGAACTGCGGGCCTCGCTTGGGCAGGTCAGCCGGCGAGAGCAGGATCGTCACCCGCCTCGTCGCCGGCCAGGTGAGGCGGACGTTGCTGATCGCCGTGCGGCACCGCTCGCGGGCGTCGTTGATCGCCGTGTCGGGCCGGCCGACGAGGTTGGTGCCGACGAGGCCCTGGGAGACGTCTACCTCGACGTCGACGAGGTGGCCGAGGGTGCCCGCGAGCGTGATGGTGCGCGCGGTTGCGCAGCTCATGCGCCCACCGCCCGGACGTGCTCGACGACCGGGCCTTCGGGCGTGCGGAGGACGCCGACGAGGTCGATCCGCACGTCGGTCACGCGGACGCCGTGCGCCGCCATCCACTGCGCTGCCAGGCGGCGGAGCCGGTCCGCCTTCTGCCGGCCGACGGCCTCGAGCGGCTGGCCCCACCCCGTCGAGCTGCGGGTCTTCACCTCGCAGACGACCAGGGTGCTGCCCTGACGCAGCACGAGGTCGAGCTCTCCCCCGTCACCCCGCCAGTTGCGGTCGAGGATCACCATGCCCTCGCCGATCAGGTGGCGGGCGGCGAGCTGCTCGCCCCACGCTCCGAGCTTCTGTGCCTGCGTGCGCGCATCCACGGCGACGCGCCGGACCTGCCTTGTCGTCATCATCGACACCTCCTGCGGACACGGTCCCGGCCGCGACCGGGCCCGGCATGGGCGCGACGGAGCAGATGTGCAACACCGGCCCGGTCTCCGACATGGGGACGGAAACCGGGCCGATGGGCCGAACCGATCCAGCGGGGGGAAATTTGGACCGGTCGATCGTCACCCCTTCAGCTGGGGTGTGCTGCAGCGGTTGCTCTTCGGCTGCATCGACCAGAGGTCCACCCCGGCAACGCGGAGACCCAGCTGGTTCTGCAGGAGGGGAAGGACGGTCGTGTTGACGTCGGAGGCCACCGACTTGAGCGTGTCGCGCAGCGTGAGCGACAGCAGGGTCGAGACGACGGGAAGGCCGGTGCCCAGCACCTTCGCGGTGATCTGGGTGTCGGTCAGCGCCTGCAGGCCCACCGTGCCCGACGACGTGTGGTACTTGTCCGTGTAGTACTGCGGAAGGGCCAGGTTGTGGGTGGTCGTCGGCCCCGTCGGCAGGATCGAGGTCGGCTTCGCCTCCACGTCGACGAGGCTGGGCAGGAGTCCGAGCAGCACGTTGGCCTGGGTCTTGATGCTCACCGAGAGGTCGACGGCCGTCTGGTTCGACAGCGTGATCGCGAGGTTGTTCATCGTCGGGCAGCCGTCGATCGACGAGAGCGTGCCCCGCGCGTTGGCGAGGCCGAGGTCGATCGAGACCGTGATCGGCGTACCCGCGATCGTGCCGGCGAGCCCGAGCAACTGGTAGACCAGCGTCACCCGCGCCTGCGAGGTGACCTTCGTCGACCCTCCGACCGGGCCGCAGTAGATCTGCGGGCCTTCGATGACCTGCAGCTTCGCCGTCGTCGTCGAGATGCCGGGAAGCGACAGCGTGAGGCCGGGGACGTTGAGGAAGTGGTCGCCGTCCGAGAGCGCGGCCGCACCCTTGACCAGGTCGAGGGCGTTGATCGTCGCTCCCAGCGCCGTGCCGGCGTCGGAGCCGATGCTGAGCATGTTGCCGAGCGAGAACGCCGGCGTCGAGGCGACGGCCGCGGCCTGCAGGACGCCGACCGCGTTGATGTCGGCGCTCGTCTGCGGGGAGTTCTTGGAGATGACCGTCGCCATCGCCGAGAAGAGCTTGCTGGCCGTGACGCTGGTGGTGAGCAGCTGCTGCGGTGTGCCGGCCCCCAGCTGCAGCGCGAGGTCGGCGAGCGAGAGGTTCACGGTCGCGAGGCCGTCGTAGCCGAGCACCGTGGTGTGGAGCGTGTCGCCGAGGATCGCGTTGAGGAGCGGCGACTCCCCCGTCGACAACCGCGCGAGATAGCTGCCGATGGCGAAGCAGGCCGTCTTGGTCGCTGCGGCGACCGCAGACCGTGACGCGGAGCCCGCGTCCGCGAAGACCGGCAGGAAGTAGTCGACGCTCGTCCGCGTCATCACCTTGACGTGGGTCGCCGCTGCGCTGCCGCTGGAGGAGAAGGTGCCGTCCGAGTTGAGGATGCCCGGGAAGGCGCAGATCCCGGTGCTCGACAGCGCGGCATCGACCGCGTGCACCTCGGCCTCGGTGCAGGTCCGCACCGTCAGCGCGGCACCGACGGTGTGTCCCTGGGACCCGAGGGAGGTGGTCACGCCGGCGTTCCACGTCGAGCCCGAGAGCGCGCTGGTGGTCCGGCCGTCCAGCTTGCGTGCCATGTCCATCGCGACGAGGTCGGCGACCGCCTGCATGTCGCGTCGCGCCACGCGCTGGTACCCCACGTCGAGCGAGAACGACGCAGCCCCCGTGAGCACCGTGCTCAGCAGCAGGGCCGTGAAGATCGCGATGGCGCCGCGTTCGTCGCGCTGCTTCCGCGGCCTGCGCCGGATCGGCCCACGCCCCGTCAGCCTCCACCCCATCAGTTGACCTCGGCGCTGGAGGTGAAGGTGAGCGTGGCGGGGATCATCGCGTCGGGCAGCAGGTTGGGCAGCGGGTTGTTGGCGCGGTAGGCGAACGACACCGTCACCCGCATGCAGGCCGCGGTCCCGCACGTCGTCGACGTCGGCGTACAGGTGAGGCCCTTGGTGCCGCACGTCATCGAGTAGCCCGACAGCGCTGCGTTGACCGCCGCCGTGGCCTGGGCCGAGGCCTGGCTGGTCGAGGCGACCGCGGCGGCGCGCGCACCCTCGGCAGCGGCCTGCGTCAGCGCCTGCCGGATGCTGAACATGTAGGCGTAGCTGATGATCGCGAAGACGATGAGCAGCAGCATCGGCAGCACCAGGGCGAACTCCAGCGCGGCCGCACCCTTCTCATCCCTCCGCGCGCAGGGGCGCGTGCGAGCACGACGAGACATGACCCCTCCCAAGGCGTGTCCATCGGCGCGGTTTCCCTCCCGGCGCCTCGCCTCAGGATAGTGGCGCTCGCCACATCTGTCGTGCCCGGCGGAGGAAATGAGCCGTTCGGGCTAACCCGATCAGTCAACCTTCCAGCGTGAGGCGCGTCAGACCTTGGGGTCGAGGTCCGGCTTGGCCAGCTCCTCGACGTTGACGTCCTTGAAGGTGAGGACCTTGACGTTCTTCGCGAAGCGCGCCGGGCGGTACATGTCCCAGACCCAGGCGTCGCTCATGGAGACCTCGAAGAAGACATCGCCCTGCTCGGTGCGGGCCTTCACGTCGACCTGGTTGCAGAGGTAGAAGCGGCGGTCGGTCTCCACGACGTACTTGAAGATGCCCACGACGTCGCGGTACTCGCGGTAGAGGTGGAGCTCCATCTCGGTCTCGTACTTCTCGAGATCCTCGGCACTCATCGCGTCTCCTCCACGGTCCCCACAAGGTCGGCGCCATTCTGCACGGTCTGCGGTACGCCGGACCCCGCGGCCCGCCGGAAGGCCGCCGGGTCGAGCTCCTCGCAGCCCGGAAGCCGCCAGCTGAGCCGGTGGTGCAGCGTCGGGCCGTGCTCGAGGAGCGCCGCGAGGTGCTCCGGCGCGCTGTACCCCTTGTTCTCCGCCCAGCCGTACGCCGGGTGGTCGGCCGCCAGCTCGTGCAGGATCGCGTCGCGGGAGGTCTTCGCCAGGACGCTGGCCGCCGCGACGGCAGCGCACTTCATGTCGGCCTTGATCATCGTGACGACGCGGGGCACCTCGGCGACGGCCGGCGCCGGTGTCCCGAAGAGCGCCTCCTGCTCCGGCGTGGAGAGGTAGTCGTGGTTGCCGTCGAGCAGGACCGCACCGACCTCGGGCCCCGTCTCCAGGTGCAGCTGGGCGAGGGCGCGCTGGCCGGCGAGGCGCAGCGCCGCGATGATGCCGAACTCGTCGATCTCGACGGGGCTGGCGTGGCCGACGCCGTAGGCGATCGCCCAGCGCTGGATCCGCGGGACGAGCCGTTCGCGGGCCGCGGGCGTGAGCAGCTTGCTGTCACGCACGCCCGTGGGCGCCGACCGGGTGGACGCGTCGATCAGCACCATGCCGACGGTCACCGGACCGCACAGCGCGCCCCGGCCGACCTCGTCGGCCGCGGCGAGGGCGACGAGGCCCTCCCGCAGGAGGCGCCGCTCGACGCGGAGGGTGGGAACGGCGGTGGGGCTCACTTCGGGTCCGGGACGTCCTTGAACGCGTCGGGACGCGAGATCTTGTCGAAGTGGCTGAGCGGCCAGACCAGCGCGAAGACCTTGCCGACGACGTTGTCGACGGGCACGAAGCCGCGCGTCGGCGGGCAGTCGGTGGCGCCCGGCGTACAGAGGTGGACGCTGGAGTCGCCCGAGTCGCCGCGGTTGTCGCCCATGACGAAGAGGTAACCCTTCGGCACGGTGACGTGCAGCGCCTTGCGTCCGCACGGATTCGCGGCCTGGACGCTGAGGGGCGCCGCGCACTGGGCGTCCTTGGCGAGGTACTGGCTCTCGTCGACGGCCACGCCGTTGACCTTGAGCCGGCCCTGCTTGTCGCAGCAGGTGACGACGTCGCCGCCGACGCCGATGACACGCTTCACGAGGTGGCCGCCGGTGGGATAGAGGCCCACCTTCGCGAGGAGGTTGGCGAAGCCGCTCGTCGGGCCGGCAGCCTCCTCGGCGCTCAGCCAGCCGTCGGGGTCCCCGAAGACCACGATGTCGCCACGCTGCGGGGTGCCGTTGCCCCAGTAGGAGAGCTTCTGGACGAGGATCCGGTCGTTGACCTGCAGGCCCGGCTCCATCGACTCCGACGGGATGTAGAAGGCCTGGATGAAGAAGGCCTTGAGCAGCACCGCGAGGCCGAGCGCGATCACGAGCAGGATCAGCGACTCCTGCCAGATCGGGAGCTGGCGCTTCCCCTTCGGCCCCAGGGAAATGGTCGAGGACCGCGCCCCCGCACCGGTGTCGGTGGTCCCGTTGGTCGGGTGGGGGTCGCGGTCCTCGGAAGTCACGCGGCAGAGCCTATAAGGCTCGCAGCAAAACTCAGGCCTCGCGGCGCTCCTTGATCTTGGCCTTCTTGCCGGTGAGGGCGCGGAGGTAGTAGAGCTTGGCGCGACGGACGTCACCGCGGGTCACGACCTCGATCTTCTCGAAGATCGGGGAGTGCAGCGGGAAGGTGCGCTCGACGCCGACACCGAACGAGATCTTGCGGACCGTGAAGGTGCGGCCGATGCCCGAGCCGTGGATGCGGATGACCGCGCCCTGGAAGACCTGGACACGCGAGCGCGTGCCCTCGATGACCTTGACGTGCACCTTGATGGTGTCACCGGCGCGGAAGGCGGGGACGTCGTCGCGCTTGAGGTCAGCGGCGAGCTGGTCGATCACGTTGCTCATGTTCACTCCTCACGGGCGCCACAGGTCGGCCGCGGAATCAGGTTTCGTCAGTGAGGTCGTACGCCGTGCGGCCGGCGGCTTCCCGGACCCCCTGTGGCAGGAGCGGGAGGCAGGACCTCCGGGTGAGTCTCGGAGCATCCCTTCGGCCAGCGTGGACCAAGGGGGAACTTTACGGCAGGAGCCCGGACCTGCGGAAATCCGGACACCTCGCCTGACAGGATCAGTGCCATGACGTCCTCCGACGCGTCGGCCGCGACCGACTGGCCGGCCCACCAACCCGAGGTGCGGCCGTGGCGCCAGATGGCGCCACGGGGTCCGCGCGCGGACCGGCAGGTCCGCGAGATCACCGTGATGCTGCCACCGAAGATCGCGCGCCTGACCTTCGAGCCCGAGCCGGCGCTGCTGCGCATGCTCGAGGCGGTGGCCGGGGGCCTCACCCACCTCGACATGGTCCACGGGCGCACGCTGGCCGCGCTCAACAGCCTTCTGCTCCGCACCGAGTCGGTCGACTCCTCCAAGATCGAGAACGTCGACGCCTCGCTCGCCGACTACGGCCGCGCGCTGCTCGGCGAGGGTGCCAACTCGTCGGCGATGTCGATGGCGTCGGCGACCTCGGCGCTCTCCCGGATGATCCGCGACGCCGCGATGCTGCCGCGCACCGTCCGGAAGGAGGCGATGCTCCAGGCCCACCACGACCTCTTCTCGCGGGTTCCCTCGGACAACGTGCGCCCCGGTCACATCCGGCACCGGCAGAACTGGGTCGGCGGCAGCGACTACTCCCCCCTCGGCGCCCTCCACGTCCCTCCCCCGCCGGAGACCGTCGACGACTACCTCGACGACCTCTTCGCCTTCGCCAACCGCGACGACATGCCCGCACTGGCTCAGGCCGCGATCGTGCACGCGCAGTTCGAGTCGATCCACCCGTTCACCGACGGCAACGGCCGGATCGGCCGCGCGCTCATCCACGCGGTGCTGCGCAAACGGCGCGTGACCCGCCACCTGACCGTGCCGATCGCGTCGGGCCTGGTCTCCCACCGCGACCAGTACTTCCAGGCGCTCAACGACTACCGCGCGGGCCACGCCTCGACGATCGTCACCATGCTGGCGAGCGCCGCGTCCATCGCCACCCGCGAGTCGCACCAGACCGCCACCGACGTCATCGAGATCCGCGAGCGCTGGCAGGAAGCCATGAGCCGCCCGTACGCCGGCACGCTCGCCTACCGCCTGCTCGACCTCGTCATCGAGGAGCCGATGGTCAACCTGCGGCTGGTCACCGAGCGCCTGGCCACCGACGACGCCGCCGCGAAGGACGTCCTGGCCCAGGCCACCGCGGCGGGTGTGCTGCTCCGCGCCAAGGGGGCGCGGCGTACGCCGGTGTGGCTGGCGCGCGACGTCCTGCACGAGGTGCACGACCTGAGCATCCGCACCAGCGAGAAGGCGCTCACGCTCCACGCGGAGGACCGCTGAGCCGAAATGACGGAGGCCCGCCCCGCATGCGTGATGCGGGACGGGCCTTCGCGGTGTTCAGGCAGTGTGAGGATCACATGCCGTAGTTGTAGCCCTCACCGTGGAGCGCGAGGTCGATACCAGCGATCTCGTCCTCCTCCTTGGCGCGGAAGCCGATCGTCTTCTCGATCGCGAAGCCGATGACGAGCGCCAGGATGAAGGAGTAGGCGAAGACACCGAGCGACGTGACGACCTGGGTCAGGAGCTGACCCGCGCCGCCGCCGTAGAAGAGGCCGGTCTTGTTGGCGACGACGCCTTCGGAGCCGACGGTGTACTGCGCGAAGAAACCGAGGAACCAGCAGCCGATGAAGCCGCCGACCATGTGGATGCCGACGACGTCGAGCGTGTCGTCGAAGCCGAGCTTGAACTTCAGGTCGATCGCGAAGGCACAGACAGCACCTGCGAGCAGGCCGAGGACGATCGCCCAGACCGGGTTGACGAAGGCACAGGCGGGGGTGATCGCCACGAGGCCCGCCACGATGCCCGACGCGGCGCCGACGGCAGTCGGCTTGCCCTCGCGGAACTGCTCGACGATGAGCCAGCCGAGCATGGCAGCCGCCGGGGCCGCCAGCGTGTTGAGGGCAATCAGGCCCGCGCCGGCGTCGGTGCCGCCGTTGTAGCCGACGTTGAAGCCGAACCAGCCGAACCAGAGGATCGCCGTACCGATGAGGACGAGCGGGACGTTGTGAGCGACGGACTCCTCCTTGGAGAAGCCGACCTTGCGCTTGCCGAGGACGAGCGCGAGAGCGAGCGCCGCAGCACCGGCGTTGATGTGGACGGCAGTGCCGCCGGCCCAGTCGAGCGCGCCGACGCCGTTGATGCCCTTGCCAATCCAGCCGGTGGCGTTGCCGTCGCCGTCCAGGGCCCAGACCCAGCCCTTGACGACGCCGTAGTCGAGAGTGCCCCAGACGCCGGCGAAGATCATCCACGGCCAGAAGCGAGCGCGGTCGGCGATGGCGCCGGAGACCAGCGCGACGGTGATGATCGCGAACGAGCCGTCGAAGATCATCGAGATGAAGCCGTTGTCCTTGACCGACTTCAGCATGCCGAGGTCGTGGAACGGGTTGGCCGGAAGCCAGCCGTTGCCCGCGGTGTCAGGCGTGATCAGGCCCATGTTGTAGACGAACAGGACCCAGAGGACCGAGATGAGGCCCAGGGCGCCGAAGCTCATCATCATCATGGAAACGACGGACTTGGACTTGACCAGGCCGCCGTAGAAGAACGCAACGCCCGGCGTCATGAAAATGACCAGGGCGGCCGCGGTGAGCAGCCATACGTTGTCTGCGGTCATGAAGAAACCTCTTCACTCGGGGGTAGTGAGTCGCACGGTGGCGCCATTGCCGGTTCGTGCTCGTGAAGCGGATCCTGCCCAAACTGGATTTCACCTGTCGCCGTGTTTTGTTTCGCAGATGTAACAGATCTCACGGCCAAACGACGCCGCGTGTGAACGAGTTGCCAACTCTCACGCCACCTCATCTGAGTGGCCGACAAACTCCTCGATCGGGCTGCGAAAAGCCGCTCCTTCCGCCCGAAGCGCTGGATATAGTCCGCCACGCCAACAACAACAACACTCTTCTCGGGGGATCTACATGAAGTTGCGTCTCACCAGCGCCATCACGGCTGCTCTGGTTCTCGTCGCACCCTTGGTGGCCTCGTCTCCGGCCGACGCCAACGTCGCCTTTTCGCAGAACGTACGTCTCGTGGGGCAGAAGCCGGTTTCGGGCCGCTACACCACCACGTACACGGATTGGGCTCAGATCAGGGGGACCTACACCACCAACGTTGTGTCCAGCGCGACGCTGAGCACCAAGCTCGACGCCTACAAGGTCGCCGATGGCATGGCCAAGTACGACTACTACTACCTGGACGCGGACGTACTTGTGACGAACCACAGTGGCGACACACACGTGGGCACAGTGAAGTTCCGCCTGAGCACGAGCAACGCAACGGTCGTCGACGTGGGCGACAACAAGAACGTTTACGCGTCGAGCTCGAGCTGCGTAAGCATGAGCGTGGGTCTGAGCGCTTCGCTGGGCGTGATCTCGGCCGGTTCGAGTCTCGGTAGCGTCCGCATGTGCGGGCAAGACCCCAGCTTCACTCGCACGACGTCGAATGGGTATGCCTACTTGACCGCCCACATCATGCCGAAGATCAACCACCTGACGATTCACCGGGTGGTCAAGGTGCTCCGGGGTCAGCGCCCGGTGTTCAACCTGCGGGTGGCCGTCCCCGTCGACAGGTGCAACGAGCGTGGTTTCATCCGTGGCAACGCCACGTGCGTCGACTACACCAACGTCTGGGCACACAAGTACTACACCGTCGGTACGAGCGGTCTCTGATCCGGGCAGACTCTGCCGCTTGGGGCGCGTCTGAGAATTCTCGGCGCGCCCCGAGCACGATCTGTAAGCACAGGGGCGCGGTGTCGCGATCCCGTGCCAATGATCAGCACGACGCAGCGGCCGGGGTCAGCGGCGCTTGCGGCGGACCGGCTTCGTCATGACGACGGCGTACTCAGGCGCGGTGACGTCCGGTCGCAGGCGGAAGCCGGCGCGCTGGTAGAGGCGCTGGTTGCGGAAGCTCGCCGCCCCCGTGAACAGGACGTACGACGTGGCCGCCTTCGGGGCCACCGCCTCCGCGTGCTGGAGCAGCACCCGGCCGAGGCCGTTGCCCTGCAGGTCAGGCGCGACCATGAGCCGGCCGATGTCCCACGCGTCACCGTCGAGGCGCGCGCGGACCGCACCGACGAGCCGCCCGGCGCGGCGGACGACCCAGGTGTCCCACTCGGCCAGCCAGGCCCGCACGTCCTCGACGTCCTCGTGCAGCGCGGGGTGGGCCAGGAAGTCGTTGTGGATCGCCTCGTCCACCCAGCACGCGCGCTGGAGGGTGAGCAGCTCGCCGGCGTCGTCCGCGGTCGCGCGCTCGATCTCCCACTCACCCACGACCGTCGCGGCCAGCAGGTCGGGGCGACGCTCCGTCGTACGGCGTACGCGCTGGTCGTGGCGCCACGCGGCGATCTTGCCGTGGTCGCCGGAGAGGAGGACCTCGGGCACGTCGTGGCCGCGCCACTCCTGGGGCTTGGTGTAGACGGGGTACTCCAGCAGGCCGTCCTCATGCGACTCCTCGACGAGCGAGTCCGGGTTGCCCATGAAGCCCGGGATCAGCCGGACGACCGCCTCGGTGATCGCGAGCGCGGCCACCTCTCCCCCGTTGAGCACGTAGTCGCCAAGGCTGACCTCCCGCACCTCGGCCCGCTCACGGGCGTGGTCGATGACGCGCTGGTCGATGCCCTCGTAGCGGCCACAGGCGAAGACCAGCCGCTCGCGGGTGCTGAGCTCGTGCGCGAGCGCCTGCGTGAATCGCTCGCCGCTGGGCGTCGTGAAGATGACGGTCGTGCGCTCGTCGACACCGAGCTCGTCGAAGGCCTCACCGAACGGCTCCGGCTTCATCACCATGCCCGCCCCGCCGCCGTACGGCGTGTCGTCGGTGGTGTTGTGGCGGTCGTGCGTCCACTGCCGCAGGTCGTGGACGTGGAGCTCGAGGAGCCCCTTGGCGCGCGCCTTGCCGGGCAGGCTCAGCTCGAGCGGGGCGAGGTAGTCGGGGAAGATCGAGAGGACGTCGATCCTCATCGCTGCTGCTTCTGCGTCTGCTCCGGGTCCGGCTCGTCGTCGGGGAACGGCGTGACCAGGCCGGGCCGGTCGGCGATGACGACCCTGCCGGCCGCGATGTCGACCTCGGGCACCAGCTGCGTGACGAACGGGACGAGGGCGTCGCGCCGGTCGGGGGTGCGGATCTGGAGGATGTCCTGCGCGCCGTGGAGGAGCTTGGTCACGGTGCCGAGCTCGCGCCCCTCCAGGTCGTACGCCGTGAGGCCGATCAGCTGGTGGTCGTAGAACTCGTCGGGGTCCTCGGGCGTCTCGGTCGGGTCGACCTGCGCGTGGAGGAGGACGCCGCGCGCGGTCTCGGCCGCGTTGCGGTCGGCGAGCTCGGCGAACTTCGCGAGCAGCACGCCCTGGTGCCAGCGGATCTTCTCGACCGTCAGGCGCTTGGCCGGGTAGGCGGACCCCTTGGGGGCGGTGGCGTCGAGCACCGTGCCCGGCTCGAAGCGCCGCTCGGGCTCGTCGGTGCGGACGTCGACCGTCACCTCGCCACGGATGCCGTGGGGCTTGCCGATGCGACCGACCAGGACCTCGATGCTGCTGCTCACGAGGCGCAAGCCTAGTGGCTCACGGGACCGGGAAATGCGCGACGGGCGCCACCCCTGCTGGGGTGACGCCCGTCGTACGTGGTGCTGTGTGCTGCTCAGTTGCGGCGGTCGACGTCGACGAAGTCGACGCGCGCCTCACCGCGGCCGGCGAGGGCCGAGATGACGGTGCGGAACGCGGACGCCGTGCGACCGCTGCGGCCGATCACCTTGCCGAGGTCGTCGGGGTGGACCCGGACCTCGAGCACGGAGCCGCGCCGGAGCTGCTTGTCGCGCACGGTCACGTCGTCCGGGTGGTCGACGATGCCGCGCACGAGGTGCTCGAGCGCGTCGGCGAGCATGCTCACGCCTCGGTGCCCTCGGCGGCCTCAGCGGCCTCCTCAGCGGGAGCCTCGGCAGCGGGGGCCTCCTCGGCCGGAGCAGCCTTGGCAGACTTCTTCTCGGCCTTCTTGATGGCCTCGGAGACGGGCTCGGCGTGGGCCTCGGCCAGCGCCTTGTTGAAGAGCTCGAGCTTGTCGGCCTTCGGGGCGGCGAACTTCAGCGTGCCCTCGGCGCCCGGGAGGCCCTTGAACTTCTGCCAGTCGCCGGTGACCTTGAGGATGGCCTCGACGGCCTCGGTCGGCTGCGCGCCGACGCCCAGCCAGTACTGCGCGCGCTCGGAGGTGACCGCGATGAACGACGGCTCCTCCTTGGGGCGGTACACGCCGATCTCCTCGATGACGGCGCCGTCGCGCTTCTTCTTGGCGTCGACGACGACGATGCGGTACTGCGGCACCCGGATCTTGCCCAGGCGCTTGAGGCGAATCTTGACGGCCACGGTTGTGGTGTCTCCTTCAAAGCTTGAATGTGAGTGAGGCGCACGCCTTCAGGTGGGGACCGGGGCGAGCGACTCGAGGGGCCTGTACCGGACCGGGATAGAGGGTCGCGATCCGAGCAGGACTCAGCCGGTCATTCTGCCAGACGGGTGACCGAGCGAAGAAATCAGGACGGTCTACGCCACGACCTTGCCGCGGAGCACCACGGCGGAGGGCGAGTGGAGCACGGTCAGGTCGGCGCGCGGGTCCGCGTCGTACACGACGAAGTCGGCCTCGCTCCCCTCCTCCAGGGCGCCGAAGCCGAGCCACGCGCGGCCCTTCCACGACGCCGACGCGAGCGCATCCTCGGCGGGGATGCCGAGCTCGTGCATGGCGAGGACCTCGTTGGCGAGGTTGCCGTGGCGCTTCTCGCCGCCGCCGTCGGTGCCGGCGAAGAGGGGTACGCCGGCCTCGAAGGCGCTCATCAGCACCTCGCGCCGGCGCGCGTGGAGCTCCTTCATGCGATCGGCGTAGACGGGGAACTTCGCGCGGCCGGCGTCGGAGAACTCCAGGAACTTGTCGGTCTGCATGACCGTGGGGACGAGGGCCGTGCCACGGCGGGCCATCTCCTCGACGAGGTCGAGGGTGAGGCCGGTGCCGTGCTCGATGCAGTCGATGCCGGCCTTGATCAGTCCGGGAAGCACGTCGGGGCCGAAGCAGTGGGCGGTCACCTTCGCGCCGTGGCGGTGCGCGGTCGCGATCGCCTCGGCGAGGTCGGCGGCCGGGAACGTCGGCAGCAGGTCGCCCTCGGCGCGCGAGATCCAGTCGCCGACGATCTTGACCCAGCCGTCGCCCCGCTCGGCCTGGCGAGCGATCTCGAGGGCGAGGTCGCGCGGCTCGACCTCGACGCCGTAGTTCGGCAGGTAGCGGCGGGTCCGGGCGACGTGGCGGCCGGCGCGCACCAGGCGCGGCAGGTCCTCGCGCTCCTGGACGAAGCGGGTGTCGATGGGCGACCCGCAGTCGCGGATCAGCAGCGCCCCGGCATCGCGGTCCTCGAGCGCGGTGGCGACGGTCTCCTCCTCGGAGATCGCTCCGGCCTCCCCCAGCCCGAGGTGGCAGTGGGCGTCCACCAACCCCGGCACGATCCAGCCGCGGCCGGCCGTCTCGACGTTCGGAGGCGCGTGGTACGTCACGCGCCCGTCGACCACGTAGAGGTCCTGGACCTCTCCCGTCGGAAGCACCGGGCCGTGGAATCGCAGCGCACTCATGCCGCTACACAACCGCAAGACTCAGAGCTGGTCCAGCAACCACGCGGCGCCGACGGCCCGTGCGCGCAGGGCCTCGGAGCGGAGCGCCAGCTCACGGTCGGACGTCGCGACGACCACCTCGTGGCCCTTGCCGACGAGCGCACGCACCTCGTCGAGGATCGCGGCATCGCCGTCTCGCGGCGCGTGCACCACGCGTACGTCGCGGTCGCGTCCCGCCTTCACGCCGCCCTTGGCCTGGCCCTCGAGGACGAGCACCACCGCGTCGTACGCGATGTCGGCGACGAGGAGCTGCTCGTGGAGGCGGCGGGCGGCACCCGCGCGGTCCTTCCACCAGCCGTCAGGGCGCGCACCGACGACGTTCGCGCCGTCGACGACGAGCACTCTCACGGGCAGGCCCGCGTCACTTGAAGAGGTTGTCGAAGCCCTTGGGCAGGTTCAGGTTGGCGGCAGCGTCCTCGTAGTTGAAGCCCTCGCCGCCGACCTGGAACGGGTTGCCCCCGGCGGGCTGCTTCGCGGCCTCGGCGGCCTTCTGCTGCGCGGCCTTCGCGGGGTTGCCGGAGATGCGCTTGCCGCCCTTGCCCTTCTTGGCCTGCGGCTTCTTCTTCGCGGCGCCGGGGCCGGGACCCATGCCGGGCATCGGACCCATGCCCGGGAGGCCACCGCCCTTGGCCAGCTGCAGCATCATCTTCTTGGCCTCGTTGAAGCGGTCGACGAGCTGGTTGACGTCGGAGACCTGGGTGCCGGAGCCCTTGGAGATGCGCAGGCGGCGCGAGCCGTCGATCAGCTTCGGGTTGTCGCGCTCGGCGGGCGTCATCGACTGGATGATCGCCTGGATCCGGTCGATCTCGCGCTCGTCGAAGTTGGCCAGGGCGTCCTTGAACTGGCCCATGCCCGGGAGCATGCCCATGATCTTGGACATCGAGCCGAGCTTGCGGATCTGCTGCATCTGCTGCAGGAAGTCGTCGAGGGTGAAGTCGCCCTTGCCGGCGAGCTTCTCGGCGGCCTTGGCGGCCTGCTCCTGGTCGAAGACCTTCTCGGCCTGCTCGATCAGGGTGAGCATGTCGCCCATGTCGAGGATCCGGCCGGCCATGCGGTCGGGGTGGAAGAGGTCGAAGTCGGTCATCTTCTCGCCCGCGGAGGCGAACATGACCGGCTTGCCGGTGATCGAGCGGATCGACAGGGCGGCGCCACCGCGGGCGTCACCGTCGAGCTTGGTGAGGACGACGCCGTCGAAGCCGACGCCCTCCTGGAAGGCGAGCGCGGTGTTGACGGCGTCCTGGCCGATCATCGCGTCGACGACGAAGAGGACCTCGTCGGGGTTGACGGCGGCCCGGATGTCCTTGGCCTGCTGCATCATCTCGGCATCGACGCCGAGGCGGCCCGCGGTGTCGACGATGACGACGTCGTGGAGGGTGCGCTTGGCCTCCTCGATGGAGGCCTGGGCGACGGCGACCGGGTTGCCGACGCCGTTGCCCGGCTCGGGCGCGAAGACCGGGACGCCGACCCGCTCGCCGTTGACCTGGAGCTGGTTGACCGCGTTGGGGCGCTGGAGGTCACAGGCGACGAGCAGCGGGGACTTGCCCTGCTCCTTGAGCCAGAGCGCGAGCTTGGCCGCGAGGGTCGTCTTGCCGGCGCCCTGGAGGCCGGCGAGCATGATCACCGTCGGGCCGGTCTTGGCGTAGCGGAGGCGACGGGTCTCGCCGCCGAGGATCTCGACGAGCTCCTCGTTGACGATCTTGACGATCTGCTGCGCGGGGTTCAGCGCCTGGCTGACCTCCTCGCCGCGCGCCCGCTCCTTGATCGCAGCGGTGAACTCCTTGACGACCGGCAGGGCGACGTCGGCCTCGAGCAGCGCGATGCGGATCTCGCGCGCAGTGGCGTCGATGTCGGCCTCGGAGAGCCGACCCTTGCCCCGGAGGTTCTTGAAGGTGTCGGCGAGCCGGTCGGAGAGCGTGGCGAACAAGAGTCAGGTCCCTCGGTGTCTACGGAGATGCGGTTGCCCGGAAATACCGGACAGTCTGATCAGGGCTCAAGGGTAACGGTGCGCACGAGCGCCTCTCGCACGGCGTACGCCGCCGCCTCGGCCCGCTCCTCGGCCGGCAGCGAGCCGTCGGCCTCGATCACGTAGAAGACGTCGACCGCCTGCGGACCGAGCGTGGACACGTGCGCCGACCGGACCGAGAAGCCGAGGGAGGCGAGCGTCGCGCAGACCAGGTAGACGACTCCGGGCCGGTCGTCCATGCGGATCTCGAGCACGGTCGCGGACTCCGAGGCCTCCGGGCGCACGCGGACCGTGGGCTCGAGGCGGCCGGGGCGGGGCCGCACCAGCCGCGAGCGGGCGTCGAGCCGGCCGTCGGCGATCGACTCCAGCCGCGTGCGGAGCACGGCCGGATCGAGGTGCTGCTCGTCGGTCTCCCACACCGAGATGCCGATCGGGTCCTGGGTCCAGACCTTCGCGGCGTTGACCGACGTCTTCTGCACCGCGAACATCGCGGCCGCGTCGGCCAGCAGGCCGACGCGGTCGCCGGACATCACGGTGACGCTGGCGCCCTCGGCGTGGTGCTCGACCTCGACGTGCACGCGGCTCGGGTCCTCGAGCAGCTCGGCGGGCACCTCGACGACCGGCTCGTCGACGGTGAGTGCCTCGGTGTCGGAGGCGCCGGTGAGCATCGCGGCGTACGTGCGCTGGGCGAGGTGGCGGACCAGGCTGGCGCGCCACTTGGTCCACGCCTGGGGCGAGGCAGCGCGGGCGTCGGCCTCGGTGAGGGCGACCAGCAGCGAGAGCGCCTCGGGGTTCGGGACGTGCTCGAGGAGGAGCTGCACCGTGGCCGGGTCGTCGGGGTCGCGAGTCGTGGCGGTCTCGCTGAGCAGCAGGTGCCAGCGCACGAGCATCCCGACCAGGTCGACCTCGTCGGGCGTGAAGCCGATGCGCTCGGCGACCGCGCGGGCGATCGGCTCGCCCTCGACGGAGTGGTCGCCGAGCTCGCACTTGCCGATGTCGTGGAGCAGCGCCGCCACCATGAGTACGTCGGGGCGCGCGACGCGGCGGATCAGCTCGGACGCCTCGATGCAGGTCTCGACGACGTGACGGTCGACGGTGAACCGGTGGATGACGCTCGCATGGGGCAGCGAGCGGATCAGGTCCCACTCGGGCAGGATCCGCTGGAGAGCCCGGGTCTCCTCCAGCGTCTCCCACACCGGCAGCATCGGGCGGCCGGCGGAGAGCAACCGGACCAGCAGGTGGCGGGCCTGCGCGGGCCACGGGGTCGGCAGCTCGGGACATGCCCGCAGCAGGCGCGCCGCGGTCGCGGGCGAGAGCGGCAGGGCACGCTCGGCGGCCTCCGCGGCGGCCCGGAGCAGCAGGAACGGGTCGGACTCCGGCTTCGCGCCCTGCGCGAGGACGACCTCGCCCGACGACACCGCGAGGCCGGGAGCGATGCCGACGAGGTCGGGCTTGCGGGCGCCACGCAACGAGGCGGGGCGGGCGATCACCTGGTCGACGCGGTGCCAGGTCAGCCGCGAGATGTGCGTGAGCCGGCGGCCAAGGTCACGCACGTGCACCTGCACGGCGCGCGCGTCCTCGAGACCGAGCGGACCGGCCATCTGGCCCCACATCTCCGGCGTGATCCGGTCGGAGGCCCGGCCGGCGATGTCGTGGGCGACGTCGCGGGTGTCGAGCAGCGCCTGCCGGCAGCGCTCGACGTCGACGTGCGGGACGTCGACGAGCCACGTCGCCACCAGGGCCTTCAGCGCGGTCGCGTCGCGGAGACCGCCCTCGGCCTCCTTGAGGTCCGGGACCGAGACGTGCGCCAGCTCGCCGGTGATCGCGTGGCGGCTGCGCACGAGCTCGTGGAAGCCGGGCAGCTTCTGCCGGGCCTCGCGGCGCCACGAGCCGAGCATGTGGGTGCGCAGGCGCAGCGTGAGGTTGGGGTCACCCGCGAGGTGGCGGGCGTCGAGCATGCCGAGGGCGACGCGCAGGTCGGCCTCCCCCGCCGCGATGCACTCGTCGAGCGATCGGACGGAGTGGTCGAGCTTCGCCCCGGAGTCCCAGAGCGGGTACCAGAGCTTCTCCGCCAGCTCGCCGAGCTCGAGCCCCGCGTCGTGCACCAGCACGACGTCGAGGTCGGAGTGCGGCGCGAGCTCGCCACGGCCGTAGCCACCGACGGCGACCAGGGCGACCCCGGTCTCGGGGCCGCCCAGGTCGGCGTACGCCGTGGCGCAGAGCTCGTCGGCAGCAGCCGTACGACGCTGGCGCTCCTCCGCAGTCATGCCGCGAAGGATGTCAGATGGCGGCCTCGTCGCGGTCGCCCGTCCGCACGCGGACGACGGACTCGATCGGGCTGACCCAGACCTTGCCGTCGCCGATCTTGCCGGTCTGCGCGGCCTTGACCACCGTGTCGATGACCGGCTCGACGTCGTCCTCGTCGACGAGGATCTCGATGCGGATCTTGGGGACGAGTGTGATGTCGTACTCAGCACCGCGGTAGACCTCGGTGTGGCCCTTCTGGCGGCCGTAGCCGCTGACCTCGGAGACGGTCATGCCGGTGATGCCGATCGTCTCCAGCGCCGCGCGGACGTCCTCCCACTTGTGGGGCTTGATGACGGCGGTGACCAGCTTCATGGAAGTCCTTCTCTCACGTGCGCGCTGCTGAGGGTGCTGAGACGTGGGTCTCAGAGGTGAAGCGTGCCACTTCCGTGGCCGAGATGGGGACGAGCCCCGCCGGTCGGGTGGAGGTCGTACGCCGCCTCGGCGTGGATGACCAGGTCGACACCGAGGGCCTCGTCGTCCGCGGCGACCCGGAAGCCGAGCGTGCGGTCGAGCGCCCAGACCAGCAGCGCGGTCATCGCGAGCGAGAAGCAGAACGTCGCGGACGCCGCCACCGCCTGCCGCCCGAGCTGGTCGAGGCCGCCGCCGTACAGCAGGCCGTCGACGCCGACGACGTCGGCGTTGGCGAGCAGGCCGATCAGGAGCGTGCCGACGAGACCGCCGACGAGGTGGACGCCGACGACGTCGAGGGAGTCGTCGTAGCCGAAGCGGTGCTTCCAGCCGACGGCCACCGCGCAGACCGCTCCGGCGACGACGCCGATGAGCGTCGCGCCGATCGGCGAGACCGCGCCGCACGAGGGCGTGATCGCGACGAGGCCGGCGACCACACCCGAGGCCGCACCGAACGACGTGGCGTGGCCGTCGCGCGCCTTCTCGACGAGCGACCAGGCCAGGAGTCCCGAGCAACCGGCCATCAGCGTGTTGACGAAGACGACGGCCGCGGTGTGGTTGGCAGCGAGTGCCGAGCCGGCGTTGAAGCCGAACCAGCCGAACCAGAGCAGGCCGGCGCCGATCATCGTGAGCGTCAGGTTGTGCGGCTTCATCGGGTCCTTGCCGAAGCCGAGCCGCTGGCCGAGCACGATCGCGGCGGCGAGGCCCGCGGCGCCGGAGTTGATCTCGACGGCCGTGCCGCCCGCGAAGTCGAGCGCGCCGAGGTGGTCCAGCATCCAGCCGCCGGCATGGCTCGCGTCGCCGGCGTAGAAGATCCAGTGCGCGACGGGTGCGTAGACGAGCAGCGTCCACAGGGCGGAGAAGACGAGCCAGGTGCCGAACCGGACCCGGTCGGCGATCGCGCCGGCGATGAGGCCGACGGTGATCGCGCCGAAGAGGCCCTGGAACGCCGCGAAGACCATCTGGTCGGTGGCGCCCGCCTGCTCCTTGACCAGGCTGCTCAGGCCGACGTACTGCGCCGGGCTGCCGAGCAGGCCGCCGCCGAGGTCGTCGCCGAACGCCAGGGAGTAGCCCAGCAGCAGCCAGACGACCATGACGACGGCGAGCGCGCCGAAGACCATCATCATCATGTTGAGGACGCTCTTCACGCGGACCATGCCGCCGTAGAAGAGGGCGAGGCCGGGCACCATCAGCAGCACGAGGGCGGCCGAGGTGAGGAGCCAGGCGGTGTCGCCGGTGTCAGGGGTCGCGGCAGCGGACAGCTGGATCATGCGCGAACCATCACAAGCGCGCGTTACGCCGAGGTTACGGACCTCACGGCGCGCGTGACGCCCGTGTTACATCCTCACGGGCGTCCTCACGGGTGTCGCGGGGCTCTTCGCTGCGCGCGGGGCCCCGTCCGCTCAGTTGCGCCGGGTCAGAGGGCCGCCTCGTCGCGGTCCCCGGTGCGGACGCGCACGACGGTGCCGATGGGGCTGACCCACACCTTGCCGTCGCCGATGCGCCCGGTCTGCGCGGTCTTCACGACCAGGCCGACGATGTCGTCCGCGTCGTCGTCGTCCACGACGATCTCGATGCGGATCTTGGGGACCAGGGCGATGTCGTACTCCGCACCGCGGTAGACCTCGGTGTGGCCCTTCTGCCGCCCGTAGCCGGAGACCTCACTGACGGTCATGCCGGTCACGCCGAAGGTCTCGAGCGCCTCGCGGACGTCTTCCCACTTGTGCGGCTTGATGACCGCGGTCACGAGCTTCATGACTGCTCCCTGCTGATGGTGGCGCGGACTGCTCCGCCGACGCTGCCACTGTGACCGCGGACCGTTTCGCGGACAGGGCCGGTCTGTTACGCGTGTGTAACGACCTCAGCCCGACCCCACGTCGCGGCCCACGTCGCGGCCCGCTCGCGCCGCACGGTCCACCACCCGCCGCGCCGTACGCCGTGCCTTGCGGCCGGCGCGCACGGCCGCGCGCTGCACCGGGCCGGGGCCCACGACGATGCGCGTCGCGTCGACCTGTCCCGGGGCCCGGGTGTAGCGGAGCCGGCGGCCGTCGACGACGCGCCCCTCGGGCGCGAGGGGCGAGAGCGGGACGGGGGCGTCGATCGGCGTGCCGTCGATGACCGTCTCGACGCGGAGGTTCCAGCCGCGGCGACGCAGGCTGCGCACCGGCAGCGCCAGCATCATCGGGCCGTCGCCCCACCGGACGTCGACGGGCTCGAGCGGCACCCGCCGCCCGTCGTCGCCGACGAGCACGAAGGCGACCTCGCTGCCGGCCGGCCCGAGGTGCACGACGCGGGCGACCGGCCCGGACTCCTCGAGAGTGACCCGGCGGAAGGCGAAGCGCAGGGGCGTGTCCACGAGGATCCGCGCGAGCCGCTCCTCGTCCGCGTCGAGCACCACCCGGACCAGCTGCTGCTCGGGCGGGAGCAGTTGGCGGAGGTCGGGCTCGTCGTACAGCGTGGCGAGGAGAGTGCGGTGCGCGAGCAAAGGCGCGGCCGCCTCGGGCGCGGGCTCGCTGCGGCGGCCGATCGGGCCGAGCACGAGCGCCCGCGTGACGAAACGGGCCTCCTCGAGGTCGACGCCCTCCGCGACCCGGCGCCCCACCGCGGCCAGGGCGGCCCCGGCGTCGCAGCGCCCGGCGCGGGCGAGCACCAGCTGACGAGCGAGCTCCCACTCCCCTGCCGAGGCGAGCGCGAGCCCCCACGCCTGCTCCCGCCCGAGGCCGAGCACGGTCTCGGGCGCCATCGCGTCGTGGAGCGCACCGAAGGCCTGCTGGAGCTCGGCGAGCTCGTCCGGCGTACAGGCGTGGAAGCCGTCGGCGGCGAGGAACGTGCGGAGGTGCACCCAGCCGTCGGCCACGAGGAAGAGGGACTCGTGCAGCGCCCGGAGCTCCCGGTCGCCGGTCGCGCAGGTCAGCCGGAAGGACTCCAGCTCCTGCCGCAGGTAGCTGAGGAAGCTCGCCGTGCCGTGCGCCCGCGCGGTCATCGAGGTGGCACCCGGGCGGGCGCGGTAGAGGTAGACCGTGTCGGTGACGACGTTGATCCGCTTCGCCTCGAGAAGGGCGCGGGTCATCGGCACCACGTCGTTGGAGCGCGGCACGGTCGGGAAGGTGATCCCGGACGCGGCCCAGAAGTCGGTGCGGAAGAGGCGGTTCCAGCAGGCCCGGTTGCGCAGCAGCGACGGCTCCTCGGCCAGGGTCACGTCGTCACGGTCCGACTGCCACGCCGCCCACGTGCGGGTCGGGCGCCAGGTGCGGTTGGGGAAGAACTTGAGGTACGACCCCACGACCATGTCCGCGTCGTTGCGGCGTGCGGAGTCGAGCATCGCCCGGTAGGCGCCGCGCGGCACGAGGTCGTCGCCGTCGACGAACGCGAGGTACGGCGCCCGCGCCAGCCGGGCACCGTGGTTGCGGGCCTCGGCACCGCCGCGGCCGGGGTTGCGCTCGACGCGCAGCCGCGGATCGTGCGCGGCGCGCTGCCGGAGGATGTGCAGGCTGTCGTCGGTGGAGGCGTCGTCGACCGCGATCACCTCGAGCGCGACGTCCTGGTCGTCGAGCAGCGACGAGAGGCACTCGCGCAGCCAGGGGCCGACGTCGTGCACGGGGAGCACCACCGAGACCTCGGGAGTGGCGTCGGGGGTCGCGGTCGGGCCGCTCATCGCGCCACCTCCAGTCCGTCGAGCACGCGCAGGTAGTCCCGGGACATGTCGTACGGCGTGTAGCGCTGCGCGAACGCACGCGCCGAGCGCTCACGGTCCGCGTCACCGGGGGCCAGCCGGACGATCTGCTCCGCGAGTCGGGCTGCGGCACCCGGCCCCGCGGCGTACGACGCGCACCAGGGCTCGTCGGCGTACAGGCGGACGAGTGGGGTGTCGTCGGGGAGGATGACCGGCCGCCCGAGCGTGGCCGCCATCAGCGCGCTGCCGGAGTTGAGGATGCGGCGGTACGGCAGCGCGAGCACGTTGCAGGCCTGCACCCACGTGCCGATCTCCTCGTCGGGGAGGAAGTCGTGGTGGCGGATCACCCGGGTGTTTGCGGGGACGAGCGCGTCGATCTCGGCGCGGTGCTCCTCCGAGGTGCGCCCGGCGAGCACGACGGTGAGGTCGGGCAGCTCGCGGGCGGCGATGCCGGCCGCCTCGAGGAGCAGGTCGACGCCCTTGTAGGGACGGAGCTGGCCGATCAGGCCCACGGTCGGCACCCCCTGCGGTACTCCCACGGCGGCACGGGCCGCCTCGCGCGTCGGCACCTCCGGGTAGATCCCCGCGTAGCTGCTGTGCGCCAGCGTCACCAACCGCTCCGCCGGCAGGTCGTACGCCGCGGCGAGGTGCTCGCGGGTGTGCTCGTGGAGCTGGAGGATCCGGTCGGCGCGGCGGGCGAGCACCCCCGCGAGGCGGAGCTCGGCATCAGGCCAGTCGGCGTCGTGGGCGATCTCGTTGTGGACCGTCCAGAGCACGTGGGCGCCCGCCTCGTGCGCGCGGCGCAGCGCCTCGTCGAAGCGATCGACGCGGTCGTGGGCCTCGGCACGCGACAGGGCGGGACGGGTGACCGGCGCGGTCCAGTGCACGTGGACGACGTCGCCCTCCACCAGGCCCCGCTCCGTGGTGCGCTCGAGTCCCTCGAGCATCGTGGGTCCGGTGATGTGCCACCCGTCCGCCTGCGCGGCGAGGGTGAGCATGGTCAGGTAGGGGTTCTGCTCCCATCGGGGGAAGACGACGACCTTGCTGGTTCTCCTCAGGCTCACGGGGCGTCACCGTACGGACGTCAAGTGGACACCTGGGGCACCTACGGTTCGCAACCGTGAACTCCAGGAGAACCCCGGTGACAGGGCACCGCACCGACATCCAGGCACTGCGCGCCGCCGCCGTGACGGCGGTGGTCCTCTTCCACGTCTGGCCCGGTGCCGTGCGCGGCGGCTACGCCGGCGTCGACGTCTTCTTCGTGATCTCGGGTTTCCTCATCACCGGCCACCTCCTGGGTGAGCTCCGCCAGCACGGCCGGGTCCGGCTGGTCGCCTTCTGGGGCCGGCGCCTGCGCCGGCTGATGCCCGCGGCGCTCACGGTGCTCGCCGCCACCGCAGCCGCCGTCTGGCTGCTGCTGCCCACCGGTGTGCGCGCCGTGCAGCTGCGCGAGGTCGTCGCCAGCGCGCTGTACGTCGAGAACTGGCTGCTCGCCCACGACTCCGTCGACTACCTCGCCGCCGAGAACAGCCCGTCGGCGGTCCAGCACTACTGGTCGCTCGCGGTCGAGGAGCAGTTCTACCTGGTGTGGCCGCTGCTCCTGCTGCTCGCCGGCCTGGCCGCCCGCTCCGTCGCGCGCCGCGGCGTACGGCGGGAGGCGGGGTGGTGGGCGGCCGCGATGCTCGCGGTGGTGCTGGTCGGCAGCCTCGCGGCGTCGGTCGTGCTGACGACGCGCGACCCGGGGCCGGCGTACTTCGCGACGTGGACGCGGGCGTGGGAGTTCGCCGCCGGTGGCCTGCTCGCGACCTGGGCCTCCGCACCGGAGCGCCGGCTGGGCGAGGCCGGGCAGACGGCCGCGCGCACGCTCGGCTGGGCGGCGATCGCGGCGACCGTGCTGCTCTACACGCCGGCGACGCCGTTCCCGGGGTGGACGGCGCTGCTGCCCGTCGTCGGCGCCGCGCTGGTGATCGCCGCGGGCGATGCAGCCCCGGGCAGCCGCTACCGCTCGGTGACCGGCTCGCGCCCGGTGAGCGGGCTGGGCACGCTCTCCTACGGCATCTACCTGTGGCACTGGCCGCTGGTCGTGGTCGGCGGCGCGGTGGCCGGGTGGTTCGTCGGGGTGCCGGCCGTCGCGGTGTCGGTCCTGCTGGCGTGGGCGACCTTCCACGCCGTCGAGAACCCGGTCCGGTTCCACCAGCCCCTCGTCCGCAGCAGCCGGTGGACCTACCTCGCGGCGGCGGCCGCGATCTCGGTCGTCGTGGCCGGCTCGCTCGTCGGCATCCGCGCCCAGGACCAGGCAGCCGCCGCGAGCGTCCAGCAGGCACAGCGCCTGCTGCGCGACTCCCCCTGCCTCGGCGCGCGGGCCGTGCTCGGCGACCACCGACACTGCCCCGACCCCGGTCTCGACGGCGTGCTCGTCCCGGCCCCGGCCGCTCGGCTCACCGACACCGGCGGCGCCTACGCCTGCTACAGCGACGCGGACACCCGCGCGGTGCCGGTCCCCTCGTGCCACTACGGCTCGGACCGTCCCGACGCGCTGCGCGTGGCCCTCGTCGGCAACTCCCACGCGACGACGCTCCTGCCCGGGCTGCGCCCCGCGCTCAACCGGCTGAACTGGTCCCTCGACACGTACGTCGGCCGCAACTGCCGCTGGATCGTCAGCGACCTCCCCGCCGACCGCTGCAGCACCGGCCTGCCGTGGATGAAGCCACTCACCCGTGGCACGCCGTACGACCTCATCCTGGTCACCAGCCGGCGCGACGAGAACCGGGCCGCTGGCCAGCCCGACCCCGACGCGGCTGCGATGGCCGCCGCCTGGCGGCCCGCGATCAGGCGGGGAACGACCGTGGTGGCGATCGCCGACAACCCCGGCCTGCCTCCGGAGGTCGAGGGCTGCCTCGACGCGGGCGACGACCTCGCCGCGCTCGACGCCTGCCGGTTCACGCCGGCGCAGGCATGGGCGACCGACGACCCGCTGCCCGCCGCCGTGAGGCTCGCCGGGCGCGGCGCCCGGCTCGTCGACCTGACCCGTGTCTTCTGCGACGGCGACCGATGCCCCCTGGTGATCGGCCATGTCCTGGCCTACCGCGACGGCCACCACCTGACCGCGACGTTCGTGCGCACCCTCGCGCCGTACCTGATCCAGGAGATCCGCGCGGCTCTCCGGAAGGAGGGCAAGTGAGTGCCCTGCGCCTCCCCGAGCGGGGCCGCCTCCTGCACATCGGCCTGCCGAAGTCGGGCTCGACCACCCTCCAGCAGGCGTGCGCCGCGACGCGTCCCGAGCTGCTCGCGCACGGCGTGCTCTACCCCGGCGACATGACCGACCACGCGCACGCGGGGTCCTGGCTGGCCGGCGTACCCCTCTCCCACCTGGGCCGCACCCGCGCCCGGCCCGACGGCTGGGCGCCGGTGCTCGCCGAGATGCGCGCGCACCCCGACCACCGCGTCCTGCTCAGCTACGAGGCGATCTGCTGGACCGACCTCGACCAGGCGCGCCACGCCGCGGCCGCGCTGGAGGGGCCCGCGCACGGCCTGCTCGTGCTGCGCAACCCGGGTGACTTCCTGGTGTCGGCCTGGCAGCAGAACCTCAAGGGCGGCAACGGCGCCAGCCTCGACGGTGCCCTGCGCGAGGCCTTCCGCAACGCCGACACCGCCGCGCTCAGCCGTCCGTTCCACCGCCGCGACGGACTCGACCTGGTCACCCGCTGGGCGACCGCCCTGGGTCCGGAGAACCTGACGGTGGTGGTCCTCGAGCCGGCCCACCCCGACCGCCTGCTCGCTACCGCCGAGGAGCTGCTCGGCCTGCCGGAGCGACTCCTCCGCGACGCGACCGTGCCCGGCGGCGCGAACCGCGGCCTCTCGGTCGAGGAGGCGGCTTTCCTCCACCGGGTCAACAGCACGATCCTGCGCGAGTGGGGCGCCACTCCTTCGCTGCACCGGCAGCTGGTCTTCCGCGGCGCGGTCCACAGCCTGGTGACCAACCGCCGCCCCGGTCCCGACGAGCGGCCCATCCGGCTGCCCGCGTGGGCCGCGGAGCCGGCCACCGAGCGCGGCGACCGGCTCGCGGCAGCGGTCGCCGCCACCGGCGTCCGCGTCGTCGGCGACCCCGCCGAGCTGCGGCGTACGCCGGTCACGGGTGGCACGGATGTCCGCACGCTGCCGGCCGCGATCCCCTCCGACGTCGCCGTCGAGGCGCTCCTCGGCCTGTACGCCGCAGCCGCCGCGTCACTGGAGGAGGCCGCGGAGACGCCTGACCTGCCGCGTCCGCTGGAGGCGGCCGCTGGCCGGGCCCTGGCCGGCGCCCTCGCCCGCGTGGTCCGGAGACGACTCACCCCCGGCCGCTGAGTGCGGCCGGGGGTGAGGCGACGAGTGGTGTCGGGCGTCAGCCGAGCAGTGCGTCGACGAACGCCTCGGGCTCGAACGGCGCGAGGTCGTCGGGTCCCTCGCCCAGGCCGACGAGCTTGACCGGGACGCCGAGCTCGCGCTGCACGGCCACGACGATGCCGCCCTTGGCCGAGCCGTCGAGCTTGGTCAGCACGATGCCGGTGACGTCGACGACCTCGGAGAAGACGCGGGCCTGGATCATGCCGTTCTGGCCGGTGGTCGCGTCGAGGACGAGCAGCACCTCGGTGACCGGCGCCTGCTTCTCGATGACGCGCTTGACCTTGCCGAGCTCGTCCATGAGGCCGGCCTTGTTCTGCAGGCGGCCGGCGGTGTCGACGAGCACGACGTCGTAGCCACCGTCGACGGCGGCCTTGGCCGCCTCGAAGGCGACGGAGGCCGGGTCGCCGTTCTCCGCACCGCGGATGACGGGGACGCCGACGCGCTCGCCCCACGTGGCGAGCTGGTCGACGGCGGCGGCGCGGAAGGTGTCGGCGGCGCCGAGCACGACCGACTTCTCCTGGGCGACGAGGATGCGCGAGATCTTGCCGACGGTCGTGGTCTTGCCGGCGCCGTTGACGCCGACGACGAGGACGACGCCGGGCTTGCCGTCGGCGCCGCTGATCTGGAGGCGGCGGTCCATCGTCGGGTCGACGAGGGCGACCAGCTCCTCGCGCAGCACCGTGCGGGGGTCACCGGCCTCGTTGCCCTCGATGCGAAGACGGGTGCGCAGGCGCTCGACGAGCTGCTGCGTGGGCGCGACGCCGAGGTCGGCGGTGAGGAGGGTGTCCTCGATGTCCTCCCACGTGTCCTCGTCGAGGCGGTCACGCGAGAGCAGCGCGAGCAGGCCGCGGCCGAGGCCGGACTGCGAGCCGGCGAGGCGCTGCCGCAGGCGGACCAGGCGGCTGGCGGTGCCTTCGGGCCGGTCGAGCTGGGGCGCGGCCGGAGCCGCAGGCGCCTCGGGAGCGGCGACCGCCCCCTCCGCCGTGCCCGCGGGAGCCGGCGGGGCGACGACGTCGGTGCCGCCACGCGGCGTACGACGGCGGCCGATCGCCGTGCCCACGAGGCCGACGATGAGCAGCAGTCCGATGACTGCGATGCCGATGACGATCGCGAGCAGGCCGGTGAGATCCATGGCGGACATCCAACCAGAGCCGGGGTCAGCGACGGGACGCGACCACGCGGTCGCCGTCCTCCTCGGTCAGCACGGGGAGCCGCTCACGGCCCGAGACCAGGGCCTTGCCCAGCCACTGGAAGCGGCCGGGCAGCTCCTCACCGCGCTGGGGGTAGGCGACGTAGACGAGCACGAGGGCGGCAGGCACCGCGCAGAGCAGCAGGGCGAGGACGATCAGCAGGGCCGACATGGGAATCTCCGAGTTCTCAGTGGTCCGGGACCGCCCCATCGTGCCATGCGGACACGGACACTCTCCGATCCGCGACGGGGCTCCTCCGCTCGCAGGTGGCACGGATCACGCCTGACCGGCAGGACCCGGCCAGCGGTCAGGCGGGCTCGGTGTCCCGGAGGCGCTGGCTGATGACGGCCGAGACGCCGTCGCCGCGCATCGTCACGCCGTACAGCGCGTCGCCGACCTCCATGGTCCGCTTCTGGTGGGTGATGACGAGGAGCTGGCTGTTCTCGCGGAGCTCCTCGTAGATCTCCAGCAGGCGGCCGAGGTTGGTGTCGTCGAGCGCGGCCTCGACCTCGTCGAGGATGTAGAAGGGCGAGGGCCGCGCCTTGAAGAGCGCGACCAGGAAGGCGACCGCGACCAGCGAGCGCTCGCCACCGGACAGCAGCGACAGCCGCTTGACCTTCTTGCCCGGCGGGCGCGCCTCGACCTCGATGCCCGTGGTGAGCATGTTGTCGGGGTCGGTCAGGATCAGCCGGCCCTCACCACCGGGGAAGAGTCGCGAGAAGACGTGGTCGAAGGCGACCCGGACGTCCTCCCAGGCCTCGGCGAAGACCTGCTCGACGCGGTTGTCGACCTCCTTGACGATGTCGAGGAGGTCCTTGCGGGTCTTCTTGAGGTCCTCGAGCTGCTCGGTGAGGAACTTGTGGCGCTCCTCCATCGCGGTGAACTCCTCGAGCGCGAGGGGGTTCACCTTGCCGAGCATCGCCAGCTGGCGCTCCGCGGTCTTGAGCCGCTTCTGCTGCTCCTCGCGGACGTACGCCGTGGGCTCCGGGGGCTCCTGGCCCTCCTCGAGCTCGCCGGTGAAGGGGATCAGCGTGTGGGGGCCGTACTCCTCCACGAGTGCCTCGACGGCGACGCCGAGCTCGTCGATCGCGCGCTCCTCGAGCTGCTCGATGCGCATGCGCTGCTGGGCCCGGGCCATCTCGTCGCGGTGGACGGAGTTGACCAGCTCGTCGTGGTCACGGCCCAGGTCGCGCAGGCGGCCGCGGACGGCGAGCAGCTCGTGCTCGCGGGTGGTGCGGCTCCGCTCGACCTCGGCACGTGCCTCGGAGGCCCGCTCGATCGACTCCTCGAGCCGCGTCAGCACCTCGCGTACGCCGACCTGCACCGCCTCGGCGGCCCGGCCCTCGCGCAGCAGCCGCTCACGGCGTTCGGCGGCGCGGGCACGCTGCTCGCGCTCCTGGCGAGCCTGGCGCAGCAGGGCGTCGGAGCGACCGTGGAGCGCCCGCGAGCGCTCCTCGGAGGTGCGCAGCGCGAGCCGGGCGTCGGTCTCGGCCTGGCGGGCCGTGCGGGCCGCCTCGAGCAGGCGCTCGCGCTCGGAGGTGTCGGGCTCCTCGTCGGGCGCCTCCTCTGCACCGGCGAGACGGGCCTCGAGGTCGGCCAGGCCGGCGACGTCGCGGTCGCGGGCCTCTTCGGCCTTGGCGATCGCCTCGGCGAGGCGGTCGGCCTCGCCCTTCGCGGCGCGGACCTGCGAGCCGTACTGGCCGAGCTCCTCTGCCACCGCGGCGAGGGTCGCGTCGGACTCGTGGAGCTGGGCGAGGGCGACGTCGACACGCTTCTGCGCCTCGAGGCGGGCCGCCTCGAGGCGCGAGGTCTCGAAGACCAGGCGCTCGGAGCGGGTGGTGGCCTCGGAGAGCTGGGTCGTGGCCTCGTCGACCGCGGCCTGGATCTCGATCAGGCTCTGGCCGGCCGTGCCACCGCCGCTGGCGAAGTGGGCGCCGAGCACGTCGCCGTCTCGGGTCACCGCGGTGACGGACGGGTCGGCCTTGACGACCTGCTTGGCCGTCTCGAGGTCGGCGACGACGGCCACCTTGTCGAGGAGGCGCGCGAGGGAGGCCTTGAGCTCCTTCGGGCACTCGACGACGTCGACGGCCCAGGCCTGGGCGGCACCGAGCGCGGGCCGCTCCCCCGATGCCGCGGGAGCGCCACCGACGAGGAGGCCGGCGCGGCCGAGGTCCTCGTCGCGGAGCTTGTCGAGCGTGCGGACGGCGGCGTCGGCGTCGGCGACGGCGAGCGCGTCGGCGACCGAGCCGAGGGCCGCGGCGATCGCGGTCTCGAAGCCGGTCTTGACGGTGAGTAGCGCCGCGACGGAGCCGAGCAGTCCGGAGACCTGGTCAGTGGCGGCGAGCAGGGCGCCCGCGCCGTCCTTGCGGGCGAGGCCGAGCTCGAGCGCCTCGCGGCGCGCGGTGAGGGACGAGCGGTCGCGGTCGGCAGCGGCCGCCTGCTCGCGGAGGTCGAGGAGCTGCTGCTCCAGGGCATCGAGCGCCTCGACGGCCTCCTCGTGCTCGGCGTCGAGCCCCTCCTCGCCCGCATCGAGGCCGGCGACCTTCGTCTCCAGGGCGGTGAAGTCACGCTGCGCGCGGTCGGCACGGGCCAGCGCGTCCTCGCGGGCCAGCGTCAGGCGACCCACCTCGTCGGCCGCTGCGGCGGCGCGGGACTTGAGCGCGTTGACCTGGCCGACCAGGCGGGCCAGCCCCTCACGCCGGTCGGCGGCGGCACGCTGGAGGGCGGAGATGCGGCGCTCCTCCTCGGAGGCTGCGTCCTCGGCCTTCTTGCGGGCGGCGATGGCGTCGTCGAGCCCGACCCGCAGGGTGTCGACCTCGGCAGCGATCGCCTGCTCCTGCGCCTTGGCGCGCTCGGCGTCGGCCTCGAGATGCTCGGGGTCGCGTCCGCCGCTGGAGACGACGTCGGCCTGGCCGGCGGCGTTGCGCACGCGCTCGGCGGCGAGCGACGCCGTGCCGCGCATCCGCTCGCGGAGGCCGGAGAGCGCGAAGAGCGTCTCCTGGGCCTTGCTCAGGGCCGGCAGGTCCTCGCGGAGAGCGGCCTCGAGCGCGGCCTCGGCCTCGCGGGCCTCGGCGATGGCCGCCTCGATCTCGGCCCGGCGCTGGACCAGCACCGACTCGTCGGCCATCTCCTGCTCGAGCGCCGTGCGGGCCGTGACCAGGTCGTCGGCCAGCAGGCGCGCACGCGCATCGCGTACGTCGGCCTGCACCGTGGCCGCCTTGCGGGCCACCTCGGCCTGGCGACCGAGCGGCTTGAGCTGACGCCGGATCTCGACGAGGAGGTCGTTGAGGCGGGTCAGGTTGCCCTCGGTCGCGTCGAGCTTGCGGAGCGCCTTCTCCTTGCGCTTGCGGTGCTTGAGGACGCCGGCGGCCTCCTCGATGAAGCCGCGGCGGTCCTCGGGGGTCGCGTGGAGGATCTGGTCGAGCTGGCCCTGGCCGACGATGACGTGCATCTCGCGGCCGATGCCGGAGTCGCTCAGCAGCTCCTGGACGTCGAGGAGGCGGCAGGTCTGGCCGTTGATGGCGTACTCGGAGCCGCCGTTGCGGAACATCGTGCGGGTGATCGTGACCTCGGCGTACTCGATCGGCAGGGCGCCGTCGGAGTTGTCGATGGTCAGCGCCACCTCGGCGCGGCCAAGCGGCGGGCGGCCGGAGGTGCCGGCGAAGATGACGTCGTCCATCTTGCCGCCGCGCAGGCTCTTGGCGGAGGCCTCGCCCATGACCCAGGCGAGCGCGTCGACGACGTTGGACTTGCCCGAGCCGTTGGGCCCGACGATGCAGGTGATGCCCGGCTCGAGCTGCAGGGTCGTCGATGACGCGAAGGACTTGAAGCCCTTCAGGGTCAGGGTCTTGAGGTACACGGACGCTCCTGTGAGCGGGGCAGGTCGGGTCAGGCTACAACGCGGCGGACCTGCGGCCGAGCAGGACGAGCGCTGCGGCGAGGAGCACCGCTCCCCCGGCGTACGGCGTGGAGATGCCGCCGATCTCCGCGAGGACGCCACCGAGCAGACAGCCCGCGACGGTGGCGGCGAGGCCGAGGGCCGTCGAGGCGGCCGCGACGACGTCCGACGTGCCGTCGGCGGCGGTGCGCCGGCGACGGAGATCGCGGGCGAGATCGGCCGCGACGAACCCGAGCGCGCCGAGCCCGGCGAGCGTGGCCGCAGCGATCCACGGCGTGTGGAGACGGCTCAGGGTGAGGTGGCCGACCGCCTCGAGGGCGAGGCCGGCGAGGACCAGGCGGGCGGGGGTGAGCCGCGGGAGCGCGCGGGCCAGCGGGTCGACCAGCGGCCGCAGCACGACACCCGCCAAGCCACCGGCCGCACCGGCGGCCACCAGCAGCCCGAAGCCGACCTCGTGCAGCCCGAGCTGCTGCGCCGCATAGACGACGAGCAGTGACCAGCCGGCCGCCCAGGCCGCCTGGGCCGCGAGCCCCACGAGCACCAGGCCGGACAGGTGCGGGTCGACCGCGATCCGCCTCAGCCCCGACCGCACGGGGTGTCGCACGCCCGGCGGCAGCGGTCCCCGCGACGGTCCCGGCACCCGGAGCCGCGAGAGGAGGGCGACCGCGCCCGCGAGCACCACCGCCTGCACGGCGAACGGCACCGCGGCACCCGGCACGAAGAGCAGCGCGCCGAGCACCGGGCCGCCGAGCTGGGTGCCGAGCACGAAGCCTCCGTCGAGACGCGCGCCCACGACCTCCTGCGCCGCGGGGTCACGCACCAGCATCGGCAGGAGCGGTCCGCGTGCGCTGTCGGCCACCGTCTCGAGGAGGCCGAGCCCCGCCATCGCGAGCAGCAGGAGCGCCACGGGCGCCACACCCAGCGCCAGCAGCCCCGCCAGCACGAGGAGTACGCCGGCGCGCGCGGCGTCGGCGGTGACCACCAGGAACCGGCGGTTGACCAGGTCGGCGAGCAACGCGGCGTACGGGCTGAGGAGGAGGACGGGGAGCCGGTGGAGGGCGACCGCCAGCGCCACGAGGAACGGCGAGCGCGTCAACGAGGCGACCGCGAGGGGCGCGGAGACGAGGGCGAGGCCGTCGGTGAGCTGGCCGAGCCAGGTCGCGACGACGAGCCGACGCGCGTCCGGGCCCAGGAGGGCGGGGACGACGCGGTCGGCGAGGATGCTCACGAAGTGAGGAGGGTACGCAGGCGCGCCGATGGAGCGGCGAGCAGGTCAGTGCTCGTCGCCGGACACCGTCAGGCGGGCTGCATCTCCTCGAGCGCTGCCCAGGTGGCCCGGTCGGCGCTCAGGCGGTCGTTCTCGTCCTGGAGACGGACGACGAGAGCCTCGAGGTCGCCGATGCGGTCGCGCAGGCGGCGAACCTCCGCCGCCAGGCGGTCCGCTCGCGCGGGGTCACGCAGGTCGCTGCTCATGTAGCCGAGGAGCGCCTTGGCCATGAAGTTCCTCCGGTCTGGATGGACGGCCGCGACCGGTGTCGGGGCCGTCTTCAAGGGTCGCACCGGGGTCCATGGCGAGTCAATCCGACGGCACGCCGCCTCTGGGGCCCCGAGGCCCGTCGACGGGTCGGTCAGCGTCAGCGACGGCGGAGGCGGTCGCGGAGCTCGAGCAGCTCCTTCTGCTCCGCCGAGCTGAGCGAGGCCTGGCCACTCTCGTGGATCTTCTCGAGCAGCGCGTTCATGCGGGCCTCGTCGGGCGACTCGGTGGGGAGCGTGCTCCCCTGCCACGGGCCGGCGACCACGGTCGGGCCCTGCGACGGGTGGCGGTGCGTACGCCGTGCCCGCGGGCCGTGCTGGTGGCGCGCGGTGCCGTCGCGCTTCTGGCGGTGCGGCAGGTGGATCTTCGGCAGCGCGTGGTGCTCGCTGAGCATGCCGAGCGAGCGGGCTGCGATGGTCGAGAGGACCAGGCCGAGGATCAGGTAGAGCGCCATCCACCACACGCCGTACTGGAGGTACTGGATGAGCGAGAGCGCCAGGATCACCGAGCCGAAGACCCACGCCGGGATGTTGAAGAGAAAGCGACGGTGCGGCCACTCCGCGATCCACGCGAGCAGGACCACCAGCTCGACGGTGTTGAGGCCGCTGTCGCGGACCAGCCCGGCCCCATCGGCGAAGATCCCGTCGATCGCGACGCCCACGATCGCGAAGAGCACGGTCACGCTGGCGAAGAACTGGAGCATCCGGGTGCGCCCGAGGAGGTGCTCCTCGAGGTCCTTGCCGAAGTACCAGAACATCACCACGCTGAGGACCGGCCAGAGCCCGACACCGCTCGGATAGGCGAACGGCCAGGTCACCACGCGCCAGACCTCGCCGTGGAGGATCGCCTCCGGGTCGAGCACGAGGACGTCCGCCTGCGGGCCGTGCATGAGCACGGCGCCGACGAGCATCGCCGCCACGCTGAGGATCGTGACCAGCACGGTGGTGCCGACGTCCAGCGTGCCGAGGCGGAACCACGGGTCGCTCGGACCACGGCCGGAAGGACTCATCCTGAAGCGTCGACGCACACGCGCATCCTAGGCGTGTGCTGGTCGACCGCGTGCGGTTACGCGCGCCTGGTCCGCGGCGGCTTCTGGCAGACCGGGCAGAAGTACGACGAACGGTTCATGAAGGCGGCCCGTCGCATCGGCGTGCCGCACCTGCGGCAGGGCTCGTGCTCACGGCCGTAGGCGTTGAGGGAGCGCTCGAAGTAGCCGGACTGGCCGTTGACGTTGACGTAGAGGGCGTCGAACGACGTGCCGCCCTGGGCGAGCGCCTCGGTCATCACGTCACGCGCGTGGCCGAGGACCTCGATCGCCTGCGCGCGGGCCAGGCGGTTGCCGGGCCGCTCCCCGTGGAGGCCCGCCCGCCAGAGCGCCTCGTCGGCGTAGATGTTGCCCACGCCGCTGACCAGGGTCTGGTCGAGCAGCAGCCGCTTGATGCCGGAGGTTCGCGTGCGGATCCGGGCCGCGACGGCCTCGAGGTCGAAGGCGACGTCGAGCGGGTCGAGCGCGATGTGGGCGATCTCCTGCGGCAGGTCGCCTCCGCCGGGTGACAGGGCCAGCCCGCCGAACATGCGCTGGTCGACGAAGCGGAGCTCGGTGCTGTCGTCGAGGGTGAAGCGGACGCGGAGGTGCTTCTCGGCCGGCGCCCCGACGGGCTGGACGAGCATCTGCCCGCTCATGCCGAGGTGGCCGATGACGGCGTCGCTGCTGTCGAGCGGCAGCCAGAGGTACTTGCCGCGGCGCCGCGCGGCGGTGAAGGTGCGGCCGACGAGGGTGCCGGCAAAGACCGTGGCGCCGCCGGGCGAGCGGCGTACGGGACGGTCATGGAGCACCTCGACGGAGGTGATCACGCGGTCGAGCGCGTGGGCCTCGAGCCCGCGGCGTACGACCTCGACCTCGGGAAGCTCGGGCACGGGTCAGACAGCGGGTGCGTCGACGGTGTCGTCGCCGGCCAGCTCCTGACCAGGCAGCGGGATCGCCGAGATCTCGCGGTACGCCGTCTCGGCGGCCTGCTGCTCGGCTTCCTTCTTGGAGCGGCCCTCGCCGTGGCCGTAGAGCTGGTCACCGACGCGGACCTGCGCGACGAAGTGGCGCATGTGGTCGGGGCCGGAGCCCTCGATGACGTACTCGGGGACGCCGAGCGACCGCCCGGCGGAGAGCTCCTGCAGCGACGTCTTCCAGTCGAGGCCGGCGCCGAGCTTGGCGGCCTCCTCCATCAGGGGGTCGAACAGGAGGTGGACCAGCGCCCCGGCGACCTCGAAGCCGCCGGAGAGGTAGACCGCTCCGATGACGGCCTCGACCGTGTCGGACAGGATCGAGGCCTTGTCGCGACCACCGGTCGACTCCTCGCCCTTGCCGAGCATAATGTGCTCGCCGAGGCCGATGGTGCGGGCGACGCCCGCAAGCGCGCGGGCGTTGACGACAGCGGCGCGCAGCTTGGCCAGCCGGCCCTCGGAGAGGTCCGGATGGGTGCGGTAGAGCGCCTCGGTGACCACGATGCCGAGCACCGAGTCGCCCAGGAACTCC
Source organism: Nocardioides phosphati (assembly GCF_014646375.1). Classification (GTDB taxonomy): domain Bacteria; phylum Actinomycetota; class Actinomycetes; order Propionibacteriales; family Nocardioidaceae; genus Nocardioides; species Nocardioides phosphati. The sequence goes on from NZ_BMNI01000002.1 coordinate 300,269, forward strand.
AGGCGCTCGTTGGTCGGCAGCCCGCCGTTCTCGTAGGCGAACGAGCGGTGCGTGAGCGCGCGCTCGAGCAGCCCGGCGTCCAGGACTGGATCGCCGAGGGCTGCCCGAAGCGCGTCGTAGTCGCGCGCGCCGTGCGTGGTCAGGGCCGTGAACCTGGTCTCAGGCTCAGAGGACCTGGCGGCGAGCCGCCTTGGCGCCGTACTGGCCACACTCGCCGCACGCGCGGTGCGGGAGGACCTTGGCACCACACGCCGGGTTCGCGCAGGTCGCCAGGGTCGGCACAACGGCCTTCCACGCCGAACGGCGGTGACGGGTGTTGCTGCGCGACATCTTCCGCTTCGGAACAGCCACTGTCTTCTCCTCTAGCTTCGTCCGGCCTGGTCAGGCCGGGCGTTCAGTCTTCGGTCTTGCTGCTGGGGTCGTGCAGGCCTGCCAGACCGGCCCACCGGGGGTCGATCGGGGCCTCGTGCGTGTGATCCGGGTCGTCCGCGAGCCGCGCACCGCAGTCGATGCACAGTCCGGGACAGTCGTCCTGGCACAGGGGCTGGAACGGCAGTGCGAGCACCACCGCGTCACGCAGCACCGGCTCGAGGTCGACCAGGTCGCCCTCCGTGCGGAGCTCTTCCTCGTCGTCGTCCGCGGCGCGCTCCTCGTCGTCGTAGACGTAGAGCTCCTGGAACCGCGCCTCGATCTCGTCGTGGATCGGCTCCAGGCACCGCGCGCACTCGCCCTCCAGGTCGGCGTACGCCGCACCGGTGACGAGCACCCCCTCCATGACCGCCTCGATGCGCAGGTCGAGCTCGACCTCTGCACCTTCGGGGACACCGAGGAGCTCGATGCCGAGATCTGCCGGCGCCGGAACGGTCAGCGTGACTTCCCGCTGGGACCCCGGGCGGCGGCCGAGCTCGTAAGTGTCGAGCACGAGCGGCGCTCTCGGGTCCAGGTGGGCAGTCACGTCTTCTCAATCAGGGCAGAACAGATCGGATGGAGTCTACGGGTGCGAGGGACGAGGCAGCAAAACGCCTCGGCCGCCGCGGACGTGCTGCGCTCAGGCACCCGAGCGCTTGCGCTCGTCGAGGCGGGTGATCAGGCGCTCGCGGACGAAGTCGGGGACCAGGCCCGAGACGTCGCCGCCGAACATCGCGACCTCCTTGACCAGGCTGCTGGCCAGGAAGGAGTACTCGGGGCTGGTCGGGATGAAGACCGTCTCGACCTCGGCGAGGCTGGAGTTCATCTGCGCCATCTGGAGCTCGTACTCGTAGTCGCTGACCGCACGCAGGCCCTTCACGATCGCCACCGCACCCTGCTCCTGGCAGAACGCCGTCAGCAGGCCGGTGAAGCCGGCGACCCGGACGTTGGGGAACGCGCGGCAGACCTCGGTGAGCATGTCGATGCGCTCGTCAGGGGTGAAGAGGCGGGTCTTCGAGGGGTTGAGGCCCGTGGCCACGATCACCTCGTCGAAGAGGTCGGCCGCCCGGCCGAAGATGTCGATGTGGCCGTTGGTCACCGGGTCGAAGGACCCCGGACACACTGCGATGCGCACGTTCACTCCCCTGGATCGGCATCATGATCGCCGTCGGGCGATGCTGCGTGACCATACCGGAGCATCGTCTCGCCGTACTTCCGTTCGCGGAGCAGCTCGATGCCGTGGGGCCAGGTCGTCGTGGACCGCTTGCTGGCCCGCTCGACGACGACCAGCGCGTCGGCCGTCAGCCAGCCCTGGGCCACGAGCGCGGCCAGGTCGGCGTCGACCTCCGCGTCCGGCAGCGGGTAGGGCGGGTCGAGGAAGACCACGTCGTACGACGCGCGCGGCGGGCTGGCAAGCACGGCGCCGACCGTGTGGGCGATGACGTCGACGTGGAAGCCGAGCAGCTTGGCGTTGCGGGCGATGAGGGCCGCCGTGCGCCGGTCCTGCTCGACGAAGGTCGCCACACCCGCCCCGCGGGACATCGCCTCCAGGCCAACGGCGCCACTCCCGGCGTACAGGTCGAGGAAGCGGAGCCCGTCGAGGGAGCCGCACCACGACTCGATGGCCGAGAAGAGCGCCTCGCGGACCCGGTCGCTCGTCGGCCGCGTCGCCTGTCCCTTGGGCGTCTCGAGCCGTCGGCCGCCGGCACTGCCCCCGATGATCCGCGTCATGCGGGCTCAGGGTGGCGAGGCGTGGTCATGACTTCTCCAGGAACTCGGATGCGTTGCTGCGCTCAGTCTCCTCCACGGTGGCGCGGAGCAGGGGCACCTGTCCGAGCGCGAGGTCCTGGTCGAGCAGCTCCTCGGCGGCGCGGCGGGCCTCGAGGATGACCTCCTCGTCGCGGAGCACCTTCAGGGTGACGAGGGAGGAGCGGCCGCCGGACTGGCGCTTGCCGAGCACGTCGCCCTCGCGCCGCTGCTCGAGGTCGACCTGGCTCAGCACGAAGCCGTCGGTGGTCGAGGCCACCGCGTCGAGGCGCTCACGGGCCGGGGAGCCGAACTCCGCGTGGCTGACCAGGAGGCAGAGGCCGGGCAGTCCACCTCGGCCGACGCGGCCACGCAGCTGGTGGAGCTGGGAGACACCGAAGCGGTCGGCGTCGAGGAGGACCATCGCGGTGGCGTTGGCGACGTCGACGCCGACCTCGATGACGGTGGTGGACACGAGGACGTCGATCTCGCCCGTGGCGAAGGCGCGCATCGTGCGCTCCTTCTCCTCAGGGGCCAGCTTGCCGTGGAGGATCCCCACGCGCAGGCCCTGGAGCGCGCCGTGGCGCAGGCCCTCGGCGACCTCCTCGACCGCAGCCAGCGGGCGCGGCGGCGCGACCGGGTTGCCGTCCTCGTCGTACTGCACGACGTCCTGCTGGCCGGCCTCGATGACGTCGCCGGAGATGCGGGGGCACACGACGTACGCCTGGTGGCCCTTGCCGACCTCCTCACGGACGCGCTCCCAGACCCGGCCGAGCCAGTGGGGTGCGTCGGCGAGCGGCACGACGTTGGTCTGGATCGGCGCGCGGCCCGCGGGCAGCTCGGAGAGCGTGGAGACCTCGAGGTCGCCGAAGACGGTCATCGCGACCGTGCGCGGGATCGGGGTCGCCGTCATGACCAGGACGTGCGGCGGAGTGCCGGCCTTGTCGGTGAGCGCGGCGCGCTGCTCGACGCCGAAGCGGTGCTGCTCGTCGACGACGACGAGGCCGAGGTCCTGGAACGTCACCGCCTTCTCGAGCAGGGCGTGCGTGCCGATGACGATGCCGGCGTCGCCGAGCTGGATGGCGAGGAGGGCTTCTTGCCGCTGCTGCTTGGTCATCGAGCCGGTCAGCAGCGCGACCCCTGTGGACTCCTCGGCTCCGCCGAGCATGCCGCCGCCGGAGAGGTCACCGAGCATCGCCGTGATCGAGCGGTAGTGCTGCTGCGCGAGGACCTCGGTCGGCGCGAGCAGCACCGCCTGGCCCCCGGAGTCGACCGTGCGGAGCATCGCCCGCAGCGCCACGAGCGTCTTGCCGGAGCCGACCTCGCCCTGGAGCAGGCGGTGCATCGGGTGGGGCTGCGCGAGCTCGGCCTCGATCTCCTCCCCCACCTGGCGCTGGCCCCTGGTGAGCTCGAACGGCAGGCGTGCGTCGAACGCGTCGAGGATCTTGCTGACCCCGCCGGTGCGCGCCTGGGCTCCCTGCGCCTGGAGCGCGCGGCGCCGCCGGCCGAGGACGAGCTGGAGCACCAGCGCCTCCTCGAAGCGGAAGCGGCGCTGCGCGGCCTCCACCTGGGCGAACTGCTCCGGCCCGTGGATCCACTCGATCGCCTGGCGACGGCCGACGACGGCGTACTGCTGGCGGAGGTCGTCGCTGAGCGGCTCGGGGACCTCGTCGAGCACGCTGAGCGCGAAGGCGCACGCCCGCTGGAGGTCCCAGGTCTCGACGCCCTTGGTGAGGGGGTAGATCGGGAAGTACGGCGGGATGTCGTCGAGCGAGAGGCCCGCGGTCTCCTCGTCACCGCCCTCGCCGAAGAGCAGCATCTGCGGGTTGGTGAGCTGCCACTGGTCGTTGAACTGCGATGCCTTGCCCTGGAAGACGCCGCGGCGCCCCACCTCGAGCTTGCGCGACCAGTTCTTGACCATCCACTCGCTCTTGGCGAAGAAGGTCATCTTGAGCCGGTGGCCCTCGGCGCGGACGATCGCCTCCACGCGGTACGCCGGCTTGCCGGTGCGGCGGTCGGTATAGGTCTTGCTGCCGACGCTCGTGACCTCGCCGACGATCGTGAGCAGCTGACCCTCGCGCAGGCCGCCGACGTCGGAGAGCCTGCCCGTCTCGAGGTAGCGGCGCGGGAAGTGGTGGAGCAGGTCGCCGACGGTCTCGAGGCCGAGGCCCTCGACGATCGCCTTGCGCTTGCGCGTCTGGTCGCCGAGCACGGCCGCGACAGGGGTCCCGAGAGTGATCACCAGTGCATCACCGGGCTCACTCCACCGCGACCAGCAGCGGGTAGCGGCTCTGGCCGCCGTCGTAGACAACGATCTCGAGGAGGGGATGGCGGCGGGCCAGCATCTTCTCGAGACGCTCGGCGAGATCCCCCGCGTCCTCACCCGACACCAGGGTGACCAGCTCGGCGGCACCGCCGCCGATGAGGCGACGGAGCAGGCCGTAGGCGACGTCGAAGAGGTCGTCGCCGATCACGACGAAGTCGCCGTCGATGGCGCCCAGGATGTCGCCGGGGCTGCAGGCACCGGCGGTGGTGATCGCCTTGCGCGCGGCGACGGTGACGGCGCCGTGGCGTGTGTGGCGGGCGGCCGAGGTCATCGCGACGACGTCCTGCTCGAAGGGGCGGCCCGGCTCGTGGACGGCGACCGCGGCCAGGCCCTGCACCTGCGCCTGGCTGGGGATGACCGCGACCTTGAGCTTGCCCGACTCCTCCGCGGTGCGGGCGGCGATCTCGGCGACCTTGAGCGAGTCGGGGTCGTTGGGCAGGACCACGACCTCGGCCGCGCCGCTGCTGTCGATGGCGTGGAGGATCTCCCCCGCGCTCGGCCGGCGGCCCGGCTCCGTCGTGACGGTGATCGCGCCGGTCTCCGCGAAGAGCTGCTGCAGGCCCGGCCCGGCGGTGACGGCGACCAGCTTGCGGCCCAGGCGACTGGGACGGCGGGCCTTCGCGGCGGCGACCTGCTCGGCGAAGTGGGTCACCTTGACGCGGTGGGGACGGCCCACGTGGATGCCGGCCTCGATGGCCGCGCCCACGTCGTCGGTGTGGATGTGGACGTTCCACAGACCGTCGCCGCCCACCACGACCAGCGAGTCGCCGAGGGTCGCGAGCTCGGCACGCAGCTCGGTCAGGCGGTCGTCCTCGACGTCGATGAGGTACATCACCTCGTAGGCCGGACCGTCCTCGGTCAGGTCGTCGGTCGGCAGCAGGACCGGCACGCTCGGGACGCCGCGAGCCTTCGTGGGCTCCACACGGCGCCGGCCGGTCAGCGCCGTCTCGGCAGCCTCGAAGACGACGACGAGACCGCGGCCTCCGGCGTCGACGACCCCGGAGTCGGCGAGGAGCTTGAGCTGCTGCGGCGTGCGCTCGAGCGCGACCCGGGCGGCCTCGGCCGCTGCGGCGATCGTGGGAATGGAGCTGTCGTTGGGCGCGACCTCCATCGCAGCCTCGGAGGCGGCCTTCATGACGCTGAGGATCGTGCCCTCGACCGGCGTGCCGACCGCGGCGTACGACGCCTCGCAGCCGTCGCGGAACGCCTCGGCCAGGACGATGGACTTGCGCTCGTCGGGGCCCGCCTTGCGCAGGCGCGCGACCAGGGCGCCGAGCAGCTGGCTGAGGATGACGCCCGAGTTGCCCCGCGCGCCCATGAGCGACCCGCGCGCGAGCGCCTTGAGCGCGGCGTCACCGCCCTCGCCCCGGGCGACCGCGTCGAGCATGGCGTCACGGCCGGCCTGGACGGTGAGGAACATGTTGGTGCCGGTGTCGCCGTCGGGCACGGGATAGACGTTGAGCGCGTCGATCTCCTCGCGCGCCTCGGCGAGGGCATCGGTCGCGATCTCGACGAAGCGGACGACCGTGTCGACGTCGAACATGCACCCCCGCCTCTCGCTCGCTCGTGACCTGAAACCACGCCGACCGGGCGGCGTACCGTTGCGACGCACAGGCTAGTGGCTGCCACCCACGGAGCGGGGGTAGCGGCCGATTCGCGTGTGCGGCGCGCTTTCGCTTACCCTTGTGCGGTTGTCCCGTGCCGACGCCCCTGACTGTGTGGTCGTGTGGCTGTCCGTGGGACTCGAAGACCTCGTCCCGATCGATCTCCAGGAGTAACCCGTGGCTGCCGTCTGCGACATCTGCGCCAAGAAGCCCGGCTTCGGCAACAACCGTCCGTGGTCGCGCAAGATCACGAAGCGTCGCTTCAACCCCAACATCCAGCGCGTCCGCGCCACCGTCAACGGTGCGCCGAAGCGTCTCAACGTCTGCACCGGCTGCCTGAAGGCTGGCAAGGTCACTCGCTGACCCGCTGACTCACCGGTTCGGCCCGCTGCTCCTCGCGAGCAGCGGGCCGATCTGCATTTCCGCCTCGGCGGATCAGAAGTGGGTCCACCCGGCGGGGCCGGCGTACGGCGCACCGTCGACGAGGACCCGCGGGCCGTCGTCGTCGACCTCGCGCACGGAGCCGATGACCGTCCACCCCTCCGGTACCTCCGCTGCGGACGGGAACGACGCCAGGAGCGGGTGGTCGTCTCCCCCGCCGAGGATGAACTGCATCGGGTCGGCGTTGAGCGCGGAGCCCACGGCGTGCAGCGGCTCGGGGATCTCGAAGGCGTCCGTGCGGATGTCGAGCACGACCCCCGAGGCATCGGCGACGTGGCGTGCGTCGGCGACCAGGCCGTCGGAGACGTCGATCATCGCGGTCGCACCGGCGTCCGCGGCGACCGGCCCGGCGGCGTACGGCGGCTCCGCACGGCGGTAGGCCTCCACGAGCACGCGCGGCGAGCGGAAGCCGCGGCCCAGGACCGCGAGGCCGCCGGCCGCCCAGCCCTGGCGCCCGCAGAGCGCCAGCACGTCACCCGGGCGGGCGCCCGAGCGGAGGACGGGCGCGACGGTGCAGCCACCCATGACCGTGACCGCGAGGACGAGGGTCTCGGAGCGGGTCACGTCGCCGCCGACGACGACGGCACCGACCTTCGCGCACTCGGCGGCAAAGCCGCGGGCGAAGTCGAGCACCCAGGCAACCGGGAGGTCAGCAGGCGCGGCGATGCCGATCGTCACCGACGTGGCCGTGCCACCCATCGCGTTGATGTCGGAGAGGTTCTGCGCAGCGGCGCGCGCGCCGACGTCCTCGGCCGGGACCCACTCGCGGCGGAAGTGCCGCCCCTCGACCATCAGGTCCGTCGAGACGACGGTGTGGCCGTTGCGGATCCGCAGCACCGCCGCGTCGTCCCCCGGGCCGACCAGGACGTGCTCGGCAGTGGCGAAGAGGGCGGTCACGGCCTCGATCAGCGGGAACTCCCCGACGTCGGCGAGGGTGGCATGCGGAGGGAAGGTGCCTCCCGTGGGTCCAGCGGGCATGGGGTCCATCCCACCAGTCCCCGCTGGGCGCATGGGGGTCGACACGCGCCGCGTTCGGAGTACGTTGAGGAGTCCACCGCCGCGACACCCGTCCAGCGCGGGGCCGTTCAGCCAGGGAGGCCGAGATGTCCGTCCACGCCTACATCCTGATCCAGACCGACGTCGGTCACGCCGCCGAGGTGACGCACGCGCTCACCTCCGTGCCGGGGGTGGTCTCCGCCGATGACGTCAGCGGCCCGTACGACGTGATCGTCCGCGCCGAGGCCAAGAGCGTCGACGCCCTGGGCCACGACGTCGTGGCCAAGATCCAGGCGCTGGACGGCATCACGCGAACCCTCGCCTGCCCCGTCGTACACCTCTGACGCACCGCACAGCCTCGGGCCGCCCTGCCGTGCGGGCCGCGCGAGCAGCTCGGGACACATTCGGGTACGCCGCGCGCGCCGGCGTGCGGGCGCTTGGGCGCTGGACCTGGATACGTGTCCGTACCTGCACGGTGCCGCCGGGCCCGCGCGAGTGGGCCGCGTGTGGGCGCGTCGACGACGGTGGGAGGATGCGGACGTGCCCCGACTTGCCCACCTGCTGTCCGTGATCGGGACTGGCGTCCTGCTCACTGCCTGCTCGTCCGACGGCGTCGAGATCGCATCGCCCGATGTCACGGCGGCCGAGCGCACTGCCTGCGAGAGGGTCCTGGTAGCTCTCCCGGACGAGCTCGACGGCCTCCCCGCGCAGGAGGTCACCCCGGCCGACGCCCTGGGCCGGGCCTGGGGCGACCCGGCCGTCGTGCTGACGTGCGGCGTGTCGATGCCCCGCGGGTTCCAGCCCGGCGCCTCGTGCGAGGAGAGCAACGGCGTCGGGTGGTACGTCCCCACCGACCAGTTCGGTGATCTCGGTGCGGACCTCACGATCTACACCATCGGCCGTACGCCGGTCGTCGAGCTGCTGGTCCCCTCGGAGCACCGCCGCGACGCGGCGTTCGCCGCCGACGCGCTGGCGACGCTGGCCGACCCGATCAAGCAGGCGATCCCGACGCACGAGCCCTGCGTCTGAGGGATCGACACGGCGCTGACGCGCCTGGTCCATCGACGGATCAGCGCAGGTCGGTGCTCCGGCTCAACGCCTGCTGGATCAGCAGGTCCACGAGCTCGGTGTAGTCGACACCCGAGGCGCCCCACATCTGGGGGTACATCGACGACGGCGTGAAGCCGGGCATCGTGTTGAGCTCGTTGACCACGAGGGAGCCGTCGGGGAAGACGAAGAAGTCGACCCGGGCCAGGCCCTCGCAGGCCACGGCGTCGAAGGTGACGAGCGCCAGCTCCTGCATCCGCGCGAGGAGGTCGTCGTCGACCTTCGCCGGACAGTCGATCTCGGTGTGCTCGCCGGGGAGGTACTTCGCCTCGAAGTCGTAGAACTCGTGGTCGCCGCCGATGCGGATCTCGGCCGGGAGCGACGTGCGCACCTCGCCGTCGGGCATCTGCAGGACGCCACACTCGATCTCGCGTACGCCGGCGGCGAAGCCCTCGACCAGCACGCGCGGGTCGTGGGCGATCGCCTCCTCGATCGCGGCGTCGAGCTCGGAGGCGTCGTGGACCTTGGAGATGCCGATGCTGGAGCCACCGCGCGCGGGCTTCACGAAGAGCGGGTAGCCCAGCTCCTCCGAGCGCGCCCGGCAGGCAGCGGCGTCACGGGCCCACTCACGGGCGGTGACGACGATCGACGGCATGGTGGGCACACCGGCGGCCTGGAGGACGACCTTCATGAACCCCTTGTCCATGCTGACCGCGGAGGCGAGCACGCCCGCGCCGACGTAGCGCACGCCGGCCATCTCGAGCAGGCCCTGGAGCGTGCCGTCCTCGCCCCACGGACCGTGCAGCAGCGGGAAGACGACGTCGACGTGACCGAGGACGTCGGTCGCCTCCGTGGCCTCGGTGAAGACCAGCTCGGTGCCGTCGGCGCGCTGCTCGAGCGACACCGCCGGAAGGGTCGCGTCGACCGACGGGAGCACGCGGTCAGCGATCTTGAGGCGGTCGAGGTCGCCGGCCTCGAGGACCCAGCGGCCGTCCTGCGCGATACCGATCGGGACGACGTCGTACTTGTCGCGGTCGATCACGTTGAGGACGGAGCCGCCCGTGACGCAGGAGATGCCGTGCTCGGTCGAGCGGCCGCCGAAGATGACCGCGACGCGGGGCTTGGCCGACGCGACGGCGTTCATCCGCGTGCCTCGGCAGCAGCGTCGAGCTCGGCGCGGGTGAGCACCGGACGGATCGCGAGCTGCACGTCATCGAGCGGGTTGCCCTCCGGGCTGCGGTCGATCGCGCACACGACGGTGTCGATGATCGCGCCGGCCGGGCGGAGCACGTTGACGGCGTCGCGCACGGCGCCGCCGGAGGTGATGACGTCCTCGATGAGCGTGACCCGCTTGCCGTCGAAGGCAGGGCCCTCGGCGAGCTTGGCCGTGCCGTACTCCTTGGCCTTCTTGCGGATGAAGATCACCGGGATGCCGGTCTTGGCGCTGACCATCGTGGCGATCGGGATGCCGCCCATCTCGAGGCCACCGAGCAGCTCGGTGCCCTCCGGGAGGAGGTCGACCATCTGCGCTGCGACACGCTCGAGCAGCGCCGGCTGCGCCTCGAAGAGGTACTTGTCGAAGTACGTGTCCGACACCTGCCCCGAGCGGAGCGTGAACTCGCCGCGGAGGCGGCACGTGGCGTCGATGTCGGCGGCAAGCTGCGTCTTCATGTCGTCAGTCACGGCGCACATCATTCCCTACGACGTCCCCGGTCCCTGCCTTCGGCCCGCGCCCTAGGCTTCGGGCATGACCGAGAAGTCCCCCGTCGTGCCCGGTTCCGCCACCCCCTCGACTCCCCCGCCCGTACGCCGGCCCGCGACCGTCGCGGTCCACGCCGGGCGCCCCGAGCGCAAGCCGGACGCGCCGTTCAACGAGCCGATCGCGATGGCGTCGGTCTACGTCGCGGGTGGCGACATGGAGTACGGCCGCTACGGCAACCCGACGTGGACGGCGTTCGAGGAGGCGCTGGGGGCGCTCGAGGGTGGGCGGTGCCTGTCGTTCGCGAGCGGCCTTGCGGCGGTCGCCTGCGTGCTCGACCTCGTCGGCCAGGACGCCACGGTGGTCATGCCCCGACACTCCTACCAGGGCACCATCATGCAGCTCGGTGACCTCGAGGCCCGCGGGCGCCTCAAGGGCGTGCTCGTCGACATCGAGGACACCGACGCCGTGATCGCCGCCTGCGAGGACGCCGCGCTGGTCTGGCTCGAGTCGCCGACCAACCCGGCGCTCGAGGTGGCCGACATCGCCGCGATCACTCGCGCGGCCCACGACGCGGGGGCCTACGTGGTCGTCGACAACACCTTCGCCACTCCCCTGCTGCAGCAGCCGCTGCTCGATGACGTCGACCTGGTCCTGCACTCGGCCACGAAGTACATCGCCGGCCACAGTGACGTGCTCATGGGTGCCCTCGTGACGCGCGACGACCAGCTCTTCGACGTACTCAAGAAGCGGCGCGACCTGACCGGCGCCGTCCCCGGGCCGATGGAGGCGTGGCTGGCACTGCGTGGCCTGCGCACCCTCCACCTGCGGGTCGAGCGGGCCCAGGCCAACGCGCAGGAGCTCGTCGCGCGGCTGGGTGAGCACCCGGCTGTCGCGAAGGTCCGCTACCCCGGCTTCGGCGCCGTGATCGGCGTGGAGTTCGCCCAGGGCGTCCTCGCGGCCGAGCTGCTCGTGCAGAAGACGAAGCTCTGGGTCCACGCCACCTCGCTCGGCGGCGTGGAGTCGACGTTCGAGCGGCGGCGCCGGTGGAAGACCGAGTCGCAGACGATCCCCGAGGACCTGGTCCGGATGAGCGTCGGCATCGAGGACGTCGAGGACCTCTGGGAGGACCTGCGCGTCGCCCTCGACACCCTGGTCTGAGGCTGGCCGGGGCCGGCTCGCTCAGTCGGTCTCGGCCTTGGTGTCGCGCTGGATGAACGCCTGCATCATGTCGGTGGCGGTGAGGCGGCCGGCGACGACGGCGTCGACGTGCTCGGCGATGGGGGCGTCGACGCCGGTCTGCGCGGCGAGGGCGAGGAGCGAGGAGCACGACTTCGCCCCCTCGGCGACCTGGCGGGTCGAGGCGTAGATCTCCTCGGTCGTCAGGCCCCGGCCGAGCTTCTCGCCGAAGGTGCGGTTGCGCGACAGCGGGGAGGAGCAGGTGGCGACGAGGTCGCCGAGGCCGGCCAGGCCCATCAGCGTGAGGGGGTTGGCACCGAGCGCCATCGCCAGGCGGGCGGTCTCGGCGAGGCCGCGGGTGATGACGGAGGCGGTGGTGTTGTCACCGAAGCCGAGGCCGACGGCCATGCCGACAGCGAGGCCGACGACGTTCTTGTAGGCGCCGCCGAGCTCGCAGCCGAGGACGTCGACGGACGTGTAGGGCCGGAACGACGGCGAGTGGCACTGGGCCTGGAGGCGCTTGGCGACCTCCTCGTCGGCGCAGGCGACGACCGAGGCAGCCGGCTCGCGGCGGGCGATCTCCTTGGCCAGGTTGGGGCCGGAGACGACGGCGATGCGCTCGGGACCGGCGTCGGTGACCTCCGCGATCACCTCGCTCATCCGCTTGAGGGTGCCCAGCTCGACGCCCTTCATCAGCGACACCATGACCGCGTCGTCGGGGATGTACGGCGCCCACTCGGCGAGGTTCTCGCGCAGGGACTGGCTCGGGGTGGCGAGCACGACGACCTCGGCGCCCGCGAGCGCCTTCTCCGGGTCGTGGGTCGCGCAGACGCTCGGGGGGAGCTCGATGCCCGGGAGGTAGTCGGAGTTCTCCCGACGCTCGTTGATCGTCTGGCAGACCTCCTCGCGGCGTCCCCAGATCGTCACGTCGTTGCCGCCGTCGGCGAGGACCATCGAGAAAGCGGTGCCCCACGAGCCCGCACCGAACACGGCGATCTTGCTCATGCCTGGTCCTTCTTCCGCTTCTTCTGGTTCGGGTTGCCGATCTCGGCGACGCCGGCTGCCTTGGGGTCGAACCGCTCGACCGGGGCCTTCTCGCCACGGAGCTCCTCGAGGAGCTCCGTGAGGGCCGCCATGATCCGGTCGGTCGCGGTCCTGATCTTCTCCACCGTGATCTCGCCGTCCCGCAGGTCGGAGAGGTCCACGGGGTCGCCCGCCTTCACCACGACGTTCTTGCGCGGGAGGAGGTGGGGTCGCTTCGCGTAGGGCGGCAGGATCTCCTGCTCACCCCAGTGCGCCACGGGAACCACGGGCGCGCGCCGGTGGCCAGCGCCATGCGCGCCGCCCCGGTCTTGCCGCGCATCGGCCACAGGCCGGGGTCGCGCGTGACCGTGCCCTCCGGGTAGACGACGAGGCACTCACCGTCACGCAGCGCCTTCTCCGCGGCGGCGAAGGCGTTCTGCGCGTCGCTGGACATGCGCGCGACCGGGATCTGCTTCGTGTCGCGCATGATCCAGCCGAGGAACGGGACGTCCCAGATGCCCGCCTTCGCCAGGAAGCGCGGTGCGCGGCCGTGGTGGTGGACGAAGTGCGCGATGGTCAGGGGATCGATCTTCGTGACGTGGTTGGCCACGAGCACGACGCCGCCCGTCTCCGGGATCTTCTCGCCGTCGATCCACGTGCGCCCGCTCATCGCCGTCAGCGTCGGCACCAGGATCGCCTCACCCACGCGAAACCCCGCTCCGGGCTTGCGCGGCCACTTGCGCTCCGTCACCTGTCACCTCATCCATCTCGCGGCGGCGACACCGCGTCACGCTCACCGGGGAGCAGGTTATCGACTCGCCCGCCCCGATGCCGGGTCCCACGCAGAAATGAGGCTGCGGCGCCGCCCCGAGGGACGGCGCCGCAGTCGGCGTACGGCGGGTCAGGAGCCCGCGGAGGGGGCCGCCTTCTTGGCAGGCGCCTTCTTGGCGGGGGCCTTCTTCGCCGTGGTCTTCTTGGCGGCAGCAGCGGCGCCCGTGGCCTTCTTCGCTGCGGTGCCGGCGGCCTTCTTGGCAGGGGCAGCGGCCTTGGTGGCCGCCTTCTTCGCCGGAGCGGCGGCCTTCGAGGCAGCCTTCTTGGCCGGCTCGCTCGCCTTCGCCGCGGCCTTCTTCGCGGGGGCAGCCTTCGTGGCAGCAGTGCTCGCGGCCTTCTTGGCCGGGGCCACGGCCTTGCGGGTCGCGGCCGAGGTGCCGGACGCCGCCTTCTTGGCCGGCTCGGTCGCCTTCGCCGCGGCGGCCTTCGCCGGAGCCGCCTTCTTGTTGAGGTCGAGCTTCGGCAGCTTCTTCGCGCCGGAGATCACGGCCTTGAGGTCGGCGCCCGCGGTGAACTTCGGGATGGCGGTCTTCTTCGCCTTGATCCGCTCGCCGGTCCGCGGGTTGCGGACCATGCGCGCAGGCCGGATCCGCTTCTCGAACGAGCCGAAGCCCGTGATCGCCACCTTCTCGCCGCGCGCCACCTCGCGGGTGATGGTGTCGAGGACCGCGTCGAGCGCCGCGGCTGCCATCTTGCGGTTGCCTTCATAGCGCGCAGCGAGCGCGTCGATCAGCTGGGTCTTGTTCACGGGCTTCCCTTCCGGTGCAGCGAGTCGGGTCCGCCCCGACGCTCTCTTCGCAAGGTAGGGAGGAATCGACAGCGCCACAACGACCCTGCGCGCTTTGGGCGCACCTTTTTGTCCGCGTCCGGTGCGCGCCGCGAGCACCCGGCGTACGCCGAAGGGCCCGGCCGCTGGTGCGACCGGGCCCTTCGGGTGGGCGATTTCCCTTGCAGGCAAGGGGAAACGCGTCAGGCGTGGAGCGTGACCGGCTTCCACGACGGGCGCTTGGCCTCGTACGTGGTGATGTCAGCCTCGTTGCCGAGCGTGATGCCGATGTCGTCGAGGCCGTTGAGCAGGCGGTAGCGGGTGTAGTCGTCGACGTCGATCGGGGCGACGAGGTCACCAGCGCGCACCTCGCGGGCGTCGAGGTCGACGGTCACCTGCGTGGTCGGGTCGGCCTCGACGAGCTGCCAGAGCTGGTCGATGACGTCCTGCTCGACCTGGGCGGCCAGCAGGCCGGCCTTGCCCGAGTTGCCACGGAAGATGTCGGCGAAGCGGCTCGAGAGCACGACCTTGAAACCGTAGTCCATGAGCGCCCAGACGGCGTGCTCACGCGAGGAGCCGGTGCCGAAGTCGGGGCCGGCGACGAGGACGGAGACGCCCTGGTACTCCGGCTTGTTGGCCACGAACTCCGGGTCGTTGCGCCAGGCCGCGAAGAGGCCGTCCTCGAAGCCCGTGCGGGTGACGCGCTTGAGGTAGACCGCCGGGATGATCTGGTCGGTGTCGACGTTGCTGCGACGCAGCGGGAGCGCCGTGCCGGTGTGGGAAGTGAACTTCTCCATGACTGTTCTCCTCTGTCCGGATCAGACCAGGTCGGCGGGCGACGCGAGCGTGCCCTTGACGGCGGTGGCTGCAGCGACGGGGATCGAGACGAGGTGCGTGCGACCGCCCTTGCCCTGACGGCCCTCGAAGTTGCGGTTGGAGGTCGACGCGCTGCGCTCCTGCGGGGCGAGGGTGTCGGGGTTCATGCCGAGGCACATGGAGCAGCCAGCACCACGCCACTCCGCACCGGCCTCGACGAAGACCTTGTCCAGGCCCTCCTCCATCGCCTGGTTGCGGACGCGGACCGAGCCCGGGACGACGAGCAGGCGGGTGCCCTCGGCGACCTTGTGGCCCTTGATGATCTCGGCGGCGAGGCGGAGGTCCTCGATGCGGCCGTTGGTGCAGGAGCCGACGAAGACGGTGTCGACCTTGACCGAGCGCATCGGCTGGCCGGCCTCGAGGCCCATGTACTCCAGCGCCTTCTCGCAGGCGAGCTTGTCGGACGGGTCCGAGAAGTCCTCCGGCGACGGGACGTTGGCGCCCAGCGGCACGCCCTGGCCCGGGTTGGTGCCCCAGGTGACGAACGGCGTGACGTCGGCCGCGTCGATCACGATCTCCTTGTCGAAGGTCGCGTCGGCGTCGGTGACCAGCGTCTTCCAGTGCGCCACGGCGGCGTCCCAGTCGGCACCCTTGGGGGCCTCCGGCTTGCCCTCGATGTAGTCGAAGGTGGTCTGGTCGGGAGCGATCAGGCCCGCCTTGGCGCCCCACTCGATCGACATGTTGCAGATCGTCATGCGGCCCTCCATGGAGAGCTTGCTGATCGCGTCGCCGCGGTACTCGACGATGTAGCCCTGGCCGCCACCGGTGCCGGTCTGCGCGATCAGGTAGAGGATCAGGTCCTTGGCGGTGACGCCGTCGGCCAGCTCGCCGTTGACCGTGACGGCCATCGTCTTCGGCTTGGCCTGCATCAGCGTCTGCGTCGCGAGGACGTGCTCGACCTCGGAGGTGCCGATGCCGAACGCGATCGCGCCGAAGGCGCCGTGGGTCGAGGTGTGCGAGTCACCGCAGACGATCGTCATGCCCGGCTGGGTCAGGCCCAGCTGCGGTCCGACGACGTGGACGATGCCCTGCTCGATGTCGCCGAGCGGGTGCAGGCGGACGCCGAACTCCGCGGCGTTCTTGCGCAGGGTGTCGACCTGGGTCTTGGAGACCGGGTCGGCGATCGGCTTGTCCCAGTCGAGCGTCGGGACGTTGTGGTCCTCGGTCGCGAGGGTCAGGTCGGGGCGGCGCACCTGGCGCCCGGCAATGCGGAGACCGTCGAAGGCCTGCGGCGAGGTGACCTCGTGCAGCAGGTGGAGGTCGATGTAGAGAAGGTCAGGTTCGCCTTCAGCGCTGCGGACGACGTGCTCGTCCCACACCTTCTCCGACAGGGTCTTGCCCATGGGGGTCTCCTCGTGTCAGCAACTCTTGCAGTGCTCGTGCCGGGCCCGGTCTGGGCCACGTCACAGAAGCCTACGCTTGCATCCCAACTTATGAGATGGCAATATCGCCATATGGACAACACCAGCGGAGTCGGCGTACTCGACAAGGCAGCCCTCGTGCTCGCGGCCCTCGAGGCCGGCCCGGCCACGCTGGCCGGGCTCGTCGCCGGCACCGGCCTGGCCCGCCCCACGGCACATCGTCTCGCAGTCGCGCTCGAGCACCACCGCCTGGTCGCCCGGGACCTGCAGGGCCGGTTCGTCCTCGGCCCGCGCCTGGCCGAGCTCTCCGCCGCCGCCGGCGAGGACCGCCTCCTCGCCGCTGCCGGCCCGGTGCTCGCCCGCCTGCGTGACATCACCGGCGAGTCCGCCCAGCTCTGGCGGCGCCAGGGTGAGCACCGCGTCTGCGTCGCCGCCGCCGAGCGCCCCTCCGGCCTGCGCGACACGATCCCGGTCGGCTCGCAGCTGACCATGCGCGCCGGCTCTGCTGCGCAGGTCCTGCTCGCCTGGGAGGACCCGGAGCGCATGCATCGCGGCCTGCAGAACGCCGCCTACTCGGCCACAGCCCTCTCCGGCATCCGCCGTCGTGGCTGGGCCCAGTCGGTCGGCGAGCGCGAGCAGGGCGTGGCGTCTGTCTCCGCGCCGGTCCGCTCCCCCAGCGGCAAGATCATCGCCGCGGTCTCCGTCTCCGGCCCGCTCGAGCGCCTCTCGCGCCAGCCCGGCCGCATGCACGCCCCCGCGGTCCTCGCTGCTGCCGAGCGGCTCTCCGAGAGCCTGCGCCGCGCCGCCGCGGAGTAGGGCTCACCCATCGTCTGGATAGTCCCCAACAGGAAGCACCTCCGACATGCCGTCGGGGGTGCTTTCCGTTGGGGACCATCCCGTCAGAAGAGGCGGTCGGTGCTCTCGAGGTCGAGGAGCAGCTTCTTGCGGTCCATGCCGCCCGCGTAGCCGGTGAGGGACCCGTCCGCGCCGATGACGCGGTGGCACGGGACGATGATCGGGATCGGGTTGCGTCCGTTGGCCAGCCCGACGGCGCGCGAGGCGGCATTGGTGTGGCCGAGCCACGCGGCGATCTCGCCGTAGGACCTCGTCTCGCCGAAGGGGATCTTCACGAGCTGCGCCCAGACGCGCTCCTGGAACTCCGTGCCGCGCGGCGCGACCGGCAGGTCGAACGTCGTGCGCTCACCCGCGAAGTACTCCGTCAGCTGGGCGACGGCTGCGGCGAGGACGGGATGGTCGTCACCGCGCTCCCCCAGCGGCCGGCCGTCGGCGGGCTGGCGCCAGGGCGTGAACTCGATCGCCGACAGCGCGCCCGCGCGCTCGATCAGGCGCAGCTCGCCGACCGGCGATTCCATCACGGTCCACATGGTCAGATCATCTCCTCTTGGGAATGAGTCTCCGCGGCGGGGGCCGCGAGCGACGTCCACAGGTGCAGCAGGGCGTAGGAGCGCCAGGGGCGCCAGGCATCGGGGTCGGCGTCGGGAAGGGCGGCCAGCGCCGCCTTCACGCCGGCGTCGGTCGGCAGGAAGACGTCGGGGTCTCCGAGCGCCCGCAGGGCGACGTAGCCGGCCGTCCACGGCCCGACGCCGGGCACGGCCAGCAGTGCGCGGCGTACGTCGGCACGGTCGGCGCCGCGGTCGAGCACGACGTCGCCGCCGGCCAGGGCGCTGGCAAGGCTGGTGATCGCGCGCCTGCGCGAGGCCGGCATGCCGGACATCGGAGAGGCGGCGATCGCCCCCGGCGTCGGCCAGAGGTGCGTCAGGCCGTCGACGCGGAGCGCCTCGGGCAGGGGCTCCCCGGCCGACTCCACGAGGCGGGCGGCGAGGGTGCGGGCGGCGGCGACACTTACCTGCTGCCCGAGCACTCCCCTGATGGCCAGCTCGGCCCCGTCGACGTGGCCCGGCACCCGGAGGCCGGGTCGCGCTCGGACCAGCGGCGCCAGCGCGCGGTCGCCGGAGAGCGCCTCGTCCACGGCGACGGGGTCGCAGTCGGCGTCGAGGAGGCGGCGTACGCGCTCGACGGCGGCGGACACGTCGCGGACGTCGGTCAGCCGGAAGGTGGCGGGGACCTGGACGACCTGCCCGTGCGCGGGCGCGTCGGCGAGCTCGAGACGGACCGTGCCCGCGCCGTGCGGCAGGCGGAGGGAGCGGGCGTACCACCCCGGGCCGACGGCCTCGATCCCGGGCACCGCGCGGGTGGCGAGGAAGGCCGCCAGAGCCCTGCCGGCGAAGGGCGTGCGCACCGCGAGGTTGAGCCGGAGCTCCCCCGCTGCGGCCGTGTGCGAGCGGCGCCCACGCAGCTCGGTCGGGCTCGCGGCGTAGACCTCGCGCAGCGTCTCGTTGAACTGGCGCACGCTGGAGAACCCGGCCGCGAACGCGACCTCGGCAAGCCGCAGGTCGGTGGTCTCGATCAGCACACGGGCGATCTGGGCGCGACGGGCGCGGGCCAGGGCCAGCGGACCGGCGCCGAGCTCGGCGGTGAGGATCCGGCCGAGCTGGCGCGCGCTGTAGCCGAGTCGAGCAGCGAGCCCGGGAACCCCTTCGCGGTCGACGACGCCGTCGGCGGTCAGGCGCATCGCGCGACCGGCCACGTCGGCGCGGACGTCCCAGTCGGGACTGCCCGGCGTGGCATCGGGCAGGCACCGCTTGCAGGCCCGGAAGCCGGCAGCCTGCGCAGCCGCAGCCGTCGGGAAGAACGACACGTTGGCGAAGCCGGGGGTGCGGGCCGGGCAGGAAGGACGGCAGTAGATGCCGGTCGTGTGGACCGCCGTCACGAAGACGCCGTCGAAGCGGCGGTCGCGTGACTTCACGGCCCGGTAGCAGGCCTCGCGGTCGGTGTGCATGGGTCCATCATGGTCGCTGCCACCGCCAGGATCTGGCGGAAATCGGACGCGGCCGTGGGGCTCGTCAGCGCAGGGTGCGACGCACGGAGCGCAGGGTCAGGCCGAGCGTCACGAGGCCGACCCCGCAGAGCCCGAGGACGTCGTGTGCCCACTGCCCGGTGGAGTACGCCGCGAGCGGGTCGGGCACCGCGCCCCGCACCCCGTGCTTGGCGCGCTCGAGGTGGACGCTGACCGCGTCGGCCGCCTGCGCCCAGCGTGCAGGCGCGAGCCAGGCGACCTGCTCGAGGCCGGGCCGCCCGGCGACCTGGACCAGCGCGCCGGAGAGCACCAGCTGGCCCATGACGAGGGCGACGAGAGCAGGCATGGTCTGCTCGACGCTGCGGACCAGGGCCGAGGCCAGGAGCCCGAGCCAGGCGCTGGCCACGGCGAGCAGGCCGACCACGACGGCGACCTCGCGCATGCCCCAGCCGTGCACGCCACCACGGTCGGCGCCGGGCAGGCCGGCGAGCGCGAGCCACGTGACGACGATGCCCTGCGCGAAGCAGAGGAGACCGAGGAGGAGCGCCTTGGCCAGCACCCAGGCGCCGGGCGAGAGGCCGACGGCGTACTCGCGGCGGAGCAGGGCTCGCTCCTTGACGACCTCGCGCACGGTCATCGCCGCGCCCATGAGGCAGGCGGCGACGAGGAGCAGGATCAGCCGCTGGCCGGCCTCGTCGCCGAGGTTCGCGCGGGTGGCGCCGTGGGCGCGGGCGGTCACCAGCGACAGGCCCGCGTCGCCGGGGGCGATCCGGCTCAGCGCGCCGAGCAGGAGCGGCATGACGGCCAGCATCGCGACGGTCAGCCGGTCGGCGAACGTCGTCGCCGCGGTGCGACGGAGGAGCGTGACGAGCTGTGCCGCGCTGCCCGGGCGCGCCGGGGTGGGCAGCGTGGCGGGCGGCTTGAGCTTCGGGCGCTCGACCTTGCTGTCGGCGGCGGGGACCTCGCCGCTCTCGAGCAGGTCGAAGAGCTCGGGGTAGTCGAGGCAGCCGAAGTGGCCGAGCAGCGTCTCCGGCGGGCCGACGTGGGCGAGGCGGCCCCCGCGCGCGAGGACGACGACCTGGTCGCACGCCTCGAGCCCGATCACCGAGTGCGTGACCGCCACGACCGTGCAACCGTCGTGGGCGAGGTCGCGGAGCTGCTCCATGACGCTGCGGTCGAAGCCCGGGTCGAGGCCGGTCGTCGGCTCGTCGAGGAAGAGCAGGTCGGGCGCGGTGAGCAGCTCGGTGGCGATCGCGAGCCGCTTGCGCTGACCCCCGGAGAGGCTGCTGATCCGCTGGTCGCGCTGGCCCGCGAGGCCCAGCCGGGCGAGCACGGCGTCGACCTGCGTGGTCCGCGCGGCGCGGGAGGTGCCCGGCGGCATGCGCAGCGCAGCGGCGTACGCGAGCTCGGCGGCGACGGTCAGCTGCGGGTGGAGGAGCTCCTCCTGCGGCACGACACCGATGCGGAAGCGGGCCAGCTCGCGCTCGGAGTCGAGGTCGTGGCCGTCCCAGACGACCCGGCCGGTGGTGCAGGGTCGTTCACCGGTGAGGGCGCGAAGAAGCGTGGACTTGCCGGCGCCCGACGGGCCGATCACGGCGGTCAGGGTGCCGGGCGCGAGGTCGAGCGAGACCTCGCGGAGCAGGCGCGTGCCCTCCACCGTGACGTTCACGGCGTCCAGTACGAGGTGGCCTTCGGCCGGTGCCCCGGCCGGCGTGACCACACGCTCCGGCGTACGCCGCCGAGTGGGCGCCACCTCTGCCGCCTCTGCGGGGAGTGGGGCGGTCGACGCGGGAACGGTGGGCGCTGGAATCGTCGGTGCGGGCGGTGCGGGCGGTGCGATGCTCGCAGGGCGCATCGCAGGGGCGCCGGTGTCGTCGGGGCCGTACTCGAGGAAGGACTCGACGTACGGCACCACCTCGAGCTCGACCAGCTGCCCGTCGGGAGCGCCGACGCGCAGGGCGACCGGGCGGCCGGGGAAGAGCGGGAGCTGCACCACGTGGCAGCCGTCGAGGAAGAGCATCGGCTGCTCCCCCACGTCACGGACCGACCAGCCGCCGGCGGTGCACTGCAGCGCGAGCGGGCCGAGCACCTCGCTCTCGTCGAACACCCGGGAGTCACCGTTCGTCGAGACGCGCAGGCGCTCCTCGGTCTCGGTGAACGGGAGCGTGGTCATCTCAGGCAGCACGCTAGGTCGGAATTGTCCCGACTCCCGATCGCCACGCCGGACGCGCGACCCGCCGGGCCCGGGGACGCCGGATCAGTCGACGTACGCCGCGAGGTTCTGCAGCAGCTCGTCGTGGATGCGGCGCAGGCCCAGGGGCGCGAAGGTCCGCTCGAAGAAGCCGCCGACACCGCTGGCGCCGTTCCACGTCGTCGTGACGGTCACCTTCGTGCCGGCGTCGTCGGTGGCGACGGTGAACGTGGTGACCATCGAGGAGTTGCGGTCGGTCTCGACCACGGAGTCGCTGGTGACGACGACGTCGGCGACCACGTGGCGCACGCGCTTCTCGGTGGCGTGGAGGTGCCACTGGGCGACGGTGCCGGCGCCGACGCCGCCCTCGAGCACCTCGTACTCCGTGTAGTGCGACGTGAGGATCGCCGGCCGGGCCTCGCGGTAGTCGGCGAGCGCCTCGAGCACGCGCGCGGGCGCAGCGGGGACGATCGCCTCGGCGACAGCGGTGACCTGGCCCATGACGTGCTCCTTGAAGAAGGGGGTGAAAGCAGGGAGAACCTTACGTCGCCAGCAGGGCTCCGCTGACCAGCGAAAACGTTTGCGTGACGCGTGACCCCGGACCTACCGTGAGCGCGTGCTCCGCTCCCGCAACGCCGTCATGCTCGCGTTCTTCTTCAACGGCTTCACGTTCGCCTCCTGGGTCTCGCGCATCCCCGAGGTCCGCTCGAGCCTGCACCTCGAGAACGGCCAGCTCGGCCTGCTGCTCCTCGCGGGAGCGGTCGGCTCGCTGGCCACCCTGCCGACCACCGGCGCGCTGCTGCACCGCTGGGGCGCCGCGACGATGGTCCGCGCCGGCGTGGCCACGGCGATGCTCGGCATCGTCATCGCGGCGTTCGGCACCGACACCTTCGGCCTCGCACCCGTCGTCGCCGTCGGCCTCGTCCTGTACGGCGTGGGCAGCGGCATCTGGGACGTCGCGATGAACGTCGAGGGCGCGGTCGTCGAGCAAGGTCTCGGCCGCACGATCATGCCCCGCTTCCACGCCGGCTTCAGCCTCGGCACGGTCTCCGGCGCCGGCCTGGGCGCGGCGGCCACCGCGGCCGGCGTACCGCTGGAGTGGCACCTGACGGCTGCCTGTGCGGTCACCCTCGTCGCACTGCTCTCCACCGTCGGCGGCTTCCTTCCGCGCGCCGCGGAGGCGGCCGCCGAGCATGCTCCCGCCGCCGGCGCGCTCGCTGCCTGGCGTGAGCCGCGCACGCTGCTGATCGGCCTCATGGTCTTCGCGCTCGCCGTCACCGAGGGCAGCGCCAACGACTGGCTGGCGATCGCGCTCATCGACGGCTACGACGTGCCGCACTGGGTCGGCGTCAGCGGGTTCGGGCTCTTCGTGACCGCGATGACGACCGGGCGCGTGGTCGGCCCCGTGCTGCTCGACCGGCACGGCCGCGTGCCGGTCCTCTGGTCGACGATGGCCGCGGCCGGCGTGGGCCTGCTCCTCATCGTCTTCGGCGGTCACGCCGCCCTGGTCGTCGTGGGCATCGTGCTCTGGGGACTCGGCGCGTCGCTCGGCTTCCCCGTCGGCATGAGCGCGGCGGCCGACGACCCGGTGCGGGCGGCGACCCGGGTCAGCGTCGTCTCCACCATCGCGTACGGCGCGTTCCTCGCCGGGCCTCCCCTGCTCGGCTTCGTCGCGGACCACGTCGGGACGCTCGACTCGCTGCTGGTCGTGGCCGCTCTCCTCGTGCCGAGCGCGCTGCTCGTGCCGGCTGCGCGCAAGCCCTCCGACTCCCCCGCGCACGCCTGACCGGCGGCCGCCGCGGAGGCCTTTGACTTCACGTACTTGAAGTTCCTACGGTCGTTGGAGTGAGCACGACCGCGAACCGCAGGACCTACACGATCAAGGAAGCAGCCGCCCTCAGCGGCCTGCCCGCCAGCACGCTGCGCTACTACGAGTCGATCGGCGTGATCGCGCCGGTCAGCCGTGGCGAGAGCAGCGGCCACCGCGTCTACGACGAGGACGACCTCGACCAGCTGACCGGGGTCGCCTGCCTCTCCGCAACCGGCCTCTCCGTGAGCGACATGAAGCAATACGTCGCCAACGGACGCCGCGGGCCCGAGGCCGCCGCCGAGCAGGTCGCGCTCCTCGAGGCCCAGGCGGTGCGCCTCGAGCAGGAGGCCGAGCGGCTCCGGGTCCGCCGGCGCTACGTCGCGCTGAAGATCGCCTACTGGACGGCCGTCGCTGGCGGCGACACCGCCGAGGCGGAGCGGATCTGCCAGCAGGCGGTCGCGCTCGCGGACGAGCTCACCCAGCACAAGAGCCACTGACTCCCCCGCACTCCGACACCGAAGGAACCCCATGCACGTGAACGCCTGGGCCGCACCCGCGGCCGGCCAGCCCCTCGCCCGCACCACCATCGAGCGCCGCGCGGTGGGCGAGCACGACGTCCTCATCGCCATCGAGTACGCCGGCATCTGCCACTCTGACATCCACACCGTCAACGGCGACTGGGGCCCGCAGCCCTACCCCGTCGTGCCGGGTCACGAGATCGTCGGCACCGTCGCCGAGGTCGGCTCGGCCGTGACCACCCACCAGGTCGGCGACCGCGTCGGCGTCGGCTGCTTCGTCGACTCCTGCCGTGAGTGCGTCAACTGCCTCGCCGGCAACGAGCAGTTCTGCCTCAACGGCGGCGTCGCGACGTACGCCGCCACCGACCGCGACGGCACGACGACGCAGGGCGGCTACTCCACCCACGTCGTGGTCCGCGACCACTTCGTCCTCTCGGTACCGGACGGCATCGACCCCGCAGCCGCCGCTCCCCTCCTCTGCGCCGGCATCACGACGTACTCCCCGCTCAAGCGGTGGGGCGCCGGCCCCGGCAAGCAGGTCGCCATCGTCGGCCTCGGCGGACTGGGCCACATGGGCGTCAAGATCGCCCACGCGATGGGCGCCGAGGTCACCGTCCTGTCACAGTCGCTGAAGAAGCAGGGGGACGCCGAGCGGCTCGGCGCCGACCGCTACTTCGCGACGTCCGACCCGGCGACGTTCCAGCAGCTCGCCGGCCGGTTCGACCTGATCGTCAACACCGTCAGCGCCGCCCTCGACGCCAACGCCTATCTCGGCCTGCTCGCGGTGGACGGCGCGCTGGTCAACGTCGGCGCCCCGCCCGCGCCGTACAGCGTGGACCCGATGTCGCTCATCTACGGCCGGCACACGTTCGCCGGCTCGATGATCGGCGGCATCGCAGAGACGCAGGAGATGCTCGACTTCTGCGCCGAGCACGGCCTGGGCGCCGACGTGGAGGTGATCAGCGCCGACAAGGTCAACCAGGCCTACGAGCGCGTGCTCGCCTCCGACGTCCGCTACCGGTTCGTCATCGACGCAGCCACGATCTGAGGAAGGCGCCCGTGAAGTACGTGCAGAGCGGCGGCAGCACCGTCGCCGGACCTGCCGACTGGTTCACCGGCTCCGTCTTCATCGAGGGCGTCCAGAGCCCCGACGAAGCGTCGCGCCTGAGCTGCGCGCACGTCCGGTTCACCCCGGGCGCGCGCACGGTCTGGCACACGCACCCGAAGGGCCAGACGCTCTACGTCACCGACGGCATCGGGTACGTCGGCACCCGCGGCGGTCCGGTCCAGGAGATCCGCCCCGGCGACGTGGTCTTCATCGAGCCGGGCGAGGAGCACTGGCACGGCGCGACCCCGTCACGCTTCATGGCGCACGTCGCGCTCAACGAGGCCGACGAGAGCGGCCACGTCGTGACCTGGCTGGAGCCGGTGAGCGACGCCGACTACCCCGCGAGCTGAGCTCGTCCGCATGCAGCGAGACCCGGTCCGGAGGGACCGGGCCTCGCTCGCGTCCAGCGACCACTGACCGGCGCCTCGCATCTCGCTTGCTATTTCCATAGCCAGCCTTCTAGATTGCTGGCTATGTCTTCACATAGTCAGCGGGTGCCTGCGATCCTCGTCGGATCGGCGTTCCTCACGGGCGTCGACATGTTCATCGTCAACGTCGCGTTCGACGAGATCGGCCGCGACTACGGCACCGGCAGCCTCGCGCAGCTGAGCTGGATCCTGAGCGCCTACGCGGTGGTCTTCGCGGCGCTCCTCGTCCCGATGGGCCGGCTCGCCGACCGGTTCGGCCAGAAGGCCGCCTTCGTGGGCGGCCTGGCGCTCTTCGTCGTCGCCAGCCTCGCGTGCGGGTTCGCGCCCGGCGTGTGGTGGCTGGTGGCGTTC
The DNA here is from genome assembly GCF_014646375.1 of Nocardioides phosphati. GTDB lineage: Bacteria > Actinomycetota > Actinomycetes > Propionibacteriales > Nocardioidaceae > Nocardioides > Nocardioides phosphati. The sequence continues at coordinate 325,856 of NZ_BMNI01000002.1, forward strand.
CGCAGCGCTCAGGCGGTCGGCGCGGCCGCGATGACGCCGGCCAGCCTCGGCCTGCTCCTCGCAGCAGTCGCCCCCGAACGCCGCGCCCCCGCGGCCCGGCTCTGGGCGACCACCGGGGCGGTCGCCGCAGCGCTCGGGCCTGCTGTGGGCGGCGGCCTGGTCCAGGTCTCGTGGCACTGGGCCTTCTGGATCAACCTCCCCGTCGGCCTGCTCCTCATCGCCGCCGCGCTGCGCCAGGTCCCCGACGTACGCCACAACCGCGGCACGCCGATCCCGGACCTCCTCGGAGCACTGGTCCTGGTCGTCACCGTCGGCGCGCTCGTGCTCGGCCTGGTCCAGGGCAACGACTGGGGCTGGGGCTCGGTCCGCGTGCTCGCCGCCTTCACCGTCGCCCTCCTCGGAGCCGGGCTCTTCGCGCGGCGTACCCTCACGCACCCCTCCCCCGTCATCGCACCGTCACTGCTCGCCGTCCCCGCCTTCCGCTGGGCCAACGTCGCGATGCTCGTCTTCAACAGCGCCTTCGGTGCCGCGCTCCTCGCCGGCATCCTCTGGATGCAGCAGGTCTGGGGGTACGACGCCCTGCAGACCGGCCTGGCCGTCGCGCTCGGACCGCTCGCCGTGCCGATCACCTCCGTCCTCGCACACCGACTCTTCCCCGCGGCGCGACCGGGCAAGATGATCGCGCTCGGCAGCGTTCTCTTCGGCGCATCCGCCCTCTGGCAGGCCTCGACCCTCAGCGTCACCCCGGACTACTGGACCGGCTTCCTCCCCGGCTGGCTGCTCGGCGGCGTCGGCGTCGGGCTCGCGGTCCCCAACCTGCTGGCCGCCGGCACGGCGACGCTCCCACCTGCCCAGGCCTCCACCGGGGGCGGCGTCGTGAGCATGGCCCGCCAGGTCGGCCTCGTCCTCGGCGTCGCCGTGCTGGTCACCCTCGTCGACGGCACCGACCCGGCGGCCGGCTTCACCCACGCCTGGTACGCCGTGGCGCTCGGCATGGCGCTCGCCTCGCTCGCTGCGCTCCGCATGGACCGGGTCACTCCACGCGTGCGCGAGCCGGAGCTGGCCACGGCCAGCGGCTGACGACCCCTCCAGGGAACCCACGCTGTCGGCCGTTATCGGTCACAGGCCGTAGGACGCGAGGCACTCCTGCTTCTTCGCCGGCACGAGCGCGTACGTCAGGCCGCACTGCAGCTGGGCCTGAGTCTGGGTCAGGAGCCCGAGCGTGCCGTTGACCGTCGTGACGACCGTCTCGACGGTGGTGTCGACGACCTTCGTGGTCGTCTCGATCGTCTCCCTGATCGGTTCGGCGGCCGATGTCAGGGCCGGCTTGGGTGCCTGCGTGGGGTCGCCTCCTGCGGGCGGCTTCGTGGCGTCGCCCCCGGACGGTCCCGGGAGCGGCCTGCCCTCGTGCGAGCCCGGCGCAGCGCCGCCTCCGGTTCCCGTCGTCCCGGGCCCGTGGCCGCCCTTGCGCCCCGGCCCGCCGGCGTACGACGCGGACGAGGTCGTCGGGCCGACCGCGTACGCCGAGGTGATGTAGTTCGGGACGGCGGTGTAGTTGCCCTGGAGGTAGGCGTCGCGGATCTTGAGGACGAGGTCGACGTAGTCGTTGGAGTGGTTGTAGCGGTAGACCGAGGAGCGGCGGCCGGTGTCGGTGCCGAGGTCGTCGGTGCCGGAGCAGAGGTAGACGGCGGTGGCGAGGGCGGCGTCGTCGATGTCCTGGGGGTTGCGCTTGCCGTCGCCGTCGGCGTCGACGCCGACCTTGGCCCAGGTCGACGGGATGAACTGCATGGCGCCGACGGCGCGGTCCCAGACCTTGTCGTTGTCGTAGAGGCCGCCGTCGGTGTCGGTGATGGCCTGGGTCTGGTGGGTGCCGTCGAGGGCGGGGCCGTAGATGCCGGGGTGGGAGACGCCCTGGGTGTCGAGGGTGTTGCCGCCGTAGCGGCCGTGGTCGGACTCGACGCGGCCGATGGCGGCGATGAGGGCCCAGTCGATGTGGCAGGACTTGTCGGCGTCGTTGATGACCTGTTCGGCGCGCTGGTAGGCGGCGAGGGCGGCGGTGGGGATGCCGTTGGTGGAGGCGGCGGCGACGATCTTGGCGCCGTCGGCGGCGGACAGGCCGAGGCCGACCTGGCCGGGGGCGGTGAAGCTGGCGGGGTCCTCGAGGGACTCGATGGGGACCTGGGTGCCGTCGGGGAGGCGGGTGTCGCTCGCGGTGGTGATGGTGCCGACGCCGGCGAGGCTGGCGGTCCAGGCGGTCGACAGCAGGGCCAGGGGCACCAGGGCGGTCGCCTTCTGGATCTTGCTGAAACGGGTCGGACCGACCCGGACGCGCGTCGCCCTCCGCCGACCAGTGGTAGCCATCACCCTCAGCTCGCCAGACTCTGCGGACGCCAGCAGGTGTCGAGCAGCTCGGCGTCGGCGCGAAGGGCACGCGCTGCGGCGCGTGCTCCGAGCACCGACGGGGGGCACGGGCTCCAGTAGGGAACGGTCGCGGCTTCGGCGGCCGCCCGGTCGTCCTCGATCTTGGCGAGCCGGCGAAGCTCGCGAGCAAGCTCGATGATCATCTCGGGGGTGAACCCGTCCTGGATGCTCATCGCGCACCTGCCCGGGGAGTGCGACGCAGGGAGGTCGCGAGGCGGATGGGGAGCGGCGTCTGGGTGGGGTGCTGCGTGGTGAACATGACTCCTCCGGCGGAGCGGGTGGCTGGGAATGTGCTTCCAACCTAGGAATATGTGTCCCGGGTCACATCCTCCGCGGGGGGGCACCCCGCCCCCACAAGGGGGCACCCGGCGACGCTCGTCCGAGCGGCCCTGCTCACCCTCCGGAATCGATCTCCCGTCAGACGACAAGAGGCCCCGGTCAGCATCTCTGCTGACCGGGGCCTCTTCGTCTTGTACCCCCGACCGGATTCGAACCGGCGCTACCGCCTTGAGAGGGCGACGTGCTAGGCCACTACACAACGGGGGCGTCCCGCCTGCGATTACTCGCCGGCGACGTCCGGAACTCTAGCGTTTGCTGTCATTCCGTCACAAATCCGGGCCGTGTGAGCCCCATCTCTGGGGCTCCAGGACCGGATCAGCTGGGATACAAGGACTCGAACCTTGAATAACGGAACCAGAAACCGTCGTGTTGCCAATTACACCATATCCCACTGCGTCACCCGCGGTCCGAAGACTGCCGGGACAAGGGAAAACCTTACAGGGCGACCCGGCTGACCGCCAAAACGGTCGGGCCTCCCCTCGCCCGCCGCACAGCCTGTCAGTGGTCGCTGGGAGGATGGCTCCGTGCCCGCCTCCCCCGCCCCCGTGTTCGCCGTCAGCGACGTCCACGGCCACCGCGACGACCTCGTCGCGACGCTACGGGCGGCCGGCCTCGTCGACGCCGGCGAGCGGTGGAGCGGCGGCGACGCCCAGCTCTACGTGCTCGGCGACCTCCTCGACCGGGGCCCGGACGGCATCGGCGTGATCCGCCTGCTCCGCGGCCTCCAGGCGGAGGCGCCGGCCTCGGTCCACGTCCTCCTCGGCAACCACGAGGTGCTCGCCCTCGGCATGTGGCTCCACCCCGACGAGGGCTACCTCCCGCTCTGGCAGCGCAACGGCGGCCTCGCCGCCGATCAGGCGAGCCTCACCCCGGACGACGTCACCTGGCTGAGCAACCTGCCCGCGATGGCCCTCGTCGGCGACGACCTGCTCGTCCACTCCGACTCGACTGCCTACCTCGGCTGGGGTCGCTCCGTCGGCGCCGTCAACGCCCAGGTCGCCGGCATGCTCACGCGCCCCGACCCGGTCGGCGTCGCGGAGGTGCTCCGCGGGCTCACCCAGCGCCGCCGCTTCGTCGGCACGCAGGGCGCGGCGCAGGCCGACAGCATGCTCGCGGCGTACGGCGGCACGCGGGTGGTCCACGGCCACTCGATCGTCGCGACCCTGCGCGGCGTCACCCCGGGCCACGGCGCCCTGGCGTACGCCGGCGGCAAGGCACTCGCGATCGACGGCGGGCGCTACAACGGCGGGCCACTGCTGCTCGTCGAGCTCAGCGCCTAGGGCGCGTCTCCCCAGGTCGGGGCCGTCGCGGAGCGCGTCGCGAGGCCCTGCCGCCGCGCGAGCCAGACGGCGAGGCCGAGGTACACCAGCGACTGGGTGAGCGTGCCGGGCAGCGTCCACCAGGTGCCGCCGGTCGGCTGGAGCGAGTCGCCGAGGTCGCCGGTCAGGATCGCGACTCCGAAAGCCAGCCAGTTGTTGACCATGTGCATGGCGATGCCCGCCTCGAGGCCGCCGGTGAGCACGACCAGCAGGCCGGCGACGATGCCGAAGGCGAGGCGGTCCACGAAGACGGGAGCGCTCTGGGAGCCGTGCGCGAGCGCGAAGAGGACGGCCGGCAGCAGCACCGCTACGGCCGTCGGGAAGACCGCGCCGAAGGCCTGGGTGAGGTATCCGCGAAACACGAACTCCTCCCCCGCAGCCTGCAGCGGGGTGAGGAGGGCGACCGTGACCAGCAGTGCGACCACCCGGCCGTCGACCGGGTGGGCGGTCGAGCTCAGCTGCTCCCGCGTCCCGCTCGGGACGAGGGAGCCGACCAGCAGCGTCGCGAACATCGCCACGACGGAGAGGCCGAGGCAGCCGCCGAGGTAGCGCCAGCGGATCCGTCCGGCCACGGAGACGACGAAACCCGGCCGCAGCCCGTGGAGGCCCCACGAGACCAGCAGCACGAGCGGGATCGTCGCCGCGAGGCCGAGCAGGATGCCGCCCATGAGCACGGGACCCGGGTCGTCGAAGGGGTCGACGGAGCGGCCGGGGCCACCCTGGAGCACCGCCTCCGCGGCGTACGCGACGAGGCTGACGACGCCGGAGAGGATGAACATGCCGACCAGCACCAGGACGATGCCCAGCAGCTGCCGCCCGAGCCCGTGGGGGCCCCGGCGGTGCAGCTGGTGATAGCCGGGGCCCTCGCTCATCGGCGTACGACGGGGCTCAGGCGAGCGCGGCGCGGAGCCGCGCGAGGGACTTCTCGCGACCGAGGATCTCGAGCGACTCGAAGAGCGGCGGCGAGATCTGGGCACCCGAGGTGGCGACGCGGACCGGGCCGAAGGCGACCCGCGGCTTCAGCTCCATCTCGGTGACGAGCTTGCCCTCGAGCGCGGCCTGGATCGTCGCGGTCGTCCACTCGTCCACGGGCTCGAGCGCCTCGATCGCGGCCTGCACGACCTCGAGGCCCTTCTCGTTGAGGACCTTGGCCTTCGCCGCCTCGTCGATCACGAACTCCTCGTCGGAGACGAAGAACGACTTCACCAGGCCCGAGGCCTCGGTCAGCTTGCGCATGCGGGGGGCGATGAGCGGAAGGAGCTCGCCCACCAGGGCCTCCTGCTCCGCGGTCATGGGGTCGGAGACGATCCCGTCCTTCACGAGGAACGGGTGGATGCGCCGGCCGACCTCGTCCTCAGCAAGCCTGGACATGTGCTCGGTGTTGATGGCGTCGCACTTCTTGATGTCGAACTTGGCCGGGTTCGCGTTGACGTCCTTGATGTCGAACGCGGCGACCATCTCCTCCATCGTGAAGACGTCACGGTCCGCGGCGATCGCCCAGCCGAGCAGCGCAAGGTAGTTGAGCAGTCCCTCGGGAATGTAGCCCTGGTCGCGGTAGGCCAGCGCGTGCGCCTCGGGGTCACGCTTGGAGAGCTTCTTGTTGCCCTCGCCCATGACGTAGGGAAGGTGTCCGAACTCCGGCGTCACCTTCGCGATGCCGAGCTCCTTGAGCGCGTCGTAGAGGGCGATCTGGCGCGGAGTCGAGGAGAGCAGGTCCTCGCCGCGGAGCACGTGGGTGATCTCCATGAGCGCGTCGTCGACCGGGTTGACCAACGTGTAGAGCGGGTCGCCGTTGGCGCGGCAGAGGGCGAAGTCGGGCACGAACTTCGTCTCGAAGGTGACCTCGCCGCGGACCAGGTCGTTCCAGGTGATCGAGCCGTCGGGCATGCGGAAGCGGACGACCGGCTTGCGGCCCTCCGCCTCGAACGCCGCCTGCTGCTCTCCGGTGAGCTCACGACAGAAGCCGTCGTAGCCGATGACCTTGGAGCCCGACTCCTTGCGCCGCGCCTCGACCTCGTCGTTGGTGCAGTAGCAGTCGTAGGCGTACGTCGATGTGCGGAGGCGGATGAGGGCATCGGCGTAGATGTCGGTGCGCTCGCTCTGGCGGTACGGCGCGTGGGGGCCTCCGACCTCGATGCCCTCGTCCCAGTCGAGACCGAGCCAGGTGAAGAGGTCGAGGATGCCGGCGTACGACTCCTCGGTGGAGCGCGCCTTGTCGGTGTCCTCCATGCGGAAGACGATCGTGCCGCCGTGGTGGCGCGCGAAGGCCCAGTTGAAGAGGGCCGTGCGGGCCAGGCCGACGTGGGGCGACCCGGTCGGCGAGGGGCAGTAGCGGACGCGAACGGTCATCGGCGAGCAACCTTGTTGGTGAGTGCGCCGATGCCGGAGACCACGATCTCGACCTCGTCGTCGGCGCTGAGCGGACCGACACCATCAGGGGTGCCGGTGAGGATGACGTCGCCGGGCAGGAGCGTCATGACGCTGCTGACGTGGGCGACGAGGGTCGGGATGTCGAAGACCAGGTCGGAGGTGTTGCCGTCCTGGACGAGGTCTCCGTTGAGGTAGGTCTGCACCTGGACCGCCGACGGGTCGAGCTCGGTCTCGATCCACGGGCCCAGCGGGCAGAACGTGTCGAAGCCCTTGGCGCGGGTGAACTGGCCGTCGCGCCGCTGCAGGTCGCGCGCGGTCACGTCATTGGCGACGGTGTAGCCGTGGATGACGTCGGCCGCCTTCTCGGCGGGCACGTCACGGCAGATCCGGCCGATCACGACGGCGAGCTCGCCCTCGTAGTGCACCTCCTCGCTCTGCTGCGGGAGGCGGATCACGTCGTTGGGGCCGATCACCGAGGTGTTGGGCTTGAGGAACATCAGCGGCTCGGCCGGCACCTCGCCGCCCATCTCGGCGGCGTGCCTGGCGTAGTTCTTGCCGATGCCGATCACCTTGCTGCGCGGGATGATCGGGGCGAGGAGCCGCACATCGCCGACGGCGTACTCCCTCTCGACGAGCTTGAGGCCGACGTAGAGGGGGTCGCCGGCGAGGGCGACGATGACGGCGTCCTCGGCGGGCTGGCCGAACTGGTCGACCTCGCCCGTCAGGACGCCGTAGGAGATCTCGTCGGTGTCGCCGCTGAGCGGGGTGAATCGAACGATGCGCACGGGCGCAAGGCTATCGGGCGCCCAGTCCGGCACCGACCGACGCCCGGGCCCGCACCGGCTCGTCGCCGTGACCGACGAAGAAAGCGACCAGCCCGGGCTCCAGGACGCGCCCGCGGCCGGGGCCAGCGAGCACGAAACCCGTCGCCTCCAGCAACGCATAGCCGTGGACCAGGCTCCACCACTGGAACGAGAGATCAGCGGACCGCTCCTCCTGCACGCGGCCGGCGGCATGTGCACGCGCGAGGGCCTCGGCCACCCGGTCCAGTGTCTGGCGACGGCCACGCTGGTCGGTCGCGGGAGGCGGCAGCCGGAACCGGCCGAGTGGCGCAGTGCCGAACATGACGGCGTAGAGCGCCGACTGCTCGGAGGCGAACTCGAGGTACGCCGCCGTCTGCGCCGCGACGTCCCGCACGGGATCGTCGCCGGGCTCGACCTCGACGAAGGCACGCTCCAGCATGGCGAACCCCTCCTCGACCACCGCCGTCACAAGCGGCTCCATCGAGCCGAAGTGCGTGTAGACCGCCATGGTCGACGTGCCCGCCGCCGCCGCGACCTTCCGGACGGTGAGCGTGGCGGGCCCCTCATCGGCGACGAGGCGCGCCGCCGCCTCGACGAGCCTGCGACGCATGTCACCCGCACTCACCGGCGCACCTGGTTTACAAATGCGGGATACTTGTCCATAACGTCTGTTATACCAGTGAGGTCCTGATGCGCACTCCCCGACTGGCCACCCTCGGCTGGATCACCGCGGCAACGATCGTGCTGCTCTACGTCCCGATGGCCGCGGAGTACACCGCACGCCTCTTCGGCGGTGGGCCTGAGCTCTGGGACCACGCGTACGCCGCGACCGTCGGCGAGCGCCACGCCCTCGGCGCCGGCTCCATCCATGAGGTCCAGGCGCAGAACTACCAGCACCACCGCGTCGTGCTCCTGCTGCACACCCTCCTGGCCTCCGTCGCGATCACGCTGTCGGTCTTCCAGCTGACGCGGCGCAGCAGGCGCCGGCTCGCCGTGCACCGCTGGGTCGGTCGCCTGCAGGTCATGCTCGTCGCGGTGTCGATGACGGCGGGACTCACGTTCCTCGGCCTCGTCGGCCCGGACGGCACGTTCGACGGACCCGCCTTCTTCATCCAGCTGGTCGCCCTGGCCTCCGGGACGCTGCTCGCGACGCTCCTCGGCTGGGCCGCGATCCGCGGGCGCCAGGTGGCGAGCCACCGGGTGCTGATGACCTACGCGTTCGCGCTGCTCTGCACCGCGCCGTTCCTGCGCCTGGGCTACCTGCTGCTGGGGCTGGCCTGGCCGGACCAGACCCAGGAGGTGACCAACCTCGCCGGCGGTGCCATCGAGGCGGTCTGGGCGCCGATGGCGGCTCTTCTCGCCGCCCGCCTCGTCCCCGCCGCGCGCCGGCGCGATCACCTCCGACCGCTCCCCCGGTCAGTGTCCTGGGCTCCGCTCCTGCTCGGGACGATCGGCCTGGCAGGACTCGCCGTTGCCTATGGCGCGGCCTTCGACGGGATCGACCGGGTCACGCTCACCGCGGCAGCCGCCAACGCGCTCGGCCTGCTCCTGACCGGCATGAACCTGCGTGCCGCGAACGATCCGACCGCGCGCGAGGACTGGACCATCCACCACGCGGCGATGCTCCTGGCAGCGCCCGCGACCGCCGCACTCTGGCTCGCCTACCGCCTCCCCTTCACCACCGGGCAGGCGTACTACGGCGCGCTGCTGACCGGCCCCGCGGTCACGCTGAGCCTGGGCCTGGTGCTGGTGGCCTGGCGTCGCAGGAGCCCGGCCCGCCGGACGGCGCCAGAGCCCGCCACCGCCTGAGCCAGCGGGGCAGCGCGGAGGCGCGGAGGCGCGGTAGAAAGGGCCCGTGAGCGAACACCTCGAGGGCATGCCGGTCATCGTCGACTTCCCGGTCGCCTGGGGCGACATGGACGCCTTCGGCCACGTCAACAACACGCGATACTTCCGCTGGTTCGAGGACGGCCGCCTCGCCTACTTCGAGGCGCTCGGGATCGCGGAGCTCATGGAGGCCACCGGCGTCGGGCCGATCCTCGCCTCGACCGACTGCCGCTTCCGGGTCCCCCTCACCTACCCCGACGCGGTGCGGATCGGCGCGACCGTGACCGACGTCGAGGACGGCGAGTTCACGATGCGTTACGTCGTGGTGAGCACCGCCCACGACCGGGTCGCGGCCGAGGGCAGCGGGCGGATCGTCGCCTTCGACTACCGCGCGGGGACGCGGGCGACCTGGCCGGCGTCGCTGCGCGCCGCGATCGCCGAGTTGCAGGGCTCCCCCGCCTGACCGGATCCTTGACGGCGTGACCGTCCTGGACCTGCGCGAGGCGAACGCGCGCGACCTCGAGGCCCGTGCCGCCGCGCACCGGGCCCGGTTGGCGCCGTACGTCGAGCCGCACCTCGCCCGCCGGGCCGCGGGCGAGAAGCACCCGGTCCACGACTTCCTCTTCACGTACTACAACCACCGGCCCGCCCAGCTCCTGCGCTGGCATCCCGGGCTCGACGCCTCCGACCCGTACGTCGTCGGGCGGCGCGACCGGATCCGGCAGGTGCACGAGCTGCTCGCCGCGACGGCGGGGCGCGCAGGCAACTTCGGCTGTTTCGGCCTGCACGAGTGGGCGATGGTCCACGGCTCCGACGAGAACCGGCACCCGATGCCGCTGCGCCTGGGCGCCGCCGCCACCGACCGGGTCACCGAGGACCACCGCATCGCCTGCTCGCACTTCGACGCGTTCCGGTTCTTCACCCCGTCGGCGGTCGGCTTCAACACGCTCTCCCCCGGCCCGGGCGACCGTCCGGCGTACGAGCAGCCGGCGTGCCTCCACGGCGGCATGGACCTCTACAAGCACGCGTACCGGCTCTCGCCGATGATCTGCAGCGACCTCGTCGCCGACGCCTTCGAGCTCGCGTGGGAGATCCGCATCCTCGACATGCGCGCCGCGCCGTACGACATGAGCGGCTGGACCCTCGACCCCACCGGCGAGCCGTGGACGCCGGTCCCGATCGAGACGCCCGAGGGCAAGGCGGAGTACGTCGCAGCCCAGCGCTCCTTCGCCGAGCGTGGTGCGCCGATCCGCGCCGCCCTGATCGCGGCCTGCGAGCGCCTGCTCGCGTGACCCGCGCGGCCCGTTCGTCGGCCGTCTGCGCGAACCGACACGTTGACGCGTCACGCACCGTGAGCTGAGCGGGCGACTCCCGTGAGTGACATGTCAACGTGTCGGTTCAGGCAGAAGAGGCCTCAGGCGAGCAGTGAACGAGGCTCCGCCCGCACCAGCCGTACGCCGGCGGCGAACTGCACGACCGTCGGACCCGTCCGGATCGTGGCCCAGGCCAGTCCCAGCTGATCCCGCGTCATCGCCAGACCCACGCTCCCCCGGATCCCGAGCAGCTCGACGTCGACGAGCAGGGCCGCGGCAGCCGGGTCCACGCTCACGAGGAGCAGGACGACGCCGGCACCCAGCGCCACCACGAGAAGCCGTCTGGCTCGGAAGACCACGATTCGACGGTAACTGGGAGACTCGCGCCATGAGCACCGCGATCCGCCGCATCACCCCCGCCGACCTCGAGCGGACGGTCCAGCTCGTCCACGAGCTGGCGACGTACGAGAAGGCGCCGGACGAGTGCCACCTGACCGTCGAGCAGCTCGAGGCCGCCCTCTTCAGCCCGAACCCGGCGCTCTTCGGCCACGTGGCGACGCACGAGGGCGAGGTGGTCGGGATCGCGCTGTGGTTCCTCAACTTCTCGACCTGGCGGGGCACGCACGGGATCTACCTCGAGGACCTCTTCGTCAGCCCCCAGCACCGCGGGCTCGGGCTCGGGCGCGACCTGCTCGCGGCACTCGCTCAGGAGTGCGTCGAGCGCGGCTACAGCCGGCTGGAGTGGTGGGTACTCGACTGGAACGAGCCGGCGATCGGCTTCTACCGCTCCCTCGGCGCGGTCGGGATGGACGAGTGGACCGTCCATCGCCTCACCGGCGACGCGCTCACCGCGCTCGGCGCTCCGGCGTACGCCGCGGACTGATTCCCTCCGGCCGAGGCTGGTGGTCCCTAGGCTTCGCGCATGCCCCCTCCGCCGAATCGGTTCGTGACCAGGTTCGTGATCGCGGTCCTGCTGACCGTCACCAACGTGATCGGCGCTGCCGTCGTCTACGCCCTTGCCGCCTGGGTGGTGCCGCTGCCGGGCCGGCACGACGTCCACATCGAGCTGCTCAACCTCGCCGTCCTGGGCGGTTACGTGCCCTCGGCGGTGCTCGTCGGCACCTGGCTCGGGCTGCGGCGCTACCGTCGCCTCGACCGCTGGATCGTCGAGGAGCGGCCGGCCACCGACCGGGAGAAGACGGCGCTGCTGGCCGCGCCGCGGTGGTTCGCCTGGCTGCACCTGGCCCTGTGGGGCACGGCCGCGCTCGTCTTCGGCGCCGTCAACGCGCCGAGCCACGTGGGGCGCGCCGCCCTCATCACCTGGATCGTCTTCCTCACGGGCCTGACCGTCTCGGCGCTCGCGTTCCTGATCGTCGAACGCCGGCTCCGGCGGGTCAACCGGGCCGCGCTGGTCACCGGGCTGCCGGCCCGGCGTCGCTCTCGTCATGTGGCTGCGCGCTTCGGCATGGCCTGGCTGTTGAGCACCGGCGCCTCTGCCGGCGGCCTGGTGGTGGCAGGCCTGATGGCCGTCGTCCTCGGGCCTGGTGCCACCACGCACGTCCAGCTCGGCGTCACGATGATGGCGCTCGGCGCCGTGGTGATCCTCGTCGGTGGCCTGACCACCTTCCTCACCGCACAGACGACGGCCGACCCGATCCGGGCGATGCGCTCGGCGCTGACGGCGGTCGGCAAGGGCCGGTTCGACATCCAGATCGGCATCGACGACGCCACCGAGATCGGCGAGCTCCAGGCCGGGTTCAACGACATGGTCGCGGGCCTGCGCGAGCGGGAGCAGCTGCGTGACCTCTTCGGTCGCCACGTCGGCGTCGACGTCGCCCGCGAGGCGCTGACGACCGGCGTACGGCTGGGGGGCGAGGTGCGCGAGGTGACGGTGCTCTTCGTCGACGTCATGGGCTCCACGACGATGGCGACCGAGCTCGACCCCGACCGTGTCGTCGCGCTCCTCAACCGCTTCTTCGACGTCGTCATCGACGTGATCCACGAGCACGACGGCTGGATCAACAAGTTCGAGGGCGACGCCGCGCTGGCGATCTGGGGCGCGCCCGTCGCCGTGGCGGAGCGCAACACCCGGGCCCTGGCTGCCGCCCGCGTCCTCGCCGCCCGCCTCCACGCCGAGGTGCCCGAGATCGCGGCCGGCGTCGGCATCTCGGGCGGCCCCGTGGTCTGCGGCAACGTCGGCTCGGCGGACCGCTACGAGTACACCGTCATCGGCGACGCGGTGAACGAGGCCGCGCGCCTCACGTCGGTCGCCAAGGAGCATCCCGAGCGTTGCGTCGCGAACGCCCTGCTGCTCGCCGACGCCGGCGAGGAGGCCGCGCACTGGGTCGAGCGGGAGCCGGTCATCGTGCGCGGACGTGCGGCGGAGACCCGCATCGCCGTGCCGCGGTCCTGACCCGGCGGGTCAGGCGGCCGGACTCAGGCCTTGCACTCCCGCACGAGCAGCGCCTTGACGTCGGTGACCGGGATGCCCGAGCTGTCCGGGAAGAGGTGCTCCACCGTGCGGACCGGCTCCTTGGCATAGTCGTGGCAGGTCTTGGCACGGTCGGCGTTGGTCCAGCCGTCCCACACCTGCTGCACGAACTGCTGGGTGGTCGGCGGGAGCGGGGTCGACGCGGGCTCGGGGTCGCCGCCACAGGCCGCGACCAGCAGGGCGACCGGGACGAGGAGGACCGAGAGACGACGCATGGGGGTCATCTTGACCTGTGAGAGGCCCTCTCCCCAAGCCTTGTCTCACGCGTGTTGTGCGAGACGCCCCTCAAGGCCGCCGAGGACGATGCCCAAGCCCGTCGCGAAGTCTGCCGACTCGTCGCGTCCGCCCGCGCTCACGACGCCCTGCGCCTGGCGGTCGGCGACGTGCCCGAAGACGAAGTGGAAGAGCGTCCGGGCGCCCACGCGCGCCAGCTCGGGGTCCGCGCCGTTGAAGGCCAGCACCGACGCCATCCGCCGCAACGGCTCGTCGCCGCCGACCCCCTCGGCGCGGGCCAGCGCGATCAGCGCGGCGCCGTCGCGGTGGCGCAGCATCGTGTCGCGGAGCTCGAGGCAGGTCAGCCGGAGCTCGTCCTGCCAGCCGAGCACCTCGGTCGAACGCCGCCCTCGCGCCAGGATCTCGTCCGCGACCGCGCCGAGCAGCTCCTGCTTCGACGCCACGTGGTGGTAGAGCGCACTCGGCTGTACGCCGAGGTCCCCGGCGAGGCGCCGCATCGAGAGACCGCTCAGCCCGACCTCGTCGAGGAGGTCGATCGCCCGCCCGATCACGTCGGCGCGGCGGTAGCGAGTTGTCACGGACACGGGGCACAGCCTAACCTGAACATCGTTCAGGTAGCCCATGCCGTTGAAACCGTCGCGGGCAGTGAAGAGTCCGCCCGACGGGGCCGGGCAAGACCCAAGGAGCACCATGAGCACGCAGTTCGACCAGATCGCCGACAAGGTCCTCGCCGGCACGCCCGCGAGCGAGGCCGACGCCCTCGCCGTCCTGCAGGCTCCTGACTTCGAGCTCATGTCGATCGTCGCCGCCGCCGGCCGCCTGCGCCGCGAGCACTTCGGCAACACGGTCAAGGTCAACTACCTGGTCAACCTGAAGTCCGGCCTCTGCCCCGAGAACTGCAACTACTGCAGCCAGGCGCGCGGCTCCGAGGCCGACATCCTCAAGTACTCCTACCTCTCCAAGGACGACGCGATCGCCCAGGCCGGCGCCGGCCTCAAGGGCGGCGCCTCGCGCGTCTGCATGGTCTCCTCCGGCCGCGGCCCGTCCAACAAGGACATCGACAAGGTCGTCGAGATGACCGAGGCGATCAAGGACGAGTACGAGGGCGTCGAGGTCTGTGCCTGCCTCGGCCTGCTCAAGGACGGCCAGGCCGAGCGCCTCAAGGCCGCCGGTGTCGACGCCTACAACCACAACATCAACACCGCCGAGTCCAACCACGACAACATCGTGCAGACCCACACGTACGCCGACCGCGTGGACACCATCGGCAAGGCCAAGTCCGCCGGCCTCTCCCCCTGCTCCGGCCTGATCGCGGGCCTCGGCGAGAGCGACGAGCAGCTGGTCGAGGCGCTCTTCGCGCTCAAGGCCCTCGAGTCCGACTCGATCCCGGTCAACTTCCTGATGCCGTTCGACGGCACGCCGTACGAGAACACGTGGGAGCTCTCCCCGCAGCGCTGCCTGAAGATCCTCGCGATGGCGCGCTTCGTCTGCCCCGACAAGGAGATCCGCATCGCCGGTGGCCGCGAGATGCACCTGCGCTCGCTCCAGGGCCAGGCGCTCCACGTCGCCAACTCGATCTTCCTCGGCGACTACCTGACCTCGACCGGCCAGGACGCGCGCGACGACCTCGAGATGATCCGCGACAACGGCTTCGTGATCCTCGGCCAGGAGAACGCCTTCAACGACGGCACCTTCGACGAGGTCTTCAACGCTCCCCGTGGCGGCCACGCCCACGCTGCGGCCACGACGACCCCGTGTGGCTCGTCGGCCGGCTCGGCCTGCGGCGACGGCTGCGGTGGCTGCACGGCCCTCAACCCGGAGGCCAAGGCCGCCGAGGCTGCCGAGGCCGTCGACCCGCACAAGCCGGTGATCCGCCGCCGCGGCGCGGGCACCGAGGTCCCGGCGAACGCCTGACGCCTGATGGACACGGTGGTGGCGCAGGACCTGCTCGCGTTCGACCGCGAGCACCTGTGGCACCCCTACACGTCGATGACGGCCCCGACCCAGGTCCGGGCCGTCGTCGGCGCCTCGGGAGCCCGGCTCTGGCTCTCCGAGACCGGCTCCCCCGCTGACGCGGTCAACGTCGTCGACGGGATGAGCTCGTGGTGGTCGGCGATCCACGGCTACCGCCACCCGCGGCTCGACCAGGCCGTCAAGGACCAGGTCGACCGCTTCAGCCATGTCATGTTCGGCGGGCTGACGCACGCCCCCGCCGTCACCCTCGGGCGCGCGCTCGTCGAGCTCACCCCCGAAGGCCTCGACCGGGTCTTCCTCGCCGACTCCGGCTCGGTCGCCGTCGAGGTGGCGCTCAAGATGGTGCTGCAGTTCCAGCGCGGCCTCGGTGAGCCGGCCCGCCGGAGGTTCCTCACCGTCCGCGGGGGCTACCACGGCGACACGTTCCACCCGATGTCGGTGACCGACCCCGACGGCGGGATGCACGCGATGTGGAAGGGCGTCCTCCCCGAGCACGTCTTCGCCCCGCAGCCCCCGGCGTACGACGCAGCGACGGGCGAGATCGAGGCCTGGGCGACCGCCTTCAAGGCGGTCGCAGCGGAGCACGCGCACGAGCTCGCGGGCATCATCGTCGAGCCGCTGCTCCAGGGCGCGGGCGGCATGCACCCCTATCCCGTCGCGTGCCTCGAGATCATGCGCGAGGTCGCCGACGAGCACGGGCTGCTGCTGGTCTTCGACGAGATCGCCACCGGCTTCGGCCGCACCGGCCACCTCTTCGTCTCCGAGCTGGTCCGCCCCGACGTGCTCTGCCTCGGCAAGGCGCTCACGGGCGGCTACATGACGCTCGCTGCGGTGGTGACCACCGACCACGTGGCGCGGACGATCTCGGCCTCCGAGTCCGGCGTCCTCATGCACGGGCCGACGTTCATGGGCAACCCGCTCGCCTGCGCCGTCGCGATCGAGTCGCTGCGCGTCCTGACCCGCGCCGACTGGAAGGCGAACGTCGCGCGCATCGGCGAGCGGCTGCGCGACGGCCTCGAGCCGCTGCGCGGGCTGCCCGGCGTCGCCGACGTCCGGAGCATCGGTGCGGTGGGCGTCGTCGAGCTCGAGCAGCCCGTCGACGTGAAGGCCGCGACCGACGCGGCGATCGCCGCCGGCGCCTGGCTGCGCCCGTTCGGCCGGCTGGTCTACGCCATGCCGCCGTACGTCTGCAGCGACAACGAGGTCGACACCATCGTCGCGGCGATCCACGCCGCCACCCACGCATCACTGGAGGCCACGGCATGAACTGGGAGCAGTGGTTCGCCGACCGCGTCGCCGAGCGCGAGGCCGCGGGCCTCCGGCGCATCCTCAAGCCTCGAGGCGCCGGCGACCCGGTGATCGACCTCGCCGGCAACGACTACCTCGGCCTCTCCACCCACCCCGACGTACGCCGGGCGGCCGCCGACGCCGCCCTCACCTGGGGCGCGGGCGCGGGTGCCTCACGCCTCGTCACCGGCACGCTCGAGCTGCACGACGCGCTGGAGCGCGAGCTCGCGGCGTTCACGGGCTGGCCGGCAGCGCTCGCCTTCTCCACCGGCTACCACGCCAACCTCTCCGTGGTCGCCGCGCTCGTGGGCAAGGGCGACCTGGTCGTCTCCGACGCCCATGTGCACGCCTCGCTGATCGACGCCGTGCGGCTGTCGCGCGCCGACGTCGCGGTCGCACGGCACAACGACGCCGCCGACGTCGCGCGCATCCTCGCGGCCAACCCGGGCCGGCGCACGCTGGTCCTCGTCGAGTCGATCTACTCCGTGCTCGGCGACGCCGCTCCCCTGGCCGAGCTCGCGGCCCTGGCCGAGCAGCACGGGGCGCTGCTGGTCGTCGACGAGGCGCACGGCGTCGGCGTCGTCGGCGAGGGCGGCCGCGGGCTGGTCCACGCCGCGGGTCTCGCCGGCCACCCCCACGTCGTGCTGACCGTGACCCTGTCCAAGGCAATGGGCGCCCAGGGAGGCGTGCTGCTCGGCCCGGCGAGCTTCCGCGAGCACCTGGTCAACGCCGCGCGACCGTTCATCTTCGACACCGGCCTCGCGCCCGCGTCGACCGCCGGCGCACTGGCCTCGCTGCGCCACCTGGTGGGCCACCCCGACCTGCCCGGCGTCATCCGCACGCGGGTCGACGCGCTCGCTGCGGCGCTCGCCGTGGAGGCACCGGCCGGCGCCGTCCTCTCGGTGCCGATGCCGTCGCCGCAGGCCGCGCTCGCGGCCCAGGCTGCCTGCCTCGAGGAGGGCGTGCGGGTGGCCTGCTTCCGGCCGCCGTCCGTGCCCGACGGCGTCAGCCGCCTGCGCATCACCACGAACGCCGGCGTCCCCGACGCCGACTGGGCCCACGCCACCGACGTCGTCACCCGCGCCTCGAAGGAGCACCGATGAGCACGTCGCCGCGGGTCGTCATCGTGACCGGCACGGACACCGACGTCGGCAAGACGATCGCCACCGCTGCACTCGCCGTACACCTCGGGCAGCCGCTGGTCGTGAAGCCGGCCCAGACCGGCATCGCGCCGGGCAACGGCGAGGAGCGCGACATCGACGTCGTCGCCCGGCTCTCGGGCGCGCCGACACGGCAGTTCGTGGAGCTCGAGGACCCGCTCGCGCCCGACACCGCAGCCCGCCTGCGCGACGTCACGATCCCGTCGGTGCAGTCGCACGCCACGGCGATCCGGCACCTGCTCGCCGACCATCCGACCGTGGTCGTCGAGGGCGCGGGCGGCCTGCTGGTCCGCCTCGACACCGACGGCGGCACCCTCCTCGACCTCGCCGCCGACCTGGCCAAGCGCGAGCCCGTCGCCGTGTACGTCGTCACCCGGGCCGGCCTCGGCACGCTCAACCACACCGAGCTCACCGTGCAGGCCCTGCGCCACGCGGGCCTCGAGCCGGCCGGCCTGGTCATCGGCAGCTGGCCGTCGGAGCCCGACCAGGCCTCGGAGCTGAACCGGACCGAGCTCGCCCGCGTCACCGGCGTACCGGTGGTGGCCGTGCTGCCCGCGAACGCCGGACGCCTCGCCCCGGAGGAGTTCCGGGCCCAGGCCCCCGCCTGGTTCACGTCCTAGTCCCCTGCCGCCGGGGCGGCGCAGACTCGCAGCAGAAATGCGTCGAGGCGGCGCAAACCTGCGGATCTCGCGCAGGTTTGCGCCGCCTCGACATGCTCCGGACGTCGGTTTGCGACGCCTCGGCAGCCTTCAGGCGTCGGTGTGCGACGCCTCGGCGCGGGAAGGTCAGTTGGCGGCGGCCAGCTTCTGGACGGCCTCGGTGAACTTCGCGACGATCTCGGCGTCCTGGGACGGGTCGGTGCCCCAGGCGTAGGCGTGGGAGAGCTCGATCTCCTCGACGACCTTCGCGCCGGCAACGCCGGCGGACTTGCGGGTGTCCTGGTGCGCCCACTGGCCACCGAACTGGCCGACGGCGGTGCCGACGACAGCGGTGGGCTTGCCGGTGATGGAGCCGGCGCCGTACGGACGCGAGGCCCAGTCGATGGCGTTGGCGACGACGGCCGGCGTCGAGCCGTTGTACTCGGGGACGACGAAGAGGAGGCGGTCCGCGGAGGCGACAGCCTCGCGCAGCGCGACAGCGGCGGCCGGCGCAGCGTCGCCGTCGATGTCCTCGTTGTAGAACGGGATGTCACCGAGGCCCTGGGCGATCTCGATGGTCACGCCCTCCGGGGCCTGCGCCTGGACGGCCTCGACGAGCTTGCGGTTGACGGAGTCGGCGCGAAGGGAGCCGACGAGAGCGAGGACCTTGGTCACGGGAGTTCTCCTGGGAGTGAAGAGCGGATAGTGGACATGTCAACGAAGCCGTGCCCGGATGCATTCCCGGCACCGCTTCGTGATCTGGGCCACATCGCCCCTGCGGACGTCAGCGCTGGTGGTGCTTGCGCAGGCCGTAGGTGACGCTGTCGGTCAGCGCCTGCCACGAGGCCTCGATGATGTTGGGGCCGACACCCACGGTGACCCACGACGAGGCACCGTCGGTGGTCTCGATGAGGACCCGGGTGATCGCGTCGGTGCCGTGACCCTGGTCGAGGATCCGGACCTTGAAGTCGATCAGCTCGAACTTCGCCACCTCGGGATAGGCCTGGCCGATCGCCTGGCGCAGCGCGTGGTCGAGCGCGTTGACCGGGCCGTTGCCCTCGCCGACGACGACGAACCGCTCCCCCTCGGCGTGCAGCTTGACCGTCGCCTCACAGGTCGCGTCGTGCCCGTCGGGCTGCGTCTCGGTGATGACCCGCCACGACTCGACCTCGAAGTACGACGGGCGACGCCCCTCGACCATCTCGACCAGCAGCAGCTCGAACGACGCGTCCGCAGCCTCGAAGGTGAAGCCGCGCGACTCGAGCTCCTTCACCTTGTCGGTGATGGCGGTCAGCAGGCCCTTGTCGCCGGACAGGTCGAAGCCGAGCTCCTTGCCCTTGAGCTCGATGCTCGCGCGGCCGGCCATGTCGGAGACGAGCAGACGCATGTCGTTGCCGACGCCCATCGGGTCCATGTGCTGGTAGAGCATCGGGTCGACCTTGATCGCCGACGCGTGGAGCCCCGCCTTGTGCGCGAACGCCGACGTGCCGACGTACGGCTGGCGGGAAGCGGGCGGGACGTTGGTGACCTCGGCGATGCCGTGGGCGATGCGCGTGGCCTCGCGGAGCAGGCCCTGCGGCAGGACCTGGCGGTCGAGCTTGAGCTCGAGGTTGGCGACGACGGAGATCAGGTCGGCGTTGCCCGTGCGCTCGCCGTAGCCGTTGATCGTGCCCTGCACGTGCGTCGCGCCCGCGTCGACGGCCGCGAGCGTGTTGGCGACGGCGCACCCGGTGTCGTTGTGGCAGTGGATGCCGACCCGGCCGACACCGCTGCCCAGGGCGTTCGCGTGGACGTCGGCGACGACGTCGGCGACCCAGGAGGGGAGCATGCCGCCGTTGGTGTCACACAGGGCGGCGACCTCTGCGCCCGCCTCGAACGCCGTGCGCAGCACCTCCAGCGCGTAGGCCCGGTTGTCGCGGTAGCCGTCGAAGAAGTGCTCGGCGTCGAGGAAGACACGCTGGCCCTCGGCCGTCAGGTGGGCGACGGTGTCGCGCACCATCGCGAGGTTCTCCTCGAGCGTGGTGCGGAGCGCGAGCTCGACGTGGCGGTCGTGCGACTTCGCCACGAGGGTCACGACCGGAGCGCCGGAGTCGCGCAGGGCCGCCACGAGCGGGTCGTCGGCAGCGCGTACGCCGGCACGGCGGGTGGCGCCGAACGCAGCGAGCTTCGCGTGCTTCAGGTCGAGCTCGGTCGCCGCGCGACGGAAGAACTCGGTGTCCTTGGGGTTGGCACCCGGCCAGCCGCCCTCGATGAACCCGACGCCGAGCTCGTCGAGCTGGCGGGCGATGGCGAGCTTGTCAGCGACGGTGGGGTTGAGCCCCTCCTGCTGCATGCCGTCGCGCAGCGTCGTGTCGTAGACGTGGAACGCGCCCTGCAGGTCCATCGGTCCCCACTCTTGGTAGATCGGTCTCGCAAATGATTCGGTGCAGCAAACAAAAAAACCCCTCGCGGACGAGAGGTTGCGCGTCGGCCGGTGTGGCTGACGCGCTAGCGAATGATGATCGTGCACTGCATGGCGGCCATTGTGCCATGCCCATGGCATGTCCACATGTGCGAGCCCGGCCCGTCCCACGTAGACTGCCGCTCGGGGGCAATAGGGAGGAAGTACCACGTCATGCGCATCAGTCAGCTCAGTCAGGCCGCAGACCTGCCCGTTGGCACGGTCAAGTTCTACCTGCGGACCGGGCTCCTGCATCCTGGTCGGGCGACCAGTGCCACGCAGGCGATCTACGACGAGAGCCACCTCGAGCGCCTTCGCCTCGTGCGTGCGCTCCTCGAGACCGGCAAGCTGAGCCACGCCGAGATCCAGCGGGTGCTGGCCGCGCTCGCCGCGCCGCAGGCGTCGCCCGACGCTGCTCCGCTCGACACGATCGAGATGGTCTCCCTGGCCACCGCCGAGTCGACGGATGTCGACGCCGCCCACATCGACGTGGCCGCGGCGCGTGAGGTCGTCGAGCAGCTCGGCTGGAGCATCAGCGAGCACTCCCCCCATCTGCCCGCGCTGGCCAACGCGCTCGCCGCTCTGCAGAGCATCGGAGTGGCGCCCACCGCCGAGCGCATGCGCGTCTACGCCGAGGC
This sequence comes from Nocardioides phosphati, assembly GCF_014646375.1. Lineage (GTDB taxonomy): Bacteria > Actinomycetota > Actinomycetes > Propionibacteriales > Nocardioidaceae > Nocardioides > Nocardioides phosphati. The sequence continues at coordinate 347,110 of NZ_BMNI01000002.1, forward strand.
CGCCTCCCACGTCGCCCGCAACGACGTCGCCACGGTGACCGAGGCCGAGCCCGCCGTCCGCGCCCTGGTCGCAGCCGCCGGCACGGCGCTCTACGACGCCTTCTTCACCGCGCTGCGCCGCCTCGCTGTCGAGAACCAGATCGCCCGCCAGCGCACCCGCGTGCCGGGCCAGCGGGTCACCACGATCCCGTCCGCCTGACGCACCGCGCCCCACGCCCGTACGCCGCAAGCGGCCAAGCTGTCACCGTGACAGCTTGGCCGCTTGTGACATTGCGGCGGTGTCACGTCAGCCAACGTTCACCGTGGGCGCCCGATCGTGCTGACCCGCGCGGCGGTCGGGAGCACCGTCAGTGCAGCCAGCTCTTCCAGTCAAGGTCCCAGGGCGCCTCGCTGAGCGGCGCCCACTGCACGCCGTTGCTCCGCAGCGACCACGCCAGCGCGGCAGCGAGGGCGAGCATGAGCGCGGCGGTCAGCAGCCAGCCGCCGCCGGTGCGCGCGAGGGGGTTCAGGAGGCCGCGAACCGGACGGCGCAGGCGGGCGGATCCGGGCCCGAGCGCCAGGCCGAGGCCGACCCCGAGGCCGGTCCATGCCGGCCACTGCCAGTGCGGGGCACCGGCCACACCGGCGATCAGCAGGGCGACGCCCCCCACCGCGGCGGCGGCCAGGCAGAGCAGGAGCGTCACCGGCAGCGACACGAAGAGGTCGACGGGGGTCATCACGAACGAGTGCGGCACGTCGTACCACCGCTTGCGACCACGCGCCTCGCGGCGCGAGCGGTGACCGTCGGCGGTCACCGCGCCCCAGCGGAGGACGGCGACCACGAGCGCGAGGCCCGCGAGCACCGGCACCGGCGCGGCCGCGACCCCGGCGGCAACGAGGAGCAGCAGCCCGAGTCCGAGGGTCCAGCGGCGGAGCCGCTCCCCCACCGGCACGCGGGGCCTGACGGGCGGCTCCGACCAGAGCGGCGGCTCCTCCTCCAGGTCGGCGTCAGCGAGCACGACGCGCTCGGGCGGCAGCACCTGCGTCGCCGGCGCCTGCGCCTGCGGAGGTACGCCGGCCGGTGCCGCGACCGGAGCCGTCAGCGCAGCAGCCGTGGCCGCAGCGGACGGCGCGCGACGTGCGTCGAGCACCCGGACCAGCGCGCCGAGGGTGGGCCGCCGCAGCGGGTCGGGGTCGAGGGCAGCCTCGACGGAGATGCGCAGGGCCGGGTCGAGCCCGGTCAGGTCGTGCTCGCCACGGCGTACGCGGTCCATCACCGCCATCGCGTGGCCCGAGCCGTACGGCGCGTTGCCGGTGCCGGCGAAGGCGACCGTCGCGGCCCACGAGTGGACGTCGGCGTGCGGGCCGGGCTCCTCACCGCCGAGCACCTCGGGCGCGAGGTAGCCGGGCGTGCCGAGCAGGAAGCCGGTGCGCGTGATCTTCGTGTCGTTGCCCAGGCGCGCGAGGCCGAAGTCGATGAGCACGGGCGTCATGCCGTCGAGCACGACGTTGGAGGGCTTCACGTCGCGGTGCAGCACACCGGCGCCATGGACCGCCTGGAGCGACTTGGCCAGGCCGATCGCGAGCCGCCGCAGGTCCGCGCCACCGAAGGGCCCGTTGTCGGTGACCTCGTCGTGGAGCGACGGTCCGTCGACGTACCGGGTGGCGACGAAGGGAACCGGGCCCCACGGGTCGGCGTCGATGATCTCGGCGACGTACGGCGACTGCACGCGCGACAGGGTGGCGACCTCGCGCTCGAGGCGCGTGCGTGCCTCCTCGTCACCGACGACGTGCGGGCGGAGCACCTTCAGCGCCGCGAGGCGGCCGCGCTCGTCCTCCGCGAGGTGGACGACACCCATGCCGCCCTCGCCGAGCCGGCGGAGCAGCGTCCAGTCGCCGACCCGGACCTCCTCCACGCTCAGACGACCTTGTGCATCCAGCCGAAGGTGTCCTCCGCGCGACCGAACTGGATGTCGACCAGCGCCTGGCGGATCTTCGTGGTGAGCTCGCCTGCCTCGGTCGTCGGGGCCGGCGTCTCGCCGCCGTCCCACTTGAGGGTGCCGACCGGGGTGACGACCGCGGCGGTGCCGCACGCGAAGATCTCGACGATGTCACCGCTGGCGACGCCGTCGCGCCACTCGTCGATGGAGAACTTCCGCTCCTCGACCTTGTGGCCGAGCCCGCCGGCGATCTCGACGATCGAGGCGCGCGTGATGCCCTCGAGGATCGTGCCCGTGGTGGACGGCGTCACGACGGTGCCGTCCTTGAAGACGAAGTAGAGGTTCATGCCGCCGAGCTCCTCGACGTACGTCGACTCCTGGGCGTCGAGGAAGACGACCTGGTCGCAGCCCTGGGCGTAGGCCTCCTGCTGCGCGACGAGGGACGAGGCGTAGTTGCCGCCGGTCTTGGCGTCGCCCATGCCTCCGCGGCCGGCGCGGGTGTACTCCGTGGTGAGCCAGAGGGTGACCGGCTTGAAGCCGCCCTTGAAGTACGCACCCGCGGGCGAGGCGATGACCATGAACGTCACGTGGTGCGACGGGCGGACGCCGAGGAACGTCTCCGAGGCGAACATGAAGGGCCGGATGTAGAGGCTCTTCTCGCCCTCGGGGTCCGGCACCCAGCGCGCGTCCGCGCGGACCAGCGCGTCGACCGCGCCGACGAACTCCTCGACCGGGAGCTCGGGCAGGGCCAGGCGGCGGCTCGACTTCGCCATGCGCTCGGCGTTCTTCTCCGGACGGAACGTCCAGATCGAGCCGTCGGCGTGGCGGTAGGCCTTCATGCCCTCGAAGGTCTCCTGCGCATAGTGCAGGACGGCCGTCGCCGGGTCGAGCGTGATCGGGCCGTACGGCGTGATGCGCGCGTCGTGCCAGCCCTTCTCCGGGGTCCACTCCACCGTGAACATGTGGTCGGTGAAGAAGGTGCCGAACCCGGGGTCGGCCAGGATCTCCGCGAGGCGCTCGTCGGTCACGGGCTGCGTCGCCGGGGTGGTGCTGATCTGCATGGGGCTCACGGTATCCAACCTCCGGATGAGAAAGGGGCCAAGAAATGCCAGAGACGCCGGGCCCGATCAATGAATGACCGTGCCCGGCGCCCCGATGAGTGGGGGTGCGGGCCTCAGCCGGCTACGAGGGCGGCGATCGCGTCGCCCACCTCGGAGGTACGCCGGGCGGGAGCGCCCTGGCGGCTCTCCAGGTCCTTGACGATCGCCGCGTCGACAGCGGCGGCCGCGTCGGCGTAGCCGAGGTGGTCGAGCATGAGCGCGACCGAGCCGATGGCGGCGGTCGGGTCGGCCTTCTGCTGGCCCGCGATGTCGGGGGCGGAGCCGTGGACCGGCTCGAACATCGACGGCGTGGTGCGGTCGGGGTTGACGTTGCCCGAGGCAGCCAGGCCGATGCCACCGGTGACGGCGGCGGCGAGGTCGGTGACGATGTCGCCGAAGAGGTTGTCGGTGACGATGACGTCGAACTGCGACGGGTTGACGACCAGGTGGATCATCATCGCGTCGACGTGCTGGTAGTCGACCGCGACGTCGGGGTACTCCGCGCCGACCTGGTCGACCAGGCGGGTCCAGATCTTGCCCGCGTTGACGATGACGTTGGTCTTGTGGACCAGCGTGAGCTTCTTGCGGCGCTTCTGGGCGCGGGCGAAGGCGTCGCGGACGACGCGCTCCACACCGAACGCCGTGTTGAGGCTGACCTCGGTGGCGACCTCGGCCGGGGTGCCGACGCGGATCGAGCCACCGTTGCCGGTGTAGGGGCCCTCGGTGCCCTCGCGGACGACGACGAAGTCGATGTCGCCGGGGTTGGCGAGCGGCGAGGCGGCGCCGGGGAAGAGCTTCGACGGACGCAGGTTGACGTAGTGGTCGAGCTCGAAGCGGAGCTTGAGCAGCAGGCCGCGCTCGAGGATGCCCGGGGGCAGGTTCGGGTCGCCGGGCTTGCCGCCGACGGCGCCGAGCAGGATCGCGTCCTGCGTGCGGATCTCGTCCAGCACCGAGTCGGGCAGGACCTCGCCGGTGGCGAGGTAGCGCTCCGCACCGAGGTCGTAGCTGGTCTTCTCGAAGGTCACTCCCCCACCGATGAGCGGGGTGGCGGCGTCGAGGACCTTGAGGGCCTCGGGCACGACTTCCTGGCCGATGCCGTCACCGGGGATGACGGCGAGCTTGATGCTGGTCATGACAAAGAAACCTAGTTGTCCTCGGGCGCGAAGCCCGCCGTGTCTCGCAGGTCAAGCGCCTGCGCAACGGCCTCGAAGGAGGTCGGGTTCTCCGGGTTGTGGTTGGCCGGGCCCCAGAAGGTGATCGGGTGGTTCATGGCGTGACTCCGTGTCGCGGGTGATGAGAGGGGGAAGGAAGACCGCAACGCCGAACACCGCGACGAGGTGGCCTTCCGTATCAGGCCCCGCCGCGGCAGTCGATGAGTACGAGCACGCCGAACATGGTGGACATACCGTACGTCGTGTTACGGGCATGTGTCATGAATTTCTCGAACCTCGCTCAGGATCCGAGATGGATGTCTCATGCACACGCCCCGAAAGGAACACTCCTCACATGAGCGCGCCCCCGGATCTGCCCGCCGTCGTGTCGCGCGCCTTCGACGTCTCGCGCCGGGCCGGCTACGTCTCGTTCTGCCGCAACGAGACCGGTCGCCTCCTCGCCGCCCTCGCAGCCACGCGCGCGGGAACGCTCGCCGAGTTCGGCACCGGCTGCGGCGTCGGCACCGCCTGGCTGCGCAGCGGCGTACGGCCGGGGTCGATGATCCTGACCGCCGAGCTCGACGCGAAGCTGGCCGGTGCGGCCCAGGAGATCTTCGTCGACGACCCGCAGGTCGAGGTGCTCGCCGCGGACTGGTCGACGCTGCGCGACAAGGGCCCGTTCGCGCTGCTCTTCCTCGACTCCGGCTCCCCCAAGGAGGTCGGCGTCGACTCGATCGCCGACCTGGTGGAGCCCGGCGGCATCGTCGTGCTCGACGACTTCGTGCCGTGCGCCGGCTGGCCGCCCGTGGCCGACGGCCGCGTCGACACCCTGCGCGAGGAGTGGCTCAGCGACGAGCGCTTCGTGAGCGTCGAGGTGATGGTCGCGGCCGACGCCTCCGCCGTCATCGCCACCCGCCGCTGACCCCCTGCTGATCCTGCACCCACCCCTGCGCACCTCCCGACGACACAGACGGGCGGGCCCCGGGGAACGTGTCCCCGGGGCCCGCCCGGTCAGTGCAGCTGCGTCGGGTCAGCGCCAGGCGCGGGCGTAGTCGACGGTGATCGCGGCCGGGAAGGGCGTCGCGGAGGTGGGAGCGTTCGTCCCGCCGCCGACGCCTGCGGTCAGGTCGAGGAAGAACGGCTTGTCGAAGGGCTGCGGATTGACCAGCGGCGAGCTCGGCAACCAGGTGCGCGAGTGGCAGAGCGTGCCGTCGACGAAGTAGTCCATGCGGTGCAGCGACCACTCGACGGTGTAGGTGTGCCAGGCCGCCGCGTTGGCGACGGCGCACTGGCCCATGTCGCCCGTGGTGCTGCCGGTGTAGTGCAGGTTCGGGAAGACCCCGTCGGCGTGCTGCGAGTACCACTCCGCGACGTCGATCTCACCGGAGGCCGGCCACGCGCCGTACGAGCGGTTCTGCGGGTTCATCCAGAAGCCGCCCTGGTAGCCGGCGCCGGCGTACGACGGGTACTTCATGCGCACCTCGAAGCGGCCGTTGGCCTGGCTGAACTTGCCCGAGGTGTTGATGTCCGCGCCGGTGTAGGGCGTGTCGAAGCTGCCGGAAGGCGTCGTGCAGGCGTTGGCGCTCGCGGAGCGGGTCACCGAGAGGACGGCGGTGCCGCCGCGGAGCGCGACGTTGCCGCCGCGGAAACAGGTGGCGTTGAGGGCGTAGCCGCTGAGCGCGGTGTTCTGCACGTTCCACTTCGAGGTGTCGAGGGACTTGCCGGAGAAGTCGTCGACGAACGAGCAGGACCAGTAGCCGCCGGTGCTCTTCGCGACCAGCGCGCCGCAGGCATCGGTCGTGGCCACAGCAGCGGAGGCGGACTGCGTCGCGGTCGGAGCGACCGCGAGGCCGGCGAGGAGGGCGAGCAGTGCGAGGCAGCGGACGAGCAGAGGACGCGGTGCAGAGAGCATGGCGAGGTCCTTCCAGGGCCTACGGGCATGCCTCGTCCCGGAAGAGGACATGCCTGTCTACAGGTGGCGCCACAGGGTTGTGGCCGTCCCAAGATCGGCGCCGTGACCGTGGCTCCCCCAAGCCAGACCGGTTTCCGTCGCCGTGCACCCTAGAGACGGCAGAGGCCCGGCGGCATGACGCCGCCGGGCCTCCCCGGATGATGTGACGCAGGTCTCAGACGCTGAGGTCCGCCGCGCGCACCGACTCGGCCTTGATCTCGGCCTCGACCAGGGCGAGCGTCTCGGCCGGGATCGCGGAGTCGACCGAGAGCGCGACCAGGGCCTGTCCGCCCTGCGCATCGCGAGCAACCTGCATGCCGGCGATGTTGACGCCCGCGTCACCCAGGAGGGTGCCGAGCAGGCCGACCATGCCCGGACGGTCCTCGTAGCGGAGGAACGCGAGGTGGTCGGTGAGCTCGACGTCGATGTCGAAGCCGTTGACCTCGACGAGGCGCTCGCGCTGGTGGATGCCGACCAGCGTGCCGGAGACGGAGACCTGCGAGCCGTCGGCGAGCGTGCCACGGATCGTGATCAGGTTGCGGTGGTCCGGGGACTCCGACTCGGCGACCAGACGCACCGCCGTGCCACGCTCGGCGGCGAGCAGCGGCGCGTTGACGTAGGAGACCTGCTCCTCCACGACGTCGGCGAAGACGCCCTTGAGGGCAGCGAGCTCGAGCACCTTGACGTCGTACTCGGTGATCTCGCCGCGGACCTCGACGTCGATCTGCTGGGCGACCTCGCCGGCCAGCGCAGTGAAGACGCGGCCGAGCTTCTCGGTGAGCGGGATGCCGGGACGGACGTCCTCGGCGATGACGCCGCCCTGCACGTTGACGGCGTCGGGCACGAGCTCGCCGGCGAGCGCCAGGCGCACGGACTTGGCGACGGCGATGCCGGCCTTCTCCTGGGCCTCGTCGGTCGAAGCGCCGAGGTGCGGCGTGGCGACGACGTTGTCGAGGGTGAAGAGCGGGCTGTCGGTGCACGGCTCCTTGGCGTAGACGTCGAGGCCGGCGGCCGCGATGCGGCCCTCCTTGAGCGCAGCGTAGAGCGCGTCCTCGTCGACGATGCCGCCACGGGCGGCGTTGACGACGACGAGCTCCTTCTTCGCCTTGGAGAGGGCGTCGGCACCGATCAGGCCGACGGTCTCCGGGGTCTTCGGGAGGTGGACGGTCAGGAAGTCAGCCTCGGCCATCAGCGTGTCGAGGTCGACGAGGCGGACACCCATCTGGGCGGCGCGGCCGGCCTGGACGTAGGGGTCGTAGGCGATGACCTTCATGCCGAACGCCGAGAGGCGCTGCGCGACGAGGACGCCGATGCGGCCGAGGCCCACGATCGCGGCGGTCTTCTCGTAGAGCTCGATGCCGGAGTACTTCGAGCGGGCCCAGACGCCGTCCTTGAGCGCGGCGTGCGCCGGGGAGACGTTGCGCGCGGCCGCGAGCATCAGCGCGACGGCGAGCTCGGCGGCGGAGACGATGTTGGAGGTCGGGGCGTTGACGACCATGACGCCACGCTCGGTGGCGGCCTTGACGTCGACGTTGTCGAGGCCCACGCCGGCGCGGGCGACGATCTTCAGCTTGGACGCGGCGGCCAGGGCCTCGGCGTCGACCTGGGTCGCGGAGCGGACCAGGATCGCGTCGACGTCGGCGATGGCCGGCAGCAGCTCGGCGCGGTCGGCGCCGTTGCAGTTGCGGATCTCGAAGTCGGGACCCAGCGCGTCGATGGTCGCGGGGCTCAGCTCTTCGGCGATGAGGACAACGGGCTTGCTCACAGCGGTTCCTCGAGGGTGTGTGGAGCGGATCAGGGCGGCAGCCGGAGGACAGTCGACTCCGGCAGGAGTGCACGACGCTGTGCGCGAGCCCTCACTCTACAGGGAGGGCGATGACGCGCAGGAGCGGGTTTCACGGCCGCACAGCGGGCTGTGCGGCCGTGCTCACGCGGCGGCGGGCCGGCGCGCGGAGACGCTCAGATCGCGCAGCCGTCAGGGCCGCAGGCGTCGTCACCCTCGAGGACGGTCAGCACAGGGTGAGCGTCGGACCAGGCGCGGTCGAGCACCTGCAGCAGGGCCTGGGACGGCTGGGCGCCCGAGACGCCGTAGCGCTTCTCGATCACGTAGAAGGGGACGCCGGTCGCGCCGTACGCGCCGGCCTGCTGCTGGTCGGCGTACACCTCGTCGAGGAACTCGGTGCCGGCCAGGACCTCGTCGACGCGCGCAGCATCGAGGCCGACCTCCGCGGCGAGGCCGCGCAGGACCGCGTGGTCGGCGACGTTGGCCGCCTCCATGAAGTACGCCGCGAGGAGGCGCTCCTTGAGCGCGCCCTGGAGCTTGGTCCCGCCGTCGTGCAGCGCGAGGTGGAGGAGGCGGTGGGCGTCGACGGTGCCGACGCGCTGCGACTGGTGGTGGCGCCAGAGCATGCCCTCCTCGGCAGCAGCGGCCTCGACCCGGTCGATCATCTGGCGACCGGCGGCCTCGCCCCCGCCGTACTTGCGGCCAAGCGCCTGGGCGACGGTCTCGACGGGCTCGGTGGGTGCGCCCGGGTCGAGCTGGAACGACCGCCAGGTCACGTTCACCTCGTGGGGGAAGTCGGCAAGGGCCTTCTCCAGACGGCGCTTGCCGATGTAGCACCAGGGGCAGACGACGTCGGACCAGATCTCGATCTCCATGGCCAGCACAACAGGTTGACACGTCCCCTTGTTCCCGGGGTCGCTCCCCCGGCCTCTCGGGGGTGATCTCAGGGTCGGGACCGGGGTCCTGCCCGAAGCGCAGCAGGGCCGTCCCGGGCGAGGCTCGAGGCCATGATCACCGTCGACTCCCTGACCCGGTCCTACGGCGCCCACGCCGCCGTCGACCACGTCTCCTTCACCGCCGAGCCCGGACGCGTCACCGGCTTCCTGGGCCCCAACGGCGCCGGCAAGTCCACCACCATGCGGGTCATCGTCGGCCTGACCGACCCTTCGTCCGGCACCGCCGAGATCCTCGGCCGCCGTTTCGCCGACCTGCCCAACCCGGGGCGCGAGGTCGGCGTCCTCCTCGACGCCTCCGCGCAGCACGCCGGCCGCACCGGCCGTGAGGTGCTGCGGATCAACGCACGCCTCATGGGGCTGCCCGCCTCCCGCGTCGACGCCATGCTCGACCTCGTCGGCCTGACCGACGAGGAGGCCGGACGCCGGGTGCGGAACTACTCGCTCGGCATGCGCCAGCGACTCGGCATCGCCTCGGCCCTGCTCGGGGACCCGTCGGTGCTGATCCTCGACGAGCCGGCCAACGGCCTGGACCCCGCCGGCATCCGCTGGATGCGCGACCTGCTGCGCGGTTTCGCGGATGACGGCGGCACCGTGCTGCTCTCGTCGCACCTGCTCAACGAGATCGAGGTCGTCGCCGACGACCTCGTCGTGATCGGGCAGGGACGGATCGTCGCCGCGGGCACCAAGCAGTCGCTGCTGGCAAGCGGCGAGACGCTCGTGCGTGCTGCCGACGCGACTGCGCTCGGTGAGGCCCTCTCCGCTGCGGGCCTCACCGCCACGGCCACCGACGGTGGCCTCCTCGTCACCGCTGACAGCGCCCGGGTCGGCCAGGTCGCGTTCGCGGCCGGGATCGCCGTCACCGAGCTCCGCGCCGCCGACGGCGCCCGCCTCGAGGAGATGTTCCTCGAGCTCACCGCCTCCACCTCCCGCGAAGGAGCAGCAGCATGAGCACCACCCTCTCCCCCACGGTCGCGCCGGCCTCCCCGGGCGTCCACGCCGACGGCGGGGCACGGCGTCTGGCGAAGCGGCCGGGGAGCGGAGCGACCGACGGCACGCCGGAGCGGATCCCGTTCGGGCGGGTGCTGCTCGTCGAGCTGCAGAAGATGTTCGACACCCGTGCCGGCTTCTGGCTGATGGCCAGCATCGTGATCGCCTCGGTGATCGCGACCGGCGCCACGGTGCTCCTCGGCGACCGCGACTCGCTCTCGTTCGACTCGTTCGCAGCCGCAGTGGGCAGCCCGATGTCGATCGTCCTCCCGGTGGTCGGCGTCCTCGCGGTGACCAGCGAGTGGAGCCAGCGGACGGCGCTCTCGACGTTCACCCTGCTTCCGAGCCGGCGCACGGTGATCGGCGCGAAGCTCGTCGACGTGCTCGCGATCGGCGCGGTCTCGATGCTGCTCGCCCTCGGCATCGGTGCCTTCGGCAACCTCGTGACGTCGCTGGTCACCGGCAACGACGCGGTCTGGGACATCACCGCGTCGACGTTCGCCAAGATCGTCCTGGCCAACGAGCTGGGCATGCTGCTCGGCTTCGCGCTCGGCCTGGTCTTCCGGAGCTCTCCCGCCGCCGTGGTCGGCTACTTCGTCGTGAACTTCGTGCTGCCCGGCATCTCGGGTGCGCTCGCCTCGTCGCAGCACTGGTGGGCCGAGCACGCGGGCTGGTTCGACCTCAACCAGACCCGCTTCCTGCTCTTCGACAGCAACCTGACCGGCGAGCAGTGGGCCCAGCTCGGGATCACCACGCTGCTCTGGATCGTCGTGCCGTTCCTGGTCGGCCTCCGGCTCGTGATGCGGACCGAGGTCAAGTAGCCGCGGCGAAATGGGCGAAGCCCCCGGTTCCCTTGCGGGAGCCGGGGGCTTCGACGTCGTACGTCGCGATCAGCGCGCAGCAGCGATGCGGAGCATCAACGAGCAGCGCTGCCCTCGACGTAGTCCTCGTCCTGCTGCTTCCAGGAGAAGAGGCCACGGAGCTTGCGGCCGGTCTCCTCGATCGGGTGCGCGGCACCCTTGGCGCGGAGCTCGAGGAACTCGGGAGCACCGGCGTCCTGGTCGTCGATGAAGCGCTTCGCGAAGGCACCCGACTGGATGTCCGCGAGGACCTCCTTCATGTTCTCCTTGACGCGCGGGTCGATGACACGCGGGCCGGAGACGTAGTCGCCGTACTCGGCGGTGTCGGAGACGGACCAGCGCTGCTTGGCGATGCCGCCCTCCCACATGAGGTCCACGATGAGCTTGAGCTCGTGGAGGCACTCGAAGTAGGCGACCTCCGGCTGGTAGCCGGCCTCGGTCAGGGTCTCGAAGCCGTACTGGACGAGCTGCGAGACGCCACCGCAGAGGACAGCCTGCTCACCGAAGAGGTCGGTCTCGGTCTCCTCGGTGAACGTCGTCATGATGACGCCGGCGCGCGTGCCGCCGATCGCCTTCGCGTAGGACTTCGCGAGCTCGAGCGCGGAGCCCGAGGCGTCCTGCTCGACGGCGATGATGTCCGGGATGCCGCGGCCGGCGACGTACTCGCGGCGGACGGTGTGGCCCGGCGCCTTCGGGGCGACCATGATCACGTCGACGCCCGCGGGGGCCTGGATGTAGCCGAAGCGGATGTTGAAGCCGTGGCCGAAGACCAGGGTGTCGCCCTCGGCGAGGTGCGGGGCGATGTCGTCGGCGTAGATCTTCCGCTGGTGCTGGTCGGGAGCGAGGATGACGATGACGTCAGCCTCCTCCACGGCCTCGGCGACCGTGAGGACCTTCAGGCCCTCGGCCTCGGCCTTGGCGATCGACTTCGAGCCGGCCTTGAGGCCGATGCGGACGTCGACGCCGGAGTCGCGCAGGTTGAGGGCGTGGGCGTGGCCCTGGCTGCCGTAACCGATGACAGCGACCTGCTTGCCCTGGATCAGGGTCAGGTCGGCGTCGTCGTCGTAGAACATCTCAGCCACGATGGGCTCTCCTTCTGGTGGGTTTGTACGTAGAGATTGTCAGGTGCTCCGACCGGAGGTCGAAGCGAGGTCAGTCAGCCGACAGCGGGCGGCGGGGTGGGGACGGCGACCGGGCGCAGCGTGCGCTCGGAGATCGAACGGGGACCACGGCCGATCGCGACCATGCCCGACTGGACCAGCTCGCGGATGCCGAAGGGCTCCACGACCTTGAGGAAGTCGGCCAGGCGCTGGCTGCTGCCGACGAGCTGGACGGTCACGGCGTCCGGGGCGACGTCGACCACGTCGGCCGAGAAGAGCTGGACCACGTCGAGGACCTGGCCGCGGGTCTCGGCGTCGGCCTTCAGCTTGACCAGCAGCAGCTCGCGGTTGACCGAGGAGGTGCCGTCGAGCTCGACGATCTTGAGCACCTCGATCAGCTTGTTGAGCTGCTTGGTGACCTGCTCGAGCGGGGTCTCCTCGACGTTGACCACGATCGTCATGCGCGAGACGTCGCTGTGCTCGGTCGGGCCGACGGCGAGCGAGTCGATGTTGAAGCCCCGGCGGCTGAAGAGCGCGGCGATGCGCGTGAGCACGCCGGGCTTGTTCTCGACCAGGACGGAGAGCGTGTGGCGGGCCATCAGAGGTCGTCCTCCTCGAAGCGCGGCGCGAGGTCGCGCGCGTACTGGATCTCGTCGTTGCTGGCGCCGCCGGCGATCATCGGCCAGACCATGGCGTCCTTGTGGACGCGGAAGTCGATGACGACCGGCTGGTCGTCGATCTCCATGGCCTTCTTGATCGTGGCGTCGACGTCCGCGGCCGACTCGCAGGAGAGGCCGATGCAGCCGTAGGCCTCCGCGAGCTTCGGGAAGTCGGGGATGCGGACCTTCTTGCCGTGGGCCTGGAGGTCGGTGTTGGAGTAGCGCTCCTTGTAGAAGAGCGTCTGCCACTGGCGGACCATGCCCAGGTTGTCGTTGTTGATGACCGCGACCTTGATCGGGATGTCCTCGATCGCGCAGGTCGCGAGCTCCTGGTTGGTCATCTGGAAGCAGCCGTCGCCGTCGATCGACCAGACGGTCGCGTCGGGGCAGGCGACCTTCGCACCCATCGCGGCGGGAACGGAGTAGCCCATCGTGCCGGCACCACCGGAGTTGAGCCAGGTGTTGGGGTGCTCGTAGGAGATGAACTGCGCGGCCCACATCTGGTGCTGGCCGACGCCCGCGGCGAAGATCGTCTCGGGCCCGGAGATCGCACCGAGGCGCTCGATGACGTACTGCGGGGCGAGGCCCTCGACCGGGGTGTCGTAGCCCAGGGGGTACTGCTTCTTGATGCCGGCGCAGAAGGCGACCCAGCCCTCGTAGTCGCCCTGCTGGCCGTCGGCCTTGAGCAGCGCGATGAGGTCGGTGAGGACCTCCTTGATGTCGCCCACGATCGGGACGTCGGTGTGGCGGTTCTTGCCGATCTCGGCCGGGTCGATGTCGGCGTGGATGATCAGCGCACCCGGCGCGAACGTCGAGAGGTCACCGGTGACGCGGTCGTCGAAGCGGGCGCCGAGGCTGATGATCAGGTCGGACTTCTGCAGGGCGGCGACCGCGGAGACGGTGCCGTGCATGCCCGGCATGCCGAGGTGCTGCGGGTGGCTGTCGGGGAACGCGCCCCGGGCCATCAGCGTCGTGACGACCGGGATGCCGGTCAGCTCCGCGAGGATCCGGAGCTCCTTGTGCGCGCGGGAGCGGATCGTGCCGCCACCGACGTACAGCACGGGCTTGCGGGCGGCGAGGATCAGGCGCGCGGCCTCGCGGATCTGCTTGGCGTGCGGGCGCGTGACCGGGCGGTAGCCGGGCAGCGTGATCTCGGTCGGCCACTGGAACGACGTGGTCGCCTGCAGCGCCGACTTGGTGACGTCGACGAGGACCGGGCCGGGACGGCCGGTCGAGGCGAGGTGGAACGCCTCGGCGATCGTGCGCGGGATGTCAGCGGCGTCGGTGACGAGGAAGTTGTGCTTGGTGATCGGCATCGTGATGCCGCGGATGTCCGCCTCCTGGAAGGCGTCGGTGCCGATCAGCGCCTCGGGCACCTGGCCCGTGATCGCGACCATCGGCACGGAGTCCATGTAGGCGTCGGCGATCGGGGTGACCAGGTTGGTCGCGCCCGGGCCGGAGGTCGCCATGCAGACGCCGACCCGGCCGCTCGCGGAGGCATAGCCCTCCGCGGCGTGGCCCGCACCCTGCTCGTGGCGCACGAGGATGTGGCGGATCTTGCTGTCGAAGAGCGGGTCGTACGCCGGGAGGATGGCGCCGCCCGGGTAGCCGAAGATGTCCTCGACGCCCGCGTGCTCGAGGGCCTTGACCAGGCTCTGGGCGCCCGTCACGCTCTCCGCGTCGGTCGCTCCGCTCCCCGCCTGCTTCGCACCGCTCATCGTGCTTCCTGTCTGCCGTGTCTTTCCAACAAAAAACCCCTCGGCCTGCCGGCAACGAGGGGATGACGCATGGAGTGATCGGGATTGTGTCCGTTTCAGCCCACGCGTCGCGTGCGTACGAGAAGAGTCCGCATGCGTCTAGGTTCGCTGCCGGGTAAGGAGGCGTCAAGCCAGTATGGCGGCCGTCCCATACTCCGGTACGCCGGTCCCACATCATGGCGCCCGGGTGCGGCACGGCCCGCACGACCGGGCGGCCGAGGACGGGCTCAGCGCCAGCCCGTGCAGACGCACGCCCTGTTGCCATCGGGGTCGGCGAGGACCACGAACCCGGGGGCGTCCGCGTCGCTGACCAGCGTGCCGCCCGCCTCGAGCGCAGCCGCGATCCGGGCCTCGGCGACGTCGCGCGGCACGTGCACGTCGAGGTGGAAGCGCTGCCGGGGCGTCTCGTGGGGCTCGGTCTCCTGGAACCACAGCGTGGGCGTCGCGCCGTCGGGGTCGTTGACCTCGTCGGGCAGGCGCGGGTTGTCGGCGCCGTCGAGCAGGGCCTTCCAGAACGGCCGGACCCGCTGCCAGTCGGCGGTGTCGAGGGCGACCTCGATGCGCTGCACCCGCTCGGGCCGGGCGACGGCGCCGGCCGCCGCCGCGATCTCGCTGATCCGGCGCGCGAGCCGCAGGTCGCGGGTGGTCACTCCCCCGCTGTCGTGGCTGGTGACCTTGACGTTGACGTGGCCCCAGCGCAGGTCCAGGTCCGGGTGGTGGTCCAGCTCCTCCGCCGCCGCACCGATCGCTGCGACGAGCGCCAGGCCGGCGGCGTACGACCCGGGGTCGAAGCGCGCGTGGAGCGCGTTGAGCAGGTGCCGCCAGTCGTCGAGGCCGGCTGCGTCGAACGCGGTCTTGTCGATGAGGTCGCTCATCCGGGATCCCCGGCGAAGCGCGAGCGCAGCGAGTGGTTCGTGGGGGTGGTCATGTCCCCACCGTGCTACTGGAAGCTGACGAAGTCCACCCGGGGACGGATCCGCATGACCTGGGCCGCCGAGAGCCGGGGCCGGTCCTCGTCGTAGAAGAGCTTGAAGCCCATCCGGAAGTCGCCGGGCCGCGCGACGGCGGCATAGGTGGCGAGCTTCTCGCGCGGGGTGCCGAAGCCGTCGACGTGCTGCACCTCGGCGAGGTGGCGCCGGTCCTCCACGCGGTGCGGGCCACGGAGCATGTCGCGGCGGAACTGGTGGACGACGAAGAGCTTCTCGGGCAGGCGGCGGGCCTCCACCAGCTGCTCCAGCCAGCGGGAGGTCAGGTTGACCTCCCACGTCGTGACCGACCCGATGACACGGCCGGGCACCTCTCGACCGTGCATCCGCCACTCGGGGTCCAGTGCGAGGCCGACGTTGGGGTCGCGCAGTGCCCACTCCCAGCGCTTCGCGACGCTCGGGAAGTCGGCACGGCCGGGCTGCAGGTCGAGCACCAGCAGCGCGCCGGACCGCCGTGCGGCCTCGACCCACCGGCGTACGGCGGCGACGGGGACGTCGTGGTTGTAGTCACCGTCCGGACCGGGCTGGGAGTCGGCGACGGTGACGATCAGCTCGAAGACCGGCTGCGCAGCGAGCCCGGCCCGGCGGAACGGCGCGGCCGCGCGGCGTACGCGCGCGAAGGCCTGCTCCGGCGTCGACTCCCCCAGCACCCCGAGGACGGGCGTGCCGACGGTGCCGTAGTAGGCGACGAACATCCGGCCGTCGAAGAGCTCCGGGCGCCGCAGCGCGGGCGCGAGCGGAGGACGCGGCGCCTCGGCGGCCACCGTGCGGGGGTGCGTCGGCGCGGTGCCCGACGACGGGTCGACGGCCTGCGAGAGCGCGAGGAGCGCGACGAGGACGAGGGCCAGGCCGGTGAGGACCTGGTTGCGGATCGGACGGGCCATCAGCCGGCGCTGGCGGGCACGAGCGGTGTGCGCTGGCCGCCGTCGGCGTCGAAGTTCGCGGGGTCGAGCCAGGCCTCGTTGCGCGCCCGGAGCGCGGGCCACTCGGCGTCGGTGATCGAGAACCACGCGGAGTCGCGGTTGCGGCCCTTGACCACGCGGTGCTGGCGGAACGTGCCCTCGTAGCTGAAGCCCAGCCGCGCGGCAGCGCGGCGCGAGGGCTCGTTGAGGCTGTCGCACTTCCACTCGAGGCGGCGGTAGCCGAGGTCGTCGAAGGCGTGCGCCATGACCAGGTGGAACGCCTCCGTCGCCGCGCGCGTGCGGCTGAGCGAGGCACCGAGCAGGACCCAGCCGAGCTCGATGCTGCCGTTGACCGGGTCGACCGAGCAGAGGGCGAAGGTGCCCGCCACCCGGCCGTCCTCACCCACGAGCGCGTACGTCGCCGGGTCGGCCTCCAGGCGCGAGGCCATCAGCATCCAGAGCGCCGGCAGGTCCTTCGGCATCACGGCCGGGAGGTACGTCCACCGTGAGCCGTCGTCGGGACCGCACGTCGCGGCGTACAGCTCGGCGTAGTCGGCGGAGCTGAGCGGCCGGAGCTCGGCATAGCGACCCGTGAGGGTCACCGGCTCCGGAAAGGGGCGCGGGGACCAGCCCGGGACCTCCGGGCCCACGGGCTGCTCGCTGGCGCCGGTCACTCGGGGACGCGGCGGTAGGCGCCGTCGGAGGCGGAGGTCGCCATCGAGGCGTAGGCACGCAGGGCGGCGGAGACATAGCGGTCGCGGTTGGCCGGGGTGTACGGCTTCTCGCGCTTCTCCTGCTGCAGGCGACGCTCCATGAGCACGTGGTCCTCGACGTCGAGGTGGATCGTGCGCTTCGGGATGTCGATGGAGATCTGGTCGCCGTCCTCGACGAGCGCGATCAGGCCACCGCCTGCCGCCTCCGGCGAGATGTGGCCGATGCTCAGGCCACTGGAGCCACCGGAGAAGCGGCCGTCGGTGATCAGCGCGCACTTCTGCCCGAGACCCAGGCCCTTGAGGTACGACGTGGGGTAGAGCATCTCCTGCATGCCGGGGCCGCCCTTGGGGCCCTCGTAGCGGATGACCACGACGTGGCCCTCCTTGACCTGCTTGGAGAGGATGCCGGTGACGGCGTCGTCCTGCGACTCGAAGACGATCGCCGTGCCGGTGAAGGTCAGGCACTCCTCGGGGACGCCGGCGGTCTTGACGACGCAGCCGTCGACGGCGATGTTGCCGGAGAGGATCGCCAGGCCGCCGTCGGCGGAGTAGGCGTGCTCGAAGTCGCGGATGCAGCCCTCGGCGGCGTCGGTGTCGAGCGTGCCCCAGACGTTCTCCGTCGAGAACGCCTCGGTGGTGCGGACGCCACCGGGAGCGGCCTGGAACAGGTCGAGGGCCTTCTGGGTGGCGGTGCCACTGCGGATGTCCCAGTCGGCCAGCCAGCTGTCGAGGTCGGGCGAGTGGACCGAGTGGACGTCCTCGTTGAGGGCGCCGCCGCGGCGGAGCTCACCGAGGAGCGCGGGGATGCCACCAGCGCGGTGGACGTCCTCCATGTGGAACTTCGGGCTGTTGGGGGCGACCTTGCTCAGGCAGGGCACGCGGCGCGAGATCGCGTCGATGTCGTGGACGTCGAACTCGAGCTCCGCCTCGCGGGCGGCAGCCAGCAGGTGGAGGACGGTGTTGGTCGAGCCGCCCATCGCGACGTCGAGGGCGACGGCGTTCTCGAAGGCGGCACGGCTCGCGATGGCGCGCGGCAGCACCGACTCGTCGTCGTTGTCGTAGTAGCGCTTGCAGAGGTCGACGACCAGGCGGCCGGCCTCCTCGAAGAGCGCGCGGCGCTTGGCGTGGGTCGCGAGCGTGGAGCCGTTGCCCGGGAGCGAGAGGCCGATCGCCTCGGTCAGGCAGTTCATCGAGTTGGCGGTGAACATGCCGGAGCAGGAGCCGCAGGTGGGACACGCGGAGCGCTCGACGGTGTCGAGGACCTCGTCGCTGACCCGCTCGTCGACCGCGAGCACCATCGCGTCGACCAGGTCGAGCTTGGAGTGGACGATGCCCTCGATCGCGGTGGTCTTGCCGGCCTCCATCGGGCCGCCGGAGACGAAGACGACCGGGATGTTGAGACGCAGCGCGGCCAGCAGCATGCCGGGGGTGATCTTGTCGCAGTTGGAGATGCAGACGATCGCGTCGGCGCAGTGCGCCTGGACCATGTACTCGACCGCGTCGGCGATCAGCTCGCGGCTCGGGAGGCTGTAGAGCATGCCGCCGTGGCCCATCGCGATGCCGTCGTCGACAGCGATGGTGTTGAACTCCTTGGCGACGCCGCCGGCCTCCTTGACGGTCTCGGCGACGATCTTGCCGAGGTCACGGAGGTGGACGTGACCCGGCACGAACTCGGTGAACGAGTTGGCGATCGCGATGATCGGCCTGCCGAAGTCGGAGTCGGTCATGCCGGTCGCGCGCCAGAGGGCGCGGGCACCGGCCATGTTGCGGCCGGACGTGGACGTGGCAGAGCGAAGCTGAGGCATGGGACCAAGGTTAGTCGCCGCGTGGGCGCTCGGACTCGGTACCTTCTTCCCGTGAGCACACCCTGGGGACCCGGCCGCACGGCCAGCCTCCCCCCGGCCGTCCAGGTCCGGATCCGGGCGGCGCTCGCCGTCCTCGCCATCAACCTGTTCGGGGCCGGCGGCACCTTCCTGCTGACGATCCTCGTCGTGCCGCTCCCGGTGGTCTACGACGCCAACCAGGTCTGGCGCAACGCGCTCCTGCTCGTCCTGCTCCTGCCCGGGATCGCGCTGTACGCCGTCGCCGGCGCACGCTGGGCGATCACGAACTCGCTCGGCTGGCTCGTCGAGCGGCGCCGCCCCTTCCCCGACGAGCAGCGCAACCTGCTGTCCATCCCGCGCCGGACCTTCCTGCTGCACGCGCTCGCGTGGGCGGCGGCCTGCGCGATCTTCGGCGGCTTCAACGCCGTGTACGACGCCCGGCTCGGCTTCGTCGTCGCCACCATCACCGCGCTGTCCGGGCTCGTCGCAGCATCGGTGGCGTACCTCGTGACCGAGCGGCTGCTGCGCCCGGTGATCCGCAACGCCCTGCGCCGCGGCGTACCCGAGCGCCTGCGGGTGCGCACGGTGGCGGCGCGCACGCTCTTCGCCTGGCTCCTCGGCACCGGCGTGCCGCTCCTCGGACTCGCGATCGTGGGCGTCAACACGCTCCTCGACAGCGTGCTCGTCTCCGTGCACCAGCTCGCGATCACGATGTTCGTGCTCGGGCTGATGACGCTGCTGATCGGCGGCGCGACGACCTACCTCGCGGCGCGCGCGACCTCGGACCCGGTGCGGAGCCTCCGCGCGTCGTTCGCGGCCGTCTCGCACGGCGACTTCGGCCAGACGGTCGCGGTCGACGACGCCACCGAGATCGGCCTGCTGCAGGCGAGCTACAACACGATGGTCACCGGCCTGCGCGAGCGCGAGCGGCTGCGCGACCTCTTCGGCCGCCACGTCGGCGGCGAGGTCGCCCGCACCGCCCTCGAGGGCACCGTCCAGCTCGGCGGCGAGGCCCGGCGCGTGGCGATCCTCTTCGTCGACATCATCGGCGTCGGCGAGATCGCCCACGACCGTGCGCCTGCCGACGTCGTACGCCTGCTCAACCGGTTCCTCGAGATCGTGGTCGAGGTGGTCCACGAGCACGGCGGATGGATCAACAAGTTCGAGGACGACGGCGTGCTCGCCATCTGGGGCGCGCCGACCGAGGTCGACGCCATGGAGGCGCAGGCGCTCCGCGCGGCGCGCGTCATGGCCGAGCGGCTGCGCGCGGAGATCACCGAGCTCGACGCGGGCATCGGGGTCTCCGCCGGCACCGCCGTCGCCGGCAACGTCGGGGCAGCGCAGCGCTACGAGTACACCGTCATCGGCGACCCCGTGAACGAGGCGGCCCGGCTGACCGACCTGGCCAAGCAGCGGCGCGGGCGCGTGGCCGCGAACGCCGAGATGCTCGCGGTCGCGGGCGACGAGGCCGACCACTGGCGAGAACGCCGCCCGGTAGAGCTGCGCGGGCGCGGTGCCACCACGCGCCTCGCCACTCCCCTCTCCTGAGACCTGCCTGATCGCTGAGTCCCGTCGGTCGTGCGCCGGATGTCGGCAAGGGTCGGTACCTTCTCCCTGTGACGCTCAGGGACGAGATCCGCCGCCGCTACATGGCGCAGCCGCTCGTCCGCCGCACCCACGTGGTCTCGAGCGTCGCGCTCGTGACGATCAACCTCGCGGGCGCGCTGATCGTCTTCGGCCTCATCGCCTTCGTGATCCCGCTCCCTGTCGAGATCCAGAACTCCTGGTTGACGGCCAACCTCCTGCTGATCCTCGCGCTCACGATCCCCACGCTCATCTACGGCTTCGCGTGCATGCTCCTGCTCAACCGTCCCGTACTGAGGTGGGTGCGTGCTCGCCGCGCCCCGACCGACGCCGAGAAGCTGTGGCTCCTGGCCATCCCCCGCTGGACGCTCGTCTACCACGCGATCGGGTGGCTGCTGGCGGTCGGCATCTTCGCCGGCTTCAACGGAGCTCGCTACACGACCGACGTCGCGCTGATCATCGCCCAGGTCGTCGCCCTGGCCGGCGTCAGCGCCAGCGCGCTGGCCTATCTGGTCAGCGAGCGCCTCCTCCGCGGCTTCGCGAGCGTTGCGCTGCGCACCGGCGTCCCCGAGCGGATGCGGGTGCAGACGGTCGTGACCCGCACGATGTTCGCGTGGGGCCTGGGCACCGCGGCGCCCGTCGCCGGCCTCGTCCTCGTCGGCAACCGGCTGCTCACCGACGACACTGGCGCCGAGGTCCGTCCGGTCGCCCGCACCATCGTCATCCTCGCCGCCATCGCCTTCTTCGTCGGCGGCGTGATGATCGTGCTCGCCGCGCGGGCGACCTCCGACCCCGTCCGGCAGCTCCGCCTCGCCCTCGCCCAGGTCGAGCGCGGTGACCTCGGCGCGACACTGCCGGTGTACGACGCCACCGAGATCGGCCTCCTCCAGTCGGGCTTCAACGAGATGGCCGAGGGCCTGCGCGAACGCGAGCGGATGCGCGACCTCTTCGACCGCCACGTCGGCGGCGACGTGGCCCGGGCTGCGTTGCGTGGCGGCGTGCAGCTGGGGGGCGAGGCGCGCTACGGCGGCATCCTCTTCGCCGACGTCATCGGCTCGACGGCGCTGGCGACCGAGCGCGAGCCGGCCGATGTCGTCGCGCTCCTCAACCGGTTCTTCGAGATCGTCATCGACGTCGTGCACGCCCACGGCGGCTGGATCAACAAGTTCGAAGGCGACGCGGCCCTCGCCGTGTGGGGCATCCCCCTGCCGGTCGACGACCTCGAGGCCCACATCCTCGCCGCCGCCCGCGAGCTGGGGGCGCGCCTGCAGGAGGAGCTCCCCGAGGTCCCCGCCGGCATCGGCGTGGCGGCCGGCGAGATGGTGGCCGGCAACGTCGGGGTCGCCGAGCGCTACGAGTACACCGTGATCGGCGACCCTGTCACCGAGGCCTCCCGCCTCTCCGAGGTCGCGAAGAAGTTCCCCGGGCGCGTGGTCGCCAACGCCGTCCTCCTCGACGCCGCCGGCGACGAGGCCACCCACTGGGAGCACAAGAACGCCGTCCGCGCCCGCGGTCGCCAGGCCGAGACGGCGATCGCGGTCACCCGCGCGTCGGAAGACCTGCCCTAGCTGGAGAGCGGCGATTTCGCGCGCGTCGAGGTTGGCGTGTCAGCGCGGCGTCACTACCCTCGAAATGTCCTGATTCACCGACACCCGAGCGAGCCCCCGCCTTGGTCTTCCAGATCCCCCGCCAGCGCGTCGCCGCCCTCGTCGACTCGTGGGCCACGGCCGCGCAGCAGCAGGCGTGCCGCAACGCGATGGTCGCCAGCACGGCCCTCGCCCGGACCCGCGCGCAGCGGATCGTCGTCGAGGAGTTCCTGGCCGCGCGGCTCGGCCATCGCGACGCCGCCTCCAGCACGGACGACGCCGTGCAGGAGCAGGCCTGAGGTTCACGGCGGGGCCCGCCGCCGGCGCCCTCCCTCCCGCGCGCCGGTGGCAGACCCGCCGCTCCGAGCGTGCCATGAACTCTCGTCCTTCACGGGCGGTTTCGGTGAACTCACCCGGGGCTGCACCGTGATCCGCACGGAGCACGACGAGGACCTCGTCGCGCGCCTCGTGTCGGTGCGCGAGGTCGACGGCGTGCGCGCCGGCTCCGCCCTGCTCACCGTGGGCGACCGGCTCCTGGTCGTCGGCGACGACGCGCACGCCGTGACGCTCGTCGACCCCGCCACGGGCAGCGTCCACCACCAGGCCCTCGCCGGCGACGGACGGCGGCTCGAGAAGTCGCGCAAGCCCGACTACGAGGCCGCGTTCCGCGACGGCGACGACATCTGGCTGCTCGGCTCGGGCTCGCTCTCCAACCGCTGGCTCGGCACGCGCCTGCCGCGTGCCGGTGAGGGGCGCGCGAGCGCCCACGACCTGACCGCCCTCTACGCCGCACTGTCCGTCGCGCTCGGCGAGGCGCCCAACATCGAGGGCGCCGTCGTCGTCGACGGCGTGCTCCGGCTCTGCCACCGGGCCACGGGCTCCTCCCCCGATGTCCTCCTCGATCTCTCAGCCCGGGTGCTGCACGACGGGCGCCCCCGGGTCGAGCGGACCGTGACGGTCGAGCCGGCGGTACTGGACGGCGTACCTGCGCACGTGACGGACCTCGCGGCCCTGCCGGACGGGCGCCTGGCGTTCCTCGCGGCCGCCGAGGACACCGACGACCCGGTGGTGGACGGGCCGGTCGCCGGCGCGGCGTTCGGGGTGATCGATGGCGAACGTGCCCGGTGGACTCCCCTACTCGGGCTCGACGGAACGCCGAGCACCCTGAAGGCCGAGGGCCTCGTCGTCGACCCCGACCTGCGCGGGGGCTGGGCGGTCACCGATCGCGACGACCCCGGCCTCGCCGCCCAGCTCTGCCGCCTCGAGCTCACCGGCATCTGAGCCCCGCTCGAGCCCCAGGCCGTACGCCGAGGCGGCACATGGTGTGCGGCGAGATGGCAGATCCGGAGTGCCGAGAGGGCGCACGTGGGTCAGATCGACTCCACGTGCACCCTCTCGCCGCGCAACTTCTGCCGTCTCGGCACACCAGATGTGCCGCCTCGGCGGGGGCGGGTCAGCTCAGGCCGAGCTTCTCCAGGATCAGCTCGCGGGCGCGGCCGGCGTCGGCCTGGCCGCGCGTGGCCTTCATGACGGCGCCCATGATCGCGCCGATCGCGCCCATGTTGCCGCCCTTGATCTTCTCGACCAGGTCGGGCTGGGCGGCCAGCGCATCGTCGATCGCGGCGATGAGCGGGCCGTCGTCGGAGACGAGGGCCAGGCCGCGCTTCTCGATGATCTCCTCGGGCGTGCCCTCGTCGGCGATCAGGCCGTCGAAGACCTGGCGGGCCAGCTTGTCGTTGATCGTCTTCGCGTCGACCAGCTTCTGCACGGCGGCGACCTGCGCCGGCGTGACGCCGACCTCGGCCAGCTCGACGCCGGCGTCGTTGGCGCGGCGGAGGAGCTCGGCGACCCACCACTTGCGGGCCGACTGCGGGGCGACGCCCTCGCCGACGGTCGCCTCGATCAGCGGCAGCGCACCGGCGGCCCAGACGTCGCGCATCTCGAGGTCGGTGAAGCCGTACTCCACCTGCAGGCGGGTCTTCTTCGCCGTGGGGTTCTCCGGGAGGGTGCCGCGGAGCTCCTCGACCCACTCGCGGGACGGGGCGACGGGCACGAGGTCCGGCTCGGGGAAGTAGCGGTAGTCCTCGGCGTCGGACTTCTCGCGACCCGAGGTGGTCTCGCCGGTGTCCTCGTGGAAGTGGCGGGTCTCCTGCACGACCTTGCCGCCCTCGTTGAGGATGCCCGCATGGCGCGAGACCTCGAAGCGGACCGCGCGCTCGACGGAGCGGAGCGAGTTGACGTTCTTGGTCTCGCTGCGGGTGCCGAGCTTGTCGGAGCCCTTCGGCGCGAGCGAGAGGTTCACGTCGGCACGGATCGAGCCCTGGTCCATGCGGGCGTCGGAGACGCCGAGCGCGACGATCAGGTCGCGCAGCTGCGCGACGTACGCCTTGGCGACCAGCGGGGCCTTCTCACCGGCACCGATGATCGGCTTGGTGACGATCTCGATGAGGGGGATGCCGGCGCGGTTGTAGTCGACCAGCGAGTAGTCGGCACCGTGGATCCGGCCGGTGGCGCCACCCACGTGGAGCGACTTGCCGGTGTCCTCCTCCATGTGCGCGCGCTCGATCTCGACGCGGAAGGTCTCGCCCTCCACCTCGACGTCCATGTAGCCCTCGAACGCGATCGGCTCGTCGTACTGGCTGGTCTGGAAGTTCTTCGGCATGTCCGGGTAGAAGTAGTTCTTCCGGGCGAAGCGGCACCACTCGGCGATCTCGCAGTTGAGCGCGAGGCCGATGCGGATCGCGGACTCGACCGCCTTGTGGTTGACCACGGGCAGCGCGCCGGGCAGGCCCAGGCAGGTCGGGCAGACCTGGGTGTTGGGCTCGGCGCCGAACTCCGTCGGGCAGCCGCAGAACATCTTCGAGTTGGTGTTGAGCTCGACGTGGACCTCGAGGCCCATGGCCGGGTCGTACGCCGCGAGCGCCTTGTCGAACGGAACGAGGGTCGTCATCGGGCAACGCCTTCCAGAACAGGAGCCTTGTCGAGCAGCGGGCCGCCCCACTTCTTCTCGAGCAGCGTCTCGAGGGCGGCGCCCACGCGGTAGACGCGGTCGTCGGCCTTCGCCGGGGCGAGCACCTGGAAGCCGACCGGCAGGCCGTCCTCGTCGGCGAGGCCCGCGGGCACCGAGATGCCGGGGACGCCGGCGAGGTTGCTCGGGATGGTGGCGAGGTCGCCCTTGTACATCGCGAGCGGGTCGTCGAGCTTCTCCCCCAGCTTCCACGCAGTGGTCGGAGCCGTCGGGGACACGAGGACGTCGGCCTGCTCGAACGCCGCGGCGAAGTCGCGCTGGATCAGCGTGCGGACCTTCTGCGCCTGGCCGTAGTAGGCGTCGTAGTAGCCCGAGCTCAGCGCGTAGGTGCCGAGGATGATGCGGCGCTTCACCTCGTCGCCGAAGCCGGCGTCGCGGGAGGCGCGCATGACCTCCTCGGCCGACGGGTCGCCGTCGGGGGTGACCCGCAGGCCGTAGCGCATGGCGTCGAACTTGGCGAGGTTGGAGGAGGCCTCGCACGGCATGATCAGGTAGTACGCCGCGAGCGCGTGCTCGAAGCTCGGGCAGGAGACCTCGACGATCTCCGCGCCAGCGTCGCGCAGCAGCTCGAGGGACTCGTCGAAGCGGGCCATCACGCCCGGCTGCCAGCCCTCGCCCGTCGTGAGCTCCTGGATGACACCCACCTTCACGCCGGTCAGGTCACCGCTCGCACCGAGGCGGGCGGCGTCGACGACGGACGGGATCGGCTCGGAGATCGAGGTGGAGTCGAGCGGGTCGTGGCCGCCGATCAGCTCCTGCAGCAGGGCGGAGTCGAGGACCGTGCGGGTCACCGGGCCGACCTGGTCGAGCGAGTTGGCCATCGCGACGAGGCCGTAGCGCGAGATCGCGCCGTACGTCGGCTTCACGCCGACCGTGCCGGTCACGGCGCCGGGCTGGCGGATCGAGCCGCCGGTGTCGGTGCCGATCGCGAGGGGGGCCTCGAAGGCGGCGACGGCCGCGGCCGAGCCACCGCCGGAGCCGCCGGGGATCCGGTCGAGCGCCCACGGGTTGCGCGTCGGGCCGTACGCCGAGTGCTCGGTCGAGGAGCCCATGGCGAACTCGTCCATGTTGGTCTTGCCGAGGATCGGCAGACCCGCGGCCTTGAGGCGCGCGACGACGGTGGCGTCGTACGGCGGGACCCAGCCCTCGAGGATCTTCGAGCCGCACGTGGTCGGCTGGCCGATCGTCGTCAGGACGTCCTTGACCGCGATCGGGACGCCGTCGAGCGGCGACAGCAGCTCGCCCTTGGCGCGGCGCGCGTCGGAGGCGGCGGCCGCGGCGATCGCACCCTCGGCGTCGACGTGGAGGAAGGCGTGGACGCCGTTGTCGCCGGTGTCGACCTCGCTGATGCGGTCGAGGCAGGCCTGGGTCAGCGCCACGCTGGTGACGGAGCCCTCGGCCAGGAGCTCGGCGAGCTCGGCGGCGGACTTCTTGAGAAGGTCAGTCATGTCGGGGCTCACTGCTCGTCTCCCAGGATGCGCGGCACGCTGAACCGCTGCTGATCGGTGGCCGGCGCCATCGCGAGCGCCTCCTCGGCGGTGAGGCCGGGGGTCACGACGTCGTCGCGGAAGACGTTGGTCAGCGGGATCGGGTGCGAGGTGGCGGGCACGTCGTCGCTCACGGCGGCGCTGATCGACGCGACGGACTCGAGGATCTTCGCCAGCTGGGGGGCGAGGTGGTCGAGCTCGGCGTCGGACAGGTCGATCCGGGCGAGATCCGCCAGGTGCGCGACCTCGTCGCGGGAGATCTCAGGCATGCGGGCCATCCTAGGCGGCACGCGCGGGGCGGCCGACCGCGGTCCCACGCCTCCCGCGATGCCTCCCCCGCTACTGTCGCGACGGAGGTGGAGATGACCAACGCACCCGGGCGCGCAGCCGTCGCCGCAGCCCTGCTCACCCTGCTCACCCTGACCGCCTGTGGCAGCGGGCAGCCGACGACGCCGGCCGCGAGGAGCGCCGGCGCCGGCCCCCGCACCACCTCCGACAGCCGCGCCGACAGCCGCGCCGGAAGCCGCCCCGACAACCACGCCGGGGGCCACCGCTACCACCGGTACGTCGCCCTCGGCGACTCCTACACCGCGGCCCCGTTCGTGACGGCGGGGAGCGCGCGGAACCCCTGTGTGCGCTCCGGCGCCAACTACCCCCACCTGCTCGCCCGGGCCCTCGGCGTACGGCTGGTCGACCGGAGCTGCACGGGCGCCGACATCCCCAACCTGACGCAGGGACAGCTGCTGCGGACCGGCACGGCGGCCCCCCAGGTCGCCGCGGTCACGGCCGGCACCGACCTCGTCACCGTGGGCATCGGCGGCAACCCCGCGGCCGCGCAGGCCTGGTTCGAGGTCTGCCCGGCACTGCGTGCCCGCGATCCGCACGGCTCCCCGTGTCGCGACCACTTCAGCGCCGCGAGCGAGGGCGGGACCGACCTCGTCACCGGCCTCGTGCGCCAGGAGCGCCGGCAGCTCGCCGACCTGCTCTCCGTGCTGCACCGGAGGGCGCCGCACGCCCGGATCCTGCTCGTGGGCTACCCGGCGATCTTCCCCGAGAAGGGCCAGTGTCCCCGGGTACTCACGCTCGCCGACGGCGACGTCGCCTACGCCCGCGCCACGCTCCTCCGGCTCAACGCCATGATCGAGCGGGCCGCGGCCACCGGCCGTGCGGAGTACGTCGACGTGTACGCCGCCACGCGCGGCCACGACGTCTGCGCCTCCGATCCGTGGATCCAGGGTCGGGAAGACGCGCTCGGCGTCGCGCTGGCCTACCACCCCCACGCCGAGGAGCAGCGAGCCGTCGCCGACCTGCTCCTGCGCCGCGTGCGCTGAGGCCAGGGAGACACGCCCTAGGGGCGCCCGCCGCCAGGCGCGGTGGTCGGCTTCGACGTCGCCGGACGGCGGGTCGGGCTCGGCTGGGCCGTCGGGCGGCCGGTCGTCGTGGTCGGGACCGCCGTCGCGCTCGTGGTCGGCCTCGTCGTCCGGACCGGGGTCGGGGTCGCTGTCGCGGTGCGGGTGGTCGCAGGGGCGGGCGCGACGGACGTCGACGCAGTGGGACCTGTGGTGAGGTCCGACGTCGGCGTCGGACGGGCGGTGCGCGCACCGGGGTGGGGCGTGCGGCTCGGCTTGGCCGTCGAGATGCGCGGGACGATGCCGTCGATGCCGTCGGGCGTGCGGGTCAGGTCGGGCGCGCCCACGGGGGCGGCGACCGCGAGGAGAGCGAAGGCAGCGACGACCGTCGCCCCGACCAGGACGCCGCCACGACGCGCGACCGGGCCGGTCCAGGAGACGAGCATCTCGCGCCGCCGGCGGCGGAGGTCCTCGGGCAGGTCGGCGTGGATCGCCGCCAGGCTGTTGAGCGGCGCCGCCGCGTAGCCGCCCGCGTGGACGAGGAGCAGCACGCCCACGACCACCGCAGCCGCGGTGCCGGCGAGGAAGGCGACGACGGCCGCCGCCAGGCAGACCAGCGCGACGACGGTCTCGGTGACGTTGCCGCGGACCGCGTGGCGCCAGGAGAGCTCGCCGCGCGCCTTCGGCGTACGGAGGAAGGCGCCCTTGCGGGCGACCAGGCCGCGGGCCGAGGCGCGCGCGACGGTCCAGCCGAGGGCGAGCCAGAGGCCGAAGGCCCCCAGGGCGTCGCCCCACCCGGCTCCCGACGTACGCCGGACGAGGGCGAGCGAGCGGACCGCTCCGAGCAGGACCAGCGCGACGAGGCAGAGCAGGATCAGGCCGGAGAGCTGGCGCACGACGATCGGCTCGCCGAGCACCAGGCCCAGCACACCGGCGAGCAGGAAGCCGGTGAACAGGACCGAGGCGAGGTCGCCGAACCACTGCAGGCCGCCGACGAAGTAGGCCCATCGCTGCGCGAGCGTGAGCTGGTTGGCCTCCGTGCGCCGGCCCGGGAGCAGCGAGCGCCAGTGCATGCGCAGGATCTGGACGCCGCCGAAGCACCACCGGTAGCGCTGCCGCTTCAGCGCCTCGAAGGTGAGCGGCATGATGCCGTGGCCGAACGACTGGTCGACGTGGAGACCGCGACCGCCGGCGCGCAGCAGGCGGAGCGAGAGCTCGGCATCCTCGGTGATGCACCACTCGTCCCACCCACCGACAGCCTCGAGCTGGGCGCGCTGGATCAGGCCCATCGTGCCGCCGAAGATCGCGCCGTTGCGCTCGTTGCGCGACTTCTGCGACACGTCGAAGAAGTAGCCGTAGGAGTAGTAGAGCCGGCGGAAGTAGGAGTTCTCCGCCCAGTCGCGGTAGTCCTGCGGCGTCTGCACGAACGACACCGCCGGGTCCGCCAGCAGCGGTGCGCAGCGGGCCAGCCAGTCGGGCTTCACGACGTAGTCGGCGTCGACGATGCCGATCACCTCGGCGCGCGGGTCGGTGACCCGGAGCGCCTCGTTGAGCGCGCCGCTCTTGTAGCCCGGCCAGTCGGCGAGGTGCAGGAAGCGGAGCCGCTCCGGGTGGGCCGCGCAGAACGCCTCGACCGGCCGCCAGAGCGCCTCGTCGTCGGTGTTGTTGTCGACCAGCAGCACCTCGTAGTCGTCGTAGTCGAGGTGGAGCAGTGACTCGAGGGTCGCGATGACCATGTCCGGCGGCTCGTTGTGCGTCGGCACGTGGAGGCTGACGAAGGGACGGCGGCCGGCCGGCAGCGCGCCGTCGGTGTCGACGTACGACGACCAGGCGCGGCGGGCGAGCACGTCGACGAGCTCCCACAGGTAGCCCACACCGATCAGGAAGACGAACGCCTCGAGCAGCCACAGGAGCGTGCCGCCGACCCACTCCCCCGGACTGAGACCGGCACCGGCCATCCAGACGAGGACGTAGACGAGGTAGCCCAGGCCGACGTCGAGCGAGAGCGCCCACGCGACCAGACCACGCGTCGCCCAGTGCCCGGCGACCGGGATCCAGGCGGCGACCGTGGCGGCCACGACGACGCCCACGAGCAGCGCCTCTGCCGGCTCACGACCGGCCAGCCAGCCGAGGCCGGCACCGACGGCGCCCACCGCGCCGGCGGCCGCGAGGCCGCGTGAGACGACCGACCGGCCGGCGCGACGGCGCGCGGCCTCGCCGATGGCGAAGAGGGCGACCGTCGCCGGCAGCAGCAGGACGACGGTGACCAGCACGAATCCCGAGAGGAATGCTTCCACGGCGACAGGGTAGGCACCCCCGATGACAATCTCGTGAAGCGACCCAACCGCGGCTCACCGCCCGGCGTCTGGAGGGGTGACAATCACCCGCAGGAGGACGCATGCCGGCACCACCCACCGACGACGAGTACGCCGCCTTCGTGCACGCCGCCTGGCCGCGGCTCTACCGGACGGCGTACCTGCTGCTCGGGGACCACGGCCTCGCCGAGGACCTCGTCCAGACCGCCCTCGCCAAGACCTACGCCTCGTGGCGCAACGTCCGCAGCCTCGACGCGGCCGGCGGCTACGCCCGGACCGTGCTGCTCAACACCGCGACCTCGTGGTTCCGGCGGCCGTCGTGGCGCCGCGAGCTGGCCAGCGACGCGCTCCCGGGCTCGTCGTACGACGCGGACCCGAGCGACCGTCCTGCCCTGCTCGACGCCCTGCGCGAGCTCGCTCCGCGCCAGCGGGCCGTGATCGTGCTGCGGTTCTACGAGGACCTGTCGGTCGCCGACACCGCCACCACCCTCGGCTGCTCGACCGGCACGGTCAAGAGCCAGACCTCCGACGCCCTGGCACGCTTGCGCGCGCTGCTGGGCGACTCCGTCATCCCGATGGGAGCGACCCATGACTGACCACGACCTGTCCGACCTCCTCCACGCCGACGCCGACCGCGTCGCCGTGCCTCCCGCCCCCGCCGCGGCGGTGCTCGCCGAGGGACGCCGTCTCCGCCGCCGGAGCCATGTGACCCGTGCCGCGGCCGTGGGCGCGGGCGTCGCCGGCATGGCCGCGGTCACCGCGCTCGCGCTCGTGCTCGCGCACCCGTCGCCGACGGCGAAGGCACCCGAGCTCGCCGTCGCGGTCACGCCGGACCCTGCCGGGTGGGCGGTCGCACAGGGGTCGACCGTGCACCTGGGCAGCGGCAAGGTCGTCGACGTCCCGGGCACGGTGAAGGCGATGTACTACACCTCCGCCGGCGTCATGGTCCGCACCGGCCGGACGGCGTACACCGAGGGCGACAGCACGTCGAACTACTTCGTGCTCTCCGGGGACGGGAAGGTGCGGGACTTCTCGCTCAGCCTCGGCGACAAGAAGCCCGGCACCGACCCGAGCCTGCCGTACCTCGCCTACTCGGTGAAGGGCGACGACAGCGACTGGGAGCTGGTCCTGCGCGACGTCCGCACGGGCGAGGTCGCCACCCGTGTGCGTTACGACGGCGCCTTCACCTGGGGCGGCTGGAACGCTCCGCCGACGGCCCTCTCCGGCGACTTCGCGTACGTCGGGGTGGACGACGCCACGCTGCGGATCAACTGGCGCACGGGCACCGTCGAGAAGGCCAAGGGCCTCTCGCCGAGCCGGATGCCGACCGTCATGGGCGGCAACGAGCTGGTCGAGGAGCAGCCTCCCGTGACCAACGGGAAGGTCCAGGACGAGGACGCGAAGGTCACCGTGACCGACCGGGTGCTCGACGCAGAGAGCGGGCGCCTGCTGCGCTCCATCGAGGTGACGGGCACGGTCGCCAGCACCCCGTGGCCCCAGCTCTCCGCCGATGGCCGCCACGTGCTGCTGACGCCCTGGCGGATGTGCACCGAGGGCGGCGACTGCACCTACGAGACGCCGTACGCCGACGTGGTCTCGGTGACGACGGGCGACCGTCGCCCGTTCCGGATCGGCGACGGCACCTTCGGCTGGAGCCCCGACGGCCGCCTCCTGCTCGTCCACGACACCAAGGTGGACTCCTGCGACGCCGACACCGGCGAGTGCGTCTCGACGCCGGTGACGCTCGATGGCACCGGGCCGCTGCGGGTGAGCGGCAACGACAACGAGTCCTGAGCACGGACAGCGGGTGGACTCCTCGTCAGCAGGTGACGAGGAGTCCACCCGCTGCGTGCGTCACTCGTCGAGGGCCGCAGGACCGCCCGCGAGCAGCGCCACGAACTGCTCCTCGTCGAGGATCGTGAGCCCGAGCTCCTCGGCCTTGGCCGCCTTGGAGCCGGCGTTCTCACCGACGACGACGTAGTCGGTCTTCTTCGACACCGAGCCGGCCGCCTTGCCGCCGCGGGCGATGATCGCCTCCTTGACCGAGTCGCGGGTGAACCCCTCGAGCCCACCGGTCACGACGACGGTCAGCCCCTCGAGGGTGCGCTCGACGGACTCGTCGCGCTCGTCCTCCATGCGTACGCCGGCGGCGGCCCACTTCTCGACGATCTCGACGTGCCAGTCGACGCCGAACCACTCGATGACCGCCTCGCCGATGACGCCGCCGACGCCCTCGGTGTCCGCGAGCTCCTCCGGCGTCGCGCTGCGGATCGCGTCCATGGAACCGAAGCGGGTGGCGAGGGCACGCGAGGCGCTCGGGCCGCAGTGACGGATCGAGAGGCCGACGAGGACCCGCCACAGCGCGGTGTCCTTGCGCTCCTCGAGGTTCTTCAGCAGCTTCAGGGCGTTGGCGGTCAGCACGCGGTCGCCGGCACCCGCCTCCACCTCCGCCTTCTTCGCCGCGCGGGTGAAGAGCGGCACCTGCAGCAGCTTCTCCGGCGTCAGGTCGAAGACGTCTCCCTCGTTGGCGACGACGCCGGCCTGGTGGAGCGCGATCGCGGCCTCGTAGCCGAGCCCCTCGATGTCGAAGGCCCCGCGGCCAGCGACGTGGTTGATCCGCTCGACGACCTGGGCACGGCAGTCACGGTGGTTGGGGCAGCGCATGTCCTTGTCGCCGGCCTTCTGCTGCGCCAGCTCCGTGCCACACGCGGGGCAGGTGGTCGGGGGCACCCACGCCGGCAGCCCTTCGGGGCGCAGCGCGAGCACCGGGCCGAGGATCTCGGGGATCACGTCGCCGGCCTTGCGCAGGATCACGGTGTCGCCGGGCCGCACGTCCTTGCGGGCGACCTCGTGGAAGTTGTGGAGGGTCGCCATCTCCACGGTCGACCCGGCGACCTTCGTCGGCTCCATGCGCCCGAACGGCGTCACGCGGCCGGTGCGCCCGGTGTTGACCAGGACGTCGATCAGCTTCGCGTGGACCTCCTCGGGCGGGTACTTGAAGGCGATCGCCCACCGGGGCGCGCGGCTCGTCGACCCGAGGCGGCGCTGCAGCCCGACGTCGTCGACCTTGACCACCACGCCGTCGATCTCGTGGTCGAGGATCGCCGCATCGTGGCGGTGCTCGCCGTAGAAGTCGATGAACTCCTGCACCGCAGCCAGGTCAGGGACGACCTTGACCGTCGGCGCGACGGGCATGCCCCACGCCGCCAGCGCGGCGTACGCCTGGGACTGGGCGCGGGCGTCGAAGCCCTCGCGCGCGCCGATGCCGTGGCAGACCATCGTGAGGTTGCGCGAGGCGGTGACCGACGGGTCCTTCTGGCGCAGCGAGCCGGCGGCGGTGTTGCGCGCGTTGGCGTAGAGCGGCTTGCCGGCGGCCTCCTGCTGGGCGTTGATCTCCTCGAAGGTCTTCGCGGTCATGTAGACCTCGCCGCGCACCTCGACGAGCGCCGGCACGGGGAACTCGGGCGTGCCCTTGAGCCGGTGCGGCACCGTGCTGATCGTGCGCACGTTGGGCGTGACGTCCTCGCCGGTCGTGCCGTCGCCGCGGGTCAGCGCCCGCTCGAGGACGCCGTCGCGGTAGAGCAGGTTGATCGCGAGGCCGTCGACCTTGAGCTCGCAGAGGAGCTCCGGGCGGGTGCCGGCGTCGCGGACGACCCGGTCGTACCAGCTGGCGAGCTCGTCGGGCGAGAAGGCGTTGTCGAGCGACTCCATCCGCCGGAGGTGGTCGTGCGCCGCGAAGTCGGTGTACGCCTGCCCCATCACGCGCTGGGTGGGGCTGTCGGGCGTGATCAGCTCGGGGAACTGCTCCTCGAGCTCGCGCAGCTGCCCCAGCAGCGCGTCGTACGCCGCGTCGGACAGCGGCGAGGTGCCGTCGCGGTAGTAGGCGTCGGACGCGCCCTCGATCTGCTCGCTGAGCTCGCGATGGCGGGCGGAAGCGGAGTCGGCGGCGGCCTGCCCGGCGCCGTCCGGAGCCTCTCGAAGCGTCATGAGGACCATCTTGCCGTGCCCCACTGACAGCCCGGCGTCCGAACCGCCATGGTGGGAACGGACCCATCCGGATCGGCCCCGGCGACGAACCAGGGGCAGCCCCGAGAGAGGACCTCCGTGCCCGACCCCTTGCTCAGCCGCCTGTCACCGGCGCGACCGCCGCGCGCCGTCGCGCTGGTGCTGCACGGTGGCGCCGTCCACTCACCGCGCTCCGTCGACCACCGCAGCTCCTCGTGGCACCGCGCACGCTTCCTGCAGCGGGCGATCGCCCCGCGCCTGCACGACGAGGGCATCGCGGTCTGGCTGCTCCGCTTCCGGGTCCGCGGCTGGAACGACCACGTCTCGCCCTCGCCTGTGCCCGACGCCCGGTGGGCGATCGAGCGGATCCGGGACGAGCTCGACGTCCCGGTCGCGCTCGTGGGTCACTCGATGGGGGCGCGCACCGCGATGCGCGTCAGCGACGCCCCCGCCGTCCGGGGCGTGGTCGGGCTCGCCCCCTGGCTGCCCGACGGTGAGCCCGTCGCTGCGCTGCGCGACCGGCGCCTGGTCGTGGGCCATGGCCGGCGCGACCGGATCACCTCGTTCGCCCTCAGCCAGGCGTACGTCGAGCGGGCGCGGTCCGTGGCCCGGTCGGCGTCCTTCCACGACATGGGCGACGTCGGCCACTACCTGCTGCGCGACAGCGCCCGGTGGAACGCGTTCACGGCGGCCTCGGTGCTCGAGGTCCTCGAGGACTGAGGGGAGACCCCCGAGTGGTCGGGCCCCGGCCGGGGCGCCGTGCGCCTCGGCCGGGGCCGGGTGGACAGGGTCTCTGCAGGTCAGGACGCGTCGGCCGCGTCGTGCTGCTCCTTCGTCTCGAGCTCGGCGCTGTCGCGGCTGGCGCCCACCTGGGTGCCGCCGTGGCTGACCGTGACCTTGCGCGGCTTCGCCTTCTCGGCGACGGGGACGACCAGGCGCAGCACGCCACCGTCGTACGACGCGTCGATGCGCTCGAGGTCGAGGTTCTCCCCCAGCACGAGCTGGCGGCTGAAGAGGCCACGCGGACGCTCGGCGGCGAGCGGCTCCCAGTCGCCGCTGCGCGAGGGCCGCTCGGCGCGGATGGTCAGGACGTTGCGCTCGACGTCGATGTCGAGCGTGTCGGGCGCGATGCCGGGCAGGTCGAACTCGAGGACGAAGCGGTCGCCCTCGCGCCAGGCGTCCATCGGCATGATCGCGGGCCGGGACGTGGTGCCGGAGCCCATGATCTGCTGGGCGAGCCGGTCGAAGTCCCGGAACGGGTCAGTCCGAAGCAACATGGTGGTTCACCTCCGATGTCGAGTTGTGAGGGGCGGGTCGAGTCACCGCCCACTCCTTGAAATAGCGCGTCTGACCAGCGCTTTCAAGGGTCGTCACGACAGGGACTTGCGGACCGATGAAACGATGTCGTACCGTTTGACGAAACGAAACCGTTTCGTTCCATGCACGACGGAGAAGCCCGATGATGATGTCCTCCCTCCCGCTCCCGGGGCACGCCAGCCGGCCGCGCGTCGAGGGCGACCGTGAGCGCGAGATCCTCGAGGCAGCGCTGGCCGTGCTCTCCGAGGTCGGCTACGACCGGCTCACGATGGACGCCGTCGCGAAGCGGGCCAAGGCCTCCAAGGCGACGCTCTACCGCCGCTGGGAGGCGAAGGTCTCCCTCGTCATCGACGCACTCCTGCTCCAGAAGCCGGCGCCGGCCACCCCCGACACCGGCAGTTTCCGCGACGACCTGATCGCGGCGTACTGCGGGCCCGAGGGGATGATCCAGCCGCAGGCGCTGGCGATCTTCTCGAGCGTCCTCACGGCGATCCAGCGCGACCCCGAGTTCGCCGCCGAGTTCCGCACCAAGGTGATCGGTCCCAAGGTCGCGGTCTCCCACGAGATCTACGAGCGCGCCAAGGCGCGTGGCGAGATCCGCGCCGACATCGAGGTCGACCTCTTCGCCCCCGCGCTCGCCGGCATCTGCCTGCACCGCGCCTTCATGCTCGGCGAGATCCCGGACCAGGAGCTGGTCAGCCGGATCATCGACCAGCTCATCGTCCCGGCGGCGACCAACCACCGCTCCTGACCTTCCGCTCCACCAGCCCCACGCCGGCGCCCACCCAGCCCGGCTCCAGACCCCTCGGCCCCACCCACACCCCGAAGGAACACCCATGTCCGAACAGATCCTCGACCTGCCCGAGGAGGCGGCGGCCACCAAGCCGGCGACCCACCTCGGCTGGGCGCTCGTCCTCATCTGCGTCGCGCAGCTGATGGTGGTGCTCGATGCGACCATCGCCAACATCGCGATCCCGTTCATCGGTCGCGACCTGAGCATCACCGGCACGAACCTCACCTGGATCGTCACCGGCTACGCCCTCGCCTTCGGCGGCTTCCTGCTGCTCGGCGGCCGCCTCGGTGACCTCTACGGCCGCCGTCGCGCGTTCATGATCGGCCTCTCGGTCTTCGCGATCGCCTCCCTCCTCGGTGGCCTCGCCACCAACGAGGGCCTCCTGCTCGGCGCCCGTGGCCTCCAGGGCCTCGGTGCCGCGCTCGCCTCCCCCGCCGCGCTGTCGCTGATCACCACGACCTTCCCGCCGGGCCCGTCGCGCAACCGCGCCATGGCGATGTACGCCACGATGTCGGGCGTCGGCGCCGCGATCGGCCTGATCCTCGGTGGCTGGCTGACCGGCTCCAACCCGTCGTTCTTCGGCTGGGACGTCCACGGCTGGCGCCTGACCTTCCTCATCAACGTGCCGATCGGCCTTGCTGCCGCGCTGCTCGCGCCGCGCATCCTGCCGGAGTCGGACCGTCACAACGGCCGCCTCGACGTCCCCGGCGCCTTCCTCGGTACGGCGGGCCTCGTCGCCCTGGTCTTCGGCCTCACCCGCGCCGGCAACCAGGACTACGGCTGGGGCGCGGGCTCCACGATCGGCGCCCTCGTCGCCGCGGCGGTCCTGCTCGTCGCGTTCGTCGCGGTCGAGTCCCGGGTCGCCGAGCCGCTGCTGCCCTTCCGGATCTTCGCCAACCGGACGCGCGCCGCGTCGTTCGTCGCGATGATGCTGATGCCGGCCGCGATGTTCTCGATGTTCTTCTTCCTCAGCCAGTACATGCAGAACGTCATCGGCTACACCCCGCTGCACACCGGCTTCGCGTTCCTGCCGTTCTGCTTCGGCATGGTGCTCTCGGCCGGCGTCGTGTCCAACCTGGTCACGAAGATCGACCCGAAGATCATCGCCGGCACCGGCACGCTGATCGCGGCCTCGGCGCTCTTCGGCTTCTCGCGGCTCTCGGTCAAGGACGGCGCGAACGACGTGCTCGCCGCGCTGCAGCCGGGCCACCACCTGGGCGACAACATCAACTACTGGACCCAGATCATGCCGTTCATCACGATCATGGCCCTGGGCATGGGCGCGGTCTTCGTGCCGCTCACCCTGACCGCCGTGCACCACCTGCGCCACGAGGACTCGGGCATCGGCTCGGGTGTCCTCAACACGATGCAGCAGATCGGCGGCGCGCTCGGCCTGGCCGTCCTCTCCACGGTCGGCGCCCACTTCGGCAACGCCCACGGCGAGAAGATCCACACCGCGCTGCACCAGGGCTTCTTCGGCTGGTGGAACGCCAACCCGGAAGCCCAGCACGGCCTGCTCGCCAAGGCCGGCGTCAAGACCGTCGACCAGCTCTACGCGGGCGTGGAGTACCTCGCGAAGTTCCCGACCGGAGCCACCCACGGCTTCCTCGTCGGCACCTTCCTGATGCTCGGCGCCTCGCTGATCGTCTGGGTCTTCCTCAACGTCAAGCACGAGGAGCTCCAGGACGCAGCCGGTCACGGCGGCGTGCACATCGGCTGACCCCAGCCGTCCGGCGTACGACGCAGCGCGCGGCCACTCCCCTCGTGGGGGTGGCCGCGTGCGGCATTTCCGGTCAGTCGTGGAACCAGGTGAGCTTCTCGCCGGCCCTGACCAGCTCGGGCGTGGTCCGGGGGCTGACCCCCTCCGGGCCGTCCTGGTCCTCGCCGTCGAGGCTGGCGAGGCCCGCGACGTCCAGCTGGATCCACTGCGCGTGGTGACCCCGCTCCGCCGAGAGGAACCACGCGTTCCTCGTGGCGTGCACCCCGGCGCCCTCCAGCCAGGCATGGACCGAGTAGCCGTCGTGGTGCGCGAACGAGCCGCCCAGCCCCTCGCGCCCCGCGTGCAGCACCCCGTCCCACGGCCAGCACGCCAGGGTCGGCTGGCAGCGGTCGACGTCCTCGTCGTCCGCGTCGATGACGGTCACGTGCATCGTCAGGCCGTGGCGGAGCGCCAGTGTCACGCCGACCGCCGGCTCGGGCGTGCCGCCCGGCTCGGCGAAGACCCCGGCACGACCGCTCCGCACGAGGTGCGGCTCGCCTGCCTGCACGAGGTGGGCCTGCACCGCTGCGGCGAGCGACCGCGGCGTCGTACGGGGAGGAGGGGCGGGTTCTGCGAGTCGCATGGGCCTGACCCGCGAGCCCTTCACTCCATCGTGCGCGAGCTCCTTGCCCGCCTCGACGGCACCCTCGGTGGTCGTCATCGAGAACGCCGGGTCGGTCACGATCTGCTCGAGCTCGCGCAGGTCGAACGGCAGCAGGCTGGTGCGCGGGTCGCCCGTCATGCCGCCCTCGTAGCCCACCGAGCGGAGCTCGCCGTCGCGCACGACGAAGACCTTGAGGTACGGCGGCGCGTCCTCGCCACCGTCCTGCCAGGCCAGCTCCGCCTTGCCGAGCTTCGCGCAGGTGTAGATCTCACTGCACGCTGTGAAGCCCTTCGGCGTCGGCTGCACCTGGACGTCCATGACGAAGTCCGGGTCCGGCTTCCAGCGCAGCACGCCTCCGAGCGAGGGATCCGTGGTGCCCATGTCGTCGATGGGCTCGCCGGCCCTGCGGTACTCGATCTCGTCCGGGTTCGGCGTGAGGTGGCTCAGCGCCACCGCGACGAGTGCCTCCGAGGTCGCGGCGACGGGCTTGCCGGCGTGCACGTCCGGGCCGCCGCACGCCGCGACGAGGAGCAGCGGAGCGAGGGCGAGGAGTCGGCGCATGGCCGAACGGTAACCGGGCGATCCGTTGTAACGCCCTGTTGCCTGCACGTGCGCCCTCGTGCACGAGGGCACCAGTGTCAGTAACAGGGCTTTACAANGACGACGGGCGCAGATGCCCGCAGCGGGGCGGATCACCGCAGGTGCTGCGAGGCCGCCTGGACCAGCTCGAGCGCCCGCCGCGCCCAGGCCGGCGAGGCACCGGCCAGGCCGCAGCCGGGGGTGAGCACGAGCCCCGGGCCCGGCTCGAGGCCGAGCATGTCGAGGAAGCGCAGCACCTTCTCGGCCACCTGCTTGTCGGTGGGCGCCGTGTCCGGGGCGAGCGTCGGCACGACGCCGAGCAGCAGCCGCTCCCCCGCCTCGAGCGCGGCGGCGACGCCGTCATAGGCCGACGCGGGCAGCACCGCGAGGTCGACGGCAAGCCCACGAGCACCCGCCCCACGAAGCAGCTCGACGGGCACGTCGGGGGCGCAGCAGTGCACGATCGGCACGGCGCCTGCGTCACTGATCGCGCCCACCAGGGTCTCGAGCGCCGCTGAGGCCTCGGGCGGGTGGATCGTGCGGTGCTTGCCGAACCCGGACGCCGTCGGCACCCGCGCGCCGAGGACGGCCGGCAGGGCCGGCTCGTCGACCTGCACGACGATCTCGGAGGCGTGCGGCACCCGGCGGCGTACGTCGGCGACGTGGTCGGCGACCCCGAGGGCGAGCGCCTCGGCGAGCTCGCGTCGCGCGCCGTGGTCGGAGAGGACCTTGTCGCCGCGCGGCTTCTCGACGGTCGCGGCGAGGGTCCACGGGCCGCAGACCTGGACCTTCACCGGGCCGGAGACGCCCTGGGCGTGCTCCTCGAAGACGTCGAGGTCACGACCGAGCAGCGAGCGGGCGCGACGGTGGTCGACGCCCGAGCCCGAGCCGGTGAGCCGCCAGCCGGCGGGCTGCAGGTCGACGCCCAGCTCGCTCACGAGCGCGAGCGCGCGCCCGGTCATGCCGGCACCGGCGCCACGGCCGGGGAGCTCGGGAAGGTGGGGGAAGTCGGGCAGCTCGCCGAGGACGAGCCGCACCGCCTCGGCGTACTCGTGCGCGTTGTCGCCCTCGCCGGCCAGCGCGTCGCCGCCGGGCATCGAGCCGATGCCCGTCGCGCTCACGCGCCCACCTCCGTACGCCGGGTGGCGGCGATGGTCGCCGAGCCGACGACGCGCGTGCCGTCGTAGATGACGACCGCCTGGCCCGGAGCGATGCCGGAGGCGGGGTCGAGCAGCTCGACGTCGACGTGGTCGCCCTGCACGACGACCCGCGCGCGGTGCTCGTCGCCGTGGGCACGCAGCTGGACCCTCACCTCGGGCCCGTCCAGCACCGCGGGCTCCGTGCCGCACCACCGGGGGCGGATGGCGTTCAGGCCGTCGACCCGGAGCTCCTCACGCGAGCCGACCGTGACCGTGCCGGAGACCGGCGAGATGTCGAGGACGAAGCGCGGCCTGCCGTCGGGCGCCGGGTGGCCCAGGCGGAGCCCCTTGCGCTGCCCGATCGTGAAGCGGTGGGTGCCCTCGTGGGTCCCGAGCACCTCGCCCGACGACGACACGATCGACCCCGCGGCCGGAGCAGAGTCACCGAGCTTCTCGGTGAGCCAGCCACCGGTGTCGCCGTCGCTGATGAAGCAGATGTCGTGGGAGTCGGGCTTGTCGGCGACGAGCAGGCCACGGCGTCCGGCTTCGGCACGGATCTCCGGTTTCGGGGTGTCGCCCAGCGGGAACAGCGAATGGGCGAGCTGCTCCTGGGTCAGCACGCCGAGGACGTAGGACTGGTCCTTGGCGGAGTCGACGGCCCGGTGCAGCTCGACCAGACCGTCCGGCCCGGTGCGCAGCGTCGCGTAGTGGCCGGTGGCCACCGCGTCGAAGCCGAGCGCCAGGCCCCGCTCGAGCACTGCCGCGAACTTGATCTTCTCGTTGCAGCGCAGGCAGGGGTTGGGCGTGCGCCCGGAGGCGTACTCGGCGAGGAAGTCCTCGACGACGCCCTCGTGGAACTCCTCGCTCATGTCCCACACGTAGAACGGGATGCCGATGACGTCGGCGGCGCGGCGGGCGTCGTTGGAGTCCTCGATCGTGCAGCAGCCGCGGGCGCCCGAGCGGTAGGACTTGGGGTTGCGCGACAGTGCGAGGTGGATGCCGGTGACGTCGTGGCCGGCCTCGACGGCGCGCGCGGCGGCGACGGCCGAGTCCACTCCCCCGGACATGGCGGCGAGGACCCTCATCGCACGACCCCCACGACGCGGGCCCTCATCGACGTACGCCGGCAGCGCGGGCGCGCTCGACGGCCGGGCCGATCGCGGCGACCAGCGCCTCGACGTCGGCCGCGGTCGAGGTGTGGCCGAGCGAGAACCGCAGCGAGCCGCGGGCCTCCTCGTCGGAGCAGCCCATCGCGAGCAGGACGTGGGACGGCTGCGGGACACCCGCGTTGCAGGCCGAGCCGGTGGAGCACTCGATGTCCTGGGCGTCGAGCAGCATCAGCAGCGAGTCGCCCTCGCAGCCGGGGAAACCGAGGTTGGCGTGGCCCGGCAGCTGGACCGCGGGGTCGCCGTGGACGACCGCATCGGGCACCGCCGCCCGCACGCCGGCGACCAGGTCGTCACGCAGGGCGCTGAGCCGCGCGCGGCTGTCGGCCTGCTCCTTGACCGCGAGCTCGACCGCCGCGGCGAAGCCCGCGATCGCGGGGACGTCGATCGTGCCGCTGCGCACGTCGCGCTCCTGGCCACCCCCGTGGAGCAGGGGCGTCAGCTCCAGCTCGCGGCGGACCAGCAGTGCGCCCACGCCGTACGGACCGCCGAGCTTGTGGCCGGTCAGCGTCAGCGCGTCGAGGCCGCTCGCGGCGAAGTCGACCGGCACCGCGCCCACGGCCTGCACCGCGTCGCTGTGCACCGGCACGCCGTACGCCGCGGCGCGGGCGACGACCTCGTCGAGCGGCTGCAGGACGCCGGTCTCGTTGTTGGCCCACATGACGCTGACGAAGCTGACCTCGTCGCTCAACGCCTCGTCGAGGGCGGAGAGATCGAGGCGGCAGCCGCCGTCGACCGGAAGCAGCGTGACCTCGGCGCCCTCGTGGCCGTCCAGCCAGGCCAGGGGGTCGAGGATCGCGTGGTGCTCGACCAGGGTGCTGAGCACGCGCCGGCGGCCGCGCGACCACCAGAGGCCCTTGAGCGCCAGGTTGTCCGCCTCCGTGCCGCCGGAGGTGAAGACCACCTCGGTGGGCCGGGCGCCCAGCGCCTGCGCGATCCGCTCGCGGGACTCCTCCACGACGCGGCGCGCCGCACGGCCGGAGGCGTGGAGCGACGAGGCGTTGCCGACCAGGCCGAGCTGCGCGGCCATCGCCTCGATGGCCTCGGGGCGCATCGGGGTGGTCGCGGCGTGGTCGAGGTAGACGGTCATGGCAGGGCCAAGGTTACGGGCCGGGCGGCAGCGCGAGGACGGCGACCAGCATCAGGTGGTCGGTGCCGGGGATGGTGTGGACGCGGGTCCCGACCGCGGTGATCCCCCGGCCGACCAGAACGTGGTCGATCGCGGTCACCGGCACCGGGAAGCCCTTCGACCCGTCGGAGGGCCAGGTCGGCTGCCACCCCTCGCCGGCCTGCTCCGCCGCATCGGTCAGCCCACGGTCGAGGATCCGGCGGAACGGCGGGTGGTCGAGCGTCGCGTTGAAGTCGCCGACAGCGACGTCGGGTCGCTGCTCCCCTGCCGCCGTCGCGAGGCGCTCCTGGTCGCGCAGCCACGCGGAGTCGTAGGGGTACGCCGGGTGGACGCCCCACACGCGCAGGCCCCGGAACTCCACGGACCACGAGTCGTGCACCAGCCCGAGCGACGTCACCGACGTCAGCCGGTCGACGGCGTAGACGAGCGTGCCGGTGGCGCCGGGCTCGGCGCGGCCCGCCACGTAGGGCAGCTGCCGGCGCAGGCCGCCCGCCTCGAGCGCACGCTGCAGCCCGGGCGTGATCTCCTCGAAGGCGACGAGGTCCGGCTTCTCCCGGCGCACGGCGGCGAGCACCGCGGCCGGGTCGGCCAGGCCGAGGCGGAGGTTGGCCGTCATCACGCGGAGGGTGGTGGCATCGCTCGTCGGCACGCCCTGCGCCACCCAGCGCGGCGCCACGCGGACGCTCGCCACGACGAGGGCCGCGACGACGGCGAGCACCGACGGGACCACCAGGACCCGACGGCTCCAGCCGCCCAGCGGCACCACGGCGAGGACGAGCGCGACCACCAGCGCCGGCACCGCTGCCGGCGAGAGGGCCTGCAGCCCGACCAGGTCGGGCGACGTGACCGTGCGAGTGGTCAGCAGGAGCAGCACCACGGCGCCGAGCGCGACGAGGCACGCGGCGACGAGCCGCCCCCGGCGTACGACGTCGCGTGGGGTCACAGGAGGACCAGGTCGTCGCGGTGGACGACCACGCGGTCGTAGCCCTTGCCGAACTCGGCCAGCAGCGCCCGCGACGACTTGCCCAACAGCCCCGGCACCTCGGAGGCGTCGAAGTTGACCAGGCCGCGCGCGACGGAGACGCCGGCCGGGTCGACCAGGTCGACCGGGTCACCGGCCTCGAAGACGCCCTCGGCGCCCGTGAGCCCGGCCGCGAGCAGCGAGGCGCCGCGCGAGACGACCGCGCGGGCGGCACCGGCGTCGAGCAGCAGGCGGCCCTTGGGCTCGGTCGCGTGGGCGAGCCAGAGCAGACGGGTGGGCCGGCGCTTGCCGGTCGCGTGGAAGAGCGTGCCGACCGCGTCGCCACCGAGCGCCTGCTCCGCGTTGGCCGCGGAGGTGAGCACGACGGGGATGCCGGCGCCGGTCGCGATGCGCGCGGCCTCGACCTTGGTGACCATGCCGCCGGTGCCGACGGCCGAGCCGACGGAGCCGATCCTCACCCCGGCCAGGTCGGCCTCGCCGCGGACGTCGGTGAGCATCGAGGTGCCGGGCTCGCTGGGGTGGCCGTCGTAGAGGCCGTCGACGTCGGAGAGGAGCACCAGCAGGTCGGCGTGGACCATCTGCGCGACGAGCGCGGCGAGGCGGTCGTTGTCACCGAACCGGATCTCGTGGGTCGCGACGGTGTCGTTCTCGTTGACGACCGGCAGGACGCCGAGGTGGAGCAGCTCGGCCAGCGTCTGGTGGGCGTTCTTGTAGTGCGAGCGCCGCGTGACGTCGTCGACCGTGAGCAGCACCTGCCCCGCGATCAGGCCGTGGCGCGCGAGCTCCTCGGTGTAGCGGTGGACCAGCAGGCCCTGCCCCACCGACGCGACCGCCTGCTGCGCGGCGAGCCCCCGGGGCCGCTTCGCCAGCCCCAGCGGGGCCAGGCCGGCGGCGATCGCGCCGCTGGACACGAGCACCACCTCGGCACCCCGCGCCCGCACGGCGGCGAGGACGTCGACCAGCCGGCGCACGGCGTCGGGGTCGATGCCGCCCGCGGCGGTCGTGAGTGAGGAGGAGCCGACCTTGACCACGACCCGCGCGGCCGAGGTGACCT
This sequence comes from Nocardioides phosphati, assembly GCF_014646375.1. Classification (GTDB taxonomy): domain Bacteria; phylum Actinomycetota; class Actinomycetes; order Propionibacteriales; family Nocardioidaceae; genus Nocardioides; species Nocardioides phosphati. The sequence goes on from NZ_BMNI01000002.1 coordinate 391,633, forward strand.
CGGAGCGAGCGGTCACGACTGGGCGTCCGGGTCGGACTCGTTCCAGTCAGGGTCCTCGGCAGAGCCGATCTCGTAGGACATCGGGCCGGAGCTGCCGCCGCGCTTCTGGTCGAGGCGGCGGGCGACGTCGGCGCGGGTCTCGTTCTCGCCCTTCTCCTCCAGCGCCTCCGCGATGTCGCGGCGGCGCTGGTTGGCGGGGCGGTCCTCACGCAGCCGCTGGTCCTCGCCGCGGCGGCCGAGCATCTCGCCCGCACCGGCGTCGAGCTCGGGGCGGTAGTCGAAGACGACCGAGTTGTCCTCGGCACCGATGAGGATCGCGTCGCCCTCGACGGCACCCAGCTCACCGAGGCGCTTCTCGACGCCGAGGCGGTTGAGGCGGTCGGCGAGGAAGCCCACGGCCTCCTCGTTGGAGAAGTCGGTCTGGCGGATCCAGCGCTCGGGCTTCTCGCCGCGGACACGCCAGCCCTCGCCGGTGCGGGTGACGGTGAAGTCGTCGGCACCGTCGGCGCTGCGCGGACGGATGACGATGCGGGTCGCCTCGGTGTGCGGCTTCTCGGCGCGCGCCGCCTGCACGATCCGGGCCATCGCGAAGATGAGCTCCTTCATGCCCTCGCCCGACGCCGCGCTGACCTCGAAGACCTCGAGGCCGCGCTCGCGGAGCTCGTCGACGACGAACGACGCGATGTCGCGGCCGTCGGGCACGTCGATCTTGTTGAGCGCGACCAGGCGGGGACGGTCCTCGAGGCCGCCGTAGCGCTGGAGCTCGCCCTCCATGATGTCGAGGTCGTCGACCGGGTTGCGGCCGGGCTCGATGTTGGCCGTGTCGATGACGTGCAGCAGAGCGGCACACCGCTCGATGTGGCGCAGGAAGTCGTGGCCCAGGCCGCGACCCTCGGCGGCACCCTCGATCAGGCCGGGAACGTCGGCGACGGTGAACGTCGTGTCGCCGGCGCGGACGACACCGAGGTTGGGGACCAGCGTCGTGAAGGGGTAGTCGGCGATCTTGGGCCGTGCGCGGCTGATGCTCGCGATCAGCGAGGACTTGCCGGCGGAGGGGAAGCCGACGAGGCCGATGTCGGCGACGACCTTGAGCTCGAGGACGATCTCGAGCTCCTCGCCGGGCTCGCCGAGCAGCGCGAAGCCGGGGGCCTTGCGCTTGGCGCTGGCCAGCGCGGCGTTGCCGAGGCCGCCCTTGCCACCCTGCGCGACGACCATCTCCGTGCCGGCGCCGAGCATGTCGCCCAGCACCGTGCCGTCGCGGAGACTGACGATCGTGCCGTCGGGCACGGGCAGGACCAGGTCCTGGCCGTGGGCACCGTTGCGGTGGTCGCCGGCGCCCTGGCCGCCGTTGGAGGCGCGGCGCTTGGGGCTGTGGTGGTAGTCGATCAGGGTGGTGACGTCGGGGTCGACGCGCAGGATGATCGAGCCGCCGGGGCCACCGTTGCCGCCGTCGGGCCCGCCGAGCGGCTTGAACTTCTCCCGGTGGACGGAGGCAACGCCGTGACCACCGCGTCCGGCGGCGACGTGGAGCGTCACCTTGTCGACGAACGTGGGCACTGCCATGGGTTACTCCGCTTCTGGGATGCGCCGGACGGCGCGGGAAGAAAATACCGAAGGGCGCCCCCGCTTGCAGGGACGCCCTTCGAAAGACTCAGGTGAGTGACGTCAGAGTCACTCGCCCGGGACGATGTTGACGACGCGACGGCCGCGCTTCGTGCCGAACTCGACCGCACCGGCGGCGAGGGCGAAGAGCGTGTCGTCGCCACCGCGGCCGACGTTGGCGCCCGGGTGGAAGTGGGTGCCACGCTGGCGGACGATGATCTCGCCGGCGTTGACGAGCTGACCGCCGAAGCGCTTCACGCCGAGGCGCTGCGCGTTGGAGTCACGACCGTTCTTGGTGCTCGCGGCACCCTTCTTGTGAGCCATTTTTCAGTCCTCTGGGATCTGTTCGAAGTTCTCGTCCGCGACGCCTCAGGCGTTGATCGCGGTGACCTTGACCTGGGTGTACTTCTGGCGGTGACCCTGGCGCTTCTTGTAGCCGGTCTTGTTCTTGTACTTCTGGATGATGATCTTCGGGCCCTTGAAGCCGCCGAGGACCTCAGCGGTGACAGAAGCCTTGTCGAGACCGGTGGAGGTCACGGCCTCGCCGTCGACGAGGAGGACGACGGGCAGCTCGACGGAGTCGCCGGCCTTGGTCTCGACCAGGTCGATCTCGATGACGTCGCCCACGGCAACCTTCTGCTGCTTGGCGCCAGCCTTGACGATCGCGTACACCGCGGTCTCCTTCGATCAGTACTTGAAAACTAAGGGCTCCCCTGGGGCACGCCGGCACCGGGGCCGCACAGGGAATGACGGGCGCGCTGATGCACACCGAGGGGCAATACTACGGAACCCGCGGCAGAGGCGCAAAACGGGGCTGACCCCGCCTGCGGCCGCTGCCGCGGAGACCGTGTCAGCGCTTGCGGGCGCCCTTCTTCTTGACCGGGACGTGGAGCTCGTTGGCCGCGTGCTCCGCAGCCCCCTCAGCGTCCTCGGCGGGTGCCTCGACGACGGGTGCCTCGACCGGCGTGCCCGCGCCCGCAGCGCGGGTCACGGCCCGGCGCTGGCGGGTGATGACGCGCGGCGGCTCCGGCGCGGACGCCGGCTCGACGACCACGGGCGGCGCGACCACGACCGGCTCGGGCGCGGCACCGGCGGTGGAGCCGGCGACACGGCGTACGGCGCGGCGCTCGCGGGTCACGACCTTGGTCGTGGCAACCGGGGCAGCCGGAACCTCCGCCTCCCCTTTGGTCTCCACGGGAGCCTCCACGGCGGGAGCCTCCACGGCGGGAGCCTGGTCGGGAGCGGCGTCGGCGTCGTCGGCAGCGGCGACCTCGGCGTCCGGCTCGTCGGCGGACTCACCCTCGGCTGCGGCAGCGGCCTCGGCGGCCGCCCTGCGCTCGGCGGCACGCGCCTCGCGCTGGGCCTGGCGCTCGGCGTCACGCTGCGCCTTGCGCTCCGCGGCCTCGGCGGCCTTGCGCTCGGCCTCCTCCGCCTGGCGCTCGGCCTCGGCGGCGGCACGCGCCTCCTCCTCGGCCTTCTGCTGGGCACGGAGCTCACGCAGGTCGGGCTCGCCGGGCAGGAACTCCGGGACGACGGCCTGCTCGCGCTGGCCGGCCGGAGCGGCCTCGACGACGGTCTCGACCGCAGCGTCGGCAACCGCGGTCGCCTCGCTCACACCGTCGGCGTCCGCGTGGCCGTCAGCCTCGGGGGCGTGCGCCATCGCGGCGACGTCCTTGGGCGACGGGGCCTTGCCACCGTTGTCCTGGCCGTTGCCCCCGTTGTTGTCCTGCTGGTTGCCACCCTTGCCGCGGTTGCGCCGGTTGCCGCCGCGGGCGTTGCCGCCCTCGTCGGTCTTCTTCGGCTCGATCGGCATCGTGTGGGTGATGTAGCCGTCGCCGTGGCAGTGCTCGCAGGTCTCGGAGAAGGACTCGACGAGGCCCGTGCCGATCCGCTTGCGGGTCATCTGCACGAGGCCGAGCGAGGTGACCTCGGCGACCTGGTGGCGGGTGCGGTCGCGGCCGAGGCACTCGACCAGGCGACGCAGGACGAGGTCACGGTTGGACTCGAGGACCATGTCGATGAAGTCGACGACGATGATGCCGCCGATGTCGCGCAGGCGGAGCTGGCGGACGACCTCCTCGGCGGCCTCGAGGTTGTTCTTGGTGACCGTCTCCTCGAGGTTGCCCCCGGAGCCGGTGAACTTGCCCGTGTTGACGTCGACGACCGTCATCGCCTCGGTGCGGTCGATGATCAGCGAGCCACCGGAGGGCAACCAGACCTTGCGGTCGAGGCCCTTCTGGATCTGCTCGGTCACCCGGTACGTCGCGAAGATGTCGTCGCCGTCGTACTTCTCGAGGCGGTCCTCGAGGTCGGGCGCGACGTGCGCGACGTACTGCTGGACGGTGTTCCACGCGTCGTCGCCCTGGATGACCAGCTTGGCGAAGTCCTCGGTGAAGAGGTCGCGGACCACCTTCAGGGTGAGGTCGGGCTCGCCGTAGAGGAGCTTCGGGGCGCTGCCCTTGGCGTCGCCCTGCGTCTGGCGCTCGATCTCCTCCCAGCGGGCCTTGAGACGCTCGACGTCGCGGGTCAGCTCGTCCTCGGCGGCGCCCTCGGCGGCGGTGCGGACGATGACGCCGGCGGTGTCCGGGACGATCTCCTTGAGGAGGGCCTTCAGACGGGCGCGCTCGGTGTCGGGGAGCTTGCGGGAGATGCCGCTCGTCGTGCCGTCGGGCACGTAGACGAGGAAGCGGCCGGCGAGCGAGACCTGCGAGGTCAGGCGCGCGCCCTTGTGGCCGATCGGGTCCTTGGTCACCTGGACGAGGACGGTCTGGCCGGAGCTCAGGACGTTCTCGATCTTGCGCGGCTGGCCCTCCTTGTGGCCGAGCGCGGACCAGTTGACCTCACCGGCGTACAGGACGGCATTGCGGCCCTTGCCGATGTCGATGAAGGCGGCCTCCATCGAGGGCAGGACGTTCTGCACGCGGCCGAGGTAGACGTTGCCGATGAGGCTCGTCTGCGACTCACGGGCGACGTAGTGCTCGACGAGGACCTTGTCCTCGAGCACCGCGATCTGGGTGAGGTCGCCCCGCTGGCGGATCGCCATGACCCGGTCGACCGACTCGCGGCGGGCCAGGAACTCGGCCTCGGAGACGATCGGCGCGCGGCGGCGGCCGGCCTCGCGGCCCTCGCGGCGGCGCTGCTTCTTCGCCTCGAGGCGCGTGGAGCCCTGGACGCTGGTGATCTGGTCCTCGCCGGTGCGGCTCGGGCGGACCCGGGTGACGGTGTTCTCCGGGTCGTCGTCGCCGGCGGTGGACTCACCGGCGCGGACGCGGCGGCGACGGCGGCGGGTCGTGCCGCCCTCGCCACCCTCGTTGTCGTTGTCGTCGCCCTCGGGGCCGTTGTCGGCGGACGCCTCGTCGGCGGCCTCGGCGTCGGCCTTGGCGCTCTGGTTGCGGTTCTGGTTGCGGTTCTGGCCGTTGCCCTGACCGCCGTTGCGACCGTTGTTCTGGCCCTGGTTCTGGCCGTTGCCCTGGCCGGCCTCGGTCTCGCCCTCGGCGTCGTCGTTGCCCTCGGCGTCGGACGCGCCGTTGCCCTCGCCCGGCTTGCGGCGGCGACGGCCTCCGCGACGGCGACGGCGACGGTTCGGGTTGCGGGGCTGCCCCTCCTCGTCGGAGTCGGCGTCATCGCCGTCCTCGGCGTCGTCCTCGTCCTCGGCGTCGTCCGCCTCGGCAGGTACGTCGGTCGCCTCCGCGGATGCCTCCGTGGTCGCGGCGGCCTCGACCAGCGCCTCGGTGGCCTCGGCCTCGCCGGTCTCGTCGTCCTCGACGGCCTCGTCCTCGACCGGCTCCTGCGGGGCAGGCGCAGCGGCCTTCTTCGCGGGCTGGCGAGTGCGGGTGCGCTTCGGGGTCTCCGGCGCCTGGAAGAGCACGGCCGCGCTCGCACCCTCTGAGGGAGCAGCAGCGTCAGCGGTGTCGGCGACCGCAGCGCCGGCGGTGTCAGTGGTGTCGGCGGCGACGTCGAGCGGGAGCGCCTCGTCGACGGGCTTCGCCTTCGCGGCGGCCTTCTTGGCGGGCGCCTTCTTCGCAGCGGCCTTCTTCGCCGGCGCCTTCTTGGCGGCGGCCTTCTTCGCGGGCTTCTCGGCCGGCGCAGTGGTCTCGCCCTCGGCGTTCGCGTCGGCTGTCTCCGCGGCGGCGGGACGGGCGGCGGCCTTCTTGGCGGGCGCCTTCTTCGCAGCGGCCTTCTTCGCCGGCGCCTTCTTGGCGGCGGTCTTCTTCGCAGCGGCCTTCTTGGCCGGAGCGGGCGCCTCGGCAGCCTCGGCTGCCTCCGGCGCGGTGGTTTCGACCGTGGTGTCGGTGGTCTCGTCGAGCATGTGGTGCTCCTCCGCCGGTGGGCCCCTGGACCCCCGGCGCAATCCTGTTCGGCGCTCGCGCTCCGGTCGCCCGGGGCGCAGCACGAAAGCCTGGTGGTGGCGGCGAGTCCCCCGCTCGGGGTGCGTCAGTCGTGCGCGTCGGCCACCTGCCGCGGTCGCTGTGCCCCGCCGATCGGGAGCTGCTGTCACCAGCTCGGCCAACCAAGGGAGCCGCGTCGCGGCGTGGTGACGACCTTCACCACTGTGCCGGCAGGACCGGCGAGAACGTCGTCGGACGTCGGTCGCCCTCGCGGGTGCGGGAGAGACGTCGGTCACTGGCGAGTATCGCACACGGCCTCTGCGGCGCCAGAAACCCCGATCAGACCAGCGGGTCGCCGATGGTGCCGTCGTCGTCGAGGGTGCCCTGCTCGAGGCGGGTGAAGAGGGGCGCACCCGTGCTCGCCAGGCCTGCGCCGGCCAGGCCCGTGAGGACGTCGTCCGGACGCACGCTCGGTACGCCGTGGCGCAGCACCAGGTCGAGGCGGGCTCCCCGCTCGCCCGGGGCCACCGCGAGGGCCACCACGGCACCGCGGCAGTCGAAGGAGCGGAGCCCCTTCTTGGTCATCCGCTCGACGAGCACCTCGTCGGAGCCGAGGAACTGCGTGACCGCAGCCTCGGTGGCGGCGACGTCGGCGGCGAGGTCGATGAGCCACCGGCTCGCCTCGAGCCGGTCGGCGAGCGACCCGCCGGGCGACTCGACGATCGTCAGCACGTCGAGCCCGTCGGGCAGCGCCTCCTCGAGGAGCGCGCCCACCGCAGCCGGGTCGACCTTCTCGCGCAGGGCGATCTCGACGTACTCCGCCTCACTCGCCGAGCCGGTCGGCGCCGCGCCGGCGTACGAGATGCGGGGGTGGGGGTTGAAGCCCGACGAGTAGGCCATCGGGATGCGGGCGCGGAAGACGGCGCGCTCGAAGGCGCGACTGAAGTCGCGGTGACTGGTGAACCGCAGGCGGCCGCGCTTGGCGTACCGGATCCGCAGTCGCTGGACCGGTGGGGCCTGCTGCTCGGGCTGTTCGCGCACGGGCTGAGGATATGCCCGCGCGGCCGAGGTCATGCACAGGGATCCTCTCGTTGCCCGTCGGAGGTGCCACCTGCGGCGATACGCTGCGGTCCACGACTCCGGCAACTCACGGAAGGTGGCCCGTGGCGCAGCAACCGACCTGGCGGGGACACCGTGCCCCCGTGGAGGACGCCGAGGGTGCGACGTCCGACGCGACCAGCCGCCGACGGCGCTGGCCGCTGGTCGCCGGCGTGGTGCTCGCGCTCGCCGTCGTCGCCGGCTGCGCCGCCCTGACCGGGCGCCTGGTCCACCACGATGCGGTCCGGCTGCCCACCATCGTCGTCGGCACCTGCCTGACCAGCCCTGACCTCGCCACCGGCAGCAGCAGCCTGCGCAAGCTCGGCGCCGTCGACTGCGCGAAGACCCACGACGCCGAGGTCTTCGCCCTGCGGACCATGGGCTCGGGTGACGACCTCGCCACCATCGGCTGGCGGTGCCTCGGCGCCGCGGAGGACCTGGGCGTCGGTGCTTCGGCGCTCGACTCGCGCAGCCTCGAGGTGCGGCCGCTCGCCCTCACCGACACGACACCCACGACCGGCGACACGGTCGCCTGCTTCGTCCGCCACAGCGGCGGCACTCCCCTACGGGGCGCCGTCTTCAGCACAGGGAGTTCCCAGTGACCCTTCCCCCGTACCCGGGACAGCCGCAGCCCGAGGAGCCGCAGGAGCCCGCAGCGCCCGAGACGCCTCCGGCGCCGGCCACGCCGCCTCCGCCACCCGCCGGTGCTCCTGCTCCCCCGCCGCCGGTCGCCCCGCCCGCGGGACCTCCGCCCCCGGCAGCTCCGCCCGCGCCGGCGTACCCGGGGATGGGTGGCGCCACCCCGCCGCCGCCCGCTCCCCCGGGCGGACCACTCGCTCCGCCGCCGGCGTACCAGGCGTACGCCGGGCCCAATGACGGCAACGCGGGCTACAGCGCGCTCGCGATCGCGTCGTTCGTGTGCAGCCTCACCTGCTGCCTGGGCATTCCCGCGGTGATCCTCGGCGCGATCGGCATCGCCAGGACCGGCCCGGGCAAGGCGCGCGGCCGCTGGATGGCGATCACCGGCATCGTGCTCGGTGTGCTCGGCACGGTGCTCCTCGTGATCGGGGCCATCGCCGTCTTCGCGGTCAGCGACCGGGTGGTGACGCCGGAGAACGCCAGGGCCGGCCAGTGCGTGCAGGCCAAGACCACGGACAACACCGTCACGATGGTCGACCTGGGCTGCTCGGTCGACCACAACGGCCAGATCTTCGCGGTCGTCACGCCGACCGCCTCCGACGAAGCGGCCGACCGCACCCAGATGCAGCTCTGCCTCACGCGGATCGCCGGCGCCTTCCCCGGCGCCGAGGTCCGCGCCGTCGACGGCGCTCCCCGCCTGAACCTCCACGGCGAGGAGGTCGAGGTCGCGGCCGCGAGCGCCCACAGCGCGCTCCAGGCGGGCAGCCCGGTGGCCTGCTGGGTCGAGGCGACCGACGGCGTGCTCGACGACGACGTGGTCGACTGAGCAGCCCGACAGCTCACCGCACCACTCCTGCCACGACACCGGCCCGGCGCGTCCACGCGCCGGGCCGGTGTCGTGTCATCCCGAGGATCCTTTACATTAGGGCAGCCTTACCTTGCCTGCCCTCGAAAGGGTTCACTATGAAGTTCCTCCGTCCCGCCGCGACGTCCGCCGTCGCGCTCACCCTCGTGATCGGCGCCAGCGCCTGCTCCAGCTCCGGCTCCGGCGACGCAGGGCAGGACGACCGGCCCGCGGGCTACGTCCAGACGAACCTCGTGGCCAACTGGTCGGCGTACAAGCCGCAGATCGTGGAGCCCGGCCTGCAGAACGCCTGGGGCATCTCGCTGCGCCCCGCCGGCGCGGGCGGCCACTTCTGGGTCACGGCCAACGCGACGGGCAAGTCCTTCGAGTACGTCGGCGACGTCGACGGGGAGAAGCTGCACCAGGACGACCTGAAGGTCGTCGACGTCCCCCAGGCAGGTGGCGGCGACGGCACCCCGACCGGCACCGTCTACAACGACCACGGCACGGGCTTCGTGATCAGCCAGCGCGTGCCCGGCGAAGGGCGGGTCACCCAGCCGGCGACGTTCCTGTTCTCCACCGACGACGGCCTGGTCACGGCCTGGACCGAGGTCAAGCACGAGGACGGCACGGCCTCGCGCCCGACGGACTCCGTCGTCGTCCACGACGACAGCAAGGCCGGCGCGTCGTACCTCGGCATGGCGATCTCGCCGGCGAACGACCGGATCTACCTCGCCGACTTCGGCGCGAAGCCGGGCGTCGTCGTCCTCGACCAGAAGTTCGAGGTCGTGCAGGACGCGGGCTTCGCGAACCCCTTCCCGAAGGGCTACCAGCCGTTCAACGTGCAGACCATCGGCGACTCGGTCTTCGTGACGTACGCCGAGTGGGGCTCGGCCGGCGAGGAGGAGCCCGCGCCGGGCGAGGGCCGTGTCGCCGAGTTCACGCCCGACGGCAAGCTCGTGGAGAAGTGGGACGGCGGCCGCTACCTCAACGCCCCGTGGGGCATCGCCAAGGCGCCCGAGAAGGGCTTCGGGAAGTACGACGGCGACCTCCTCGTCGGCAACTTCGGCGACGGCACCATCGCCGTCCTCGACAGCACGACCCACAAGGCGGTCGACTTCCTGCGCCGGCCCGACGGACACCGCGTCGAGATCGACGGCCTCTGGGGCCTGACCTTCGGCAACGGCGAGTCGCTCGGCGCGAAGGACGCCCTCTACTTCGCAGCCGGCCCCGGCCCCGAGGCCGACGGCATCTTCGGCCGCCTCACCTGGCAGGACTGACCCGGCTCCCGGGCGGCGCGATTTCACCGAAAGGCCCGCCGCCCGGGCCGCGGGCAGCCGAGGATGGTGCGCGATGACCACTCCTCCTGGCCTCCCGCCGCCGCTGCCGCCCGGCCCGGGCAGCCCCTTCGCACCCCGGCCGCCCGTCCGCGCGCCGTACGACGGGGTGTCGGTGGCCGCGCTGGCGTCCGGGCTGACCTGCTGCGCGGCGCCGGTGGCCGTCGTGCTGGGCATCGTCGGCCTGGTCCGTACGACGGACGGTCGCCGCCGCGGGCTGTGGGCGGCCGTCACCGGGCTCGTGCTCGGCGTCGCCGGGATGGTGGTCTGGGTCGTCGTCCTGATCGGAGGGACCGTGGCGCTCCTCGGCACGACGTCCGAGGGCGACGCCGTGCCCGGCGACTGCCTCGACGTGACCCGCGCCTTCGACGGCACCGACGTGCGGTGGTCCGACTGCTATGCCCCGCACGACGCGGAGGTCCTGGCCGCCGGCAGGCTCGGCCACGTGGGAGCGGCGAGGGCGGCGGAGCTGAGCGGCGAGGCGTGGTGCCGCAAGGCCCTGGAGCCCGCCCTGCTCGACCTGATCCGCGAGAAGGACCTCGAGCTCGGCTTCAGCACCGACGCGGTGGACCCCGACGTGCCGGAGCCGGGAGACGCCTGGATCTGCTGGGCGGAGCGCTCCGACCACCACAAGCTCGAGGCGCCGCTGGTCGACCGCGGCTCCGGACCCGAGCCTCCTCAGGAGGCGTGAGGCGGCTCCCAGTCGGCGGCCCGGCCGAAGGCTGCCAGCAGCGCGGCCTGCGGCCCGCCGGCGGCGGGGACGCGCGGGCCGACGGCGCCTCCGGTCCGGTACATCTCCTCGCGGTCAGCGAACCAGCCGGCGACCGCCGCCACCAGGTCGGGCTCGATCCGACGGTCCTGCCCGGTGGCCGCCGCCAGGTCCCACCCGTGGACGAGGAGGTCGGCCGACAGCTGGAGGGCGTACTCCCCCGCATCCTCCTCGCCGTATGACAGGTGGACGCGGGCCCCGGGCCGCAGCCGCGCCGCCACGACCGCGTCGGCCGCTTCCGCAGCGGCCACGGCCGCCGCGAGCGGATCAGGCCCGACCAGGTCGCCCTCGAACCGGTCCCCGACCTCGTCGATCGTGGCGCCCTCGAAGAGCGGCACCGCCCAGAGCATCTCGCCGACCACGTGGTTGACGAGGGCTGTCACGTCCCACTCCGCGCAGGGCGTGGGCGCGGCCCACTGGCCCTCCCCCACACCACGCACGATCTCCCGCCATCGCACCAGCGATCGGTGGAACAGCTCGCTCGTCTCCATCACGCCTCCTCACGACCCACTCTCCGCCTGAGGGAGGCCGCGCGCGACCCGAAGGTGCGAACCCCGGTGATCACCCCAAGGGGTCAGTGGACGACCTGGGTGACCGTGCCCGGCTGACCAGGCTGGCCGCCACCGACGACCGCGAGCGGCAGCAGCTGCTGACCCGTCGGGCCGATCTGGATCTCGGTGCCCATCTCCGGGCACACACCGCAGTCGTAGCAGGGAGTCCAGCGGCAGTCCTCGACCTCGATGTCCTCGCCGTTGGCGGCCGCGAGCGCGTCCTCCCAGTCGGCCCACATCCAGTCCTTGTCGAGGCCGGAGTCGAGGTGGTCCCAGGGCAGGACCTCGTCGTACTCGCGGGGACGCGTGGTGTACCAGGCGAGGTCGACGCCGGTGCCCTCGAGCGCCTTGTCGGCGGAGGCCACCCAGCGGTCGTAGGAGAAGTGCTCGCTCCAGCCGTCGAAGCGGCCGCCGTCGCGCCAGACCTGCTCGATGATCGCGCCGACGCGGCGGTCACCGCGCGACAGGAGTCCCTCGACCTGGCCGGGCTTGCCGTCGTGGTAGCGGAAGCCGATCGCGCGGCCGTAGCGGCGGTCGGCGCGGACCTCGTCGCGCAGCTTGCGCAGCCGCTCGTCAGTGGTCTCCACGTCGAGCTGCGGCGCCCACTGGAAGGGCGTGTGCGGCTTCGGCACGAAGCCACCGATCGAGACGGTGCAGCGGATGTCGTTGTGGCCGGTGACCTCGCGGCCCTTCTGGATGACCTTCTTGGCGAGCTCGGCGATCTGCATGACGTCGTCGTCGGTCTCCTCCGGGAGGCCGCACATGAAGTAGAGCTTCACCTGGCGCCAGCCGTGGGAGTACGCCGCAGCGACCGTGCGGATCAGGTCCTCCTCGGTGACCATCTTGTTGATCACCTTGCGCATCCGCTCCGAGCCACCCTCGGGCGCGAAGGTCAGGCCCGAACGACGTCCGTTGCGCGAGAACTCGTTGGCCAGCGAGATGTTGAAGGCGTCGACGCGGGTCGACGGCAACGAGAGCGAGACGTTGCTGTCCTCGTAGCGGTCGGCCAGGCCCTTGGCGATGTCGCCGATCTCGGTGTGGTCCGCGGAGGAGAGGGAGAGCAGGCCGACCTCGTCGAAGCCCGACTTGCGGACGCCGTTCTCGACCATCGCGGCGATCGTCGTGATCGACCGCTCACGCACCGGGCGGGTGATCATGCCGGCCTGGCAGAAGCGGCAGCCACGGGTGCAGCCACGGAAGATCTCGACGGAGAACCGCTCGTGGACGGTCTCGGCGAGCGGCACCAGCGGCTTCGCCGGGTAGGGCCACTGGTCGAGGTCCATCAGCGTGTGCTTGACGACCTTCTCCGGGACGCCCGCGCGGTTGGGCGCGTACGACGCGATCTGGCCGGTCGCGTCGTCGTACGCCACGTCGTAGAACTTCGGCACGTAGATGCCACCGGTCGCGGCGAAGCGCATGAGGAGCTCGTCGCGGCCGCCCGGCGAGCCGGCGTCCTTCCACTCCTTGATGATCTCGGAGATCTTCAGCACGATCTCCTCGCCGTCACCGAGCACGGCGGCGTCGATGAAGTCGGCGATCGGCTCCGGGTTGAACGCCGCGTGACCGCCCGCGAGGACGATCGGGTCCGCGTCGGTGCGGTCGACCGCGTGCAGCGCGATGCCGCCGAGGTCGAGGGCGTTGAGCATGTTGGTGTAGCCGAGCTCGGTGGAGAACGAGAGGCCGAGGATGTCGAAGTCGCGGATCGGGCGGTGCGCGTCGACGGTGAACTGCGGGATCTGGTGCTCGCGCATGATCTTCTCGAGGTCCGGCCAGACCGAGTAGGTGCGCTCGGCGACGATCCAGTCGCGCTCGTTGAGCACTTCGTAGAGGATCGCGACGCCCTGGTTGGGCAGGCCGACCTCGTAGGCGTCGGGGTACATCAGCGCCCAGTGGACGGTCGATCCCTCAGGAGCGCAGTCCCACTCCTTGACGGTGGAGTTCAGCTCGCCACCGACGTACTGGATCGGCTTCTGGACGCCGGACAGGAGCGGCTCGAGCTGGGGGAAGACAGAGGCAGACACGCATTCAAGGGTACGCGGTGCAAGGCACTACCCTCGCCTCCATGGTCTGGCAGTACCGTCCCGCGCTCGACGGGCTGCGAACGGTGGCGGTGTACCTCGTCCTCTGCTTCCACGCGAAGCTGGCCTGGGCCGACGGCGGTTTCGTCGGTGTCGACCTCTTCTTCGTCCTCTCCGGATTCCTCGTCGCCTCGCTCCTGCTCGAGGAGCGCTACGCCACGGGCACGATCGCGCTGGGCTCGTTCTTCGCGCGCCGGATGCGGCGACTGCTGCCCGCGGCATTCGTCGTGGTGGTCGCGACGGCGCTCGTCTTCCTGCTGGTCGCGCCGGTCACCCGCCGCCTCGACTGGGTCGGTGACGCCCAGGCGTCCCTGCTGTACGTCGCCAACTGGCGCTTCCTGCACAGCTCGAACGAGTACTTCGGCGCCGACATCCACGCCTCGCCGTACCTTCACTTCTGGTCGCTCTCGGTCGAGGAGCAGTTCTACGTCGCGTTCCCGTTCGTGCTGCTCGGCCTGGTGACGCTGAAGCGGTGGTGGCGCCCGGCCGTGGTCGTCGGCATCACCGCGATCCTCGCTGCCTCGCTCGGTGCGCAGCTCTGGTGGGCGCACCACGACAGCCTGCACGCCTACTACGGCACCGACGCGCGCCTCTACCAGCCCATGGCCGGCGTCCTCGCGGCGATCGCCTGGCGCCACCTCGCGACCCGCAAGCGGGCCCTGCGCCGTGCCGGCTGGCCGATGCTGGTCGGGCTGGTCGTGGTCGCGTCGAGCGCGGTCGACGTCAGCCAGAGCACGCGCGGCCTGCTCGCGACGGTCTTCTCCGCCGGCCTCGTGCTCACGGTGATGACCCGCACCACCCCCTCGCTCGACCGGTTCCTCTCGCTCGCGCCACTCGCCTACCTGGGCCGCATCTCCTACGGCACCTACCTCTGGCACTGGCCGGTGCTCCTGCTCGTCACCTCCGCTGTCGACGCTCCCGCGTGGGCGGACGCGCTGCTCACCGCCGCCGTCGCCACGGGCCTCGCCTCGCTCTCGTTCGAGCTGCTCGAGAAGCCGGTCCGCACCTCCGCCCGCCTCGCGGTCTCCGCCAGCCCCACGATCCTGGTCGGCCTGACCTGCTCCGTCCTCGCCGCGTACGCCGTCGTGCCGCGCGTCCTGGAGAACGACGTCCGGCCGGCGCTCGTCAGCGACAGCGTCGCGTCGAGCACGCCGAGCGCCCTGGCGGGCAGCGCCCTCCCCCGCACCACCGCGGCGCCGAAGCCCGACCCCCGCGCACGGGAGATCGCGCGCCCGGGCGACCCGGTGCCGAAGCTCGACTGGGCCGCGCTCAAGGAGAGCCGGGGCGCGGAGACGTCGTTCTGCACGCTCGACGACACCACCAGCTGCATCGGCCACCGCGGCACCAGCGGGCTCCACGTGATGCTCGTCGGCGACAGCCACGCCCGCGTCACCGCCCCGACCCTGCTCAAGATCGCCGAGCAGCGGAACTTCACCCTCAGCTACAGCATGGTCCCCAGCTGCCCCTGGCAGGAGGGCGTCGTCTCGACGTACACGAACCCCGAGACGAAGGACCAGTGCCAGCGCGCCCGTGCAGCGCTCTACGACGGCCTGCTGAAGAAGATGAAGGTCGACGTCGTCATCCTGACCGAGATGCCGCGCTCCAGCGGCGCCTGGTCGAAGGGCCTCGAGTCGCTCACCGGCAGCACCGCGAGCGTCGACGAGCTCGACCTCAGCACGATGACCTCGTCACTCCGGAAGATCCGGGCCGCCGGCGTCAAGGCGCTCATCGTCGACTCCTGGATCCAGCGGTACGACGGAGTCGACCCCCTCGACTGCCTCGCCTCCGCGCGGACCGTCGGTCAGTGCGCCTTCCGTCCCGATCCGCCGCCGCTCGCGGACTCGATCCTGCACACCCTCGCCATCGGCTCGCACGGCGCGATCCGCAGCGTCAGCCTCAACGACATCATGTGCCCGACCCTCCCTGTCTGCCAGCCCGTGCTCCACGGCATCCCGGTCTGGCGCGACGTCCAGCACTACTCCACCGAGGTGCTGCTCGACCACGTCGCCGAGATCCGCCGGCGTCTGGTCTCCTCCGGCCTGCTCGGCTAGCGAGCAGGGAGCGGCGGCCTAGCGCCCGGCGAAGACCCGACCCGGCGAGAAGCGCGTCGGCAGCGCGGGCGCACCACGGAGGTGGATGTTCTGCAGCAGCCCGATCGCGAGCATGCCGGCGAACATCGACGAGCCGCCGTACGACACGAAGGGCAGGGGTACGCCGGTGACCGGCATGATGCCCATGCACATGCCGATGTTCTGGAAGGCCTGGAAGCCGAACCAGCACGCGATGCCGGCGGCAGCAGCGCGGCCGAAGATGTCCTGCGACTCGCGCGAGATGACGAGGGCGCGCCAGACGATCAGGCAGAGCAGGCCGATCAGGAGGGCGGCGCCGATCAGGCCGAGCTCCTCTCCCGCGACCGTGAAGATGAAGTCGGTCTGCTGCTCCGGCACGAAGCCCGAGCGCGTCTGCGAGCCGTGGAAGAGCCCCTGGCCGAACCACCCGCCGTTGCCGACCGCGGTGCGGGCCTGCTCGACGTTGTAGCCGGCACCACGCGGGTCGAGGCGGGGGTTGAGGAAGGCGAGGAAGCGGTCGACCTGGTAGGCCTTGAGGACGCCGAGCTGCACCGCCGCGACCGCGCCGACTACCGCGCTGACGAAGAGACCCGCGAGCCACTTCGCCGGTGCGCCGGCGACGGCGAGGACGCCGAAGACGGTGGCGCCGAGCACGAGCGTGGTGCCCATGTCGGGCTGGAGCAGGATCAGGCCCGCGGGCAGGCCGGCGATGAGCAGCATGCCGACGACCTCGCCGGTGCCGACCTGGCGCCGGGAGCGGCCCTCGAAGCGCTCGGCCACGAAGAGCGCCATGCCGATGATGACCGCCAGCTTGGCGAACTCGGCCGGCTGGATCGACATGCCGCCGAGCCGCACCCAGGACTTCGAGCCATTGATCGTGGAGCCCATCACGAGGACGAGCAGCAGGCCGATCAGCGAGGCGACGTACACGACGGGGGCGAGGATCCGGACCCAGCGGTGGTCGGTCGCCAGCACCATGACCATGAGGACGAGGCCGATGGCGACGTTGACCAGCGTCTTGCGGAGGAACGCCGTGGGGTCGCCGCCCGTGAGCGTGTCGCGCTCGCTGGTGGCCGACCAGACGAGCAGGGTGCCGAGCAGCGTGAGCACCATGACGGCGCCCATGAGGATCCAGTCGAGCCCGTGGCGGCCGAGCCCTCCCTGGCGCGGGGCGTTCACTGCTTCTCCTCCTTGCGGGCCGGCGGCAGGATGGCGCCGTCGGGCGAGAAGACCGGGAGCGCGTTGCTCTCGACGACTCCCGGGATCGCCGGCTTCGCGGGCTTGCCGTCCTCGCCGAAGCCGTAGAGCGTGTCCCAGATCTTGCGGACGACCGTGCTGTTGGCGCCGGCACCGGTGCCGGCCTGGCTGATCATCGAGACGACGACGTAGTCCTTGGTGTACGAGCCGATCCAGCCGGTGGTCTGCTTGCCGTAGACCTCCGCCGTGCCGGTCTTGCCGTGCATCATCACCTTGTCCTGCGGCCATCCCGCGAAGGTGCCGGCGAGCGTGCCGGCGAGGGTGACGTTGTTCATCGCGCTGCGCACGTAGTCGAGGACCGACCGCGGGATCTTGACCTTGCCCTGCGCGACCGGCCGGATCCGCTTCACGAGCTTGCCGTCGGGGTCGACGATCGCCTTGCCGATGGTGGGTCGGTACAGCGTGCCGCCGTTGGCCAGGGCGGCGTACGCGCGGGCGAGCTGGAGCGGCGTGACGATGGTGTCGCCCTGGCCGATCGCGAAGTTGGCCGCGTCGCCGGCGCGGTAGGCGTAGCCCTCGGCGCAGAACTCGCGGGCGAAGAGCCGGACGAACGCCGAGGCGTCACCCGGGTGCTTCTCCAGGCCGCAGTAGTAGTGCTTCATCGACTCGTAGTAGGCGCGCTTCCAGTGGCGGTCGGCGATCCGGCCCGACGCCTCGCCGGGGATGTCGATGCCGGTCGCCTTGCCGAAGCCGAACTTCTTCGCCTCCGCGACGAGCGGGTCCTTGGCGTTGACGTTGGCCGGGTCGGAGCCGTACTTCTGCCAGAAGTAGAGGCCGACGCGGTAGAAGAACGTGTTGCAGGAGACCGTGATCGCCGTCCGGAAGTCGATCATGCCGAAGCTCTCGGACTCGTAGTTGCCGAAGGCACGGTTGCCGATCTGGACGGACGGCGAGCAGTTCAGGCGGGTCTGCGGCCCCATCCCGTGGGTCATCGCGCCCACGGTCATGATCGGCTTCCACGTCGAGCCCGGCGCGAACTGACCCTGCATCGCGCGGGCCAGCAGCGGCGTGCCGGCCTTCACGGAGTAGAGGTGCGACAGCTGCTTCTGCGTGATGCCGCCGACCCAGATCGCCGGGTTGTACGTCGGCTCGCTGGCCATCGCGATGACCCGGCCGGTGTGCGCGTCGAGGACCACGGCGGCACCCGAGTCGGCCTTGTAGTGCTGGCCGTGACGGTCGGTGCGGGCGCGCGCGGCGAGGATCGCGTTGTGGAGCTCCCGCTCGACGACGCCCTGGACCTTGGCGTCGATCGAGGTGACCACCGTGTCGCCGGGCCGGGCCTCGTCGACGCCGGACTCCCCCAGCACCTGGCCCTTCGAGTCGACGGCGACGTGCTGGTAGCCGGGCATGCCGCGCAGGTACGCGTCGTACTGCTTCTCGACGCCGGCGCGGCCGACCTGCGACGCACCGTTGATGGAGAGGTCGGCATCCTTCTCGGCCGCGGTGAGCTCGTCCTCGGTGACCGGGCTGAGGTAGCCGAGGACGTGGGCGGCGTCGACGCCGAAGGGCCGGGGGTACGCGCGAAGCGCCTGCTCCTGGACGACGACGGCCGGGTAGTCCTCGGCCTGCTCGCGGATCAGCTGCGCGGTCTTCTGCGCCACGTCGTTGTCGACCGGGACGGGCTGGAAGGGCGAGCCGTTCCAGCAGGTGCCGGCGACCGCGCCCTCGGTGCCGCAGTTGAGCAGCCGCGCGCGGATCGCCTTCGGCTTGCGGTGCAGCGCGTGGGCGACGCGGTCGACCAGCAGCTGCTGCTGGTCGTCGGACATCCGCGCCAGCGTCGTGCGGTCGATGGAGACGACCCACGAGCTGCGGTTGGCGACCAGCGGGCGGCCCTGGGTGTCGACGATCAGGCCCCGGTCGGGCTGGACCACGACCTCGCGCACCGACTGGTTGGCGGCCTTGGCGCGGTAGTCGTCGCCGGTGGCCACCTGGAGGTACCAGAGCCGGACCAGCAGCGTCGCGAACAGCGAGAGGACCAGGGCCTGCAGGACGACGAGCCGCACGCGGCTGCGCTGGGCTGCGGCGGAGGTCGGGCGGTACATCATGCGAGCGAGACCCGGGCCGGCTCGGTGCGGCGGAAGAGCAGCATCATCGGCGGCACGAGCAGCGGCGTCAGCAGGACGTCCCAGACCAGCGCGACGAGGATGACCTGCAGCATGTCGGGCACGCTGACGACCGGGTCCTGCAGCACGAGGCCGGAGAGCGCGAAGAGCGAGGTGCCGAGGAACGACGCGGCAGCCGCGGCCGCCACGACCATCACCGGCTCCGGGCGGGAGCCCTGGCCCGGCGGGCGGATCCGGCCGACGACGAAGCCGACGACGACCAGCGCAAGCGCCCAGCGACCGGCGTAGTGGTCGGCCGGCGGCGCGAGGTCGAGCAGGAGCCCTCCGGTGAAGCCGAGGACGGCGGCGAACTGCGGCCCGCGCGTCAGGCCCGCGGCCACGACGACGAGCAGGGCGAGGTCGGGCACGACACCGTGCCACGCGACGTGCGGGAAGAAGGTCACCTGGAGCAGGACGGCGACCAGGAGCAGGAGCAGCGCGAGGAACCCGCGGACGAGGCTCATCGGCCTGCCTCCTTCGCGGCCGACTGGCCGGGCTTGACCAGGCCGCGGTCCGACCGCGTGCCCGACGGGACCGCCACACCGACCAGGTCGAGCGCGGTGAAGTCGACGAACGGCTTGATCTCCACCCGGCGCGAGGTCTCGCGCGGACTGGAGTAGACGGCGGTGACCTTGCCGATCGGCACCCCCGCGATGTACGGCGCGCCGTCCTCGCTGCCGAACGTCACCGCGGTGTCGCCCTTGTTGGCGATGAAGGCGCCGTCGAGGAGCTTCAGGTCGAGGGTCGCGTCGCCGGAGAGCTGGCCGCGGCCCTGCAGGAAGCCGACCTCCATGCTCGAGCCGAGCCGGCCACCCACCACGGAGTCGCGGTCGAGCAGGAGGAGCACGGTGGCCGTGCTGCGCGTGGCAGAGATGACGCGGCCGACGAGGCCGTCGTTGTTGAGCACGGTGAGGTCGGCGTGGACGCCCGCGGCGGTGCCGGCGTCGATCGTGACCGTCTGCGAGAACGACTGCGCCGGACCGTGCGCGATGACATGGGCGGGGACCAGCGTGTGCCGCACCGTGCTCGCGGTGGCGGCCAGGCCGTCGTACTCCGCCAGGCGGTTGCGGTCGAGGGCGGTGGTCGCCACCTGCTGCCGGAGCAGGGCGTTCTCCGCCTTGAGGGCGGTGACGCGGTCCTCGAGGCTGCTGCGCGTGTGGAACCAGCGCGGGACCGCCTCGAAGGGGGCGACGACGCCGTTGGCGGCGTCCTCGGCCGGGCCGACGAACTCGCCGACCGCACGACGGGCCGGGTCGAGCGCACCACCGACGTGGTCGAGGGTGATCAGGGTGGCGCAGGCGAGGACCAGCGCGACGAGGGTGGAGCGGCTCGAGCGGTCGACGGGCTCGAGCCGGTCGCGCCAGCGCTTCTCGCGCATCGCCATCAGTACCGCCGGGGGCCGGAGACGAGGACCTGCTGGAGGGCCTCGAACTCCTCGACGCACTTGCCGGCGCCCAGGGCGACCGACGTGAGCGGGTCCTCGGCGACGTGGACCGGCATGCCGGTCTCGTGGCGGATCCGCTCGTCGAGGCCGCGGAGCAGCGCGCCGCCGCCCGTGAGGACGATGCCGCGGTCCATGATGTCGCCGGCCAGCTCGGGCGGCGTCTGGTCGAGGGTGGTGCGCACGGCGTCGACGATCGCGTGGAGCGGCTCCTCGAGCGCCTGGCGGAGCTCGGCGCTGGAGATCACGACGGTGCGCGGCAGGCCGGAGACCATGTCGCGGCCACGGATCTCGGCCTCGGGCTCCTTGCTCAGCGGGAACGCCGAGCCCAGGGTCATCTTCATCTCCTCGGCGGTGCGCTCCCCCAGCATCAGGGAGTGCTCCTTCTTCATCCACGCGATGATCGCCTGGTCGAGGTCGTCGCCGGCGGTGCGGACGCTGAGCGAGGTGACGATGCCACCGAGGGAGATGACGGCGACCTCGGTGGTGCCGCCGCCGACGTCGACCACCATGTTGCCGGTCGCCTCGTGGACCGGGAGCCCGGCGCCGATCGCGGCCGCCATCGGCTCCTCGACGATGTAGACCCGGCGGGCACCGGCCTGGTAGCCGGCCTCCTTGACCGCGCGCTGCTCGACGGCGGTGATGCCGCTCGGGACGCACACGACCAGGCGGGGCTTGGCGAAGTAGCGGCGGCGGTGCACCTGCTGGATGAAGAAGCGCAGCATCTGCTCGGTCGCGTCGAAGTCGGCGATCACGCCGTCCTTGAGCGGACGGATGGCGCTGATGTTGTCGGGGGTGCGGCCGACCATGCGCTTGGCCTCGTGGCCGACCGCGATCACCTCACCGGTCGACTCGTTCAGGGCGACCACGGACGGCTCGTCGAGCATGATGCCCTTGCCGCGGACGTAGACCAGCGTGTTGGCCGTGCCGAGATCGACGGCCATGTCGCGTCCGATGAAGCTGTTCGCCATGCCTGCAGTGCCTCTGGTCGAGTGGTGGGGAAGGTGAGCCCGCCCCAGCGACCTCATTCACCCGGCGTACTCGCGAACGAGGTTAAGGAGCCGGAGCGGGCGAAACCGGGAGGCTCGCCGCGCGCGGCGCAGACATGGCCCGTTTGGACCATTCCGGCGCGTCCGGGAACGCCGGAGGGGCCCACCGCGGCGCGGCAGGCCCCTCCGGGTCAGGCTGGGTGGATCAGAGGTTCGGGAACCAGATCGCGATCTCGCGCGCGGAGGACTCCTCGGAGTCGGAGCCGTGCACGATGTTCTGCTGGACCTTCAGGCCCCAGTCGCGGCCGAGGTCACCGCGGATGGTGCCCGGGGCAGCGGCCGTCGGGTCGGTCGCGCCAGCCAGCGAGCGGAAGCCTTCGATGACGCGCTCGCCCTCGAACACGGCCGCGGTCACGGGGCCGGAGAGCATGAACTCCACGAGCGGCTCGTAGAACGGCTTGCCCTCGTGCTCGGCGTAGTGCTCCGCGAGCATCTCGCGGGTGGCCTGCTTCATCTCGAGCGCGACGAGCGTGTAGCCCTTCGCCTCAATGCGACGGAGGACCTCGCCGGAGAGACCACGGCGGACGCCGTCGGGCTTGACGAGGACGAGGGTGCGCTGGGTCATGCGTCAGACCCTAGCGAACGCCGTGCGCTCACGCCTGCCCGGCCTGCGCGGCCTGCTCGGCGTCCCAGGCGGCCCAGGCCTCGGCCTTCTCGCGCTCGATCTTGCCGCCGAGCCAGTACGCCGTGCCCCACAGCAGCGCGAAGAGCCCGCCGACGACGAACATCATCGGCACGATGAAGCCCAGGCCGATCACGAGGCCCTGGACGACGTGGCCCGCGGAGTAGCCCCACGGGCGCTTGAGCATGCCGGCGAGCACGAAGCAGACGACGACGAAGCCGAGGCCGATCAGGAGGGCGACACCGGTCGAGAGAGGCGTGAGGGTCAGCAGCACGGGCGTGACGAGGCCGAAGGCGATGCCCTCGAGCGTCAGGATCGCGGCGCACATGCCCCGCTTGGCGCCGGTGATCTTGCGGTTGCCCTGGGCGTCGACCTCGGCCGAGGCCGCATCAGCCGCCGAGCCGAGCACGCCGTCGAGGGGGCCGGGGTTGTTGTCGCTCATGCCTCGTCCTCCCAGTCAGTGGCCTCGAGGAGCCTGGACTCGCGCATCGCGATGCGCTCCGCGGTCCGCGCGGCGGCCCGGTCGATCGAGTCCTCCTTGTGCACCAGCAGGCCGCGGGCCTCGCCGACGGTCACGACCGAGCCGGTCACGAGCACGCCACCGGCGCCGATCGACTCACCGAACGCCGCGCCGGCCTCGGCCAGCGCAGCGGCCCGGTCGATCGCGTCGGCCAGCGACGGCTCGACGGTGACCCGGTCCTCACCGAAGATCCCGACCGCGAGCCGACCGAGGTCAGCCGCCGACATCGACCGCGGCTGGGAGTTCTGCGTGCAGATCAGGTGGTTGACGTGCGGCTCGAACGCCGCGAGCACGCCCTCGACATCCTTGTCGCCCATCACGCCCATCACGCCGATGAGCGGCTCGAAGGCGAAGGAGTCCGCGAGCGCAGCAGCACTGGCCGTCGCGCCGTGCGGGTTGTGGGCCGCGTCGAGGACGACCGTCGGCGAACGGCGTACGACCTCGAGCCGGCCGGGGCTGGTGGCCAGCGCGAACGCCTCGCGCACGACCTCGTCGGAGAGCGCGCCCTCGCCGAGGAAGGCCTCGACCGCAGCGAGCGCAACCGCGGCGTTCTGCGCCTGGTGCGCGCCGTAGAGCGGCAGGAAGAGGTCCTCGTACGTCGCGCGGAGGCCCTGGATCGTGAGGTGCTGGCCGCCGACCGCGGGGACCCGCGAGACGACGCCGAACTCCACGCCCTCGCGGGCGACGGTCGCTCCGACCTCGACAGCGCGCTCGAGGAGCACCTTGGCGACCTCCGCGCTCTGCTCGGCGAGGACGACGGTCGAGCCGGCCTTGATGATGCCGGCCTTCTCGCGCGCGATCTCGGCGGGAGTGTCACCGAGGTACTGCGCGTGGTCCATCGCGACCGGCAGCACCACGGCGACCTTCGCGTCGACGACGTTGGTGGCGTCCCACGAGCCGCCCATGCCGACCTCGACCACGGCCGCGTCGACCGGGGCGTCGGCGAACGCGGCGTAGGCCATCGCGACGACCGACTCGAAGAAGCTCATCGGGTGCGGCTGGCTCGCGTCGACGACGTGGAGGTACGGCGCGATCTCGTTGAACGTCGCCACGAACGCCTCGTCGCTGAGCGGCTCGCCGTCGATGGAGATCCGCTCGCTCATCTTCTCGACGTGGGGCGACGTGAACCGGCCGGTGCGCAGGTTGAGCGTGCGCAGCAGGGTGTCGATCATGCGCGACGTCGAGGTCTTGCCGTTGGTGCCGGTCAGGTGGATGACCGGGTAGCTGTCCTGCGGCCGGCCGAGGAGCTCGGTGAACGCCTCGATGCGGTCGAGCGAGGGCTCCAGCCGGGTCTCGGGCCAGCGGGACAGCAGCGCGTCCTCGGCCTCCTGGAAGGTCTGGGCAGGGCGGCCTTCAGCCACGGGAAAGTCAGTCATCTCGTCGGTCAGTCTAGGCGTCGAGCGCGCTCCCCCGCGCCGCGAGCCCGGCACCGCCGCCACGGGCCCCGCGCACCCCGTCCCACCTGCGGCAACTCGTTTTCGCGGGTCCGCGCGGCGCCCGTAAACTCCCGCGCATGACTGAGACTCCCCAGAACGCCGCCCCCGAGACGACTGACGCCCCCACCGCCGGCGCCGTCGTCGTACCGGAGAAGCCGGCGCTGGAGGGCCTCGAGGCGAAGTGGGCCGAGCAGTGGAAGGCCGACGACACCTACAAGTTCGACCGGTCGCAGCCGCGCGAGAACGTCTACTCGATCGACACCCCGCCGCCGACCGTCTCGGGCTCGCTGCACGTCGGCCACGTCTTCTCCTACACCCACACCGACGTCATCGCCCGCTTCCAGCGGATGACCGGCAAGAGCGTCTTCTACCCGATGGGCTGGGACGACAACGGCCTGCCCACCGAGCGCCGCGTGCAGAACTACTTCGGCGTCCGCTGCGACCCGTCGCTCCCCTACGACCCTGACTTCAAGGCGCCGGAGAAGCCGGACCCGAAGAAGCAGATCCCGGTCTCGCGCCCCAACTTCGTCGCGCTCTGCGAGCAGCTGGTCGAGGAGGACGAGAAGGTCTTCGAGTCGCTGTGGCGCACGCTCGGCCTCTCCGTCGACTGGAACGAGACCTACACGACCATCGGCCAGAAGGCCCAGGCCGTCTCCCAGAAGGCGTTCCTGCGCAACTTCGCGCGCGGTGAGGCGTACCTCCAGGAGGCGCCGACCCTGTGGGACGTCACCTTCCAGACCGCCGTCGCCCAGGCCGAGCTCGAGTCGCGCGAGTACGCCGGCGCCTACCATCGGGTGAGCTTCCACGCTCCCGACGGCACTCCCCTGGTCATCGAGACGACGCGCCCCGAGCTGATCGTCTCCTGCGTCGCGCTGATCGCGCACCCGACCGACGAGCGCTACCAGCACCTCTTCGGCACCACCGCGACCTCGCCGGTCTTCGGCGTCGAGGTCCCGGTCCTGGCCCACGAGGCCGCCGAGCCGGACAAGGGCTCCGGCCTGGTCATGTGCTGCACCTTCGGCGACCTCACCGACGTCACCTGGTGGCGCGAGCTGCAGCTCCCGGTCCGCACGGTCATCGGCCGCGACGGTCGCCTGCTCCGTGAGACCCCGGAGTGGCTCGCGGGCGACGCGATCGCCAAGTACGACGAGCTCGCCGGCAAGACGACGTTCTCCGCGCGCGAGCAGATGGTCGCCTTCCTGCGGGAGTCCGGCGACCTCGACGGCGACCCGAAGCCCACGCAGCGCATGACGAACTTCTACGAGAAGGGCGACAAGCCGCTCGAGATCGTCGCCACCCGCCAGTGGTACGTCCGCAACGGCGGCCGCGACGCGGACCTGCGCGACGCGCTGATCGCCGACGGCAAGAAGATCGACTGGCACCCGTCGCACATGCAGCACCGTTACGACAACTGGATCTCCGGCCTCAACGGCGACTGGCTGATCTCGCGCCAGCGCTTCTTCGGCATTCCGTTCCCGGTCTGGTACTCCCTCGACGCCGAGGGCGAGCCGGACTACGCCAACCCGATCGTCCCCACCGAGGCGCAGCTGCCGGTCGACCCGTCGACCGATGCCCCTGCCGGCTTCACCGAGGCGCAGCGCGGCAAGCCGGGCGGCTTCATCGGCGACCCCGACGTCATGGACACCTGGGCCACCTCCTCGCTCACCCCGCAGATCGCCGGCGGCTGGGAGACCGACCCCGCGCTGTGGGCGGCGGTCTATCCGATGGACCTGTGCACCCAGGGCCACGACATCATCCGCACCTGGCTCTTCTCCCGCGTCGTCCGCGCGCACCACGAGGACGGCACCGTCCCGTGGAAGCACGCGATGCTCTCGGGCTTCGTGGTCGACCCGGACCGCAAGAAGATGTCGAAGTCCAAGGGCAACGTCGTCGTCCCGACCGAGATCCTCGACAAGTACGGCGCGGACGCCGTCCGCTGGCGCGCGGCCATGGCCCGCCCGGGCCTGGACTCGCCGTTCGACGAGTCGCAGATGAAGGTCGGCCGCCGCCTCGCGATGAAGGTCCTCAACGCCTCCCGCTTCGTGCTCGACAGCGAGTTCGGCGTCGGCGCGACCGAGATCAACCCGGTCGCCATCAGCGAGGCCGTCGACGTGGCGCTCGTCGGCCGCCTGGCCGGCGTCATCCGCCGCTCCACCGAGGCGTTCGAGGCGTACGACTACACGACCGCGCTCGAGACGGCCGAGAAGTTCTTCTGGGAGTTCTGCGACGACTACCTCGAGCTGGTCAAGGAGCGCGCGTACAACCGCGAGGGCACGATCCCGGCCGCCGAGCAGGAGTCGGCCAAGGCCTCGCTCGCGCTCGCGCTCCACGTCCAGCTGCGCCTGCTCGCACCGTTCCTGCCCTACGTCACCGAGGAGGTCTGGTCGTGGTGGCAGGCCGGCTCGGTCCACCACGCCGCCTGGCCGACGGTCCTCGAGGTCGGCTCCGCCGGTGCCGCTGACGGCTCGACCGTCGAGGTCGTCGCCTCCGCGCTCGGTGGCATCCGCGGCGCGAAGTCGCAGGCGAAGGTCTCGATGCGCACCGAGCTGTCACGCGTCGAGTTCACCGGCCCGGCCGAGGTGCTCGAGGTCGTCCGTGGCGCCGAGGCCGACCTCCGTGCCGCCGGCAAGATCACCGGCGACGTCGTCTACACCGAGGGTGAGGGCGACCTCGTCGTCACCGCCGAGGTCGTGCCGCCGCACGAGTCCTGACCGGGCGCCGTCACGGCGCACACCTTGCACGCAGACCCCGTCGGGACGGCGCGAACCCACGCCGCCTCGACGGGGTCTCGTCGTAGGTGCACGCCGCTTCAGCGCACCGTGGCGCAGGCTGGCGCCGCTTCAGCCCTCTGTGGGCGCAGCCTGGCGCCGCGTCGCCGGGAGAGGGTCAGCGGCGGTGACGCGCGTGGCGGTGGGCCTTGCGCGTGTCCTTGGCGGCGGCGCGGTCGGCCTTGCGGGTCTTGTGTGCCGCAGCGCGGTGCGCCTTGTGCGCTCCCGCGGCACGCGCGTGGGTGCTTGCCGCGGCCGCGGACGCGCCGGTCGCGGTGGCGGGCGCGATCATCGCCGGCGCAGCGACCCGGGCCGCGCTCGACGCACGCTGGGCGCGGTCCGCAGTCGCCGTGCCGCCGACGACGCGCACGGCCTGGTTCCTCGCCTCGGAGGCCACGGGGGCGATCGAGTTGGCGATCGACGCACTGAGGTCGCGAAGGCCGCCGCCGACCTGATCCGCCATCGCCATGGTCACCGTCGGGACGAAGAGCTGGACCGGAGGACCGGCCTGCGCGATGGCGTCAGCCACGCGCGGAGCATGCGCTCCCTGGGCGAGGACAACGACAGCAGCGGCGCAGAGCGCGGCATAGGCCGTCATCGGCCGGGCATGCGAGCCGTTCATGGTGTCCCTCCTCCAAGGTCTTGCTGGGCCCAGTCTCCTCCCTCCGGGGGCTCGTCTGGCCGTCGGCCCCCCGAAATGACCCGAAAGGACTACGCCCGCCTCCGGCGTTCCGGAGGCGGGCGTCGTCTAAAGCGTGCGGTCAGGCCGACTTCTTCTTCTTCGGCTCCTCGTCGCGAAGCACAAGCGTCGGCTCGACACCGTCGGAGACGACCTCGCCGGTCACGATGACCTTGGCGACGTCGCCACGGGACGGGACGTCGTACATGACGTAGAGGAGGGTCTCCTCGATGATCGCGCGGAGGCCTCGCGCGCCGGTGCCGCGCTCGAGCGCCTTGGTCGCGATCGCCTGGATCGCGTCGTCGGTGAACTCGAGCTCGACGCCGTCGATCTCGAAGAGCCGCTGGTACTGCTTGACGAGGGCGTTCTTCGGCTCGGTGAGGATCTGGACCAGCGCGGGCTCGTCGAGCTTGGAGACGCTCGCGATCAGCGGGAGGCGGCCGATGAACTCGGGGATCAGCCCGAACTTCGTGAGGTCCTCGGGGCGGACGAGCGACAGGATGTCCTGCGCCTCGCGCTCCTCCTGGCCGCGCACCTCGGCGGTGAAGCCGAGGGACTTCTTGCCGACGCGCTGCTCGATGATGTGCTCCAGGCCGGCGAACGCACCGCCCACGACGAAGAGGATGTTCGTCGTGTCGATCTGGATGAACTCCTGGTGCGGGTGCTTGCGGCCACCCTGCGGCGGGACCGAGGCGGAGGTGCCCTCGAGGATCTTCAGCAGGGCCTGCTGGACGCCCTCGCCGGAGACGTCGCGCGTGATCGAGGGGTTCTCCGCCTTGCGGGCCACCTTGTCGATCTCGTCGATGTAGATGATGCCGGTCTCGGCCTTCTTGACGTCGTAGTCGGCGGCCTGGATCAGCTTGAGGAGGATGTTCTCGACGTCCTCGCCGACGTAGCCGGCCTCGGTGAGCGCGGTCGCGTCGGCGATCGCGAACGGCACGTTGAGCATCCGGGCGAGCGTCTGGGCCAGGTAGGTCTTGCCGCAGCCAGTCGGGCCGATGACGAGGATGTTGGACTTCGCCACCTCGACGTCGTCCTTGGCGTGCTTGCCGGCCAGCGTCGCGCCGGCCTGGACCCGCTTGTAGTGGTTGTAGACCGCGACCGCGAGCGACTTCTTCGCCTGCTCCTGGCCGATCACGTAGGAGTTGAGGAACTCGAAGATCTCCCGCGGCTTGGGCAGCTCCTCGAGACCGACCTCGGTGCCCTCGCTGAGCTCTTCCTCGATGATCTCGTTGCAGAGATCGATGCACTCGTCGCAGATGTAGACACCGGGGCCCGCGATGAGCTTCTTGACCTGCTTCTGGCTCTTCCCGCAGAAGGAGCACTTCAGCAGGTCGCCACCGTCACCAATGCGTGCCACGGGGTTCCTCTTCTCTCAACACTCTTGCTTGTCGACGGTACCTCCGGTCGGGCCCTCTGCGGGCCCGACACGGAGATTCCGGCTTTCTCAGACGAACGCCGCGGCCTTGCGCGACTCGAGCACCGCGTCGATCAGGCCGTACTCGACGGCCGCCTCGGCGGTGAGGATCTTGTCGCGCTCGATGTCGCGGCTGACCTGCTCGATGTCCTTGCCCGAGTGCTCGGAGATCATCTTCTCGAGGAGCTCACGCATGCGCAGGATCTCGTTGGCCTGGATCTCGATGTCGGAGGTCTGGCCGAACGTGCCCTCGGTGTAGGGCTGGTGGATCAGGATCCGGCTGTTGGGCAGCGCCAGGCGCTTGCCGGGCGCACCGGCCGCGAGCAGGATCGCCGCTGCGGAGGCCGCCTGACCCAGGCAGACCGTCTGCACGTCGGGCTTGATGAACTTCATCGTGTCGTAGATCGCCGTCAGCGCGGTGAAGGACCCACCGGGGCTGTTGATGTAGATCTGGATGTCACGGTCGGGGTCCATCGACTCGAGGCAGAGCAGCTGGGCCATGACCGCGTTGGCCACGTCGTCGCTGATCGGGGTGCCGAGGAAGATGATGCGGTCCTCGAAGAGCTTCGCGTAGGGGTCGATCCGGCGGATGCCGTAGGAGGTCCGCTCTTCCCACTGCGGGATGTAGTAGTTCATGGCGGTCCTCAGTTCTCGGCGTGGGCCGGGCGGCCCTGGTCGACGGCTTCCTTGGCGGAGCGGATGACCTGGTCGACCAGGCCGTACTCCTTGGCCTCGTCGGCGGTGAACCAGCGGTCGCGGTCGGCGTCGTTGGTGACCTGCTCGACGGTCTGGCCGGTGTGCTCGGAGATGAGCTCGAGCAGCACCTTCTTGATGTGCAGCGACTGCTGCGCCTGGATCTTGATGTCGGAGGCGGAGCCACCCATGCCGGACGACGGCTGGTGCATCATGATCCGCGCGTGCGGCAGGGCGTAGCGCTTGCCCCGGGTGCCGGCGCAGAGCAGGAACTGGCCCATCGAGGCGGCCAGGCCCATGCCCACGGTCGCGACGTCGTTGGGGATGTAGTTCATGGTGTCGTAGATCGCCATGCCGGCATCGACCGAGCCGCCGGGGCTGTTGATGTGCAGGAAGATGTCGGCCTCGGGGTCCTCCGCCGAGAGCAGCAGCAGCTGGGCGCAGATCGCGTTGGCGTTCTGGTCGCGCACCTCGGAGCCGAGGAACACGATGCGCTCGCGCAGGAGGCGCTGGTAGACATCCGCATCGAGGCCGTACGACGGCACGGCGCCGTTCATCTGGGGGCTGGAGATCAGGTTCACGTCGCCGACAGTAGCCGCGGACACCGACATTTCCACGGGCAACACCGGGCTGTTCGCCGACAGCAGATTTCGGCGTACGGGCCGTGGCCCCGCCGGTCAGCGACCTTCGACAGCTGCCTTGATCCGGGCGAGGGTCAGGCCCATGTCGCGCTCCAGCATGTCGGCGTGCGCCGACGCGCTGCCGAAGGCGATCGGCGAGTAGGCCCGCGTGATCCAGGTCAGGCGCGGCACCGGACGGCGGTGCACGACGCGCGTGCCCTCGCCGTGGGTCGTGAGGTCGTAGATCCAGGTCGCACCCGAGGTCGCGGTGTGCCACGCGACCTGACGCGGGGCGTCGAGGGCGGTGACGACGCTGCGGGTCGGCCAGATCGCCTTGCCGCGGCGGTTGAGCCCGAGGTACCACTGGCCGACCCGGAGGCCACCACGCTTGAGCGGGATCATCCTGACCAGCTCGGTGCTCCACTCGGGCATGCGCCTGAGGTCGGTCAGCACGGCCCA
The DNA here is from genome assembly GCF_014646375.1 of Nocardioides phosphati. Lineage (GTDB taxonomy): Bacteria > Actinomycetota > Actinomycetes > Propionibacteriales > Nocardioidaceae > Nocardioides > Nocardioides phosphati. The sequence continues at coordinate 422,011 of NZ_BMNI01000002.1, forward strand.
GACCTGCTCGACGGGGGCGTCGATGACGGTCTCGGCGCGCAGCTCGCGGTCGGGGGCCTTGTCGAGGGTGCTCATCCGAGCCACTCCTTCAGCTTGCGGTGCACCTCGGGGTGGTTGAGCAGCCCGAAGTGGTCGGTGTTGGGCAGGTGCAGCGTGCTCGCCCCCGGGAAGAGGTCGACGCGGCCAGAGCGTCCCATGGCCGAGGGGTGCCGCACCAGCAGGTCGCCGAACGCCACGCTGAGCGGATGGAAGACGGTCGGGCCGAGGGTCGCCGAGACGAGGTGGTAGCTCGCGTGGGGCAGGCGCGCCACCTCGTCGCGTACGCCGTTGCGCAAGTCCGAGATGCCAACGGAGCGCGTCTCGAGGATCCGGCCGAACGACCGTGACTCCGGGAGCACGCCGAGCGCCTTCGCGCCGAAGTTGGCCAGTCGCTCCAGCGGGGCACCGAGGTGCGGCGTGCCGAGGAAGACCACGTCGGTGACGCGCTCGCGCCACGGCTCGGCGTGCCCGGTGTCGACGACACAGGCGCGCCGGATGATCAGGCCGCCCATCGAGTGCCCGACCAGGGCGATGCGCTCCACCGGCACGGGCCACGCCTCGAGCAGCTGGTCGAGCAGGGCGGCGAGGGCCACGCCGTTCTCCGCGATCGAGAGGCCGCTGTTGACCCGGAGCCGCAGCGGCGACCAGCCCTGCGCGGCCAGCGGCACGCCATACCAGGGGAGCTCGTCGGCCCGCTTGTCCCAGTGCTCGTCGTGCTCCATGAGGCCGTGGACGAAGAGGATGACCTGCCCCGTCGCCCGGGGGTACGCCGCAGCGAGCGCGTCCGGCGTCAGCGGCACGTCGCGGCCGTCGTGGCGCACGGCCATGCGGATCGCGCCGGAGTTGCCGTCCTGGATCAGCCGGTCCCCGATCAGGCCGTTGACGACGCTCGTCACGTGCCGCCCGAAGCGAAGGTCCTCGGTCCGACGGCCCCTCCCCCGGCGCTCCTGCTTCTCGAGCACCTTCGCCCCCGTGCGCAGACCCGCGCCGAGCGAGGCATAGATCGTCCCGGCGATCCGGTCGTGGACCACCTGCGACGGCTTGGCAGCGCCCGCGGTCAGCGGGTTGGCCAGCCCCCACACGCGGCTGGCGATCGCGAGATGCGTGTCGCGGACCGTGCCGAGAAGCAAGTCCTCGGCGTACGTCGCGGCGAGGGCACCGGTGCCGTGGAGGGTCGCTCCGCCGGTCGTGGCAGGCGCGACGACCGTGCCGGTGACGGGCGTGGGAGCAGGCTCGAGCGCGTTCATGGGACCAGTGTCCGTTTTCAGTGAACGCTTGTCCACTGGAACTGCGTCACACGGTCAGCGCAGCGGCTTCCTGCCGGGGCCGTCGCCCGGCTCCTCGAGCGTCCAGGCCTCGAGGGCCTGCCTGAGCCGCCGCTTCATCTCCTCGAGCTCGGTGCTGGCGCCCCGGCCGACACCTCCGGTCCCGTCGACCACGTGAGCCTCACTCCAGCCGTCACGCGGCGGGAAGGCCTCCATCTCGTCGTGCGCCTCGCGCGCTGCGAGGAGGACGTCGACCGGCGGCTCAGCGGACTCGAGGATCCCGGTCAGGGTCGTCACGCCGTACCGCAGGCGCTCCACGTCGTACCGGAGCATGAAGGCACGCAGCTCGGCGACCGTTGCCTTCACCTCCGCCAGTGCCGGCTCGGCGGACGGCAGTGCGCGACGCCGCCGGGCCCTCGCCATGAGTTGCGTGGTCCGGGCGTGCTGCAGCACCCGGTCGCGGGCGCACTCGAGCGCGGCCTGCTCCGAGTCCACGACCCAGCCCTCGCCCCAGCGTCCGGCACGCTCGTCGGTCCACCAGACGCGCCATCCCGCGCCCTCGGGGCCGAGCACCAGGGCGTTCTCGCGGATCCCTTCCTCGTCGAGGAAGACGACCGGCTCGTCGCCGTACTCCCGCGCGATCTGGCGAAGGTCGTCGCGGTCCATGGGGCCTCCGGGTCGGTGGTCAGCGGAAGAGGTTGTGGAAGATGCGGGAGCCGAGCGCGCGGACCGCCTCGTCATCGAGGTCCGGACGCCGTGCGGCGAGTGCAGCCTTGAAGCGGTCGCCCCCGCCGTCCTGCTTGAGCTCCTCGATGGTGAAGGCGTGCTGCTCGGAGTCCGCGATCGCCTGGTGCACGGCCGCGACGAGCTCATCGGCAGAGCGGTCCTCCGGGGCCAGCGCGCGAACGGCGGCCTCGTCCTCCTGCGGATCGAGGGACCGGCGCCAGTGAAGGTAGGCCCGGATCGCCTCGCACAGGCGCGCCTTCGACTCGGGCTCGTGCCGCACCCGGACCGCCGCGAAGAGTGCCGGGTCGCGACGCAGCGCCATGAAGTCGGCCTCCGAGATGGCGCTCGAGACGTACGCCGACATCAGCTGCCCGGCGTCCCACTCGAGGACGAAGCCGTCAGCGGTGCGCTCGGCAGACCACCCCGGTCCCTCGACCCTGTCCTCGTGGTTGCGCGACGCACGCGACGCAGGCGCGAACTCCTCACCCATGGTGAAGTACTCCCCCATCGCGTCGCCCGACTCCGTCAGCGCAGCCAGTCCATCAGGCCGCGGTGGACCTCGGGGTGGTTGGCCAGCGACTGGGCCCCGATCGTGACCTCGTGCCGCTCGGCCGTCGGGAAGAGATCACGGGCGCGGCGGACCTGGCGCATCGCGCGCTGGCGCCACCAGAGCATGCCGCCGAGGACGGCGCCAGCCGGGTTGGGCATGCCCATCGCGCGGTCGGTGACGAGCAGGTAGCGCACGCCGCGGTGCGGCGGCACGTCGACGATCTCCTCGTCGGCGGCGAGGATGCCGGCCAGGCGCTCCTCGAGCCGCTTGCCGGCCTCGCGCGCGAAGCGCTGCGGTGCGGCCTGCAGGTGCGGGGTGCCGAGCGCGACGAGCTCGGTGACCAGGTCGGCCCAGGGCCGCTCCCCCGGCGCGCGCACGCCGAGCGCGCCTCGGGCGACCAGGCCGCCGGTGCCGTGGGCGACGATCGCGATGCGGCGTACGGCGGTGGGCCAGGCCTCGACGAGCTCCTGCAGCACGCCGCTGAGCTCGACGGCGGCGTTGCCGATGCCGACGGTGTCGTCGACGCGGAGCTGGACCGGGGTCCAGCCGAGCAGGCCGGCCAGGCGCGAGGCGTAGGTGCCGCCGATCTCCTCGACCGAACGCCGCCACGAGCGCTCGTCCTCCCCCGGCTGCGGCACGAAGACGACCAGGTGGTCGCCGGCCTCGATCGGGTCGACCTCGGCGCCGTACGCCACGGCGAGCTCGTCGCGCTCGAGCTCGAGGTCCTCGTCGAGGAAGCGGACGGCGACGGGCGGGCGGACCAGCTTGTCGCGCTCGAGCACCTGCTGGCGGCCGAGCGGGCCGGCGGCGAGGGCGAGCGGACGACGACCCAGGGCGACCAGGCGGAGGCCGAGCCCTGCGGCGCCACGGATCAGGCCGATGCCGAACTGCACGCGGCCGGCGAGGCCCTCGGTGAGCTGCTGCGCGGTCTGCTGGGCGGCGCGGATCGGATCGGGAGCGTCGGGGTGGCCCCGGTGCTGGCCCGGCGGCAGCGTCACGGCGTACTCGTCGTCACCGAGGGGGACGAGGGGCGACGCGTTCACCCGGCAAGTCTCCCACCGCCGGGGCCTCCCCCGCACCGCTTGCGGGCCGTGTCACGCGGGGACTGCGTCGGGGATCACGCCGCGAACAGCCGCTGTAACGCGGTGTTCTCGTGGCTTCTGCGCCCTCGCAGAGGCGCAGGAGCCACGGGGACACCGCGTTACAGCAGGCCGGGCGGGGCCCAAATGCGCCGCGCGCCGCTCCCGACAGGCGGGAACGGCGCGCGAGCGATGCGGGGATCAGGCGTCCGCCTGCTCCTCCTCGGCAGTCTCGGCGGCCGGCTCCTCGGCGGGCTCGCCGATGGTGCCGTCGGGGCGGAGGTTCTTCAGCTCCACGACGTTGCCGGAGGCGTCCTTGACGGTGGCACCCTCGACGATCGAGGCGAGCGCCTTGCCGCGGAGGATCTCCTGGACGTACTCCTGGATGTGGTGCGGGTGCTCCTGCAGGTGCTCGAAGGCCTTCTGCGGGTCCTGGCCCTGCTGCTGCGCGCGCATCAGGACGTGGTTGGTGAGCTCCTGCTGCTCGACGCCGAACTCCTCGGCCTTGACGACCTCGTCGAGGATGAACTGGGCGGCGATCGCGTCACGCACGCGGCGCTCGAGCTCGGCCTCGAACTCCTCCTGGGTCTGGCCCTCCTCCTCGAGGTACTTCTCCATGGAGAGGCCGGCGAACATGAGCTGCTGCTCGACCTGCTGGCGGCGGGCGTTGAGCTCGTCGGTGACGATCGACTCGGGGAGCGCGATCTCGACCTGCTCGAGGAGCTTCTCGAGGACGGCGTCACGCGCGGCGGCGGCCTGCTCGAGGCGCCTGCCGTTGCCCAGGCGGGTGCGGACGTCCTCACGCAGCTCGTCGGCGGTGTCGAACTCCGACGCCAGCTGGGCGAACTCGTCGTCGAACGCCGGGAGCTCCTGCTCCTGCACGCCGGTGACCTTGACGGTGACGTGGACCGGCTCGCCGACCAGCTCGCCGCCGACCAGCTCGGACTCGAAGGTCTTCTCGTCGCCCGCGGCCATGCCGACCAGGGCCTCGTCGAGACCGTCGAGCATGCCGCCACGGCCGACCTTGTAGGACATGCCGGAGACCTCGGCGCCCTCGACGACCTCGTCGTCCTTCTTGGCGACCAGGTCGATCGTCACGAAGTCACCGTCGGCGGCAGCGCGCTCGACGTCCTTCAGGGTGCCGAAGCGCTCGCGCAGGGCGCCGATCTGCTCCTCGACGTCCTCGTCGGAGAGGGTGATGTCCTCGACCTCGGCCTCGAGGCCGTCGTATGCCGGGAGCTTGATCTCGGGCTTGACGTCGACCTCGGCGGTGAACTCGAGAGCGGCGTTGTCCTCGAACTTGGTCACCTCGATCTCGGGCTGGCCGAGCGGCTCGAGGTTGTTCTCCTGGAGGGCCTCGCCATAGGCGCGCGGAAGCACCTCGTTGACGGCCTCGTCCAGGGCGAAGCCGCGGTAGCCCTGGCGGTCCAGGACGGCCGCGGGGACCTTGCCCTTGCGGAAACCGGGGATGTTGACCTGCGCGGCAACCTTCTTGTACGCCGCGTCGAGGCTCGGCTTGAGCTCCTCGAAGGGGACCTCGACGGTCAGCTTGACCCGGGTCGGGTTCAGGGTCTCGACGGCGCTCTTCACCGTGTTTCTCCTCGGTGTTGGGGATTGATGCAGGGAGTCTGTGTGTCGTGCATTTGGTGCTGTGGGGCTGTCGGGGCGACAGGACTCGAACCTGCGATCTCCTGCTCCCAAAGCAGGCGCGCTAGCCACTACGCTACGCCCCGCCAAGTGGCCCTTCACGGGCCCTTGGAGCGGATGACGGGAATCGAACCCGCGTGGCCAGTTTGGAAGACTGGGGCTCTACCATTGAGCTACATCCGCGCGTTTCCGGGACCTGCATGAGGGCCCGGATGTGCGGGTGTCATCGTGCCACACCGCCCACAACGGTCCGAATCAGGTCAGCGGCGGTGGACCAGCAGCAGTGCGCGGTCGTCGTTGCGCGAGCCGAGCTTGTCGATCAGCCGGCGCGCGCCGTCGTCGATGCCGTTGCGGAGCAGGCGCTCACCCTGGCCCTGGAGCCGGTCGATGCCCATCGCGATGTCGCGGTTGCGGTTCTCGACGAGGCCGTCGGTGTAGAGGAGCAGCGCATCGCCCTTGCGGAGCCGGCCGGTCACCGCCGGGAAGTCGGCGTCCTCGAGGACGCCGAGCACGGTGCCACCCTCGGACGGGTGCACGGTCCAGCGCCCGGAGCCCGCGCAGCGCTGGACCGCGGGCGGGTGGCCGGCGGCCCGCAGCGCGAAGTCACCGCTGACCAGGTCGAGCGAGAGATGGATCGCGGTCGCGAAGCCCTCGTCCCAGTTCTGCCGGATCAGGTAGTCGTTGGCCGCGGGCAGGAACTCGCCCGGCGGCAGCGCGTTGAGCAGGCCGCTGAAGGCACCGGAGAGCAGCAGCGACCGGGTGCCCGCGTCCTCGCCCTTGCCCGAGACGTCGACGACGACGAGCTCGAGCCGGCGGCCGTTGCCCGGGCGCGAGGCCACGACGAAGTCACCCGCGAACGGCGTGCCGCCCGCCGACCGCAGCGCGGTCTCGGCGTACCACTCCGACGGAAGGGCAGGGAGCATGCCCTGCGAGAGGATCCGGTCGCGCAGGTCGACGAGCATCGACTCCCCGCGCAGGCCGGTGACGCCGAGCTGCGAGCGGCGGAACGACGTCAGCAGCACCATCAGTGCCAGGGCGAAGAGCACCGCCGTGCTCACGCCCATGCGCGCGTCGACGTCGCCGAGGCTGGCGATCACGACCAGCTCGACGCCGAGCAGGCCCACGACGTACCAGGGCAGGCGACGCGGGCCGAGCAGGTAGCTCGCGACGAAGAGCGGCAGCGCGAAGACCGAGACGCTGACCTGGGCCGGCCAGCCCGTCACCGCAGCCGCGCACAGCAGGGCGAACGCCGCGCAGAGCAGCAGCCGGATCGACTCCTGGCGTCGCCGGAAGCCGGACAGGCTGGTCATGCGGTGGGCGGTGGCCACGGGGTCCTCGGGGTCACGGGCTGGTAGGTGGGATCACAGTACGGCGCGGGAGCGGTACTTCGGCTGGCAATGGGGACACCAGAAGAGATTGCGTCCCTTGAGGTCCTGGGTGCGCACCGTCGTGCCGCAGACGAGGCACGGCTGGTTGGCCCGGCGGTAGACGTAGACCTCGCCGCCGTGGTCGTCGACGCGCGGCGGGCGGCCCATCGCCTCCGGTGTGTGCTCGGGGCGGACGGTGTCGATCCGGTTGTTGCGGACACCCTCGGCCATCAGCTCCACGAGGTCGTCCCACATGGCCTGCCACTGCGACCTGCGGAGGCTGCGGCCGGGCCGCTGCGGGTCGATGCGGTGTCGGAAGAGGACCTCCGCGCGGTAGACGTTGCCGACGCCGGCGAGCACCGCCTGGTCCATCAGCAGGTCGCCGATCGACCGCTCGCTGAGACGGATGCGGGCCCAGGCCTTGTCAGGGTCGGCGTCAGGACGCAGCGGGTCGGGGCCGAGCTGCGCCACCACGGCGGCCTTGCGGGAGGCGTCGACCAGGTCGCAGCGCGTGGCACCGCGCAGGTCGGCGTACGCCGTGGGGGTGGCCAGCCGGAGCCTGACCTGCCCGACGGGCGGCGGCGCCGGGCCGCGGCGTACGTCGAGCTTGCCGATCAGCCCGAGGTGGATGTGGACGAACCGCTCCCCCGCGAACTCGATGAAGAGGTGCTTGCCCGCCGAGTCGGCGCCGAGCAGCTCCGTGCGGTCCAGTTCCGCGGCGTCGGCGGCGAACCGGCCCTGCGGGCTGGAGACGGCGACGACCTCACCGCCGAAGGCAGCGGTGAGGTCGAGCGCGAGGCGTCGGAGGGTGTGGCCCTCGGGCATCAGGCGTCGGCGGAACCCTGGAGGGCGCTCTCGGGGAGCGGCGGGAGCTCACGGGTCACCTCGTAGTCGCTCAGCATCGCGATGCGGCGCACGTGGCGCTCGTCGCCCGGGAACGGCTCGGCGAGGAAGATGCCGATGAAGCGGGTCATCTCGTCGAGGGTGTGCTGGCGGCCGCCGAGGGAGATGACGTTGGCGTCGTTGTGCTCGCGGGCGAGCTGCGCGGTGGCGTCGTTCCAAACGAGGGCGGCGCGGATGCCGATGACCTTGTTGGCGGCCATCTGCTCACCGTTGCCGGAGCCGCCGATGACGATGCCGAGGCTGTCCTGGCCGTCGGCACGCTCCGCGGCGACCGCCTCGGCCGCCCGCAGGCAGAAGACCGGGTAGTCGTCGAGGGCGTCGTAGACGAAGGGGCCGTGGTCGACCGGCTCGTAGCCGTTGTCGACCAGCCAGTTCATCAGGTGGTCCTTGAGCTCGAGGCCGGCGTGGTCGCTGCCGAGGTGAACGCGCATGGCCCCCATTCTTCCGTACGCGCGGGGCTGCGCCGACCCCGGGCCCGGGTGGTCTCAGGCGGTGCCGAACGGCACAGGCTCACCGTGCTCGGTGCGCAGTCGCGAGCCCTCGGGGGCCCCGAGCCGCTCGAGCTCGGCGACCAGCCTGCCCAGCGTCTTCGCACCGGCGTCGTGGAGGGAGAGGTCGAGCTGGATGAACGGCTCGCCGCCCGGCCCCTTGTGGTGCGCGGCGCCCGCGGCGGCCCCGAGCAGCTCACCGAGGCCGGTCTGCTCGAGCCAGGCGGTGACGGGACCGGACCACGCGACCGCACCGAAGGGGTTGCCGGGATCGGCGGGGATCCGCACGACGACGAGGTGGTGCTCGCCGTGACCGTGTGCGTCGCCGCTGTCGCCGCCGCCCAGGAGGCGCCCGAGCAGCCCCATCAGCGCGCCATGAGTGCGTCCAGCGCGACGGCGACCGCCGCCGCGACCCGGAAGTCGACGCGCTGGTCGGGCACCGTCACGGTGTAGCGGTCGCCGACGCTCGCCCGCCGCGTGCTCGACAGCATCGGCGCGCCCTCGGCGTTCGTGAAGTCGAAGTGGATCGGCAGGAACGGCACGTCGGTGAAGCGGCGCAGCAGTGCGACGAACATCGAGCGCTCCTGGCCGGTGCCGGTGTAGCCGGGCCCCTCGAGGTGGAACGTCGAGCGCAGGAGGCTGGCGCCGAAGTCCTTGCGGAAGAAGCCGATCGGCTGGCCGGCCTCATCGGTGATGTCGTAGCCCGAGCCGAGGTCCATGACCTTGCGCGCCTTGAAGCCGAAGACCGGCCGCGTCTTCGAGGCGTCGGTGTAGAAGGTGACCTGCTCCTTGAAGGCCATCCGCTTCTGCTCCGCGAACGCCATCAGCTCGGCGGGCTTGCCGTCGGGGCCGAGCGTGTAGATCTCGTAGCGGTTCACCATCAGGGTGAGCTTCTGCTTGAGGAGGAACTGCGGGAGGTACATCTCGGCGGTCATGGGGCGACGCTAGCCGGTCGCGTGTCACGATCGGCGCGTGACTGACGCCTTCGCGACGCTCTCGTCCCTGCTCGAGTCCCGCTGGACCTGTCGTGCCTACACCGAGGCACCGGTGCCGGAGGAGACCGTCGGGAGGCTGCTGGCCGCCGCGCAGCGCTCCGCCTCGTGGTGCAACACCCAGCCCTGGCAGGTCGAGGTCGTGTCGGGAGCCGCCCTCGCCGAGCTCCGCGAGGCGCTGCTCGCACACGTCCTGTCGGCGCCGCAGTCGCCCGACCTGGCCTGGCCCGCGGACTACCCCGACGTCTACGGCGACCGTCGCCGCGCGTGCGGCTTCCAGCTGTACGACGCCGTGGGGATCGCGCGCGAGGACAAGGACGCCCGCTTCGTGCAGATGCTGCGGAACTTCGAGTTCTTCGGCGCCCCGCACGTCGCGATCGTCCACACCCCCGCCGCCCTCGGTCCCTACGGCGCGGTCGACGCCGGCCTGTGGCTGCAGTCCTTCCTGCTCGGCGCCGAGGCGCTCGGCCTCGGCGCGACGCCGCAGGCTGCGCTCGCCTCCTACGGTGCCTTCTTCCGCGAGTGGTTCGGGCTGGGCGAGGACCGGCTGGTGGTCTTCGGCGTCTCGTTCGGCGTCCCCGATCGCGACGCTCCGGTCAACGCCTTCCGGACCGACCGCGCAGCACTGGACGAGGCCGCCCGGTTCCACGCCTAACCCACTTCCTTGGCTTTGGCACATGGCTTAGGTTCGGGCCATGACGCGACCGATTGACCAGCTGACCGATGCCTACGTCGACGACGTGGCGGCGCTCGACCCGCTCAGTGCCACCGCGATGGGCATCGCCGGTCACGACCACGAGCTCCCCGACCTCTCCCCCGACGGCCACGCCGCCCGCGAGGCACTCGCGCGGACGGCCTACGCCGCCGTGGAGGCCGCCACCCCGACGGACGAGCGCGAGCAGGTCGCCAAGGACGCATTCCTCGAGCGCACCGGGCTCGAGCTCGAGATCATCGACGCGGGCCTGGCCCGCTCCGAGCTGTCGGTGATCAGCGGCTGGTCCAACGCGATCCGCGAGTCGTTCGACCTGATGCCGACCGAGACCGCCGACGACTGGGAGAACATCGCCTCCCGCCTCGTGGCGATCCCGCAGGCCCTCGCCGACTACCGCGCCACGCTGCTCGAGGAGGCCGGCCAGGGCCGGGTCGTCGCACGCCGGCAGTACGCCGAGCACGCCGCGCAGGTCGCCGGCTGGGTGCGCAACGGCTTCTTCGCCAACCTCGTCGCGCCTGCTCCGGATGCGCTGCGTGCCGACCTGGACGGGGCCGCGGCGGCCGCAGCGTCGGCGTACGCGGAGTTCGGGAGGTTCCTCGAGAACGAGATGGCGCCGCGCGGTCGCGAGGGCGACGGGGTGGGGCGCGAGCACTACGCGCTGGCGTCGCGGCAGTTCCTCGGAGCAGCGGTCGACCTGGAGGCGACGTACGCGTGGGGCTGGGAGGAGCTGGCGCGGATCGAGGCCGACATGGCCGAGACCGCGCGCCGGATCGTGCCGGGCGGCTCGGTGGCCGACGCCGTCGCCGCGCTGGACGCGGACCCGGAGCGCGACCTCGGCTCGCGCGAGGCGTTCGCGGCGTGGATGCAGGAGAAGTCCGACCGGATCGTGCGCGAGTTCGACGGCGTGCACTTCGACATCGACCCGGCGATCCGCCGCCTGGAGTGCCGCGTCGCCCCGGTCAACGACGGCGGCGCCTGGTACACCCCGCCCTCGGAGGACCTCTCCCGGCCGGGGACCATGTGGTTCTCCTTCACCGACGACCACAAGGTCTTCTCCACCTGGCGGGAGACGACGACCGTCTTCCACGAGGGCGTGCCCGGCCACCACCTGCAGTGCGCGCAGGCGGTCCTGCGGGCCGACCTGCTCAACCGCTGGCAGCGGCTGATGTGCTGGGTGAGCGGGCACGGCGAGGGCTGGGCGCTCTACTCGGAGCGGCTGATGGACGAGCTCGGCTTCTTCGCCGACGCCGGGGATCGCCTGGGCTTCCTCGACATGCAGGGCTTCCGTGCCGCGCGCGTGGTCGTCGACATCGGCGTCCACCTCGGCCTGACGGTGCCCCCGAACCCCTGGGACTGGCGGGTCGGCGAGACGTGGACGGCGGACCTCGTGCTCGAGTTCATGCGGGCCCACTCGCGCATGGACGACGGCTCGATCCGGCGCGAGGTCAACCGCTACCTCGGCTGGCCCGGCCAGGCCCCGTCGTACAAGGTGGGTGAGCGGATCTGGCTCGAGGCGCGGGAGCAGGCTGCGACGCGGGCTGGTGCGGCGTTCGACCTGAAGGCGTTCCACACCGCGGCGCTCGACCTCGGGTCGCTCGGGCTCGACCCGCTCAAGGCCGCGCTCGCGCGGCTCTGAGCCGACACCACCATGCGCGCCTTCGCCCTGACCGTGCTGGCCCTGGTCTTCCTCGACGAGCTCGCCGCGATGGCGGCGTTCGGCGTGTGGGGCTGGCAGGTCGGCGGCGACCTCCGCTGGCTCCTCGCCGTGCTCGCGCCTCTCGGGGCGATGCTCACGTGGTTCTTCCTCGCCTCACCGAAGGCGAGGTACGGCGGCGGTCTGGTGCGTCCGGTCGCGAAGGTCATCGTCTTCGGACTCGCCAGCGTGGCGCTCTGGTCCGTGGGCGAGCACGGTTGGGCGGCCGCGCTGCTCGTCGGCAGCGTCGTGGTCAACACACTGGCCCAGACGCCGCCGGTGCTCCGCGTGCTGCGGGAGCTCGAGACTCAGGACGCGCGGCGTACGACCTGAAGGTGTCGCGCCACCGCCGCGCCGGGCCGGGGTGGGGCCGGGAGCAGCCGGACCAGGCCCCAACCGGTCACCGCCGCCTGCACGAACGCCATCACCACACCGGCCAACGCACCGTAGGCGACCGTCAGGGCGACGGGCTGGCCCTCGTGCCACAGCGGCGTCGCGATGCCGAGGAAGGCACCGAGCGCCAGCAGCCACGCACCCGCGGTCCAGAGCACCCACCTTCCGGCGTGGGGGACGTGGCGGCGCAGCTCCACCACCTGAGCGCCGCCGAGGCTGAGCAGCAGCAGAGCGCCCGCCACCGCTGCGACAGCCACCCCGGCCCACCGCGTCCCCCACGTCATCGACCACACCGCGACCCCGGCCAGCGCGTACGCCGCAACCGCGGCCGCCGACGTGAACCGCACCCATCGCCGTCGGTCGAGGCCAGGGACGAGCCGGCCGAGGACCCACGCCTGGGCAGCACCCAGGAACGCACCCTCGACCGCGCCTGCAAGCAGGAGCCCTCCCCACCCCGCCGCAGGCGCGGCGTGCGTGGTCGTGGCGCCGACGACGGCCGGGACGAGAAATCCGGCCGCCTCCGCAGCCGTCACGGCTGCAGTCCAGCGGAGCCACGGTGTGGTCATGGCTCAACTACACCGTCACCGCGCCCGACGGCACAGGGCCGGAGCGCATGCCGACGCCGGGCCGAAGGACCCGGTTCGCGCTTCGTCAGGTCCGCCGCTCGAGCCGGTAGTGCAGTCGCACCGCCGGCGCTGACCACAGCTTCAGCGTGTGGTCGGTCCGCAGGACGCCCTCGTCGTCGACGTACAGGTGGAACGTCTCGTGGATCGGCGCGCGCGACGCGAAGGTGCGACCGCGGTCCTGGGCGACGACGTACGCACCGTTGCCGCCGAAGCGCTCCCCCGGTGAGCGGAGCCAGAGCGAACCGTCGTCGCCATGGTCGGGCCGCAGGAAGACCTGCACGTTGCCCGCCTCGAGCGGGAACGCGACGTGCACGCCCGCCCGGTCCGCGCCCGGGAGCGCGCGCACCGAATAGCAGCCGCTGAAGACGTAGTCGCCCGTTGACCGCAACGTCCGCAGCCATCCGGCCCCGCGCTGGTTCCCGTCACCGTCCGTGATCACCGCGACCCGGCTGTCCATGCCCTGCGCGACGTCGAGCTGCCGCGTCGGGAGCGCCAGCTGGTCGAGCCGCTTGCCGAACGCGCGCGACACCAGCTCGCCCGCCGGCCAGAAGACCGGGCTCCACGCCACCCAGACCTCCATCCGCCAGTCCGAGGTGTTCTCGTAGAAGTCGCGGATCTCCGGACGGAGCTCAGCGGCGGCGAACCCGGGACCGTCGAGCTCCGCCATGTCGGCGATCAGCCCGGCACCCGGGACGTCGTCGCGGACCTCGCCGCCGTACGCCGCCGCCTCGGCCGCGAGCCAGCCGTCCCGCACGCGCGCGTGGTCGCTCGTCGGCGCCCGGAGCCACGCGTGCTCGCCGTCGAGGTCGATAGGCCGGCCCACCGCACGCCAGAACTTGCGGGTGCCGAGGTCGAGCAGGCTGAGGTCCACGCGGGGAGCCTAGGTGGTGCTGGGTGGGGGTGGCCTGGTGGCTGCGCCGCGGCGCAGCCCTCCCTGGTTCGCTTTCGCCCGCGGCGCCCTGCGTGGTCGCCCTGGGCGCGGCGGAGGGCGAAAGCTCAACGCTCGGGCTGTGCCCCGGCTCCGTCACCACCTCGCCGCCGACGCCCGCAGAAACGCGGAGACTCCGTGCCAGATGCTGACCCAGAGTTACCGTCTTGTGGCGTCAGGCGCACGCCGTCGCAGCTCGCAACAACGGGAGGACTTTTCGTCACATGCTGACGAAAAGTCCACCGGTTCGTCAGGGCACCGACACGAGCCACGAGACGACGAGCGCGGCTGCCCCGACGGCGACACCGATCCGGAGAGCGCGGGACCACACCGGCTCGCCACGCCTCTGCGCTGGCAGCTGACAGGTGATCAGCAGCACGGCAAGCGTCGCCGCGCGCCAGTCCCGATCACTCAGGCTGAGAACGAGGACGAGCCCGAAGAGCGCCGACAGGACCGGCGACTTCACGCGCCACGAACGCGCGAACCGGGCCTCAACCGTCGAGGCGCTCGAGCTCCTCGTCGACGACGGCGGGGTCGAGCTTCACGAAGACCGGCGCCGGCTTCTCGACGGGGGTGCCGGGCACGATCGGGCGACGGCCCCACGCACGGGCGGAGGTGTAGTCGCCGGTGATGATCGGGTAGCCCGCACCGCCGTCCAGGTCGTCGGCCTCGACGATCGCGGGCATCGGCTGCACGTCGCCGGCGCCGCCCATGATCGCGTCGATCGCGTTGGACGAGTGCGGCATGAACGGCGACAGGATCACGTTGAGGTCGACCACGCACTGGGCCATCACGTGCAGGACGGTCGCGAGGCGGTCGGCGTTCTCCTCGCCCTTGAGCTTCCAGGGCTCGAGGTCGGAGACGTACTTGTTGACGTCGCCGACGACGCGCATCGCCTCACCGATGGCGGCCTTCTGGCGGTGGGCGCCGATCAGCGAGCCGACGGTGTCGAACGCGCCCTCCACCGCTGCCAGCACGGCCTCGTCCACCGGCTCGAGAGCCGACGCAGCCGGCAGCTCGCCGTAGTTCTTCGCGATCAGGTTGGCGGTGCGGTTGACCAGGTTGCCCCAGCCCGCGACCAGCTCGTCGTTCGTACGCCGGACGAACTCCGCCCAGGTGAAGTCGCTGTCCTGCGACTCGGGGCCGGCGGAGGCGACGAAGTAGCGGAACGCGTCGACCTGGTAGCGCGCGAGCAGGTCGCGCACGTAGATGACGATCTTCTTCGACGAGGAGAACTTCTTGCCCTCCATCGTGAGGAACTCCGAGGACACGACCTCGGTGGGCAGGTTGAGCTCGCCGAGGGCGTGCACGGTGCCGCCCTTCGAGCCCTTGCCGTTGTAGGCGAGGAGCTCACCCGGCCAGATCTGGCTGTGGAAGGTGATGTTGTCCTTGCCCATGAAGTAGTAGGACAGCGCCTCGGGGTCGTTCCACCAGTCGCGCCACGCCTCGGGGTTGCCCGAGCGGCGGGCCCACTCGATCGACGCCGACAGGTAGCCGATGACCGCGTCGAACCACACGTAGAGCTTCTTGGTGGGGTTCTCGCGCCACCCGTCGAGCGGGACGGTGATGCCCCAGTCGATGTCGCGCGTCATCGCGCGCGGGCGGATCTCGTCGAGGATGTTCTTGGAGAACTTGATGACGTTGGGGCGCCACAGGCCGGAGGCCTCACGCTGGTCGAGCCACTCCCCCAGCGCGTCGGCGAGCGCCGGCAGGTCGAGGAAGAAGTGCTGCGTCTCGATGAACTCCGGCACCTCGCCGTTGATCTTCGAGCGCGGGTTCTTGAGGTCCTGCGGGTCGAGCTGCTTGCCGCAGTTGTCGCACTGGTCGCCGCGCGCGCCGTCGGCGCCGCAGTTGGGACAGGTGCCCTCGATGTAGCGGTCGGGCAGCGTGCGGCCCGTCGACGGCGAGATCGCGCCGTACGTCGTCTGCTCGACGAAGTAGCCGTTGGCGTAGACGCCGAGGAAGAGCTCCTGGACCGTCGCCTCGTGGTTGCGCGTGGTGGTGCGCGTGTAGAGGTCGTAGGAGACGCCGAGCGACACGAGGTCCTCGACGATCTTGCGGTGGTTCTGGTCGACGAGCTCCTGCGCGGAGACGCCCGCCTCGTCGGCCGCGATCAGGATCGGCGTGCCGTGCTCGTCGGAGCCCGAGACCATGAGCACGTCGTGGCCCGCCATGCGCATGTAGCGGCTGAAGACGTCGGACGGTACGCCGAAACCGGCCACGTGGCCGATGTGGCGGGGACCGTTGGCGTACGGCCAGGCGACCGCGCTGAGGACCTTGCGCGAGGGGGCGTTGCTCATGGGCCCGATCCTAGTGCCGGGCCACCGCGCCGTACGCCGAGGTCACGGGCGCCGGTCACCCCGCTGGGTCACCGCGCCCGGTCACGACCTCAGTAGTTGTCGACGCGCGTCTGCACGCGCTTGCGGATGTCCGGGAGCTTCGCGTAGAGGTACCGGCCCGGGCAGGCGGTGTCGTTGGTGTTGCGGTGACCGTCGATGACCGGGAGCCGCACCTGCGTGCCGGCGGCGTACTTGTCGCTGCCCTCGGAGGTCACGAGCCGGTAGCCGGTCGGCTTCATCCGCCAGTAGTCGGCCTTCCAGGCAGCGAACTTCACCAGCATCGAGACGGCGTACGTGCTGGGGTTGGCCGTCTCGAAGTTGCCGATCATGGAGACGCCGACGGACTCGTAGTTGAAGCCGAGGGTGTGCGCCCCGCGCACGGGGGCGTTGCGGCCCTGCCCGTAGCGGCCCTTCCAGAGCCGGCCGAAGCGGTCGATCAGGTAGTTGTAGCCGATGTCGTTCCAGCCCAGCGACTGCGTGTGGTACCAGTACATGCCCCGGATCAGCCGCGGCACGTCCGCCCGCGTGTAGCTGTTGGTCGAGGCGGTGTGGTGCACGTGGATCTGCATCATCACCTGGTTGTACTCCGGCGGGTTCTTGCGCAGCGTCTCGTCGGCGCCCCAGTCCGCCCGGGAGTAGAGGTAGGGCTGCGGCGCGTAGTGGCTCGGCGGGGTGTACGCCGGCGGCGACGGCAGCGGGTCGGCGATCGACGCCGGCGTGGCCGAGGCGCTCGTCGCGACCGGCGAGGCTCCGTCGGTCGGTGTGCCGGCCGCGAGGGCGATCGGGTCGGTGGCGTCCGCGACGCGGTTGGGGCCGGGATCGATCGTGACGACCTTCAGCTCACGGGCGTGGCCGCCGGAGACCCGCACCCTCACGGCGTCGGAGGTGCCGACGGGGAGGAGGTCCGTGCCGCGGGTCCCGTCGCCCTCGTTCAGGTCGAGGTCGTCGAGCGTCTCGATCGTGCGCCAGGGCGTCCAGGCACCGGCCGTGTGGGTGCTGACCCGCACGGCCGGGGCCGTGCCGTGCCACGTGACCGCGACCTGGCTGAAGCGGCCGGGGCGCAGCACCCCCGTCGCGCCGCCGTGCTCGCGCAGGTCGGCGGTGATGGGCGTCTGGATGCCTCGCACACCGGGGGCTGCACGGGCCACGGCAGGCACCGCGCGGGCGACGTCCGGCGGCGCCGACGTGATGCTCCCGGCGTCGTCGAGACGTACGCCGAGGACGGCCGTCGACGCGAGGCCGAGGGCGAGGACAGGGGGCAGCAGGGTTCCGAGACGTGCACGCACCTTCAACATCTTGCGTCACATCAGTCGCGGCCGCCACTCCGACCTGGACGACTCAGTCGAACTGCGGGTCCTCCGTGCGGCTCCGCTTCAGCTCGAAGAAGGACGGGAACGAGGCGAGCGTGACCGAGGCGTCCCACAGGGCGCCGGCCTGCTCGCCGCGCGGGATCCGGGTGATCACGGGCCCGAAGAACGCCGTGCCGTTGAACGCGATCGTCGGGGTGCCGACGTCGTCGCCGACCTGGTCCATGCCCTCGCGGTGCGACTTCGCGACGGCGCTGTCGAGGGAGGCGTCGTCCATCGCGTCGACCAGGCGGGGGTCGAGCCCGGCCTCCGCGAGCGCCTCGGCGATGAGCGCCCGGCCTGCGTCGTCCTGCTGGTGCAGCTTGCGGCCCTCGTGGTGGATCCGGGTGCCGAGGGCGGTGTAGAGCGGCAGGAGGACCTCGTCACCGTGGCGCTCGGCGGCGGCGACGCAGACCCTCACTGGGCCCCACGCGGGCGCCAGCATCGCGCGGTAGTCGTCGTCGATGTCGCGGTCCTGGTTGAGGTAGGCGAGGCTCATCACGTGCCAGCGCACCTCGATGTCGCGGACCTTCTCGACCTCGAGGATCCAGCGGGAGGTCACCCAGGCGAACGGGCAGAGCGGGTCGAACCAGAAGTCAGCAGCGTCGGTCACGCGCCCCAGCAAAGCACGGGACTGGTTGCCTACAGCAACTGCCAGGCCAGGCCGAGCAGCGCACAGACGCCGAGGGTGCGCAGGACCGACCACTTCAGCCCGAAGACCAGCGCGAAGGCCGCGACCGCGATCGCCGCCGGCTGCCACGCGAACGACGACCAGACCGGCGCGAGCAGGTGCACGGGACCGGCCTCGAGCAGGTGCGTCCGGGTGAAGAGCGTGTGCAGCGCGAAGTAGACCGCCAGGTTGGCGATCACGCCCACCACCGCGGCCGTGATGCCGGCCAGCGCGGCCGAGAGCGAGCGGTTGCCGCGAAGGCGCTCGACGTACGGGGCGCCGAGGAAGATGAAGACGAAGCACGGCACGAAGGTGACCCAGGTGGTCAGCAGCGAGGCCACGAGCGCGGCCTGCCACGGCTGGAGCGAGCCGGGTGCGTGCCAGGCGCCGAGGAACGCGACGAACTGCACGACCATGATCAGGGGGCCCGGCGTGGTCTCGGCGAGCGCGAGCCCCTTGACCATGTCGCCGCCGCTGAGCCAGCCGTAGGACTCGACCGCCTTCTGCGCGACGAAGGCGAGCACGGCGTAGGCGCCGCCGAAGGTGACCAGGGCGGTGCCGCCGAAGAAGAGGCCCTGGTCGACGAAGATCGAGTGGCGCCCGAAGACCGCCGCCACGAGCGCGACCGGCGCCGCCCAGAGCAGCGCCCCGCCCAGCAGGATCGCCAGGTTGCGACGCCACGACGGGCGGGCGTGGTGGAGCGCGTCGTCGGCAATCAGCGGGGTCGGCCCGCCGTCTGCGTCGGCGTGGGCCTTCGCGACGACGAGCCCCGGGTTGCGAGCGTGCGCGAGCCAGCCGACGACTCCCGCACCGAGCACCACGACCGGGAACGGGACGGCGAAGGCCGCCAGCGCAACGAAGGCAGCCACCGCGATGCCGACCGTGAAGCGGGTGGAGAGCGCACGCCCGCCCACCCGCAGGACAGCCTGGACGACGATCGCCAGCACCGCCGGCGCCAGCCCCGCGAAGACGCCGGCGACGAGCGTGGTGTCGCCCTGGGCGGCGTACGTCCAGGAGAGGGCGAGCAGGGCGACGACGCCGGGGAGCACGAAGAGGACGCCGGCGATCAGGCCGCCGAGCCAGCCGTTGAGCAGCCAGCCCGTGTAGATCGCCAGCTGCTGGGCCTCCGGACCGGGCAGGAGCATGCAGTAGGACAGGGCGTGGAGGAAGCGCCGCTCCCCCAGCCAGCGGCGCTCGTCGACGAGCGTCCGCTGCATCACCGCGATCTGGCCGGCGGGGCCGCCGAAGGTCTGCAGGGCGACGAGCCCCCAGGCCTTGGTGGCCTCGCGGAGGGGGACGACGTGACGGTCGCTCGCGGCTAGCTTCACGCGGCCCAGTATCGGGGCGGCGGCGAATTGGTGGAGCGTCAGGTCTTGACACCGGGACGTGTCCCACGTCACGCTCGTCTGCATGAACCTGTCAGACAGGCAGACAGCCGGACATCAGCCGCTTCGCCGGGTCAGTGCCATGGAGGCGCTCCTCGCCGAGCTCCGCTCGAGCATCGAGTCGGGCCGCTTCGCCGTCGGCGACCGGCTCCCCTCCGAGGCCACGCTCTGCCAGGAGTTCGGCATCAGCCGTTCCGTGGTGCGCGAGGCCCTGCGCGGCCTCCAGGCACTCGGCCTCACCCAGTCCCGCACCGGCAAGGGCACGTACGTCGTCTCCGACCAGGCCGCCGACAGCCCGACGTTCGGCGCCTACTCCGCCCAGCACCTCCTCGAGGTACGCCGCCACGTCGAGGTCCCCGCCGCCGGTTACGCCGCCACGCGCCACACGGCCGAGGACATCGCGGGGCTCACCGCTCTCCTCGACCGGATGGACGCCGAGACCGACGACGCCTTCTGGGTCTCGCTCGACTCGCTCTTCCACATCACCGTGGCCCGCGCCTCGGGCAACCCCGTCTTCGGCAAGGTCATCGAGGAGATCCGCGACGCCCTTGCCGTCCAGTCCGCGTTCGTCAACCAGCTCGACGACCGCCGCGAGGCGTCCAACGTCGAGCACCGTCGCATCGTCGAGGCGATCGCCGCGGGCTCCGCCGACCAGGCCGAGCTCGCGATGTGCTCCCACCTCGACCACGTCGACGAGGCCCTCGAGCACATCGTCGGCCGCACCACCCCCACCGGCGCCACCGCGCCCGACAAGGAGAACCGCGCATGACCGAGCAGACGCTCAACACAGCGCCCGCCCCGCACCCCCATCACGCTGTCGACCACAGCGACGAGGGCTACAACAAGGCGCTCAAGGCCCGCCACATCCGGATGATCGCGATCGGCGGCGCCATCGGCACGGGGCTCTTCCTCGGCGCCGGCGGCCGGCTTGCGCAGGCAGGCCCCTCCCTCGCCATCGCGTACGCCGTGTGCGGCCTCTTCGCCTTCTTCGTCGTCCGCGCGCTCGGCGAGCTCGTCCTCTACCGCCCCTCCTCGGGTGCGTTCGTCTCCTACGCCCGTGAGTTCATGGGCGAGAAGGGGGCCTACACGACCGGCTGGATGTACTTCCTCAACTGGTCGACCACCGGCATCGCCGACATCACCGCGATCGCGCTCTACGCCCACTACTGGTCGTTCTTCGCCCCGGTGCCGCAGTGGGTCCTCGCGCTGATCGCGCTGGCCGTCGTCCTCTCGCTGAACCTGCTCTCGGTCCGCGTCTTCGGCGAGATGGAGTTCTGGTTCGCGCTGGTCAAGGTCGCCACCCTCGTCGCCTTCATGGCGATCGCGATCTTCCTCATCGTCACCGGCCACCAGGTCGGCGACACCCACGCCGGCCCGCACCTGCTCACCAGCGACGGCGGCATCTTCCCCCACGGCGTGCTGCCGATGGTCGTGCTCATGCAGGGCGTCGTCTTCGCCTACGCCTCGGTCGAGCTGGTCGGTGTCGCGGCCGGCGAGGCGGAGAACCCGCACGAGGTCCTGCCCAAGGCGATCAACTCGATCATGTGGCGCATCGGCATCTTCTACGTCGGCTCCGTCGTCCTGCTGACGATGCTGCTCCCGTGGTCGGCGTACAAGGCCGGCGAGAGCCCCTTCGTCACCGTGCTCTCCAACATCGGCGTGCCGGCTGCCGGCGACGTGATGAACCTCGTCGTCCTCACCGCCGCGCTCTCCAGCCTCAACTCCGGCCTCTACTCCACCGGGCGCATCCTCCGCTCGCTCTCCGCCGCCGGCTCCGCCCCGCGCTTCGCCGGCCGGATGAACAGCAGCCATGTCCCGTACGGCGGCATCCTGCTCACCGCCTCCGTCTGCGTCGGCGGTGTCTTCCTCAACTTCCTCGTGCCGTCGCAGGCCTTCGAGATCGTGCTCAACCTGGCCTCGATCGGCATCCTCGCCACCTGGGGCATCATCGTGGTCTGCCACCTGCTCTTCGTCCGTGCGGCGAAGCGCGGCGAGGTCGAGCGCCCCTCCTTCCGGCTCCCGTTCTCGCCCTTCACCGAGATCGCGACGCTCGTCTTCCTCGTCACCGTCGCCGCGCTGATGGCCGGTGACGAGGTCGGCCGGATCACCCTCCTCGCGATCCCGCTGCTGATCGCAGCGCTGGTCGCCGGCTGGTACGCGGTCCGCGGCAACATCAACACCGCGGTCCTCGACGAGGTCGAGTGATGCAGGAAGCCCTCGTGAAGCCGGCCGGCGCGCGATCCGCGCCGGCCGGCTCCCCGGCCCACGCCCCGCTCGTCGAGCTCCGCCGCGGCGGCATGGTCGAGGGCGTGCACCACGGCTCCGTCGTGGTCCTCTCCCCGAGCGGTGACGTCACCTTCTCCCTCGGAGACGTCGAGGCGCCGATCTACCCGCGCTCGGCCGCCAAGCCGCTCCAGGCCGCCACGCTCGCCCGGCTCGGCGTCGACCTGCCGCCCGCGCTGCTCGCCCTCGCCGGCGCCAGCCACTCCGGCGAGCAGGTCCACCTCGACGGCGCCCGGTCGGTGCTCCACGGCATCGGCCTCACCGAGGCGGACCTCGGCAACCCCGCCGACCTCCCGTACGACGCCGTCGAGCGTGACCGGTGGGTCGCCGCAGGTCGCGGCCCGTCGAAGCTCGCGCACAACTGCTCCGGCAAGCACGCCGCCATGCTCCGCACGGTGCTCCGCAACGGCTGGGACCGTGGCGGCTACCTCGCGATCGACCACCCGCTCCAGCAGGCGGTCGCCGAGACCGTCGCCGAGCTGACCGGCGCCGACTCGCCCCACGTCGCCGTCGACGGCTGCGGGGCTCCGCTCTTCGCCATGTCGCTCACCGGACTCGCCCGCGCCGTGGGCCGTCTGGCGGCGGCGCCGGACGGGACCGCCGAGGCCGCGGTGGCCGCGGCGTACCGGGACAGCCCGGAGATGGTCGCCGGCACCCGCCGCGACACGACAGCGCTGATGCGCGCCGTGCCGGGGCTGGTGGCGAAGGACGGCTTCGAGGCGGTCCAGGTCGCGGCGCTGCCCGACGGCACCGCGCTCGCCCTCAAGATCGCCGACGGCAACGACCGGGCCCGCCTGCCCGTGACCCTGGCAGCCCTCGCGCACGCCGGTGTCGACGTCGAGGCGCTCCGGCCCCACCTGCCCGCGTCCGGCTTCCCGACCACCGGGCCTGACGGCCTGGCGCTCACCGCAGCACTCACCCTCCGCTGAATCCGCTCACCCCTCCCCCGTCGCGCGATCCGCGACCAACCCAAGGAAGACCCTCGTGACCGCCACGACCATCACCGAGCCCGCGACCCCGGCCACCCGCATCGAGCACGACCTGCTCGGCGACAAGGCCGTCCCCGCCGACGCCTACTGGGGCGTGCACACCGCCCGCGCCCGGGAGAACTTCCCGATCACCGGCGTCGTCATCGGCAGCTACCCCCACCTGGTCACCGCGCTCGCCGCGGTCAAGGAGGCCGCTGCGCTGGCCAACCACGACCTGGGCCTGCTCCCGGCCGACATCACCGACGCCATCGTCGGCGCGTGCCGCGAGATCCGCGGCGGGGCGCTGCACGGCGAGTTCGTCGTCGACGCGATCCAGGGCGGCGCCGGCACCTCGACCAACATGAACGCCAACGAGGTCATCGCCAACCGCGCCCTCGAGCTCCTCGGCCACGCCCGTGGTGAGTACTCCCGGATCCACCCCAACGAGCACGTCAACCTCAGCCAGTCGACCAACGACGCCTACCCGACCGCGGTCAACGTCGCGACGATCCTCGCGCTGCGCGGCCTCGCCGACGCGATGCGCGTGCTCGAGGACTCCTTCGCGGCCAAGGCCGACGAGTTCGCCGACGTCCTCAAGATGGGCCGCACGCAGCTGCAGGACGCCGTTCCCATGACGGTCGGCCAGGAGTTCCGCACGTACGCCGTGATGCTCGGCGAGGACCGCGCCCGGCTCGAGGAGTCGGCCGCGCTGCTCCACGAGATCAACCTCGGCGCCACCGCGATCGGCACCGGCCTCAACGCCCCCGCGGGCTACGCCGCTGCGGCCTGCGAGCACCTGCGCACGATCACGGGCCTCCCGCTGGTCACCGCCGCCGACCTGATCGAGGCGACGCAGGACTGCGGGGCCTTCGTGCACCTGTCCGGCGTGCTGAAGCGGGTCGCGGTCAAGCTGTCGAAGACCTGCAACGACCTGCGCCTGCTCTCCTCGGGCCCGCGCGCCGGCTTCGGCGAGCTCAACCTCCCGCCGATGCAGGCCGGGTCGTCGATCATGCCCGGCAAGGTGAACCCCGTCATCCCCGAGGTGGTCAACCAGGTCGCCTTCGAGGTGATCGGCAACGACGTCGCCGTGACCATGGCCGCCGAGGCCGGGCAGCTCCAGCTCAACGCCTTCGAGCCGCTGATCTGGAAGTCGCTCGCGGCGAGCATCTCCCACCTCGAGGCCGCCTGCCTGACGCTCGCGGAGCGCTGCGTCGACGGCATCACGGTCAACGCCGCCACCACCCTCGGGTACGTCGAGAACTCGATCGGCCTGGTGACGGCCCTCAACCCCACGATCGGCTACGAGGCCGCCACCGAGATCGCCCGGGACGCCCTCGCGTCGGGCCGTGGCGTGGCCGAGCTGGTGCTCGAGCGGGGCCTGCTCACGCCCGAGCGGCTCACCGAGCTGCTCCAGCCGGACCACCTCGCGCGTCCGGACCGGGTGGTCACGGCGGGGTGACGGAGGCCGGCACCACGACCGCGCCCGGCACGGCCTGATCACGCTTCCCTATCGATCCGCTCCCGCACTGTGACGGTGCGGGAGCGGGTGGTTGGATGGCGCTCATGCCCGGAACGAACCTCACCCGCGAGGAGGCCGCCACCCGCGCAGCCCTCCTCGACGTCGCGTCCTACCTCGTCCAGCTCGACCTGAGCGGCGAGTCGACGACGACCTTCGCCAGCACCACGACCATCCGCTTCAGCTGCACCCAGCCGGGAGCGGAGACCTTCGCCGACCTGGTCGGCGCAGCGGAGATCCACGAGATCACGCTCAACGGTCGCTCACTCGACCCGGAGAAGGTCTACGCGGATTCGCGGATCGCGCTCGACGGCCTCGAGGCCGACAACGAGCTCGTGGTCCGCGCTGACCTGGCCTACAGCCGCAGCGGCGAGGGTCTGCACCGCTTCGTCGACCCCGCCGACGACCGGGTCTACCTCTACACGCAGTTCGAGGTACCCGACGCGCGTCGCGTCTACTGCACCTTCGAGCAGCCCGACCTCAAGTCGGTCTTCACCTTCCACGTGACCGCTCCGGCGGACTGGAAGGTCGTCTCCAACTCCCCCACTCCCTCGCCGGTCGCCGTGTCCGACGGCGTCGCCCGTTGGGAGTTCGCGGAGACGGTCCGCATGTCGACGTACATCACCGCGCTGGTCGCGGGCGAGTACCACGAGGTCTCCGACGTCTACCGGGGCGCGCACGGCGAGATCCCGCTCGGCGTCTTCTGCCGCCAGTCGCTCGTCGAGCACCTCGACAGCGACGAGATCATCGAGATCACCAAGCAGGGCTTCGGCTTCTTCGAGGAGGCCTTCGCCTACCCCTACCCGTTCGGCAAGTACGACCAGCTCTTCGTGCCGGAGTACAACATGGGCGCGATGGAGAACGCCGGCTGCGTGACCTTCCGCGACGAGTACCTTCCCCGCTCGCGCCAGACCAAGGCGTTCTACGAGCAGCGCGCCAACACGATCCTCCACGAGATGGCGCACATGTGGTTCGGCGACCTCGTGACGATGAAGTGGTGGGACGACCTCTGGCTCAACGAGTCGTTCGCCGAGTGGGCCTCGCACCACGCCGCCGCCAAGGCGACCACGAAGTACGCCGACGCGTGGACCGGCTTCACCAACGCGCGCAAGAACTGGGCCTACCGCCAGGACCAGCTCCCCTCGACGCACCCGATCGCGGCCGACAACCACGACCTCGAGGCCGTGGAGCAGAACTTCGACGGCATCACCTACGCCAAGGGCGCCTCGACGCTGAAGCAGCTCGTGCACTGGGTCGGCGAGGAGCCGTTCCTGGCCGGCCTGCGGGCGTACTTCCAGAAGCACGCCTTCTCCAACTCCGAGTTCTCCGACCTGCTGGGAGCCCTCGAGGAGGCGTCCGGGCGCCAGCTCGACGGCTGGGCGGAGGAGTGGCTGCAGACCTCGGGCGTCAACACGCTCTCGGCGTCGTTCGACGTCTCCGACGCCGGCGAGTTCACGCGCTTCTCCGTGGAGCAGGCGGCGCACCCGGACTACCCGACGCTTCGTCGTCACCGGATCCGGGTCGGCCTCTACAACGTGGTCGACGGCGCGCTCACCCGCGTGCACCAGGTCGAGACCGACATCGCCGGTGCCTCGACGTCCGTGGAGGAGCTCGTCGGGCAGAAGCAGCCCGACCTGGTGCTGCTCAACGACGACGACCTGACCTACGCCAAGATCCGCCTCGACGAGCGCTCGCTCGCCACGCTGGTCGGCAACATCGACAAGCTCGACGACTCGCTCGCCCGGGCGCTGTGCTGGGGCGCCGCGTGGGACATGACCCGCGACGCGGAGATGCGGGCGACCGACTTCGTCGCGCTCGTCCTGCAGGGCGTCGGCACCGAGAGCGACCTGACCGCGGTCGGTGCGCTGCTCGGCTACGCCAAGTCGTCCGTCGACCTCTTCTCCGCGCCGGGCACCAACCGCGACTCGCTCAAGGAGATCTGGTCCAACGGCCTGCGCGGACTCGTCAGCAAGGCCGAGCCGGGCAGTGACCACCAGCTCGCGCTGGTGCGCGCCTTCGCGGCGTCGCCCAACACCGGCTACGCGCTCGACTGGGTCGCCTCGCTGCTCGCCGGCGAGCACACGGTCGAGGGCCTCGACGTCTCGCAGGACCTCCGGTGGGGCCTGATCACCTCGCTCGCCGCGGGTGGTCGCATCGGTGATGTCGAGATCGACGCCGAGCTGGCGCGCGACACGACCATCTCCGGCCAGGAGGCGGCGTCGGGTGCCCGTGCCGCGATCCCGACGGCCGAGGCCAAGGCGCGCGCGTGGCAGGTGGGCGTCCTCGCCGACGACACCCCCAACGAGACCGCCCGCCGCACCTGCGCGAACTTCCAGGTCGCCGGGCAGGACGAGGTGCTCGCGCCGTACGTCGACAAGTACCTCGAGATCGCCGGAACCCTGCTCGAGACCCGCACGGTCTGGCTGGCCCGGCTCGCGCTGGAGCTCTGCTTCCCGCGCGCCAACCCGACCGCGGAGACGCTGGCGAAGGTCGACGCGTGGCTGGCGGCCGCGACCAAGGACGGCTCCGGCGTCAACCCCGCCGCGGTGCGCTACGTGAGCGAGGGGCGTGCCGACCTTGCCCGCGCCCTGGCCGCCCAGGAGCGCGACGCGCGCGCCTGACGCCCCGGCGTACGACGAAGGCCCCGACCGGATCGGTCGGGGCCTTCGTGCTGGAGTCTGTGGATCAGGCGGTGGCGCGGTCGGCGAGGGCGCCGATGCCGCGGACCAGGCCACCGGCGAGGTCGCCCTCGGAGAACGCGAGCTGCATCTCGAGCGCCGTGAGCTGGACCTGCTCGTCGGGCAGGCGCTCGCGGACCCAACCACCGGTGACGATCTCGAGCGCGCGCAGCGCGGGGTCGACCATGATCACCAGCGAGCGCGTGGGCGCGGCCAGGGTGTTGTGGAGCTGGGTCGCGAAGGCACGCGGGTCGTCACCCTCGACAGGACCGACGTACGCCGTGATCTCCATGCGCGACCGGAGCTCTGCCTTGCGGATCGCCTCGGCGATCCTCAGGCGCTGCTCCCGGGTGAAGGAGTCACCAGCGGGCACCAGCGCCACCTGCCTTCGAGCCTTCGCCGTCGGGGGCGGCGAGCTCGTCGCCGGACTTGCGCGGGCCGCCGAACCACTCGCTGTCGGTGCCGGCAGCGGAGCCGCCCCGGACCAGGCGCGGGAGGAGGACGAGCAGCACGACCGTCGCGAAGAGCAGCGCCGGGTAGCCGATGAAGACCAGCAGCGCGCGGAGGCCGTCGACGGGCTCGAGCGGCGCCCAGCCCTGCGGGACCACGAGCGGGAGCGTCAGGATGTTCACGGGCGACAGCATATCGGGCCGTGGACAGGACCTGTGAGCCGTGCCCGTAGCCTCGTGCCCATGTCGTTCAGCAGCACCCTGACCCTCTCCGGCCTCGCCCTCGCCGGTGCCGACAAGGCCGCCAGCCCGTGCGGCACCAAAGACGGCATCTCGTGCGACCTGGCCTGGTCCTGGACCCACGACGAGTCGCTGGCCCGGCTCGCCACCGTGCTCATCGGGCGCCCGCTGGCCATCCTCGTCCTCGTCCTCGCCGGCCTGGTCGTGCGCCTCATCGCGGGCCGGCTGATCCGGCGGATGGTCGACCGGATCGCCAACGGCCCGCTCAACGAGCGCCGCACCGTCCGGGCCCGCACGATGGGCTCGCTGATCACGAGCATCGTGACGACCGTCGTCGTCTTCGTCGTGCTCCTGATGGTGATCAGCGAGCTCGGCTACCCCATCGGTCCGATCATCGCCAGCGCCGGCGTCGTCGGCCTGGCGATCGGCTTCGGCGCGCAGAGCCTGGTCAAGGACTACATCTCCGGCATGTTCATGATCTTCGAGGACCAGTACGGCGTCGGCGACTCCGTCGACCTCGGCACGGCGTCCGGCACGATCGAGGCCGTGGGCCTGCGCGTCACGCGGCTCCGCGACGTCCACGGCACGGTCTGGTACGTCCGCAACGGCGAGATCCTCCGCGTCGGCAACATGAGCCAGAGCTGGGCCCGCACCGTCCTCGACGTCGGCGTCGCGTGGAACTCCGACCTCGACGCCGTCCGGCACTCGCTGCGCGCCGTCGCCCACGAGCTCTGGGAGGACCCGGAGTACGCCGGCGCGGTGCTCGAGGAGCCCGAGGTCTGGGGCGTCGAGGCGCTCACCGGCGACGTCGTGACCATGCGCGTGACGCTGAAGACCTCGCCCGGCGAGCAGTCGCGGATCGCCCGTGCGATGCGCGAGCGGATCAAGGCGCGCTTCGACCTCGACGGGATCGCGATGCCGGCCCCGGCGCGCGCCGGCGTACCGGCGGCAGGCACGCGCCCCTCCGGCCCGCCGCCCACCAGCTGACCCCGAGGCCCGCCGAGCGCCGCCGACCGCCGCCGAGGCGGCACATCCGGAGTGACGAGAGGGCACATGTGGCGCGCCACATGTGCCCTCTCGGCGTACGTCGGGGGTCAGGCGGTGGCGAGCGAGGCCTTCAGGGTGATGCTCGGGACCGAGGCGAGCGCCTGGGAGACCGGGCAGTTGGCCTTGGCGTCCTCGGCGAGCGCGACGAACGCGGCCTCGTCCAGACCGTCGACGGTGCCGACGACCGTCAGGCGGATCTCGGTGATGCCGGTGCCGGGGACGAAGTCGACCTCGGCGGAGGTGTCGAGCGCGGACGGCGGGGTCCCGTTCTTCGCCAGGCCGTTGGAGAACGCCATCGAGAAGCAGGCGGTGTGCGCGGCGGCGATGAGCTCCTCCGGGCTGGTCAGACCGTTGGGCTCCTCGGAGCGCGAGGGCCAGGAGACACCGAAGGTGCCGATGCCGGACGACTGGAACGTCGTCGAGCCGGAGCCGTCGAGCAGGCCGCCCTCCCAGTGGGTGGCGGCGGTGCGGGTGGTGGCCATGGGGGTTTCTCCTCGTGAGTCGAGTGCGGGTCTCCCCCACTCTTCCACGCTTGGCACAATGGCTGCCGTGAGCACCTTCTACGACGAGATCGGCGGCCTGGACACGATGCGACGCATCGTCGACCGCTTCTACGAGGGTGTCGCCGAGG
Source organism: Nocardioides phosphati (assembly GCF_014646375.1). GTDB lineage: Bacteria > Actinomycetota > Actinomycetes > Propionibacteriales > Nocardioidaceae > Nocardioides > Nocardioides phosphati. The sequence goes on from NZ_BMNI01000002.1 coordinate 450,971, forward strand.
ACCCGCTCCTGCGCCCGATGTACCCCGAGGAGGACCTCGGCCCGGCGAAGGAGCGCTTCACGCTCTTCCTCAGCCAGTACTGGGGCGGCCCCGGCACCTACTCCGAGCAGCGGGGCCACCCGCGCCTGCGGATGCGGCACGCGCCGTTCGCCGTCGACAAGGCCGCGGCCGAGCGCTGGCTCGTTCACTTCCGCGCCGCCCTCGACGAGGCCGGCCTCACCCCCGAGCAGGACCAGCAGTTCTGGGACTACGTCACCCACGCGGCGCAGTTCATGATCAACACCGAGGGCTGATCGAGCCGGGCGGCGTCAGGGCAGCTGGGCGATCAGCATCTGCCGCAGCGCCTCGGGCGCCGGAGCAGCCTTCTGCGTGACGGCGTCGAAGGTCACCAGCACGACGCGCGCCCGCGAGTACGTCACCTTGTCCGCGTCGTAGAGCTCGCTCTCGATCACGAAGCTCGACCCGCCGACCTTCGAGACCCACGACCGCACGTCGTACGGCGTGGTGCTGAAGCGCATCGGCTGCTCGTAGGCGACGTCCATCTGTGCGATGACCATCGGCGTCTTGCGGAAGTCGATCGCGGTCGAGCCCTCGATCCTGCCCAGGTAGCAGATCCGCGCCTCCTGGAAGAACTCGAAGTGCTGCACCTCGTCGATGACACCGAACGCGTCGAGGTCCGAGAAGCGCACGCGCAGGCGGTAGTCGCCCTTCTCCACGTCGCGCGGCTCGGTGAAGGCCGCCGGCTCGCCGATCGGGTCCTCGCCCGCGAACCGCCCGAGCACCTCGAGCTCCGGCGCGGTCAACTGGCGGCGGCGCTCCTCGTCGAAGGCGTACGGCGCCAGCGTGCTCCGCGCGCGCAGGTAGACGACCCGCTCGCCCTCGTGGTCGTCGTACACCTCGTGGCCGAGGACGAACGCGTCCGTGTCGGCGGCGACGACCCAGGTGTCGATCTTGACCGGCTTGAGCCGGAACCGGAGCGGCGCGGCGTACTGCACCGAGTGGTGGAGCACCTGCGCGCCCTCGGCGAGCGCCAGCAGGCGGTCGCCCGGCGCGTGGGCCAGGAGCATCTCGATGCGGGCCTCCTGGAGGTAGTCCAGGTAGGTCACGTTGTTGACGTGGCCGAGCAGGTCCATGTCCGCCCAGCGCAGCTGGCACTCATAGGTGTGTCGCACGGGCGCGATGCTGCCAGATCGGGCCCGTTACCCTGAACGGCGGCCCCGGCATCGGGCCGACTCCCCCACTTCCTCGAAGGAGGCCTCATGCCTGAGGCAGTCATCGTTTCCGCCGCGCGTACGCCGATCGGTCGCGCGTTCAAGGGCTCGCTGAAGGACATGCGTCCTGACGACCTGGCCGCGTTCGCGATCAAGGCCGCGCTGGACAAGGTCCCCGCGCTCGATCCCACACTCATCGACGACCTCCACCTCGGGTGCGGCCTCCCGGGTGGCGAGGCCGGCTGGAACATGGCGAAGGTGGTCAACACGATCCTCGGCCTCGACACGGTCCCGGGCACCACGATCACCCGCTACTGCGCCTCGTCAGTGCAGACCACTCGCATGGCCCTGCACGCGATCAAGGCCGGCGAGGCGGACATCATCGTGTCGGCCGGCGTCGAGGCCGTGTCCCGCTTCGGAGCGGGCACCACCGACACCGAGGCGACCCGCAACCCCCTCTTCAACGACGCCATCGAGCGCACCGTGGCGACCTCGATCTCCAACGAGAAGTGGCACGACCCGCGCGAGGACGGCCTCCTGCCCGACGCGTACATCTCCATGGGCCAGACCGCGGAGAACGTCGCCACGCTGCGCGGCCTGCGTCGCGAGGAGCTCGACGCCTTCGCCACCCGCTCGCAGAACCTCGCCGAGCAGCAGATCGCCGCCGGCTTCTGGGCCCGCGAGATCACCCCGATCACGCTGCCCGACGGCACCGTCGTCTCCGCCGACGACGGTCCGCGTGCGGGCGTCACCTACGACGCCATGGCCTCGCTGAAGCCCGTCTTCCGCGAGAACGGCGTCAACACGGCCGGCAACTCGTGTCCGCTCAACGACGGCGCCGCCGCTGTCGTGATCATGTCCGACACCAAGGCCGCCGAGCTGGGCCTGAAGCCGCTGGCCCGCGTCGTCTCGACCGGCGTCTCCGGCCTCTCGCCCGAGATCATGGGCCTGGGCCCGGTCGAGGCGTCCCGCAACGCCCTCCGGATCGCTGGCATGTCGGTCGGCGACATCGACCTCTGGGAGATCAACGAGGCGTTCGCGGCGCAGGTCGTGCCGTCGTACCAGGACCTCGGGATCGACGTCGACCGCCTCAACGTCAACGGTGGCGCGATCGCCGTCGGCCACCCGTTCGGCATGACGGGTGCCCGCCTGCAGAACACCCTGCTCAACTCCCTCGAGTGGCACGACAAGTCCACCGGCGTCATCACCATGTGCGTCGGCGGCGGCCAGGGCATGGCGATGATCCTCGAGCGTCTCTGACGCTCTCGCACCACAACGGCGAAGCGCCCGGTCCCTCGCGGGGCCGGGCGCTTCTGCGTGCTGCGTGCTGCGTGCTGCGTGCGGACGGTCAGGCGTCGGCGAGGACCGTCGGCCAGGTCAGGGTGCCGAAGAGCACGCTCAGCCACTGGCCCCCGCCGAGGTCGTAGCCCCGGCCGGAAATCCAGGACCCCGGGCCGAACGGCGCGTCCTCGGTCTGCGTGACCTCCGCCGTACGACCGGAGAGGTCGAGGTCGTGCTCGGTGGAGGCGAGGCGGGCGACCAGGGCGTCGACCTCCTCGGCCGTCGGAGGCGCGGCGCTGAAGGCGAAGTCCTGCGTGCCCTCGAGGCGGTTGACCACCACCACCTGGTGCAGGTGCGTGCGGTACCACTTCGTCAGCGCCTCGACGTCAGGCTTCTCGTCGAGGACCCGGAGCGTCACGAGCGTGAACTGGTCTCCCGGCGGCGTGAGTCGGTTGAGGACGAGGTCGTTGGCCATGGCCCCAGTATCCCGAACGACATGCAGAATCGCCCGTCGACGCGAGGTCGACGGGCGATTCCGCTGCGGCTGCGATCAGTCGCGGGTGAGCTTGCGGTGCGTCACGCGGTGCGGGCGAGCCGCCTCGACGCCGAGGCGCTCGATCTTGTTCTCCTCGTAGGAGGCGAAGTTGCCCTCGAACCAGAACCAGTGGCCCTCGTTGTCCTCGTCGCCCTCCCAGGCGAGGATGTGGGTGGCGATGCGGTCGAGGAACCAGCGGTCGTGGGACGTGACCACGGCGCAGCCCGGGAAGTCGAGCAGCGCGTCCTCGAGCGACGAGAGCGTCTCGACGTCGAGGTCGTTGGTCGGCTCGTCGAGGAGCAGCACGTTGCCGCCCTGCTTCAGGGTCAGGGCCAGGTTGAGGCGGTTGCGCTCACCACCGGAGAGCACGCCGGCCTTCTTCTGCTGGTCGGGGCCCTTGAAGCCGAACGACGCGACGTAGGCACGCGAGTTCATCTCGAAGTTGGCGACCTTGATGTGGTCGAGGCCGTCGGAGACGACCTCCCACACGTTCTTGTTGGGGTCGATGCCGCCACGGCTCTGGTCGACGTACGAGATCTTGACGGTCGTGCCGACCTTGAGGACGCCGGCGTCCGGCTCCTCATTGCCCGTGATCATCCGGAACAGGGTCGTCTTGCCGACGCCGTTGGGACCGACGACACCGACGATGCCGGCGCGCGGCAGCGTGAACGAGATGTCGTTCCACAGCGTGCGGCCCTCGAAGCCCTTCACCAGGTGGTCGGCCTCGAGGACGATGTCACCGAGGCGCGGGCCCGGCGGGATGTTGATGTCGGCGGTGTCGATCTTGCGGGCCTTGTCAGCCTCGGCCGCGAGCTCCTCGTAGCGGGCCAGACGCGACTTCGACTTGGTCTGGCGGGCCTTCGCGTTGGAGCGGACCCACTCCAGCTCCTTCTCGAGCATCTTGGCGCGCTTGGCGTCCTTCTGCCCCTCGACCTTGAGACGCTCCTTCTTGGTCTCGAGGTACGTCGAGTAGTTGCCCTCGTAGCCGTGGATCTGGCCACGGTCGACCTCGGCGATCCACTCGGCGACGTTGTCGAGGAAGTAGCGGTCGTGGGTGACCGCGAGGACAGCGCCCTTGTAGCTCTTGAGGTGGCCCTCGAGCCACTGGACCGACTCGGCGTCGAGGTGGTTGGTGGGCTCGTCGAGGAGGAGCAGGTCAGGCTCCTGCAGGAGCAGCTTGCAGAGCGCGACGCGGCGGCGCTCACCACCGGAGAGGTTGTCGACGAGCGCGTCGGCGGGCGGGCAGCGCAGCGCGTCCATCGCCTGCTCGAGCTTGGAGTCGACGTCCCAGGCGTTGATGTTGTCGAGATAGGTCTGGAGCTCACCCGTCTCGGCCATCAGTGCGTCCATGTCGGCGTCGGGGTCGCCCATCTCGCCGTAGGCCTCGTCGAGGCGCGCCATCTTGCCCTTGATCTCGGAGACGGCCTCCTCGACGTTCTCCAGGACGGTCTTGCCCTCGGTGAGCGGCGGCTCCTGCTGGAGCATGCCGACGGTCGCGTCGGGGTCGAAGACGATGTCGCCGTTGTTGGGGTGGTCGAGACCCGCCATCAGCTTCAGCAGCGACGACTTGCCCATGCCGTTGGGACCGACGACGCCGATCTTGGCGCCGTGGAGGAACGACAGGGTGACGCCGTCGAGGACGACCTTGTCGCCGTGGGCCTTGCGGACGTTGCGCAGGGAAAGGATGTACTCGGCCATGGGACGAGAGCCTAGTCGCCTCGCACAGGTCGAAATACCACGCCCCCGCGCCTCGGACCGCGGGGCAGGCCCACGGCGGGGCCGCTCAGAAGGGCGCCAGCGCGGGCTCCTCGGCGACCTCGGGAGAGGGCGTCTCCTCGAGCCCGCTGACGTCCACCGGGGGCTGGTCGAACCGGCCGTGGCTCGAGACCTGGGGCATCGGCACGCTCCACTCGTCGTTCTGCTGGGCGAGCTCCCGGTCCTCGGCCGTCGGCTGGGCGGCCGGACGCCTGTCGGGGATGAAGGCGGAGCTCCCGCGGGAGAGGTCGTGGCCGACCGAGACCGCGTCGAGCGAGAGCGTCGTGCGCACGTTGCCTGCGTCGTCGGACCAGGTCTGCGTGCGGAGCCGGCCGTGGACGACCACCGGCTCGCCGACCCGGAGCGACTCCGCGCAGTGCTCGCCCAGGGCGCGCCAGGCGTTGACGGTGTACCAGTTCGTCTCGCGGTCGGACCAGGTGTTGTCACGCGAGCTGAAGACCCGCGGCGTCGACCCGACCCGGAAGCCCGCCACGCAGGTCTCCCCCACCGACCGCAGCTCGGGCCGCGTGCCGACGAAGCCCACCACGGTCACCATCGTCTCGTTCATGTCCCCTCCAAAGGGATCGCGCGCGGACCCGGTGCCCACGCTCCTCGGACCCGACGATGCCGCCCGTCCGCAGCACGCGAGCGGCCCCGGACAGCCCCTGTGGAAGGGGCCGGCCGGGGCCGCGCGGTGGAGGGAAAGCGGGTCAGGCCAGGTCGTTGGCCTTCAGCCAGGCCTTGGCCACGTCGGCGGGCGACGGGTGGGAGTCGCCGGCGAGGTCGGCGTTCAGCTTCAGCAGCTGCTCCGTCGTGAGCTTGGCGGAGACCGCGTCGAGCACCTCCTTGACCTTCGCGCTCGCCACCTCGTCGCGGATCAGCGGCACGACGTTCTGCGCGGCGATGAGGTGCTTCGGGTCCTCGAGGGTCACCAGCTTGTTGGCCGTGATCGCCGGGGTCGTCGAGTAGATGTCCGCCACGTCGACGCGGCCGGAGGTCAGCGCCTTCACCGTCGCGGGACCGCCACCGTCGGAGATCCCGGTGAACGCGACGTCCTTGACGCCGTAGACCTTCGCCAGGCCCGGAAGGCCGTAGGCGCGGGTCTTGAATTCCGGGTTGGCGGCGAGCTTGAGCCCGTCAACGTTCGCGAGGTCCGCGATCGAGGCCACGTGGTGCTTGGCCGCGAACGCCGCCGTGACGTTGAGCGAGTCCTTGTCCTCGGCGGCCGACGGGGTAAGCACCGAGAGCCCCTTCGGCAGCGCCGCGGTCAGCGCAGCGTTGACGTCGTCGGGCGCCGACGCGGTCGCCTTCGGGTCCAGGAAGAGGAGCAGGTTGCCGGTGTAGTCCGGCACCAGGTCGATCGAGCCGTCCTTGATCGCCCCGACGTACGCCTCGCGGGCGCCGATGTCGAGGTGGGTCTTCGCGGAGACGCCCTTCGCCTCCAGGGCCTGGGCGTAGATCTCCGCGAGGATCTCGCTCTCGCCGAAGGCAGCGGAGCCGACGACGATGGTGTCGCCGCCGCCACCCGACGGAGCCGCGGTGGGGTCTCCGCCGCAGCCGGCCAGGCCCAGGGCGAGGGCGGCGACGGCGGTGCCGCTCACCAGTCGGTTCAGCAACATGTGGTTCCTCTTCTCGTCGGTGGTGCGGAAACTCAGGAGCGTGCAGCCGATCGTTGCGCAAGGGCGAACCCCGCGTCGAGGACCAACGCCAGCACGACGACGACCAGCGAGCCCGCGAGGGTCATCGGGTAGTCGCGGATCTGCACGCCCTCGATCAGGTAGGTGCCGAGCCCACCCAGCCCGATGTACGCCGCCACGGTGGCCGTCGAGACCACCTGCAGGACGGCGGAGCGGAAGCCTCCGACGATGAGCGGCAGGGCGAGCGGGATCTCCACCCGCGTCAGCACCTGCCACTCGGTGAAGCCGAGTCCACGCGCCGCGTCGATCGTGTGGCGGTCCACGGACTCCAGCCCCGCGTAGGCACCGGCGAGCAGCGGCGGCACGGAGAGGACGACCAGCGCGAGGATCGGCCCCGTCAGGCCGATGCCGACCCAGAGCACGACCAGCGTCAGCAGGCCCAGCGTCGGCAGCGCGCGCAGCGAGCCGGTGAGCGCGACAGCGAGCCCCCGCAGCCGACCGGTGTGGCCGATCCAGAGGCCGAGCGGGAGGGCGATGGCGGCCGCGATCACCACGGTCAGCACCGTGTAGCCGAGGTGCTCGAGGAGCCGGGCGGGCACCCCGTCGGTCCCGCTCCAGTGTGCGGAGTCGGTGAGCCACTGTCCGGCTCCGACGAAGACGTTGTCGCTCATGCGGCCGACCGTTCCGTGCGCGCCCACGGCAGCAGGAGCCGGCCGAGGAGGACCCAGAGCCCGTCGAGCAGCAGCGCGAGCAGCACGACCGCGACCAGCCCGGTCACGATCTCGAAGGTGTAGTTGCGCTGGAACCCCTCGGTGAAGAGCGAGCCGAGGTTGCTGACGCCGATCAACGCACCCACGGTCACCAGGCTCACGGTGCTCACCGACACCACCCGCACACCGGCCAGCAGCACCGGCCCGGCCAGCGGCAGCTCCACCCGGAGCGCACGCTGCCAGGTCGAGTGGCCGGTCGCGTCAGCGGCGTCCACTACTTCGCGCGGCAGCTGCGCGAAGGCGTCGGCGGCCGTGCGCAGCAGCAAGGCCACGGCGTACAGGGAGAGGACGACGACGACGTTGAGCGGGTCGAGGATGCTCGTGCCGAGGATGACCGGGATGATCGTGAGCAGCGGCAGCGACGGCAGCGTGTAGAGGATGCTGCCCGAGCCGAGGAGCACCCCTCCCAGCCGCGGGTGGCGCTGAGCCCACCACCCGACGGGCACGGCGACGAGCAGGCCCAGCACGACCGGCAGCACGCTCAGCCACAGGTGGGTCAGCGCGAGGTCGCCGATGCGACCGAGGTTGGCGTCGAGCCAGCTCACGCCGGCCCCAGTACGCCGGCCGGCCGGCCGTCGCCGTCGACGACGATCCGGGCGCCCGCTCGCTCCTCGACGTGGAGGGTGCGGCGGGCCTTGTCGAGACCGACGAAGGTGCGAACGAAGTCGTCAGCGGGATCGGCGAGGATCTCCGCCGGCGTGCCGACCTGGGCCACCTCTCCCCCACGGCGCAGGATCACGACCTGGTCGCCGAGCAGGAACGCCTCGTCGATGTCGTGGGTGACGAAGACGATCGTCTTGTCGAGCTCGCGCTGGAGCCGCAGGAGCTCCTGCTGCAGGTCGTCGCGGACGATGGGGTCGACGGCGCCGAAGGGCTCGTCCATGAGCAGGATGTTGGGGTCGGCGACGAGGCCGCGGGCCACGCCGACGCGCTGCTGCTGGCCACCGGAGAGCTGGCGCGGGTAGCGCCGGGCCAGGGCAGGGTCGAGGCCCACCGTCTCCAGGGCCGCGAGCGCACGCGAGGTCGCCTCGGAGCGACCGACGCCCGCGAGGCGGAGCGGCACTGCCACGTTGTCGACCACGCGCCGGTGCGGCAGGAGCCCGGCGTGCTGCATGACGTAGCCGATCGAGCGGCGGAGCTCGACGGGGTTGCGGGTGGCGACGTCGACGTCGTCGATGAGCACCTGCCCGCTGCTCGGCTCGACCAGGCGGTTGACCATGCGCAGCAGGGTGGTCTTGCCGCAGCCGGAGGAGCCGACGAAGACGGTGGTCGTGCGCGACGGCAGGACGAGGCTGAAGTCCCGCACGGCGGTGGTGCCGTCAGCGAACGTCTTGCTGACGGAGCGGAACTCGATCATCGGACTCGCCGACTTCCGGGGAGCGCAGCGAGGCGGATGGTGGGGCGATTCACGCGGCTCCTCGGGTGGCGTCGTGGACCAGGTGCTCCACCGGTGTACCACCGGCGACGACCGGGAGCCCGGCGGCGCGCCATGCGTGGAGGCCACCGACGAGGTCCGTCGCGTCCACGCCGATCGAGACCAGCGACGCCGCAGCCAGTGACGAGGTGTATCCCTCGGTGCAGACGACGACCCACCGCTGGCCCTCGACCGCCTGCGGCAGCCGGGCGTCGGACCCCGGGTGGAGGCGCCACTCGAGGTGGTTGCGCTCGACAACGAGGGAGCCCGGGATCTCCCCGTCGGCGACCCGCTGCCACTGCGGCCGGATGTCGACGAGCAGCGCGCCGGCGGCGACGGCCTCCTGCGCCTCGGGCACGGAGAGCCGCCACAACCCCGCGCGTGCGTGCGCGAGCAGGGCGTCGACCGAGTCGAAGGCGCTCATGACGCCTCCCGCGCGGGGGCCGGCGCCTCGGGGTCATCGGTCCAGGCCGACGCCCGGCGGACCAGTCGGCCGGCTTCCACGTCGTAGTAGTGCATCCGCGACAGCGGCGGCGAGTAGGCGTGCACGCTCACCGCGACCTCCTCGGCCAGGTTGCGCACGTCGTGGACGTAGTGGCCGCCGAAGACGGACGTCTCGCCCGCCTCGCGCACGAGGTCGGTCAGCTGGCCCGGGCGGCGGCTGCGTGCCCCCTCGTCGGCCGGCGCGATGCCGCCGCTCCACGCCGTCTCGGTGAGCCTGCCCTGGACGACGGTGAAGGCGCCGGCCGAGCCGCCGTGGTCGTGCAGCTCCGTGCCCTGGTCGGCGGTCCAGCTGATCAGCCAGACGTCGACCTGGTCGTCGCAGTGCACCCGCGCGTGCCACCGGTGGTCGGTGTCGGCGTGGATCTCGTGCTCGCCGCTGCGGACCTGGTCCGCGACGCGGCGGGTCCAGGCAGCGAGCTCCTCGAGGGTCAGCGAAGGCGCGGTCGGGTGCATGGCCCGACCTTAACAGTAGTAACTCGCTTGACTTAACTTGGTAACGAGTGACGTGCCCTACTTCAGGACGGTCTGCAACCGCTCCCGCACCGTGGCGTACGCCGCCAGCTCGGCGTTGAGCGGCGAGAGGACGAGGTCCTGGGCGACGTCGTGGATGCCCTCGCGCAGCCGGCGGTCGGCCGAGCGGGCGCGCGAGCGCGCGGACGCCCCGACGAGCACGCGGCAGAGCAGCGCCAGCAGGATGCCCCCGATCACTCCCCCGAGGAGCAGGACCGTCGGCAGGGCGACCGGCCCGACCTCGGGCGACGGCACGTCGAACCGCAGGTAGCCCGCCAGCGCGAGGCCGGCCAGCCAGAGGCCGCCGACGAGCGCTGAGGCGATCAGCAGCCACTGCAGCAGGCGCACGACCGAGGCCCACCACGGAAGGCGGTCCACCCCGAGCGGGGTGCTCGCGAGCGTGTGGTCGAGGCGGTTGTTGAGGTCGTCGAGGTGAGCGGTGGCCGCCGAGCGGATCGACTGCTGCCACGGCTTGGCCAGGCCCGCCGAGACCTCGTCACACGCCGCGCGGACGGCACTGTCGACCCGGGCGCGCTGCACCGGCGTCGGCTCCGGCACCGAGGTGCGCGCGGACTTGACCAGCGCGCGGCCGTCCTGGCCGAGGTCGAGGTGGAGTCGCTTGAGCGGGTCGGGCTTCAGCTTCGTGACCCACGAGACGACGGGCCACCCGGTGGCCCGGGCGGCGCGCATCCGCGCGGAGGCCTCGACGGCGTCGACCACGACCGGGACCCCCGCCGCGTCAGCCAGCGCGTCGTCGAGCTCCGCGGCGACGTCGCCGCCGAGCGCCTTCGGGACCGCGTTGCCGGAGACGGCCGCGACCTTCTCGCCGGTCGCCTTGACGTCGGCCTCGAGGCGCCTGCGGGTCGCCTTCTTCGAGGCGACACGCTTGGCGATCTCCTTGCGGAGCTTCTCCATGTTGTCGCCGTTGCGCGCGCTCACCGCGAAGACCGGGACGTCCTTGAGGCCGTCGGCGGCGAGCAGGCGGCGTACGTCGGAGAGCATCTGCTCACGACGCTCCTCGGGGACGGTGTCGATGTGGTTGAGCACCACGATCATCACGCCCGCGTGGGAGGCCATCGGCTTGAGGTAGCGGTTGTGGATCGCGGCGTCGGCGTACTTCTGCGGGTCGAGGACCCAGACGAGCACGTCGGCCAGTTGCACGAGCCGGTCTGCCTCGAGGTGGTGCGAGACGTCGGTCGAGTCGTGGTCGGGCAGGTCGAGCAGCACGACGCCGTCGAACGCGTCGTCCTCGCGGTTGGTGTCGAGCATCGAGTCGCGCGTGACGTGGTGACGCGGCGGGATGCCGAGCCAGGTCAGCAGCTCGCTCGCGTCGGCGCCCTCACCGCCACCCCACACGCAGGCGGTCGCCCACGACGTGGTGGGACGGCGTACGCCGACGGCGGAGAGCTCGAGGCCGGTCAGCGCGTTGAACGTCGAGGACTTGCCCGAGCCGGTCGCGCCGGCGAGGCCGACGACGGTGTGGTGGGCCGAGAGGCGGAGCCGCTCCGAGACGCGGTCGGCTACCTCGTGCGCCTCGTCGAGGAGCGCGTCGTCGAGGCGACCACGGCCCACCTCGACCACGGCCTCGAGCGCCTCGGCGCGGCGTCCGACGTCGGAGCCGGACGAGACCAGCTTCTTGACACCTTCGAGCACGGGGGACATCACTCGCTTCCAGAAGAGAGGGACGACTGAGCGGCGAACCGCAGGTCGTCGACACGGCGCGCGGCAGCGCGCAGCAACTCGGGGCTGCGGGGGTCGACGCCGAGGTCGTCGAGGACATGGGTGAAGCGGGCCCGCTCGGCGGCGAAGAGCTCCTCGACGCGGCGCTCGAGGTCCTCGCGGGCGCGCTCGGCGAGGCGGCGCACGGCCTGGTCGCCGAACACGGCTTCGAGGAGCTTCTGGCCGAGCACCGCACTCCCGCCGGCGATGCCGACCTCGGCACCCGACAGGCCCGCGGTGGCGGAGAACGTGACGACCATCAGCGCGACGGCGAGGCCGTTGACGCCATAGGCGAGGTAGCGGGCGGTGGTGCGCTTGTCGGCGCCCTCGCCACGGACCATCTCGAGGACGCCGTGCTGCCAGTCGCGCACCAGCGTCTCCGCCGCACGGCGGAACTCGCGCGATGCGCGGTCGAGGTCGCGGTCCTGGCCCTCGAGGAGCTTGCGACCGGCCGCGGTGGAGGCCCAGTAGCCGGCGGCCTGCTCGGCGGCGTTCTCGGCGTGCTCGAGGAGGAGCTTCTCCAGGCCCGACTCGACCGCGTGCGTCACGCGCTCGACCTGCGCCGGCTTGCCCTTGACCGCGTTGACGAGGCGGTCACGCAGCGCGCCCACCTTCGTCTCGAGCGACTTGAGCAGCTCGCCGGTGCCGACGAACTCCTGCCAGCGGGCGAGGACCTCGCCGCGCAGCAGCGTGCCGTCGGCGGTGGCGGTGTGGATCGCGGCCAGCGCGCGGTCGTAGGCGCGGTCGGAGTCGTCGCGGAGCTGGCGCACGGCCTTGCCCTGCTCCTCGACCACCGAGGCGATCTGGAACGTCTTGGCGCTGAGCACGCGGATCGCGCCCTCGAGCGTCTGCTTCACGACCGCGCCCCGGGCGTCGGCGTCATCGGCGAGGGCGTCGAGCCAGCCACGGATGTCGGCGACGTACGACGCGGGCAGGAGGCCGTCGTCGTCAGGCGTGCCCTCGCGGACGATGAAGAGCGGGGAGTCCTTGAGGCCGCGCGCGGCCAGCATGCGCGCGAGGTGGGTCGCGACCGTCTCGACCGCGTCGTCGGCCGTGCGGTCGAGCACGACGGCGACCGACGTCGACCGCTCGGCGGCCTTCTTGAGGTAGTCCCACGGGACCTGGTCGGCGTACCGCGCGGCGCTCGTGACGAAGAGCCACAGGTCGCCGGCCGCGAGGAGCTGCGCGGCGAGGATCCGGTTGGCCTCCTCGACCGAGTCGACGTCGGGGGCGTCGAGGATCGCCAGGCCGGCCGGCACCTTGTCGGTGGCGACGAGCTGGAGCGTCGAGGTGTCGCCGGTCGAGCGGTCACTGCGGACGAGGTCCGGCAGGATCCGGTCCTGGCCGAACCACTCGGCGTCGGCCGGGTTGTGCACGAGGACGGGCGAGCGGGTCGTCGGCCGCAGCAGGCCGGGCTCGGTCACCCGGTCGCCGACGAGCGAGTTGACGAGGGTCGACTTGCCGGCGCCGGTCGAGCCGCCGACGACGGTCAGCAGCGGACCGTCGATCGCGGTCAGGCGCGGGATGACGTAGTCCTCGAGCTGGTCGATCATCGCCAGCCGGTTGGCGCGCTCGGCCTCGGCGTCGGGCAGGTCGAGCGGCAGGACGGCGCCCTGCAGCGCCCCGCGGAGGCGCACCAGTGCGGTGAGCATCTTCGTGGAGTCACTCATGCCGGTTGGTCTCCTGGTGCAGGGCGGTGGGAAGGGTGGTGCGGGCGGTGTCGGCCGGGCCGACGGAGCCGACGGAGCCGACGAGCGGCGCTGGCGCCCCGGGCGGGAGGACCACCGCGGGCCCGAGTTGCTGCAGCAGCTCCACGAACGCCTGGCCCCGGGACCCGAAGTCGCGCGGCGCAGTCCCACGGAGGAACCGGTGGTGAAGGTACCCGAGTTCGATCGCCGCCTGCTGGTAGTCCCGCACCGCACGGGCAGCGCCGACTCCCCCGACGAGGTGTGCATGGCGGCGCGCGGCACGGCGCTGGCGCAGGTCCACGACGTACGGGATGACGGCGGCGGGCAGGTAGCCGCGCCGGGCGGCGTCCTGGAGGGCGCTGGTGAGCACCAGCGCCTCACGTCCGCGGATCCACAGCGCGAAGCCCACCGCGAGCAGGAACGCCGGCAGCATGACGATCACGTAGGCCGCGATGAACCCGCCGCCACCGCCCAGCGTCGCCGAGGTGTTCCACGCGGCGTGGCAGAGGACCGCCAGGACGTAGCCGAGGACCGGCCAGCCCAGGCGGCCGGCGAGGCCGCGGCTCTGGATCGCCAGGCCGATGCCGATGCCGGTCATGCCGGTGAAGAAGGGGTGGGCGAAGGGGCTGGCCAGGCAGCGGATCACGAACGTGGTGGTCAGCCCGACCATGCCGCCGGGGGCGCCGTCGGAGCCGTTCCACGCCGTGGCCAGGTAGAGGACGTTCTCCGTGAAGGCGAAGCCGACGCCGACCATGCCCGCGTAGACGAGGCCGTCGAGGACGCCGTCGAGCTCGTGGCGGCGCCAGACGAGGAGCAGCACGAGGAACAGGCCCTTGGCGAGCTCCTCCGTCAGCGGCGCCACGATGACCGCGCCGGCCTGCTCCGACAGCGACAGGATGATCGTGCCGGCCTCCTGCGCCACCAGCGCGAGGAACGTCGCCACGAAGGCGCCCCAGGCGAGGCCCAGCGCCAGCAGCGTCTTGGGCTCGGGCTCGTAGCGGTCGAGCCAGAGGTACGCCGCCACGACCGGCCCGACGGGCACGAGCGCGAAGCAGGCGGCGACGAGCACGATCGGACCCCCGCCCGCGAAGAGGATGACCAGGCCGGTCGGGATCGCGGCCAGCGCAGCGATCACGGCGACCACGACGGTGAACAGCACCGTGTCGCGCGTGGCGCGAGGCTGCGGCACCGTCACTGACATGGGGCGAAGCCTATCGGCACGCGTGCCAGCCGCCCGTATCGTGGGGAGCGTGACCGAGCCCCAGAACCCCGCCTCAGCAGCAGCACCGGAAACTTCCGCTCCCCAGCCGGAGGCCCCGCGCACCGAGTCGCACGACCCCGCGGTGCCCCCGGCGTACGCCGCGTTCATGCGGAAGGGGTGGGGCGAGCGCGAGCTCGACCTGCCGCAGCACCCGGTGGCTGCGCTCGCGGGCGACCGCCGCAAGCGGCTGGCCGAGGCGTTCCCGGGCGAGCGGCTCGTGGTGCCTGCCGGCGGCTACAAGGTCCGCTCCAACGACACCGACTACCGCTTCCGCCCCGACACCGCCCACACGTGGCTGTCGGGCAACCAGACCTCCGACGCGGTGCTCGTCGTCGAGCCCGACGGGTCGTCGGTGCTCTTCGCCCGGCCGCGCTCCTCGCGCGAGACCGACGAGTTCTTCCGCGACCGGCAGTACGGCGAGCTGTGGGCCGGCCGCCGCCCCTCGCTCCACGAGATGGGCTCCTCGCTCGGGGTCGAGGTGCGCCACCTGTCGGAGCTGGAGGGCGCGCTCGGGGGGACGACGGCGACCCGTGTCCTGCGCGGCGTCGACCCGCGCGTCGACACCACCGTCGCGCCCGGCACCGGTGACGACGAGCTGGCCCAGGTGCTGTCGGAGATGCGGCTGGTCAAGGACGCCTGGGAGGTCGGCGAGCTCCAGCAGGCGTGCGACATCACCGCGCTGGGCTTCAGCGACTCCGTCCGCGAGTGGGACCGCGTGCTCGAGTTCGGCGAGCGCTGGATCGAGGGCACCTTCTTCCGCCGCGCCCGCGCGATGGGCAACGACCTCGGCTACGACTCGATCGTCGGCGGCGGCGCCCACGCCACGACCCTGCACTGGATCGACAACACCGGCCCGATCGTCCCCGGCGAGCTGGTCCTGCTCGACATGGGCGTCGAGGGCCGCAACCTCTACACCGCCGACGTCACGCGCACCCTGCCGGTCTCCGGCCGGTTCACTCCCCTGCAGCGCGACCTCTACACACTGGTCTTCAACGCCCAGCAGGCCGGCATCGACGCCGTGAAGCCCGGCGCGCGCTTCCTCGCCGCCCACGAGGCCGCGATGCAGGTCCTCGCCGAGGGGCTCGACGGGCTCGGCCTGCTGCCGGTCTCCGTCGAGGAGGCACTCGACCCGGAGTCGAAGGTCTACGCACGCTGGACCCTGCACGGCACGTCGCACATGCTCGGCATGGACGTCCACGACTGCGGGCGGGCCTCCACCGACGTCTACCCGCGCGGCGAGCTCGAGGAGGGCATGGTCCTCACCGTCGAGCCGGGCCTCTACTTCCAGTCCGACGACCTGCTCGTCCCCGAGGAGCTGCGCGGCATCGGCATCCGCATCGAGGACGACATCGTCGTCACCGCCGACGGCTCGCTCAACCTCTCCGACAGCCTCCCCCGCACGGCGGACGACGTCGAGGACTGGATGGCGCAGCTGCTGCCCTGAGCGCACCGGCGTACGTCGGAAGTGCGAGAGGCCCCCGGGTGATCCCGGGGGCCTCTCGTTCACATGGGGTGAGTAACGGGACTTGAACCCGCGACAACCGGCACCACAAGCCGGGGCTCTACCAGCTGAGCTATACCCACCATGGTCCTCGGTCGTGCCGAGGCCGAGCAGAACTCTACTGGGTCAGGGCCGCGTCGTCCGAATCGACACCGGAATCCGGACGACCGAGGCCCGTGATGGCGCCGCCGTGGCGCTCGGCGATCGCCTTGGCGGACGCGCTGTCCGGCCCGGGCGACGTCACGAAGACAGCCTCGCGGTAGTAGCGCAGCTCCTCGATCGACTCCTGGATGTCGGCCAGCGCACGGTGGTTGCCGCGCTTCTCCGGCGACTGGTACCAGGCCTTCGGGAACCAGTGGCGCGACAGCTCCTTGATCGAGGAGACGTCGACGATCCGGTAGTGGAGGAACGACTCGAGCAGCGGCATGTCGCGCGCGATGAAGGCACGGTCGGTGCCGACGGTGTTGCCGGCGAGCGGCGGCCGGCTTCCCTCGGGGCAGTGCTCCTTGATGTAGGCGAGCACCTGCTCCTCGGCCTCCGCGAGGGTGACGCCACGGTCGAGCTCCTCGAGCAGGCCCGACTTCACGTGCATGTCGCGCACGAAGTCGTTCATCTGCTCGAGCGCAGCCGGCTCGGGCTTCACGATGATGTCGACGCCGTCGCCCAGGACGTTGAGGTCGAAGTCCGTCACCAGTGCGGCGATCTCGATGAGCGCGTCGGCTCCGAGGTCGAGTCCGGTCATCTCGCAGTCGATCCACACCAGCTTGTCGTTCACATTGCTGACCCTACCCGTCGCACGCCGCGCCGCCGGCGCCGCGGATTTCAGGGAGTCCTCAGCCCGCGGGCCTAGCCTCGGGGCCATGGCCAGCTGGATCGGGCTCTTCGCCCGCCTCGTCGTCGGCACCGTCTGGGTGGTCGCCGGCGCCCTCAAGCTGCCCGACCCGGCAGCGAGCGTGCGCGCGGTCCGCGCCTACGCCCTGCTGCCCGAGGCGGTCGTCCCCACCGTCGGTCACCTGCTGCCCGTGGTCGAGATCGTGCTCGGCGCCTGCCTCGTCCTCGGCGTGCTGACCCGCGGCGCTGCCGCGCTCTCGACCCTGCTCCTGCTGGCGTTCGTCGTCGGCATCGCGGCCGCCTGGGCCCGCGGCATCCAGATCGAGTGCGGCTGCTTCGGCGGCGGCGGGGCTGACGCCAACGCCGCCTCGGCGTACCCGTGGGACATCGCGCGCGACCTCGCCCTCGCCGCCGCCTCCGCCTGGCTCGTCGTGCGCCGCCACACGCGGCTCGTCCTCGACTCCCTGCTCTTCCCACCCGCACCGACCCCGGAAGGTCGCACCTGATGGACAACCTGACTCCCGCCGAGCGGGTCGCACACCTCCGCCTCGACGAGCGCGCCACCCGCCGACGCCGCAACCTCTTCGTGGCGTGCGCGGTCGCGGGCGTGCTCGCGCTGGTGATCGCGATCGGGCTGGTCATCCAGTCGCACCGCGACACCACCGGGCAGGCGGTGCAGAAGACTCCGCACGGCGCGACCTCCGACCACGGCGTGCTCGTGGGCAAGAAGGACGCCCCGCACACGGTCGTCGTCTACGAGGACTTCCAGTGCCCGATCTGCAACGAGTTCGAGCAGGCCACGTCCGCGAAGGTCCAGGCCGGGATCAAGGCCGGAAAGATCAACGTGGAGTACCGCATGGTCTCGTTCCTCGACCGCGCCTCGAAGAACGAGTACTCCTCACGCGCCGCCAACGCCGCAGCCGCCGTGCTCGACCTGGCCGGCCCGGAGGCCTTCCTGAAGTTCCACACCACGCTCTTCGAGCACCAGCCCGCGGAGGGCACCGCCGGCCCGACGAACGCCACGCTCATCGACGACGCCGTCAAGGCGGGCGCCGACCGCGGCAAGGTCGCTCCGCTCATCAACGGCGGCGCGTACGACGAGTGGGTCGCCGCCGCGACCGACGCGATGTCGCGCAACGGCGTCAACGGCACGCCGACGGCGTTCATCGACGGCAAGGCGGCCGGTGACAACCCGGCGGCCATGGCCGCCGCGGTGCTGAAGCTCGTCGACTGAGCCACGGAGCGCCCCCGGCAGGATTCGAACCTGCGACCGTCGGATTAGAAGGCCGGTGCTCTATCCAGCTGAGCTACGGAGGCTTGTGCGCGCCAGTATGTCAGCGCCACGGAGCCGAACGCGCGTCAGTGCGCATTGAGGAAGCCGACGACCGTGGCACCCCACCAGCCGAGCTGGGAGACGGTGGCGCACATGCCACCGAGCGCCATCCAGCGAAGGTCCGCTCCCCCGCGCCCGAGGGCACGGTGCAGACCGAGGGCCACGACGCCGTTGAGGCCGATGACGAGGACCAGCACGAGCTTCACGATGGTGACCGGACTGGTCAGGTCCGGCTCGAGCAGCAGGCCCGAGAGGACCAGGCCGGCGTAGCCGGCCCAGACGGGCACGGCCGCGTTGTCGGCGGCGCGCAGCATCTCGTGGAACGTGCGCCGGCCGAGGATGAAGAGGGCAGCCACCCAGTCGACGGTGAGCACCGCGCCGAAGCCGACGAGCAGCGAGGCGAGGTGGACGAAGAGCGCCACCTCGTGCACGACCGGCAGCGGATGCGTCACCGAGCAGACCCACACGACCACCGGCGCGGCTGCGAGGATGACCGACCCGACGAGTGCCAGCGGCGCCCACGACGGGACACGGCGACGACCAACCGCCCCGACGTCTTCGAGGTCGTGGCCCGCGACCGGCACCGGTCGCTCGACGAGCAGGTCCGTCATCTTGCCTGGCCTCCACGCGACTCTTAGGGGATCCTTACTTAGGATGGGCTTACCTAAGCAGAGACCACCGCCGTCCGGCAAGGTGACGAATACGACAAGAGCCCCACGCCCGTGACGGGCGTGGGGCTCTGCTTCTGCTCGATTCCGGGGCTCAGCCGGCAGGAATGTGGCCGAAGCGGCCCTTCTGGAAGTCCTCGTACGCCTGCATAACCTCGGCCTTCGTGTTCATCACGAACGGACCGGCCCAGGCGACCTGCTCCCGGATCGGCTCGCCGCCGAGGATGATCACGTCGAGCCGCGGCGTACGCGACTCCTGGCGCTGGTCGGCCTGCACGGTGAGGAAGTCGCCGGCGCCGAGGACGGCGGTCTGGCCGGCGCGCAAGGGCTGGCCGTCGACGCCGACCGTGCCCTGACCATTGAGGACGTAGACGAGCGCGTTGTAGTCGACGCTCCACGGGAGCTCGAGCTTCGCGCCGGGCTCGAGGGACGCGTGGACCATCGTCATCGGCGAATGGGTCGCTCCCGGCCCCGCGTTGCCGCCGACCTGGCCGGCGATCACGCGGACGAGGACGCCAGCGTCGGGCGTGCTCAGCAGCTTGACCTCGCCGGCGCGGATGTCCTGATACTTCGGCTGCATGAGCTTGTCGGTCTTCGGCAGGTTCACCCAGAGCTGGACTCCGTGGAAGAGGCCGCCCGACTGGACCAGCCACTCGGGCGGGGTCTCGATGTGGAGGATGCCGGCGCCGGCCGTCATCCACTGGGTGTCGCCGTTGGTGATCGTGCCGCCACCGCCGTGGTTGTCACGGTGCTCGAAGACGCCGTCGATCATGTAGGTGACGGTCTCGAAGCCGCGGTGCGGGTGCCACGGGGTGCCCTTGGGCTCCCCCGGTGCGTAGTCCACCTCGCCCATCTGGTCCATCATCAGGAAGGGGTCGAGGTGGCGGTGGTCGATGCCGGCGAAGGCACGACGGACCGGGAAGCCCTCCCCCTCGTAGCCGGTGGGCGCGGTCGTGACCTGCAGGACGCCACGGGGCTGGTCACCCAGCCCGGGCGCCGCGATGCGGTCCAGGACGGTCAGGTCGTCAACGGTCACAGCGGGCATCGGGGGCTCCTCGGGGTTCGGCGGGATTCGCCTGTCTCAACAGTAGTTGATACATCATCTATTCCGCAAGGGCTCCCGTGCGCCGCGGTGCTACTCGGCGCGGTGCTTGACGTCCGGGTCGAGCTCGTGGGCCTTCTGCAGGCGGTCGGTGTACGACGCGCGCTGCGCCTCGACGTCCTGGCGCCGCTCCTGCGCGATCGCCTCGAGCCGATCGGCCTCGGCACGGACCCGCTCGGCCTCCGCCTCGACCGTGCGCGCCTCGGCGTCACGGCGTTCGACGGCGACCTTCTGGCGGCCGGCCGTGTCACGCAGCTCCGCGGCCTGCTGCCGGTCGTGCTCCTGCTTCTTCTTCATGCCGGCGACGACCACGGCGATGACGACGGCCGCCACCACGACGGCGATCACGATCCAGATCCAGGTGTCCATCACTCTCTCCTCCGGTTGGGTCAGGAAGGGAGGTACCCAGAGCGCCGCGGCGTACGACGCCGGGTGCGACATGGCGGCGCGGCGGGGCCGGGTCGACTCAGGTGCACGTGCGCCTGAACGGACCCCGGAGCGCAGGCCGCGAGGTCGAACTTCGTGCCCGTGCACCTGAGTGCTCCGGCCGCCCGGACGTCGGGCCCCGCCGTGTCGACGATGGTGCGCGCCCGGCCGTACGGCCTGGGGAAATGAGCGAGGGCCTGACCGCATTTCTGCTGGTCAGGCCCTCGTTTTGTACGCCATCAGGGACTCGAACCCCGAACCCGCTGAGTGCAATCCGGCCTCGATCCGGCCCCCTCCTGAGCGTGAAAAACGCACTGATGGACCAGCCCGAACCCAGGTTGTCGCGGTTGATTGTGACCACTTATGTGACCACCTGAAGGAGCGTCGGGAACGGCGCGGAGGGTGAGGCTTCGGGGCGGCCCCGGAGGCCGTGCACGTCGTCTCCACCGTGGGTGATTCGAGCGGACCGTGACCGCTGGGGCGTAGCGGTCTGAGCTGGCGCCTGGTCTCCGTCGTCACCAGCCCTGAGGGGTGGGGTGCGCGGAGGGACCGGGCGCCAGCCCGCATGCCCGGAGCGCGGGGCCCCGCCCCGCGGCGCGCCGCAGGCGCGCCCTTGACCACGTGAAGCACTTCTTAACCGCATCGAGATTGCGTAGCCGTCCTCACCGCTAAGAAGTGCACGGATCTGCCGATATCCGATCATGCGTCAGGGCAGCGGGCAGCCGGCACCTGTGAGGAGCGCCGTGACGTCTTGGTCGCTGAATTGCTGTGCTGCATCGTCGAGGCGCGGAGTCAGCGCGGTGCCTTGGGTTGTGCCCTGGAAGACACCATGTGACGCTGCGATCAGGTAGTCGGTCGCCTTGGCGATCGTGGCCGCGTCGCCGTCGACGCTGGCCGAATAGATCGTGATCCCCAGCGACTCGAAGACATCGGTGTCGCCGGTTCCGGACTTGCCGAGCCACTGCAGTGAGTACCGCATGGGTCCGCTCGCACCCTTGGGCGGTGTGGGTGTCGGGTCTTGGTTGAGCCAGACACCGGCGACGTCCGCCTCGGAGGTCGGAGTGCTTGCAAACGCGTCGAGGCGATAGTGGCCGTCCCGCGTCGCCATGGTCACGTTCACGCCTTGACGACGGGCACGCGCCACCGCAGCCTGCGCTGCATCAAAGGTCACTCGATCGACTCCCTCGCCGGTGAACACGACCACTGGAGTGCAAGGCGGCCCCCAAGGAGCGCCGACGGCGAGCGGCCGACCGTTCTGGGTGATGGCGCTGTGGTACCCCGGCATGACGTCGGGCCGAGGATCGTCCTGGAGCAGGGCAGTGCCAGCGGCAGCTCCACTGACGGCGGCGCCCCAGAGCGCGACCATGAAGACGCCCAGTCCCCCGAGTAGCCGACCGGTCCCCGATTCGAGGCGACCAGTCACGCGTGGCTTCGACTTCAACAGAGCCAGCAGCACGATGAGAAGGATCGTCGCTGGAATCGCGATGCCAACCCATAGGGCGACTTCGCGGACCGTCATGTCCGCCCGCGCAACGCTCTTCATGCCGAGGCCGAACGCTGGAAGCAGCAAGGCAAGGTCAAGTCCCTAGGCGTGGTGTACGAAACGAATCCTCCGTCGGGCGTGTCGCTAGGCGCTGATGGCGACCTCCTCGGTGAT
>NZ_BMNI01000003.1:0-69639 GCF_014646375.1 Nocardioides phosphati
ATCACCGAGGAGGTCGCCATCAGCGCCTAGCGACACGCCCGACGGAGGATTCGTTTCGTACACCACGCCTAGGGACTTGACCCCCGTACGCCGTACTGGGAGGCATGCCCGGAGACCGTCGCCGCCCACCGGGTCGCCGCGCGGGTGCTGCGCGAGGACGCCGACCGGTTCCTGGTCAGCAACGCGCTGCTGCGCACCGCGTCCTGAGGGACCTCGAAGGCCGACGAACGGCGAGGTCCGCGCGTGCCTCGACGGGTGCCCCGCCGAGGCGATCCACCCCGAGGACGTCGCGCCCCGGGCCCGGCCCAGGTGGCGCGACGTCTCTCGGGTCAGGCGGCGTGTGCCCGCTCACAGCGGGCGTGCGTCCGCTCACAGATCGTGGATCCGACGGTCTCTTGCGACCTAGCGTTACCGATACACCGCGTAGCAGACACTGCGCGCCGGCTTTCCGTGCGGCCTATGCCAGGCCGCCGCCTCGAGGAGCAAGAGATGGACGCAACAATCACTTCCCTGGCGTCGCGTACCCGCGTTGCAGCCGCGTCGGCGGACGTCGACACGGCCACGGCGGAGTACCACGCCCTGCTGCAGCGCCTGTCGGAGGCGTCGGTGGACAAGCACTTCCAGGCGTTCAAGGACATCCCGTGGGACTCGCCCGAGTTCCGGGTCGACCCCCAGGACCCCCGCTTCGTGCTCGGTGAGGTCGACGAGATCGGCGCCCACCCGTGGTACCAGAGCCTGCCGCTCGAGAGGCAGATCGAGATCGGCCGCTACCGCTACGCCCAGATCGCGAAGGTCGGCCTGCAGTTCGAGCAGCTGCTGATCGCAGGCGTCATGAACCACCTCGTCTGGGCGCGCAACGGCAACCCGGCCTTCCGGTACGCCATGCACGAGGTCACCGAGGAGACCCACCACATCCAGATGTTCCAGGAAGGCGTGAACCGCCTGGGCGGTGACGCCGCGGGTGCGCCGACGTACTTCAAGCTCCTCTTCCCGCTGCTCTCGTCTGCGGGCGCCTGGTTCCCGGCCCTGTTCTTCACGGGCATCCTGGCGGGCGAGGAGCCGATCGACCACCTGCAGAAGTCGATCATGCGTCACGGTGGAAGCCACCCGATGGTCGACCGGATCATGCAGATCCACATCGCCGAGGAGGCGCGGCACATCAGCTTCGCCCACGAGTGGCTCAAGCACGAGGCGCGGACGATGGGCCCCGTCCAGCGAGCGGCCTTCTCGGTCCTCTTCCCGCTCACCATGCGCGTCCTGTGCGACGTGATCATGGTGCCCAGTCGCCAGGCCCGCCGCGACATGGGGATCCCGCGCAGCGTGGCCCGCGAGATCTGGTGGAGCTCGGAGCCGTCCAGCCGGCTGCTGCGGGGGATGTTCGGCGACGTCCGGATGCTCGCCGACGAGCTCGGCATCCGTGGCCCGGTGACGAAGCGCCTCTGGCGCCTGCTCGGCATCGACGGTCGCCCGTCGCGCTTCCGCGCCGAGCCGACCCGCCTCAGCGCCTAGAGCAGGGATCCGCGAGCGGTCCGCAGGTGTCCTCCGCCGTTGCGGATGTGCGGCAGGCACCGATCCGCGAAATGCCGAAGGGCCCGGTCAGCTGACCGGGCCCTTCGTGTCCTGCGCGCCTGTAGGGATTCGAACCCCAAACCTTCTGATCCGTAGTCAGATGCTCTATCCGTTGAGCTACAGGCGCCCGTCCTGCGGCTCGCACCGCGAGGACTGGAAGAGAATAGCGGACCCTCACCCGCCCCGCGAAATCGGCTGGTTCTGGCAAGATCGCGAGCGAGCGTTGGGCCGGGCGAGCACAGGCCGACGCAGGCGAGCTCAGGGAGGAGCACCGTGTCGAACATCGACCGCGAGCAGCTGCAGCTCGTCGAGGGGCCGGCCGGCGAGCTCTTCGCGGAGGTGGCGGCGCGCGGCGGCGTACCCACGCACGACCCGCTGATCACCGGTGCGCCGGCAGCAACGGCCCTGCTGCTCAAGCTGGGCCTGCTCCGCGAGGAGGCCGGCCGGTACGACGTCGTCGACCCGCAGATGGCGCAGGGCGCGATCGTGACGCCGCTGAGCCAGCGCGCGACCGAGGCGATCGGCGAGGCGAGCGCGTGGGCACAGGTCTTCACCGAGCTGACGCAGGCCTACCGGCGCTACCCGCGCACGACCGACGGCCCGATGACCGAGCTGCACGGCGACCAGCTCAACGTCTTCCTCGAGCAGCTCGTCACCGGCGCGCGCGACGAGGTGCTCACCGCGCAGCCCCAGGTCGGGCGGTCAGCCGCGTCGCTCAAGACCGCGACCGCCCGCGACCTCGCCGCGCTCGAGCGCGGGGTCAGGCTCCGCACGATCTACCAGCACGCCGCGCGGCGGGCCCGCTTCACCCGTCAGTACGTCGACCGGGTGACCGCCGAGGGCGCCGAGGTGCGCACGCTCGACGAGTTCTTCAACCGGCTGATCGTGGTGGACCGCCGGGTCGCGCTGATCCCGTCGGCGAAGGAGCGGACGACCGCGGTCGTCATCCGCGACACCAACCTGGTCGCCTACCTCGTCGACATCTTCGAGCGGAACTGGGACCGCGGGAAGCCGTTCACCCAGACCACCGCCGACATCGCGTCTGCGATCGCGTCGGAGCAGCGCGCGATGGCCACGCGCATGCTGATCGAGGGCCACCCCGACTCAGCCAGCGCGAAGCGCATGGGCGTCAGCGACCGCACCTACGCGGCGTACCTCGCAGATCTGAAGCGGGACTACGACGCGCAGACGCGGTTCCAGCTGGGCTACCGGATGGGTCTCGAGGCGGCCCGGCGCGGCACTGACTCCTGAGGGCTGATCAGCCCCAGCTGGTGTCACCGGCCTGGAGCGCCTGGGTGGCCGGCTGGTCGCCGACCGCGCTGGTGCCGATGGCGAGCGCGAACACGGCGAGGCCGGCTGCGATGACCCGAACGAACCTGCTCTTCATGATGTGTCTCCCTAGTGCGCCGGCGCGTCTCGCCGGCCTTGCTCCCTCGTGGAATCGTGCACCAGACCAGTGGAGCCGCACAACCAGATAGCAAAACTTCCGGAAATGCCACGAGGGGCGGACCCGACGGGCCCGCCCCTCACACGTGGCGGAGACGGGGGGATTTGAACCCCCGATGGGTTTCACCCCATACCTCATTAGCAGTGAGGCGCACTCGACCGGACTATGCGACGTCTCCATTTGTTGCGCGCCACAGGCTAGCCGACCCGGCCCCGGCGTGTGGAATCGCCCACCCCCGAACGGCGGTCAGCGCGCCTTGCCGTGCAGCTTCAGCTGCGCGAGCACAGCGCGCACGAACTCGTCACGGTCAGCCGCGAGGAACTCGACAGGGATCGTCGTCGAGCCACCGTTCTTGAGCCGCAGCACGACGCACGGGGACCCGGCGACCTCGGTCGTGACCGCGTCCGCGACGTCCGCCCACCGGGCCTGCTTCACGCCGGCGCCACGGACGAACTGGACCTTGTAGCCGTCGTCGGTGAGCCGGACGACCCACGTGCCGGAGCGCAGCGTCCAGATCACGAAGAGGATCAGGGCGAGCGCGAGGCCGACGGTGATCGACACGACCCACGGCTGCGCGGCGAACCCGACCGCCACGACCGTCGCCACCACGATCGCCAGGCCGGCCCCCATCAGGGTCAGGCCGAGGAGGCGGGCGGCGAACTGCGGGGCGAGGCGGTAGTCCTGGGGCACGGGAGGATTCTCGCCGATCGCGGTGGCTAGACTCGACGCCGCCCGTCCAGGCGGGCATGGAGGAGTGCCGGAGCGGCCTATCGGAACCGCCTTGAAAGCGGTCGTGGGGAGACCCACCGGGGGTTCAAATCCCTCCTCCTCTGCCACTCGGGCCTGTCGGGACCAGCGGGTTCCGACAGGCCCGACCGGCGTCAGAGCAGCGGCTGCAGACGCGACGGCTCCGGACGTACGGCCCGCTCGCGCTCGACCGCGCGGGCCCGGGAGCCACGCTGGCCGGTCAGCGCCAGGTCGACCCGGATCGCGAGGTAGCCGAAGGCCAGGCCCAGCACGAGCGAGTAGAGCGGGATCAGGCCGGCCTCGAGCCACGTGGTGCCCGGGTTGGCGAGGGTGGTCGCGACGGAGCCGGTCGCGGCGCACCCGAAGACGCAGACCCACCAGCCCTGGCGACGCCGCGCACGCATGTGGCAGCCCCACAGCAGCGCGGGCACGCCGACGAGCACCTGCAGCGGGCGCGGGACGGCGCCGATCGTGTCGCGGGTCCAGCGCACCGAGCTGTCGATCGCGTCGACCAGCTGGGGGGTGCCGTAGTGCCGCAGCAGCTCGGCGTACGCGACGGAGACGGCGAGCACCGCACTGCCGCCGAGGACGACCAGCAGGCCGCGGCGGCCGAGGCCGTGCCAGCCGGCGCCGAGCCGGAAGACGAGGACGAAGCCGAGCCCGAAGGCCAGCGCGAGCGCGGCGTAGTCGAGGCGGTCGACGTCGAGCCGCGGGCGGAACGCGATGACGGCGAGCGAGCCCACGCCCGCGATCGCGAAGGCGACCAGCACCTCGCCCGCGGCCCGGAGCGCACGCACCGCAGGCGTCGTGAGCATGACGGCGAGCACCGCGGTGAGCACGGCCATGCCGACCGCGCCGCCCGTGGTGAGGATGACGCCGGCGTCGTGCACGACACCGGACGCAGGCCCCAGCTCGGCCACCAGCGCACCGGTCGCGCCGAAGACGAGGGCGGCGATGCCGAAGACGAGCGGGCGGCCGCCGGTGCGCATCGCCAGCAGCGCGGCGTACGACGCGGCCACCGCGACCCCACCGGCACGGTCCAGCCACTCCGGGCCGACCTGCGCCACCGCGACAGCCAGCAGGAGGACGCCGACCGCCAGCAGGCCCAGGATCGAGCGGACGACGAGGAGCGGGTAGAGCGGCGTCGGGGTCGTCACGGGGTCGAGGTTAACGGTCGCGCTTGACGCGGTTGTCCAGCGACGGGTTCGTGGCGCGGGCCTCGTCGAGCACGGCCCGGTCGAGCGTCGCGCTGATCTCGGCCGCGCGACCACCCGCCTCGACGACCGGCTCGCCGTACGGGTCGAGGACCATCGAGTGGCCGGTGTAGCCGTCGGGCCCGGGCTGGCCCACCGCGACGACGTACGCGACGTTCTCGATGGCACGGGCACTGGCCAGCCGCTCCCAGGCGTTGAGCTTGCGGCTGTGCTCCTCCGGCGTGCGCCCCCGCAGCCAGGCGGCGGGCACCACGATCACCTCGGCGCCCCGGTCGGCGAGCGCGCGCCCCAGCTCGGGGAAGCGCAGGTCGTAGCAGGTCATCAGGCCGACCTTCCAGCCCTGCACGTCGACGACGAGCGGCTCCCACGGGCCGGGGGTGAGGCGTTCGGACTCCTTGTAGCCGAAGGAGTCGTAGAGGTGGATCTTGCGGTACGCCGCCGTCGCGGCGCCGCGCACCAGCAGGGTGTTGAACGGCCGCCCGGGGTCGCCGGACGTCTCGAACATCCCCGCCACGACGGTGCCGCGGGCGCGCGCCGCGAGGTCGCTCACCGCCGCGTCGAACCGGCCGCCCTGGTCCTCGGCGTGCGGCCCGAGCGGCTCGGTGACCGGGCCGAAGTCACGGGCGAACGCCTCCGGCAGCACCACGAGGTCGGCACGCGCCTGGCACGACGCGAGTGCGGCGAGGTTCTCGGCAGGGTCGAGCGAGGCCCGCCACTGGAGCCCGGTCACCGTCAGCCTGTCCACCATTCCCCCAGCCTGCCAGACTGCCGCCATGGAGCGACCTGTGCTGCGCCTCGGCGCGATCGTCCTCGCCGGCGGCACGGCGGTGCGCATGGGCGGCGTCGACAAGGCCTCGATCGAGTGGCGGGGGCGGACCCTGCTGGAGTACGCCCTCGACGCGGTCACGGACGCCGCCGAGGTGGTCGTCGTCGGCGACTGGGTCCCGACCGAGCGCCCCGTGACCTTCACCCGTGAGGAGCCCGTGCGCGGCGGGCCGGCCGCGGGCGTGCTCGCCGGGCTGGACGCCTTCGCGGGCGCCCCACGCCACGTCGTGGTGCTCGCAGTGGACATGCCGCGCGTGACGATGTCGACGGTCGACCGCCTCCGTGACGCCGCCGAGGGGCGTGACGGCGCGGTGCTCGTCGACTCCCACGGCCGCCGCGCGCTCGCCTACGTCTTCTCGGTCGAGGCGCTGCGGGCCGCCCGCCCGGATGCGGAGGCGGCGTACGGGATGTCCTTGCGGGCACTGCTGGGCGAGCTCGACCTGGCCGCCGTACCCGCGCGGGGCGACGAGGCGCACGACATCGACTCCTGGGACGACCTCGCCTGATCCCGCACCCTCCACCGGTGGTCACCCGGAGGGTCTTGTCAGGTCCCGGCGGGCGGGAGCAAGGTGGGAGACGTGAACCTCCACGACTGGATCGATGAGCTCTGCGACGTCCTCGACGTCGACGTGGAGGTCGACGAGGGCCTGCTCCTCGACCTCGCGCGCGTCTCGGCCCACCAGGTGCAACACACCTCGGCCCCCATCACCACCTTCCTCCTCGGGTACGCCGCCGGCGCGTCCGACGCGGACCCCTCCGAGATGGAGGCGCTCGCCGCCAAGGCGACCGCCCTCGCGGAGCAGTGGGAGCGCCCGGCCGGTGCCCCCGACCCCGAGGTCGACGGCGTCGAGGTCGAGGTGCCCGACGACCGCGGCGTCGACCACTCGACCGACGTCTTCGAGGACGCCTGAGCCTCCCCGCTAGCCTCGGCGACATGCGTGCCATCGTCGCCACCCAGCCCGGAGGACCCGAGGTCCTCGAGATCCAGGAGCTGCCGACCCCGGCACCCGGTCCCGGCGAGGTGCTCGTCCGCGTCGCCGCCACGGCGGTCAACCGGGCCGACGTGCTGCAGCGGATGGGCTTCTACCCGCCGCCGCCCGGGGCCTCGGAGATCATCGGCCTCGAGTGCAGCGGCACCATCGAGGCGCTCGGCGAAGGGGTCGACGGCTGGCAGGTGGGCGACGAGGTCTGCGCGCTGCTCGCCGGCGGCGGCTACGCGTCGCACGTCGTGGTGCCGGCCGGTCAGCTGATGCCGGTGCCCGACGGCGTCGACCTGGTGACCGCGGCGGCCCTGCCCGAGGTGGCGTGCACCGTCTGGTCCAACGTCTTCATGCTCGCCGGGCTCGAGGCGGGCGACCGCTTCCTCGTGCACGGCGGCGCGGGCGGCATCGGCACCCACGCGATCCAGGTCGCCTCCGCCCTCGGAGCGCAGGTCTTCACGACCGCCGGGTCCGAGGCGAAGCGCGCGACCTGCGCCGAGCTCGGCGCCGACGTGACCATCGACTACAAGGCCGAGGACTTCACCGCGATCCTCAAGGAGGCCGGCGGCGCCGACGTCATCCTCGACAACATGGGCGCGAAGTACCTCGACGGCAACGTCCGCGCCCTCAACACCGGCGGTCGCCTCGTCATCATCGGCATGCAGGGCGGCATCAAGGGCGAGCTCAACATCAGCACGCTGCTCACCAAGCGCGCCAGCGTCCACGCGAACAGCCTGCGGGCCCGGCCGCTCGAGGAGAAGGCGCTGATCTGTGCCGACGTCGTCGACAACGTCTGGCCGCTCGTCGCCGACGGGCAGGTGGCACCGGTCGTGCACGCCGTACTCCCGCTGGAGGAGGCCGCCGAGGCGCACCGCCTGATCGACTCCGGCGACCACGTCGGCAAGATCCTGCTCACGCTCTGAGCAGTTCCGTCCGCTGGCTAAGGTGAAGGGCATGAGCGAGCAGCAGCCTGAGCAGGTCTTCGTCCTCGACACCGGCGACAGCGACCAGGACGACAGCGGCGCCCCGATCACCGACCTCGTCGAGCAGCCCGCGAAGGTCATGCGCATCGGCAGCATGATCCGGCAGCTCCTCGAGGAGGTGAAGTCGGCCCCGCTCGACGAGCCGAGCCGCACCCGCCTCGCCGGCATCCTCGAGACCTCGGTCAAGGAGCTCAAGGACGGCCTCGCCCCCGAGCTCGACGAGGAGCTCGACCGGCTGATCGCGCCGTTCGAGAGCGGCACCCCGACCGACGCCGAGCTCCGCATCGCGCAGGCCCAGCTCGTGGGCTGGCTCGAGGGCCTCTTCCACGGCATCCAGACGGCGATCTACGCCCAGCAGATGGCCGCCCGCGCGCAGCTCGAGCAGATGCGCCGCGCGCTCCCGCCCGGCGTCCACCTCGACCCCAACGCCGGCCAGCCCGGCGCACCGCAGGCCGACGCCGTCACCGGGGACCACCCGGGCACGTCGGGCATGTACCTCTAGGTCAGTGGCGGGCGCGGCCGAGGGCTCGCGCGAGCATCAGCACCAGCAGGCCGCCTCCGGCGAGCACGGCGCCGGGCAGGGCGATCTGCCAGAAGCCGTAGGGCTTCGGGGCGTCGACCTTCTCGAGCGCGACCTGCGTCGGCTCGTTGGCGTCCTTCGACGGGCGCTTGCCCGAACCCAGGACGTCGGCGACGACGGTCGCGGCCTCGGCCGACAGCTTCGTGCTGCCCCCGTCACGGCGTACGACGGGGGGCTTGGCGCGGCCGTCGCTGAGGAAGAGCCACTCGTCGCCCTTCGCCACCGGCAGCGCGCACGGGGCCGACTTCGTCGGCCCCTGGAGCTCGAGCGTCGCCGTCGCCGAGCCGGCGTAGACCCGCTTGACGGTGACGGTGTAGCGCTGGCTGTGGGCGCGCTTCTCGATCGCGGTGACCTTGCCGATGACGACCAGCTTCGACGACTTCAGCTCGGTGCGCAACGGTCCGGCGTCGCAGGCGGCCTGCGCGGGCGCGGCCACGAGCACGGCACCCAGGGCCAGCGTGGGCGCCACGAGGGCGAGCGGGACAAGGCGCCGCATCAGGGCCCTCCTTCGACGACGGTGGTGGCCGGACGGGGCCAAACTACCGCTCGAGGCCGAACAGACCGGCCAGCGTCACCGCGACACCGTCCTGGTCGTTGGGCGGCGCCACCCGGGTCGCCACCCTGCGCACCGACGGGTGCGCGTTCTCCATCGCGTACGACGTGCCCGCCCACAGCAGCATGTCGATGTCGTTCGGCATGTCCCCGAAGGCCACGACGTCGGCCTGCGCGACGCCCAGCGAGCCGGCCAGGCGCTCCAGCGTCGACGCCTTCGTGACGCCCTTGGCGCTCATCTCCACCAGCGCGCCGGTCGAGGACCAGGTGGTCGTCACGAGCGACCCGACGTGCTCCTCCACGAGGTGCCAGAAGGCGTCGGGCGCCAGCTCGTCGTGGCGCGCGAGCATCTTCACGACCGTGGAGTCGACGATCTCCTTCAGCGTCCCGCGCGGGATGTCGGCCGGCGTCTCGGCCCGCGGCACGAAGTCGTCCGAGAGCGCGAAGCCCCCCGTCTTCTCCAGCGCGAACGTCGTGCCCGGCACCGCGCGCCGCAGGATCCGGCCCACCTCGAGGCAGACGTCCGGCTCGATCGTCAGCGCCGTCCGGACCTCGTGCCGCGCCACGTCGTACACGATCCCGCCGTTGGAGCAGATCGCCAGGCCGTGGCCGCCGACGTGCTCCCACAGGGCATCCATCCAGCGGATGGGGCGCCCGGTCACGAAGACGACCGGCACGTCGCGCCCGTCGAGCTCGGC
Organism: Nocardioides phosphati; assembly: GCF_014646375.1. Classification (GTDB taxonomy): domain Bacteria; phylum Actinomycetota; class Actinomycetes; order Propionibacteriales; family Nocardioidaceae; genus Nocardioides; species Nocardioides phosphati. The sequence continues at coordinate 9,596 of NZ_BMNI01000003.1, forward strand.
CAGCACCTGCCGCGTGTACGCCGTCACCGTGCCGTCGGTGTGGAGCAGCGTGCCGTCGAGATCGGTCGCGACGAGGGACGGCATGGTCCGAGCCTAGGGCGTCGGGCGAGGAGCGGCGGCGCGGAGTAGTTGCAGATACCATCGTCCACGGGCGGCGATTCGTCGGACAAGTCCGGTCGGAGCCCGTACCGTTTTCCCTGGTCTGCGCGAGCACGTGCGCAGTCAGGACCAGTCTTGGGGGAGGCACCGATGGCGCGAGCGCGTCTGCTCGTCGGGCTGTCGACGACGATCGTGGCGCTCGCCGCCTGCAGCCAGGCCGCCGGGCGCCCGGACCACGCCGCCCCGACCCGTTCGACGCAGGTCGACGTCGCCGCCCACGCACCCGTCCGGCAGCCCGTCGCCCCCCGCGTCGACAAGCCGAACATCCTGCTCGTGATGACCGACGACATGCGCGCTGACGACCTGCGCTGGATGCCGCACACCGAGCGCTTCTTCGCCCGCCGCGGCACCAACTTCCGCAACATGTTCGCGCCGACCCCGCTCTGCTGCCCCAACCGCGCGTCGTTCCTCAGCGGCGAGTACGCCCACAACCACCACGTCTGGTGGCACGACGACCCGTGGGGCTACGGCTCCTTCGACGACCGCCACACGATCGCCGGCGCCCTGCAGCAGGCCGGCTACGCCACCGGCTACGTCGGCAAGTACCTCAACCGCTACGGCATCGCGGCGCCCAAGGCCGACCCGTACGCCAACCCCTCGACGTTCGTGCCCGCGGGCTGGGACGAGTGGCGGGCGACGCCCGACTCGACCGGCCTGCCGAGCTGGGACCCGCGCGAGGGCGGCACCTACCGGTACTTCGACCAGACGGTCAACGTCAACGGCACCCTCGAGGGCCACGAGGGCGAGTACAGCTCCGACGTCCTGCTCGACGAGACCCTCGACGTGCTCGGGGAGTTCCAGGCCGGCAACAAGCCGTGGTACCTCCAGCTCAACTCGCTCGCGCCGCACCACGGCGGCCCGATCGAGGCCGACGACGTGCCCGGCTTCGGCACGCCGGCCCGCCCCGACTGGGTCAAGGGCCGCTTCGACGCCGAGATCCCGCGCGGCCTGGGCGTGCCCGCGAGCGGCGAGCCCGAGCCCGACGTGCGCGACAAGGCGTGGATCACCCGCCACCGGCTGCCGCTCGACGACAACGACCGCCTCGCCATCCGCGGCGAGTCGCGCCAGCGCGCCGAGGCGCTCTACGCCTTCGACCACCAGCTCGTGCGTGTGCTGCGGAAGCTCGAGCTCACCGGCGAGCTCGACCACACCATCGTCGCCTTCACCTCCGACAACGGCTACATGCAGGGCGAGCACCGGTGGAAGGACGGCAAGGTCATCGGCTTCGAGCCGTCGTACCGCGTGCCGCTGCTGATCGCCGGCCCCGGCATCCCCGCCGGCAGCAACGAGGACATGCCGGTCAACACCGTCAACCTCTCCGCCTCCGTGCTCGACTGGGCGGGCGCCCACCTCAGCGGCACCGACGGCCACTCGTTCGTCGACGCGATCGGCAAGGACCGCGGCTGGACGCAGGCGCTCGGCTACGAGGCCTACTTCCCCAACATCGTCAACGACCACGACGTCCCCGGCTTCGAGGGCGAGAGCGCCGCGGCCGCCATCGGCATCCGCACCGCCGGCTGGTTCTACGTCCGCTACAGCAGCGGCCAGGAGGAGCTCTTCGACCTCCGCAACGACCCGGTCGAGCTCGACTCCGTCGCCAAGGACCCGGCGTACGACGGGGTGAAGGCGGAGCTGCGGACCCTCTGGGACCGCTTCCACACCTGCAAGGGCGAGGGCTGCCGGATCCCGCTGCCGGACTCGCTGCGGACGGACGCGGCCACCACGACCGCGCTGGTGGAGGACATGGAGCGCGCAACCGCGGAGTACTACGGCCGCGAGGAGCGCCTGGGCTGAGCGGTCCGCTCAGTCAGCAGGCCCGAACCAGCGCGCGAGCTCGACCGCGACCCCGTCCTGCTCGACGGGGGCGGTGACGTCGTCGGCCGCAGCCTTGACCTCGTCGACCGCCTGGCCCATCGCGACCCCGCGGTGCGCCCAGCGGAGCATCTCGAGGTCATTGCGCCCGTCGCCGATCGCGAGCGTCTCGTCGGCGGCGATGCCGAGGGCGTCGGCGACCTTCGCCAGGCCCGACGCCTTGGAGACACCGACCGGCGCCAGGTCCATCCACGCGGACCAGCCCACGACGTACTCCGTGTTGGCGAGGCCGAGGCGGCGGCCGAGCGCGACGAACTCCTCGGGCGTCGCGTCGGGGTCGCGGATGACGACACGGGTGACCGGCTCGGCGACGAGCTCGTGGACGTCGGCGACGATCTGCGTGCCGCTGAGCTCACCGGGCGGGAAGTGGTGCGAGACGCGGTAGCCCACGCCGTACTCCTCCACCGCCACGAGCGCGGTGGGGTGCTCGGCGAGGATCGCGCGCACGGCCTCGGAGGCGTCGAAGCGCTCCTCGTGGACCACCTCGACGGGCGGGTAGCGGAAGACGACGCCGCCGTTGGAGGCGACCACCCAGACCTGCTCGCCGCGGTGGAGGCCGAGCAGGTCGACGACGCTGGTCATCCCGTCGATCGAGCGGCCGGAGGCGAGGACGACGTGGCCGCCCTCATCGAGCACGCGGTGCACCGCCGCCCGGACCGCCGGAGCGATCTCCTCGTTGTCCTGACCCGTGCCCTCGACCCAGCGGATCACGGTGCCGTCGATGTCGAGCGCCACGAGGCGCGGCTGCCAGCTCTCCCCCACAGCAGCGACAGTAGCGGGGAGCGCCGACAGCGGTCAGCCGACGGGGTCAGCCGACAGGCGTGAGGACCTCGAGGCCGCCCATGTACGGCTGGAGCGCCTTCGGCACGCGGACCGAGCCGTCAGCCTGCTGGTGGGTCTCGAGCACCGCGACGATCGCGCGGGTGACGGCGGTCAGCGTGCCGTTGAGGGTGGCGACCGGACGGGTGCCCTTCTCGCCGCGCTCGCGGATGTTGAGGCGCCGGCTCTGGAACTCCGTGCAGTTGGAGGTCGAGGTGAGCTCGCGGTACTTGCCCTGGGTCGGGATCCACGCCTCGCAGTCGTACTTGCGCACGGCCGACGGGCCGAGGTCGCCGGCGGCGATGTCGACCACCTGGTAGGCGAGCTCGAGCTTGTCGAGGAACTCCTTCTCCCAGTCCAGCAGGCGCTTGTGCTCGGCCGGCGCCTCCTCGATCGAGGTGTAGACGAACATCTCCACCTTCTCGAACTGGTGCACGCGGATGATGCCCTTGGTGTCCTTGCCCGCCGAGCCGGCCTCCTTGCGGAAGCACGACGAGAACGCCGCGTAGCGCCGCGGGAGCGACGCCGGCTCGAGGATCTCGTCGGAGTGGTACGCCGCCATCGGCACCTCCGAGGTGCCGACCAGATAGAGGTCGTCGACCTTGTAGACACCGTCGTCGACCTGGTCGAGGAAGCCGGTGCCGGCCATCGCCTCGGCACGCACGAGCGCGGGCGCCACGACCTGCGTGAAACCGGCCTCACGCGCCTGGTCGAGCGCCATGTTGATCAGCGCGAACTCGAGCTGCGCACCGACGCCGGTGAGGAAGTAGAAGCGCGAGCCGGAGACCTTGGCACCGCGGTCGAGGTCGATCGCGCCGAGCAGCTTGCCGAGCTCGACGTGGTCGCGGGGCTCGAAGCCCTCGGCGGCGAAGTCACGCGGCGTGCCGACGTACTCGATGACGACGGAGTCGTCCTCGCCGCCGGCCGGCGTCGCCTCCTCGCAGATGTTGGGGATCGACTTGAGCGCCTTCTCCCAGGCCTCCTCGGCCTCGCGGTTGGCCTCCTCGGCCGCCTTGACCTCGGCGGCGAGCTCCTTGGTCTGGGCCAGCAGCGCGGGCTTCTCCTCGGCGGAGGCGCGCGGGATCAGGCCGCCGACGCGCTTCTGCTCCGCCCGCTTCGCCTCGTACGCCGTGATGGCCGCGCGGCGGCGCGTGTCGGCCACCAGCGCCGCGTCGACGACGTCATCGGGGAGTCCGCGCTTGGCCTGCGAGGCACGGACACGGTCGGGCTCGTCGCGGAGGATGCGCGGGTCGATCATGCGCACAGGCTATCGGCCGCCTCACAGTTGGGCGGTTTGCGGGCTCCACGCCTGCATACTGAGCGCCGTGACCGATCGCTCCGCCCGCTGGCTCCTGACCTGGGCTGCCGTCCTGACCGGCGTCTTCCTCTTCCTCGGCGTCGCCGTCAGCGCCGGCTGGCAGGCGCTGCTCGACGTCGACGCCAACCTCAGCGACCCGATCGCCGGGCTGGTCGCGCACCACGCCCACGTGATCACCGGGCTGCACTGGGCCGAGCTGCTCACCGGCACGGTCGCGGCCGAGCTGACCGCCCTCGTCGGTGCGGTCCTCCTGGGCTGGAAGGGTCACCCCCGCGCCGGCGTCTACTTCGCCCTGGTCAACGCGCTCACGATCGTCTCGGTCCACCTGCTCAAGGCGGTCTTCGACCGCGACCGTCCCGCGTGGCAGGTTGTCGACCACATCCTCCACAACGGCTCCTACCCCTCGGGCCACGCCGCCTGGGCCACGTCGATCGCCGGCTCGCTCGGCGTACTCGTGTCGATGCTGGTCCGCAAGGCGCCCGTACGCCGGGTCCTCTACTCCGCGCTTGTCCTCTCGGTCGTCGCTATCAGCGCCGACCGGCTGCTGCTCGGCCGCCACTTCCTGACCGACGTGATCGGTGGCGCGGCACTCGGCGGCGTCTGGGTGCTCCTCGTCCTCGCGCTCTACTCCCCCGTGCCGCGCAGCCACGCGCGCCGCCTCGAGCCGCTGCTCGCGACCACGCCGTCGGGCAAGCGCGACCTGCACGTCGTCATGAACCCGATCAAGGTCGAGGACCTCGACGCCTTCCGCAGCGTCGTCGTGCAGATGGCCGCCGACGCCGGCTGGTCCGAGCCCGTCTGGCACTACACGACGGTCGAGGACTCCGGCACCGGCCAGGCCCACGAGGCCTCCGTCGCGGGCGCCGACCTGGTCCTGGTCTGCGGTGGCGACGGCACGGTCCGCGAGGTCTGCGCCGAGCTCGCCGGCACCGGCATCCCGGTGGGCATCGTGCCGGCCGGCACGGGCAACCTGCTCGGCCGCAACCTGTCTCTCCCGCTGTACTTCCGCTCCGCGATCGACGTGGCTCTCCACGGCCAGGACAAGGCGATCGACATGGTCACGCTGTCGGGCGACGGCGTGGAGGACACGTCGTTCCTGGTGATGGCCGGCATGGGCTTCGACGCCGCGATCATGGAGGGCGTCAACGAGGACATCAAGAAGAAGGTCGGCTGGATCGCCTACGTGCTCTCCGCCCTCAAGGCGCTGATGTTCCCGGCGATGAAGCTCGAGATCTCGGTCGACGGTGGGGAGTTCACCACCCACCGGGCGCGCACCGTCGTCATCGGCAACGTCGGCTTCCTCCAGGGCGGCATGCCGCTCATCCCCGACGCCGCGATCGACGACGGTCAGCTCGACGTCGTGCTGCTCTACCCGCGGAAGTTCCTGTCGTGGCTGCCGCTGGCCGTGCGCATCCTGACCAAGCAGAAGCGCGTCGACGCCTCACTGACCCGCTTCACCGGCACCCGCGTCGTGGTGCGCTCCTCGGCCGACGTGCCCCGCCAGATCGACGGCGACATCATCCCGTCGGGCCGCGAGCTCCGGTGCGAGACCGTGCACGGGCGCCTGCTCGTGCGCGTGCCCCGCTGACCGCGACTCAGGGGCGGGCAGCCGCCAGCGCCTCGTCCTCCTCGGGCGAGAGCTGCTGGTCGCAGGACCAGGCGTTGACCGACTTCGCGTAGGTGCGCGCCTCGCTGCGGCCGTGGATCGAGGTGAGCACGACGCCGTTGCCGTCGTCGTCGGCCATCGCGAGCGACCACGACAGGTGGCCGCCCATGTCACCGAACGCGTCGTAGCGCACGACCGCGAGGTGCTTGAGCGCGTAGGCGCCCTCGGCACGCAGCGCGGCGACCTCCTGGCGCAGCCCCTGGACGTCCTCGGGCAGCGGCTCGTGCGCGGTCCCGGTGGCGGCCGGAGCGGCACCGCGGCGCAGCGCCACGAGGGCGAGCGCGCAGGCGGCGAGGGCGAGGAGCAGGGCGGCGATCGCGACGTACAGCACGAGCGGCAGCGTAGTCGCGGCCCGGTGACCTCCCGCGCAGGCTCGCGTGACCACGGGTGCGGGCTCGGGTGGACCGGGCGTGGGGTCGGGGCTCCCTACACTTGGAGCCACCATGGACCTCGCCCTCATCGCGCTCACGTTCGGCACCATCTTCGTGGTCGAGCTGCCCGACAAGACGTTCCTCGCGACGCTCGTGCTCAGCACGCGCTTCCGCCCGCTCTACGTCTGGATCGGCGTCGGCTGCGCGTTCGCGGTGCAGGTGCTGATCGCGGTGGCGCTCGGCAAGGCCCTCTCCCTGCTGCCGGCCGAGGTCGTGCGCGGCGGTGCTGCGGTGCTCTTCCTCGTCGGTGCGTTCCTGCTGCTGCGCGAGGCGCGCGGAGCTGACGCCGAGGAGGCCGACACCGAGGCCGAGTACGCCGCGAAGGCCGACGCGGCGGGCGACCGGCGTACGGCGTGGGCGGCGCTGGCGACGAGCTTCCTGGTCCTCTTCGCGGCCGAGTGGGGCGACCTGTCGCAGCTGCTCGTGCTCTCGTTCTCGGCGAAGTACGACGACCCCGTGTCCGTCTTCGTCGGCGCCCTGGGCGGCCTGCTCGCCGTGAGCGGGCTCGCGGTGCTGATCGGGCGCTGGCTGCTGGCGCGGGTCCGGCTCAGCACGCTTCACTACGTGGGCGCCGGCATGTGCCTGCTCCTGGCCGCGGTGACGATCTACGAGCTGCTCTGACACAAACTGTCAAAGTTGTATAAAGAAAGCGTCCCGCGGGCAGAGAAAAACCCGGTCGTTGTCGACGGGGGATACAACAACGACCGGGCAAGAGAAAGATAGGCGACCGGTCGACCGGACCGCAACACTCGTTGTCATTTCCGGCCGAGAAGTCGGAGCATGGTGCCCGGTTTGTCCGAGATAACCGCTTCGACCCCGAGCTCCTGGCAGTAGCGGAGGTTCTTCTCCGTGTTCACGGTCCACACGTGCATGCGCCGCTGCTCGCGGACCAGGTGCTCGCCGAGACCGGGGTGCAGGTTGAGCTGCTTGATGCCGGGCCCGATGATCCAGTCGCGCGGCACGATCGGGCGGAGCATCGGCCAGTGGTGCGCCTTCTCGACGAGCTGCACCAGCCGCAGGTCAGGAGCGAGCCGCTGCATCCGCAGCAGTGCGGTGTGCGAGAAGCTCATCACCCGCACCGGCGACTCCTTGCCGGCCCAGCCGAACTCGCGCAACGTCTCGACGAGCCGCTTCTCCACCAGCCCGCCGTAGCGCGTCGGGTGCTTGGTCTCGATCGCCAGCTCCACGGGGCGGTGGTACTCCGCCACGGTGGCGAGCAGGTTGCGCAGCGTGAGCACCCCGCCCAGCGCCGGGTCCAGGTCGGGCGCCTCGTCGTCGAGGTCGGACCACGGCTTCTTCCAGCTGGCGAAGTCGAGCTCGGCCAGGTCGCTGAGCTCCATCGTCGACACCTTGCCCGGTGCCCCCGCCGTGCGCCGCAGGTCGCGGTCGTGCACGCACACCAGGTGCCCGTCGGCACTGAGCCGGACGTCGCACTCGACCGCGTCGGCTCCGACCTCGAGCGCCTCGAGGTACGCACCGAGCGTGTGCTCGGCGATGTCCGCGCTGGCTCCGCGGTGGGCGACGACCTCCATGCCGCGATCTTGCACCGGATCGCGCGTTGCGCGCCCGGTTTTCCGCTCACGACGCGCCGCAGTCGGCGCGCGATCGTCAGGCGTGGTCGAGGAGGTAGCGGCCGAAGTGGGGGACGGTGAAGGCGATCAGGCCGCGTTCGGCGGAGTAGATCAGGCCCTTCTTCAGCAGCGCGTCGCGCGCCGGTGACAGCGACTGGGGCTTCTTGCCGAGCTGGATCGCGACGTCGGCGGTCGCGACCGAGCCGATGTCGTCGATGCGCCCCTGGCCGGTCGCGGCCATGTCGACGGCGACGTCGGCCATGGCCCGGAGGTACTCCCGCTCCCCCGGCGTCGCCCGCTCGTAGCGCGAGCCGAAGAAGCCGACCGCGAGCTCCGCCTCGGCGGCAGGCGCGGCGACCTTCACGTCGTCGGCGGTGATCGGCGAGCGCGGCGCGAGGTCCCAGACCTCCTTGCCGTAGGCCTGGATGAAGTACGGGTAGCCGCCGGTCGCGGCGTACATCGCCTCCAGCGCCTCGTCGGTGTACGCCGCGTCCTCGTCGTCGGCGGGCCGGCTCAGCGCCGCGTCGGCGGCGTCGCGGGAGAGCCGGTCGATGCGCTGGTAGCGGAAGAGCCGCTCGGAGTAGGACTTGCTCGCGGAGAGCACGGCCGGGAGGTGCGGCAGGCCGGCGCCGACCACGATGACCGGCAGGCCCGACTGGCTGATCTCGTGGCACGCGGCACAGAGCGCGGAGATGTCGTCGGGGCCGAGGTCCTGCATCTCGTCGATGAAGACCGCGATGCCCTTGCCGACGTCGGCCGCGAGGCCGCCGATGTCGGTGAAGAGCTCGACCAGGTCGATCTCGATGTCGCCGGAGTCGGCACGGCCCTTGCGGGCGACGACGTCGATGCCGGGGTTCCACTTCTCGGCCAGCTTGGCGGCCGGGCCGGCCTCGCGCTGCGCGAACGCCTTGAGCACGCCGAGCACGTGGTCGACGTCGTCCTGCTGCGGGTGGCCGAGCTCGCGGATCGCCTGGTGCAGAGCGCTCGAGAGCGGGCGGCGCAGGCCCTGGTCGGGGCGCGCCTCGAGCTTGCCGGTGCCCCAGCGCTTGCGGACCGCTGCGGAGCGCAGCGCGTTGAGCAGCACCGTCTTGCCGACGCCACGGAGTCCGGTCAGGACCATCGACCGCTCGGGGCGCCCGCGGGAGACCCGCTCGAGCACGACGTCGAACTGCGCCAGCTGCTCGTCGCGACCGGCGAGCTCGGGCGGGCGCTGGCCGGCGCCGGGGGCGTAGGGGTTACGGATCGGGTCCACGATGTGACGGTATCCGGGTTTCTAACGCACGCCCTAGATTGACCTAGCGTGTCGCATCGAGCGCTCAGCCGGCGTCGGAGAGCCCCGAGAGGCGCGCCGCGCGGCGCTCGCCCAGCGCCGCGGCGTACGACGCGTCGAGGCCGGCGCGCAGCACGTCGATGAGGTCGGGGACCTCCTCGATCGCGAGCCGGAAGGTGCCCGCGCAGGTGGTGTCGCGCCAGAGCGAGAGGACGACCAGCCCGGCTTCGTGGTGCCACGTCACCCGCAGCGCGCGCGACGGCGAACGGGCGTCGAGGTAGATCTCGCCCGTCAGCGGAAGCGGGGTGACCGAAGGCACCCCTCCATCATGCTCCCCCGCAACACACCCGTCACGTGGCACGGGCAAGATGGCTCCGTGACCACTCGGGCCGGCCGTGACCTCGTGGTCGTGCGCGCCCTCGTGGTGGCGGGTCTCTCGCTGCTGCTCGCGACCGCCGCCCACGTGACCGCGGGCGGCCTGCTGCCGGCGGCCTGGGCGCTCGCGCTCATGGGCCTGCTCTGCTTCGCCGGCTCCGCGATGGCGCTCGACCGGCGGGCTTCCCGCAGCCGCCTCGCCCTCCTGCTGGTCGGCGGCCAGACGACGATCCACTTCGCGATGACGGCGCTCGCGGGCCACGGCGACGAGGGCGGCCTGCGCGCCACGAACGTCTCCGGCGCGCTCCAGGACGCTGTCCACCACCTGCGCGTCGACGCGGTTGCCGACGGTCCGATGATGGCCGCGCACCTCGCCGCCGCCGGCGCCACCGGCCTCGCCCTCGGCCACGCCGAGCGCGCACTCTGGGCTGTCCTCGGGCTGATCGCCCGCGCCGCGCGCTTCGTCGTCCTCGTGCTGCGGCCGTTCGCCGTCGCGGTGACCACCCGCCCGGCCACGCACCGGCCGGAGACCGACCTCCCGTTCCTCCAGGCGCGCCTGCTCACCGGCGCCTGCGTCGTACGCCGCGGTCCCCCGGAGCTCCTCGCCGCCCACTGACCGCTCCCGGTCCGGGCACCACGTCACCCCACCGCCCTGCGCGCGGCCGCTTCGGCGTACCCGCAGGACGTCCCCACGTGCTCCGAGGAGAACGCATGACCGACACGCTCGTCGTCGACCCCGTCGACGACTCCCCGCCCACCCCGGCGCGCAGGCCGCGCCCGCCCGCCGGCCTCTTCCGCGCCTTCTGGCGCTGGCACCTCTACGCCAGCTTCCTCGTCGTCCCCGTCCTGCTGGTGCTCGCGAGCACCGGCCTGGTCTACCTGCTCCGCTTCCAGATCGAACCCGTGCTCCACCACGACCTCATGAAGGTCGACGTCCCCGCCTCTGGCAGCCGGCTGTCGTACGACGACCAGGCGGCGGCCGTGCTCACGGCGTACCCCGACGGCCGGATCGCGGCCGTGCTGGAGCCCTCCGCGCCGGACCGCTCGACCGACTTCACCGTCTCGACCGCGGCCCCGGGCACGCCGGCCGGGGAGGACGCCACGATCCGCGAGGTCTACGTCGACCCCTGGACGGGGAAGGTCCTCGGCGCCCTCGACCCCGACCACACCGTCTCCGGCTGGGCCAAGAGGGCCCACAAGGACCTGCTGCTCGGCACGCCCGGGCAGTACGTCATGGAGCTCGGCGCCTGCTGGGCGATCGTCATGGCGATCACGGGCTACTACCTCTACGCCCGGGGGCGCGTCGCCCGCGCGCGCCGTCGCGCCGCCGGTGCTGTCGGTGCTGCGCTCCGGCAACGGCACGGGAGGACCGGCCTCTTCGTCGGCGCGGGGCTGCTGCTCCTCATCGTCTCGGGACTCCCCTGGACGATCTGGTGGGGCGGGCACGTGCAGTCCTTCGCCACCGACCGGGGCACCTCGATGTGGTCGGCCGACCCCGGCGCCCAGTCGGCTCCGCCCACCCTCGACGCCTCGATGCCGCACAGCCACAACGTGCCGTGGGGGTCGGGCAAGAGCCCGGTCCCGGAGTCGGCCCCGTCGGCGGGGGCCCGGCCCGTCGGCGTGGACGCCGCGATCGCCTCCGCGTCGGCGCAGGGCCTCGCCCACCCGATGACCGTCGCCGTACCGGCTGACCGGAAGGGGGTCTACTCGGTGATGGGCTACGCCTTCCACGCGCCGAGCCGGGAGGCGACGGTCCACGTCGACCAGTTCACCGGGCAGCCCGTCGCGCAGTACGGCTACCGCGACTACCCCGCCCTGGCGAAGGTCGTCGACCAGGGCATCGCACTGCACGAGGGACGCCGGTTCGGGTCGGCCAACCTCGTCGCGTCGGCGGCGTTCTGCGTCGCGGTGATCGTCATGTGCCTGTCCGGCCCGCTCATGTGGTGGCGCCGGCGCCCGCGCGGACGCTCGGTCGGCGCACCGCGTGGCCGGCTGAACCTGCGGACCGGTCCGGTCGCCGTGGCCGGCCTCATCGGCCTCGCCCTTGTCCTGCCCGTCTTCGGTGCTTCACTGGTCGCGGTCCTCGCGCTCGACCAGCTGGTGCTCCGCCGCGTCACCCCGCTGAAGAGCTTCTTCAACGTCGTCTGACACCCCTCGAAAGGAACACCATGCGCATCGCCCTCACCACCCTCGCCCTCGCCGGCACCCTCGCCCTCGCCGCCTGCGCGAGCGAAGGCACCTCGTCGGCTCCCACGCCGTCGACCAGTACGTCGGGCTCGACGTCGCCGACGGCCAGCGCCTCCGCGAAGCCGGCCAAGGTCATCGACATCACCGTCAAGGGCGACAAGGTCACCCCCAGCGGCGAGATGATCAAGGTCCCGGTCGGCAAGCCGATCGAGCTCCGCGTCACCTCGGACAGCTCCGGCGAGCTGCACATCCACACCACGCCCGCCCAGTCGCTCGAGTACACCCCCGGCACCCACTCGGTGATCATCACGATCCCCCGCCCGGGCACGATCGAGACCGAGCTCGAGCAGACCGGCACCCTGGTCGCCCAGCTCGAAGCCGAGTAAGGGCGCCACCGCGCCTGCACGCCGGCGTACGGGGGCTGCCCCGCGCGCCGGCGTCGCTACTTGAGGAGCTTGGACATCCGCCGGTCGGCGAGCGGCTTGCCCCCGGTCTGGCAGGTGGCGCAGTACTGCAGGCTCGAGTCGGCGAACGACACCTCGCGCACGGTGTCGCCGCAGACAGGGCACGCCTGGCCCGCGCGCCCGTGGACGGCGAGGTTGCTCTTCTTCTCGCCCTTGAGCTCGGACGCCGCGAGTCCGCGGGAGCGGTCGACGGCGTCGCCGATCGTGTCCTTGATCGCGTGGAAGAGCGTGGTCAGGTCGTCGCCCTCGATCGACGACGCCGGCTTGTACGGCGACATGCGCGCCGCGTGGAGGATCTCGTCGGAGTAGGCGTTGCCGATGCCGGCGATCGTGCCCTGGTGCCGCAGCACGCCCTTGATCTGCTTGCGTCCCTCAGCCGCGAGGATCGCCGCGAGCGCCTCCTGGGTGAACTCCTCCGACAGCGGGTCCGGCCCGAGCGAGGCGATGCCGGGGACGTCCTGCGGTGACCGCACGACGTACAGGGCGAGGCTCTTCTTGGTGCCGGCCTCGGTGATGTCGAGGCCCGTGTCGTCGTCGAGGACGATGCGCGCGGCGAGCGGCGACTTGGAGTTCGGGCGGGCGGGCAGCGCGGGGACGGTGTCCTTCCAGCGGATCCAGCCGGCGCGCGCGAGGTGGAGGCAGAGGTGGAGCCCGCCGGCCGAGATGTCCAGGAACTTGCCGTGGCGGGTGACCCCCTCGACGAAGGCACCGTTGAGCGCGGAGAGCGGCGGGTCGAACGTCTTCAGCGCGCTGAACGCCGCGAGGTCGATGCGCACGATCGCGCGGCCGTCGAGGCGACCGGCGAGGTCGAGGGCGAGTGCTTCCACTTCGGGCAGCTCGGGCATGTCTGCGATCCTAGGACGTATGGGCATCCCCACCGTCTCGATCGACCAGGTCCCCCACCCGCTGCCGGAGGGCCTCACCGTCCTCGACGTCCGCGAGCCGATGGAGTGGGCACAGGGCCACATCGAGGGCGCGCTGCACATCCCGCTCGGCGTGCTCACCGTGCGCGCCGGCGAGCTCCCCGCGGGTCAGACGCTCGTGGTGTGCAAGGTCGGTGGCCGCTCGGCGCAGGCGGTCATGTGGCTGCAGCAGCAGGGCCACGACGTCGTGAACCTCGACGGCGGCATGCTCGACTGGGAGGCCGCGGGGCGGCCGATGGTCAGCGAGACCGACGCGCCGCCGTTCGTCGTCTGACTCCTGTCCGCCGGGCCCTGCGTGGGCCATGATGGGCGCGTGACGACTCGGGATCGGCGCGACCTGGTGACGGTGCGTGCCGTCGCGGTCACGCTCCTGTCGGTCGCCTTCGCGACCGGCGCCCACTCCTCGGCCGGCGGCGCCGCGCCATCCGCGGACCTCGTCCTCACCGCGGCGTCACTCTCCTTCGCCGGCTCGCTGGTCTGCCTGCGTGCGGTGGCGACCCCGGCCGGCCTCGGCGCGCTGCTGCTCGCCACGCAGGGCGCGACCCACCTCGTCATGCGGGCGCTCGCGGGCTGCGACCAGCCGATGGCCAGCCCCGACGCCGCGATGACCGCCGCGCATCTGGCCGCCGCGGGCCTCACCGGTCTCGCCCTCGGCCACGCCGAACGGGCCCTCCTCGCGATCCTCGCCCTGGGGGCCCGCCTCGCGGCGTACGTGCCGGGGGCGTGGCCGGCCACGGTCGTCCTCCGGCCGGCGCCGCGCCTGCTCACGCGCGCCCACCTCCCCGCCCGGCGTACGTCGCGGTGGCTGGCCGACTCGCTCGTACGCCGGGGGCCGCCGGCGCGTGTCGCCGCGTCCTGACCCGACGCAGCCGCGCCCCGTCACCCGACCGCCCGACGGGCGGTCGACGACCCTTTGTCTCGGAAAAGAGTCCCGCCATGCCCCTCCGTTCCTCCGCCCGACCCCTCGCCCGACCGCTCGCCCGGCCCCTTGCCCGTCTCGCGGCTCCGCTCGCCGCCGGCGTCGCCGTCCTCGCCCTCGCCGGTCCGGCCAGCGCCCACGTCGAGATCTCGCCGGACACCACGGCCGCCGGCGGCTACGCGCTCCTCACGCTCTCCGTGCCCCACGGCTGCGACGGCTCGGCCACCACGAAGCTCGCCCTGCAGGTGCCGAAGTCGATCCTCTCGGTCACCCCGACCCGCAACCCGTTCTACGACGTCACGGTCACGAAGGCGACGCTGGCCAGGCCGCTGACCGACGCCCACGGCAACGCAGTCACCGAGCGCGACGCGGTCGTCACCTGGACCGCGCACACCCCGCTGCCCGACCACCAGCGCGACGCGCTCGAGCTCTCGGTCAAGCTGCCCGACCACGGCGTCGGCACCCGGCTCACCTTCCCGACGATCCAGACCTGCGCGAAGGGCCAGACCGCCTGGACCGAGCTCCCGGCCGACGGCCAGGACGCGGAGGAGCTCGAGCACCCGGCGCCTGCGTTCAGGCTGACCGCGGCCGCCGACGACGCCGACGGGCACCACGGCGAGAGTGCCGACGACGAGGACGGCGGCAACGAGGACGGCGGCAACGCGCTCGGCGTCGCCGGGCTCGTGGCCGGCCTCGGCGGCCTCCTCCTCGGCGGGGCCGCCCTGGTCATCGCGCGACGCCGCGGCTGACCATGACCCGCCACCTCCGGCAGCCGCCGCGGCGACGCACCCCCGGGTACGTCGTCGCGGCGCTCGCCGCCCTCGTCCTCCTGCTCGTGCCGTCCCCCGCGCAGGCGCACTCCTCGCTGATCAGCAGCGACCCGGTCAACGGCGCCGTGCTGGCGAAGCCGCCCACGCACGCCACCTTCCGGTTCGACGAGTCGGTCGCGCTGGGCGCGGGTGCGGTGCAGGTCTTCGACGCCACCGGCCACCGGCTGCGGGCACCTGCGACCGCCCGCGACACCACCGTCACCGTCGCCCTCCCGGCTGCGCTCGCCCGCGGCACCTACACGGTCGTGTGGCGGGTGGTCTCCGCCGACGGCCACCCCGTCGCCGGCTCGCTCTCGTTCTCGGTCGGCCGGCCCAGCCGCACCGTCACGGCACCCGACGGCCCCGGCGGGAGCCCCCGCTCCGTGGCGGTCCTGCTCGCGGTCAACCAGGCCCTGCTCTACCTCGGCCTCTTCACGGCCGCGGGCCTCGCGGTCTTCGCGACCTGGACCGCCACGGCCCGCCCGCTCCCGCGGCGCCGCGCGCTCCGGCGTACGGCGTGGGGGGCGGGCGCGGTCTCCCTCGCGGGAGGCGTCCTCGCGGTTCCGCTGACCGTCGTGCAGCAACGCGGGCAGGGCCTCGAGCAGCTCGTCGCGGGCGGCTCCTGGACCGGCGGGGGTGCGGCGATGCACCTCGGTCTCGCCGCCGTGTTCGCCGGCCTGGTGCTCGCCGTCGTCACCGTCGTACGCCGTGACCAGTGGCCGCCGCGGGTCGTGCGCTCCACCGCGGTCCTCGCCGTGTTGGTGCCGGCGTGCGGGCTGTCGCTGACGGGGCACTCGCGGGCCGCGACGCCCGAGGCGCTCGTGATGGCGGTCGACGTGCTGCACGTGGTCGCGGGCAGCGCCTGGATCGGGGGACTCGTGGGCCTGGTCCTGGTCCTGCCGCGGAGCCGGCCGGCGGACCGGGCGGGCACGCTGTCGCGTTTCTCGGCCTTCGCGGCCGGCTCCGTCGCGCTCCTGGTCCTCACCGGCCTGGTGATGGCATGGCGCGTGCTCGGCACCTGGGAGCTGCTCGCGTCGGCGTACGGCCGGCTGCTGCTGGCCAAGGTCGACCTGGTCCTGGTCGCGCTCGCCTACGCGGCGGTGAACCGCGGGCTGATCCGCTCCGGCGCGACCGCGAAGGTCGGCCGGGAGGTGCGCGTCGAGGCCGGTCTGCTCGTCGCGGTGCTCGCGCTGACCGCCGTGCTCGTCAACCAGTCACCGCGCACGCTGCTGACCTCCGGAGCCGACCGGGCCGGTGCCGCCTCCGCTGAGCTCGGCGCCGACCACCGCGTGCAGGTCGCCCTGACCCCCGCCCGCGTCGGACCGGCGCAGGTCGTCGTCGAGCTCGAGGACGACGACGGCAAGCCCGTCGAGCCGCGCCGGGACCCGGTGCTCACCCTGCGCGCCGGGGACACCGACCTGGGCGAGGTCCCCCTCACCGACAGCGGCACGGGCACCTGGGTCGCCGACGTGGTGGTGCCGACGTCGGGCGCGTGGACGGCCCAGGTCAGCCTGCGGATCACCCGCTTCGACAACCCGGTGGCCCGCGTGCCACTCACCGTCGCGCCTGCCGGGTGATGCTGCCTTCCGGGCGACGTAGCACGATTGCATGTGCCACCCATTTCGGTGAAAGTCCGGACGGCGGGGCGCTGCGCGCGGAAGACTTCGCTCACCGTCCCTCTCCTCCAGGAGCAGCATGAACCCCCTCGCCCGCCTCGGCGCCACCACCGGCGCCGTCCTCCTCGCCCTGTCCCTCGCCAGCCCGGCCGGCGCCGAGCGCTACGTCCACTACGACGCCCGGGGCGACGTGCAGGTGGAGAACTGCACCTACACCGAGCCGACCGATCCGGCCACGGACCCCAGCCTCGACCCCGAAGAGGACTGCACCACGTCCACCGATCGCACCGTGCGCGAGGGTGACATCACCAAGGTCGTGGTCCGTCACAGCCACTACCGCGTGGTCCTCCGGACCACCTTCCGCGAGCTCACGCGCGGCACGGACTTCAGCGTGCACCTCGGCTCGGTCCGCACCAACGAGCACCTGCACCGCGACATCTTCCTCATGTACACGAAGGGCGAGACCGAGCTCGCCATGATCCGGCCGAACGGCGAGGAGGCGAAGTGCGACATCAGCAAGACGATCGACTTCGCGGACAACTACATCGAGGTCCGGATCCCGCGCCACTGCCTCTCGCGCCCGCGCTGGGTGCAGGCCGGCGTCGGCCAGATCCGGCTCAACTTCACTGAGTCGCCGGACGGCGCGTCGATGTCGTCGTCGATCTTCGTCGACGACGGCCTGTCCCCCACGGTCCGCGACGCGGGCCCCGTCTGGAGCCCCCGCGTCCACCGCGGCTGATCCGTCTGCTGCTGCCGGTCGTCCTCAGCCGAGGGCGGCCGGCAGCGGCGTCTCCAGCGCGACCCGGAGCCGGCGGAGGTACTCCGCGCGCGGAATCTCCACGACGCCCAGCGTCGTCAGGTGGTCGGTGCGCCACTGCACGTCGAGGAGGCGCCGGTCGGCGTGCTCGTCGCTGCCGCCGGAGGTGAGCAGGTCGACGAGGCCGACCAGCGCCACCTTCGACGCGTCGCGCTCGCGGTGGAACATCGACTCGCCCGCGAAGAGACCGCCGATCGCGAGCCCGTAGAGCCCGCCGGCGAGCTGGCCGTCGCGCCAGGCCTCGACCGAGTGCGCCCAGCCCAGCTCGTGGAGCGCGGTGTAGGCGTCGACGAACTCGTCGGTGATCCAGCCGCCGTCGCGCGCCGGATCACCGCACGCGCGCATCACCTCGACGAACGCCGTGTCGACGCGGATCTCGAAGCGCCGGCAGGACTTGCGCAGGGACGCACTGACCTTGAGGCCGCCCAGCGGCAGCACGCCGCGGCGTACGGGGGAGAACCAGCCGAGCAGGTCGTCATCGTCGTCGACCGGCATCGGGAAGAGCCCCGAGCGGTACGCCGCCAGCAGCGTGCCCGGCGCCAGGTCGGCCCCGAGCGCGACGAGATCGTCGTCCTCCCAGTCGGGTTCGCCGCTCGGGTCCGGGAAGTGCCACGGAGAGGGTGGCGGCTCGACGGGATGCACGAGCCCGATCGTAGGGACCCGCCACCTACGATGACCGACATGGGACTCGGAAGCATCGTCGGCCGTCGCCTCGCCCCCCGCGTGCAGAAGCTCGTTCCGGACGTCACGCACAACTTCGTGCGTGAGGCGATGGACAAGGCCATCACCGGCGTCGGGCCGCTCCGCCCGGCCGTCCGCGCGGCGGAGAAGCAGCTCGCCGACGAGGACGGCAACGTGGAGAAGGCGGTCGCCGACATCATCCGCATCCACGTCGCCTACGCGAGCGGGCAGGGCTTCCTCACCAACATCGGCGGACTCATGACCGCGGTCGCCGCGGTGCCGGCCAACATCACCGGGCTCACCCTCGTGCAGGTCCGGATGGTCGCCGAGATCGCGCACGTGCACGGCCTCGACCTCCGCGACGTGAAGGTACGCCGGGCGGTCGTCGCCACCCTGCTCGGCGAGGACGGCGTCAAGAAGGCGGTCAAGAAGAAGCAGCTGCCCGGCACGCCGCACCAGCTCGCCACCGGCCCCGACCTGAAGCCCGAGCTGGAGCAGGCACTCAGCATCGAGGTCTCCACCGCGCTGATCACCCGGGTCGCCGGCCGGCGCCTGGCGACGACGGTCGGCAAGCGCGTGCCTGTGCTCGGCGGCATCGTCGGCCTGACCGCCGACGGCTACGCCACCTGGCAGTTGGGCCGCTACGCCGCCCGCGAGTTCGCCAAGGGCGCCTGACGCCCTGACGCCCTACAGGCCCTGGCGCTTCTTGTACGCCGCGATGGCCCGGCGGCCCCAGGGGCGCCCCGAGGCGTAGGTGTAGGCGCGCACCTTGGTGCGCTCCTTGAACGGCAGCTCGGCCTTGTCGAGAGCCGCGCGGGCCTCGGCCAGCTCGGCGCGCAGCTCCTCCTCGACCTCGCGGAGCCGCGAGGCCTCGACGAGGAGCGCGGTCAGGGCCTCCACGGCAGCGAACGCGACCTGGCGCTCGCGCGGCCGGTCGGGGTCGGCGTACTCACCCTCGGCGGGGGCCGGCGTCAGGTCGGCGAGGTCGCCGACGACGCGGTAGCCGCGCTCCTGCAGCGTCGCCACCCAGCCGCGGGCGAGCGAGTCGGCCCACTCCCACACCGCCTGGGGTACGCCGAGGCGCGGCGACTCCGTGCGCAGCGCGAGGGTCTGGTGGGCGAGGAGCTCGCGGACCAGGACGCGGTAGTGCTTGGGCGGCACGACCTTGGTGGCGGCGCGGTTGACCCGGCGCAGCAGCGCGGTCTCGGGGACGCCCATCGAGGGGTTGGCCCGCTCGGTGTGCAGGTCGAACTTGTAGTCGGCCAGGTCGAAGGCCTCGGCGAAGCGCTGCCACAGCAGGTCGCGGTCGGCGCCCGGCGGCGGCACGGTGATCAGGGTGACCCGGTCGGCGGGCAGGTCGGCCGCCCAGCGTCCGAGGATCGCGGGGACGTCCTGCGCGTCCCAGAACCACGGCGCCACGCCACCGGGGCGCTCGGGGTCCTGGATCTGCTCGAGGAAACGCTTGTAGCGAAGCGTCCGCCGGTGCTTGACGTTCTCCTGCCACTCCGCCGGGATCTGGCGGGCCAGGTCGCGCACCGAGACGAGGATCCGCACCTCGCGGTCGGGGTGGCCCAGCGACTTGAGGGCGCGCTTCACGTCGGCCGGCTTGGCGGTCGCCAGGATCTCGTGGCTGATGATGACCGGGCCGTCCCAGGCGCGGACCTTGCGGGCCAGGTCGTCCCACGCGCCGACGGCCTCCTTCTCGAGGCCTCCCCACGGCAGGCGCATCAGGTCGAGCGCAGCGAGGAACTGGCCGTCGAAGCGCTCCGCCGGGTAGAGCAGCCCTTGCTTGGCGAGCCCGTCGCGGTTGCCGAAGAGCACGTCCTGGAGGTACGACGTGCCGGTCTTGGGGGTGCCGACGTGGAGGTAGATCGGCCCCTGGGTCGCGGGATCGGTCACGGTGACTCCTCACAGAGGGCGAGCAGGGTGCGGACGGCGACCGCGAGGAGGGCCGGCTGCTGGTGGTCGGAGCCGGGCCACCGCACCGTGCCCTCGTCGCGCAGGGCGAGGTCGGCCGGGTCGCCGTGCAGAGCGTAGCCACCCGCGCGGACGCCCTCGACGATGTCCGCTGCATGCCGCCGGAGCCACGGCTCGAGGCGGTCGCGGACGCGCGGGCCCGGCCCCTGCTCGCGGGCGAGCAGCGGGTGGAGCACCTCCGCGACGATGCGCGCGTGGCTGGCACGGTCGGTCAGGATGCCGAGCTGCTCCGCGGTGCGGCGGGCCAGCTCGACGGGCGCGGCGGCCACCGGCGGGTGGACGACGGTCAGCGGCTCATGGGCGACCCCGGCCAGCGGACCGGGACGGGTGACGACGTGCACGCGCCCTGCACCGACGAGGCCGGCCCAGCGGGCGGCGACCCACGCGGCGTCGGAGCGCGGGGGGATCCGGTCACGCGCGGCGAGGGTCGCGGTCATGCCGCCCCAGGTGCGGTTGACGCCGCCGTGGACCTGGAACGCCCACGCGTCGGCGAGCGCCTCGTCGAGCGGGCGGCCGAGCACCACGACCTGCGTCGGCCGCAGGGGCCGCAGCGCCGGGAGGCCGCTGGCTGCCCGCGTCGCCGCCACGGCGAGCGGCGCCCCCACGAGGAGTACGCCGCGGCGGGGCGCCCGCAGGTCCCGGCGGCGAACCCGCGCGGGTCCCGGGTCGCGACGGAGCAGGTCCTCCGCGAGCAGCCCGACGGCGAGGCGCACGGCGGAGCTGGCCCCGCTGCCGCGCCCGGGCACGCTGGCCTGCTCGACCCGGTCGACGAGGCGCTGCACGGCCGCCGCGGACGGCGGGTGCGCGAGCCCGGAGGCGACGTCGGCGACCAGGTGCGCGACGTACTGCTGGGGGTCGCTCGTCGGCGGCGCCCCGGGTGTCGTCATGCCGGCGATTCTGCCCCATCGACCGTGAAGAGGACCGCTCCGAGGGCGACCTGGGCGCCGGTGGCGCAGGCGACCTCCGTCACGGTGCCGTCGAAGGGGGCGGTGAGGCTGAGCTCCATCTTCATCGCCTCGAGGACGCCGAGGACGTCGCCCTTCGTGACCTGCTGGCCGGCCTCGACCCGGACGGCCAGGACGGTGCCGGGCATCGGTGCGAGGACCGAGCCGTCACCGGCGTGCGCGGTGTGGTCGCGGTCGGCGGTGTGCCGCGCGAAGAGCGTGCGCTGGCCGGCGACGACCACCTCGGCGCCGCGGCGGTCGCGGCGTACGACGCCGTAGAGCCACTCGCCATCGACCGCGGCGTGGACCACCTCGACGCCCGGTGCGAGCGGCTCCCGGAGCTCCTCGCCCCAGGTGACCGCCGCGCCGCCGGCGGTCTCGACGCGGGCGGGGCCGAGCAGGCGGAGTGCGGGCGTGTCGGCGAGGACCGGCCGGAGGGGCGCAGCAGCGCCGCCGTCGCGCCAGCCGTCGTGGCTGAGCGGGGTGCTCGTCGCGGGAAGGTCGAAGGACGACTCAGCGAGCGCGGCGAGGATGGCGGCGGCGTCCGTCGCGGGGGGCTCGAGCGTGGTGCGGTCGAGCCAGGCGGTGTCGATCGCGGCGTCGCGGAACGCGTCGGAGGCGACCAGCTCGCGCAGGAAGCCGGTGTTGGTGGTCAGGCCGAGGACGAGCGTGTCCTCGAGCGCGTGGACGAGCCGCTGGCGGGCCTGCTCGCGGTCGGCGCCGACCGCGATCACCTTGCCCAGCATCGGGTCGAAGCCGGTGGTCACCTCCTGCCCCGACTCCAGCGCGTGGTCGACGCGGGCGCCGTTCCAGTCGGGCCAGGAGACGTACGCCGCGTGGCCGGCCTGTGGCAGGAAGCCGCCCCACGCGTCCTCGGCGTACACGCGCGCCTCGATGGCGTGTCCCTCGGTGGTGACGTCATCCTGGGTGAAGCCGAGGGGCTCGCCGGCTGAGATGCGGAGCTGGAGCTCGACGAGGTCGGCGCGCTCACCGTTGACCCGGATGACCTCCTCGGTGACCGGGTGCTCGACCTGGAGACGGGTGTTCATCTCGAGGAAGTAGGCCTCGCCCGTCGCCTCGTCGAGCAGGAACTCGACGGTGCCCGCACCTGTGTAGCCGGCGTGCTGCGCGAGGGCGACGGCTGCGTCGGTGATGTCGCGGCGCTGCGCGTCGGTGAGCGTGGGGGCGGGGGCCTCCTCGAGCACCTTCTGGTGGCGGCGCTGCGTGGAGCAGTCGCGCTCGAAGAGGTGCACGACGTTGCCGTGGCTGTCGCCGAAGACCTGGACCTCGATGTGGCGGCCGCGCTCGACGTACTTCTCGAGGAGCAGGGTGTCGTCGCCGAACGCCTTCGCCGCCTCGCGCGCTGCTGCCTCCTGCGCTGCCTGGAGGTCGGCGGCGCTGCGCACGACGCGCATGCCCTTGCCCCCGCCGCCGGCCGCGGCCTTGACCAGCACCGGATAGGCGAACGTCGCCGGGTCGTCCTCCAGCGTGTACGCCGGCACGACGGGCACGCCCGCGGCCTCGGCGATGGCGCGGGCCCGGTCCTTGCGGCCCATCGCGTCGATGACCTCCGGCTGCGGGCCGACCCAGGCCAGGCCGGCCTCCTCGACGGCGCGCGCGAACGCGGCGTTCTCGCTGAGGAAGCCGTAGCCGGGGTGGACGCCTGTGGAGGACGGGGTGCTGTTGTCCGTGGCCGCCGCGATGATCGACGCCATGTCGAGGTAGCCCGGCAACTGCACGGCGTGGTCCGCCTCGCGCACGTGGAGGGCGCCGGCGTCGGCCTCGGTGAAGACCGCGATCGTCCGGATGCCGAGGGTGCGCGCGGTGCGGATGACGCGGCGGGCGATCTCGCCGCGGTTGGCGATGAGGAGGGTGTCCATGTCGGTGTGGCTCACATTCGGAAGACGCCGTAGGAGGGTGCCTCGACCGGGGCGTGCGCGGCTGCCTCCAGGGCGATGCCGAGCACGCGGCGGGTGTCGACCGGGTCGATGACGCCGTCGTCCCAGAGCCGCGCGGTGGAGTAGTAGGCCGAGCCCTGCTCGTCGTACATCGCGCGGATCGGGTCCTTGAACGCCTCCTCCTGCTCGGAGGTCCAGGTGTCGCCCTTCGCCTCGATGCCGTCGCGCTTGACGGTGGCGAGGACCGAGGCGGCCTGCTCGCCGCCCATGACGGAGATGCGCGCGTTGGGCCACATCCAGAGGAAGCGCGGGTCGTAGGCGCGGCCACACATGCCGTAGTTGCCCGCCCCGAAGGAGCCGCCGATGACGACGGTGAACTTCGGGACGGTCGAGCACGCGACGGCGGTGACCAGCTTGGCGCCGTCGCGGGCGATGCCGCGGTTCTCGTACTCCTTGCCGACCATGAAGCCGGTGATGTTCTGGAGGAAGAGCAGTGGGATCCGCCGCTGGTTGCAGAGCTCGATGAAGTGCGCGCCCTTGAGGGCCGACTCGCTGAAGAGGATGCCGTTGTTGGCCACGATCCCGACCGGGTGGCCGTGGATGTGGGCGAAGGCGCAGACCAGCGTCTCGCCGTACAGCTTCTTGAACTCCTGCATGCGGCTGCCGTCGACGATCCGCCGGATCACCTCGCGCACGTCGTAGGGCTGACGGCTGTCGGTGGGCACGACGTCGTAGAGGGTCTCCGGGGCGAGCAGCGGCTCCTCGACGGGCACGGTCGTCCACGGGACCGGGGGGCGCTCGGGGCAGGTGGCGACGATCTCGCGGAGGATGTCGAGCGCGTGCGCGTCGTCCTCGGCCAGGTGGTCCGCGACGCCGGAGGTGCGGGCGTGCACGTCACCGCCGCCGAGCTCCTCGGCGGTGACGACCTCGCCGGTGGCGGCCTTCACCAGCGGCGGCCCGCCGAGGAAGATCGTGCCCTGGTTGCGGACGATGACGGTCTCGTCGGACATCGCCGGGATGTAGGCACCGCCCGCGGTGCAGGAACCCATGACGGCGGCGAGCTGCGGGATGCCCTGGCCGGAGGCGTTGGCCTGGTTGAAGAAGATCCGGCCGAAGTGCTCACGGTCGGGGAAGATCTCGTCCTGCATCGGCAGGAAGCCGCCGCCGGAGTCGACGAGCGCGATCGCGGGCAGCCGGTTCTGCAGGGAGATGGTCTGCGCACGCAGGTGCTTCTTGACGGTCATCGGGTAGTAGGTGCCGCCCTTGACCGTGGCGTCGTTGGCGATGATCACGCAGAGCCGGCCCGACACCCGCCCGAGGCCCGCCACGATGCCCGCGCTGGCGGCGTCGAAGTCGTAGACGCCGTCGCCGGCGAGGGGGCTGAGCTCGAGGAACGGGCTGCCCGGGTCGAGCAGCCGGTCGACCCGCTCACGGACCAGGAGCTTGCCGCGCTCGGTGTGCTTGGCGCGGGCCGACTCGCTGCCACCCGCACCGCCCGCGCGTACGGCGGCGAGGCGCTCACGGAGCTCGGCGGCGAGGTCGCGCAGGGTCGGAGATGTCGTCACGCCGACAGGTTAGCGATCATTAACCTCGGGCACTAGGGTGGACCCATGGCCGGCACCCGACGTGACGAGATCCTGGCGATCGCAGCGACCCTCTTCGCCCGCCGCGGCTACCACGGCGTCTCGGTCGCCGAGCTCGGCAAGGCCTGCGGCATGAGCGGCCCGGCGCTCTACAAGCACTTCGCCTCGAAGGAGGCGGTGCTCGCCGAGATGCTCGTCGGCACGAGTGAGGAGCTCCTGCAGGGGGGCAGGGCGCGGGCGCGCGGCCTCACGCCGGAGGAGGCACTCGCGGCACTCGTCGACTGGCACATCGACTTCGCGCTGCGCCACCGCGCGCTCATCGTCGTGCAGGACCGCGACTGGTCCTCGCTCCCCGACGACGCCCGCGAGCAGGTCCGCTCCCTCCAGCGCAGGTACGTCGAGCTCTGGGCGAAGCAGCTGCGCGCGGCGCATCCGGCGCTCCGGCCGGTCGAGGCCCGCGCGCGCGTCCACGCGGCGTTCGGGCTGCTGAACTCGACGCCCCACAGCGCCCTCCTGCCCGACGAGGCGATGCGCGCGACGCTGCGCGAGATGGCGCTGGGCGCCCTCGGCGTACGGCCCTGACAGACTCGGCCCCATGAACGACGCGCCCTCCGCCCGCTGGTTCGACGAGTGGACGCTCGAGCAGCGCCAGGAGTACGCCGCACGGTTCCGCGCGCTCGCGGCGTCCGGCCGCGACATCGACGGCGAGGCCCGGCTGGTCGACGCGCTCGCCGAGCGCGGCGCCCGGATCCTCGACGCCGGCTGCGGCGCGGGACGGATGGCGGCGTACCTCGCGGCGCAGGGGCACGACGTGCTCGGTGTCGACATCGACCCGGTGCTGGTGGAGGCCGGCCGCGCCGACTACCCGGGGCTGCCACTCGAGGTCCTCGACCTGCGCGACGTCTCGCCCGCGCTCGGCACCTTCGACCTCGTGGCCAGCGCCGGCAACGTGATGGTCTACGTCGAGCCGGGCACGGAGCGCGCCGTGCTGGCCGCGCTCGCCTCCGTGCTGCGGACGGGCGGCCGTGCGGTCTTCGGGTTCGCCACCGACCGCGCCTACACGCACGATCACCTCGACGAGGACGCGGCCTCGGTGGGGTGGACCCGCGAGGCGCGCTGGGCGACCTGGCAGATGGATCCGTTCACCGCCGATGCCGACTGGGCGGTCAGCCTCTACCGCGCCTGACCCGCCACGACCCGGGTTGCGGTGGGCCTCAGGCGAGGTCGTCGAGGAGGGCGGCAGCACGCTCGGCTGCCTCGCCGGCTACGTCGAGGTCGATCTCGGCCTCGTCCGACGCCTTCCCCACGCCAGATGTGCCGCTTCGGCCCGCAACATCTGCCACCTCGGCGAGCAGGTGGTCGCGGGGCAGCCCCCGCAGGCCGAGCAGCACGAACGGATCGGCATCGAGCAGCCAGGCCACCTGCGCCAGCACCGCGAGCGCGTGGGCGCACGGCTGGACCCAGGCCCCGCAGGTGCACGTGCAGTCGAGCTGGTCGGGCAGCAGGGAGACCCCGGCCTCCTCCGCGTGCTCGGCCAGGCCGGCGGGCAGGTCACCGGCGAGCAGCGACGCGATCCGCCCCGACGTCGCGGCGATCACCTCGACCAGCGCCTCGCGGTCGGCCGGGTCGAGGACCGGCACCAGCACCGAGCACGCGACCAGCTCGTCCGGGTCGACCACGGGAGCACCGACCGAGCGGGCCCGGCCACCGGCACCCGTCCGCACCGCGGCGAGCAGCCGGCCGGCCTCGATGTCGATCGCCCCGACCGCGCCGGCGCGCGCGAGGCGCCAGCCGGCGGCCACGTCCGCGTCGTCGTACGCCGCGTCCTCGGCCGAGCGCAGCCAGGCGCGGCCCCACCAGGTCGTCGCCTTCACCCCACCGCGCCGCGGCGGGAAGGCAGCGTGCCTCATGCCGGGCCCCGCGGCCGGAGCTCGACGAGGTCACGCAGCTCGGAGTCGGACAGCTCGGTGAGGGCCGCCTCGCCGCGGCCGAGCACCGCGTCGGCGAGCGCACGCTTGCCGGCGAGCAGGGCGGCGATGCGCTCCTCGATCGTGCCCTCGGCGACGATCCGGTGCACCTGGACCGGGCGGGTCTGGCCGATCCGGTAGGCACGGTCCGTGGCCTGCTCCTCGACGGCGGGGTTCCACCAGCGGTCGACGTGGAGCACGTGGTCGGCGCGGGTCAGGTTGAGGCCGGTGCCGCCCGCCTTGAGCGAGAGCAGGAAGACCGGCGCCTCGCCGGCCTGGAACCGGTCGACCATCGCCGAGCGCTCCGCCACCGACGTGCCGCCGTGCAGGAACTGGTGCGGCACGCCCGCCTTCGTCAGGTGGCGGACGAGCAGGTCGCCCATCGCGACGTACTGCGTGAAGAGCAGCGCGGCGCCGTCCTCGGCGAGGATCGTGCCGAGCAGCTCGTCGAGGAGGTCGAACTTCTCGGAGCGGCCGGTGAGCCGCGGGTTGGCCTGGCGCAGGTAGTGCGCGGGGTGGTTGCAGATCTGCTTGAGGCCGGTGAGCATCGCCAGGATCAGGCCGCGGCGGCTGTCGGCGTCGGCGCGCTCGATGCGCTCCATCGAGTCGCGGACCAGCGCCTCGTAGAGGACCGTCTGTTCGCGGGTCAGGCCGACGAGGTGGTCGGTCTCGGTCTTGGGCGGCAGCTCCGGCGCGATGCCGGGGTCGGACTTGCGGCGGCGGAGCACGAACGGGCCGACCAGGTCGGCGAACCGCGCGGTGACCTCCGGGTCGACGCCTGACTCGATCGGCTGCGCCCACGCCTTGCGGAAGGCGTTGCGCGACCCGAGCAGCCCCGGCGTCGCCCAGTCGAGGATCGCCCAGAGCTCGACCAGCTCGTTCTCGATCGGGGTGCCGGTCAGCGCGACGCGCGCCTTCGACGGGATCGTGCGCAGCGCGCGGGCGGTCGACGTCGCAGGGTTCTTGATGTGCTGCGCCTCGTCGGCGACGACGAGGTCCCACGGCACCTTCGCCAGGTCGGCCGCCGCGTTGCGCATCGTGCCGTACGTCGTCAGCACGAAGCCCGACGCACCCTCGAGGTCGCGCGCCCCACCGTGGAACCGCCGCACGGGTACGCCGGGGGCGAACCGCCGGATCTCGGCCTCCCAGTTGGCGAGCAGCGAGGTCGGGCAGACCACCAGCGTGGCGTCGGTCGCTTCGCTCCCCGCCGGCTTCGCCAACGGAGCGCGGGCGGCCCGGTGCAGGTGCAGCGCGATCACCTGCAGCGTCTTGCCCAGGCCCATGTCGTCGGCGAGGCACGCGCCGAGCCCGAGCGACGTGAGCTCCGCCAGCCACGTCAGGCCGTGGCGCTGGTAGTCACGGAGCGTCGCCTCGAGGCCCGCCGGCACGTCGACCGGCGTGCGGGTGGAGGCGGAGCGGAGCTGCTCGCTGATGCGCTCGATGGAGGCGGCGACCTTGACCGGCACCTGCCGGTCCTCGACCTGCACGACGCCCGACAGCGCGGCGGCGACCGCGACCGGGGCCGGCACGGTGCGGACCAGGCGCTTCTTCGCCTTGCGCGCGATCGAGGGGTCGACGACGACCCACTGGTCGCGCAGCCGGATGACGGGCGCGGCCGAGCCGGCGAGCTGGTCCATCTCCTCGTCGGAGAGGGGCTCGCCCGCCAGCGAGATCCGCCAGTTGAAGGCGAAGAGCGCCTCCGGCCCGAACATGCTGTCCTGCAGGGCCTCCTCGCGCTGGCTGCCATCGCCGCCATCGCCCGGCCGCCTCCCCTGAGGCGCGCGCTCCAGCACCGTCGACGCGACCAGATCACGACCGAGCGAGCGGGGCCAGAGCACGTCCACGCCGATGTCGCGGAGCGCCCCCACGCCGGTCTCCAGCAGCGAGACCAGCTCGTCGGTGTCGAGGGTGATCTCGTCGGGGACGCGCAGGGCCTGGAGCCGGTCGAGCACCGGCCAGGCGTCGGCCGCCGCGCGCAGCGCGACGGTCGTGTGGGTCAGCGCCCGCGGCCCGAACCCGCTCGTCTCCGGGTCGGTCCAGAGCAGGGCCGCGTCGCAGAGGTGGAGCGGGCTGCGCTCGTCGTGCACCTGCAGGACGAGCCGCACCGAGCCCGCGACCAGCTCCTCCTCGGCGGCCTCGACGCGGAGCGAGAGCGTCACCAGGTTGGGCCGGTCGTCGGGCACCGGGCCGCCGTCGGCGCGGATGCGCGCGAGCCGCTCGGCCAGCCGGGCCTGGAAGGCCGCCGGGTCCCCTGCCCTCGTCGTACGCCGGGCACCTCCCGGCCGCAGGGCGGGCCCGGTGGAACCACCGGCGTCCGACCCGGCGATCAGCGAGGCCGCCGACCCCGACGGTGCCGACCGGGGCATCGCGTCGACGACCGCGGCGACCACGCGCCGGGCCAGCCCCTCGGCCGCGGCCACGTCGAACTCGTCCCAGGCCCGCGCCTGCACCATCCGCTCGAGCCGGTCGGTCTCGTCGGCGTCGAGCTCGGCGGGCTGCCACCACGGCCCCTCGGGCGACGGCTCGAAGCGGCCGTCGGCGACCAGCCGCATGCCGAAGACGACGGCGCCACCGATCAGGCCGACCGACGGGTGGGCGGCCTCGTCGACGCGCGCCTTCGCGAGCACGGGCAGCGCGGAGCGCATCGGCAGCTCGACCGTGCGCCGCCCGTCGCCGTCGGTGAAGACCACGACGCTCTCGCGCGGCGGCTCACCGAGGCGGAACGACGCGGGGCCGGTGACCGGGACGAACCCCACCCCGCCACCCCCTCGTCGTACGCCGTGCCCCGCCGTCGGCGGGAGAACGCGAGGCTAACGCGCGACACCGACAACGAGTTCCCCCGACCGGTGAGCGCTCGACGAAGCGGCTCAGGGGCGGTCCTTCTCCGGCAGCACCTTGTGGGTGCCGTCGCACCACGGCCTGCTGGCGGACTTGCCGCACCGGCAGAGCGCGGAGACCGGCCGCTCCGTCACGTGCTCCACGCCGTCCTCGTCGGCGATCACGTGCTCGCCGCGGAGCAGCAGCGGACCGCCCGGGCACACGATCACGTCGGGGCTCGGCGAGGTGCTCACGCCGCCTCCCACTTCGCCAGCAGGTGCCGGGCCAGCCGCGCCTCCAGGTCGAGGCAGCACCACGCACCGAACCAGACGTCGTCCTCCAGGTCGGGCTCGGCGGCGATCAGCGGCTCGCAGATCATCCGCACCGCCACCTGCTCGTGCACGGCGTCCGCCTCGACGTGCTCCTCGTAGTAGGCGCGGATCTCCGCCGGCAGCCCGAGCCGGTCCAGTCCCTGCGCGACCTGCCGCGACGGCAGCGAGCTCACCGCCTCGAACGCCGCGAGGTGGCCCATCGAGGCGCCGCGCAGCCGGCGGTTGAGGCCGAAGAGGCTCATCGCGTTGTTCTGCTCGAGCACCTCCAGGGGCGCCTCGTCGACGTAGCCGCAGCCCGTCGCGTCGAGCCCGAGCGCGGCCATCCCCTCGGCGAAGAGGTGGGCGTGGAGCCGCTCGGGTCGCCCGCCGCCGTACTCGTCGTACTGCAGCTCGGCCAGCGCCGCCCGCACCGGCGCCGGCAGCCGGGGAAGCGCGAAGGTGAAGGGGTCCGCCTCCTTGAGCGTGTAGAGCGAGCGGTGCTGGACCAGCTCGACCACCTGGTCGGCCGTCGCCTCCCGCTGCACGTGGCGCGCCAGCGACGGCCCGTCGTCGGCCGCGACCCAGGCGAAGAACGCCTCCGCGAACCCCTCGTCGTACGCCGGCCGGCCGGGCCAGCACTCGCGCAGGCGTCGTTCGAGGTCGTCCTCGAGGCGCCCCCGGAGCCGGACCAGCCCGGGGTCGTGCTCGAGTCGGTCGTCGACCGCGTCGTACCCGCGATAGCTGAGCTCGTGGAGGACCCACAGGCTGAGCGCCGCGTCCTCCGGGCTGTCCGGGTCGACGTGGGCGAGGTCCGTGTGGCCGCTGGCGAGGGCGGCGAGGAGGGCCTCGCTCAGCGGGCCGCGTGGCTTGGGCAGGGTGCTCATGCCCTCTGGTACCCCGCTTCGGTCAAGGACATGGCCCGGCTACGCTCGACGCCGTGAGCATCCTGGACACGCCCATCGCCCTCCTCGACGGCACCGCCAGCACCCTCGGTGAGATCACCGGCGGCCGCGCGGCCCTCCTCGTCAACGTGGCGTCGAAGTGCGGCCTCACCCCGCAGTACGAGACGCTCGAGAAGCTCCACGAGGACTTCACCGCCCGCGGCTTCACCGTCATCGGCTTCCCGTGCAACCAGTTCGGTGGCCAGGAGCCGGGCTCGTCGGAGGAGATCAAGGAGTTCTGCTCCATGACGTACGGCGTGACCTTCCCGCTCACCGAGAAGATCGACGTCAACGGCGAGGGCCGCCACGCGATCTACGACGAGCTCGTGAAGACGCCCAACGAGGCGGGCGAGGCCGGCGACGTCCGCTGGAACTTCGAGAAGTTCGTGATCGCCCCCGACGGCGCCGTCATCGCGCGCTTCAGCCCGCAGGTCGTGCCGGACGACCCGCAGGTCCTCGCGGTCATCGACGCCCTGGTCTGACCCCTTCCGCGCGACGTCGCGCGGGTCTAGCGTGCGGCCATGGAGCCGACCGGACCCGTCGACGGAGCGCGGCTCGACCGCGAGCTCAACGAGCTGCTGCAGGAGCTGCGCGTCGTGCAGGGCGGTGTCCTGCTGCTCGTCGGCTTCCTGCTCGTGATCGCGTTCAGCGCGGGCTTCGCCGGCGCGACGGACTTCCAGCGGGTCGTCTACTACCTGACGCTGCTCAACACCGGCACCGCCGCGATCGTCGTGGTGGCCCCGGTCGTGCACCACCGGCTCGCCTTCCGCCGTCGCGACAAGGAGCGGGTCGTCGTGCGCGGCAACCACCAGGTCGTCGTCGCGATCCTGCTCGTCGCGCTGTCGATCCTCGGCATCCTCACGCTGGTCACCGACTACCTCTTCAACCTGCCGCTGACGATCGCCATCGACGTCCTCTACCTCGGGCTCGTGACAATCATGTGGGTGATCCTCCCGGTCCACTCGATCCGGCTGGCCGCCCAGGGGCGCTGACCTCCGTCGTACGCCGGGGCGGGCGCCCGGTGGCGCGCGAGCCTGCAGCCCTGGCCGGTCGGACCGACCCTGTGGCGGCGGCCACCCGCGGCCTAACCCAAAGTCGGATGCCGCTGTCGGTGGTTGCGCCTAGCATGCAATGTTGTGACTTCTGACCTCACCCAAGACCCACCCGCAGTGGCGAAGCAGGCGATCGAGCCCCTGCCCGAGGGCACCTTCCTCGTGGCCGGCGTCGTCGTTCTCGGCGCCATCATGTCCATCCTCGACGTGACCGTGGTGTCCGTCGCCCTGCAGACGTTCCAGAAGACCTTCGACGCCACGTCCGCGCAGGTGGCCTGGACGATGACGGGCTACACGCTCGCGCTGGCCGCGGTGATCCCGCTGACCGGCTGGGCAGCCGACCGCTTCGGCACCAAGCGGCTCTTCATGCTCGCGGTGCTCCTCTTCACGCTCGGCTCCGCCGCCTGTGCCTCCGCGCAGAACCTCGAGATGCTGGTCGTCTTCCGCGTGCTCCAGGGCCTCGGTGGCGGCATGCTGATGCCGCTCGGCATGACGATCATGACCCACAAGGCGGGCCCGCAGAACGTCGGCCGCGTCATGGCGATCCTCGGCATCCCGATGATGCTCGGCCCGATCGGTGGCCCGATCCTCGGCGGCTGGCTGGTCGACACCGCGAGCTGGCACTGGATCTTCCTGG
This sequence comes from Nocardioides phosphati, assembly GCF_014646375.1. Lineage (GTDB taxonomy): Bacteria > Actinomycetota > Actinomycetes > Propionibacteriales > Nocardioidaceae > Nocardioides > Nocardioides phosphati. Next base: position 41,620 of record NZ_BMNI01000003.1, read on the forward strand.
TCAACGTCCCGATCGGCGCGATCACGCTGCTCTACGCCCTGTTCGTGCTGCCGAAGGACGACGTCGAGCCGTCCGAGACCTTCGACTTCCTCGGCATGCTGCTGCTGTCCCCCGGCCTCGCCACCCTGCTCTACGGCGTCTCCTCGATCCCCGGCGCCAAGGCCGAGCACAACACGATCTGGACCACCCAGGTCGTCGCCTGCACCCTCATCGGTCTCGTGCTCGTGGCGGCGTTCGTGCCGTGGGCGCTCGCCCGCCGCAACAAGCACCCGCTCATCGACCTGCACCTCTTCCGCGACAAGCAGATGACGATCGCGGTCGTCGCGATGGCCCTCTTCGCCATGGCCTTCTTCGGTGCGGGCCTGCTCTTCCCGCTCTACTTCCAGCAGGTCCTCGGCAAGAACGCCCTCCACTCGGGCCTCTTCCTGATCCCGCAGGGCCTGGGCGCCGTCCTGACCATGCCGGTCGGCGGCGTGCTCTCCGACAGGATCGGCCCCGGCAAGATCGTGATGACGGGCATCGTCCTCGACACGATCGGCCTGGCCTTCTTCATCGACATCGGCCACGACCCGGCGACGCTCCGCATCCTGGCGGGCCTCTTCGTGATGGGCCTCGGCATGGGCCTCACGATGATGCCGATGTTCAGCGCGGCGCTCGCCACCCTGAGCCACGAGCACATCGCGCGCGGCTCCACGCTGCTCAACGTGACCCAGCAGGTCGCCGCCTCCATCGGCACCGCGATCTTCTCGGTGATCCTCACCCAGGGCTTCATGAACCGTCCCGATGCGGTCAGGCTCCTGGGCCTCGGTCAGCAGGTCGCCAATGCCGGCGGGCCGGACAAGGCCGACCCCGGCCTGCTCCAGCAGCTGCTGGCCGCCACCCCCGACGGACTGGTCGCCTTCGGCGAGGCGTTCGGCTCGGTCTTCCTGGTCGGCACGATCCTGGTCGGCCTCTGCTTCATCCCGGCGCTCTTCCTGCCACGCCACAAGGTCGCCCCGGTCGACCCCGCGGCGATGATGGGTCACTGACCCGTCGACTCAGCGATCGCCGAGTCCGCGCCCCGGCTGCCCATCGGGCGGCCGGGGCGCGGTGCATTTCTCAGCTGTCGGTCGCCAGCACCAGCGGTACGACGGACTCCGCGCCCGCCGCCCGGATCGCACGTGCCGCGACGGTCAGCGTCCAGCCCGTGCTGGTCCGGTCGTCGACGAGCAGGACGCGCGCCCCCGCGGGGATCTCGCCCTCGAGCGCGGACCGGCGGAGCACGGCGGCGACCCGCTGCGCGGAGTTGGCGGCGCCGCGGCCCGGGTCGACCGCGGGGTCGACGATCGACCAGCGGCCGACGATCGGCACCTGGAGGTAGCGCGAGAGGCCGTCGGCGAGGTCGCGGACCAGGCCGGGTCGCCGCGCCGACTCGGTGAAGACGATCGCGTCGACGCGCGGGCGCCAGTCCTGCAGGACGGTGACCATCGCCTGGATCAGCGGGAGCGGCACGGGGCCATCGGGGGTCGTGTCGCGGAAGAGCTCGCGCAGCGCCTGCCCGTGGCCGAGGTCGGTGAGCCGGGCGATCGCACGGCCCTCCTCGGCCCCGTCGGCGATCTTGCCCTTGAGCTCGATGCCCAGGTTGGCCAGCGCGGTGGGCCACATCTTGCGCGGCGCCACCGCGACGCCCGGACGAGCCAGCGCCTCGCGGGCCTCCGCGGCAGACGCCTCGGAGACGGTCGTCGGCGTCGGGAGGCCTCCACAGTTGTCGCACCGACCGCACCGCTCGGGCGCCGGGTCGTCGAGCTGGCCGCGGAGGTAGGCCATCCGGCAGCCCTCGTGGGTGAGGTAGTCGAGCATCGCCTGCTGCTCGCGCTGACGCGCCTCGGCCACCCGCGCGTAGCGCTCGCGGTCGTAGCTCCACTCCTGGCCGGTCGCGACCCAGCCGCCACTGACCCGCTGCACGGCGCCGTCGACATCGAGCACCTTGAGCATCGTCTCGAGGCGCGTGCGGTTGAGGTCGACGTACGTCTCCAGGGCGGCGGTCGACATCGGCCGGCCGGCCTCGGCGAGCACGGAGAGCGTCTGCCGCACGAGCTCCTCGCGGGGGAAGGCGAGGGAGGCGAAGTAGGCCCAGATGTCGCGGTCCTCGATGCCGGGCAGCAGCACGACGACCGCGTCGTCGGTGCCTCGGCCGGCACGGCCGACCTGCTGGTAGTAGCTGACCGGCGACGACGGCGCCCCGAGGTTGATGACGAAGCCGAGGGTCGCGTCGAAGCCCATGCCGAGCGCGCTCGTCGCGATCAGCGCCTTGACCCGGCCGGCGGCGAGGTCGGCTTCGAGGGCCTCGCGCTCGCTCGTCTCCGTCTGCCCGGAGTACGCCGCGACGACGTGCCCGCGATCGCGGAGGTACGCCGCCACCTCCTGCGTCGCCGCCACCGTCAGGCAGTAGACGATGCCGGAGCCGGGCAGCGAGCCGAGGTTGTCGGCGAGCCACGCCAGCCGCATGTCGGCGGTGGGCAGGCGCACGACGCCGAGCCGCAGCGACTCGCGGTCGAGCGACCCACGCAGCACCAGGACGTCGTCGCCCAGCTGCTCGGCGACGTCCTTCGTCACGCGCGCGTTGGCGGTCGCGGTCGTCGCCAGCACGGGGATGCCCGGGCGCAGGTCCTCCAGCATCGTGCGGATCCGGCGGTAGTCGGGCCGGAAGTCGTGGCCCCAGTCGGAGATGCAGTGGGCCTCGTCGACGACGAGGAGGCCGGTGGTCGCGGCCAGGCGCGGCAGCACCTCGTCGCGGAAGCCGGGGTTGTTGAGCCGCTCGGGGCTGACCAGCAGCACGTCGACCTGGCCCTCGGCGATCGCCGCCTCGATGCGCCCCCAGTCCTCGGGGTTGGTCGAGTTGATCGTGACCGCGTGGATGCCGGCCCGCTCGGCTGCCTGGATCTGGTTGCGCATGAGCGCGAGCAGCGGGCTGACGATCACGGTCGGGCCCGCGCCGCGGGAGCGGAGCAGCGCGGTCGCCACGAAGTAGACCGCCGACTTGCCCCAGCCCGTGCGCTGCACGACGAGGGCGCGGCGCCGGTCGACCGCGAGCGCCTCGATCGCCGTCCACTGGTCCTCCCGCAGCTCCGCGTCGGGGCGGCCCACCAGCGCCCGCAGCGAGGCCTCGGCCTCCGCGCGCACGGCGGCCCGGTCGACGGCGACGTCAGCAGGTGAGGAAGTCATGCGGTCTGTCTACCAGCCGGCACTGACACGGCGGCCGGCCCCGTCCACAGGGGCTGACGAGCCCGGGGCCCGCCCGAACTGTCACGGTGACACCGTGAACGCGCCCGCCTTGGCGATCGCCAAGGCCCGGCACGAAGTCCGTTCCCGCGACGACGCCCAGCGTCACCAGATCCGCACGCGCTCCGACGGGTCGAGCCACAGACCGTCACCGGGCTTCGTCGCAAACGCCTCGTGGAACTCGTCGAGGTTGCGCACGATGTTGGCGCGGAACTCCGGCGGGCTGTGCGGGTCGATGGTGAGGTACTGCCGCTCCTGCTCGAGGCGGCGCTTCGTGCGCCAGCAGTAGGCCCAGTTGGTGAACAGCGTCTGGCTCTCCTCCGCCGTCGGGGTGCGCCCCAGGAAGATCGCGTACGCCGTGTGGCCGATCGTCAGCCCGCCCAGGTCGCCGATGTTCTCGCCGACGGTCAGGGAGCCGTTGACGTGCTCGCCGGGGAGGTTGCGCGGCGAGAAGGCGTCGTACTGCTCGATCAGCGCCTTGCTCTTCACCTGGAAGGCGGCCTTGTCGTCGGCGGTCCACCAGTCGTTGAGGTTGCCGGCGCCGTCGTACTGCGCGCCCTGGTCGTCGAAGCCGTGGCCGATCTCGTGGCCGATGACCGCGCCGATGCCGCCGTAGTTCTCCGCCGGGTCGGCGTCGGGGCTGAAGAACGGCTTCTGCAGGATGCCTGCCGGGAAGCAGATCTCGTTGGTGCCCGGGTTGTAGTAGGCGTTGACCGTCTGCGGCAGCATGAACCACTCGTCGCGGTCGACCGGCGAGCCGATCTTGGCCAGCTGCCGGTCCGACTCGAACGCCGCGGCCGCCTGCACGTTGGCGACCAGGTCGTCGCCGATGACGAGCCGTCCGTAGTCGCGGAACTTCTCCGGGTAGCCGATCTTCGGGCGGAACGTCGCGAGCTTCTCGTAGGCCCGCTCCTTCGTCTCCGGCGTCATCCAGTCGAGCTTCTCGATGGAGCTGCGGTAGGCGGCCAGCAGGTTGGCGACCAGCTCGTCCATCATCTGCTTGGCGACCGGCGGGAAGTGCCGCGCGACGTACTCGCGACCGACGGCCTCGCCGAGTGCGCCCTCGACCAGCGACACACCGCGCTTCCAGCGGGCGCGCAGCTCCGGCGTGCCGGACAGCGTGCGGCCGTAGAAGTCGAAGTTGGCCTCGACGAACGCCCGCGTGAGGTACGGCGCCGCCGACCGCAGCACGCGGGAGACGAGCCACTCGCGCCACTGCTCGACCGGCACCTCGTCGAGGACGGTGGAGAGGTGCGACAGGTAGCTGGGCTGGCGGACGACGACCTCGTCGAGCGTCTCCGGCTTCGCGCCCAGGTTGGTCAGGTAGGCGGTCCAGTCGAACGCCGGGCTGAGCTCGAGCAGCTCATTCCGATTGAGCAGGTTGTAGGTCTTCTGGACGTCGCGGGTCTCCGCGCGCTCCCAGTGACCGGCGGCCAGCTTCGTGTCGATCGCCATGATCCGGTCGGCCGCGCCGGCCGCGTCCGCCACCGAGGCGAGGCCGAGGATCTTCGCCAGGTACGCGACGTACGCCTCGCGGATCTCGGCGAACTTCTCGTCGCGGTAGTAGCTCTCGTCGGGCAGGCCGAGGCCGCCCTGGGTGAGGTGGAAGAGGTAGCGGTCGGAGTTCTTCGAGTCGGTGTCGATGTAGGAGCCGAAGAGCCCGGCCCCGCCGACGCGCTCGAGCTCGCCGAGCAGCGCGGCGAGGTCGCGCGTGGACTTGATCGAGGCGACCGCGTCGAGCAGCGGCTGGATCGGCTCGATGCCGCGGCGCTCGACGGTCTCCTCGTCCATGAACGAGGCGTAGAGGGCGGCGATCTTGCCCGGCTCGGTGGCGGCGTTGGGCGCGGCCGCGGCGAGCTCCTCGATGATCGCGCGGACGTGCTCCTCGGCCTGGTCGGCCAGCGTCACGAACGGACCCCAGCTGCTGCGGTCGGAGGGGATCTCCTCCGTCGCCAGCCAGTGGCCGTTGACGTGGCCGAAGAGGTCGTCCTGCGGGCGGATCGCGTGGTCGAAGCCGGGGCGTGCGTCGTCGAGAATGCTCACGCGCCGAACCTACCCGCCCCGCCGAGGCAGGCGTGTCAGCCGGGCGGTCAGACGACCTTCATGATGCGCACGAGCTCGAAGTGCATCGGGTCGGTCCAGTGCCAGTCGCCGCCCCACGCGAAGCCCCAGCTCTTGAAGACATTGACCACGGACAGCGGGAACGTGCCCCGGGTGCCGCGGCCGTTGGTCGGCGCGTCGAAGTCGATCGCCATGCCGAAGGCGTGGTTGGAGAGGCTGTGGGTGTTGGCGATGAAGCGTGCGTTGAAGCATCCGGACGAGAAGTGGATGTACTTGGCGAGGCCGCGCTGGACCAGCTCGTTGAGGGCAGCGCGGAGCTGGAGCAGCATCGCGGTGTTGCAGCTGACCGCTCCGACGATCGGCATCGTCTCGGTGCGGATGTGGCTGGCCACCCACGAGGCGTCCGGGATGACCCGGTCGCCGACGACCCGGTAGTGGTAGGTGCCGATCGCCGCGCCGACGGAGCCACCGGTCGCGACCGCGGTCTGCACCGCGTTGGGGTCCAGCCCACGCCGGGTGGCGATGTCGAGCAGCTGCACGGAGGCTCCCGTGCCCTTGACGATCGCGTTGACCTGCTTGCGGATCGCCTGGGGCGTGTGGCCGCCGGTGGAGATCAGCAGGGCGTTGTCGTGGACGTGGAAGAGGTCCTCGCCCCACTTCGCGTTGACCACCATGTCGATCGTGGGCGGCTGCGGCGCGAAGGCGCCGACGTGCACCGTCGCGGCGTCGTCGCCCGTGCCGATCGCGATGAAGTTGGGCTCGGTCTCGACGTTGGTCGCGGTCTGCTTGTCGCCGACGACCATCTCGCCCGCGGCGAGGCGCGACCAGACCTCGGCCTGCTGGCCGGCCCCCGAGAACCGGCGGTACGTCGCAGGGTCGACCGCCGCGACCTTGTAGACCTGGCCCTGGATCGACGGGGAGGCGAGGGAGAAGAGCTCGGTCGCCGTGACCGCCTTCTCCTTGCCGATCCGGATCGCCGCGATCTGCTTGACCATCGAGGTCGAGAGCGGCTTCGCGGCGTAGATGAGGATGTCGGCCTGCGCGTTGCCGCCGACGAGCTTCGGCGGCTGCGGCATCGCATGGTCGGCGTTGACCACGGGGACGCTCACCTGCGGCTTCGGTGTGGCGGTCGGCTTCTGCGTCTGGACGGCCTTGCCCGACGGACCGCCGCAGGCCGCGACGGCCAACGACAGGGCCAGTGCGGCCACCAGCGCACCGCGGCCGTGCTGCCGACGTGCCATGAACGAACTCCCCACTCGGTCCGGGCGCACCCGGGCGACTCTCCCGTGGTCGAGACTATCCCGCAGTCACCGGATCGTGATCCAGAACGCGGCGCGCGATCCACACGAGCGTCTCCGCGACCTCGTCCGGCGACCCGCTCGCCTGCATGACGTGGCTCAGCACCACGCGGATGATCGTGTCGACCACCCCCGGCAGGCGGTTCGGCTCGATCCCCATCTCGTACGCCGCGAGGTGCTCGCCGACCACGACGCCCGCGGTCTCGAGCAGCGTCTCGGAGTGGGAGGTGAGCAGCGGCAGGAGCTCGGTGTCGGCACCGTGGGTGGCGGAGACGATCGCCTTGAGCAGCTCGTTGCCCTCCGCGAAGCGGAGGACCCCGCTGACGGCGGCGCGGAGCGCGGCGTACAGGTCATCGGGGTGGGCGAGGAAGGCCCGGTCGACGGCCTCGAGGAAGCGCGCGAGCTCGCGGAGGATCATCGCCTCCGCGAGCGCGGGCTTGGTGCCGATCTCGTTGTAGACCGTCTGCCTGCTGACCCCGGCCGCCTCGGCGAGGCGGGCCATGGTGACGGCGGACCAGCCCCCGGAGGTCGTCATCACGGTCGCCGCGTCGACGAGGCGGTCACGCAGGGTGACCACCTCGCCGACGCTGCTGCCGGTGTCAGCGGACACGGTCAGCCCTCGAGCGAGAGCGCGAGCACCGGGCACGAGTTCACCGCGGCGAGGACCATCTTGCGGTCCTCCTCCGGCGGGTTCTCGTTGTGGATGTGCACCTGGTCGTCGTCATCGACCTCGAAGTACTCGTGCGCCATCGACTCGCACATGCCGAGCCCCTCGCACTTGTCACGGTCCACCACGATCTTCATCAGTTGACCACCTTCAGGGTCTCGGGGTCGACGGGCACGAAGTCGATCTTTTCACGCACACCGCAGTCCGGGCAGAACCAGTCGGCCGGGATGTCGGCCCACGCCGTACCGGCAGCGAAGCCCTCGTGCTCGTCACCGGCGTCGACGACGTAGACGTAGGCGCAGCCCGGGCACTTCGCGGCGAGCACCTCGCCGCTCTGGTCCTGGAGGAAGAGGTCCTCGTGCTGGACGTGGGTCTCCGGCGGCGGGAACTTCCGGAGGTACTTCGCCTCCTTGCCCGGCTGGATGTTCGCGAGGGTGACGTCGCCGTCGAGGTGCTCCACGACGCGGTGGTCCATGACCTTGCGCCACAGCGGCGGGAAGAGGGCGATCGTCAGCATGCCCGCGTAGCCCGTCGGCAGGGCCGGCGACTCCTTGAAGTCACGCAGCGTCTGGTAGCGACGCGTCGGGTTCGCGTGGTGGTCCGAGTGGCGCTGCAGGTGGTACAGGAAGATGTTCGTGACGATGTTGTTGCTGTTCCAGCTGTGCATCGGCAGCACGCGCTCGTAGCGCTGCTTCGGCCCGACCTTCTGGCGCTTCATGCCGTAGTGCTCGACGTAGTTGATGATCTCCAGGAGCGAGAAGCCGCCGACCATGGTGATCAGCAGGTAGGGCAGGACGCCCCAGCCGAACAGCGCCACGATCCCGGCGTACAGGACGACCGACATCAGCCACGCGTTCAGCACGTCGTTGCCGAGGTGGAACGGGTGGGTCCCCTTGCGCTGGTAGCGCTTGGCCTCGACCTCCCAGGCCGACTTCAGCGAGCCGATGACGGTGCGCGGCCAGAAGGCCCAGAAGGACTCGCCGAGACGGGACGACGCGGGGTCCTCCGGAGTGGCGACGCGGACGTGGTGGCCGCGGTTGTGCTCGATGTAGAAGTGGCCGTAGAAGGTCGGCGCGAGGGCGATCTTGGAGAGCCAGCGCTCGACGGACTCCTTCTTGTGGCCCAGCTCGTGCGCGGTGTTGATCGCGACGCCCATGATGCCGGCGACCGAGAAGGCCAGGAAGCACTTCTCCCACCAGGTCAGCGAGATGGCGGACACCAGCGAGGAGCCGAGGTGGTCCGCGGCCCAGCCGGACGCGCCGAAGAGGTCGAAGAACCAGTGGACGGGGTTGACGTCACCCAGCATCGCGGCGGCGGCGAAGAGGACGATGAACTGGAGCGGGATGAACGCGTAGACGACCCAGCGGTAGTACTTGTCGTTCTCGAGCTGCTCCATGACCTCCTCCGGCGGGTTCGACGAGTCGAGACCGAAGACCAGGTCGAGCGCGGGGATCAGGCCGTTGATGACGATCGGCCCGCCGAGCAGGAAGATCCACGACTCCGTGTAGAGGTAACCGACCAGGACGATGACTCCGATGAGCGGGACCACCAGGCCGATGAGCCAGAGGTAGCGCTTCTTGTCCTTCCAGATCTCGGTGGTCCCTTCGGGGACCGTGCCGACGACGTCTGCCATCGCGTTCTCCTTGCTCGGTTTACATATCGTGCACTTCTGTAAAGACTTGACACCAAGGTCGCATCTGTAAACGGGGGATGTCAATGACACGACGTCCCAGTAACGGTGTGACGGCGCCCACGTCCGCTAACTCGCGCGACAGCGCTTGCCGGTCCTGCCACGCTGGTTCCATGCCGACGTCGCTGACCTTCGCCGCTCACCTCGACGGCCTGCGGGAGGCGCTCCTCGCCTTCACCCGGTACGCCGACAGGGCCGGCCTGCGCGCCGGCGTACCGACGTGCCCGGAGTGGGACGTCCGGGCACTGATCGCGCACCAGGGGATGGTCCACCGCTGGGCGGCCGGCCTCCTCGCGGGACAGTCGAAGGAGACCGCCGCCCTCGAGCGCGAAGGTCGCTCCGCGGTCGACCCGGTCGAGTGGCTGCGCGACGGCGCGATCGACCTCGCCGCCGCCCTCACGCGCGCCCCGGAGACGGTGGCCGCACCCGTCTTCCTCAAGGACGCTCCCCCGCCGCGCGCCTTCTGGGCACGGCGCCAGTGCCACGAGACGACGATCCACGCCGTCGACGCCATGGCCGCGGCGTACGGCGGGGCGCCGGAGCCGGCGCAGACCTGGGTCGGCGTGGACCTCGCGCTCGACGGGATCGACGAGCTGCTCTGCGGATTCCTGCCCCGGCCGAAGTCCACGCTGCGCACGGCCACGCCGGTCGTCTTCGCGGTCCGGCCCGACGAGGGTGAGCAGGCCTGGGTGGTCCGGGTCACCGAGGAGCCGGCGGTGACGACTGCCGTGGGACGTGACGACCCCGCGCTCGACGCGGCCGACGTGCAGGTGCGCGGCGGCGCCGTCGACCTCTACCTGCGGCTCTGGAACCGCGCTCCCGTCAGCGCCGACGACGGCCTGGAACTGTGGCGCGAGAAGTCCCGCGTCGTCTGGTGAGGTACGCCGCCGCGCACCGCCCGGCGCGCTGTAAAGCGCAGTTACTCGCACTACCGCCGCCCTGCAGGAGGGCAGTGGTGCGAGGGAAGGCGCGGAAGTCGCTTACTTAGCGTTCAGCAACGTCGCCGGGGCTTCCGGCCAGTGCCCGCAGCGCCCACGCGCCGCCGATGCAGGCAGCGGTGACCGCGGCAGCGACACCGCCCCAGAAGCCGAGCAGCCAGACGCCGGCGATGAAGGCCAGCGGTACGCCGAGCACGAGGCCCAGCACATAGCCCGCGGCGCGCGAGCCCTGCCGGGAGCCCGATCCCGCGCTCGACCCCTGCGCCGGCTCGTCCATCACAGCTCGATCCGGCGTCCGCGCACCTCGGCGGGCTGCTGGTAGCCGACCGGGTTCCGGTACTCCGCGAGCACCACGCGCACCTCACGGCCCTCGCCCACGTGGAGGACGAGCTCGCCGTCGCCGATCCTCACGACGTCACCGCGGACGACGTGCTCGATGCCGTCCTGCTCGACGGCGAAGCCCGGCCGGGCCCGGACGACGTCCGCGGTGGCGAGCAGCACGAGCGGCTTCTCGCGGGCGGGGCGGAACTTCAGCGCCAGCCCCAGCATGGCCAGCAGCGCGAGGTCGCCGAGCACGGTCAGCCAGAGGCCGAAGTGGCTGGCGACCTGCCCCTCGACACGGTTCACACCCGGGTGCCCCTCGAGGTACTTCGCCTGGATCGACCCGTCGGCCTTCGCCGCCTCCCAGGCCGACCGCGAGACCCGGGCGATGTACTGCCCGCGGTGCGGGTCGGCGTCCTGAGGCAGGTAGTAGCGCACGAAGAAGCGCGTCGGCTTCGTCTCGGGGATCGCCGACGTGGTGGTGACCGTCGCGTCGGTGGTGACGCCGGCGCGGTCGAGGCGCCAGGCGTTCCACCCCGTCCACAGCGCGGGCAGGGTGATCAGCAGCAGGAGCGCGACGACCATGAGGATCGCGCCGCGGCGGCTGGCGGCCAGGCGGGACATGGCGGTCATCCAAGCACGGCACTGCCACGACGGCGACCGGCTGCGGGCCCGTCAGGCGAGCGGCGTGCCCCAGCTGCCGGCGTACGCGATCTCCTCGAGCGGCTTGCGCGAGGAGCGGTCCTTCTCGTGGACCTCGCTGGTGGCCGGGTCGCCGATCCGGCCGAGCGCGACGCCCGTCGCGACGCGCCAGTGGTCCGGGACGCCGAACGCCTCGGCGACGCCCTCGTGGTCGAAGCCGGCGAACTGGTGCACGTGCAGCCCCATCGACGCGGCCTGCACGGTGATGTGCGCGGCGGTCTGGCCGGCGTCGTACTCCGCGAGGTCGAGGTACGGCGTCTCCTGGTCGTCGGGCGCCGCGCCGGTCTGGAAGCAGGTCACGATGACGGCGCTGACGTTGGCGACCCAGCCCTTGTTGCCCTTGGACAGGTGCTTCTCGAGCTCGGTGAACGTCGCGTCGCCACGCTGCCCGACGAGGAAGGCCCATCGCTGCGTGTTGCCCGCGCTCGGCGACCACCGGGCCGCCTCGAGGAGGAGCCGGAGCTCGTCGTCGGAGAGCTCGTGCGTCGGGTCGAAGACCCGGGGACTCCAGCGGTCACGGAGGTACGGCGTCAGCTCGGCGTTGGGCATGCGGCCGAGTCTAGGGGCGGGCTGCGGAGGCGCCCCCCGCGCCAACGGGCGCTCGCCAGCCCACTCGGAATCGGTAACCTCAGGTGTCCACGTCCTTCGGCTCATCTCGGGAGTCTCCGTGTTCCACCCCGCCCTCCGCCGCCCCCGCGTACGCCGCTCCGCAGCGGCGCTCGCCGGCGTGGCCCTCGCCGGCGCCGGCCTCGGCGCGACCGCCCCCGCCCAGTCCCTCACGTCGTACAACGGTGGCTGGGGCATCGCCCGCCAGACCAGCGCGACCACCGCGGTCGCCTGCACCGACGGCTTCCACGGCCGCGACACCAACGGCCACACGGTGCTCATCACCGCCGGCCACTGCGGCGCCGTCGGGTCGGTCTGGATGGCCGAGAAGGAGTGGCGCAAGATCGGCGTGACCAGCCGCCGCACCTTCCGCCAGGACGGCAGCGCCAACGACTGGTCCATCGTGCGCAGCAGCGGCAACTTCGCCCTCGGCCCCACGGTCGTCGACCGCGGCACCGTCAAGTACGTCGCGCGGCTGGGCAAGCCCTCGCGGGGCATGTTCGTCTGCACCACGGGCCGTCAGAGCGGCACCCGCTGCGGCCACATCACCCGGGTGAAGGACAACGGCATCGTCGTCACCGACATCGTCTCCACCCACGGTGACTCCGGCTCTCCCCTCTTCCGGCGGATCCCGGACACCAACCGGGTCGCGGCGCTGGGCATCCTCAGCTACGGCGACGAGGCGACGTACTCCGCCTTCCAGCGGCTCTCCGAGGTGCTCAACAAGACCGGCGTGCGACTCAAGCACGTCTGAGGGCGCGGGCCCGCGGCATGCGCGGGAACGGCGAAGGGCCCCGGTCGATGACCGGGGCCCTTCGTTCTTCGCGTGCGCGAGGGGGGATTTGAACCCCCACGCCCTTTCGGACACTGGCACCTGAAGCCAGCGCGTCTGCCGTTCCGCCACTCGCGCGTGAAGCAGGCAGAACGTTATCCCAGCGGCCACTCTTCTCCCAAACCGGGGTGAGGGGCGGCTCGCCGTCGGGTGGGTGCGTCCCGGGCTCCGAGTGGCGGTGGCCGATACGATCGCGACAGCGTCCACTGGGCAATCCATTGGACTACGCACTGGCGACGTTGGACGAGGAGGTGCCGATGAGCGGCCTGCAACGCTTCGAGGACCGCCTCGAGCAGATGGTGGCGGGTGCCTTCGCGCGCGTCTTCCGCAGCGCGGTCCAGCCCGTGGAGATCTCCGCGGCGCTCCAGCGCGAGGTCGACAACAACGCCCAGGTGCTCAGCCGCGACCGCCGGCTGGTGCCCAACGCGTTCCACGTCGAGCTGAGCCACACCGACCTCGAGCGCCTCGCGCCGTACGACTCGACGCTGGCGAGCGAGCTCACGGAGAGCCTCCGCGAGCACGCCGAGCACCAGAGCTACGTCTTCCCGGGGCCGGTGCACATCGACTTCAACGAAGCGCCCGACCTCAGCACGGGTCGCTTCCGCGTGCGCAGCGCCGCCCAGGCGAAGGTCACGACCAACGCCTCCGACACGCAGGTCGCGCGGGCGCGCTGGTTCGTCGACGTCAACGGCGCCCGCAACCCGATCAACCCCCCGGGGCTGGTGGTGGGCCGCGGCACCGAGACCGACCTGCAGATCAACGACCCGGGCATCAGCCGGCAGCACGCCCGCTTCCGCCTCGAGGGCGACCGCCTGACCGTCCAGGACCTCGGCTCCACCAACGGAGTGCTCATCGACGGCAACCCGGCCCAGAGCGCCACGCTGTACGACGGCTCCGTCGTACGCCTCGGCAACACCACCATGACCGTGCGTCGGGTGGCTGACAGTCAGGATGGCCATGTCTGAGCTGACTCTCTTCATGATCAAGATCGCCTACCTCGCGGTGCTCTGGATCTTCGTGCTCTCGGCGATCTCCGTGATCCGCACCGACATGTTCGGCGCGCGGCTCTCCTCGGGGCAGCAGGCACCGAAGGCCGCGAAGTCGAAGGCGAAGGCCCCGGCCAAGGCAGCCCCCAAGCGCCGCGGCGCGCCGACCCACGTCGCCGTCGTCGAGGGCGGCAACGAGGGCGAGCGGGCCGACCTCGACCAGGCCCCGATCCTGATCGGCCGCGGCCCCGACGCCGCCATCCGGCTCGACGACGACTACGTCTCGACCCGCCACGCGCGCATCGCCGCCTCGGGTGACCAGTGGTTCGTCGAAGACCTCGGCTCCACCAACGGCACGTACGTCGGCGCCTCGCGGATCAGCCAGCCCACCGCGATCACCGTCGGCACCCGCGTCCGCATCGGCAAGACGATCCTCGAGCTGAGGAAGTGACGGCCGTGCCCGAGACCCCCGACGTCCCGGTCGACGAGACCCCCGACGAGCCGGAGGCCGCGCTCGAGGACACCGCCGACGACGTCGCTCCGGTCGCCGCACCCGTTCCCGAGGCCACCGACGCGGCTGCCGAGGCCGCCCCGCTGCGGCTCCGCTTCGCCGCCCTCTCCGACGTCGGCCGGGTCCGCCGCGACAACCAGGACTCCGGGTACGCCGGCCCGTGGCTGCTCGCGGTCTGCGACGGCGTCGGTGGCGCTGCCCGCGGCGACATCGCGTCGAGCACCGCGGTCCAGCAGCTGCGACGCCTCGACGAGCAGCCGGCGGGTGACCCGGTCGCGCTCGTGGCGGGTGCACTGCACCGCGCCCACGACCGCATCGGCGAGCTGGTCGACCACGACCCCGCCCTCAGCGGCACCAGCACCACCGCGACCCTCGCCCTCTTCGACGGCCACAAGATCGCCATCGGCCACGTCGGCGACACCCGCGCGTACCTCCTGCGTGACGGCGCGCTGGTCCGCCTCACCAAGGACCACACCTTCGTCCAGTCGCTCATCGACGAGGGCCGGCTCTCCGAGGAGGAGGCGCGGGTCCACCCCCACCGCAACCTGATCCTCCAGGCCCTCGACGGCGTCCACGAGACCGAGCCGGACCTCTTCACCGAGCCGCTCCGCGCCGGCGACCGCCTCCTGCTCTGCAGCGACGGCGCCTGCGGCGTCCTCGACGACGACCGGATCGCCGACATCCTCGGCACCGCCACCCCCGACTTCGCCGCGGTCGAGCTGGTCCGCGCCAGCCTCGAGGCGGGGAGCAGCGACAACGTCACCTGCGTCGTCGCCGACGTCGTGTCCGAGGGCGACCGTGAGCCGGTCGACACCACCCCGCTGCTCGTCGGCGCCGCCTCCGACCTGCCGCGCCGGCGTACCGGCCTGGCGGGGAGCAGCAGCCTCTTCCGCGGCCACCGCTCCGGCGACACGGGCGAGCTCGAGCCCGTGCCGGCCGCCGACCCGCTCCCGGCCGGCGCGATCGCCTCCGACCCGATCGACCACGCGGAGGAGCTGCGCTACGCGCCGCGCCCGCCGCGCCGCTTCGTCTGGCTCAAGCGGCTCAGCGCCGCCTGCATCGTGCTCGGCCTGCTGTGGATGGCGCTCGCCGGCGCCTACGTCTGGACCCAGAAGCAGTACTACGTCGGCGTCCACGACGGTGCGGTCACGATCTTCCGCGGCATCGACACGCAGCTCGTCGGCCTCGACCTCGGCACCCCGTACGAACAGTCCGACCTGGCCGTCGCGACGCTGAGCGACTACGTCCGCGGCACCGTCGAGAACGGCATCGAGGCGAGCTCGCTCGAGGACGCCCGCCACACCGTCGAGAACCTCGCCGCCGAGCAGGGAGGCGAGTGACCGTGCGCACCCCCAACGGCCAGCCCGGGTTCCTCGGGTTCGTCCACCGTCGCCGCCGCGGCGCCGAGCTCTTCCTGCTGATCATCGCGCTCGCGGTCGGCATCGGCGGCTACGCCGCCGTCGGCATCGGCGTCGACGGCGCGGTCCCCGCCAACATCGTCGGCTACGGCGGCTGGCTGGTGGTCCTGATCGTCGCCTGCCACGTCGCCGTCCGCATCGCCGCGCCGTACGCCGACCCCGTGCTGCTGCCGGTCGTCGCGGCGCTCAACGGCCTCGGCCTCGCGGTGATCCGGCGCATCGACCTCGCCCAGATCGAGGCGGTCAAGGGCACCGACAAGGCGCCCAAGGTCTTCGCCAACGACCAGCTCGTGTGGATGACGATCGGCGTCGCGCTCTTCATCGGCACCCTCGTGGTGCTGCGCGACCACCGTGTCCTCCAGCGCTACACCTACACCACCGGTCTCGCCGCGATCCTGCTCCTCATCCTGCCGCTGATGCCGGTGATCGGCGTCGACCACTACGGCGCGCGGATCTGGGTCGACCTCGGCCCCGTCGGCATGCAGCCGGGCGAGGTCGCCAAGGTGCTCCTCGTCATCGCGTTCGCCGGCTACCTCGTGGTCCACCGTGACGCGCTCGCGCTCGCGGGCCGCCGCTTCCTCTTCGTCGACCTGCCCCGCGGGCGCGACCTCGGCCCGATCCTCGCGATGTGGCTGATCAGTCTCGGCATCCTGGTCTTCCAGAACGACCTCGGCTCGTCGCTGCTCTTCTACGGCATCTTCCTGACGATGCTCTACGTCGCGACCGAGCGGCCGGGCTGGCTCGTCGTCGGCGGCGCCCTCTTCGTCGCGGGCGCGCTCGGCGTCTACTCGTTCGCCGGCCACGTCCAGCTGCGTGTCGAGGCCTGGCTGCACCCGTTCGGCGCCTGGGAGACCGGCTCTCAGCAGGTCGGCCAGTCGATGTTCGGCATGGCCTGGGGCGGCCTGCTCGGCCGTGGCTTCGGCCAGGGCCGGCCCACGCTGATCCCGTTCTCCGAGTCCGACTTCATCATGGGCGCGATCGGCGAGGAGCTCGGCCTGACCGGCGTCATGGCCGTGATCCTGCTCTACGGCCTCATCGTCGAGCGCGGCCTCCGCACCGCACTGGTCTGCCGCGACGGCTTCGGCAAGCTCGTCGCCTGCGGCCTCGCGGTCATCTTCGCGATCCAGGTCTTCGTCGTCATCGGCGGCGTCACCGACCTGATCCCGCTGACCGGCCTCACCACCCCGTTCCTCTCGTACGGCGGCTCGAGCCTCGTGGCCAACTGGGTGATCATCGCCCTGGTGCTGCGCATCTCCGACCAGGCCCGCCGCCCGATCCCGGACCTCTCCTTCGAGGAGCCGTCCGAGGCCGAGACCACCCAGATCGTCAAGGCGGTCCGTCCGTGAACAAGCCCATCCGCACGCTGTCGCTCTTCTGCGGCCTGCTCTTCCTCGTCCTGCTCGGCAACGCGACGTACCTCCAGTACTTCAAGGCCGACTCGCTGTCGAAGAGCTCGCTCAACCGCCGCGTGATCGAGGCGTCGTTCGCCCGCGAGCGGGGCGCGATCCTCGTCGGGGGCGAGCCGGTGGCACGCTCGGTCAAGGCCGACGACCGCTACAAGTGGCAGCGCCGCTACCCGCAGGGCCCGCTGTACGCCCACGAGACCGGCTGGTTCTCCTTCTTCTCGCAGTCCGGCATCGAGCGCTCGCAGAACCAGGTCCTCTCCGGCGACGACCCGCGCCTCTTCGCGCGGCGCCTGGCCGACCTGCTCGGCAGCGGCCAGCCCAAGGGCGGCAGCGTCGAGCTCACCCTCGACCCCAAGGCCCAGCAGGCGGCGTACGACGGGTTGCAGGCGCTGGGCCAGGGCATCCAGGGCTCCGTCGTGGCGATCGAGCCGGCGACCGGGCGGATCCTCGCGATGGTCTCGCTGCCGTCGTTCGACCCCAACCGGCTCGCCTCCCACGACCTGTCGCGGGTCTCGAAGGCCGACAGCCGACTCGAGGGCGACACCGCCCAGCCCAAGCTCAACCGCGCGATCCGCACGACGCTGCCGCCGGGCTCGACGTTCAAGCTGGTCACCGCCGCAGCCGCCATCGAGAACGGCCTGTACGACGCGGAGTCGATGGTGCCCGCGGGTGCCGGCTACCAGCTCCCGCAGAGCAGCTCGGTCGTCCACAACTCCACGGGCAGCGCGTGCAACCCGCAGCAGATCACCCTGAAGTACGCCCTCGAGTGGTCCTGCAACACCGCCTTCGCCAAGATCGCGGTCAAGCTCGGCAACGCCAAGATGAAGAAGATGGCCGAGGCGTTCGGGTTCAACGACACCGCGCTGACCGACCTCCCGGGTGAGGTCCAGAGCGTCTACCCGACGCTCAACGAGCCCAACACCGCGCTCTCCGGCTTCGGCCAGTCCGACGTCCGGGCCACGCCGCTGCAGATGGCGATGGTCGCCGCGGGCATCGCCAACGGCGGCATCGTGATGACGCCGCACCTGGTCGACGAGCTCCGCTCTCCCGACTTCGACTCGCTCGACAAGACCAACCCGACGACGTACCGCCGGGCGATCTCGTCGGCGACCGCGCGCCAGCTGACCGACATGATGGTCGGCGTCGTCGAGGAGGGCACCGCGGCCACCGCTGCGATCCCGGGCATCCGCGTGGCCGGCAAGACCGGCACCGCGCAGACCGGCCGCAGCGACATCTCCAACTACGCCTGGTTCACCTCCTTCGCCCCGGCCGACGACCCGCAGGTCGCGGTCGCGGTGATGATCCAGAACAGCCAGCGCTCCAACGGCGAGATCTCCGGTGGCGGCCTCGCCGGCCCGATCGCGAAGGCCGTCATGGAAGCGGTGATCGGCAAGTGACGCGGTACGCCGACGACCTGGAGCGCTACGAGCTCCTCGAGCGCATCGCCACCGGAGGCATGGGCGAGGTCTGGCGCGCCACCGACACGGTGCTGCACCGCCCGGTCGCGGTGAAGCTGCTCAAGGCGGAGCTCGCCGACGACCCGGAGTTCCGCAAGCGGTTCGAGACCGAGGCCCGCCACGCGGCCTCGCTCCACCACCCGGGCATCGCGGCGGTCTTCGACTTCGGCAGCACCTCGACGCAGGGCCACCCGCCGTACCTCGTGATGGAGCTGGTCGAGGGCCAGCCGCTCTCCGCGCTGCTGCGCAAGGGCAAGGGCATGCCGCCCGAGCCCGCCGTCGCGCTGGCGGTGCAGGTCGCCGACGCGCTCGCCGCGGCCCACGCCTCCGGCATCGTCCACCGCGACATCAAGCCGGCCAACCTCCTCGTCACGCCCGACCGGCGCGTCAAGGTCACCGACTTCGGCATCGCGCGGGCGGGTGACGCCGTCGCGCTGACCCGCACCGGGCAGGTCATGGGCACGCCCCAGTACCTCTCCCCCGAGCAGGCCGAGGGCGGCACCGCCACTGCGGCGAGTGACGTCTACTCGCTCGGCGTCGTGCTCTTCGAGTGCCTGGCGGGTGAGCGTCCCTTCGACGCCGACTCCCCCGTCGCGACCGCGCTCGCCCACATCCGCCAGCCGGTCCCCGACCTGCCGCGCAGCATCCCTGCCGACCTGGCGGCCGTGGTCCACCGCTGCCTCGCCAAGGACCCCAGGGAGCGCTACCGCGACGGCGCCGCCCTCGCGGCTGCCCTGCGCAACCCCTCCGGCGCTGCGGCAGCGCCGGCGACGGTCCCCGTCGCGTCGGCCCTCGGCGTACCTGTGGCGCCGCCGGGCCCGGAGACCGCCGTCCTCCCGGCGACGAGCGTGCAGCGCGTCGTCGACCCCGCGGACGACGAGCGGTCGGGTGGCGGCCTGGCCTGGCTGCTCGCGCTGCTCCTCGGTGCGCTGATCGTGCTCGTCGTCTGGCTGCTGTGGCGCGCTGCCGACGACAAGCCCGCGCCGACCCCCTCGACCTCGCAGACGGTGACCGTGACGCCCACGCCGAGCGAGACCACCGTGACCCTCCCCGCCTCGGTGTGCGAGGGCGACATCAGCGACGTCGTCGACTCCGTCAACCGGCGCGACCTGGTCGCCGACCGCGAGCAGGTCGACAACCCGGGCGACGAGGTCGAGGGTCAGGTCATCGACTGCTCGCCGACCGGCCCGCTCCCGACCGGCACGTCGGTGACCGTCCGCTACTGGGGCCCGGCCCCGACGCCGACGGAGACGCCCAGCGACACCGCGAGCGCTACCCCGACTGACACCCCGTCGACCTCGCCCACCGTCACCACGAGCCCGCTTCTTCCGGAGGCAACCCCATGACCAACCAGGCAGGAGTCGTCGGCGGCCGCTACGAGCTCGGCGAGCTGCTCGGCCGCGGCGGCATGGCGGAGGTCCGCAAGGGCACCGACACGCGCCTCGGCCGCGTCGTCGCGGTCAAGCGCCTGCGCACCGACCTGGCCGGCGACCCGACGTTCCAGCACCGGTTCCGCCGCGAGGCGCAGTCGTCGGCGTCGCTCAACCACCCGGCGATCGTCGCGGTCTACGACACGGGTGAGGAGCCGGGCGACGACGGCGTCCCGCAGCCCTACATCGTCATGGAGTACGTCGCCGGCCGCACGCTGCGCGACATCCTCCGCGAGGGCCGCAAGATCCTCCCCGAGCGCGCCCTCGAGATCACCTCGGGCGTGCTCTCGGCCCTCGACTACAGCCACCGCGCGGGCATCATCCACCGCGACATCAAGCCGGCCAACGTCATGCTCACCCCGGCGGGCGACGTGAAGGTCATGGACTTCGGCATCGCGCGCGCCATCTCCGACGCCTCCTCGACGATGACCCAGACCGCGGCCGTCGTCGGCACCGCGCAGTACCTCTCCCCCGAGCAGGCCCGTGGCGAGTCCGTCGACTCCCGCTCCGACGTCTACTCCACCGGCTGCCTGCTCTACGAGCTCCTGACCGGCCGGCCGCCGTTCGTCGGCGACTCCCCGGTCGCGGTCGCCTACCAGCACGTGCGCGAGCCGGCCCAGCCGCCGTCGACGTTCGACCCCGACATCCCGCCGGAGCTCGACGCGATCGTGATGAAGGCGCTCACCAAGCGCGTCGAGGACCGCTACCAGTCGGCCGCCGCCATGCGCGCGGACATCGAGCGCTACCTCGCGGGCCACGCCGTCCAGGCCCCGCCCGTCGCCGCGGTCGCGCCGACGGCCGTCGTCGCGGCCGCCCCCGCGCCGTACGCCGCCACGACCGGGAGCCACACGGCCGTCGGGCTGCCCGTGGTCACCGAGGAGGAGCCACGCCGGCGTCGTGCCTGGTGGTTCTGGGGGCTGCTCCTCGTGCTCCTCGTCTTCCTCATCGCCTGGGGGCTCCCTCAGCTGATGAAGGACGACGCCCCGCAGCAGGCCAAGGTGCCCGGCGTCGTGAAGCTGATGCAGGCCGCTGCCGAGCGCACACTGCGCGCCGACGGCTTCGAGCCCGAGGTCACGACCGCGGCGAGCCGTGCGGTCGCGCGCGGCCGCGTCATCTCCCAGGACCCGACCGCGGGCACCCTGTTCGACCTCGGCGGCACGGTGCACCTCGTGGTCTCCGCCGGTCCCCCGACCGCGACCGTCCCCGACGTGACCGGCCGGCCGGTCGACGAGGCGCGCCAGGTCCTCAAGGCCGCGGGCTTCGACGTGGTGACGAAGGTCCGCCAGTCCGACGAGCCCAAGGACCAGGTGGTCGACCAGGATCCCGTCGGCGGCCAGACCGTCGTCGAGGGCCGCACCGTCACGCTCTACCTGTCCGACGGACGCGAGCGGATCCCCAACGTGATCGGCAAGAAGCAGGGTCGTGCCTGTGACCTGATCCGCGAGCGCGGCTTCCAGTGCGAGGTCAAGCAGTTCAGCGCGACGACGGAGCCCAAGGGCACCGTGGTCGACCAGCTGCCGGGCGCGGAGGAAGCCGACGAGGGCACGGTCGTGACGATCTACGTGTCGACGTACGTCGAGCCCACGCCGACCCCGTCACCGACCGCCACCGCCACGACCAACCCGACGGCCACGCCCGACCCGGGCACGACGACCAACGGCAGCATCTTCCCGCTGCCCTGACGTCGCGGGCCTCACTTGAGGGGCTTGGCGTACTCCGCGCGGATCGGACCCGTGTAGGGCTGCGCGACCAGGTCGTAGCCGCGCTCCAGGCTCCACCCGATCGCGATGTCGGGCTCGGCGGCCTGGTCGCGGTAGACCTGCAGGTAGCCGTCGTCGGCGATCCGCTGCTCGAGGGCATCGGCGTCGCCGATCGCGGTGATCCTGTAGGGCTGCGGGAAGTAGAGGCCGTTGACCTGCACGGTGCTGCCCGCGCACTGGACACCGGTCGTCGAGACGATCCGCTGGCCCTGGATCGTGACGGCCTTCGCACCCGCGGCCCACATCGCGTTGACGACAGCCTGGATGTCCTGCTGGTGCACGACGAGGGTGTTGATGTTCTGGTCGCTCGTCTCGCGGACGTCGCGCGGCGCGTCGGACAGCGTCACCGTCACGCCCTCGCCGGTGACCCGGGACAGGCCCGCGACGCCCTTGAGCCGGCGTACGGCCCGCTGGGTCTTGCGCGCGCCGAGCGCCTTGCCGGTGGCGCTGAGGGCGTCGACCTGGCGCGTCAGGTCGCGGCTCTCGCGGCGGAGGTCGCGGAGGTGGCGGTTCTCGACCTGCACGAGGCCGGCGAGGTCGGTGGTCCGCCCGGGGCGCAGGTCGGTGCCCTCGCTGTTGGCCGCGCTGACCGCGAACAGGCCGCCGGCGCAGAGGAAGACCACGGGCGTCACCACGGCCCAGGGGCGGTGCTGACGGCGCGGGGTGGTCATGCCCACTACGCTAGCCGGGTCGCGCGCAACCTGCGCGGCCACCTACCGATGGAGGACACGTGTCGAAGAGCAAGGCCACCGCAACGGCTCCGATGGGCCTCGACCCGCTCAGGGGCCCGATCTTCTCGGTGCGCTTCGTCCTGTCGCTGCTCCTGATCGCCGCCGGCATTGCCGCGGTCGTCCTGTGGACGATCCACCTGCACGACGTCTACGCCTGGCAGAGCACGGGCAAGGGCAAGGAGCCCGCGCCGCTGATCCCCGGCACCAAGAAGCTCGACAACTGGAACTGGGTGATCGGCTTCGGCCTGGTCTTCCTCGGCCTGATCGTCGCGGCGCACCCCAAGACCCCGCTCGGCCGCGGCCGTGGCCCGGTCGTCGGCATGCTCGGCTGCTTCCTGATCGGCCTGATCTGGATCTGCACGTTCTACGTCTTCGCCAACCGCGCCCCCGGCTCCGACGGCGCGGTCTGGCTCCTCTCCGACCTGCAGCAGTACAACCTGATGGTCGGCATCGGCTTCATGGCGGTGGGCTTCACCTACGCCACGAAGTGGGAGTGACCTCTCTCCACACACTGCCGTGAACGCCCCGTCCTTGTGGACGGGGCGTTCCGCATTTGTGGTCCTGACCTGCGGAATCACACGCCTGTAAGTTATCCACAGCAGTTATCCACAATGTGCATAACTCTCCCCGCCGACCTCCCGGAGGCGGCGCCGCAGGCGCCCCCGGCGCGCGCCACGCGCGCGACGCCGTCAGGCGAGGGCGGCGGCGCGCAGGGCGAAGAGCGCCACCAGCACCATGACGTACGCCGCGAGGCCAGCGCCCTGCCACACGTTGCGGCGCTCGCGCGGCGCGAAGGCGAGCAGCCCCATCAGCAGCAGGCCACCGAGGAAGCCGCCGAGGTGGCCCTGCCAGGAGACCGTGCCGCGGGCGAAGACCGTGTAGGCGGCGTTGATGCCGATCCAGACGAGGATGGTCTGGGCGTCACCGCGGAGCTTGACCGCGACGACGAGCAGGGCTGCCATGAGGCCGAAGATCGCGCCGGAGGCACCGAGGGTGGAGGCGTAGGTCGGCGCAAGCCAGAAGACAGCGGCGGAGCCGGCGAGCCCGGAGAGCAGGTAGAGCGCGAGGAAGCGAGCGCGGCCGAGCACCATCTCGAGCTGGGGACCGAGCACCCACAGCGCGAGCATGTTGAAGCCGATGTGCATGACCTCGACGTGGGTGAACATCGAGGTGACCAGCTGCCACCAGGCACCGTCGGCGACGCCGGGCAGCCAGTCGCCGAGGCCGCGGCACGCGGCCTGGGAGGCGTCGGGCCAGGCGTACTGCCCGCGGGCGCAGATGCCCTGCGATCGCAGCGCCAGGATGTCGACCCAGCGGCTGGCGGCCCCGCCGGTCGCGACGACGAGCAGCCAGACCGCGGCGTTGATCGCGATCAGGACGATCGAGGTGAGGGCCGGGTTGCTCGCCCGCACGCCGCCGTACGCCGTGCGGCCGCTGCGCGTCTGGCGCGCGCCGCTCTTCACGCACTCGGGGCACTGGAAGCCGACCGCGGCGTCACGCATGCAGTCGGGGCAGATCGGCCGACCGCAGCGCTGGCAGGAGATGTGCGTCTCCCGCCCCGTGTGCCGGTAGCACTGCGGGGCGGGAGGCGCGGAGTCACTCAAGGCAGATCAGCGGGTGATCTCGACGGACTCGATGACCACGGGCTCGACGGGGCGGTCCATGGCACCGGTCTTGACGGCCTCGATGGCGTCGACGACGGCCTTGGACTCGTCGTCGGCCACCTCACCGAAGATCGTGTGGCGGTTGGTCAGCCACGGGGTCTCGACCGTGGTGATGAAGAACTGCGAGCCGTTGGTGCCCGGGCCGGCGTTGGCCATCGCGAGCAGGTAGGGCTTGTTGAAGGAGAGCTCCGGGTGGAACTCGTCCTTGAACTTGTAGCCCGGGCCGCCGATGCCCTGACCCAGCGGGCAACCGCCCTGGATCATGAAGTCCTTGATGATGCGGTGGAAGACGAGGCCGTCGTAGAACTTCTCGCCCGAGCGACCAGCGTCGTCGGTGTAGTCCTTGGTGCCCTCGGCCAGGCCGACGAAGTTCTCCACCGTCGCGGGCGCGTGGTTGGGGAACAGGTTGATCGTGATGTCA
Source organism: Nocardioides phosphati (assembly GCF_014646375.1). Classification (GTDB taxonomy): domain Bacteria; phylum Actinomycetota; class Actinomycetes; order Propionibacteriales; family Nocardioidaceae; genus Nocardioides; species Nocardioides phosphati. Next base: position 65,780 of record NZ_BMNI01000003.1, read on the forward strand.
CCCTTGTTGGTCTTCAGGGTGGCCTTCAGGTCAGACATGGCTGCCTCTCCGGGTTGAAGTCAAGTGCGCTCCTGAGCGTACCGGGGGCTGGCGACACCCCGCGGTGTGCGGCAGGATCGCCGCATGGCGAAGACCAAGGGCAAGGAGCTCGTCGACCTCATCGACGAGCTCGCTCCGCAGATCGAGAAGACGCTGCACCAGCTGGCCACCAAGGGCCCGAAGCTCATGGACAAGGGCCGCAAGATGGCGAAGTCCAAGGGGGCGAAGGTCCCGAAGAAGCACGTCGGCCAGGCGCCTGCGAGCGCGCTGACGAAGAAGCTGGTCGTCCTCGGCGGGCTCGGCGCCCTCCTCGTCATGGCCGTACGCCGCGCGCTCGGCGGCGGCAGCGAGTGGCAGGTCGACCCGTCCCCCATGCCCGGGGCTGCGCCGACCGAGCCCGTCGATCCCGGGGCTGCCGAAGAGGTCGAGACCGACCTCGGCTGACGTCCGTCAGCTGACGAGCGCGGGCACCTCGGCGCGGATCTTCGCCTCGACGCGACGCTCGACCCAGAAGATCAGGCCGGGGACCAGGCCGGCGAGCAGCATCAGGCCGAGGAAGGCGAGCTTCCACCCCGCCCGCTGCGACAGGAAGAACGCCGCGACGACGTACGCCATGTAGATCCAGCCGTGGCCGACGGCGACGATCGGCGTCAGCGTCTCGCCGAAGGACTGGACGGACCCACCCTCGGGGAAGAGGTACTTGCAGATCATGCCGAGGGCCAGCGCGAGCAGCAGCGTGCCGACGACGTAGGCGAGCGTCTTGTAGACGGGGAAGAGCTTCACGCCGGGAACGGTACCCGCGCCAGCCTCACTCTTCGACGTCGTCCTCGTCACGCCGCAGCACCTCGTCGACCAGCCACCGCCACCACATGAAGACGACGAAGCCGCCGAAGAACCACCACTCGACGGCGTAGAAGAGGTTCCGGATCGCGGAGAAGCGCGGTGCCGGCGGGAGCTGGTCGAGCTCGGCCTTCTCCAGCCCGGCATCCGTCGCAGCGGCGATCACGTAGCCGCCGTACAGGTCCTGGTGGACGAAGTGCAGCGCGTCGGCGATGCGGAGCTGCGGGAGCACGTCGTCGCTGGTGTCCTCGTCGACCTCGCCGGTGCCCTCGGCCGGCTGGAGCCAGCCCTTCAGCGTCACCGTGCCCGAGGGTGCCTGCGGACGGGCGCCAGCCGAGGCAGTCCAGCCGCGCACGACCGGGATCGCCGACTTCGTGCCGTCGACGGCGACGGGCGTGACGACCCAGTAGCCCTCGACCTTGCCACGCTCACGCCCGCTCACCACGAACGTCGACACCGGCAGCCACCTGCCGGCGACGGTGACCGGCTGGCCGACGTACTTCGCAGGGAAGGGGTCGTCGGGGCCGAGCGCCTTCGAGAGCGGGATGGCCGCTGCGGTGGTGACGTCGAGCGCCGAGGCCGCGCGCTTGGTCTTCCACGCGTCGAGCTGCCAGACACCCAGCATGACCGCGGCAGCGAGGAGGGCCACGGCGAGGAGGTGGACCGCCCAGTAGCGCGGCGACAGCGGATGCGGGCGGTCTGGCACGCCGCCACCCTACGATCAGGCCATGACGACACGGATCCACCACCTCGACTGCGGGACGATGCACCCCTTCGGTGCGCCGGGCGGGCGGCTCATGCCGCGCCGCATGGTCGCGCACTGCCTGCTCGTGGAGCGTCCCGAGGGGCTGGTCCTCGTCGACAGCGGCTTCGGCACCGGCGACCTCGCCGACCGGAAGCGGCTGGGCCGTCCGTTCCTCAGCCTCGTGCGGCCCGAGCTGGCCCCGGAGCAGACCGCCGTGGCCCAGCTGGCCGCCCTCGGCCACGCCCCCGACGACGTCACCGACGTCGTCCTCACCCACCTCGACGTCGACCACGCCGGCGGCATCGGCGACTTCCCGCACGCGCGGATCCACGTCGCCGCCGAGGAGCACCGCGCGGCGATGGACCCGGCGACGCTGCTCGAGAAGCGCCGCTACATCCCGGCGCAGTGGGCCCACGGCCCGCAGTGGCGCACCCACGAGGCCGGCGGCGACGACTGGTTCGGCTTCAGCGGCGTGCGCGCGCTCGGCGACGACGTCGTCCTCATCCCGCTGCGCGGCCACACCCGCGGCCACTCCGGCGTCGCGGTCCGTACGCCGGAGGGCGGCTGGCTGCTCCACGCCGGCGACAGCTACTTCTGGCACGGCGAGCTCGAGCGCCCGCCGGCGTACAACTACGGGCTGGTGGGCTTCCAGAAACTGATGGCGGTCCACGAGAAGGAGCGCCGCACCAACCAGGAGCGGCTCCGCGAGCTGCGCGCCGGGCACCCCGAGGTCACCGTCTTCTCCGCGCACGACGAGACGGAGCTCGCGCCCCTGCTCTGAGCTGCTCGGACCTGCCCTGACGCAGCCGCTAGAGCCGGTCGCAGATCGCGAACGGCAGCAGATCCGCGACCGTGACCGCCGCCGCGGCCTGGGGTGACGTCGGGGTGAGCCCGACACGACCCGACGACGGGTCGACGAGCACGTCGGACCGGAAGCCTGAGGTGAAGCCGCGCGAGCCCTTCACCACGGGCCACGCCTCGGTGATCTGGCCGCGCGCGATGAGGTCGCCGCGGTCCTCGCCGAGCCGCGCGGTCGCAAGACCGTCGGCGAACGACACCGAGAACGCCGTCAGGTCGTCGAGGTTGCGCGGGTCCAGCTCGCCGATCAGCGTCCCCTTGTCGGCCGCCGACGCGCCGGACCCGAGCGCGTCGTCCACCGGCACACACCCCCGCCGGAGGTACGCCGACTCCGCGCCGTCGTCGGTCAGGTCCGGGAGCGCGGGGTCGGCCGCCCAGACCGGATCGCCCTCGCCTGCGACGCCCTTCACCAGCAGGTGCTCCTTCGCCATCACGGTGGCGCCACGGAGCGCCTTCGCGTGGCGGGCGGCCTGCACACGCCGCATGTCGAGGTCGGGACGGAACGCCACGACATACCCGGAGCCGTGGGGGCCGGTGAACCGGACCTCCCAGTCGACGTCGTCCTCGGTGAAGCCGCGGTCGGGCCACCGCGCGCCGTCGGCGAACAGGCCGGCGGTGAAGAGGACAGCCTGGGCCCGCGCCTGCGCCCAGAACGCCGCGCGGTCCGCCGCCGGGTCACCGCTCGTCAGGTCCGGTACGCCGAAGCGCGCCCGCATCGCGTCGAAGTCCGTGATCGTGACGACCGTGGCCTCGGCCGGCACGAGCGCGAGCGCACGCCAGGCCTGGCCGGTCGGGTGAGCGGGAAGCGCGAGCGAAGGCGGGATCTCGGTCGGCGTCGGTGCGACGGGTGGCGGCACAGCGGGGGCGCCGCAGCCCGCGAGCACGACGGTCGCGAGCACCGCCCCGAGTAGAGTCCGCACGGCAGCAGGGTAAGCGGTCAGATGCGACCGGCCCGCTTCGCCTTCAGCGCACGCTCCTCGTCCTTGATCCGAACCCCGCCCTCCCCGAGCGGGACCACGTGGCCGTCGGCGCAGCGCACCTGTGCCTCGAGGACCGCGCCGCAGTCGCGGTGGACGAGCTCGACGCCGCTGTAGTGATCGTCGGCGAGGCCCTCGCCCCACTGCATGAGCGCGACGATCACGGGATAGAGCCGGCGCCCCCGGTCGGTGAGGACGTACTCGTCGCGCGTCCGCTTGCCCGGCTCGCGGTACGGACGGCGTTCGACGATGCCGTCGGCGTGGAGCTGCTTGAGCCGGCCGGCGGCGACGGCCTCGCTCAGTCCGGTGCGGCGGGCGAGCTCGTCGAAACGGTGGCCGTCGTAGAGCAGCTCGCGCACCAGCACCATCGCGGACCGCGTGCCGACGACGTCGAGCGCGCG
>NZ_BMNI01000003.1:69667-424908 GCF_014646375.1 Nocardioides phosphati
TCGAGCGCGCGGCCGACGCGGCACCAGCCCTCGGCCGTCCAGGCGTCACGGTCCTGGAAGGCGCCGAGCAGCGTCAGCGCCTCGGGCGTCTCGTCGGGGGTCTGCTCCGGGTGATCCATGTCTCCAGCCTACCTGTCTTCTTATTTCCATAGTCAGGTCGTACTGTCTGGCTATGGGCGCCATTAGTCAGGGTGCCGCCGTCCAGGAAGGAACCTCCATGAAGTCAGCAGTGATCATCGATGCCGTCCGCACCCCGCTCGCCAAGGGCAAGCCCGGCGGTGCGTACTCCCAGGTCCACCCCGTCGACCTCCACGCCACGGCCCTGGCGGCGCTCGTCGAGCGCACCGGCATCGACCCCGCGGTCGTCGACGACGTGATCAGCGGCGCCGTCGGCCAGATCGGCGAGCAGTCCGGCAACACCGCGCGCTGGGCGCTCCTCGGCGCCGGCTTCCCCGAGTCCGTCCCCGGCGTCACCGTCGACCGCCAGTGCGGCTCCAGCCAGCAGGCGCTCCACTTCGCCGCCCAGGGCGTCATGGCCGGCGCGTACGACGTGGCCATCGCCTCCGGCGTCGAGTCGATGAGCCGGGTCCCGATCGGCTCCCAGTTCCAGGGCAAGGACTTCGCCGGTCCCCGCGTCGCCGAGCGGTACGCCGGCGGGCTGGTGCCCCAGGGCATCAGCGCCGAGCTCATCGCGCAGCGCTGGAACCTCTCGCGCACCCAGCTCGACGAGTTCTCCGCCGAGTCGCACGAGCGCGCGGCCCGCGCCTGGAAGGAGGGCCTCTTCGACAGCCAGGTGGTGCACGTCAACGACCTCGCGACCGACGAGACGATCCGCTCAGGCACCTCGGTGGAGGGACTGGCCGGCCTCCGCCCGGCGTTCCGCAGCGAGGCGTGGGAGGCCCGCTACCCGGACCTCGACTGGCGCGTCACCGCCGGCAACAGCTCGCCGGTCAGTGACGGCTCCGCCGCCGTGCTCGTCGCGAGCGAGGAGGCGGCCCAGCGTCTCGGCCTCACCCCGCGCGCCCGCGTCCACTCGTTCGCCGTCGCCGGCGACGACCCGGTCTTCATGCTGACCGGCATCATCCCGGCCACGCAGAAGGTGCTCGCCAGGGCTGGTCTGGCGCTCGCCGACATCGACGCCTTCGAGGTCAACGAGGCGTTCGCCTCCGTCGTCCTGGCCTGGCAGCAGGAGACCTGCGCCGACCTCGCGAAGGTCAACGTCAACGGCGGCGCGATCGCGATCGGCCACCCGCTCGGCGGCTCCGGCGCGCGCCTGGCCACCACGCTGCTCAACAACCTCGAGCAGACCGGGGGCCGCTTCGGCCTCCAGGTCATGTGTGAGGCCGGCGGCCTCGCCAACGCCACCATCATCGAGAGGCTCTGACATGGACGTCCTGACCCGGCGCGAGCGCACCTACACCTGGGACGACCCGGCAGCCCTGGCCGGCGCGGGCCACGGTCTCAGCGGCCGTGAGTTCCTCGAGCGGATCGGCCGGGGCGAGCTCCCGGCCGCTCCGGCGGCGGCCACGACGGGCATCGAGCCGGTCGAGGTGGGCGACGGCGTCGTGGTCTTCAGCCTCGAGCCGCACGAGTGGCACTACAACCCGCTCGGCTCGGTCCACGGCGGCATTCTCGCCACGCTCGCCGACACTGCCCTGGGCTGCGCGGTCCACACCCGGCTCCCGCCCGGCACGGGCTACACGTCGCTCGACCTCACCATCAAGTTCACCCGCCCGGCGACGCTGGCGAGCGGCACGCTCACCTGCACGGGCACCGTCGTCGCGATGGGCCGGCGTACGGCGACCGCCGAGGCGCGGATCGTCGACGCCTCCGGTCGCCTCGTCGCGCAGGCGCTTGCCACCTGCCTGCTGATGCCGGTCGGCTGAGGATCAGCGCTCGAGCAGGGCGGCGGCGACCTTCTTCGCCGTCGCCTTGGCCGAGACGGGGTTCTGGCCCGTGATGAGGCGGCCGTCGGTCACGACGTACGGCACGAAGGGGAGCTTCGCCTTCTCGTAGAGGGCACCGCGCTTCTTCGCCTCCTCCTCCGCGTTGTACGGCACGAGCTTGTCGACGCGCGCCAGCACCTCCTCGGTCCACGCGAAGCCGGTCATCCGGCGCCCGGCGATCAGGTGCGAGCCGTCGGAGAGCGTCGTGTCGAGGAGGCCGCAGTAGCCGTGGCAGACCGACGACACGACGCCGCCCGCCTCGAAGATCTCGCGCGTCAGGCGCTGCAGCCCCGCGCTGCCCGGGAAGTCGTACATCACCGCGTGGCCGCCGGTGAAGTAGATCGCGTCGTACGCCGAGGCGTCGATGTCGTCGGCGCTCGCGGTGCGCTCGAGGAGCCCCATCCGCGCGGGATCGCCGTGCCAGGCCTTCGCCGACCGGTCGAAGCTGGGGAACTTCAGCGACCGCGGCTCCAGCGGCACTGCCCCGCCCGCGGGGCTGACGAGGGTCTGCTCGAAGCCATGCTCCTCGAAGACCTCCCACGCGTGGGTCAGCTCCGAGAGCCAGAGCCCCGTCGGGTGCGACGGGTCGTCGTAGTGGCTGACGTTGGTGACGACGTTGATGATCCGCTTCGTCATGCGATCGCCCTCACCTTCGGCCGGGCGAGCACCACGTAGAGGATCGCGCCGACGAACCCGAGCAGGATCAGCACCAGCAGCCAGACCACCTGGTTCTCGCCGGCGGCCTGCCACACGGCATCCGGCGTCCGCAGGCAGTCGATGAGCACCAGCAGCCACCACACGAAGAGCGCAACCACCACCGCCCCCAGCACGAGGGCGGACAGGACGAAGATCAGCGAGATGGCCATCCTCCGACACTACGCCGGGCGGCCGGGCGGCCTGGGCGGCCTGGGCGGCGCGGTGCGCGCGATGGCAAGGCGGAGGAAGGAAGTCGATCTGTGAGCGGAGCGATCGACGACAACGCAGCCAGCGTGCGTGCATCGCCGTCCAGGTGGTGGAGCCTAGGGGACTCGAACCCCTAACCCCCTGCTTGCAAAGCAGGTGCGCTACCAATTGCGCCAAGGCCCCGACGTACGCCGCGGCGTACGGGGAAGTGGATCAGACCTGGTCGGTGGCCTGGGCCCACAGCGCCTGCTCGGCCTTGGAGGCGTCGAGCTTCTTCTTGGCGAAGACGGCGGCAGCGGCGGCCAGGGCGAGGAGGACGATCTTCTTCATGGGCGAGAGGCTACCAACGCCCGGGGCCGCGTCCCACATCGGTCCCGGCCCCTCGACCAGTGGCACCGGCCCGTCGGCGTACGCCGAAATGCGCACCGCCCGCGTCCAGGGGATCGCGGGCGGTGTGGTGCGTGGTGCGCCTAGGAGGACTTGAACCTCCGACCCCCACATTATCAGTGTGGTGCTCTAACCGTCTGAGCTATAGGCGCGTCGGCTGCACGCAGCCGTGGTGTGAACCGTGGCGGAACGTTACCGGAGGCCCCGTCGAAGCTCCAAAACGGGGTCCGGAGACGTCACTCACAGCTCAGTTCTGGTCCTCCGCGAGGGTGACCTCGATGCCACCCAGCAGGGCGGCGGCCATGTTGTAGAGGAACGCCGTCAGGGTGGCGACGGCGGTGATCAGCACCGTGTCGATGACCGAGATCAGCATCGTGAAGCCGAGCACGCGGGTGGTGCCGAGGTAGTTGCTGACGTCGAACCCGTCGCCACTGCCGCCCATGACGCCACCGACGGTGGAGTTGATGGAGTCCCAGACGCCGGCGATGCCGAGGACCGCCCAGACGACGGCCACGGCGACGACCGTGACGATGCCGAAGGCGACCGCCAGCAGGAACGACGTCTTCATGACCGACCAAGGGTCGATGCGGGTCAGTCGCAGGCGCGCCCTGCGCGGGCTGCGGCCGTGGACCTCCGCAGCGGCAGCCGCGTGCTCCTTCGACTCCGGGTTGGCGCTGGCGCGCATCTCGACGCTCGCGGACGCGATCGCGCTGTTGATCCGCTCACCCAGCGTCTGCTTCGGCGCCTCGTCGCTCATCACTGCTCACTCTCGTCGGTCGTCTCGGCCGGCACGTCCGTGGTGCCGGCTTCGCTCTCCTCAGGAGCCTCGATTGTTGCACTCTCGAGCTCGGCACCCTCGGCGTCGCCCTCGGCGTCCTCGTCGCGCGCCTCGACCGAGCGAGCGACGACCGCGACGGCGTCACCCTTCTTCGGGGTCACGAACTTCACGCCCATCGTCGAGCGACCCTTGGCGGGGAAGTTGTCGTCGATGGGGGAGCGGACGACCTGACCGCTGTTGGTGATGGAGAGGATCTCGTCGCCCTCGACCACGATGAACGCGCCGACCAGGCCGCCGCGCTTCTCGTCGCTGAGCTGCATCGCCTTGATACCGAGGCCACCGCGCGACTGCACGCGGTAGTCGGAGATCCGCGAGCGCTTGGCATAGCCACCGTCGGTCATCGTGAAGACGTACTGCTCGACGACCGCCGACTCCTCCGGCGTCTCGCCGGCCTCCTCGGCAGCCTCCTCGGCCGCGATCTGCTCGGCACGGATGACCGCCATCGAGAGCAGCTCGTCGCCGTCGCGGAACTTCATGCCCGAGACGCCGGACGTCGCGCGACCCATGGGGCGCAGCTGGTCGTCCGAGGCCGGGAAGCGGATCGCCTGCGCCTTGCGGGAGACGAGCAGCACGTGGTCCTCGCTGTTGACCAGCTCGGCGCCGATCAGCTCGTCGTCGTCCTCGCGGAAGTTGATCGCGATGACGCCGGCCTGGCGCGGGGAGTTGTAGTCGCCCAGGCGGGTCTTCTTCACCAGGCCGTGCTTCGTGGCGAGCACGAGGTACGGCGCCTGGTCGTAGTCGCGGATCGCCAGCACCTGGGCGATCGACTCGTCGGGCTGGAAGCTCAGCAGGCCGGCGACGTGGCCGCCCTTCGCGTCACGCGACGCCTCGGGCAGGTTGTACGCCTTGGTCCGGTAGACGCGGCCGGCCGTCGTGAAGAAGAGCAGCCAGTGGTGGTTGGTCGTGGAGATGAAGTGCTCCACCACGTCGTCGCCCTTGAGCGACGCACCACGCACGCCCTTGCCGCCCCGCTTCTGCAGCCGGTACGCCGAGGCGAGGGTCCGCTTGGCGTAGCCGCCGCGGGTGATCGAGACGACCAGCTCGTCGTCGGGGATCAGGTCCTCCATGGAGAGGTCGCCGTCGGCCGCGATGATCTGCGTGCGCCGCTCGTCGCCGAACTTCTCGACGATCTCCGCGAGCTCCTCGCTGATGATCGCGCGCTGGCGCTCCGGCTTCTCGAGGATGTCCTTGAGGTCCGCGATGAGCGCCTCGAGCTTGGCGAGCTCGTCGATGATCTTCTGGCGCTCGAGGGCGGCCAGGCGGCGCAGCTGCATCTCGAGGATCGCGTTGGCCTGGATCTCGTCGATCTCGAGGAGCTCCATGAGGCCCGTGCGCGCGTCGTTGACGTCGGGGGAGCGACGGATCAGCGCAATGACCTCGTCGAGCATGTCGAGGGCCTTCACCAGGCCGCGGTAGATGTGCGCCCGCTCCTCGGCCTCGTTGAGGCGGAAGCGCGTACGACGCTGGATGACGTCGATCTGGTGGGCCACCCAGTTGCTGATGAACTGGTCGATCGTCAGCGTGCGCGGCACACCGTCGACCAGCGCGAGCATGTTGGCCGAGAAGTTGGTCTGCAGCTCGGTGTGCTTCAGCAGGTTGTTGAGCACCACGCGCGCGACGGCGTCGCGCTTGAGCACGACGACCAGGCGCTGACCGGTGCGGCCCGACGAGTCATCGCGTACGTCGGAGATGCCCTGGATCTTGCCGCTGTCGGCGAGCTCGGCGATCTTGAGCGCGAGGTTGTCCGGGTTGACCATGTACGGCAGCTCGGTGATCGAGAGGCAGGTGCGACCCCGGTTGTCCTCGTCGATCTCGATGACCGCGCGCTGGGTGACCGAGCCACGACCCGTGCGGTAGGCCTGCTCGATGCCCTGGCGGCCGACGATCAGCGCGCCGTTGGGGAAGTCAGGGCCCTTGATCCGCTCGATGAGCGCGTCCTGCAGCTCCTCGCGGGAGGCGTCGGGGTGCTCGAGCGCCCACTGCGCGCCCTCGGCGACCTCGCGCAGGTTGTGCGGCGGGATGTTGGTCGCCATGCCGACCGCGATGCCGGCCGAGCCGTTGACCAGCAGGTTGGGGTAGCGCGACGGCAGCACCGTCGGCTCCGACGACCGGCCGTCGTAGTTGGGCTGGAAGTCGACGGTGTCCTGCTCGATGTCGCGGACCATCTCGAGCGCCAGCGGCGCCATGCGGCACTCGGTGTATCGCATGGCCGCGGCGGAGTCGTTGCCCGGCGAGCCGAAGTTGCCCTGGCCGTTGACCAGGGGAGCGCGCATCACCCACGGCTGGGCGAGGCGGACGAGGGTGTCGTAGATCGCCGAGTCACCGTGCGGGTGGTACTGACCCATGACGTCACCGACGACGCGCGAGCACTTGGAGAAGCCGCGGTCGGGGCGGTAGCCGCCGTCGTACATCGCGTAGAGGACGCGGCGGTGCACCGGCTTGAGGCCGTCGCGGACGTCGGGCAGCGCGCGGCCGACGATGACCGCCATCGCGTAGTCGATGTAGGCGCGCTGCATGGAGGTCTGCAGCTCGACGGGCTCGATCCGGCCGCCGGAGGGAACGGGGGTCCCGGTGGGAGTGTCAGTCACGATGAGGCTTTCTGATCTCGTCTACTCGAATCTAAATCTGGGTCTAGAGACTCAGATATCGAGGAATCGAACGTCCTTGGCATTGCGCTGGATGAAGGAACGGCGCTGCTCGACGTCCTCGCCCATGAGGGTCGAGAAGATCTCGTCGGCCTGGGCGGCGTCGTCCAGGGTCACCTGGAGCATGAGGCGCTGGTCGGGGTTCATCGTGGTCTCCCACAGCTCCTCGGCGTTCATCTCGCCGAGGCCCTTGTAGCGCTGGACCGGGTTCTCCTTGGGGAGCTTCTTGCCGTTGGCCAGGCCGTCGGCCATGAGCGCGTCACGCTCGGAGTCGGAGTAGACGAACTCGTGCTCGGCCGGCTTGTTCCACCGGAGGCGGTAGAGCGGCGGCTGCGCCATGTAGACGAAGCCGTGCTCGATGAGCGGCTTCATGAAGCGGAAGAGGAGCGTCAGCAGCAGGGTGTTGATGTGGTGGCCGTCGACGTCGGCGTCGGCCATCAGCACGACCTTGTGGTAGCGCAGCTTCTCGAGGTTGAACTCCTCGTGCACGCCGGTGCCGAGCGCGGAGATGATCGCCTGGACCTCCTGGTTGGCCAGGACCTTGTCGATGCGCGCCTTCTCGACGTTGAGGATCTTGCCGCGGATCGGGAGGATCGCCTGGATCCGCGGGTCGCGACCCTGGCGGGCCGAGCCACCGGCGGAGTCACCCTCGACGATGAAGACCTCGCACTCCTCGGGCTTCGTCGACTGGCAGTCCGAGAGCTTGCCCGGGAGTCCGCCGCCGCCGAGCAGGCCCTTGCGGTTGCGGGCCAGGTCGCGGGCCTTGCGGGCAGCGATGCGCGCGGTCGCCGCAGCCTGCGCCTTGCGGATGATGTCCTTGCCCTCGGTGGGGTTCTTCTCCAGCCAGTCGCTGAGCTGGTCGTTGACGCAACCCTGCGTGAAGCCCTTGGCCTCGGTGTTGCCGAGCTTGGCCTTGGTCTGGCCCTCGAACTGCGGGTTGGAGATCTTGAGGCTGATGATGGCGGTCAGGCCCTCACGGATGTCGTCACCGGTGAGCCTGTCCTCCTTCTTCTTGATCAGGCCCCAGGTCTCGCCCCACTTGTTCATCAGCGTGGTGAGCGCCGCGCGGAAGCCCTCCTCGTGCGTGCCACCCTCGGGCGTGTTGATCGTGTTGGCGAACGTGTGGACGCTCTCGTTGTACGACGAGGCCTGCCACTGCATCGCGATCTCGAGGCTCATCGGGTTGGGCGCGTCATCGCCGGTCTCCGCCTCGAAGGCGATGATCGGGGAGAGCGTGGCCTTCCGCTTGTTGAGGTGGTCGACGTAGTCAGCCAGGCCACGCTCGTACTGGAAGACGATCTCGAGCGCCTCGCCCTCGCGGTGCGGCTGGTCGGCGCTCGCGTGGTCGATCTCGTCGGCGACGGTGTCGTCCTCGATCGCGTCGACGATCTCGGCCGCCTCGGGGCGCTCGTCGCGCAGGACGATGCGGAGGCCCTTGTTGAGGAAGGCCATCTCGCGGAAGCGGTTGGTGATCGTCTCGAGGTTGTAGACGGTCGTCTCGAAGATGTCGGGGGAGGCGAACCAGGTCACCGTCGTGCCCGTGCGCTCACCCTCCTCGAGCGGACGGACCTGGCGCAGGTCGTAGACCGGCGTGCCGAGCGCGAACTCCTGCTCCCAGAGGTAGCCACGGTTCTTGATCTCGAGCTTGAGCTTGTCGGAGAGCGCGTTGACGACCGACGAGCCGACGCCGTGGAGACCACCGGAGACCTTGTAGCCGCCGCCGCCGAACTTGCCGCCCGCGTGGAGGACGGTCAGGGCGAGGGTCGCGGCCGGGATCTCCTGGCCGGGAGCCGTGTCGGTCGGGATGCCGCGGCCGTTGTCGACGACGCTGACCGAGCCGTCGGCGTTGAGCTTCACGAGGATCTCGTCGCAGTGGCCGGCGAGCGCCTCGTCGACCGCGTTGTCGACGATCTCCCAGATCAGGTGGTGCAGGCCCCGCACACCGGTCGAGCCGATGTACATGCCGGGACGCTTGCGGACTGCTTCGAGGCCCTCCAGGACCTGGATCGCCGATGCGTCGTACTCGTTGTTGACCTGGTCCTGCTCCGACACCCGGCGACCTCTTCGTTCGTGTCCGTACATGCAGAAGGTCGTCCATCAGAAATGCACGACCTCGATCCCTCCATGGTACCGGGCAGGGCCTCCTACGCCTACGACCTGCGCGGCCGAAAGGGGGACAAGACGCGAAATGTGGCCCTCTGTGGACAGAAAAGGGCCTCCGGAGGCCCGAACACGGGGGGAGATGACTCCCCATACCGGCGATGGGGCCCTCAGGCCGCCACGGACGCCCTCCCGTGGATCACCCGTAGGTGTCGCGCGGACCCCGCCCGTCACGGGCACTCAGACGGCCCTTCTTCCAGCTCGGAGCGGTCGGTCCCTCGATGTCGATGATGGTGACCGAGCCGTGCCCGATCTCCTCGTTGAGACGGCGCACGAGCGTCGGCGCGAGCAGCTTCAGCTGCGTCGCCCACGCCGTCGATCCGGTGCGCACGGTCAGCCGGCCGTCGGCGAACGCCGTGGGCTGGCAGTGCTGCGCCACCTCGGCGCCGACGAGCTCGGGCCACCGCGCGAAGACCGCGTGCACCTTGAGGTCGAGCGCCCACCCGTGGTCGGCCACGAGGCGGCCGAGCGTGGTGTCGAGGAGCTGCGGGTCGCGCTCGTCGGGGTGCGCCCCCGAGACCCGCGGACCCTCCGTACGGCGAGCCCGCTCGGCGGCAGGGCTGACCCACTTCCGCTTGGCGCGGGGAGCGTTCTTCGCCGCGCCCGCCATCGACCGCGCGATCGTCTTCGCGAGGTCGAGCCCGGTGGGGTCGTGGTCGACCTCGGAGGTCGAGCGGTCCACAGTGGCTGAGCCGTCCTCGGTGGCTCGGCCCGCCGAAATGGCCTCGTCCGCCGACTCCTCGCCGAGCGCAGCGTCCGGCTCGCCCTCAGGATTCACGGGAGACCACACCCTCGCCCACGGCGTACCGCACGCCGGCCAGCGCAGCGGGGACGTCGTCGGCGACCGCCGCCGTGATCAGCACCTGCTCGGCGCCGGCCACCAGGTCGGCCAGCTGCTCGCGGCGTCCGGAGTCGAGCTCCGCGAACACGTCGTCCAGGATCAGGATCGGGTCGTCACCCTCGGAGCGCAACAGGTCGTACGACGCCAGCTTGAGCGCGAGCGCGAACGACCAGGACTCGCCGTGGCTCGCGTAGCCCTTCACCGGCAGCCGCAGCTCCCCGTTGCCGAGGGTGAGGAGCAGCTCGTCGCGGTGGGGGCCGACCAGGGAGACACCGCGGTCGAGCTCGTCCTTGCGGCGCCGCTCGACCTCGTCGAGCAGGCGCGCCTCGAGCCAGGCGACCTCCATGGCTCCGGCGTCGACGGGGGTGCCGTCCTCGGCGATGCTCGGCAGCGACGCCTTGTACGCGATCGCCGCGTCGTCGCGCCCGGCACCGCGCGCCACCGTGGCGTACGCCTTCCCGACGTACGGCGCGAGGTCGGCGACCAGCCGCAGGCGCGCGGCGAGCAGCTCCGCACCGAAGCGGGCGAGGTGCTCGTCCCACACGGAGAGCGTCGCGATCGCGCCCTCGCGCGCGGACCCGCGGGCCAGGCCGGCGGTCTTGAGCAGCGAGTTGCGCTGGCGGAGCACGCGGTCGTAGTCGGAGCGGACGCCCGCGATGCGCGGGTGGCGCAGCACCAGCAGGTCGTCGAGGAACTTGCGGCGGTCGGACGGGTCGCCCTTGACCAGGGTCAGGTCGTCGGGGGCGAAGACCACCGTGCGGACGAGCCCGAGGAGCTCGCGGGCGCGGGGGAGCTGCGAGCGGTTGATCCGCGCGCGGTTGGACTTGCCCGGGTTGATCTCGATCTCCAGCGTCGCCGAGCGACCGTCACGCACGACCGCCGCCCGGATGATCGCCTGGCTCGCGCCTGCGCGGACCAAGGGCGCATCGCTGGCGACGCGGTGCGAGGAGAGGCGCGACAGGTAGTCGATCGCCTCGACGAGGTTGGTCTTGCCCTGCCCGTTGCGTCCGATGAACGCCACCGGCCCCGGCTCCAGCGCGACGTCGAGGTCGGCGTACGACCGGAAGTCGTGGAGCGTCAGGTGGGAGACGTGCACTCAGCTCTCGCCGGGGACGTGGCCGTCGCCCGCGCCGGCCTTCGCCGCAGCCTCGGAGACCTCGGGGCCACCCTTGCGGCCCTCGACGTCACCACCGGCGGGCGCCTCGGTCTTCATCGCGTGGCCACCGAACTGGTTGCGCATCGCGGCGATCGCCTTCATCGCCGGGCTGTCGTCCTGGCGCGAGACGAACCGCGCGAAGAGCGACGCGGCGATGGCGGGCACCGGGACGGCGTTGTCGATCGCGGCCTCGACGGTCCACCGACCCTCGCCGGAGTCCTCGGCGTAGCCGGCGATGCTCTCCAGCCCGGGCTCGTCGTCGAGCGCCGTGACGAGCAGGTCGAGGAGCCACGAGCGGATGACCGTGCCCTCGCGCCAGGAGCGGAAGACCTCGGTCACGTTGTCGACGAGGTCGACCTTCTCGAGCAGCTCCCAGCCCTCGGCGTACGACTGCATGAGGGCGTACTCGATGCCGTTGTGGACCATCTTCGAGAAGTGGCCGGCGCCGACCTTGCCGGCGTGGACCGCTCCGAAGTCGCCCTCGGGCTTGAGGGAGTCGAACGCCGGCTGCACCTTCGCGATGTCCTCAGCGGCACCGCCGTACATCAGGGCGTAGCCGTTCTCGAGGCCCCACACGCCGCCGGAGACACCGCAGTCGACGTAGCCGATCTTCTTCTCGGCCAGCGACGCGGCGTTGGCGATGTCGTCGGTCCAGCGCGAGTTGCCGCCGTCGACGATCACGTCGCCCTCACCCAGGAGCTCCTTGAGCTCGGCGACGGTCGAGCGCGTCGGCTCACCCGCCGGCACCATGACCCAGACGACCTTCGGCGACGGCAGTGCGGCCACGAGCTCCTCGAGCGAGCCGACGTCGGCCAGGTCGGGGTTGCGGTCGTAGCCCACGACCGTGTGGCCCGAGCGGCGGAGCCGCTCGCGCATGTTGCCGCCCATCTTGCCGAGGCCGATGAGTCCGATGTCCATGGCTGGTTCCTCCGGGTGGGTTGGTAGCCGTGCAGGAGTACCGGCAGCCACCGAGGTCGTCAGCGCCGCCGGCGGAGAATCAGGAGAGCAGGCGGCGCGGCATCAGCAGGTAGCGGAAGCCGGCGGAGCCCTCCGACTTGCCGCTGATGACGACGGGCTTGCTCGACTGCGTGAACGCGAGCTCGACGACCGGCTCCTCGATGGCGCCGAGCCCGTCGAGGAGGAACGCCGGGTTGAAGCCCGTCGTGATGTCCTCGCCGGTGATCTCGGCCGCGAGGGCCTCGCTGGCCTGGGCGTCCTCACCCGAGCCGGCCTCGAGGGTCAGCACGCCGTCGGAGAACGCCATCTGGATCGCGGTGTTGCGCTCGGCGACGAGAGCGACGCGCTTGACCGACTCGATCAGCTGCGCCTTGTCGACCACGGCGACGGTCTGGTGCTCGCTGGGGAAGAGGCTGCGGACCTTGGGGAACTCACCGTCGAGCAGGCGCGTCGTCGTACGCCGCACACCGCCGCCGACCTGGCCCTCGAAGCCGATGATGCCGTCGCCGGTGCCCGAGGCGGAGAGCGCGATGGTGATCTGGCTGCCTGCGGTGAGCGACTTGGCCGTGTCGGCGAGCACCTTCGCCGGGACCAGCGCGGCCGCGGACTCGTCGGGCGTGTGCGGGTGCCAGACCAGCTCGCGGTGCGAGAGGCGGAAGCGGTCGGTGGCGAGCAGGTTGACCGACTCGCCCTCGATCTCGATGCGGACACCGGTGAGCACCGGGAGCATGTCGTCGCGACCGGCCGCGGTGACCGCCTGGCTGACCGCCTGGGCGAAGGCGTCGGAGGAGACCGTGCCCGTCGCGGCCGGCATGTCCGGCAGGCTCGGGTAGTCCTCGACCGGCATGGTCTGCAGCGAGAAGCGGGCCGAGCCACACGTGAGCGTCACCCGCGAGCCGTCGAGGATCACGTCGACCGGCTTGGCGGGCAGGTTGCGGCAGATGTCGGCGAGCAGCCGGCCGCTGACCAGGGCGGTGCCCTCGTCGGCGACCTCGGCGTTGAGCGTGGCCCGCGCGGAGGTCTCGTAGTCGAAGGTCGAGAGGACCAGGCCTTCCTGGCCGGCCTCGATGAGCAGGCCGGCGAGGACCGGGACGCTCGGACGCACGGGCAGGGAGCGCGCGGCCCAGGCCACTGCGTCGGCGAGGGCGTCGCGCTCGATGCGGAACTTCACGTCTCTTCTGCCTCCGTGCAGGGGGAATGACAAGTCTGGACTGAGCATCCTGCCATGCGCCCAGAGCGATCGGGAGGCCGCTACGGAACCTGTGGTTTGCCGAGGGCTCTCGAGAGGTGCGGGCGGAGGGAGGTTCTCCCCAGCTTGCCGGCCGGATGTCGTTGCACGGTCGATGGGTGCTTGATAGGTCTCATCGTTGTCGTAGGTTCGGTGGAAACTGTGGACAACTGTTGTTCCTGCAGGTCAGAGGGCCATTTCAAGTGCACAGCCCCTGTGCGCTGGCACGGCACAGACGGCACCTGCCTGTGGTTTCGCCCGTGCCCTGTGCGCTGTTCCCACAGTTGTCCACAGATCACTCATTTGTGATTCGGACCTGGAACGACAGGAGTTCCACAGCCTCGAGGGCCGTGGAACTCCGTGTCATTCGGTGCTCGACGCTGTCCGGGGAGCGGGATCAGCCGGCCCGCGTCTGCATCTTGATGCGGTTGGTCAGCTCGGAGACCTGGTTGAACACGGCCCGTCGCTCGGCGAGCAGGTCCTTGATCTTCCGGTCGGCGTACATGACCGTCGTGTGGTCGCGACCGCCGAACTCGCGACCGATCTGGGGCAGCGACATGTTGGTCAGCTCGCGGCAGAGGTACATCGCGATCTGTCGTCCGGTCACCAGGTGCCGGCCGCGGCTCGGACCGGTCAGCTCGTCGATGGTGACGCCGAAGTACGCCGCCGTCTGGGCGATGATCTGCGCCGCGGTGATGTCGGGCTCGCCGCCCTCGGGCATGAGGTCCTTGAGCACGATCTCGGCCAGGGTCATGTCGACCTCCTGGCGGTTGAGGTTGGCGAACGCGGTGACGCGGATCAGCGCACCCTCGAGCTCGCGGATGTTGGTCTGCACCTTCGAGGCGATGAACTCGAGGACCTCCGGCGGAGCGGTCAGCCGGTCCATCGCCGCCTTCTTGCGAAGGATCGCGATGCGGGTCTCGAGGTCAGGGGCCTGGACGTCGGTGATCAGGCCCCACTCGAACCGGCTGCGGAGCCGGTCCTCGAGCGCCTCGAGCCGCTTGGGGGCGCGGTCGGAGGTGAGGACGATCTGCTTGTTGGCGTTGTGGAGCGCGTTGAAGGTGTGGAAGAACTCCTCCTGCGTCTGCTCCTTGCCCTCGAGGAACTGGATGTCGTCGATCAGCAGGACGTCGATGTCGCGGTAGCGCTTCTGGAACTGGCCCTGCTTGCCGTTCTGGATCGAGTTGATGAAGTCGTTGGTGAACTCCTCGCTCGACACGTAGCGGACCTTCGCCCCGGTGTAGAGGGAGCGGACGTAGTGGCCGATGGCGTGGAGCAGGTGCGTCTTCCCCAGACCCGAGTCGCCGTAGATCATCAGCGGGTTGTACGCCTTGCCCGGCGCCTCGGCGACCGCGACGGCCGCCGCGTGAGGGAAGCGGTTGGACGAGCCGATGACGAAGCTCTCGAAGACGTACTTGGGGTTGAGCCGGGTCTCGAGCGCACTCGGCGCCTCACTTGTCGACGTGTCGACATATCGATCCATCGACTGCGGTACGACGGCGGGGCGCTCGGGCTCGACGGCGTGACGGCCCTGCGCGGAGACCTCGTCGGCGCTGATGCCGTGATCGAGCTGCGGGTTGACCGTCACCGCGATCCGGATGTTGGTGCCGAACGCCTCGGAGAGCGAGTCCTCGAGGCGGGTGCGCAGGCGGCCCTCGAGCTGGGTCCGCGTGAAGTCGTTGGGGACGGCGATGATCGCCGTGGTCTCGTGGAGGGTGACGGGCTCACTGGTGCTGAGCCAGGCCCGCTGGTTGGGCTGGAGATCGCTGACGAGGTTGCGCCAGACGGTCGCCAGGTCAGGACTGGCCTGGGAGTTCTCCACTATGCGTCGACCCTTCACCTCGTGGGACGACCGCCCCATACGGTCGTCTGCGTCACATTCGTGCCCGGTCGACCGTGGGGTCGATCCGGGCGGCACTGCGTTCCACAACTTTATCCACAGGTTGTGGGGATTGCCCACGGGGTGTGGATGAAGCTGTCCGGAACCCCCTCCGGACCCGGGGTATGGATGCTGTTCGTGCAGGTCAGAGCGGTTTTCGGTGATCCACATGACCCACGTCACACGTGCTCCGCCGACCGGCGTACGGCGCGTGTCCGCCCCCCGGCCAGGCAGTGAACGTAACCCGCAGACGAGGGCGCCAGCAAGGGTTCATCCACAGGTGGGGGCGTCGGTGGTTTGACCCCCTGATCCGGCCTCCCGTACCGTTGCTCAGTCTGCCCGGTGTCGACCGGTGCCGCATGTCCACGAGACACCCGCATCCTGCGGGTGTGTGCGTGGGTGGGCGGTGCCAGCCGAACTCAAGCTGCCTCTGCCGACACACCGGACGTGGACTATCCCTGGAATCAATTCCCCGCATCGGAGAAGCAGTCGTGAGCAAGCGCACCTACCAGCCGAACAACCGTCGCCGTCACAAGAAGCACGGTTTCCGCCTTCGCATGCGCACCCGCGCCGGCCGCGCCATCCTGTCCGCGCGCCGCAGCAAGGGCCGCAAGCAGATCGCCGTCTGAGCCCACTTCGGGTCCGCTGCGGTTCTGATCCGTCTTGTTGCCCCGGGAGCACCGGCTCGTCGCTGGTGAGGACTTCCGGAAGGCAACGCGGCAGGGCCGTCGAGCCGGCACACGCACCTTGGTCGCCCATCTCTGGGTGACCGACGGGGGCGGGTCGCCGGCTCGTGTCGGATTCGTGGTGAGCAAGGCCGTCGGCCCTGCTGTCATCCGCAACCGCGTGAAGCGCCGGCTGCGACACCTGGCCCGGGAACGACTGAAGTCGCTCCCGGGCTCTGCTGTGCTCGTGGTCCGTGCGCTGCCGTCCGCGGCCGATGCGTCGTACGACGACCTCGGCCGCGATCTCGACGCTGCGCTGGAGCGGATCGGGCGATGAAGTACGTCCTGATCGGGTTCCTCAAGCTCTATCGGATCGTCATCAGTCCGCTCTACGGCCAGGTCTGCCGCTACCACCCCAGCTGCTCGGCGTACGCCCTCGAGGCGGTGCAGAAGCACGGGAGTGTCCGTGGCAGCTGGCTCGCACTCCGGCGTCTCGGCCGCTGCCACCCCTGGGCAGCCGGCGGCTACGACCCGGTGCCCCCCACTCGTTCTGCACCCTCCGCCCCCATTCAAGGAGCTTGAGTGTCCATCTTCGGTGCTATCGGCAGCTTCATCATGACGCCGCTCTACTACCTCATCTCGATCGTGCTCGTCGGAGCTCACAAGGTCTGGGGACAGATCTTCGATCCCTCCAGCGGCGCGGCTTGGGCCCTGTCGATCGTCACCCTCACCGTGGTGATCCGCGCAGCCCTGATCCCGCTCTTCGTGAAGCAGATCAAGGCCTCGCGCAACATGCAGCTGCTGCAGCCCCAGGTGAAGGAGCTGCAGAAGAAGTACGGCCACGACCGCGAGAAGCTCACGCAGGAGACGATGAAGCTGTACAAGGACGCGGGCACCAACCCGTTCGCCTCGTGCCTGCCCATCCTGCTGCAGATGCCGATCTTCCTGTCCCTCTTCCGCCTGCTCGACCACGCGGCGAAGAACCAGCAGGGCAAGGGAATCCTGACGGACGCCCAGGCGACGCAGCTCTATCACGCGAAGCTCTTCGGCGTTCAGATCTCGAAGACGTTCAACGGCGCTCACGGTGACCACGGCATCCAGATCATGGCGCTGACGCTCGTCATCGCCATGCTGGTCACCACGTTCACGACGCAGCGCCAGCTGATGAGCAAGAACATGCCGAAGTCGGCCATGGAGGGCCCGTACGCGCAGCAGCAGAAGATCCTGCTGTACGTCCTCCCGCTGGTCTTCGCGATCGGCGGCGTCGCCTTCCCGATCGGCGTCCTGATCTACTGGACGGTTTCGAACCTCTGGACGATGGGCCAGCAGTTCTACGTCATCCGCAACAACCCGGTCCCCGGTACGCCGGCGGCCGAGGCCAAGGCGAAGCGTGACGCGCACAAGGCGGCCCGCCACGGCGGCGTCGTGGCGACGACGACCGTCGTCGAGGAGCAGGCGCCCGAGGCTCCGGCTCCCACCCGTCAGCAGCCCAAGAAGCAGACGCGCGAGCAGCGCAAGAAGAACCGCCCGCAGGGAGAGCAGAAGTGAGCGACGAGACGACCACCGAGACGACCGAGACCACGGTGACCGAGACGGCGACCCGCCCGAGTCGCGTCGAGCGCCTCGAGAACGAGGGCGACATCGCTGCCGACTACCTCGAGGAGCTCCTGGACATCGCCGACCTGGACGGCGATCTGGACATGGACGTCGAGGGCGACCGCGCCGCGGTCTCGATCGTGGGCGCGGACCTGAGCCAGCTCGTGGGTGCGAAGGGCGAGGTGCTGGACGCCCTGCAGGAGCTCACCCGCCTTGCCGTCTACCGCGAGACCGGCGAGCGCTCGCGCCTCATGCTCGACATCAGCGGCTACCGCGCGCGCCAGCGCGAGGACCTGATCAAGGTCGCCGAGAAGGCCGTCGCCGAGGCGAAGGAGACCGGTGCTCCTGTCTCGCTCAAGGCGATGTCGCCGTTCGAGCGGAAGGTCGTCCACGACGCCGTGGCGGCCGCTGGGCTGAACTCGGAGTCTGAGGGCGTCGAGCCGCGCCGCTACGTCGTCGTTCTGCCCGCCTGAGAGGCTCGACTTCCGTGAACGACGTTTCACGTGAAACACCCCCCGCGCTGCCCGAGGCCCCGGCCTCTGCGCGGGGGGTGTTCTCATCTGACCGCCTCACCCTCATCCAGCGGTACGCCGAGTCGCTGGCGACCGATGGAGTGACCCGCGGACTGATCGGCCCTCGGGAGGTCCCGCGCCTGTGGGAGCGCCACCTCCTCAACTGCGGTGCGCTCGCTGAGCTGTTGCCGCAGGAGAGCTCGGTGGCTGACATCGGCAGCGGAGCCGGTCTCCCCGGCCTGGTTCTTGCCATTGCCCGGCCCGATCTCCGCCTGACCCTGATCGAGCCCCTCCTCCGTCGGACGACGTACCTCCAGGAGGTCGTCGACGAGTTGGGCCTGACGAATGTCGTCGTGGTGCGAGGCAAGGCCGACGTGCTCCATGGCAAGGAGCGCTTCGACGTCGTGACGTCGCGCGCTGTCGCTCCGCTGGAGCGCCTGCTGACCTGGTCGATGCCGCTTGTGGCGCCGACCGGTGCTCTTGTTGCTTTGAAGGGCAGCGCGATCGTTGACGAGATCGAGGAAGCGCGACCGGTGCTCCGCGCCTTCGGGTGCGCAGAGCCGGAGGTCCTTCCGGTCGGCGAGGGCCTGATCCCGGAGCCGACGCTGGCTGTGCGGATCGCGTGGGCGGACCCGGCGCGGGCGCGGGTTGTTCCGCGGGTGGCGTCGGCCTCCGGGCCGCGCAAGGCGAACGGCGCGGCCAAGCGACGGTCCCGCCGCAGCTGATGTTTCAGGTGGAACGCCCCGTTGACAGCACTTGCTGTCGACGGGGCGTTCCTGCGTTCTGCTGAAGGCGGCGGAAGCCGTGGGTGACCATCGACGCATCGCCCGCGTCCTGCCCGCGCTGGGGGTATGTGGGAGGAGCGAGCGGGCCGGCGTGGTCGAGTGACGGTCTGGAGTGATGGGCTGAGCTGTGCCCGGACGGCATCGGCCCTCCCTGCCGGGCGGGTAGTCGCCCGGAGGCGCGACGCGATGGGTCGACTTGCTGAGGCGCGGCGAGGCGGGTTGGCCTCGGCTGCGCCGCCGGTTTCACGTGAAACGCCCGACCGTTCGTCGGCGGGTGCGTCGATGGGCTCGCCATGTCGGCGCATGTCGCCCGGGTGCGCTGTCGCTTCCGGTGGGCCGGTCGCCCTTCATCCGTAGCCCCTGTGTGGCGAAGTTCCGCTGGCAGAGGCCGGGGAGTCGCTGTGACTGGTCTGGTTCATGGCGGATCGGCCAGCGGGCGGCTGCGCCGGCACGGCGCGCCAAGGACCGGCGACGGGTCGTCCTCAGCAGGTTTCACGTGAAACCGACCTTGGGAGCGCACCGCGCACCCACTAGGGCCAGGCGTCGCCGAGGGGAGCCGTGGCGTGCCTAGCTCGCGTGACTGCTGCCCTAGTGACTGCGTTCGCGGGGGTTGCGGTGCTTGTGCGTGTGCCCCGTGCCCGAGGTCGCGGCGAGTCAGGGCGGCGCGAGCATCCGGATCGAAGCCGCTGGCAGGCGATTGATCCGGGCCGTGCAGTACTGGGGAAGCGGTCCTTCGGCGCGAACTGCGATGAGTCGCACGGAGCCCCCGAGGCGTTGCCGCCCTGGATGGTCACTCGACGGTGGCCGCTCGGGGCGGCAGGGTTGGTACGGAAGTCGTGGTCCGTTGGTCGGGTGTGATTCTCGTCGGTCTCGCGGGTCGGGCGAACTGTGGAGGGCAGGTAGCAGGAGCCGATCAGGTGCCGGTAGTTTTGGCCTCTCGCGCAGGTCCTTCGGGATGCTGCGCGACGCACGATCATCCCTTGCGAAGGTGTGGGCGTCGCCGCGGTCTGATCAGGTTTTCCACCGGTGATCGGGACTCGCTGAGCGTGGCCATCCACAGGTAAGGGTCATTCATCCACAGGAAGAGGACCTCGTGGTTTCACGTGAAACGGGCCAGGGATTCGTCGTCCGAACGGCTGCGGACCTGGCTGACGCCGGGCCGACGTTCGCCGAGGAGACGACGCCGCTGGCACGAGCAGCGGAGCACATCGTGCTCGCGCGGCAAGGTGCGATGGAGCGGCCGGCAATGGCACGACCGCAGCGCACGCGCGTGATGGTGGTGGCCAACCAGAAGGGTGGCGTCGGCAAGACGACATCCACGGTCAACCTTGCGGCTGCGCTCGCGCAGCTGGGCCAGAGGGTTCTCGTCATCGATCTCGACCCCCAGGGCAACGCATCCACCGCGCTCAACATCGAGCACCGTCGTGGCGTGCCGTCGACGTACGACCTGCTGGTCAACGAGGACAAGCTCGCGGACGTCATGCAGCCGTGCCCGGACCAGGCGGGCCTGTGGGTCGTGCCGGCGACGATCGACCTCGCGGGCGCGGAGATCGAGCTCGTCTCGATCGTCGCGCGGGAGAGCCGTCTGCAGAAGGCGATCGCGGCCCACGAGTGGGTCGGCACTGCGGAGGTGGCGGGGGAGGACCGGTTCGACTACGTCCTGGTCGACTGCCCGCCCTCGCTCGGCCTGCTCACCCTCAACGCACTCGTCGCCGGCGAGGAGATGGTCATCCCGATCCAGGCGGAGTACTACGCGCTCGAGGGCCTCGGCATGCTGCTCGAGACCGTGGAGATGGTGAAGAAGCACCTCAACCAGCGGCTCGAGGTCTCGACGATCCTCCTCACCATGTACGACGCCCGCACCCGCCTCGCCTCGAACGTCGCGGAGGAGGTGCGCGAGCACTTCGGCGACACGGTGCTCAAGACCTACATCCCGCGTTCGGTGCGCGTCTCGGAGGCCCCGTCGTACAGCCAGACCGTCATGACGTACGACCCCGGCTCGCCCGGTGCCCTCTCGTACCTCGAGGCCGCCCGTGAGATGGCGAAGAAGGGAGTCCAGTGATGAGCCAGCCGCAGCGACGAGGTCTGGGCCGTGGCCTGGGTGCACTGATCCCGACTGCACCGGCGGATGAGGCCGAGGCCGGCGCGGCCCCCGCGACGCCGTCGGTGACCCCTGGAGCGTCGAACGGGTCCTCGGCGGGCAACGGGTCCGGCGTTTCCCTCCCGGGCGCTCCTGCCGGCTCCCAGCGCCCCGATGGTGCGACCAGTGGCACCAGTTCGGCGCTCAAGGGCACGGCTAGCGCTTCGTCCGTCGGACATGCCCCCGCGCAGGCCGTGGCTGGGGGAGCGATCGAGACGGGTGCCTACTTCGCCGAGCTCCCGATCAAGCAGATCGTCCCCAACCAGTGGCAGCCGCGGCAGGTCTTCGAGGAGGAGGCGCTCGCGGAGCTGGTGCACTCGATCCGTGAGATCGGCCTGCTCCAGCCGATCGTCGTCCGCAAGACCGGCGAGGACGCCTACGAGCTGATCATGGGCGAGCGCCGCTGGCGCGCGTCGCAGGAGGCCGGCCTCGAGGCGATCCCCGCGATCGTCCGGCAGACCGAGGACGACGACATGCTCCGGGACGCGCTCCTGGAGAACCTGCACCGATCGCAGCTCAACCCGCTCGAGGAGGCTGCCGCCTACCGCCAGCTGCTCGACGACTTCGGCTGCACGCACGACGAGCTCGCCGGCCGGATCGGCCGCTCCCGCCCGCAGATCAGCAACACCCTGCGTCTGCTCAAGCTCTCGCCCGCCGTCCAGCGCCGCGTCGCGGCCGGCGTGCTGTCGGCGGGCCACGCGCGCTCGCTGCTCGCGGTCGAGGACCCTGAGGTCCAGGACCGGCTCGCGCAGCGGGTCGTCGCCGAGGGCATCAGCGTGCGCGGCCTCGAGGAGATCGTGGCCGTGGGTGACCACGGTGGCCGTGGACCGCAGCGGACGCAGCGGGCGAAGCCGCACGCGCCTGGCCTGACCGAGATCTCGGACAGGCTCAGCGACCGCTTCGAGACGCGGGTGAAGGTCGAGCTCGGCAAGGCCAAGGGCCGGATCACGGTCGAGTTCGCCACGCTCGAGGACCTCAAGCGGATCACCGAGATCATGGATCCGCGCAACCGGCACGACCGCGTGATCTGACGGACCAGCACGCACGGACTCGGCCCGCTGGGCCAAGGTGCGGTCGGTAAGCCGACAAGGCGATATGTCGACAAAGCGACAGCGCTCTGTTTCCCGTGAAACATTCGGGGGACGGAGCGCTTCGTCGTTCAACGGCCGCCGTAGCGCGGGCGAGGCGCACGGGCCAGCACCGGACCTCTGGCCCGGCCGCGTCTGATCCAGGAGGCGTCAGACCCGTGCCACCCGGGAACGTCGAAGGGCGGGACGGAACCTCGCGGCTCCGTCCCGCCCTTCGGCGGTGTACGACCAGGTCAGCTGTCGTCGCGGGCATCCACCAGGAAGTGGGTCGCGGCACGCGGCCGGAGGTAGGCCACGTAGTAGACCAGCGCGAGGACCAGCAGCCCGCCCACGGCGATGACGTCCGACATCGCCGACTCGCGGAGGGCGTAGCCGACACCGACGATGACGAGGATCGGGGCAGCCGGCCAGAGCGGCATCTTCCAGCCGGCGTGGGGAGCGCGGCGTACGAAGAGGGCGGCAACGGCGACCACGAGGTAGACACCGGCGAGGATCACCGAGGTGATGCCGAGCAGGGCCTCGATGTCCATGAGCCAGGCCATCAGCGCGCCGGGGACACCGACCAGCAGCGTGGCGATGACGGGCGAGCCGAAGCGCGGGTGGAGCGTGGCGAGCGCCTTGTTGATCGGCTCGGGCCAGGCCTTGTCGCGGGCGGTTGCGTAGACGACGCGGGAGTTCTGGATGACCATCACGATGACCGCGTTGAGGATGGCGATCGCGATGGCGACGCTGATCGCGGCGGAGGTGCGGGAGCCGGCCCAGGCCGTGACGAAGTCCGGGAAGGTGCCGTTGGCGAGGTCGTCGAGGGAGCCGACACCGAGGACGGTCGCCGCGGTCGGGACCACGATGATGAAGGCGCCCAGGGCGAGCGAGCCGAGGACGGCCCACTTCACGTTGCGGCGGGGAGCGACCATCTCCTCGGCGAGGTACGTCGCGGTGGTGAAGCCGGAGCAGGTGAAGATCGCGATGGCCAGGCCCGAGAGCAGGATGCCCGCAGTGAACGGCGAGAGCGCGTGGCCGTCGCTGACCTGCGCGTGCCACAGGGTGGAGACCGGACGCTCGCTGTGCGAGAAGCCGAGGTAGGCGACGGTCGCAGCGGCGACGGTCTCTACGACCAGGAAGGCGCCCGTGACGTAGGCGTTCGACTTGATGTCGAGCAGGCCCGTGGCGGTGGCGAGGAGCATGACGACCGCGCCGGTGATGGCCCGGTCGAGGCCGATGATCGGCGCGAGGTAGTCGGCGGTGCCGAGCGCGATCACGGGCGGGATGACGATGAGCGTCGCCGAGGTGAGCGCGAACGTCAGCCATCCGGCGGCCTTGCCGAGCGTGTGCGTGACCATCGCGTACTCGCCGCCGCTGCTCGGCGTACGGGTGCCGAGCTCGGAGTAGCAGACGCCGACGGCGACGGAGATGAGGACGCCGACCAGGAGCGTCATGACGACGCCCGAGCCCTGCGAGGCGAGCAGCTCCGGCACGATGATGAAGAGGCTCGAGGCGGGCGTCACGCACGAGAGCGTCAGGAGGATCGCTGCCGTGAGGGTCAGCACCGGCTTCAGGCCGGGCCCGGTGGGCAGGTCGAGTGCTCTCTGCACATCGGGGATATCGGTGGGACCGGACAGCGTGGACATGGGCACCTCGGGGGACTGTGATTTGAACAACATACAAACTCTGGTGTCCTGACTATGAACGGCGTCACCTACTAGGGTCAAGGGGTGCCCGCAGAAAAATCTCCACGACGCCATCGTCGGCTCGATCGTCCACGGGAGCGAGTGCTCGAGGTTGCCTGGGAGCTCCTCATCGAGCGAGGCCTCGCCGACCTGACGCTCGCCGAGCTCGGCCGACGGGTCGACACGAGCGCCGGACACCTCCTCTACTACTTCGGCAGCAAGGACGGCCTCCTGCTCGAGGTGCTCCGCTGGAGCGAGGCCCAGCTCTGGGCGCGCTGGGAGGCGTCGCGGGCGGAGGAGGCGCCGTTCGCGGCGCGGTTCGACCTCTTCTGCCGACAGTTCCTGCCCAACGGCCTGGGTGACCCGCGATGGCTGGTCTGGATCGAGGTCTGGCCGCGCGTGCTGCGCGCCGAGGAGCTCCGCCGTCCGTACGAGGAGCTCGACGAGGTCTGGCGCGACGAGCTCGCCCGACTGCTCACGGCTGCGGGCGCGGTCGACCCCGCGTCGCTCGCCCGGCGGATCTGCGCCCTTCTCGACGGCCTCGCGATCGCGATCGCCCTCGGCGAGGAGGACATGAGCGTCGAGACCGCGCTCACCCACGCGCGTGCCCTGCTCCCCGCCGAGCTGTACGCCGGAGCGACCGCCTGACGCATTCTGCGCAGCGTGACGACCGCTGCCGGCCCCGCCCCTGTCCTGGGGGCGGGGCCGTTGTCGTCCCGGGGCGCGCTCGTTCCGGCGCCCAGACTCCCGCGCCGAGGATTCCGGGCCGAGGATTCCGGGCCGAGCTTCCGGCGCCGAGAAATCCGGGCCGCCGCTCTTGCGGACCTCTGTGACCTGGCCTACGTTGGATGCCATGTTTGAATCACGTTCAAATACGGAGCCGCAGGCCGGGTGGCTCATGCCGGCCGAGACCGCGCCCCACGACGCTGCGTGGATGGCCTGGCCCTCGGGCTCCTACACGCTGGGCGACACCGCGGAGGAGGCCGACGAGGCCCGCGCCACGTGGGCGGCCGTCGCCAACGCGATCGTGGAGTTCGAGCCCGTGCACGTGCTGGTCCCCGCGTCCGAGCGTGAGGCCGCCGCGCGCTTCCTCGACCCGCGGGTGCAGGTGCACGCGCAGCCGCTCGACGATGCCTGGTACCGCGACATCGGCCCGACGTTCGTCGTCTCCGACGGTCCCGAGGGGCGCCGGCTCGGCGCGGTCAACTGGGTCTTCAACGGTTGGGGCCAGCAGGACTGGGCCAGCTGGGAGCACGACGCGGTCGCCAGCGGTGTCGCCACCGAGGTCTCCGGCGCGGAGCGGATCGACTCACCGATGGTCAACGAGGGCGGCGGCATCCACACCGACGGTGCCGGGACGTTCCTCGTCACCGAGACCGTGCAGCTCGACCCGGGCCGCAACCCCGGCTGGACCAGGGCGGACGTCGAAGCCGAGCTGGCCCGCACCGTCGGTGCCCGCAAGGTGATCTGGCTGCCGCGCGGCCTGACCCGTGACAGCGAGCGGTTCGGCACGCGGGGCCACGTCGACATCGTGGCGACCTTCGCCGACCGCGGCGTCGTCCTGGTCCACGACCAGCGCGATCCGGCCCACCCCGACCACGAGGTGTCGCGCGAGCTCATCGCGCTGCTCGAGGCCGAGCACGACGCCGACGGCAAGCCGCTCCGCGTCGTACGGCTTCCCGCGCCGGCCACGCTGCGCGACGACGAGGGCTGGGTCGACTACAGCTACGTCAACCACTTCGTCTGCAACGGCGCGGTGATCGCCTGCTCGTTCGCCGACCCCGTCGACGACGAGGCGCTCGCGGTCCTCGCCGACGCCTACCCCGGACGCCGGATCGTCCCCGTCGACGCGCGGCCGATCTTCGCGCGCGGCGGTGGCATCCACTGCATCACCCAGCAGCAGCCCGCCCTCTGAACCACCTGAACCAGCACAAGGATCTCCCATGGAACTCATCACCGCCACGCCCCAGCCCTCCCTCGCCCGCGCGGCCGCCGGCCCCGGTCGCACGCTGAGGGTCGGCGTCGTCCAGATGCACTGGCAGGAGGACGCCGACGCGCACGCGGCAGCCCTCGCCGACGGCGTACGCCGGGCGGCCGAGGCCGGCGCGCAGGTCGTGTTCCTGCCCGAGCTGACGCTGTCGCGCTACCCCGCGGACTACCGCCCCGAAGGCCGCCCGGCGGACATCGCCGAGTCGCTCGAGGACGGACCGACCCGCACGCTGATGGCGAAGCTGGCGGGGGAGCACGGCGTCTTCGTGCACGCATCGCTCTACGAGGCGGCGCCCGCTCCTGACGGCTCGGACGACGGCCTCGGCTACAACACCGCGATCCTGGTCGCGCCCGGTGGAGAGCTCGTCGGGCGGACCCGCAAGACGCACATCCCGGTGACCGAGGGCTACTTCGAGGACCTCTTCTTCCGCCAGGGCCCGGCCGACGACGCCTACCCCGTGCACGTCCCGGACCTCCCGGGCGCGCCGCGCCTGGGCCTGCCGACCTGCTGGGACGAGTGGTTCCCGGAGGTGGCGCGCGCCTACTCGCTCGCCGACGCGGAGGTGCTCGCCTACCCGACTGCGATCGGATCCGAGCCCGACCACCCGGACTTCGACACCCAGCCGCTGTGGCAGCACGTGATCGTCGGCAACGGCATCACCAGCGGCCTCTTCATGTGCGTCCCGAACCGCTGGGGCAGCGAGGGGCGCGTGGAGTTCTACGGCTCGTCGTTCATCTCCGACCCCTACGGCCGGATCCTCGCGCAGGCGCCGCGCTCGGGTGACGCGGTCCTGGTCGCGACGCTCGACCTCGACCAGCGGAAGGACTGGCTGACCCTCTTCCCCTTCCTCGACACGCGCCGGCCGGACACGTACGCGAGCCTCACCGCGCAGCGCTGAGCTCGGGGACCATCCGCAGCGGCGGGCGTCAGGCGGGGAGGATCGGGCGGTTCTCGTAGAAGGTCTGCAGGACGACGGTGGTGCGGGTGCTCACCGACGCCGCGCTGCGGATGTCGCGGATCAGCGACTCCAGGTCGCGCGGTGAGGCGACGCGGACCAGCAGCATGTAGCTCGCGTTGCCGGCGACGGAGTGGCACGCCTCGATCTCGGTGAGGTGCTCGAGCAGCTCGGGGGCGTTGTCGGGCTGCCCGGGGTCGAGCGGGGTGATCTCGATGAACGCCGCCAGCGGCTTGCCGACCGCAGACGGCTCGACGAGCGCGCGGTAGCCCGTGATCACGCCACGGGACTCGAGCCGGCGCAGGCGTGCCTGGACGGCGGAGACCGACAGGCCGACCGCTGCCGAGAGGTCGGACAGCGTCGCGCGGGCATCGAGCGACACCGCCCGGACGATGCCCTCGTCGATCGCGTCGTCGAGGACGGGGGTGGGCTCCGCAGCGCTCATGGAGGCGAGGCTAGCAGCGGCCGAGGTCACGAACCGGAAAAGTTCCGGCGTCTGGACGTTGCAAGAGGAAATCATTCCCCTAGGCTGGAGAAGCTCCCTCAACACCACGGCGCCCCGATCGGAGGTTCGTCCCGCATGTCCTCGCAGCAGCACGTCCTGAACCAGCTCCCCACGACGCAGGCCATCATCGGAGAGCCGGAGGTCGTCGAGGACGTGGTGGATCGCGCCGCCGGGGTCGAGACCAGCGCCGCGTGGCTGGCGCTCAAGGCGGCGGCGACCGCCCTGCAGGGGCTGCAGGTGCAGGACGGCTCCGTCCCGGACACCGCGCACCACGATGCTGCGCGCCGGTACGTCGCGACCATCACGGCCGCGATCGAGGAGCTCCGCCCCCTGTTCCCGTACGACGACGCCTATCTGGCTGCCGCGGTCGCGGACTTCGGCCGCTGGGCGGACGGCGGCTTCGGCGTACCGGACTTCCTGGACGCGCTGGTCGCGTTCCAGCCGCAGCGCCACCGCGTCGACGGGCTGCGCCACCTGGTCGTCTTCCCGATGTACACGCAGAACGGCTCGAGCAACCGCCACGTCGAGGCACTGCTGGTCGAGGTGATCTGGCCACGGTTCGTCAGCGCGCTCGAGGCCGGCGACTACGGCAACAAGCTCTTTCTCCCGCTGCGGCTCCTCGACTTCACGCCGGGCTACGACACCAACAGCGCGGTGCTCTTCCCGGAGACGGTCGCGGTCCGCGAGACCCCGGCGTTCACGTGGGGCGGGATCTTCCAGGACCGCGAGGCGGCGCGCTTCCGGCGGGTCGTCGGCGCGGCTGCGGAGATCACCGACCTCGACCTGCCGGAGGGCGCTACCCGGATGCTGACCGACCAGGCGCTGACCGAGAAGGCGTTCGTGGTGTGGGACCTGATCCACGACCGCACCCACATGCGCGGCGACCTGCCGTTCGACCCGTTCATGATCAAGCAGCGGATGCCGTACTTCCTCTACTCGCTCGAGGAGCTGCGTTGTGACCTCACCGCGTTCCGCGAGTGCGTGCGGCTCGAGGAGCGGCTCGCCGCGCGTGCCGACGAGCTCACGCTCGCCGACGAGGAGACGCTCGAGCACGCCCGCCTCGTGCAGTACGCCGTGATCTTCGACCGCATCTTCCGCTTCGCGATCACGGGCTCGCGGGTCCGCAACTACGACGGCCTCGGCGGCCAGCTGCTCTTCGCCTGGCTGCACCAGCGCGGCGTGCTGCACTGGACCGACACCTCGCTCGCCTTCGACTGGGACGAGGTGCCGGCGGCCGTGATCGCCCTCGGCGAGGCGATCGACGAGCTCTACTGGCGCTCGATCGACCGTCCGAAGACGGCGCACTGGCTGGCGGCGTACGACCTGGTCCGGGGGACGCTCACGCCGCACCCCGCCTCGGCCTGGGCGCGCGGGCTTCCCGCGGAGGTCCTCGCCGGGCCGCCGAAGGGCTACACCGACGCGGTGCTCGACGACGAGTTCCCGCTGTCGATGTTCTACGAGTCGCTGGACAAGAGGATGCGGCCGGTCATCGAGTCGACGGCCGGCATCACCGCGAGCTCGGAGGTGGCGCTGCCATGAGCACTCCGCGCCCGGGGGGCCACGACCCCGCCGTCCGCGGCTTCGCGTCGGACAACTACGCCGGCATCCACCCCGAGGTGCTCGCCGCGATCGCCGAGGCCAACGGTGGCCACCAGGTGGCGTACGGCGAGGACGTCTACACCGAGCGGCTGCAGGCGGTCCTGGCCACGCACTTCGGCGAGGGGGTCGAGGGCTGGCCGGTCTTCAACGGCACCGGCGCGAACGTCGTGGGGCTGCAGTCGATGCTCCCGCGGTGGGGCGCGGTCGTCTGCGCCGCGACGGCGCACATCCACACCGACGAGGCCGGTGCTCCCGAGCGGGTCGCGGGCATCAAGCTGCTGCCGGTGCCGACGCCCGACGGCAAGCTGACGCCGGAGCTCATCGACCGCGAGGCGTGGGGCTTCGGCGACGAGCACCGTGCGCAGCCGCTGGTCGTCTCGCTCACCCAGTCGACCGAGCTCGGCACGGTCTACACGCCGGCCGAGGTGCGCGCGATCGCAGACCATGCGCACACGCTGGGGATGCGCGTGCACATGGACGGCGCGCGGATCTCCAACGCCGCAGCCTCGCTGGGGGTGGGGCTGCGGGCGTTCACCCGTGACGCGGGCGTCGACGTGCTCAGCCTCGGCGGCACCAAGAACGGCGCGATGCTGGGCGAGGCGGTCGTGGTGCTGGACCCGGCCGCGTCGAGCGGGCTCCGCTACCTGCGCAAGCTCGACATGCAGCTCGCGTCGAAGATGCGGTTCGTCTCCGCGCAGCTGCTCGCGCTGCTCGAAGGCGATCTCTGGCTGCGCAACGCCAGCCACGCCAACGCGATGGCGCAGCGGCTCCGTGCCGGCCTCGAGGCGGGGCTCGCCGAGGGGTCGATCCAGGGTGTCGGCCTCAGCCAGCCGACCCAGGCGAACGGCGTCTTCGCCACGCTGCCCGACGGTGTCGCGGATGCGCTGCGCAAGGAGTTCCGGTTCTACGACTGGGACGCCGCGCGCAACGAGGTGCGCTGGATGTGCAGCTTCGACACGACCGACGAGGACGTGGATGCGCTGGTCGCCGCGGTTTCCCGTGAAACCGGGAGCCGTTGATTTCAGGAGGGGTATTGCGGATCACACGAGCCGGCCGTACGGTGGTGGCTCCCGAGTTTGAACAGCATTCAAAAAGGCAGTGACACCATGAAGACCTACGACACCGTCGTTGTCGGCGCCGGCGCGACCGGCCTCACCTGTGCCTGGCGCCTGGCCGAGGCCGGCCAGGACGTCCTCGTCCTCGAGGCGCGCGACCGCGTCGGCGGCCGCCTCCGCACCGAGGACCACAACGGCTCGGACTTCGAGATCGGCGGCCAGTGGGTCTCGCCGGACCAGGAGGCGCTGATCGCCCTCCTCGAGGAGCTCGGCCTGGAGACCTACTCCCGCTTCCGCGAGGGCGAGTCGCTGTACGTCGACGCGGCCGGCGTCGCCCGCCGCTTCACCGGTGAGGACCTCCCCGTCGAGGAGCAGACCGCCAAGGAGATCGACCGGCTGATCGGCGTCGTCGACGACCTCGCCGCCCAGATGGACCCCGACCGTCCCTGGGAGCACCCGCAGGCCGCGGAGCTCGACGCCGTGAGCTTCGCGCAGTGGCTCGACGCGCAGACCACCGACGCCGAGGCCCGCGACAACATCGCGCTCTACCTCGGCCCGGCGATGCTGACCAAGCCGACCCACTCCTTCTCCGCGCTCACCGCGGTGCTGATGTCGGCCAGTGCCGGCTCCTTCACGCACCTGGTCGACGCCGACTTCATCCTCGACAAGCGGGTCGTCGGCGGCCTCGCCTCCGTGCCGGCCGCGCTCGCCGAGCGCCTCGGCGAGCGCGTGCGCCTCTCGGCCGACGTCACCCACGTCGACTGGTCGGAGTCCGGAGCCGTGGTGACGGTCGACGGCGAGCAGATCGCCACCCGCAACGTCGTCCTGGCCCTCCCGCCGACCCACGTCCGCCGGATCCGGATCACCCCGGAGCTCCCCGCCGAGCACCGCCACGCCCGCGAGCACCAGTCGTTCGGCCTGGTGATCAAGGTCCAGGCGGAGTACGACACCCCGTTCTGGCGCGAGGCCGGCCGCTCGGGCACGGGCTTCGGTCCGTGGCAGCTGGTGCACGAGGTCTACGACAACACCCTGCACGGCAAGGAGACCGGCACGCTCGTCGGCTTCGTCTCCGACCTCAACGCCGACGCGATGGGTCGCCTCTCGGCCGACGAGCGCCAGGCCGCGATCCTCGCCTCGCTCGCGTCGTACTTCGGCGACGCCGCACTCACCCCCCGCACGTACGTCGAGAGCGACTGGCAGCACCAGGAGCTGACCGGCGGCGCCTACGCGACCAGCTTCGACGTCGGCAGCCTGACGCGTTGGGGCGCCAAGCTGCACGAGCCGGTCGGCCCGATCCGGTTCGGCTCGAGCGACATCGCCGGCCACGGCTTCCAGCACGTCGACGGCGCGGTCCGGATGGGCACGCGCCTCGCCCAGCAGCTCCTCGAGCAGCCCAGCCTCGGCTCCTGAAAGGAAACGCACCATGATCAGCAACGTCATCGACGGCAAGGTCGTCCCGGCAGCGGACGGTCGCACCAGCGAGATCGTCGACCCCCGCACCGGTGAGGTCCACGACGTCGCGGCCCTCTCGGGCGCGGCCGACGTCGACGCGGCGTACGACGCGGCCACCCGCGCCTTCCGCACGTGGCGCCGGACGACGCCGGCGGAGCGGCAGAAGCTCCTGCTCGCGCTGGCCGACGCGCTCGAGGCGCGCGCCGACGACCTGCTCGCCGCCGAGGTGCGTGACACCGGCAAGCCGGAGCAGCTGACCCGCGACGAGGAGATCACGGTCGGGCTCGACCAGCTCCGCTACTTCGCCGGTGCGGCGCGCTCGCTCGAGGGTGCCGCCGCCGGTGAGTACCTCGCCGGCCACACCTCCTACGTACGCCGCGAGCCGGTCGGCGTCGTCGGCCAGGTCGCGCCGTGGAACTACCCGTTCATGATGGCGATCTGGAAGGTCGCGCCGGCGCTCGCCGCGGGCTGCACCGTCGTGCTCAAGTCGTCGGACACGACGCCGGGCTCGGCCGCGCTGGTCGGCGAGATCGCCGCCGAGGTGCTGCCGCCCGGCGTGCTCAACGTGCTCGCGGGTGACCGGGAGACCGGCAAGCTGGTCGTCGCCCACCCGGCCGCCGCGCAGGTCTCGATCACCGGCTCGACCGGTGCCGGCAAGCAGGTCGCGGCTGCCGCTGCGCCCGACGTGAAGCGCGTGCACCTCGAGCTCGGCGGCAAGGCCCCGGCCATCGTCTTCGGCGACGCTGACCTCGCTGCCACGGTGGAGGGCATCGTGGTCGGTGCATTCTTCAACGCCGGCCAGGACTGCACCGCGGTCACCCGGATCCTCGCGCACTCGTCGATCGCCGCCGACCTGGAGAAGGCGCTCGTCGAGGCGATCGCCGCCGACGTCGCCACCGGTCCCGATGCTGAGGACCCGTTCTACGGACCACTCAACAACGCCAACCAGCTCGCCCGCGTGCTCTCGGTCGTCGAGTCGCTGCCTCCCCACGCACGGATCGTCACCGGTGGCCAGCGCATCGGCGACAAGGGCTTCTGGTTCGCGCCGACGCTCGTCGCCGGCGTACGGCAGGAGGATGCGGTGGTGCAGGAGGAGACCTTCGGTCCGCTCGTCACGCTGCAGACCTTCGAGACCGAGGAGGAGGCCATCCAGCTCGCGAACGACGTCGACTTCGGCCTCGCCTCGAGCGTGTGGACGAAGGACCACGGCACCGCGCACCGGTGCTCGATCGAGCTCGACTTCGGCTGCGTGTGGGTCAACACCCACATCCCGCTCGTCGCGGAGATGCCGCACGGTGGCTTCAAGCAGTCCGGCTACGGCAAGGACCTCTCGCGCTACGGCCTCGAGGACTACACCCGCATCAAGCACGTGATGCACGCGCACGGCTGATCCTCCAGCCGCCCCCGATCCCGGCCGCGCCGGACCGCTCGACCCGGTCCGCGCGGCCGGTCTCATTGCGCCGAGAGTTCAGGCGAGGGCGCTGACCGCCTCGGCGAGGTCGGCGACGGCGCGGGCGCGGGCGGAGGTGTCGACGTCCAGCGGAAGGTCCAGCTGGAAGCCCATGAACGCCGCGTCGACGACCTTGGCGGCGCGCTCGGCGAGGTGGCGCTCGACGCCGGAGCGCACCAGGTGGCCGACCAGCGAGCCGATCCAGAGCGCGTTGGCCTCGCGCACGACGCTGGCGTAGGGCTCGCTGCCGAAGAGGCCGAGCGCGGCTGCCTCGACGTAGATCCGGGAGCACCGGTCGCCCTCCATGACCTTCCAGAGGTCGACGACCGCGTCGCGGAGCCCCGGGGACGGCGCGAGCGCGGTCACCTCGGCGATCGAGCGGTCGTTGGAGACGCGGAGGACGTCGGCGACGAGCTCGTCCTTGGAGCCGAAGTGGTAGAGGAGCATGCGGTCGCTGGTGCCGAGCTCGGCGGCGAGCGGGCGCAGGCTGAGGCCGATCAGGCCGTGGCTGAGGACGTAGTCCGTGGCGGCCTCGGCCCACGTGGCGCGGCGCTGGGGGTCCTTCGCGATGACGGCCTCCTCCATTGATGGCAGGGCCACTGTAGCAAGTGCTACAGTAGGTGTAGCACCTGCTACACAATCATGCTGCGCACCGTCACGTCGAAGAGGCACCCCATGTACACCGCCTTCGGGCTCCTGATCACCGCCATCGCGCTCGAGGTCGCTGCGACCTCCGCGCTGTCGCGCGCCAACGGCTTCCGCGACCCGGCCTGGACGGCAGTCGTGCTCGGCGGCTACGCCCTCTCGGCCTGGCTCCTGGCACTGGTGATCCGGCACATGTCGGTCTCCGCGGCGTACGCGATCTGGTCGGGGCTCGGCACCGCGCTCGTCGCGGTCGTCGGTGTCGTCTGGCTCGGCGAACCCGTGACCGCGGCCAAGGTCGCCGCGCTCGCGATGATCGTCGCCGGCGTCGTCGTGCTCAACCTGCAGGGCGCCCACTGACGTTTCTCCCATCACCCGGGCAGGGTCGAGGGGCTGGTCGATCCATCGACCAGCCCCTCGTTGTTTCCCGCAGGTCAGGCGATCGGGTCGAGCGCGATCGTGGCGGTGTAGACGTCCCAGCCGTAGGGCAGCGGCTTCGCGGCGTCGAGCGAGGCACCAGCGGTGATCCGCGGCGTCGCCTGCGCGAGCAGCCGGCCGAGGAACGCCTGGCCCAGGAAGATCGACATGCCCGCACCCGGACAGCCCTGGGGTCCGTGGCTGAAGAAGTTGAACGACCAGTCGTCACCGGCCGTGCCCTCGCTCCACTCCTCCGGCGCGAACCGGTCCGCGAACGGGATCCGCTCGCGGTTGCGGTGGTTGAAGAGGTTGTGGATCAGCAGCTGGGTGCCGGCCGGCGTCTTCTGGCCGTTCTTCCAGCGGACCTCCTCGGCCTGGACCCGGCCGAAGAGCCCGGTGGTCGGCCAGAGCCGCATGGCCTCGAGGATGCACCCCGCGAGGTACGCCGACCCGGCGACCGCCTCGACCGCTCCCGCGCCGACGGCCCGCGAGCCGTCCGTCCCGCCGGCGCCCTTCGCGGTGGCCTCCTCGCGCACCCGGGCGAGCGCCTCCGGGTGGGCCGCGAGCAGGGCGAGCGCCCGGTAGAGGTTCGTCGGCAGCGTGTCGCCCATCGCGAAGAGCCAGTGGATCAGCTGCCCGGGCACGTCGGTCTCGTCGGTCGAGGGAGCCCCCGCGACCAGCCCGGTCAACGCGTCGGCGTCCGGTGCCGCGACGTACTCCGCGAGGCGGGCGTGGAACGCGTCGTACCCCTCGGCCGGCTCGCCGGGCATCTTGTTGCCGGCGGCCATCAGCTCGCCGAGCTGGTCGGTGAGGGCGGTGTCGTCGGCCGCGGCCGTGCCGAGGACGACACGGCGGGTGAGGCGCTGGAAGGCGGCGTTGATCGCCTCGAACGAGAGGTCACCGCCGGCGACGAGCGCGTCGGCCTCCTGCGCCGCGACCGCGGCGAAGGTCGCCGCGAGCGAGTGGAGCGGTGACCCGGTCTGCAGCACCGCCTCGGCGAAGGCCCGCCGGTCGGCCCACAGGTCCCCGCGCGAGATCGTCAGCGCGGTCGGCTGGAAGGCGGTCATGCCCTTGCGCTTGGCGTCCGGGTCCGAGGCGAACGGCGAGGGGCTGCCGCCGAGCACCGTGTGGATGTCGTCCGGGTGGGTCAGGAGCAGGGCCTCGTCGCCACCGACGCGGACCCAGAACGGGTCGGGGCCGTACTTCTCCGCGAGCCCGGCAACCAGGCGGTAGGCGAGCGCGTCGGCGGGCAGCCTGCCGACCGTGCTGACCACGCCGGGCCGCTTCTTGAAGAGCCCCTGGACGACATTGGGGACGCCGACCTGGGCGGTGAACCGCACGCCTTCGACGAGGGAGGCGTGCTTGAAGTCCAGGGCCATCAGATCTCCTGTGTGAGTAGGGCTTCGGGGACCCCGAAGCCGTCGACGAGCGTGAGGGCGTGGGGGCGCAGCTCCCGGCACAACGTATCCACCGCGCGGGTCACCGACTTGGCACGCTCGGTCGAGAGCCGGCCGTGCTCCAGCCACCAGGCGCGGTCGCGCTCGATCTCGGCGAGCGCGTGCAGATGGCCGAGCTTCTCCAGCAGGGTGCGCTCGGGGCCCTCGGGCATCGCGGCCACCTTCGTCAGCAGCGCCTCGAGCACGATCCGCTCGGCGTGCGCGGAGGCGGCAGCAAGCAGGTGGTGCTGGCAGCGGCTGAAGACCTCCGACGGGTCCTCGCCCGCGTCCATCCCCGCCTTGAGCCGGCGGGCGACGCTGCCGGTGATCCGCTCCTCACGCGTGCGCAGCATCCGGAGCTGGTACGCCGGGTCGAGCAGGTCGCCTCCCGGCTCGCCCTCGTCGTGGCCGCGGGCCGCGTCGCGCACGCGCTCGACCACCGACCGGGCGATCACCTTCTCGGCAAGGGTCTCGATCGCCTGGCGCCCGACGTAGCGGACCATGTCGACCTGGTCGAACGAGCCGAACTCGTCCTTGAGGTCGGTCAGCCGGCCCTTGCCCACGAGCTGCAGCAGGATCGTGTTGTCGCCCTCGAAGGTGGTGAAGACGTCGGTGTCGGCCTTCAGCGCGGCGAACCGGTTGGCGGCGAGGTAGCCAGCGCCGCCGCAGGCCTCGCGGCACTCCTGGATCGCGGTCGTCGCGTGCCAGGTGGCGAGGGCCTTGGTGGCGGCTGCGCGCGACTCGAGGGCGCGGCGGCGGCGTTCGCTGGTCGCGTCACCGGCGGTGAAGACCTCGTGGAAGTCGCGCGCCAGTCGCTCCTGCGCGAAGTGCAGGGCATAGGTCCGGGCGATCAGCGGCAGGAGCCGGCGCTGGTGCTGCCCGTAGTCGAGGAGGACGGTCTCCGGCTTGCCGGCGGGGCCGAACTGGCGGCGCCCGGCGGCGTACCGGGTGGCGATGGTGAGGGCGGTCTTGCTGGCGGTGATGCCGGCGCCACCGACGCAGACCCGGCCCTGCACGAGGGTGCCGAGCATGGTGAAGAAGCGGCGGTCGGGGTTGTCGATCGGCGAGGTGTAGACGCCAGCGGCCGACACGTCGCCGTAGCGGTTGAGCAGGTTCGTGCGCGGCACCCGCACGCCGTCGAACCAGATCCGGCCGTTGTCGACGCCCTGCAGGCCGAGCTTCTTGCCGCAGTCGCCGATCCGTACGCCGGGCAGCGGCGCGCCGCTCTCGTCGCGCAGGGGGACGAAGAGCGCGTGCACGCCGTGCTGCTCCGGCTGCCCGTCGGAGCCCGGCACGACGAGCTGGGCGAAGACCGCGGCCGCCTGCGCGTGGCGCGCGGCGTTGCCGATGTAGTCCTTGCGGGCGTCGTCGTCGGGGGTGTCGATGACGAACTCGTCCGTCGCCGGGTCGTACGTCGCGGTGGTGCCGATCGCCTGCACGTTGGAGCCGTGGCCGGTCTCGGTCATCGCGAACGAGCCGAGCAGCTTCGCCGCGCCGATGTCGGCGAGCCACGCCTCGTGGTGCGGCGCGGTGCCGAGCATCTGGATCGCGCCGCCGAAGAGGCCGAACTGCACGCCGAACTTCACCAGCACCGACAGGTCACCGAAGGCCAGGGTCTCGAACGCCGCGACGTTGCCGCCGAAGTCGTCGTGCCCGCCGTACGCCGCGGGGTAGCCCGAGCGGGTCAGGTCGTCGGCAGCCGCCTCGACGACGAGGTCGCGCACGCGGTCGCGGTAGTCGTCGCGGCCGAGCTCCTCGACCTCGACGTGGAAGGACGCGTGCTCGGTGAGGAAATCGCGGACCCGGCCGCGCAACGCGGCGTACTCACCGTCCAGGAGGGCGGTGAGCACGCCGGCGTCTGCGGCCGGGAGGGGAGCGGGCTCGCTCATCGGTTGTCCGGAGTCAGCGCCGTCAGCCCCACGGCAGGTAGGACTTCACCGTGTCGGCCGCGCGGATGATCGTGGGCTTCTTGCCCGGCTCGGTCAGGCCGAGCTCGTGCCACGGCGCGAAGACGCGCTCGACGTCGCCGATGACCGGCTCCAGCTCCGGGTAGTGACGGAGCAGGACGTCCTTCATGGTCGCCTCGTTGACCCAGTCGAAGCCGGTCTTCGTGTAGACCTCCGGGCGGAAGTCCTTGGTGAAGAAGCGGTCGCTCTTGAGCCGGCGCGAGGCCATCAGGATGAAGATCCGGAACGCCGTGTCGGAGAAGCCGAAGCCCTTCGGCGGCTGCTCGGCCTGCATGCCGATCTGCAGGTCGACCGCGTCGACGTCGCCGTTGTAGACCTCGTTGATCTCCCTGGCCCACTGCTTGTTGGGGGTGATGTCCTCGATCCGCTTGCGTCGCGGCATCCGCAGCGCCTCGCGGAAGTCGTTGTAGCGCGGCACGCCACGCTCGCGGTCGCGGACGATGTCGAGCGTGGCGAGGTCGGTGACCTGGCCGTCGATGCGGGTCAGGTTGCGCAGCGCGTTGGGGTAGTTGTGCAGGCAGACCGCGCCCGCGCTCGCTTTGCCGATGGAGTACCACTGGTCGCCCATCGTCAGGCTGTCCATGAAGTCGCGCGTGTATCGGCCCTGGATGTCGGTGAAGAAGGCGTCCTGGACGTGGGCACCCGTCTCCAGGCTGTAGAACGACCAGTCGTCGGGGATGAGCGGGTGCATCCGGTAGACCGACACGAACTCCTCCGTCAGTGAGAACGGCGCGGAGTGGTGGTCGGTCGCCGAGCCGATGATGCCCGACAACGCCTCGGAGTCGCCGATGCGGCCGACCTTGTCCTTGAACGTCTCGCCGAGGGCGCCGTACCAGTTGGCGTTCATGCCGATCTGGAGC
The DNA here is from genome assembly GCF_014646375.1 of Nocardioides phosphati. Classification (GTDB taxonomy): domain Bacteria; phylum Actinomycetota; class Actinomycetes; order Propionibacteriales; family Nocardioidaceae; genus Nocardioides; species Nocardioides phosphati. The sequence continues at coordinate 107,389 of NZ_BMNI01000003.1, forward strand.
GCCGGGTGGCGCAGCACGCAGGGGGTCCACTCGACCGTGTGGATCTTCGCGATCAGCGCGGAGACGACGAGGACACCGAGTTCGAAGAGGCGCTGGTCGTTGTAGTCCGGGTGGGCCTTCCTGATCGCGTCGACGACCGAGTTGTGCTCGCGGGCGAAGAGCGTGTGGAGCAGGCCGGGGCCGAACCACCAGTTCTCCTGCATGCCGGTGAGGTCGACGCCGGGGATGTCACTGACCGGCAGGCGACCGCTGTCGTCGACCTTGATCTTGCCGTCCTTGAACGTGCGGATCTGGCCCTGCTTCTCCTGGCCCGAGCCGTAGATCTGCGAGCCGTCCCACCAGTGGGTCTCCTCGTTGGCGAAGACCGGCGCCGGGCAGCCGTCCTTGATCTCGCCGCGGAGCGGGATCGTCTCGCGGATCACCATCGGGTTCTCCGGGAAGTCGTCACCGTCCTGGAGCGGGATGTTGATGACCTTGTCGGCGACGCCGTTGCCGTGGAAGAACCAGTTGTGGTTCTCGAACTGCAGCCACGCCGCACCCAGCGCGTTGAGGATGCCGGCCGGCTTGAAGGTGTCGCGCGCCATCAGCTTGCGGCTGATCTCGCGCGGGTCCGGCGTCAGCAGGCGCTTGCGGTCGACGATGGTCTTCTCGATCGGGACGTTGCGGCCGAAGCCCGTGCCCTTCGCGCCCATGTGCGGGCAGCCCAGGTCGTTCCACGTGCCCTCGGGCGTGCGCGCCCGGATCACCTCGGGGGTCGGCTCGCCCATGTCGCCCTCGGGCCGCATGCCCTCGCCCTCGAAGAGGTTCTTCTCGCGCAGGTCGTCGCGCTCGTTGGCGAGCGCGTTGAGCTGCAGGAGCAGCGACGGGTGCTGGTACCACTGCAGGTTCAGCGGGTTGGGGATCTTCGGGCTCATGATGCTCCTCGCAGGTCGGGCGGGGTACGACGGCGTACGGCGTGGGTGGGTGCGGGTCAGGCGGCAGGGGTCAGGGCGTGCGGAGAGCGAAGTAGCCGAGCTTCGCGTAGGACTTCGTGGGCAGGCGGTAGAGCACCTTGCCGAGGTAGGCGCCGGGGACCAGCTCGACCAGCTCGTCGCGGATGCTGCGGATCAGCAGGCGCGGGTTGTCCTTGATGTCGGCGTAGTCGATGACCATGACCTCGATGTCGGGGTCCTCGACGCCGGGCTCGACGTACGTCGTGAAGTCGAAGGCGACCTTGCCGGCGAGCGAGTCCTTCATCGAGTAGAGCGGCCAGAGCACCTTGCCGACGACGGTGGCGTCGTCGGTCATCCGGTTGTCGCCGGTGCCGGCGTCGGCGTCGAAGCGCTTGCCCTCCCACGGCATCCACGCCGAGGTCAGGGCCTTGAGTGCGACGTCGGTGAGCTTCGTGGTGGTGGTCAGCACGAGGATGCCGTCGGTCGGGCCGTCGAGGCCGCGGGCGGGGCTGCCGGCGCGGAAGAGGTCGTTGAGGAGCGCGTCGGCCTGCTTGCGGTCGGTGCGGCCCAGGTCCTGCAGCTCGAGGATGCGGCTCCACGCCGCCTCGGCCGCGTCGGGCGGGTTGCTGCTGGCCAGGGAGCGCCACGCCGCGACGGTGGCGGCTGCGTCAGCTCCCGGAGCAGAGGTCTGGTCGGTGGCCATGAATGCCTTCCCCATGAGGTCTACCGGGCACGCCCGAGGTGAAGCCCGCCGTGCTCACCGACGATAGGAGGCTGGAGAGTGCGCGTACAGAGTGTGACCCCGTTCACTTTTCACAGTTCGGGGGACGTCCGGTTGTGGGTCCTGACAACCCGCCTGTCTTCGGGGCTGTGGCCTCGTAGGGTCTGGTGGCATGACCATCCCCAGGCAGGCCGACGCGCGGCCGCGGCCGGCCGACCCCCGGCTGGAGGAGCTGACCGCCGCGCTCCTCGCGACGCTCGACGAGCGTGGGGCCGAGGTGGCGCGCCACGTGCGTGACCGCGTCGCGTTCTACAACGCCAGCGTGGCCGTGCCCGCCGACGAGCTCACCGCGAGCTGCGTCGAGAACCTCCGCTTCGTCCTCGAGGGCCTGGCCCGCGGCGTCGTCGGCGACCCCGCGCCGGCAGCCGCGACCGGCGTACGACGGGCGGAGGCGGGGGTGCCGCTCTCCGACGTCCTGGCGGCGTACCGGATCGGCTTCCGCGTGATGTGGGAGCACGTCATCGCCGAGGGGCGGGAGCGCGGGATCCCGGCCGACGCCGTGCTCGTCGCGACCGCCGACGCGGTGGTCGCCCACGACGTCTTCACCGAGACGATGACCGCGGCGTACAACGCGACCCTGACCGAGCGGCTGGTGCACCGGGAGGCGGAGCGCTCGGCGCTGGTCGAGACGGTGCTCGCCGGGACCCTCGTCGACCGCCGCACGCTGTGGGAGGTCGCCGACCTGCTCGGCCTGCCCGTCTCGGGGACGTACGTCGTGGTCGCCGCGCTGCTGCCCGCCCCCGGACGCTCGGCGCTCCTGGGCATCGAGGCGGAGCTGGCGCGGCTCGGGTGCCGCTCGGCCTGGCGGCTGCTGCCCGACGTACAGGTCGGTGTGGTCGACGTCGGCACGCTCCACGTCGAGCGGGTGGTCGAGCTGCTCGAGGGCGACGGTCGGCCGCGCGTCGGCGTGAGCCCGGTGATCGACGACCTGACCGGTGCGGCGCGTGCGCTCGAGCTGGCCCGGCTCGCGGCCTCGGCCGCCCCGGTGGCGGGAGGGGTGGTCCGGTTCGGTGACGACCCGGTCGGCATCACGGTCGCAGCAGGTGGTGACGTCGCCGGGCGGATGGCCGACGACGTGCTCGGCCCGCTCGACGCCCTCGCCGACGCCGAGCGCTACACGTTGCTGGAGACGCTGCGGGTCTGGGTCGATGTCGGCGGCTCCGCGACGAAGACGGCCCATCGGCTCTCCTGCCACGCCAACACGGTGCGGCACCGGCTGCGTCGCTTCGAGGAGAAGACGGGCCGGCGCCTCGACCGCCCGCGCGACGTCGCCGCCCTCTGCCTGGCCCTCGAGGCGCGGCGGGACTGAGTCCTCGCAGGGTCGGTTGCCGGGGTCGGTTGCGGGCCCGTCGCCGCGTCAGTCGCCGCGTCAGTTGCGGGGCGCGCCGACGAGGACCGGCCGGCCGGCGGCGTACCCGATCGGGATCTGGACCAGCATCAGGCCGACGAGCAGCGCGAGCGGCAGCGACCACGAGCCGGTGGCGTCGCGGAGCAGGCCGACGCCGAGTGGGCCGCCGGCGGCGAGCAGGTAGCCGACGCTCTGGCCCATCGCCGAGAGCGCGGCGGTGGCGGCGGAATCGGCGGCGCGGAGCGAGAAGAGGGTGAGCACGACGGGGAAGATGCCGCCGCCCACGCCGAGGATGACCGCCCACAGCCACGCGCCGCCGACGGGTGCGAGCCAGAGGCCGAGGAAGCCCGCGCCCATGAGCAGCGAGAGCCCGGCCAGCAGGTGGCCCTGCGAACGGAGGCGCGTGGCGATCGTCGGCACCACGAAGAAGACGGGGACACCGACGAGGATCGAGACCGCGAGCAGCAGTCCCGACTCGCGGTGGCTGAACCCGGCGTCGACGTAGACGGTCGGGAGCCAGCTCATCACGACGTACGCCGCGATGCCCTGCGTCGCGAAGATGACGGTGACGGCCCACGCGGTGGGACTGCGCCAGAGGGACGGGCCGCGCTGGCCGCGGCCGGTGTGGTCGGGGTCGCGGCAGTAGGGCGCCCAGGCCACCAGCGCGGCGACCGCGACGACGGCCCAGGTGCCCAGGCCTGCGCGCCAGCTGCCGGCGGCGTCGGCGATCGGCGCGGTGGCAGCCGCCCCCAGCGCGGCACCTCCGGACAGGACCGCGCTGTAGGCACCGGTCACCGCGCCGACCCGGTCGGGGAAGTGCTCCTTGACCACGGCCGGCAGCAGGACGTTGGCGAGCGCGATGCCGGCGCAGGCGAGCAGCGTGCCGAGCACCAGCAGCGGGGACGCGCCGAGGACGCGGACGCCGAGTCCGGCGGCCAGCAGCGCCATCGCGACGGCGATGCCGCGGTGCACGCCGACCCGGCGGGCGAGGGCCATGCCGGTCGCGCCGACGACGGCGAAGCAGAGCACCGGCAGCGAGGTGAGCGAGGAGGCGGTCGCGGCCGACATCCCGGTCGCGTCGTGGACCTGGTCGAGCAGGGCACCGAGGGAGGTGACGCCGAGGCGGAGGTTGGCGGCCACGAGCAGGACCGCGAGGAGGAGCGGCCCGGTGCGGTGAGTGCGGGGGCGGCCGACCGTGGTCGTGGCTGGGGTCATCGCCGGTTCACGCGCGGAGCCTCGTCTCGATAGTGGTAAAACACAATGAATCAAGGATAGGGCCGACGCGCAGCCGGGCTCAGGCCGGTGGCCGGTCGACGTCGTGGCCGGTGGCGAGGTCGCCGCACTCGACCAGGGTGACGGCGTGCCGGCCGAAGTAGGCGCGCCCGCCCTCGTCGCCCTGGGCCAGCTCCTGGATCGGCGCGAGGTGGCGGCGGCCGATGAGGACCGGGTGCCCCGGCCGTCCGTCGTACGCCGCGCGGGCGAGCACGTCGGTGTCCTGCGGGTCGGCGGCGGCGAGCAGGCGGCGTACGACGTCGACGCCGACGTCCGGCAGGTCGACGAGGGTGACCACGACCTGCAGCGCGCCCAGGCCGGCGGCACGGGAGAGCCCCGCGCGCAGCGAGGCGCCCATCCCGGTCAGGTGGTCGGGGACCTCGACGGGCACGACCCCGGGCGGGAGGACCGCGGTCACCGCGTCGGCCTGCGCGCCGACCGCCACCAGCACCGGTCCGCACCCGCCGTCGGCCAGCGAGCGGACGGTCCGCTCGACCCACGTCTCGCCGCCCGACTCGACGAGCGCCTTCGGGCCGCCGTAGCGGCGCCCGGAGCCGGCCGCGAGCACCAGTCCGACGCGCGCGGTCACGGGCGCCTCATGCCGGGGCGGGCCCGTTGCCGGTGAGCAGCCGCACGGCCACGAGGATCTCCTCCAGGTCGGCGAAGCTGCGCAGGTCCAGGCCGGTCCGCTCACCGATCCGGTCGAGCCGGTAGTACGCCGTGTTGACGTGCACGTGGAGCCGGTCGGCGGCGATCTTGGCGTTCATGTTGCTCTCGACGTACGCGCGGAGGGTCTCGAGGAAGACGCCCTCGCGGGCGAGGTCCTCCTCGATGAACCGTCGCAGGTCGGGGGCGATCAGCCGCCGCGCGGTGGCGTCGTCGCGGAGCACGAGGTAGTCCACGAGGGAGAGGGTCGAGAGCGCCTTGATGCCCGCCTGCCCGGCGAGCGACTCGCGGGCCACGTTGGCCTCGCGGAACGCCTCGGGCACGCCGGCCAGCCCGGCGTGCAGCGTGCTCGCCCCGACGACGAGGTCCACGCCCAGCCGGCTGACCTGGCGGTGGGCCCGGTCGAGGCCGGCGAGGGCCGCCGTGCCGTCGCCGGTGGACGGGACGATCGCGAGGATCTGCCCCTGCCGGATGATCGCGATGCCCCGCTCGCCGAGGGCGGTGCGGACGGTGGCGAGCGCGCTGCGCAGCTGGTGCTGGTCCGTCGGCGGCGTCACCGGCTCCGCGACCACGACGAGCAGCGGGGTCGCGCGCTCCAGGCCGCACTCGACGGCGAGCGCGCGCTTCGTCTCCTCGCGGAGCTCGCCGCCGCTCAGCAGGTCCTCGACGAGGTCGCGCCGGACCCGGTCGCGCTCCGCGAGGTCGAGCTGCTGCGCGCTCATGTACGACGCGGCGGCGATCGAGCTGCCGACCTCGATGGCATTCATCAGGTACGTCGCCGCCTCGACCGCGACCTCCCAGGTCTCGAGCTCGGACGACGCCGCCACGATCCCCTCCCACAGGGTGACCTGACCGATCCGGAAGGCGCGGAGGAAGTCCGCCAGCGTGACGCCCTGGCGGACCCGGTGGCTCGCCTGCTCCGGCGTGATCGTGAAGTCGCCGGGGCCGGGCACGCGCCGCTCGCGCAGCGTGGTCAGCACGACCTCGAAGACCGCGCGGGTGTGCAGGAGGACGTCGGTGCGCAGGGCCGCATCGGGGCTCGCGGAGTACGCCGGCACCTGGTCGAAGAACCGCGCGACCGACGTCTCGACGAGCTGGTCCATGCTCGCGTCGACGCGGTCGAGGACACGCTCGACGGATTCGCTCTCCACCGGCGCAGCGTAGCGACCCCGCCTCACGCGCGCGCCGGGGCGCGGACCGCCTCGACCGCCTCGACCGCTCCGCCGGGGCGGTGGATGTCGCCGCCGGTCGCCGCGAGCGGGCGGCCGGTGCCGGCGTACCGGCTGGCGATGATCTCGGCGGCGATGCTCACCGCCGTCTCCTCCGGCGTGCGCGCCCCGAGGTCGAGGCCGATCGGGGAGTGCAGGCGCGCGAGGGCGTCGTCGGTGACGCCCGCGTCCCGGAGCCGCCCGACCCGGTCGCCGTGCGTACGCCGGGAGCCCATCGCCCCGACGTAGCCGACGTCGCCCGACGCCAGCGCCACCTCGAGCGCGGGCACGTCGAACTTGCTGTCGTGCGTGAGGACGCAGACGGCGGTGCGGCCGTCGGTGCGGCCCGCCTCGATCTCGGCGCGGAGGTAGCGGTGGGGCCAGTCGACGACGACCTCGTCGGCCGCGGGGAAGCGCTGGGGCGTGGCGAAGACGGGCCGGGCGTCGCAGAGCGTGACCCGGTAGCCGAGCACCTTCGCCACGCGCGCGAGCGCGGCGGAGAAGTCGACCGCGCCGACGATGATCAGCCGTGGCGCGGGGACCCAGGTCTGCACGAAGACCCGGATCGCGTCGCCGAGCCGCTCGCCCAGTGCGCCGTACGTCAGGCTGCCGGTGGTGCCGTTGCCGAGCATGGCGCGGGCGTCGTCGCCGACCAGGGCGAGCAGGCGCAGCTCGTCGGCGGTGGCGCCGGCTGCGTCCCCGTCGGGACGGAGCATCACCCGGAGCCCGACCTGGGCAGGGTCCGGGTGCGCGGTGACCGTCGCGAGCGCCACGGCGCGCTGCTCCCCGACGTCCAGGAGCAGGCGGTCGAGCCGGCTGCGCTGCGCCGGGCGCACGGCCTCGACGAAGACCTCGAGCGCGCCGCCGCAGGTGAGGCCGACCTCGAACGCGTCGGCGTCCGCGAAGCCGAACCGGTGGAGCCCCGGCCCGGCAGTCCCGCGCAGGACCTCCTGGGCCAGATCGAAGACGGCAGCCTCGACGCACCCGCCGGAGACCGAGCCGACGACGTCGCCCTCCGCGGTGACCGCCATCGCCGAGCCCGCGGGCAGGGGCGAGGAGCCCGACGTGCTCACCACGGTCGCGAGCGCGACCGGCCCGGTCGACAGGCTGTCGGCGACGAAGCGCAGGACGTCCGCCATCGTCACATCTTGCTGGCGCCGTCGCGGATCGCCTCACGGATCCGCGTGTACGTGCCGCAGCGGCAGATGTTGCGCAGCTGGTCGAGGTCGGCGTTGGTGATCTGGCGGCCCTCCTTGCGGACCTTCTTCACCAGGTCGACCGCCGCCATGATCTGGCCCGGCTGGCAGTAGCCGCACTGGGCGACGTCGTGGGCCAGCCACGCCTCCTGCATCGGGTGCAGCTCCTTGCCGACGGTCGCGGGCAGGCCCTCGATCGTGGTGATCTCGTCGTCCGGGCCGACCTGGCCGACGGGCACCGAGCACGGGTTGAACGCGCGGCCGTTGATGTGGCTGGTGCACGCCTTGCAGACGTTGATGCCGCAGCCGTACTTCGGGCCGGTGATCCCGAGGATGTCGCGGAGGATCCAGAGCAGCCGGACGTCGTCCGGGGCATCGACGGTGACGGACTTTCCGTTGACCTTGAACGTGTGCTGAGGCACGGGACTGCTCCGCTCAGTAGAAGGTGAGGCCGTTGGTCGGCGACTGGGGGACGGGCGGGACGGTCGGCTTCGGCTCGAAGAAGAGCGGCTGGCCGTGGTTGACGGGGAACTCCGTCGGCAGCTTCCCCACAGCCCTGCCGTACGCCGCGGCGACGGCCGCAGCCGTGGCAGCGACGCCGAGCTCGCCGGCTCCACCCGGCTCGTGGCTGGTCGACGGCATGATGATCACCTTCACCACCGGCGGGACGTTCCACTGGCGGGTGTAGGCGTAGTTGTCCCAGCTGCCCTCGAGGAAGGTGCCGTTCTTCAGGTGCACCGACGAGGTGAGGGTCAGGGCGATGCCGTCCATGATCCCGCCGAGCATCTGCGCCTCGAGCCCCTTCGGGTTCACCACCTGGCCCACGTCGACGGCGAAGACGACCTTGGTGACACGCGGCCCGGTGTAGGCGTCGCGGACCTTGCGCGTGACCGTGGGCGTGGTGCAGTCGATCTCGACCAGGCACGCCGTGACGCCGTGGTACTCGTTGTGGATCGCGACGCCCTGGGCGGTGCCGGCGGGCATGGTCCGGCCCCAGCCGCCGACCGCGGCGACACGGTCGAGCACGGCGATGCTCCGCTTGTCGCGGGCGAACTCCTTGCGGAAGGCGAGCGGGTCCTTCTTCATCAGCTTCGCGATCTGGTCGGTCGTCAGCTCACGCGCGACGGCGACGTTCGGCGAGTAGATGTTGCGCATGCTGCCGGTGTTGAACCCGCCGTCGACCTCGTTGAGCACCTGTGTCGTGACGCCGTAGTTGTAGTGCGTCATCTGGCTGAGCGCGAAGACCGTCTCCGACCAGCCGAGGTCACCCACCGGGAGCTCAGCCGAGTGGCCGGTGATCACCTCGCCCAGGCCGTGGGTGAAGTCGGTCTTGACGCTGGTGTGGCGCTGCTCGTAGGTCAGCACGTTGGTGCCGAGGACGGTGGCCCGGACCCGCGAGGTCGACATCGGGTGCACCCGGCCCTGGCGTACGTCGTCGATCCGGTGCCACATCAGGCGGACCGGGGCGCCCATCTTCCTGGAGGCCTCCGCCGCCTCGAGCGCGGCGTCGTAGAAGAGCTTGCGCCCGAAGGAGCCGCCGCCCTGGGTGACGTTGACCTTGACCTTGCCGGCAGCCATGCCGAGCAGCTCGGCGACGCGCTGCTGGGCGGTGATCGGCGACTTGAACGAGCCCCAGATCTGCGCGCTGTCGGCGCGCACGTCGGCGACCGCGCAGTTGGTCTCGAGGGCGCTGTTGCCGGCGAACCAGAAGGTGAACGACGTGTCGATGGTCTTGGCCAGGAGCGGCACCGCGGGCACCACCATCGGGAGCTCGGCCCGCTTCACCTCGGCCAGGATGTCGGCGTCGGACTTCGTGCCGATCGTGCCCGGACCCCAGGTGACGTCGAGCGCGCGGATCGCGCTGATGCACTGGCCGAACGTGCGCGCCCGGACAGCGACGCCGGTCCGGATCACCTCGACGTGGGTGACGCCCGACATCGCGCGGACCTCGGCGGCGTTGTTGACCGCCACGACCTTGCCGTTGACCGTCGGCGGCCGGCAGACCATGGTCGGCAGCGCGCCGGGGATCTTCAGGTCCATCGCGAAGGTCTTCTGGCCGGTCACCGAGAGCCGGGCGTCCACCCGGTTCCGCGGGGTGCCGATCACCTTGAACTGGTCGGGCGACTTCAGGTGGACCTCGGTGGCGGACGACGTCGTGGCCGCGGCCGCGGTCGCGAGCGAGCCGTAGCTGAGCCGGGCGCCATCGGCACGGATGACGTAGCCGTCCCTGGTCGTCAGGGTGGAAGCCGGCACGCCCCACTTCTGGGCGGCTGCCTTGACCAGGCGTTGGCGGGCGATCGCCGCCGCCGTACGGATGGGGCCGTAGGTGGAGAAGGTGGTGTTGGAGCCGCCCGTCAGCTGGTTGTAGAGCAGCTCCGGGCGGGCCGGCGCGAGCGTCACGCGCACGTGGGACATCGGCGCGTCGATCTCCTCGGCGATCAGCATCGACGTCGACGTCGTGATGCCCTGCCCGACCTCCGCCCGCGGCAGCGCGAAGTGGATCAGGCCGTCGGAGGTGACCTGCAGCGCGATCAGGTTCGACGTCGGCTGGGCGGCGAGCTTGAGCAGGTCGCTCAGGTCGAAGAGGTCCGCGGCGCCCGGCAGGGTCGGGACGACCGCCTCCGCCGGTGGCGCCGCGACGCCGTCCAGCCCGAGGCGTACGGCGACGGTCAGGGTCGGTGCCGCGACCAGGTAGCCCACGAGCCGTCGCCGGCTCATCTCCGGAAGCCGGCGGCCCGACTCCTCCGGTGCTGGCGCGGTCTGGTCATCGATCGACATGTCGTGCTCCCCATGGTCGGCGTCCGAGCGGCACCTGCCGCGTCCCCCGACACCGGATAGTGACATGGGTCACGTGACGAGGCCCATGTGGTCCGACCACAAGATCTCTCGGAGCGGCGGGCGGATCGAGCTGCCGCCGCCGTGGCGCCTGGCCCGCGCCTGGTCAGCGCGGGGTCGCGGACAGCTCCGGGGTCGTGCGCGGCGCAGGGACGGCCGGCTCGGTCGCGGGCAGGGCGCAGGTCTGGCCGACCGCGCGGGCGACCTGGCGGGCCACCAGCTCGCCGGTCGCGTCGGGGTGGCGGTACGTCGCGTCGTACTCCACGCGCTGCCAGCGGCTGCCGCGGTCGACGACGGTGGCCCGCACGACGAGCGTGCCCGCGGCCGCGGGGAGGTCGCGGAACTGCAGCCGCGGGAAGCCCGCGGAGGCACCGGTCTCGCCGGTGCACTCCACGGCCACGCGCTTGCGCAGCAGCTCGAACGCGCGCAGGACCACGTCGCGTCGCAGCTCCGCCGGAGCCAGCTTGAGGGTGTCGGTCACGTGCATCGGGATCAGCTCCAGTCGACGGAGAAGTACTGCGTCTCGGTGAACGCGCGGACGCCCTCGCGGGCCCCCTCGCGGCCGAGGCCGCTCTGCTTGACGCCGCCGAACGGGGCGGCCGGGTCGGAGACGACGCCACGGTTGACGCCGACCATCCCAGCCTCCACCTTCTCGGCAAGCTGGAGCGCCCACTTGAGGTCACCGGAGTAGATGTACGACGCGAGGCCGAACTCCGTGTCGTTGACCTGGCGGAGCAGCTCGGCCTCGTCGTTCCAGGTGACGACCGGGGCGACCGGGCCGAACGCCTCGGTGCGGATGATCTGCGCGTCCGCCGGTACGTCGACGAGCAGCGTCGGCGGGTAGAAGTGGCCCTCGAGCGTGCTGGTGTGGGCGCGGTGGCTGATCCGCGCGCCGCGGGCGACGGCGTCCTCGACCAGCGCGGAGAGGTTGGTGACCGCTTTGGCGCTGATCAGCGGGCCGATCGCGGTGCCGTCCTCGAAGGCGCTGCCGACGGTGAGCGCCTCGATGGCCGCGCCGAGCTTCTCGGTGAACTCCGCCGCCACGGACTCGTGGACGTAGAACCGGTTGGCGGCGGTGCAGGCCTGGCCGCCGTTGCGGAACTTCGCGATCATCGCGCCGGCGACAGCAGCGTCGAGGTCGGCGTCGGCCGCGACGACGAAGGGCGCGTTGCCGCCCAGCTCCATGGAGGAGTTGACGACGCGGTCCGCGGCCTGGCCCAGCAGCAGCCGGCCGATGCCGGTGGAGCCGGTGAAGGAGACCTTGCGGACCCGGCTGTCGGCGAGCCAGGTGCCGACGACGGCACCGGGGTCGGTGGTGGTGACGACGTTGACGACGCCGGCCGGGACGCCGGCCTCCTCGAGGATCCGGGCGACCGCGAGCGCGGTCAGCGGGGTCTCGGCGGCGGGCTTCAGCACGACGGTGCAGCCGGCGGCGAGCGCCGGGCCGATCTTGCGGGTCGCCATCGCGGCCGGGAAGTTCCACGGCGTGACGAGCGCGGCCACACCCACCGGACGGCTGGTGACGATCGTGCGGGTGCCACCGGCCGGCGACTCGGCGAAGTCGCCCTCCGGACGCACCGCCTCCTCGGCGAACCAGCGGAAGAACTCCGCCGCGTAGCCGACCTCGGCACGGGCGTCGGCGAGCGACTTGCCGTTCTCGGCGGCGATCAGCGCGGCGAGCTCCTCGGACCGCTCGACCATCAGCCCGAACGCCGTACGCAGCGCCTCGCCGCGGACCCGCGGAGGGGTTGCCGCCCAGGCCGGGAACGCCGCCGCAGCCGCGTCAACCGCGGCGGTCGCCTCGGTCGCGCCGCCGTCGGCGAAGGTGGCCAGCTGGTCGCCGGTCGCCTTGTCGAGGACCTCGAACGTCGCGCCGGACCCGGCCGCCAGGCCGCGGCCGCCGATGTGCTGGCCGTGCTGGGGGTCGAGGCGGGTGATGGTCGCGTGGACGGACGCCGGCACGAGGCCGGTGCGGGTGGTGGTGATCGTCATCGGGGAGTCCTTCAGGCGTGGGGAGAGCGGGGTGGGGTCAGACCGTCACGGGTAGAGGCCGCGCAGCAGGTGCGCCTGGGCGACCCGCTCGACGGCGAGGACGGTGGCGGCGTCGCGCAGCGCGAGGCCGCGCTGGCGGGCGGCGGTGTTGACGTCGCGCCAGGCGATGTCCATGCGGGCGGCGAGGCGGGACTCCACCTCGTCGGCCGACCACCAGAACGCCTGCGAGCTCTGCACCCACTCGAAGTAGGAGACGACCACGCCGCCGGCGTTGGCGAGGATGTCGGGGGCGACGAGGATGTCGTTGCGGCGGAAGACCTCGTCGGCCTCGGGCGTCGTCGGACCGTTGGCGCCCTCGACGATGGCCTTCGCCTTCACGCGCTCGGCGTTGCCGGCGTTGAGCACGCCCTCGACCGCGGCGGGGACCAGCAGGTCCACGTCGAGCTCGAGCAGTGCGGAGCCGTCGAGCACGTCGGAGCCGGTGAAGCCGACGACCGAGCCGGTCGCGTCGACGTGCGCCTCGAGCGCAGGTACGTCGAGGCCGCGCTCGTCGGCGATCGCGCCGTACTGGTCGGAGACCGCGACGACCTTCATGCCGGCCTCGGCGAGGAAGCGGGCGGTGTAGCGGCCGACCTTGCCGAAGCCCTGGACGGCCGCGGTGGCGCCGTGGACGGTGATGCCGCGGTCGGCGAGTGCCGCGAAGGCGACGTGGGCGACGCCGCGCGAGGTGGCGGTGGCGCGGCCGAGGGATCCGCCGAGGCTGATCGGCTTGCCGGTCGTGACGCCGAGGACGGTGTGGCCCTGCTGGACGGAGTAGGTGTCCATCATCCAGGCCATGGTGTTCTCGTCGGTGCCGATGTCGGGCGCGGGGATGTCGCGCTCGGGGCCGATCAGCGGGCTGATCTCGGAGGTGTAGCGGCGGGTCACGCGCTCGAGCTCGGCCTGCGAGTGCTCCCGCGGGTCGATGCGTACGCCGCCCTTCGCGCCGCCGTAGGGCACGTCGAGGAGGGCGCACTTCCAGGTCATCCACATCGCCAGCGCGCGCACCTCGTCGAGGGTCACGTCGGGCGAGTAGCGCAGGCCGCCCTTGGCCGGGCCGCGGGAGAAGTTGTGCTGCACCCGGTGGCCGACGAGGACCTCGTGCGTGCCGTCGTCGCGGCGCAGCGGGATGGAGACGGTGACCTCGCGGCGCGGGGTCGCGAGCATCTCGTAGACGCCCCGGTCATAGCCGAGGACGTCGGTGGCAGTGCGGAGCTGCGAGCGCGCGTCGGCGAGGACGGAGGCGCCGGGAGCGATGGTGCTCTGCGGGGCAGGAGCGTCGGCGACGGCGGTCACTTGGTGACCTCGAAGACCTCGTCGAGGACGTCGCACGCGTCGGTGAGCAGGGCGTCGGAGATGGAGAGCGGCGGCAGGAAGCGGAGCACGTTGCCGTACGTGCCACAGGTCAGCACGACGACGCCGCGCTCGTGGGCGGCAGCGGCGACCCGCTTGGTCAGGTCGGCGTCGGGCTCGGTGGTGCCGGCCCTGACCAGCTCGACCGCGATCATCGCGCCACGGCCGCGCACGTCGCCGATGCGGCCGTCGCGCTCCTGGAGGTCGAGGAGGCGCTGCGTCATCAGCGCGCCGATCTTCGCGGCACGGTCGACGAGGCCGTCGGCCTCGATCGTCTCGAGGACAGCGAGGGCGGCGGCGCAGGCGAGCGGGTTGCCGCCGTACGTGCCGCCGAGGCCGCCGACGTGGGCGGAGTCCATGATCTCGGCGCGGCCGGTGACCGCGGAGAGGGGGAGGCCGCCGGCGATGCCCTTGGCGGTGACGATCAGGTCCGGGACGACGTCGTCGTGCTCGACGGCGAACATCGCGCCGGTGCGGGCGAAGCCGGTCTGCACCTCGTCGGCGACGAAGACGACGTTGTTGGCCGTGCACCACTCGGTGAGCGCGCGGAGGAAGCCGTCGGCGGGGACGATGAAGCCGCCCTCGCCCTGGATCGGCTCGATGACGATCGCGGCGAGGTTCTGCGCGCCGACCTGCTTGTCGATCTGGTCGATCGCGCGGGCGGCCGCAGCGGCACCGTCCATCTGGTCGTCGCGGAAGGGGTAGGACAGCGGCGCGCGGTAGACGTCGGAGGCGAAGGGGCCGAAGCCGTCCTTGTACGGCATGTTCTTCGCCGTCATCGCCATCGTCAGGTTGGTGCGGCCGTGGTACGCGTGGTCGAAGACGACGACGCCGGTCTTGCCGGTGTACTTGCGGGCGATCTTGACCGCGTTCTCGACGGCCTCGGAGCCGGAGTTGAAGAGCGCGGTGCGCTTCTCGTGGTCACCCGGGGTGATCCGGTTGAGCGCCTCGGCGACCTCGACGTAGCCGGCGTACGGCGTGACCATGAAGCAGGTGTGCGTGAACGCCGCGACCTGGTCCTGCACGGCCTGGACGACGCGGGGGGCGCTGTTGCCGACGGTGGTGACCGCGATGCCGGAGCCGAGGTCGATGAGCGAGTTGCCGTCGACGTCGACGAGGACGCCGCCGCCGGCCGCGGTGATGTAGACGGGGAGCGTCGTGCCGACGCCACCGGCGACCGCGGCCGTCTTGCGGGCCTGCAGCTCCTGCGACTTCGGGCCTGGGATCGCGGTGACGAGGCGGCGCTCCTGGGGCAGGGTGGGCCCGCCGGTGGTGGCCTCGATCGGGGTGGCCTCGGTGGTGTTCGTGGTCATGGCGTCCTCCGCACGACGATGTCTGGGTACCCCTCGACGGTAGGGCTGTCGGGGGGTTGGACGGCATGCCTGTTCGGCACAATCTCGTACCCGAGACTGTGCGAAACTGACACCATGGCCACGCTTGCCCAGCTCCTCGACGACGCCGCCCTCGGCCTGGTCCCGGTCGTCGACCTCCACCGCGACCAGACGGTCCGCTGGGTGGCGACCAGCGAGCTCGTCGACCCCTCGCCGTTCCTCGAGGGTGGGGAGGTCCTGCTGACCACCGGCCTCGAGACCGCGGGGTGGGTCCAGGAGTGGGACGACTACGTCCGCCGGCTCGCCGCGGTCGGCCTGGTCGCGATCGGGCTGTCCCGCGTGATCGTCTACGACGCTGCGCCGCCGGCGCTCGTCGACGCCTGCCGCGAGCACGGGATCGCGCTCTTCGAGGTACCCCACGAGACCCGCTTCGTCGCGGTCAGCCGGGCGCTCGCCGCCCACCTCCAGCAGGAGGAGGACGCCGCCACGCGGTCGGCGCTCGAGGCGCAGCGCGCGCTCACGCAGGCTGCGCTCCAGGACGACCCGGGGGCCGTCGTCGAGGAGCTCGCCGGTGCCGGTGGCATGGCCGCGATCGTCGGGGCGCGCGGTGGTCTCGTCCTCGGCCCGTACGGCGTCCGCCCCGAGCTGCTCGACCTCGCGCTCGTCGACGACGCGGTTGCGCGGATGCGGCCGCAGGGGCTGCGGGCGGCCGCGAGCCTCTCGTCGCCGGGCGGCACGCTGCTGGTCCAGCCGATCGGCGTGAAGGGCAGGCCGTCGCAGTACCTCGTGGCCGGCTTCGCGGGCAAGGTCACCGAGACCGAGCGCAGCACCGTCGCCACCGCGGTCGCCCTGCTCGGCCTCGCCGAGCAGCGCCGCCGCGCGAGCCGCGAGGCCGACCGCCGGCTGCGGACCCGTGCCGTCGAGCTCCTGGCTGCGGGCGACCTGCGCACGGCGGCGGTCCTGCTCGGTGCGGGATCCGGCCCGCGACCGCGGCTGCCGCGGGTCGCCGTCGCGCTGCGCTGCCGCGGCACGGCACCCCGCCTGGAGGACGGGCTCGAGCTGCTCGAGGCGGTGCCGCTGCTGGCCGGGCTCGCGTCGGTCGACGGCACCACCGAGCTGGTGGGCATCGCCCGCGCGTCGGAGGCTGCGTCCCTCGCCGAGCGCCTGGCGACCGCGGGGCTGCGCGTCGGCATCGGTGAGGCGGGCAGCCCCGAGGCGCTCGCCACCAGCCACGTCACCGCGGGTCAGGCGCTCGCGCTCACGTCGTCGTCGGTGCCCGTGGTCGCCTGGTCGGAGCGGGTCCGCGGCGGGGTGGTCTCGCTGCTCGACGGCGGCCGCGCCGAGGCCTTCGCCGCCTCGTGGCTCGCGCCGCTCGGTGAGGACGAGGTGCTGCTCGAGACGCTCGACGCCTTCCTGCGCCACCACGGCTCGCTGCTCAAGGTCGCCGACGAGCTGGGCATCCACCGCAACACGGTCCGGCACCGCGTCGAGCGGATCGAGGCGCTGCTCCGGCGCTCGCTGGCCGACCCGCAGGTGCGTGTCGACGCCTGGGTGGCCCTGCGGTCCCGGGCCGGCTGAGCCGCCAGGCGCAGGGCGCGCCGTCGACCGCGACGCCTTAGAGCTCCACGCCGTCGAGCTTCACGCCGTCGAGCACCGCGGCGTCGGCGCGGTCCTGGGCCGCGAGGATCTCGGGGACGTGCGCCTCGGCCCAGACGCGCACGGCCGTCAGCGGCTCGAGCAGTGACCGGCCGAGTCCGGTCAGCGCGTAGTCGACCCCCGGCGGGACCGTGTCGAGGTCGCGGCGGGTGACCAGCCCGTCGTACTCGAGGGCGCGGAGGGTCTCGGTGAGCACCTTCGGCGTGATGCCCTCGATGTGGCGCTTGAGCTCGGTGAAGCGGCGGGGCCCGTCGGCGAGCGCGGTCACGACGAAGACCGTCCAGCGCGCGCCGATCCGGTGCAGCACCGTGCGGCTCGGGCAGGTCGCCGCCATCACGTCGTACGCCGTGGTCACGGTGCCTCCCGGTTTCGTTGAGGTGATCGGTATCAAAACCATACCGTCGTCTCGTCAGCGAAGCACACGGAAGGAAGTCAGTCATGAAGCAGCTCGAAGGCCAGCGGGTCCTGGTGGTCGGCGGAGGACGCAACCTCGGCGCAGCGATCGCCCGGGCAGCAGCCGAGGCCGGCGCGGAGGTCGTCGTCGGAGCCCGCGACGTACGTCGTGCGCAGGACGTCGCGGCCGGGCTCCCCGGCGCCGCGACGTACGTCGTGCGCAGGACGTCGCGGCCGGGCTCCCCGGCGCCGCGACCGGCGTGCGCATCGACGTCGCGGACGAGGAGTCGATCCGCGTGGCCGTGGCGGCGGTCGGCCGGATCGACCACGTCGTCGTGACCGCCTCGGCTCCGCACAACGTGCCCGTGACCGAGGTCGAGCGTGACGGCATCGTCGCCGCATTCGACGCCAAGGTGATCGGACCGCTGCTGCTGGCGAAGCACTTTGCGCCCCTGCTGCCGCCCACGGGCTCGATCACGCTCTTCTCCGGGGTGGTCGCGGGGAAGCCGGCTCCGGGCAAGGTCGTCATGGGCGTGGCCAACGGTGCCGCCTCGTTCCTGGCCAGCCACCTCGCTCGCGAGCTGGCTCCCGTCCGGGTCAATGCCGTGTCGCCCGGCATCGTCGACTCCGGTGCCTGGGACGGCCTGGAAGCCCAGGCGCGCGCCGGGCTCTTCGCGGGCGCGTCCGCGGGCACCCTGGCGGGCCGGGTCGGGACGCCCGACGACGTCGTCGCGACGGTGCTGTGGCTGCTCGGGAGCGGGTTCGTGTCGGGCGAGACGATCCGCGTGTCGGGCGGCGCCGAGCACCGCTAGGTCGCGGGTCAGCGGGCCCGAGTCGGGAAGCCGCAGGGACTCGGGTTGCTGGGGTGCACCGGCACCGGGACGGCCCCAGCCCCGGCACCGTTGCCGGGGGAGCCCCTTCCGGGTCATGACATGCCCGTGCCCCGCGCGAAGACTGAGGTCCCGGGAGGCCCGCTCCCGAGAAAGGTCATCTCCCATGTCCAGGATCCTCAGGCTCATCCCCGCGTGCGCAGCGCTCCTCGTCGCGGCGTTCGTCTCCCCTCCGGCGTACGCCGGCAGTCCGCACTTCATCACCAGTGCCTTCGTCGTCACCGTCTCCGGCAGCACTCTCACCGTCTCCGGCAAGGAGGCCGGCCTGGGCGACGAGACCCAGGTCCACATCGAGGTCACCGCCACGGCCTCGTGCATCAACCCCGGCGACCACCACCCCAAGGCCGCCAACAAGGCATCGGTCACGGCCGCCGGTGACTTCCCCGTCCAGAACGGCAAGGCCACCTTCGAGCTGAGCGCCACTGCCGCGTTCCAGCCCGACTGCGCGCCGCCGATGACGGTCGTCTTCAGTCCGATCACGGTCACGGACACGGAGCACGACGTCAGCGTCACCCTGCGGTGACGTCCGGCGCCAGGGCGCATCACGAGCTCGTGGTGCGCCCCTGGGCTGTGCGGACGACGGGCTGTGCGGACGACGGGCTGTGCGGACGACGGGGCGCTCAGGTCTCGGGGGCGTCAGGCCTCGGGGGAGCCGAGGTAGCAGAGCATCGTCGAGCCCGAGTCGGGGTCACAGCAGCTGAAGCCGTGGCGCTCGTAGAACCGCCGCGCGTCGGCGTCGTCGGCGTCGACGTTGATCAGGATCTCGAGCGCGTCCCGCCGGCTCGCCTCGACCCGAAGGGCGCGGAGCATCGCCGCGCCGGCCCCCTGCGACCGGGCCTCGGGGCGGACGTACAGCTCCTCGAGCTGCGCGAGCGGCCCATCGGCGTACGGCGTGGGCCGGAAGGTGACCAGCGCGAAGCCGACGGGGTCACCGGCCGGGGCGTCGGTTCCGGCGAGGAGGGCGAGCACGTCGTCGCGCGCGAGCAGCAGCCGGAAGCGCCGGACGAACGCCTCCGGATCCTGCCCCTCCGCGTCGAACTCGGCGTTGAAGTCCGCGAGCATCCGGCCGAGGACGGCGGCGTCGTCGGTGGTCGCTGCGCGCACCTGGTGCATGGACCGAGTGTGCCTGCGAAAACGGTTCGGACCGGTCAGGCACGGTGAACTACCGTGCGCTCCGTACGCCGGCTACCCGGCCCGCGCACGGACGCATGGAGGGAATGCCGCGATGCTGGTCCACCCCTGGGACGCGACCCTCGGCGCCGCAGAGTGGCGGGCCTGGCTCGCCGGCCGCGAGCGCTTCGGACTCCTCGCGGTGAACAACAGCGACCGCGCGCAGGCGCCGATCACCGTGCCCACGCACTTCACCGTCGACGCCGACGAGCTGCTGCTCCACCTTGCGCGGCCCAACCCGGTCTGGCCCCACCTGGAGGCGAGCGCCGAGGTCCGGCTCACCGTCATCGGTGACTACGCCTTCGTGCCGGGCTTCTGGCGGGCGCCCGAGGACGTGCCCGAGACCGACGGCGTGCCGACCAGCTACTACTCCTCGGTGCAGTTCGTCTGCCGGCCGGTCGTCATCGACGACCCCGACGCGAAGGCCCGCATCCTCACCGCGCAGCTCGCCGACCTCCAGCCTGAGGGGCGGCACGCGTCGGTGGCGGCCGGGGACGCGCCGTACGGGCGGATGCTGGCCGGGATCCGCGGCCTCCGGCTGGTACCGGTGCGGGTCGAGGCGAAGTTCAAGTACGACGACCAGAAGCCGACCGCCCTGCGCGAGCGGGTCGCCGGGCGGCTGGAGGAGCGGGGCCGCGGCCTCGACCGGCAGGCCGCCGCGCAGCAACGGCGTCGGTTGGCCGAGGCGGGCGACTGGCAGGAGCGGCGCGCACGGGAGTCGGGGTCGTGACCACCCGCGCTCCCGTCCCGGCGTGGGGGCTCGCGGTCGGTGCGATGGCCTCGGTCCAGCTGGCCTCCGCACTCGCGGTGCCGATGATCGACGAGGTCGGCGCGCCGGTCACGGCGTGGCTTCGGCTGACCTTCGGCGCGCTGGTGTTCCTGGCGATCCAGCGGCCACCGCTGCGCTCGCTGCGCCGGGGAGATATCCCGGTCGTGGTGGCGCTGGGCATCGCGACGGCGCTGATGACGATGGCCTTCCTCGAGGCGCTCGGCCGGATCCCGCTCGGCACGACCGTCGCCATCGAGTTCCTCGGCCCGCTCACGGTCGCCGCCGCGCGTAGCCCGCGCCGGCGGGCCCTCGTCTGGCCGGGCCTCGCGCTCGCCGGCGTGGTGCTGATGACCGAGCCGTGGCAGGGCGACGTCGACCTGCCCGGCGTGGCCTTCGCGGCGCTCGCCGGCGTCGGCTGGGGCCTCTACATTCTCCTCACGCAGAAGGTCGGTGACCGGCTCACGGGCATCGGCTCGCTCTCGATGACGGTGCCGATCGCCGCCGTGGCCGCGGCGTTCGTCGGCGTACCGCAGGCTGCCGGGCACCTGACGCCCGCCCTGCTCGGTGAGGCTGCGCTGCTCGCCCTGCTCATGCCGGTGCTGCCGTTCGTGCTCGAGCTGCTCGCGCTGCGCCGGATGACCCACACCGCGTTCGGCACGCTGATGGCGCTCGAACCCGCAATAGGCCTGGCGTACGGCGCGGTGCTGCTCAGCCAGACGCCGTCGGTGGGCCAGCTGATCGGCATCACCCTCGTCGTTGTCGCCGGTGCGGCGTCGCAGCGCGGTGGGCGCCGCCAGGTCGAGTCACCGATCAGCGACCTGCAGCCGGCGTGATGGCAGTGGGCGGCAGAGGACGACCGCGCGTCGTGATGATGTGCGGCCCCGGCGGTGCCGGCAAGACCACCCACGCGAAGGGCCTGGAGCGCGAGGGCTGGACGCGTCTGTCGTTCGAGCTGGAGTACTGGGAGCGGGGGATCACCACGATGCCGTCGCCCGACACGGTCGCGGAGGTAGCGGCCGACCTGAAGGCACGCCTGCTGCGCCACGTCGCGGCAGGCGACGACGTCGTCCTCGACTTCGGCTTCTGGTTCCTGCGTCAACGCGACGAGTACCGCGCCCTGCTCGCACCCCACGGCGTCGTGCCGGAGACGGTCTACGTCGCCACGAGCCTCGAGACCATCCTGAGCCGGATCAGCCAGCGCCACGGCCGGTACGCCGACGACTGGCCGCTCACCGAGCAGGCCGCGACGGAGTACTTTGCGCGGTTCGAGCCGCCGACGCCGGAGGAAGGCCCGCTCCGCGTGGTCGGCCAGGCGTGATGTCCCGGCTGATGCCCAGAGGTGATGTTCGGGCAGGCGCTTCCGGCGTGCTTCCTGCGCGTCAGCAGCGCCGGTGCAGCTGGTAGCCGCTCGGTGTCTCCGTGAGGTCGAAGCGGGGGTCGTCGACGTAGTGGTGGTGGCGTGGGCAGAGGGGTATGCCGTTGGTGAGCTCCGTCTTGCCGCCGGACGACCAGGGCCTGAGGTGGTGGATCTCGCACCAGGGTCCGGGGACGTCGCAGCCGTCAATCGCGCAGCTCTTCCACTGCAGGCCGATGGCCTTGCGTTGAGCAGGGGTGAAGAAGCGGCGGGTGCGGCCGAGGTCGAGGACCTCGGAGTCGCCGCCGAGGACGGCGGGGATGATCTGGGCTTGGCAGGCTAGGCGGCGGACCTCGCCGGGGGTGAGCTTGCTCTGGTCGCCGGTGGTCGCCCAGCCGAGGCCTTCGCGGAGCTTGTCGAGGTCCATCGTGACGATCACGGTGGTCGCGGCTCCGCCGTGGGCGGGCATCCTGGTGGGGTCGGCGGCCTCGAGGAACGCACAGAACGCCTCGCCGCGGACCCGGTCGCCCGTAAGCCTCTTGCCGGTGACGGGGTCGAGGTAGGGCGACGGCTCCTCGCTCTCGCCAGTCGTGCTGTCGGTTGCTGCGTCATGGCGGGGTGAGGAGAAGGCGTTGAGGTAGGTCCTCAACCGCTCCGCCGCCGCGTCGGGGATGACGCCGGTGAGCCGGCTGGTGCCGTCGCCGCGGGAGCGGATGGACAGGCGGGTGGCTTCGTCGGCCTTGCGGAGCTCGGCTTCGAGGCGGGCTTGCTCGTGGGCCTCGTAGGTGTCGGGGTCGACCACCTCGAGGACAGCGGCACCGAGCCGCTTCAGCTCGCGCACGTCGTGGTCGGCGGCCAACTGCAGGAGGTGGTCTTCGGCCTGCTCCCGCACCGCTGTGGAGACGTCCGGACCCAACGCGTCCAACGTCGCGGTGATCGCCGCCGCACGCGTGGGTGAGAGGTCGCCGTCGCGCATCGCTTCGCGCACCCGACGCCAACGCACTGCCGCCTCAGCGAGGCGCTGCAGCCGACCTCCCTCGGACGGCTCGACCTGGGCTTGTGCGGCGAGCCAGGACCCACCGGTCGTGCAGGCGTCGTTGTCAGCCACGTCGGCAGCGACGGCGAGGGTGTCGACGAGCAGGCCGTCGACCTGGGCGCGGACGTGCACGAGCTCGCGCAGGAGCTCAGCCTTCTCGGGCAGGGAGAGGAAGGTGGGGTCGAGATCCCGCACCTTCGTCAGCTGCATGTCCACCGCGTGCACCGCCTGCAACAGCAGCGGCTCTGGGGTGGACGACGAGAGTTGGTCCATGCCTCCATTGTCTGCGAACACATGTTCGAACGTCAACCCTCCGTCCACACGTTTGCGCAGGTCAGAGCCGCTTTTGCTGTGGATGAAAACCGGGCCGGCCTCACCATGTGGACGCCGGCTGTGCACGAAAGCCGGGCTGCCAGGAAGGGCGCGGGCCGCACGAGGTGCCCGCCCGGACGAGCCGCGGCCGACCCGGCGTCCTGACTGACCCGGCCCACGGGCGCACCCGGGCCGCCCACCGGCCCAGGCGACCGGCCGGCGTCAGTCGCGGAAGTCCGGGGCGATCCGCTCGGCCTGGCGCAGCAGCGCACCCCACGCCAGCTCGAGTGCCTGGTCGTCGACGAAGTCGTCACCCTCGGTGTCCTCGCCCGCGAGCTGGGCCGCGGTCCGCATGGCCAGCGACTCCGACGGCAGCACCAGCTCGGAGCCACCCGCGAGGGCGTCGACCTGGATCTGGCAGGCCTTGTCGAGGTTGATCATCCGCAGCAGGGCCTCGCCCGGCGTACGACCGACGGTGAGGAGGCCGTGGTTGCGCAGGATCATCACGTCGTTGTCTCCCATGTCGTGGACGAGCCGCTTCTGCTCGTCGAGCGAGAGGGCGACGCCCTCGTAGTCGTGGTACGCCGTGCGGCCGTGGAACTCCATGCTGATCTGGTTGAGCGGCAGCAACCCGTGGGCCTGGGCGGCGACCGCGCAGCCGGCCCGCGTGTGGGTGTGGAGGATGCACTGGGCGTCCTCGCGCGCGGCGTGGATCGCGCTGTGGATGACGAAGCCGGCGGGGTTGACCGGGTACGGCGACTCCTCGACCTTGTTGCCGGCGAGGTCGATCTTCACGAGCGAGGAGGCAGTGATCTCGTCGAAGAGGAGGCCGTAGGGGTTGATCAGGAAGTGGTGGTCCGGCCCCGGCAGCCGCAGCGAGATGTGCGTGAAGATCAGGTCGGTCAGCCGGTAGTGCGCGACGAGGCGGTAGACGGCGGCCAGCTGCTCGCGGAGCTCGCGCTCGGTGGCGATCTCGGTGGTCTCCATGGGGTCTCCTCGGGTCGGATGGAACGGTCAGGGAAGGACGGGGTGCGTCACCGCGCCGGTCTGCAGCCAGGCGATGACGTTGGCGGCCTGCTCGACGACGTAGGCCAGCTCGGACTCCGCGGAGAGCCAGGCCGTGTGCGGGGTCAGCAGGATGTCGTCGCGGGCCACGAGCGGATGGCCGGGCGCAGCCGGCTCCTTGTCCAGGACGTCGAGAGCCGCGCCCGCGAGGTGCCCGGAGTCGAGCGCCCGCGCGACGGCGGCCGGGTCGACCAGGCCGCCGCGGGCGACGTTGACGAGCCAGGATCCCGGCCGCATCGCGGCGAGGAATGCGTCGTCGACGATCCCCTGCGTCTCGTCGTCGAGCGGCAGGTGCAGCGAGACGACGTCGGAGGTCGCGAGCAGCTCGTGCAGGTCCGCGACAGGGGTCGCTCCGGCCAGGGGACGACCGCTCCGCGACCAGCTGCGAAGGGCGGCGACGTGCCCGCCGGCCAGCCCGGCGTACGCCGCGGCGGTGCGGCCGGTGCCGACGATGCCGACCTCGAGCCCGGACAGCCGACGGGGGATCGCGCGCGGCCGCGACGCCCACGTCGAGGCCGAGCGTGAGGCCCGGTCGAAGAACGGCAGCTGCCGGACCGCCGCGAGCGTGAGCGCCCACGCGTGGACGGCCACCTCCTCGGTCGCGACCGGCGGGAGGTGGGCGACCTGGACGCCGGCCCGCGCGCACGCCGCGACGTCGACGTTGTCGTGACCCTGTGAGATCAGGGAGACCACCCGCAAGCCTGGCAGCGCACGCAGCACCGCCTCGTCCACGCGGCCGTAGCCGACCAGCAGCGCTACCGCGTCACCCGCCGCGGCGGCGAGCTCCGCGGGGTCGTCCGACCCGGCCTGCACGACCCGGAAGCCGGCGGCCTCGAGTGCCGCGACACCAGCCGCTACGTGGTCGTCGAGTGCGGCGTAGACCGCGACCGGCGCGTCCGCCACCGTCACGGCACCTGGTTGAGGGCCGCCTGCAGCATGCGCTCCCGGTACGCCGGGGTGTCAGCCGGCTCGCTCTCGCCGAAGATCGCGCCGACCCAGTGGCCGTCGGTGTTGTTGGGGAAGAGGATGAACCTCCGGCCGAACTCCTCGGCGTCCTCGCCGGCGAGCACCTTCCGCTGCGCCACGGACTTCACGTAGTACGTGCGGCGGAAGTCGTTGAGGTTGTCGCCGAGGTAGGCGATCACCTCGTGGGTCTCCGCGATCGCCTTCTGCGCAGGCTCCTTGTTGGAGGACTCGCGCAGGAAGGTGCAGTGCGCGTCGTCGGCGTACGCGAGGCCGACGTGGGCCAGGTTCCCGACGCCGTACCTCTGGGTGTCCGGGCCCTGGTCGCGCGAGGAGACGTAGAAGACCTCGACGCCC
Source organism: Nocardioides phosphati (assembly GCF_014646375.1). Classification (GTDB taxonomy): domain Bacteria; phylum Actinomycetota; class Actinomycetes; order Propionibacteriales; family Nocardioidaceae; genus Nocardioides; species Nocardioides phosphati. Next base: position 132,307 of record NZ_BMNI01000003.1, read on the forward strand.
CTGGACTCCGCGTAGCGGGTGAACTCGACCGCGCCGGCGGTCGCGGTCGGGCCGTTCTCGATGACCCACTTGTCCCAGAGGGCGTCGTCGAAGGCCTGCTTGCCGGCCGCGACCAGCCGCACCCAGTAGGTGTCGGCGGAGAGCACCGTGTCGTCGACGTCGCAGATCACCGCGAGCGGCTTGTCGCCACGCCGGGTCTGGCCGCGACCACGGAGCACGGCGTCGATGCGGTCGCGGGCGATGTTGAAGCCCTGCCGGTAGAGCATGTCGCGCTCGGCAGCGGTCTCACGCCACGCGACGGCCGCGCTGAGGATGTTCTGGATGTCGTCGGCCGGGGCCGCGGCGGCCCGCCCGGCTCCGGAGAGCAGGAGCGAACCGCCGGCGATGCCGGTCGCGCCGGTCAGGAGTGAACGGCGGGCGAGGTCGGACATGGGGTCCCTTTCGGGGAGCGGGGCTCAGAGCACCTTGGAGAGGAAGGACTTCGTGCGGTCGTGCTGCGGTGCGTCGATGACCTCGGCGGGCGAGCCGGCCTCCACGACCACGCCGCCGTCCATGAAGACGACCGTGTCGGCGACCTCGCGGGCGAAGCCGATCTCGTGGGTGACCACGATCATCGTCATGCCCTCCCTGGCCAGGTCCTTCATGACGTCGAGGACCTCGCCGACCAGCTCGGGGTCGAGCGCGGAGGTGGGCTCGTCGAAGAGCATCAGCTTCGGCTTCATCGCCAGCGCGCGGGCGATCGCGACGCGCTGCTGCTGGCCACCCGAGAGCTGGCCGGGGTAGTTGTCCACGCGCTCGGCCAGGCCCACGCGGTCGAGCAGCCTGAGGGCCTGCTCGCGCGCCTCCGCCTTGCCGACACCGCGGATCTTGACGGGCGCCTGCATGACGTTCTCCAGCGCCGTCAGGTGCGGGAAGAGGTTGAACCGCTGGAAGACCATGCCGATGTCGCGGCGCTGGGCGGCGATCTCCTTCGGCTTCATCTCGTGCAGCTTGTCGCCCACCTCGCGGTAGCCGATCAGCGCGCCGTCGACCGAGAGCCGGCCGGCGCTGACCTGCTCGAGGTGGTTGATGCAGCGCAGGAACGTCGACTTGCCGGAGCCCGACGGACCCAGCAGGCAGAAGACCTCGCCGTTCTTCACCTCGAGGTCGATGCCCTTGAGGACCTCGACGTGGCCGAAGGACTTGTGGACGTTCTCGGCCTTGACCATGACGGCGCTCATGCGACGCCTCCTTGTGCGTTGCGCAGGAAGAAGAGACGGGTGATGCCGCCCGTGCGGGTGGTGACGGCGTGGCTGCCCTTGGCGTACTTCTTCTCCAGTCGGCTCTGGAGCGTCGAGAGGACCGTGGTCATCACGAGGTACCAGAAGCTGGCGACGAGGTACATCTCGAAGAGCGTGAAGTTCTTGCTGCCGAAGTTGTAGGCCTCGGTGAAGAGGTCGGCGGCGCCGATCGCATAGACGAGCGCGGTGGTCTTCAGCATGGTGACGACCTCGTTGCCGGTCGGCGGCACGATCACGCGCATCGCCTGCGGCAGGACGATCAGCCGCATCGTCTTCGCGCCGCTGTAGCCCAGCGCGTGCGCCGCCTCGGTCTGGCCCTGGTCGACGGAGAGGATGCCGCCGCGCACGATCTCGGCCATGTACGCCGCCTCGTTGAGCGCGAGCGCGAGCAGCGCCGCCCCGAACGGGCTGATCACGTGGTTGGTGTCGACGCTGAACGAGCCGACGCCGAGCCGCGGGAAGACGAGGGCGAGGTTGAACCAGATGACGATCTGGACCAGGACCGGGGTGCCGCGGAAGATCCAGAGGTAGCCGCCGCTGACCGCGCGCAGGACGGGGTTGCCGGAGAGGCGCATGACGGCCAGCAGGACGCCGCCGATCACGCCGAGGACCATGGAGAGCACGGTCAGGGCCAGGGTGATGCCGATGCCGTGGAAGATCTCGGGGCGGAACATGTAGTCACCGACGACGGACCACTGGATGTTGTCGTTGGCGGCCACCGAGTAGAGCAGGCCGCCGGCGAGCAGCAGGACGACCGCGGCCGAGGCCCACTGGCCGTAGTGGCGGATCGGGACCGCCTTGATCGGCGCGGGTGCTGTCGACGTACGCGCCGCGGGTGTCGTCGTGGCCATCAGTCGACCGCACCGTTGAGGGCCGGGGCGTCGACGGCGCCGCCGTCCAGCTCGTACTTCGCGAGGATCTGCTCGTAGGCGCCGCTCTTGATGACCTCGGCGATGGCGGCGCTGAGCACGTCGCGCAGCTGGCTGTCCTGCTTGTCGAAGACCATGCCGACCGGGGTGGGCAGGAGCGCCTCGGAGTTGGCGATCTCGAACTGGTTGCCGCCGCCGATGTTCTTGACGTTGTAGGCGCCGACGGCGTCCTGCGTGAACGTCGCGTCGGCGCGGCCGGTCTGGACCTGGAGCAGCGCGTCCTTGTCGGTCGGGAGCGCGGTGACCATGATGCTCTTGTCGGCGCACTCCTTCGTGTTGAAGCCCTCGAGCATCTTCAGCTGGGTCGAGCCCTTGAGCACCGCGACGGACCGGCCACAGAGGTCGTCGACGCCGGCGATCTTGTCGGGGTTGCCCTTCTTGACCACGATCGCCTGGCCGGTCATGAAGTAGTCGACGAAGTCGTACTGCTTCTCCCGGGCCTTGGTGTCGGTGACGGCGGCCTGGACCAGGTCGAAGCGGCCGGAGTCGAGGGCCGGGAGCAGGCCGTCGAACGCCATGTTCGTGTAGACCAGCTTGACGCCGAGCACCTGGCCGACGGCCGCAGCGAGGTCGGGGTCGAGGCCGACGATCGTCTTGTTGTCGTCGGCGAGCGACTCGAACGGCGGGTACTGCGCCTCGGTGCCGACCTTGATCACGCCGGCCTTGCGGATGTCGGCGGGGAGCTTCGCGCTGAGCGCGGCGTCCTTCTTCTGCACCGCGATGGAGCTCTCCGACTTCGGAGCGTCGGTGCCACCCCCGCAGGCGGCGACGAGCGAGCAGGTGGCGGCCGCGGCAGCGAGCCAGGCGGCGGGGCGTGCGATCGGGGTCATGCGGGTTCACCTCGGGGAGTGGTGTGGTCTGGGTCACCCGAGCATCACCCGTGGTTTCCTTGATGTCAACCCTTGTTTCATGACGAGGTGATGGTGTTTCATGAGGGAGAGCGACGTGGCCCCGGTCACGTTCCGCGACCCGCCACACCCACCGAAGGAGCCCAGCCATGACGGCAGCCGCAGCAGGTCAGTCCGACGGCGCACAGCTCGGCCAGCAGCTCAAGGCCGTGCGCCAGGCCCGCCGGATGACGCTCGCGGAGGTCGCCGAGTCGGCCGGCATCACCAAGGGCTTCCTCTCCAAGATCGAGCGCGACCAGGCGACCGCCTCGGTCGCCTCGCTGATGCGGATCTGCGAGACGCTGCAGATCTCCGTGGGCGAGCTCTTCGACGCCCCCGCCGGTGACGTCGTACGACGGGGTGCCTACCCGGCGATCAACTTCGGCGGCGTCGGGATGAACGAGTTCCTGCTCACCCCGCGCGGCGAGCAGCGCCTGCAGGCGATCCTCAGCGAGATCGAGCCTGGCGGCGGCAGTGGCGAGGAGCCCTACAGCCTGCCGGCCGACGTCGAGTTCGTCTTCGTGGTCTCCGGGCGCCTCGCGGTGACCCTCGGCGAGACCGAGACCGTCCTCGAGCAGGGCGACGCGCTGACCTTCGCCCCCCATGCCCAGCACACCTTCCGCAGCGCCCTCGAGAAGGGCACCACCCAGGTCCTCTGGGTCTTCTCGCCGGCGCTTCCCTCGCGCGGCTGAACCGCGAACCGAACCGGAGAACCCCATGACCGAGAACGCCACCGCCCCCACCACCCCGGCCGGCGCCCGCGTCGACGCGCCCGTCAGCACCCCGATCGGGCCCGTCGACTCCTCGAAGACCCCGCGCTTCGCCGGCATCGCGACGTTCGCGCGGCTGCCGCGGCTGGAGGACGTCGGCCGCGCGGACATCGCGGTCATGGGCGTGCCCTTCGACAGCGGCGTCTCCTACCGCCCGGGTGCCCGCTTCGCGCCGGCCCAGATCCGCGAGGCCAGCCGGCTGCTGCGGCCCTACCACCCCGGGCTCGACGTCTCGCCGTTCGCCGCGGTGCAGGTGGCCGACGCCGGTGACATCGCGTGCAACCCCTACAACATCCCCGAGGCGCTCGACGCCGTGCAGGAAGGTGCCTCCACCCTCCTCGACGCCGGCTCGAAGATCGTCACGATCGGTGGCGACCACACGATCGCCCTGCCGCTGCTGCGCGAGATGAAGCGCCGCCACGGTCCCGTCGCGCTGCTCCACTTCGACGCGCACCTCGACACCTGGGACACCTACTTCGGCGCCGACTACACCCACGGCACGCCGTTCCGCCGGGCCTTCGAGGAGGACCTCCTCGACACCGAGGCGCTGGCCCACGCCGGTATCCGCGGCCCGCTCTACTCCAAGGACGACCTCACCGACGACGCCCGCATGGGCTTCGGCATCACCACCGCGATGGACGTCATGAACGAGGGCGTCCCCGCCGTCGTCCAGGCCCTGCGCGAGCGCATCGGCGACCGCCCCCTCTACATCTCCATCGACATCGACTGCCTCGACCCGGCGCACGCGCCCGGCACCGGCACCCCCGAGGCCGGCGGCATGACCAGCCGCGAGCTGCTCGGCATCCTCCGCGGACTGGCCGGCACCAACATCGTCGGAGCCGACGTCGTCGAGGTCGCCCCGGCGTACGACCACGCGGACATCACCGCGGTCGCCGCCTCCCACGTCGCCTACGAGCTCGTCTCGCTGATGGCGCTGCAGGGTCGCTGATCCGATGAAGATCGCCGTGTGGCAGACCGGGTCGGGCGGCCTCGACAGGCTGCGGGAGCGCGCCCTCGAGGCGGCAGCCGCCGGGGCGCGGCTGCTGGTCGTTCCCGAGGCCTTCACGAGCGGCTATGCGGTCCCGGGCATCGCCGAGGCCGCCCAGCCGGTCGACGGCCCCTGGCGCCAGGCGATCGCCGCGATCGCGACCGATGCCGGCCTCGCGATCCTCTACGGCTTCCCCGAGCGCGACGGAGACCGGGTCCTCAACAGCGCTGCCCTCGTCGACGTGGACGGCTCGGTGCTCGCCCTGCATCGCAAGTGCCATCTCTTCGGCGACCTCGACACCTCGACGTACGCACCGGGGGAGTCGCTCGCGACGCTCACCGAGCTCGACGGGCTCCGGGTCGGCATCCTGATCTGCTACGACGTCGAGTTCCCCGAGGCGGTGCGCACGCTGGCGCTCGCCGGCGCGGACCTCGTCGCCGTGCCCACCGCGCTGATGCGCCCCTATGAGGTCGTCGCGCGCACGCTCGTGCCCGCGCGCGCCTACGAGAACCAGGTGTACGTCGCGTACGCCAACCGCAGCGGGTCCGAGGGCGACCTCACCTACTGCGGAGAGAGCTGTGTGGTCGGCCCCGACGGTGCCGACCTCGCCCGTGCAGGCTCCGGTGACGAGCTGTTGCTGGCCGAGATCGATCCGGCCCGGCTCGCGTCCTCGCGCGCCGACAACACCCACCTCGGTGACCGTCGCCCGGAGCTCTACGCCTCCCTGGTCGACGGCGCCCCTGTCACAGATGAGGAGCACGCCCGATGACCTCGGCCGTCCCCACCAACGCCACCACCGAAGGCGTCACCAAGCCGATCACGATGTTCGGCCCCGACTTCCCCTTCGCCTACGACGACTACGTCGCGCACCCGGCCGGCATCGGCTCGATCCCGCAGGGCGCGCACGGCACCCGCGTCGCGATCGTCGGCGGCGGCCTGTCCGGCATGCTCGCCGCCCGCGAGCTGCTGCGGATGGGCTTCGAGCCCGTCGTCTACGAGGCCGACCGCATCGGCGGCCGGATGCGCTCGGTCACCTTCGACGACCACCCCGACGCGCAGGGTGTCGTCGCCGAGATGGGCTCGATGCGCTTCCCTCCGTCGTCGACCACGCTCTTCCACTACCTCGACGAGATGGGGCTGGCCACCGAGGCGTTCCCCAACCCGCTCTGCGAGGCGACGCCGAGCACCGTGGTCGACCTCAAGGGCGAGACCCACTACGCCCGGACGCTCGAGGACCTGCCGCCGGTCTACACCGAGGTCGCCGAGGCGTGGAGCCAGACCCTCGAGGAGTACGCCGAGCTCGGGCCGCTCCAGGACGCCATCCGCGCGCGTGACGCCGCGAAGGTCAAGGAGATCTGGAACGGCCTGGTCGAGCGCTTCGACGACGAGACCTTCTACGGCTTCCTCGCGCGGAGCAAGGCGTTCCGGAGCTTCCGCCTGCGCGAGATCTTCGGCCAGGTCGGCTTCGGCACCGGCGGCTGGGACACCGACTACCCGAACTCGATCCTCGAGATCCTCCGCGTCGTCGTGACCGCGGCCGACGACCACCATCGCGGCATCGTCGGTGGCTCGCAGCAGCTGCCGGAGCGGCTCTGGTCGCTCCCCGTCGACGGCGCGGCGCACTGGCCGGCGGGCACGTCCGTGCAGTCGCTGCACGAGGGCGGCGTTCCGCGGCCCGCGGTGACCGAGATCCGGCGTACCGAGCCCGACCGGTTCACACTCCACGACGCCGACGGGCGCATCGACACCTTCGACGCGGTCATCTACACCGCGCAGTCGTGGATGCTGCTCAACACGATCCGGGCCGACGAGCGGCTGCTGCCGATCGACCACTGGACCGCGATCGAGCGCACGCACTACATGGGCTCGAGCAAGGTCTTCGTCCTCGTCGACCGGCCGTTCTGGAAGGACATCGACCCGGAGACGGGCCGCGAGGTCATGAGCATGACGCTCACCGACCGGATGAGCCGCGGCACCTACCTGCTCGACCAGGGCGAGGGGAAGCCGGGCCTGATCTGCCTGAGCTACACGTGGTCCGACGACTCGCTGAAGCTGCTGCCGCTCGACGCGCAGGCGCGCGCCGACATCATGCTCAACTCGCTCGCGCAGATCTACCCGGGCGTCGACATCCGCTCGCACATCATCGCCACGCCGGTGACGATCTCGTGGGAGCAGGAGAAGGCGTTCATGGGCGCCTTCAAGGCGAACCTGCCCGGCCACTACCGCTACCAGGAGCGGCTCTACACGCACTTCATGCAGGACCGGCTCGCGCCGTCGTTCCGCGGCCTCTTCCTCGCCGGCGACGACGTGTCGTGGACGGCCGGCTGGGCGGAGGGCGCGGTGACCACGGCGCTCAACGCGGTCTGGGGCGTCATGCACCAGTTCGGTGGTGCGACTGCTCCGGAGAACCCGGGCCCGGGCGACGTCTTCGACGCGATCAAGCCGGTGGTCCTGGAGGACTGAGGGCCTGGCCGTGGGGCCGTGGGGGCAGCTGGCGTCAGGCGGCGTGCAGCACGCCGCGTGTACGCCGTGCGGTCTCGCGCGCTGCCCACGGCGCGAGGTCGCGGACCCGGCGGCCGAGCCACGGCGCGACGTCGGCGACCAGGGTCCGGGCGCGGTCGCGGCGCGTGGCCGGGGCGCTCGTGCAGACCAGGGAGGGAAGCGGGAACCGCAGGCCCTCGGCGTTGAGCAGCGAGCCGACCTTCCACGCCAGCACACGGTGGCCGAGCTCGGAGGGGTGCAGGCGGTCGAAAGACCAGAAGACCCGGTCCTGCATCGTCGCGTCGGCGGTCAGGTCGAGCTGCAGCACGCCGTACCGCTCGTGGATCTCGGCGTAGATCTGGTTGAGCACGCGGATCCGCGCGCGCATCGGACGGGCGAGGACCTCGGGCAGCCCGAGCACACGGGTGTGGTCGTGGAACTGCACGGTGATCAGCAGCGTGCCCTGGCGGGCGAGCTCGGACGCGCAGTGCAGGAGGTCCTCGCGGAGGCGGTCCGGGTCCCACGAGGAGCGCATCGCGTCGTTCAGGCCGACGACGAGCGAGGCCACGTGCGGGCGGTGTGCGAGCGCCTCGGCGAGCTGCTCCCGGCGTACGTCGGCGACGGTCGCGCCGGGGACGGCGAGCTTGCAGAAGGAGACGTGGTGCTCGCGTCCGATCGCGTCGGCGAGCAGCTGCGCCCATCCGCGCCAGCCGGCCGGTGTCGGGTCGCCGACGCCGCAGGAGGCCGAGTCGCCGAGGGCGGCGATGCGGACGTAGTCGGCGCTCACGGTGATCGCCTCAGATCGCCGCGAGCAGCTGGTCGGCCTGGGCGCGGAGCACGTGGGCGGCGCCGCGGTGGCTGATGACGGACAGGGGGGTCGGCTCCCAGTAGGGCGTCGCCGCGTTCTCGTCGCAGGCGAGGGCGTCCTCGTCGCGCGCCATCTGCAGGAGCAGCGAGCGCAGCCGGGTGGCGGTGCCGGTGTCGATGGTGGTGGTGTTCATGGCTGCGGTGCTTCCTCTCTGGGTCCTGCTTGCGGGGTGCTTCCAGTCAAGGACGATCCCGCCCCGGGGGCGACGGGAGGACTACGTAGGTCGGTACCTGTTTCGGGGCACCACGTAGTGCGTAGGGGCGCGCTAGGTTGGCCTCGTTCGGGGACGACGTGCTGGAGGAGCAGATGACCGAGGCTCTCGCCGTGCCTGACCCGGCAGGGCAGCTGCCGGCCGAGGTGACCTCGTTCGTCGGCAGGCGCTTCGAGCGCAGCACCGTGCGCGAGCTCCTCAGCGAGTACCGCCTGGTCACGCTCACCGGTTTCGGCGGCATCGGCAAGACCCGTTTGGCGATGCGGATGGCCGCGGAGCTGCGGCGGGTCCATCCCGACGGCGTCTGCTTCGTGCCGCTCGGTGCGCTCGAGGTCGCCGAGGAGGTCCCCGACCAGGTCGCGGCCTCTCTCGGCCTGACCGGGCGGTCGCCCGCGTCGAGCCCCGCGGCGATCGTCGACTACCTGCGCGAGAGGACGATGCTCCTGGTCCTCGACAACTGCGAGCACGTCGTCGACGCGGCGGCCGTGCTGGCCGAGACGGTGCTCCGCTCGTGCCCGACGGTCCGGATCCTCGCCACCAGCCGCGAGCCGCTGCGGGTCGAGGGCGAGGTGGCCCATGCGGTGACGCCGCTGAGCCTCCCGGGTGGCGCAGGCGCCGGCCTGCAGGAGTCCGAGGCGGTCCAGCTCTTCCTCGACCGCGCCCGGGCGAGTGCCCCTGGTTTCACGTTGAACAACGAGAACCGGGCGGCGGTCGCTGCGATCTGCCGGAAGCTCGAGGGGATCCCCCTGGCGCTCGAGCTCGCGGCCGCGCGCCTGACCACGCTCTCGGCGTACGAGCTGGAGCAGGGGCTGACCGACCGCTGGGAGCTGCTCAGCCGCGGCCGGCGTACGGCGCCACACCGGCAGAGCACGATGGCCGCCTGCATCGAGTGGAGCTTCGACCTCTGCACCCCCGCCGAACGCCGGCTGTGGGCGCGAGTGGCCGTCTTCGTCGACGGGTTCGAGCATGACGCCGTCCGTGTGGTCTGCGCGGCACCGGATGAGGCCGAGCCGCTGCTCGAGACGCTGGCCTCCCTGGTCGACAAGTCGGTGCTGACCGCCACCCGCGAGGGCGCCACCACCCGCTTCCGGATGCTGCCGCCGCTGCGCCAGCGCGGGCTCGCCGAGCTCGAGCGGATCGGCGAGGCGACCGCCGTACGCCAGCGGCACCGCGACTTCCACCTCGACCTGGTCGCCCGGGCCCACGCCGCCTGGCTGGGCGCGGACCAGCTCGGCTGGATCGACCGCGTACGCCGCGAGCTGGGCAACATCACCGAGGCGCTCGAGCAGTGCGTGGCCGATCCCCAGGCGACCGCCGCGGGGCTGCGTGCCTGCGGCCACCTCCTCGAGTACGTCCACATCCTCGGTCTCTTCCGGCAGGGCCGCCGCTGGGCCGAGCACCTGCTCGCGGTCGCGTCGGACGACGTCGACGCACGGGTGCGCGCGCTCCGGGCGGCGACCGCCTGGGCGACGATCCAGGGCGACCTCCCCGCGGCGACGGCACTCCTGGCGGAGGCCGAGGAGCTCGCCGGGCCGGGCTACGGGGAGCTGCAGACGCTCCTCGTGCAGGCCGCCGGTCTCGTCGCGCAGTACGCGGGCCAGCTCGAGGAGTCCGAGCGCCTGCTGGTCGAGGCCGACCGTCGCTTCACCCGGACCGGCGAGCTGGCCGAGGCCGCGCACTGCCGGATGCTGCTGGTCATCACGGCGGTGCTGCGCGACCAGCCCGACCGGGCGCTGGAGTTCCACCGCTCGTGCCTCGCCCTCACCGAGCCCGTCGGCGAGGGCTGGGTGCGCTCCTGGTCGCTCTGGGCCGCGGGCATCGCCGAGTGGATGCGCGGCGACACCGCCGCCGGCCAGCGGATGCTCGCGCAGTGCCTGCGGCTCGAGCGCGCGATGGCGGAGCGCATCGGCATCGGGTCGGTGATGGAGGCGATGGCCTGGACGCTCGCCCACGGTGACCCGGAGCGCGCGGTCGTCCTCATGGGCGCCACGCAGAACGAGTGGGAGCGGGTCGGTGCGGCGATCGACGCGCTGCCCGGCTTCGCCGTACGGCACCGTGAGGCGGAGGCGACCGCACGGGCGCAGCTCGGCGACGTGCGGTACGACGAGGCGCACGCGCGCGGACGGGCCCTCGACCAGGCGGCGGCGATCGCGCTCTGCCTGGGGGAGCGGGCCGCGCCGCCCGTCGCGGCCGTGCCGAAGCCGGTGCTGACCCGCCGCGAGCGGCAGATCGCCGAGCTGATCCACCAGGGCCTGACCAACCGCGAGATCGCGGACGCCCTCGTCATCTCGACCCGCACCGCCGAGGGCCACGTCGAGCACATCCTCACCAAGCTGGGCTTCACCAGTCGCACGCAGGTCGCGGCGTGGGTGGCCGAGCAGCACCTCGCAGAAGGACGGTCCTGACATGGGTCTCGACGGACTGCGGCTCGGGTTCATCGGCACCGGGGCGATCACGGCCGCGATGGTGCGGGGCCTGCTCCGCTCGGACCTGCGCGTCGGTGCGCTGCTGCTGTCGCCGCGCAACGCCACGATCGCTGCTGAGCTCGCCACGCTCGACGACCGTGTGCGGGTCTGCGCCAGCAACCAGGAGGTGCTCGACGGCGCCGACGTCATCTGCGTCGCGGTCGTCCAGCAGATCGTGCGCGAGGTGGTGGGCGCGCTGGAGTTCGCGCCGCGGCACCACGTCATCACGTTCGTGCCCGGCACGCCGCTCGGCGTACTCGCGGAGCTGACCGGGCCCGCCGGCAGCCTCGCGCGCGCCGTACCCCTGCCTGCGGTGGAGTTCGGCGAGGGCGTGACGGTGGTGCACCCGGGCGACGCGCTGACGACGCGAGTCTTCGACGCGCTGGGTGGCGCCGTGGCCGTCGACGACGAGGCGCACTTCGAGCCGCTCTTCGCCGCGACGGCGACGATGGCGAGCTTCTACGCCGTGCAGGACGCCGTGACCTCGTGGCTCGGCGAGCAGGGAGTGCCGGCGGGCGCGGCACGTCACTTCGTCGGGGGCTACTACGCGAGCCTCGCCTCGGAGGTCGAGCGGAGCCCCCGCGCGCTCCAGGAGCTCATCGCCGGCATGACCCCCGAGGGCCTCAACGAGCAGGTGCACGCCGAGCTCTCCGCTGCGGGCGCCTACGACCACTACGGACCGGCCCTCGACCGCGTCCTCGCGCGGCTGCGGGCGACCGGCGCGGACGACGCCGACGCCGTGGTTGACTCGCGCTCGTGATGATGGCCCTCGACCTGCTCGCGATCTTCGTCTTCGGCGTGGCGGGCGGGCTGACCGCGGTCCGCATGGGCATGGACATCGTCGGCGTCGCGGTGCTCGGCACGGTCTCCGGCATCGGCGGCGGGATGATGCGCGACGTGCTCATCGGTGCGCTGCCGTCGCCGTTGCTCTCCGACTGGCGCTATCTCTGCGCGCCGCTGGTGGGCGGGCTGCTGACCTTCTGGTTCCACCCCGCGATCGGCCGCCTGGAGCGGGCGATCAACATCGTCGACGCCTTCGGGCTGGGCCTCTTCACCGTCGCCGGTGCCGTGAAGGCGACCGAGCACGGGCTCGGTCCGGTGCCCGCCACGATGCTCGGCGTGATGACGGGCGTCGGTGGTGGCGTGCTGCGTGACGTCCTGACCCGGCAGGTGCCGGAGCTGCTCCGCGCCGGCACGCAGCTCTACGCGACGACCGCCCTCGCCGGCGCCGCGCTCACGGTCGCCGTCATGCGGCTGGAGGCTCCGACGGTCGCGGTCGTGCTGACCGGCGTCACCGTCACCACCGGGTTCCGCCTCCTCACGATCTGGCGCGGCTGGACCGCCCCCAGTCCCGTCCTGGTCTCGCCCCGCCCCGAGTAACACGCCCCGAAGCGGCACATCTGGAGTGCCGAGGCGGCACGTCCGGGTCAGGAGCCGAGCGTCAGCACGTCGTCGACGGAGATCGTCCCGGCCTCGACGACGTCGGCGTAGACCCCGAACGCCGGGCCCGGCCCGAGCACCGTCTCCTGCCGGCCGCGGTAGCCGATGATCTGCCGCAGCGTCTGCAGGTCGACCGCGCCGGAGTCGGGGTTGCGGGTCGTCGCGGCGCAGCGCTTGACCAGCCCGCCCCCTCGCAGGACGGCGCTGCCCATCGCGATCTCCCGGTCCTGCCAGGTGTCCTCCTCGTGCGGCTCGCCGCCCGCGAACTCGACCAGCATCCGGAACCGCCGGGCATCGACCGCCTCCAGTCCGGCCCGCCGCGCCAGCTCGGCGACGGACGCCGAGCCGACCAGCGTCGCAGGGCACACGTCGTACGCCGGGGCGTGGGCGCGCAGGAGCCGCACCGGTTTGCCGAGGACGGTGGAGAAGAGGTCGTCCCAGTCGTGGCCCACGTGGGAGGCCCGGCCGGTGCGGAGGCCGTGGAGGTCGATGTCGACCGGGGCGCCGTCCTCGACCTCACCGCTCAGCAGCACCTCGCCCGACCGGCTGACGGAGAGGCGGCGCTGCGCTGCGTCGTACGCCGCGCGGAGGGGGAGGAGGGCCTGGTGGTGCGTGCAGCTCTGCAGCGTGCCGGCCGCGTCGACGAGGAGGAACTGCCGGTCGCCCGGCACGCCGCGCGGCGTGATCTCGATCGACGTGGGGTGGTGGAGCTGCAGGCCCTTGACCGGGGTGATCGAGAGGCGCGTGACGCGGTAGGGCACGTCCGAAGCCTACGCACACCACTTCTGCCGCCTCGGTGCACCAGATGTGCCGCCTCGATGGGCCCGGAGGCGACGTCACGCCGCCTCGGCGGCGTAACGAGGAATTTCCTGGCAACCCTCTTGACGTCATCTACGTCACACCTGCATTGTTGCTTTTAACGCAATGCAGTGCAGATTACGCAACAGGAGGCTCGAAACATGGTCGGACGTCGGACCGTCATCATCGGGGCGGGAGTGGTGGGCGCCGCGCTCGCCGACGAGCTCTCCGCACTCGGCTGGACGGACATCACGGTCCTCGACCAGGGCGACCTCCCCGCGACGGGTGGCTCGACCTCCCACGCTCCGGGTCTCGTCTTCCAGGCGAGCGGCAGCAAGGTGCTCAGCGAGCTCGCGACGTACACCGTCGAGAAGTTCGTCGACCTGCAGCACGAGGGCCAGTCCTGCTTCCTGCAGGTCGGTGGCCTCGAGGTCGCCACCACGCCGGAGCGGCTCGCCGAGCTCCACCGCCGCCACGGCTGGCTCACCTCGTGGGGCGTCGAGGCCGAGGTCGTCGACGTCGACCGCTGCGTCGAGCTGCACGACCTCGTCGACCCCGCCACGATCCTCGGCGGCCTCTGGTGCCCGACCGACGGCCTGGCCAAGGCGGTCTGGGCGGTCGACGCGCAGATCGAGCGCGCCAAGGCCCGCGGCGTCGTCTTCCACGGCCGCCACGAGGTCACCGACATCACCGTCGTCGACGGCCAGGTCACCGCCGTCGTCACCAACCAGGGCGAGTTCCCCGCCGACATCGTCGTCTCCTGCGCCGGCATCTGGGGCCCGAAGGTCGCCTCGCTCGTCGGCCTCGACCTCCCCCTCACGCCGCTCGGCCACCAGCTCGCCTGGACCGGCGACGTCCCCGCCCAGAAGGGCCAGACGCAGGAGGCGGTCCGCCCGATCCTGCGCCACCAGGACTCCGGCCTCTACTACCGCGACCGCTACGAGGGCCAGGGCATCGGCTACTACCACCACAGGCCGATGCCGCTCTCGGCGTTCGACATCCGCTCGATGGAGGAGGCCGACAGGACCGGCAACATGCCGTCGGTCCTGGAGTTCACCCCCGAGGACTTCGAGCCGGCCTGGGCCGAGACCCAGCGCCTGCTGCCCTCGACCGCGGACACCAAGGTCGAGGAGGGCATCAACGGCCTCTTCTCCTTCACCACCGACGGCATGCCGCTGCTCGGGGAGTCCCGCGAGGTCAAGGGCTTCTGGGTCGCCGAGGCCGTGTGGGTCACCCACTCCGCCGGTGTCGGCCGCGCCGTCGCCGAGTGGATCGCCAAGGGCTACTGCGAGTCGTGGGACATCCACGAGTGCGACGTCAACCGCTTCGAGCAGTACCAGCTCGCCCCCGACTACGTGCTCGAGCGCGACTGCCAGAACTTCGTCGAGGTCTACGACATCCTGCACCCGCTGCAGCCGATGGACTCCCCGCGCAACGTCCGGCTCTCGCCGTTCTTCTCCCGCGAGCAGGAGCTCGACGCCTTCTTCCTCCCGGCCAACGGCTGGGAGCGCCCGCACTGGTACGCCGCGAACGCCGGCCTGCTCGAGCGCTACGACATCCCCACGCCCAACGCCTGGGCCGCGAAGTACTGGAACCCGATCGTCGGTGCCGAGGCGAAGGCGACCCGCGACGGCGTCGCGATGTACGACATGACCGCCCTCAAGCGGATCAACGTCACCGGCCCCGGCGCGGTCGACTTCCTCCAGAAGCTCTGCACCAACGACGTCGACAAGAAGGTCGGCGCGGTCGTCTACACGCTCCTCCTCGACGTCGACGGCGGCATCCGCTCCGACATCACCGTCGCCCGCCTGGCGAAGGACCATTACCAGGTCGGCGCCAACGGCGAGCTCGACATCGACTGGTTCGAGCGGCACCTCCCCGAGGACGGCACGGTCCAGATCACCGACATCACGCCGGGCACCTGCTGCATCGGCCTGTGGGGCCCGAAGGCCCGCGAGGTGCTCGCCACGATCACCGACGCCGACATGACCAACGACGGCCTGAAGTACTTCCAGGCCAAGAAGCTGACCATCGGCAACGTCCCGGTCACCGCCTGGCGCCTGTCGTACGTCGGCGAGCTCGGCTGGGAGATCTACACGACCGCCGACCTGGGCCAGCGCCTCTGGGACACGATCTGGGAGGCCGGCCAGGAGCACGGCATCATCGCCGCCGGTCGTGGCGCCTTCAACAGCCTCCGCCTGGAGAAGGGCTACCGCTCCTTCGGTGGCGACATGACCAACGAGCACGACCCCTACGAGGCCGGCCTCGGCTTCGCGGTGAAGCTCGACAAGGGTGACTTCATCGGCCGCGACGCGCTGGTCGAGCGCAAGGCCAACCAGACGAAGACCCTCGCCTGCCTGACCATCGACAGCACCCAGGACGTCGTCCTCGGCAAGGAGCCCGTCTTCGCCGACGGCACGACGGTCGGCTACGTCACCTCCGCGGCGTACGGCTACACGATCGAGAAGGGCATCGCCTACGCCTGGCTGCCACTCGAGGTGGCCGAGGTCGGCACCGAGGTCGAGATCGGCTACTTCGACAAGCGGGTCAAGGCCGTCGTCACGGCGGAGCCGCTCTTCGACCCGAAGATGACCCGCCTCCGCGGCTGACCACCCCCGTCTTCTCTCTTCCACCACTTCTTCATCCGGAGGTTCCCCGTGAGTTTCAAGACCGCTCCTGCGGCCAACATGGCCGAGATCGCCGCCATGGTCGAGCGCCGCGAGGTGGGCTACAGCCTCGAGTCCGCCTTCTACGCCAGCCAGGAGGTCTTCGACCTCGACATGTTGGCGATCTTCGGGGAGCACTGGCTCTTCGTCGCCAGCGAGGCGGAGATCCCCGACGAGGGTGACTTCGTCACCGTCGAGATCGGCACCCAGTCGATCATCGTGGTGCGCGACGACGACGGCACGGTCCGCGCGCTGCGCAACGTCTGCCGCCACCGCGGCTCGCGGCTCCTCGAGGACCCCTGCGGCTCGGTCGGCAACATCGTGTGCCCCTACCACCAGTGGACCTACCGCGCCGACGGCGAGCTCATGTACGCCGAGAGCCAGTCGCCGTCGTTCGACAAGTCGAAGTTCAACCTGAAGCAGGTCCACGTCCGCACCGTTGGCGGCCTGATCTTCATCTGCCTGGCCGACGAGCCGCCGGCCGACTTCGACGAGGTCGCCGCGGTCATCGAGCCCTACCTGCGCTCCTACAAGATCGCGGAGGCGAAGGTCGCCCACCAGACCGACCTGGTGGAGAACGGCAACTGGAAGCTCGTCATGGAGAACAACCGCGAGTGCCACCACTGCGACGCCTCGCACCCCGAGCTGATCACGTCGTACTTCCCGTTCCTGCGCTACGACGAGTCCGACGTGACCCCGCGCCTGCAGCCGCTCTACGAGCGCTACCTGAAGGCGACCTCGGACCTCGACGACGTCTGCAAGACCGCCGGCGTCCCGCGCGAGCTGGTCCACGAGCTCGACACCCGCGAGACGGGCTTCATGATCATGCGCCTCCCGCTCGACGGCGACGGTGCGTCGTTCGGCATCGACGGTGCGCAGGTCTGCAAGAAGCTGATCGGCGACTCGCCCACCCCGCAGTTCGGTGACCTCTCGCTGCACATGCAGCCGAACTCGTGGTTCCACTTCCTCAGCGACCACGTCATCGTCTTCAGCGTCCTGCCGCTCGGCCCGGACAAGACGATGGTCCGCACGACCTGGCTGGTCAACGCGGACGCCGTCGAGGGCGAGGACTACACGATCGAGGGCCTCACCAGCGTCTGGAAGGCGACGAACGACCAGGACCGCGTCCTCGTCGAGAAGGGCCAGCGCGGCGTCACCGACCCGAGCTACGTGCCCGGTCCGTACGCGCTCATCGAGGACGACGTCGAGGCCTTCATCAACTGGTACGTCGGCCGGCTGCACGACTACCTCGCGCCGCACCGTGAGAGCGCCGAGCGCCTGGGCCACCTCAACGCCGTCGGCGCCCAGTAGTCACCACGACCTGATCATCGGGAGTAGAGAAATGTCGTCCACCCAGGCACTCGAGAGCCTCGTGCCGCCCCTGCAGTCTGCGGTCTGCTGGGCGGAGGAGGACCAGGCCGTGCTGGTGTGCACCGCGGTCAGCGACGTCACCCACGACGTCAAGAACTTCGTGTTCGAGCCCGAGGGCGAGCAGCTCTTCGAGTTCGACGCGGGGCAGTTCCTGACCCTGATGCTCGACATCGACGGCACCCCGGTGAACCGCTGCTACACGATCTCGTCGCCGCCGACCCGCCCGAACCGCATCGCCATCACGGTGAAGCGGGTCGTCGGCGGCACGGTCTCCAACTGGATCCACGACAACCTCGTGCCCGGCAGCAAGGTCAACGCGCTGGCGCCCCTGGGTGCCTTCACGCTCACCCGCAAGCCGGCGGAGAAGCTCCTCTTCCTCTCCGCCGGCAGCGGGATCACCCCGCTCATGTCGATGCTGCGGACGCTCTACGACCTCGGGTCCGACGCCGACGTGGTCTTCCTCCACAGCGCGCGCACCCCGAGCGACATCGTCTTCCGCAGCGAGCTCGCCGCGATCGAGACGCTCATGCCGAACCTCCGCGTCGTGCACATCTGCGAGGCCGACTACCCGTCGGAGCGCTGGGGCGGCATGCGCGGCCGGATCTCCCCGACGATGCTCTCCACGATCGTGCCCGACTTCCTGGAGCGCACGACGTTCAACTGCGGCCCGCTGCCCTACATGGAGGCGGTCCGCCGGATCCTCGGCGAGCTCGACTACGACCTCGCGAACTACCACGAGGAGAGCTTCAGCTTCGACGACCCGTCCAAGCCGGGCGCGGTGCCGCCGCCGGAGGGCGTCTCCTACGAGGAGATCGCCGCCCCCACGCCGCCGGCCGGTGCCGACGACGGCGTCACGACGTACGCCGTGGAGTTCACCAAGACCGGCAAGACGGTCAGCGTCCGCGCCGACCAGTTCGTGCTCGACGCGGCCCTCGCCGCCGGCGTACGCCTCGCGTCGTCGTGCAGCCAGGGCATGTGCGGCACCTGCAAGATCCCGAAGCTCTCCGGCGAGGTCGAGATGAACCACAACGGCGGCATCCGACCCAAGGAGGTCGCCGCCGGAAAGATCCTCGCCTGCTGTTCCAAGCCGCTCAGCGACCTCTCGCTCGACGCCTGATCGCACGCAGCTCCCCACCCCCCACGCCACCGCGCGCCACCACCGAAGCAAGAAACGGAGTCACCCCCATGGCTGACAATCGAGTCGTCGTCTACGCGGGACCTGGTCAGGTCGCGATCGAGAACACCGAGTACCCCAAGCTCGAGATCCCGGCCGAGGTCGCCAAGGGGCTCGGCATCAAGCAGGCCGCCCCGCACGCCGTGATCCTCAAGCTGGTCACCACCAACATCTGCGGCTCCGACCAGCACATGGTCCGCGGTCGTACGACGGCCCCCGTCGGCCAGACCCTCGGCCACGAGATCACCGGCGAGATCGTCGAGATCGGCGACGACGTCCTCTTCCACAAGGTCGGCGACATCTGCTCGGTGCCGTTCAACATCGCCTGTGGCCGCTGCCGCATGTGCAACGAGGGCAAGACCGGCATCTGCCTCAACGTGAACCCGGCCCGCGCCGGCGCGGCGTACGGCTACGTCGACATGGGCGGCTGGCTCGGCGGCCAGGCGGAGTACGTGATGATCCCGTTCGCCGACTTCAACCTGCTGAAGTTCCCGGACCGCGACGCGGCCCTCGAGAAGATCCTCGACCTGACGATGCTGTCGGACATCTTCCCGACCGGCTACCACGGCGCCTACACCGCCGGCGTCACCACCGGCTCCACCGTGTACGTCGCCGGTGCCGGCCCGGTCGGCCTCGCCGCGGCGTACTCCGCGCAGCTGCTCGGCGCCTCCCGCGTGATCGTCGGCGACATGAACGCCGACCGCCTCGCCCAGGCCGCCAGCTTCGGCTGCGACATCGCCGACCTGTCGAAGGGCGACTCGCTCACCGACATCGTGGCCGACCTCCTCGGTGAGCCCGAGGTCGACGCCGCCGTCGACGCCGTCGGCTTCGAGGCCCGTGGCCACGGTGCCGGCGCGGCCGAGGCGCCCGCCACGGTCCTCAACGACGTCATGGGCATCGCGCGTGCCGGTGCCTCGCTCGGCATCCCCGGCCTCTACGTGACCGGCGACCCGGGCGCGGTCGACGAGGCCGCGAAGATCGGCCAGATCGGCGTCCGCCTCGGCCTCGGCTGGGCGAAGTCGCACACGCTCGTCACGGGTCAGTGCCCGGTCAAGCAGTACAACCGCCAGCTGATGAACCTGATCCTCGCGGACAAGGCGCACATCGCGAAGGCGGTCAACGCCACGACGATCAGCCTCGACGAGGCGGCCCAGGGCTACGCCGCGTTCGACAAGGGCGCCGCGCAGAAGTTCGTCATCGACCCGCACGGCATGGTCCGGGCCTGACTTCCGAGATGAGTGACCTCATGACTACCTCCACCACCTCCGTGCTCGACCAGAGCCTCGCCGACTTCGACCCCGAGGTCGCCGAGCAGATCGAGCGCGAGCTGGTCCGCCAGCAGACGACGCTCGAGATGATCGCCTCGGAGAACTTCGCTCCCACCGCGGTCATGCAGGCCCAGGGCTCCGTCCTCACCAACAAGTACGCCGAGGGCTACCCCGGCCGCCGCTACTACGGCGGCTGCGAGAACGTCGACGTGATCGAGCAGCTCGCGATCGACCGGATCAAGGAGCTCTTCGGTGCCGAGGCCGCCAACGTGCAGCCGCACTCCGGCGCCCAGGCCAACGCCGCCGCGATGTTCGCGCTGATCAACCCGGGCGACACGATCCTCGGCCTCGACCTCGCGCACGGCGGTCACCTGACCCACGGCATGAAGATCAACTTCTCCGGCAAGCTCTACAACGTCGTGGCCTACCAGGTCTCGCCGGAGGACTTCCGGGTCGACATGGCCGAGGTCGAGCGCCTCGCCGTCGAGCACAAGCCGAAGCTGATCGTCGCCGGCTGGTCGGCGTACCCGCGCCAGCTCGACTTCGCGGAGTTCCGCCGGATCGCCGACAAGGTCGGCGCCTACCTCATGGTCGACATGGCGCACTTCGCCGGCCTGGTCGCCACCGGCCTCCACCCGAGCCCCGTGCCGTACGCCGACGTCGTCACCACCACCACGCACAAGACCCTCGGCGGTCCGCGTGGCGGCGTGATCCTCAGCAAGGCCGAGCTGGCCAAGAAGATCAACTCGGCCGTCTTCCCCGGCCAGCAGGGTGGTCCGCTCGAGCACGTGATCGCGGCCAAGGCCGTCGCCTTCAAGATGGCGCTCGAGCCGGCGTTCAAGGAGCGCCAGCAGCGCACGCTCGAGGGTGCCCAGATCATCGCCGGCCGCCTCGCGCAGGCCGACGTGGCCGAGGCCGGCATCACCGTCCTCTCCGGCGGCACCGACGTGCACCTCGTCCTGGTCGACCTCCGCAACGCGGAGATCAACGGCCAGGAGGCCGAGGACCGGCTCCACGCGGTCGGCATCACGGTCAACCGCAACGCGGTCCCGTTCGACCCGCGCCCGCCGATGGTCTCCTCCGGCGTCCGCATCGGCACCCCGGCGCTGGCCACCCGTGGCTTCGACGCCGAGGCGTTCGGCGAGGTCGCCGACGTCATCGCCGAGACCCTCGCCGGCTCCGGCGAGGCCGGGCAGCTCCAGAAGCTCCGCGACCGCGTCGAGGCGCTGGCCGAGCGCTTCCCGCTGTACGCCGACGCCAACCTGCCCACCAGCATCGGTGCCGGCATCGGTGCAGCAGCCGGATCGGCGGTCTGAGATGGGCAACCCGTTCCCGGGCGAGCACCCCGAGTGGCTGTGGCGCGACCCCGACCCCAAGTCGTCGTACGACGCGATCGTCATCGGCGGTGGCGGCCACGGCCTGGCCACGGCGTACTACCTCGCCAAGAACCACGGCATGACCAACATCGCGATCCTGGAGAAGGGGTGGCTGGCCGGCGGCAACATGGCCCGCAACACCACGATCATCCGGTCGAACTACCTCTGGGACGAGTCCGCGGCGATCTACGAGCACGCGCTCAAGCTGTGGGAGGAGCTCCCCGAGGAGCTCGACTACGACTTCCTCTTCAGCCAGCGCGGCGTGCTCAACCTCGCGCACTCGATGCAGGACGTCCGTGACTCCGTACGCCGGGTGGAGGCCAACCGCCTCAACGGTGTCGACGCGGAGTTCCTGACGCCCGAGGAGGTGCAGAAGGTCTGCCCGATCGTCAACATCTCCGAGGACGTGCGCTACCCGGTCCTGGGTGCGACGTTCCAGCCGCGGGCCGGCATCGCCAAGCACGACCACGTGGCGTGGGCCTTCGCCCGGGCCTGTGACGCGATGGGCGTCGACATCATCCAGAACTGCGAGGTCACCGGCTTCGTCAAGGACGGCAACCGGGTCACCGGCGTCGAGACCACCCGCGGGCGGATCCTCTCCGACACCGTCGGCATGGTCGCGGCCGGTCACTCCAGCGTGCTCGCCGAGAAGGCCGGCTTCCGGCTCCCGGTGCAGTCGCACCCGCTGCAGGCCCTGGTCTCCGAGCTCTACGAGCCGGTGCACCCGACGGTCGTGATGTCCAACTACGTCCACGTCTACGTCTCGCAGGCGCACAAGGGCGAGCTGGTCATGGGCGCCGGCGTCGACCAGTACAACGGCTACGGCCAGCGCGGCTCGTTCCACGTGATCGAGCACCAGATGGCGGCGGCGCTGGAGCTCTTCCCGATCTTCGGGCGGGCCCACCTGCTGCGCACCTGGGGCGGCATCGTCGACGTCTGCCCGGACGCCTCGCCGATCATCGGCGGCACCCCGGTCGACGGCCTCTACGTCAACGCCGGCTGGGGCACGGGTGGCTTCAAGGCCACCCCCGCCGCCGGCTGGGCGATGGCCCACACGATGGCCACCGGCGAGGCCCACGAGCTGAACAAGCCGTTCGGCCTCGAGCGCTTCACCACCGGCCACCTCATCGACGAGCACGGCGCTGCCGGCGTCGCGCACTGATCCCCAGACCTAGCGAAAGAGCACCTGTCATGTTGCAGATCGAGTGCCCGTGGTGCGGACTGCGGGACGAGACCGAGTACAAGTACGGCGGCCAGGCGCACGTCGCCTACCCCGAGGACCCGAGCGCGCTGTCCGACGAGGAGTGGGCCGAGTACCTCTTCTTCCGTGACAACCCCAAGGGCCCGTTCGCGGAGCGCTGGGTCCACACCGGCGGCTGCCGCAAGTGGTTCAACGCCGTACGTGACACCCGGACCTACGAGGTGCTCGCGGTCTACACGAACAGCGACCCCCGACCCGTGATCAGCGACCTCGTCGCTGACTCTGCAGGAGCAACGGCATGAGCACCCAGTCCCACCGCCTGCCCACGGGCGGCCGCATCGACCGCGCGACGGAGCTGACCTTCACCGTCGACGGCGAGGAGCTCACCGGTCACCCCGGTGACACCCTGGCCTCGGCGCTGATCGCCAACGGCAAGGTCCGCGTCGGTGACTCGATCTACCTCGACCGTCCGCGCGGCATCCTCGCCGCCGGTGGCGAGGAGCCCAACGCGCTGGTCCAGATCCTCGGCGAGCACTCGGAGCCGTCGGTCACCGCGACGATCCGCTCGCTCACCGACGGCCTCCAGGCCCGCACGCTCTCCGGCCTCGGCGTCCTCGACCCCGAGCCCGACGCCGCGACGTACGACAAGGTCTTCGTGCACACCGACGTCCTGGTGATCGGCGCCGGCCCCTCGGGGCTCGCCGCCGCCGCGGCCGCGGCGCGCTCCGGTGCCCGCGTCATCGTCATGGACGAGCAGTCCGAGCTCGGCGGCTCGCTGCTGTCCGGTCGCACCGAGCAGGTCGAGGGCAAGCCGGCCCTCCAATGGGTCGCCGACGTCGCGGCCGAGCTCGCTGCTGCCGACGAGGTCACCGTGCTCACCCGCACGGCCGCCTTCGGCTCGTACGACGACAACTACGTGCTCGCCGTCGAGGACCGCGCCGGTGGCTCGTCGGCGCCCCAGCCCGACGGCGTCTCCCGCCAGCGCGTCTGGCACGTCCGTGCCGCGCAGGTCGTCCTCGCCAACGGCTCCTACGAGCGCCCGCTCGTCTTCGCCGGCAACGACGTCCCCGGCGTGATGCTCGCCGGTGCGGTCCGCACCTACCTCAACCGGTACGCCGTGACCCCCGGCCAGCGGTTCGTCGTCGCGACGACCAACGACAGCGCCTACGACACGGTCGAGGACATCGTCGCCGCCGGCCTCGAGGTGGCTGCCGTCCTCGACGCCCGTACCGAGCTGTCGGCCCGGGCGCAGGCGGTCGCCGCCAACGGCGTCCGCGTGCTCGCCGGCACCACGGTCGAGCGCGCCGAGGGCGACGCGGAGACGGCCTGCCTCGTGCGGGTCCACGCCGCGACGCTGGGCGAGGGCGACACCGTCACCCCGCTCGAGACGGTCGACGCCGACGTGCTCGCCGTCTCCGGCGGATGGACCCCGCTGGTCCACCTGCACACGCAGCGCCAGGGCACGACCCGCTGGGACGCGGCGCTGGCCGCGTTCGTGCCCGACGCGGGCGTGAAGAACCAGGCCGTGGTCGGTGCCAACAACGGCACCTTCCTCCTCGGCGACGCCCTCGCCGAGGGCACGGCCGCCGGTGCGGCGGCTGCCACCGCAGCCGGCTTCGCGGTCGAAGCGAGCGCTCCGGCGGCCTCCGGCACGGCCACCGAGGTCGGCGCCGTCCGCACCCTCTGGCTGGTCCCCGCGGCCGAGGGCGAGCCGGGCGAGTGGGACACCCACTTCGTCGACCTGCATCGTGACCAGACCGTGGCCGATGTGTGGCGGGCGACGGGTGCCGGCATGCGTAGCGTCGAGCACGTGAAGCGCTACACCTCGATCGGCACCGGGCAGGACCAGGGCAAGACCTCCGGCGTCAACGCGGGTGGCGTCATCGCCACGGCGCTCGGCCTCGACGTGGCGGAGGTCGGCTTCAGCAACCACCGCGCGCCGTACACGCCGGTGCTCTTCTCGGCCCTCGCCGGCCGCGAGCGCGGCGAGCTCTTCGACCCGAAGCGGATCACCCCGATCCACGGCTGGCACGTCGAGCACGGCGCCGAGTTCGAGGTCGTGGGCCAGTGGCTCCGCCCCTGGTACTTCCCGCAGGACAGCGAGGACCTCGACGCCGCGGTCGAGCGCGAGTGCCGCGCGGTCCGCACCAGCGTCGGCATGATGGACGCCTCCACGCTCGGCAAGATCGAGATCAAGGGCGCCGACGCCGGTGAGTTCCTCAACCGGATCTACACCAACGCCTACAAGAAGCTGGCGATCGGTTCGGCCCGCTACGGCGTCATGTGCAAGCCCGACGGGATGATGTTCGACGACGGCGTCACGCTGCGCCTGTCCGAGGACACCTACTACATGCACACCACCACCGGTGGCGCCGCCGGCGTCCTCGACTGGCTGGAGGAGTGGCTGCAGACCGAGTGGCCCGAGCTCGACGTGCTCTGCACCTCGGTGACCGAGCAGTGGTCCACCGTCGCCGTCGTCGGCCCGAAGTCGCGCGAGGTCATCGCGCGGATGGCTCCGGACCTCGACGTCTCCAACGACGCGTTCGGGTTCATGACCTTCCAGGAGACGACCCTGGCGTCGGGCATCCCCGCCCGGGTCTGCCGGATCTCGTTCTCCGGCGAGCTCGCCTTCGAGATCAACGTGGCCGGCTGGTACGGCCGCCAGGTCTGGGAGGACGTCGTCGCGGCGGGCGCCGACTTCGGCATCACGCCGTACGGCACCGAGACGATGCACGTGCTGCGTGCCGAGAAGGGCTACCCGATCGTCGGTCAGGACACCGACGGCACGGTCACCCCGCAGGACGCCGGCATGGAGTGGATCGTGTCCAAGGCGAAGGACTTCGTCGGCAAGCGCTCCTACACCCGCGAGGACAACGTCCGCGAGGACCGCAAGCACATGGTGGGCCTGCTGCCCGTCGACCGCACGACCCGCCTGCCCGAGGGCAGCCAGGTCATCGAGGCCGGCATCGACCTCGCGACCGCGCCGCGGCCCGTGCCGATGCTCGGACACGTGACCTCGAGCTACGACTCGGTGGCCCTCGAGCGCCCGTTCGCACTCGCGCTCATCAAGGGCGGCCGCGAGCGGATCGGCGACATCCTCCTGGCGCCCGTCGGCGACCGCCTGGTCGAGGTCGAAGTGACCTCGCCCGTTCTCTACGACCCCGAAGGGACCAAGCGAGATGGCTGACCTCAGCACGCTGCAGGGGCTGCGCCGCAGCCCGCTGCACGACATGGCCACCGAGATCCGCGACGGAGGCGTCACGGGTGAGCGGGCGGTCCAGCTCGCCGAGCTGCCGTTCCTCACCCAGGTCGGCGTCCGGGTCGCCCCGGACTCCGCCGGTGCCCGCGGCATCGACGAGGCCCTCGGCGCGCCGCTGCCCCGCAAGGTCGGCGTGACCAGCCAGGCCGGTGGCCACACCGCGCTCTGGCTCGGCCCCGACGAGTGGCTCGTGGTCTCGGAGACCCCCGCCGACGAGCTGGTCGAGCAGCTGCGTGCTGCCGCCGGCGACACCCCGGCCCAGGTCCTCGACCTCTCCGCCAACCGCACGGTCATCGAGCTCACCGGCCCGGGCGCGCGCAGCGTGCTCGAGAAGGGCTGCCCGGCCGACCTGCACCCGCGCGTCTTCACCGACGGCACGGCGATCGTCACCAGCCTGGCCCGCGTCCCCGTGATCGTCTGGAGGACCGACGCCGACGCCTTCCGCGTCGTGCCCCGTGCCTCGCTCGCGCAGTACGTCGCGGCCTGGCTGCTCGACGCCGTCCGGGAGTTCGCTCCGGTGGCGGCCGAGGGAGCCTGATGGCCCTCTCCGCGTTCGACCTGTACTCCGTCGGCATCGGGCCGTCGTCGTCGCACACCGTCGGCCCGATGCGGGCCGCGAAGCTCTTCGTCGACGGGCTCGCCGCCAGCGGCCGCCTCGACGACGTACGCCGGGTGCGGGCGGAGCTCTTCGGCTCGCTCGGCGCGACGGGCCACGGCCACGGCTCGCCGAAGGCGGTCGTGCTCGGCCTCGAGGGCGAGGACCCGGCGACCGTCGACACCGACCGTGCCGAGGTGCGGATCGACGAGATCCGCACGTCCGGCCAGCTGGTGCTCGGCGGCACGCACCCGGTCCCGTTCGCGGTCGACGACGACCTGCTGATGCACCGGCGCAAGAGCCTCCCGGCGCACCCCAACGGCATGACGTTCGCGGCGTACGACGAGAGCGGCGAGCAGATCGAGTTCCGCACCTACTACTCCGTCGGCGGCGGCTTCGTCGTCGACGAGGTGGCCACGGGCGCGGACCGGATCGTGCTCGACGAGACACCGGTGAAGTTCCCCTTCACGACCGGGGGCGAGCTGCTCGAGATCTGCGAGCGCGAAGGGCTGTCGATCAGCGACGTCATGCTCGCCAACGAGCAGGCCTGGCGCAGCGAGTCGGAGATCCGCGCGGGCATGCTCCACCTGTGGCACGTGATGGAGGAGTGCGTCGAGCGCGGCTTCCAGCGTGAGGGCGTGCTGCCCGGTGGCCTCAAGGTGCCGCGGCGTGCCCCGGGCCTCTACCGCGAGCTGTCGAAGAACGACCGGATCGACCCGCTCCACGTCGTCGACTGGGTCAACCTCTACGCGCTCGCGGTCAACGAGGAGAACGCCTCCGGCGGTCGCATCGTCACCGCGCCCACCAACGGCGCTGCCGGCATCATCCCGGCGGTCCTGCACTACTACGTGAAGTTCGTGCCGGGCGCCGACGAGGACGGCATTGTGCGGTTCCTGCTGACCGCCGCCGCGATCGGCATCCTGTTCAAGATCAACGCCTCGATCTCGGGCGCCGAGGTCGGCTGCCAGGGCGAGGTCGGCTCGGCCTGCTCCATGGCCGCCGGCGGTCTGGCCGAGGTCATGGGCGGGCGCCCGCCGCAGGTCGAGAACGCCGCCGAGATCGGCATCGAGCACAACCTCGGGCTCACCTGTGACCCCGTGGGCGGGCTCGTGCAGATCCCGTGCATCGAGCGCAACGCGATCGCGTCGATGAAGGCGATCAACGCCGCGCGGCTCGGCTGCATCGGCAACGGCAGCCACAAGGTCAGCCTGGACAAGGCGATCAAGACGATGCGCGAGACCGGCGCAGACATGAAGGACAAGTACAAGGAGACCGCCCGCGGCGGTCTCGCCGTCAACGTCATCGAGTGCTGACGTGAGCGGGGGCGTTGCACCGACGCTCCCGCTCGCTTCGGCACGCATCCACCCCGGCCGCTTCGGCCGGGGTAGTGGTGCTTTCCAGAGGTGTTTCCGCTGGTCAGATGACGGGTGTGTGACCGTCTGTAAATGCTGTAGCACCTGCGACATTTCCCGTGGACACCCCTTGATCCCGACCCGTCAAGGCGCGCAAGATGTTGTGCAATTCACACCGCGTTGCACATGGAGCAACGTTCTAGGGTCGGAGGACGCATGACCGGGATCTTCATCGACGGGCGCTGGGCGCCCGCGCAGTCGGGTGAGGAGCGGGAGATCCGCTGCCCCGCGGACGGCGCGGTCGTGGGCTCCGTGGCGGAGGCGGGAGCGGTCGACACCGACGCTGCCATCGCTGCCGCGCGCCGCGCCTTCGACGAGGGCACCTGGCCGCGGACGGCCGGCGCCGAGCGCGGTGCGCTCCTCGAGCGCGTCGCCCGGCTCCTCGAGCGCGACAAGGCCGCGGTCGCCCGCGCCGAGTCCCTCGACACCGGCAAGCGCCTCGTCGAGAGCGAGTACGACGTCGACGACGTGGTCGCTGTCTTCGACCACTACGCCCGTCTTGCTGGCGAGGACCACGGCCGCCAGGTCATCGCGCCCGACCGCCCGGAGGTCGAGGCGGTCATCGTCCACGAGCCGGTCGGTGTCTGCGCCCTGATCACCCCGTGGAACTACCCGCTGCTGCAGACGGCGTGGAAGGTCGCCCCGGCCCTGGCCGCCGGCAACACCTTCGTGCTCAAGCCGAGCGAGCTGACGCCCCACACCGCGATCCTGCTCATGGAGCTGCTCGACGAGGCCGGCCTCCCGGCCGGCGTGGGCAACCTGGTCCTGGGTGCGGGCCCCGTCGCCGGCGCCCCGCTCGCCGAGGACCCCCGCGTCGACCTGCTCTCCTTCACCGGCGGCCTCGAGACCGGCAAGCGCCTGATGGCCACCTCGGCCGCCACGGTCAAGAAGGTCGCCCTCGAGCTCGGCGGCAAGAACCCCAACATCGGCTTCGCCGACGCCGACCGCGAGATCGCCCTCGACAACGCGCTCACCGCGGTCTTCCTCCACTCCGGCCAGGTCTGCTCGTCCGGCGCCCGGCTCCTCGTCGAGGAGTCGATCCACGACGAGTTCGTCGACGCCCTCGTGGAGCGGGCCTCCGCGATCCGCCTCGGCGGCCCGTTCGATGAGAAGGCCGAGACCGGCGCCCTCATCTCGCTCGCCCACCTGCAGAAGGTCGCGGCGTACGTCGAGGCGGGGGTGGCCGAGGGTGCCGTGCTCCGCTGCGGTGGGGCCCGGCTGACCGACGCCGAGCACGCCGACGGCTACTTCTTCCCGCCGACGATCCTCGACAACTGCTCCGCGGACATGACCGTCGTGCGCGAGGAGTCGTTCGGACCGGTGCTGACCGTCGAGACGTTCCGCACCGAGGAGGAGGCACTGGCCCTGGCCAACGACACGATCTTCGGCCTCGCCGGCGGCGTGTGGACCTCCGACGCCGACCGCGCCCGCCGCATCGCCGCGGGCCTGCGCGCCGGCACGGTCTGGATCAACGACTACCACCCCTACGTGCCGCAGGCCGAGTGGGGCGGCTTCAAGCAGTCCGGCGTGGGCCGTGAGCTCGGCATGGCCGGCCTGGACGAGTACCGCGAGACGAAGCACGTCTGGCACAACACCACCCCCGCACCGAGCCTCTGGTTCGGCGCGTGAGCACAGGAGTTCCCTTCATGGAGAAGCAGTACGACTTCGTCATCGTCGGCGGTGGCTCCGCCGGCAGTGCCCTGGCCGCGCGGCTCAGTGCCGACCCGGGCAACAAGGTCCTCGTCCTCGAGGCCGGTCACAGCGACTACAAGATCGACCCGTTCGTGCACATGCCGGCGGCGCTCCCCTTCCCGATCGGCAGCAAGCTCTACGACTGGAAGTACGAGACCGACCCGGAGCCGCACATGGGCGGCCGGAAGATCTACCACGCCCGCGGCAAGGTCCTCGGTGGCTCGAGCTCGATCAACGGCATGATCTTCCAGCGCGGCAACCCGCTCGACTACGAGCGCTGGGCCTCCGACCCGGGCATGGAGACGTGGGACTACGCCCACTGCCTGCCCTACTTCAAGCGCATGGAGAGCCGCCACCTCGAGGACGGCACGCCGGCCGGCGACGCCTGGCGCGGTGACGACGGCCCGCTCCACCTCGAGAAGGGCAAGTGCGAGAACCCCCTCTTCGGCGCCTTCTTCGACGCCGTCCAGGAGGCCGGCTACCCGCTGACCGACGACGTCAACGGCTACCGCCAGGAGGGCTTCGGCCGCTTCGACCGCAACGTCAAGAACGGGCGCCGCTGGTCCGCCGCCCGCGCCTACCTGCACCCGGCGAAGAAGCGCCCGAACCTCACGGTCGAGACCTTCGCCTTCGCCGAGAAGATCCTCTTCGACACCTCCGGTGACACCCCGCGCGCCACCGGTGTCGAGTACACCCACGGCGTCGGCCGCGCGGCCCGCCGCCACACCGTCCACGCCGGCGAGGTCATCCTCTGCGGCGGCGCGATCAACACCCCGCAGCTGCTCCAGCTCAGCGGCGTCGGCAACCGCGAGCTCCTCGAGGCCCACGACATCCCGGTCGTGCACCACCTGCCGGGCGTCGGCGAGAACCTCCAGGACCACCTCGAGGTCTACATCCAGTACGCCGCGAAGGAGCCGGTCTCGATCGCGCCCGGCCTGGCCTGGCACCAGCGCCCGAAGATCGCCTTCCAGTGGCTCTTCCAGCGCAAGGGCCTCGGCGCGACGAACCACTTCGAGGGCGGCGGCTTCTGCCGCTCCAACGAGGACGTCGACTACCCCAACCTGATGTTCCACTTCCTGCCGATCGCGATCCGCTACGACGGCAGCCAGCCCGAGGGGCTCGGCAAGGGCGCGCACGGCTACCAGGTCCACATCGGCCCGATGTACGCCGACACCCGCGGCTGGGTCCGGATCAAGTCGAAGGACCCGAAGGTCCACCCGTCGATGCAGTTCAACTACCTGTCGACGCCGACGGACCGCAAGGAGTGGGTGGAGGCGATCCGCGTGGCGCGCACCATCCTCAACCAGCCGGCGTTCGCGAAGTACAACGACGGCGAGATCTCGCCCGGTCCCTCCGTGGAGACCGACGAGGAGATCCTCGAGTGGGTCCGCAAGGACGCCGAGACCGCGCTGCACCCCTCGTGCACCGCGGCGATGGGCACGGGGCCGATGGCGGTCACCGACCCGCTGACCATGAAGGTGCACGGCACGGAGGGCCTCCGGGTCTGCGACGCCAGCGTCTTCCCCTACGTCACCAACGGCAACATCTACGCCCCCGTGATGATGGTGGCGGAGAAGGCAGCGGACCTGATCCTGGGCAAGACCCCGCTGCCGCCGTCGGAGGCGCCGTTCTACAACTACCGGGCGGGCACCCCGCTCAAGCCGGAGCAGGTGACCGCATGACCATCCAGACGACCGACCTCCCGAACGCCGGGAGCCTCGCGGCCGACAGCGGCGGCCCCGCCCTCAAGGTCGAGGGGCTGTGGAAGATCTTCGGCGCCAAGGCCGACAAGGTCATCGGCACCGGTGACCAGGCGCTGAGCCGCAAGGACCTCCAGGCCAAGACCGGCTGCGTCGCCGCGGTCAAGGACATCTCCTTCGAGGTCCAGCCGGGAGAGGTCTTCGTGATCATGGGCCTCTCCGGGTCGGGCAAGTCCACGCTGGTCCGCCTGCTCAACCGGCTGATCGAGCCGACCGCGGGCAGCGTCGTCATCAACGGCGAGGAGATCACCTCCGTGCCGGCCGGCAAGCTGCGCGACCTGCGTCGCCGGCACATGGCGATGGTCTTCCAGCACTTCGGCCTGCTGCCGCACCGCAAGGTGATCGACAACATCGCCTACGGCCTCGAGGTCCGTGGTGAGGGCAAGGCCGCCCGCCGCCAGCGGGCCCAGGAGATGGTCGACCTGGTCGGCCTCACCGGCTACGAGAACTCGTTCCCCGACCAGCTCTCCGGCGGCATGCAGCAGCGCGTGGGCCTGGCCCGCGCCCTCGCGGTCGACCCGCAGGTGCTCTTCTTCGACGAGCCGTTCTCGGCCCTCGACCCGCTCATCCGCCGCGACATGCAGGACGAGGTCGTGCGCCTGCACCACGAGGTCGGCAAGACGATGGTCTTCATCACCCACGACCTCGCCGAGGCGATCAAGCTCGGCGACCGGATCCTGATCATGCGCGACGGCGAGATGGTCCAGTGCGGCACGGCCGCCGAGATCGTGGCCCACCCGGCTGACGACTACGTCCGCGACTTCGTCAGCGAGGTCCCCAAGGGCCACGTGCTGACGCTGCGCTACGTGATGCGGCCGGTGCGCCCCGAGGACTCGCTCGACGGGCCCGTGATGGACCCCGACACGATCGTCCGCAAGGCCGCCCGCGCCGCGCTCGCCTCGGCCCACCCGGTCCGCGTCGTCGAGAACGGCCAGGTCATCGGCATCGTCGACGACGAGGCGATCCTCCGCGTCGTCGTCGCCGAGGAGGACTCGGCCGAGGGGGAGTCGTGAGCGTCCTCGCCCCGCCCCTGGCGAACCACACGCCTCCGGAGCCCGACACCACCCCGTGGCGGGCGACCCCGGCGCGGCTGGTCCGCAACCGGTTCGCCGCCGTGATCGGCGTACTCGTGGTGTGGGTGGTGGCGTGGGCCCTCTTCAAGGACCACTTCACGCTGACGATCGGCGGCTCCGAGCAGACCCCCGTCTTCGACTGGCTCCGTGACCGCAGCAACTGGGTCGAGGAGGCCGCCTCGAGCGGCAGCAACCCGGTGATCAACTTCGCCGGCTGGATCGCCGACATCGTCGACAGCGTCTTCAGCTGGCTGCAGAGCGTCTTCACGGTCGCGAAGTTCCCCCGCCCGCTGCCGCAGATCGGCTGGCTCGGCACGATCGCGCTCGCCGCCCTCGTGGCGTACGCCGCCGCGGGCTGGCGCACGCTCGCCCTGGTCGTGCCGTGCTTCCTCTCCTTCGGTGTCCTCGGCTACTGGGACGACTCGATCGACCTGCTGATCGTCACGTTCTTCGCGGTGGTGGTCTCCTGCTTCTTCGGCATCGCCCTCGGCGTGCTGATGGCGCACAGCCGGCGCTTCTCGGCGCTGCTCACCCCGGTCCTCGACGTCATGCAGACGATGCCGTCGTTCACCTACCTGCTGCCGTTCAGCATCCTCTTCGGCATCGGCCCGGCCGCCGCGGTCATGATGACGCTCGTCTACGCCGCGCCGCCGGTCATCCGGATCACGGCCCACGGCCTCCGTGGGGTCTCGGGCCCCGTGCTCGAGGCGACCGACTCGCTCGGCCAGACCGGCCTCCAGCGGCTGTGGAACGTCGAGCTCCCGATGGCCAAGCGCACGATCATCGCGGGCATCAACCAGACGATGATGGCGGCGCTGTCGATGGCCACCATCGCGGCGTACATCAACAGCCCGGGCCTCGGCCAGCCGGTCCTCGACGGCCTCAAGCGCAGCCAGCTCGGCACGTCGTTCGTCGCCGGCATCGCGATCGTGATCATGGCGGTCATGCTCGACCGGTCGATGACCGCGGCCGGCTTCCGCGCGGAGCTCGCGGCCCGCGCCGGCGAGAAGGGCGGCCCGTTCCGCAAGGTCGGCCTCGGCCTGGCGGCGGTCGGCACGCTCGTGGCGCTCTACCTCTCGCACAGCTACGTGTGGGCCAACGAGTTCCCGTCACAGCCGGACCTCGGCACCCCGCTGCGCAACGCGGTCGACGACTTCGGCAACTGGCTGCGCACCGACCTGTCCCACCTGACCGACGCGATCCAGCGGGTGGCCACCGACTACGGGCTCAACCCGATCCAGAGCCTCCTGGCCGACTCGCCGTGGTTCGTGACCTCGGCCGCGATCCTCGTGATCGCCGCCGTCGTCGGTGGGCGCAAGGCCGTCATCTCGACCGTCGTCTGTCTCGCCGGCATCCTCGGCCTCGGCCTGTGGAACCACGCGATGGAGACGCTCACCGCGTGTCTCGTCGCGACGATCGCCGTCGTCGTCCTGGCCGTCGTGCTCGGCGTCCTGATGGGCCGGAGCCACCGCGTCGACGTGGGCCTGCGGCCGATCCTGGACGCCGGCCAGACGCTGCCGCCGTTCGTCTACCTGGTGCCGGTGCTGATCCTCTTCGGTCCCAACCGGTTCACCGCGATGGTCGCGGGTGTCGTCTACGCCGCCCCGGTCGCGATCAAGCTGGTCGCCGACGGCGTGCGTGCCGTCTCCCCGAACACGATCGAGGCCGCCGAGATGGCCGGCTCCTCGACCTGGCAGATGATCACGAAGGTCCAGCTCCCGATGGCCCGCAGCTCGGTCCTGCTGGCCGCCAACCAGGGCCTGCTCTACGTGCTGGCGATGGTCGTGATCGGCGGCATGGTCGGCGCCGGCGCGCTCGGCTTCGACGTGGTCACCGGCTTCCGCCAGGCCAACGACGTCGGCCGCGGTCTCGCGGCCGGCACCACGATCGTGCTGCTCGGCATCATGGTCGACCGCATCACGACGTACGGCGCCCAGCGCGCGTCCTCCCCAGCTTCGCGGGCCTGAGTCCCGGCGAATGTTCCACCACCACCTTCCGAGAGGCATCACCATGGAACACAAGCGCCCGCGCATCGTCGCGGCTGCCCTGGCCGGACTCGGCCTGGCCGTCTCCCTCACCGCCTGTGGCGGCGGCTCCATCCAGGACGCGCAGACCGGCTCCGGCGACAAGAAGTGCGGCGACCTCAACGTCGCGGTCAACCCGTGGGTCGGCTACGAGGCCGACGCCCACGTCCTCGGCTACGTCGCCAAGACCCGCCTCGGCTGCAACGTCAACTACAAGGACCTCGACGAGCAGGTCTCGTGGAAGGGCTTCGGCAGCGGCGAGGTCGACGTCGTCGTGGAGAACTGGGGCCACCCCGAGCTCCAGAAGAAGTACATGGCCGACAAGGGCGGCGACGGCTCCGCGGTCGACTTCGGGTCGACCGGCAACAAGGGAGTCATCGGCTGGTTCGTCCCGCCGTGGATGGCGAAGAAGTACCCGGACATCACGGACTGGAAGAACCTCAACAAGTACTCCTCGCTCTTCAAGACCACCGAGTCGGGCAGCAAGGGCACGCTGTACGACGGCGACCCGGGCTTCGTCACCAACGACGAGGCGCTCGTGACGAACCTGAAGCTCAACTACAAGGTCGTCTACGCCGGCAGCGAGACCGCCCTGATCGAGGCGTTCCGCGACGCGGAGAAAAACAAGAAGCCGATGCTCGGCTACTTCTACGAGCCGCAGTGGTTCCTCAGCGAGGTGCCCCTGGTCAAGGTCGACCTGCCGAAGTACACCGACGGCTGCGACGCCGACGCCGCGAAGGTCGCCTGCGACTACCCGGTCTACGACCTCAACAAGGTCGTCGCCAAGAAGTTCGCCGACTCGAAGAGCCCGGCTGTCGACCTGGTGAAGAACTTCACCTGGACCAACGACGACCAGAACGTCGTGGCGAAGTACATCTCGCAGGACCAGATGGACCCCGAGGACGCCGCGAAGAAGTGGGTCGACGCCCACAAGGACGAGGTCGACGCCTGGGTCAAGGGCTGACCTACCCGTGAGCTGAGTGCGCAGGTGGCTGCTCGGCCACCTGACCGGGCACCCGGCTCCAGCACTGCACGACCGACGGCCCGGCCACCCCCCGGGGGTGGCCGGGCCGCTGCATTCTCTCGGGACCTCTCCCACCCATCCCCACCACCTGGAGGACAACCCATGCGTCTCTCACCCCTGTCCAGCGCCGTGCTCTCGGGCGTCGCCGTCGGCTCGTTCCTGCTGATGTCGCCGGCCGTCTCGTCGACCCCGATCGCGGCCACGACGGCCAGCTCGACGACCACCACCGACGACTGCCCCGTGCGCGAGTACGCCATGGGCATCCGCTATCAGCAGTCGGCGCACGCCGCGGCGGCGCAGCTCCAGTCGTGGAGCCTGGCCGAGAGCCGCCTGCGTGACGCGCTGCGCAACCGCCGCTCGGGCGAGAAGCTCGCCGTCGTATCCGACCTCGACGAGACGGTGCTCGACAACAGCCCCCTCCTTGCCCGCGACCTCCAGGCCTGCCACACCTACACCACGTGGGACACCTGGTCGGACTGGGAGGTCAACGGCCACCCGACGCTGACCCCCGGCGCCGCCGGCTTCTTCCGGTACGCCGACGCGCACCACGTCGCGATCTACTACATCTCCGACCGCTTCCAGGAGAACAAGGCCTCGACGCTGGCCACGCTCCGCGACCTCGGCCTGCCGCAGGTCAACGACGACCAGGTGCTGCTCTACGGCCCGACCAAGGAGCAGCGCCGCCAGGTGGCGGAGGCCGACCACGACGTCGTCCTCCTCCTTGGCGACAGCCTCCCGGACTTCAGCGCGGTCTTCGACGGCAAGACGCCCGACCAGCAGGCCACCCTCGTCGCGCAGAACGCCGCCCATTTCGGCCGCGACTGGATCATGTTCCCCAACGCGACCTACGGCAGCTGGAAGAAGTCGCCCCTGAAGGCGTGGGACGAGCCGCTCACCCTCCCCTGATCCCGACGAGCGGCGGCACACCGCTCGGATACTCCCCAACGAGAAGCACCGGTCGGATCCTCCGGCCGGTGCTTCTCTCGTTCGGGACCATCCACCGCAGACGCGGATCGGCCCCGGCTGCCAAGGAAGGGGAGCCGGGGCCGATCGGGAAGGGCGGGCCGCGCAGGAGAGAGGTGGGCGGCCGGCCAGGTCGTGCTGCGGTCAGTGACCGCGGGCGATCCACGCGTCGATGTCGCCGCGCTCGGCGCCGATGGAGGTGTCGTCGCCGTGACCGGTGTGGACGACCGTCTCGGGCGGCAGTCCGAGCAGCCTGGTGCTGATCGAGCCGATGATCGTCGGGAAGTCGCTGAAGGACCGGCCCGTCGCGCCCGGCCCGCCGTGGAAGAGCGTGTCGCCGGTGAAGACGACACCGAGCTCGGGCACGTGGAAGCAGCACGCACCCGGTGCGTGACCCGGCGTGTGGAGGGTCTGCAGCGTGACGCCGCCGACCTCGAACGTGTCGCCGTCGGCCAGCTCGCGGTCGGGGGCCTCGTCGTACACCTTGTCCCAGAGGACGCGGTCCGCCGGATGGAGGTACGCCGGAGCGCCGGTGGCCGCGCGCAGGTCACCCACCGCGGTGATGTGGTCGTCGTGCGCGTGCGTGAGGAGGATCGCCTTCACCGTGCGGCCGGCGACCGCCTCGAGGATCGGCCCCGCGTCGTGGGCGGCGTCGATGACGACGCACTCGCGGTCGTCGCCGACCACCCAGACGTTGTTGTCGACGTCCCAGGTGCCGCCGTCGAGGCTGAAGGTGCCCGAGGTGACGACCCGGTCGACGCGGACGGCCGGAGCAGCAGCGCTCACAGCTCGACCACCGAGCGGAGGACCTCGCCGTGGTGCATCTTCTCGAAGGCCTTCTCGACGTCGTCGAGCGTGATCCGCTCCGAGATGAAGTCCTCGAGCGGGAAGCGGCCCTGCAGCGCCAGGTCGACGAGCATCGGGAAGTCGCGCGACGGCAGGCAGTCGCCGTACCAGGAGGACTTGAGCGCGCCGCCGCGGCCGAAGACCTCGAGCAGCGGGAGGGTGATCTCCATGTCCGGGGCGGGCACGCCGACCAGCACGACGGTGCCGGCCAGGTCGCGGGCGTGGAACGCCTGCTCGTAGGTCTCGGGGCGGCCGACCGCGTCCACGACGACGTCGGCGCCGTTGCCGTCGGTGAGCGCGCGGATCGCCTCGACGGCGTCGGCCTCCCGGGAGTTGACCACGTGGGTGGCGCCGAAGCCGCGGGCCCACTCGAGCTTCCGGTCGTCGACGTCGACGGCGATGATGGTCGAGGCGCCCGCGAGGGTGGCACCGGCGATCGCGGCGTTGCCGACGCCACCGCAGCCGATGACGGCGATCGAGTCGCCACGGCCCACGCCTCCGGTGTTGACGGCGGCGCCGAAGCCCGCCATCACGCCGCAGCCGAGGAGGCCGGCGGCGGCTGCCGGAGCGGCCGGGTCGACCTTCGTGCACTGACCGGCGGCGACGAGCGTCTTCTCGATGAAGGCGCCGATGCCGAGGGCCGGGGAGAGCTCGGTGCCGTCGGTGAGCGTCATCTTCTGCTTCGCGTTGTGCGTGTTGAAGCAGTACTGCGGCTTCCCCTTGGCGCACGCGCGGCACTGACCGCAGACCGCGCGCCAGTTGAGGATGACGAAGTCACCCGGGGTCACCTCGGTGACACCGTCGCCGACGGCCTCGACGACGCCAGCCGCCTCGTGACCGAGGAGGAACGGGAACTCGTCGTTGATGCCGCCCTCGCGGTAGTGCAGGTCGGTGTGGCAGACGCCGCAGGCCTGGATCTTCACCACGGCCTCGCCCGGACCCGGGTCGGGGACGACGACGTCCACGACCTCGACCGAGGCGCCCTTGCTGCGGGCGATGACGCCCTTGACGGTGCTCGACATGACGCTCCTTCGTGTGTGGTCCCCGAGGACCACACGGATCGTTCGGTTGCTCAGGTGGGCGCGGGGCCCGGGTCAGCGGAAGACGACGGTGCGGTTGCCGGTACCCAGCAGCACGCGGTGCTCCGCGTGCCAGCGGATCGCGCGGGAGAGCACCTGCGCCTCGACGTCGCGGCCGGCGGCCGTCATGTCGGCGGGGTCGAGGGAGTGGTCCACGCGGGCGACGTCCTGCTCGA
Organism: Nocardioides phosphati; assembly: GCF_014646375.1. Lineage (GTDB taxonomy): Bacteria > Actinomycetota > Actinomycetes > Propionibacteriales > Nocardioidaceae > Nocardioides > Nocardioides phosphati. The sequence goes on from NZ_BMNI01000003.1 coordinate 170,383, forward strand.
TGATCGGGCCCTCGTCGAGGTCCGGCGTCACGTAGTGGGCGGTCGCGCCGATCAGCTTCACGCCGCGGGCGTGGGCCTGGTGGTACGGCTTGGCACCCTTGAAGCTCGGCAGGAACGAGTGGTGGATGTTGATCGCGCGACCCTCGAGCTTGCTGCAGAGGTCGTTGGAGAGGACCTGCATGTAGCGGGCCAGCACGACCAGGTCGACGTCGTACTCGTCGACGAGCTCGAGGAGGCGGGCCTCGGCCTCGGGCTTCGTCTCGGGCGTGACCGGGATGTGCACGAACGGGATGCCGTGCGAGGCGGCCTCGTCCTCGAAGTCGCGGTGGTTGGAGACGATCAGCGGGATCTCGATGTTGAGGGCGCCGGTCGAGGTGCGGAAGAGCAGGTCGTTCAGGCAGTGGCCGAACTTCGACACCATCAGGAGGGTGCGCGTCGGCGTGCTCATGTCGTGCAGCTGCCACGACATGCCGAACTCGGACGCGACCCCGGTGAAGTCCTGGCGCAGGGTCTCGACGTCGGTGCCGTCGACCCGGAACTGCACGCGCATGAAGAACGTGTCGGTGAGGCGGTCGTCGAACTGCTGGCTGGCGTTGATGTTGCCGCCGTGCTCCATGACGAAACGGCTGACCGCGAAGACGATGCCCGGTGCCTCGGGACAGGTCAGCGTGAGGACGTACTCCTGTCCGGCGGGGGGACGAGGTGACATCGGAATCTCCTTTGCGTATTAAGCAACCGAATGAGCGATACGCAACAGACTGCCTGTGCGTGTGATCCACGTCAAGTGGTGCCCACTGGAAATCTCAGGGTGGAAGAGGGGTTCTTTCCGGGCGGTCGGCGACCGCCCGGGGCGAGCAGGCGGCGTGCGGGCAGGGCCGACCGGCGGGACCCCCTCGGGGCCCCGCCGACCAGCTCCTGCGCCAGCGCGTACGCCGGGTGGCCGGCGCGGGCGTGCGGCCCGCGCCGGCCGGGTGGTGCGGCGTCCGTCAGCGAGCGGACGTCGGCTGTGCCGGGACGTGGCCGTTCGGGACGGGCGCCTCGACGAGCACCTCGGTCACGGGCTCGGTCACCAGGACGGCGACCTCCTGGCGACGGCGGCCGGGGTGCGGGGCCGGGTCGGGCTCGTTGCGGAGCTCCTTCACCAGCGAGACGGCCGCGCCGATCATGACGAACATGAACGGGAAGGCGGCCAGGATGCAGAGCGTCTGCAGCGCCTCGAGGCCACCGGCGAGGAGCAGGATGCCGGCGACCGCGCCGGTCATGACGCCCCAGAAGACCGTGACCGGCTTCTTGGGCTCGGTGGAGCCGCGCGAGGAGAGCATCGCCATCACGAGCGAGGCCGCGTCGGCGCCCGACACGAAGAAGAACGCGACGAGCATGATCACCAGGAACGCGGTGACCGAGAACCACGGGTACTGGTGGAGCACCGCGAAGAGGGCGGTGTCCTGGCCCTTGGCGAGCGCCTTCTCGAGGTTGACGCCGCCGAGCTGCAGGTGGATCGAGATGCCGCCCAGGATCGAGAACCAGACGAAGGTGACCAGGCTCGGGGCGAGGATGACGCCGAGGACGAACTCACGGATCGTGCGGCCACGCGAAATGCGCGCGATGAAGGCGCCGACGAACGGCGTCCACGACATCCACCAGGCCCAGTAGAAGATCGTCCAGCCGCTGAGCCAGGACTGGCCGCCGAAGGCGCCGGAGCGGAAGCTCATCGGAGCGAGCTGCCAGAGGTAGTCACCGACGGACTCGGTGAAGTTGCTGAGGATGAAGACCGTCGGGCCGACGACGAAGAGGAAGAACAGCAGGACGACCGCGAGCACCATGTTGGTGTTGGAGAGGAACTCCACGCCGCGGCCGATGCCGCTGACCGCCGACAGGATGAAGCAGACGGTGAGCACCGCGATGATGATGACGGCGATCGTCTTGGAGCGCGGCACGCTGTAGAGGTCGTTGAGGCCCGAGTTGATCTGGAGCGCGCCCAGGCCGAGCGAGGTCGCGGAGCCGAAGAGGGTCGCGATGATCGCGAAGGAGTCGATCGCGCGCCCGGTGTTGCCCTCGGTGCGCTTGCCCAGCAGCGGGAAGAACGTCGAGCTGAGCAGCGTCGCCTTGCCGTGGCGGAAGGAGAAGTACGCGAGCGCGAGGCCGACGACGGCGTACATCGCCCACGGGTGGAAGGCCCAGTGGAAGAAGGCGTACTGCATCGCGACCTGCGCGGACTCCTGCGTGTTGGGCTTGGCGAGGCCCATCGGCGGCTCGGCCATGTGCGAGAGCGGCTCGGCGACGCCGTAGAACATCAGGCCGATGCCCATGCCGGCGCTGAACATCATCGTGACCCAGCTGATCGTGCTGAACTCGGGTCGCTCGTCGTCGGCGCCGAGGCGGATCCGGCCGTAGCGGCTGAAGGCGAGGACGGCGGCGAGGATGACGAACGACGCGCTGGCCAGGACGAAGAGCCAGCCGAAGCTGCTGATCACCCAGTCGAGGGCGGTTCCGCTGACCTTGGCCAGGCCCTTGTTGTCGAGGATGCCCCACAGCAGGAAGGCGATGCTGAACGCCGCGGCGCTCGCGAGGACGATCCGGTCGACCGGGAGCTGGGCCGCGCGTACGTTGCCCGCGGCCTTCGGCGTCTCGGTGGTGCTTGTCATGGAGAGATTCCCTTCAGGGGTTTCCGCTTGCCCGGGCGTTCGTCGACCATAAGGCCGGTGTTGTGTGATCTGCAACACCTAGCGTGATGCGAAACACGGAGTTCACGCCGGGTGGAGCCTTGACCGCCCCCCGTTACACCGTCTTCATCATCCCTCGCGGACGCCGGAGCGGAAATGCCGCGAGGCCGGCAGTCCGTGGGGACTGCCGGCCTCGTCGGCGTACGTCGGCGCGGGTGGCGTCAGCCCAGCCAGCCCATGCGGTGACTGATGCGCGCGCCGGTGTCGCGGAGCGCGTCGGACGTCCGCTTGATCTCGGCGTCGTCGAAGCGGAACGCCGGACCCGACGCACTAACGGAGGCGACGACAGCGCCCGTGTGGTCGCGGATCGGGACCGCGGAGGCGTTGAGGCCGACCTCGAGCTCCTCGTGGGTGGTCGCGAAGCCGCTGTCGCGGACCTCGGCCAGCTGGTCCAGCAGGACCTTGCGCGAGGTGATCGTGTGGGGGGTGAGCTTCGGCAGGCCGGCCGTCTTGAGGATCTCCTCGAGCCGGGCCTCCGGCATGTGGGCGAGGAGCACCTTGCCGCTGGCGGTGGCGTGGAGGGGGGTCAGCTGGCCGACCCAGTTCTGGCTGGCGACCGCTGCGGTGCCCATCGCCTGCTGCACGTTGACGGCGTAGTGCTCGCGGACGACGGCGATGTTGATCGTCTCGTCGATGTCGGCGGCCAGGTCGTCGAGGAGGGGCTGCGACTGGCGGACCAGGTCGATGCGCGCCGGGATCGAGCTGGCCAGGCGCAGGATGCCGAAGGCCAGCTGGTACTTCCCGCGGTCGACGTTCTGCTCGACGAGGTCGCGCTCCTCGAGGGCGGCCAGCAGGCGGAAGGCGGTGGACTTGTGGACGCCGATCTCGGCGGCCACCTCGCTCACGCCGGCGCTGCCCTCGCGGGCCAGGATCTCCAGGACGGTGATGGCGCGGTCGACGGACTGCACGCCGCCCTGGCTGTCGGTGCCGCGCCCGCTTGCGCGCGTTGCGGCCTTGGCTTCCCCGTTGCTCATGACGCAACCGTACCCACGGGTAGCGAGAGCGCAAGGGCCTTCGGGCCGAATTGTCGGGACCTCTTGACATGACCTGCGTCACGCACAGAGACTGTTGCGCATGACGCGCAGCGTTGTGCATAGCGCATCGACAAGCACCCGCCCTCCGGAAAGGCCCCACCGGTGACGACCGCTACACGGATCGACGGACGCAAGGTTGCCGCCGGCATCAAGCAGCAGCTGGCCGGGCGCGTCGCCGCGCTCCAGGCGCAGGGCGTCCGCCCCGGCCTCGGCACGGTCCTGGTCGGCGACGACCCCGGCAGCCACTCGTACGTCGCCGGCAAGCACCGCGACTGCGCCGAGGTCGGCATCGCCTCGCTCCGCGTCGAGCTGCCCGCCACCGCCACGCAGGAGGAGATCGAGGCCGCGGTCGTCGCGCTCAACCAGGACCCGGCCTGCACCGGCTTCATCGTCCAGCTGCCGCTGCCGCCGCACATCGACACCCACCGCGTGCTCCAGCTGATCGACCCCGAGAAGGACGCCGACGGTCTCCACCCGGCCAACCTCGGCAAGCTCGTGCTCGGCATCCCCGGCCCGCTGCCCTGCACGCCGCGCGGCATCATCGAGCTGCTCCGCGAGCACGACGTCGAGATCACCGGCCAGCGGTTCTGCATCATCGGCTGCGGCCTCACGGTCGGCCGCCCGCTCGGCCTCATGCTCACCCGGCCCACCGAGCACGCGACCGTCACGCTCTGCCACGAGGCGACCGTCGACGTCGCGGCGCACGCCCGGGCCTCCGACGTCATCGTCGCCGCAGCGGGCGTCGCCCACCTCGTGAAGCCCGACTGGGTCAGCGCCGGCGCGACCGTCCTCTCCGTCGGCGTCACCCGCACCATCGAGGGGATCCTCGGCGACGTCCACCCCCAGGTCGACACGGTCGCCGGCAAGATGAGCCCCGCCACCGGCGGCGTCGGCCCGATGACCCGCGCGATGCTGCTCATGAACATCGTCGAGATCGCCGAGCGCGCGGCCGACTCGGCGCCCGAGCTCGCCGGCGTGGGTGCCTGATGGCCGCCCAGGTCCTCGAGCGCACCGCGGCGGTCACCCGCCCCCGGTCGTCCGCCGACGGCGCGCTCGCCGAGGCGCCCGCGGGTGCGCCGGTCGTGGCGCGCCCGGTCCTGGACCGCACGAGGGTGCTCGGCATCCTCAACGTCACGCCGGACTCCTTCTCCGACGGCGGCCGGTTCGCGGCCGTCGAGGCGGCGATCGAGGGCGGCCTTGCGCTGGTCCGCGACGGCGCCGACCTGGTCGACGTGGGCGGCGAGTCCACGCGGCCCGGCGCCGTACGCGTGGACGAGGCGGAGGAGCTCCGCCGGGTGATCCCCGTCGTCCGGGCGCTGGCCGAGGCTGGCATCGCGGTCTCCATCGACACCATGCGCGCCCGCGTGGCCGAGGCGGCCTGCGCCGCGGGTGCCGTGCTCGTCAACGACGTGTCGGGCGGCCTGGCCGACCCCGCCATGCTCGAGGTCATCGCCGCGACCGGCCGCCAGTGCGTGCTCATGCACTGGCGCGGCCACTCCGCCGTCATGCAGAGTCGCGCGGTCTACGCCGACGTCGTCCGCGAGGTCACCGACGAGCTGGTGGACCGCGTCGACGCCGCGGTCGCCGCGGGCGTCGCCCCCGGCAACATCGTGCTCGACCCGGGCCTCGGCTTCGCCAAGGACGCCGAGCAGAGCTGGGCGCTCCTGGCCGGCTATCCCCGGCTGAGCAGCCTCGGCTTCCCGCTGCTCGTCGGCGCCTCGCGCAAGCGGTTCCTCGCGGAGTGCGTCCCGCAGGAGGCCCCCGGGCTCTCCGTCCCCGCCGACCGGGACGGCGCCTCGGCCGCCGTCACGGCGTACGCCGCGCAGGCCGGTGCCTGGGGCGTCCGCGTGCACGACGTCGCGCCTGCCGCCGCAGCTGTCCGGGTCGCCGCACGGCTCGCCGCCGCCCGCGCGACGCTCGACCCGAGGGCGTGGCGCTGATGCGCAGCCACGCGCGCGAACGGGTGCTGAGCCGTCTGCTCGAGCAGGTCCGTTACGAGGTCCTGCCGACGCCGAGCGTCGTCGACGAGGTCTACGGCCACCTGCCCGCGGGCGCGACCGTCACGGTGACCGCCTCACCGGCCAAGGGCATGGAGGAGACCCTCGACATCGCCGAGCGCCTCTCCGCCCTCGGCTTCGACGTGGTGCCGCACCTTGCCGCGCGGATGATCCACGGGAACGCCCACCTCGCCGAGATCACGGAGCGGCTCCGGCTCGCGCACGTCACGAAGGTCTTCATCCCCGCCGGCGACGCCGATCCCGAGCCCGGCTGCTACCGCAGTGCGCTGCAGGTGCTCGAGGACCTCGCCGTCGCGGGCAACCCGTTCGACCAGGTCGGCATCACCGGCTACCCGGAGTCGCACCCGAGCATCAACGACGACCTCACGGTCCAGGCGATGTGGGACAAGCGGCACCACGCGACCCACATCGTCAGCAACCTGACCTTCGACCCCGACGTGCTCGCGCGCTGGATCGACCGGGTCCGCGCGCGTGGGGTGGCCCTCCCCATCCTGATCGGGCTGCCCGGCCCCGTCGAGCGGCTCAAGCTGCTCCGCATGGCGACGAAGATCGGCGTGGGGGAGTCGGCGAAGTTCCTCGCCAAGAACGGCGGCCTCTTCGCCCGCATCGCCGCTCCCGGCGGCTACGACCCGTTGCGCTTCCTCGGCCGTGCCGCGGAGACGCTGGGCCTCCCCGCCTCGAACGTCGCCGGCCTGCACCTCTTCACCTTCAACCAGGTCGCCGAGACCGAGGCCTGGCGCGTCGCACAGCTGGAGCGGATCCAGGACAGCGGCGTGCGGCGGCGTACGGCCCGGGCAGCGGCACGGAGCGACGCATGAGCGGCCTCGCGCAGGCAGTCCGCCCCGAGGTGAGCACTGACCCGCGCCCCGACGTACGGCCTGACCTGGCCGAGGTCGAGCGTCGGCTCCTGGCCCGCTGGCCGGAGACGAGGATCGAGCCGTCGCTCGACCGGATCCGGCTCCTCCTCGACTTCCTCGGCACGCCGCAGCGGCGCTACCGCAGCGTCCACCTCACCGGAACCAACGGCAAGACGAGCACGGCCCGCCTGGTCGAGGCGCTGCTGGGCGCGACCGGCCACCGCACCGGCCGGCTGACCAGCCCGCACCTGACCTCCATCCGCGAGCGCATCGCGCTGGACGGCCACCCGATCGACGAGGCCGGCTTCGTCGACGCCTGGCGCGCGACGGAATTCCAGGCCGAGTGCGTCGACGCGGTCATGGAGCACCCGCTCTCCTTCTTCGAGATGACGGTCGCCATGGGCTACCTCGCCTTCGCCACGGCCGAGGTCGACACCGCCGTCGTCGAGGTCGGCATGGGCGGCCGCTGGGACGCCACCAACGTCATCGACGCCGCCGTCTCGGTGATCCTGCCGGTCGCGCTCGACCACACCGACTACCTCGGCCCGACCACGGTCGACATCGCCCGCGAGAAGGCCGGCATCATCGCGCCCGGCTCCACCGTCGTGAGCGCGCGCCAGTCGCCCGAGGTGCTCGCCGTCCTCCAGGAGCGTGCGGACTCCGTCGGCGCCCGCCTGCTCCTCCTCGACCGCGACTTCTCCGTCGTCGAGCGCTCGCCCGTCGCCGGCGGCCAGCGGATCTCGGTCAACGGGCTCCACGGCAGCTACGCCGACGTGCACCTCGCCCTCCGCGGCCGGCACCAGGCCGACAACGCCGCCTGCGCCCTCGTCGCCGCGGAGGCGCTGCTCGGTCACGCGCTCGACCCCGACGCCGTACGCCGCGCGCTCGCGGGCGTGACCTCGCCGGGCCGACTCGACGTACGCCGCGGGCGGCCGACCGTCGTCCTCGACGCCGCGCACAACCCGCACGGCGCGCGCTCGCTCGTCGAGGGGCTCGAGGAGATCGCCCCCGGCCACCGCCAGTACGCCGTCGTCGCGGCGATGGCGGACAAGGACGTCGAGGGGCTGCTGCGCGAGCTGGCGCCGAACGTCACGGAGATCGTCTGCACCGCCAACTCGAGCCCGCGCTCCCTGCCGGCCGAGGAGCTCGCCGCGATCGCGCGGACCGTCTTCGCGCCCGAGCGCGTGCACCTCGCGCGCTCGGTCGAGACCGCGCTCGCGGTGGCGCGTGGGCGGGCCGTCCCTCCGGGCGCGGCGCGGGAGTCCGTGGTCGTCGTGACCGGCTCGGTGGTCACCGTGGCCGACGCCGAGCGGCTCCTTCCCGCACCTCCCGCCGGCCTCCCGGCCACCCCCGATCGACCGATGGTCCAACCCCTGCCCGGGTGACTCACCAATCGGTCCGGGGCTGGGCGTCTCACGCAGGCGCCCAGCCCCACCCCTGTCCAGCCCTACTCGAAGGAATGACATGTTCCGGAAGATCCTGGTCGCCAACCGAGGCGAGATCGCCGTCCGTGCCTTCCGCGCAGGCCGCGAGGCAGGGGCGCGCATGGTCGCGGTCTTCCCCTACGAGGACCGCTGGTCCGAGCACCGGCTCCGCTCCGACGAGGCCTACGAGATCGGCGAGCCCGGCCACCCGGTGCGGGCCTACCTCGATCCCGAGGGGATCGTCGACGTCGCGGTCCGCTGCGGTGCCGACGCGGTCTACCCCGGCTACGGGTTCCTCTCCGAGAACCCCGCGCTGGCCGAGGCCTGCGCGGCGGCGGGCATCACCTTCGTGGGCCCGCCCGCCGAGGTGCTGACCCTGACCGGCAACAAGGCGAGCGCGATCGCGGCGGCCAAGGCGGCCGGCGTCCCGACCCTGCAGAGCGTGGAGCCCTCGACCGACGTCGACGCGCTGGTCGCGGCGGCCGAGGCGATCCCGGCGCCGCTCTTCGTCAAGGCGGTCGCCGGTGGTGGCGGCCGCGGCATGCGCCGGGTCGACGACCGGGCCCAGCTGCGCGAGGCGATCGAGACCTGCATGCGCGAGGCCGAGGGCGCGTTCGGCGACCCGACGGTCTTCATCGAGCAGGCCGTGATGGACCCGCGCCACATCGAGGTGCAGATCCTCGCCGACGGCGCCGGCAACGTGATCCACCTCTTCGAGCGCGACTGCTCGGTCCAGCGGCGGCACCAGAAGGTCGTCGAGATCGCGCCCGCGCCCAACCTCGACCCGGCGATCCGCGAGCGGATGTGCGCCGACGCGGTGCGCTTCGCCAAGGAGATCGGCTACGTCAACGCGGGCACCGTGGAGTTCCTGCTCGACCCGCACGGCACCTACGTCTTCATCGAGATGAACCCCCGCATCCAGGTCGAGCACACCGTGACCGAGGAGGTCACCGGTGTCGACCTGGTCCAGTCGCAGCTGCGCATCGCGGCCGGCGCGACGCTCGACGAGCTCGGCCTCTCCCAGGAGACGGTCTCGATCCGGGGCGCCGCCCTGCAGTGCCGGATCACCACCGAGGACCCGGCCAACGACTTCCGCCCGGACACGGGCAAGATCACGACCTACCGCTCGCCCGGTGGCGCCGGCGTACGTCTGGACGCGGGCACGGTCTACACGGGCGCCGAGGTGTCGCCGCACTTCGACTCGATGCTGGCCAAGCTCACCTGCCGTGGCCGCGACTTCACCGAGGCCGTCAACCGGGCCCGTCGTGCGCTCGGGGAGTTCCACATCCTCGGCGTCCAGACCAACATCCCGTTCGTGCAGGGCCTGCTGGAGGAGCCGGAGTTCCTCGCCGGCAAGGTCACCACGTCGTTCATCGCCGAGCACCCGGAGCTGCTCCACACCCGCTCCAGCGGCGACCAGAGCACCAAGCTGGTCTCCTACCTGGCCGACGTCACGGTCAACCAGCCGCACGGCCCGGCGCCCACGACGCTGGAGCCGGCGACGAAGCTGCCCGGGATCGACCTCGCCGTCGCCCCCGCGGCGGGCACCCGGCAGCAGCTGCTCGAGCTCGGCCCGGCGGGGTTCGCGGCTGCGCTCCGGGCGCAGCGCGAGGTCGCGATCACCGACACCACCTTCCGCGACGCGCACCAATCGCTGCTCGCCACCCGGATCCGCACCCGCGACCTGGTCACCGGCGCCGCGCACACCGCGCACCTGCTCCCGCAGCTGTGGAGCCTCGAGTGCTGGGGCGGCGCGACGTACGACGTGGCGCTGCGCTTCCTGGCCGAGGACCCGTGGGAGCGCCTCGCCGCCCTGCGCGAGGCTGCCCCCAACGTCTGCCTGCAGATGCTGCTCCGCGGCCGCAACACGGTCGGCTACACGCCGTACCCGACGGAGGTGACCGACGCCTTCGTCGAGGAGGCCGCGGCCACCGGCATCGACGTCTTCCGGATCTTCGACGCCCTCAACGACGTCGAGCAGATGCGCCCGGCGATCGAGGCCGTCCGCGCCACCGGCACCACGCTCGCCCAGGTCGCGCTCTGCTACACCGGCAACCTCAGCGACCCGCGCGAGCAGGTCTACACGCTCGACTACTACCTCAGGCTCGCCGAGCGGATCGTCGACGCGGGTGCCCACTCGCTCGCGATCAAGGACATGGCCGGCCTGCTCCGTGCTCCTGCCGCCCGCACGCTGGTCACCGCGCTGCGGCGTGAGTTCGACCTGCCGGTCCACGTGCACACCCACGACACCACCGGTGGCCAGCTCGCCACGCTGGTCGCGGCCATCGAAGCCGGGGCCGACGCGGTCGACGCGGCCAGCGCGGCGCTCGCCGGCACGACGTCCCAGCCGGCGATGTCGGCGCTCGTCGCCGCGACCGACGGCTCCGACCGGGAGACCGACCTCGACCTCGAGACGGTCTGCTCGCTCGAGCCCTACTGGGAGGCCACGCGCCGGCTCTACGCGCCGTTCGAGTCGGGGCTGCCCGCACCGACCGGCCGGGTCTACACCCACGAGATCCCCGGTGGCCAGCTCTCCAACCTGCGCCAGCAGGCGGTCGCGCTCGGCCTCGGTGAGAAGTTCGAGCAGATCGAGGACATGTACGCCGCGGCGAACCGCATCCTCGGCAACCCGGTCAAGGTCACCCCGTCGTCCAAGGTGGTCGGCGACCTCGCGCTGCACCTCGTCGCGGTGGGTGCGGACCCGGCCGAGTTCGAGGCGAACCCGGCGAAGTTCGACCTGCCCGACTCGGTCGTCGGCTTCCTCTCCGGCGAGCTCGGCACCCCCGCGGGCGGCTGGCCCGAGCCGTTCCGCAGCAAGGCGCTCGAGGGCCGCACGCACAAGCCGGCCAGCCCGACGCTCGCCCCGGCTGATGCCGCGGCGCTGACGTCGGACCGCCGCGCGACCCTCAACCGGCTCCTCTTCCCCGCGCCCACGCGCGAGTACGAGGACAGCGTCCGCGCGTACGGTGACCTGTCGGTGCTGCCGACCGTCGACTTCTTCTACGGCCTGCGCCAGGGCGCCGAGCACACCGTCCCGCTCGGCCCCGGCCAGCGGGTGCTGATGGGCCTGCAGGCGGTCGGCGACCCCGACGAGCGCGGCTACCGCACGGTGATGTGCACCGTCGACGGCCAGCTGCGGCCGGTGGTGGTCCGTGACCGCTCGGTCGCCTCCGTCGCCGCGGCCGCGGAGAAGGCCGACCGGAGCAACCCCGGCCACGTCGCGGCGCCGTTCCAGGGCACCGTTACTGTGACCGTCGCGGTGGGGGACGCGGTGAAGGCCGGTGACCCGGTCGCGACGATCGAGGCGATGAAGATGGAGGCCGCGATCACCGCCCCGGTCGACGGCACGGTCGCGAGGGTGGCGATCGGCGGCGTGTCGCCCGTCGACGGCGGCGACCTGTTGTTGGTGGTTGAACCGGCGGAGCAGACTCGGGACCAGGAGGAGGCGCTGACGTGAAGCGACACAAGAACGGCCGGGAGGGGCTGGTCGACCCGGTCGACCACCTCGAGGTCACCCCGCCGAAGCAGTACGCCGCCGGCATCCCGGCCGTGCGCAAGGCGATCGAGTACTCCCTGTCGCAGACGTCCCCGCGGCGTACGGCGCTGACGCTGCTGGCGATCAACCAGCCGGGCGGCATCGACTGCCCCGGCTGCGCCTGGCCCGATCCCGCGCACGCGCACAAGAACGAGTACTGCGAGAACGGCGCGAAGCACATCAACGACGAGGCGACCTCGGCGCGGGTGACGCGGGAGTTCTTCGCGCGCCACTCGATCGAGGAGCTCGACGGCAAGTCGGACTGGTGGCTCAACCAGCAGGGCCGGCTCACCGAGCCGATGGTGAAGCGTCCTGGCGCCACGCACTACGAGCCGATCGCGTGGGCGGAGGCCTTCGACCTCATCGGCCGCGAGCTCAACGGCCTCGCCTCGCCCGACGAGTCGATGTTCTACGTGTCGGGGCGGCTCAACAACGAGGCGGCGTTCCTGCTGCAGACGTTCGTCCGGGCCTTCGGCACCAACAACCTGCCGGACTGCTCCAACATGTGCCACGAGTCGTCGGGCTCCGCGCTCGGCGAGACGCTCGGTATCGGCAAGGGCTCGGTGCAGCTCGACGACATCTACCAGGCCGACCTGGTCCTCGTCGTGGGCCAGAACCCCGGCACCAACCACCCCCGCATGCTCTCCGCGCTCGAGGAGACCAAGGACCGCGGAGGCCGGGTCGTCGCGGTCAACACGCTGCCCGAGGCCGGCCTGATCCGGTTCAAGAACCCGCAGAAGCCGCGCGGCGTCATCGGCAAGGGCACCGCGATCGCCGACGACTTCCTGCTGATCCGGCCCGGCGGCGACCTGGCGCTCTTCAAGATGGTCAACAAGCTGCTGCTCGAGGCCGACGACGCCTCGCTTGCGGCCGGCGGTCCGGGCGTGCTCGACCGCGACTACATCGCGACCTACGCGACGGGCTTCGAGGAGTTCGCCGAGCAGGCCCGCGACATCACGTGGGAGCAGGCGCTCGAGGCCACCGGGCTCACCCGCGCGGCGATCGAGTCGCTCGTCGAGCAGGTGCTCGCGGCGAAGTCGGTCATCGTCTGCTGGGCGATGGGCCTGACCCAGCACAAGCACGGCGTGCCGACGATCCGCGAGATCGTCAACTTCCTCATGCTGCGCGGCAACATCGGCAAGCCCGGCGCCGGCGTCTGCCCCGTCCGTGGCCACTCCAACGTCCAGGGCGACCGCACGATGGGCATCTGGGAGCGGATGCCCGACCCGTGGCTCGACGCGCTCGGCAAGGAGTTCGGCTTCGAGCCGCCGCGCCACCACGGCGTCGACTCGGTCGAGGGCGTCCGCGCGATGCGCGACGGCAAGGCGAAGGTCTTCGTCGGGGTCGCGGGCAACTTCGTCCGGGCGATGTCCGACAGCGACGTCACCGAGGCTGCGCTGCGCAACTGCTCGCTGACCGTGCAGGTCTCGACCAAGCTCAACCGCTCGCACACCGTGGTCGGCGAGACCGCGCTGATCCTGCCCACCCTCGGCCGCAGCGACCGCGACGTCCAGGAGACCGGCGAGCAGTTCGTCACGGTCGAGGACTCGATGAGCGCGGTGCACGCCACCCGCGGCAAGCTCCCGCCGGCCTCGGAGCACCTGCTCTCCGAGGTCGCGATCATCAGCCGCATGGCCGCGGCGACCCTCGGCCCGCGCGAGGACGCCCCGGCGATCGACTGGCCGGCGTACGAGCGTGACTACGGGCTGATCCGCGACCACATCGCCGCGGTGGTGCCGGGCTTCGAGGAGTTCAACGAGCGGATCAAGGAGCCGAAGGGCTTCACGCTGCCCAACCCGGTCAACTCCGGCGTCTACCGCACCGCGACGGGCCGGGCGACGTTCACGGGCAACCACCTGGAGTGGCTCGAGACGCCGCCGGGCCACCTGATCCTGCAGTCGCTGCGCTCGCACGACCAGTGGAACACCATCCCGTACGCCATGGACGACCGCTACCGCGGCATCCACAACGCGCGCAGGATCGTCATGGTCAACCCCGACGACATCGCCGAGCTGGGCTTCGCCGACGGCGACGTCGTCGACATCGTGTCGATCTGGAAGGACGGCGTCGAGCGCCGCGCTCCCCGGTTCACGCTCGTGGCCTATCCGGCCTCGCGCGGCTCCGCGGCGGCGTACTACCCGGAGACCAACGTGCTCGTCCCGCTCGACAGCGTCGCGGAGATCAGCAACACCCCGACGTCCAAGGGTGTGCTGGTCCGCTTCGAGCGCGCTGCTGTACCGGAGGCCTGAGTCGATGGGGCGGGTCACCGTACGCCGCAAGGTGCTGCGGGTGCGTGACGGCGTGACGTCGCACGCGCCGGACGCGCTGGCGGGCGAGGAGCCGATGGAGATCCGGGTCAACGGCCGCCCGGTGACGGTCACGATGCGCACGCCGGGCCACGACTTCGACCTCGCGGTCGGCTTCCTGGTGAGCGAGGGCGTCGTGCACTCCCGTGAGGACGTCGCGGCGGTCCGCTACTGCGCCGGCGCGACCGAGGACGGCAGCAACACCTACAACGTCGTCGACGTCCAGCTCGCCCCCGGGGTGCCGGAGCCGGAGACCTCCCTGGAGCGGAACTTCTACACGACCTCGTCCTGCGGCCTCTGCGGCAAGGCGTCGCTCGACGCCGTGCGCACGCGGTCGCGCTGGTCGGTCGCGTCCGACCCGACCCGGCTCTCCACCGACCTGCTGCTGTCGCTGCCCGACCGGCTCCGCGAGGCCCAGCGGGTCTTCGACCGCACCGGCGGCCTGCACGCGGCCGGGCTCTTCACCGCGGCCGGCGACCTGCTCGGGCTCTGCGAGGACGTCGGGCGGCACAACGCCGTCGACAAGGTGATCGGCGGCGCGGCCCTCAACGACCAGCTGCCCGCCCGCGGCACCATGCTCATGGTGAGCGGCCGCGCGTCGTTCGAGCTCGTGCAGAAGGCGGTCATGGCCGGCATCCCCGCGCTCGCCGCCGTCTCCGCGCCGTCGTCGCTCGCCGCCGACCTGGCCGAGGAGTCGGGCATGACCCTCGTCGGCTTCCTGCGCGGCAGCTCGATGAACGTGTACGCCGGCGCCGACCGCCTGCTCTGAGCCGACCTGGCACCCGCCCCGCGCGAGCGGGCTCAGGCCTTGGCGGCCTTGGCCGCCTTGCGCTCGGCGCGCAGCTTCTTCTCCTCGACGTCGAGGCGCTCGGCCTCCTCGAGCGACGGCGCGCTGCCGCCGTACGCCGCGGGGAGCCACCACGCGCCCGGCTCCTTCTGGTCGGCCGGGTAGGCGTCGATGCACTGCTCGAGGAGCGCGTCCATGCGGCGCTTCAGCTCGGCGGTCTCGGCGGCGACGTCCTCGCCCGTGGGGAAGTAGGGCTCGCCGACCCGGATCACGACCGCCGTGCCGCGCGACAGGTCGCGGGAGTGGCCCTTGGTCTGGACGCGGTGGAAGCCGAAGTGCACGACCGGGATGACGGGGACGCCGGCGGCCGCGGCCATGCGGACCGCACCGGACTTGATCTCCTTGATCAGGAAGCTGCGCGAGATCGTCGCCTCGGGGTAGACACCGACGACCTCGCCGCGCTTGAGCGCGTCGACGGCGACCTCGAAGGCCTCCGCGCCGTTGGACCGGTCGACCGGCAGGTGGTGGAACGAGCGCATGAAGAAGCCGCCGACCTTGTGGTCGAAGACCTCCTTCTTCGCCATGAACCGCGTGTAGCGCTTGTTGCGCTCGCCGGGGTAGCCGCTCGCGATGAAGTCGAGGTAGGAGTTGTGGTTGCACGCGATGACCGCGCCGCCCTCGGCAGGAACGTTCTCCGCGCCCTGCATGTCGACCTTGAGTCCGATCCGGAACCACGTCTTGGCCGCGGCGATGATGATCGGGTAGGTGATGTCCATGGCGGGCGAGCTCCTCAGAAGGCGAACGGGGATCGTGCGCGAGGCACCAGCATGCCTCAGGTCAGCGGCGTGAGGCAGCCGCGACCACGCTGGCGACCAGCTCGCCGAGGTCGGCTCCCTGTGCCTGCACCGACAGCGGCACCGTCGAGGTCTCGGTGAAGCCGGGCGCCACGTTGACCTCCAGGAACCACACCGTGCCCTCGCTGTCGACGATCAGGTCGGAGCGCGACAGGTCGCGCAGCCCGAACGCCGCGTGGGCCGCCAGCGCGACCCGCTGGCACTCGGCGGTGAGCTCGTCGGAGAGCGAGGCGGGCGTCACGAACGTGGTGCTGCCGGCGGTGTAGCGGGCGCTGTAGTCGTAGACGCCGCCGTCCGGGCGGATCTCGACGACCGGCAGCGCCTCGGGGCCGTCGCCGGTGTCGATGACCGGTACGGCGACCTCGGTGCCCTCGACGAACCGCTCGAGCAGCGCCACCGTGCCGTAGGCGTAGGCACTCACCATCGCTGCCGGCAGCTGGTCCGCCGAGCGCACGACCGAGCAGCCCAGGGCCGAACCGGAGCGGGCGGGCTTCACCATCAGCGGCAGGCCGAGGCGCTCGACGATGAGGTCCATGACGGCGGTCGCACCGAGCTCGCGGAACGACTCCGCGGGCAGGCAGACCGACTCGGGCGTGCTGATGCCGGCACGCCCGGCGACGATCTTGGCGACCGGCTTGTCGAACGCGACGCGGCAGGCGGCGGGCGGCGCCCCGACGTACGGGATGCCGACGAGGTCGAGGACCTCGCGGATGGCGCCGTCCTCGCCGGTCTCGCCGTGGAGCATCGGGACGACGCAGGCCGGCTTGTCCGCGAGCAGGGCCGGCAGGAGCGAGGAGTCGACGTCGCGCTCCTCGACCTCGAGGCCGACCGAGCGCAGCGCCTCGGCGACGCGGCGTCCGGAGCGCAGCGACACGTCACGCTCGTGCGACAGGCCGCCGGCGAGCACCACGATGCGCCCCGTCGGGAGGCCGGAAGGAGCGGGGTTCTCGGTCACGGTCGTCTCCAGGGGGTGGGGCACGGTCAGGACAGGTCGTTGCTGGGCGCGTCGTACTCGCCGGCGCGCAGGGTGGGGATCGGGCCGGTCGCGCCGAACGTCGCGCGCAGCTCCATCTCCGCCTCGAGGACGCCGGCCAGGCGGCGTACGCCCTCGCGGATGCGCTCGGGAGTGGGGTAACAGAACGAGAGCCGCATCGAGCTCGAGCCGTAGCCGTCGGCGAAGAACGCCGTGCCCGGCACGTAGGCGACGCGCGCGGTGACGGCACGGGGCAGCATCGCCTTCGCGTCGATGCCCGGCGGAAGGGTGAGCCAGACGTAGAAGCCGCCCGTGGGGACGTTCCACCGGCAGGTCGCGGGCATGAAGTCCTCGAGCGCGCTGACCATCGCGTCGCGCCGCTCCTTGTACATCGTGCGGAACGCCTCGACCTGGCCGAGCCAGTCGTGGTTCTCCAGGTAGCGCGAGATCGCCATCTGGCTGAAGGCCGACGGGCAGAGCGTCGCCGACTCCTGCGCCAGCACCAGCTTCTCGCGTACGGCGTGGGGTGCGAGCGCCCAGCCGACCCGGAAGCCGGGGGCGAAGGTCTTGGAGAACGAGCCGAGGTAGATGACGCCCTCGGGCTCGTCGGCCCGCAGCGCCCGGTGGATCCGGCCGTCGAAGCCGAGCAGGCCGTAGGGGTTGTCCTCGAGGATCAGGATGTCGGCCTCGCGGCAGATCCGCAGGATCTCGGGGCGGCGCTCCGCGCTCAGCGAGATGCCGGCGGGGTTGTGGTAGTTCGGGATCGTGTAGAGGAACTTGATCGTGCGGCCGGCCGCCTTCGTCGCGGCGATCGCCTGCTCGAGCGCCTCGGGCACCAGGCCGTCGGCGTCCATCTCGACGTGGACGATGTCGGCCTCGTAGGCGCGGAAGACGCCCAGCGCGCCGAGGTAGCTCGGCGCCTCGCAGAGCACCACGTCACCCGGGTCGCAGAAGATGCGGGTCACCAGGTCGACGGCCTGCTGCGAGCCGACGGTCACGACGACGTCGTCGGGGTGCGCCTCGATGCCCTCGAGCCGCATCACCTCGCAGATCTGCTCGCGCAGCTCCGGAGTGCCCTGGCCGGAGCCGTACTGCATCGCCGTCGGGCCGTCGTGCGCGATCAGGTCGGCGATGCCCTTGCCGACCACGTCGAGCGGCAGGTCGGAGATGTTGGGCATGCCGCCGGCGAGGCTCACGACCTCGGGCCGGCTGGCGACGGAGAAGAGCGCGCGGACCTCGGAGGCCTTCATCCCCTCGGTGCGTGCCGCGTAGCGGTCGACGTAGTGGTCGAGTCGCGTGCTGCCTCGCGTGCCACCGGGGGAGATCTCGCTCATGATGGGACCAAGGATAGGAGGTGGCGTCCATGGGTTTGTCGCGTCGTCCGGTCAGGCTGACCGTCGACCACCTCGCCGCCGTGTCCGGCCACGGGGGCGACTGCCTCTTCTGGCAGCTCGACCCCGTACGCCGCTCACGACTCTCCGAGGACGAGGCCGCGGAGGAGAAGCGCGACTGGGTCTCCGAGGTGCTCCGCGAGTGGGGCGCGTGCGGTCACGTGCTGCTCGACGACGACCGAGTCGTCGCCCACGCCCTCTACGTCCCGCCCGCCTTCGCCCCCGGCAGCGCCGGCCTGCCGACCGCGCCGGTGACCCCCGACGCGATCCAGCTGCTCACGGTGCGGGTCGAGCCGGCGTACCGCGACGGTGGGCTGGGCCGACTCCTGGTGCGCGCGGCCGCGAAGGACCTCGTCGACCGCGGGTTCGTCGCGCTCGAGGCGTTCGGCTCGTCGGGCGTCGCCCCGGCCGGGTGCGTCCTGCCGGCCGGCTTCCTCTCGGCGGTCGGCTTCCGTACCCAGCGCGTGCACCCGCTCCACCCGCGCATGCGGATGGAGCTCCGCTCCACGCTGACCTGGAAGGACGAGGTCGAGCAGGCGATCGGCGCGCTGCTCGGCGTCGTGCGGCCGGCGAAGGCGCCGAAGCCCGCTCCGCCCGCCGTGCGCCAGCGCGACTGAGGCCTCCCGCCGCACTGACCCTGCGCCTGTCCACAGGTCCGGGGGACGGCGCTGGCGGCGCGGGCAGGAGCAGCCAAGGCTGTCGCCATGACCGGGCCCGACCTCGACCTCCTCGAACTCGTACGTCGCTCCGGCGGCGTCGTGCCTCGCCGCCAGCTGGGTGCGCTCGGCCTGCGCGGTGCGACGGAGCGGGCAGTGGCGTCAGGCGAGCTGGTCGTCCTCGGCCGGCGGTGGGTCGCGCTCCCCGCAGCGCGCTCGGCGGTCAACGAGGCCCGTGCGGTGCGCGGTGTGCTGGCCGGGCCCAGCGCCGCACTCCACCACGGCTGGGCGGTGGCCCACCCGCCGGAGCGGCCCGTCGTGATCGTCCCGCGCAACCATGGCCACAAGCGCCCGCACCTCGACGTACGCCGCCGCGACCTGCCACCCGAGGCCTCGCGTGGAGGGGTGCTGACGCCGGTCGCCACGGTGGTCGACTGTGCGAGGACGCTCGAGTTCGGTGAGGCGCTCGCTGTCGCGGACTCGGCGCTCCGCTCCGGACGCGTGCACCGCGACGAGCTGCGTGCGGCTGCCGCCAGGGTTCCGGCGCGCTTCCGGGCCGGCGTGCTGCGGGTGATCGAGCATGCCGACGGTGCCGCGGCCAACCCGTTCGAGTCGGTGGCGCGCGCACGTGCCATCGAGGTCGGCCTCGACGTCGTCGCGCAGCACTGGATCGACGCCCGCCGACCCGACATGACCGACGTCCTGCGCCGGGTCGTGGTCGAGTGCGACTCCTGGGAGTGGCATGCCGTCCCCGAGCAGTTCCGTGCCGACGTACGCCGCTACACCGCGCTGACCGTCGCCGGCTGGATCGTCGTCCGGCTGGTGTGGGAGGACGTGATGTTCAAGCCGGACGACGTGCGCGCCGTCCTCCGGCAGGCGAAGGCACTCGCCGAGACGCGGGCGGCTGCATGAACCGACACGTTGACGCGTCAGATAGCCCCCGCCGAGCGCGGCCGCGTGCTGGTTGACACGTCAACGTGTCGGTTCGTGCAGGCACGTCCTGCCGGCAGCTCCGCGGGCCCCTCAGCGCGACTAGCCCAGGCGGCGCATCTCGAGGAAGTGGGCGATCCGCTCGATCGCCTCCTCGAGCACCTTCGCGTCGGGGAGGGTGACCAGCCGGAAGTGGTCGGTCTTCGGCCAGTTGAAGCCGGTGCCGTGGGTGATCAGCAGCTTCTTGGCGCGCAGCAGGTCGATCACGAACTGCTGGTCGTCCTCGATCGGGTAGATCTCCGGGTCGAGCCGCGGGAAGCAGTAGAGCGCGCCCTTCGGCCGGACGTTGGAGACGCCCGGGATCTCGTTGAGCAGCCGGTCGGCGAGCATCGACTGCTCGTAGAACCGGCCGCCCGGCACGATGAGCTCCTCGATCGACTGGTAGCCGCCGAGCGCGGCCTGGATCGCGTGCTGCGCCGGCACGTTGGAGCACATGCGCATGTTGGCGATGAGCGTGAGCCCCTCGAGGAAGTCGGTCGCGATCTCCTTCGGGCCCGACACCATCACCCAGCCCGCGCGGTAACCACACACGCGGTACGCCTTCGAGAGGCCGGAGAAGGTCAGGCAGAGCACGTCGTCGCCGGCGTACGTCGCGGCGTGGTGGTGCACCGCGTCGTCGAAGAGGATCTTCTCGTAGATCTCGTCGGCCATGATCACGAGGTTGTGGCGGCGCGCGATGTCGACGAGGCCCTTGACGACGTCCTCGGAGTAGACCGCGCCGGTGGGGTTGTTCGGGTTGATGATCACCAGGGCGTGGGTGTTCTCGGTGATCTTGGCCTCGATGTCGGCGAGGTCGGGGTTCCACCCGTCGGCCTCGTCGCAGAGGTAGTGCACCGGCGTGCCGCCCGACAGCGTCACCGCCGCGGTCCACAGCGGGTAGTCGGGCGCGGGCACGAGGATCTCGTTGCCGTCGTCGACGAACGCCTGGAGCACCATCGAGATCAGCTCGGAGACGCCGTTGCCGATGTAGATGTCGTCGACGCCCACGTCGCGCAGCCCGCGCGACTGGTAGTAGTTCATCACCGCGGTGCGCGCCGACCAGATGCCCTTGGAGTCGCTGTAGCCGGCCGCCTTCGGCAGGTGGTGGACCATGTCGGCCACGATCTGCTCGGGCGCGTCGAAGCCGAACGGCGCGGTGTTGCCGATGTTGAGCTTCAGGATCCGGTGGCCCTCGGCCTCCAGTCGCTGGGCCTCGACCAGGATCGGCCCCCGCACGTCGTAGCGGACACCCTGCAGCTTCTTGCTCTGACGAATCTGGCGCACGCTGCATTCTCGCAGGTGCGCGGTCGCGCCGGCCGGGCTTGTCGCAAGCCCGCTGACCCCGGCGTACGACGAAGGCCGCCCGCCCCTGGGGGACGGACGGCCTTCGGTGAAGCTGGGTCAGCTGATTCAGCCGATTCGGCTCAGATGTTCATCGGCCTGACTTCGTCAGCCGATGAAGTCCTCGAGCTCGCGCAGGAGGGCGCCCTTCGGCTTGGCGCCGACGATCGTCTTGACGATCTCGCCGTTCTGGAACACCGCGAGCGTCGGGATGCCCGTGACGCGGTAGTTGGACGGGGTGACGGGGTTCTCGTCGACGTTCATCTTGAGGAACGTGAGCTTGTCACCGTGAGCGGCGTTGATCTCGTCGAGGATCGGGGCGACCTGGCGGCACGGGCCGCACCACTCGGCCCAGAAGTCCACGAGGACCGGCTTGTCGGACTTGAGGACGTCGGCGTCGAACGCGGCGTCGGTGACGGCGGGGATGTTGCCCACGGTATTGCCTTTCGGTTGGCCTTGGCTCCGCTGTGGAGCCAGTGGGGTAGTCAGCTCAGAGGCTTGGTACGGGTGTCTGAACAGTACGTCGGCCGGATGCATTCCCGGCTCCCGTGGAGGTCAGACGGCGACTTCGGCGGCGGTCTTCTCGGCGCTGCCGGCGGTGGAGGCGGCGTGGTCGAGCGCGGCGATGTAGCGCTCGGCGTCGAGGGCCGAGGCGCAGCCGGAGCCGGCGGCGGTGATCGCCTGCATGTAGTGGCGGTCGACGAGGTCACCCGAGGCGAAGACGCCGGTCAGGTTGGTGTGGGTCGAGGGCGACTTCACGAGCACGTAGCCCTCGTCGTCGACGTCGACCTGGCCCTTGACCAGCTCGGAGCGCGGGTCGTGGCCGATCGCGACGAAGAGGCCGGTGACCGCGAGCTCGCTGGTCTCGCCGGTGACGGTGTCGCGCAGGGTCAGGCCCTCGAGCGACTCGGTGCCGTTGATGCTGGCGACCTCGGAGTTCCAGATCATCTCGATCTTCGGGTCGGCGAAGGCACGCTCCTGCATCGCCTTCGACGCGCGCAGCTCGCCGCGGCGGTGGACCAGGTAGACCTTCGAGGCGAAGCGCGAGAGGAAGGTGGCCTCCTCGACGGCGGAGTCGCCGCCGCCGATGACCGCGATCGCCTGCTCGCGGAAGAAGAAGCCGTCGCAGGTGGCGCAGTAGGAGACACCGCGGCCGGAGAGCGCGTCCTCGTTGGGGAGGTTGAGCTTCCGGTGGGCCGAGCCCATCGCGAGGATGACGGAGCGGGCGCGGAACTCGCCGTCGTACGTCTTGACGACCTTGATGTCGCCGGTGAGGTCGACCTCGGTGACGTCGTCGGTGACCAGCTCGGCGCCGAAGCGCTCGGCCTGGGCGCGCATCTCGTCCATCAGGGCCGGGCCCATGATGCCGTCGCGGAAGCCGGGGTAGTTCTCGACCTCGGTGGTCTGCATGAGCGCACCGCCGGCGCTGACCGCACCCTCGAAGACCAGCGGCTTGAGGCTGGCGCGCGCGGCGTAGACCGCGGCCGTGTAGCCGGCCGGACCGGAGCCGATGATGATGACGTTGCGGACTTCGCTCATGAGCGCGTGGCCTCCTGGCCGGTGGGACGACTGACGTACTGCGTGCTCAACCGATCCTAGGCGGGCGTTGTTCCGCGCCTGGCCTCAGTCCAGCGGCACGGGCGTCGGGTCGCCGCCCCCGCACGGGTACGCCGACACCTGCGGCCCCGGGAGCACCACCAGCACCACGCGCTCGCCGTCGTGACGGGCCAGGTAGTACGTCGGGAAGGCGCCCTCCGGGAGGTGGAGGACCGGCAGCTCGCAGTCCGGCTGCTGCACCGCCTTCTGGTCGTACTCCGGCAGGGGCGACGGGCTGTCGGACCCGGCCGTCGCCGCCTCGGGGGCCCGGGCCTTGCTGGCGAGTGCCGCGACCAGCCACGGGGTGGGGCGCACGCGCCGGTAGCCCTCGTCGGCCAGGGCCCCGCGCTGCGCTGCGGTGAGCTGCTGCCCCGTGCCGTTGAGCTGCCGGTTGAGGAGGCTGTCGTCGCCGAGCGAGTCGAGAGCATCGTCGTCGGGGGTGGCGGAAGTGGGGCGCTGCTCGGCGCGGGAGGCCCCGTCGGCGCTCAGGGAGCTGGCGTGGCGGTCGGAGCGGTCGACGAGCTGGGTGCCGGCAAGGCCGATCGCGGTCACCGCGGCGGCCGCGGCGAGCACGGCCGGCCAGCGGCGCCGGCGCAGCGGGAGCACGGGCGCGACGTCGCCGTCCGCTGCACCGCCCGCTGCACCGTCCGCAGCAGCGTCGGCGACGAGGCCGGCGAGGGTGGCGTCGAGGCGGGTGGCCACGTCCTCGGGCAGGGGCGCGTCGTGGCGCGCGGCACGCAGGGCACGGCGTACGGCCTCGGTCTGTGCCGGCGTCAGGTCTGCCGGGTCTTCGCTGGACATGGTCACCTCCTCGGGTGTCTGGGTGGGTCAGGCGGGTTGAACGCCGGGTGGCGCGCGGCTCGGGTCCGTGGATGGGACGCCGGGGGCGGCGGGTGGGTTCCCGGGGGCGGGTGTGTCCCCGCCCTCACGGAGTACGCCGAGGAGCAGGGCGAGGCGGGCCCGGCCGCGTGCGCAGCGGGACTTCACCGTGCCGACCGCGCAGTCGAGCATCAGCGCGACCTCGGCGACCGGGTAGCCCTCCATGTCGACGAGCACGAGCGCCGCACGCTGCTCGGCGGGCAGCTCGGCGAGGGCCGCGAGGACGAGGTCGCGGCGTTCGTCGGCGACGGCCACCGCCGCCGGGTCGGCCGGGCTGCGCTCGGGGCTCCGCAGCCGGGTCTCGAGGTCGTCGGGGAGCGGGTCGGCGGTGCGGATCTTCTCGTGGCGGACCCGGTCGAGGCAGGCGTTGACGACGACCCGGTGGAGCCACGTGGTCACGGCCGCCTCGCCGCGCCAGGACGAGGCGCGACGGAAGGCGGAGATCATCGCGTCCTGCAGGGCGTCGGCGGCGTCCTCGGGGTCGCCCAGGGTGCGCAGCGCGACGGCCCAGAGCCGGTCGCGGTGGCGCCCGAAGAGGACGCCGAAGGCCTCGGGGTCGCCCGCGACGTGGGCGGCGAGCAGGTCGGCGTCGGAGCGCTGCTCCTCCGTCACCCGTCGACCGCCGTCACCCGCGGACCTCGACCTCGGCGATCGCGCCGCGGAACTCGCCGTCGACCTGCGGGACCGCGGTCAGCCAGAGCACGACGTAGCGCGCGTCGACCGGCGAGCCCGGGGTCAGCGTGATCGCGCCGCTGCCCGTGCCGGTGGCGACCTTCTCGAGGCCGTCGACGCCGGTCGGCGCCGTGGCGCCGGCGGCGAGCAGCTGCACGGTGGTGGCGCCGCCGTCGACCGTCACCTTCACGGAGCTGACCGAACGGCTGGTGCCGAGGTCGAGCACGAGGCCGACGCCGGGCTTGAAGCCGGAGCCGAACTGCTGGTGGTAGCCCTCGGTGGTCCAGCTCGTGGCGGGCTTGCCATCGACCGCGAGCGGAGCCTCGTCGGAGTGCTCGCCGCCGTCGCCGGTGGGGTCGAAGGCGGTCGCCCTGACGTCGCGAACGACGGCACTGGACCCTGCCGGGCCGCCGGTCTGACCGCCGGTGTTGGTGTCGTCGTCGCCGGTGGCGAGGCCCAGCACGAAGTAGGCGACCGGCAGCAGCACGAGCACGGCGAGCAGGACCAGCGCGATGCGCAGCCAGTTGCGCCCGGGGGAGTCCGCGCGGGGCTCGCGCTCCTCGACGACGGGCACCGCGGGGAGCTCGCCGGTGCTGCCGAAGGGCCAGTAGCCCCGCTCGTCGGAGGTCGGCGGCGGCAGGCGCCGCAGCCGCCCCTCCGGCGGGTCGGGGGCGAAGAGCGGCCGCTCGGGCGGCTCCTCGAACGGCGGGGGTGGGGCAGGCGCCACCTCGGACGGCGTGTGCCAGTCAGGGTCGGTGACCGCCGCGTCAGCCAGGTCGTCGAAGACCGGGGCACCCACCTGGGTGCGCTCCACGTCGTCAGCCACGTCGCCGGTCGTCTCGCCCGTGGACGGACCCGGGTCGTCGACCATGACGTCGACGAGCATCGTGTCCTCGGGCTCGGCCACCGCCGGTGCGGCGGGCACGGCCGGGAGCTTCCCGGTGGCGTCGGTGTCGCCCGAGCCGGGACGGTGCACCGGGATGGCGCCCGTGCGCAGCCGGTGGGCCTCGGCCTCGGCGACGATCGTCGGGTCGCCGACGTACTCCGTCAGGGCCTCGGCGATGTCGGCGGCGCTCGTGAAGCGGGTGCCGCCACCGAGCAGGCTCTCGCAGATGCCGTCGAGCAGCCGCGGGACGCCGGCGCGCACCTGGCGCGGTCGCAGCGGACGCCCGTGCTCGAGCGGCGCGGCCGGGACCGCGGACTCGGAGACGCCCGCCCAGCGGCCCGTGAGTGCGGCGTACAGCAGGCCGCCGAGGTCGGTGAGGTCGGCGGTGGTGCGGCCCGCGGGCAGGCCGTGGAGCGCGGCGTCGACGGCGAAGCCGATGACCTTCACCGCGCCGGTGGTGTCGATGAGGACGTTCTCCGGGACCAGGCGGCCGTGGGCGACGCCGGCGCTGTGGCCGGCCGCGATCATCGACGCGACCTCGGCGACCAGCCAGGCCGCGCGCACCGGCGAGAGCGGCTCGTCGGCGACGAGGTTGTTGAGCGAGACGCCCTCGCCCCACTCGTTGACGACGTAGTGGAGCCCGTCGATGCTGTTGGAGTCGAGCACCCGCAGGAGGCGGGGGTCCTGCACGGTGGCCGAACGCCGGGCGGCCTCCTCGAGCAGCGGCCCGCGCGGGTCGTCCTGCGGGATCAGGTGGAGCGCGACGTCGCGGGCCAGGACGAGGTCGTGGGCACGCCAGAACCGGCCACCGTTGCGGTCGTGCAGGAGCACCGTCAGGCGGTAGCGGGACGCGAGCACGTCACCGGGTCGCATGGCCTGCCTCCTCGCCTCGATCGGGAGCCGTTGAGGGAACCCTAGTCGTTCGCTGTGAGCCGCGCAGGTCCGTGCGGGCGTCCGCCCGGGGTCGGTGCAGGGTCAGCGCAGGCCGGGGATCCGGCTGCTCACGCCCCGGACCATCTCGGTCACCTCGGCGATCCGGAAGATCCGCGCGGCGACCAGGAAGACCACCCCGTAGACGCCCGCCACGAGGCCGAGGAAGACCATCACCTCGATCTTGTTCGGGTTGTCGCCGATGAGCCCGTCGAGCTGGCCGGCGAGGAGCCAGGCGGCCACCAGCGCGGGCAGGATCGCCAGCCCCATCCGGACCAGGAAGCGGACCAGGCGCGCCGTGCCGAGGCCGCCGAGGGCCCGCGCCAGCAGGAGGTACGCCGTGAGCGCGCCGACGGCGTACGCCCCGGTGTAGGCGAGGCCGAGGGCCGGGCTGACCGAGTGGGCGAGCGCGCGGTTCACGAAGAAGTAGGCGAGGGCGATGTTGACGCCGGCGATCAGGCACTGGATCCAGAAGACCAGCTGGGTGCGCTCGAGCGCGTAGAAGCCGCGGACGATCAGGTAGTGCGAGGTGAAGAAGATCAGCGAGAGACCGAGCACGATGACGGTCGGCTGGAAGTCGCGGTAGGACTTCGAGGCGGCGCCGTAGCCCCAGACCAGGCTGGACAGGTTGAGGGCGATGACCGGCAGCAGCGCGACGAAGGGCAGCACCAGCGTGAGCGCGGTGCGCAGGGAGTCGTTGACCGTGCGCGCCATGCCGGCCCGGTCGCCGTCGTGGGCCAGGCGCGTGAGCTGCGGCAGGATCGCGGTGGCGAGGGAGACGGTCACGATCGAGTGCGGCACCAGGGTCAGCAGGCTGGCGCTGGAGTAGATCGTGTAGCCGGTGCCGTGGCTGGCGGTGCCGGCGCCGCACGAGTTGAGCGCGCCGTGGGCCGTGCCGCTGGAGGCCAGGCGGACGACGAAGAGGTTGGCGATCTGGCTGACGACGATGAGCGCCACCGTCCAGATGCCGAGGCGGGCGGTGTGGCCGAGCCCGGACCCGCGGAAGTCGAACCGCGGCCGGTAGTGGAACCCGACCCTGCGCAGGTAGGGCACCAGGATCAGGAACTGCGCCGCGATGCCGAGGGTGGATCCGATGCCGAGGACCAGCTCCGGCCCCGCGTCGTACGCACCGCAGGCGTGGGCGGCGGGCCCGAACCAGACCAGGTAGACGACCAGCACCGCGATCGAGATGACGTTGTTGGCGATCGGTGCCCAGAACATCGGCGCGAAGCTGCCGCGCGCGTTGAGCACCTGCCCGACCAGCACGAACATGCCGTAGAAGAAGACCTGCGGCAGGCAGAAGCGGGCGAAGTCGATGACCGACTGGCGCTGCGCCGCGAGCTCCGGCTTGTTGTAGGAGCTGTCGAGGTAGAGGCCCATCACGGCAGGCGCGGCCAGCACCAGCACGACCGTCACGACGATCAGGAAGAGGCCGGCCAGGGTGATGATCCGGTTGGTGAACGCCTCGCCACCGTCGGGGTCCTCGCGGCCTGCGCGCACCAGCTGCGGCACGAGCACGGCGTTGACGACGCCGCCGAGCAGCAGCACGTAGAGGATGTTCGGCACCGAGTTGGCGATGTTGAAGATGTCGGCGTGGAGCGCGGTGCCGAGGGCCGCGACGAGCAGGATCGAGCGCACGTAGCCGCTCATCCGCGACACCACCGTGCCGGCGGCCATGACCGCGCTGTTGCCGATCACCGAACGGGTCTCGCTCATGCAGGGTCCTTTCGCAGCCGCTTGCGCCAGCGCACGGCGATCGCGGCCAGCAGCAGGGCTCCGCCGGTGCCCATGATCAGCCAGATCACCCAGCCGACGTCACGCGAGCGGATCGAGATGTCCTCCGACTTGCGCACCGGATGACCGTCGGCGTCGGTCACGACCAGGACGAGCGAGTGGACGCCCGGCTCGGTCGTGTGCGCCTCGAGGTTGACCGTGCGGCTCGACGACGGCGGGACCTTGATCGTCTTCGGGGCCCGGATGTCGAGGCCCCCGCTCGTCGACGCGCGTACGCCGAGGCGGATCGGCCGCTCGAGGCCGTTGGTCACGGTCATCGCGAAGGGGCCCTCGGTCGAGCCGAGGATCACGAACCGAGGCACGGCGACGTCGACCCGGCCCAGCCGGTCGGCGTACCAGGCGGTGGCGCCGGCGACGCTGCTGGTGGCCGCGCCCTTGAGCCCGGCGTTCGCGAGGACCGCGTCGCGGGAGAGGTACGACGTGGCGGAGAGTGCCTCGCGGGTCGCCGTGTCGGCGACGCCGTCGTCCTCGGCCAGCAGCCGGTCGAGCGTGTCGCCGAGCTCGGCCAGGTGGTCCGCGGCGTCGAACTGGCTGCGCGTGACCTCGCGGGCGATCTGGCTGGAGGGGTAGACGAGGTCGGGGACCGCGACGTCGTCGCCGGTCGTGGGCAGCGAGCCGGTGGTCCGGAGGAACGGCCGGTCGAGCTGCTCGAAGAAGCTGCGGGCGCTGGGGCCGGGGTCGCTGTCCCACGGGAGGACGACGAGCGTCGTGGACCCGTCGCCCGAGCGGAGCAGGCCCTCGGCGAGCAGCCGCTGGCGGAGCGCGAGGGCCTGGGTGCCCGAGGTCGGCGCGGGGCCGCCCGTCGCGACCCCCGCCTCCGAGACGAGGACGCGCTGGCTGCCGATGGTGACTGACGAGGGGATGTCGACGCCCTCGGCGAGCTCGGCAGGGAGCGCGCCGGACGAGGCGATGAGGGTGGCCCCGCCGGCCGCGGCGCGCGTCTCGGGGGAGAGGAAGCCGTTGGGGGGAGCGATGACCGGCGAGGCGTGGATGCCGAGGCCGGCGAAGAACCGGTCGGACTCGGTGCGTGCCCGCTGCAGCTCCTTGCTGTCGTGGCGCGCGGCGCCCGCGACGTCGAGGTCGCCGTACGGCAGGGCGAGGACGGGGAGGCGGCTGGTCAGGTCGGTGAAGCGCTTCAGCCACGCGGTGGCGTCGGCGTCGCCGGCCGCGGCCTTCTTGTCGCTGTCGGTGTCGCTGTCGGCGTCGGGGGAGGCGGACGGCGACGGGCTCGCGCTCTCCTCGCCCTTCTCCGGGACGGGCGTGCCGAGCGTCCGCGCGGGGTTGCCGGCGGCCATCTGCTGGACCGCGGCGAGGACGGCAGGGTCGACGAGCAGGGCTGCGCCGTCGGCCGGGGCATCCTCGGCGAGGGCGAGCAGGTTGGAGAGCCGGCCACCGGGAGCGAGGCTGCGCTGCCAGCCCTCCGCGGCCGCGAGCCTGCCGTCGGCGTCGTGGAGGGTGCGGCCGCGGATCGGCAGCACGACCGTGAACGCCGAGCGGCCGGTGGGCCGCTCGGCTCCCGTGCCGACCTGCGGCAGGAACGTGCGGATCGTGCCGTCGGCGACCGCGTCGCGGCCGTCGGTGGAGGTGCCGAGCGCCTGGACGCCGAACCAGTAGACGCCCGGGCGGTCGCCGATGCCCAGCTGCTCGCGCGGGACCTTGAGCCGGTAGGACTTCGAGCCGCCGGGGGTGAGCTCGTCGATCGTGGTGAAGACCGAGGTGCGGCCGCAGACCACGTCATCGGTCGTGGCCTCGGCAGCGTGGCGCAGGTCGTGGGAGGTGGTGATCGGCGTGCCCGAGCTGCACGCGTAGACGTTGATGTCGGACCACGTGTCATAGCTGTCGTTGACGACGCGACCGCGCACGATGACGGGGCCGTGCTTCGGCACCGTCGCGCTCGAGAGGCCGTCCATCGTCACCGCGAGCGGGAGGGGGGCCGGCTCGGGCGTCGGCGTCGTCTCGGTCGCCGCGGTGTTGCGGAGGTCGCCCTCGACCGTGCGGCTCGCAGGGGCGGCCTGGCGGGCCTGCCGGCCGTGCCGCTGCTCGATCGCGTCGCCCAGGGCGGCGGGCGCGCCGGCGTGGACGCCGCCGATCTTCTGCAGGTGCACGCCCTGATGGCTGGGGAGCCCAAGGATCAGGGCGGCGATCACGACCAGCGGCGCGAGGAGGGCAGCCAGCAGTCGGAACACGGCCTCACCCTAGGGCACGGCTGAGCGGCGACTACCCTTGTCACTCGTGTCCCAGCCCAGCCAGCCGCCGCTCCTCCTGGCCGACGTCCAGACGCGGGTGGCCGCCGAGCTCGACCGCCTCGCACCCGTCATCGACCCCCTCGGTGAGCGCTTCGCCGCGGCAGGGGAGCAGCTCGCGCTGGTCGGTGGTCCGGTCCGCGACGCGATGCTCGGCCGGCTGCAGAACGACCTCGACTTCACCACCTCCGCCCACCCCGACG
This sequence comes from Nocardioides phosphati, assembly GCF_014646375.1. Classification (GTDB taxonomy): domain Bacteria; phylum Actinomycetota; class Actinomycetes; order Propionibacteriales; family Nocardioidaceae; genus Nocardioides; species Nocardioides phosphati. The sequence continues at coordinate 200,454 of NZ_BMNI01000003.1, forward strand.
TGACGGAGCGGATCCTCAAGGGCTGGGCCGACGCGGTCTGGGACCTCGGCAAGGAGTTCGGCACGATCGGCGCCCGCAAGGGCGACTGGCAGATCGAGATCACCACCTGGCGCTCGGAGTCCTACGACCCGGCCTCCCGCAAGCCTTCCGTGGCCTACGGCACCTCGCTGGCCGGTGACCTGCGCCGCCGCGACTTCACGGTCAACTCGATGGCCCTCACCGTCCCCGGCCGCCAGCTCGAGGACCCGTACGGCGGGCTGGTCGACCTGGCCTCCCGTGTCCTGCGGACTCCCGGCACCCCGGAGGAGTCGTTCTCCGACGACCCGCTGCGGATGATGCGCGCCGCCCGCTTCTCGGCCCAGCTCGGCTTCGAGGTCGATCCGTCGGTGGTCGCTGCGATGACCGCGATGGCCGAGCGGATCACGATCATCTCCGCCGAGCGGGTCCGTGACGAGCTCGTCAAGCTCGTCCTGTCGCCCGAGCCGCGCCGTGGCCTCCGCCTTCTCGTCGACACCGGGCTGGCGGCGTACGTCCTGCCGGAGCTGCCGGCTCTCGCTCTCGAGCGCGACGAGCACCACCGCCACAAGGACGTCTACGAGCACACGCTGACCGTCCTCGAGCAGGCGATCGACCTCGAGAAGGAGCGCGGCCACGCGCCCGACTTCGTCTCGCGCTTCGCCGCTCTCATGCACGACGTGGGCAAGCCGAAGACCCGGAAGTTCCAGGACGACGGGGTCGTCACCTTCCACCACCACGACGTGGTCGGCGCCAAGATCACCCGCAAGCGCATGCAGGAGCTGCGCTTCTCCAACGAGCAGATCGACGCGGTCTCCTCGCTGGTCGAGCTCCACCTCCGCTTCCACGGCTACGGCTCCGGCGAGTGGACCGACTCCGCCGTACGCCGCTACGTGCGCGACGCCGGCGACCAGCTCGAGCGGCTGCACATCCTCACCCGCGCCGACTGCACCACCCGCAACCAGCGCAAGGCGTCGCGGCTGCGGCGTACCTACGACGAGCTGGAGGAGCGCATCGCCCGGCTGTCGGAGGAGGAGGAGCTGGCCTCGATCCGGCCCGACCTCGACGGCAACCAGATCATGGAGATCCTCGGCATCGGCCCCGGCCGCGAGGTGGGCGAGGCCTACCGGTGGCTGCTCGACCTGCGCCTCGACGAGGGCCCGAAGACCGAGGCAGAGGCCGAGGCCGCCCTCCGCGCCTGGTGGGCTGCCCGCGCCTGACGGCTGGCTCGCTCAGGCCAGCGGGTCCGGCAGCAGCAGCTCGGTGTTGCGGTCGCCGCGCCGCCCGCTGCGGTCGCGCTGCCCGAGGTCGTTGAAGGCCAGCTCGCGGTAGAGCCCGCCGAGCGCGGCCGTGCTCCGCTCGTCGTACGCCGGCTGGAGGGGTGAGGCGGCGTCCAGCATCGTGGTGAGCAGCGAGACGGTGCCGTCGTGGTTGTGCGCGACCTCGATGATCCGCGCCTGCTGCGGCGCGTCGACGTGGGAGACCGTGTTGACCTCCCAGAACGCGCGGCGCGGGTCGTGGTGGCCGCGCGCGACGATCCGGTTGCTGTGGCAGTGGCCGTTGACCCAGGCGAGGACGTTGGCGTTCTCGTGCAGGGCGGCGAGCACCGCGTCGCCGTCGTGCCGCCGCTCGTCGGGCAGGCGGGGGTCGGGCACGAGGTTGGTCATGTTCCACGACGGGTGGTGGCTGAAGACCAGGACGTAGTCGTCCGCGTGCGCCGCCAGCGTGCGTCGCAGCCACGCCAGCTGGGCGGCGCCGATCGAGCCGTCGGCGCCGCCGGCCTGGTTGGTCGTGTCGAGGCTGACCGCGACGACCTGCTCGCCCAGCCGGTGGGCGTAGTACAGCGTCGCCGCGTCGGCGTCGTGCGGGAAGCCGTGGCCGACGGGTCCCGCCCCGGCGTACGCCGGCGCGCGGAGTGCAGCGAGGTACTCCTCCGTCGTGAACGGCGCGCGGCGCGGGTCCGGCGTGACCGTGCGTACGTCGCCGCGACGGGCGAGCTGCCGCAGGAGGTCGCCCGCCTCCTCGACCCGGCGCGGCTCGAGGGCGAGGCAGCTGGCGAGCTCGGCGAGGTGGACCGTCGCGTCGCCCGCGGCGTCGAAGATCTTGCGGTCGCCGACCGCCCACTCCCGGGCGTACGGGCGCGTCATCAGCGTGCCCAGCGCGGTGTCGTCGTGGTTGCCCATCGTCACCAGCCACGGCACGGCGAAGCCCGGCGAGACGAAGGGCCGCATCGCCGCCTCCACGAGCCCGGGCAGGTGCGGGAAGCCGGCCCTGCGGTAGCGGTCCTCCTCTGTCGAGCCCGGCTGCCAGTGGTCCCAGAGGCCCGCGTTCGCGACCCCCTCGTACGCCGCGCCGCCGGTGTCGGGACGCACGATCCCGCCGGCGAGCACGCCGAGCAGCACGTCGAGCTCGGTGCCGCTGTGGTTGTCCGTGAGGTCGCCGGTCGCCACGACCGCGTCGAGCGGCCGGCCGGTGAGCGGCCCGACACCGAGGCCGTTGACCGCCTCGACCAGCGCCGTCGTGCCCTGCGGCGCGAGCAGCTCCTGCGGCCGGTACGCCGTGCGCACCTGCCGGTCGAGGTACTCGCACCGCATCGGGTTCTGGGTGTCCACCACGTGCAGGTCGGTCACCTGGACCACGGCCGCGAGACCCGTACGCCGCCCGGTCCGGCCGCGGTGCGCTCCCGCCAGCTCGTCGCGCACGACCACCGCCTCGCCCGGCGCGCTGACCAGCCGCCGGTAGCCGCCCTGCCGCGCCGGCCGGATCGTGCCGTCGAGGGTCGTCCCGCGCGCATGGACCGGTGGCTGCTCGTCGTCGACCCACCAGTCGCGGGAGCCCGCTGCCAGGAGCGCCGCCGCACCCACGCCGTACATGCCCGTCTGCACCGCCGTCCGGCGGGTCATCGTCACCACGACCCACGTTGTCGCAGGCGTGGGCGAGGTCGGGGAGGCGCCGGGTCGTCGGCTCAGTGAACGCCGTGCCAACCCTTCGTCGGGAACGACGAAGCCGCCGGCTCCCAGGAGGGAACCGGCGGCTTCGGTGCTTCAGGGAGCGATCACTCGCCCTTGATGAACTGCTCCAGCATCGCGCGGCCGAGGTCGTCGGCGATCTGCTGCGGCGGCGACTTCATCAGGTACGCCGAGGCGGCGATGACGGGGCCACCCTGGCCGCGGTCCTTGGCGATCTTCGCGGCGCGGACGGCGTCGATGATGATGCCGGCCGAGTTGGGGGAGTCCCAGACCTCGAGCTTGTACTCGAGGTTGAGCGGGACGTCACCGAAGGCGCGACCCTCGAGGCGGACGTAGGCCCACTTGCGGTCGTCGAGCCACGCGACGTAGTCGGACGGGCCGATGTGGACGTTCTTGCTGTCGACCAGGCCGGCCAGCGGGCCGGTGAGGTTCGACGTGACGGCCTGGGTCTTGGAGACCTTCTTCGACTCGAGGCGGTCGCGCTCGAGCATGTTCTTGAAGTCCATGTTGCCGCCGACGTTGAGCTGGTACGTGCGGTCCAGCGTGACGCCACGGTCCTCGAAGAGCTTCGCCATCACGCGGTGCGTGATGGTGGCGCCGACCTGCGACTTGATGTCGTCGCCGACGATCGGGACGCCGGCGTCCTCGAACTTCTTGGCCCAGACCGGGTCGGAGGCGATGAAGACGGGGAGGGCGTTGACGAAGGCCACGCCGGCGTCGATCGCGCACTGGGCGTAGAACTTGTCGGCCTGCTCCGAGCCCACGGGGAGGTAGGAGACGAGGACGTCGACCTCGGCGTCCTTGAGCGCCTGGACGACGTCGACCGGCTCGGCCGCCGACTCCTCGATCGTCAGCGCGTAGTACTTGCCGATGCCGTCGAGGGTCGGACCACGCTGGACCTCGACACCCGCGAACGGGACGTCGGCGATCTTGATGGTGTTGTTCTCCGACGCGAAGATCGCCTCGGACAGGTCCTTGCCGACCTTCTTGTCGTCGACGTCGAACGCCGCCACGAACTTCACGTCGGAGACGTGGTAGTCGCCGAACGTGACGTGCATGAGACCGGGGACGGTGCCCGCCGGGTCAGCGTCCTTGTAGTACTCGACGCCCTGGACCAGCGACGCGGCGCAGTTGCCGACGCCGACGATGCCTACACGTACGGAGCCCATCGTTTCCTCTTCCTGCTGGGTTACTGGTGATGTTTGTCTTCTTCAGGCCTGGGTGGCCGGCGGCTGGGGCGCGGGGGTGCCCGCACGCTCGGCCTGGATCAGCTCGGAGAGCCAGTGGACCTCGCGCTCCACCTGCTCGACGCCGTGGCGCTGGAGCTCCGCGGCGTAGCGGTCCATCTCCTTCTGCGTGAGCGACAGCTGCCCCTGCACGCGCTCGAGGCGCTCCTGCAGGCGCATCCGGCGCCCCTCGAGCACCCGCAGCCGGATCTCCATGTCGGTCGACGAGAAGAAGGCGAAGCGGATGTCGAAGTTGTCGTCCTCCCAGGCCGACGGCCCGGCCTCGGACATGAGCCGGATGAACTCGGCCCTGCCGGCCTCGGTCGGCTCGTAGACGATCCGGGGGCGACGGCTCGTCGCACCCGTGGATGGAACGGTGTGCTCCTCGATCCAGCCCGCGCGCAGCATCTTCTTCAGCGCCGGGTAGAGCGAGCCGTAGGAGAGGAGACTCCGCCAGCCGAGCATCAGGTTGAGCCGCTTGCGCAGCTCGTAGCCGTGCATGGGTGACTCGTGCAGCAGTCCCAGGACTGCCAACTCGATGGTGTCTCCACGCCGTGCCATGCGATCTATCGTAGCGATATATCGCCGTCAGGTGAATGTGACGTGAACCGTGGGCGTGTCGTTGGAGATCCCAACCACTTCGCGGGGGCCTCCCGCGGTCCCTCCGGCGGGCGTCCTGACGCCCGGCCACCCGCCGCGTACCCTGTCCAGCGCACACCCCCAGCAGGACCGTCCTCCCGTACGCCGCGGCGTGCGGCGGGCGGACACGGATCGTGGAGGCCGTCAGTGGCAGCACAGGGCAAGCGTTCGACTCAGCCAAGCGCGCGAGGAGGCAGGCTCCGCCGGCTCGTGAAGCCGCTTCTGATCCTGGGCGTCGTCGGCGCCCTGCTCGCGGTGCTGACGGTGACGGTGCTCTACAAGGCGATCGACGTGCCGAGCCCCAACGCGGCGTTCCAGACGCAGACCACCCACGTGTACTACCGCGGGGGCCACCAGGAGGTCGGCCAGTTCGCGCAGCAGAAGCGCGACAGCATCCCCTTCTCCGAGATGCCGGACCTGGTCAAGGACGCCGTCGTCGCCGCCGAGGACCGCACCTTCTGGACCAACCCGGGCATCGACCTCAAGGGCATCATCCGTGCGGCCCTCTCCAACGCCAAGGGCAACGAGACCCAGGGTGCGTCGACGATCACCCAGCAGTACGTGAAGATCCTGTACCTGACCCAGGAGCACTCCTACAAGCGCAAGATCAAGGAAGCGATCGTCGCGCGCAAGGTGGCCAAGGAGCAGTCCAAGGAGGAGGTCCTCGCCGGCTACCTCAACACCATCTACTTCGGCCGGGGTGCCTACGGCATCCAGGCGGCCGCGGCCACGTGGTTCGGCAAGGACGCCAAGGACCTCAACCTGCGTGAGTCGGTCGTGCTGGCCTCGGTGATCAACAACCCGACGCTCTACGACCCGGCCAACGGCGAGCACAACAAGCAGTCCCTGATCGACCGCACGCGCCACGTCCTCAAGGGCATGGTCACGATGGGCAAGATCACCCCCGACGAGGCCGAGCGCGCGGGCAGGCACCTGCCGAAGTTCGCCAAGGGACGCCAGGGCTCCGTCTTCGCCGGCCAGCGCGGCCACGCGATGGCGCTGGTCAAGAACGAGCTGCTCCGGCTCGGCGTCGCCACCCAGAGCGAGATCGACGGCGGCGGCCTGAAGATCTACACGACCCTCGACAAGAAGGTCATGAAGGCCGACGAGGACGCGATCAACCAGATCCGCCCCGACGGCGTGCCGCAGCTGCACACGGCTATCGCCAACGTCGAGCCGGGCACCGGCGCCCTGCGCGGCTTCTGGGGCGGCCAGGACTACCTGAAGTCGCAGCTCAACTGGGCGCTCGCGGGCGACAAGGTCGGCTCGTCGTTCAAGCCGTTCGCGCTGGCCGCGGGCCTCGAGGCGGGCTACTCGCTCAAGGACACCTTCGACGGCAACTCGCCCTACTACTACAACGGCCAGGGCACCGGGCAGTACGTCGTCAACGAGGAAGCCGGCCATGACTGGGGCCCGGTCAACCTGATCAAGGCCACCGAGAAGTCGATCAACTCGGCCTTCGCCGACCTGACCATGTCGATCCCCGACGGCCCGGACAAGATCCGCGAGACGGCGTACGCCATGGGCATCCCGAAGTACTCCGCGCGCGGCGGCGTCAACAACATGTTCCAGTCGCCGGGCCTCGAGGCGAACTCCGGCATCGCGCTCGGCCAGGCGACGATCGCGCCGGTCAACATGGCCAACGCCTACGCCACCTTCGCCAACCAGGGCGAGGCGGCGAAGCTGTACGTGATCGACAAGGTCGTCGACCGCGACGGCAACGTGCTCTACAAGCACCGCACGAAGACGCACCGGGCGATCGACGCAGACGTCTCCGCCGACGCGACGTACGCGATGCAGCAGGTGATCAAGTCCGGCACCGCCACGGCGGCCGCCGCGATCGGCCGCCCGGCCGCTGGCAAGACCGGCACCGCAACGTCGGAGGACCCCAACGGCGGTCACGACTTCACCTCGTCGGCCTGGTTCGTCGGCTTCACCCCGCAGCTCTCGACCGCGGTGATGTACAACCGCACCGGCGACCGCGGCCAGCCGCTGCCGCTGGCCGGCTACATCTCCAACGAGTTCGGTGGCCACTACCCGGCGATGACCTGGGCCGTCGCGATGCGCGAGGCGCTCGAGGGCGAGCCGGTGGAGAGCCTCCCGCCGCCGGCCTGGGTCGACGGCAAGGCGCCGGAGTCCGGCCACGCAGCGAAGCCGACGAAGACGCCGAAGCCGTCCTGCAAGGAGGACCCGAAGCAGAAGCGGTGCAAGACCGCCGCGCCCACCCCGACCGTGTCGGCCACGCCGAGCCCGACGCCTACGCCGAGCCCGTCGCAGCCCGGCAACAAGCCAACGAAGACGCTCACGCTCTTCCCGACGGCGTCATCGAGCCCCACAGTCGACTGCACAGCCACCCCCAATGACCCCGCTTGCACCCAAAATCCAAATGACGGCACCGCAGGCGGCACAACGCAGTGACCGAGCGCGTGGCGCCCTCGCTCGACGACCCGGTCATGACCGCGTTGAGCGAGGGCATCGGCGGCCCGGTCGGCCGCCACGCACGGCCGGCACGCTGGTGGACGCCGGTCCGGGTCGTGCTCGCCCTGACGGCGCTCGCCTTCGCGCTGGGCATGCTGCAGAAGCAGCCGTGCTGGTCGGAGGACTGGGCTGACGGCCACGACCGCTACGTCAAGATGTGCTACTCCGACGTGCCCTACCTCTACACCGGGCGCGGCTTCGCCGAGCTGCTCTGGCCGTACGACGACGACACCGAGGTGCGCGCCAAGTACGAGGTGATGGAGTACCCCGTCGGCATCGCGTACGCCGCGTGGGCGGCCGCCCACGTCTCCCACTGGCTGGTCGGGAGCGGGTCGGTCGAGGCTCGTGCCGACGTCGGTACGGGCGCATTGCTGCAACAGCCGGGCGTGCTCGAGGAGCAGCGCGGCTTCATCGTGGCGACGACGATGGGCCTCGCCCTCGCGACGCTCGCCGCGGGCTGGGCGCTCGCACGCGTCCATCGACGACGGCCCTACGACGCCGCGCTCTTCGCCGCCTCACCCGTGCTCGTGGTCAACGCCCTGGTCAACTGGGACCTCCTCGCGGTCGCCCTCGTGGCCGGGGCGCTGCTCGCCTGGGCCCGGCAGCGGCCGGTGCTGACCGGCGTACTGATCGGGCTGGGGGTGGCGACCAAGCTCTACCCGCTCTTCCTGCTCGGTGGCATCGCGGTGATCTGCCTGCGCACGCGCGCGTGGCGCACGTTCGCGACCGTCGTCCTGGCTGCCGCGCTCGCCTGGCTCGTGGCCGACCTGCCGGCGATGCTGACCGGCTGGGACGAGTGGATGCACTTTTGGTCGTTCAACAACGAGCGCGGCCCCGACCTCGGCAGCCTGTGGCTGGTCCTCTCGCAGGCCGGGGTGCCGGTCTCCACCGACCTGGTCAACCGGGTGTCGTTGCTGGGCCTCGCGGCCTGGTGCCTGGTGGTGCTGGCGGTCGGCCTGCGTGCGCCGCGGACGCCGCGGCTGGCGCAGCTCGGGTTCCTGATCGTGGCCGGCTTCCTCGTCCTCAACAAGGTCTACTCGCCGCAGTACGCGCTCTGGCTGCTCCCGCTCGCCGTCATGGCCCGCCCGCGCTGGCGCGACCAGCTCGTGTGGCAGGCGGGAGAGCTCCTCTACTTCGCCAGCGTGTGGTGGTACCTCGACGGCCAGCTCGACTCCGGCGGCGGCACCCAGCCGGTCTTCTACTGGCTGGCGATCATCGTCCGCGTCGCGTGCGAGCTGTGGCTGGTCGGCGTCGTGGTGCGCGACATCCGCCACCCGGCGTACGACGTGGTGGGGTCAGCTGACGACGGTGCGGTCGAAGGACGTCGTCTCGAGGCGCACGCGTAGCTCGACCTCGTCGCCGATCGCCGGCACGTGGGTCTCCTCGGGGAGGAAGACCACCGAGCTCTGGCTGTGCGGCGGCTCGGCGAAGTAGCGCTGCTTGCCGTCGACGACGTACGGCGAGCGGACCAGGCCCGCGGCGTCGAGGCTGCCGCGGGCGAGCGACGTCGCGCGTGCCTTGAGGCTGAGGTCGGAGGTCGGCGGCTCGAGGCCGATGCCGTGGGCGAGCCCGCCCGAGACGACGAGCAGGTGGCCGCGGCGGGGGAGGGTCCGGCCCTGCTCGCCGAAGGTGGAGCCGCGCTCGAGCCGGTGCGCGTCGAGCACGTGCGCGCGGACCGTGATCGCGTCGGTGTCGCCGAGCCAGAGCTCGTCGCCGAGCAGGGGGCGCACGTGCAGCTCGGGCCAGGCGCCGTGGGCGGCGAGCACCTCGGCCTCGGCCAGGCTGGCGACCCAGAAGGTGCGCGTGGGGAGCCCGCTCACGAGGACGTCCTGGGCCAGGCGGTGCAGCTCCGTGAGCCGTCCGCCGCCGCTGAGCGGGAAGGAGAGGAGCACGCCCTCGAGCGTCGGTCCGTCGGGCGTGCCGACGCCGCGCCGCTCGAGCTCGTGCGCTGCCGCGCGGAGGTCGCGGCCGGAGAGGCCGTGGAGGCGGGTGGAGGTCATCCGCGCGAGCAGCAGGCGTGCGCGCGGCTCGGCGTCGAGGAGCGCATGGAGGTCGTCGAGCCTGCTGACGGTGTGGATGACGCGCTCGGGTGCAGCCGCGGCGACGGGGGCGAAGGGGCGCCACGGCTCCAGCACCAGCAGGTCGCCGTCGTAGAGACCGGCCACCTGGCTGCACTCGTCGGCCGTGCCGACCGCCAGGACGTCGACGCCCAGCCGCTGCGCCTCGAGCGCGAGCCGGCTGTTGCCGAGGCCCGACCCGTTGCCGCGCGCCACGGGCACCAGGTCGTGGACGCGCTCCGCGACCGCGGTGAGGTGGTCGCGGAGCCGCGCGCCGTCGACGTACAGGGTGAGGCTCACGCAACGGAGGCTATCCGCCCGCAGTGACCGGGCAGCGGCGTGCGGGTGGCGTGGGCGTGACGGGCCGGAGTGGCGTGTGGTCAGAGGCGCTCGCGGAGCCAGCCCATGTCGGCGGTGTGCTCGGAGGCTCCGCCCGGCGTCTCGAGCACGACGGGGGCGCCCGCGTCGCGGATGACCGCGGCGAGCAGGTCGGGGTCGATGTGGCCGGCGCCGAGGTTGGCGTGGCGGTCGGCGCCGGAGTCGAACGCGTCGCGGCTGTCGTTGCAGTGCACGAGGTCGATGCGGCCCGTGATTCTCGTGATGTCCTCGACGATCGTCTCGAGCGGGTTGCCGCCGGCGTGGGCGTGGCAGGTGTCGAGGCAGAAGCCGACCATGTCGGCCTGCGCCGTGCCCTCGATGGCGTGCCAGACGCCCTTGATCGCCTCGAGCCGGCGGGTCATCGCGTTGTCGCCGCCGGCGGTGTTCTCGATGAGCAGCGGGACCTTGATGTCGGTCGCCTCGACCGCCTTGCGCCAGTTGGTGAAGCCGATCTCGGGGTCCTCGTCGTCCTTGAGGTGGCCGCCGTGGACGATCAGGCCCTTCGCGCCGATCTCGGCCGCGGCGTCCATGTGCGACTGGACCAGCTTGCGGCTGGGGATCCGGAGCCGGTTGTTCGTCGTGGCGACGTTGATCAGGTACGGCGCGTGGACGTAGAGGTCGACGCCCGCCGCCTCCGCGTCGGCCTTCAGCGCGGCCGCGCCGCCGGCGTACCTGATGACGGGGCCCTTGTAGCTCTGCGGGTCGCCGAGGAAGAACTGCACGACGTCCGTGCCGCGCGCCTTCGCCTCCGCGATCGGGTCGGTCTGGTCGACGTGGGCTCCGAGGCGGGCAGTGGTGCTCATGGAGGCAGTCTAGGAATCGGAGCACAGAGGTCGCGACCAGATGGTTGACTGCCGCACATGACCGCGACCCGCGAGCACGACGGAGAGATCGAGTTCGCGACCCCCGGGGTGCCCGGCTACGTCGTGATGTTCCTGGTCGCGTCCGTCGTGGCGCCGGTGCTCCTCCTCGTGGCGACGGCCGTGGGTGACGGCTTCTCCCTGGATCTCCTCGTGTACTTCGTGCCCGGCGTCTTCTTCGCGGCCCTGTACGGCGCTCCCGTGGCGCTCGTGACGACCGTCGTCGGCCACCTCGCGCTCCGCGGTGTGTGGCAGCAGGCGGTGCACGTCCTGGTGTTCGGCGTGGTCGCGGGCCTGCTGGGGATCGTCCTGTTCGGGGTGCTGGGCGATGGCTGGGAGGCGGCCGCCGTCTACTTCGGCCTGGCCGCAGGCGTCTCCGCTGCCGCAGGGCGTCTCGCGGTGTCGGGACGGCGCTGGCGCACGCGCCTGCTGGATTCGGCCGTGCCCTCGCTGCGCTGATAACCTGCCCTGTCCCTTGTCGGCATATCCGGCGGGGGACATCGCTTAGCCCTCCTGCCACGGAAATACCGTGGCCGCCGAGTCCAGAGGAGGTGGAGACAGCTATGCGTGCATACGAGGTCATGGTCATTCTCGACCCGAGCCTTGACGAGCGGACCATTGAGCCGTCCCTCGACAAGTACCTGAACGTCATCCGCAACGACGGTGGCACCGTCGACGCCGTGGACGTCTGGGGTCGTCGCCGTCTGGCGTACGAGATCAAGAAGAACGAGGAAGGCATCTACGCCGTCCTCCAGCTGAACGCCGAGCCGGCGACCGTCAAGGAGTTCGAGCGTCAGCTCGGCCTGAACGAGTCGATCCTCCGGACCAAGGTCCTCCGCGCCGACGCCTGATCTTGTCGGTCGCTATCGATTTTGTCGGTGGTGACCACCAAGATGGCCCGACACGGACATCCACGAATCAGAAAAGGGACCTGACATGGCAGGCGAGACCGTCATCACGGTAGTTGGCAACCTGGTCGACGACCCGGAGCTCCGCTTCACGCCCTCGGGCGCTGCAGTGGCGAACTTCCGGATCGCGTCGACCCCGCGCACCTTCGACCGCCAGAGCAACGAGTGGAAGGACGGCGACGCGCTGTTCCTCTCCTGCTCGGTCTGGCGCCAGGCCGCGGAGAACGTCGCCGAGTCCCTGCAGCGCGGCATGCGTGTCGTCGTGCAGGGCCGCCTGAAGTCGCGGACCTACGAGGACCGCGAGGGTCAGAAGCGGACCGTCTTCGAGATCGAGGTCGAAGAGGTCGGTCCGTCCCTGAAGTACGCAACCGCCAAGGTCTCCCGCGCCACCCGTCAGGGCGGCGGCGGTGGTGGCTTCGGCGGCGGCGCTCCGCAGGGTGGTCCTGCTGGTGGCGGCGCTCCGGCCGACGACCCGTGGGCGACGCCCGCGGCGCCGGCCCAGGGCGGCGGCATGCAGTCCGGTGGCGGTTGGGGTGCTCCGGCAGCCCCCGCCCCGCAGCAGAACGACCCGTGGGGTGCGCCCGGCGTCGGTGGCGACGAGCCGCCGTTCTGATTCCCCCGGCTGCTCCCCTCATCTACGGGGCGCAGTCGTCGAAAAATCTCTCACCATTCCGGCGTGAGCCGGGCTTCTAGAAGGGAAGCACCACAATGGCGAAGCCTGTTATTCGCAAGCCGAAGAAGAAGGCGAACCCGCTCAAGGCAGCGGGTGTCACCAAGGTCGACTACAAGGACACCGCTCTTCTCCGCAAGTTCATCTCCGACCGCGGCAAGATCCGCGCTCGCCGTGTCACCGGCGTCTCCGTCCAGGAGCAGCGCGACATCGCGACCGCGATCAAGAACGCCCGCGAGATGGCGCTCCTGCCCTACACGTCCACCGGTCGCTGAGAAAGGGGACTGACATGGCGAAGATCATCCTGACCCAGGAAGTCACCGGCCTCGGCTCGGCTGGCGACGTCGTCGAGGTTCGTGGCGGCTACGCCCGCAACTTCCTGCTTCCGCAGGGCGTTGCGATCGCGTGGACCCGTGGCGCCGAGAAGACCGTCGACTCGATCAAGGCCGCGCGCAACGCGCGTGCCGCCCGCGACCTCGGCCACGCCGAGGAGATCAAGGGCAAGCTCGAGGGCTCGGCTGCGACCGTCAAGGTCAAGGCCGGCGCTGAGGGTCGTCTCTTCGGTGCGGTCACCGTCGCCGAGATCGCGACCGCCCTCGAGGCTGTCGCCGGCGAGGGCATCGACAAGCGCACGATCGCGGTCAAGACCGCCGTCAAGTCGCTCGGTGCGCACACCGTCACCGTCAAGCTGCACGACGACGTCGTGGCCACGGCCACCGTCAACGTCGTCGCCGCCTGACGCGTCCTGACACAGCAAGGCCCCGGTCCGCTTCGGCGGGCCGGGGCCTCGTGCATTTGGGGAGGCCGGTCGTCCCCGCCTCCGGCGTGGGGAGGACGCCCGACCACCCGGCTGGGACCCTTCCGCTCGTTCCTCGCTCCAGGACCCAAGTGCCGGGGGTCGGCCACCTCCCCACGCCTGCGTCGGTGACGTCCGGCCGGGCCAGAGTGTCACTGTGACACTTTGGGCTGACGTGACACTTCCGCACTGTCACACCTGGCCGAACTGTCGCAGTGACACATTGGCGCGAGCGGGCAGGACCCATTCCGACGTACGCCGGGTGGGCGAGCGGACAGGCCTCAGGCGGGCTGGGGGACGAGGGCCCAGTCGCGGCGCGAGTGCAGGAAGCTGAAGACCGTGGCGCAGAGCTGGCCGAGCCAGCCGAGGACGAACATGAAGGTCTCGAGCGACGCCATGCCGCCGCCGTACACGAGGATGGGGAGGACGGCCGCGGCGGCGTTCATCGCGGCGATGTACTTCCACCAGAACGACGCACCCGGGTCCTTCCGGGACAGGCCGGAGAGGGCGAGGCTGTAGAGGATCGCCCAGGCGATGGCGGGCAGGGTGCAGGACCACGCGACGGACGCGTCCTGGTCCTTGAGCCAGTCGATCGAGGCCGGCGGCCACAGGGCGGCCGACAGGACGAGCGCACCGGCGGCAGCGGTGAGCATCAGGCCGCGGCTGGGCAGCTGCCGTGCGAAGACCGCGGTGCCGATCAGCACGAGGATCCAGCCCGCCCAGTCGGGCAGGAGGTCCCAGCCGTTGAGCGCCGGGTCGACCAGGTCGATCAGCAGGCCGAGCCCGATCAGGACCATCGGCCGGATGGTCGGGGTGGCCGGGACGGGCTTCGGGCTGGTGGTCACCGGGCGAGCGTAGTGCCGATCACCATCCACCGCTCGCCGCGCGCGCGATGCAGCAGTACGCCGGCGCGCGCGGCCATGAAGCCGAACGCGAACGCGGCCCACAGCCACGTGAGCGACGGGGCCAGCAGCGCCAGCGGCGCGTAGACGACGAGGGTGACCAGCCCGGCGAAGGCGAGGTAGCGCCCGTCGCCCGCCCCGATCAGCACCCCGTCGAGCACGAAGACGACACCTGCCACCGGTTGCGCGAGGGCGGCGACGAGGAGCACCGGCACGAGCAGGTCGAGCACCGTGCGGTCGTCGGTGAAGAGCCGGCCCAGGAACGGCGCGAGGGCGGCGAGCCCGAGCCCGGTGGCCACGCCGGCCGCCACGCCCCACTGCAGCATGCGGGTGGTCAGCGCCCTCGCCTCGGCGCGGTCGCCTGCCCCGAGCGACCGCCCGGTGATCGCCTGGGCGGCGATCGCGATCGCGTCGAGCGCGTACGCCAGGAAGCCCCACACGGCCATCGCGACCTGGTGCGCGGCCAGGCCCGCGTCGTCGCCGCCGCGGCCCGCCGGCAGCGCGGCGACGGCGTACACGGTGAGGAGGAGGGCGGCGCGCAGGGTGAGCGTCCGCACCACCAGCGGTACGCCGGCGCGGCCGGCCGCGCGCACGCCCGGGAGGTCGGGGGCCAGGGAGACGCCGGCGCGGCGGGCGCCGCGGGCGACGACCCCGACGAGCAGCGCTGCTGTGGCGAGCTGGGCGAGCACGGAGCCGAGCGCCGAGCCGGACAGGCCGAGGCCGTCGAAGGAGCCGAGGCCGTAGACGAGGACGACGTTGAGGACGATGTTGAGGACGTTGCCGCCGACCGCGGCGGCGAGCGGGGTGCGGGTGTCCTGCAGGCCGCGGAGCACGCCCGTGGCGGCGAGCATGAGCAGCAGCGGCGTGGTGCCGGCGGCCGCGATCCGCAGGTAGCCGGCAGCGGGGCCGGCGACCTCGTCGCTCGCGCCGAGGAGGCGGACGAGGGTGGGCGCCAGGGGCCAGGCGGCGACCGTGACCGCCAGGCCGATCGCGACCGCGAGCCAGAGGCCGTCGATGCCGCCGGCCAGCGCACCGGCGGTGTCGCCCGCGCCGATCCGTCGGGCGACCGAGGCGGTGGTGCCGTAGGCGAGGAAGACGCAGAGGCCGACGAGCGTGGTCATCAGTGCCCCGGCGACGCCGGCTGCGGCGAGCTGCGTCGTGCCGAGGTGGCCGACGATCACGGCGTCGGCGAGGACGAAGAGGGGCTCCGCGACGAGCGCGAGGAACGCGGGCCAGGCGAGGCGCAGGATCTCGGCGTCCGTCGCCGCCCTCTGCGCCCGGCGGGTGACGTGGTCGTCGGCTGGCGTGCTCACCCGGTGACCGTATCCGTGCTGGTCAGGCGTGGGTGCTCGCGGTGGGGCGGGGTGGCTCCGGGCCGCTGGCCGATCGTCCAGGTCGCGACCAGTGGACAAGCTGTGAATACCGGCGAGTCACATGGCGATTGTCGACAAGACAACATGGCGTCCGGCGCGCCGGGGCGGGCGGGCAGGCACCGTCGAACTGATTTCTGTCCACAGGTGTGGACGAGTGTTTGTGCAGGTCAGTAGCCACATACCTGGGGTAGGTGAGTGGTTGTCCACAGGTTCCTCCGCAGCCCGTGCACATTGTGCGGGCGTGTCGTCCACTGTTTCCCGAGGTTCTCCACATGGCCTGTGGATAACCATCCGTCAATTCTTTGGGTGATGTCGGGGGCAGGGCCTACGGTCAGCCCATGAGCGTGACCGAGTACGACGACGTGCCGCCGGCCCCCGAGCCCGCGGACACGTGGGGCGACGGCCCCGCGTCGTACGAGCCGGGCAACGCGCCGCGCCGCCCGGGCGACCGCACGCCGCCGCAGGACAACGCGGCCGAGCAGAGCGTCCTCGGGTCGATGCTGCTGTCGAAGGACACGATCGCCGAGGTCGGCGAGATCCTGCGCGGCGCCGACTTCTACCGGCCCGCCCACGAGGTCATCTACGACACGATCGTCGACCTCAACCTCAGCCGTGGCGAGCCGGCGGACCCGATCACCGTCGCCAACGAGCTCGGTCGCAAGGGTGAGCTCGAGCGCGTTGGCGGTGCGCCGTACCTCCACACGCTCGCGGCCAACGTGCCGATCGCGGCCAACGCGATGTACTACGCCGAGATCGTCAAGGAGAAGGCGATCCTGCGGCGGATGGTCACCGCCGGCACCAAGATCGTCCAGCTCGGCTACGCCGGAGAGGGCGAGATCGCGGGCCTCGTCGACCAGGCCCAGGCGGAGGTCTACGGCCTCGCCGACGGCAGCCGGAAGGAGGACTACGTCCCGCTCGGCGACGTGATGGAGGGCGTGCTCGACGAGATCGAGGCGATCGGCAACCGCGAGGCCGGCGTCTACGGCGTGCCGACCGGCTTCGCCGAGTTCGACGAGCTCACCAACGGCCTCCACGCCGGCCAGATGATCATCGTCGCGGCCCGACCCGCGATGGGTAAGTCGACGCTCGCCCTCGACTTCTGCCGCGCGGCGTCGATCCACAACAACCTGACCAGCTGCTTCTTCAGCCTCGAGATGAACCGCTCGGAGATCACCATGCGTCTCCTGAGCGCCGAGGCGAAGGTGCCGCTCAACCACATCCGCACCGGTCAGATGACCGATGACGACTGGGCCAAGATCGCGCGCAAGATGGGCGAGGTCTCCTCCGCGCCGTTCTTCATCGACGACTCGCCCAACATGACGATGATGGAGATCCGCGCGAAGGCGCGCCGCCTCAAGCAGAAGCACGACCTCAAGCTCATCGTCATCGACTACATGCAGCTGATGAGCTCGGGCAAGAAGGTCGAGTCGCGTCAGCTCGAGGTCTCGGAGTTCTCCCGCAACATCAAGCTCCTCGCCAAGGAGCTCGAGGTCCCGATCATCGCGCTCTCGCAGCTCAACCGTGGCCCCGAGCAGCGCGCCGACAAGCGCCCGATGGTCTCCGACCTGCGTGAGTCCGGCTCCCTCGAGCAGGACGCCGACATGGTCATCCTGCTGCACCGTGACGACGTCTACGAGCGCGAGTCGACCCGCCCGGGCGAGGCCGACATCATCGTCGCGAAGCACCGTAACGGCCCCACCCGCGACATCACCGTCGCGTTCCAGGGCCACTACTCGCGCTTCGTCGACATGCAGCGCTGAGGCCCGCGCCATGAACGTCGTCCTCCGCATCCTCGGTCTCCGGGCCCTCGGCGAGGCCGTACGCCGACTCCCGCCGGCGCGGGCGCGGATGATCACGCTCGGCGTCACCGTGGTCGCCAACCTGCTGCCCGTCGTCGGCATCCTGATCGGCCGGATGAACGCGGCCGACGTCTTCACGGCGTACTGGCTCGAGCTGGTGGTCATCGGCGCCTTCGGCGTCGTGCGCCTCCTCACCGCCAGGGGTGAGCCGCGTGACAAGCGGGGCGATGCGATCGCCCGGCCGATCATGTTCGTGCTCTTCTACGGCCTGCTGGTGACGCTCCAGGCGATGTTCCTCGTCCTGCTCTTCACCACCGACGCGACGATCGTGGCGGCGTACCTCGACCGGATCGGCTTCTGGTCGGGCGAGGGGCCGATCGCCGGAGGGCGGGCGTGGCTGCCGGCCGCAGTCGGGTTCTTCCTCAGCCACCTGATCGCGCTGCTGCTCGGCTGGTTCGCCCGGGGCGAGCGCTTCCTGTGCAGCCCGCGGCTCGCCTTCATGCAGCCGTTCGGCCGCATGGTCCCGATGCTCGTCGTGATGTCGGTCAGCGGCGTCGGGGTGGCCGCGCTCCGGTTCCTCCACCTCGAGGTCGTGCTGGTCGCGCTCCTCGCTGCCGTCAACATCTCGCTGGAGTCCGGCCACACCGCGTGGATGAAGCGGCTCCCCGGAGCCGCCGCCGTGATGCAGCCGCAGGCGCAGCCCCGGCCCGCTGGCGGATCGCGGGGCGGCAGGTCGGGTCGGCCTGGGCGACGATGATCCGGTGACGAGTCTCTCCGTCGAGCAGGTCGACCCCTACGCCACCGTCTGGCTGCGGCAGCGCGTGCTGCGCCCCCACCAGTCGTACGACGAGGTGCTGGCCGAGACCGACGTCCCCGAGCTCTTCGCGATCGGGGCGCTCGTCGAGAGGTCGCTCGTCTCCTGCGTCGTGGCTCATCCGGACCCGTTCCCCGGCGAGGACGGGCCGGCGGCGCGCGAAGGCGTGTGGCGGCTGCGCGGCATGGCGACCGATCCGGCACACCGCGGCCAGGGCCACGGCGCCGCGGTGCTCGACCGTCTGCTCGACGAGCTGCGGCTCCGCGGCGCCGCGGTGGTCTGGTGCAACGCGCGCACCGCTGCGGTCGGCCTCTACCTCCGGGCCGGCTTCGCGGAGCTCGGCGACCCGTGGATCGACCCCGACATCGGCCCGCACGTGCGGATGTGGCGTGACCTCTAGTCGGCTCCGCTGACCGCTCCTGGCGGTGTCAGGAGACCCAGGGCATGGGGATGCACGGCACGGGCGTCGCGTGCGCCGGGTCGAGCGCGTTGGCGATGAGCGCCTGGACGTTCGGGTCGACCGCCAGCGCCACGTGGCCGCTGAAGTCGAGGGGGCAGACGTCCTGGAGGGTGATGTTGTGGACGTTCGCTGCCGGCGCCAGGACCCCGCTCGTGTAGGGGTTCACGGCCTCGTCGTACTTCGTGACGATGCTCGTGTAGCTCGTGCCGGGCACGGTGACCCCGCCGGCGTTGAGGTCGGCGATGAACGAGGAGTCCGGTGCGAACTCGTTGCACGCGGTGCACCCGCCCGCGTCCAGGATCGGGCGGAAGCCGGTGACGTCGGCCAGGGTCTGCAGGCCGCCGAGCGTCGTGCCCTTGAAGTTCGAGCCGAAGCCGACGAAGTTCGTCACCTTCGCGCTGCCGCCGAGGACCTTCAGGTAGTACGCCGGCACCGTGGTGCCCTCGGAGTGGCCGACGATGTCGACCGTGGCGGTGCCGGCCGCCTGGCGGACCTGGTCGACGAAGCCACCGAGCTCCGCAGCGCTGGTCCTCATCGAGGCGAGGCCGCCGGTGTAGGGGCCGTAGTACGTCGTGCCGTACGTCGTGTAGTAGGTGCAGTAGCCCTTCTGCGCGAGGAACTGGGCGTCGCTGCCCATGTCGGTCGGGCCGTTGGAGCCCAGGCCGTGCCACAGGACCACGGGGCGCGGGTGCGCCGCGCTCGGCGTACAGGACCAGTCGTTCACGCCGCTCGTCGTCGCTGATGCCGGCGCAGCGAGCGCGGGGACGAGGGCAATGCCGGCGACGGACGCTGCGAGGGCGGCGAGCCTGCGGAAGCGGTGGGGGGTGCGCACCATGACGTCGTTCTCCTTCGTGGAAAGGGCCGACGCTCTGTGTGACGGCCGCCACTCGGACGTTAGTGACACTAGTGTCACCTGTCAACGGATCGGTCCGTGGGCAGGGCTGCCTATGCTTCGCACGTGCCTGACGACGTCGCGACCGCCGCTGCCTCGCCCCGTGCGCGGGAGCGCTGGCCCGCCGACCGCAGGCGCGCGCAGCTGCTCGAGTCGGCGGCGACCGTGTTCGCCCGGCACGGCTACCAGGGCACCTCGGTGGGAGACGTCGCCGCGGCGGCCGGGGTGACCCGGACGCTCATCTACAAGTACTTCCGCGACACCGACGAGCTCTACCTCTCCTGCCTGCGAAGCGCCCGCGCGGAGCTCGAGGAGGCGTTCGCGACGGCTGCGCTCGCGCAGGAGGCGCCCCGTGACCAGCTCCGGGCGGGCGTGACGGCGTACTTCGAGTTCGTGCGCACCAGCCGGCACCGCTGGGACCTCCTCTACGGGGCCGGGGCGGCGGTCGCCGGCCCGCTGGCCGCCGAGGCCGCTGCGCTGCGCTACGCGACGGCCGACCGGATCGCGCTGCTCGTCGCCGCAGCCGCGCCGGCGACGGACGCCGAGGTCGCCTCGGCTGCTGCGCATGTCATCTCGGGCGCCTGCGAGCAGCTGGCGAAATGGTGGCACGAGCACCCGTCGCTGACCACCGAGACCCTCGTCGACCACTTCATGACCGTCGTGTGGGGCGGCCTGGAGGCGATCGTCGGCTGACCAGGGCGTCAGTGACGTCCGGGTGGGGCCGACGTGGCTGAGCGGGTCGCCAGCAGTTCGCCGTGCCGGCGGCGTACGCCGGGGTCGTGGCGCGAGGCAGAGCGCTCGACCACGAAGCCGTGGGGGCGGAGCAGGTCGGTGAGTGCCTCCGCCGACCAGAAGTACGCCGTGGTGACGGCGTGGTCGAAGGGGAGGCCCGGCTCGCCGTCGAAGAAGCCGAGCAGGAGCGAGCCGCCGGGGGTGAGGACACGGGCGAGCTCACCCAGGACCGCAGGGAGGCCCGCCGGGGCGGTGTGGATGATCGAGTACCAGGCCAGGACGCCGCCGACGGCTCCCGGGGCGAGCGGCAGTGCGGCGAGGTCGCCGGCAAGGAACGCCTGCGCGGGGAACCGCCGCCGGGCGGAGGCGAGGAACCCTGCGGAGCCGTCGAGGCCCAGCGCCTCCCGCCGGCCGTCGTCCGCCAGCACGTCGGTCCAGTGGCCCGGGCCGCAGCCAGCGTCGAGCAGTCGGCCCGCCGTCGCATCGCGCCAGTCCCTGATCGTGGCGCGGTCCTGCGCGGCCATCTGGTGGAGCGCGCCCATCTTCTCGACGTACTCGTCCGCGCGGGCGTCGTAGGCGGAGGCGATCCTGGCTCGTGACACGGGCCGAGGCTAGCGAGCGCGGCCGGGTTCCGCCGCCTGTGCCCGAGCCCCCGACGCCAATTTTGCGCACATCGTAAGAAATATCCCCGGAAGGCCTTGCGCTGGCCGTGATCCGGCTTATGCTCACTGTGTTCATAATTCACAGGAGGCACCCATGAGCACCAGGACGAACGCCGCCGGCGGCCCCGGCCTCCTCACCGACCGCTACGAGCTGACCATGCTCGCGTCGTTCATCGCCGACGGCTCCGTGGGTCGGCAGGCGGTCTTCGAGGCCTTCGCCCGGCGGCTCCCGGTGGGGCGCCGGTACGGCGTGGTCGCAGGCCTGGGACGGCTCGTGCCCCTCCTCCACGACTTCCGCTTCGACGCCGACGAGGTCGCCTGGCTGCTCGACGAGCGGGTCATCGACGCGGCCACCGCCGACTACCTCCGCGCCTTCCGTTTCAACGGCACGATCGAGGCGATCCCGGAGGGCGAGCTCTACTTCCCCGGCACCCCGGTCGTGACGGTGGCGGGCACGCTGGGGGAGTGCATCGTCCTCGAGACGCTGGTGCTCAGCGTGCTCAACCACGACAGCGCGATCGCCTCGGCCGCGGCCCGCATGGTCACGGCAGCCGGTGGTCGACCCGAGGACGGCGGACGTGCGCTCATCGAGATGGGCTCGCGGCGCACGCACGAGGAGGCGGCGGTCGCGACCGCCCGGGCGGCGTACATCGCGGGGTTCGCCTCGACCAGCAACCTGGCGGCGGGCTACCGCCACGGCATCCCGACGGTCGGCACGGCGGCGCACGCCTTCACGCTGGCGCACGACTCCGAGCTCGACGCGTTCCGCAGCCAGGTGCGCGCACACGGGCCGGGCACGAGCCTGCTCGTCGACACCTACGACATCCCGACGGGGATCCGCAACGCCGTCACCGCGGCCCGCGAGGCCGGCGCGACCGGCCCCGGCGCGATCCGCATCGACTCGGGCGACCTGGCCGAGGAGGCCTGGCGGGCGCGCGCCCTGCTCGACGAGCTCGGCGCCGCCGACACGCGGATCACGGTGACGAGCGACCTCGACGAGTACGTCATCACCGCGCTTCAGGACGCCCCCATCGACGGGTACGGCGCGGGCACGCGCGTCGCGACCGGCTCGGGCCACCCGACGGCCGGGATGGTCTACAAGCTGGTCGCGATCGAGCAGCCCGACGGCACGATGCGACCGGTCGCCAAGAAGGCGCGCGACAAGGCCTCGGTCGGCGGTCGCAAGACGGTCTGGCGCGTCTTCGACGACGACGGCGCGATCGTCCAGGAGCTCCACGTGCCGGGCTCGACCGAGGTGCCGGAGCGGCTCCGCGGCACCCGCCACGAGAGCCCGCAGGTCACGGTCGTCCGCGAGGGCGTCGTCCAGCACGTGCCGACGATCGAGGAGAGCCGCCGCACCTGCGCCGCCGCCCTCGCCGCGCTCTCGCCGCACGAGCGCGACGTCACCGACGGCGAGCCCGTCGTCGTCCCCACCGTCCTTCTCCCCGCCCCTCAGGAGGCCTGACATGACTGCACCGACTGCTCCGACCCCACGTCGCGCGCTCGTCGTCGTCGACGTCCAGAACGACTTCTGCGAGGGCGGCTCGCTCGCCGTCGCCGGGGGCCTCGGCGTCGCCGCGGCGATCGCCGACCACCTCGTTGCCCGCGCGGCCGATTACGACGTCGTCGTCGCGAGCCGCGACTGGCACGACCCCGACAACCTCAACGGCGGCCACTTCCCGCCCGCCGGCGAGCAGCCGGACTACGCCACCACGTGGCCCGTGCACTGCGTGGCGGGCACGGAGGGTGCCCAGTTCGCCGGGCCGGTCGGCCCTGCGCTCGAGGCCGCGCAGGCGGTCGTCGTCAGCAAGGGCAGGGGCGAGCCGGCGTACTCGGCGTTCCAGGGCCTCACCGGCAGCGGCGAGACGCTTGCCGACACGCTCCGCGCGCAGGGCGTCACCGAGGTCGACGTCTGCGGCATCGCCACCGACTACTGCGTCCGGGCGACGGCGCTCGACGCGGTGGACGCCGGCTTCGCGGTCACCCTGCTCCCCGGCCTGCACGCCGGCGTCGCCCCCGAGACCACCACCGCAGCGCTCGACGAGATGGCGGCGCGCGGCGTCGTCGTACGGAAGGAAACGGCATGACCACCTCCGACCAGCACCCCACCGCCTACGACGCGTCGAAGTACCCGCCGGTCTTCGTGACCGTCGACCTGGCCGTCTTCACGATCCGCAACGGCGCGCTGTCGGTGCTGCTGATCCAGCGCGGCGACGACCCCTACCGCGGGCACTGGGCGCTGCCCGGGGGCTTCATGGACCCGGGCGAGGACGCCGAAGCGGCCGCCTGGCGCGAACTCGCCGAGGAGACCGGCGTCGAGCAGTGGGCCGGCCACCTCGAACAGCTGAAGACCTACTCCGCACCCGACCGCGACCCGCGGCACCGGATCGTCTCGGTCGCCCACGTCGCCTTCGCGCCCAACCTGCCCGCCCCGGTCGCCGGCGACGACGCCCGCAACGCGCGCTGGTGGGCGGTCGACGAGGTCTTCGCCGCGGAGGACGCGCCGCCGCTCGCCTTCGACCACGCCGAGATCCTCACCGACGCCCTCGAGCGGGTCCGCTCGAAGCTCGAGTACACGACCCTCGCGACCGAGTTCGTCGAGGAGCCGTTCACCCTCGCCGAGCTCCATCGCGTGTACGCCGCGGTGTGGGGCAAGCCGCCGTCGCTCGGCGCCTTCCGGCGCAAGGTGATCAGCACGAAGGGGTTCGTCGAGGCGACCGACACCAAGGGCGACACCCAGGCGGCGGGCCGGCCCGCCACGCTCTACAAGCGCGGTGGCGCCGCGATCCTGCAGCCGGCGATGCTGCGCCAGCACGCGACCGAGCAGGCGGAGGCCGAGTGAGTCCCGCCGGGAGGGCAGGCTCGGGTCAGGCCCATGCGCCGCAGCAACCGCCGCGCCGTACCCTGCTGCCGTGATCGAGATCCTCAAGCCCGCGCGGCTCGCCCAGGCCCGGGAGTCCGGCGCGCTCGTCGGCCACATCCTGCAGACGCTCAAGGAGCGGTCGAAGGCGGGCACCAACCTGCTCGAGATCGACGCCTGGACCAAGGCGATGATCGAGGAGGCGGGGGCGGAGTCCTGCTACGTCGACTACGTGCCGTCGGGCTTCGGGCGGGGGCCGTTCGCGCACTACATCTGCACGGGCGTCAACGACGCGGTGCTCCACGCGCGACCGCACGACTACGCGCTGCGCGACGGTGACCTGCTCACGCTCGACCTCGCACTGCTGACCGGTGGCGTCGCAGCCGACGCAGCGATCAGCTTCGTCGTCGGTGGCCAGCCCGACCCCGCGTGCGACGCCCTCATCGGCGCGACCGAGCGCGCCCTCGCCGCCGCCATCGACGCGGCCGTGGTCGGCGCCAAGGTCGGCGACCTCTCCTACGCGATCGGCACCGTGCTCGAGGCCGCGGGCTACCGGGTCAACCTCCAGTACGGCGGCCACGGCATCGGCTCGACGATGCACCAGGACCCGCACGTGGCGAACCACGGCCGCCCCGGTCGCGGCTTCACGCTCCGCCCGGGCCTGATGCTCGCCCTCGAGCCGTGGGTCATGGCCGACACCGCCGAGCTGGTGACCGACACCGACGGCTGGACGCTCAAGAGTGCGACCGGCTGCCTCACGGCCCACAGCGAGCACACCGTCGCGATCACCGACGACGGCCCCGAGATCCTGACGCTGCCGCCGCGCTGACCAGGGGACCGAGGGCGTGTCTGACAAACCCTGCGGTTTGCCAGGCGCGCCCTAGCATCGGCGCCATGGAGGCCCTCACCGAGTCCGCGATCCGCAAGGCGTTCGTCAACCAGACGGGCGGCGAGGCGAAGCGCGCCTTCGTCCCCGACCTGGCGGCGCAGCCGTGGGAGGACCTCGACTACCTCGGCTGGCGCGACCCCAAGGCACCGCAGCGCGCCTACCTCGTCGCGGTCGTCGACGGCACCACCCGCGCGATCGGCCTGCGGCTCTCCTCCGGCTCGGCCGTGCGCCGCACGATGTGCTCGCTCTGCATGACCGTCGGCGATGCCGCGCTGATGGTCGCGCCCCGGGCCGGCAAGGCGGGCCAGGCCGGCAACACCGTCGGCACCTGGATCTGCGCCGACCTCGCCTGCTCGCTCTACATCCGCGGCAAGCGCAAGGCGCCGTCGGCCCCGGCGTACGAGACGCTCTCGAACGAGCAGAAGGCGGCCCGCCTCGAGGCCAACCTCGCCGACTTCATCGCGCGCGTGGTGGCCTGACGCCCGCGCCGCTCAGAGGCGGGTGGCGGACGGGTGGCCCGCCTGCCGGGCCGCGGCGACCCGGGCCGCGGAACGGCGTGCGCGCACGGCCTCGAGGTCGAGCACCGCGGCAGCCTCGCCGTCGACGGGACGCTGCAGCGGCCTGCGCAGCCGGTACGCCGTCAGGTCGGCCACGCCGTCGGGGACGAGCAGCGGCGCCGGGAGGAGGTGGCCGCGCGCCTGTCGCAGGATCAGGTCGATCGGGTACATCGTCATGTCGGACCTCGCTCCGCGCCGGCTGCTGAAGTCCAGCCAACCGCGCGCAGGTTTCGGGCATGTCGCCTGCGCGAGACGTTGATGGAAACACGGGCGGAACGCCCGCCCTGCGCGACCGATATGAACGCAACTTCCGAGTAGCCCCCACGGGGGCCTAACGTGACGAACATGTCATCTTCCGTCGACGCGCCCGACCTCGCCGCCCGCCGCTCCACCCGTGAGCGCCACCGCGTGGACCCCGCCCACGCCCGGAGCTGGCAGCTGGTCAACGCCCTGCACGTCGACCGCTTCGATCCCGCGCAGCTCGGCCACGCCGACGCCGTCATCCTCGACATCGAGGACGCTGTCGACGACTCGCAGAAGGACGCCGCCCGCGGCTTCGTGCTCGACTGGTTCGGCACCGGCGGCAGTGCCTGGGTGCGCATCAACGACGTGACCACGCCGTTCTGGGAGGACGACGTCGCCGCGCTCGCCGGTCAGACCGGGCTGCTCGGCGTCATCCTGGCCAAGGCCGAGGCGCCCGACCAGGTCGTCGCGACCTTCGACCGGCTCGGTGCCAAGGCGCCCGTCGTCCCGCTCGTCGAGTCGGCGGTCGGCATCGAGACCGCGGTCTCGGTCGCGCAGGCCCGTGGCGCCTTCCGCCTGGCGTTCGGTGGCGGCGACTACCGCAAGGACACCGGCGCGGAGAACACCCCGCTCGCGATGGCCTACCCGCGCTCCCGCCTCGTCGTCGCCTCGCGCATCGGCGGCCTGACCGGACCCGTCGACCAGCCCACCGTCTCGACCCAGCACGCCGCCGTCCGCGAGCACTGTGCCGACGCCGTCTCGCTCGGCATGACCGGCAAGCTCTGCCTCGACCGCGAGCAGCCCGCGCTGATCAACGAGGAGATGAGCCCGTCGGCCGCCGACGTGGCGTGGGCCTTCGACTTCCTCGCGGCCTTCGAGGCCGAGGGTGGCGTCATCAAGGACGGCTCCTACAAGCCGCGCATCGCCCGCGCCAACGTCATCAAGGAGCGCGCCGCGATCTACCGGATCAGCCCGCCCAAGGCGGAGTGACCCGCACGCACGCGGGCACGCTGCGGCGTACCTGGTCGGGCGTGCGAATGTCCGGCGGCCGAATGGCTACGGTGGCGCCATGACTGCCACCACCGCCACCGGTCGCGCCTGGACCCCGTGGCGCACGGTCCTCGCCTTCGGCCTCGTCAGCCTCGCGGCCGACATGGTCTACGAGGGCATGCGGGCGATGGCAGGCCCGCTGCTCGGCGACCTCGGCGCGTCGGCGCTGACGGTCGGCCTGGTGACGGGCGCGGGCGAGGGCATCGCGCTGATGCTCCGCCTGGTGACCGGGGCCTGGGCCGACCAGGCGCAGAACCACTGGCGCCTCACGGTGATCGGCTACGCGATGACGGCGGTCTGCGTGCCGCTGCTGGCGGTCACGCCGTTCATCGGCGCCGCGGGCCTCGCGACCGCTGCCGTCCTGATCCTGCTCGAGCGCACGGGCAAGGCGGTCCGCTCGCCGGCCAAGAGCGCGCTGCTCGCGCGGATGGCGACCCAGACCGGCCGCGGCAAGGGCTTCGGCGTCCACAAGGCGATGGACCAGGTGGGTGCGTTCAGCGGGCCGCTGCTGCTCTCGGGCATGGCCGCGCTCACCGGCGTCCTCTGGCCGGGCTTCGCGCTGCTCGCGATCCCCGGCGCGATCTCGCTGATCCTGCTGGCCCAGCTCCGCCGCCACGCGCCGATCGTCGAGGAGTCGAACGACGAGGCTCCCGCTCCGTCGAAGGGCGCGCTCGCCGGCCTCCGCACCGCGATCGGCACCGAGCTCCCGGGTGCCTTCCACGTCTTCTCGCTGGCGACCGCCTTCATGACCGCAGGCCTGATGACCTTCGGCGTGATCTCGTTCCGCCTGGTCGACCGCGACATCATCTCGACGGCGGTCGTCCCGCTGGTCTACGCGGCCGCCATGGCGATCGAGGCCGTCGGCGCACTGGTCACCGGCCAGCTCTTCGACCGATGGGGCGGTGGTGTGCTGCTCGCGGTTCCGGCGCTCGTCGCCGGGGTACCGCTGCTCGTCTTCTCCGACACCGTCTGGGTGGTCTTCGCCGGCATCGCGGTCTGGGGCGTGGCCACCGCGATCCAGGACTCCACCGTCAAGGCGTACGTCGCCGACCTGGTGCCCAACGCGCGCCGGGCCACGGCGTACGGCGTCTTCGCGGCGGTGCAGGGCCTCGGCGCCCTCGGCGGTGGCGCGCTCGCGGGTGCGCTCGTCGAGCACCACCTGCCCGTGCTCGCTGCCGTGGTCGCGGTCATGCAGGTCGTCGCGGCGGCGCTCGTCGCCTGGACGCTCGTGCGCGCCCGCCGCGTGGCCGCCTAGAGCTCGACCTCGGTCAGCTCGCCCTCGGCGTCGAGCCCGAGGATGCGGGTCGGCGCGAGCCGCCGCACGAAGTCGTCGTCGTGGCTGACCACCACCAGCCCACCGCCGTACGCCGCGAGCGCCTCGACCAGGTGGGTGACCGTCGAGACGTCGAGGTTGTTGGTCGGCTCGTCGAGCACCAGCAGCTGGTGAGGCGGCTCGGCCAGCAGCAGGCGGGCGAGCGAGACCCGGAAGCGCTCGCCCCCGGAGAGAGTGCGGACCGGCCGGAAGACGCTGTCGCCGCGGAGCAGCAGCCGGCCGAGCTGGTTGCGCACCGTGCCGGGGTCGGCCGCCGGTGCGACGGCGCGGATGTTGTCGACCGCGCTCAGGTCGTCGTCGAGGCTGTCGAGCCGCTGGGGCAGGAAGCCCACGCGGTGGGTCTCGAGCCTGCCGCTCGCGTGCCCCTCGA
Organism: Nocardioides phosphati; assembly: GCF_014646375.1. Lineage (GTDB taxonomy): Bacteria > Actinomycetota > Actinomycetes > Propionibacteriales > Nocardioidaceae > Nocardioides > Nocardioides phosphati. The sequence continues at coordinate 228,386 of NZ_BMNI01000003.1, forward strand.
CCGGTGCCGAGCCGGTCACGAGCTGGTGGAGCAGGCGCGACTTGCCGACGCCGTTGGGGCCGGTGACGACGACGCGCTCGGGACCCTGCACCACGTGCTCGCGCGCCCCTGACGCGGACCGCAGCACTGCGAGCCGACGGCTGTTGGGCACGTCCGGGTCGGGCAGCACGAGGCTGACGTGGTCGTCGCTGCGGACCCGGTCGGCAGCGGCGGCGGCGTGGGCCCGGGCCGCCTCGAGGCGGGCGTCGTGACCGGCGCGGAGCTTCGCGGCGGAGTTCTCCGCCATGGACGCGCGGCCGTTCATGACGATCTTGGCGGCGACCTTGTTGGCCCGCGCCTTCTTCGCGTCGCGGGCCCGGTGCGCCAGCTTCGTCTCCGCCTCCTGGCGCTGGCGGCGCTCCACCCGGACGGCCTGCTCGGCGTTGCGCAGGGCCTGGGTCGCCGCCTCCTGCTGGGCCGCGACGTGGGCGCGCCACGCGCCGTACGGCCCGCCGTACGTCGTGAGGGTGCCGCCGCGGAGCTCGGCGGTGGCGTCCATCTCGTCGAGGAGGGCGACGTCGTGGCTGACGACGACGAGGGTGCCCTTCCAGGTGCGGACGAGCTCACGCAGGCGGGCGCGGGCCGAGCGGTCGAGGTTGTTGGTCGGCTCGTCGAAAAGGGTGATCGGGAAGCCGCGGAGCCGCAGGCCGGCGGTCGCGACGAGCATCGCCTCGCCGCCGGAGACCTCGCCGACGCGGCGTTCGAGGCCGGCGCCGGGCAGGCCGATCTCGTCGAGGGTGGCGGCCGCGCGGGCGGGGATGTCCCAGTCGTCGCCGACCACGTCGAAGTGGCGTGGGTCGGCGTCCCCGGACTCGATCGCCTGCAGCGCGCGGAGCACGGGCGTGATGCCGAGGAGGTCGGCGAGCGTCGCGTCCCGCCCGAGCGTGAGCGTCTGGGGGAGGTGGCCGACCGCGCCGCCACGCGTGACCGTGCCGTGGGTCGGGGCGAGGAGACCGGCGAGCAGACGGAGCAACGTCGACTTGCCGGAGCCGTTGTCGCCGACGAGGCCGGTGCGGCCCTCGGGGAACGTGCCGGTCAGGTGGTCGAGCGCGACGGTGCCGTCGGGCCACTCGAGGGTGAGGTCGGTGAAGGACAGGGGTGCAGGCATGGGAACTCCGGGATTCGGCGGAAGCGCCGACCCGGAGTGGTCACTCGACGGGTCAGCGCAGGGAGAGCGGCGCGAAACCGGTGCTGCCAGTCAAGCCTGTCACCTCGTGCTCGGGAGTGGGACCTGACCATGGTGCGCGACAGCCCGCCCCGCCGCCAACCGGTTTTCCCGGTGGGCGACGAAGCGGGCTGCCGTCAGCAGGATCAGGGGATCCAGTCGAAGACGTCCGGGTCGGGGCCCTGGCGGCCGGCCGGGCCCTTGTCGAGCGCGGCCAGCTCGGCGACCTCGGCATCGCTCAGCGCGAAGTCGAAGATCGCGGCGTTCTCGGCCAGGCGCGCACGGCTCATCGACTTCGGGAAGACGATGTCGCCCCGGTCGAGCTGCCAGCGGAGCAGCACCTGGGCCGGCGTCTTGCCGTGCGCCTCGGCGATGCGTACGACGACCTCGTCGGTGAGCTCGCCGCCGCCCTGGCCGAGCGGCGACCAGGCCTCGACGAGCGCGCCGTGGCGCAGGGTGGCCGCGCGGGCGGCCTCGTTGGCGAAGTACGGGTGGACCTCGATCTGGTTGACCGCCGGCACGACGCCCGTCTCGGCGACGATGCGGTCGAGGTGCCCGGGCTGGAAGTTCGAGACGCCGATCGAGCGCGTGAGGCCTTCGGAGCGGAGCTCGGCGAGCGCCTGCCAGGTCGCCACGAAGTCGCCGTCGTACTGCGTGGGCAGCGGCCAGTGGATCAGGAAGAGGTCGACCTGGTCGAGGCCGAGCAGCTCGAGGGAGCGGGCCAGCGACTCCTTCGCCTGCGAAGGCTCGTGGAAGCCGTTGTTGAGCTTGGTGGTCACGTAGACCTCGTCGCGCGCGAGGCCCGCGGCGGCGAGGGCGGCACCGACGCCGGCCTCGTTGCCGTACATCTGCGCGGTGTCGATGTGGCGGTAGCCGAGCTCGAGGGCGTCGGTCACGACCCGCTGCGTCTCGTCGGCGGGCACCTGCCACACACCGAGGCCGAACTGCGGGATGGAGGTCTGGTCATTGAGCTGGAGCGTGGGAATGTCCATGGTGGGTGCAACCAGTCAGGCCCTGTCGTATTCCGGCCCCCGGGGCCGAGGCCGCGAGGTCAGCCGCGCTGCTCCAGCGCCTGCCGGACCAGGCCGCCGATAATCAGGTCGAGGCCGGCCACGAACTGCTCGTCGTCGTCGTGGTCGCGGAACTCGTCGGCGATCGACTGGATCCAGCCGAAGTCCGCCGGGTCGCGCGCGAGCCAGGCCTGCGCGATCGCGTCGAGCTGCTCCTCCTTCGACCGCGTCGGATCGGCGTGGACGTCCTGCGCGGCCATCTCGGCCGCGACGCCGACGATGTAGCCGATGATCGCGGTGCTGCCGTGGAACTGCTGCCGCGTCGTCAGCCCCATCGCCGCCAGGGCGCTGCCCAGCCGGTTCCAGAACCGGATCGCGTTGTCGGTCGCCGCCCCCTGCGTGTGCAGCCGGGTGGCGAGCCAGCGGTGCTCGGCCGCCAGCTCGAAGAGCGCCAGCGCCGTACGCCGGAGGTCGGCGACCGCCGCCGCGATCGCCGGGTCGTCGACGCGGAGGTCCTCCGGGAGCTGGCCGCCGGACGGCTCAGCCGCCCGCACCAGCGCCTCGCCGACGAGGGTGTCGCAGGCGAGCGAGAGCAGCTCCTCCTTGCCGTCGACGTACCAGTAGACGCTGCCGAGGCCGCCGCCGAGCTCGGCCGCCAGGCCGCGCAGCGTGAGCCCCTTGATGCCGTCGCGGTCGAGCATCGCGATCGCGGTCGTCACGACCTTCTCGAGCGAGTGCGTCGCGCGCGCCGACGTACGCCGGCGGCGGGTGGGGGGAGTGCTCTCGAGCGGGGCCATGGTCCGCACCCTACCCGTCCGGCTTGACATTCTCGAACACTGTTCTATTCTCGAACCACGTTCGACCGAACATCGTTCGACACCTACTGGAAGGAGCCGGGCCATGACCGACACCGCAGCTCTCGCCCCTCCGGCGCGCACCTGCCCCTCGTTGCGTGCCGCCTGGATCCCGCTCGCCGCCCTCTGTCTCGCGTTCTTCGTCGAGATGGTCGACAACACCCTGCTCACCATCGCGCTGCCCACGATCGGCCGCGACCTGGGCAGCAGCACGACCGGCCTCCAGTGGGTCACGGGCGCCTACTCGCTCACCTTCGGTGGCCTCCTGCTGACGGCGGGGGCCACGGCCGACCGCCTCGGCCGTCGGCGCGTCCTCCTCGTCGGGCTCGCCGTCTTCGGCACCCTCAGCCTCGGCGTCGCCCTCGTCCAGAACGCCGGGGAGCTGATCGCCCTGCGGGCTGCCCTCGGTGTCGCGACGGCCGCGATGGCCCCGATCACCAACTCCCTGGTCTTCCGGCTCTTCGAGGAGCAGGCCCTGCGGATGCGCGCGATGACCTTGATGATCGTCGTCGGCATGAGCGGCTTCGTCCTCGGCCCGCTGATCGGCGGCACCGCCCTCGCCCATGTCCGCTGGGAGTGGCTGCTCCTGGTCAACGCCCCGATCGCCGCGATCGCGTGGGTCGGCGTACGACGGGGCGTGCCGGCGGACCATGAGGAAGACCTCACCGACGACGGCCTCGACCTGCCCGGCGCGGTCCTGTCGATCCTGGCCATCGGCCTCGGCTGCTACACGCTGACCAGCGGCGTGGACCACGGCTGGACGGCTGCGCTCACCCTCGCGACGGCGACCGGTGCCGTGCTCGCGGCCGTCGGCTTCGTGCTCCACGAGCGCCGCACCAGCGAGCCGATGATCGACCTCGAGATCTTCCGCAACCGCACCGTCCGTGGCGCGACGCTTGCCGAGATCGGCTCGTCGATCGCGATGGCCGGCGTGATGTTCGGCCTGATCCTGCACTTCCAGTACGCGTGGGGCTGGAGCCCCGTGCGCGCCGGCCTCGCCAACCTGCCGCTGATCCTGACGATGCTGCTCGCCACCCCGGTCTCGGAGGGCCTCGGCAAGCACCTCGGCCACCGCCGCGCCACCCTCGTCGGGGCGGTGCTGCTGGCCACCTCGCTGGCCGGTCTGGCCTGGGGCGTCGACCACGGGTACGCCGTCATCGCCGCCTGCATGGTGGTGATGACCGTCGGCCTGCGGACCGTCATGACGATCTGTGCCGTCGCCCTGGTCGACGCGATGCCGGCCAACCGCACCTCGCTCGGAGCCGCGCTCAACGACGCCGGCCAGGAGGTCGGCACGAGCATCGGCACCGCCGTGGTCGGCACCCTGATCGCCGCACTCGTCACGACCACGCTCCCGGGCGGCGCCTGGAGCAGCGACCTGGCGGCGAGCTTCTTCCACGGCGAGCGGATCACGTACGCCGTCCTCGCGGTCGTCGTCGGGCTCGTCGCCGGCTTCGGCGCCCTGACCCTGACCGACTCGCGCGCGGTGGAGGAGGTGCACTGACGGCGACTCACTAGGCTCCCCGTCATGAGCAACCGAAAGCGGATCGCGGTCGCCGGTGGCACCGGCCTCGTCGGAGCCAAGGTCGTCGCGCGCCTCGAGGCCGCCGGCCATGACGCCGTGGCCCTGACCCGGCGTACGGGCATCGACCTGACCACGGGCGACGGCCTCGAGGAGGCGCTGCGCGGCGTCGACGCGGTCGTCGACTGCACCTCGCTCGAGTCGCGCAAGCCGGCCGAGACCACGGCCTTCTTCCGCGCGGTGGCGACCAACCTCCAGCGAGCCGGAGCCGCCGCCGGCGTACGCCGGATCGTGACGCTGTCGATCGTCGGGATCGACGGCCTCGGCGGCGGTGCGTTCGGCCACTACGACGGCAAGCGGGCGCAGGAGGCCGCGACCGAGGCGGGTGAGGTGCCGACCGCGATCCTGCGGGCGACGCAGTTCCACGGGTTCGCGGGCCAGCTGATCGACTGGATGGCCGTGGGCGGGGTCCTGCCGTGCCCGAAGCAGCCGGTGCAGACCGTCGAGGTCGATGCGGTCGCCGACGAGCTCGTGGCCCTGGCGCTCGAGGAGCCGACGGAGCAGCACGCCCGCAAGGACGTCGCCGGCCCCGACAAGCGGATGCTCGCCGACCTGGCCCGGGCGATCGCCAAGGCCCGCGGCCAGCGGCTCCTGGTGGTGCGCGTCTGGCTGCCCGGCGCCACGGCGAAGAAGGTCCGTAAGGGCGTCCTGCAGGCCTCGCCGCGGGCCGAGATCATCGGCGGCACGTTCGAGGAGTGGCTGGCGCGGGAGCGCCCCGCGCGCTGACACCCCCAGCTGGGCCTCACACCTCGGTCGCGTCGCCGTCCTCGTGGCGGATCACGTGCAGGACGGCGTTGATCAGCGCCAGGTGGGTGAACGCCTGGGGGAAGTTGCCGAGGTGGTGGCCGCTCTTGGGGTCGAGCTCCTCGGCGTACAGCTCGAGGGGGCCGGCGAGCGAGAGCAGCTTGGCGCAGAGCTTCCGCGCCTTGTCGAACTCCCCGATCTCGCAGAGCGCCGACACCATCCAGAACGAGCAGATGGTGAAGCTGCCCTCGCGCCCGTGGAAGCCGTCGTCCGTCTCCTCGGTGCGGTAGCGCAGCACCAGCCCGTCGACGGTCAGCTCCTCGCGGATCGCCATCACGGTCGCCCGGATCCGCGGGTCGTCGGCCGGCAGGAAGCGGACCAGCGGCGCCAGCAGCAGCGACGCGTCGAGCGCCGTGCTGCCGTAGGACTGGGTCAGCACCCCACGCTCGTCGACGCCGTTGGCGAGGATGTCGTCGCGGATCTCCTCGGCGGCGCGCTCCCACTCGTCCGCCTTGGCGTCGTCGCCGACCTTCCGCGCGATGCGGGCCCCGCGGTCGACCGCGACCCAGCACATGATCTTCGACGAGGTGAAGTGCTGGAGCTCCCCGCGCACCTCCCAGATGCCCGCGTCGGGCTCGCGCCAGCTGGCCAGCGCGGCCTCGACCTGCTTCTGCAGGATCGGCCAGATCCGGTTGTCGAGGTGGTCCACCGACTGCGCGTGGAGGTACGCCGAGTCGAGGAGCGCGCCCCACACGTCGTGCTGGCGCTGGGCGTGGGCGGCGTTGCCGACGCGCACGGGCTGCGACCCGGCGTACCCGGGGAGGTGGTCGAGCGTGCGCTCGGTGAGGTCACGCTCGCCGCCGATGCCGTACATGATCTGCAGGTCGTCGTCGCGGTCCGCGAGGTCGGCGATGAAGGCGAAGAAGTCGACCGCCTCCCAGTCGAAGCCGAGCGAGTACATCCCCCACAGGGCGAACGTCGCGTCGCGGATCCAGGTGAAGCGGTAGTCGTAGTTGCGGTCGCCGCCGGGTGTCTCCGGCAGGGACGTGGTGGCCGCCGCCATGACGGCGCCGGTGGGGGCGTAGGTGAGGCCGCGGAGGGTGAGCGCGCTGCGCTGCAGGTAGCTGCGCCACGGGTGGTCGGGGAACGTCCCGCGCGCGAGCCAGTGCTGCCAGTGGTGCGCCGTCCACACGAGCTTGTCGTAGGCCTCCTCGAACGTCGTCGGCGGCACGCTTCCGCCCCAGGAGAGCGCCACGAACCGCTGGTCGCCCTGCTTGAGCATCGTCCGCGCGCTGGCGATGCCGCCCTCGAAGCCGAGCCGTAGGTCGGTGGTGAGCGTGAGCTCCGGGTGGTCTGCGCTCTCCGATCCGCCCTTCCCTCCGCGCGCCGCGGCGCGGGCCTGGCTGTAGCTCTCGCCCGTCCAGTCCCACACGACGGGCGTCTGGCCGTAGTCGAGCACCGGCTCGCAGTCGACGACCACCTGCACCTCGCCCGACACGCACCGGATCGTGCGCAGCAGCGTGTGCTCCGCCTCGTAGTCAGTCGGCGTGCGGCGGTAGGTCTTCGAGCGGTCCTCCGGGTGGTGCCACGGTCCGATCAGCAGCACGTCGCGCACGATCATCCAGCCGGTCGGCGTGCCCCAGCTCGTCTCGAGGACCATCGTGCCGGGCAGGTAGCGACGCGAGGTCGGCACCTTCACCCCGAGCGGTGCGACCGTGAAGGAGCCGGCCCGGTGCCCGAGGAGCGCGCCGAAGCAGCTCGGGGAGTCGAAGCGCGGCGCGCACATCCAGTCCACGGACCCGGACGGTGCCACCAGCGCCGACACCTCGCCGTCGCTGAGGAACCCGTAGTCACCGATCGGTACGTCGCGTGGCCGGCCGGGGTCGCTGGTCACCGGGCGGGGCCGTCCGTTGCTCGTCGCCATGGGCTCAGCATGCTCGCCGGGGAAAAGCGGCACCGTCCGCTCGGGTGCGGCGCCGGCGTTCGACGACCGTGGCGGCGGTGACGCCGAACGCGACGTGGTCGGCCACCTGCGGGGCCAGCGGGAGCGCGTGGATGCGCGGGAAGGCGCGGCCGACCAGCCCGAGGTCGAGGGCGGCGATGGCGAGGCCGGCGCCCGTGCCGCCCGCCACCGGGTGGCCGGGCGCGAGCAGGCGGGCGATCACGAGGCCCCAGCCGAACGAGAGCGCGCCGTGGGCGAGCGCGGCGGCGGGGAGCAGCCGCGAGTCGCGGCGTTCGTGGGGGAGCAGCAGCGTGCCGGCGGCTCGGGTCGCCTCCAGCGGGCCCTCCCCGCGCGCCAGCGCGACGAGGGTGGACGGTGCCCCGCCGAGTACGCCTGCCCAGGCCCCGGCGGCGACACCGTCACGCACCCACGTGCGGCGCGGCATCGTCAGGAGGGCCGCTCGTAGCCCTCGGCCTGGACCCGCTCACTCGCGACGCGGACGCCGTAGCGGTAGGCGAGCTGTCCGCCGAGGAATCCCGAGGCTCCGAGCAGGACGAGCGCGACGAGCGACAGCACCCAGTCGATCGCCCTGATCTCCTCGTAGCCCTGGGCCCGGCGGACGAGGAAGTCGACGAGGAAGAGCACGACCACGGTCAGGTTGAGCGCCATGTGGGTGATCGCCGTGCGGAACGCGACGGTGCCGCGCGGGATCACCAGCAGGTCGAGGAGCCCGAAGAGCGCCGCGGCGAGAGCGCCGACGAGGCCCAGGCCGATCAGCCAGTAGGAGGCCTCGGCGAACATCTCGGCGTCGTCGTCGGTCAGCACGGAGGCCACCTGGAAGACGACGGCAGCGACCCAGGCGCCGATCGGCACGGTGACGAAGATGGGGTGGAACGGGTGGCCGTAGGGGCCGGCGAGCGGGGTCCTCGGCTGCTTGGCAGAGAGTCGCTGCAGGTCGGGGTCGGTCATGGTGCGCCTCCTTCACGACGGTACGCCGGAGACGTACCCGCCGCGAAGGAGCCGCACGCAGTCGATGACGGTGCTGAGGGCCGGTGCGCGAACCGTCAGGCGACGGTCAGCGCGACCTCGACGTTGCCGCGGATCGCGTTGGAGTAGGGGCAGACCTCGTGGGCGGCCTTGACCAGCGTCTCGGCGGCGGCGGTCTCCATGGCGGGCAGGGTGACCTCGAGCGCGACGGCCAGGCCGAAGCCACCGCTCGGCAGGGCGGTCAGGCTGACGTCCGCGACGACCTCGGAGTCGGTCGCGTCGCCACCGAGCTTGCCGGCGACGAGCTTGAGTGCGGAGTGGAAGCACGCGGCGTAGCCGGCGGCGAAGAGCTGCTCGGGGTTGGTGGCCCCGCCCGGGCCGCCGAGCTCGACGGGCATGCGGACGTCGGCGTCGAGGAGGCCGTCGGTGGACTGGACGTGGCCGTTGCGGCCGTCGCCCGTGGCAGCGGCACTGGTCGTGTAGAGGGTCTTCATGTGCACAACCATATTGTGCACAATCGAATAATGCAAGATACAGTTTCCCCGTGACCGACCATCCCCAGCTCCAGCTCGACGCGCAGCTCTGCTTCCCGCTGTACGCGGCGACCCGTGCCGTCACCGGTGCGTACGCCGACCTGCTGGCGCCGGCGGGCCTCACCTACCCGCAGTACCTCACCGTGCTGGCGCTCGGCGGCGCGGACGGTCCGATGACGGTGGGCGACCTCGGCCGCGCGCTGCGCCTCGACTCGGGCACGCTCACCCCGCTGCTGAAGCGGCTCGAGGCGGCCGGCCACGTGGCACGCCACCGCGACCCCGCCGACGAGCGCCGCGTTCTCGTCGCGCTGACCGGGCAGGGCCGGGAACTGCGCGACTCGCTCGCGGACGTGCCGATGCGCATGGCAGAGCGGATGGGCCTCCCGCGCCGGGACGTCGGCGAGCTGCGCCGGCTCCTGGGCGCGCTGCTCGAGGGCCTCGACGGCCACTGACCGCCGGGCCCTCGTCAGCAGGTCAGGCCGCGTCCTCCAGGAAGATCACCGGCGGGAGCTGTAGGGCCGGGGCGTACTGCTCCGCCTCGACCGCCTCGATCAGCGACCGCACGTGCGACCGCTCTCCGGGCGGGCACGAGATGCACAGCGAGGGCGCACCGGCGTGGTCCTCGAGCGCGTTCGGGAAGCCGGCCGCGGTCAGCTCACTGCCGACGACGACTGGGTCGACGCCCGGCGGGACCTCCCACGTCACGGTCGGCGTCAACGGGTCGTGGAGCCGCTCGTCGAGCGCCTCCTCCTTGCGCAGCATGGCTGCCACGGCGAGGCCGATCATCACGAGGACGACCAGCCCGACCAGCACCAGGGCGATCGGAGCCCACACCATCGTCACCACCTCCAGGGGTTGCCTGGTCAGGCGGTACCCCCGCGGGGTGTCGGTCACGCCTCGGGCGTCAGGGGCGTCAGTCCAGGCCCTCGAGCGTGTCCGGTACGACGAAGTCGTCGCCGCCCAGCAGCGCGTCGGGGTCACGCCGGACCGGCATGGCCTCGACGACGAGCTTGGTCAGCTTCGCGGCCGGCTTCGAGCCGGCCGCGGCGGCGTACTCGTCCTTGGTGAACTCCGGCGTCGCGCCGACCGTGGGCCGCTCGGGGAGGGCGAGGAGGGCGGGGATGACCGCCTCGCCGACGGCGGCGCGGCGCTGGTACTTCTCGAACTTCGGCAGGAGCTCCCAGGCCGTGTCCTTCGCCTTGCGCCAGGGGGCCAGGGTGGCCTCGAAGAGCTGCTGCGCGACGCGGTCGATGCCGACGGTCATCTCGCGCTCGGTGAACTTCATGCGCGCTCCCGGCGGTTGCCGCGGCCGGTGGCCCGCGCGACGACCTCGTCGCCGCGGTAGACCTTGACCACGTAGATGTCCTCCTTGGGGAGGCGTACGTCGACCTTCGCCTCCGCGCGGAGCTGGTCGCCCTCGCGCACCGGGCGGAGGTAGTCGATCGCGACGTGGCTGATGACCCCTGAGTGGGTCTCGTTGTTGGCCGCCGCCGCGAGGGCGATGCCGGAGACCGAGAAGAGGAAGGCGCCGTGGGTGGTGCCGTGCGGGTTCAGGTGGTCGGAGGTCACCGTCACGAAGGACTCCGCGTGACCGCCGCCGTGCTGCACGATCTCCACGCCGAGGTGCTTCGCGTAGTTGTCGACCGGTGCGTTGCTCTGGGACGTCATGGGTCCCAGTGTGAAGGACGCGGGAGGCTCTCCCTGACCGCGTCTCGGGGAGATCTCAGGGGTGATTCCGGGGGCTTGCCGGAACCACAGGCACGCCTCCGTCCGTTTCACTGGTGTCCTCGACCAAGGAGAACCCATGACGAACCCGTACGCCCCGAAGCCGACCTCCGCCCCCCAGCTCACCCCGCAGGAGGAGCGCAGCTGGTCGATCGGCGTCCACGCGGTCACCGGCGCCGCGATGGTGCTGAGCGCAGGAACGCTCGGCTTCGTCGCCGCCCTCGTGGTCTACCTGATGTACAAGGACCGCGGTCCGTTCATCCGCCACCACGCGGCCAACGCGCTCAACATCCAGCTCACCGCGCTGGTCTGGGGCGTCGCCGTCCTCGTGTTCGGCATCCTCACGATCGGTGTCGGCTGGCTCCTCTTCGCCGTCATCCCGTTCGTGGCCGGCGCGCTCCACCTGCTCGGTGCGCTCGCTGCGTCCCGTGGCGAGTGGACCACCCCGCCGTTGACGATCCGCTTCGTGCGCTGACGCCGCTGCGCTCGCTCAGGCGTGCGCCAGGGCGAGCTTCGCGGCGAAGCCGAGGAAGATCGCGCCGATGGCCGACGTCCCCGCCGCCGACAGTGCGCGCCGGCGGCGCACGGCGTCGGCCAGGCGGGCGCCGAAGAAGATCAGGACGCTGAGGTAGAGCACGCTGGCGATCTGGGCGAGCGCGCCGAGCACCAGGAAGGTGAGCGCCGGCCACGCGTAGTCGGGGTCGACGAACTGCACGAAGAAGGCGACGAAGAAGAGGATCGCCTTCGGGTTGACCAGGCTGACCACGAGCGCCCGGTGGTAGGGCCGCTCGCCGGGGGCCTCCACCGGGGCGTCCGCCAGCGGATCGACCGTACGCCGCCGGGTCCGCCACGTCGCCCACGCGCCCCGCAGCAGGCCGGTCGCGAGCCAGGCGAGGTAGCCCGCGCCGAGGTACTTCACGATCGCGAAGAGCAGCGGGTTGTCACGCAGGAGCGAGGCCACGCCGGCCGCCGTCAGCACCATCAGCACCGTGTCGCCGGTCCACACGCCGGCCGCCGCCGCGTAGCCCGCGCGCGTGCCGCGCCGGGCGGCGACGGACACGACGTACATCGAGTTGGGGCCGGGCAGCAGGATGATGAAGACCAGGCCGACGAGGTACGTCGCGAGGTCGGTGATGCCGAACATGGGCTGATGATCCCCCCTCGACGGGTGCCGGCGCACGTCGTACGTTCGAGGCATGACGGGCGAGGTGCACGCACGACGGATCCGGTTCTCCTACCCCCAGGGGTCGCTCGACCGGCACTACGTGCAGGGCGACCTGGTGATGAGCCACGTGGTCAGCGTGCTGTCGGCGATCTTCCCCTCGGGTGAGGACTACTTCGTCCGCTCGGTGCGCAACTTCGCCGACGACGTCGAGGACCCGGTGCTGCGCGAGCAGGTGAAGGGGTTCATCGGCCAGGAGGTGACCCACGGGCGCGAGCACCGCGAGCTCAACCGGCGGCTCGACGAGATGGGCTTCCCGGCCCACCGGATCGCACGCAACAGCAAGGGCATGCTGCTCCGCTACGAGCGCTGGCTCCCGCCGATCCTCCGGCTCGCCCACACCGCCGCCCTCGAGCACTACACCGCGGTCGTCGCCGAGACCCTGCTGACCAAGCCCGAGGCGCAGGCACTGCTCGGCGACAACGAGGTCCGCAACATCCTGCTCTGGCACGCCCTGGAGGAGTCCGAGCACCGGGCCGTCGCCTTCGACGTCTTCCGCGCCGTCGGCGGCACCGAGCGGCGGCGGCGCCAGGGCTTCCGGATGGCGACCTTCGGCCTGACGGTGGTCACCGTCTTCGGCACGCTGCTGTCGATGTTCCTCACCGACCGCACGGCGTGGAACCCGTTCCGGCTCGTGCCGTCCCTCCTGCGGCTCCGGCACAACCCGTTCCTGCAGCGCGACGTGATGACCCGCCTGATGGACTACCGGCGCGAGGGCTTCCACCCCGACGACCACCCCAACGACGAGCTCATCGAGCGGTGGCGGGTCGAGCTCTTCGGCGAGCACGGCTCACTCGCCGACCACCTGCACTGAGCCGCCCGGCTCGCTCAGGTCTCGTTGAGCGGGTGCTTCGGGAGCTTCTTGACCTTCGAACGCCGGGTCTTGCGGTCGGGGATCATGCCGCGCATCTCCTCCAGCTTGCCGAAGCAGAGCAGGCGGTCCTCGGCCTCGAGCACGTTGCGGGCGCCGGGGTTGGGGATGACGATCGTGCCGCGGTGGAGCGTGAGCACGGTGATGTCGCTCTCGCGCAGGCCCGACTCGGCGAGCGTCTTGCCGACGAACGACCCGTCGCCATGGACCACGATCTCCGCCACGCCGTAGCCGGTCGAGACCGCGAGCCGCTCGCGCACGTCGATGTGGGGGAAGGCGACCTGGTTGTCGATGTAGTCGATGATCGCGCCGGCCACGTCGAGCTTGGTCGCCGCCTCGATGCCCTCGAGGCCGGGGGAGGAGTTGACCTCCATGACCAGCGGGCCGTCGGCGCCCTCGAGCATGTCGACGCCGGCCACCTTGAGGCCCATGATCTGCGCCGCCCGCACGGCCACCCGCTCGAACTCGGGGTCGAGCTCGACCCGCTCGACCGAGCCGCCGCGGTGCACGTTGGAGCGGAACTCGTCACCCTTCGCCGTACGCCGCATGGCAGCGACGACGCGGTCGCCGACGACCAGCGCGCGGATGTCGCGGCCCTTCGACTCCTTGACGAAGCGCTGGATCAGGACGTTCTGTCGCGTGCTCTGCAGGGTCTCGATGATCGCCTCGGCGACCTTGATCTCGGGGGCGAGGATGACGCCGATGCCCTGGGTGCCCTCGAGGAGCTTGATGACGACGGGTGCCCCGCCGACCCGCTCGATCGCGGGGATCACGTCAGCGCGGTCGCGGACGAAGGTCGTCGCGGGCATGCCGATGTTGTGGCGCGACAGGATCTGGGTGGCGCGGAGCTTGTCGCGCGAGTTGGAGATGCCGGCTGCGGTGTTGGGCGTGTAGACGTCCATCTGCTCGAACTGCCGGACAACGGCGGTGCCGTAGTAGGTGATCGAGTTGCCGATGCGCGGCAGGACCGCGTCGTAGTCCGACAGCGGCTTGCCGCGGAACTGCAGGGCGGGTTCGTCGCCGGCCAGGTCGATGCCGAAGCGGAGCGTGTTGAGCACCTTCGCGTCGTGGCCGCGGTTGAGCGCGGCGGAGCGGAGGCGCTGCGTGCTGTAGGACCGCGGGGCGCGGGAGAGAATCGCGAGCTTCACCGAGTGCCTCTGCTTGGATGGGGGCCGTGACCGCCACCCATCCAACCAGACCCCCGGAGACGGCGGGCTGGCGTGAGTGGGTCAGCCTGCCGGACCTCGGCGTGCCGTGGACCAAGGCGAAGCTCGACACCGGGGCCCGCTCCTCCGCGGTTCACGCCTTCGACCTGGAGCCCTTCGAGCGCGAGGGCCGGGAGTGGGTCCGGTTCTCGATCCACCCGTGGCAGCGCAGCGCCGAGGACGCCGTCGAGGTCGAGCTCCCGGTCCACGACCGGCGCACGGTCCGCAGCTCGTCGGGCCACGCCGAGGAGCGCTACGTCGTGCTCATGGCGATCCGCCTCCTCGAGCAGACGATCACCGCCGAGGTGACGCTGAGCCGCCGCGACGAGATGGGCTTCCGGTTCCTGATCGGGCGCGAGGCGCTGCGCCAGGGCTTCGTCGTCGACTCCGCGCGGTCGTACGTCGGCGGCCGGCCCCGCCGCGTCGTACGCCGGAAGAACCGGGGCGTGGCGCAGGTGGCCAAGGCGGTGACCGATGGCGCGTGAGTCGTTCGCGATCGGCAACGTGCGCGTGCGCGCCGGGTCGGCGAAGTCGGTCGAGCTCCCGATCACCCGCCTGGTGACCGGCGGCGACGCGAGCCTTCCCGTGCACGTGGTGCACGGCAAGGACGCCGGCCCGGTCATCTGGGTCAACGCGGCGATCCACGGCGACGAGGTGCTCGGCGTCGAGGTGATCCGGCGGGTGATGACCGACCTCGACCCGAAGACACTGCGCGGCACGGTCGTCTTCGTGCCGGTGGTCAACGTGCTCGGCTTCATGAACGGCGACCGCTACCTGCCCGACCGCCGCGACCTCAACCGGATGTTCCCCGGCTCGGCGCGCGGCTCGTTGGCGTCGCGCATCGCGCGGCTCTTCATGGACGAGGTCGTCTCCAAGTGCGAGCTCGGCATCGACCTCCACTCCGCGGCCGACAAGCGCGACAACTACCCCCAGATCCGGGCCGACCTCGACGACCCGGTGACCCGCAAGCTCGCCCAGGCGTTCGGCGCCCCCGTGATGCTCCACGCGAAGCTCCGTGACGGCTCGCTGCGCCAGGCCGGCCTCGACGTCGGCGCGCGCGTGCTCCTCTACGAGGCCGGCATGGCGATGCGCTTCGACGAGGCGCCGATCCGGGTCGGCGTCGCCGGCGTGCTCCGCGTGCTGACCGCGATGGACATGATCGACCTCCGCCCCGAGCTCATCGAGCCGCCGTACGTCGAGGAGTGCCGCTCCAGCGGCTGGGTGCGTGCCCGCGGCACGGGCATCCTCCATCTCGAGGTCGACCTGGGCGCCGAGGTGCGCGAGGGCCAGCGGATCGGCGGGCTCTCCGACACCCTCGGACGACGCGTCCGCCTGGTGCACGCCGACCGCACGGGCGTCGTCATCGGCCTCACCCGCGCCCCGATCGTCAACGCCGGCGACGCGATCGTGCACATCGCCAACTGACGTCGCCAACCGGCTGCATCCACACGCTCGTCGCGGGTACCTGAGGGAAACCCGTTTCGAGAGGAGTGTGTGATGAACACCGATGTCAGGTACGACGCCTCACCTGTCCAGGCGGCCGCGGCCGTGGTGGCGCTGGCCTTCGGGATCGTCGGCGTGGCCGGCTTCGTCCCCGGGCTCACCACCGACTACGGCGACCTCACCTTCGCCGGCCACGACTCCGGCGCCATGCTGCTCGGGATCTTCCAGGTCTCGATCCTGCACAACCTGGTCCACCTCGGATTCGCCGTCGCGGGCTTCGTGCTGGCGCGCACCGCCGCGGGCGCGCGGGGCTACCTGATCGGTGGCGGCGCGCTCTACCTCGTGGTCTTCCTGTACGGCCTGGTCGTCGGACTGCACGACAAGGCCAACTTCCTGCCGGTCAACGACGCCGACGACGTGCTGCACGTCGTGCTCGGTGCCGGCATGGTCCTGCTCGGCCTGCTGCTGGGGCGTCCGCGACCGATCGACGCGCACTGACCTGCTGGCGCGTGGGCAGCTGCGTCGCCTCAGGCGGCGGAGCGGTGCTCGATCAGCTCGACCACACGCGCGAGCGTGCGGCTCATGGCCTTGGCCGCTGCCTTCTCGATGAGGGGAGCGGCCAGGCCCACGATCGGGGCCTCGCCGGTCTGACGCAGCGTCAGCTTCGTCCACGCGCCCGCGGGCGCCCAGGTGTACGTCGCCTCCAGGGCGACCGGGCCCTGCGCGGTCCTCAGCACCATGCCGACGGCCGGCTCGAACGACACCAGCTCGAAGCCGAGCGGCAGCTTGCGGCCCAGGACGTGCGGCAGCCAGGCCTCGGCGGTGGCCGGGTCGGCGGCGTGCCGCGCAACCTCCGCCACCGGGCGGCGTACGAGCGAGGAGACGGTGACGTCCATGGCGGGTGCTGCGACCGTGGTGCTCATGGCCTGCCTTCCGGGGTCGGTGGGCCGGCTACCTGACTGGCCACTCGTCAGGAGAAACGGCGAGAACCCGCGACAGTGACGCAGTTCGACGATGAATTCTTTCCGCGCGTACGCCGAACGGCCGGCCGCAGACGCAGCGAGGGCCGCCCCTCCCGAAGGAAGAGCGGCCCTCGCCGTACGAGCTGGTGAGCCGATCAGGCCTCGTCGAGCGCCTTGGCGACGCGGTTGTGCGCCTCCCAGATGGCGTCCGGCAGACCGTCGAACTGCTTGAGGTGGTCCTCGCGGTAGCCCATCTCCTGCTGCCAGCGCTTGGTGTCGATCGTGAGCACCGTGTCGAGGTCGGCGAGCGTCTGCTCGTCGAGGCCGTCGAGGAGGAGCTCGTCACGCGCCGGGATGACGCCGACGGGCGTCTCGACACCCTGGACCTCGCCGTTGCGGTACTGCATGAGCCAGACCAGCGGGCGGAGGTTCTCGCGGTAGCCGGGCCACAGGAAGCGGCCGTCCTCGCCACGCTGGAACCAGTTCACGTGGGCGAAGATCGGGTTGTTCGTGGCCTTGCCGACGACGTCGAGCCAGTGCTGCGCGTAGTCAGCCTCGGGGTACGACATGAACGGACGCATCGACATCGGGTCGTAGCGGAGCACGCCCTCGAGGCCGTCGGCCGCGAAGGTGGCCTCAGCGCCCAGGGTCAGGCCGTCGTAGACGCCCTCGGCGAGGTCGTTGATCGCGCGGATCAGCGGCTCACGGTCGCGGGTGCGGCCACCGAAGATGATGCCGTGGATCTCGACACCGGCAGCGTCGTCGTAGTCGGGAGCGACGTTGGGGACGTTGGCCAGGGTCGTGGTGAAGCGCGAGTTGGGGTGCGCCCAGTTCTCGCTGGCGGTCTCGGGGGACCGGTCGGCGATGCGCTCGCCCTTCCAGTCCAGCCATCCGTCGAGGTCCGTCGGCTTCTCGCCGCGACCCTCCCACCAGACTTCCTGCGTCTTCTCGTTGTAGGCGACGTTGGTGTAGATGACGCCCAGGCCCGGCTTGATCGACTCGATCGCGGTCGGGTTGGTGTGCTCGTTGGTGTCCTTGGCGACACCGAAGACGCCGTTCTCCGGGTTGAAGCCGCGGAGCACGCCGTTCTCGTCGACCCAGATCCAGGCGATGTCGTCGCCGTAGAACTCGACGTGGTAGCGGTCGCCCAGGGCGTCCGGCGAGAGCGTCATCGCGAGGTTCGTCTTGCCGGAGGCCGACGGGAACCCACCGCAGATGTTGTACTTCTTGCCGGTCTCCTTGTCGGAGATGCCGAGGAGCATGAACTGCTCCACGAGGAAGCCGTTCTTCCAGCCGTCGTACGAGCCCTGGCGCAGGCCGTGGGCGATCTTGCCGAGCAGCGCGTTGCCGCCGTACGACGAGCCGAAGTGCAGGATCGTGCGCTCGTCGGCGACGGTCACGAAGTAGCGCTTGTCGTCCGGGGTGCCCTGGCCGAGGTTCGGCAGGTCGCCCGTGACGTGCACGGCGCGGACGAAGTCGTTGCCGAGGTGGTTGATGTACTCCACGCCGACGCGGGCCATGCGGATCATCTGCAGCACGACGTTGATGTTGTCGGTGAGCTCGACGCCAGCGGCGAACTTGTCGAGCGGACCACCGGCAGGGGCCATGAGGTACGGGATCACGTACATGGTCTTGCCCTTGGAGGCGCCGGTCATCAGCTCGACGAGCTTCGGCTTCATCTCCGACGACGGGCGCCAGTTGTTGTAGGTGCCCTTGTCACGCTCGTCGGCCGTGGCCACGATCGTGCGCTCCTCGGCGCGCGCGGTGTCCTTGAAGTACGAACGCGAGTAGTAGGAGCCCTCACCGGCAGGCAGGAGCTCACCCGCCTCCAGGGCCTCGGCGATCAGGCGCGCGTCGTCGGCGGCGGAGACCACCTCGATGCGCTCAGCGCCGGTCACGGCAAACCACTCGGCGACGTACGCACGCACGTCCTCGTTGGTCAGCCCAGCCTGGTCAAGCACGGTGTTGACGTCAGTCATTTGGTCCTGTCCTCTCGACTCTGACAAGTCATTGCACACGACACGCCCTCGGATCGCACATTCGTGAGGCTACTTGAGATGAAGAGTTTCGCAAGTCATGTAGCCTTCATGTCCAATGGTGATGGACGTCGCCGTTGACGGACAGGATCAGGTCGCGAGCGAGGAGCTGTGGTGGGAGTACCGCTGTATCAGGCTAAGGCCGAGTTCTTCAAGACGCTCGGGCACCCTGCCCGGATCCGGATTCTGGAACTCCTGAGTGAGCGGGATCATGCCGTGCATGAGCTCCTCGAGAAGATCTCGATCGAGCCGTCCAACCTCTCCCAGCAGCTCGGCGTCCTGCGTCGCACGCAGCTCGTGACGTCCAACCGGGCCGGCGGCGCGGTGGTCTACTCGATCGCCGTCCCCGAGGTCCGCGACCTGCTCCTGGCGGGCCGCCGGATCCTCACCCAGCTCGCCGCTGCCCAGTCGCAGCTCGGTGCCGAGCTCGCCGTGGACCTGCCGGAGTCCTGACCCTCAGCTGCGTGCCCGCCTGACCCGGCGTACGACGCGGGCGGGCGCGCGCCGGGCGATCTCGCGCAGGCCGGTCACGCGGCGGGGGCGCGGGACGAGCTCGCCGGCGCAGTTGGGGCAGGCGTCGAGTGCGGCCTCGCAGGTGGTGCAGTAGGTGCACTCGTAGGAGCAGATGAACGCCTCGGCGGCGTAGTCCAGCGGGGCGGCGCACAGCTCGCACTTGCTCTTCATCGACAGCATGAGCGGATTGTGCTCCTTCCCGACGGGATCCGGACGCCTCTCAGGGGATCCGGACGAGGATGTCGCGGGTCAGCTCGGCAATCGACGCGTAGCCGTTGAGACCCATCGTCAGGTCGGCCTCGGCCAGGAGGCACTGGAGCACGTGCTGCGCGCCCGCGGCGCCACCCATCGCGATGCCCCAGCCGTAGGGGCGGCCGATGCCGACCGCGGTCGCGCCGAGGGCAAGCGCCTTGACCACGTCGACGCCGGTGCGGACGCCGGAGTCGAAGAGCACCGGCATCCCGTCGGCCGCGGCGACCACGTCGGGCAGGAAGTCGAGGGCGGGCGCGGAGGCCGCCTGGCGACCGCCGTGGTTCGAGCAGTAGATGCCGTCGACGCCGCCGTCCTTCGCGCGGCGTACGTCGTCGGGGTGGCAGATCCCCTTGAGGAGCAGGGGCAGCTCGGTGAGACTGCGCAGCCACTCGAGGTCGTCCCACGAGAGCCCGGGGTTGCCGAAGGTCATCGCCCAGGCCAGCGTCGCGGCGCCCGGGTCCTCCTCGGGCGTCTTCTCCAGCCGCGAGCGGAAGACCGGGTCGGAGGTGTAGTTGGCCAGGCACTTGCCCTGCAGCTGCGGCATCGAGGCGTGACGAAGGTCGCGCGGGCGCCAGCCGAGCGACCAGGTGTCGAGCGTCACGACGATGCCGGCGTAGCCGGCGGCCTCGGCCCGCCGCACGAAGCTCTCGGCCAGCTCGCGGTCGTTGGGCGTGTAGAGCTGGAAGAAGCCGGGCGTCTCGCCGAGCTCGGGCGCGACGTCCTCCATCGGGTCCTGCATGAGCGTCGACATCACCGCGGGTACGCCGGTCGCGGCAGCCGCGCGGGCGGCCTCCTGGTCGCCGTGGCCGGCCTCGCCGTCAGCGACGTCCATGATCCCGACGACGCCGATCGGTGCCAGGAAGAGCGGCGTGGGGTAGCGGCGCCCGAAGAGCTCGATCGAGAGGTCACGCTCGGCCGCGCCGGCCAGCATCCGTGGCGCGATGCCCCAGCGACGGAACGCGTGGACGTTGCCGTCCTGGGTCGCCTCGTCGCCCGCGCCGCCCGCGACGTAGTCGTAGAGCACGTCGTCGAGGTGCGTGCGCGCGGCGGCCTCCCATCCGGCGTACTCCAGGGGGAAGGAGGGCATCGTGCCGAAGAGCCCGTTGAGGTAGACGCCGATGTTGAAGTCGGAGAAGTTCGCCATGGCCGCATCATGCCGTCCCCCGCGCAAACACTGGGGTCGCGACGGTGATTTATGGCGATTGTCCGGATTACCCGGGGGTACGTGCACCGCGGGGAGGGTCCACCTTGGGGCTCTGGATCTCTCGGGACAGGCTCCGCTCATCTCGCGGAGGCTTTCGTGAACACGATGACGACACGGGGTCGACGACCGGCCCGGTCCACGCTGGCGATGGCGCTCGGCATCGCCGTACCGCTCCTGTCGGCCAGCCTGCTGGTCGGCGGCCCGGCTGCTGCGGAGCGCGGCGGTCCGGCTGCCCCTGCGCCGGCTGTCGCGTCGACAGCCGCACAGGCGCAGCCGGGGGACCAGCAGCCCCCGGCGCCGCCCGCCGACCCGCCGGCCAGCCAGGCGCAGGTCCCCGCGCAGCTGCCCGCGGCGCCCCCGGCGCCGCCCGCCGCGCCGCCTGCGGCCCCGCCGCCCGCGCCTCCTGCCGCAGGGGGAGATCCCGCCGCGGGAGGGGGCTCGGGCAGCGGCTCCGTCAAGGCCCCTGTCGTCGACACCACCGCGGGTGAGCGGGTGGTGATCTGCAAGTACGTGCGGAAGCCGCACGTGGCGGAGGTGGCGAGCCACGTCATCATCGTCAACGAGCAGGCTCTTGTCGGCCGCGGCTTCACCGGCACTTTCCCGTGGGCGTTCAGTGACGCGCAGTTCCGCTCCGTCGCGATCAGGTGGGCGCATGCCGGAGAGCAGGCCCGGCAGGTCTCGCTCAGCGACTGCCCGCGTACGCCGACGGGTGGCGGAGGCGGCGGAGGTGGCTCGGGTGGCTCGACCGGGGGCAGCAGCTTCGGCGGTGACACGGCGACGTTCGTGCCCTCCCGGCACCTCGCCACCACGGCCGCGCCCGTCCGCACCGCCGCCGGCGAGCTGCCGCAGACGGGTGCGCCGAGCGGCCTGGAGGAACTCCTGCTGCTCTCGGCGGCAACCCTGCTCGGCGGTGTCGCCCTCCGGGTGCGTGCGCTGCGACGGGCTGCCTGAGGCTCAGCCGGCGAGCCCGCGACCGCTCGAACGGGCGATGTCGCGGAGCTCGCCGCGGTAGTCGGCGTACGCCGCGCGGAGGCGCTCGCCCGGCCAGTCGGGCGGGAGCAGCTCGTGGGGGAGCAGCGGGTCCGCTGCGAGGTGGCGGACCAGCTGCGCGGCGGCCGCGAGGCGGAGGGCCGGCTCCCGCGTGGTCTCCAGGAGGGCGACCAGCTCGTCGCCGTCCTGCGCCCAGGCGGTGAGGTCCCACAGGCCGGCGGCCAGCTCGGCGGGATCCTCCGCGGGGACGGCGGTGAAGGTGGAGAGCACCGGGTCGCCGGCGTACGCCGCGGGGCGGCGGAGGTTGGCGGGCCGGGTCCACACGCCCTCGCGCAGCTCGGCGAGCCGATGCGCCGCGAGCAGGTCGCGGAGGGCCGAGCGCTCCTGGCCGGACCGGCCGGTGACGACGACGACGGCCATCTCCCACTCGCCGTGCCACGGCGAGGCGGCGTCCTCGACGGCCTCGTCCTGGCGGCGCTGGCGGGCAACGAGGCGCGCACCCAGCGTGTAGTCGCCGCCCTCCCGCTCGAGGTCGCCGGCGGCGACAGCCCGGGTCAGCGCGACGCGCATGGTGGAGGCCGGGATGCCGAAGTGCTCGCCGGCGGAGGTCAGCGTCGCCGGGCTCATCCGCCCGGGGTGGCTGCCCAGGAGCAGCGAGAGGGCGACCGAGCGGGCGGGCAGGGGCTTGGCGGCGCTGGTCACGGGCGCCATGATCGCACGCTACAGATCTGGACACGACTGATCGACGAACTGTAATGTCGGGAAAGTGATGACCAACGCGCGCGACGCCTTCTCCACCCATGAGGTCCGCAACCAGGTCCCGCCGCTGGTGGGGCACAACACCGCCGATGACCCGACGCTCCGCGAAGGGCTCGAGCGCGAGGGTGCCGGTTGGGCGGTGCCCGAGGTCGACGAGCTCGGCCGGCTCGCGGGCACGGCCGAGGCGCAGGCCTGGGGCCGGCTCGCGGAGCGCGTGGCTCCGGTGCTCCACACCCACGACCGCTACGGCAACCGCGTCGACGAGGTGGAGTACGTCCCGGCGTACCACCAGCTGATGGAGACCGCGGTCGGGCACGGCCTCCACGGTGCTCCGTGGGCCGACGACCGACCCGGCGCCCACGTCGCCCGCGCCGCGAAGTTCTACGCCTGGAACGTCGACGCCGGCCACGGCTGCCCCATCTCCATGACGTACGCCGTCGTTCCGGCGCTCCGCGCGAACCCGGAGCTCTCCGCGGCGTTCGAGCCGCTGCTCACCAACCGTGCCTACGACTTCGGCCTGCGTGACCCCGCGACCAAGCGTGGCCTGATCGCCGGCATGTCGATGACCGAGAAGCAGGGCGGCTCCGACGTACGCGCCAACACGACGACCGCGAGCCGGCAGGCCGACGGCACCTGGGTCCTGCGTGGCCACAAGTGGTTCACGTCGGCGCCGATGTCCGACATGTTCCTGACGCTGGCGCAGACGCCTGCGGGCGTGACCTGCTTCCTCGTGCCGCGCGTCCTGCCCGGCGGCGAGCCCAACGCGATGCGCTTCGTCCGGCTCAAGGAGAAGCTCGGCAACAGGTCCAACGCCTCCTCCGAGATCGAGTACGACGCGGCCGTCGGCTGGCTCGTCGGTGAGGAGGGCCGGGGCGTCCGCACCATCGTCGAGATGGTGAACATGACGCGCCTCGACTGCGTGATCGGCTCGTCTGCCGGCCTGCGCACGGCGGTCACGATGGCGGCGCACCACGCGCGGCACCGCTCGGCGTTCGGCAAGCTGCTCGTGGACCAGCCCGCGATGCGCAACGTGCTCGCCGACCTCCAGGTCGAGTCCGAGGCGTCGACGACCGCGATGATGCGGCTGGCCGGTGCCAACGACCGTGCGATCCGTGGGGACGAGGGCGAGGCGGCGCTGCGCCGGATCGCCCTGGCGGTCACCAAGTACTACGTCTGCAAGCGCTCCCCGATCGCGGTCGGCGAGGCGCTCGAGTGCCTCGGCGGCAACGGCTACATCGAGGAGCACGACATCGCGCGGATCTACCGCGAGATGCCGCTGCTCTCGATCTGGGAGGGCTCGGGCAACGTCGCCGCCCTCGACGCGCTGCGGGCCCTCGCGAAGGAGCCGCACACGCTCGACGCCTTCTTCGCCGAGGCATCCCTGGCGGAGGGCGTCGACGCCCGCTACGACGAGGCTGTCGACCGGCTGAAGAAGGAGCTCACGTCGTTCGACGACATCGAGCTGCGCGCGCGGCGGATCGTCGAGCAGATGGCACTGGTCTTCCAGGGTTCGCAGCTGCTGCGCCACTCGCCGGCCGCCGTCGCCGACGCCTTCTGTGCGTCGCGGCTGGGGCGCGACTGGGGCGGCGCGCTCGGCACCCTGCCGCCCGGGCTCGACCTGGACCCGATCATCGAGCGCACCGCGACCGGCTTCCCCGGATGAGCGTCCGCGTCGAGAAGCGCGGACCGGTCACGGTCGTCACGCTCGACCGTCCCGAGGTCCGCAACGCCGTCGACACCGAGCACGCCAAGGCGCTGCACGCGGCGTTCCTCGCCTTCGACGCCGACCCGGACGCCGCGGTCGCGGTGCTCCACGGGACCGGCGGCACGTTCTGCGCGGGCGCGGACCTCAAGGCCGTCAGCGGGGGGACGATGGAGGTCGCGCCGCCCACCGGTGCCGACGACGACCTCGGCCCGATGGGGCCGACCCGGCTCCGCCTCACCAAGCCGGTCATCGCCGCCGTCGAGGGGTACGCCGTGGCCGGCGGCCTCGAGCTCGCCCTCTGGTGCGACCTGCGCGTCGCCGACCCGGGGGCGACGTTCGGGGTCTTCTGCCGGCGGTGGGGCATCCCGTTGATCGACGGCGGCACGATCCGGCTGGGCGAGCTCATCGGCCGCTCGCGTGCCCTCGACCTCGTGCTCACCGGTCGCCCCGTCGACGCCGCCGAGGCGCTCGGCTCCGGCCTGGTCAACCGGGTCTCGGAGCCGGGCGAGGCGCTCGACGCTGCGATCGAGCTGGCCACCCGCGTCGCGGCGTTCCCGCAGGCCTGCCTGCGCTCGGACCGGGCCTCGCTGCTGGGCTCCGCCGGACGTCCTGAGGCGGACGCGCTGGCGGAGGAGTGGCGCCTCGGTGAGGCGGTGCTGATCGAGGCGATGACGGGTGCCGGCAGGTTCGCCGAGGGGGCCGGTCGTCACGGCGCCGGGGCGTAGGAACGGGCGCTCCTCGAGCGTAGGTCCGGGCGGTCTCCGAGCGTAGGATTGTGCGGTCGAAGGAGGAGTCATGAGTGCCGGAGAGATGATCGTGCTGCTGGTGATCGTCGCGTTCTTCATCGGTGCCGCGCTGATGGGCGTGGCCCGGCCGTGGGACCCCACGGACGCCGCGCACCACCCGGACATCCTGGACGCGGACGCTCCCGTGCCGCCGTCGGAGGAGTCGCCGATCTGAGCGCGGCTGCCTGAGGGCTGCCGCATCAGACATATCGGGCGTACGCTCGACAGAGAGGGGCACTCTTTTCCGGAGGTTCGCCGTGCAACCGTTCATCGAGATCTTCACGCGTGACCAGGTGCTCATCCTGATCGCCATCCTCTTCTTCTTCCTGCTCTCGATCGTGATCTCGCTGTCGGCGCGCAAGGACGCCGAGGACGGCGACCTCGAGCACTTCGACCACGAGCACGGCGAGGCCGACGCCCGCTGACGCCCGGCGGCACCGTTACGTCAACGGAGTCGCCTGTGGGCCGATGCGTAACCAAGTGGCGTGCTTCACAGTTGTGCAGGCATGTCCCCTCGTCGTCATGCCCGTCGTCCCCTGAAGAAGGCCGTGCCGCTGGCCGGTCTCGCCGCCGTCGCCACGGTCCTCGTGGCGCCCCTCGCGCCTGCCGTCTCCGCGCCGGCGTACACCGTGCAGACGCTGCACTTCGCCGTCACGACCGGTCCTGCTGACGAGACGCCGTGCGACATCGTCGGCGACCTCTACCTGCCGGCCGCTGCGTCGAGCGCCAGCCGCGTCCCGGCGATCCTGACCACCAACGGCTTCGGTGGCTCCAAGGACGACCAGGCCGCCTGGGGCGCGGACTTCGCGACCAAGGGCTACGCCGTCCTCTCCTACTCCGGCCTCGGTTTCGGCGGCTCGAGCTGCAAGATCACGCTCGACGACCCCGACTGGGACGGCAAGGCGGCCAGCCAGCTGGTCTCTTACCTCGGCGGCGCGGGCGGCATCGCCTACACGGATGCCGCGCACACCACCGCTGCTCCGGCGCTCGACGTCGTCCAGCTCGACCAGCGCAACCACGACGGCGGCACGTCGGCCCACGACCCGCGCGTCGGCCTGATCGGCGGCTCGTACGGCGGCGGGTTCCAGTTCGCCGTGGCCGGGCGCGACCCGCGCGTCGACGCCCTCGTGCCGATCATCACCTGGAACGACCTCTCCTACAGCCTCGCGCCGAACAACACCGACAAGGTGGCGTCGGATCGCGTGTCCTCGACCAACTCCGGCGCGACGAAGCTCGCGTGGGGCCTTGGCTTCTCGGCCCTCGGCCTCACCGGGGACGTGCAGAACCAGCAGATCCCCGGCGACCCGATCCCGTGCCCCAACTTCGCCGACTGGGTCTGCCCCGCCCTCCTCACCGCCGGCACCACGGGCTACTTCGACGCGGCGTCGGTCGCCGCCGCGCGCCACGCCAGCGTCGCGTCGTACATGGGTGGGGTGAAGGCGCCGACGCTGCTGATGCAGGGCCAGGCCGACACGCTCTTCAACCTCAACGAGGCGACGGCGACCTACCGCGCGCTCAAGGCGCAGGGCACCACCGTGAAGATGGTCTGGCAGCACTACGGCCACAGCTCCAACGGGATGCTGCCGGGCGAGAACGCCTACCTCGTGTCGCGCGCCACGGCGTGGTTCGCCCACTACCTCATGGGCACGGACGTGAGCACCGGCCCGGAGTTCGCCTACTACCGCGACTGGCTCGACACCGGTGACGCGGGCGCGACGTTCGCCTCGTCGAAGAGCTTCCCGGTCGGCGCCGGCCAGGCACTGCGCCTCTCGGGCGGCGGCCTCCTGGGTGCCGGCACCCTCACGTCGGGAACCCCGCTGGCCGGCTCGCAGTCGTTCACCACCCCGGGCGCCGGCGCGCCGGTCTCCTTCCCGGAGACCGACGTCGTCAGCGGCTTCGTGAAGGACCCGGTCGCCGACGCCGTCGACGTCCCCGGCACGTACGCCGCGTGGTCGACCGGCCCGCTGGGCAGCAAGCTCGACGTGGTCGGCTCGCCGGTCGCGACGCTGAAGGTCGACGCGCCCTCGGCCGCGCTCACGCAGGGCACCGGTGAGGCGGGCCAGCTGGTCCTCTTCCTCAAGGTCCAGGACGTCGACGCCTCCGGCCACGCGGTGACGATCAACGCGCTCGAGGCTCCCGTGCGGATCGCCGACGTGACGAAGCCCTTCACGACGACGCTGCCGGCGATCGTGCACCGCTTCGCCCCGGGCCACACGCTGCGCTTCGTGGTCGCGGGCGGCTCGGTCAACTACCGCGGTGGTCTGACGTCGACGCCGGTGACGATCGCCAGCGGCAGCGGCCAGACGCTGACCCTGCCAGTCGTGCCCTGACCCTGCGCGCCGGAGTGTCACCGCGACACTTCGGCCATGCGTGACACCTCCGAAGTGTCACAGCGGCCCAGACTGTCACCGTGACGGTCTGGGCCGCTGCTGCGTCCGGAGTGCAGGCTCAGCTGCGCGCGGCGGCGTTCTCCGCGGAGACGATGTTGACCAGCCAGCTGATGCCGAACTTGTCGATGACGTGGCCGAAGACGTCGCCCCAGGGCTGCTTGCCGAGCGGCATGCCGATCGTGCCCTCGGCGGCGAGCGCCTCCCAGTAGGCCCGGAGCTTCTCCTCGCCGACGCCCGAGAGGCTGACCGAGAAGCCGGCCGGGGCGATGAACTCGCCCATTGACGGGTGACTGTCGGAGGCCATCAGCGTGAAGCCCTCGTCGGTGACGAGCATCGCGTGCATCGTCAGGTCGGCGGCCTCGCTGGTGTCGCCCATGTCGCCGAACTTGCTGACGCGGAGGTCGCCGCCCAGGAAGGACTGGTAGAAGGCCATGGCCTCGGCGGCGTTGTCCTTGAAGTTGATGTACGGGTTCAGGATGTTGGTCATGGGGACAGCCAACACCTGACCACCGACAACGGTCGAGGCTTTCACCGACCCGACGGCACACCTTCAGCCGTACGACGCACGAACGCCCGCCGGAAGCGTCTTCCCGCGGGCGTCGTACGTGTGTGTCTGGGGGTCAGAGGGACTCGAGCTTCTCCTTGAGCGACTTCGTCGAAGCGCCGGCAGCGATCTTGACGACCGGCTCGACGACCTTGCCGAGCGCCTTGCCGGCGATGCCGCCGCCGAGGTCGTAGTCCCAGGTGACCTTGATCTTGCAGGTGGTGGCACCGGTGGGGGTGACCAGCCAGTGCGAGGTGTTCTTGATGCCCTTGAAGGAGTCGAGCACCATCAGCCGGCCCTCCTCGAACTCGATGACCTCGAGGTGCGACTGGAGCTTGGCGCCGAGCTTGATCGTGCCGTCGAACTTCGCGCCGACGCCGCGGGTCTGCTCGGTCAGCGCCTTGAGCTCGCTGAGGCCGTAGAGCCAGTCGGCGATCTTCGTGTAGTCGGAGAGGTACGCGAAGGCGACGTCGGAGGCGACGTTGACGTCGTTCTCCACGGAGACAGAGTTGGCCATGCCGCGACCCTAGCCGGAAAGTGCGACTCGCTGTCGTACTGATCGGCCGTGTGCTCCATCACCAGGGGCTGGGCTCGTAGTCCTTCACGAAGACGCCGTAGATGTCGTGGCCCTGCTCGCCCATGACGATCGGGTCGTAGACGCGGGCGGCGCCGTCGACCAGGTCGAGCGGGGCGTGCCAGCCCTCGGCGGCGATCCGGAGCTTCTCGTAATGCGGCCGCTCGTCGGTGATCCAGCCGGTGTCGACGGCGGTCATCAGGATCCGGTCGGTCTCGAAGTACTCGCCCGCAGAGGTGCGCGTCATCATGTTGAGCGCGGCCTTGGCCATGTTGGTGTGCGGGTGGCCCGGGCCCTTGTAGCGCCGCGAGAACTGCCCCTCCATGGCCGACACGTTGACGATGTACGCGCGGCGCGCGCCGTTGGCGATCGCCTGGCGCATGGCGGGACGCAGGCGCGAGTTGATCAGGAAGGGCGCGATCGAGTTGCAGAACTGCACCTCGAGGAGCTCGAGAGGGTCGACCTCGTCGAGCACCTGGGTCCAGGAGTTGTTGTCCTGGATGTCGGGGATCAGGCCGCCGGCGTCGATCGCGGTGCCGGCCAGGTGCTGCTCGAGGCTCGCGTTGCCGGCCTTCAGTGCGAGGGCCGTCATCGACGCAGCGTTGTGGGCCGCGAGCGCCGCCTCGTGCGACTCGCCCTCGTGGTGCGCGACGGCGGTGTCGGCCAGGGCACCGGCGATCGCGGCGGGGTGTGCCTCGGAGATCCGGTCGAAGGTGACCATCTCCGGCAGGGCCTTGATGCCGAGCGACTCGGCGGTCCCGAGCGGTGCGTTCTCGCCGTCGATCAGGTGCGAGTAGGCGCCGGGGAGGCGGCGTACGGTCTGGCAGGCGTTGTTGATGATGATGTCGAGCGGGCCGTCGGCCGCGACGTCGTCGGTCAGCGAGATGACCTGCGTGGGGTCGCGCAGGTCGATGCCCACGACCTTGAGCCGGTCGATCCAGTCGGCGGAGTCCTCCATCGCGGCGAACCGGCGCACGGCGTCCTTGGGGAAGCGCGTCGTGATCGTCGTGTGCGCACCGTCGCGGAGCAGGCGCAGGGCGATGTACATGCCGATCTTGGAGCGGCCGCCGGTCAGCAGCGCGCGCTTGCCGGTGAGGTCGGTGCGCTGGTCGCGCTTCTCGTGGCTCTTGGCCGCGCAAGTCGGGCAGAGCCAGTGGTAGAACGCGTCGACGAGGGTGAAGTCCTGCTTGCAGATGTAGCAGCCGCGTGCGGTGATCAGCTCGCCCGCGAAGGCACCCTTAGCCGTCGAGACCAGCGGGATCCCGGCGGTCTCGTCGTCGATGCGCATCGGGGAGCCGGTCGCGGTCTTCTCGATGATCGCCTGGTCGTGCGCCTGCTTCTCCTGGCGGAGCTCCGAACGGCGCTGCTTCTTGATCAGCTTGTACATGTACGACGCGCCGCGCTTCATCGTGCGGACGTCCTCGTGCTCGGGGTCGAGCCGCGGGATCTCGCTCAGCACCTTGAGGGCGATGCGCAGCTCTTCGGGGTCGATCCGCTCGAGCGGGGCGTCGTCGATCGGACCACCGAAGGGGTGGTCGTCCTGGGGCTGGTCGTCGCGGTGTGGCACGGCCGAATCGTACGGCGCGGCGCGGGGTCGCCCCGAAACGGCGACGGGGCCGCAAAGCGGAGGGCCCGAAATACATTCGAGCCCGTCTCGGCCAGCGGGAGGGAGGGAGTGCTGGCGGAGACGGGCTCGACGGTCAGGGAACTGGGAGGGAGGTTGTTCCCCGACCGTTGTGCCTTGATAAACGCGGCGCGGAGCCGGGGGTTACGCAGGTTCTGAAAAAAGTTTTGAGGAGTTTTCGCGCGGCCCCTCGCTCCTCAGCCCGGCCGCCTTCGGCGGCGGGACCTCGTCGCTCGCCACACGTCGACGAGCAAGCTCGCGACGCGGGCTCGCTCCTCAGCCCTCGCGGATCCCGAAGCGGTCGTGGAGGCGCCGGAGGGGGCCCGGCGCCCACCAGTTCGCCTCGCCCAGGAGCCGCATCAGCGACGGCACGAGGAGCGCCCGGACGATCGTGGCGTCGATGAGCACCGCGAGCGCCATGCCGACCGAGATCTGCTTCATGAAGAAGACCGGGCTCACCGCGAAGGCCGCGAAGACGACCGCGATCATCACGGCGGCGGCACTGATGATGCGGCCGGTCCGGGCCATGCCCTGGGCGACGGCCTCGGTGTTGTCGAGCCCGCTGTCGCGCAGCTCCTTGATCCGCGCCATGACCAGGACGGCGTAGTCGGTCGCCAGGGCGAAGGTCACCACGAAGAGGAAGACCATCGACGTGACCTCGACGGAGTACGGCCCCGGGTAGTCGATCAGGCTGCTGCCGACCTTCTTCTCGAAGACGATCACGAGGATGCCGAGCGTGGTGCTCAGCGTCAGCGCGTTCATCAGCAGCGTCTTGAACGGCAGCAGCACCGAGCCGGTGAGCAGGAAGAGCAGCAGCAGCGTCAGCAGCACGATCACCGCGATCACCAGCGGTGCATTGCTGGCGAGCGAGTCCTTCTGGTCGATGAACCGCGCGGTGTTGCCGGTGACCAGCAGCTCCTGGCCGTGGGCCACGTCGAGGGCGCGGATCTTCGTCAGCGACGCCTGTGCCCCGTCGTCCAGGGCCGGTACGTCGAACGAGGCCGTCGCGTAGGCCAGCCCGTTCGTCGTACGGGCGAAGGGGGTGACGGAGACGACGTGGTCGACGTCCGCGATCTCCCGGCGCAGGGTGCCGAGCTCGGCGTCGGAGGCACCGCCGGTGACGGTGAGGGAGATGCCCTCGGTGACGGCGCGCGGGTAGTGCGCGTCGAGGTACTTGATCACGCCGTAGGACTGCTGGCCCGGCGGGACCGCCTGGGCGCTCGGGCCCGTCAGGTGCGTGCCGAGCAGCGGGAAGGCGACCGCGAGCAGGATCGTCGTGGTCGAGACCGCGACGAGGACCGGGCGCTTCATCACGCCGTGGGCGAGCCGGAGCCAGCCGGTGGAGGCGTCGGAGACGGCGGGGCCGCGGCGGATCGACCACTTGTTGATGTGCGGGCCGAGCCACGCGAGCAGCGCCGGGACGACGAGGACCGCCATCGTCGCGGAGAGGATGCCGACCAGGCCGCCGGCGACCCCGATCGAGTAGAGGAAGCGCTGCGGCATCAGCGTCAGCGCGGCCATCGCGCCGGCCACGGTGAGGCCGGAGAAGACCGCCGTGCGGCCGGCCGAGGCGACGGTGTTGCGCAGGGCCAGCTCGGTGTAGCCGTGGCGGGCGACCTCCTCGCGGTGGCGCGAGATCAGCAGCAGCGCGTAGTCGACCGCGAGGCCGAGCGAGAGGGCCGTTGCGATGTTGAGCGCGAAGAGCGAGGTGCCGGTGAACGTCGCCAGGATCCGCAGGCCGAGGAGCGTGCCGACGATCGCCAGGCCCCCCACGATCAGCGGGATGAACATCGCCACGACCGAGCGGAAGACGAGGAGCAGGAGGATGCCGAGGATCGGGAAAGCGATCAGCTCGGCGTTGTTGAGGTCCTTGCGGGTCTGGTCGTTGACCTCGTTGAACGCCGGCGCATAGCCGCCGTAGCCGACGTCGAGCGTCGTCGACGTGACCAGCGTGCGCACCGACTCGTCGGCGATGCCGCCCTTGTCCTCGATGTCGGGGTCGGTCAGGTGCGCCCCGAGCACGAGCGAGCGCCCGTCGGCGGCCACCAGGCCGGTCTTCGCGGGGTCGGGTGCCGCCAGCGGGTTGTCGACCTTGCCGACGTACGCGCCCTTGGCGAGCTGGGTGGCGAGCCGGTCGACCTCGGTGACGACCGCGGGGTCGTGGAGGTCGAGCCGGCCGCCGTCCTTCGCGCGCACCAGCACGACGAGACTGGGCTCGGCGGTGTACCCGAGGTCGTCGGCGAGCACCCGCCCCGCACGCTCGCTCTGCGAGGCGGGGTCGGCGAACCCGGCTGCCTCGAGGTGGTGCTCCACGTCGTGGCCGAAGAAGCCCGCGACGGCGGCGAAGAGGAGGACGGCCGCGAGTACGGCGCGGGGCCGGCGCCACGTGAGGGCGCTGATGCGATCGAGCATGGCGGGCAACGTAGTCCCTGCCCGGCCTGAGTGCGCCCGCCTTCGTGGAAGACGTCGACGAGCGCACCCGAGGCGCGTCAGACCAGCGGCTTCGCCGCAGTGTTCAATCGCCTCGGCCACGGACGAGCAAGCTCGCCGTGGCGCTCGGCTCGATCACACCTCTACGACCGCCGCGCCGTCGGCGGCGCGCTGGACGGCCTCGCAGCCCTTGATCGCTGCGGACTTGGTCTCGTAGTCCTCGCCGACCGCGACCACCTGGCCGTTGCTGGCCTTCAGGCGGAACCGGAACTTGCCGGCCTTGTCCTCGTAGACCTCGAACTTCCCTGCCATGCCATCACCTTCCGAAAGCGTCTCACTGCGAAAGATCGGAGCCTGCGCTCCGGCTGGGCGGTGCCCGGAGCGAGTCGACCACGCAGGGTCCGCGCAGGCAAGGGCTGGCGAGTGAAGGTTTCCTGAGCGCGCGGCCGGAGGGGCTGCCGCGGCACCGGAGCGACCGCCTACGCTCGCGCCATGACCACTGGGACCATCCTGATCACCGGCGCGAGCTCGGGCCTCGGCGCCGAGATGGCGCGGCAGTTCGCCGACCTCGGCTACGACCTGGCGATCACCGCCCGGCGTACGGACCGGCTCGACGAGCTCAAGGCCGAGATCACCGCGAAGCACCCGGACCGGCGCGTGCTCACGAAGGCGCTCGACGTCACCGACGACGACGCCGTCTTCCGTGTCTTCAAGGAGGTCGCGGCGGAGCTCGGCACGCTCGACCGGGTCATCATCAACGCCGGCCTCGGCAAGGGGGCGCCGCTCGGCAAGGGCCGCTACGACGCCAACAAGGCCACGGCGATGACCAACTTCGTCGCCGCGCTCGCCCAGACCGAGGCGGCGATGGAGATCTTCCGCGCGCAGAAGTCCGGCCACCTCGTGATGATCAGCTCCGTCTCCGCGATGCGCGGCATGCGCTCCGCCATCACGACGTACGCCGCGACGAAGGCCGGCGTCGCCGCGCTCGCCGAGGGCCTGATCAACGAGAACGTGAAGGCCAAGGGCATCGACGTCTCGATCATCTACCCGGGCTACATCCGCTCGGAGATGAACGACAAGGTCGAGCAGAAGGTCCGGTTCATGGTCGACACCGAGACCGGCGTCCGCTCGATCGTCGCCGCGATCGAGAAGCGCAAGGAGAAGGCGCTCGTCCCGTCGTGGCCGTGGGTCCCGCTCGGCTTCGCGCTGAAGAACGCCCCGATGTCGGTGGTCCGCAAGCTCTTCTGACGCACCGGGCGTGTGCCCCGCGCGGCTGCGGGTAACGCACCGTCATGAGCGAGCAGACGAACGACGCGACGAACGGCGCAGCCGACGGCGGGATCGGCCCCGACGACTGGACCGACGAGCCCACCGGCGACGGCGGCTCGACCGGTGCGGGGTCGACGGGCGGCGACCGGATGGCCGAGGAGGGCGAGACCGACGACGCTGCGGTGGTCAGCGGCGGTGGGGTCGTGGAGCGTGACGACGTGGACCCCGACGACGCTGCCGAGTCGGCCACGAGCCTCGACTGAGGAGGCCGTCCGGCGTGTCGGGACTCACCGCGATCGGGAATCGTCGTATAAGCCCCCGGCCCACTACCCTTGACCGGTGAGTGACCTTGTGAATGACGTTGATGCTGCCGTGACCGAGCCTGCCGAGGCGGTCGCCGAGACGGTGAAGTTCGCCGACCTCGGCCTTGACGAGCGGGTCCTCAAGGCGCTGAAGGACGTCGGCTACGAGACGCCGTCCGCCATCCAGGAGCAGACCATCCCGCCGCTGCTCGAGGGCCGCGACGTCATGGGCCTGGCGCAGACCGGCACCGGCAAGACCGCGGCGTTCGCGCTGCCGATCCTGTCGCAGCTCGACGTCTCCCAGAAGACTCCGCAGGCGCTCGTCCTGGCCCCGACCCGTGAGCTCGCGCTCCAGGTCTGCGAGGCGTTCGAGAAGTACGCCAGCGGCATCAAGGGCGTGCACGTCCTCCCCGTCTACGGCGGTCAGGGCTACGGCGTCCAGCTCTCCGCGCTGCGCCGCGGCGTCCACATCGTCGTCGGCACCCCCGGCCGGATCATGGACCACCTCGAGAAGGGCACGCTCGACCTCTCCGAGCTCCGCTTCCTGGTCCTCGACGAGGCCGACGAGATGCTCAACATGGGCTTCGCCGAGGACGTCGAGACGATCCTCAAGGACACTCCGTCCGACAAGCAGGTCGCGCTCTTCTCGGCCACCATGCCGAGCTCGATCCGTCGCATGTCGAAGCAGTACATGAACGACCCGATCGAGATCCAGGTCAAGAACAAGACCGCGACCGCCACCAACATCACGCAGCGCTACCTGATGGTCTCGTTCCCGCAGAAGGTCGACGCGCTCACGCGGATCTTCGAGGTCGAGAACTTCGAGGCGATGATCGTCTTCGTCCGCACCAAGCAGGCCACCGAGGAGGTCGCGGAGAAGCTCCGCGCCCGTGGTTTCTCGGCCGCCGCGATCAACGGTGACGTCGCCCAGGCCCAGCGTGAGCGCACGGTCAACCAGCTCAAGTCCGGCAAGCTCGACATCCTCGTCGCGACCGACGTCGCCGCCCGCGGCCTCGACGTCGACCGGATCACCCACGTCGTCAACTTCGACATCCCGACGGACCCCGAGTCCTACGTCCACCGCATCGGCCGCACCGGCCGCGCCGGCCGCAAGGGCGACTCGATCTCGTTCGTGACCCCGCGCGAGCGTGGCCTGCTGCGGATGATCGAGAAGCACACCAAGTCCCCGATGGCGCTGATGGACCTCCCGTCCGTCGATGACATCAACGCCACCCGCCTGGCCCGCTTCGACGAGGCGATCACCGAGGCGCTGCAGGGCGAGAAGATCGCGGAGTACCGCGACGTCATCGCGCACTACGTCAAGAACAACGACGTCCCGGAGGCCGACGTGGCCGCCGCGCTCGCCGTCGTCCTCCAGGGCGAGACGCCGCTGCTGCTCAACGAGCGCGACATGCCCAAGGTCAACACCGTCTCCGCCGACCGCCCCGACCGTGGCGACCGCCCGGACCGTGGCGCGCGCGGCGAGTTCGGCGCCAAGGACCGCGGCCCGCGCGAGAACCGCAGCGGCGTCCAGCTCGCGACGTACCGCATCAACGTGGGCAAGCGGCACAAGGTCGAGCCCCGCCAGATCGTCGGTGCGCTCGCCAACGAGGGCGGCCTGCGTCGCAGCGACTTCGGCAAGATCCAGATCCGCCCGGACTTCTCGCTCGTCGAGCTGCCCGCGGACATCAGCCAGGAGACCTACCGCCTGCTCGAGCAGACCCGGATCTCCGGCAAGCTCATCGAGCTCGCCCCCGACAAGGGCCCGGGCATCCGCAGCTCCGCTCCGAACCGCGGCTACGGCGACAAGTCGTCGTACGGCGACCGTGGCCCCCGCAAGTCCTACGGTGACCGCGACGACCGCGGCCCGCGCAAGGACTGGGGCGACAAGCCGCGCTCGAGCGACCGCAGCGGCGCCGAGTCGGCCTGGGCCGAGAAGAAGCCCCGTCACAAGAACTGACGCCCCTCAGCCAGATCGCCGAGACGTCGCGTGCGCGCAGGAACCCTGCGAGCGCGCGGCGTCTCTGCGCATTTGTGGTGCCGTCCCGGCATGTCCCGATGTGGCGCGCACGACAAGTAGATGACTTATCATCTAACTAGATGACGTGTCACCATTGAGTCATCGAGGCGGCCGCACGGCCGCCGGAAGAAACTCATCCGGAGGTACACCCCATGGACATCGTCCTGCTCGTCGGCCGCATCCTGTTCGTCGTTCTCTTCCTGCTCTCGGCGGTCGGCCACTTCGCCCAGACCGACTACATGGCCGGTTACGCGAAGTCGAAGGGCCTGCCGTTCGCGAAGCTCAACGTGCTCGCCTCCGGCGCCGTCTTCGCCGTCGCGGGCCTGGCGATCGCCTTCGGCGTGTACGGCGACCTGGCCGGCGTCGTCCTGGCGCTCGTGCTCGTCCCGACCGCGCTGATCTTCCACACGTTCTGGAAGGAGTCCGACGCGCAGGCCAAGGCGATGACCCAGATCATGTTCAACAAGGACCTCGCCCTCGCCGGCGGTGCGCTCGCGCTCGCCTTCGCCTTCTCGACCAACCCGGGCCTGACGCTGACCAACGGTCTCTTCGCCTGACCCACCCTGCGCCGAGGCGCAGATCCGGTGCCGTGAGAGGGCACATCTGGAGGGAATCCACTCCAGATGTGCCCTCTCGGCGCGCAACGTGTGCCGCCTCGGGGAGGCCTCGGTCAGCTCAGAGGTCGCGGGCGAGGGCCAGGCCGGCGGCCCGGCCGCTGAAGATGCAGCCGCCGAGGAAGGTGCCCTCGAGCGCGTTGTAGCCGTGGACGCCGCCGCCGCCGAAGCCGGCGACCTCGCCCGCGGCGTACAGGCCGGGGATGACGGAGCCGTCGGCGGCGATCGCGGCGGAGTCGAGGTTGGTCTCGATGCCGCCGAGGGTCTTGCGCGACAGGATGTTGCAGCGCACGGCGATCAGAGGACCGTGCTCGGGGTCGAGGATCTTGTGCGGCTTCGCGACCCGCATGAACTTGCCGGTGCGGTCGAGGCGTCCGTTGTGGATCGCCATGACCTGGGCGTCCTTCGTGAACGGGTTGTCGACCTGGCGGTCGCGCGCGACGACCTGCCGCTCGATCTCCTCGAACGAGAGCTTCGGCCCGCGGGCGATCTCGTTCATCCCGTCGACCAGTGCGGCGAGGTCGTCGGCGACCACGAAGTCCTCGCCGTACCTCTTGAACCGCTCGACGGGGCCGGTCGCGCCCTTGCCCAGGACACGGTCCCTGAGCATCAGCCGGACGTCCTTGTTGGTCCAGTCGGGGTTCTGCTCGGAGCCCGACAGGGCGAACTCCTTCTCGATGATCGTCTGGTCGAGGACGAACCACGAGTAGTCGTGGCCGGTCGCGAGGATCTGGGTCATCGAGCCGATCGAGTCGGCGCCGGGCACGCCGGACATGCCCTCGAGCCGCTTGCCGGTGGCGTCGAACCACATCGACGACGGGCCGGGCAGGATCCGGATCGCGTGGTCGGGCCAGATCGGGTCCCAGTTGTGGACGCCCTCGACGTAGGCCCACATCCGGTCCTTGTTGACCAGCGTCGCGCCGGCCGCCTCGCTGATCGCGAGCATGCGGCCGTCGACGTGGGCCGGGACTCCGGCGATCATGTGCTGCGGCGCAGGCCCGACGCGGTCCGTCGGCCAGTTGCGGCGCATGAGCTCGAAGTTGTGGCCGATGCCGCCGCTGCTCACGGCGACCGCCCGGGCACGCAGGTCGAACTCGCCGACCACCTCGCGCGAGGACTTCACCCCGCGCGGGCTGTCGTCGTCTGCCAGCACCGACCCGCGTACGCCGACCACCGCGCCGCCGTCGAGCACCAGGTCGTCGACCTGGTGGCGGAAGCCGAAGCGGACGAGGCCCGCCTCCTCGGCCGCGAGGACGGGCTCGAGGAAGATCCGCACGACCTCGGGGCCGGTGCCCCAGGTGATGTGGAAGCGGGGCACCGAGTTGCCGTGGCCCTCCGCCCGGCCGTCGCCGCGCTCGGCCCACCCGACGAAGGTGAGGCTCTTCAGCCCGAGCTCGTGGACGTAGTCGCGCTTGCCGCCCGCTGCCCAGCGCACGTAGGCCTCGGCCCACTGCCGCGGCCAGTGGTCCTCGCCGCGGTCGGGGCCTGCGGTGCCGTCACCGAGGCGGTCGAACTGCGCGCTGCCGTGCCAGTCCTGCAGGGCGAGCTCGAGGGAGTCGCTGATGCCCATCCGGCGCTGCTCGGGGCTGTCGACGAAGAAGAGCCCGCCGAGCGACCAGAAGGCCTGTCCGCCGAGGTTGTGGCGGTTCTCCTGGTCGAGGACCAGGACGCGCTTGCCGGCCTTCGCCAGCTCGTGGGTGGCGACGAGACCGGCGAGGCCGGCTCCGACGACGATGACCTCGGGCTCGAACGCGTCGCTCATGGGCTCAGGCTACGGCCGGACGCCCAGCCTCGACCTCGGCGATCGTCCCGCGGATCAGCTCGGCGATCGCCTCGGGGCAGTCCGTCATCGGGACATGGCCTGCGCCCTCGAGGGGCACGAAGCGCGCCTGCGGGACGAGGCGTCGCGCCCGCGCCATCTGGCCGTAGGGGAGGATCCGGTCCTTCGTGCCCCAGGCGATCGTGACGGGCGCCTTCGGCGTCCCGCGGAAGGGCCGGAAGACCGGGCGCAGGCAGCGGATCGCGGTCAGCTCGAAGCCGCGTGCCCGCTTCATCGCCAGCGCGTCGGCGTACGTCGCGGCGGCGTCGTGGCGATCGGGGTGGGCGTAGAGAGGCCAGCCGATGACGCGGCGCACGGCGGCGGAGCGGGTCGCCTGGCGCAGGGCCGGGGCCGGCAGGCAGAGCGCGCCGAGCCGCATCGCGACCAGGGGCAGGGCGGCGCCCGCGCCCTTCCAGTCGATGAACGCCGCGGGCGCAATGGCGACCGCCGACGAGACCGCCCCGCGGCGGGCGAGCTCGAGCGCGATCGCGCCGCCGAGCGAGTTGCCGGCCAGGTGGGGGCGCTCGACGCCCCACGCGGCGAAGGCGGCGACCAGGTGGTCGGCGAACGCCTCGACGTCGTGCCGGCTGCCGCGCGGGTGGCCCGGTGACTCGCCGAAGCCCGTGAGGTCCACGGCGATGACCTCGTGGTCGGTCGCGAGCCGCGCGACGACCGGGTCCCACGCCTGGCGGCGATGGCCGATGCCGTGCACGAGGACGACGGGTACGCCGGAACCCGAGCGGTCGTGGGCGAGCGAGGGGAACACGGTGGCCTCCTGACGTCGGAACACGGAAAGTCTGGCACTCCAGTAGCGATGAGCGCGACAGGGCGTCACGGAAAAGTGTCTCGCCGCCTGCCCCGCCGCCGAAGTGGAGGAGATGCGCGCTCTCGAGTGCGATTTTCCGGCCGTGGTGGGGGGGTGGCGCGAACCTCCTCCGCGAAGAGGTGCGATCTGCCCGTTCGTGTGGCACACTGGAAAGTGAACAAACGGTGAACAGGAGGTGGCCCATGACTGAAACGCTCGCAAACCGCGACCACATGGAGCTTGTGTGGAAGCGCGAGAAGGGTGTCGACGGCAAGAAGCGGCTCGTCGCCCACTGGGTGCGCGTGCGCCCCGCTCAGCCCCACGTTGCCTGAACCAGTTGACGCGGGCCCTTCCGCGACTTACATTCGTGATGCCCCTCTCGATTACCCCATGAGTCGAGAGGGGCTTCTTCATTTCCGTCGAGCCCCTCGGCGAAGCCGGTGTCTCCCTCGGGTGCCGCGTCCGTAACGGTCCGGTAAATGGCTCGCCCGGGCCACCTGTGCACTGCAACCATCGAGCCCATGGGCATGGCGTCGTACCGGAGGTTGCTGAGGATCCGCACCGTCCGGTCGGTCCTCGTGCTCGGCTTCATGATCCGGGTCCCCGTCTTCGCCTCGTTCATCGTGCTCACGCTGCACGTGGTCACCGGGCTTGACCGGAGCTACTCCGCCGCCGGCCTGCTGGAGACCGTCTTCACGGTCGCGATGGCCATCGCCGCGCCCTGGCGTGGCCGCGCACTCGACCGGATCGGCCTGCGCGCCACGATCGGGCCGATGCTCGTCGTCCTCGCGGTCGTCTGGTCGATCGCCCCCTTCGTGCCGTACGCCGCGCTGCTGGCGCTCGCGGTCGTCGGCGGGCTGGCCAACGTCCCGCACTACTCGGTGATGCGCCAGGCGCTGATCAGCGCCGTCCCGGAGGCCGACCGCAAGGCGGTCCTCTCGCTCGACGCGCTGGGCACCGAGCTCTCCTTCATGGTCGGGCCGGTCCTCGGGGTCTTCGCCGCGACCGAGCTGGAGACCAGCTGGGCGCTGCTCGGGACCCAGCTGATCGCGCTCGCCGGCGGTGTCGGTCTCTGGCTGGCCAACCCGCCGCTGGTGCGGGCGGGTGCCTCCGCCTCGGCGGGCGGCTCCGCGGCGACCGACGTGGCCTCCCCGACGGCGGCCGCGCCAGCGACCGCGGTGGTCGCCCCGGCGGGTCCGCTGTGGCGGAACCCGACCGTGCTGGCGGTCCTCTTCGCCGGCACCGCGACGACGATCGTGCTGACCGGCACCGACCTGGGCGTGGTCGCCGCGCTGCGGCACCTGGGCCAGCCCGAGTCGATCGGCTGGGTGCTGACGATCTGGGGCGCCGGCTCGGCGGTCGGCGCGCTGGTCTACGGCACCCTCCACCGCCACGTGCCGCTCAACGTCCTGCTCGCGCTCCTGGCGGCCACGACGATCCCGGTCGCGCTCGCGGACGACCGGCTCAGCCTGGTGCTCCTGCTCTTCGTCTGCGGCCTCTTCTGCGCCCCGACCCTGACCGCCTCGAGCGATGCGCTGAGCCGCGCCGTACCTGCGGGGTCGCTGGGTGAGGCGATGGGGTGGCAGGGCGTCGCGTTCACGATCGGTGGTGCGACCGGTGCGCCGCTCGCCGGCTTCCTGATCGACCACCAGGGCTGGCAGGGCGCGTTCGTCGCCGGCGGCGTGGTCGCCCTCGTCGCCGCGGGCATCGCGCTCGTGCTGGAGGCCGGCCGTGCCCGCGCGGGCGTCGACGCCGCGCCCGGCGAAGCCTCCTCGCGCGCCGCGTGAGGGTGCGCCCCCAGCGGGACCTCGTCTCCGCGCGGTCCTCCCCGGGCATGCCTAGTCTGGAGCCATGAGCGACTCTGCGACGTTCGACGTCCTCGACCCTGCTGACGGCTCCGTCCTGGCCTCGTTGCCGGACCTCGGCGTCGACGACGCCCGGGCCATGCTCGACACGGCGGCCGCCGGCCAGGCGGAGTGGGCGGCGACGCCACCCCGCGAGCGCGGCGAGATCCTGCGCCGCGCCTTCGAGCTGGTCACCGAGCGCGCCGACCACTTCGCCCGCACCATCTCCCTCGAGATGGGCAAGCCGCTGGCCGAGGCGAAGGGCGAGGTGGCGTACGGCGCGGAGTTCCTGCGCTGGTTCGCCGAGGAGGCCGTGCGCGTGAGCGGCACGTGGCTGACCGCCCCGGCCGGGGGCTCGCGGCTGCTGACGATGAAGAAGCCGGTCGGTCCGGTCCTGCTGATCACGCCGTGGAACTTCCCGCTCGCGATGGCGACCCGCAAGATCGGCCCGGCGGTGGCCGCCGGCTGCACGATGATCGTGAAGCCCGCGGAGTCCACGCCCCTGACCACGATCGAGTTCGCCAAGGTGATGGCCGAGGCCGGGCTGCCCGACGGCGTCCTCCAGGTGCTGACGACCACGCACGCCAAGGAGACGACGGCCGCGCTGATGGCCGACGCGCGACTCCGCAAGGTCTCCTTCACCGGCTCCACCGCGGTCGGCAAGGCGCTCGTCGCGCAGTCGGCCGACAACCTGCAGCGGGTCTCGATGGAGCTCGGCGGCAACGCCCCGTTCCTCGTCTTCGACGACGCCGACCTCGACAAGGCGGTCGACGGCGCGATGGTCGCCAAGATGCGCAACATGGGCGAGGCCTGCACCTCGGCCAACCGGTTCCTCGTCCAGGCCGGGGTCGCGGAGGAGTTCTCCCGCCGCCTCGCCGAGCGGATGGGCGCGCTGAAGGTCGGGCGCGGCCAGGACGACGGCGTCGACGTCGGCCCGCTGATCGACGCCAAGGCGGTCGCCGGCGTCCGGGAGCTCGTCGACGACGCGGTGGCCAGTGGTGCGCGCCGCGTCGTGGGTGGGGACCCGGACGGCAACTTCTTCCCGCCGACGGTGCTCGTCGACGTACCGGCGGACGCGCGGGTCAACCACGAGGAGATCTTCGGGCCGGTCGCGCCGGTGACGGTCTTCCCGAGCGGCGCCGACGGCGAGGCCGAGGCGATCCGGATGGCCAACGACACCGAGTACGGCCTGGCCTCCTACGTCTTCACCCGCGACGTGGGGCGGGTGCTGCGCGTGTCCGAGCGGCTCCAGTTCGGCATGGTCGGCGTCAACACCGGCCTGGTCTCCAACCCGGCTGCGCCGTTCGGTGGGGTGAAGTCCTCGGGCTTCGGTCGCGAGGGCGGCTTCACCGGCATCGAGGAGTACCTCGACACGACGTACGTCGGCATCGCGGCCGACTGAGTCGCGCCAGGAACGCGCGAGCGACTGAGGCGCCGGTCCGGCACCGCGGACTAGGGTGACGCCATGGCTGCGAACAACCCCGAAGGCACCCCCGGCCCGCCGACCACGGTGCTGCTCTTCGGCGCGACCGGAGACCTCGCTCGTCGCAAGCTCCTGCCCGGCCTGCTGCACCTGTGGCGCAGCGGCCTGCTGCCCGACGTACGCGTGGTGGGCACGTCGCTGGAGGACCTCGACGACGATCAGTTCGTCGAGATCGCCCGCAAGGCGATCGAGGAGTTCAGCGACGACGCCGACGACAAGAAGGAGTTCCACGAGTTCGCCAAGCTGCTCAGCTGGGCCGACCCGGGAGTCGACAGCATCAAGGCCGCGGTCGCCAAGGCCGAGGGATCGTCGAAGGACCGCCTGCGGCTGCACTACCTGAGCGTCCCGCCGAAGGCTGCGCTGGCCGTCGTGCAGGAGCTCCACGAGGCCGGCCTGGTCACGAACAGCCGGATCATCATGGAGAAGCCCTTCGGCACCGACCTGGAGTCGGCCAGGGTGCTCAACAAGGCGATCCACGAGGTCTTCGACGAGACGCAGGTCTTCCGCATCGACCACTTCCTCGGCAAGGAGGCGGCGCTCAACATCCTCGCGCTGCGCTTCGCCAACGGGCTCTTCGAGCCGATGTGGAACCGCAACTTCATCGACCACATCCAGATCGACATCCCCGAGGCGCTCGGCCTCGAGGGACGCGCCGGCTTCTACGAGGGCACGGGCGCCTACCGCGACATGGTCGTCACCCACCTCTTCCAGGTGATGGCCTTCGCCGCGATGGAGACGCCGACGGCGCTCGACCCGCAGTCGATCACCGAGGAGAAGAACAAGGTCTTCCGCTCGATGCTCCCCATCGAGCCGCACCACGTCGTCCGCGGCCAGTACGACGGCTACCGCAAGGAGCCGGGCGTCTCGCCGGAGTCCGAGACCGAGACCTTCATCGCGCTCAAGTGCTTCGTCGACAACTGGCGCTGGGCCGACGTGCCGTTCTTCCTGCGGACCGGAAAGCGGCTCGCCGAGGGCCAGCGGATCATCTCGATCGCCTTCAAGGAGCCCCCGAAGTCGATGTTCCCCGAAGGCTCGGGCATCGGCGACGACGGCCCCGACCACCTCACCTTCGACCTCTCCGACAAGGCGAAGATGTCGCTGTCGTTCTACGGCAAGCGGCCCGGCCCGGGCTTCCGGCTGCAGAAGCTCTCGATGCAGTTCGAGATGGAGGGCACGGAGTGGTCGGGCTCGGTGCTCGAGGCCTACGAGCGGCTGATCCTCGAGGCGGTCAAGGGCAACCACACGCTCTTCACCACCGCCGACGGCGTCGAGCGGCTCTGGGAGATCAGCCAGCCGCTGCTCGACAACCCGCCGCCGGTGCGCCGCTACGCGCCCGGCTCGTGGGGGCCCAACCAGATCCACCAGCTGATCGCGCCCTTTGCCTGGCGGCTGCCGTTCGAGCGCAAGTGGCGCGACTGACCTAGCGGGCCAGGAGGGCCGGAAGCTCGGCGCGCGAGTGGATGCCGAGCTTGCGGTAGACGTTCGACAGGTGCCACTCGACCGCCTTCACGGTGACGACGAGCTCCTGGGCGACCTGGCGGTTGGTCAGGCCGCTGGCGGCGAGGTCGGCCACCCGGCGTTCGGACGGGGTGAGGAGGGCGAGCGCCTCGGCGGGCGGGCGGTTCGCCGGCTCCCCGATGCGGTCGAGGAGGCGGCGTACGCGGTCCTCGAGGGGGCGCAGGCCGCGGGTCTGCGCGAACGCCTCCGCGCTGCGCAGCAGGCTGACCACCTCCGGGCTCGCGCCCGCGCCGTCGAGGAGGATGAGCATCCCGGCGAGATCGGCCGAGACCTGCGCGGCCAGCCGCCCGGCCGGTACGCCGTCGAGCGTCGCCAGCGCGCGGCGGAGCAGTCCGATCCGGTCGCTCGTCGGGTCGACTGCGGCGAGGGTCCGCAGCGCCTGGGCAACCGTGTACGCCGCCCCGAACGCCTCGGCCCGCTCGGCGTTCTCGCGAGCCAGGGCGATCGCCTCGCGGCCCTCGCCGAGGCGGATCAGGGCGAGAGCGCGACCCGCGCGCCACGGCAGGACGGCGGGGTTGTCGAGGTTGAGGTGGAGCTGGCGGCCGACGTCCGCGTAGCGGCGGGCGGCGGTGTCGTGGTCGCCGTTGGCGGCGGCGACGTCGCCGAGGGCGTGCAGCGCGTAGGCGGCGAGCAGCGTCCGCTCACCGGAGATCCGCTCGAGGCTGGAGCGCCAGGGGAGGGTCTTCTCGAGCTCGCCGCGGGCGATGTGGCTCTCGACGAGACCGGCCAGCACGAAGCCGAGGCCGGCGTTCCAGCCGTGCGCGCGCTGCTCGAGGGTGGCCTGGAAGTCGCGCTCGGCCTCGGTGGTCAGGCCCATCCGGGCCCGGGCGGTGCCGCGGCAGGCAGCGATGTTGGCGAACTCGAGCACCGAGCCACGCCGGCGGGCATCGTCCATCGCCTGGGTGAGCAGCCGGTCGGCCTCGTCGAGTGCCGAGGACCAGATGAGCGAGCAGCTCGCCATGAAGAC
Source organism: Nocardioides phosphati (assembly GCF_014646375.1). Taxonomy (GTDB): domain Bacteria; phylum Actinomycetota; class Actinomycetes; order Propionibacteriales; family Nocardioidaceae; genus Nocardioides; species Nocardioides phosphati. The sequence continues at coordinate 273,117 of NZ_BMNI01000003.1, forward strand.
CGCGGTGCCGTCGGCGTTCGCGTGCTCGAAGAGGGCGCCCCGGTCGATCGCGCGCAGGGCGAGCCGGCGGGCGTCGGTCGCGGTGCCGCCGTCGGCGACGGCGAGGGCGGCAGCGGCGGCGAGGGCACGGCGTTCGTCGGGGGTGGAGTTGTCCTCGGGCTCCCCGACGAGGCGCTCGAACTGCTCGCGGGTCTCGCTGGCGGGGGAGCCCATCAGCAGGTGGGCGAAGACGGCGCGCTCGGTCAGGACGTGGGCGGCGTGGGAGCCGTCGGTGGCCACGTCGTCGAAGGAGCCGAACGTCGAGCGGGCCTGGGCGTGCTCGCCGGCCACGAGCAGCGCGTCGCCCTCGGCAGCGCGGAGCGACGCGAGGACGTCCGGGTCGGTGGTGAGCTCCCGGGCGAGGCGCCAGGTCTCACGTGCGGCCTCGATCTCGCCGAGGGCGGCGAGCGCTCCTGCGGCGCTCGCGAGCAGCGGGACCTCGGCCTCCGGTGACCGGCCCCTCGGCCAGCGCCCGGTCGAAGAAGCGGCGGGCCTGCGCCGGTTCGCCGGACGACAGTGCGTGCCGGCCCTCCTCGGTCAGGCGCTCACGGGTGTCGGGGTCGTCCCCGGGGGTCGTCAGGCAGAGGTGCGCAGCCACGACGGAGCGGGGAGCAGCCCGACGCGCGAGTACGTCGGCACACCGGGCGTGGAGGTCGGAGGCGTCCGTCGCGGTCAGCGCCGCGAGCACGGCGTCTCCGATCAGCGGGTGGCGCAGGCGGTGGGTGCCCTCGGAGCGCTCGGCGAGCTGAGCGGTGCAGAGCAGGGCGAGGTCCTGCACGACCGTCGCGGGCGGCAGGCCGGCGAGCTCCGCGACCGCGCCCGTGGTGCCGTGCTCCCCGAGCACGGCGAGCGCCGAGGCGGTGTCGATCGCGGTCACCGACAGGCGTCGCAGCCGGCCGGTGATGGCGCCGACGAGCGAGTCGGGCACCTCCTCGCCGCCGTGGGCGATCACCTCGCCGACGAAGAGCGGCACGCCGCCGGTCACGGTGTGGATCCTGTCGGCCTGCGCAGGGTCGAGCCTGTGGTGCTCGAGCAGCAGGGCCACACCACCGACGGTCAGTGGACCCGGGTGGAGGACGCGGCTCACCTCGCGCAGCCGTGCCAGGGAGTCCGGTGACGTGGGCTCCTCGCCCACGCGCACCGTGTAGGCCAGCACGCACGACAGCTGACGGAGGGCGGGCGCGAGCAGGTCCAGGACCTGCAGCGAGCCCTCGTCGAGCCACTGGGCGTCGTCGATGGTCAGCACCAGCGGCCGCTCGGCGCAGAGATCCTCGAGCACCCACCGGGCGCCGTACGCCAGGTCGCCGAGGGTGCGCGCAGTGCCGTCGGCCAGGTCGGCCAGCGCGGCGCCGGGTCCGTCGAAGGGGTGCTCGCCGGAGCGGTGGCGGTGCGCGAGCGGCCCGAACCAGTCGCGCAGCACGCCGTACTCGATGGTGGGACTCATCGGCGTCGCGCGGACGTCGAGGCTGCGCCAGCCGTCGCGCAGTGCGGCGTCCCGGACGTGCCACAGGAGCCTGGACTTGCCCATACCGGGAGCCGCTTCGAGCACCACGAGTTCCCCGTGACCGCCCCGGGCGCGGTCGAGGAGCCGCCCGAGACTGGCGGTCTCAGCGTCCCGCTCGATCAGTCGGGAGCGCATCCTTCGACGTTAGGCCTCTGGGGCGTTGCTGGGGAGTGCAACTGTGCAAATAGGCCGACAGGACTAGACCTCCGCTGGGGTGACCCCAGTGTCATGCTGCTCCGGTGACGTACGCACTCCTGGTCAACCCGCGCGCCGGCGGTGCCGCAGCGGGGGCCGCCGAGGCCGCGCGCGCCGTGCTCGTCGGCGCGGGCCAGGCGGTCGAGGTGGTGCGCTGCGACGACCGGGCGACCACGGCTGCCGCCGTGGGAAGGGCCTGCGAGCGGGGCGACGTCGTCGTGGCCGTCGGCGGTGACGGCACGGTCTCCTCGGTCGCCGGGCTGGTGGCCGGGCGCGGCGGGGTGCTGGGACTGGTCCCCGCAGGCCGCGGCAACGACTTCGCGCGCATGCTCGGCGTGCCCCCGGACCCCGGGGGCGCCGCGCGGGTGCTGCTCGGCGGGCGGGTGGAGCGGGTCGACCTGGTCGCCTGCACGGTCCCCGGGCAGCCGCGGCAGGTCGCCGTTGGCTCGGTGTACGCCGGCGTCGACGCACGCGCGGTCGAGCTCGTCGAGCGGATGCGGTGGCTGCCGACGGTGCTGCAGTACCCCGTCGCGGCGGTCCGTGCGCTCGCCTCCTACACGCCGGTCGACGTCGAGGTGGTCGTCGACGGCATCGGCCACTGCTTCGGTGCGGCGACCGTGGTCGCGGCCAACTCGGCGTACTACGGGGCGGGGATGCGGATCGCCCCCGACGCCTCGGTGACCGACGGGCTGCTCGACGTCGTGGTCGTCGCCTCCTCGTCGCGGCGGGCGCTGATCACCGCGATGCCGACGATCTACGGCGGCCGCCACGTGCTGCGCGACGACGTGGTGGTGCTGCGGGGACGCGTCGTCGAGATCCACGGCAGCCCGCGCGTCCCCATGGGCGCCGACGGCGAGCCGCTGCCGGACCTGCCGGCTCGCCAGGCACCGCCGGGACGGATCGAGGCGCTGCCGGGTGCGCTGCAGGTCCTCGTCCCCTGACGACTGCGAAACCGGGTCCGGGCACGCCGAGCGGCGGACGCCGGTGGGGGAGACTGGTCGCATGACCCTCGACGTACGCCGGGCCGGCTCGCGCTTCGTGACCGTCGAGGCGGGCCGGGAGACGCGGCACTCGTTCTCGTTCGGGCCGCACTACGACCCCGCGAACCTCGGGTTCGGGCTGCTCGTCTCGCACAACGACGACCTGCTCGCCCCGGGGGCGGGCTACCCCGACCACCCGCACCAGGAGATCGAGGTCGTCACCTGGGTGCTGTCGGGCGCGCTCGCGCACCAGGACTCCACGGGGTCGTCGGGCGTGCTCGAGCCGGGGCAGGTGCAGGTGATGTCGGCGGGCACGGGGGTGGTGCACGCGGAGTTCGCGGCGCCCGGTGCCGGGGAGACGCGGTTCGTGCAGACCTGGGTGCGGCCGGATGCCTGGGGCGCGACGCCTTCCTACGCGTCCGCGGTCGCGGACCCGGGCAGCGGCTGGACCGCGGTCGTCGGTGGTGACGGCCTCCCGGTCGGGGCGTCGGGCGCGACGCTGTGGGTGAGTGACGCAGCGGCCGGCGACCGGCTCGTCGTACCGGAGGCGCCGCACGCGCACCTCTTCGTCGCGACCGGCGCTGCGCGTCTCGGTGAGGTCGAGCTCGCCGAGGGTGACGCGGTGCGGATGGTCGGTCAGGGAGCAGACCTGCGCGCGGAGGCACCGGGCCAGCTGATGCTCTGGACCTTCGACGCCTGACCGGTCCGTGAACCGAGCAGTATGAACGTCTTCGGCGCCGCAACACGTTCGTACTGCTCGGTTCACGCGCCCTGTGGAGAGGCCGCGACGTGGCCGCGTCGACTCGGCACAGGGTGGACCCATGGGGAGACATCGTTGGGACCCGCAGGTCGGGTTGCCGCAGGGGCTGCAGATTCCTGTGCCTGTGGGTTCGACAGGGGCAGGTCCGACGCAGAGCACTGCGCGGAGCGCGGCGTGGGACCGCAAGGCGCGCGGCTTCTACCTGCCGGCTGGAAGCGAGGTCGACGCGGTCGAGCAGCGGATCCTGAACGCCGCCCCGCACCTGCCGCCCCTCGGAGCCTTCACGGGCTGGGCCGCGTGCCGGCTCCACGGAGCGGCATTCCACGACGGGCTGGGCAGGGACGGCATCACCCGGCTGCCGGTCCCGATTGCCGTCGGCACCCGGGGCTGGGTCCGACGTCGGGCTGGGCTGGCCTATTCGTTGTTCGGCCTCGACGCGACCGCCATCCAGGTCGCGGCCGGTGTCCCGGTGACGGACCCGGTCAGGGCGACGTACGACGCGATGCTTGCGGCTGACTCGCTGGTCGAAGCGATCGTCGAGCTGGAGAAGTCGGTCATGGGGCGGATCGCCTCGATCGAACAGGTCAGGGACTTCATCGAGGCCAAGCGCGGCACCCAAGGGGTTCGGCAAGCGCGCGAGGCAGCCCAGCTGGCGAGCGAGTTCAGTCGGTCACCGCAGGAAGTGCGCACGCGATTCATCGCCGAGCGCGTAGCCCGACTGCCGGCGCTGCTCGTCAACGCGACGGCGTACACGCTCGACGGGAGCAGGATCGGCGAGGTCGACCTCGCCGAACCGACGAGCGGGCTGGTCGTGGAGTTCGACGGCGCGGATCACGAAGAGCAACCTCGGCGGCACGGGGACGCGATCAAGCTCGAGCGGTTGCGCGCGGCCGGCGCCGAGGTCCTGCGGGTCACCACCCCCATGCTCGGCGAACCCGAAGGGTTGGTCGCCACCATGCGTGCGGCGAGGCAGCGGGCACTCGAGACTCCGGACGAGCGCCGGCGGTATCGCTTCGTGGCGCGAGCTCCCTCGCTGCACCAGGAGCTCCTGGAGGCCCGGGTGGTCGCCGAGCTTGCGCGCGATCTCGAGCGCCAGATGCGCTGAACCGAGCAGTACGAACGGGTCAGGACCCTGAAGTGGTTCGTACTGCTCGGTTCACGAGCGGTGGGCGGTGACTCAGAGGGCGGCGGCGGTCTCCGTGCCCTGCAGGATCGCGCGCTTGGCGTCGAGCTCGGCGGCGACGTCGGCGCCGCCGATGATGTGGAGGCCGGGGCGGTCGGCGACGTGCAGCTCGTCGTACAGGCCGCGGACCGACTCCTGGCCGGCGCAGATGACGACGTGGTCGACGTCGAGCACCTGCTTCGACACCGCGCCGTCCTTCGTGGTCACGGTGATGTGGAGGCCCTCGTCGTCGATCAGGTCGTACGACGCACCGGTGATCTGGTGGACGCCGTCCTGGCGGAGGTGGGCCATGTGCGCCCAGCCGGACGTCTTGCCGAGGCCCTTGCCGATGCGCTCGGCCTTGCGCTGGAGCAGCCACACCTCGCGGGCGGGGGTGCGCGGCTTGGGGTCGACCAGGCCGGCCGGGTCGAGGGTCGCGTTGCCGACGCCCCAGTGCGCCTTCCACTCGTCGAGGGTCTCGTCCTCGTGCGTCAGGAAGACCGAGATGTCGACGCCGATGCCGCCGGCGCCGATGACGGCGACCTTCTTGCCCGGGACCACGCGACCCGCCAGCACGTCGGCGTACGACACGGCCTTGGGGTGGTCGATGCCCGGGATGGCCGGGGTGCGCGGCTCGACGCCGGTGGCGATGATGACCTCGTCGTACGCCGCGAGCGCGGCCGGGTCGGCCGTCGTGTTGAGGCGGAGGTCGACGCCGAGGACCTCGAGCTTGCGGCCGAAGTAGGCCACGGAATCCTTGAAGTCCTCCTTGCCCGGCACCTGCATCGCGAGGCGGAACTGGCCGCCGATCTCGGCGTTCTTCTCGAAGAGGGTGACGGCGAGGCCGCGCTCGGCGGCGGAGACCGCGGCGGAGAGGCCGGCGGGGCCGGCGCCGACGACGGCGACCTTCTTCTTCGAGCGGGTGGGGGAGAGGACGAGCGTGGTCTCGCGACCGGCGCGCGGGTTGACCAGGCAGGAGACCTTCTGGTTCTTGAAGGCGTGGTCGAGGCAGGCCTGGTTGCAGGCGATGCAGATGTTGATCTCGTCCTCGCGGCCCTCGGCGGCCTTCTGGACGATGAACGAGTCGGCGAGGAACGGGCGCGCCATCGAGACCGCGTCGGCCTTGCCCTCGGCGACGATCTCCTCCGCCATCTGCGGGGTGTTGATCCGGTTGGAGGTGATCACCGGGACGTTGACATGCGGCTTCAGGGCGGCGGTGGTGTCGACCCAGGCGCCGCGCGGGACCTGGGTGATGATCGTGGGGACGCGCGCCTCGTGCCAGCCGATGCCGGTGTTGAAGATGTCGACGCCGGCCTTCTCGAGCTCCTGGGCCAGGGTGACGATGTCGTCCCAGCTCTGGCCGCCCTCGACGAGCTCGAGCAGCGAGATGCGGTACTGCAGGATGAAGTCGGGGCCGACCTTGGCCCGGGTCCGCTTCACGATCTCGATCGGGAAGCGCATGCGGTTGGCCGCCGAGCCGCCCCACTCGTCGGTGCGCTTGTTGGTGCGCTCGGCGAGGAACTGGTTGATCAGGTAGCCCTCGGAGCCCATGATCTCGACGCCGTCGTAGCCGGCCTTCTGCGCGAGCCAGGCAGAGCGGGCGAAGGCGTTGATCGTCTTCTCGATGCGCTTGGCCGACATCGCCTTCGGCTTGAAGGGGTTGATCGGCGCCTTGATGGCCGACGGCGCAAGGCTGAACGGCTGGTAGGAGTAGCGGCCCGTGTGCAGGATCTGCATGACGATCTTGGCGCCGTGCTCGTGCACCGCGGAGGTGATCTCGCGGTGGTGCATGGCGTCCTTGCGGGTCCGCATGCCACCGGCGAACGGCTTCACCCAGCCCTGCCACTCCGGCGCGTAGCCGCCGGTCACGATGAGGCCGACGCCGCCCTCCGCACGCTCGGCGAAGAACGCCGCCTGCTTCGGGATGTCGGCGACCTTGTCCTCGAGGCCGTTGTGCATCGAGCCCATCACCACGCGGTTGCGCAGCTCGGTCGTGCCGACCTTCAGGGGCGCGAGGAGGTGGGGATACCCGTTGGTGCTGTTGCTCATCATGCTTCCTTTGCGCGTACGCCGGCGGCCCGGCGCTCGTGGGTGGAGAGGTACTCATCGAGGAAGCCGATCCAGCCTTCCTCGACCCGCACGCCGGCGCGCAGGACCAGGTAGCGGTCCAGGTCGGCGTCGGGGAGGTCTTCGGGGTGAGGGAACTGCCGCGCCAGCATCTGCCGGTACGCCGCGGCGCGGGCCTCGTGCTCGGCGCGCTGGCCGCGCGCCATGTCGAGCACCCCGGCCCGGTCGTCGGCGAACGAGGCACCGCGGAGCTTCACGGCGAGGTCGCTGCGCAGCGGGGTGGTCGCGGGCGGCTCGGTGAGCCAGGCGGCGAGGATCTTCTCGCCGACGGGGGACACGTCGTACACCTTCGTGTCGGGCTTGCCCTGCTGGGGGACGACGGTCGAGGTCAGCCAGCCGTCGGCCTCCATGCGCGCCAGCGTCCGGTAGATCTGCTGGTGCGTCGCGGACCAGAAGTAGCCGAACGACTTGTCGAAGCGGCGGGTGAGCTCGCTGCCGCTCGCCGCGCGTTCGCGCAGGGAGACGAGGAGGGCGTGCTCGAGGGCCATGCGACGAGTGTGGAGCACCTATGCAACAAGTTGCAAGGGGTAGCCGTGGGCGATCTGGATCACTCCTCGGGAATATACCCCTAGGGGGTATAGGTTCGGGAGCCATGGACACGAACTCATGGCGCACTGCGATCACGGCCACCCTTCACTGCCTCACCGGCTGCGCGGTCGGCGAGGTGCTCGGCATGGTGCTGGCGACCTGGTGGGGCTGGGGCAATGCCGCCTCCATCGCCCTCGCGATCGGCCTCGCCTTCTTCTTCGGCTACCTGCTCACCTTCACCGGCGTACGCCGCTCGGGCGCCGACGTGCGCACGGCCGTGCGGGCCGCGGTCGCCGCTGACACGGTCTCGATCCTGGTGATGGAGCTGGTCGACAACGGCTTCGTCCTCGCGGTGCCCGGCGCCATCGACGCGATGCTGACCGACGCGCTCTTCTGGGTCTCCCTCGGGGCCTCGCTGGCGATCGCCTTCGTGGTGACCGTCCCCGTCAACCGCTGGATGATCGCGCGCGGCCTCGGCCACGCCGCCGTCCACCACCTGCACGCCGGCCACGCCGCGCACGAGGGCCACGCCGCGCATGAGGGCCACGCTGGCCATGAGACGCACATGCACCACTGACTCGCCCGCAACTGGTCAGGAGTGGCAGCAGATCGGCCCGGATTCCTGGCACTCCTGACCAGTTGTGCGCGAAGGGCTGGACGTGGGGAGCCCCGTTCCGGGTACAGTCCGTACCCATGAGCATCGAACTCGGTCAGGGCACCGGTCCACTCCGCGGCATCAAGGTCGTCGAACTCGTCGGCATCGGCCCCGGTCCGCACGCGGCGATGATGCTGGCCGACCTCGGGGCGGACGTCATCCGTGTCGACCGTCCCGGCGGGCAGATGCTGTCGTTCGGCGAGAAGGACTTCATGGGGCGCGGCCGCCCGAGCGCGGCCCTCAACCTCAAGGACCCGGCCGGCGTCGAGGCCGTCCTCCAGCTCGTCGAGAGTGCCGACGTCCTGATCGAGGGCAACCGCCCCGGGGTGACCGAGCGCCTCGGCCTGGGCCCCGAGGACTGCTGGGCCCGCAACCCGAAGCTCGTCTACGGCCGGATGACCGGCTGGGGCCAGGACGGTCCGCTCGCGCTGACCGCCGGCCACGACATGAACTACATCTCCCTCGCCGGCGCCCTCTTCGGCCTCGGCCAGGACAAGTCCCGCCCGCACTTCCCCGCCAACCTGCTCGGTGACTTCGGCGGCGGCTCGCTCTTCCTCGTCATCGGCGTCCTCGCCGCGCTCCTCGAGGCCCGTACGTCGGGCAAGGGCCAGGTCGTCGACGCGGCGATCATCGACGGCACGGCCGTCCTCAACGCCATGGGCACGATGATGGTCGGCACCGGCCTGGCCCAGGCCGACCAGCGCGCCGCGGGCATGCTCGACGGCGGCGCGGCCTTCTACGACGTGTACGAGACCGCCGACGGCCGGCACATGAGCGTCGGCGCGATCGAGCCCCAGTTCTACGCAGCGATGGCCACGCTGCTCGAGCTCGACGAGGACGCCCCGCAGCAGTTCGACGCCGAGGCCCTGCGCCCGGTGCTCGTCGAGAAGTTCAAGACGAAGACGATGGCCGAGTGGACCGCGATCTTCGAGGGCACCGACGCCTGCGTCGCGCCGGTCCTCACGATCCCCGAGGCCGCCGAGCACCCGCACGTCAAGGCCCGCGGCATCTTCACCGAGGTCGACGGCATGCTGCAGCCGACGCCCGCCCCGCGCTTCTCGCGCACCGCGCCGTCGCTGACCACCCCGGCCGCGAACGCGGGCGCCGACACCCGTGAGGCGCTCGCCGCCTGGGGCGTCGAGGACGTCGACAAGCTGATCGAGACCGGCGTCGCGGCCCAGGCCTGACCCGAACCCGGGTCAGCCGACGGGGACGACCTCGTAGTCCTCGGGGCGGAACTTCGCCCGGGCGCGGTACTGCACACCGAGCCACGGCCAGTTGGTCGTGATCCGGCCGTCGGCCTGGCGGTACCAGGACCGGCAGGCGCTCCACACCGACCCCGCGAGCGACGCCTGCACCTCGGCGTCGTAGGCGTCCTCCACCTCGCGGCGTACGTCGAGGGGCGCGCCGGCGGCGACGGTGGCGTCGGCGTACGCACCGAGGTGGCGGGCCTGGGTCTCGAGGAAGTAGATGATCGAGCCGCCGCCGGAGTTGGTGTTGGGGCCGTACATCACGAAGAGGCCCGGGAAGTCGGGGACGGTCATGCCGTAGTAGGCGCGGGCGCCGTCCTTCCACGCGTCGTCGTGGAGCGAGCGGCCGGCCCGGCCGGTGATGCTCATCGGCGCGAGGAACTCGGTCGCCTTGAAGCCGGTGCCCCACACGAGGACGTCGGCCGCGTGCTCGGCGCCGTCGGCGGTCACGACGCCGGTCGGGGTGATCGAGGCGACGGAGTCGGTGACCAGGTCGACGTTGGACTGGGTCAGCGCCGGCACGTAGTCGTCGGAGAAGAGCACGCGCTTGCAGCCGATCGGGTAGTCGGGCCAGATCTTCTCGAAGAGGCCCGGCTTCGCCTTCGCCTGCTTGCGCATGAAGGTGCGCGAGATCGTCCGCAGCACGCGGGCGTAGGGCTTTGCGTAGATCCACGCGACGCTCAGCGACTCGACCATGGCGTACCAGGTCAGCCGCTCGGCCCGCGCGGTCACCGGCACCCGCTCGAAGACCTTGTGGTGCAGCGGCGTGAACTCGCGGTCCGGCCGCGGCAGGAGGTACGGCGCGGTGCGCTGGAAGACGGTCAGGTGGCCCACCGCCGGCTGGATCGCCGGCACGAACTGGATCGCGCTCGCGCCCGTGCCGATCACCGCGACCCGCTTGCCGGCCAGGTCGACGGAGTGGTCCCACTCGGCCGAGTGGAACGCCGGCCCGGCGAAGGTCTCGCGGCCCGCGATGGCGGGAAACGCCGGACGGGAGAGCTGCCCGACCGCGGAGACGACGATGTCGACGACCAGCTCCTCGCCCGAGGCCAGCGTGACGGTCCAGCGGCCCGTCGCGTCGTCGTACGCCGCGGAGGCGACCTCGGCGCCGAGCCGGAGGTGGCGGCGGAGGTCGTAGGTGTCGACGACGCCGCGGATGTAGTCGAGGATCGCGGGCTGGCGCGAGAAGCGGTGCGGCCAGTGCGGGTTCTGCTCGAACGAGAACGAGTAGAACGGCGAGGCGACGTCGCACGCGGCACCCGGGTAGGTGTTCTCGCGCCAGACGCCGCCCACCTCGTCGGCCTTCTCGAGGATCACCAGGTCGTCGTGACCGCGCTTCTTCAGCTCGATCGCCGCAGCCAGGCCGCCGAATCCGCTGCCGATGATCGCGATTGTGGGGCTCGCCATGAGTGCACGCTAGTGGTTGGGTACAGGACCCGCATGGGAGAGATCCGGGTCGGGACCAGCGGCTGGCGCTACACGAGCTGGCGGGGTGACTTCTACCCCCGCGGGCTGGTGCAGAGACGCGAGCTCGAGCACCTCGCCTCGCGGATGTCGTCGGTCGAGCTCAACGGGTCGTTCTACTCGCTGCAGCGCCCCTCGACGTACGCCCGGATCGTCGCGGAGACGCCCGACGACTTCGTGGTCGCAGTGAAGGGGAGCCGCTACATCACCCACCTCAAGCAGCTGCGCGACGTGGAGGTCCCGCTCGCCAACTTCCTCGCCTCCGGCCTGCTCGCGCTCGGCCCGAAGCTCGGCCCCCTCCTGTGGCAGCTCCCGCCCACCCTCGCGTACGACGAGCTGGTCGCCCGCGCCTTCTTCGGCCTGCTCCCGCGCACGACGTACGAGCTCGCGCACCTGGCGAAGCTGCACGACGACCGCCTCGCGCCCGACCAGGTGGTCCTGAAGCCCCTGGTGCGACGGCCCGTGCGCCACGCCCTCGAGGTGCGCCACGAGTCCTGGCTCACCGAGCCCGCGCTCGAGCTGCTCCGTGCGTACGACGTCGGACTGGTCGTCGCGGACAGTCCTGGCCGGTGGCCGTACTCGGAGGAGCGGACGTCATCGCTGCGCTACGTCCGGCTCCATGGCCACTCGGAGCTCTACGCGAGCGGCTACTCGTCACGGTCGCTCGACACCTGGGCGACCCGCAGCCGGCTGTGGGCGGCCGAGGGCGACGACGTCTTCGTCTACTTCGACAACGACGCGCGGGGACGGGCGCCGCATGATGCGGTGGGGCTGCTGCAACGCCTCGCGCCGGTCGGCGTCGAGGCGGACTCCGCCTGAGCCGGAGCCCGCGCTCCCGGTCCGCCTCGCGGACCCGACCGAGCCCCGTGCGGTCGGGTCCGTCAGGAGGCGGTGGCGACGAGGGCGTCGCCCGGCACCGCGGAGGTGAGCCCGGTGGCCGGGTCCGTGGCGGTGGTCTGGGTGTCCGTGGGTGCCACCGGCGCGTTCGGGTCCGGCGTCGGCGCGGTCGGGTCGGGAGTCGGCGCGGGCGGCGGGGTGGGTGCCGGCGGGGGCGTCACGGGCGGCGGGGTCGGCGCGGGAGTCGGGGTCGGCTTCGGTGCCGGCGGAGGAGTCGGGGTGGGGGTCGGCTTCGGCGCAGGCGCCTGGTGGTGCGTCGCGTGGTGGGCCGGCTTCGGCGTGGGGTCGGCGGCAGGGGGCTCGGGGACCGCGGCGGGTGCCGGGTCGGGCAGCACGATCCCGTAGGTCTGCACGGAGACCGGCGGGAGCGCGAGGGGAGCCGCATAGACCGTGCGCCAGTCCTCGACCGCCTCGACGTACGCGTGCCGGTCGTTGAGGCCGCGCAGCGCAGCCCGGCGGTCGGCCGCGCGGGAGAGGTCGGCGTCGTCGGCGCAGAGTGCGACGCCGAGCGCCAGGGAGGCGTCGTCGAGGTCGGCGGGGCGCCGGCGACCGTCGCCGTCGCCGTCCACCGCGACCTGCTGCCACAGGGAGGGAGTGAGCTGCAGCGGCCCGAGCGGGTGGTCGGCGCGGCGATCGTGGTCCCACGTGCCGCCGTCGCTGTCGGCGACCGTCGGCACCACGTGCGTGCGGGCCGCCACGGGAGCGCCGATGAGCTGGGGTCGCATGACGGCCGCGGAGCCGAGGCGCCACGCACCGAAGCGGCCGTGGTCGCTCTCGACCTTCCCGATCCCGGCCAGGAAGGCGGCGTCCAGGTGGCAGTCGGGCACGGCCTCGGCGAGGACCGTCGCCGCCCGCTCATACGCCGCCAGGGCGGGCTCGGGGACGTCCATCAGGTCCTGCCCCGCGAGGTCCTCGGGCGTCGGCACGTCCCGGCCCGGGATCGGGCGCCACACGGACGGCGCGGCCACCGACGTCGCGTCGACGGGGTCCGGCTCCGCGGCTGCCTGGGCGGGCGCGCCGGTCGCCACCACGCCGAGGATGCCGAGGGGGAGACCGAGGGGGACAGCTGCGAGTCGGGACCGCTTCATGTCTTCGATGCTCGGCTGCCTGACCGGGGCCCGCAGCGCTTCCTGCCCGGGACTGGGGTGGCCAGAAGAGGGCTAGTACGACCGGGCTGGGGTGGGCGCCGGGGTGGGCCGGGCGCGGTCGCTCAGCAGAGGGCGATCGTCGCGTCGCGGACGAAGGCGGGGTCCTCGAGCCGCTCGGCGTACGCCTCGCGCAGCTGTCCCATGCGGTAGCGGATCGTCTGCGGGTGGACGAAGAGCGCGGCCGCGATGTCGTCGCGGCGGCCCTGGTGGAGCAGCCAGGCGCGCAGGGTCTCGGTGAGCTTCTCGCGCTGGCCCTCGCGCAGCTCGGCGAGCGGTGCGAGCACGTGGGCGCGCAGGTCCTCGCGGGCCGCGGCGTCCGCGCCGACGACGAGGGCGGCGAGGTGGGTGTCGGTGTCGCCCTCGAGCCCGAGGTCGAGCGCCCGCAGCGCCCGCGCGAACGACGTCGCGGCGGCCGTCCACGGCACGGTCGGGCCGACCACGGCAGGGACGCCCTCGAGCGTGCGGAGCAGCGCGGGGCGGGAGCGTCCGACGGCCAGCATCACCGCGTGGTCGGGCCACGCCTCCAGCGCCTCCGCGTCACCGGCGACCTCGAGCGTGCGCGGGTCGAGCTGCACGCGGACGGTGCGGGTGCTGGCCTGGGGGAGCAGCACGGCGGTCAGCGTCGACGGCGGCGGCCACTCGGCCTGCTCGGCGAGCTGCGCCAGCCGCTCCTCCTCGCGCCCGGCCAGCAGGGCAACGGCGAGCTGCGCGCGGTGGCGCTCGCGCAGGTGGCCGGTGCGGGCGAGCTCGTCGGTGTGGCCGGCGACGCTCACCGCGGAGAGCTGGTCGAGGTAGTCGAAGACGAGCTCCGCGAAGCGGACCAGCCCCTCCGCCGGCATGCCGAGCTCGACCGCCGTGCGGCTCATCTCGCGCCAGGCGCACGCCGTGCCGATCCGGTACGCCGAGGTGAGGGCGTCCATCGTCCGCCCGGACCGCGCCTCCCCCCGCCCCAGCTCGTACGCCGCCGCGAAGACCTGCTCGGGCCGGTCGGCCGCGTCGACCGCCATGTCGAGGAAGCCGGCCAGCGCGAGCGCGACGGCCCCCTCGATCGCACGCCCCATCCGGCCCTGGAAGGCGACGGAGTAGCTCGGCACCTCGGCGACGACCGCGGCGACGACCTTCTCACCGACCCGGGGCAGCCGCTCGCGCAGCGCCTCGGCCTGGGCCTGGGTCAGGTCCAGCGGTTGGGGTGCGTGCGCCATGGTCTCTCGCTTTTGTTCGTCACGAACAAGAACAACGGCTGGATTCACCAGCCACGGTCAGGAGTTTAACCCGGGCCGCCACCACACTGAAGTACATGAGCTCGACACTCCTCCCGCAGACCGGCACCCGGCCCGGCGCCCGGATCGGCCACCGGCTGACCCGCGTCTTCGAGGCCGCCACCACGCCGCTGCTGCCGGCCGACTACCTCGACCTGGTCGCCCCACTGCGGCCGGGCGCGGACCTCCGCGGCCGGGTCGTCTCCGTCGAGCCCGAGACCGCCGACGCGGCCACCATCGTGATCAAGCCGGGCGCCGACTGGGCCGGCCACGTGCCGGGACAGTACGTCCGGATCGCCGTCGACGTCGACGGCGTCCGCCACTGGCGCGCCTACTCCCTGACCCACGGCCCGCGCCGCGACGGCCTCATCTCCGTCACGGTCAAGGCGGTGCCGGACGGCAAGGTCAGCAACCACCTCGTCCACCGCACCCAGCGCGGCACCCTGCTCCACCTCGAGCAGGCCGCGGGCGAGTTCGTCCTCCCCGCCGACGAGCACGGCGTGACCCCCGCGTCGCACCGCAAGCTCCTCTTCGTCACCGCAGGCTCGGGCGTCACGCCCGTCGTCGGCATGCTGCGCAACCTCTTCCCGTCCACCGACTCCGGTGTGCTGAAGCCGGCCCGCAGCAAGGACCTCGACATCGTCGTCGTCCACGTCGCGCCGTCGCAGCCCGACTCGATCTTCCTGCGCGACCTGCAGGCCCTCGACGCCGCCGGCGCGATCAACCTGGTCGCCCGCTACGACGACGAGCACGGCGTCCTCGACATGGAGACCCTCGGCCAGCTGGTCCCCGACCTCGCCGCCCGTACGACGTACGCCTGCGGCCCGGCGGGCCTGCTCGAGGCGCTCGAGAAGCACCACACCGCGAAGGGCCTGCCGCTCCAGACCGAGCAGTTCCGCGCCGCGACCGTGGTCGCGGGCGACGGCGGCACGGTCCACGTCGGCGGCAAGGAGATTGCCGCCGACGGCGCCACCCCGATCCTCGACGCCGCCGAAGAGGCGGGCGTCCTCATGCCCAGCGGCTGCCGGATGGGCATCTGCATGGGCTGCGTCCTGCCGCTCAAGGAGGGCGCCGTGCGCGACCTCCGCACCGGCGACGTGACCATGGCCGACGCCATGACCGGCCCTGTCGCCGTCCAGACCTGCATCAGCGCCGCCGCCGGCGCCTGCCACCTCGACCACTGATCTCTCGCTCGACCCCAGGAGGAACATCATGACTGCCATCCAGAAGCTCGACGAGAACCCCACCGCCCACCTCAGCCCCGAGGACATCGAGGCGTTCGGCGCCGAGATCGAGGCGATCCGCCAGGAGATCCTCGCCAAGCGCGGCGCGTCCGACGCGGCGTACATCCGCCGGCTGATCGCCTTCCAGCGCTGGCTCGAAGTCGGCTCGCGGGCCACGCTGCTGGCCAGCGTCTTCCCGCCGGCGTTCGTCGTCGGCACCGCCGGCCTGACCGTTGCCAAGATCCTCGAGAACATGGAGATCGGCCACAACGTCATGCACGGCCAGTGGGACTGGATGCGTGACCCGAAGATCCACTCGACCAACTGGGACTGGGACAACGCCACCCCGGCCGAGGCGTGGAAGCACAGCCACAACGAGCTCCACCACACGTACACGAACGTGCTCGGCAAGGACAACGACCTCGGCTACTCGATCATGCGCGTCGACGAGGACCAGCGCTGGCACCCGTTCTTCCTGCTGCAGCCGCTGTGGAACGCCGTCAACGCCTGCTTCTTCGAGTACGGCATCGCGGCCTACGACCTGCAGCTCGGCAAGTACCTCCCGATGAAGAAGGAGGACCGCCCGGAGCACTTCACCAAGGGTGCGAAGGACGTGCTGAAGAAGATCCGCAAGCAGGCCGGCAAGGACTACCTCGTGCACCCGCTGCTCGCGGCGCCGTTCGGTGGCTTCCTCCCGACCCTCGTGGCGAACTTCATCGCCAACGTGGGCCGCAACGTCTGGAGCCACTCGGTCATCATGTGCGGCCACTTCCCCGAGGGCGTCGCGGTCTTCGAGAAGAGCTCGATCGACGGCGAGACCAAGGCCGAGTGGTACCTCCGCCAGGGCCTCGGCTCGGCCAACATCACCGGCTCGAAGCTCATGCACATCATGAGCGGCAACCTGTCGCACCAGATCGAGCACCACCTCTTCCCCGACCTCAACTCCAACCGCCTCGCCGAGGTGGCGCCGCAGGTCAAGGCGGTCTTCGAGAAGTACGGCCTGCCGTACGTCGCGGGCTCGCTGCCGAAGCAGCTCGGGTCGGCCTGGCACAAGGTCTTCCGTCTCTCGCTGCCCAACGGCTGGCTCGCCACGACGACGCCGAAGAACGCCCCGAAGCGCGTCGCGCAGCTCTACAAGATGTCGACCGGTGGCCGGAAGGCCCGCAAGGCGATCCAGGCCGAGCTCGACGCGGCCGCCTCGTCGCGCGAGTTCACGCCGGCTGCCTGATCCGGAACCCGGCGGAACGCGCCACCCGTCGCGTGACGGCGCGGCGCTTCTCCCGGGGAATCGACCGTAGGGTCGATGCGTGACCACCCCGCTCAACCCGGCCGATGGGGCCGCGCCGGCCTCCGGCGCGCCCACGGCCGTGTCCTCCGGCGTACTGGCGGCGTACGCCGCGACGCTGCGCGACCGCCCGGCTGACCCGCTGCGTGGAGTCGACGAGCTGGTGGCCGGGGAGGGGCTCCGCCCGGAGCAGCAGCTCCTTGCCGACGCCGTCGACGCGATGGGCATGCCGGGGCTGCTCGCGGCCCGCCACGAGACCCGGCGCCTGGTCCACGACGACGGCATCCGCTACGGCGTGAGCGGCCGTGACGGGGTCCGCGACCTGGACTGGCGCCTCGACCCGCTCCCGGTGGTGCTGAGCGCCGCCGAGTGGGCCGGCCTCGAGCGCGGCCTGCAGCAGCGCGCCGCCCTGCTCGAGCTGATCCACGACGACCTGTACGGCGAGCGGCTGCTGCTGCGCCGTGGCGTGATCCCGGCCGAGGTCGTGCTCGGCCACCCCGGCTTCCTGCGCCAGGTCGACCACGTCCGCAGCCGTGGCGGGCTCGTCGTCGGAGCCCACGACCTCGGCCGTGACGCCGACGGCAGCTGGCGCGTGCTCGCCGACCGGATGTCCGCGCCGTCCGGCGCCGGCTACGCGATGGCCAACCGGCGCGTGACCACGCGCGTGCTCGCCGGCCTCCACCGCTCCACCGAGCTGGCCCGCCTGCGTGGTTTCTTCCACACCATGTCGGCGGCCGTGCGCGAGGCGGCTCCGCCGAGCTCCGAGGTGCCCCGGGTCGTCCTCTACTCGCCCGGCTCGATGTCGGAGACGGCGTACGACCAGAGCTTCCTGGCCAGCCTGCTGGGCTTCCCGCTGGCGGAGTCGGACGACCTCGTGGTGCGTGACGGCCGCGTGTGGCTGCGCGCGGCGGGCCGGCTCGAGCCGGTCGACGTGCTGCTGCGCCGCGTCGACCCGGAGTACTGCGATCCGCTCGACCTGCGCGGCGACTCCCAGCTCGGCCTGCCGGGCCTGGTCGAGGCGACCCGTCGCGGCACCCTCACCGTGGCCAACCCCCTCGGCGCCCAGGTGCTCGAGAACCCCGGCCTCGCGCCCTTCCTGCAGGCCGCGTCGCAGGCCCTGCTCGGCGAGGACCTCCAGCTGACCGGCAAGCCGGCCTGGTGGTGCGGCGACCGCGACGGCCTCGCCCACGTGCTCGACAGCTTCGACCGCCTGGTGATCCGTCCGCTGGCGACCGGTGGCCCCGAGCGGGCACACCTCGGCGCGCACCTGGCGCCCGATGCCCGCGAGGAGCTCCGGCGCCGGATCCAGGCCGAGCCCTGGGCCTGGGTCGGGCAGGAGCCGCTCCCGCTCTCGACGGCGCCGGTCGTCACCCCGCGCGGCCTCGTGCCCGGCCGCGTCGTCGTCCGCACGTTCTGGGCGCAGCGCGACGGCGAGCGCCACGTCATGCCCGGCGGTCTCGCCCGCGCGGGCGTGGGTGCCCCCGAGCTCCACGTCTCGAGCTCCGCGGGCGCGATCGCCAAGGACGTCTGGGTGCTGGCGCCCGAGACCGCCGAGAGCGGCTGGGGCGACCCCGGCGTACGCCCGGAGCTCGTCGCCGTCCGCCCGCGCGCGGTGGTCGCGCCCCGCGTCGCCGACAACCTCTTCTGGCTCGGCCGGTACGCCGAGCGCGCCGAGGCCGCGGGCCGCGTGCTGCGTGTCTGCGACGACCTGGTCGAGGACCACGCGTCGCGTCCGGGCACCCCGGGCGAGCAGGCGATGCGGGCCCTGCTGGCGGCCGCCACGACGATCACGCGGGTGCCGGGCGACCCCGCGCAGCCCCGCGCGCACGTGCGCACGATGGTCACCGACCCCCGGCAGTCGGGCAGCCTCCGCTACGCCGCCGACCGCCTCGGCGACGCTGCGCAGCGTGTGCGCGACCAGCTCTCGCAGGACATCTGGCACGTCCTCTCGCGACTCGACCGCACGCTGGCCCACGTGCCGTCCGACGAGCACCAGCTCCAGCCGCACCTCTACGACGTGCTCGAGTCGCTGCTCGCGGTCTCCGGCGTCATCGCCGAGTCGATGGTGCGCGACGAGACCTGGGGCTTCCTCGACGGCGGCATCCGGCTGGAGCGCGCGCAGTTCACGGTCGCGCTGCTCGCCGCCACGCTCGCGCAGGAGCGGCCGCCGATCATCGACGGCCAGCTCACCGAGGCGGTGCTCGAGGTGGGCGAGTCGATCCTGACCCACCGCCGCCGCACGGTCGCCGGCGAGGGGCCGGTCTGGCCGATCCACTCCGCCGTCTCGCTGCTCCTGCTCGACAGGGGCAACCCGCGCTCGGTCGCGTTCAGCATCGACCGGCTCGCCGAGGACCTCCACCTCGTCGGCGACGAGGTGCTTGCCGCGAAGGCCGAGGCGCTCGCCGGCCAGGTGGCCCGCGTCGATCTCGTCGAGGCGTGCGCCGGTGACCGGACCGGGCTGGCCGAGATCCTCGGCGAGGTGCGCGCCTCCCTGTTCGCGGTCTCCGACGACCTGACCCGCCGCCGGTTCGCGCGCAAGACCTCGCAGCAGACGCTGCCGATCAACTGGGCGGTGACTTCGTGAGCCAGGGCCCCGACGACTGGACCCCGCGGCAGTACACCGTGCGGCACCGCACGACGTACACCTACGAAGGGGCGGTGGAGGCCTGCTTCGAGCGTGGCTTCCTCGCCCCGCGCGCGACGCCTTCGCAGCGGGTGCTCGCCAACGAGGTCCACGTCTCGCCCGAGCCGCAGCTGCTGACCGAGCACGTCGACCACTTCGGCAACCCGTCGTTCTACGTCGAGATCCAGACCCCGCACCGTGAGCTCGTGGTCGAGAAGGTGAGCCACCTCGAGGTGCACTGGCCGCAGCCCGACCTCGACGCGCTCGACGCGTGGACTGTCGAGGCGGCCGCCGCCGACCTGCTCGCGCACGCCGACCCCGTCGACCGCGTCGGCCACCTGCTGCCGTCGCCGCTCGTCCAGCCGGCCCCCGAGGTCCTCGACTACTGCCGCTCCGTCATCGCGCCCGGGATGCCGCTGGGCCAGGCGATCGTGGCGCTGGCCCGGGGGATCCACCGCGACTTCGCCTACAAGTCCGGCGTCACGACCGTGCGCACCACGCTCCCGGAGCTGCTCGAGCTGCGGCAGGGCGTCTGCCAGGACTTCGCCCACCTGGCGATCGGCTGCCTGCGGTCGCTCGGGCTGCCGGCGCGCTACGTCTCGGGCTACCTCGAGACCGTGCCGCCACCGGGCCAGGCCAAGCTCGCCGGCGCAGACGCCTCCCACGCCTGGGCCTCGGTGATGGTGCCCGGGGGCGGCTGGATCGACCTCGACCCGACCAACGACCACCTCGCCGACTCGCGCTACGTCGTGACCGCGTGGGGCCGCGACTTCCGCGACGTCTCCCCGCTCAAGGGCATCGTGATGGCCGAGGCCGCGGGCGCCTCCACGCTCGCCGTCGCGGTCGACGTGACGCGCGTCTGAGTCGCCTGCCGGGCGCGAGCGGGCGTCAGCGCAGCTGCACCCGGCGTACGCCGTCGTCGGGGGTGAGGCCCTCGGCGTTGGTCGCGTCGACGCGCAGGCCGCGCAGGTCGGCGTTGCCCGCCAGCACCGTGAGGAACGCCGTGTCCGCGGCGTCGCGCCCGGTCGCGATGCGGACCAGGTCGGGCCGGCTGGCGAGGCCGGTGCCGTCGATCACCCACCAGGCGCCGTCGACGAGCACCTCGACGACCGCGTGGAAGTCCATCGGCTGCAGCCCGGGGGAGTACGCCGACACCAGCCGCGCCGGCACGCCGCGCGCCCGCAGGAACGCGATCAGGAGATGGCTGGTGTCGCGGCAGACGCCCGCGCGGTGGAGGTAGGTCTCGAGCGCGCCGTCGGCCGGGCCGCTGCTGCCCGGCGCGTAGACGATGTGCCCGAGCATCCACTGCCGCGCCTTCTCGACGACCTCCTGGCCGGTCGCGTCGCCCAGGTGGGAGTACGCCGTGTTGGCGAGCCGGTCGGAGTCGCAGTAGCGGCTCGGGCGGAGGTAGACGATGTCGTCGGCGGGGAGCACGGGCGCGGGCTCGGCCGGGCCGACGGTCGCGGCGTACGTCATCTCGAGGCGGCCGGGCCCGGCCGCGACCCGGTGCAGCCGCGTGCCGTGGACGTCGGTGATCTCGGTGGCCGCCAGCGGGGCGCCGTCGAGGGTGATGTCGAGGTGCTCGTCGCTGAGGGGGTGGCTCTGCGCGACGGCGACGGAGAAGACGAGGTGGGCGTCGGTCCGGACGTCGAGCTGGAGGGAGCTGCTGACCTGACGCATGCCCAGCACGGTAGCCGTGTGGCCCAGATCGCCCTCGCCCCGCGGCGTACTCGCGAGTAACCTCAAGCCATGTCCTACGTCTCCTGCACCACCGTCGACGGCATCGCGCACGTCCAGCTCGCCCGTCCCGACAAGATGAACGCGCTGACCCTGGACCTCCTCGCGGACCTCCAGCGCACGACGCGGAAGCTGAGCAAGGACAAGACGCTGCGGGCCGTGGTCGTGAGCGGCCAGGGCGCCTCGTTCTGCGCGGGCCTCGACTTCGCCAAGGTGCTGAAGTCGCCCGCCGGCATCCTCAAGGCGTTCGTGCCCAACCCGCTGCGCGGCACCAACCTCTTCCAGGAGGCGCCGTGGGGCTTCCGCCGGATCCCGGTGCCGGTGATCGCGGCGGTCCACGGCAACTGCCTCGGCGGCGGCCTGCAGATCGCGCTCGCGGCCGACTTCCGGTTCGCGACGCCCGACTCGACCTGGTCGGTGCTCGAGGGCAAGTGGGGCCTGATCCCCGACATGTCCGGCGTGCAGGCGCTCAAGGAGCTCGTCGGCATCGACGTCGCCAAGAAGCTGACGATGACCGCCGAGATGATCTCCGGCAAGGAGGCCCGCGACCTGGGCCTGGTCACCGAGCTCGACTCCGACCCCCTCGCCGCGGCGTTCGCCCTGGCCGAGCAGCTCAAGGGTCGCTCGCCCGACCAGCTCGCGGCTGCCAAGCGCCTCTTCAACGACAGCTGGACCTCCTCGCCGCGACGCACCTTCGCCCGCGAGCGCCTCGAGCAGCTCTTCCTCCTCTTCGCCCGCAACACCGCGGCGGCGCGCAACGCGGCGTTCCAGAAGTCGACGCCGTCGTACGGCCCGCGCCAGCGCTGACGCGGCACAAACCCGCAGGAGTCCGACAAGCAGGACTGATCGACGCCACCCGTTCGGGCCATTCCGTGGCCCGGACGGGTGGCGTTCTCTCATTTCCGGGACGTCTGGACCACTGCTGACGGACCCTCGTCCCCGGGTGTGCGGCAGGCACACCGGGGACACGTGTTTGGGGCAGCAGTGCAGGCAGTAAGACGGGCGCTCGGCGTCCTGGTGGCCGTGGTCGTGATGGTCGGTGTCGTGGGGGAGGGAGCGGCCTCCGCGCGCGGGCACGAACGGGCCGTCGCCCAGCTCGCGGAGGGAGGGCTCCCCGATCCGTCGCCACTCCGGGCGCGCGGCCACGTGGCCGTCTTCGGCACCGGCCCGGGCTTCCCGGTGCTGGTCTCGACGCGCTACGGCCGCGGGTTCCGGTCATCGGGCTTCGCGATGCCGCGCAGTGGCCTCCCGCGCTGGTTCGGCACCGGCATCGGCGGCACGCGGCACCTCTGGGCGCCGCACGTCGCGCGGGTCGCGCCGGCCCGCGGGCGGCGGGGTCCGGCGTACAACCTGTACTTCGCGGCCACGCGCCGCGGCGGCCGCGACTGCATCGGCGTCGCACGTTCGTCGCGGCCGGCGCACGGCTTCCGGACCGTGGGCGGGCCGCTGGTCTGCGGTGGCCGGCGGGCCACTGCGATCGACCCGTCGGTGTACGTCGGCCCGCAGGGCCGGCGCTGGCTCACCTTCGTCCGGCGCGACCGGGTGAGCGGCGTCGGGCAGATCCGGATCATCGCGCTGCGCCGCGACGGTCTGCGCCTCCGGCCGGGCGCCCGCTCGCGGGTCCTGGTCAGCAACGGCCGCACGATCACCGAGGCGCCGAGCATGCTGACGTACGGCGGCGCCACGTGGCTCTTCGTCAGCCGCCACTCCTACCGCGGCTGCGGCTACCGCACCGAGGTCTACCGCGCCCGTACGCCGGGCGGCCGCTTCACGCCCGCCGGCCCGCACCACGGGCGGCTGGTGCTGCGCTCGCGCGCCGGGCGGGTGCTCTGCGGAGCCGGCGGTGGCGAGGTGCTGCGGACCGGCCGGACCGTGCGCTTCTACTTCCACGCGTGGCGTCACGGCACCGAGTGGACCGGTGGCCGGCGCGTCCCGTTCGTCGCGCGGCTCCGCTGGCGGCACGGCCACCCCGTCGTCGCCCGCCGTTGAGGGGTGGGCGATCTCACCCTCCGCGTTTTCGCAGGTCAGGGCCGGGTCCCGTACAGTGGTCGAGTCCGCCCAGTCTTGCCGCGGACCGGCAGCCCTTGTTTGGCTGCGCCTCGCTTCTCGAGGCTCACTTCCGCGGTCACCGCGGGCGTTCTGGTGAGACACCGAACGAATTGAATGACTCCTTGTCTACTTCTGACTTCACGTCTGATTTTGCTGGCCTCGGCGTACCCACGCCACTGGCCACCGTCCTGGCTGCCCAGGGCATCACCACTCCCACCCCGATCCAGGCGGCCACGCTCGGCGACTCCCTCGCGGGTCGCGACGTGCTCGGCCGTGGCCGCACCGGCTCCGGCAAGACCTACGCCTTCCTGCTCCCGATGGTCGCCCGCCTCGCGGCCTCCGGCCGCAAGCCGCGCGCCGGCGCTCCCCGTGCGCTGATCCTGGCCCCGACGCGTGAGCTCGTCGGCCAGATCGAGGCCTCCCTCAAGCCGCTCGCGGCCGAGTTCGGCCTCACCACGCAGACCGTCTTCGGTGGCGTCGGCCAGAACCCGCAGGTCGCCGGCCTCCGCCGCGGCGCCGACGTCGTGCTGGCCTGCCCGGGCCGCCTCGAGGACCTGATCCAGCAGGGTCACTGCTCGCTCAAGGACATCGAGATCACGATCCTCGACGAGGCCGACCACATGGCCGACCTCGGCTTCCTCCCGGCCGTGCGCCGCCTGCTCCAGGCCACGCCGCCGCGCTCGCAGCGCCTGCTCTTCTCGGCGACGCTCGACAACGCGGTCGACCAGCTGGTCAAGAAGTTCCTCAACGACCCGGTGACCCACGAGGCCGACTCGGCCCAGTCGCCGGTCGCGAAGATGGACCACCACGTCTTCCACGTACGCCGCGAGTCGCGCCTGCCGATCCTGGTCGACCTGACCCGGGCCCCCGGCCGCACGGTCGTCTTCACGCGCACGAAGCACGGCGCCAAGGCGCTCGCCCGCCAGCTCAACGCCAACGGCGTACCGACGGTCGACCTGCACGGCAACCTGTCGCAGAACGCCCGCACCCGCAACATGGAGGCGTTCCACTCGGGCGCGGCCACCACGCTCGTCGCGACCGACGTCGCAGCGCGCGGCATCCACGTCGACGACGTGGCGCTCGTCGTGCACGCCGACCCGCCGTCCGAGCACAAGGCCTACCTCCACCGCTCCGGCCGTACGGCGCGAGCCGGCGCCGAGGGCACCGTCATCACGCTGATGACCGACGACCAGGTCCGCGACGTGCGTGCCCTGGCTCGTGCCGCGGGCATCAAGCCGACCACCACGGTCGTCGGCGACGCCTCGCACCCGATCCTCAAGTCGCTCGCCCCCGGTGAGCGCGTCGAGGTCGCGGGTGGCCTCAAGGTGGAGGCCCCGGCGCAGCCCGCCGGTCGTGGCGCTGGCTCGGGCTCAGGCTCGGGTGGCGGCCGCAACCGCTCCCGTTCGCGCGGTGGCAACGGCGGCAACGCCGGCGGCTCCGGTGCCTCGGCCTCCGGCCAGCGCTCGGGTGGCTCGCGTGGCGGCTCCGGCCAGGGTGGCCAGGGCGGCTCGCGCTCCGGTGGTTCCGCCGGCGGTGGCCAGGCGCGCTCCGGCGGCCAGGGCGGTCAGCGCTCGGGTGGTCAGGGTGGCCAGCGCTCCGGCGGTCAGGGTGGCCAGCGCCGCTCGGGTGCCGGCGCGGGCAACAGCCACTCGGCGGCCCGCTTCAGCGGCGGTCGCTGACCCAGCCAGACCTCAGACGGAAGCCCGGTGCCACCCAGCGGCACGGAGCTTCCGCGCTGATCTGCACGTCGCACAAGGGGTGGACTTCTCGTCACATGGTGACGAGGAGTCCACCCCTTGTTGCTTGCCCTCTCGGCGCGACGGCCCGGGCTACTTCGGCTGGTGCTCGCCCTCGATGCGGAACTCCGCGGCGGGGTAGACGCCGAGGACGGTTAGCTCGTCGGTGAAGAACTCCAGCTCCTCCAGCGCCCGCGCCAGGCCCGGCTGCGAGGGATGCCCCTCGACGTCGGCGAGGAACATGGTGGCGGTGAACTCGCCGTCGACCATGTACGCCTCGAGCTTGGTCATGTTGACGCCGTTGGTCGCGAAGCCGCCGAGCGCCTTGTAGAGCGCGGCGGGCAGGTTGCGCACCCGGAAGACGAAGGTCGTCACGACCATCTCGGCGTCCGAGGCAGGCGCGGGGGCCTCGACGTACTCCTGCGACAGGATGACGAAGCGGGTCGCGTTGTGGTCCTCGTCCTCGACGTTCTCCGCGAGGACGTCGAGGCCGTAGACCGAGGCGGCCAGCGGCGGCGCGAGGCAGGCGCGCGACGGGTCGCCCCACTCGGCCACCTCGCGCGCGGACCCGGCGGTGTCACCCGCGATCACCGGCCGCGCCCCCAGCTCGGCGATGATCCGCCGGCACTGCCCGAGCGCATGGACGTGCGAGTGCACGGTCTTGATGTCCGACCGCGACGCGCCGGGCACGCCCATCAGGTGGAAGTGGATCGGCATGAAGTACTCGCCCACGATGTGCAGCCCCGACTTGGGCAGCAGGTGGTGGATGTCGGCGACGCGGCCGGCCAGCGAGTTGTCGATCGGGATCATGCCCAGCTCGGCGCGGCCTTCCTGGATCGCGGCGAAGACGTCCTCGAACGACGCGCACGGCAGGGTCTCCCAGTCGGGGTAGACGTCGCGGCAGGCGATGTCGGAGTTGGCGCCGGGTTCGCCCTGGTAGGCGATGATCGAGGCAGTCACAGGGAACATCATCCATGAGGGGAGGTGCGCACGTGCGCGCCTGGCTGCGTCGCTCGCTGTGGGAGAAGGTCGCCCGCGACCAACGCGACACCCCGCGGGGGCTCCTGCGACGCCAGGTCGTCGCGGGCGCCACGATCCTCGTCGGCGCGCTGGTGCTGGGTGTCTCGCTGCGGATCGAGCCGGGCAGCGCCTGGTTCTACCCGGCCACGCTGCTGCTCGCAGGCGTGTGGACGGGCGGTGCGCTCCTGTCCGGCCCGCTCCACCTCGGTCGCATCGCGGTGCGCGACCGGCTCAGGCGACCGGTGCTCGCGCCGTTCGTGCTGGGGCTGGGACTTGCGGCGATCTTCCTCGTCGGTGGCCTGGTCCTGCGGCCGGTGTCGCTGGTGGCCGACCAGGTGACCGACGTCCTCGACCACGCCGCCCAGGGCGCGATGCCGGCGATCGTCGCGGTCACGGTCGTCAACGGCATCGCGGAGGAGCTCTTCTTCCGCGGTGCGGTGTACGCCGCCCTCCCGCGGCGTCCGGTGCTGGTCTCCTCGGCGGCGTACACCGTGACGACCATCGCGACCGGCAACCTGCTGCTGACGCTGGCCGCTGCGGGCCTCGGCGTCGTCGTCGGGCTCGAGCGGCGTGCCTCCGGCGGCATCCTGGGCCCCGTCATCACGCACCTCACCTGGTCGCTGGCGATGCTCTTCGGCCTGCCGCTCCTCTTCGGCTGAGCACCCGCGGCCGTGGCCACGCCAGGCGCGCGACCCCTTGCATCAGCGCTGCGTCAGCGCTGCGCCAGCGCGCGGCGTACGGCCTCGGTGTAGGGGAGCGGGTCGCCGGGCACGACATCGCGGATCGACCAGTCGGTGACGACCACCTCGGTGCCGAGCGAGTCGATCAGGTTGCGGCCGGTCTGGATGTCGATGTCGGTCACCAGCGCGAGCCAGTACGACGAGAGCCGCGGCGTCAGCACCGGCACGCGCACGATCGGGACGCGATGGCCGACCACCTGCTCCGCGGTCACCTGCAGCATCTCCTGGTAGGTGAGGCTGTCCGCGCCGCCGATCTCGAACGTGCGGCCCTCGGCATCGGGGTGGTCGGCCACGCCGACGAGGTAGCGCACCGTGTCGTCGAGCGAGATCGGCTGGGTGCGCGTGCTCGCCCAGCGCGGCACGACCATCGCCGGGAGGTTCTTGACCAGCTGGCGGGTGAGCTCCCAGGAGATGCCGCCGGCGCCGACGATGATCGCGGCCCGGAGCGCCGTGACCGGCACGGAGGTCCCGGCCAGCAGGTGCTCGACCTCCCGCCGTGAGCGGAGGTGGCGCGACAGGGTCTCGCCGTCCGCCCCGAGTCCGCCGAGATACACGATCCGGCGTACGCCGGCCTGCTCGGCCGCGCGGGCGAAGGCGGTGGCGGCGCGTGCGTCGCGCTGCTCGAAGTCGGCGTGGTCGAGCGCGTGGACGAGGTAGAAGGCCACGTCGACGCCCTCGAGCGCCGGGGCCAGCGTGGTGGGGTCGTCGACGTCGCCGCCGACGACGGTGCCCGGGCCGTCGTACGCCTCGGGGCGCCGGGTGAGGGCGCGGACGTCCCAGCCCTCGGCGAGGAGGGCGGGGACGAGGTGGCGACCGACGAAGCCGGTCGCGCCGGTGACGAGTGCGGTGCGGGAGGCGCTCACCCGGTCATCCTCCCGCACGACCGAAGGGCGCTGGGATCGTGGACCGGACCGTCAATGGTTCCGCAGCGCCTTGATCAGCTCGCCCTTCCTCATGTGCGAGCGGCCCTTGATGCCGACCTCACGGGCGCGCTTGCGCAGCTCGCCGACGGTGCGGTCCTCGTAGTCGCCGCCGTGGCCGCCACGGCTGCTCACCGTCGAACGTCCGCTCCGTGCGGCCTCGTTCGCGATCCGCGCCGACTTCTCCTTGCTGTTGCCCTCGTCGCGGAGCTTCTCGTAGAGCTCCTTGTCCTTCACGCTCGGGCCGGGGCTTCTCCTTCCGGGCATGACGCCCTCCTTCCGCACGTCCTTCGTTGTCAGGGTCCTTGGGGCCGTACCCGCCTAGGCTCGCTCCATGAGCGCCGCCGACTCCTTCCGCCAGACCAGCGCCGCCTTCGCCGCCCGGGTGCACGGCGTGCCCGACGGCCGCTGGGACGACCCGGCGCCGGTCGAGGGCTGGGTCGCGCGCGACGTGGTCCGGCACCTCGTGGAATGGCTGCCGGCGTTCCTCTCCTCGGGCGCGGGGGTGGAGCTGGCGAAGGGGCCGAGCGTCGATGAGGACCCGGTTGGTGCGTGGGACTTCTTCGCGGCCCAGGTCCAGGCGCTGCTCGACGACCCGGCGACCGCGGAGCTGACCTACACCGGGCCTCCGGGGACCCACCCGCTCGACCGGGCCATCGACCAGTTCTTCACCAGCGACCTCTTCCTGCACACGTGGGACCTGGCACGGGCGACGGGGCAGGACGAGACGCTCGACCCCGAGCGCTGTGCGGCGATGCTCGCCGGCATGGAGCCGTGGGACGAGATCCTGCGGTCGAGCGGCCACTACGGCCCGCGGGTGGCGGTGGCCGACGATGCCGACGCGCAGACCAAGCTGCTCGCCTTCATCGGCCGCCGCGTCTGACCAGAAACATTACGTACGTAACGGAAATGCGTTACCGTCGCGGCCATGACCCGCAGGACCCAGGCCGAACGCCGTGAGGCGAGCCGTGCCGACCTGATCGCGGCCACCCTCGAGCTGATGGAGGAGGTCGGCTACGCCGGTGTCTCCGTTGCCGAGGTCTGCCAGCGCGCCGGGCGCTCGGTCGGCACGCACCTGCACCATTTCGGCACCAAGGCCGCCCTCGTCACCGCCGCGGTCGACGAGCTGGCCGCCCGACGGATCGCTGACGTCCGGGCCGACCTCCAGCGGGAGCCGCGCCGGGGGGCCGAGGCGGCGCTCGACGTGGTCTGGCAGTTCTACGCCGGCCCGACGTTCGTCATCGCGCTCGAGCTCTGGGTCGCCGCGCGCACCAACCCCGAGCTCCGTGCGCATCTGCTCGCCGTCGAGGAGCGCATTGACCGCGAGGGCGTGGCGCTGGCCGCCCTCATCGCCCCCGAGCTGACGACGCCGGCCGGAGCGCTTGCCGGCCGCTACGCCGTCGCCACGATGCGCGGCCTGGCCATGCGCCGGACGCTCTACGTCGACGCCGATCTCGACGCCGACTGGCGCTCGCTCAAGCCGCTCCTGCTGTCCACGCTCGCCGCCACCACCCTCGAGGACGCCCGATGACCACCGCCGACCCGGCCACCGACCCCATCACCGAGCGCACCACCGAGCGCACCGCCGAGCAGGCACTCATCGACCACGTCGCGTCGGCCAAGGCTGCCCTCCTCGACGAGGCCCGCGCCGACAAGGTGGCCAAGCAGCACGCCCGCGGCAAGCTGACCGCGCGCGAGCGGATCGCCTACCTCGCGGGCGAGGAGTTCGGCGAGTTCGGCGGCCTGGCCGGCCCGGGTCCGTCCAACACCGGCGCGGCCCCGCTCGTGGCTCCGGCCGACGGCGTCATCACCGGCATCGGCTACGTCGACGGCCGCCCGGTCGCGCTGGCGGCGTTCGACTTCACCGTGCTCGGCGGCAGCAACGGGGCCGTCGGCATGGCGAAGGTGATGCGCATGGCCGACCGGGCGCTGCATGACCGGATCCCGATGGTGCTGCTCCACGACGGCGGCGGCCACCGCATGCAGGAGGCGCTCGACTCCCGTCTCGCCGCGCCCGGCTCCGAGCTGCTGATGAAGATGTGCGACCTCTCCGGCTACGTGCCGCTCGTCTCCGCGATGCTCGGCCCCGGGTTCGGCGCACCCGGCAACCTCGCGGCCTGCTGCGACTTCGTGGTGATCGTCCGCGGCCAGGGCACGATGGGCCTCTCCTCGGACTTCCTGGTGAAGAACGGCACCGGCGAGGACGCCACCAACGAGGAGCTCGGCGGCGCCGACAACTGCGCCCGCCGCGGCGTCGTCGACCTCGCCGTCGATGACGAGCACGAGGCGCTCGACGCGATCCGGCTCTACCTCTCCTACCTTCCCTCCTGGCAGGACGGCCCGCAGAACCTCGGTGATCCGCACGCCGGGCCCGGCCACCTCGCGGACCGCCTCGACACGCTGATCCCCGCCAACATGCGCCAGGCCTACGACGTACGCGACGTGATCGAGGGGCTCGCTGACGACGAGACCGTCTTCGAGATCAAGCCCGGCTACGCGCCGAACATGGTCTGCGCCCTCGTCCGCCTCGCCGGCCGCCCGGTCGGCATCGTCGCCAACCAGCCGCAGGTCTTCGGCGGCGCGATCGACGGTGCCGCGGCCGAGAAGCTCGGCGGCTTCGTCGCCGTCTGTGACACCTTCGGCCTGCCCGTCGTCGTGCTCATCGACATGCCCGGCTTCCAGGTCGGCACCGCTGCGGAGGAGAGCCGGCTCGTACGCCGCAGCGCGCGGATCGCCTTCGAGCTCGCCAACGCCACCGTCCCCCGCGTCGTCATCACCACCCGCAAGGCGTACGGCGCGGCGTACGTCGTCATGGGTGGTGGCCGGAGCATCGACGCCGATCTCAGCCTGGCGTGGCCGACCGCGGAGCTGTGCGCCATCCCGGTCGAGAGCGCGGTCGACATCGCCTTCAAGTCGGTCTACCTCGACGACCCCGAGCCGGAGAAGAAGCGGGCGGAGTTCATCGAGCTGATGCGCGCCAACATCGACCCGGTGCTGGCGGCCGACGGCTTCGGCATCGACGACGTGGTGCTGCCGAGCCAGACCCGGCGACTGCTCATCGAGACCTTCGCACGGGCGGTGCCCCGTCGCGCTCCTCGCGTGCCGGGCAAGCGCCGCACGATCGCCCCGGCCTGAGCTCCGGTCAGGACGGGCGCGTCGGGGTCCGTCGCGCGCGGGCCCAGCTGCCGGGCGTGGTCCCGGTGGCCTTCTTGAACGCGACGGTGAAGGCGGGCGCGCCGGCGTAGCCGAGACGGGCGGCGACGTCCTCGACGGTGAGATGGGCCGCGAGCATCTCCTGGGCGAGCAGCACGGTCGTCTCCGTGGCCAGGTCCCGGAAGGTCGTCTCCTCCGCGGCGAGCCGGCGGTGCAGCGTCCGCGGGCTCAGCGCGAGTGCGGCGGCCACCTCCTCCTGGCGGATCCGGCCCGGGCGCCCCGCGAGCAGCACCTGCCGGACCCGGCCGGCGACGCCGACCCGCTCGTGCCGGGCCCGGAGCAGGGCGGCGCACTGGTCCTGGGCGGTGGCGGCGACGAGCGGATGCGCCTGCGGCAGCGGTCGGTCCAGCGCCTCGTGGGGCACCACGAGGACGTTGCGTGGCGCACCGAAGACCGGGTGCACGCCGGTGACCTCCGCGAAGACGCCGGCCTCCGGCGGCTCCGGGAGCGTGAGCTCCAGCCGCAGGCCGGGCAGCGGAGCGCGCAGGATGTCCTGCTGGAGGCGGAGGGCTGAGGCCACGTCGCGCTCCAGCAGGAAGGTCCGGACGTCCGCGGGCACCCCGGAGTCGTCGAACTCCAGCAGCGCCTCGGTGGCCGACTCGGTGTAGGCCAGCCGCGAGAAGGAGTTGGTGAGGTCGACGAACCTGACCGCGAGGCCGAGGGCGTCGCGGATGGTCGGGCTGGTGAGCAGTGCGAAGCCCCAGATCCCGAAGAGGCCGACGTGATAGCGGTGGCCGGCGATCAGGCCGAGCCCGGGGACGTGCCCGAGCTCGCGGAGCAGGTTGCGGACCACGGCCAGCTCCGCGGCCGCGGTGACCTCGGCGGCCGGGTCGGCGATGGCTGTCTCGGTGATGCCGCTGCCGGCGAGCAGGCGCTCGGCCGGGACGGCGTACTCCGCGGCCAGCTCGACGAGCGCCGCGGCGCCGGCGGTCGAGCGGGGGAGTTGCGGCAGCACGGACTGATCCTGCCAGCGGTGGCGGGAATTCGAAAGAACTCGGCGCCGGATCGGATGGGAACCGTGACGCGGCGTCGCTCTAATGGGTCCATGAGCATCTCTCTCCACCGCGCCGGCTCGGGTGACCCGGTCCTCTTCGTCCACGGCATCGGCAGCCGATGGCAGGTCTTCGAGCCCGTCCTCGACCGGATCGCCCGCGACCACGAGGTCATCGCGATCGACCTGCCCGGCTTCGGGGCCTCGCCGATGGTCGACGGCGTCGCCCCCGGTCCGCGCGGGTACGCCGCGTGGCTCGCGGACTGGCTCCGGGCAGAGGGCATCGAACGACCGCACGTGGTGGGCAGCTCGATGGGCGGCGGCGTCGCCCTCGAGCTCGGCCGGCAGGGCGTGGCCGCGGCCGTGACGGCGTTCTCGCCCGTGGGGTTCTGGCAGGCGCCGGGCCTGCGCTGGACCCAGGGCATGGTCACGGCGATGCGGGCCAGCGGGCGGGTCGCGGGGCCGCTGCTGAGTCGTGCGGTCGGGCACTCCGCCGGTCGCGCCGCGCTGCTCGGTGGCTTCTTCGGCCACCCCACGCGCGTCTCCCCGGAGGCGGCCCGCGCGGATCTGGCAGCGCTGGTCGCCGCGCCGGCGTTCGCCGCAGCCCGGTCCGACTTCGGTCGCTACCGCCTCACCCCCGACGACGACCCGGGCTCGCTCCCGGAGCTGCCGGTCACGGTCGCCTGGGGCACCCGTGACGTCGTGCTCCTGCACCGGACCCAGAGTGCCCGGGCCCGCCTGGCGCTGCCGTTCGCGCGCCACGTC
Source organism: Nocardioides phosphati (assembly GCF_014646375.1). Lineage (GTDB taxonomy): Bacteria > Actinomycetota > Actinomycetes > Propionibacteriales > Nocardioidaceae > Nocardioides > Nocardioides phosphati. The sequence continues at coordinate 305,387 of NZ_BMNI01000003.1, forward strand.
GACCTCGTCGGCTGTGGGCACCTCCCCTTCGCGGACGACCCGGAGGCGTGTGCCCGGCTGATCCTCGAGGACGCCTCGGCCCGGGGTGCCCGATGACCGCGACGCACCGCGGGGCGGCTCCCTCCGTGGCGATCATCGGCTCCGGCTTCGGTGGCCTGGCGGCGGCCATCGAGCTGAAGAAGCGGGGTTTCGACGACCTCGTGATCCTCGAGAAGGCCGACGACGTGGGCGGCGTCTGGCGCGAGAACACCTACCCCGGCGCGGCGTGCGACGTGCCCTCGCCGTTCTACTCCTACTCGTTCGAGCCGAACCCGCGCTGGCCCCACCGCTTCTCCCGGCAGCCCGCGATCCTCGACTACATCCGCGGCGTCGTCGACACCTACGACCTGCGCCGTCACCTCCGCTTCGGCGCCGAGGTCAGCACCGCGGCGTACGACGACGCGACGAGCCGCTGGACGGTCACCCTCGCCGACGGCTCCACGCTCGAGGTGGACGTGCTCGTCCCGGCGGTCGGGCAGCTCTCCCGTCCGGCGTTCCCCGACATCGCAGGGCGCGACACGTTCGCCGGGCCGGCGTTCCACTCCGCGCAGTGGGACCACTCCGTCGACCTGGCCGGCAAGCGGGTGGGGGTGATCGGCACCGGCGCCAGCGCTGTGCAGTTCGTGCCCGAGCTCCAGGCGCAGGTGGACCATCTCGACCTCTTCCAGCGCACGCCCCCGCACATCGTGCCGCGCATGGACCGGACCTTCTCGCCGCTGCACCAGCGGGTCTTCGAGAAGCTGCCGGTGACGGAGCTGGCGGAGCGCGCCACCTGGTACGCCGTGGTCGAGAGCCTCAGCATCGCGTGGGTCTACTCCAGGCCTCTTGCGCGTGCGGTCCGCGCGCTGTCCCGTGCCCACATGAAGCGGCAGACGAAGGCGAAGCCGGGGCTGTTCGAGAAGGTCTGGCCGGACTATCCGGTGGGGTGCAAGCGGATCCTGTTCTCCAACGACTACCTGCCCGCTCTCGCGCGTCCCAACGTCGACCTGGTGACCGAGCGCGTCACGGCGATCACCCCGACGGGCGTCGTCACCGCTGACGGCACCGAGCACCCGTGCGACGTCCTGGTGTGGGGCACCGGTTTCAAGGCGACCGAGTTCCTCGCACCGATGGAGATCACCGGCCGCGGTGGCCGGCGGCTCGCCGAGGTCTGGAAGGAGGGCGCGCACGCCTACTACGGCATGACCGTGCCGGGCTTCCCAAACCTGGTGGTGATGTACGGCCCCAACACCAACACCGGCGGCGGGTCGATCATCTACTTCCTCGAGGCGCAGGCGCGCTACCTCGGTGCGTACGTCGAGCAGCTGGCCGCCGGTGCCGGCGCACTCGACGTCCGGTCCGAGGTGGAGCAGGCCTACGACCAGGAGGTGCAGGCGGAGCTCTCCGGCAGCGTCTGGAGCCAGTGCACCTCCTGGTACCGCCAGCCGGACGGCCGGATCACGACCAACTGGCCCTGGATCGGGGCGCAGTACAAGGCCCGCGCGAAGTTCCGCGCGGCGGACTATGAGGTGGTTGCCCGATGACTGCACACGACCACGCCTACGACTACGACGTGATCGTCGTGGGCTCGGGCTTCGGTGGCAGCGTGACCGCGCTCCGGCTGACCGAGAAGGGCTACCGCGTCGGAGTCCTCGAGGCGGGGCGCCGCTGGGAAGCGGAGGACCTGCCGACGTCCAACTGGAACCTCCGCAAGTCGATCTGGGCGCCGCGCCTCGGGATGACCGGCCCGCAGCGGATCAGCGTGCTCGGCAAGTGCATGGTCTTCAGTGGTGCGGGCGTCGGCGGCGGCTCGCTGATCTACGGCAACACGCTCTACGAGCCGCTGCCGGACTTCTACCGCGACCCCGCGTGGGCACACATCACCGACTGGGCCGGCGAGCTGGCGCCGTACTACGACCAGGCGAAGCGGATGCTCGGCGTCGTCGAGAACCCGCGCACCGGCCCCAAGGACGACATCCTCCTGCAGGTCGCCCGCGACCGCGGCGTGGCGGACACCTTCCACCGCACCAACGTCGGCGTCTTCTTCAACGAGGGCAACGAGGGAGTCGAGGTCGACGACCCCTACTTCGGCGGCGCCGGCCCGCGACGCCGGGGTTGCATCCACTGCTCGGAGTGCTTCACCGGCTGCAAGCACAACGCCAAGAACGTCACCACGACCAACTACCTGCACCTCGCGGAGGCCAACGGGGCCGAGGTCCATCCGCTGACGACGGTGACCTCCGTGGCCGAGGACGGCAGGGGCGGCTACGTCGTGGAGACGGAGCGGTCCGACGGCAGGCTGCGCAAGGGACGCCGGACGTTCACCGCGCAGCAGGTGGTCTTCGCGGCCGCCGCCCTCGGCACGCAGAAGCTGCTGCACAAGCTCAAGGACGACGGCACCCTGCCGGGCCTGTCGGACCGGCTCGGCGAGCTGACGCGCTCCAACTCCGAGGCGATCCTGAGCGTCTCCAGCCGGAGCCGCGACGACCTCGCCCAGGGCGTCGCGATCACGTCGTCCATCCACCCCGAGCCGCAGACCCACGTCGAGGTCTGCACCTACGGCAAGGGCCAGAACTCGATGTTCATGCAGATCATGCCGATGATCGACGGCGGTGCGTTCCGGCTGCTCCGCTTCGTGCTGTCGGTGCTGCTGCACCCGATCGCGTTCCTCCGGCTGGTCAACGCCCGCGGTGCCTCCGAGCGATCGGTCATCCTGCTGGTGATGCAGTCCCTCGACAACTCGCTCACCTCCTACCGCCGGCGCGGGTTGCTCAGGACGCGGCAGGGGAGTGGCGAGCCCAATCCGGACTGGATCCCGGTCGCGCACGAGATCGCCCGCGAGTACGCCGCGAAGGTCGACGGCGACACCGGCGCGGTCGCGACCGACCTCTTCAACATTCCCGCCACGGCCCACTACATCGGCGGCTGCACGATCGGTGACTCGGCAGCGTCCGGCGTGATCGACCCCTTCCAGCGGGTCTACGGCCACCCGGGCCTGCACGTCGCCGACGGCTCCGCGGTCACCGCCAACCTCGGGGTGAACCCGTCGCTCACGATCACCGCCCAGGCGGAGCGGGCGATGGCGTTCTGGCCCAACCGGGGCGAGGCCGATCCGCGCCCGCCGCTGGGTGCGCCGTACGAGCGGGTGGCGCCGGTGGCTCCGGCCCGGCCGGCCGTGCCGGCCACGGCGCCCGGTGCCCTGCGACTGCCGGCGAGCGCATGAGCGCGGCGACCGACCGGCTCGCGGCGCTCGGCGAGGCTGCTCCGCTCGAGGCGGCGCTCGCGCTCTTCGACGACCTGCCGCCCGTCGCCGCCGTCGAGATCACGGGGCGCTGGCGCGGCCGGGAGATCGCGACGGGCCATCCGATGGACGGTCTGCTGGAACCCTCGGGCTGGTGGGGCAAGCAGTTCGACGACGTCGACCACGTCCACCCGCTGCTCTTCGAAGCGGCCTCGGGGGCGGTGTACCCCGTGAGCCCGCGTCGGCTGCCGCTCGGCCTCGCGGGTCGCGTGTCGCCGGCCCAGCTCGGCCGCACGAGGCCGGTGAGCAGCCGGCTGCGTCCGTTGCTGGAGACGCGACGGCACCAGGCGCGGCTGCGCGACGTCGCGTTCCGCGGCGTGGTCAGCGCCGCGATGGTCTACGACGACCTCCCGATCATCGACGCGTTCCGCCGGGTCGACCCCGACACGCTGCTCGGTGTCATGGACTACCGGCGCCACCCGGCGCCGTACGTCTTCGTGCTCGCGCGCGCCTGACGCGCGCTGTCCTTTCCATGTGACGGGGAGCACGCATACACCTTCGGCCGGGGTGCGGCTACCATTCACCGGGTACACGGTGTACCAATTCGCTCTGTGAGGAACCCTGATGGCTGAAGCATTCATCTACGACCACGTGCGTACGCCGCGTGGTCGAGGCAAGAAGACCGGCTCGCTCAACGAGGTCAAGCCGATCGACCTCGTCGTCACCCTCATGCACGCCATCGAGGAGCGCAACGAGACGCTCGACACCGGCGGCATCGACGACGTCATCCTCGGCTGCGTCACCCCGATCGGTGACCAGGGTTCCGACATCGCGCGCGTCGCCGCCGTCAAGGCCGGCCTCGCCGAGACCGTCGCCGGCGTCCAGATCGACCGTTTCTGCGCGTCGGCCCTCGAGGCCGTCAACCAGGCCGCGGCCCGCGTCCGCTCCGGCTGGGAGGACCTGATCCTCGCCGGTGGCGTCGAGGCGATGAGCCGCGTGCCGATGGGCTCCAACGGTGGCGCCTGGGCGATGGACCCGAAGACGTCGCTCGACACCTACTTCATCCCGCAGGGCGTCTCCGCCGACCTGATCGCGACCATCGAGGGCTTCACCCGCGAGGACGTCGACGCCCTCGCTGCCCAGTCGCACCAGCGTGCTGCCAAGGCCTGGGCCAACGGCTACTACGACGGCTGCGTCGTCCCGGTGAAGGACGAGAACGGCCTGGTCATCCTCGACACGGACGAGACCGTCCGCCCGGACACGACCGTGGAGGGCCTGAGCCGCCTCAAGCCGTCGTTCGTCGCCATGGGCGTCGACGCCGGCTTCGACGACGTCGCACTCGCGAAGTACACCGAGGTCGAGAAGATCAACCACGTCCACCACGGTGGCAACAGCTCCGGCGTCGTCGACGGTGCCTCGCTCATGCTCATCGGCAACGAGGAGGCGGGCAAGAAGCACGGCCTGACCCCCAAGGCCCGCATCGTCGCCACCGCGGTCATCGGCTCCGAGCCGACCATCATGCTCACGGGCCCGGCCCCGGCGGCCCACAAGGCGCTCGAGAAGGCCGGCCTCACGGCCGACGACATCGACCTGTGGGAGATCAACGAGGCCTTTGCGGCCGTCGCCCTCCGCTTCATGAAGGACATGGGCATCAGCCAGGAGGTCACCAACGTCAACGGTGGCGCCATGGCCATGGGTCACCCGCTCGGTGCCACCGGTGCCATCATCCTGGGCACGCTCGTCGACGAGCTGCAGCGCCAGGGCAAGCGCTACGGCCTCGCCACGCTCTGCGTCGGCGCGGGCATGGGCATCGCGACCATCGTCGAAGCTCTCTGAGCAGCGGACTGAGAAGGAAAGACAAGAGACATGACTGAGCAGACCGCTGTCCGCGTTGACATCGATGCCGATGGCATCGCCACGCTGACCCTGGACGACCCGAACCAGTCGGCCAACACCATGAACGAGCTGTACGTCAGCTCGATGGACGCCGCTGTGAACCAGCTCGTCGCCGACGCCGACAAGATCACCGGTGTCGTCATCGCCTCGGCGAAGAAGACCTTCTTCGCCGGTGGTGACCTCAAGGGCATGATGGGCATCCGCAAGGAGAACGCCCAGGAGGTCTTCGACATGGTCGAGGGCGTCAAGGCCACCCTGCGCAAGCTCGAGCTGCTCCAGAAGCCGGTCGTCGCCGCCATCAACGGCGCCGCGCTCGGCGGCGGCCTCGAGATCGCCCTCGCTGCCAACCACCGCATCGCGGTCGACGGCAAGTACTCCATCGGCCTGCCCGAGGTGAAGCTCGGCCTGCTGCCCGGTGGTGGCGGCGTCACGCGCATCGTCCGCATGTTCGGCCTCGCGACCGGTCTCATGGAGATCCTGGGCCAGGGCACCGAGTTCAAGCCGGCCGCCGCGCAGGCGAAGGGCCTCGTCAACGACCTCGTCGCCACCCAGGACGAGCTGATCCCGGCCGCCAAGGCGTGGATCAAGGCCAACCCCGAGGCGTGGGCGCAGCCGTGGGACACCCAGGGCTACAAGATCCCCGGTGGCACCCCGTCGCACCCGTCGCTCGCGGGCATGCTCCCGGCGTTCGCCCCGATGCTGAAGAAGCAGATCAAGCAGGCTGACTACAAGGCCCCCAAGGCGATCCTCGCGGCCGCCACCGAGGGCCTGCAGGTCGACTTCGACACCGCCTCGCGCATCGAGTCGCGCTACTTCACCTCGCTGGTCACCGGCCAGCAGGCGAAGAACATGATCCAGGCGTTCTTCTTCGACCTCGGCTCGATCAACGCGGGCAAGGAGCGCCCGGCCGGCGTCGACAAGTACACGCCGTCCAAGGCGATCGTCCTGGGCGCGGGCATGATGGGCGCGGGCATCGCCTACGTCCTGGCGCGTGCCGGCGTCGAGGTCGTCCTCAAGGACGTCACGATCGAGGCCGCCGAGAAGGGCAAGGCCTACACCGCCGGCCTCAACGAGAAGGCCGTCTCGCGCGGCAAGCTCACGCAGGAGAAGGCCGACGAGATCCTCAACCGGATCACGCCGACCATCGACCCGGCTGACGCCGCGGGCTGCGACACGGTCGTCGAGGCCGTCTTCGAGAACGTCGAGCTGAAGCAGAAGGTCTTCAACGAGGTCATCCCGTTCCTCAACGAGGGCGCGCTGCTCTGCTCCAACACCTCGACCCTGCCGATCACCGAGCTCGCCAAGGGCATCGACGGCGAGGGCGCCGCTGCGCGCTTCATCGGCCTGCACTTCTTCTCGCCGGTCGACAAGATGCCGCTGGTCGAGATCATCCGCGGCGGCGAGACCTCCGACGAGACGCTCGCGCAGGCGTACGACATCACGCTGCTGATCAAGAAGACCCCGATGATCGCGCACGACTCGCGTGGCTTCTACACCTCGCGTGTCATCGGCACCCAGATCGAGGAGGGCCTCGCGCTCCTGCTCGAGGGCCAGGCGCCGTACTCGATCGAGCGCGCGGCGACCTCCGCCGGCTACCCGGTCGGCCCGCTCCAGATCACCGACGAGCTCAACATGGAGCTCATGGTCAAGATCGCCACGGCCACGCGCGCTGCGCTCGGCCAGGAGGAGCTGACCACGACGGAGAAGGTCGTCAACAAGATGATCGAGGCGGGTCGCCCGTCCAAGCTCAAGGGCGCCGGCTTCTACGAGTACGTCGACGGCAAGCGCGGCTCGATCTCGGACGTCGTCGCCGAGCTCTTCCCGCGTGCGGAGGTGCAGTACCCGCTGCAGGACATGCGCGACCGCATGATGTTCCGCGAGGCGATCGAGACCGCGAAGACGTTCGAGGAGGGTGTGGTCACCTCGGCCGCCCACGCGAACATCGGCTCGATCTTCGGTATCGGCTTCCCGCCGATGACCGGTGGCGCCGCGCAGTTCATCACCGGCTACGACGCCGCTGACGGCACCTACGGCATCGAGGCGTTCCTCAAGCGCGCCGACGAGCTGGCCGACAAGTACGGCGAGCAGCTGCGCCCGACGCAGTACCTGCGCGACATGGCGAAGAACGGCGAGTCCTTCCCCGCCTGATCCAGCAACGCAGAAGGGCCCCGTCTCCCGTGAGGGAGGCGGGGCCCTTCCGTCTGTGCGGGGGCCGCGGGGGCTGCTGGTGGCCTGCGGTCAGTGGGTCGCCGGGCCGAGCACCTGCTGGCACTTCGCCTGCGCCTTGGCGAACGCCTCGCGGGGCGCGGCGGAGCCGCCCTTCAGGTTGGCGGCCAGGATCGAGGCGTGCAGCTTGTCGTCGAGCTTCTCGGCGCACGCGACGTACTTGTCCCAGTCCGTGGCGTCGGCCGTGGGGTACTGCGACGCCCACGCCTCGGTGTTCTTGCGCCAGTCCCAGCAGGAGACGGTGGCGTCGGCGATCTGGGTGGCGACGTCCTTGTCGAACTGGCCGTTGAGCTGGGCGATGTGGTCCTTGGTGAGCGCGCCCGCCTTGGTCAGCTTCGCGACGCCGACGCCCTCGACGATCTTCTTCGCCGTGCACTCCGCCTGGGCGGGGGGAAGCTGGTAGGCGATCTGCGAGCCCAGGGCGGCGATCGCGATCTCGTCGTCACCGCTGCCGTTGTCTCCGCACGCGGTCAGCCCGAGGGCCGAGGTGAGCAGGACGAGGCCGAGGGCGGGAGTGGTCAGGCGCATGGCGGGGAGTCAACCACGCGAGGCGAAAGCCGGGCGAGCGATCCCGCCGATTGGGGCGCAGCGGGGCGGATGGTCTTGACACATACTCGGTATGCATACCTAGTATGCAGTCACCGGGTTGTCCGGAAGGGGGACTGATGTCAGTACGACACGCATTGCTGGCGCTGCTGGAGCAGGGGCCGATGTACGGCTACCAGCTGCGCACCGAGTTCGAGGGGCGCACCGGCTCGACCTGGCCGCTCAACATCGGGCAGGTCTACACGACGCTGGCGCGCCTCGAGCGCGACGGGATGATCGAGGCGGCGTCGGACGAGGCGGTCGCGGCCGACGAGAGCAACGGCTCCAACGGTGACGGCGGCAAGCGACGGTACGCGATCACCACCGACGGCCGGGTCGAGGTGGCCACCTGGTTCGACGAGCCCGTCGGCCGGGGCGAGCCGCCCCGCGACGAGCTCGCGATCAAGCTGGCGATCGCCGTGACGATCCCCGGCGTCGACGTCGGCTCGCTGGTGCAGCGCCAGCGCACCGCGACGATGAACGCCCTCCACGAGTACACCCGCCTCAAGCGCAGCGGCTCCACCGACGAGCCGGCCGACCTGGCCTGGAGCCTCGTCCTCGACTCCCTGATCTTCAACGCCGAGGCGGAGATCCGCTGGCTCGACCACTGCGAGGCGCGGCTGGCGCGCCGCGCCACCCCGTCCCGCTCCACCGTCGCCGAGGAGGCAACGCGATGACCGCTCCGATCCTGACTCTTGCCGAGGTCACCCGCGTCCACGGTGCCGGCGCCGCCGAGGTCCGCGCCCTCCGTGGCGTCACCGTCACCGCAGCGCCCGGCGAGCTCGTCGCGGTCATGGGCCCCTCGGGCTCCGGCAAGTCGACGCTGCTCAACCTGGCCGGTGGCCTCGACACCCCGACGTCGGGGGACGTGGTCATCGACGGCACCTCGCTGGTCCGCCTCTCCCAGAGCCGCCGCGCGGCCCTCCGGCGTACGTCGGTGGGGTATGTCTTCCAGTCCTTCAACCTGATCCCGGCGCTCACCGCAGCCGAGAACGTCTCGCTGCCCCTCGAGCTCGACGGCGTACGCCGTGGCGAGGCGCGCGACGCGGCGCTGCTCGCGCTCGAGGAGGTCGGCCTGAGCGCGGCGGCCGACCGCTACCCCGACGACATGTCCGGTGGCCAGCAGCAGCGGGTGGCGATCGCGCGGGCCATCGTGGGCCAGCGCCGCCTGATCCTCGCCGACGAGCCCACGGGCGCCCTCGACACCGCCACTGGCGAGGAGGTGCTCAAGCTCCTGCGCTCCCGCGTGGACGCCGGAGCGGCCGGCCTGCTCGTCACCCACGACCCGCGGCACGCGGCGTGGGCGGACCGCGTCGTCTTCCTCCGTGACGGCCTCGTCGTCGACGAGTCCGGCCGGACCCGCGGCCCCGAGGACCTGCTCGACGTGGAGGGCGCGCGATGACCGGGTTCACGCCGCTGTTGCGGCTGGCCTGGCGTGACCTGTGGCGCAACAAGGGCCGGAGCCTCGTCGTCTTCCTGATGATCCTGCTGCCGGTCCTCGGTGTCAGTGCGGCCTCGACGGTGATCGCGACCGCCAGCGTGACGGGCAGTGAGCGGGTCGTCGGCGACATGGGCACCGCGGACATCGTGCTCGGCTTCAACGGCAACAACGACAACACGGTCCACGCCGTCGACGTGCTCCCGAAGATGGAGGGGCAGGTCCGCGCGGCCCTGGGGGCGGGCACCGCGACGGCGCTCCGCGCGCACGGCACGCTCCGGGCGAGCACCGACAAGGGCGCGACCCGCGTCGACGCCTACGAGGCCGATCTCGCCAACCCGCTCCTGACCGGCACCTACCGCCTCGTCTCGGGGCATCTCCCGCGCGTTGCCGGCCAGGTCGCCGTCAACGGCTGGCTGGCTGATCGCGGGCCTGGTGTCGGCGAGACCCTCGAGGTGCGTGGGGGCTCCTCGCTCCGCGTCGTCGGCATTGTCGAGGACCCCTTCGAGAAGGACTCCGGCCGGGCCTGGGGCCGGCCGGGCGAGCTAATTCCGGACCGACGTGCGCCTGGTTCGGTCGGTGACGTGACCGTCTTCGCCAAGGCGGCCGGAGCGCTCGACCTCCGCAGGCTCGCCGACCTCGGCAAGGACGGGTACTACCCGACCACCCGCGACCAGGACGTCGCCAACTACAGCGGGGGCAGGGGCCTCAACGGACCGGACCTGGCGGTCTTCGTGCTCGTCGTCGTGATGGCGCTGACGGAGGTCGCGCTCCTCGCCGGTCCGGCGTTCGCGGTCAGTGCGCGGCGCCGCCAGCGCGAGCTCGCCCTGCTCAGCGCCAACGGAGGTACGCCGCGGCAGGTGCGCGCGGCCGTGCTCACGACGGCGTTCGTCATCGGTGGCCTGGCGGCCGCGGTGGGCGCGGCCGGTGGCGTCCTGGTGGGCTGGCTCGTCTCCCCTGTCGCCGAGCAGTTCGGCTCGACGTGGTTCGGGCCGCGCGACTGGAGCCCGCTGCAGGTTGCAGGGGTGGCGCTCTTCGGCCTCGTCAGCGCGGTGCTCGCCGCTCTCGTCCCGTCGTGGCTCGCCTCGCGGCAGGACGTCGTACGCGTGCTGGCGGGACGCCGCGGCGACCCGGCACCGGCGCGCTTCTCGCCGCTGCTCGGCATCGTGCTGATGGTGATCGGTGGGCTGCTGACCTTCGTCGGCCTGGTCGGGGCCAGCAGCTACGGCGAGATCTGGATCGGCTTCGGCGCCGTGACGACCGTTCTCGGAGCCGTCGCGCTCATGCCGCTGATCCTGCGCCTCCTCGCGCGGTCGACCGGCCGGGCGCCCCTTGCGGTGAGGTATGCCCTCCGGGACGGCTTGCGCCACCGCACGCGCACGGTGCCTGCCATCGGCGCGGTGATGGCGACCGTCGCCGGTGTCGTCGCGCTCGGCATCGCCAACGCGAGTCAGGAGGCTGCGGGGGAGAAGACCTACGAGCCGCGGCTGCCGATGGGCCATGCCGAGGTCAACGTCTGGAGCGACTACGGCGCCACCGACGACGTGGCGAAGCAGTGGACTGCCGTCGTACCGGTGCTGAAGCGGCTCGCGCCCGACGCTGTCGTCGTCCGCGGCATGGCCGACGAAGGTGGCCAGTCGATCATGCTCAGGGGCGGCGGCGACGACCTGTACGGCGACTTCAGCGGGCCGTTCAACAACGGCGTCGCAGTCGCGTCGAAGGTCCCGGCGGTGGACTTCGGCCTCTCGCAGTCCGAGGTGGAGCAGGCCGACGCGGTCCTCGCCCGCGGCGGAGCCGTGGTGATGGGCAGGCAGGCGGGCGGTCTCAGCCACCTGACGTTGGTGCGGTACGTCGATGACTCCGCCGACGCCCAGGACGCCGACGGCATGAAGGAGGCGCAGCGCCTCAGGGTGCCTGCCGTTGCCTTCGCGGTGAAGGGACGCCCGCTGGCGACCGCCATCGTGGCGGACCGCGCCGCCGAGCGCCTCGGCGCCCGCGTCAGCGTCGCCGGCGCGCTGATCAACCGGACCGTGTCGACGGCCGAGGCCAAGACCCTCGAGGAGGCGGTCCTGGACGTCGCCGACGGCGGTGACGTGTACGTCGAGCGGGGCTGGCAGCCGGACCCGGAGTACGCCCTCATGATGCTGGTCCTGATGGTCGTGGGCGCGCTGCTCATGGTCGGCGGCACCGTGACGGCGACGGTGCTCGCGCTGGCCGACGCCGGACCTGACCTCGGGACGTTGTCGGCGGTGGGTGCCGCACCGCGCACCAGCCGGGCGGTCGCCATGGGCATCGCCTTCGTCATCGGCGGCGTCGGTGCCGTGCTCGGCGTCGTCGTCGGTGCTGTGCCGGGCATCGCCGTCACCTGGCCGATGACCTCGCACGCCTACTACTACGGCGGTTCCAGCGGTAGCGCCCACACGATCGACATCCCGTGGCTGCTGCTCGCGGAGGTCGCCGTCGGCGTGCCGGTGCTCCTCGCGCTCGTGGTCGGACTCTGTGCCCGGTCACGGCTCCCGCTGGTGGCGCGCATCGACTGAGCGCGCTGCACCCGGACCAGCGGGGGCAAGGAACACGACGCGGGCGGGGCTCCTCGGGGGAGGGCCTCGCCCGCGTCGGCGTTGGTGGGTGCAGTCAGCGGTGGCGTACGCCGGCGGCGATCTCGATGACCTGGTCCTCGCTCAGCTCGCCGGGCGCCTGGAGGACGAACTCCCGACCGTCGGGAGCGGGTGCGACGAGGACCCAGTCGCGCGGAGTGCCGCTGTCGCCGACGTAGTTGCCGATCCAGCCCGTGCGGCCGTCGACGCTGACGTCGTGGACGTTCTTCGCGCCGAAGTCGGAGGAGGGATCCGCCTGCGACGACAGCAGGGTCACGCTGAGTTCGCCGCGCTCGCCGTAAGACACGTGCATGTCCGACTGGTACGCCTGCACCTGCCAGCCAGCGGGGGCCACGGTGAGGAAGAGGTCAACACGCTGGCTGCGGTCCGCGACGGACTCCGCGACGTGCTCGATCACCTGCTCGTCGGCGAAGTCGCCGCGCCCCGAGACGCCGATGTAGTCACCGTCGTCCTGCTTCCAGACGACCACGACGTCGCCGGGGTCCTGTTCGAAGACGGTGGCATCGTGGCCCCGGACCTCGATCGCCCGCTCGTGCTCGCGGTCCTCCCAGTTGTCCGGGGTCGGCGAGACGACCACGTTGATCCCGTCCTGTGGCCGGCCGTACGACGCGAACATCAAGGTGCTGCTGTCCTTCGAGAAGACCGGGTCGCCGAGGCCCGCCGGCAGCCAGGTGGGCGTGACGGGGAAGGTCAGGGGGTCGACGGCGGCCAGGGCGATGGAGTGGTCCGAGCCCATCAGCGCGGGGGCGACGGCGATGCCCGCGCCGCCGGCGGCGACCACCGAGGCGGCGACGAGGAGGGGCAGCCGGCGGGTGCGGCGTACGCCGGGGGTGGTTGCGTCGAGGGCGGCCGAGAGCCGGGCGCGGGCCGCGGCGAGGGCGGCGTCGGAGGGCTCCGGGGCCGAGGGGCCGAAGCGGTCGAGGAGATCGAGGTCGTTCATCGGAGCTCTCCCTGCAGGTCGTCGAGGACGGGGCGCAGCTGCTGGCGCGCCCGGTGGAGGCGGGACCGCACGGTCCCGAGCGGGATGCCGAGGGCGGCGGCCACCTCGGCCTGCTCGAGCTGGCCCCACGCCAGCAGGAGGAGTACGTCGCGGTCGGCTGCCTTCAGCTCGGCCAGCGCCGTGGCGAGCCGGGGCCGCAGCGCCGCGGCATCGGCCAGTGCGACCGCCTCGCCGGACCCGTCGGCGGCGACGAGCGCGAGCGGCGTCCGGCCGAGGGCGCGGTAGCGAGTGGCTTCCGCGCGGTGGTGGCGGCGCACGAGGTTGGCGGCGATGCCGTAGAGCCACGGCCGGGCATCGGCGAGCTCGGCCCGGTAGCGGGTGCGCAGCTCGAAGGCGGCGACGAAGAGATCGCCGAGGAGGTCGTCGGCGATCGCGCCGAGGCGCCGGGACAGGAAGCGGTGCAGCTCGCGGGAGTGGCGCTCGAAGAGGGCACCGAAGGCGTCGGGCTGCGTGAGCGACAACGCGATGATCGCGTGGTCGTCGACAGGCTGCACGGGGTCCTCCGGTGGGCTCAGGGCCAGGTCGTGGGCTCTCATGACCAGTCCATCGCACGGGGAGGCGATCGCGTTCACGTGCGCCGGAGTCGGGCAGGCCAGGGCCGGGGGCGGGCCCCCGCCTCAGACGCGCTTGACCACCACGGTCCCGAGGATCTTGTCGGTCAGCGTCTGGTGCTTCGGCTGGTCCCAGAGCGGCCACAGGTAGTCGAGGTAGACCGCCTGGTTGATCAGTCCGTGGAGCAGCCAGCGCCCCAGGCAGCTGCCCCAGCCGGGTGCCGCGCCCGTCTGCTCCTGCAGGACCCAGATGCCGACCTTCGCCTTGCCCCAGGTCTGGCCGGTGCGGCCCTGGCGCACGACGGAGTTGTTGACCTGCCGCACGACGCCCCAGATGGCGCCGCCGAGGAAGAGGACCGCGCCGAGGATGAACATCGCAGCGGCGAGCCCGTCGTCGTCGGTGTCGGAGGCCACCGCGCCCGCGATGAACGCGACGACAGAGAGCAGCGTGAGGACCAGCGGCGGCAGGTAGTAGACGACGTCCCAGAGCGTGGCCACCGCGCGGTCGCCCCACTCGGCGTACGTCGAGGTGGGCTGCGGCTGGGCGGGCACGGCGTACGGCGGGGGCTGCTCGGTCATGGCCGCACCTTCTCACGTGCGACAAGCCGCAGAAAGGACACTAAAAGTCAGTCTTGACTGTTTCTAAGTATGTGGGACACCCTGTACCCGTGACCCAGACGACCGCGCGCGTGCCCCAGGAGGAGCGCACGCGAGCGATGCGGGCCCGGCTGCTCGAGGCGACGATCCAGTGCCTCGTCGACGCGGGCTTCGCCGGCACGTCGACCACGCTCGTCTCGAAGATCGCGGGGGTGAGCCGGGGCGCGCAGCTCCACCACTTCCCGACGAAGAACGACCTCGTCGTCGCCGCCGTCCGGCACCTCGCCGACCAGCGCGCGATCGAGTTCGAGGCCGCGCAGCGGGAGCTGCCGGTGGGCGAGGGGCGCACGCGGGCGGTGCTCGACATCCTCGCGGAGTACGTCACCTCGCCGTTCTTCACCGCGGCCCTCGAGCTCTGGGTCGCTGCCCGCAGCGACGAGCAGCTGCTCGCCGCCGTGGGCCCGCTCGAGATCGAGACCGGTCGCGGCCTGCACCGCATCGCCGTCGAGCTGCTCGAGGTCGACGAGTCGCGCCCCGGCGTGCGTGAGCTCGTGCAGGCGACCCTCGACCTCCTCCGCGGCCTTGGCCTCGCCAACACGCTGGGCGACGACTCGCACCGGCGGGCCCGGATCCTCGACCGCTGGGCCATCACCCTCGACCACGAACTGAAGGAGCTCGCATGAGTGACGTGCTGGACGGGGTCCTCGCGGACCTCCAGGCCGAGAGCGCGTACGTCGAGTCGCTGGTCGCCGACCTCGACGAGGCCGGCTGGCGCACCGCCACTCCCGCCGAGGGCTGGGACGTGGCCACCACGATCGCGCACCTGCTGTGGACCGACGAGTCGTCGGTGACCGCGATCGAGGGGACCCTCGGCGACAAGACGCGGTGGGACGCGCTGGTCATGGAGGCGTTCGCCGACCCGACCGGCTTCGTCGACACCGCTGCGCTGACGATCGCCAAGACCCACACGGGCGCTGAGCTGCTCGAGCGCTGGCAGGCGTCGAAGGCCGCGCTCGCTGCCGCGCTCCGCACCGTCCCGGACGGCCAGAAGCTGATGTGGTTCGGCCCGCCGATGGCACCGGCGTCGATGGCCACGGCCCGCCTGATGGAGACCTGGGCCCACGGCCTCGACGTCGCCGACGCGGTCGGTGCCCCGCACTCGGTCACCGACCGGATCCGCCACGTCGTCAGCATCGGCTTCCGCACCCGCAACTTCGCCTTCGCCCAGAACGGCCTCGAGGCGCCGGCCGAGCCGATCCGGCTCGAGCTCACCCTCCCGTCGGGCGAGCCGCTCGTCCTCGGCCCGGACGACGCGGGCCAGACGGTGACCGGGTCGGCGTACGACTTCGCGGCGCTGGTCACCCAGCGCGTGCACCGCGACGACACCGGCCTCGTCGCCGACGGGCCCGACGCCGAGAAGTGGCTGGCGATCGCCCAGGCGTTCGCCGGCCCTGCCGGCGGCGGACGCCCCGCACAGAAGGACCAGTCCGGGCACGACCAGTCCCAGGGGGAGAAGGCATGACCACCGCAGCACGCATCGGCAACTGCTCCGGCTTCTACGGCGACCGCCTGACGGCGTTCCGGGAGATGCTCGAGGGCGGGCCGCTCGACTACCTGACCGGCGACTACCTCGCCGAGCTGACCATGCTGATCCTCGGCAAGGACACCTTCAAGGACCCGCACCTCGGCTACGCGCGCACGTTCGTGCGGCAGGCCGAGGACGCGCTCGGCCTCGCGCTCGAGAAGGGGGTCAAGGTCGTCGTCAACGCGGGCGGCCTCAACCCGAAGGGCCTCGCGGAGAAGCTCGCCGAGGTCAGCAACGGCCTCGGCCTCAGCCCGAAGATCGCCTATGTCGCGGGTGACGACATCCGCAGCCAGACCGAGGCGCTCGGCCTCGCGCACCCGACGTACGGCAACCCGCTGACGGCCAACGCCTACCTCGGCGCGTTCGGCATCGCCAGCGCGCTCGGCAAGGGCGCGGACCTCGTCGTCACCGGCCGCGTCACCGACGCGAGCGTCGTCGTCGCCCCGGCGATCCACCACCACGGCTGGACGCCGGAGTCGTACGACGCGCTGGCCGGCGCGGTCATCGCGGGGCACATCATCGAGTGCGGCACGCAGGCGGTCGGCGGCAACTTCTCCGGCTTCCTCGAGCTGCCCGAGGAGGCGCGGAGCAAGCCCCTCGGCTTCCCGATCGCCGAGATCTCGGCCAACGGCGACATGGTGATCACCAAGCACGAGGGCACCGGCGGAGCGGTCACGCTCGACACGGTCACCGCGCAGCTCGTCTACGAGATCCAGACGACGAAGTACCTCAACCCGGACGTCACCGTCGACCTCACGACGATGGAGCTGACCCAGGAGGCACCCGACCGGGTGCGGGTCAGTGGCGTCACCGGCGACCTCCCGCCCGCGCAGCTGAAGGCCTGCCTCAACTACTTCGCCGGCTACCGCAACTCGATGGAGCTGATCCTCACCGGCCTCGACGTCAAGGAGAAGGCCGCCTGGATCCAGGCGCAGGCCACCGCGGCGTTCGGCGACAAGGGCCCGGGGCGTGTCGTCTGGTCCGACGTCGTCCAGCCCGACACCGACGCGGCGACGCAGGAGGCGGCCTCCGCGATCCTGCGGATCACCGCGTTCGACACTGATGCGGCCAAGGTCGCGAAGGGCTTCACCGGGCCGGTCATCGAGCAGGTCCTCGGCTCCTACCCGGGCTTCGTCCCCTGCCGGATGCCCGGCCCCGGCACGGCGTACGGCGTCTACACCCCGGCGTACGTCGACCGGAGCGTCGTCGAGCACACCGTGGTCCACCACGACGGCTCGGTCGAGGTGATCGCCGACCCGAAGGTGAGCGACCAGCCGCTCGACCGCACCGTGGGGCTGCGGCCGTCGCCGTTCCCCGCACCGGCCGACACGCTGACCCGGCGCCTGCCGCTCGGCACGTTCGTCCACGGGCGCTCGGGCGACAAGGGCGGCGACGCCAACATCGGCCTCTGGGTCAAGCACGACGGCCACCCGAAGTACGCCGAGCGCGTCACGTGGCTGACGAAGTTCATGTCGCCGCGGCAGGTGCGTGAGCTGATCCCGGAGGCGAAGGACCTCGACGTCGAGGTCTACCCGCTGCCCAACCTCGGTGGCGTCAACATCCTCATCCACGGCCTCCTCGACGAGGGCGTCGCCGCCACCGCCCGGTTCGACCCGCAGGCCAAGGGCCTGGCGGAGTGGGTCCGCGGCCGGCTGGCCAACATCGAAGGGAGCCTGCTGTGACCGCCTGGTCGCCGACCGCCGGATTCAACGAGGACCAGGTCGCCCTCAAGCAGAGCGCGCGGGCGTTCGCCGAGCGCGAGCTGATGCCGCACATGGAGGAGTGGGAGCGCGCCGGCGAGGTGCCGCGCGATGTCCAGAAGAAGCTCGCGAAGGCGGGTCTGCTCGCAGTCGGGTTCCCCGAGAAGGTCGGTGGCGACGGGGGCACCCTCTTCGACAACCTGGCCCTGCAGGAGGGCTTCATGGAGGCCGGCGTCTCCGGCGGCGCCCTCACCGCGATGTTCACGCACGGCATCGCCGTCCCGCACATCGCCCGCAACGGCTCGCCCGAGCTGATCGAGAAGTGGGTCAAGCCCACCCTCGCCGGCGACCTGATCGGCTCGCTGGGCATCACCGAGCCCGGCACGGGCAGCGACGTCGCCGGCATCACCACCAAGGCGGTCCGCGACGGCGACGAGTGGGTCATCAACGGCGCGAAGATGTTCATCAGCTCGTCGGTGCGCGGTGACTTCGTGACGGTCGCGTGCCGCACCGCCGACACGGGCGCCCACGGCATCTCGCTGATCGTCGTCCCCAAGGGCACGCCCGGCTACACCGTCTCGCGCAAGCTCGAGAAGATGGGCTGGCTCGCCTCCGACACCGGCGAGCTCACCTTCGACGACGTACGGGTCCCGCTCGGCAACCTGGTCGGCCAGGAGAACCACGGCTTCTACTACATCGCCGACCAGTTCGTCACCGAGCGGATCGGGCTCGCACTGCAGGGCTACGGCCACGCGATCCGCTGCCTCAACCTCACCGCGGCGTACGTCGCGCAGCGCACGGCGTTCGGCAAGCCACTCAACGCCAACCAGGTCGTGCGCGCGAAGCTCGTGGAGATGCGTCGCCAGGCCGAGGTCGCGCGGACCTACACGCTCGAGGTCGCCCGCCGGTACGCCGCCGGCGAGTCCGTGATCGCCGAGGCCGTGCTCGCCAAGCAGACCGCCGTCGAGGCCGGCTGCTGGGTCGCCAACGAGGCGGTGCAGCTGCACGGCGGCATGGGCTACATGCGCGAGACCGAGGTCGAGCGCCACTACCGCGACGCACGCCTGCTGCCGATCGGAGGAGGCGCGACCGAGGTGCTCTCCGACCTGGCCGCCCGCTTGTTCGGCTACGCCCCGGAGAAGAAGTGAGGTACTCGCCGACCTCCGGCTGGACGCCGGAGCAGGTGGCGCTGAAGCAGTCCGCGATGGAGTTCACGCGCCGAGAGGTCGTGCCCCACCTGGACGCCTGGGAGCGTGAGGGCGAGCTGCCCCGCGAGCTGCAGAAGAAGCTCGCGCACGCCGGCCTGCTCGCTGTCGGCGCCCCCGAGGAGGCCGGTGGCGACGGCGGGACCCTGCTCGACGTCTGCGCGATCAACGAGGGCTTCATGGAGGCCGGCTGGTCCGGCGGCGCGATGGCCAGTGCCTTCACGCACGGCATCTCCGTGCCCCACGTCCACCAGAACGGCACGCCCGACCAGGTCGACCGCTGGGTGCGACCGGTCCTCGCCGGCGACGCCATCAGCTCGCTCGCGATCACCGAGCCGGGCACGGGCTCCGACGTCGCCGGCATCACCACCCGGGCGGTGCGCGACGGCGACGAGTGGGTCATCAACGGCGCCAAGACCTTCATCACCAGCTCGGTCCGCGGCGACTGGGTCGTCACGGTCTGCCGCACCGCGGACGCCGGTGCCCACGGACTGTCGCTGATCGTGGTCCCGCACGGCACGCCCGGCTTCACCGTGTCGCGCAAGCTCGAGAAGATGGGCTGGCTCGCCTCCGACACCGGCGAGCTGTCGTACGTCGACGTGCGGGTCCCGCTCGACCACCTGGTCGGCGAGGAGAACGCGGCGTTCTACTACATCGCCCAGAACTTCGTCACCGAGCGGATCTTCCTCGCCCTCCTGGGCTACGGCCACGCCCTGCGCTGCCTCAACCTCACCGCGGAGTACGTCGCGCAGCGGACCGCCTTCGGCAAGCCGCTCAACGCCAACCAGGTCGTGCGGGCGAAGCTCGTGGAGATGCGGCGCCAGGTCGAGGTCGCGCGCAGCTACACGCTCGAGGTCGCCCGCCGCTACGACGCCGGCGAGCAGGTCATCGCCGAGGCCTGCATGGCCAAGCAGCCCGCTGTCGACACCGCCGTCTGGGTCGCCGACCAGGCGGTCCAGCTGCACGGCGGCATGGGCTACATGCGCGAGACCGAGGTCGAGCGCCACTACCGCGACGTACGGATCCTGCCCATCGGAGGAGGTGCGACCGAGGTGCTCAGCGACCTCGCCGCCCGCCTCCTCGGCTACTCACCGGAGAAGAAGGCATGAGCACAGAAGCACCCGAGGCCGTCGAGCTCACGGTGGAGGAGAGCCGCCGCCAGGCGATGCTCGCCAAGATCGCGCACATCGACGAGCAGAACCAGAAGGCCGTCCAGGCCGGTGGCAAGTACATCGAGCGGCACCACCAGCGCGGCAAGCTGACCGCCCGCGAGCGGATCGAGCTGCTCGTCGACGAGGGGTCGGCGTTCCTCGAGCTGATGCCGCTGGCCGGCTGGGGCTCGGAGTTCGCGGTCGGCGCCTCGATGGTGACCGGCATCGGCGTGGTCGAGGGCGTCGAGTGCATGATCGTCGCCAACGACCCGACGGTGAAGGGTGGCGCGCTCAACCCGTTCTCGCTGCGCAAGTCGTTCCGCGCGGCCGAGATCGCCGAGCGCAACTGGCTCCCGACGATCAACCTGACCGAGTCCGGTGGCGCCGACCTGCCCACGCAGAAGGACATCTTCATCCCGGGCGGCAAGGGGTTCCGCGACCTGACCCGTGCCTCCGCGCGCAAGCAGCCGACGATCTCGGTGGTCTTCGGCAACTCCACTGCGGGCGGCGCCTACGTCCCCGGCATGAGCGACTACGTGATCATGGTCAAGGAGGCCGCGAAGGTCTTCCTGGCCGGCCCGCCGCTGGTCAAGATGGCGACCGGCGAGGAGTCCGACGACGAGTCGCTGGGCGGCGCCGAGATGCACTCGCGCATCTCCGGCTCCTCCGACTTCCTCGCCGTCGACGAGCACGACGCGATCCGCCTGGCGCGCCGCTGCGTGGCCCGGCTCAACTGGCGCAAGAAGGGCACCTCGCCCGACCCCACGTCGTACGCCGAGCCGGACGGTGACCCCGAGGAGCTCATCGAGCTCTTCCCCGAGGACCTCAAGGAGCCGTTCGACCCGCGCGACGCGATCCTGCGGATCGTGGACGGCACCTCCGCGACCAACGGCACGCCGTTCGACGAGTTCAAGCCGCTCTACGGCACCGCGCTCTGCGTCGGCTGGGCGAAGCTCCACGGCCGCCCGATCGGCATCGTCGCCAACGCGCGCGGCGTGCTGATGAGCGAGGAGGCGCAGAAGGCCGCGCAGTTCATCCAGCTGGCCAACCAGAAGGACACCCCGCTGCTCTTCCTGCACAACACGACCGGCTACATGGTCGGGGCGGAGTACGAGCAGGGCGGCATCATCAAGCACGGCGCGATGATGATCAACGCGGTCTCCAACTCGAAGGTCCCGCACCTCACGGTGATCATGGGAGCGTCCTTCGGCGCCGGCAACTACGGCATGAACGGTCGTGCCTACGACCCGCGCTTCCTCTTCACCTGGCCGTCGGCGAAGTCCGCGGTCATGGGCCCCGCGCAGCTCGCCGGCGTCATGGAGATCGTGGCCCGCGAGTCCGCGGAGAAGAAGGGCCAGCCGTGGAACCAGGAGGAGTTCGAGGGGATCAAGGCCTTCGTCATGCAGATGGTCGAGGACCAGTCGCTGCCCGAGTTCCTCTCCGGCCTCGTCTACGACGACGGCGTGATCGACCCGCGTGACACCCGGACGGTGCTGGGCATCTGCCTCTCCGTCATCGACAACCAGCCGATCGAGGGCGCCATGAACTTCGGCGTCTTCCGCATGTGATGGGGCCCCACGTGATCAATCGACTTCTGGTCGCCAACCGCGGCGAGATCGCCCGCCGTGTCTTCCGCACCTGCCGCGAGCTCGGCATCGAGACCGTCGCCGTCTTCTCGTCCGCGGACGAGGGCATGCCCTTCGTGCGCGACGCCGACGCCGCGGTGCACCTGCCCGGCAACGCGCCTGCCGAGACCTACCTGCGCGGCGACCTCGTCATCGCGGCAGCGAAGGCCGCCGGCGCCGACGCGATCCACCCCGGCTACGGCTTCCTCTCGGAGAACGCCGCGTTCGCCCGCGCCGTCGTCGAGGCGGGCCTGACCTGGGTCGGCCCGGCCCCGGACTCCATCGAGAAGATGGGCTCGAAGATCGAGTCCAAGAAGCTCATGGAAGCCGCCGGCGTCCCGGTGCTCGGGTCGCTCACGGCCGACACCGCCACCGACGCCGACCTCCCGCTGCTCGTGAAGGCCTCGGCCGGTGGTGGCGGCCGCGGCATGCGCATCGTCAACGCCCTGGCGGACCTGCCGGGCGAGATCGAGAAGGCCTCCTCCGAGGCCGCCTCGGCGTTCGGCGACGGCACGGTCTTCGTCGAGCCCTACATCCAGACCGGCCGCCACATCGAGGTCCAGGTCATGGGCACCGCCGACGGCACGCTCGTCTTCGGTGAGCGCGACTGCTCCGTGCAGCGCCGCCACCAGAAGGTGATCGAGGAGGCCCCGGCTCCTGCGCTGCCCGACGCGACGCGGAAGGCGCTGCACGAGGCCGCCAAGGCCGCCGCCGAGGCGATCGACTACCGCGGCGCGGGCACCGTCGAGTTCCTCTACGACGTGGCGAAGGACCGCTTCTACTTCCTGGAGATGAACACCCGCCTCCAGGTCGAGCACCCCGTCACCGAGGCCGTGTACGGCGTCGACCTGGTCGCGCTGCAGATCGCCGTCGCCGAGGGCCGCTCGCTGGGCGACGTCACGATCGGTGAGCCGCAGGGCCACGCCATCGAGGTCCGCCTGTACGCCGAGGACCCGGCCCACGGCTACCAGCCGCAGTCCGGGCGGATCACGCGCTTCGAGCTGCCCGGTGTCCGGTCGGAGTTCACGACCGAGGGCCACGGCATCCGGCTCGACTCGGGTGTCGGCGCCGGCGACGAGATCGGCACCTTCTACGACGCGATGATCGCCAAGGTGATCGCCTTCGCGCCGACCCGTGAGCAGGCACTGCGCCAGCTCGCCGGTGCGCTCGCCAAGGCCGAGCTCCACGGCCTGACCACCAACCGCGACCTGCTGGTGAACCTGCTGCGCGACCCGGTCGTCGTCGACGCCACCATGCACACCACGTGGCTCGATGGCGCCGACCTCGCGGTGCTCGGCGCCCCCGTCGGTGGCGCGGACGCGGTGCCGCTCTCGGGCTTCGCGGCCGCGATCGCGCTGGCCGAGCGGGCCCGCCTGGCCAGCCCCGTCCAGAGCCGGATCCCGGCGGGCTTCCGCAACGTGGTCTCCCAGCCGCAGCTCACCACGTTCCTCCGGGGCGGGTCGGACGAGGACGAGCTCGAGGTCCGCTGGTACGGCGGCCGGTCGTTCCGCTCGGCCGACCTCGACGGTGTCGTCGTCCACGAGGTGACGCCGGAGCAGGTGGTGCTCGAGGAGGGTGGCGTCCGTCGCGGCTTCCAGATCCACGTGACTGGTGACGCTGTCGACGTCGAGTCGTCGCTCGGCCACGTCGCGCTGCGGAGGAAGCCGCGGTTCGTCGACCCGTCGAGCCAGGTCGCGGAGGGCTCGCTCCTCGCGCCGATGCCGGGCTCGGTCGTGGCCGTGCACGCCGCGGTCGGCGACGAGGTCGCCGAGGGCCAGCCGCTGCTGGTCATGGAGGCCATGAAGATGCAGCACACCATCGCCGCGCCGTACGCCGGCACGGTCACCGAGCTGTCCGCGACCGCGGGCCAGCAGGTCGAGGCGGGCACCGTGCTCGCCGTCGTCCAGAGCAACGAGAGCTCCGAGGAGGAGAACTGATGAGCACCATGTTCACTGAGCCCGAGGAGCGCGTCGCCCTGCGCGAGGCGGTCAAGAAGCTGGCCTCGAAGTACGGCCGGGAGTTCGTCGAGAAGCAGGCCCGCGAGGGCGGCAAGATGACGGAGATGTGGGCCGAGATGGGCCGCAACGGCTTCCTCGGCGTCAACCTCCCCGAGGAGTACGGCGGCGGTGGCGGCGGCATGTCCGACCTTGCCGCGGTGCTCGAGGAGGCGTCGGCGGCCGGCGCGCCCCTGCTGATGATGGTCGTGAGCCCCGCGATCGTCGGCTCGATCCTCGCCCGCTGTGGCACCGAGGAGCAGAAGAAGCACTGGATCCCGCAGATCGCCTCGGGCGAGGTGACCGCGGCGTTCGGCATCACCGAGGCAGACGCCGGCTCCAACGCCCACAACATCACCACGACCGCCTCGCGCGACGGTGACGAGTGGGTGATCAACGGCCAGAAGACGTTCATCTCCGGCGTCGACGAGGCCCAGGTGATCCTCATCGTGAGCCGCACCGAGGACGCGAAGACCGGCAAGCTCAAGCCGGCCCTCTTCATGGTGCCGACCGACGCCCCGGGCTTCACCAAGCAGGTCATCCCGATGGCGTGGAAGGCCCCGGAGAAGCAGTTCACGCTCTTCCTCGACAACGTCCGCGTGCCTGCCGACGCGCTGGTCGGCGACGAGGACGGCGGCCTCTGGCAGCTCTTCGCCGGTCTCAACCCGGAGCGGATCATGGGCGCCGCGATGTCGTGCGGCATGGCCCGCTACGCGCTCGAGAAGGCGGTGGCGTACGCGAAGGAGCGCTCGGTCTGGAAGGACGCCCCGATCGGCGCCCACCAGGGCATCCAGCACCCGCTCGCCAAGGTGAAGATCGAGCTCGAGCAGGCCCGCCTGCTCTGGCAGAAGGCTGCGGCCCTCTACGACGCGGGCGACGACTTCGGCGCCGGCGAGTACGCCAACATGGCCAAGTACGCCGGCGGCGAGATCGCCTGCAACGCCTCCGACGTGGCGGTCCACACCCACGGCGGCAACGGCATGACCGAGGAGTACGGCCTGGCCAACCTCATGGTCGCCGCCCGCCTCGGCCGGATCGCCCCGGTCTCGCGCGAGATGATCCTCAACTTCGTCGCGATGCACTCGCTGGGTCTGCCGAAGTCCTACTGATCGTCGAGGTCGTCCGCCTGGGGGTCACGTCCGCGTGACGTCCGGGCGGACGACACGGCAACCCCGGTGCCGTCAGGCGTCGCCCTGGCCCGGGAACGACTCGATGGCGCGCGCGGCGACGCCGAGGAAGCTGCTCTCGCTCAAGGTGTTGGCCTTGAAGAACATCGCCTGGCTCCCGCCCGTGCCGAACGCCGACACCGCGAGCTCGTCGCCGACCGCGAGGATGCTGAGGGTCAGGGCGACCCGGTTGCCGCCGAGGGCGCCGAACCGCTCGTACGACCGCACGACCATCCGGGCATCGCCGATCCGCTGGTCGGTGCCGCCCTCGGCCGACGCGGTGATGCTGCGGCCGAGGATCGCGGAGTCGAGGTGGGTGAGGAACTGGTCCGCGTCGCCGCGGAGCGTGTACTCGAGGTGCGCCATGGGCCGAGGCTATCCAGCCTGCCCAGCCCGGCCCGAGGCGCCGGCCGCAGCGTGCCATGAACGCCCGGGTCGCCCGGTTTCGTCGCATTCGCCGCGTGAGCCTGCCCACGAAAGTTGCAGCTCAGGGGCGGTTGCTGCCTACGGTCGAAGGGATGACTCCAGCCAACAGCGCCACCCTCCGCCCTGTCCGCCAGCACGACTTCGACGCGATCGTCGAGCTCAACCAGACCGCCCTCGAAGGGGTCGGCGAGCTCGACCACGAGGGCCTTGCGCTCCTCGTCAAGCAGGCCGACCAGGCCCTCGTCGTGGAGGACGCGGGCGACATTGCCGGCTTCGTGATCACGCTGCCGCCGGGCTCGGTCTACGACTCCACGCGCTACGACTGGTTCGAGGCGCGGCTCGACGACTACGTCTACCTGGACCGGATCGTCGTCTCCCGCGCCCACCGGCGCAAGGGCGTGGCCTCGCGCCTGTACGACGCGGTCGAGGCCGATCTGCCCGTCGCCCTCGAGGTCTACGACACCAACGAGCCGTCGCTCGCCTTCCACGAACGCCGCGGCTACCGCCAGGTCGGCGAGCTCGAGCACGCGGGCAAGACCAACCTGATGCTGCTCAAGGCCTCCTGAGCGCCCGGCCGGGGTTCAGCGCATCCGGGCTTCGCTGAGCGCGTCCTCGATCCGGGCGGCGATCCGCTCGGGCTTCGTGGTGCTGCCGTAGCGGGCGACCACGGCGCCCTCGCCGTCGAGCAGGAACTTCGTGAAGTTCCAGCGGATCTTGCGCCCCAGCCGGCCGGGGCGCTCGCGCGTCAGCCACCGGAAGAGCGGGTGCGCGTCGGGCCCGTTGACGTCGACCTTGGCGAACATCGGGAAGTCGACGCCGTAGTTGCGCTGACAGAACGCCCCGATCTCCTCGGCCGAGCCCGGCTCCTGGCCACCGAACTGGTTGCACGGGAAGCCGAGGACGGTGAAGCCCCGGTCGCCGAAGCGCTCCTGGAGCTCCTGCAGGCCGGTCAGCTGCGGGGTGAAGCCGCACTGCGAGGCGGTGTTGACGACGAGCACCACCTGCCCGGCGTACGCCGCGAGCGGCTGCTCCTGCCCCGCGAGGGTGGTGGCGGTGAAGTCGGACAGCGTGGTCATCGGACCTCCGGGGTAGAGCGGCGTACGCCGCGGCGGGGTGGCCGCGGCACGAAGAACGAGGTGCGGGCAGCGTAGTCAGCCCAGCCCGGGCGGTCGCCCATGTGCCGCTCGAGCAGCCGGGCGCCGGTCGCGAAGACCAGGAAGTACGTCATGGCGAGCGGGCCCACGGCGGTCAGCAACGACCACCAGGTCGTGAGCGAGACCAGCCAGACGCCCCACCAGACGCACGCGTCACCGAAGTAGTTGGGGTGGCGGGTCCAGGACCAGAGCCCGCGGTCCATGATCCGGCCACGGTTGGCCGGGTCGGCCTTGAACCGGGCCAGCTGGGCGTCTCCGACGGCTTCGAAGGAGACGCCCAGCAGCCAGAGCGCCAGGCCGGGGACCACAGGTCCGCGCCAGCCCGAGGTCACCGCTCCAACGGTGACCGGCAGTGCCACCAGTACCACTGCCGCGCCCTGAGTCACCCAGACCTTGAGCACCCGCTGCGCGGGCGTGGTGCCCTCGAGCATGGCCGCGTAGCGGGGGTCCTCGCCGTGACCCGCGTTGCGGCGGTGCATGTGCCACGACAGGCGCAGGCCCCAGACGCTGACGAGGCCGGCGAGCAGCCAGGACCGCCACGGCTCACCTGAGCCGAGGAGTCCTCCGGCCACCGCCGCGGTCACGGCGACGGCTGCCAGGGCGAGGCCCCAGGTCGTGTCGACGACCGAGTAGCGCCCGGCGCGTCGCGCGGCGTACGCCGTGACGGCCATCGCCGCGGTGATGACGACGACCTGCGCTGCCAGGACGACGAGGAGGTCCATCACCAGCTCCGGACCGGCGGCAGGTCGTGCGGCTCGCCCGGACGGACCGCGAGGATCTGGTCGACACCCATGCGCCCGTCGCGGAAGGCCATCCGGCCGCCGACGAGGTAGAGCTCCCAGACGCGCATCGCCTCCTCGCCGACGAGGTCACGCAGGGCCGCGCGGTGCTCGGTGAAGTTGTCGATCCAGGCGTCGACGGTCCACACGTAGTGCTCACGCAGCGCGTGGACGTCCCGCACCTCCAGGCCGGAGCCCTCGATCAGGTCGACGGTCGCGCCGACCGGCCGCATGTGCATGTCGGGGGCGATGAACGACTCGATGAACGGGCCACCGCCGGGGTGCCGGCCGCGCCGCGACATCTGCTGCACCAGCACGCGGCCACCGCGGCGCACGGAGCCCGCCAGCACCGCGGCGTACTCGGGGTAGTTGGCCTGGCCGACGTGCTCGCCCATCTCGACCGAGGCGACGGCGTCCCAGCGGCCGACGACCTCGCGGTAGTCCTGCAGCAGGATCGTGACCCGGTCCTCGAGGCCGCGCTGGCGCACCTGCTCGTCGATGTAGGCCTTCTGCTCGGCCGAGATCGTCACACCGGTGACGTGGGCGCCGAACGTCTCGGCAGCATGCAGCGAGAGCGAGCCCCAGCCGCAGCCGACGTCGAGCAGGGTCATGCCCGGCTCGAGCCCGAGCTTGTGGCAGATCAGCGACAGCTTGTCGCGCTGCGCGTCGGCGAGCGTGTAGCCGGTGGTGCCCGGCGCCTTGCGCCAGTACGCCGAGGAGTACGCCATCGTCTCGTCGAGGATCAGGCCGTAGAACTCGTTGGAGAGGTCGTAGTGGTGGCTGATCGCGGCGCGGTCGCGGAGCTTGCTGTGGAGGCGGCCGCGCACGCGGGCCTGGGTCGCCGGCGGTGCCGGGGGACGGCCGAGCGCACCGGCGCGAGCGGCCGTGCCGAGGGCGCGGGCCAGGGCCGTGAGCCCCGGACGTCCGTCGAGGCCGCGTTGCCGGACCACCTCCCAGACATGGGTGAGGGCGTCGTCGAGGTCGTGGTGGACCTCGAGCTCGCCGGTCACGTAGGCCTGCGCGGCACCGAGCTCGCCCGGGTGCCAGAAGATCCGGCGCAGCGCGTCGGCACTGCGGATCTCGACGAGCGGAGCGTCGACCGGGCCGGCCTCGGAGCCGTCCCAGGCACGCAGGCGGACGGGCAGCTCGCCGCCGACGACCGGCTCGAGGCCGCGCGCCAGCTCCTGGGCGATGCCGGTGCCCGCCGGGGACTGGACGGGGTGGAGCGTGGTGGTCATCGGATCTCCTTGACGAACGTCATCTGCTGGACGTCGGTGTAGCCGGCGGCGAAGCCGCCCTGGCAGTAGGCGAGGTAGAAGTGCCACATCCGCAGGAACGTCGGGTCGAAGCCGAGCGCGCGGACCTGGTCCAGGTTGGCGCGGAAGGTCTCGTCCCACAGACGGAGGGTCTCGGCGTAGTGCTGGCCGAACGAGAGCCGGTCGGTGACCCGCAGGCCGGTCTCGCGCCGGGTGATCTCCTCGATCGCCTCCACCGAGGGCAGCAGGCCGCCGGGGAAGATGTACTTCTTGATCCAGGTGAAGTCGTCGCGGGTGTCGAGCATCCGCTGGTGCGGCATCGTGATCGCCTGCAGCGCGAACCGGCCGCCCGGCACGAGGAGGTCGTCGATCTTGCGGAAGTACTCCGACCAGTACTCGTCCCCGACCGCCTCGATCATCTCGACCGAGACGACCGCGTCGTACTCGCCCTCGATCAGGCGGTAGTCGAGCAGCTCGATGCTGACCCGGTCGCCGTAGCCGGCGGCGGCGACCCGCTCGCGCGCCAGCTCCAGCTGCTCCTGCGACAGGGTGACGGTGCGGACCGTCGCCCCGCGGGCCGCGGCACGCAGGGCGAGCTCGCCCCAGCCGGTGCCGATCTCGAGCACCCGGGCGCCCTCAGTGACGCCCGCCTCGTCGAGGAGGCGGTCGATCTTGCGCTGCTGCGCCTCGCGGAACAGCTCGCTCGTGTGCGCACTCACCGGCGCCGGCGCAACGGCGACGCGGTGGTCGCCGGCTGCCACGAGGTCGGTGTCGAACAGCGCCGAGGAGTAGCTCAGCGTCGGGTCGAGGAAGAGGGCGAAGAGGTCGTTCGAGAGGTCGTAGTGGTGCGAGATGTTCGACCGGCTCTGGGTGACGGTGTTCTGGTGGCGGCTCGGCTCGCGGCGTACGTGCACGCGTCGCAGGCGCTGCATCCACTGGGGCACGAGGCGGTCGACGCTCGTGGCCAGCTTCGTGACCAGCAGGGCGATGTCGGGGGAGTCCCAGGCGCCGGTGAGGTAGGCCTCGCCGAAGCCGATGAGTCCGTCGGCACCGATGCGGCGCAGGAACTCGTCCTGGTCGTGCACGACGATCGCCGCGACGTCAGGCAGCACCGCGGTCTCGGCGCTGACCAGCTGGATCTCGAGACGGCGGCAGGCCGCGGTGACGATCTTTCCGGCGACCGCTGCGGACGCCCGGGCCCGCGGCCCGGAGGGCACCATGGCCAGGTCGGGCCAGAGCTCGGCGTTGGGCTGCGGCGCGCGGGCGACAGCGGTGGGGGAGGAGGTGACAGTCATCGGATTCCCTCCTGGGAGTCGTGGCTGGGCCTGGGCTCGACGGGGACGCGGCGCGCCCAGAGCAGGAGTCCCTGCCACTGGATGCGGAGCCGTCCGAGGAGGGCTGGCCAGGGGGTGCGGACGAGGGTGCCGAGCGCGGCGCGCCGGCCGGGCGGCAGGGCGGTGCCGGCCAGCGACGCAGCGAACCCGTGGGGCTGCAGCGTGATGCTGACGGCGACGCGCTGGCCCGGCGGAGGGACCACCACGCGGTACTCGCCGGAGACGTCGTGGAACGGCGAGACGTACATCTGCTTCGGCACGGTGGCGCGGCCGTCGCCGTCCGGGTGGACGACGTACGCGTGGCGGTCGCCGTACGTGTTGTGCACCTCGATCAGGACGCAAGCCTGCTCGCCGCTCGCGCGGTGGCACCAGTAGACGGTGATCGGGTTGAAGCAGTGCCCGAACGCCCGCGGGTGCGCGAGCATCAGGATCGTGCCGTCGACGGTGATGTCGCGCCGGGCGAGGAAGTCGACGACGTTCTCGCGGATCGACCGCGTCGGGTCACCGAGGTGGTCTGCGGCGCGGAACTCCCGGTGCGCCCGGGCCCGCGGCAGGTCGTCGAGGTCGACCAGCCAGGTCCGCGACCGGTAGCTGAACGTACGCCGCGGCGCGCGGCGCGCGTGACGGATCGTCGTGCTGTAGACCCGCCCGCCGCGCGGCAGGGCCGCTGGCGCCTGCCACGTGAAGCCGAGCCGTTCGGCCGCCTGCGCACCGGAGCGCGCGCCGTCCTCGTGGAAGCCCCAGCCGTGGTAAGCGCCGGCGAAGACGATCCGGCCGGTGTCGCAGGCCGGCAGCCGGCGCTGCGCCGCCACCGACGCGGGCGTGTAGAGCGGGTGCTCGTACTCCCGCGTGGCGATCACGGTCGCGGGGTCGACGAGGTCGGTCCCGCCGAGAGTGACGAGGTAGGCGGTGTCGGTCCCCAGCCGCTGCAGGCGGGTCAGGTCGTAGGTGACCGTGACCCTGCCAGCTGCGTCGGTGCGCCGACGGAAGTTCCAGGACCCACGCGCCCGCCGCGCCTGCGGCAGCAGCGAGGTGTCGGTGTGGAGCTGGGCGGTGTTGGGGGAGTACTCGATCGCCCGTAGCACCTCGGCCTGCTCCGGGGTCGGCTCGGCGAGCATCGCCAGCGCCTGGTGCGGGTGCGTGGCCACGACCACCGCGTCGAAGCGCTCGGTGCGGCCGTTGCCGTCGGTCACCTCCACGCCGTCGGGGAGCTCGCGCAGCGAGGTGACCTTCGTGCTCGTGCGGATGTCGTGCAGCCGGGCGGCGAGCCGGTCGACGTACGCGTGCGAGCCGCCGGTCACCGTGCGCCACTCGGGCGAGCCCCAGACGCTCAGCATCCCGTGGTGCGCGAGGAAGGTGAAGAGGTAGCGCGCCGGGTAGGCGAGCGCGGTGTCGGGGTCGCAGGACCAGACCGCGGCGACCATCGGCTCCATGAAGTGCCGGCGGAAGTACGCCGAGAAACCGTGCCGCTCGAGGAACGCGGCGAGCGTCTCGTCGGTCTCGTCCGGGGTCGCCAGCAGCCGGCGGGCCGCGCGGTGGAAGCGCGGGATCTCCCGCAGCATCCGCACGTACGCCGCCCGCCCCAGGTTGGCGCGGGTCGGGAAGAGGCCGCGCAGGCCCAGCGCGCCGGCGTACTCCAGGCCGGTGGCGTCGTCGCGCACCGACATCGACATCTCCGACGGCTGGGTCTCCACGCCGAGCTCCCGGAAGAGCCGGAGCAGGGTGGGGTAGGTGCGCTCGTTGTGGACGATGAAGCCGGTGTCGATGGCGAGCTCGCGGCCGGCCGCGTCGGTCACCCGGTGGGTGTCCGCGTGGCCGCCCAGGCGGTCGTCGCCCTCGAAGAGGGTGACGTCGGCGGACTTCGCGATGACGTGGGCGGCGGTCAGTCCGGCGACTCCTGAGCCGACGACAGCCACCCGGCGCGGGGTCTCCCGGGCCGGGGTGGTGCCTGACATCAGGTGTCCTGGGTGAGGTCGAAGAGGGCGATCGGAGCGGAGGTCGGCTGCTTCGAGCCGCCGTCGGGCTCGACGGTGATCCCGGCGGCGGTGGCCTTGGCGGCGTCGCCCTCGAGCAGCACCTCCTGGTCACCGGAGGCGTCGAGGAGACCGGCGGGCACCATGGCGCCGTCGACCTGGAGCCAGAGCTCGTAGACCTTGCCGGCCGAGGCCGGGGGCAGGTTGTCGGCCACGAGGGCGGCCTTGCCGAGCTTCTCCGAGCGGTAGACCGTGAGGCTGGCGCCGTCGACCTTCGTCGACACGTGGTCGGCGTCGGCGGCGGAGATCACCTGGTCGACCGGGTTCTGGTCGTCGTGCCAGGGCTGGGTCACCACGGCTCCGGTGCCGACCGCGGCGACCGCCGCGGCGGCCACGAGGAGGCCGCGAAATCGGCGACCACGGCCAGCGTTGCGGCCCTGCTCCTGGCGCGGCAGCGGAGGAAGCGGGCGCACCGTCTTGATCGCGCTGAGCACGTCGGCGCGGAGCTGGGGCGGGGGAGCGACCTCGGTCGTCTCGGCCAGCGAGGCGGCTGCTCCGCGGAGGCTGTCGACCTCGGCGCGGCAGTCCGCGCACTCGGCCAGGTGCCGCTCGAACTGGGCACGCTCGTGCTCGTCGAGGGCGTCGACCGCATAGGCCCCGGACAGGGCGTGGATGTCGCTCATTGTCCGACTCCCATCGTGTCGCGGAGACGGATCAGTCCGTCTCGGATTCTTGTCTTGGCGGTGCCGAGTGGCAACTCGAGCATGGTTGCCACCTCCGTGTGGGTGTAACCCCCGAGGTAGGCCAGCTCGACGGCTTCGCGCTGGGTCGGGGTGAGGGTCTCGAGGGCCTGCCGGACGCGGCCGGCCTCGAGGGAGGCCGTCGCGGCCTCGGCGGTGACGTCACGCTCGACCGGCTGGGTCTCGCGGTGGTACGTCGCGTCGCGGCGCGAGGCCGACTCTGCGGAGCGGACCCGGTCGACGCCCTTGCGGTGCGTGATGGTCAGCATCCAGGCGACGGCACTGCCCCGGCTCGGGTCGAACCGGGAGGCCGTGCGCCAGATCTCCAGGAAGGTCTCCTGGGTGACCTCTTCCGCCTGGGCGGGATCACGCACGACGCGGAGGAGGAGGCCGTAGACCCGGGACGACATGGCGTCGTACAGGGTGGCGAAGGCCTGCTCGTCTCCGCGAGCGGAGAGCCGCAGCAGTGCGGCGAGGTCAGGGGAGGCCGTTCCCTCCGGCGACGAGTCGCCGGAGGGAACGGAGCGAAGCCCAGTCATGTGCTTCATCCTTGCCGATCCGTGAGGATCAGGGCATCAGGACGGTGTCGATGACGTACACCGTCGCGTTCGCGGTGGGGATGTTGCCGCAGAGGACCGCAGCGTTCTCCTTGCCGACGGTGAAGTCCTCACCGGAGCCCTTGACCGTGATCGTGTCGCCCTCGAGCGTCTTGTGGGTGCCCGCGAGCTCGTCGGGGGAGAGCTGGCCGGCGACCACGTGGTGCGTGAGGATCTTGGTCAGCGTCGCCTTGTCGGCGAGGACAGCGTCGAGGGCCTTCTTCGGGATCTTGCCGAAGGCGTCGTTGGTCGGCGCGAAGACGGTGATGCCGTCGGCGCTGTTGAGGGTGTCACCGAGGTCCGCGGCGCCGACGGCGGCGACGAGGGTCTTCAGCAGCGGGTTGGCGCTGGCGGCCGTGGCGACCGGGGCGGTGGCCATGCCGTTGAACGAGCCGGCGCCGCCCTTGGGGATCAGCTTGCAGCCGGGGCCGAAGGTCTGGTCGCCGGCGTTCATCGCGGCGGACGAGGAGCTGTCCGACTTCTCGGGAGCAGCGGAGGAACCGGAGTTGTTGTCGGAGCCACACGCCATCAGGGAGAGCGAGAGGGTGCCGAGGAGGAGGGCGGCGGAGCCGGTGCGACGGAGGTTCATGGTGGTGCCTTTCGTTCGGTCATTTACTGGTGGGTGAACTTGTGAGGGGGATTCGGAGCGGCGGCGGGAGCGGATTGGATCCTTTTTGTGGCCTGCGTCACGCGACGTTGACCACGACCTCCTGGATGCCGCTGGAGCCGTCGGGGAAGGGCGTACGGCGGACAGCGGTCTGCACGTCGCCGTCCTTCGTGACGGCCCGGACCGCGACGAGGTGGCGGCCCTTGGGCGCGTCCCAGGGCAGGTACCACTGGCGCCAGTAGTCGAGGCCGGCGTCGGGGCCGAGACGAGCCGGCTGCCACGCCCCGCCGTCGATGCGCACCTCCACGCGGGCGATGCCGCGGTGCTGGGCCCACGCCACGCCACCGATGACCGTCGTGCCTTCCTTGACGGTGGAGAACGGCTTGGGCGTGTCGATGCGGGCCGACACCTTGATCGGGGCGTCGGTCGCCCAGTTGCGCTTGGTCCAGTACGACTTCTTCGCCGCGTAGGTGGTGAGGGTGAGCCGTTCGAGCCACTTGGTGGCGCCGACGAAGCCGTAGACGCCGGGCGTCACGAGCCGCGCGGGGAAGCCGTGCTCGGCGGGGAGCGGCTCGCCGTTCATGCCGACCGCCAGGAGCACGTCACGCCCGTCGCGTACGACGTCGAGCGGGGTGCTGATCGTGAAGCCGTCGACCGCGGTGCTGAGCAGCTGGTCCGCCTTGGTCCCGACGCCGGCGCGGTCGAGCAGCTCCTTCAGCGGTACGCCGAGCCAGCGGGCGGCGCCGACGTACTTGCCGCCGACCTCGTTGGAGACGCAGGTGAGGGTGATGTCGCGCTCGACGAGCGGCATCGCGAGGAGGTCGTCGAAGCTGAACTCGAGCCGGTGGGCGACGTCGCCGTCGATCGTGAGCTTCCAGCGGTCGACGTCGACGCGGGGGACGACGAGGTTGGTGTCGACGCGGTAGAAGTCGCGCGTCGGGGTGCGGAACGGCGTGATGCCCTTGTGCTTGGTCTCGAGGCCGACGGGGAGCGCGGCGAGCGGCTCGGCGGGCCGCGGCAGCATGATGTCGGCGATCCGGGTGCCCGTGTGGACCAGCCACTGTCCGGTCGCGGCGGCGGCGCCGCTCAGCGCGGCCACCGCGCCGACGCCGAGCAGGAGGCCACGACGGCCCGTCCGCGCTCCGAGCACGGCCTGGGCGGTGCCCGGCTCGGGTGCGGCAGCGAGGCGGCGCGAGCCCGGTCGGGCGCGACGGCCCGTCGGAGAGGCGGCGCGGAGCCGGCTCGTGACGAAGGCGAGCACCGCCACGCCCACGATGCCCGCGACGACGGCCGGGACGATGTCGACGGGACGGGCGGCAGGACGGGTCACGGCCAGGATGCCGGCGAGGGCGACGAGCGCGACCAGCAGTGCGGCGCCGAGCGCGAACGAGCGGCGGACGAGGACGCCCGCGCCGGCCGCCAGCAGCAGCGTGCCGACGGCGACGGAGGCCAGCAGGACAGGCTTGTCGTTGTTGCCGAGCTCACGGACCGCCCACTCCTTGATCGGTGTGGGGGTCAGGTCGATGACGGTCGAGCCGACCGCCAGGACCGGCGAGGCCGCTGGCGCGACGAAGGCCGCGGCGAGGTGGCCGAACGAGATGCCGGCGATCGTGGCGAGCAGGCCCGCGCCGGCGTACGCCGCACGGGAGGGCTGGGGCAGGGGGGTGGCCATGGGGGTGGTTCGTCGCCGGGAGCGGGACGGATTGCCTCGCCCGGCGATCCTTCTACCGGGGACGACCTGTCCCCGGTAGAAAGGACCCCATGACCGAGACCCCGTACGTCCGCTACGCCGTCGACGGTGCCGTCGCGACGCTCACCCTCGACTCGCCGCACAACCGCAACGCGCTCTCGCGCAAGCTGGTGACCGAGCTCTTCGACGGGCTTGCACAGGCCGAGGCCGACGACGCGGTCCGCGTGATCCTGCTCCGCTCCGCCGACCGGGTCTTCTGCTCCGGCGCGGACCTCTCCGAGGCCGCCACGACGCCGATGGAGGAGGGCACCCGCGCGATCGTCGAGCTGCAGCGCCGGATCGTCGCGTCGGAGAAGGCGGTCGTCGTGCGCCTCGACGGTCCGGTCCGCGCGGGCGGCACCGGCATCGTTGCCGCTGCCGACGTCGTCATCGCCAGCGAGGACGCCCACTTCGCGCTCACCGAGGTGAAGCTCGGCGTCGCGCCGGCGATCATCTCGCTCACGGTGCTGCCGCGCCTCACGAGCCGCGCGGCGGCGCTGACCTGCCTCGGCGGCGAGAAGTTCAGCGCGGCCCAGGCGGCGGCGTACGGACTGGTGACGGAGACCGTGCCTGCCGACCAGGTCGATGCACGCGTCGAGGCGGTCTGCGCCAGCCTCGCCACCGGCCATCCGCAGGGCCTGCGCGAGACCAAGAAGCTGCTCAACCGCGAGCTCCTCGCCGACATCGACGCCCGCGGTGAGGAGCTGGCCCAGCTCTCCGCCCGCCTCTTCGGCACCGACGAGGCGCGCGAGGCGATGATGGCGTTCCTGACCCGCGGGAAGTAGCCCCACCCGGGTGCGGACACGCCCGCCGGGTGCCCGTAGTCTTGGGGGCTTCCGTCTTCTGAGTCACCACAGGGGTTCACGTGTCGACCGACGCCCAGTCCGCCGAAGAGATCGCCGCCGCCGAAGTCGCGGCGGAGCAGGCCTTCGTCGACCGTGTGCAGGCCCAGCTCTCGGCCTCGCAGGCGCAGGCCGCCGAGCTCGCCAAGGAGGGCCGCGGCCGCGGTCAGCTCGGGCACGAGGGCGGCCTCGTCGAGCGTGACGCGATGCTCTACCAGGCCGCGAAGCGCATCGCCCAGCTCGACGCAGCCGCCGAGGGCCTCGTCTTCGGCCGCCTGGACCTGTCGGCCGACATCGACCCCGAGCCCCGCTACGTCGGCCGCATCGGCCTGCGCGACGAGAACCGCGACTCGCTCCTCATCGACTGGCGCGCCCCGGCGGCCGCGGTCTTCTACCAGGCCACGGCGGCCGACCCGAAGGGCGTCGTACGCCGGCGGGTGCTGCGCTCGAAGTCCACGACCGTCCTCGGTGTCGAGGACGAGCTGATCAACGCCGAGGACCCGCGCGCGCAGGAGCTGCCGATCGTCGGCGAGGGCGCGCTCATGGCCCAGCTCAGCCGCGCTCGCGACCGCCGCATGCACTCGATCGTCGCGACCATCCAGGCCGAGCAGGACAAGGCGATCCGTGCGCCGGGCAAGGGCGTCACCTCGATCTCCGGTGGCCCGGGCGTCGGCAAGACGGTCGTCGCGCTGCACCGCGCGGCGTACCTCCTCTACAACGACCGGCGTCGCTACGAGACCGGCGGCGTCCTGATCGTCGGCCCGTCCGGCGTCTTCATGCGCTACATCGAGCGGGTGCTGCCGTCGCTCGGCGAGACCGCGATCGCGCTGCGCTCCCTCGGTGAGGTCGTCGACGGCGTGAAGGCGTCGCGCCACGACGACCCGGCGTTCGCCGACGTCAAGGGCAGCGCGCGCATGGCCGAGGTGCTGCGCCGGGCCGCGCGCCAGGCCGTGCCGGGTGCACCGCGCGAGTTCCGGATCTTCTACCGCGACAACGTGCTGCTCCTCGACAACCGGATCCTCGGGCAGCTGCGGCGCCAGATGCTCTCGCAGGGCCGCCGCAACAAGCAGATCCCCCGCGTCGCGTCCACGCTGCTCGACGCCCTGTGGCGCCAGGTGAAGTCCGAGCGCGGCAAGGAGCGCGGCCGCAAGGCCTTCGAGGAGGACATGCTCGACAACCACGAGTTCCTCGAGTTCGCCTCCGAGTGGTGGCCGCCCCTCGAGGCGCGCTCCGTGCTCGCGTGGCTGCGCGACGCCGACTTCCTGGCGCGCGTCTCCGACGGCATCCTCTCCGCCGACGAGCAGGCGCTGCTGCTCAAGTCGTGGTCGGTCTCCGACGAGCTCAGCATCGAGGACGTGCCGTTGCTCGACGAGCTCCGCTACGCGATCGGCGACGTCCCGCTCAAGACCGACGAGGACTCCGGCTTCGGCGACTTCGTCGGCTCCGACATCCAGGAGCTGACGACCACGTCCGAGCGTGAGTTCCGCTCGGCCCGCGCCTGGACCCCGCCCACGCACCGCATCGAGGACGACCCGTTCGCCCACGTCCTCATCGACGAGTGCCAGGACCTCACGCCGATGCAGTGGCGCATGGTCGGCCGCCGCGGCCGCACCGCCTCGTGGACGATCGTCGGCGACCCGGCGCAGTCGTCGTGGCCGATCCGCGAGGAGGCCGAGGCCGCGAAGCGCGCCGCGCTCGAGGGCAAGGAGTGGCACGAGTTCCACCTCTCGACCAACTACCGCAACTCCTCCGAGATCTACGCGTACGCCGCGGCGTACGCCGCCCGGGTCGGCCTCGACGCCGACCTCCCCACGGCCGTCCGGTCGACCGGTGTCGAGCCGGTGCAGAAGCGGGTCGACGACCTGGAGTCGGGCGTGCGCGCCGAGGTCGTCCGCCTCGCCGGCGAGGTCGAGGGCACGGTCGGCATCGTCGTCCCCGCGGCCCGTCGCGGTGAGGTCGAGCGCTGGCTGGCCGGCTGGTCCGAGGTCGCCGACGAGGCGCCCAACGCCGGCACCGGCCGCGACACCTCGACGGACCGGATCGTCGTCCTCACCGGCCTCGACACCAAGGGCCTCGAGTTCGACGGCATCGTCGTCGTGCGTCCGCAGGAGATCGAGGACGAGGCCTCCACCGGCAAGGCGACGCTCTACGTCGTGCTCACCCGCGCCACCCAACTGCTCTCCGTCGTCTCCTAGCCCGCGCCGGGCGGGTCGGGCAGGATGCGGACATGACCGAGCCGCCGCAGTATCCCTCCGCGCCCGACCCGAACCTCCCGCCCAGCGCCGCGACGCCGCCGCCGACCCCGCCCTACGGCGGCTACGGCACGCCGCCGGGCACCCCGCCGCCTCCGCCGCCCGCCCCGCCGGCGTACGGCGCCCCGCAGTACGGCCCGCCGGCCTATGACGTGATGGCCGCGGTCAGCTACGGCTGGAGGGGCTTCAAGGCGAACGCGGGCACCTTCCTGCTGCTCGGCATCCTCGCCATCGTGATCCCCGGCATCGTCAGCTTTGTCGGCTCGGCGTTCAACGCCGGTGGGTCCGCCCTCGCCGACGGCACCTCCAGCAGCATGCGGATCGGGTTCGGTGCCACGGGCGGTCTGCTCGGCTTCGTGTTCAGCATCGCCGCCCAGGTGCTCTCGCTCTTCTTCACCGCCGCGTCCATCCGGGCGGCCTTCGACGTCACGGAGGGGCGGCGCGTCGACCTCGGAGCGGCGTTCACGCGGTGGAACAAGGGCCAGGTGATCCTGCTGGCGGTCCTCGTGTCGATCGGCACGATGGTGGGCTTCATCCTCTGCGTGCTGCCCGGCATCGTCTTCCTCTTCTTCACGTGGTTCGGCATGTACTTCGTCGTCGGCAACGCGCAGTCGGCGGTCGAGGCGATCGGCTCGAGCTTCCGGTTCACCGCCGACAACCTCGGCAACCTGCTGCTCCTCTTCCTGATGGCGATCCTGATCGGGCTCCTCGGCGCGCTCGCCTGCCTCGTCGGCCTGCTGGTCGCGATCCCGCTGCTGACGATCGCCGCGGCGTACACGTTCCGCTTCCTGCAGGGGCAGATGCCGGTGCCCGTCGCCTGACCCCGCACGAGCGAAGGGCCCCGTCACGCACGCGCGTGGCGGGGCCCTTCGTCGTCGGTGCGGCGGGCGAGTGACCCAGTCAGTGGGCCAGGCCGTAGAGCCGGTCGCCCGCGTCGCCGAGGCCGGGGACGATGTAGCCGTTCTCGTTGAGCCGCTGGTCCATCGCGGCGGTGACGATCGTGACCGGCACCTCGACGCCCTCCAGCCCCGCCTCGAGCGCCGCGCAGCCCTCGGGCGCGGCGAGCAGGACGACGCAGGTGATGTGGTCGGCGCCCCGGTCGACGAGGAAGCGGATCGCGGCGGCCAGCGTGCCGCCGGTCGCCAGCATCGGGTCGAGCACGTAGACCTGCCGGCCGGAGAGGTCGGCGGGCAGCCGCTCGGCGTACGTCGTCGCCTCGAGGGTCTCCTCGTCGCGGACCATGCCCAGGAAGCCCACCTCGGCCGTGGGCAGGAGCCGCATCATGCCGTCGAGCATGCCGAGGCCGGCGCGCAGGATCGGGACGACGAGCGGCTTCGGGGAGGCGAGCGCGGTGCCCACCGTGTCGGCCACCGGCGTCGTGATCGACCGGGGCACGACGCGCACCTCGCGGGTCGCCTCATAGGCGAGGAGGGTGACCAGCTCGTCGGCCAGGCGGCGGAAGGTCGGCGAGTCGGTGCCGACGTCGCGCAGGGTGGTCAGCTTGTGGGCGACGAGGGGGTGGTCGACGACGACGGTCTGCATGCACGGAACTTTCCCACGGCCGTAACACAAACGGGGTTGGTCCCCGGTCACGAACCTGTCACGCTGGGCCCATGGCGAGCCCCGACGACGTCGACATCGCCCTGGCGGCGTACCGCGAGGAGGGGGTCTGGCAGCTCGAGGAGCTGGCTGACCCGGTGCTGACGAGCCTCGACACGGTCATCTCCGGGCTCCGGCGCTTCCCCGGCGACGGTGGCGCGCTCGGCCTCCTCGCCCTCGACGAGGACGTCTTCCTGCTGGTCCGCGTGATCGGCCCCCACGTGCGGATCCTGCTCTCCGACGTCACCGCCGCCGACATCTTCGACCTGGCCCGCGAGGCGATCGAGCACCTGGCACTGCCCTACCCCGAGGAGGACGACGAGCCCGTGCCCGCCGGCGACCTCGGCATCGTGGCCGACCTCGGCATGCACGCCGACGACCTCGGCGCGCTCATCGACGACATGGACCTCTACCCCGACGAGATGCTCTCCGAGATCGCGGCCCGGCTCGGCTTCGGCGAGCGGTTCGACGACCTGGTCGGGCTGGCCAGCGCGTGATCCCGCACCAGCAGTGGGTCGAGCCGATGCGCCTCGCCCTCGACGAGGCGCGCGGCGCGCTGGCCACCGGCGACGTCCCGATCGGTGCGCTCGTCCTGTCGTCCGCCGGCGAGGTCATCGGACGCGGCCGCAACATCCGCGAGGCGGTCGGCGACCCGACCGGCCACGCCGAGGTCGTCGCGATCCGCGAGGCGGCCGCCGCCGTGGGTGAATGGCGCCTCTCCGGCTGCACCCTCCTGGTCACCCTCGAGCCGTGCACGATGTGCGCCGGCGCGATCGTCCTCTCCCGCCTCTCGCGCCTCGTGTTCGCGGCGTACGACGACAAGGCGGGTGCTGTGGGCTCCCTCTGGGACGTCGTGCGCGACCGCCGCCTCAACCACCGGCCCGAGGTCGTGGCGGGCGTGCTCGCCCGCGAGGCGTCGGGGCTGCTCGACGACTTCTTCCGCGGCCAGCGCGCCTGACGCGCGTCGCCCGGGCCGATTTTCGACCGACGGCGCGGCTCCGGTAAGGTTCCGCACGGTGCCGTGTCCGAGCGGCCTAAGGAGAACGCCTCGAAAGCGTTTGTGGGGGTGACTCCACCGAGGGTTCAAATCCCTCCGGCACCGCCAGTCGATCAGCCCCGGGTTCACGCCCGGGGCTGATCGCATTTCCGGCGTACGGCGGGTCCGCACCGAAAACGGTGGGCGGCGCTGCCCCCAGGGTGGAATGCTCGGAGGACGAACGACGACGGGGAGCTTGCATGGCCGAGAACGCTGAGCCCGGGTGGTACCTCGACGGGACGCCCGACCAGGTCCGCTACTGGGACGGACAGGCGTGGACCGACCGCACGTTCCGCACCGGGCGTGCCGAGGAGTATGGGCGGACGTCGAAGCGGAAGGTCTTCAAGCCCTCGGGCCAGCTGGTCGACGCGACGTACCGGCTGCTCTTCGCGGATCGCCGGATGATCCTCTTCGTCTTCGCGGGCTGTCTCGTGGCAGCCGCCGCGGCGGGCAGCGTGGTCGGCCCGGTCTGGCTGTGGCGCGACGTCGAGCCGAGCTTCACCCCCGGTGACTGGGCAGGCCTCGCCCTGGCGGCGGCTGCGTTCGCCGTGGCCAGCCTGGTCATGCAGCTGACGATGGGCGTCGTCGTGGCGAGCGCGCTGGAGCGGGCCGCCGGTCGTCCGGTGACCTTCGGGGCAGCGGTGCGCCTGACGTGGAGCCGTCGCCGTCAGCTGCTGGCATGGGCACTCGTCTCGGCCCTGGTCGGCATGGTCGTCCGGGTGCTCGAGCGGTTCGGGCTCGGCGGCCTCGTCGCTGCATTGACCCTCAACGTCGGGTGGGCTGTCGCGACCGTCTTCGCCACTCCCGTCCTGCTCGTGGAGGGCACGGGACCGCTCGCGACGCTCCGCCGCTCGGCGTCGGTGATGCGCCAGAACTTCGGCGTGACCACCATCGGATCGATCAGCCTCGCCCTGCCCTGGGTGGTCCTCGGCTGGGGCGCCGGCGTCCTCGCCGTCGTCGGCGGAATCGTCCTGGCGATCGGAGGAAGCCTCCTGATGACGCTCGTCGGAGCGGTCTGCCTCGCGCTCGGCGTCGCCGGCCTCTGCTTCACCAGCGCCACGTCCGCGGCGCTCTCCGCGACCCTGCAGGCCACCATCTACCGGTACGCCGTCGGCGAACCGGTCCCCGGTGTCGACCCGCGCTGGATGCCCACCCGGATCGACTGACCGCGCTGGGCCCCGCGGTCCGGAGCGCTTCGTCGCGACTGGAGCGCTGAAAACAGCACTACCGCGCCCGTGTACGGGCGCGGTAGTGCGAGTAACTGCGCTTTACAGCGCTGGGCCAGGCGTCAGCGGCCCCAGCGCAGGC
This sequence comes from Nocardioides phosphati, assembly GCF_014646375.1. Classification (GTDB taxonomy): domain Bacteria; phylum Actinomycetota; class Actinomycetes; order Propionibacteriales; family Nocardioidaceae; genus Nocardioides; species Nocardioides phosphati. The sequence continues at coordinate 347,614 of NZ_BMNI01000003.1, forward strand.
CCTTCAGGAGGCGGCCGACCATCTCCTTCTGCGAGGCGGTCTCGCGGGGGTGGGCGGCGGCCTCCTCGTCGGCAGCGTGGGCGCGGGCGGCAGCCGAGTCGGGGAACGCCTGGTAGGCGATGTTGAGCACCTTGTGGGCGGTCTTCGGGGCAGCGGTGTGCAGGGCCGCACCGAACTGGCCGCCGAGGGTGTTGATCGCCTCGGGCTTCTCCACGAGCGCCCGCACGACGATGTCGCCGGCCTGGCCGGGGGAGATCGTCGGGAACTTCTCGTACATCTTCGTCGGGGCGATCATCGGCGTGCGCACGAGCGGCATCCGGATCGTGGTGAACGAGATGCCGTCGCTGTGGAGCTCCGAGCCGACGACGTTCGACCAGGAGTCGAGCGCGGCCTTCGACGCGGCGTACGCCGAGAAGCGCGGGATCTTGGTGAGGACCGCGATCGAGGAGAGGTTGACGATGTGGCCGCCACCGGTGGCCGACATCTTCGGGATCAGTCCCATGACCAGGCGGATCGCGCCGAAGTAGTTGAGCTGCATGGTGCGCTCGAAGTCGTGGAAGCGGTCGAGCGACAGCTTGATCGAACGCCGGATCGAGCGGCCGGCGCTGTTGACGACGAAGTCGATGCGGGGGAGCTCGGCGGAGAGCTTCGCGGCGAGGGCGTCGATCGCCTCGTAGTCGGAGAGGTCGCACGGGTAGACGAACGCCTGTCCGCCGCGCATCTCGATGGTGCGCTGCAGGGTCTCGAGCTTCTCGCGGCCGCGGGCGACGAGGACCGGGATGCCGCCGAGCTGGGCGACCTTCTTGGCGGTCACCTCGCCGATGCCGGAGGAGGCGCCGGTGATCACGACGTACTTGCCCTCGAGGGCGCGCTTCGCCTTCTTGTCGCGCGACGTGCTGTCGTCGAGGTTCTCCTCCCAGTAGTTCCACAGCTTCTCGGCGTACGACTCGAGGGGCGGGACGCTGATGCCGGAGCCGGCGAGCAGCGCCTGGGCCTTGGAGGAGTCGAAGACGGCGGTGAAGTTGACGTGGCCGAGGACCTCGGACGGGATGCCGAGACGGCCGACGGTCTGGTCGAAGACGGCGGTGACCGGCTTGGAGTGCACGGCGGCCGCGAAGAGGGAGGCGGGACGCAGGCCCGACGGCAGCGCCTGGATCGCGCGGGAGTCCGAGATCCGGCGGTCGATCGGGGTGGCGAACTTCGGCGCCCGCGCCGCGCGGCAGAAGAGGTTGATCATCTCGATCGCGCCCTGCGGGTCCGGGTTGGTGAGGAAGAACGCCTGGCCGTCCTGGCCGGGGACGTGGGCGATGTGGTCCATCGCCTTGGCGACGTAGTCGACCGGGACGACGTTGGTGTCGCGCAGGTCGAGGCCGAGCAGCGGGATCCAGCCGGGGAGCGAGTCGCGCAGGCGCTTGATCAGCGGGAAGAAGTAGTAGGGGCCGTCGATCTTGTCCATCTGGCCGGTCTCCGAGTGACCCACCACGATCGCCGGACGGTAGACGCGCCACGGCACCGGCGACTCCTCGCGCACGATCTTCTCCGACTCGAACTTCGTCCGGTGGTACGGCGAGGGGAGCGGCTGCCCCTCGTCGAACATGTCCTCGGTGAAGACGCCCTTGTAGTCACCGGCGGCAGCGACCGAGGAGACCTGGTGGAACGTGCCGGCGGAGAGCGCACCCGCGAGCTCGAGGGCGTTGCGGGTGCCGTCGATGTTCATCGCGTCGTTGGTCGCGTCGTCGGCGGTCATGTCGTAGATCGCGGCGAGGTGGAAGAAGTGACCGATCGTGCCGCGGTGCGCCGCGACCCACTCCGCGTCGACACCGAGCTGCGGCGCCGACAGGTCGCCGACGACCGGGACGACCCGGTCCGAGCCCCACTCGTCGATCAGCTTCTGCAGGCGACCGAGCGAGCCGGCGCGGCAGAGGACGTAGATCTGGCCCTCGCGGTTGGCGATGAGCTCCTGGACGAGGAAGCGGCCGATGAAGCCGGTGGCGCCGGTGACGAAGTAGTCGGACATGGGTTGCACGCTGCCGTTCTGGGGAGGGCCCGGTCAAGGGGCGGGCTCGGGAGGTTCGATGCTTTTGGGTACGCTGTGGTACCAAGATAGGGAACTTTCCTCCGGATCGATAGGGTCATCCACGTGTCTGTGTCCGACATCACCCCCGAGCGCCTCCCGCGCGGCCGCCACGGCATCGATGCCGAGGCCGTCGTCGCCTCCCAGCGCGCCCGCCTCCTGCGGGCCGTCGTCCAGGTCGTGGGGGAGCGCGGCTGGAGCGGCACCCGCATCGCCGACGTCGTCGCCGCGGCGGCCGTCTCGCGGCGTACGTTCTACGAGCTCTTCGACGGCCTCGAGGACTGCTTCACCGCGGCGATCGAAACCGGCTTCGCCCGGCTGATCGAGGCGATCGACGCCACGGCGCCGGCTGACGGCGACGACTTCGAGGCCCGCGTACGCCGCTTCCTCGGCGCCTACATCGAGCTCCTGGCCGCGACGCCCGGGGCCACGCGCGCGCTGCACGTGGAGATGCTCCGGGGCAGCGACGAGGTCCGTGCGCTCCACGACCGGGTGATGGAGGCGGTGGGGGAGCGCCTCCTCGTCGCGCGGTTCGGCGACGGCGACCGGGGCGACGTGCCCGCGGAGTTCGGTGTCGCGCTCGTGGCGGGCTTCGAGCACCTGCTCAGCCGTCACATCCGGGCGGGCGGCGACGAGGCGGGGCTGGCGGCGGTCGTCGATGCCGCGGCTGCGATCGCGGTCCGCGCCCTGGGCTGACGCTCGAAGCATGCGGCGGGCGCATGCCTAACCCTGCAATGAGGCATTGGACGCATGGGTTCCGCGGTCGGAGAATGGTGACGCAAGCCACTCCCCCGACTGAAGGAAGTTCCCCCTCATGGCCCGCGCTGTGTCCCCGTCCGTGTTCGTCGTCGAGGAGCGCCGTGACTGGCAGGTCACCGCACCCCACCTCGCGCCGCACCGCCAGGACCGCGAGCCGTGGGGCACCCACCACGTCAAGCTCGAGGGCTCCCTCGTGACCGCGTGTGGCCAGTCCGCGATCGCCTGGCCGGTCTTCTGGGGCCGTCCGTTCGACGCCACCGCCAAGGGCGCCTGCCCGCGTTGCGCCCACGTGCTCCGGCTCGCCCACGCGCCGCAGCGCCGCTTCTCCGCCTGAGGCAGCTCCGCGAGACCGGCCCGTCCGGGCCATTGACAACAGGCGTTGCCAGGGTCTTTCCTGAGGCATGGCCACGCGCAGCCGGAGTGCCGGTCTCGATCCCGCGACCGACCACCTGGAGATCGTCCGCAACCTGTCCCTCTACGAGTTCCCGTGGGACACGCTGCAGGCGTTGAGCCTCGCCCTCTTCCGTACGTACGCCGTGCCGAGCATCGGCGGGCTCCTCGACCGGACGGGTGCGTTCACGAGCGCGACGCAGAAGCGCTACGACGACACCGCGATCCTGCTCGAGGCCGTCGGGCTCGAGGGCTTCGCCAGCCCGCAGGGCCGTGCCGCCGTACGCCGGATCAACCAGATGCACCGGATGTACGACATCAGCAACGACGACATGCGCTACGTCCTGGCGACGTTCGTCGTCGTGCCGGTGCGGTGGAACGCCGACTTCGGCTGGCGGCCGTTCGAGCCGTTCGAGATCGAGGCCGGCGTGCAGTACTACCGCGAGCTCGGCCGCCACATGGGGATCCGTGACGTCCCGACGACGTACGACGGGTTCGCGCGGCTGATGGACGACTACGAGGCCGCCCACTTCGCCTACGACGAGGGCGCCGCGCGGGTCGCGCGGGCCACGCTCGACCTGCTCGCGTCCTTCTACCCGCGACCGGCCCGCCGGGTGGTCGACGTCTTCAGCCGGTCGCTGATGGAGCCGGAGCTGCTGGCGGCCTTCGGGCTGGAGGAGCCGGGCGCCTTCGCCCGCCGCCTCGCACGGACGGCCCTGAGGCTGCGCGCCCGCGTCGTCGCGCTGCTCCCGGCGCGGCGCCGACCGGTCCACGTCCGCGACCTCCGCCGGATCCGCAGCTACCCCGACGGCTTCACGGTCGACGAGCTGGGCACCTTCGCCCCCGGCTGCCCGGTACCGCACGCCCGCCCGATCGCCGACGGAGCCTGAGATGGGATTCGGCCCCGGATCGCTCCTCTACGAGTCGTACGGCGACCGCGCCGGCTTCGTCTTCGCGCCGGCGACCGGCCTGATGCAGCTGATGTACCCCGCGCTCGGCAAGGGGGTGGAGGAGCACTCGGCCTTCTACGACGAGCCGTTCCAGCGACTGACCCGGTCGGTCCCGCAGATCCTCGGGATGATCTTCGATGGCGACACGGCCGACCGGCAGGCGCACCGGGTCCGCGACTTCCACCGCGACATCAAGGGCTCCATGCCGTCGGGCGAGCGCTACCACGCGCTCGACCCGGAGACCTTCTTCTGGGCGCACGCCACCTTCGTCGACGTGGCCTTCCGGGTCGACGACCTGGTCAAGCGCCGCATGTCGCCGACGGTCCGGGAGGCGTACTACGCCGAGACCGTCGACTGGTGGCGGATGTACGGCATGACGATGCGCGTCGTCCCGCGGACGTACGGCGACTTCCTGGAGTACTGGGACCACCACGTCGACCACGTCCTCGAGGTCACGCCGGCCGCGCAGGGCCTGATCGACTACCTCAACCGGCCGTGGCGGATGGAGCAGCCCTGGCTGCCCGGGCCGCTGTGGCAGGTCGCCTCGCGGCTCGGCGGACTGCCCGCGCGCGATGTCGCGGTGGGCTGCCTGCCCCCGCAGCTGCGCGAGCGGTGCGGCTTCGCGTGGGGCCCGGCGCAGGCGGCCGGGCACGCGGCGTTCATGGCCTCGATGCGGGTCGCCTGGCCGCGGGTGCCGGAGAGGGTCCGGCTGCTGCCGCGCGCCCGGGCGGCGTACCGCCGGCAGGGGCGGACCGGCTTCGACGCCGCGGTGGCCCGGATCGAGCGCCAGCGCGTGGCCTGAAGCGTGGCCTGAAGCGTGGCCTGAAGTGCGCGGCCCGGCGCCTTCGTGGTGGACCCGCCCCGCGCCGGGGGATTGGTTGGCGGGGACGGGCCACCCTCCGCGTACCCGCTCGGCGCCTCGGCTAACGCCCCGAACCGCCGCAGATGCAGAAAGAGGCCCGCCCGGCTGGTTGCCGGGCGGGCCTCACCCGCGGGGGAGGGATGCGGGGACCTGGGGGGCGGGGCGTCTCAGGAGCCGTAGAGCGCGCGGACACCCTGGGCGTCGTACGAGCTGAACTGGAGGTTGTCCGAGCCGCCGTTGCACTGCGGGTAGTGCATGATCGAGACCGAGTCGTACGGCGTCAGCGGACGCCAGTTGTTGTCCTCGAAGCAGGTGCCGGCCTCGGGCCGCGTGTGCTCGTGGCGGAAGCCCAGCGTGTGGCCCAGCTCGTGGCCGAGGATGTTGGACGGCGTCCAGCTGCCCGAGGTGAAGATCGAGTCGTCGACGAGCACGTTGCGCGAGCGCTTCGGCGTGGAGGGGAAGAAGGAGCGCGCGATGTACTGCGACGTGGAGACCGGCTCGACCGAGAAGAGGACGTTGTTGTTGCGGGTGCTGCACGAGGAGTCCTGGCTCGGCACGTAGACGAAGTCGATCGCCGACGAGGCGTTCTCCCAGAGGGCTGCACCACCGTTCATCGCCGCGACGATGCCGGCCTTGTCAGCGCCGAACTTGTCGCTCACGCAGTAGGTCAGGTTGCCGACCTGGCTCGCCGACCACTTGTCGTCGGCGCCGTTGACGGTGTTGACGATCAGGCCCTCCTCGAGCTTCTTGCCCTGCTTGGGCGTGCTCGTCAGGGAGTCGTAGAACTGGCGGAGCTCGCCGGTGCTGTCGACCGGCTCGTCGCCGTTGACGATCCGCACGCCGGTCGGGTCGGTGTAGGTCGAGGCCTCGAACTGCTGCCACGACGGGATGTCCGCGGCGTACGCGGTGCCGGCGATGGCGGTGGTGCCGACGGCGGCCGCCAGGACCGCCTTCCACTTGCTGAGGGGCATGGTGTGTCCTCCGGGTGTCAGGGCCTGCGGTAGCAGGTGACGTCACGGTAGGAAGCGGCGCTCGACGGCGGGAAGAGTGTGCGGACTACACGTTTCTGCAATGCAGGAACGTGCAGGTCACGGCCCGATCACGGCACACGTGGAGTGGTCAGCGGCGTCCGGAGATGCCGTCGTACATGACTCGCTGGATGGCGGCGCGGAGCCGCTGCTGGTCGAGCTCCGGGTCGTGCAGTGCGGCCAGGACGGAGGCGAGGATCATGCCGTTGATCGCGCGTGCGGTGTTGTCGACGTCGAGGTCGTCGGGCAGGTAGCCCTCCGTGACGCCGTGCTGCACGTAGGCGGCGGTCAGGGTCGTCGCGAGCGCGAAGAAGTCGAGGATCCGCGCGCCCATCTCCTTGTCGATGCCGGGCGCCACGAGCAGCAGCATCCGGGGGACGCGCGGGTCCTCCCCGAAGACGTCGGCCAGCGCGTCGCCGATGCGGGCGGTCTGCGCGCGGTACTCCTCCAGCGAGTGGGGGGCGTCGGGGGCGTTCTCCGCCGTGAGGGTCGCGACGACGCGCTCGATCAGGTCGTTGATGACGTGCTCGACGATGTCGCGCTTGTTGGCGAAGTAGCGGTAGAAGGTGCCGTGCCCGATGCCCAGGCGCGCGGCGATGTCGGCGATGCCGGTCGCGTGGTAGCCGTTGGCCGCGAAGCACTCGAACGCCGCGTCGATGATCTCGCGGCGCAGCTCGGCCTTGCGCCGCTCGACGCGGCTCAGCGGGGCGACCTCCGCGGCGGTCTGCTGGGCGCTCATGGTGGGTGAGTCTATTGCTGCGGCCCAGAAAATGACATACCGTTCCGGCACTGACATTCCATTCCGTAAGGATCTTCATGACGAAGCGCGCGCTGGCGATCGGCTGCGGCGGCACCCTCGGGTTCGCCTGGACGGCGGTCGCCCTCGACGAGGTGCAGAAGGCGCTGGACTGGGACGTCCGCGAGGCCGCCGTGCTCCTCGGCACCTCCGCCGGCTCCGAGCTGGTCGCCGCCCTGGGCAGCGGCCGCACCCCGCAGGACCTGCTCGACGCGCTCGACGGCGTCGAGGGCGCCGACCCGGTCCTCGCCCGCCACGTCGCGGCGCACCCGGGCATGCTGCCGCCCGTCCCGCGCCCCGCCCTGCCGGCGCGCGGCCTGGTCGCCGCCGGGTTCCGCAACCACGCGGCGTACACGGTGATGGCGGGGCTGCTGCCGCGCGGCCGTGGCGACGCCACCTTCCTCCGGGAGTACGGCGCGTCCCTGGCCGCTCCGTCCGGCTGGGTGGCGCACCCGGCGACCTGGATCGTCGGCACCGACACCCGCAGTGGCGAGCGCGTGGCGTTCGGCTCGGACGGTGCCCCGCAGGCAGCGCTGGACGATGCGATCGCGGCGTCGTGGGCGATCCCGGGCTGGTTCCCGCCGGTCACGATCGCCGGGCGCGACTACCTCGACGGCGGCTCGAGCTCCTCGGTCTCCGCCGACCTGCTGCTCGGGCAGGACCTCGACGAGGTCGTCGTCCTCGCGCCGATGACCACCGCTGGCGGGGTGCCCGGCCGGGGTGCGAGCCGGATCGAGCGGCTGCTCCGCCGCCAGATGACCGCCGGCCTCGACCGGGAGGTCGCCGCGCTGCGCGCCGCCGGCCTCACGGTCGTCCGGGTCGAGCCGGGTGCTGCCGAGCTCGCCGCGATGGGTGCCAACTTCATGGACCTCCGGCGCCGTCCGGCCACCCTGGCCGCCGCCCGCGCGGCGCTGCCCGCCACCGTCGCGACCGCGCTCGCCCACTCGAACAGGACCCCCGCATGAGCCACCACGAGGTCGTCATCATCGGCGCCGGCATCTCCGGCATCTGTGCCGCGATCAAGCTGCGCGAGGCGGGCGTGACCGACGTCGTCGTCCTCGAGAAGGGCGACAGCTTCGGCGGGACCTGGCGCGCCAACACCTACCCCGGCTGCGCCTGCGACGTGCCCTCGCGGCTCTACTCCTTCAGCTTCGCGCAGAACGCCGACTGGTCGCGCGTCTACGCCGGCCAGGCCGAGATCAAGGAGTACGTCGAGCGGGTGGCGCGCGAGCACGGCGTCGACGAGGTGACCCGCTTCGGCGTCCGGATGGACGACGCGGCGTGGGACGGGCAGGCCTGGCAGCTGGCCACCAGCGACGGCCCGATGAGCGCCCGCTTCCTGATCTCCGCGGCCGGCCCGTGGGACGCGCCGAACATCCCCGACCTCCCCGGCCTCGCGGACTTCCCGGGCCGGGTCTTCCACTCCGCGCAGTGGGACCACGACTACGACCTCACCGGCAAGCGCGTGGCCGTCATCGGCACGGGCGCATCGGCGGTGCAGTTCGTGCCCGAGATCCAGAAGCAGGTCGCGCACCTCTCGCTCTTCCAGCGCACCGCCCACTGGGTGCTTCCGAAGGCCGACCACGCCGTGCCGTCGCTCGAGAAGCTGGCGCTGCGCCACGTCCCGCTGCTCAACCGCTCGATGAAGCGGGTCGAGTACGCCGCGATGGAGCTCGTCGGCCGCGGCTTCCACCGCCCGAAGCCCGTGATGGTGGGGTTGCAGAAAGTCGCCGAGGGCTACCTCAAGGCGGCCGTGCGCGACCCCGGCCTGCGCGCGAGGCTGACCCCCGGGTACGCGATGGGCTGCAAGCGGATCCTCTTCTCCAACAACTGGTTCCAGGCGCTGCAGCAGCCGAACGTCGAGGTGCTCGCCACCGGCGTGCGCGAGATCCGCGGCGACGTGGTCGTGGGCGCCGACGGCAGCGAGGCCGCGGTCGACGCGATCATCCTCGGCACCGGCTTCCACATCCTCGACATGCCGGTCGCCGAGCACGTGCGGGGCGCCGGCGGCCAGACGCTGGCCGACGTCTGGGCCGGCTCGCCCGAGGCCTACCTCGGCACGGTCGTCCCCGGCTTCCCCAACGCCTTCATCGTGCTCGGGCCGTCGCTCGGCACGGGCCACACCAGCGCCTTCCAGATCGTCGAGGCCGTCACGGCGTACGTCGTGCAGGCGATCGGCCATGCGCGTGCTGCCGAGGTCACGCTCGACGTCCGCGCCGACGTCATGCGCGACTACGTCGACGAGGTACAGGCCGGCCTCGAGGGGACGGCGTACAACCGCGCGGAGTGCAACAGCTACTACCGCGACGCCAACGGCCGCAACAGCTTCGCCTGGCCGTGGTCGAGCGGGGCGCTCACGCGTCGCTTCAGCCGCTTCGACCCGACCGTCTACAGCACCAGCCCGTCCCTCCAGGAGGTCTCCGCATGAGCCGCTACCCGAAGATCCAGCTCGACGGCACGCTCGTCGCCATCACCGGCGGTGCGCGCGGCATCGGGCTGGCCACGGCGAAGGCCTTCGTGGCGAAGGGTGCCCGGGTCGCGATCGGCGACCTCGACCTCGAGCTGGCCCGGGCGGCGGCGGCCGGGCTCGGCCCGACCGTCACCGCGCACCCGCTCGACGTGAGCGACAAGGCGTCCTTCGCGGCGTACGTCGAGGCGGCGGAGACCGCGCACGGCACGCACGTCGAGGTGCTCGTCAACAACGCGGGCATCATGCCCAACGGCGCCTTCCTCGACGGCGCCGAGCGGATCGACCGGCTCCAGTTCGACGTCAACGTCCACGGCCCGATCCACGGCATGCGCGCGGTGCTCCCGGCGATGGTCGAGCGGGGCCACGGCCACGTCGTCAACGTCGCCTCGCTCGCCGGCAAGTTCCCGCTCCAGGGCCTCGCGGTCTACAACGCCACCAAGTTCGCCGCGGTCGGCCTGACCGCCGCGGTGCGCCTCGAGATGGCCGGCACCGGCGTCAGCGTCACCTGCGTGCTGCCCAGCGCGGTCCGCACCGAGCTCAGCTCGGGCATCGACCTCGGCGTGCTGCCGACTGTCGACCCCGAGGACATCGCCGCCGCGATCGTCGGCTCGGTGAGGTCGCGGGCCGCCGAGATCGCCGTACCGTCGTACGTCGGGTTGGCGACCAAGACCGTCCCGCTCATCCCCGAAGGCGCCGTCCGGCTGATCCGCCGGCTGGCCCACGACGATGCCGCGATCAGCCGCGTCGACCCGACCGTCCGTCAGCGTTACCTCGACCGAGTGGAGAACCAGTGATGCGCAGCCACCACGACGCGATCATCGTCGGCGCCGGCTTCGGCGGCATGGGCGCCGCCATCCAGCTGAGGCGGCTCGGCTACGACGACCTCGTCATCCTCGAGCGCGAGTCCGACCTCGGCGGCACCTGGCACGTCAACCGCTATCCCGGGCTCGCCGTCGACATCCCGTCGTCGACGTACTCCTACTCCTTCGAGCCCAACCCGTACTGGTCGCGGCTCTACGCGCCCGGCGCCGAGCTCAAGAAGTACGCCGTCCACGTCGCCGACACCTACGACCTCAAGCGGCACATGCGCTTCGACACCGTGGTGACCGGTGCCCGCTGGGACGAGGAGGCGCGGCTCTGGCATGTGTCCCTCGAGAGTGGCGAGACCCTGTCCGCGGTCTGGCTCGTGACGGCGACCGGCTTCCTGAGCCAGCCCAAGATGCCCGACATCGACGGCATCGACACCTTCGCGGGCAAGGTCATCCACACGACCGCGTGGGACGACTCCTACGACCTGGCCGGCAAGCGCGCGGCGATCATCGGCACCGGCGCGACCGCCGTCCAGCTGATCCCGGAGGTGGCGAAGGAGGTCGCCGAGCTGACCGTCTACCAGCGCACGCCGATCTGGGTGACGCCGAAGTCGGACGTCGCCATCCCGAAGGCCGTGCAGAAGGCCTTCGCGGCGCTGCCCTTCACGCAGAAGGCGGTCCGCCTCGGCGGGACCTCGGTGCTGGAGGTGCTGATGGTCGCGGGCGTGCTGAAGTACCGGGAGTTCCGGCCGTTCAGCAAGGTCGCGGAGAAGATCGCGCTGCGCCACCTCGCCCGCCAGGTCCGCGACCCCGAGACGCGCCGGAAGCTCACGCCCGACTACACCTTCGGCTGCAAGCGCCCGACGTTCTCGAACACGTACTACCCGACGTTCAACAAGCCGCACGTGCACCTCGAGACGGGCTCGATCGCGGCGGTCGACAAGACCGGAATCCGCACCGTCGACGGCCACCGCACCGAGATCGACGTGCTGATCCTGGCCACGGGCTTCAACCTCTGGGACGCCAACTTCCCGGCGATCGAGATCATCGGCCGCGACGGCAAGAACCTCGGGAAGTGGTGGCGCGAGACCCGCTTCCAGGCCTACGAGGGCATCACGATGCCGGGCTTCCCCAACCTGCTGTCGCTCAACAGCCCCTACTCGTACAGCGGGCTGTCGTACTTCACCACCGTCGAGTCGCAGATGAAGCACATGGACCGGCTGCTCGGCGCGATGCAGGAGCGAGGCGCGACCGTCTTCGAGGTGACCCAGGAGGCCAACGACCGCTTCCTCGCGCGGATGACCGCGAAGCTCAGTGACTCGGTCTTCACCCTCGGCTCGTGCGCCTCGGCCAACTCGTACTACTTCAACCAGCACGGGGAGGCGACGCTGCTGCGGCCCACGTCGACGATCGCGGCGCACCGTGAGGCGGTCCGCTTCCCGCTGGAGGACTACGCCTACGCGTGAGCGGCGTACGCCGTGGTCGAGCCTGTCGCGGCCGTCAGGGGGCGAGGACCAGCTCGGACTGCTGGACCTCGACGACCTGGGCCGGGGCCGGCTCGGCCGGGCTCGCGAAGCCGTAGAGGTCGCTGGCCACGGAGAGGGTCACGTGGCCGGCGAGCACCGCGAACGTCGCCACGCAGGCCTTCGCCACGGCGAAGGTCATCGTCTGCGAGAGAGTGCGCGGGCCCCGGAAGTTCACGCTGGTTCAACGGCGCAGGCTCGATTTGGCTACTGCCCGGCCACTGCGTGATCGGTCACTCTCGGGACGAGTTGATGTGATCCGGCCCTACGATCGCGACGTGAGCACCAGCACCTGGTTCCAGAGCCCCGACGACGCCGCCACGCGGCTCAACGCGGTCGGCTACCTGACCGACACCCCGACCGCCACCACGGCGTACCTCACGGGTGCGCTGGAGAAGCCGCTCCTGCTCGAGGGCCCGGCCGGTGTCGGCAAGACCGAGCTGGCCAAGGCGGTGGCACGCGCGACCGACGCCGAGCTGATCCGCCTGCAGTGCTACGAGGGGCTCGACGAGGCGCGGGCGCTCTACGAGTGGAACTACAAGAAGCAGCTGCTGCGCATCCAGGCCACCGACACGTCGCAGGACTGGGAGCAGACCCACGACGACATCTTCACCGACGAGTTCCTGCTGACCCGGCCGCTGCTGACTGCCATCCGGCGTACCGAGCCGACGGTGCTGCTCATCGACGAGGTCGACAAGACCGACGTCGAGGTCGAGGGGCTGCTGCTCGAGATCCTGTCGGACTTCCAGGTCACGATCCCGGAGATGGGCACGGTCTCGGCGGTGCGCAAGCCGTTCGTCATCCTCACCTCCAACGCCTCGCGCGAGCTGTCCGAGGCCGTGAAGCGCCGCTGCCTCTACCTCCACCTCGACTACCCCGACGCGAAGCGCGAGAAGGAGATCGTCCTCTCGCAGGTGCCGGGCGTCTCGGACAAGGTCGCCGGCCAGCTGGTCGAGACGATCGGCCGCATGCGCGACCTCGAGCTGAAGAAGTCGCCGTCGATCGCCGAATCCGTCGACTGGGCCCGCACGCTCGTCGCGCTGCAGATCGGCAAGCTCGACGACGCCGCGATCACCCGCACGCTCGGCGTCGTGCTCAAGCACCGCTCCGACCAGGAGCGCGCGGTCCGCGAGCTGAAGCTGGGGCGCTGACCCGTGCTCCTCGACCGGCACATCGGCTTCGTCGAGGCGCTCCGCGCCGCCGGCCTGTCGGTGAGCCTCGCCGAGGACATCGACGCCGCCCGTGCGCTGACGCACATCGAGCTCGATGACCGCGAGACCGTCCGCGCGGTGTACGCCGCGACGCTCTGCAAGCGCGACGGCCACCGGCCCGGCTTCGACCAGCTCTTCGACCTCTGGTTCCCCGCGCTGATCGGCGACGGGCGCATGGGCGCCGGCATCTCCGCAGGCGACACCGACGGCTACGAGCTGGTCACCAAGGAGGGCGACAACGAGCTCGCCCAGCAGCTCGCCGACGACGGACCGCAGGCGCTCGAGGAGTTCCGCGAGGAGCTCGGCCGGGCGCTGCAGGAGGACGACCGGCAGCGGATCGCCGAGCTCGCGATCTTCGGCGTCGGCCAGTTCGGTGCGCTGCCGGGGCAGGGGCCCGGCCGCTCGACCTGGAGCGCCTACACGGCGATGAAGCGGATCCGGCCCGAGGACCTCGCCTTCCGGATCATGCAGGGCCTCGAGGCCCAGGGGTTCGGCGAGGAGGAGGCCCGCGCGGTCGCCACCCGCCGGATCGGCGTCTTCACCGGCCTGTCCGAGGCCGACGCGGTCCGCCGGATCGCGCAGGAGAAGGGCGTCGAGAAGGTCCAGGAGACCGTCGTCCGCCCGACGCTCGACCGGCTCGACTTCCTCTCGATGCGCCGCGACGACGTCGAGGAGCTCCGCCGGCAGATCTACCCGCTCGCGCGGCGGCTGGCCACGCGGCTCACCCAGGAGCACCACGCCCGGCGCCGCGGTCCGCTCGACTTCCGGCGTACGGTCCGGGCGTCGATCGCCACCGGCGGCGTCCCGCTCACCACGCACCACAAGCCGAAGCGGCCGCACAAGACCGAGCTCGTCGTCTTCTGCGACGTGTCCGGGTCGGTGGCCAACTTCGCGGCGTTCACGCTGCTGCTCGTCTACGCGCTGCGCGAGCAGTTCGGCAAGGTGCGCGCCTTCACGTTCGTCGACGACGTGGTCGAGGTGACCGACCAGTTCGTGCCCGGCGGCGACCTCGTCGACATCATGACCGGGCTCGTCGCGCAGTCGGCCCAGGCGGCGCGGTTCGGCCGGACCAACTACGGCCGGGCGTTCTCGAAGTTCGTGGAGAAGTACCCCGACGCGCTCGGCCCGAAGACGTCGTTCCTCGTGCTCGGCGACGCGCGCTCCAACTACGCCGACCTGAAGATCGACGCGCTGAAGACGATTGTCGAGCGCAGCAAGAAGCAGTGGTGGCTCAATCCCGAGGTACGCCGCAACTGGGACACGGGTGACTCCGTGGCGACGCGCTATGCGGACCTGGTGCCGATGGTGGAGTGCCGCAACCTGACCCAGCTCTCGGAGTTCGTGCACGACATCCTCTGAGGCGGGTCGGTGTGGCCGCCCGGCTCCAGCCGGCCGAGGCCGCCCCACCGCCCGGCTGGCACCATCCGCTCGTTCCTCGCTCCTGGCGCCAAGTGCCGGGGGTGGGGCACCTCGTCCTGCCGGAGCCGGCCGGCCGCCAGGCCCCCTCGCGCGGCTGCGCCGGCCGGCCGGGCGATCAGCTGAGCCAGGCGTTGCGGGCGGTGACGGCGAGGTCGGGGTTGTCGCTGAAGACGCCGTCGACGCCGGCGTCGAGGAACGCGCGGGTCTCCCCGGGGAGGTCGCCGGGGGCGTTCGGGTCGGTGCCGATGCGGAAGTTGGTCGGCAGGAACTGATTCTCGCGGCGCATGGTCCACACGTGGACGAGCAGGCCGTCGGCGTGGGCGTCCGCGACGAGGCTCGACGGCGTACCGATGGCGCCGGCGGTGCGGGGGAGCACGAGGTTCTTGTTGGCGCCGATGCCGTCGGCGTACGTCGCGACGTCGGCGAGGCCGGCGGGCGAGACCACGTTGCGGTAGGTGCGCGGGTCGCCGGCGGCGGTGAGGTCCCACGGGGAGCCGGAGGCGTCGACGAGCTGGATGAGCGGGGTGTCGACCAGGCCGTCGAGCTCGCGCAGGTTGGCGGTCTCGAACGACTGGATGAACGCCGGGTCGTCGGCATCGTCGAGGTCGGCCTTGCGCAGCGCGGCGACGAGGGGCTCCTCGAGGCTGAGCCCGATCGAGGCGAAGTACGACGGGTGCTTGGTCTCGGGGTACACGCCGATCGTCCGGCCGTAGCGCTTCGACTCGGCGCGGACCAGGTTGAGCACCTCCTGGAACGTCGGGATCTCGAACCGCCCGTCGTACGCCGTATTGGCCGGCCGCACCTGCGGCAGGCGCTCCTTGGCGCGCAGCGTCTTGAGCTCCGCCAGGGTGAAGTCCTCGGTGAACCAGCCGGTCTCGGAGACACCGTCGACCACCTTCGTGGTGCGACGGGCGGCGAACTCCGGGTGGTCGGCGACGTCGGTGGTGCCGCTGATCTCGTTCTCGTGGCGCGCGACGAGGACGTGGTCCTTCGTCGACACGAGGTCGGGCTCGACGTAGTCGGCGCCCTGCGCGATCGCGAGGCGGTACGACGCCAGCGTGTGCTCCGGCCGGTAGCCCGAGGCGCCGCGGTGGCCGATGACGAGCGGCCGGGTGACGAGGGGCGCGGTGGTCGCGGTGGCGGCCGAGGCGTTCGTGGCGGCCGAGGCGGACGGCGTCGGCGTGGGCGCGGGTGCCGGGGACGCGGCGTACGCGGTGGTGGCGGTGAGCGAGAGCGAGGCGGTGGTGAGGACGAGGGCGATGGCGCGGCCCGAGCGGCGGAGGTTCATGGGGTCGAGGCAAGCAGGCGCGGGTGACGTCAACGTCGCAGCCGGGTGAACGCTGCGCCGCTAGACTTCGATCCCGCCGCCTATGACGCCGAGGTGACCTCTTGACCTTCGACGCCCACCAGCTCGACATCGCGTTGCTGGCCGGCTCGGCGATCACGCTCCTGGCGATCCTCGCGGTGCGCCTCTCGGCCGGTCTCGGCCTGCCGTCGCTGCTGCTCTACCTGCTCATGGGCGTCGTCCTCGGCGAGTCGGTCATCGGCATCCCGTTCGACGACGCGGAGCTCGCGCACGCACTCGGCTTCGCGGCGCTGGTGCTGATCCTGGGTGAGGGCGGCCTGACCACGTCGTGGGAGTCGATCAAGCCGGCGATGCGGCTGGGCGTGCTGCTGGCGACGGTCGGCGTCGCGGTCTCGGTCGGCCTGATGACGCTCTTCGGGCACTACCTGCTGGGCCTCGACTGGCACCTCGCGGCTCTCCTCGGCGCCGCCATCTCCGCGACCGACGCGGCCGCGGTCTTCAGCGTGCTCCGCACGGTTCCCCTACCCCGCAGCATCACGGGCGCGCTGGAGGCGGAGTCGGGCCTCAACGACGCGCCGGTGGTGGTCCTCGTCGTGCTGCTGTCGTCGGGCGCCGGCTCGTCGCACGGCATCGCCGCCATGGTCGGCCTGGTCGTCTACGAGCTCGTCGTCGGCGTGCTGCTCGGCCTCGCGGTCGGCTACCTCGGCGCCTGGACGATGGGCCGCGCCGCGCTGCCGGCGTCGGGCCTCTACCCGCTGGCCGTGCTCTCCTTCTGCATCCTCGCGTACGGCGGCGGAGCCTTCATCCACGCCTCCGGCTTCGCCGCGGTGTACGTCGCCGCTCTGGTGCTCGGCAACGCCGAGCTGCCCCACCGGGCCAGCACGAGGTCGTTCGCCGAGGGCGTCGCGTGGATGGCGCAGATCGGGCTCTTCGTCATGCTCGGCCTGCTGCTCTCGCCCGGGCGGATCACGCTCGGGACGATCGCGCTGGCGTTGGCCGCCGGCGCCCTGCTGACGCTCGTCGCCCGGCCGCTGTCGGTCTACCTGTCGGCGTTGGGCTCGGGGCTCGGCCGGCGCGAGAAGGTCTTCCTGTCGTGGGCCGGCCTCCGCGGCGCGGTGCCGATCGTCTTCTGCACGATCCCGCTCGCCGAGGGCATCGACGGGTCGCAGCGGCTCTTCGACATCGTCTTCGTGATGGTCGTCGTCTTCACCCTCGTCACCGGCCCGACGCTGCCGTACGTCGCCCGGCTCCTCCGGGTCGCAGAGCGTGCCGAGCCGCGCGAGGTCGCCATCGAAGCCGCGCCGCTCGAGCGCATCGCCGCCGACCTCCTGCAGGTCCGGGTCACCTCGCGGTCGAAGATGCACGGCGTCGAGGTCGGCGAGCTCCGCCTGCCCAAGGGCGCCTCGGTCTCCCTCGTCATCCGTGACGGCGAGATGAAGGTGCCCGAGCGGCGTACCGTCCTGCGCCACGGCGACGAGCTCCTCGTCGTCACCCCGCGCAAGCAACGCCACGCCACCGAGCAACGGCTCCGCCTCGTCTCCCGCGGGGGTCGCCTCGCCCAGTGGCTCGGCAGCGAGCCCGCCGAGTAGCCGGGTCGGCCGTCGTACGCGCGGAGTGGCTCAGGGGACCTTGGGGCCGCAGATGAAGGTGTCAGCCTGGGCGACGACCGCCGCCACGCGGGGGTGCCAGCGGCGGAGGTTGTCGCCGACGACGACCACGATGCCGTCGCCGAGCGCGGGCTTGCCGTCGAGGATCTGGGTGCCGGGGCCGAACTGCGCCGCCACCAGCTTCGCGGCGGGGCTGCTCGGGTCGGCCCAGACCTGGGCCCGCTTCACGTCGGCCGTCCCTGCGTTGCCGGTGTCGCCGGGCACGAAGCCCCGCTTCATCAGCTTCTTCATCGCGGTGCTCGCGCCGCCGGCCTTGCGGCCGGCGTTGTAGACGCTGACGACGACCTCGCTCGGGTGCACCTTCTGGCCCGCGGTGACCTGCGTGTCGGCGCACGCCGACGAGTCGCTGTAGTTGCTCAGCGAAGGGAACGGCCGGGTCGTCCAGTAGAGGCCGAGCACCAGCATCAGCACCGTCAACCCGGCGAGGGTTGCGAGGGTGCGGCCGGAGGTCTCGTGCGGGTCCATGTCGCTCCTGATCAGTCGTCGAGCTCGAGCACGCGGGCGTGGACGACGTTGCGCTGCTGCAGTGCGGCTCGCAGGGCGCGGTGCAGGCCGTCCTCGAGGAAGAGCTCGCCACGCCACTGCACCACGTGGGCGAAGAGGTCACCGAAGTAGGTCGAGTCCTCATCGAGCAGCGAGGTGAGCCTGAGCGTGTCCCTGGTCGTCACCAGGTGATCGAGGCGCACCTGTCGCGGCGGCACCTTGGTCCAGGCCTGGGAGGTCGTCCCGTGCTCCGGATAGGGCCGGCCATCGCCGACGCGCTTGAAGATCACGCCCGCGATCCTAATCCGATTGCCTGCGGACCGGACGCCGCCCACAATCGGGAGGTGCCCGACCTCGCCCAGCTGACCACGTTCCTCGTCGCCTCGATCCTCTTCATCCAGGTGCCGGGCCCGTCGCTGCTCTTCACCCTCGGGCGCGCGCTGACCGTCGGGCGATCCGACGCGCTGTGGTCCGTCGTCGGCAACGCGCTCGGCCTCTTCGTGCAGGTCCTCGGGGTCACGCTCGGCCTCGGCGCGCTCGTCGCCGCCTCCGCGGCCGCCTTCACCGCGCTCAAGCTCGTCGGTGCGGTGTACGTCGTCTGGCTCGGCGTCCAGGCGATCCGCCACCGCGGGGACGCGCGCGCTGCGATGCTCGCCGCCCGCGGCGGGGTCCGGCGTACGTCGGCGGCGGGGTCGGTGCGCACCGGCTTCGTCGTGGGGGCGACGAACCCCAAGACGATCGTCTTCTTCGCGGCGTTCCTGCCGCAGTTCCTCAACGACCGGGCAGCAGCGGCGCCGCAGCTGCTCGCGCTCGGCATCGTCTTCTCGGCGATGGCCGTCGCCTCCGACTCGGTCTGGGTGCTGGTCGCCTCGCGGGCGCGTGACTGGTTTGCCCGCGAGCCGCAGCGGCTCGACCGGATGGGGACGGCGGGTGGCGTGATGATGATCGGCCTCGGCGCCACGCTCGCCACCACGGGATCCGCGTCGCACTGACACGGCGCGACCTGCTGTGCTCGTGGTGGAGTGAGATCTAGGCTTCGCGCCATGACCGACACGCCTGCCGAGCAGCCCGCCGCCCCTGCGGCCGAGACCCCCGCTGCCCCCGCTCCCGCCGAGGCTCCGGCCGCTGCTCCTGAGGCCGCTCCGGCACCTGCTGCCGCGGCGCCCGCCGCGCCTGTTCCCGAGGCAGCGCCCGCTGCTCCCGCCGGTGGGAGCAAGCTCGCCGACGCCATCCGGCCCGGCTACGCGTTCGAGGGTGCGGCGCTCGAGCTCGGCGGCCTGATGGCCGACGCGGACACGCTGACCGACGTCCACATCCGGATCCCGCTCGGCATGCTCAACCGCCACGGCCTCGTTGCCGGCGCGACGGGCACCGGCAAGACCAAGACGCTGCAGCTCCTCGCGGAGCAGCTGAGCAGCAACGGCGTCGCGGTCTTCGCAGCCGACATCAAGGGTGACCTCTCCGGCATCTCGGTGCCCGGCGAGGGCGGCGACAAGATCACCGCCCGGGCGGCTTCCGTCGGCCAGGAGTGGAAGGCGCAGGGGTTCCCGACCGAGTTCTTCGCCCTCGGCGGCCAGGGCACGGGCACTCCCGTCCGGGTCACGATGAAGGAGTTCGGCCCCACGCTGCTCGCGAAGGTCCTCGGCCTCAACGAGACCCAGGAGTCGAGCCTCGGACTCGTCTTCCACTACGCCGCCCAGGCCGGTCTCGAGCTCGTCGACCTGGCGGACCTCCGCGCGGTCGTGAAGTTCCTGACCAGCGACGCGGGCAAGCCGGCGCTCGAGGACCTCGGCGGCCTGTCCTCGGCGACCGCCGGCGTCATCCTGCGCGAGCTGATCGCCTTCTCCGACCAGGGCGCGGACCTCTTCTTCGGCCAGCCGCAGTTCGACGTCGCCGACTTCCTCCAGGTGCACGACGGCAAGGGCGTCATCTCGCTCATGGAGCTGCCCAACCTGCAGGACCGGCCGGCTGTCTTCTCGACGTTCCTGATGTGGCTGCTCGCGCAGCTCTTCCGCTCGCTGCCCGAGGAGGGCGACCTCGACAAGCCGAAGCTGGTCTTCTTCTTCGACGAGGCCCACCTGCTCTTCGCCGATGCGTCGAAGGACTTCCTGACGCTCATCACGCAGACCGTCCGCCTGATCCGCTCGAAGGGTGTCGGCGTCTTCTTCGTGACCCAGTCGCCCACCGACGTGCCGGACGAGGTCCTGGCCCAGCTCGGCTCGCGCGTCCAGCACCAGCTCCGCGCCCACACCCCGAACGACGCCAAGGCGCTCAAGGCGACGGTCAACACGTACCCCGACAGCGAGTACGCCGACCTCGGTGAGGTGATCACGTCCCTCGGCATCGGTGAGGCCGTCGTGACGGTCATGAACGAACGCGGCGCGCCGACGCCTGTCGCGTGGACCCGGCTGCGTGCGCCCGAGTCGCTCATGGACGCCGCACCGGCCGCAGGCATGGAGGCCGCGGTGAAGGCGAGCCCGCTGTACGCGAAGTACTCCCAGGTCCAGGACAGCGAGTCGGCAGCCGAGAAGCTCGGCGCCCAGGAGGCGGCCTCGGCGAAGGCGGCGGACGAGGCTGCGGCCCAGGCGACCCAGGCGAAGGAGAAGGCCGCGGAGGAGAAGCAGGCCGCGAAGCCCGCTCCGAAGGCCAAGGGCAAGCACAGCGGCGCCTTCGCGGACGCCGCGTGGAACAGCGCCGACGACATCGCTGCGGCCCTCGCGCCGCGCGGCAAGAAGCAGCTGGCCCGCAACGTGACCAACATCCTCAAGGGCGTCTTCCGGCGCTGACGGCTGCCGGGGCGGCCGCCAGGAAGTGGTGGCCGCCCGGCGTCAGGCCGTGGCCCGGCCGAGCCGGCACGGCCTGGGCGCGGTGACGGCCGTGGACCGACTCCGCCGGGTCGCCGAGCCGGAGCTCGAGCTTCGTGCCGAGGACGTCGCGGAGCGCCGGGCGGAGGTCGCCCCAGCGGGTTGCACTCACCAGGAGGTGGATGCCGACCGCGAGCGACTCCTGCGCGAGTGCGGTCAGGTCGTGCTCCACGTCGGGCCACCGGTCGCGGAGGGTCGACCAGCCGTCGACCACGACGTACACCTCGGGATCGTCGGTGCGGGGGCTGCTCCGTCGGCGTGAGGCCTCCGCCGAGAGCTGCTCGACCAGCGCCCGCAGCTGTGCGGGCTGGCTACGGTCGACGTGGCTCGCCACGTCGCGCAGGTCGCCGAGCGCCGCCAGGTCGCCGCCGAGGTCGGCGAGCGCGAAGCGCAGGCTGCCGGCGGGTGCCGTCGCCGCGAGGCTCCTGACGACGGTGGCGAGCAGCGTGCTCCGGCCGGTGCGTGGCGCGCCGACGACGACGAGGTTCCCGGTCGTTCCCGTCAGGTCGAGCAGGAGCGGCTCGTGTCGTTGCTCGCGCGGGAGGTCCACCATGCCCACCGGCAGCCGCTCGGCTCCCGCGCCCGGGACCGAGGACAGCAGGTCATCGAGTGCGACCGGGGTGGCGAGTGGGGGCACCCAGAGCCGACGTGCCTGCCGACCGGAGCCGGCGCGTTCCCGCGCGGAGGCGACGACGCGCTGGAGGAGGGGCGGCGTCTCGACCACCCGCGCGCCCGGGTCGTCGACGCGGGCTGCGGTGAAGGGGAGAACGGTGCCGCCGGGGACCGTCGTGCGGCCCGGGGCGGAGACCAGCACGCCCTGGAAGCGGACAGGCGCGTCGGGCCCCGTGGCGAGGTAGCCGGCGCCCGGGGCCGACGGGAGGCGGTGCGCGTCAGGCACGCCGATGACCGCGCGTGACTCGGCCGCGGAGAAGGTGCGGAGCGCGATCCGGAAGCCGAGGTGTGACTCCAGGCCGCGCAGTCGTCCTTCGTCGAGCCGCTGTGAGGCGAGGAGCAGGTGCACGCCCAGCGAGCGTCCGACGCGGCCGATGGCAGCGAACAGCTCGGCCAGGTCGGGGCGCGCGGCCAGCAGCTCGGTGAACTCGTCGACGACGACCACCAGCGAGGGCGGACCGCCGTCGAGCTCGCGTGCAGTGGTGCGCCCGGCCGTGCGCAGCAGCTCCTGGCGCCGGGTCAGCTCGCCGGCCAGGGCGTCCTGCATGCGATCGACCAGCGCCAGGTCGCCGGCGAGGTTGGTGATCAGCCCGGCCGTGTGAGGCAGCTCGGCGAGCCCCGCGAACGTCGCGCCGCCCTTGAAGTCGACGAGCAGCAGGTTGACCTGCTCCGGCGGGTGCGCGAGCGCGAGCCCGGTGACGAGCGTGCGCAGCAGCTCGGACTTGCCACTGCCGGTGGCGCCGATGACGAGCCCGTGCGGCCCGTGGCCGCCCGCCGCCGGCTCGCGCAGGTCGAGGTGCGTGACTCCGCCGCTCTCGTCGGTGCCGATCGGGACGCGGAGCGGCTCATGGGGACCGCGGCGCAGGAGCGTCAGGACGTCCTCCGTGACCTGCCCACGCGAGAGGGGAGCGAGACGGCGCGCGAAGGCGCCGGCGGTGGCGGTGTCGCAGCTGTCGGCGACGTACGCCGTCGGGGTGACGTCGGCGCCGCCGCGGAGCACGCGGGCTGCGGGCCCGAGGACGAGCGCTGTGCTCGTGGAGGTCGGGGCACCGCCGAGCCGGACCAGGGTGGTGACCGGGCGGTCCGTGCCTCGCGGGTCCTGCCTGCGTTCGTCGACGACGAGGAGGTGCGCGCCGGGTGTGCGCAGCGTCTCCAGTGCCTCCCGGGAGTCGAGGACGAGGCGGGTGGCCCCCACGCCGTCGACCTCGATGGGGGAGCCGTGGTGCGGGAGCCAGGCGAGCCAGGCCCACGCTGCCGCAGCCTCGCTGTCACCCGGATCGAGCAGGACGGCGATCCGCAGCGTGGAGGCGTCGCGCCCCAGCGCGGCCGAGCAGACGAGCGCGCGGGCGCTGGCGCGCGTGGCCTCGGTCGGCCCCGTCAGGACGATGTCGGGTGTGGCCGCCAGGTCCACCTCCACGGGTAGATCGGTCACGTGGCCGTGTGCAGCGACGAAGCGGTCGAGCGCCCGCTGTGCGACCGGGTCGGCCGGCTGCCCGGGGACCGGTTCGGGGACCTCGAGGCCGAGCGTGAGCGGCCCGGTCGCCGAACCGATGCGCACGTCGAGGGTCGTGCGCGGCGTGGGCAGCGGACTGGTGAGCAGGAGGGCCGGGGGTGGGTGGCGGGCCAGGGTGCGCTCGCGCTGGCCGCTGCGGGCGGCGCCGACGGTGGCGCGGGCCCGGGCGAGATGGGCGAGGTGGTCCTCGCGGCTCATCCCGGTGTGGTCGCGGCGCTGCCGTCGCTGGCGCTCGACCTGGAGGACGACGAAGGCGACCGTCACCACGAGGAAGAGCCCGGCCGCCACGAGGCTGCGCGTGCGCATCGCGCCCGAGTCGCCCAGGCTGGAGGAGGCCACGAAGACGGCCGAGCCGACGCCGCCGAGTGCGGGCAGCGCGATCAGCAGCGCCCCACCTTCACGGGGGCGCATCGGTGGCGGCGGGGGCAGGCGCAGCACCGGTCGCTGGTCGGTCGTGGTCATGGCGGTGACGCTAGGTCGAAGCACCGACGTCCGTCTGCCGGGCGCCGGCCGGCCTGTGGAGAACAACCTGCGCGGAGCGCGCCTGTGGAAACCGCTGGATGGTGGCGACGCCACTTGGGCATCCACCCGTACGACGCCACGAGAGGTGGCCGGACGAAGGGATGCGCGATGAACAGTGGTGCCGGCATCGGCAAGGCCGACGGGGTGGTCCTCGCGGCCGCGGCCGACGTGGGACAGACGAGGGCAGAGCTGCAGGGCGACCTCGCCGCCCTGCGCTCACGGCTCGACGACCTCGCGGGCCAGTGGGAGGGGCGCGGCCACCGCGCCTTCATGAACGCCGTCGACTCCTGGCAGGCGACGGCCGACCGTGTGGTGCGCAGCCTCGACGACTTCGAGGCGCAGCTGCGTGCCACCGAGTCGACGTACGACGACGCGGAGGACCAGGTCGCTGCCGCGCTCGGTCGCTTCGCGGGCCGGGGCTGAGGGGTCGTGATGAGCGGAATGCTGAAGGTCGGTCACGCCGCCCTCGACGACGCGTCTGCGGGCCTGCGGTCGGCAGCGGCAGGCATCGAGACGACCCTCGACGACCTCGCCCGGCGGCTGGCCGGCCGTGCCCCGGAGTGGACAGGGCACGCCTCGGACTCGTTCGACGAGGCCCGGCACCGCTGGGACGCCGCCATGCGGGACATGAAGGAGGTGCTCCACGCCATCGGCCTGGCCGTCGCGTCGGCCAATGACGAGTACCGGGCGGCGGAGTCGGCCAACGCCCGCAGGTTCGGCGGCTGACCATGGCTGGCCTGGTCCGCGTGCGCGTGGTGCCCGAGGCAGGCGCGGCCCTGGACCTCGCGCTGCCGGGTGCGGTGCCTGTGGCCGACCTGCTGCCCGAGCTCGCCCGGCTTGCGCGCCTCACGTTCGCGGCCCGGCTGGTCACGGCGGCCGGGCGCGAGCTGGGGGTCGCAGCCGGTCTGTCCGAGCAGGAGGTGGCCGACGGCGCCGTCCTCGCCCTGGTGCGCGCAGACGTCGGTGACCCTCCGGTGGACGACCCAGCCTGCGCGCTCGCCGCCCGGGTGACGGCCGAGGTCCTCGGCTGGCACGTCCGGCTGCTGCGGCCGGTCGCCCTGGCCGTGGCGTTCCTCCTGCTGGTCGTGGGTGGGGCGGCGCTCGCCCGCGGACCTGCCTGGTCCGGGGCGGTCGCGGCGTCGGCGGTGGTGCTGCTGGCGGGCGCCTCGGGAGTGGCCCGGCGGCGCCACGACCGGTTGCTGGCGGTCGCTGCCGGCTGGGGTGCGGCCGGCTTCGCCGCGATCGCCGGCCAGCAGTACGCCGGCCCGGTCGCCGCCTGCATCGCGGCCGCCGGGATGGCGCTGGTCCTGGCCCGGGCGCTCCGCGACGTCGGGGTTCTCCTGCTCCCTGCCGGCGGCGCGGCAGTGCTCCTGGGCGGCCTCGCGCTCCTGGCGGGGAGCACCGGGCTGGCTGCCGGACTGGTCGCGGCACTGGGCCTCAGCGCCGCTGGCTTGCTGGTTCCGGCGCTCCCGAGGCTGGCCCTCGCTGCCGCGCGCGACCGTGCCGGCCCAGCCCGTGAGCTGCTGCGTGCTTTGCTCGGGGCGATGGCGGTCGTCATGGTCGTGCTCGCCGCACCGACGGCAGCGTCCGGGGGAGCGGGGGCAGCGCTCGCCGCGGTGGTCGGGGTCCTGGTCGTGTGCCGCGGCTCGCGCCACCACGGCGCGGTCGAGGTGGCGACGGCGCTCGTCACCGGTGTGGTGATCGTCCTGGTCGCCGCGGTCGTGACCACGCTTGTCCATCCCGGGTGGTCAGGCGTGGTCGGGGTGAGCTGCCTCGTGTGCGCGGGAGCAGCCTGTGCGGCCGCCCTGTGTGGGCCTGCTGTGACGGGCGGCGGCCCCCGGTTCGCGCTGGCGGTCGACCGACTCGAGGCGGCGGCCCTGGTGGCGCTGGTTCCCCTGCTCGTCGGGGTCGGCCGGGTCGTCCCGCTCGTGACCGGGCTGGTCCACCGATGAGCGCGACGACGTAGGCTCGCCGACCGTGAACGCGAACTCCGGGGCTGCACGTGCAGCCGGCCTGCTGGCCGGCTACGCGCTCGACGTCGCCCTCGGCGACCCGCAGCGGCACCACCCGGTTGCGCTCTTCGGCACCGCCGCCCGTCGCCTCGAGCAGCGGGTCCATGCCGACTCGCGTGCGGTGGGTGCCGGCTACACCGCGGCCCTGGTGGGCGGGACCTTCCTCGGCACCGCCGCGGTACAGCTCGCGACCCAGCGGGCGGTCGGCGCTCTGGCCCCGAGCGGCCCCCGTCGCGGCCCCGAACGCGGCCCCCGTCGGGGCCGGCCCGCGGCCGAGTTCCTGACCGTCGCGACGGCCACGTTCGTCGCGCTGGGCGGCACGTCACTCGTCCGCGAGGGCGACGAGATGGCCCGGCTGCTCGAGTCCGGTGACGTGCCCGGCGCGCGACGCCGGCTCAGCCACCTCTGTGCCCGCGACGCCACCGACCTGACCCCTGACGACCTCGCCCGGGCAACGGTCGAGTCGCTCGCGGAGAACACCTCCGACGCCGTCGTCGCCCCGCTGGTGTGGGGCGCCGTGCTCGGTGCGCCGGGCCTGCTCGGCTACCGCGCGGCCAACACCCTCGACGCGATGGTCGGCTACCGGTCCGAGCGCTACCGCAGCTTCGGCTGGGCCAGTGCCCGCCTCGACGACCTGCTCAACCTCCTGCCCGCCCGACTTGCCGCCCTCCTGGTCTTCGTGGTCACGGGTCGGCGGGAGGCGCTCAGCGTCTGGCGGCGCGACGCCCGCCTGCACCCGTCGCCCAACGCCGGCCCGGTGGAGGCGGCGACGGCGGGAGCACTCGGCGTACGGCTGGGAGGGACGAACACCTACGACGGCGAGGCCGAAGCGCGGGGCGTGCTCGGTGACGGGCGCCCGGTCGAGGTGCGTGACGTCGCCCGTGCCAACCGGCTCTCGCGGCAGGTCTCAGCAGCCGCGGTGCTCGTCGCAGCGGGCACCGCGCTCGCGATCGGCCGTCGTGGACGAGAATGACGCCGTGACCACCCAGACGCGCGGGCTGCTCTTCGCCGGCACGACCTCCGACGCGGGCAAGAGCCTCGTGACGGCGGCGGCGTGCCGGCTCTTCGCGCGCAACGGCATCAAGGTCGCGCCGTTCAAGAGCCAGAACATGAGCAACAACTCGATGGTCTGCGCCGACGGCTCCGAGATCGGGCGGGCGCAGTGGCTCCAGGCGGTCGCGGCCGGCGCCGAGCCCGAGACCGCGATGAACCCCGTGCTGCTCAAGCCCGGCTCCGACCGCCGCAGCCACATCGTGCTGCTCGGCCAGCCCGCGGGCACGCTCGAGGCGGGCGAATTCGCGACCGGCCGGGCACACCTCGCCAAGGCGGCGTTCGAGGCCTACCGCGACCTCGCCAGCCGCTACGACGTGGTCCTCGCCGAGGGCGCGGGCAGCCCGGCCGAGGTCAACCTGCGCGGCGGTGACTACGTCAACATGGGCCTCGCCCGCGAGATGGGCCTGCCGGTCGTCGTGGTCGGCGACATCGACCGCGGTGGCGTGCTCGCGGCGATGTTCGGCACGCTCGGCCTGCTCGACCCCGCGGACCAGGTCCACCTCAAGGGGTGGATCGTCAACAAGTTCCGTGGCGACCTCGCGCTGCTGCGGCCCGGCCTCACCACGCTCGAGGAGCGCACCGGTCGCCCGGTGCTCGGTGTCGTCCCGTGGCTCACCGACCTCTGGCTCGACTCCGAGGACGCCCTCGCGATCGCCGGCTGGCAGCACGCCGTCGACGCGACGCTGCGGGTCGCTGCGATCAGGTTCCCGCGGATCTCCAACGCCACCGACCTCGACGCGCTCGCCGCCGAGCCCGGCGTCGAGGTCGCCTTCACCACCTCCGCCAGCGAGCTCGCCGACGCCGATCTCGTCGTCCTGCCGGGCTCCCGCGCCACGATGAGCGACCTCGCGTGGCTCCGGTCGCGCGGCCTCGACACCGCCATCGCGAAGCGCGCCGCCGAGGGCAAGCCGGTCCTGGGCATCTGCGGTGGCAACCAGATGCTCGCCGCCGCAATCCACGACCCGCACGGCATCGAGGCCGGCGGCCGCGCCGAGGGCCTGGGGCTGCTCCCGACCCGGGTCGACTTCGGCGTCGAGAAGCTCCTCGGCCGCCCGACCGGCACGTGGCGCGGCGAGCACGTCGCGGCGTACGAGATCCACCACGGGCTGACGACGCTCGACCCGCAGCAGGCCGGCGCTGACGACGCAGAGGCGTTCCTCGACGGCTTCAGCCGGGGCGCGGTGTGGGGCACGACGTGGCACGGAGCGTTCGAGTCCGACGGCTTCCGCCGCGCCTTCCTCACCGAGGTCGCCTCCCGCAGCGGCTCGCCGTGGACGCCGGAGCCCGGCGCTCCCGGCTACGCCGACCGCCGCGAGGACATGCTCGACCGCCTCGCCGACGCGCTCGACGACGCCGTGGGCTTCCAGCCGCTGCTCGACCTGGTCGACGGAGGAGTGCAGGCATGAACCGCATCGTCGTGGTGGGCATCGGCGCTGATGGCTGGGCCGGCCTCACCGACCCCGCCCGCGCAGCA
This sequence comes from Nocardioides phosphati, assembly GCF_014646375.1. Taxonomy (GTDB): domain Bacteria; phylum Actinomycetota; class Actinomycetes; order Propionibacteriales; family Nocardioidaceae; genus Nocardioides; species Nocardioides phosphati. The sequence goes on from NZ_BMNI01000003.1 coordinate 375,471, forward strand.
GTCGAGAGCGCAGGCGTCGTCGTCGGCGCCCCGCGCCAGCTCGACCTCCTGCCCGAGACCGTCACCGCGGAGCGCGTCACCTGGCCGTCTCCGCTGCGCCCTGCGGTGAAGAAGCTCGCCGAGCAGTACGCCGAGCGCGGCATGGTCGTGCTGGCCAGCGGCGACCCCATGCACCACGGCATCGGCCGCACCCTGACCGAGGAGCTCGGCCCCCACGCGGTGAAGGTGATCAGCCACCCCGGCTCGGTCAGCCTCGCCTGCGCGCGGATGGGCTGGCCGGTGGAGTCGACGCCGGTCGTCTCGACGCTGACCGCTCCGCTCGCGGTCGTCATGCGCCACGCGGGTGCCGGGCAGCACCTGCTCGTCCTCAACCGCGACACGTCGACGCCCGCGGCCCTCGCCGCCTTCCTCACCGCGCACGGCTTCGGCGGCTCGCGCATCACCGTGCTGGCCGACCTCGGTGGCGCCGAGCGGAGCCTGCGCGGCTTCGCCGACCAGGCCGACTACTGGGCCGGCCAGCTGCCGGAGAGCGTCAGCGTCAGCGCGGTGGAGTTCGCCGGGCCACGCGCCGTGCAGGAGACGCCCGGGCTGCCGGACGACCTCTTCGAGACCGACGGCCAGCTGACCAAGCGCCACGTCCGCGCGCTCACCCTCGCCGCGCTCGCGCCGCGACCGGGCGAGCTGCTCTGGGATGTCGGCGGCGGCTCCGGCTCGATCGCGGTCGAGTGGCTCCGCGCCCACGACACCACCCGCGCGATCACCGTCGAGCGCGACCAGGCCCGCGTCGGCCGGATCGTCCGCAACGCCGCTTCGCTGGGCGTGCCGCGGCTCCAGGTCGTCACCGGCGCCGCACCCGACGCGCTGGTCGACCTCCCGGCGCCCGACGTCGTCTTCGTCGGCGGCGGCCTGACCGCCCATGGCGTCTTCGACGCGTGCTGGGCGGCGCTGCCCGTCGGCGGCCGGTTCGTCACCAACGCGGTCACGCTCGAGTCGCAGGCGATGGTCATGCGGCTGCAGAAGGAGCACGGGGGCGAGCTGGTCAAGGTCGACGTGGCCCAGACGACCCCGATCGGCGGGTTCACCGGCTGGCGCGCGGCGATGACGGTGGTCCAGTGGATCGCCCAGAAGGAGAAGCAGTGACCGTTCACTTCGTCGGTGCGGGCCCCGGTGCCCCCGACCTCATCACCGTGCGCGGCCTCCGGCTGCTCCAGAGCGCCCAGGTCGTCATGTACGCCGGCGCGCTGGTCCCCGAGGAGCTCCTCGCCGAGGTGCCCGCCGACGCGCGCAAGATCGACACGCAGCACCTCGACCTCGCCGAGATCGTCGGCGTCTTCACCGAGGCGCACGCCGCGGGGCAGGACGTCGTACGCCTCCACTCGGGCGACCTGTCGCTCTACTCCGCGGTCGCCGAGCAGGTGCGCCGCCTCGAGGACCTCGGCATCGACTACGACCTGTGCCCCGGCGTCCCGGCGTACGCCGCGGCGTCGGCCGCGCTGGGCGTCGAGCTGACCGTGCCCGAGGTCAACCAGTCCGTCGTGCTGACGCGGCTGAGTCGCCAGGCGAGCAAGATGCCGCCGCGCGAGACGCTGGCCAACCTCGGCTCCGCGGGCGCGCTGATCGTGCTCCACCTCGCGACGCACCTCGTCGACGACGTGGTCGCCGAGCTCCGCCCGAACTACGCCGACGACTGCCCCGCGGCCGTCGTCTTCCAGGCCTCGCAGCCCGACCAGCTGATCCTGCGCGGCACGCTCGGCGACATCGCCCAGCAGGTCAAGGACGCCGGCCTCAAGCGCTCGGCCGTCATCCTCGTCGGCCGTTCCCTCGCGGCTGCCGGCTTCCGCGACTCGCACCTCTACAGCTGCGACCGCGTGCGCGAGGCCTGACCCCTCGCCTGTCGCAGCCTCAGGAGCCCTCCACCACCTCGTGGATCCGGTCGGCGACCAGGCCGTGCGCCTCCTGGTGGACCTTGTTGGCCGACTCCGCGTCGGGCGCCTCGACCAGGCAGAAGACCTTGCCGTTGGCCTCGTCGACCCAGTAGCTGCGGTAGCTCACGCCGTACTGCTCCTGGATGGCCAGGTCCTTGGCGTGCGCGCCGGCGACGTCGGCCGCGGTGGCGCCGGGAAGGTTCTCGTGGACGTCCATGAAGAGGGGCATCGTCTTCTCCTGACGGTGGGTGGTTTCGCTGACACACTGAGTCTTGTGCCGGCGCGGCTCGACGACCATGACCGCGTCCCCGCAGCCCCTGACCCGGACGCCACGCTCGACGCGATCCTCGGCCGGGTCCACCTGCAGGGGGCGGTCTTCCTGCGCGGTGAGTACTCCGAGGCCTGGTCCTACACGGCCCTTCCCCCGGAGCAGACCGCCGCCGTCCTGCAGCCCGGAGCGACCAGCGTCGCCCTGTTCCACGTCGTCGGCGCGGGCCGCTGCTGGGTCGCGCTCGAGGACGGCGTGCGCCACTGGGCCGAGGCCGGCGACGTCATCGTCCTGCCCTACGGCGACCTCCACACCATGGGCGGTACGACGGACGCGGCACCCGTCTCGATGGCGGCCCTGCTGGAGCCGCCGCCGTGGTCCGCGATGCCGGTGATCCGCCACGGCGAGGGTGGCTCGCGCACCGATGTCATCTGCGGCTACCTCCACGCGGAGGACCCGCTCTTCGACCGGCGTCTCGGCGCGCTGCCGCCGCTCTTCGTGGTCCGGCCGCCCGACGGCCCGGCCCGTGACTGGGTGCGCGCGAGCATCGGCTACGCACTGCAGCAGACCTCGCCCGCGGCCGCGGGAGGGCTCCAGGGCCCGACGCAGCTGCCGGAGCTGCTGGTGCGCGAGGTGCTCCGGCTCCACCTGGCCGGCGCCCCGTCGTACGAGTCGGCGTGGCTGACCGCGCTCCGCGACCCGGTGCTCGCGCCGGTGCTCGCCGCGATGCACGCCGCACCGGAGGAGGCGTGGAGCGTCGGCAGCCTGGCGCGGGAGGCGAACGTGTCGGTCTCCTTCCTCGACGAACGCTTCCGCGCCGTGCTCCACCTCGCCCCGATCCGCTACCTGACCGCCTGGCGCATGCACGTGGCGCGCGAGCTGCTCCGCTCGACCGACCTCGGCATCGCCGCGATCGGGCACCGGGTCGGCTACGCGTCGGAGGAGGCGTTCAGCCGCGCCTTCAAGCGAGCCCACGGCGTCTCGCCGAGCGGCGCCCGCGGCTGAGCCGGCCGCGGGTCAGCGCGAGCGCGGCTCGCAGCGACCGACGATGGTGCCGGCGCGGTCGATGCAGACCACGTCGACGGCGACGGGGGCCTCGCGCAGGACTGCGAGGGCCTCGTCGGCAGCGGCAGCCGCGACCAGGTCACCGAGCGGTACGCCGGAGGCCTGCGCCCGGTGGAGCGCCTCGAGGCCGGTGTTGCAGTCGGCCAGGTCGAGCTCGTAGCCACCCGCCGCGGCAAGAGACGCGAGGTGTGCGAGCGACACCTGCGACCGCCCTGAGTGGAGGTCGAGGTGGCCGGCGGCTAGCTTGGAGAGCTTGGCGAAGCCGCCGACGATGGTCAGGCGAGGGACCGGGTGGCGGCGGAGGTACTTCAGCACCGCACCCGCGAAGTCGCCCATGTCGAGGAGCGCGTCGTCGGGCAGGTCGTACTCCGCGACAGCCACCTTCTCCGACGTCGAGCCCGTGCACCCGGCGACGTGCGTGTGTCCCGCGGCCTTCGCCACGTCGATGCCGCGGCGGATCGAGTCGATCCACGCCGAGCAGGAGTAGGGGACGACGATGCCCGTCGTGCCGAGCACGGACAGGCCGCCGAGGATGCCGAGGCGGGGGTTCCAGGTCTTGCGGGCCAGCTCCTCGCCGTTGTCGATCGAGATCTCGACGACGACGTCGCCCGGGTCGCCGAGCTCGGCGGCGACCGAGGCGACGTGCTCCGCGATGAACTGCCGCGGCATGGGGTTGATCGCCGGCTCGCCGACGGCCAGCGGCAGGCCCGGCTTGGTCACGGTGCCGACACCCGGTCCGGCCACGAAGGTCACCCCGGAGCCCGGCGCCCCGCGGCGCACCGTCGAGCGGACCAGGGCCAGGTGTGTGACGTCGGGGTCGTCGCCGGCGTCCTTGGTGATGCCCGCCATCGCGGACGACCCGTCCGCGGCGAGCGACTCCACCGTCAGCGCGAACGCCGGAGAGGCGGTCGGCAGCGTGATCGTCACGGGGTCCGGGAACTCGCCCGTCAGCAGCGCGACGTACGCCGCCTTGGTCGCCGCGGTGGCGCAGGCGCCGGTGGTCCAGCCGCTGCGCAGGCCGGTGCGCTCGAGCTGGGCGGGGCGCCCGCTGGGCGTGGCCTCGCCAGCTGCGGCAGATTCCGGCTCGCTGGTCACGTCGGCCAGCCTAACGACGCGGCTACTGTGTCAGGCGTGAGGATCCTGCTGCTGGGCGGAACGTCGGAGGCGCGCGAGCTCGCCACGCGCCTGGCCGACGCCGGCCACGACGTGGTCAGCTCCCTCGCGGGCCGGATCGGCGCACCCAACCTTCCCGACGGCGAGGTCCGTGTCGGCGGCTTCGGCGGACCCGCCGGCCTCGCGTCGTACCTCGTCGAGGAGCAGGTCGACGCGCTCGTCGACGCGACGCACCCGTTCGCCGAGCACATCTCCGCCAACGCCTTCGCCGCAGCCGGCGAGACCGGCACGCAGCACCTGCTGCTGCGCCGCCCCGGCTTCCCCCTCCGCGAGGAGTACGTCGTGGTTCCCGACGTCCACGCGGCAGCGGAGGTGCTGCCACCGGGGGCGGTGGTCTTCCTGACGATCGGGCGCCAGCAGGTGGCGGCGTTCGGGCACGTGGACGCGAAGTTCGTGATCCGCGCGATCGACCCGCCGAGCGTGCTGCCCAAGCACCACGTGCTGCTCCTCGAGCGCGGGCCGTTCGCGCTCGACGACGAGATCGAGCTCATGCAGCGCCACGGGGTCGACACCCTCGTGACCAAGGACTCCGGCGGTGCCGCGACGGCCGCGAAGCTCGAGGCCGCGGCCCAGCTCGGCATCGAGGTGATCGTCGTCGCCCGGCCCCCCGCGCCCGATGGCGCCGAGGTGGTCCCCACGGTCGAGGACGTCATGCACGTCCTCGCCCGTTGAGGGCGCCGGCTCAGTCGGGGTAGCGCCGCGGCGTCCAGACGACGGTCTCGCCGGTGGCCCGGTCGACCTTCTGCGTCTGCGAGGAGCCGACCAGGATCAGGGTCCGCATGTCGATGACGTCGGTGTCGAGGTCGCCGAGCGTCTGGATCCGGATCACCTCGGTCGGGCCGCCGACGTCGCGCGCGAGGACGACGGGGGTGTCGGGCTTGCGCACCTCGAGGAGGAGGTCCTTGAGGTCGACGACCTGCTGGCGGCGCTCCTTGCTCGCCGGGTTGTAGATCGCGAGCACGAGGTCGGCCTCGGCGGCTGCCCTGATGCGGCGAGCGATGACGTCCCACGGCTTGAGCCGGTCGCTGAGCGAGATCGTCGCGTAGTCGTGTCCCAGCGGCGCACCCACGCGCGAGGCGGCGGCGTGGGCGGCGGTCATGCCGGGCAGCACACGGACCTCGATGCCCGACCAGCGCTCCTCGCAGGCGACCTCGAGCACGGCGGTGGCCATCGCGAAGACGCCCGGGTCACCGGAGCTCACGACGACCACGTTGCGGCCGCGCGAGGCGAGGTCGAGCGCGAACTCCGCCCGCTCCGACTCCACCTTGTTGTCGCTGAGGTGACGGACCTGGCCGGCGCGCTCGGGCACCCGCCTGACATACGTCGTGTAGCCGACGAGGTCGTCGGCCGCGGCGAGCGCGCCCTTGGCCTCGGGGGTGAGCCAGAGCGGTCCGGCCGGGCCGGTGCCGACGACGGTGACCTTGCCGGGCTTCGTCGGGCGCTCCGCGAAGGAGGTCCCGGCGCGGGTCGGCAGGTAGTCCTCGACCGCGAGGCCGGCGACCTTCGACGGCAGCACGGCCATCGAGAAGTACGGGACGGTCTCGGGATCGACGTCGGCCAGCCGCTCGACGCGCTGCTCCGCCATCGTCGCGCGCTCGACGTACCAGGCGTCGTCGAGGCGACCGGCCGCCTCGAGGGCCTCACGGATCGCGGGGAAGGTGCGGCCCATCTTGAGGATGACGGCGGAGTCGGTGGACGCGATGCGCGCCGCGAGCTCCTCCGCCGGCAGCGTGCCGGGCAGGACGGTGAGCACCTCGCGGTCCTCGGTGAGCGGCACCCCGAGCGCCGCGACACTCGCCTGGATCGAGGAGACGCCCGGGACGGTCTCCGTCTCGTAGCGGTGCGCGAGGCGCTTGTGCATGTGCTGGTACGACGAGTAGATCAGCGGGTCGCCCTCGCTGAGGATCGCGACCGAGCGACCGGCGTCGAGGTGCGCGGCGAGCCGGGCAGCGGCCTCCTCGTAGAACTCCTCGATCGCGCCGCGGTAGCCGCCCGGGTGGTCGGTGGTCTCCGTCGTGAGCGGGTAGACCAGGTGCTCCTCGACGTGGTCCTCGCGGATGTACGCCGCGGCGATGCGCCGCGCGTTGGAGCGGCCGTGCTTCGCCGAGTGGTAGGCGATGACGTCGGCGGCCTGGATCACCTCGACGGCCCGCAGGGTCATCAGCTTGGGGTCGCCGGTGCCGAGGCCGACGCCATAGAGCTTTCCAGTCATCGGATGATCTCCACGTCCGAGGCGAGCGCGTTGAGCGCGCCCGCGGTGATGGCGGAGCCGCCGCGGCGGCCGTGAACGACGAGCCACTCGAGGCCCAGGTCGGAGTCGGCGAGTGCCTGCTTCGACTCGGCCGCGCCGACGAAGCCGACCGGGATGCCGAGGATGGCAGCCGGGCGGGGGCCGCCCGCCTCGATCATCTCGAGCAGGTGGAAGAGCGCGGTGGGCGCGTTGCCGATCGCGACGACGGAGCCCTCGAGCCGGTCGCGGAGCAGCTCGAACGCCGCCGCCGACCGCGTCGTGCCGAGCTCCGCAGCCAGCGGGGCGACCCGCTCGTCGCGGATCAGGCAGAGCACGTCGTTGTCCTTCGGGAGCCGGGCGCGGGTCACGCCGTACGCGACCATGTTGGCGTCGGTGATGATCGGCGCGCCGGCCTTGAGTGCCTCCCGTGCCGCGCGGGCGAAGCCGGGGGAGTGCGCGACGTCGGCGGGCAGGTCGGTCTGGCCGCACGAGTGGATCATCCGGACGACGACGGGCTCGGTGAGCTCGTCGAACCGCGCCAGGTCCGACTCCCGCCGGATCATCGCGAACGACTCCTCGTAGATCGCGTTGCCGTCCTTCTCGTACTGCATCAGTGCTGCTCCAGGCTGTAGTTCGTGGTGCCGTCAGGCGCGGCGGTCGCGACCGCCGCGAGGTGGGGTCCCGTCGGGTGCCCGCACCTGCGGTCGCACCCGGACAGGTGAAGCCGGACGCCGGGGTGGGCGCGCGCCAGCCCGGCAGCGTCCGCGCGGACGTCGGCGAGCGCCTTGCCGCAGCCCGGCTTGCCGATGCAGGCGGTGACCTGGGCGAGCGGGTCCGCGTCGTCGAGCAGGAAGCCATGCGCGCGCAGCACGTCCTCGGCGCCCGGCGCCGGGTCGACGAGCACCACCGAGCGCCACGGGGTGACCCGGAGGTCGTTGGTCAGCTCCGCGATCGCGAGCCACGCCTCGGCGGGCGCGCTGCCAAGCGGGACGCCGGCCTCCGCCCATCCGTCCCGCACCGTGAACCGAGCAGTACGAACGTCATCTGCCTCCGAGACCGTTCGTACTGCTCGGTTCACGGGGTCTCGGTGCACGGGCGCGAGGACGGGCCCCGGGCGACCGGGGGCGAGCTCGGCGAGGGCCTCGGCGGGCAGCTCCTTCACACGCCAGGCGTTCGGCGCGTGCTCGGCGCGCAGCGCCAGGAAGCGGTGGGCCGCACCGATCAGGAGATCGGCCCCCAGGTCGTGCGGCGCGGTGACCGCCGTTGGCTGCCCCGCAATGACGAGCCGCCACAGGCTGTCGTCGGTCGAGCCGTCGTTGGTCGAGGCACTGCCGCTGGCCGAGTCCGTCGACGTCTCCAGCGCGACCGCCACGTCCGGCTCGAGCGCCAGCACATCGCCCTCGCCGGCATCGATGCCGAAGAGGAACCGGCCGGACAGCGCCACCAGAGCCTCGTCCGCGAGCAGCTCATCGTCCAGCTCGCGAAGCACGTCCTCGACGTCCGCCACACCACCGAGCCCCGAGAGCGACGAGGCGACCACGTTGCGCACGCGGTCGTGGGTGAGCGACGGCAGCAGCCCGGCGGCGTACAGCGCATCGGCGACGTCCTGGCCGCATCCGGAGGCGAGGCCGCGCAGCTGCACGTTGCCGCGCGACGTCAGGTACAGCATCCCGTCACCGAGCGACGACGCCAGCGAGGCGAGCGCGACCAGCTGCGCGGGCGAGACCCGTCCGCCGGGGATCCGCACCCGCGCGACGAAGCCGTCGTCGGCCGAGTGCAGGCGCACCGCACCCGGGCAGCGGTCGTCCGCGGAGGGACGGGCAGGAAGGTCGGGCACCCCGGAAGGGTATGCGCTCGCGCGCGGGTCACCCGCTCTCGGGCACGATGGCGGGATGAGCGCCACGTATCCGCCCACGATCCGCTGGGCCGTCGCCGGCACCGGGCGGATGGCGGCGAAGTTCGTCCAGGACGTCCGCCACCTCGAGGACGTCGAGTTCGTCGCGGTCGGCTCGCGCAGCCTCGCCAGCGCGCAGGCCTTCGCGGAGGCGCACGGCGTCGCGCGTGCGCACGGCAGCTACGCCGACCTCGTCGCCGACGACGCCATCGACGTCCTCTACATCGCCACGCCCCACCCGCAGCACTACGGCCTCGCGCTGGCGGCGATCGAGCGCGGCGTCGCGGTGCTCGTCGAGAAGCCGTTCACCGTCTCCCTCGCGGGTGCGGAGGAGGTCGTCGCGCTCGCCCGCACGAAGGGCGTCTTCCTCATGGAGGCGATGTGGTCGCGCTTCCTCCCGGCGTTCGTCCGGGCGCGCGAGCTCGTCCTCGGCGGCGCGATCGGCCACCCCCAGGCGGTGCAGGCCAGCTTCTGCGCCTTCCGTGCGTACGACGAGGCCGACCGCCTCTTCAACCTCGAGCTCGGCGGCGGCACCACCCTCGACCTCGGCGTGTACGTCGCGTCGTTCGCGCAGCACTTCCTCGGCCGGCCCGACGAGGTGCACGCGGCGGGCACGACGTTCCCCAACGGCGCGGACGCGACGGTCTCGGCTCTGCTGCGCTGGCGCGACGGCCGCTCCGCGACGCTGACCAGTACGCTGCAGGCCGGGGGCCCCAACCGCGGTCTCGTGATCGGCACCGCCGGCACGCTGGAGGTGACTCCGACCGTGCACCGCCCGGCCACCATCACGCTGACCCGCGCGGGCCAGGAGCCGGTCGTCGAGGAGCTGGCCCCGACCGGCCACGGCTACAGCCACCAGGTCGAGGAGGTCAACCGCTGCCTGCGCGCGGGCCTGACCGAGAGCCCTGTCGTGCCGCTGGAGGACACGCTCGCCGTCCAGTGGGTGCTGGAGGAGATGCTCCGTGAGGTCGGCCGCGACGTGGTCGAGGCGCCCCGCGGCTGACCCCGCGTCCGGTCCGTCCGGGTTAGGCGTGGCCCGGGGCACCCGGTTTATGCTCATCGGGCGTGCGCCCGGCCGGGTGCACGACCCAGAACGTTGGGTGACGAGCGAGGAAGCCGGTGCGACTCCGGCACGGTCCCGCCACTGTGAGCGACCCGCCCCCAGCCATGAGGGTGGTCGTGAGTCAGGAACTCCCGTCGCCCCACCCTGCACTCCGGGGCGAGGAAACCCCACGAAGGGATCGAAGTGCTGCTGCTCCTGTCGACCTCCGACACCGACCTGATGAGCGCCCGCGCGGCCAACGCCGCCGGGGCGCCGGTCGCCTGGCGCTACGCCAACCCCGCGCGACTCGCGCTCGACGAGCTGCCTGCGCTGCTCGATGGTTCCGACCTGGTCGTCGTGCGGCTCCTCGGCGGCCGCCAGGCCTGGGCCGAGGGCCTCGACACCCTGCTGGCCTCCGGCAAGCCGGTCGTCGTCCTGACCGGTGAGCAGGCGCCCGACGCGGAGCTGATGGGCCACTCGACCGTGCCGGCTGGTGTCGCGGCACAGGCGCACGCCTACCTGGCCCACGGTGGTCCGGCGAACCTCGAGCACCTGGCGCGCTTCCTCTCCGACACCGTGCTGCTGACCGGTGAGGGCTTCGACGCCCCCGCTGCCGCTCCCGCGTGGGGCCGCCTCGAGCGCGAGGCCACCACGACGACCGGCACCAAGGTCGCCGTCCTCTACTACCGGGCCCACGAGATGTCCGGCAACACGGCGTTCGTGCACACGCTCGCCGACGCGATCGAGGCCAAGGGAGGCGTCGCCCTCCCCATCTGGTGTGCGAGCCTCCGCGACGCCGACGCCACCCTGATCGAGGCGCTCGGCGAGGCCGACGTCATCGTCACCACGGTCCTCGCGGCCGGCGGCACGACCCCCGCCAAGGCCCAGGCCGGCGGCGAGGACGAGTCGTGGGACGCCGGTGCGCTCTCGCGTCTCAACCGCCCGATCCTCCAGGCCCTCTGCCTCACCTCCTCCCGCGACGCGTGGGAGGAGAACGACGAGGGCGTCTCGCCGTTCGACGCCGCGACGCAGATCGCGGTGCCGGAGTTCGACGGCCGGATCATCACCGTGCCCTTCTCCTTCAAGGAGTTCGACACGGAGGGCTTGCCCGCCTACGTGGCCGACCCGGAGCGTGCGCTGCGCGTCGCCGGCCTGGCGATCGGCCACGGCCGGCTGCGCCACGTCGACCCCGCGGAGCACCGCATCGCCCTGGTGCTGAGCGCCTACCCGACCAAGCACGCCCGCATCGGCAACGCGGTCGGCCTCGACACCGGCGCCTCCGCGATGGCCCTGCTCCAGGGCCTCGCCGACGAGGGCTGGGTCGGCGCCGACGAGCTCCCCGGCGTGGCGGAGAAGGACGGCGACAAGCTGATCCACGCGCTCATCGCGGCCGGCGGCTACGACCAGGACTGGCTGACCCAGGGCCAGCTCGACGCCAACACCAACCGCGTGCCCGCGTCGACGTACGCGAAGTGGTTCGAGAAGGTGCCCGCCGGGCTCCGCGCCGACATGGAGGAGACCTGGGGCGCGGCTCCGGGCGAGCTCTTCGTCGACAACGGCGACATCATCCTGGCCGCGATCCAGAGCAAGAACGTCGTCGTCCTCGTGCAGCCGCCGCGCGGCTTCGGCGAGAACCCGATCGCGATCTACCACGACGGCGACCTGCCGCCGAGCCACCACTACATGGCTGCGTACCGCTGGCTCGAGGCGAGCCAGGAGGAGGGTGGCTGGGGCGCCGACGCGATCATCCACCTGGGCAAGCACGGCAACCTCGAGTGGACCCCGGGCAAGAACGCCGGCCTCTCCGCCGACTGCGCGCCCGACGCGATCCTCGGCGACCTGCCGGTCATCTACCCGTTCCTCGTCAACGACCCGGGCGAGGGCACGCAGGCCAAGCGCCGCGCCCACGCGACGCTCGTCGACCACCTCGTGCCGCCGATGGCCCGTGCCGAGTCGTACGGCGACATCAGCCGCCTCGAGCAGCTCCTCGACGAGTACGGCAACGTCGCCACGATGGACCCCGCCAAGGTGCCGGCGCTCCAGGGCAAGATCTGGACGCTGCTCCAGGCCGCCAAGATGGACCGCGAGCTCGGGCTGATCGACAAGCCCGACGAGGAGCGGTTCGACGACATCATCATGCAGATCGACGGCTGGCTCTGCGAGATCAAGGACTCCCAGATCCGCGACGGTCTGCACGTCCTCGGCGCCCCGCCGGCGGGCCAGGCCAAGATCGACCTGGTCCTGGCGATCCTGCGGGCCCGTCAGCTCTGGGGCGGCAACGCCCACGTGGTCGGCCTGCGCGAGGCGCTCGGCCTCGACGAGTCGGCACGCGACCGCGCCGGTGCCGACCGCTTCGAGGCGATCGCGCGCGACATGCTCGTCGCGATCGACGGTGGCGGCTGGTCCGACGCCGCGATCGACAAGGCGCTCGAGCTGGTCCCGACCGGCGCCGACGCTGTTGAGGTCCGCCGGGTCCTCGAGTTCGCGATCGCCGAGGTCGCCCCGCGCCTCGAGCAGACCACCGACGAGCTGGCCAACATCGTCAACGCGCTCCGTGGTGGCTTCGTGCCGGCCGGCCCGTCCGGTTCGCCGCTGCGCGGCCTGGTCAACGTGCTGCCGACCGGCCGCAACTTCTACTCGGTCGACCCCAAGGCGATCCCGTCGCAGCTGGCCTACGAGACCGGCGTGCTGCTGGCCGAGTCGCTGCTCGAGCGCCACAAGACCGACACGGGCGCCTACCCGAAGTCCGTCGGCCTCTCCATGTGGGGCACGTCGGCCATGCGCACCGCCGGCGACGACATCGCCGAGTGCCTCGCGCTCCTGGGCGTCCGCCCGGTCTGGGACGAGGCCTCGCGCCGCGTCACGCACCTCGAGGTCGTGCCGCTCGCCGAGCTCGGCCGCCCGCGCATCGACGTCACGATGCGCATCTCCGGCTTCTTCCGCGACGCGTTCCCGCACGTGGTCGCGCTCCTCGACGACGCGGTGAAGCTCGCCGCCGCGCAGGAGGAGTCGGCCGAGGACAACTACGTCCGCGCCCACGTCGCCGAGGACGTCGCCGCCGGCACCGAGCCGTCTGCAGCCACGGCCCGCATCTTCGGCTCCAAGCCCGGCACGTACGGCGCCGGCCTGCTGCAGCTGATCGACTCCAAGGACTGGCGCACCGACGCGGACCTGGCCGAGGTCTACACGACCTGGGGCGGCTACGTGTACGGCCGCGACCAGCACGGCGAGCCGGCCCGCGACGCCATGGAGACGGCGTACAAGCGGATCGCGGTGGCGGCCAAGAACACCGACACCCGCGAGCACGACATCGCCGACTCCGACGACTACTTCCAGTACCACGGCGGCATGGTCGCGACCGTGCGTGCGCTCACCGGCACCGCGCCGGCGGCGTACATCGGTGACTCGACGCGCCCGGAGTCGGTGCGCACGCGCACGCTGGTCGAGGAGACCTCCCGCGTCTTCCGTGCCCGCGTCGTCAACCCGCGCTGGATCGAGGCGATGCGCCGCCACGGCTACAAGGGCGCCTTCGAGATGGCCGCGACCGTCGACTACCTCTTCGGGTACGACGCCACGACCGGCGTCATCGCCGACTGGATGTACGAGAAGCTGACCGAGTCCTACGTCCTCGACGACGAGAACCGGAAGTTCCTCGAGGAGGCGAACCCCTGGGCGCTGCACGGCATGGCCGAGCGGCTGCTCGAGGCGCAGGCCCGTGGCCTCTGGGAGGAGCCGCCCGCGGAGATGAAGCAGGCGCTCGCGGAGGTCCTGCTCGAGACCGAGGGCGAGATCGAGGGTCGCTCGTGACCACCTTCCCGTTCTCCGCGGTCGTCGGGCAGGACGACCTCGGCCTGGCGCTCTCACTGGCCGTGGTCTCGCCCGGCATCGGCGGCGTGCTGGTGCGCGGCGAGAAGGGCACCGCCAAGTCGACGATGGTCCGGGGCCTGGCCTCGGTGCTGCCGCCGATCGACGTCGTCGAGGGCTGCCGCTTCTCGTGCGCGCCCGACGCGCCGGACCCGTCCTGCCCCGACGCGTCGGTGCACGGATCGGGCGTCCTGACGCGGCCGGTCTCGCTCGTCGAGCTCCCGGTCGGTGCCACCGAGGACCGCGTCGTCGGCTCGCTGCACCTCGACAAGCTCGTCGGCTCCGGCTCGGTGGAGTTCGAGCCCGGACTGCTGGCCCGCGCCCACCGCGGCCTGCTGTACGTCGACGAGGTCAACCTGCTGCCCGACCACCTGGTCGACTCGCTCCTCGACGCGGCGGCCATGGGGCGCGCCCGCGTCGAGCGCGAGGCGGTCTCCGTCTCGCACGCGGCGTCGTTCGTCCTCGTCGGCACCATGAACCCCGAGGAGGGTGAGCTCCGCCCGCAGCTCCTCGACCGGTTCGGTCTCGCGGTCGACGTGGTCGCCTCGCGGGAGCCGTCGGAGCGCGTGGAGGTCATTCGCCGGCGGATGGCCTTCGAGGCCGACCCGGCGTCGTTCGAGGCGCGGTTCTCCGACGCCGACAGCGAGCTCTCCGACCGGATCGCCAAGGCCCAGGCCCTGCTGCCGTCGGTGTCGCTGCCCGATGAGGTCCTCGTCCAGATCGCGACGCTCTGCGCCGCCTACGACGTCGACGGCCTCCGCGGTGACCTGGTCACCGCCCGCACGGCCGTCGCCCACGCTGCGTGGTGCGGCCGCACGGTGGTCACGGCCGAAGACGTGCGCGTCGCCGCCCGCCTCGCGCTGCCCCACCGCCGGCGCCGCAACCCGTTCGACTCCCACGACTCCGGCCAGGACCTCGAGGAGCTGCTCGACGAGCACGCCCCCGAGAAGCCGGAGATCGACCCGGACGACGACCCGACGCCGCCCGACGGCGGCGGCGACGGTCCCGAGGGCGACCCCGACGTCGGGCCGGACCGCTCGGCCGAGCAGACCGACCGGACGCCGGACTCCGACGCGCCGTCGATGGACGTGCCCGCTCCGCAGCTGCCGCAGGGCGAGCCGCAGGATCGCGGGGCCGACCTCAGCCAGGACGCCGCCGAGCGGACCCGCGAGGCCGCGGGCACGCCGTTCCAGGCCCGGCTGATCCAGGTCGACCGCGTCGGCCAGGGTGTCACCGGCAAGCGCTCGACCGCGATCACGACGGTCGGGCGCCACCTCCGCGCCGTACCGCTGGAGCACCCGCAGGGCCAGGGGCTCTCCGTCACCGGCACCCTCCTCGCCGCTGCCCGCGACGGCATGGTGCTCCGGCCGGAGCACCTGCGGCGCAGCCTGCGCGAGGGCAAGGAGGGCAACCTCGTCGTCTTCGTGGTCGACACCTCCGGCTCGATGGGCGCAGCGAAGCGCGTCAGGGAGGTCAAGACCGCCGTCGTCAGCCTGCTGCTCGACGCCTACCAGCGCCGGGACAAGGTCGCCGTCGTGACGTTCGGTGGTGACCGCGCGACGGTTGCGCTCGAGCCGACCAGCTCGGTCGACCGCGCGGAGCGGATGCTCGGCGACGTCCCCACCGGCGGCCGCACCCCGCTCGCCGAGGCGCTCGTCTCCGCCGAGCAGGTCGTACGCCGCGAGCGGGCGCGCGACCCCCAGCGCCGGCCGCTCGTGGTCCTCGTGACCGACGGCCGCGCGACGTCCGGCAAGGGCGCGCTCGCGCGGGCCCAGCAGGTCGCCGACGTGCTCGGCACCCACCAGACCCCGTGGGTCGTCGTGGACGCCGAGGACCCGCGGGCCGTCGTACGCCTGGGGCTGGCGCAGGACCTGGCCACCCGCCTCGGTGCCGACCACCTGCCGCTGGGCGAGGTCGCCGCCACCACCCTGAAGAAGATCGTCCGTGAGCGAGGAGCCGCGTAATGCCGCAGGGAGTCCCCACCACCGTCCCCGATGACGGCCTGACCACCCGCCAGCGCCGCAACCGGCCGCTGCTGATGGTCCACACGGGCGAGAACAAGGGCAAGAGCACGGCGGCGTTCGGCCTCGGCCTGCGCGGCTGGAACCAGGGCTGGAACGTCGCGGTCTTCCAGTTCGTGAAGTCGGCGAAGTGGAAGGTCGGCGAGGAGAACGCCTACCTGGCCCTCAACCAGATCCACGAGCAGACCGGCCAGGGCGGCCCCGTGCAGTGGAACAAGATGGGCGACGGCTGGTCCTGGTCGCGCAAGAAGGGTGACGACGAGGACCACGCCCAGGTCGCGCGCGACGGCTGGGAGGAGATCAAGCGCCGCATCCTCGCGGAGGAGCACGACCTCTACATCCTCGACGAGTTCGCCTACCCGGTGAAGTGGGGCTGGGTCGACGCTGCCGAGGTGGCGGAGTTCCTCAAGAACCGACCCGGCCACCAGCACGTCGTCATCACCGGCCGCAACGTCGCGCCGGAGATCATCGAGGTCGCCGACCTGGTCACCGAGATGACCAAGATCAAGCACCCGATGGACAACGGCCAGAAGGGCCAGAAGGGCATCGAGTGGTGACCCTGTGGTGACGCGACTTCCTCGCTTCGTCGTCGCCGCGCCCGGCTCCGGGCACGGCAAGACGATGATCGCGACCGGGCTGATGGCTGCGCTGCGTGCCCGGGGCCTCGAGGTGTCGCCGCACAAGGTCGGGCCGGACTACATCGACCCGAGCTACCACGGGCTCGCCGCCGGCCGGGTCGGTCGCAACCTCGACCCGATGCTCCAGGGGGAGGAGCGGATCGTCCCGCTGCTGCTCCACGGTGCGTCGACACCGACCGTCGCCGACGTCGCGGTCATCGAGGGAGTCATGGGCCTCTTCGACGGCCAGCTCGGGGGAGAGGGCTTCTCGTCGACGGCACATGTGGCCCGCCTGGTCGCCGCTCCCGTGGTGCTCGTCGTCGACTGCGCCGCCGCCTCGCGTTCGGTCGGCGCCGTGGTGCACGGCTTCACGACGTACGACCCCGAGGTGCGCGTCGCCGGCGTCATCCTCAACAACGTCGCCTCCCCGCGCCACGAGGCCGAGGTCCGCGCCTCGATCGTGGGCATCCCGGTGCTCGGTGTCGTCCCGCGGCTCCCCGAGATCGTCGTGCCCAGCCGGCACCTCGGCCTCATCCCGGTCGCCGAGCGCACCCCCGAGGCCGTCGCCGCCGTCGACGCCCTCGCCGACCTGATCGGTGAGCACGTCGACCTCGACGCGCTGCTCGAGCTCGCCCGCACCGCTCCCGACCTGCACGCCACCCCCTGGTCGCCGACCGTGGGTGAGCCTGTCGATACCACCGGGCCGACGGTCGCCGTCTTCGGGGGCCCCGCCTTCTCCTTCACGTACGCCGAGAACGTCGAGCAGCTCACCGCCGCCGGCGCCCACGTGGTGACGGTTGACCCGCTCGCCGGCGACCGCCTCCCGCTCGGGACCGCCGCCCTGGTGGTCGGCGGTGGCTTCCCGGAGATGCACCTCGACGCGCTGGCGGCCAACGCCGACCTGCTCGAGGACGTCCGCGGCTTCGTCGAGGCCGGCGGCCCGACGGTCGCCGAGTGCGCCGGCCTGCTCTACCTCGGCCGCGCGCTCGACGGTGTCGCGATGGCCGGTGCCGTGCCGATGTCGGCCGAGATGACGCGGCGCCTCACCCTGGGCTACCGCCGCGCGACGGCCCTCGTCGACGGCCCGATCGTGCGCGCGGGGGAGCAGGTGACCGGCCACGAGTTCCACAAGACGGCCGTCACCTACGACACCGACGCCGCCAACCCCGCCTGGCGGTGGGAGCTGCACGACGGCACCTCCGCGACCGAGGGCTGGGTCCGGGGCAGCGTCCACGCGTCGTACCTCCACGTCCACGGCGCCGGCCACCCCGAGCACGCCGCCCGCCTGGTCGAGGCGGCCCGGCAGTACGCCGCGAGCGTGCCGGCGTGAGCTGGAGCTTCGACGCCGAGCTCTTCCGGTGGAAGCCGGACGCGTCGTGGTTCTTCGTGCGGCTGCCGCAGGAGCTGAGCGACGACGTCCGCGAGACCCTGACCGGGCCGCCCGGCGGCTTCGGCTCGGTCCGCGTCGAGGTCGCGATCGGCGCCAGCAGCTGGGCGACGAGCCTCTTTCCCGAGGGCAAGGCCGGCCCCTACGTGCTGCCGGTCAAGAAGGCGGTCCGCACGGCCGAGGGCATCGACGAGGGCGACACCGTCACCGTCGCGATCGCCCTGGAGCAGGCGTGAGCGTCGTCCTCGGCGTCGGCGGCCGCCCCTCCTCCGATCCGGGCGCGCTCGTCGCGCTCGTCCAGCAGCAGCTCGCCGCGCACGGGCTCTCGCCGGCCGACGTCGACACGGTCGCGACCATCGAGGCACGCGCCGGTCACCCCGGCGTACAGCTCCTCGCGGTCAGCCTCGACGCCGGCATCCGCGCCTTCACGGCCGACGAGCTCGCCGCCCAGCCCGTCGCCCATCCCTCCGCGACGGTCGCCTCCCACAGCGGTACGCCGTCGGTCGCCGAGGCTGCCGTCCTCGCCGCCGGTGCGTCCCCGCTCGCCCAGCCCGCGAAGGCCGACGACTGGGTCGTCGTCATCGGCCGGAGCAACTCCGCACCTGGTCTTGAAGGGCAGGTTGCGCGACCGGAGTCCGGCCGGTCGCGACCAGGTGCGGCCGCCCCCTCCCACGACCTCGCGCACCACGGCGACGTGGAGGTCGAGGCGGGGATGCTCGACTTCGCGGTCAACGTCCATGCGGATGAGCCGCCGGCGTTCCTCGCCGAGGCGCTGCGCGGGGCGGTCGCCGACCTCGCCCGCTACCCCGACCCGACCCGCGCGACGCACGCCGTCGCCCGCGCGCACGGCATCGACCCCGAGAGCGTGCTGCTCACGCACGGTGCGGCGGAGGCGTTCGGCCTCGTCGCCCAGCAGCCGTGGGAGCGGCCGGCCGTCGTGCACCCGCAGTTCACCGAGCCCGAGGCCGCCCTCCGTGCCCACGGCCACGACCCCGCGCGCCTGCTCCTGACCGCGGAGACCGGCTTCCGGTTGACGAGCACCGACCCGCGCGGCGCCGACCTCGTGATCGTCGGCAACCCGACCAACCCGACGAGCCGCCTCCACCCGCGCGGCGCGCTCCGCGGATTCGCCCAGGACGGCGTGACCGTCCTCGTCGACGAGGCGTTCCTCGACGTGGTGGAGCCGATCGACGCCCCGCGCGACTCGCTCGTGCGCGACGCCGCGACCGATCCGCGCCTCCTCGTCACCCGCAGCCTCACCAAGACCTACTCGATCGCTGGCCTGCGCATCGGCTACCTCGTGGGCCACCCCGACGTGCTCCGCCGCCTGGCCGCACGCCGCAGCCCCTGGCCGGTCAGCACCCTCGCCGCCGTCGCCGCCGAGGCCTGCGTGAGCCCCGAGGGTCTCGCCTACGCCGCCGGGGTCCGGCGCCAGCTCCCGGAGCAGCTCGCCGCCCTTGTCGCGACGCTGAGCGCCCGCGGCTTCACCGTCGTCGACGACCCGCGCGGTCCGTTCGTCCTGGCGCAGCATCCCGAGGCCACGCGGATCCGCGAGGAGCTCCGTGCCCGCAAGATCGCCGTACGCCGTGCCGACACGTTCCCCGGGCTCGACGGCACGTGGCTCCGGTTCGCCGCGCGCGGCCCGGCCGGGACGTCAGCGCTGGCCGACGCGCTCGACGACCTGGCCCGCTGACGCGGACGCGGAGAGGTCCGCCTCCAGCCACGGCTCGCGCTCGCCGGCGCGGACCACGCTCAGCGTGCCGTTCTGCTCGAGCACGACGAGCCCGACAGCCGCGAGGCCCGGCAGCCCCGCCCGGCGTACGGCGAAGCGGAGCTCGTCCTCGGTGAGGCGTGCCCGACGCATCGCGGCCGCATCGACCACCCCGTCGCGCACGACGACCACCGGCTTCGGGTTGACCAGACGGCCGCCGCGCTCCCGGCCGCGTGCCCAGCCGAAGAGGCCCTGCAACGCGAAGAGGGTGACCAGCGCGACGAGGCCGGTCAGCAGGTTGGGGTGTCCGAGCACCGCGGTGCGCCCGACCACCGCTCCGACCGCGATCACGCAGGCGAAGTCGAAGGTGGAGAGGTTGGCCAGCGTGCGGCTGCCGAGCACGCGGACGAGCGTGAAGAGGGCCAGGTAGATCACCACGGTGGCGGCCATCGACACGAGCACGGTCATCCCGATGTCGGTCCACAGGTGGTCGCTGAAGACGCCGTTGCTGAGCTCGCTGGTCATGGGGGCTCCCGAGGTCCTGTCCGTGCGTGGGTCCCCGGAAGCCTAGGCGCCCGGGCGCGCGTCACCGACATCGCTGCGCGGGCCGGAAAGGGCGGAGTGACGCAGCCCTCAGCCCCTCTTACGCATTTGTAACCCTGTGTGAACCGCGTGCTCATGCGGGCCCACAAGGATCGGTGCATCCCACAAGGACGACACGAAGGGGGCCCCCGATGACCATTCACCAGATCCGACCCGACCTCACCACCACCGAGGCATCCACTACGCTCGCCGAGGCACCGACCCGGCGCCAGCGCCTCGAGCCCCGCCACGCCCGCGAGATCGTCGAGCTGCTCGGCCGCAAGGAGGAGCTGCGCGGTGTCTACGCGATGGCCGACTTCCTCGACGACGCCGTGCGCTGGACCGCCTGACCCGCGGCCACGCGCAACTCAGCGCTGACCTCAGCACAGACTTGAGCACCGCCCGTGGGCGTCCGTCGTGTGACGGACGCCCACGGCCATGTCCGGACGTCGTGTCCGGGACCTCATCCGCGGTGGTCAGGCCCGGGCGATCCATGAGAGAGTGCGACCAAGCTGCAGTGCACGGGAAGTCGGTGTGACTCCGACGTGGTCCTCGCCACTGTGACCGGGGAGCTCCCCTCGACAAGCCACTGGCCTCCGGGCTGGGAAGGTGAGACGGAGCGCTGATCCGGAAGCCAGGAGACCGGCTGCAGCGGTAAGTCCACGAGGCACTTGGAAGGAAACACCATGACCCCCACGCAGCTCTCCGCGATCCGCGTCCCCGCCTGGGCCTGGGCGCTCCTCGCGCTCGCCGCCTTCGCCGTTCTCTTCGCCCTGCAGGCCAACGACGCCGTCCTCGGTGCCGACAAGGCCATGTGGCTGCACGAGCTGACGCACGACGCGCGTCACGCGCTCGGCGTTCCCTGCCACTGATGCAGATCGGTGACCTGCTCCGCCGCGGACTCGCGGCCGGAGCCGCTGCCGGCTGCCTTGCTGCGGTCTGGCTCCTGCTGATCACCGAGCGCTTCATCAACCAGGCGCTCGCCATCGAGGACGCCCGCAACGCACGCGAGGCGGCGGCCGTCGCCGCCAAGGGCAACCACGTCCACCACCACGACGAGCTCGTGAGCCACCCCCAGCAGGTGCTCTTCGCGGTCCTCGCCCTGGTCGTCGTCGGCGCGCTCGTCGGCCTCGTCTTCGCCGTCGTGTACGCCGCGGCGCGCGGCCGCCTCCCGGGCTACCACGACCGGACCAAGGCCCTGGCGCTCGCTGGCCTGGCCTTCTTCGGCGTGACGTTCTTCCCGTTCGTCGCGATCCCGGGCAACCCGCCGGCTGTGGGCGACCCGTCCACGATCGAGGACCGCACGCTGATCTACCTCGGTGCGATGGTGCTCGGCGTCGTGCTCGTGCTGGCGGCGTTCGCGCTCGACAAGGCGCTCCAGGGCACGGTCGACGGCGGGGTCCGCACGGCGCTCGTGCTGGCCTTCGTGGTGCTGGCCGGTGTCGGCCTGCAGCTGCTGATCCCCAACACCCCCGACACGGTGCAGAGCCGCGACTTCTCCCTCGCGCTCAACGCCTCGCCGGAGCTCATCTGGAACTTCCGGATGGCCTCGCTCGGCCAGTTCGTCGTGCTGTGGGGTGCGCTCGGCGCGATCTTCGGTGCGCTGGTCGGCCGCAAGGTCCCGGCGGTCGAGGCGCGCGAGACCGTCGCCGCCTGACCTTCGTCAGGACTCCGCATGAGCGCAGCACCCGCAGGACCCACCGTCACGCTCTGTCGTGACTGCTGCTGCGGCACTGTGCGCAAGCATCCGGGCGTCGACCACGACGCCCAGGTCGAGGCGCTGCGGGAGGGCCTCTCCGACTCCGGTCGGGTGGTCGTCTCGCAGTGCCTCCTCGCCTGCGAGCGCTCCAACGTCGTCGTCGTGACGCCGACGCCGGCGGCCCGCAAGCAGGGCGCGAAGCCGGTCTGGCTCTCCCGCATCCTCTTCCCGGCCGAGACCCAGGCGGTCATCGACTGGGTCAACGCGGGCGGCCCCGGCGTCGTCGACGTCCCGACGAAGCTGCTGGGCAAGGTCGCGCCGCGTCCGGGATTCTGGGAGACGGATCCTTTCTAAAGCCGTGCTCCGGCCCCGCGTGAGGCCGTAGCCTGCAGCCGTGACGCCGACCGACCGCAACGCCGTACGCCGCCGGGCACTGCTCGACGCCGGCATCGGCCTGCTCGGGGCCGAGGAGGCCGGGGCGGTCAACGTGCGCGCGGCCTGCCGCTCGACGGGCGTCACGGAGCGGTACTTCTACGAGATCTTCGGAACGCGTGACGACTACGCGCGGGCGGTCTACGACGACGTCAGCGAGCAGGCCCGCCAGGCCCTGGTCGCGGCGTCGGCGGCGGGCGGCGAGTTCCGCGACGTCGCCACGCGCGCGGTCGACGCGTTCGTGGCGCTGATGATCGACCGGCCGGACATGGGCCGCGTGCTGCTCCTCGCGCCGTACCGCGAGCCGGCGATCGCCGAGCTCGGCCTGGGCCACATGCCCGACTTCTTCGCGGTGGTCGACGCTGCATTCCCCGACGGGCTCGACCCGGCGCAGCGCCGGCTGACGTCGGTGGCGCTGGTCGGGGCCCTCACCTCGCTCTTCACGCAGTTCCTCAGCGGCACCCTCCCGGTCGAGCGCGACGTCCTGGTCGGCTACTGCGTCGGCCTGATCGTCGACACGGCCGAGCGCACCACCAGCTCCGTCGCGGGCGCCTGAGGTGCCGTGGACCCGCGGCGCTGCACTGCGCCCTGACCACCGCACGCGACTCCTCGCCTCCGGGGTGCTGGCCGAGGTCCTCGACGGGCTCGTCCTGCAGGAGGTGACCGCGCCGCTGCCCGACTGGTGGCACGCCAACGGCAACGCGCTCTACCTCGCCGAGCGGATGTCGATCCCGGCCGAGATGGTCGCGGTCCTGACCACCTACCCCTTCCACGACGCGCTGGTCGTCTGCGCGACGGGCATGGAGTTCTTCTCCTCGTTGCTGGTCGGCGGCGACGGCGCGACCGTCTTCGTCGGCCCGGCGACGTTCATGGCTGCGGCCGACCTCTACTGCGATGCACGCTCGACGATCGTGCTCAACTCCCACGTCGTGGCCACCGGCAAGGCGATCGTCGACGCCCGCAACGGCGGCTCGGTCATCGCGCAGCCCGACCAGCTCTGGGCCGCGGGTGCGTACGTCGTCACCGACGACATGCACCGCCTCGAGGACGTCGCCACCGGCGCCCGCCTCAACCCGTACGGCGCCCATGTCCGCCTCGGCCGCCACGTGTGGCTCGGCCGCGACGCGATCGTGAGCGGCCACGTGGAGATCGGCGACGGCGCGGTCGTCGGCATGCGGAGCCTCGTGCGCAACCAGAAGGTCCCCGCGCGCACGGCCGTCGCGGGCACGCCTGCGCGCGTGATCCGCGAGGGCGTGACCTGGTCGGGCGACGACACCCCCTGACCTGCCTTCGTCAACGGCGTACGGCGTGGCGCACGTCACGTGCGCGAGGTGAGGCCGGACACTGTGTGTGACTCGATGTCGCGAGTAGCGTCGTTGTGCCGGTCATCGCGGATCGGTCCCCCACGCAAAAGGTTGGTCTCGATGCTCGCCCACGAACGCCACGGCTCCGGCACTCCGATCGTCCTCGTCCACGGCATCGGTCACCGGCGCCAGGGATGGGACCCGATCGTTCCGCTGCTGGTCGCAGCCGGCCACGAGGTGATCACCGTCGACCTCCCGGGCCACGGTGACTCCCCGGCGTACGACGCGCAGGGCAAGAGCGCACGGGTCTACCTGCACGAGGTCTTCGAAGCCTTCTACGAGGAGCTCGGCATCGAGACGCCCCACGTGGTCGGCAACAGCCTCGGCGGCCTGATCGCCCTCGAGGCGGCGATGAACGGCCACGTCAGCTCCGTCGTGGCGCTCTCGCCCGCCGGCTTCTGGAAGGGCACGTTCGACTTCCTCTACGTGCGTGGCCTCTTCAGGACGATGATCACCGCTGGTGGCCTGCTGGCCCCGATCGCGCCGCACCTCTTCCGCACGAAGCTGGGCAAGGCGATCGGCTTCAGCTGGCTCTCCTCGCACCCGTCGCGCATCCCGGCCGACGTCGCCGTCGGCGACCTGCGCAACATGCTCGCCGCGCGCCCGGCCGTCCGCGAGCTCTTCCTGGGCGCGTTCCAGTTCCAGGGCCCGCTGCCCGTGCCGGCCACGATCGCCTGGTCGCAGCACGACAAGGTCCTCCTGCCCTACCAGGGCCGTCGTGCCCGCAAGGTGCTCCCGGAGGCGTTCCACACCATCCTCAAGGGCGTCGGCCACGTCCCGATGATGGACGACCCCGAGCTGGTCGCCCGCACCATCCTCGACACCGTCGCGCGCGCCGAGCACTCCTCCAACGCCGCCTGATTCCGGCCCCCGGGGGCCGCGCTTCGAGCGCGTCCCCGGCGGGTACGGTCGGGGCATGTCAGCCGCAACTGGGTCCCTCGTCGCAGGCCGCTACCGCTTGGGCGACCTCCTCGGTAGTGGCGGCATGGCCGACGTCTACCGCGCCGACGACGAGCGGCTGGGCCGCCCGGTGGCGCTCAAGCTGTTGCGGGTGCAGGCCGCGTCGGAGACCGACCGCGAGCGCTTCGCCGCGGAGGCGCACACGCTCGCGCGGCTCGACCATCCCGCCGTCGTGACGCTCCTCGACGCGGGCCTCGAGGACGACCAGCCGTGGCTCGCGATGCAGCTCGTCGAGGGTGCGACGCTCGCCTCCCGCTTCGCCGGGGGAGCCGTCCCCGCCGCCGACGTGGCCGAGATCGGCCGGCAGGTCGCCGAGGGCCTGGCCTACGCCCACGCGTGCGGCGTCGTCCACCGTGACGTGAAGCCGGGCAACATCCTGCTCGCGCCCGGCGCGCGTGCCCTCATCGCCGACTTCGGCATCGCCCACCTCCTCGACGGCACGTCGCGCCACACCGCCGTCGGCCAGGCGATCGGCTCGCCCGCCTACCTGGCCCCGGAGCAGGCGTCCGCGGGGGAGCTGTCGGGAGCGACCGATGTTTACTCGCTCGGACTGCTCCTCCTCGAGGCGCTCACCGGCGAGCGTCCCTTCCGCGGCACCACGACCGAGATGGTCTATGCGCGGCTGCAGGGGCCGCCCGCCGTCCCGGCCGACCTGCCGCTGGGCTGGGCGACGCTGCTGCGCGCGATGACCTCCGTCGCCCCTGCCGACCGCCCCACCGCGGAGGAGGTGGCCACGACCCTGGCCGCGTTCGACGGTGAGGACCTGGCGCCCGCCGATCCCGAGGCGACGGCCCCGTTCGCCGTGGCCGAGCAGCCCGATCGCACGCAGCTGCTGGCCGTGACGCCGGCCGCGGCCGAGGAGGGCAGTGGTGCCCGCGCGGCCGCCAGCCCGGCGGAGCGGCCGTCGCGCTCGAGCGGGCTCTCCCGGCTGGTCGCCGCGGCTGCCGTGCTCGCGGTGCTGGCACTCGTGGGCGCGCTCTGGCTCGCGCTCCGCGACCCCGCGCCGCCCGCGAGCAGCGTGACGCCGGTGCCGTCCGGCGTACCTTCGGGGCTGCGGGCGCCGCTGGCCGACCTGCACGAGGCGATCCACGGGAGCACGCCATGAGGCGGGCCGTGCTGGCCGCCGGCGTGCTGTTGCTCGCGGGGTGCGGCAACGGCTCCGCGACGACGGCTGCCGACCAGGTGCCGGCGCTGGGCTCCGCGCTGACGAAGGTCGACACCCTCATGGCCGCGCATCACTGGAACAAGGCGAGGGCGGAGCTCCGCAGGATCATCAGTGAGGCCGATGCGGCCCGCGACGACGGCGACCTCGACGAGATCGCCGCTGACCGCGTGGTGGCCTCGGCGCAGCGGCTGCTCGCGGCCCTGCCCACGCCGGTGGCCACCCCGAGCGCGACGCCGACGCCCAGCACGTCCGCGCCGAAGGTCACCCAGCCCACGACGCAGAAGGCGCCGCAGCCGAAGCCGGCCGGCAAGGGCAAGAAGCACAAGGGCAAGAAGCACTGACCCCTGGAGACGAGCAACGCCCTGTCCGTGACGGACAGGGCGTTGCTGCGCGGCGGGCCGGAGCCCGGTGGATCAGGCGACGCGCTTGGCCAGCGTGGTGTCGATGGCGGTGCGGAACGCCGGGACGTCGGCGTACAGGCTCGTGACGGCGTCCGCGGTGAAGTGGAGGACGACGAGCGGCGTCGCGGCGACGACGGTCGCGGAGCGCAGGGAGTGCTCCAGGATCGCCTTCTCGCCGATGACGTCGCCCGCACCGAGGCGGACGGTCTTGCCGGACTCGAGCTTGATGTCGACCTCGCCCTCGAGGATGACGTAGGCCTTGTCGGCCGGGGTCTTCGCCCAGATCAGCGACCAGCCGGCGGGCACGTTGAGCTCGACACCGGAGGCCGCGATCGCGACGAGGTCGCCGCGCTCGGCGTCGGCGAAGAGCGGGAAGGTGCCGAGGCGCGACGCGATGCGGGCGGCGTCGGCGTTGACCTTGGGGATGCCCTGGCTACGGAGGGCCTTGTTCGTGGGGTTCATGGGTCACTCTCCTTTGAGTGCGAACACGAGGTGAACTCAGTGATCACCCGTACACTGAAACTCTCCTCCGGGCAGTGCCCAGAAGCAAGGAAAAGACCGTGTGACCTGCGTCTATGGCATGTGACGAGCCCCTCAGGCCATGACCGCCGTCACGGCCTGAGGGGCTTGCTCCGGGGTCAGTGCTGGTCGCGCCGCAGGCCGAACGCCGCCAGCAGGGCGGCCAGTGCGAAGGCGATCCCGCCCAGCACGAACGCCGTCACGTAGGCGCCCTCGGTGGGCAGGGCGACCGGCCCGGAGGGCGTGGCGAAGGTGGTCGCCGAGGCGGCCAGGATCGTGATCACGACCGCGGAGCCGATGGCGCCGCCGACCGTGCGCATGATCGAGTTCACCGAGTTGGCGACGCCGGTGTCCTGCGGAGCGACGTGCTGGAAGAGCAGCGCCGGCATGGCGGCGTACGCGACGGCGATGGCGGCGTTGCCCGCGACCAGGGCGACGATGAACTCCGCGGTGTCCGCGTGGAGGAGGGCCAGCGAGGCCATCGAGGCGACACCGAGCACGGCCGCACCGAGCAGTACGAGGCGGGCGCCGTGGCGCACGACGTAGCGGCCGGCGATCGGGCCCAGCGGGATCGAGAGCAGCGTGCCCGGCAGCATGTAGAGGACGCTGGTGCGCAGCACGCTCGCGCTGAAGCCGTAGCCGGTCAGCGCCTCGGGTGACTGCACGAAGTACGTCGCGCCGAGGAAGACGCTGAACATCGCGAAGCCGACGAAGAGCGAGGCCAGGTTGGTCGCGAGGACCTCGCGGTGGCCGAGGACCGAGAGCTTGATGAGCGGCTGGGCGGTGCGCGCCTGCAGGAAGCCGAAGGCCAGCAGGATCACCGGCGCGGTGATGAAGAGGCTGATCGTCGGGGTGGAGCCCCAGCCCCACTCGTGGCCCTGCGAGACGGGCAGGAGCAGGGCGACGAGCCCGGCGCCGAGGACGACGGCACCGAGGTAGTCGACGCGACCACCAAGGCCGGCGCGACGGGGGAGGACGAGGGCCGAGAGGACGAGCATCGCGGCCGACGCGGCCAGGGTGAGCCAGAAGATGCGGTGGTAGTCGCCGCCGTTCTGGGTGAGGACGCCGGTCGCGACGAGCGCGAAGCCGGAGCCGAAGCCGAGCGCGGAGGCGGCGATCGACATCCCGTGCGCGATCTTCGCCGGCGGCAGCTCATGGCGGATCACGGAGATCGCCAGGGGGAAGAGGCCGAAGCTCGCGCCCTGCAGCGCGCGGCCGGCGATGAGGACGCCGATCGAGTCGCCGAGGCTGGCGATGAGCGAGCCGGCGAGGGTCAGGACGAGCGCCGCGAGGATCACGCGGCGCGCGCCGAAGACGTCGCCGAGGCGGCCGAAGAGCGGCGTGACGGCGGAGGCCGCGAGCATCGTCGCGGTCGCGACCCAGCCGACGGTCGTCGCCGAGGTGTGCAGCTGCTGGCCGATCAGGGGAAGCGCCGGGACGACGATCGTCTGGATCAGGGAGAGGAGGAAGACGTTCGCCGCCATGGCGGGAAGCACGAGCCGTGAGTACGTCGCGGGGCTGGCCTGGTGGGCCGCCGAGGGCGCCTCGACGGCAGTGTCGAGGTGAGTGGTCATGCCGAGAAGCGTGACACAGAATTGACGGAGTGTCGAAAAGTTATGACGTGACGTCAAACACCGCTGTCGTCGCGGCGTCGCGCCCGTACACTGGCCGCATGACGACCGAGACGACGACCCCCGTACGTCGTCGCGGCGGGCCCACGAAGGGCGACCAGCGCGAGGCGCAGATCCTCGAGGCGACGCGGGCGCTGCTCGCCGAGCGGAGCGCCGCCGACCTGACCGTCGACGCGATCGCGAAGGCCGCGGGCGTGACCCGCACGGCGTTCTACTTCTACTTCCCGACCAAGCACGCCGTCGTCGCCGCGCTCCTCGCCGAGCTGTGGGACGACTTCGGTGCCTCGCACGCGTGGTTCGCGAGCGAGGGGCCTGACCGGGCCGGCCTGCGTGAGCAGCACCGGATCGTCGCCGAGGTCTGGCGGCGTCACCGCGAGATCCTGGTCTGCGCCCGTGGATCGGTGGACTACGAGCCCGTGCTCGAGTGGGCCGCCCGCCTGCGGGACCGCTTCGAGGCCGGCCTCGGTGCCAAGGTGGAGCGCGACCGCGCGGCCGGCCTGGCTCCCGACGGCATCGCGGCCGCGTCGCTCGCCGCGATGGTCTGGGACGTCCGCGACGCGCGGTTCCGCGCGATGAGCGACCTGGCGCCGGACGACCTCGACCGTGCGCTCGACGAGCTGACCGAGGTCGTCCTGCGGATGCTCTACGGCACCGCCCCGGCCGCCTGAGGGCCCGCGCCGCCGTACTTGGCCGAAATGCAAGGACGCCGCTCCGAAGAGCGGCGTCCAGGTGGCGGATCTGGGGGGATTCGAACCCCCGAGGGCGTTAACCCAACACGGATTCCAGCCGTGCGCCATAGGCCACTAGGCGACAGATCCGTGGAGCACGTTACCGGTGGCTCGCCCCTGTGGAGAAATCGCCCCCGGCCCGACCCGCCATTTGGGCCCGCGGGTGCCGCCCTCTAGACTTCGGGGCAACCCCCCGTGCGGCGGCATCTCGCTGAACTCCCCCAGGGCCGGAAGGCAGCAAGGGCAGGCGAGCTCTGTCGGGTGCACGGGGGGCCTTTGTATGTTCAGCCCATGACGTTCGCCCAGCTGTCGGTGATCGGGCTCGTCGCCCTCGCCGGGCCCCTCCTCGCGCTGCGGCGCTCGTGGCACCTGCCCGTGGTGCTCGGCGAGCTCCTCGCCGGCATCGCGATCGGCCGCACCGGCATCGCCTGGGTCGACCCGTCCGACCCGACGTTCACGTTCCTGGCCGACATCGGCTTCGCGCTGGTGATGTTCGTGGCGGGCACGCACGTGCCGGTGCGCGACCCCGCCCTGCGCCCCGCGCTCCGGTCCGGTGTGGTGCGCGCAGTGCTCGTAGCCGTGGCCGCGGCTGCGCTCGGCTGGGGCGTCGCGCTCGCCTCCGGCGTCCACCACGCCCCGCTGTACGCCGTGCTGATGGCGTCGTCGTCCGCCGCGCTGGTGCTGCCGGTCGTCGACTCGCTCGGCCTCGGCGGCCCGGCGGTCATCGGGCTGCTGCCGCAGGTCGCGGTGGCCGATGCGGCCTGCATCGTGGCGCTCCCGCTCGTCATCGACCCTGCGCACGCGGGGCGCGCGGCCCTCGGTGCGATGACCGTCGTGGCGGCCGCGGTCGCGCTCTTCTTCCTGCTCGGCTGGCTCGAGCGGCGCGGCATCCGCGACCGGGTGCACGACGTCTCCGAGGAACGGCTCTTCGCCGCCGAGCTCCGGATCCAGCTGGTGCTCCTCTTCGCCCTGGCCGCGCTCGCGCTCGAGATGCACGTCTCGATCATGCTGGCCGGCTTCGCCTTCGGCCTCGGCGTCGCCGCGGTGGGGGAGCCGCGGCGCCTCGCCAAGCAGCTCTTCGCGCTGACCGAGGGATTCTTCGGGCCGCTCTTCTTCGTCTGGCTCGGCGCGACGCTCAACCTGCGCGCGTTCGGCAGCCATCCCGACATGGTCGTCCTGGGGCTCATGCTCGGCGCCGGTGCTGCGCTCACCCACCTCGTCGCCCTCGCGGTGAAGCAGCCGCTCTCGCTGTCGCTGCTCGCGGCGGCCCAGCTCGGCGTGCCCGTGGCGGCGGCGACGGTCGGCACCCAGCTCGGCGTGCTCCGCCCGGGCGAGGCGGCGGCGCTCATGCTCGGCGCGCTCGTGACCATCGCGGTCGCCGTGGCCGGCGGTGCCCTCGCCGCGCGCAGCGGACTCGTCACCACGTCGCCCCGCCCCGCAACGGGGGCGCCGGTCGCATGACGCGCGACGCACGCGCCCTCACCGCGGCGTACGACGGGTGGCTGGCCGGGCAGATCCCGGTCGTCGCCGCCGACGTCGCGCGCAAGCACGAGGAGCTGGCGACGGACCGGCTGCGGTTCCTCCGCGGGACCTACTACCTGTGGCTGGTGCGCGTGGCCGAGCAGGTGCCCTGGGTGCTCGACACCGTCCGGCTGCCGGTCGTCGGCGACCTCCACGTCGAGAACTTCGGCACCTGGCGCGACGTCCACGACACCCCGCGCTGGGGCGTCAACGACCTCGACGAGCTCGCCCGCGGCCCCTGGCTGCTCGACCTGCTGCGGGTCGCGGTCTCGGCGCAGGTCGCGCCCCACGTGAAGGTCGCCGACGACGACGTCTGCGACCTCCTCCTCGCGGCGTACGCCGACGCGCGGCCGGCTGCCGGCATCGAGCTCGCTGGCAAGGACGCGAAGCACCTGCGCCCGCTCCTCCCGGAGCCGCCGGACGCCGACCGGTTCTACCGGAGGCTGCTGAAGGGTGCGACGGCCGCGGTGCCGGCGGCCGTCGCGAAGGCCTCGGCTGCGACGGCCCCTCCCGGCTGGGAGCCGACCTGGCACGTGCACGCCGCCGGCACCGGCTCGCTCGGGCACCGCCGGATCGTCGGGGTGGGCAAGGCCGCCGACGGCACCTGGCACGCCCGCGAGGCCAAGGAGACCGGCCCCGGCACCGCGGTGTGGGCGGCCACGCAGGTCGACGGCATGCCGGAGCCCGACGCGGGTCTCTTCGCACGCACGACGAAGCAGCTCGGCTGCTCGCCCGACGCGGTCCGCGTCGACGGCTGGCAGGTGCGCGACCTCGCTCCGGACCTGGCTCGCATCGAGCTCTCCGGCCTCCGGCGCAAGGACGGCGGCCGGCTGCTGGGCTCGATGGCAGCGGCGACGGTCGACGTCCACGGCGTCGACGCGTCCGCGCAGGAGAAGGCGCGCGCCGAGGCGCACGCCCTCGACCCGCACCGGTTCCGCGAGGCCGTGGGGACGATGCACCAGGTGGTTCTCGCCGACCACGCCTCCTACGTCGTCGGACGCGCCTAGGCTCGCTTCGTGCCCCTCCGTCTCGCTGCCTGCGTGCTGACCCTGGCTGCCCTCGTGGGCGGCTGCGGGGGAGGGACGCCTGCCGCGTCGCCGCCGGGTGGCTCGGGTACGACCCCGGCCGCGCCGACCGGATCGCCGTCCGGGTCGGTGGTCGGGGCGCCGTCGCAGCCCGCGATCCAGATCCCCAAGGGTCTCGACGAGGCGATCGCGAAGGCCAACTCCCACGCGCCCACGCACGTGTCCGACGGCCCCGACCGGCGCGTGCTCGGGGCCGACGCGAGCTGGCCGCAGTGCCCGGAGGGCATGGGCATCCCGCAGAAGCGCTCCAAGGGCGCGCCCCTGCCGACCGCCGCGGCCCGCTTCGTCGTCCTCGGCCTCACCAACGGCCCGAGCTTCACGCCGAACCCCTGCCTGGCCGACCAGGTCGCCTGGGCACGCTCGCGCAGCCTCCTCGTCTCGGCGTACGCCGTGGTGTCGTGGCCGGCGCCCGCCACACTCGCGCAGGTCAAGGACGCCGGCCCCTACGACGGCAGCACCCGCCTCGGCGCGCTCCACAACGCCGGGTACGCCGCGGCGGCGTACTCGCTGAAGACGATGCGCACCGCAGGCCTCGACGTGCCGGGCGTGTGGATCGACGTCGAGCCGGTGCCCGACTTCGACTGGAGCGGCAACACCGGCGAGAACGCCGCCGTGGTGGAGGGCACGGCGCGGGGCTACCGCGACGCCGGGCTGCAGATCGGCTACTACTCGGTGCCCTCGCTGTGGAAGCGCGTCGTCGGCACGTGGCGCACCGGGGGAGCGCCGGAGTGGCGCGCGGCAGGCGAGACCTCGATGGCGACCGCGCTCGCCCGCTGTGCCGCCGACTGGTCCTTCGGGGGCGGGCAGGCCGTGCTCACCCAGTGGATCGAGGACCAGCGCGACCGTGACGTCACCTGCCCGGGCCAGGGTGGCCGGCTGGGCCGGTGGTTCACCCGCGTGCAGCCGTGACCGGCGTACGGCCTGCCATGGTGTGTGTCAGTGGCGCCAACTAGGGTTCACGACGTGGAAGCACCCCTCGCCCTGTACCGGCGCTATCGCCCGGAGACGTTCGCCGAGGTGATCGGCCAGGACCACGTCACCGAGCCGCTCCGTGCTGCCCTCGCCAACAACCGCGTCAACCACGCCTACCTCTTCTCCGGCCCGCGTGGCTGCGGCAAGACGACCTCCGCGCGCATCCTCGCGCGCGCCCTCAACTGCGAGAAGGCCCCGATCGCCGACCCCTGCGGCGAGTGCGACTCGTGCCGCGACCTGGCGCGCGGCGGCCCGGGCTCGATCGACGTCATCGAGATCGACGCCGCATCCCACGGTGGCGTCGACGACGCCCGTGACCTGCGCGAGAAGGCGTTCTTCGCGCCGGTGCGCAGCCGCTACAAGATCTACATCATCGACGAGGCCCACATGGTCACGACGCAGGGCTTCAACGCCCTGCTCAAGCTGGTCGAGGAGCCCCCGCCGCACCTGCGTTTCGTGTTCGCCACGACCGAGCCGGAGAAGGTCCTGCCGACCATCCGCTCGCGCACGCACCACTACCCGTTCCGGCTGATCCCGCCGCGCCTGCTGACGTCGTACCTCGGGCAGCTGTGCGACGCCGAGGGCGTCGCGATCGAGCAGGCGGCCCTGCCGCTCGTCGTCCGCGCGGGTGGCGGCTCGGCGCGTGACACGCTCTCCGTGCTCGACCAGCTGCTGGGCGGTGCCGGCTCCGACGGCGTCACCTACGACCTGGCGGCCGGCCTGCTCGGCTACACGCCCGACTCGCTGCTCGACGAGGTGGTCGACGCCTTCGCCGCGCGCGACGGTTCGGGTGTCTTCGGCGTCGTCGACAAGGTCATCGAGACCGGCCAGGACCCCCGCCGCTTCACCGAGGACCTCCTGCGCCGCCTGCGCGACCTCGTCATCGTCGCCGCGGTGCCCGACGCTCCGTCGACCGGTCTCCTCGACGTCGCCGAGGACGCCGGCGAGCGGCTCGTGGCGCAGGCGCAGCGGTTCGGTGCGATCGAGCTCTCGCGTGCCGCCGACCTGGTGGCCAAGGGGCTGACCGAGATGCGCGGCGCCACCGCTCCGCGCCTCCTCCTCGAGCTGATCTGTGCCCGTGTGCTGCTGCCCGGTGCCGACGACACCTCCGACGGCGTGCTCGCGCGCCTCGACCGCCTCGAGCGGCGGATGACGATCGAGGGCGGTGCGCCGGCCGCCCCTGCCGCGCCGTCGGCCCCGCAACTGGCGGCGAACGGCGCTCCTGCAGCCGAGATTGCTGCCGCTCCTGACCAGTTGCGTGCCGAGCCCGGCTCCGGATCGACCCGTGCCGCGGTCGCCGAGGCTGGCCAGGCCGTCGCGGGTGCCGGTGCGGCCGTGGCCCAGCGGGGCGTCGGTGCTGCCCAGTCGGGCATCGCCGCTGCCCGCGCCGCCGCGCGTCAGGTCACCTCGTCGGTGCCCGGTGCGGCTCGTCCGGGGGCCGCTCCGGAGGCTCCTGCGGCCGCTGCTCCCGGGGCTCCTGCCCCCGCCGACCCCGCGACCCACGGCTGGGACGCGGTGCGCCCCGGCTCGGGTGCCAACCCCACGCCCGGCGGGCCCGCCTCAACTCCAGTCGAGCCGACGCCCGCGACGCCCGACGCCCGTGCGGCCGCTGGGCCGACCGGGCAGCCGGGCCAGGCCGCTGCGCCGACCGGGCAGACGCCGCCTGCCCCCGCAGGCCCCGCGGCCCCCACCCCGGCCGCCCCCACCCCGGCAGCCCCCACCCCGGCAGCGCCCGCGCCGACTGCTTCCACGGGCGGCTCGCGCTTCGGCCTCCCCGACGTACGCCGCCTCTGGCCCGACATGGTCGACCAGATCAAGGGCATGCGCCGCCTGACCTGGATGCTCCTCACCAACAACGCGCAGGTCGTGGGCGTCGACGACACGACCCTGACGCTCGGCTTCGACAGCGCGGGGGCGCGCGACAGCTTCACGCGCGGCGACCACGCCGACCTGGTCAGCAAGGCCGGCGTCAAGGTCGTCGGCCACGCCTGGCGGGTCGAGGCGATCGTCGCGCAGGGCGGTCCGACCGCCTCCGTCAGCGCGGCTCCGACCGCCGCGATCCCCGAGCCGCCCGCGGACGAGGAGCCCGACGACCCGGCCGCCGAGGACCGTCGCGCGCTCTCCGCCGAGCAGGCTGCGGGCTCCGTGGCGGCCGGCGACCGCCCGAGCGTCAACCCGGCCCGCGAGGCCCTGCGCCAGGCCGCCACCGACCCCGGCGCGCAGGCGCAGCGGCCCGACCCGTTCGCCGCCGACGCAGAGGCCCACCGTGACGACCCCGACGTGGAGTCCATGGGCCTGAGCGGGGCCGAGCTGATCCAGCGCGAGCTCGGCGCCACCATCATCGAAGAGATCCGCCACGACGGCTGAGGGAGAACAGACCCATGACGCAGAACCCGTTCGGTGCCGAAGGCGGCTTCGACATGGCAGCGCTGCTGCAGCAGGCGCAGCAGATGAAGGACGACCTCGCGGTCGCGCAGGAGGCGCTGGCCAACGCCACCTTCGAGGGCACCGTCGCCGGCGGCGCGGTCACCGCGACCGTCAACGGCCACGGCGACCTGCTCGGCGTCCAGATCAAGGCCGGTGAGTTCGACGGCTCCAACCCCGACGAGCTGGCCGACCTCGGCGACATGGTCGTCGCGGCGTACCGCGACGCCAAGGCCAAGGCCGACGCCACCTCCGAGGAGAGCATCGGCATGATCACCGGAGGCCTGACGCGCGGCCTCCCCGGCATGGGCGGCGGCAGCGCGCCCGCCGGCTTCTGAGGACACACCGAACTTGTACGAAGGCATCGTCCAGGACCTCATCGACGAGCTCGGCCGCCTGCCCGGCGTCGGTCCCAAGAGCGCGCAGCGCATCGCGTTCCACCTGCTCCAGGCCGAGCCCGAGGACGTACGCCGGCTGGCCGAGGTCCTCGTCCAGGTCAAGCAGCGCGTGAAGTTCTGCTCGGTCTGCTTCAACGTCTCCGAGGAGGAGCAGTGCCGGATCTGCCGCGACCCGCGGCGTGACCCGAGCGTCATCTGCGTCGTCGAGGAGTACAAGGACGTCGCCGCGATCGAGCGCACCCGCGAGTTCAAGGGGCGCTACCACGTGCTCGGTGGCGCGATCAGCCCGATCGACGGCATCGGCCCCGACCAGCTCCGGATCCGCGAGCTGCTGGTGCGCCTGGCCGACGGCACGGTCCAGGAGGTCATCCTCGCGACCGACCCCAACCTCGAGGGCGAGGCGACCGCGACCTTCCTCACGCGCAACCTCAAGCCGCTGGGCTTGCGCGTGACGCGTCTTGCGAGTGGACTGCCTGTGGGAGGCGACCTCGAGTACGCCGACGAAGTGACTTTGGGGCGTGCATTCGCCGGACGGAGGAGCGCAGATGGCTGACGACAACGGGCAGGTCGAGGTCCAGGACGGCGAGGCGCGGCTGGCTGCGCTCGACGTCGAGCACGGCGAGTTCGCCGCGCAGATCGCCGACCAGGTCGAGAGCTTCCTGATCGCGCTCAACGCGATCGCCCGCGAGGAGTCCGCCGGCGTCGCCGTGCCGATGCTCCTGCTCGAGGTGTCGCAGATCCTGCTCGCCGGCGCCCGCCTCGGCGTCCAGCAGGACTTCAACCCGGTCCAGGAGTTCCAGCCCGACGTGGGCCCGGAGCCCGAGGGCATCGACGACCTGCGCATCTCCCTGGCCAAGCTGCTCGACAACCTCGACACCTACAGCTTCGTCTTCGACCCATACCTTCCCGAGGTGGTCGAGGGCCAGCTCTCCGACGACATGGTCGCCATCGCCGCCGACCTCGACAACGGCCTGCGCCACTACCGGCTCGGCAACGTCGCCGAGGCGCTGTGGTGGTGGCAGTTCTCCTACGTCAGCAACTGGGGCAACCTCGCCGGCGCCGCGCTCAACGCGCTGCTCGCCGTCATCACCCACGACCGGCTCGACGCCGAGTTCACCGGTGAGGACGAGGAGATCGCGGTCGCCGAGGAGATCCTCGGCGAGTGAGCCCCGCGTGCGCTGCGCGTGACTGAGATATCAGCGGGGCGCGCCGTACGCCGCCGGTAGACTCACGGCCCGTGGGCTGCGCCCGCTGGCGCGCCCGGGATCCGTCCAGCAGTGGAGTGAGGAAACAACCGTGGGCATTGTCGTGCAGAAGTACGGCGGCTCCTCCGTGGCCGACGCAGCCGGCGTCAAGCGGGTCGCCCAGCGCATCATCGCGACCAAGAAGGCCGGTCACGACGTCGTCGTGGTCGTCTCCGCGATGGGTGACACGACCGACGAGCTGATCGACCTCGCCAACGAGGTCACGCCCCTGCCGCCCGCGCGTGAGCTCGACATGCTGCTCACCGCCGGCGAGCGGATCTCGATGGCCGTCCTCGCGATGGCGATCCAGAGCCTCGGCTTCGACGCGCGCTCCTTCACGGGCTCGCAGGCCGGTGTCATCACCGACGCCGAGCACGGCCGGGCCAAGATCATCGACGTCACCCCGGGCCGCATCGTCGAGGCGCTCGGCGAGGGTGCGATCGCGATCGTCGCCGGCTTCCAGGGCGTCTCGCAGACCACCAAGGACATCACCACGCTGGGCCGGGGTGGGTCCGACACCACCGCCGTCGCGCTCGCGGTGGCGCTGAAGGCCGACGTCTGCGAGATCTACTCCGACGTCGACGGCATCTTCACCGCCGACCCCCGCATCGAGCCCCGCGCCCGCAAGGTCCCGCGCATCTCCTACGAGGAGACGCTCGAGATGGCCGCGCAGGGCGCCAAGATCCTGCACCTGCGCTGCGTCGAGTACGCGCGCCGCTACGACATGCCGATCCACGTGCGCTCGTCCTTCTCGGACAAGGAAGGCACCTGGGTCGTGAAGGCTGAAGACGTCACCGAGGGAGACACCATGGAAGCCGCCATCATCACCGGCGTTGCGCACGACCGCAGCCAGGCCAAGATCACGGTCGTCGGCGTGCCCGACAAGGTCGGCGAGGCGGCTGCGATCTTCCGCGCCGTCGCCGAGGCCCAGACGAACATCGACATGATCGTCCAGAACGTCTCCGCCGCCGCCACCGGCCGCACCGACATCTCCTTCACGCTCCCGCGCGCCGAGGGCCAGGCCGCCATGGCCGCGCTCTCGAAGCTCGAGGGCGAGGTCGGCTACGAGCGCCTGCAGTACGACGACTCCGTCGGCAAGGTCTCCGTCGTCGGCGCCGGCATGAGCACCGCGCCCGGCATCACCGCCACGTTCTTCGCCGCCCTCGCCGACGCCGGCGTCAACATCGAGATGATCTCCACCTCGGAGATCCGCGTCTCGGTCGTCGTCGCCGAGTCCCAGGTCGAGGCTGCGGTCAACGCCGCCCACGCGGCGTACAACCTCGGCTCGGACGAGATCGAGGCCGTCGTCTACGGAGGTACCGGCCGATGAGCACTCCTCGCCCCGTCAACATCGGCGTCGTCGGCGCCACCGGCCAGGTCGGCGTCGCGATGCGCCAGATCCTGCTCGAGCGCAACTTCCCGGTGGACAACGTCCGCTTCTTCGCCTCGGCCCGCTCGGCCGGCAAGTCGCTGCCGTTCGGTGACCGCGAGGTCGTCGTCGAGGACCTCGAGACCGCCGACCCGACCGGCCTCGACATCGCCCTCTTCTCCGCGGGCGGCGCGACCTCCAAGGCCCACGCGCAGCGCTTCGTCGACGCGGGCGTGATCGTCGTCGACAACTCCTCGGCGTTCCGCAAGATCGACGAGATCCCGCTGGTCGTCGCCGAGGTCAACCCCGACGCGATGGCGCCGGTGATCGAGGCCCGCCGCGGCATCATCGCCAACCCCAACTGCACCACGATGGCTGCGATGCCGGTCCTCAAGCCGCTCCACGAGGAGGCCGGGCTCGAGCGCCTCATCGTCTCGTCGTACCAGGCCGTCTCGGGCTCGGGCGTCGCCGGCGTCTCCGAGCTGGCCAACGGCGTCGCCGCTGCCGGCGACAAGGCCACCGAGCTGGCGTACGACGGCTCGGCCGTCGACTTCGGCGAGCCCGGTGTCTACAAGAAGAACATCGCCTTCAACGTGATCCCGTTCGCGGGCGGCCTCGTCGACGACGGCCTCAACGAGACCGACGAGGAGCAGAAGCTCCGCAACGAGTCGCGCAAGATCCTCGGCATCCCGGAGCTCCGCGTCTCGGGCCTCTGCGTCCGTGTCCCCGTCTTCACGGGCCACTCGCTGGCGGTCAACGCCGAGTTCGCCCGGCCGATGACGCCGGCGCGCGCGGCCGAGCTGCTCAAGGACGCTCCCGGCGTCGAGCTCGTCGACATCCCCAACCCGCTCGAGGCGGCCGGCAAGGACCCGTCGTACGTCGGCCGGCTGCGGCAGGACCCGGGCGTCGACGGCGACCGTGGCCTGGCGCTCTTCATCTCCAACGACAACCTGCGCAAGGGTGCGGCGCTCAACACCGTGCAGCTCGCGGAGATCATCGCCTCGCAGATCTGACATTCCGCGCAAGCCAAAGGCCCGGCGGCCGAGGAAGAGCCCAAGCCCACTCCCTGGGATTCCTCGGCCGCCGGGCCTTTCGCTTGCGCTCGGGCCTCCTCCTGGCTCGGGAGGGCCCGGAGGCCTGCGTCCCGCGGCAACGAGAGAGGGCCCCGCCGGCTTCGGCAGGGCCCTCTCGCGACGCGGGGTTGGTCAGTCCTCGGCGGAGTGGCGGGTGACCCACTGGGCGAGGACGTAGCAGGCAGCCGTGAGCGGCGGGATGATCAGCACGATCCACCAGTTCGAGATCCAGCTCGCCAGGAAGAGCAGCGTCAGCATCGAGGTCAGGCCGACGGCGAGGAAGCTCGTGCTCGGCGGCTGGGGCACGCGGAAGAGGCGCAGGAGCAGGGCGCCCACCACGACCAGGACCAGCAGGACGAGCAGGAGCACGAGGAACCCGGGGCCACCGCAGGAGTGGACGCCGCGGATCTTCTCGCAGCCCTGCAGGCTCAGCCAGGTCAGCCCGCAGGCCAGCAAGCCGACGAGGAGGCCGACGATCGCCGCACCGACCTCGGGGGCCGTCTCCGGCACGGAGACCATCGGGGCCCGGTCCTTCGGTGGCTTCGGGACGGCCGACGACTTGGGTGCCTTCGGGGGCTTGGGCGCCTTCTCGCGCTTCGGCTTCGCGGCCTTGGTGTCGATGCGCTCCTCGACGTACATCGGGCGCGCGTCCGCCGTCGCCGGCGCCGGCTGGGCCGGAGCGGCGGAGGGCAGGACTGCGGTGTGCTCCACGTCGGCCGGCGGAGCGTACGGCGCGGGTGCGGCCGGAGCTGGAGCGGCGGGGGCTGCCGGCGTCGGCGTGGCTGCCTCGACGGGCGCTACCGGAGCGGGGGGCGTCGGCTCGGTGGGTGCGGGCGGGTGGGGGACCGACGGCTCCGCCGGCGCGATCGGCGCCTCGGGGGCGGGGGCGGGGGCGGCGGGCTCCGCGGCGGGAGCCGGGGCCTCCGCGGGCGCTGCGGACGCAGGCTCCGCAGCGGGCGCACGCCGTCCGAACATGAAGGGCGCCGGAGCGCCGCTCCCCGCCGGGACCACCGGTGGTGCAGCGGGCGCCTGGGGCGCCGCCGGCTCGGGAAGGACGGGCTCCGTCACGGACTGACCGGACGGCTCCGCCGTGGTCGTCGCGTCCGTCGGGGCAGCGGGCGCGGCCGGTGCTGGCGGGGTCGGGGTCGTCGGGGCGGCGCTGCCAGGCGGCGCGAAGCGCGAGGGCTCGGGCGTCGTGGCTTCGGGCGCGGAGACCGGCGGGGGAACCGGAGCAGCCGGAGCGGCAGCCGGAGCGGCGGCAACCGGGGGAGCAGCCGGGGGAGCAGCCGGTGCCGCAGGTGGGGCCGCCGGGGCCTCTGCGGCGGACGCGGGCGCCGTGTCGGACGCAGGCGCTTCCGCGGTGGCGCTCTCGTCGGCCGACGGCGTGGCGGGCTCGGCCGGAGCGGCGCCCTTCTCCTTGCGCTTGCGGCGCAGTCCGAAGGACGGCAGCTCGAGGTTCACCTCGAGCGGCTTGCCTCCGTCATCTCCCTGTGCAGGCTTCTCTCCCATGCCCGCGAGTCTGCCAGATCACACCGGTCCGGCAGGATGTTCGACATGACATCGCCGTACCGCTGCTCGGTCGCAGCCGCCGACCAGCCGATGGCGGGCACGGCCGCGGTCGACGCGGGGTTCCTGCTCGTCGAGCACCCGGGTCCGTGGGGCAACAAGGCGCTCGCCGAGAGCCGGATCATCCCCGAGGAGACCCGCACCCGCCTGGCCGCGAACGCCGACGCGCACGGCGTCCGCGTGCTGCTGATCCGGCGTCCGGGGGAGCGGAGCGCGGCCGGTCCGGCGTACCGCGTCTTCCTCGCGCACCCGGCCACCGGCCGTCTGGACGTGCAGGTGCTGGACGGCCGCGAGGCGCTCGCCGACCTCGACCTCGCGCTGGAGGCTCGCGGCCCCGGCTGGCAGCCGTACGCCGGCCCGCTGCTGCTGGTCTGCACCAACGGCCGCCGCGACGTCTGTTGCGCGGAGTTCGGGCGTCCGGTCGCGCAGGCGGTCGCCGCGCAGCTCCCGGAGGAGACGTGGGAGACCACCCACCTGGGCGGTCACCGGTTCGCCGTCGCGGTGCTGACCCTGCCCGACGGCATGTCCTACGGTCGTGTCGACGCGGAGGCTGGTGTCGCGATCGGCGAGGCCGTACGCCGCGGCGAGGTCGTGCCGGCGCACCTCCGGGGCCGCACGGCGTACGCGCCGCAGGTGCAGGCTGCCGAGGTCGCGTTGCTGCAGGAGCTCGGGCTGACCGCCGTCGACGCCCTCGACCTGGTCGCCGACACGACCGTCGAGGGCAGTGGCACGGTCACCTTCCGCTCGGCGGCGGGTGAGCACGAGGTCAGCGTGGTCGCGGAGGCGGTCGCGCCGGCACGACAGAGCTGCGCCGACCTCGTCGAGAAGCCGTCGACGGCCTGGCGCGTGGCCTCTGTCAGAGCTCGGGCCGGTAACGGCTGAGGATCTCGGTGAACCGCTTCGCCGGCACCATCGTCCCGTCGATCGCGAACGTCGACCCGTCGGCGTTGCGGAGCACGACCCGCCACCCGGGTCGACCGGGCCGGCCGCGGACGTGGTCGACGGGGGAGTAGGGGCTGGCAAGGTCCCAGACGCGGCGCTGCCCGGCCTGGGTGACCTCGAGACGCGGGCCCAGCAGCGAGACCGTCGTCGTCACCGAGACCACGCGGAGGAACCACAGGCCTGCCGTCAGCGCGCCGAGGATGAGCGCCACACCGCCGAGGGTCGTGTCGCGGACCGTCCACGCCGCCCACGCGGTGGTCGCGGTGGCCGCCAGCGAGAGCAGCAGGAGCAGGCCCGTGACCCGGCGGGCGAGGCGCCGCGGCCGGGTCTCGATCCGCTCGAGGTCGTCGGAAGCCGAGGCAGCCGGCGCGGGCACCGCCGGCAGCGGCTCGGGAGCCGCGACGGCGCGCGCCGCCTTCGGCGCCCGGGGGGTCCGCTCCTTCGGGGTCCGCACCTGGGGGGCGCGGGCCTCACGTGGCGCACGGACCTTCGGTGTGCGGACCTTCGGTGCGCGGACCTTCGCGGTGCGTGTCTTCGCCGCACGCTGCGGCTCCAGCGGCGCTGCGGCTGCATCGACCTCGCGTGCCTCCGGTGTGGCGACCGGACCTCCCTGGAGCGCGGTCAGCACGTCGAGTGCCGCCCGGGCATGGTTCACCTGGTTCTCCATCGGGCCTCCCCTCCCTG
Organism: Nocardioides phosphati; assembly: GCF_014646375.1. Lineage (GTDB taxonomy): Bacteria > Actinomycetota > Actinomycetes > Propionibacteriales > Nocardioidaceae > Nocardioides > Nocardioides phosphati. Next base: position 417,427 of record NZ_BMNI01000003.1, read on the forward strand.
CCCTCACTGTACGTCCGGATCCCGTTCGGCGGGGCGGTCTGTGCGACGATGGCCCGGCATCTGACCCGACCCCTGGAGCAGCAAGCGTGGACGAAGAGAACGACAGCCCGGTCGCCAACGGCCTGGTGGCGCTGGTCGCCGTCGCCCTCGTCATCGGACTGCTCGCGGCGATCATCGTGCTCCTCGGCACGCGCCTCGTCGGGCTCACCGGTGGAGGCGGCACCTCGAGCGACGGCGTCGCCGCCGGCGACTCGCTCTCGCTCCCGCCGCTGGAGCCCACCGAGCTCGACTCGGGCCTGCTCATCACGCTCGCGCCGGTCCAGAGCCCGTCGGCGACCGCCAGTGACACCCTCGTCCCGGAGGAGTCCGCGACGCCCAGCGCGACGCCCAGCGAGACCCCCAGCGCTGAGCAGAGCGACGGCACGGGCGACCACGACATCTCGCTCCAGGCGGCCGACAGCACGCTCAAGGCCGGCGACGAGCTGATGCTCAGCGGCACGTACCACGGAGGCGAGGGCGCGGTCCTCGACATCTGGTACGACAAGGACAACGAGGGCTGGCAGGAGTTCAACCTCGACGCCAACGTCTACGGCGGCGTCTTCCAGGCCTTCGTCACGACGTACAAGAGCGGCACGTTCCTGTGGCAGGTCCGCGACGCGGAGACCGGCAAGCGCTCCAACGAGGTTCGCGTCCAGTACTCCGCCGACTGACGCGCTGGCCCCTCGGCATCGGACGGCTCCGGGCGGCCCCGGCCGGTCAGCCGGCTTCGACGTCCGGTCCGCGCGTGAGCTCCCAGGCGAGCTCGGCCCGTAGCCAGCCGGTGGTCGCCCGGCGGTAGCGGAGGCCGTCGACGCCGGCCTCCACGACCACCCAGCCACCGCGGCCGTGCAGCAGCCGGACCACCCGCGTACGCCGGCCCGGGGCGCTCACCGTCAGCGTCAGGTCGCCGTCCACCCGCTCGAGGGAGGCGATCTCGTCGGGGACGTCGCTCCAGCCGAGCTGGTCCAGGACCGTGCGGCGCGCGCCGCCAGCGCCGCCACCCGCGCCCTCGCGCAGCGCGGCGAAGACGGCGCCGACCCTCGCGGTGGGTAGCGCGACGACCGGCGGACTGGCGTCGTTGCCCCGCAGCCCCGGGACCAGGCGGAGGACCGACTCGACCATGCCGGTGGTTCCGCGCCCGAGCTCCAGCCCGGGCACGACGCCGACGTGGCTGCCGTCGCCCGGTCCGGGCACGAGGGTGCGCACCGCCGAGGCGTGGGCCACGCCGCGGCGCGCGACGCGGCCCAGCCAGGCCTGGCCGCCGCACGACCCGAGCACGTCGACGGTCACGTCCCCGGCCGCCAGGACCGCCACGGTCGTCGTCCACTCCCCGGTGGTGGACGGGCCCGTGATGAGCGGTGCGAGCGGTCCGGAGAAGCTGGCGCCCGCGCCGCGTGCAGCAGCTGCCCACTGCTCCTCGGTCAGCTTCACGTGGGTGGTCACCGGGGCTCCACGCGCCGGGACCGGGGTTCGGCGTACATGGGCCGAAGGTAGGCGGGGTCCGGGCCGGAAGACCATGGGGAGAACTGCCCGGGGGCGGGAATGATGAGGGAAAGACCTGCGTTGCGAAAGACGAACAAAGTTGAGTTGAACGGACTCAAGTTGTTTGTCAGACTGTCCACCAGAGCGGCAGGATGGCCGCATCAGAACTTCCCGGACCAGCAACGGCTCCGGGTCCGCACCACACACGGAGGAACCCCATGGCCCGCGCAGTCGGCATTGACCTCGGCACGACGAACTCCGTCGTCGCCGTCCTCGAGGGTGGCGAGCCCACCGTCATCGCGAACGCCGAGGGCGCTCGCACCACCCCGTCCATCGTGGCGTTCGCCAAGTCCGGCGAGGTCCTCGTCGGCGAGGTCGCCAAGCGCCAGGCGGTCACCAACGTCGACCGCACCATCCGCTCGGTCAAGCGCCACATGGGTGAGTCCTGGACCACCCAGATCGACGACAAGACGTTCAACCCGCAGCAGATCAGCGCCTTCATCCTGCAGAAGCTGAAGCGCGACGCGGAGGCCTACCTCGGTGAGCCGGTGACCGACGCGGTCATCACCGTGCCGGCGTACTTCTCCGACGCGCAGCGCCAGGCGACCAAGGAGGCGGGCGAGATCGCCGGCCTCAACGTCGCGCGCATCGTCAACGAGCCGACCGCCGCCGCGCTGGCCTACGGCCTCGACAAGGGCGACGACCAGACGATCCTGGTCTTCGACCTCGGTGGCGGCACGTTCGACGTCTCCCTGCTCGAGATCGGCGAGGGCGTCGTCGAGGTCAAGGCGACCTCCGGCGACAACCACCTCGGTGGCGACGACTGGGACAACCGGGTCGTCCAGTGGATGGTCGACAAGTTCAAGGCCGCCCACGGCGTCGACCTGGCCGCCGACAAGATGGCCAAGCAGCGCCTCCAGGAGGCCGCGGAGAAGGCGAAGATCGAGCTCTCGTCCTCCAGCGAGTCGCAGATCCACCTGCCCTACATCACCGTCGGCGCCGAGGGTCCGCTCCACTTCGAGGAGAAGCTGACCCGCGCGGAGTTCCAGAAGATCACCGCCGACCTGCTCGAGCGCACCAAGGTGCCGTTCCAGAACGTCCTCAAGGACGCCGGCGTGCCGGTCAACGAGATCGACCACGTCGTCCTCGTCGGTGGCTCGACCCGCATGCCCGCCGTCAGCGACGTCGTGCGTGAGCTGCTCGGTGGCAAGGAGCCCAACAAGGGCGTCAACCCGGACGAGGTCGTCGCCGTCGGCGCCGCGCTCCAGGCCGGTGTCCTCAAGGGCGAGGTCAAGGACGTGCTGCTCCTCGACGTCACCCCGCTCTCGCTCGGCATCGAGACCAAGGGCGGCGTCATGACCACCCTCATCGAGCGCAACACCACGATCCCGACCAAGCGCTCCGAGATCTTCACGACCGCTGACGACAACCAGCCGTCCGTCGAGATCAAGGTCGCCCAGGGCGAGCGCCAGATGTGGGCGCAGAACCAGCCGCTCGGCAACTTCGAGCTGACCGGCCTCCCGCCGGCGCCGCGCGGCGTGCCGAAGATCGAGGTCACCTTCGACATCGACGCCAACGGCATCGTCCACGTCTCCGCCAAGGACCACGCGTCCGGCCGCGAGCAGTCGATGACCATCTCCGGTGGCTCCGCGCTGGGCAAGGACGAGATCGACCGCATGGTCCGCGAGGCCGAGCAGTACGCCGAGGAGGACGCCAAGCGTCGCGAGGCCGTCGAGGTCCGCAACCAGGCCGACACCCTCGTCTACTCGACCGAGAAGTTCCTCTCCGAGAACGGTGACAAGGTCCCGGACGAGGTCAAGACCGAGGTCCAGGCCGACGTCGACGCGCTCAAGGCGCTCCTCGACAACGCCGACGCGTCGGCCGAGGAGCTCACCGCGGGCGTCACCAAGCTCGGTGAGTCCTCGCAGAAGATGGGTGCCGCGATGTACGCCGCCGCCGAGGCCGACCAAGCCGCTGCGGGTGGCGCCAGCGAGGCCACCGGCGACGCCGACGACGACGTCGTCGAGGCCGAGATCATCGACGAGGACGAGTCCAAGTGACCGATCAGCCGCTCAACCCGGAGCCGCCGCAGGACGAGCCTGCGGCGGCCCCGGAGGGTGACGCCGTCGCGGCCGAGGCCGGCGCTGCCGCCGAGCCCCACGGCTTCGGTGACGACGCTGCCGAGATGGCCAACGAGACCGAGGTCGAGGCCGACTTCGCCGGCAGCCAGTCGCAGTCCGACGAGCTCGCGCTCGCCCGGATGGCGCTGGAGGAGCGCACGCTCGACCTCCAGCGGCTCCAGGCCGAGTACGTCAACTACAAGAAGCGCGTCGACCGCGACCGTGAGGTCGTCGCCGAGAACGCGACGTACAAGGTGCTCAGCCCGATCATCGACGTGCTCGACACGATCGACCGGGCCCGCGAGCACGGCGAGCTCGAGGGCGGCTTCAAGGCCGTCGCCGACCAGCTCGAGCGCGTGGTCAACAACCTGGGCCTGACCCGCTTCGGTGAGCCGGGCGACGCGTTCGACCCGCAGCTCCACGAGGCGCTGACCCACCTCGGCACCGACGCCGAGGTCACGGTGACCACCTGCCAGCACATCGCCAAGACCGGCTACAAGATCGGTGACCGCGTCGTCCGCGCGGCGCAGGTCCTCGTGGTCGACCCGGTCGAGTAAGAACAACGGAGCAGGGAAGGGAGGTGCGCGCATGAGCGCGAAGGCTGACTGGGCGTCGAAGGACTTCTACGCCGAGCTGGGCGTCAAGAAGGACGCCACGCAGGACGAGATCAAGAAGGCGTATCGCAAGCTGGCGCGCGCCAACCACCCCGACTCCAACCCCGGCGACAGCGCCAAGCACGAGAAGTTCAAGTCGGTCGCCGAGGCCTACGACGTCGTCGGCGACCCCGAGAAGCGCAAGCAGTACGACGAGCTCCGCGCGATGCCGGCGGGCTTCCCCGGCGGCTTCGGTGGTGGCGGCTTCGGCGGCGGTGCACAGGGCTTCGACCTCAACGACCTGCTCCGCGACCGCGCCGGTGGCGGGGGCGGCGGCTTCGGCGACATGTTCGGTGACCTCTTCGGCGGTGGCGGGCGCGCCCGGCCGCGGCCGCGGAAGGGCGCCGACCAGGAGACGACGGCGACGCTCTCGTTCACCGACGCCATGGAGGGCGTGACGATCAGCCTGCGCCTGGCCAGTGACGCCCCGTGCGCCACCTGCCACGGCAGCGGCGGCAAGCCGGGCACGCGCCCGCACGTCTGCCAGACCTGCCAGGGCTCGGGCTACGTCACCGTCGGTGCCGGTGGCGCCTTCGCGATGAACGAGACCTGCCCGACCTGCCAGGGCCGCGCGATGGTCTACGACGAGGCGTGCCCGACCTGCCACGGCTCCGGCCGCGGGACGTCGTCGCGCACCATCCAGGCCCGCATCCCCGCAGGCGTCAAGGACGGCCAGCGCATCCGCCTGCGCGGCAAGGGCGCGCCGGGCGACAACGGTGGCCCACAGGGCGACCTCTACGTCTCGGTGAAGGTCCGCCCGCACCGGATCTTCGGCCGCAAGGACGACAACCTGACCCTCGAGGTGCCGGTGTCGTTCGACGAGGCCGCGCTCGGTGCCGAGATCAAGGTGCCCACCCTCGGTGGCGCGCCGGTGACCCTGCGCCTGCCGGCCGGCACCCCCAACGGCCGCACCTTCCGCGTCCGCGGCAAGGGCGTGAAGAAGGCCGACGGCAGCCAGGGCGACCTGCTGGTGACGGTCGAGGTCCACGTCCCGGCAGTGCTCGACGCGGCCGCCCGCGAGGCGGTCGAGGCCTACCGTGCGGCGACCGCCGACAAGCCGCTCCGCACGAAGCTCTTCGAGGAGGCGTAGCCCGATGGCCGCCACACGTCGTCCGCAGGGGGTACCCGGCCCGGCGCCGGACGCTGCGGTCTACGTCATCTCCGTCGCCGCGGAGCTGACCGGCCTGCACCCGCAGACGCTCCGCACGTGGGAGCGGCTCGGGCTGATCACCCCCGGGCGCACCGGGGGCGGCGGTCGCCGCTACTCCGCGCACGACATCGACCTGCTGCGCCAGATCTCCGAGCTGACCGCCTCCGGTATCGGCCTCGAGGGCGTACGCCGCATCCTCGACCTCGAGCATCGCGCATCGGCCCTCGTGCAGCGCAACGCCGAGCTCCAGGCCGAGCTCGAGCAGACCCGTGAGGCGCTGCGCCAGGCGCTCACGCGCGCGGGCTCGCGGCCTCCTGCGGCTCCCGTGCAGCCGGGGCGGCTGCCGGTGCTCCGGGCCGACACGGGCTCCTCGGTCGTCGTCTGGCGCCGCGACCGCGGCTGACGCCGTCCGTCCGGCCTAGGGCTTCGCGCCCGCCGTCGCGATGTGCGCCGGGATCGAGCAGCCCTGCTCGCCGTTCGGGCAGGCGGTGATGCTGCGGACCCAGTGGTCGACCTTGTCGGTCAGGTCCGTGCCACTCGCGGGTGGCGCGTAGGAGACCACGTCGAAGCCCGCCCACCACGTCGTGCGTGCCTTCTCCAGGCCGGGATCGGTGAAGACCTTGGGGTGGGAGCGGATCCAGGTGTCGGCGTCGACCGGCGTCTGGAACCAGAGGACGAAGAGCGCCCCGTGCGCGGCGACGGCAGCCGGGTCCTCGGCGTTGGTGACGACACCCATCACGCGGTAGTCCCGCGGGGCCGGCAGGTTCACGGCCTGTGCCAGCCTGCGCTGGAACGCCGTCGCGCGCAGCCACGGCCCGTCGCCGCGGCCGGGGCGCCAGTCCTGCCGGACCGTGAGCCCGAGGTCGGTCCCGGCCTGCTTCTCGAGGCGGTGCGCCCACTCGTCGGGGACGGTGCTCGGGGGGAGCTGACGGTGGACGATCGTCACCCCGGCGTACGGGTCCTCACCGGCCTCGAGGCCGAGCTTGAGGTGCTTGGTGACGGCGCCGTAGGCGAACGGCGCGATCGCCACGACGACGACCAGGCCGAGGACGGCGAGCAGGACCTTCACGCGGGCAGACACGGTCGACATGGTCGCGCAAGACGGCCGCTGCCCGTGTCATCCGATCGGTCATTTCTGCGCGGCATGGGCAACCTTCGCGAGGCGGGCGGGGTTCGGCACGCGGCCGAACGAGCCGAGCGGCTGGAGCCGCCGGTCGAGGACACCGCCGATGTCAGCCTTCTTCACGAAGCCGTAGGTGCGGCTGTCGTCGGAGCCGCCCCAGTTGTCGCCGAGCAGCCAGTAGGAGCCCGCAGGCACGACCACGCGCGTGGTCGCGGTGCCGGCGGTGCCGTCGGGGTTGCAGCAGGGCGCGGTGCGGTCGCCCACCTGCTCGCTCCACCGCCCGTTCTCCACGACGTACGCCGTGCGGGAGCCGGCCGGCGTGAGCCTCACGACCGGCTTCCCGTCGGCGAAGGAGACGGAGACGGTGTCGCCCGGAAGACCGACCACGCGCTTCACGACCGGGGACTTCGCGACGCCGACGCGGGCCTCGACCAGGTCGAACCGGTGGACGTCGCCCCTCCTCCAGAACTGCACGAGCAACCGGTCGCCGTCGTGCACGGTCGGCTCCATCGAGTGCCCCTTGACGTGCACCGAGAAGGCGAGCGCGGCGACGATCGCCAACAGGGCAAGGAGAAACGCCACCAGGGCGCTCCAGCCGAGCACGTGGCGGACTGCTCCCGCCTCCCCGCGAGTGCGTCCCATCATCGAGTCCCTCCCTGAAACCCAGACGAAAGTAGGGGTCCCCAGTGCGACCCAGGTCACTTGGACGCTCAAGGAACTGTGGCGTACGTTACCCCTCAGCAGCCGTGGTCCGATTCGTCTGGGGAGAGACGAATGCGAGGACCCGGCCGGGTAGGGAGCCCGGTCGACACCAGCGGCTCGGGAGGTTCCGCGCCGCGGTCAAGTCCCTAGGCGTGGTGTACGAAACGAATCCTCCGTCGGGCGTGTCGCTAGGCGCTGATGGCGACCTCCTCG
>NZ_BMNI01000004.1 GCF_014646375.1 Nocardioides phosphati
GAAGGATTAAAGTGTCGGACGGGTAAAAATTAATTCGTCGACTTTTGACACACTGTTGAGTTCTCAAGGATCCAGCGCGCACCTCGCTCGGCCTCTCAGCCTTGCTTGGGGCAACTCGATCAAACTTACCGGTTTCGCTTTGGCCTGTCAAACTGGCCTCCGCGGTGCGGCTCCCCGGGGCACACTGCCCCGTTTGGCTCCTCACAGCCGCTTAAGCGCGCATGCTCAGACCCACGTGGGGAAGGTGGTCAGGCGGTCCGCAGTGGGGAGGAGATCCTCCGCGTCGCGGCGCCGGGGGCGTCCCGCGCTGACAGGTGAAACATTAGGGCACTCCTGCCGAGGAATGCAAAACGGGGCCGCCAGGGCCCCGTTTTGCGCTCAGGACGCGCTGGAGTCGTGCTCCTCCTCGTCATCCACTCCCGTTGCCCGGAGGTAGAGGACGACGCCGGCAGCCAGCAGGAACGGTCCGAACGCGACCAGAAGGACGAGCACCTGCTCGACGGGGCTCAGGTGGCCGAGGTGAAGAGGAGTCATGGTCCGTCCATTGTCGCCGACGGCCGCATGTGGGGATAGGAGTGGTCGTGGGGTGGCACGAACGTCTCCTTCAGGGTGCGGGGCGAGGTCCAGCGCCGGAGGTTGTCGGCAGCGCCGGCCTTGTCGTTGGTGCCCGACGCCCGCCCGCCCCCGAACGGCTGCTGCCCGACGACGGCACCCGTCGGCTTGTCGTTGACGTAGAAGTTGCCGGCCGCGAAGCGCAGCTCGTCCGCCGTCCGCGCGACGACGGCCCTGTCGGTTGCGAAGACGGCACCCGTGAGCGCGTACGGCGCGACGCCCTCCAGCTGGCGGACCACCTCGTCGTACCGGTGGTCGTCGAAGACGTGGATGGCGAGGAAGGGACCGAAGTACTCCTCGCGGAAGACGTCGTCGGTGGGGTCGTCGGAGAGGACGACCGTCGGCCGGACGAACCAGCCCTCGCTGTCGTCGTACGTGCCGCCGGCGACGACGCGCAGATGGTCGAGTGCGTGGGCCCTGTCGATGGCTTCCTTCAGCCGCGCGAACGCGCGGTCGTCTATGAGCGCGCCGAGGAAGTTCGTGAAGTCGGTGGGGTCGCCCATGGGGAGGGCGTCGACGTCGGCGATGAAGCGCTCCCCCATCTGGTCCCAGACCGAGCGGGCGACGTACGCCCGGGACGCTGCGGAGCACTTCTGGCCCTGGTACTCGAACGCACCGCGCAGCAGGGCGACGCGCAGCGCGTCGGGGTCCGCGGAGGCATGGGCGACGACGAAGTCCTTGCCGCCGGTCTCCCCGACGAGGCGCGGATAGGTCCGGTAGTCGCCGATGCGGGCACCGACCTCGCCCCACAGGTGGCGGAAGGTTCCGGTGGACCCGGTGAAGTGGATGCCGGCGAGGTCGCGGTCGGCGAGCAGGACCTCGGAGACCTCCTTGCCGTGGCCGGGGAGCATGCTGATCACGCCGGGCGGGAGACCCGCCTCGACGAGCAGCTCCATGGTCAGGCTCGCCGCGAGCTGCTGCGTGGGCGAGGGCTTCCAGACCACCGCGTTGCCCATGAGGGCGGGCGCAGTGGGCAGGTTGCCCGCGATCGAGGTGAAGTTGAACGGCGTGATCGCGTAGACGAAGCCCTCGAGCGGGCGGTGGTCGAGGCGGTTCCACACGCCGGACGCCTGGAGCTCGGGCTGCTCCTCGAGGATCCGCTGCCCGAAGGTCACATTGAAGCGCCAGAAGTCGATCAGCTCGCAGGCCGCATCGATCTCCGCCTGCACGGGCGTCTTGGACTGGCCGAGCATCGTCGCGGCGTTGAGGCGCTGGCGCCACGGACCGGCGAGCAGGTCGGCGGCACGGAGGAAGACGGCTGCGCGCTCGTCATACGGGAGGTCGCGCCAGGAAGGGGCTGCGGCTCGGGCTCCGTCGACGGCGCGCTGCGCGTCGGCGCGGGTGGCCTGGCGCAGGCGGCCGAGGACCCGGGCGTGGGCGTGGGGCTCGACCACCGCGAGCTCGTCACCCGATCCGGGTCGCCACTCACCCGCGACGTACGCCGGGAGGTCGCGCTCGGCGCTGCTCTGACGGGCGAGCTCGGCCTCGAGCTCGCCGCGCTCGGGCGCACCGGGTGCGTAGTCGAGCACCGGCTCGTTGCGAGGGACGGGTGGAAGCGTCGCGGCGTCCATGACCCGATCGTGCCACCGGCACCCTCAGGACACGAGGCCCGGGATCTCCTGCGTGGCGTGCCAGGCGAGCTCGGCGTCGTCGAGGTCAGCCTCGGACACGTCGTCGAGGTCGACGTGGGCCGAGGCCACCGCGCGCCACGGCAGGTCGGCGGTGACCGCGACCTCGGTGGGGTCGTCGGAGGTGACGGCTTCGACGACGTCGACGTCACCGGCCAGCACGTAACGGCGCGGCGCGTCATCGGCCGAGCGCAGCTGCCAGGAAGCGTGTCCGGCAGCCGCCATCGCGGCGTACGCCAGCTCCTCGTCATCCCCCTCGGGCCAGGCGGCGACGAGGGCGTCGGTGACCGCGTGGGCACGGAAGGGCGCGGTGATCCGCCCCTCGGCGAGGGCGCGGGCCAGGCCGTCACGCGTGATCGGGACGTACACCCGGACGGTCATCGCGACTCCTCATCAATCTCTTGGGATCCTGTGGAAGTCTCCCAGAGCCGCCGCCCCCGCGCCGGCAGGCACAACCGCACGAAATGAGGACACCGTGAAGATCCGCAGCACCCTGGTCCCCCTCAGCCGGGCTGTCGTCCTGCCCCTGGAGGTGCGCTGAGCATGTTCATCGCGATGCACGGCGTCGGCGGCGCCAAGGACCTCCCCATCCCGGCGGCGTACGCCATCGCGGGTGCGTGCGCGGCACTCACGGTGTCGTTCGTCGTCCTGGCGCTCGCCTGGCGCAAGCCGCACTTCGGCGAGAACGCGACCGGCCACGTCGACGCGGCGGGCGCCCCCGGCGGGCCCGTCGTCGGTCCTGTGCTGCGCGTCCTCGGCTTCGCCTTCTTCCTGTACGTCGCGGTGGCCGCGCTGTTCGGCAAGGACACCTTGATCAACCCGGTGTTCGGCGTCTTCTACGTACTGCTGTGGGTCGGCATCGTGCCGCTGTCGCTCGCCTTCGGTCCCGTCTACCGGGCGCTGAGCCCCGTCCGCACCCTCAACCTGCTCCTGGCGAAGGTCTCCGGGAGCGACCCGGACACGGGCCTGCGTGACTACCCGGAGCGGCTCGGCTACTGGCCGGCGGCGTTCGGCCTGCTTGCGTTCGTCTGGATGGAGCTGGTCTTCCCCGGCAACTCCGAGCTCGGCAACGTCCGGCTCTGGCTGGCGGTCTACCTCGGCGTGATGCTCATCGGTGGCGCGGTCTACGGCAACACGTTCTTCGCGCGGGCCGACCCCTTCGAGGTGTACTCGACGCTCGTCGGCCACCTCGCTCCCCTGCGCCGCGTCGACGGCAGGGTGACCTGGGTCAGCCCGTTCCGTCACCTCGCTTCCCTCGAGGTGCACCCCGGCCTCGTCGCGGTCTGCGCCGTCCTGCTCGGCAGCACGGCGTTCGACTCACTGGGCGGCTCCACGCTCTGGCTCACCCACACCCAGGACCTCGGGGTGTCACGCGAGACCATCGGCCTGGTCGGCCTCCTGACTCTCGTGCTGGTCGTGGGCCTGCTCTTCGCGGGGGCCACGATGGCCACCGGCGTCCACGAGGGCCACGCCAAGCGGTCTCTGCCGCCGGCGTTCGCGCACACGATCGTGCCGATCATCGTCGGCTACGTCTTCGCGCACTACCTGAGCCTCCTGGTCGAGAGCGGGCAGCAGACCCTGATCCAGCTGAGCGACCCGCTCAGCAACGGGTCGAACCTGCTCGGCACGTCGAACCGCGGCGTCGACTACTGGCTCTCGTCGCATCCGACGGTGCTCGCGACGGCCAAGGTGCTCGGCGTCCTGACCGGCCACGTCGTCGCGGTCATCGCCGCCCACGACGCCGCGCTCCGGCTCCTGCCCAAGCGGGACCAGCTGTCGGGCCAGCTCGCGCTGCTGCTGCTCATGGTCGGCTTCACCGCCGGCGGCCTGCTGCTCCTCTTCGGAGTCTGACCCTCGGGGCGGGGGCGACCGCGTCGCCCCGACTCTCGGGGAACAGCGCGTCGACGAGCGGCGTGAACGCCCGCGAGAGCGGGCTCGGGCCCGCCTCCAGGTAGGTGCGCCCGGTGACCAGGGCGCGGTCCGCCGCGAGCGCGTCGTCGGGGAGCGTGTGGAACGCCGTCACGTCGCCGAAGCCCTCGAGAAGTCGACGGACCTCGGCCTCGTCGATGCCGAGGCGGGCTCGCCAGCGGTTGAGCACGACGTGGACCGGCTGGCCGCTCGCACGCTCGCGCAGGTCGTCGAGAGCGCGCGCCAGCCGCGCGAGCCCCACCGGGTCCGGCGCCCCGACGACGACCACCACGTCGGCTCCGGCCACCGCAGCGTGGGTGAGGCCGTTGCGCCCGGGGCGACCGCTGAACTCGGAGGCGGGATCGTCCTCGAGGCTGAACCCGGTGTCGAGCACGACGTCGCGGCCGGAGCCGAGGAAGGCGTCGACCACCTCCGGGCCCACCTCCGGCCAGCGGTCGGAGCGCGGCAGCCCGGTGACGACGTCGAACGCCGCGACCCGGCGTACGACGGAGGGGTCGGTCACCGGATCGTCACCACGAGAGACCGCGCGCGATGCAGCGAGCAGGCCGGACACCTCGTCGAGCACCGCCAGGCGCTGGGCCACGGCACCGCCCCACGGGTCGGCGTCGACGAGCAGCGGCGAGCGTCCGCGTGCGGCGAGCTCACCGGCGACGCCGAGCGCGACCGTGGTGCGCCCGGGCGCACCGGCCGGACCCCAGACAGCGACCGAACGGCCCGCCGCGGGCGCGGCGTCGGACGCGACGACGACCTCCGGGGCTCCGGCCGTCGCCGGCGTCACCTCGGAGCCGGCCGCACGCACGAGGAGCGGGAGGCCGGCGACCTGGGCGGCAGTCGTCGCGTGGCGGACACCCAGGCGGCGCACGCGCTCCGCGGAGTCGGGGTGACCCTCGGGCAGGACCACGACGGGCTCCACGCCGTCGCGGCGGAGCCGGGTGATCGCGTCGTGGTCGAGCCCCGGCGCCTCGCCGGCGACGACGGCGACCTGGGCGTCACCTGCGGCAGCGTGGGCGAGCAGGTCGGTGACGTCCATGCACCGCCGCAGCACGACCACACCGGCTGTGCCGTCGATGGCGCTCAGGGCGGCGGGCTCCCACGGCGCGCCGGCGGCCAGGACGAGGACCGCAACCGCTCCCCCGGCCACCTCAGCCCTCCCGGGTGATCGAGACGCGTCCATCGCGGGCGGCCGCGAGGACGCGGCCCACACCGTCGCGCGCATCGACGGGCACGGCGACGACGACCTGGCGCTCACCGCCGGCGCCGAGCACCTCGTCGACGGCCGGGACCTCGCGGACCGCGACGTCGTCGAGGACCGGCACCGCGGCCTCCCCCCGGTCGCCCGAGGCGACCCACACGTCGACGACGGCGCCGGGCTCGAGGGAGGGCGGCATCGCGCCGGACGGGACCGAGAGCGGCACCGAGACGACGCCCTCGTCGGCTGCGCCGAGGGCGGCAGCCGGGAGCAGCTCACCGGCGCCGACCGCGCGCAGCAGGCGGAGGTCGTGGGGCAACGGGTCGGCGACCGCGAGATAGCGCTCCGCAGCGGTGTCGTCGAGCCGGACGGCAGTGGCCACCAGGTCGTCCGGCTGCACGGTCGCGCCCGGCTGCAGATCGGCGCGGAGCGCCCACACCTGCGTCGCGTCGTCAGCACTGGCCATCACGCGCGCGCCGAGCGTGATCGAGGCGGCCACGAGGGCCACACCGATCCAGAGTCGCGTGTCGCGCCATGCGGGCGGCACCGAGCGTGCGGCGGCTGGCGCGTCCGAGGTCCCGAGATCCTTGGTCACGCGGGTCATCATGCTCGCGGCGCCGCGGGTTCGTCACCTCGTCGTCCACAAGCGCGCGAGGTGGGCGCCCGTGGTCAGGGTGCGGATGGCAGAGTGGAGGCATGTCCGGCCCCCGTTTTCTCACGCTCGCCGACGTCGCCGAGGTCCTCAACACCTCCCAGGCACAGGTCTACGCGCTCGTCCGACGGGGCGACCTGCCTGCCATCAAGATCGGCGGACGCGGGCAATGGCGGGTCGAGGCGGAGCAGCTCGAGGACTACATCCAGCGGCAGTACGTCGCGACGCGCGAGTTCGTCGACTCGCACCCGTTCACCGAGGTGGACGAGGGAGTCGACGAGCTGCGCTGACCGTCGCGGGCCTCAGCCGACCTTGGCGTCGAGCTTCACCTTGACCGCGCGCTCCTTGCCGTCGCGCTTGACCGTGAGCTGCACGGTGTCGCCGGGCATCTGGGCCCGGATCGCGACGATGAGCGAGGCGTTGTCGGTCACGGCGTGACCGTTGATGCCGGTGATCAGGTCGCCCTTCTCCAGACCCGCACCGGCGGCAGGGCTGCCCGGCGTGACGGCCTCGACGTGCGCGCCGTCCTCGTCGGGACCGCTGCTGACCGAGGCTCCGATCACGGGGTAGCTCGCCTCGCCGTCGCGGAGGATCTCGTCGACGGTGACCCGGACCTGCTCGACCGGGATCGCGAACGCGACGCCGATGTTGCCACCCTGGCCGCCGGTCGACGAGCCGGCGACGGTCGCGATCGCGCTGTTGACACCGACGACCCGGCCGCGCATGTCGACGAGGGGGCCGCCGGAGTTGCCCGGGTTGACCGCGGCGTCGGTCTGCACGGCGTTGATGAACGACGTCGTGTCCTCCGCGTCGCCGCTCGTCGAGACCGGGCGGTTGAGCGCGGAGACGATGCCGGTGGTCACGGTGTTGGCCAGGCCCAGCGGCGAGCCGATGGCAACGACACCCTCGCCGACCTGGAGGTCGTTGGACGTGCCGAGCGCGGCCGGGGTGACGCCCTCGAGGCCCTTCACCTTCAGCACCGCGAGGTCGTAGGCCTCGGTGCGGCCGACGATCTCGGCCTGGTAGCGCTTGCCGGTCGAGGTCACGACCGTGACGCGGCCGCCGGCGTGGTCGGCTCCAGCCACGACGTGGTTGTTGGTGACGATGTGGCCCTCACGGTCGAGGACGAAGCCGGAGCCGGTCGCGCCCTGCTCCTCGGACTCGGTGTCGGCGATGATCTGCACGGTCGACGGAAGGACCTTCTGCGCGACCGCCGCGATGCTGCCGTTGGCGGCCGGCAACGGCGCCTTGGTCTCGATCGAGACGGCACTGAGGCCGCCGCTGCCCGAGGAGGAGTCGAGGTTCTCGTAGGCCGCGCCTCCGATGGCGCCACCGACGATGCCCGCGACCAGCGCGACAGCGGCCACGGACGGCCAGACCCAGCCGGCGACCCGCGGCTTCTGCGGGTCCTTCGCGCCCTGCGGCGGCGTGCCGAACGGCTGCCCGGCGTACGTCGGGAGGACGGCGGTGTGCTCGGCCGTCGGCTGCGCGGGCTGCTGTGACGCGGGCGGGGCGGGCGGCGGCGGGACCTGGCCGGGCTGCGGGCCGGTCGGCGCGGTCGGCTCGGAGGGGAAGTCGTTCATGGGCGGGTCACCTTCACGGACGCGTGCGGCTCACGGTGGAGCTCGCGGGATGAGTCTGGAGCGAGGTTGCGACCGGACTGCGGTCGGCAG
Source organism: Nocardioides phosphati (assembly GCF_014646375.1). Classification (GTDB taxonomy): domain Bacteria; phylum Actinomycetota; class Actinomycetes; order Propionibacteriales; family Nocardioidaceae; genus Nocardioides; species Nocardioides phosphati. The sequence continues at coordinate 7,684 of NZ_BMNI01000004.1, forward strand.
GGTGGTCGGCGGCGAGGTTGAGCGCGATGACACCGATCATCGCGGCTCCGAGCGACCCGGCGCCGAGGGCGGCCACCGTGACCAGGCCACGGTGGTCGGAAGGACGCGCGAGGGCGGGCAGCGTCGGGGCGTAGGAGGGCGCACCCGAGAGGCCCTCGCGCAGACCGAGCGGAGCGCTCTCCGGCCACGACGACGCCAGCCCGGCGAGCTGCACCTTGACCCACGCCTCGCGCTCGACGCGCTCGCTGCAGCGGCGGCAGCCGTGGACGTGGTGCCAGAGCCGCTCCGCCTCCTGGCGAGGCAGCTGGCCGTCGACCAGCGCACCGACCCGGTTGCCGACGTGGCCGATCACCGCACCGCCCCCGTGGCGACGGTGAGGGGGCCGGCGTACCGCGTGCGGCCGGCGGCCGGAGCACGGTGGGCGAGGCTGGAGCGGAGCATCGCGCGGCCACGGCTGATCCGGGAGCGGACCGTGCCGAGCTTGGCGCCGACGATGTCGGCGATCTCCTCGTAGGTCAGCCCCTCGATGTCGCAGAGCACGACCGCGGCGCGGAAGTCCGGCGGCAGCGCGGCCAGCGCCTGCTCGACGTCGGCGTCGAAGGTGCGCTCGGCGTACGAGTCGTGCGGGGTGACGCTGGAGCGGATCCGCTCGGCGCGCTCGTCGGAGAGAGCGTCGAAGCGGATCCGCTGCCGGCGCCGGGCCCCGTCGAGGAAGAGGTTGGTGGTGATGCGGTGCAGCCAGCCCTCGAAGGTGCCGGGTGTGTAGGTGTCGAGGGCCCGGAAGACGCGGACGAAGACGTCCTGGGTCAGGTCCTCGGCGTCGGCCGCGTTGCCCGTCAGCCGGTAGGCCAGGCGGTACACGCGGTCGCTGTGCCGGTCGACGATCTCGTCCCAGGTGGGGACGGCGTCGGCCGGGAGGGGGCTCACGTCGGTCATGACAGTCACGCTAGGCATCCGATCTGAAAGAACCCTGAGGTGTTGCAGGGTGCTGTCTGTGAAGGCGAACGAGCCGACGCACCCCTGTGTTCCCCGGTGACCCGTGTCTCACACAGACGGTAGGGTCTGCGGCACACCGGTTGAGGAGGCCGCCATCACTGCACCGATCAACACTGCGAGCTGGACGTACGCCGAGGAGTTCGTGGGCGAGGACGACGTCCTCCGCGCTGCGCGCGAGCGTGCCCAGGAGGTCGGCGTCGTGCCGATCGGCTCCGGCGTGGGCGCCGCACTCCGCTTCCTGGCCGCCGTGCTCGACGCACGCGCGGCCGTCGAGATCGGCACCGGTACCGGCGTCTCCGGCCTCTGGCTGCTGCGTGGCATGCGCTCCGACGGCGTGCTCACCACGGTCGACGTCGAGGCCGAGCACCAGCGGCTCGCCAAGAAGACGTTCGCCGAGGCCGGCATCGCGTCCAACCGCGCGCGCACGATCCCGGGCTCCGCGCTCGACGTGCTCCCGCGCCTGACCGACGGCCACTACGACATCGTCTTCTGCGACGGCGACAAGCGCGAGTACGCGGCGTACCTCAAGGAGGCGCTGCGCCTGCTGCGTCCCGGCGGCGTCGTCTGCTTCGACAACGCGCTCTGGCACGACCGGGTCGCCGACCCGGCCCAGCGTGACGACGAGACGGTCTCGATCCGCGACCTCGGCCGCGCGATCGCCGAGAACGACGACCTCGTGCCGGTCCTGCTGCCGGTCGGCGACGGGCTGCTCTGCGCCAAGAAGATCTGGGCGCCTGAAGCGGACTGACCAGCTGAAGCGGACTGACCAGACAGACCAAGGCCGCGCTCCCGACGGGAGCGCGGCCTTCGTTGCGTCTGGCGTCAGAAGCGGGCGTACGTCGCGAAGCCGGCTGCGCCCTCGGCGATGGCGACGACCTCGCACGCCTCGATCAGGAGCGGACCGGCGCCGGTCAGCTCCGAGACCGGGGTCTTGTCGGCGACGGGCGTGAACTCCGCCTGGAACGCCGCGCGCGCAGCGTCGTCCTCGAAGACGTAGCACCCCTCGAACCACTGGCCCGGCACCATGCGCCAGGTCTTGAAGCGCAGGCCGGGCTTGCCGGTGAAGCGCGCGTGGGACGGGTCCTCGACGTACGCGCGGAGGCGCTCGGCGATGTCGTCGGGCGCGTCGGCCAGGGACCAGCGGACGGTGAGGCCGTTGAGGTTGCTCATGAGGGGATCCCTTCGAGGGGGTCGGCCTGCTCCAGCCAGTGGAGCAGGAGCCGGGCGCCGAAGCCGCTGGGGCCGGTCGTCCAGACGCCGTCGTCAGCCGTCGTGTCGCCCACGGGCGCCACGTCGAGGTGGGCCCACGGCAGGCCGTCGGTGAAGTGCTGGAGGAAGAGGGCGGCCGTGATCGCTCCCGGCCCACCGGCCGCGTTGTCGGAGTCGGCGATCTTGGAGGAGAGCCGCTCCTCGTAGGCGTCGGCCAGGGGCAGGCGCCAGAGCCGCTCCCCCGCTGTCTCGCCGGCCTCGGTGATGCGCGTGGCCAGGACGTCGTCGGTCGCGAAGAGCGCACCGGTCTTGAGGCCGAGCGCCACCTTGGCGGCGCCGGTGAGTGTGGCGACGTCGACGAGGGCGTCGGGCTTGAGCTCCGCCGCGGCGTACGCGAGGGCGTCGGCGAGGACGAGCCGGCCCTCGGCGTCGGTGTTGGTCACCTCGGTGGTGCGGCCGCCGTAGTGCGTGATGACGTCGCCCGGACGGTACGACGAGCCGGAAACGGCGTTCTCCGCAGCGGCGACGAGGCCGGTCACGCGGATCGGGCAGTCGACGGCGGCGAGCGCAGCCATCGTGGCCAGGACGACCGCGCCGCCGGTCATGTCGCGCTTCATCGTGACCATCGACTCGGCCGGCTTGATGGAGAGACCGCCGGAGTCGAAGGTGATGCCCTTGCCGACGAGCACGAGGTGCGGGGTGCGGCGCTTCGCCTTCGGGGGCGTGTAGGTGAGCCGGATCAGGCGCGGCGGGGTCGCGGAGGCCTGGCCGACGGCGATCAGGCCACCGAAGCCGCCGTCGCGGAGCTGGACCTCGTCGAGGACCTCGATCTCGAGCCCGGACTCGCGGGCCCAGAGCTCGGCCTGCCGGGCAAGCCAGGCCGGGTTCTTGAGGTTGGAGGGCGTCGTCGCGAGCGCGCGCGAGCGCCAGCCGGCGAGCGCAATCGTGGCCGCACGGTCGACGACCGGCTGCCGGCCGGGGTCGGTCGCGAGGACCACCTCGCCGACGGGCTGCGCGGTCGCGCCCCCGGAGCGCCAGTGGAACTCGAAGGAGCCCAAGGAGAGCCCCTCGACCAGGGCACGCAGGGCCGTGTCGTCGGCGAGCGCGGCGAGGCCGACGTGGACGCGTGACCGGTCCTTCGCCGCGCGGGCGATCGCAGCACCGGCGTCGCGGAAGTCGCGTGCACGCGCCTCGCCGAGGCCGGTGAGCAGGACCGCCCCGCCGCCGGGCAGGGCGTGGAGCGTGACCTCGCCGACCGCACCGGTGGCGCGATGGAGCGCGAGGACCTCGAGGAGGTCGACGCCGAGCGCGTCAGAGAGCTCGGCGCCGCCGGGCCCGAGGACGGGACCATCGGTCACGTCCTCACCCGGAAGCACCGCGAGCGCCACGAGGGCGCCCGCGGGCAGCTGGCCGGCGGCGTACTCCTCGAGCACGAACGCCGGGGGCGTGACCTGGCCGGGCAGCCCGACCAGGTCGGTCGCAGAGACCTTCACGGTCAGCCGACGACGTCCTTGAGTGCGTCGCCGAGGGCACGGGCCTCGTCGGCGTTGAGCTCGACCACCAGACGGCCGCCACCCTCGAGGGGAACGCGCATGACGATGCCGCGACCCTCCTTGGTGACCTCGAGCGGACCGTCGCCGGTGCGGGGCTTCATTGCCGCCATCCGCGACACCTCTTCCTTGATCTGCAACGTGTGACAAGGCACCGAAGAACGGCACCGGAGTGACCATTATCCCAGATGGATAAGGGAGTTCTGCACGTCGGGCCCGGTCGGAGCGTCAGACAGCAGTGACGAGGTAGGCCCAGGTGAAGAAGAGGACCAGGACCAGCAGACCCCCGTGGGCCAGGATCGAGAGCCACGGACCACGGCTCCACGAGTCCTCGAGGACGGGCTGGGCGGCCCGCTTGCCGCGCGGACGGATCCAGCGCGCGAGGATCATCAGGCCGGTGACCGCAGTGATCCACAGCATCGCCAGCGACACCACGCCCACGATCGGGTTGCCCTTGTGCTCCGAGCCGATGCCGGTGAGCAGGAAGCCGATCCAGGTCGCGCCGGCGAGCAGGCCGACGACGGTGTGCACGTTGAGCACGCGCGGGGAGATCTCGAGGCGCCCCGACTTCGACTGTGGACCAGCGAGGCGGAGCCGGGTCAGGATCACCACGACGCCCGGGAGCGGGGTCAGGAGATAGACGAGGAGCGCGGTCGACACGCCGCGAGTCTGCCCTATCCGGCCGGGTTCGTCTCGTCAGCGCCCTCGAGCTGGGTCGCGAGTCGCTCCAGGAGCGCGTCGACCTCGGCCATCCGGTAGCCGCGCAGCACCATGCCGAAGCGCGCGCTGCGCAGGTGCTCGGCGCCGAGCGGTCCGGTCGGCGGGACGCCGACGTCGGGCCGGTCGTCGTACGCCGGGGCGAGGGGCTCGCCGTGACCGGCCGCGACCAGCGCCACCCCGCCGAGGGCGAGAACGACGAGGATCGCGAAGAGCCACATCATGCGTGCTCGGCCTCGCGGATGCGGCGGGCCTCGACCATGAGCCCGACGGCCTCGTCGATCGAGTCGGTCAGCGTGATCAGGTCGAGGTCCGTGGCGGAGATCTTGCCGTCGCCGAGCATCGTCTCGCGCATCCAGTCGAGCATGCCCTGCCAGTAGGCCTTGCCGACGAGGACGATCGGGAAGACGGTCTTCTTGCCGGTCTGCACGAGCGTGAGCGCCTCGAAGAGCTCGTCGAGGGTGCCGATGCCGCCGGGCAGGGCGATGAAGCCCTGGGAGTACTTCACGAACATCGTCTTGCGGGCGAAGAAGTACCGGAAGTTGATGCCCATGTCGACCCACGTGTTGAGACCGGTCTCGAAGGGCAGCTCGATGCCGAGGCCGACGCTCACGCCGCCGGCTTCGCTGGCGCCCTTGTTGGCGGCCTCCATCGTGCCGGGGCCGCCACCGGTGATGACGGCGAAGCCCGCCCGGGCCAGCTTGCCGCCGCACTCCTCGGCCTGCGCGTAGTGCGGGTGGTCGGACAGCGTGCGGGCGGAGCCGAAGACCGCGATCGCCGGGCCGAGCTCGGCCAGCGAGCCGAACCCCTCGACGAACTCCGCCTGGATGCGCAGGACCCGCCAGGGATCGGTGTGGACCCAGTCGCTCGGTCCACGCGAGTCGAGCAGGCGCTGGTCGGTGGTCGAGTGCTCGAGCTGGCTCCGGCGCAGCCGCACCGGGCCCTTCTGCATCTCGTGCTGCGGCTTGGCCTCGGTCACTGCTCCTCCTCACTCAGCCAGGCGACGAGCTGCTGCTCGCACCGGATGATCTCCTCGACGTGCACGTGCTCCTCGGCCTTGTGGGCCAGGAGCGGATCGCCGGGCCCGAAGTTCACCGCGGGCACGCCCAGCGCGCTGAAGCGGGAGACGTCGGTCCAGCCGAACTTCGGCGCGGGAGTGCCGCCGACCGCCTCGAGGAACGCCTTCGCGGCGGGTCGCGTCAGGCCCGGGAGCGCTCCCGGGCTGGAGTCGGTCACCTTCACGGCGTAGCCGTCGAAGAAGTCGCGCAGGAACGCCTCGGCCTCGGCCTCGCTGCGGTCGGGAGCGAAGCGGTAGTTGACGGTGAGAGTGCAGGCGTCGGGCAGGACGTTGCCGGCGACCCCGCCGCTGATGAAGACGGCGTTGAGGCCCTCGTGGTACTCCAGCCCGTCGATCAGGGGCTTGCGCGGCTCGTAGGCGTTGAGCCGGGCGAGCAACTCCCCGGCCTCGTGGATCGCGTTGACGCCCATCCAGGCGCGGGCCGTGTGCGCGCGCTCGCCGGTTGTGGTGACCTCGACCCGCATGGTGCCCTGGCAGCCGGCCTCGACGCTGGCGTTGGACGGCTCCATGAGGATCGCGAAGTCCGCCTCGAGCAGCTGCGGGTGGCTCTGTCCGAGCTTGCCGAGCCCGTTGTGGACCGCGGCGATCTCCTCGGCGTCGTAGAACACGTAGGTGACGTCGCGGTTGCTCGTCGCGAGAGTGGCGGCGAGCCGGAGACCGACCGCCACGCCCCCCTTCATGTCGACGCTGCCGAGGCCGTGCAGGACACCGTCCTCGAGACGGCCGGGCAGGTTGCCGTTCTCCGGCACCGTGTCGAGGTGGCCGGCGATGACGACGCGCTCCGGCCTTCCCTGCGTGGTGCGGGCGACGACGGTGTTGCCGACCCGCGTGACCTCGAGGTGGGACTGCTCGCGCAGCACCGTCTCCACGGCGTCGGCGAGCGGTGCCTCGTGGAGGCTCTCGGACGGGAAGTCGACGAGTTGGCGGGTCAGCTCCACGACGTCGGCGGTGAGGTCGAGGCCGGCGCCCTGAGCCTGGGGAACGGTCATGCGCCCATCCAAGCAGGTGGAGCCACGCGGGCCCGGCACGCCCGCGGCGTACGCCGGCGCCCACGTCGCGGGCGCCGGCGTACGGGTGGGTCAGGCGGCTGCCGCGTCCGAGGTCTCGGGGACCGGGGTGTAGTGGCTGGCGTCGCCGGTGATCGACTGGCTGCGGCCGCCGTCGACCGCGACCGGGACGTCGCCGGCGACGGTGATCCGGGCGAGCTTGCGCGGCTGGCTGTCGTAGTTGTCGATCGCGTAGTGCTGCGTGATGCGGTTGTCGAAGACGAGGACCTGGCCGGGCTTCCACGACCAGCGCAGGATGTGCTCCGGCTTGGTCACGTGCGCCTGCAGGAGCCGGATGACGTCGCGCGACTCGGTCTCGGAGAGCCCGTGGATGCGCCGGGTGAAGCCACCGATGAAGAGGCCCTTCTCCCCCGTCTCGGGGTGCACGCGGACGACCGGGTGGAGGCTCTCGTAGACGGTGGACTGGAAGACGTCGCGGTACTCCTTCTGCCGCGGGGTGTCCTCCTCGGCGCGGGCGTAGTCGTAGACGTTGGTGTGCACCGCCCACAGCTGCTCAGCCCACGCCTTCAGCGGCTCCGGGAGACTGTTGTACGCCGCGGCGGTGCTCGCGATCAGCGTCTCCCCGCCGTACGGCGGGATGGTGATGCTGCGCAGCGTGCTGATCGCGGGCGGGTTGACCACGAAGGTGACGTCGGTGTGCCAGACGTTGGCGGTGCCGCGCTCGCTGTCGACGTCGAGAATGTTGGGCGCGCCGTCGACGCCGGGCACGGTCGGGTGGGCGGTGGTCAGGTCGCCGAAGTGGCCGGCGAAGCGGGCCTGTCCGTCAGCGTCGAGCCGCGGGGCGTCGAGGACGATCGCCTTGTGCTCGAGCAGCGCGGCGCGCAGCTCGGCAATGGTGGCCGCGTCGAGGTCGGCGGACGGGTCGACGCCGCTGACGCGCGCGCCGATGTGGGCGGTGATCTTCTGGATGTCGAGGGACATGGTTGCTCCTGGTGCTGGTGGGTGATCGGGCGGGTGCGGGATCAGCGACACAGCGCGGCTTCGGTGCGCATCAGGTCGATGTGCACGCGCCGCGTCAGGAGGGGCTCGACGTTCATAGTCGAGGAATCTAGTTGCTTTTGTTGTATTACTGCAAACGGCGCCGTCGGAAACGCCGCGACGGCAGACCTTGCGTGGACGTCCACGCAAGATCTGCCGTCTCGCTGCTCCAGATGTGCCGTCTCGGCGCGGGGTGGTCTCAGGCCCTGGTGACGGTGACCTTCAGCTCGGCGCCGGAGGCCAGCTCCTCGTAGGCGACGGAGGTCGCGAGGGTCTCCCCCGCCACCAGCGCCTCGTGGGCCTTCGCGGCCGCGACCAGGTCGGCCGGAGCCGCCACGGTCAGGGCGATCCGGTCGGAGACCTCGAGGCCGGCGTCCTTGCGGGCCTGCTGGACGGCGCGGACCAGGTCGCGGGCAGCGCCCTCGGCCTCCAGCTCGGGCGTCAGCTGCGTGTCGAGGACGACGAAGCCGCCCCGCGGCAGCACGCCCGTGGCGGTGCCACCCGAGGCGTCGCCGGCGACGGTCTCGAGGGTGTACTCCCCCTCGACCAGCGCCAGGCCGCCGGCGGTCACGACACCGGCCGCGTCGACGGACCAGTCACCCGTCTTCGAGCCCTTGATCGCGAGCTGCACGTCCTTGCCCAGGCGCGGACCGGCGGCACGGGCGTTGACGGTGAGCTTCTGCTCCACGCCGTACGCCGACGCCTCGTCGCTGTCGGCGGCCACGAGCTGCACGCCCTTGACGTTGACCTCGTCGGCGACGATGCCCGTGAAGGCACTCAGGTCGAGGTCGGTCACGACGGTCAGTCCGGCGAGCGGCAGGCGGTTGCGCAGGCTGTTGGCCTTGCGCAGCGCGGAGGTGGCCGAGCAGACGTCGCGGACGACGTCCATCTGCGCGACCAGCGCCTCGTCGGCGGGCAGGTCGTCGAGCGACGGCCAGTCGGCGAGGTGCACCGAGCGCTCGCCGGTCAGGCCGCGCCAGATCTCCTCGACGGTCAGCGGCGCCAGCGGCGCGAGCACACGGCAGAGCGTCTCGAGCACGGTCCAGAGCGTGTCGAACGCCGCCTCGTTGTCGGCCGTCACGACGCCGTCGGCGACCCAGAACCGCTCGCGCGAGCGACGGATGTACCAGTTGGTCAGCACGTCGATGAAGCCGCGCGTCGACTCGCAGGCGTTGGCCACGTCGTACGCGTCGAGCTGCTCGGTCATCTCGGCGACGTAGTCGCGGAGCTTGGCGAGCAGGTAGCGGTCGAGCGGGTCGCTCGAGTCCGTGCGGCGCTTCGCGTCGTAGCCGGCGGCGTTGGCGTACAGCTGGAAGAAGTACCAGGACGACCAGAGCGGGATCAGCACCTGGCGGACCGAGTCGCGGATGCCCTGCTCGGTGACGACCAGGTTGCCGCCGCGCAGGATCGGGCTCGACATGAGGAACCAGCGCATCGCGTCGGCACCGTCGCGGTCGAAGACCTCGGCGACGTCCGGGTAGTTGCGCAGCGACTTCGACATCTTCTGGCCGTCGGAGCCGAGGACGATGCCGTGGCTCACGCAGGACTTGAACGCCGGGCGGTCGAAGAGCGCGGTGGCCAGGATGTGCAGCGTGTAGAACCAGCCGCGGGTCTGGCCGATGTACTCGACGATGAAGTCGGCCGGGAAGTTCGCCTCGAACCAGTCGGCGTTCTCGAACGGGTAGTGGTTCTGCGCGAACGACATCGAGCCCGAGTCGAACCAGACGTCGAGGACGTCGGTCACCCGGCGCATGGTCGACTGGCCGGTCGGGTCGTCGGGGTTCGGGCGCGTCAGGTCGTCGACGTAGGGCCGGTGCAGGTCGGTGACCTCGACGCCGAAGTCGGCCTCGAGCTCGGCGAAGGAGCCGTAGACGTCGACGCGGGGGTACTCCGGGTTGTCCGACTTCCACACCGGCACCGGGGAGCCCCAGAAGCGGTTGCGCGTGATCGACCAGTCGCGGGCGTTCTCGACCCACTTGCCGAACTGGCCGTGCTTGATGTGGTCGGGCGTCCACGAGATCTGCTCGTTGAGCTCGCCCATGCGGCCCTTGAACTTCGTGACCTCGACGAACCACGACGAGACCGCCATGTAGAGCAGCGGCTGGCGGCAGCGCCAGCAGTGCGGGTAGCTGTGGTCGTAGGTCTCCTGGCGCAGCAGGACCGTGCCCGCGGTGACCTTGCCGGTCGTCGCCTTGAGGTCGGCGATCACGGGCTTGTTGGCGTCGAAGACCTGCAGGCCGGCGTACTCCTCGACCGGGAAGGTGAAGCGGCCGTCCTTGCCAACGGGCACGACGGTCTCGACACCGGCGGCGTCGAGGACCGCCTTGTCGTCCTCACCGAAGCCGGGCGCGAGGTGCACGATGCCGGTGCCGTCCTCGGTCGTGACGAAGTCGGCGGCGAGCACCTGGTGGGCGTTGTCGGCACCGGCGTAGTAGCTGAACGGCGGCAGGTAGCGGCGCCCCGCGAGCTCGCTGCCCGTGAAGGTCGCGACGACCGTCGGCTCGTCACCGAGCTCCTTCGCGTACGCCGCGACACGGCCCTCGGCGAGCAGGAACCTGCCCGCGACGGAGCCGGTCGACTCGACCAGCGCGTAGGTCACGTCGGGACCGACGGCGACACCCATGTTGGACGGCAGGGTCCAGGGGGTCGTCGTCCAGATCAGCACGTTGGCCCCGTTGAGCGGGTCGGCAGCATCGTCCGAGTCGGCGAGGCGGAAGCCGACGGTGAGCGCCGGGTCCTGGCGCATCTTGTAGACGTCGTCGTCCATGCGGAGCTCGTGGTTGGAGAGCGGCGTCTCGTCGTTCCAGCAGTAGGGCAGGATCCGGAAGCCCTCGTAGACCAGTCCCTTCTCGTGCAGCTGCTTGAAGGCCCAGATGACCGACTCCATGAACTCGGGGTTCATCGTCCGGTAGTCGTTGTCGAAGTCGACCCAGCGCGCCTGGCGGGTGACGTAGCGCTGCCACTCGTCGGCGTACTTGAGGACGGAGGCGCGGCACGCCTCGTTGAACTTCTCGATGCCGAGCTCGTGGATCTCGTCGGTGGTCTTGAGGCCGAGCTGGCGCATCGCCTCGAGCTCGGCGGGCAGGCCGTGGGTGTCCCAGCCGAAGCGGCGCTCGACACGCTTGCCGCGCATCGTCTGGTAGCGCGGGATCAGGTCCTTGACGTAGCCGGTCAGCAGGTGGCCGTAGTGCGGCAGGCCGTTGGCGAACGGCGGGCCGTCGTAGAAGACGAACTCGTCACCGCCGTCGGCGCGCGTCGGGCGCTGGTCGATGGAGGCCTGGAAGGTGCCGTCCTTCTCCCAGTAGGCCAGCACGGCCTCCTCGATCGAGGGGAAGCGCGGGCTCGCGGGCACGCTCGCTGCGTCGGTGTGGCTGACCTTGGGGTAGGACGAGGTCACGGTGCGGCTCCTGGGCGGTACTCGGCAAACGGGGGTCTACTCGGTGTCTTCTCGAGGACGAGCCCTTGCGGGACCGCGGTACCACCTCGCTTGCCGTCCGGGGACGACCGCTTCGTTCTGGCTGTGACGGGCCACCCGTCCGGTTCTACTGGGGCCCTCCCGCCGGCCTTAGCGATCGCTAAGCCCGGAGATCAGACCTGTTCTTCCGGAGGCTCGCCGCTGATGACGGCTCAGACGCCTTGCGCCAAGGATACGGCGTGAGAACCCCCACGTAGCAATCGGTCACCAGCGGGAGGACGATCGCTCGGGTGAGCCACTTCTTCGACGACGCCATCGCCACGAAGCCCCTCGGCGGGGGCCTCCACCAGGTCACCGTCACCGATGCGTGGCACACCGCCAACAAGACTCCCAACGGCGGCTTCGTGCTGGCCCTCCTCCTCCACGCGGTCATGCAGGAGACGAAGGACCCCGATCCGCTGAGCATCGCGGTCACCTACTTCCGTCCCGCCACCGCCGGCGAGGGCGAGGTCCGGGTTCGCGAGGTGCGCGCCGGGCGCCGCGTCTCGACGTACGACGCGTTGCTGGTGCAGGGCGGCAAGGAGGTCGCGCACGCGGTCGTCTCGACCCACGACTGGGACCAGGCGGGGAGCGTCCAGCACACGCCGCACGCGGCCCCCGAGATGCCGGCGCCCGAGGCCTGCGCGGACCTGACCACCGTGATCCCGGCGGGGATGATCCCGATCCTCGACCGCTACACCTACCGCAACGCCGCGATCCCCGGCTGGCTCGAGGGCTCGCCCACCGGCGTCAGCGAGTCGCTCGGCTGGATCAAGGCGGCCGACGACCGTCCGGTCGACGCCCTGCTCGCCGGCGCGATGACCGACGCGTTCGCGCCCGTGACCGCCGAGATCGGCCACCTCGGCTCGGCGACGATCCAGCTGACCGTGCACTTCCGCCGCCGCCCGGAGACGACCTGGGCGCTCGGCCACGTCGTCACCCGCCACGTGATCGACGGCTACGCCGACGAGGACGTCGAGCTCTGGGACGAGCAGGGCCGGCTGATCGCGCAGTCGCGCCAGCTCGCGATCCTCGCCTGACGACCACCGCCTGACGGGCAGGGCACTGCCGGGATCCCCGTAGAATCCGCTCACGTGACTGACAATCTTTCTGGGAACTCTGCCTGGGGCCACGGCCTCGCGACCCTTGCCGCTGACGAGACCGTCCTGGATGTCTGGTTCCCCGCGCCCGCGCTCGGTGCGAAGCCGGCGGACGCCGAGGCCACGGAGGAGTTCGCCACGCTGGCCGACCTCGCGGTCGCCGACGCCGCGCGCGACGTGACGCGCAAGGTCGTGACGGTCGAGATCGCGGACCTCGCAGCGCCGCCGGTCGACACCGCGGACGTCTGGCTCCGCCTCCACCTGCTGTCGCACCGCCTCGTGCAGCCGCACGGGCTGTCGCTCGACGGCCAGTTCGGCTTCCTCGCCAACGTCGTGTGGACCTCGCAGGGCCCGTGCGCGGTCGAGGGCTTCGAGCTCACCCGGGCCCGCCTCAAGGCCGCGGGCCGCCCGGTGGCGGTCTACGGCGTCGACAAGTTCCCGCGGATGGTCGACTACGTCGTGCCGTCCGGCGTACGCATCGCCGACGCGGACCGCGTGCGGCTCGGCGCCCACCTCGCCTCCGGCACCACCGTCATGCACGAGGGCTTCGTGAACTTCAACGCCGGCACGCTCGGCACCTCGATGGTCGAGGGCCGGATCTCGGCCGGCGTCGTGGTCGGCGACGGCTCGGACATCGGCGGCGGCGCCTCGATCATGGGCACGCTCTCCGGCGGCGGCAAGCAGGTCATCTCCGTCGGCCGGCGCTGCCTCCTCGGCGCCAACTCGGGCCTCGGCATCTCGCTCGGCGACGACTGCGTCGTCGAGGCGGGCACCTACATCACCGCCGGCTCCAAGGTGACCCTGGCCGACGGCTCGGTCGTCAAGGCCGGCGAGCTGTCGGGCGCCTCCAACGTGCTCTTCCGCCGCAACTCCATCTCGGGTGCCCTCGAGGCCGTGGCGTGGAAGGGCGAGGGCATCGCCCTCAACGCCGCGCTCCACGCCAACGACTGACCTGCTCGCAGGACGGGAGGGAGGGTCGGGTGCGCGTCCGTAGTGCCGTCGCGACCCTCGCCGTGCTCGCGGGCGTCGGCGGGGTCGCCGTCGCGGTCGTCCGCGGCGCCGGCCCCCTGCCCGACCCCGAGGGCTGCACCGCCGTCGTGCAGCAGCACGAGGTGCTCCTCGACACCGAGCAGGCGGAGAACGCCGCGTTGATCGCCGCCATCGGCGTCCACCGCAGCCTCCCGGCCCGTGCCGTCAGCATCGCGCTGGCCACGGCGTACCAGGAGTCGAAGATGGTCAACATCGAGCACGGCGACCGCGACTCCCTCGGGCTCTTCCAGCAGCGCCCCTCGCAGGGCTGGGGCACCGAGTCCGAGATCCTCGACCCGGTGCACGCGACCAACGCCTTCTACGACGCGCTCGTGAAGATCGACGGCTACGAGAGCATGCGGATCACCGAGGCCGCGCAGAAGGTGCAGCACTCGGCGTTCCCGGAGGCCTACGAGGACCACGCGGAGGACGGGCGGGCGCTCGCCTCAGCACTGACCGGCTGGTCGCACCACTCGTTCACCTGCGTCGTGCGCCACGGCGACGGTGACGTCCCCGGCACGGTGGCGACGGTGCGCCAGGAGGTGGCGAACCTCTTCGGCCTCACCGGCACCCGCTCAGGCAGGCGCGGCCTCGACCTCGCGGTCGGAGGCCGATCCCCCGCCGACCTCCGTCGGGGCTGGGCGATCGCGTCGTACCTGGTCGCGCAGGCCAACCGGCTCGGCATCGGCGAGGTGCGGTACGACGGCAAGGTCTGGCGCTCCGGCGACGCGAGCGAGGACGGCTGGCGCGACGCCACCGGCTCCGCGATCAGCGGCCCGCTGCACGTCGAGATCGCCCGCTGAACTGCCTCCGCTGACCTGCCTCCGCTGACCTGCCTCAGGCGAGGCGGGCGACGGCGGCGTCGATGCGCTCGTCGGTCGCGGTGATCGCGATGCGCACGTGCTGCCTGCCGGCGGTGCCGTAGAAGTCACCGGGCGCAGCGAGGATGCCCCGCTCGGCCAGCCACGCGACGGTCTCCCAGCAGCCCTCGCCGCGGGTGGACCAGAGGTAGAGCGCGGCCTCGGAGTGGTCGACGGTGAAGCCGGCACCCTCGAGCGCTGCCTTCAGCTTCGTCCGCCGGGCGGCGTAGCGCGCGTGCTGCTCCGCCGCGTGGGCGTCGTCGGCGTAGACCGCCGCCATGACCTCCTGGACCGGGCCGGGGACGATCAGGCCGAGGTTCTTGCGGACCGCGAGCAGCTCCTTGACGACCGCTGTGTCGCCGGCGACGAAGCCGGCGCGGTAGCCGGCCAGGTTGGAGCGCTTGGAGAGCGAGTGGACGACGAGGATGCCGTCGGCGCTGCCGCCACTGATGTCCGGGTGGAGCACGGACATCGCCGAGCCCTCCCACACGCAGTCGAGGTAGCACTCGTCGGAGACGAGCAGGACGCCGCGCTCGCGGCACCAGTCGACGACCTTCTTGAGGTGCTCCGGCGGGAGCACGCGGCCCGTCGGGTTGGACGGGCTGTTGAGCCACAGGATCCGGGGCCTCTGCGGGCCGAGCGCGGTCAGCGAGTCGGACGCCTTGGGCGTCGCACCCGCCAGCGCCGCCCCGACCTCGTACGTCGGGTAGGCAGCCTCGGGGAAGACGACCAGGTCGCCCGCGCCGACGCCGAGGTGCAGCGCGAGCTGCGCGATCAGCTCCTTGGTGCCGACGACCGGCAGGACCTGGTCGAGACCGAGGCCGGTCACGCCGTGGACGCGCGCGAACCAGTCGATGACCGCCTGCCGCGTCGCGGGCAGGCCGATCGTGGTCGGGTAGCCCGGCCAGTTCGCAGCCGCCACCAGCGCGTCGACCGCGACCTGCGGGGTCGGGTCCACCGGCGTGCCGATGGAGAGGTCGACGATGCCGTCAGCGTGCGCGCGCGCCTTCTCGGCGTACGACGTGAGCTTGTCCCAGGGGAAGTCGGGGAGCCGGCCAGAGACAGGCACAGCGACGGAGCCCTCGGACAAACGAGTCACTCCTGGTTCTGCGGGGGGAGCTCGGCGACGATCGGGTGGTCCTTGTCGATCTCACCCATCTTGGCCGCGCCACCCGGCGAGCCGAGGTCGTCGAAGAAGTGGACGTTGGCGTCGTAGTACTGCTTCTGGTCCGCCGGGACGTCGTCCTCGTAGTAGATCGCCTCGACGGGGCAGACCGGCTCACACGCACCGCAGTCGACGCACTCGTCGGGGTGGATGTAGAGCATGCGCTTGCCCTCGTAGATGCAGTCGACGGGGCACTCGTCGACGCACGCGCGGTCCTTGACGTCGACACACGGCTGGGCGATGACGTAGGTCATCCGGACCTCCGAAGGGCTTGGAAGAGGGCTTGCGCAGGTCAGCCTAGTATCCCCGTCATGCCGGACAGCACCCGCTCTCCCTATCTGGGCCCCCACGTCGTCGGACAACGTGTCGTGGTCCGGCGTCTGGTGCCCGGCGAGACCGGCCCGACGGGCGGTCCGGCCTTCACCGACGTGCTCGGCGACTGCATCGCGTGGGACCCCTGCGTGGTCGTCACGGCGACCGGCGAGCGGGTCGAGATCCCGCTCGACCTGATCGTGTCGGGCAAGCCCGTACCGCCCCGTCCGTCGGTGCGGCTGCGGGCCAGCGTCGCGGAGTGCGAGTCGCACGTCGCCGGCCTGTGGTCCTCGGTCGCCACCACCACCGTCGGCGCCTGGCAGGTGCGCCGCTCCCCCGGCGTCGCCCGCCGCCGTGCGAACTCCTGCCTCGCGGTCGTCGACCCCGGGCTCCCCCTCGCCGCCGCGGTCGACGCCGTCCGCGCGGCGTACGGCGACCAGCCCGCGCTGCTCCACGTGGAGGTCGGCTCGGACCTGTCCACGGCGCTCCGCGCCCTCGGCTGTACGCCGGCGGGCGGCGAGGCCGACTTCCTCCTGGCCGGCGCGAGCCGGGCCCTGCGCGCGGCCGGCGCCGCAGCGGCTCCGGCGGAGCTCACCACGTCCGGCAGCCACGCCTCGGTGAGCATCGGCGGGGCCTGCGACGCCGTCGCGGAGGGCCAGGCCACCGTCGACGGCGACTGGCTCGGGATCCACGACCTCCTGGTCGACCCCGCCCACCGGCGCCGCGGGCTGGCCCGCTCGGCACTGGCCGCCCTCCTCGAGTGGGGCGTCGAGCAGGGTGCCTCCAACGCCTGGCTCCACGTCGAGACCGGCAACGTCGCGGCCCACGCGCTCTACGCCTCGCTGGGCTTCGCCGAGCACCACCGCATGGAGTACCTCAGGGCCTGATCAGCCCTGCGACTTCTCCGGGTCGAGCGCCTTGCAGGTGACCTTGTCGGCCGCGTTGTAGTGCGTCGTCATGGTCTCGGTGCGCACGCGGTGGCCGTCGCGGTTGAAGTGGCGGTAGACCTTGATGTCGAAGCCGGTGTTGGGCTCCTGCGGCTCGCAGTCGGGCGCGGTCGAGACCCGCTCGCCCGGCTTCACGACGTTGTAGCGCTTGCTGGTCGAGGTCGTGATGTCCCAGTACTTCGTCGACCACATGCTCACGGTCACCACGCCGGGGCTCGACGGCGTCGACTTCTGCACGTGGGTCTCGATGAGGACGCCGTACGGCGTGTCGTTCTGGAACTTCAGGTCGACGGTCGGCCAGGCCACCGTCGCCTCGCGCCCGACCGGGTAACGGTCGAAGTAGAGGCTGTGGGGCTTGTGCTCGATGTCCTTGAGGCCGGCGAAGAACGCCGCGTTGAACGTCGTGGTGGCGACCTGCGAGACGCCACCGCCGAGCGCGGTCGTGATCTCGCCGCCGTCGATCACGTAGCCCTCGACGAAGCCGTTGGCCTTCGTCCGCTGGCCGACGGTGCCGTTGAGCGAGAACGTGTCACCGGGAGCCAGCACGGTGCCGTCGATCAGCGACAGCGCGCGCGGGATGTTGATGTTGCGGTAGTCGGTGTGCGGGTAGTAGGTCGTGAACGTCGAGACCTTCTCCTTGATCCCCCACTTGCGGGCGTCGGCGGTCGTGACCTTCGGCTTCGCCACCTTGGCCCGGACGTCGAGCGTGCGGTCACTGCCCGGCCGGACGACCAGGTCGAGGAAGCGGCCGCTCACGTCGCGGGGGTCGTAGGTGACGCCGGGCCTGCCGGGCACGACGCGTGGGACGCCGCCGACGAGCTTCACCGTGGCGTCGACGGCCTTGCCCGCGTCACCCAGGTGGGCGTCGACGATGGTGCGCAGCCGCTTCGCCGAGAGGTGCGGGACGAGCTCGCCGTCCTGGGCGACCATCGAGAGCGCGGGCGCGAAGTCCTGGGGCTTGAGGACGACCCGCTGGTCGTCGAAGCGGAGCGTGACCGGCGCACTCATCGCGGGCCGGGCGAACGACTCGAGCGCGGCGGCGGTCTCGGCATCGGTCACCTGCGGCTGCACGTCGGTCAGCGCCAGGGTCGCCGGCGCGCCCGCGACGTACGCCGCCTCGAGGGCCGCGCGCGTCGTCTCGCGGTCGAGCCCGAGGCCGGTGCGCGCCGGGACCGCCTTCGCGACCCCGCCCGTGAAACGGACCGCGCCCTCGCGCGCCGGGCGGCCGTGGCGCTGCTCGAGCCCGCTGACGGCCTGCTCGAGGGTGGCGCCGTCGATGTTGACCACCGGCGCGACCTCGTCGACGCCGGCGTAGTAGTCCCACAGCCGGCGTGGGTCGAAGGACCGGCCGCCTCCGGCCTCCGCGACGGTGGCCGCCGCGTCGAAGTGGAGGCCGAGCTGCCCGGCGGTCAGCGACTCGCGCGCACCGCCGACCGAGACCGCGATCGTGTCGTGGTTGGCGAACTCCTTCTCCAGCCGCGCCTTGGCCGCGGCCGGCGACAGGCCGCCCACCTCGACGCCGGCGACGGTCGCGCCGCGCGGCAGCCGGTCAGCAGCGAAGGCCCACGCCGCGACGTACAGCCCCGCGAGGAGGAGGACAACCGCGAGTCTGACGATGAGGGCAGCGCCGCCGCCGAGCCGGCGCCCCATCAGAGTCCTGCGAAGAGATCGGTCTCGAAGCCGTCGTCACCGACCGGGCCCTTGACGCCCTTGGCGAGCCGGTAGAACTCCGTGCTCCAGAACGTCGTGCCGACCGAGCCACCCATCGCGAAGAAGGGGCCGTCGGGGTCGATCTGGGTGCGGTGCGCCTTCATCGCAGCGACCTTCTGCTCGCCGTACTCCCCACCCTCGACCGCGGCCGCGAGCCAGGCGTCGGGCGTGGTGAACGGGCCCATGTCGCCGTCGGGGTCCATTCCGCCGAAGGTCTCGGTGTCGCCGCTCTCGCGCAGCGCCCGCAGGCTCGCGCGCATCCGGCTCTCGCTCATCGCGCACCAGTAGATCTTGGCGATGTCGTGCGGCTCCCCCAGGTCCAGCTTGTACGACGGCACGGCGGCGAGCTGCGCGGCGTACATCGCCACCCGGTGCGCCTGGATGTGGTCGGGGTGGCCGTAGTTGCCGAACTCGTCGTAGGTGACGAGGACCTGCGGGCGGACCTCGCGGATCACCTTCACCAGCTCGTCGGCCGCCCGGGTGAGGTCGGCGTTGGCGAAGGCACGCTCGTCGGTCTCGTCGGCGGCGATCGCATAGCCCTTCTCGTGCCACTTCATGCCCGAGTCGCGGAAGGCTCCGAAGCCGCCGAGGAAGCGGTGGTCGGTGACGCCGAGGATCTTCATCGCCTCGGCGAGCTCCTCGCGGCGGTGGTCGCCGAGCACGTCGTCCTGGTCGGCGGCGATGTGCGCCAGCTCGGGCACCAGGACCTCGCCGAGCTCGCCCGCCGTGCAGGTGACGAGCGTGACCTGACGGCCCTCGGCGACGTAGCGCGCCATCGTCGCGCCGTTCTGGATCGTCTCGTCGTCGGGGTGCGCGTGCACCAGCAGGAGGCGCATGTCAGCAGGACTGAGGGTCATGTCCACAACCCTAGAGGGCGCGACCGACAGCCACCGGAAGCGTCACTGCAGGTCGGGGCGCTTCACCCGGATCGGGGCGGCCGGCAGGTCCGCCTGCAGCGGCGGCAGCACGACCTCGGTCGGCGCGGCCTCGTCGACCTCGAGCCAACCGTCGTACTCCTCGACGAGCAGCTCGAGCGCGATCGGCGGCGCGTCGCTGACGACGGCCCACGGGTGGTCCTCGTCGTCGTCCTCGCCGGCCAGGCGCTCACGGGCGACCTCGGCGTCGAAGCCGTCGGAGCGGAGCCGGGCGGCCACCGCCCGCGCGTCGTCCTCCTCGAAGAAGATCCCTCTCATGGGCGCTACGGTGCCAGACATGTCCGACCGCAGCACCCCGGGTCCCGACCGGGCCACCGCGCCGGTCCACGGCGTCCACCTCCGGCGTACGGACGAGCGGGTCGACGAGGTGGCCGCGCTCACCGAGGCGTGCGGTGGAGCGGTCGGCGTCGACGGCGTCCTGCACCACCTCGAACGCCGCCTGCGCCGCGCCGTACCGGCGGGGATGAAGGTGTGGCGGTCGTGGGCCTGGGACCGGGCCGACTCGTTCAGCAAGCGGTGGTGGCCGCAGGGCATCACCACGTCCCTCGACGCCACGGGCACCGCGCGCGGCCTCGTCGCCGGGCGCGAGGTGGTCGTGACGAGCTGGTACTCGCACCCCGTCGCGGGCATCAACAAGGGCGTGCGGATCTCGTTCGCCGACGTCAATGCGCGCCGCTACCGCCACGTGCTCCTCGTCGTGCCGAAGATCGTCGACGGGCAGGTCACCTTCACCCAGCTCAAGGCCCACGCCGGCGGCATCGTCTGGGTGGGGCCGTGGCTCTACGTCGCGGGCACCCGCAAGGGGATCCACGTCTTCCGGATGTCCGACCTCGTGCGGATCCCCGACGCGCTCTTCGACGAGGACCCCTCCCGGATCGGGCGCGACGGCGACCGGCTCGCCTCCTTCGGCTATCGCTACGTCCTGCCCCTGCGCTTCTCCTACCGCGCCGCCGCGGACGACGGCGAGGAGCCGCTGCGCTACTCGTTCCTCTCCCTCGACCGCGACCCCAGCGGGCCCGGTCTGGTCGTCGGCGAGTACGGCCGCCGCCAGCAGACCACCCGGCTCGCGCGCTTCGACCTCGACCCCGAGACCTGGCTGCTCCCCGTCGACGAGCACGGCTACTCCCGCCCGCTCCTCCTCGAGGGCACCGGCCAGCGCGGCATGCAGGGCGCCTGCCTGGTCGGCGGCACCTGGTACCTCACCTGCTCGCACGGCCCGTGGGGCCTCGGCACCCTGTACGTCGGGCGGCCCGGCGCGTGGAGGGCCATCCGCCGGGCGCTGCCGATGGGGCCCGAGGACATCGCCTACGTCCCCGCCACCGACTCGCTCTGGTCGGTCACCGAGCACCCCGGCCGGCGCTGGATCTACAAGCTGCGGCGGCCGCGCTGAACGAAGGGCCAGGCTCTTCGCCTCACAACCAGCGCTTGGTGCGGAGCGCGTAGTCGTCCCACGCGTCGCCGAACTTCTGCTCCATCACGCGCTCCTCGGGCTGGATCTGCAGCTCGTCGATCGCGAGCACGAAGCCCGCGACCGGCAGCCAGGTGAGCAGGCCGCCCTCGCCCAGCGCGTGGGCGGCGAGCGCACCGGCCATGCCGACGTACATCGGGTTGCGGGTGCGCCGGTAGGGGCCGTCGGTGACGAGCGTCGTGGCCTTCTCGGGGTGGAGCGGGTGCACGGTGGTCCGCGCCTCGCGGAAGCGCGCGACCGCGGCGCCGGCGAGGCCGACGCTGCCCGCGGCGAGGGCGGTCGCAGCGGCCTTGCGGACCGGGCCGGCGCCCTCCTTCGGGGCGAGCGCGTGCTGCACCGCGGCGAAGCCGAGTGCCATGACCGGGGGCGGGATGACGGGCATGCTCCGACGCTAGTCGTGTGCCGGCCGGCGGGTCTACCGTGGCGGGATGGCTGAGCACTCCGCACCGACCGCCCCGCAGTGCCCCACCTGCGGCCAGCCGTTGCGCACCGGCGGGCACCTGCGTCCCGACGACGCCGTGGCGGTCTCCCGCACCGGCAACGCCGGGATCACCTTCGAGACCCAGGGACGCTGCGAGAACGAGGCGTGTCCCGACTTCGGCCGCGAGTTCGCGCCGGAGGCCTGGCTGACCTGAGCCGCGCCGACGCGCCGGGAGTCAGCCGGCGGCAGGGCGCGCGGCGTACCACTTGAGGAGGCGCTCGGCGAACTCCTCGACGATGGTCTCGTCGGGGTACTTGCCGAAGTGGTCGTGCAGCTCGTGGTCGAGGTAGGCCACGATCTCCTCGCGCCTGTCGGTGTGGCCCAGACGGGTCAGCAGCGGCTGGATCAGGAGCTCGTACTCGTCGGGGTAGAAGCCGTTGGCGGCGTAGTAGCCGATCGGGTCCCAGTCGCTGAGCATGTGGCGGACCTCGATGACGTCCGCTGATTCGTGCTGCACGGTCATGAGCGCATCAAAGCACCCGCCCGTGACGACCGCCACAGGATCGAGCGAGCTTCGTCAGCGGCGGCCGAACGCCAGGTAGGCCAGCGGGCCGACCGGCTGCACGACGGAGCCCGCGCGCCACAGCAGCTTCGGCCCGCGGACCAGCTCCTTGGGGCGCCTGCCGAGGTCGCGCAGGACGTAGCCGGTCAGCACCATCTCGGCGACGCCGCCCGCGACGACCAGCTTCTGCTGGGTCGGGGTGAGGTCGCTCCACTTCTTCTTCGCCATGCCGGCGAACCTAGCCCGGGCCACCTAGCGCGCGGGGCACTCCTCGACGACGGCCCGGGCGTGCCGCACCCCGCGCTCCAGCTCGGCGTCTCCACCGAAGAGCTGGTACATCGTGTTGGCCCCGGCGAGCAGCGCGTCGATCCGGAACGCCGCGTCCTCCGGCTCCGGGTGGCCCGCGGTCGCGAGGTCGGCGGCGAGGAGCGTCAGCCACTCCCGCTTGAGGGCCCGGACGCTGTCGGCGACGGGGCCGTCACGGTGGCCGTACTCGACCGAGGTGGCGGTCAGGAAGCAGCCGCCGCGGAAGACCTCGCCGCGCTGGTAGGCCAGCCAGGCGTCGAGGATCGCGTGGAGGCGGGCGCCGCCGGGATCCTCACCCCACGCCGGCGCCATGACGGCGGCGGCGAAGATCTTGCGGGCCTCGCCGACGGCAGCCACCTGGATGCTCTCGCGCGAGCCGAAGACCGTGAGGATGCCGGACTTGCTCACGCCGGTGGCGGCCGCGAGCCCGCCGACGGTGATCGAGTCCAGGCCGCTCACGGTGGCGACCATCGCCGCCTCCCGCGCGACCGTACGCCGGGTGGCGTCGCCCCGCGCCCGTCGTCCGTCGACCTGGTCCATGCCGGCATTCTATGCGACCGACTGGACGTAAAGCGTTCGGCGGCCTAGGTTGACGACTACACGTCCGATCGGTCGCAAAGGAGTCCGTCATGACCATCCCCGTCCTGGAGAAGAGCATCGAGATCGCCGCCCCGCCCGCTGAGGTGTGGGCGCTGGTCGGCGACCTGCGTCGCATGGCGGACTGGAGCCCGCAGGTCGACTCGACGCGGCTCTCCACCGGCTGCGCAGAGATCGGCCCCGGCGCCCGCGTGACCAACCGCAACGTCCAGGGCGAGCTGGCCTGGATCACGCACGCCGAGGTGGTCCGCTTCGACGAGGGCCGCGAGATCGCCTTCCGCATCGAGGAGAACTGGTCGGTGTGGTCCTTCACCCTGGAGCCCTCGGCGGTGGGCACGAGGCTGACGCAGCGACGCGACGCCCCGGACGGCCTCTCGGCCTCCTCGCTGCACGCGCAGGAGACCTGGCTCGGCGGCCAGGCGGCGTTCACGGAGACGCTGCGCGCGGGCATGGCGGAGACGCTCGAGCGGATCAGGGCACAGGCGGAGGCGGTCGCAGCCCGCTGATCGGTCCCGCCCCGAGGCACCCCGTGGCAGGGTGTGCGCCATGGCTGTGCGCGTTGACCTCAACATCTCCCTCGACGGATTCGCGACGACGACGGACCAGACCCCGGAGAACCCCTTCGGCGAGGACTGGGGCCGCCTCACCGCGGCCTACGTCGGGACGCGGACGTTCCAGGCGCGGGTCTTCGGCAAGACCTCCGGCGAGGGCACGACCGGCGTCGACGAGAAGTACGCCGCGGCGTACTTCGAGGGCATCGGCGCCGAGATCATGGGCGCCGGGATGTTCGGGCTGCACACGTTTCCCGACGACCCGGAGTGGCAGGGCTGGTGGGGCGACGAGCCGCCCTTCCACTGCCCGGTCTTCGTGCTGACCCACCGCGAGCGGCCGTCGATCGACTTCGCGAACGGCACGTCGTTCCACTTCATCAGCGCGACGCCGCAGGAGGCGCTCGACCGGGCACTCGAGGCGGCCGGCGACCAGGACGTCCGCGTCGGCGGCGGCGCGACCGTCGCGCGTGACTTCCTCGCGGCGGGGCTCGTCGACCGGCTGCACGTGGCGATCACGCCGATCCTGACCGGCGACGGCATCCGGCTCTGGGACGACCTGCGCGGGCTCGAGACGGGCTACGAGGTCAGCTCCGAGACGGCCGAGAGCGGCGTCGTCCACCTGACCTTCGCGCGGTAGCGGGCAGCGCGACGGCCAGCGCGAGCGCCGCGAGCGCGGCGACCACCTCCGCCACGAAGCTCGCCGTCTTCCCCGAGAACCAGAGCGGCTCGTACATGTCCGGCAGCGGCCCGAGCCGGCCCGGGTCACCCCACGTGTACGCCGCGACGGCGAGCGCGCCGCCGCCTGCGACGACCGCCGCCAGCACGGCCGTGGCCCGCCGCGGCAGCAGCACCACCGCCACCGCGGCGAGCAGCGCAGCGCCTCCCTCGAGGCGGAAGAGCGTCGCCTGGCTGACGACGGAGGTCGCCACGCGGCGGTAGTCCCCGGCGTACTGGAGGTGCACCCAGGCGTCGACGGCGAGGCCGCCTGCGACGAGCGGGACGAGCAGCCACCGGCGGAGGTCCATGTCGGTCTCCCTTCTGCTGGTGACACGACGTCGGCGGCCGGACGGTTCAGGTGAACCGATCGCGACCCGGCGCCGTGTCATGAGGAGAAGGCGGCTCTCGGGCCGCACGGACCCACGCAAGGAGACGCCATGGACACCATCGCGCACATCGGACGGGGCCACTACGCAGCACTGGCGACCGCGCTCGCAGCCGCCGCCCTCCTGGCCGGCTGCGGTGGCTCGACCCCGTCGAGCCCGGGAGACGAGGAAGGGCCGGAGCAGGTCGCCACCGGCTCGGGCGAGTACGGCACGCACCTGACCGCCGACGACGGCACGTCCGTCTACCTCTGGATGGGCGACCACGGCAGTACGTCGTCGTGTTCTGGCGCGTGCGCGAAGGCCTGGCCGCCCGTGCTCACCCACGGCGCACCCAAGGCCGGCAAGGGCGTGGACGCCGCCAGGCTCGCCACGGTCAAGCGCGCCGACGGCGGTACCCAGGTCACCTACGCCGGGCACCCGCTCTACTACTTCGCGGGCGACGGCGGAGCGGGCGACACCAACGGCGAGGGCAGCAACGGCTTCGGTGCGAAGTGGTGGCTGGTCGCCCCGACCGGCGCGGCGATCACCGAGGACGCGGGGTCCGGCTCCTCGATGTCGCCGTCGATGTCGCCGTCGATGTCGCCGTCCGACTCGTCCGACGGTGGTGGCTACTGAGCGGGCCGGCGCAGCAGGCGCCGGCGAGCCCGGGAGCACACTGGTGGACGTGACCCCGCGTCCACCCCGCGACGACGGCCTGCTGCGTGCGCTGCACGACGAGCACGGTCCGGCGTTGTGGCACTACGCGCTCCGCCTGACCCGCGGCGACGCGACCCAGGCCGAGGACGTCGTGCAGGAGACGTTCCTGCGCGCCTGGCGTCATCCCCAGGCGTTCGAGCCTCAGCGCGGCTCCGCTCGCGCCTGGCTCTACACCGTCGCGCGCCACCTCGTCATCGACGAGCACCGCTCCGCCCACGCCCGGCACGAGTCCGCCACGGCACAGGTGCCGGAGCAGGAGGCACCCGACGAGACCACCCAGGTCGTCGACCGCGCGCTCGTGAGCGCCGCCCTCGCCCGCCTCTCCCCGGAGCACCGCGCGGTGCTCCAGGAGTGCTACTACCGCGGCCGGAGCGTGGCGGAGGCGGCCGTCGTCCTCGGCGTACCGCCCGGCACGGTGAAGTCCCGGACCCACTACGCACTGCAGGCGCTCCGCCTGGCGGTCGACGAGCTCGGAGGAGAGCGATGAGCACCGATCCCTGGCAGCACGCCGACGCGGCGTACGCGCTCGGCGCGCTGGAGCCGGCCGAACGCGCGGCCTACGAGGAGCACCTCGCGGGCTGCACGGACTGCCGGGCGCGGGTCGCCGAGGCGCAGGCCACGCTCGGGCTGCTCGCCGGCGGCGAGGTCGACGCTCCCCCGCTGCCGGACACGCTGCTCCCTTCGCTCCTGCGCGAGGCCCGCCGGGCCCGTCGCCGCCGCCTGGTCGTCACCAGCGCACTGGTCGGCGTTGCCGCGAGCCTGCTGACGGTGCTGGTCACCGCCGCACCTCTGGGTGACCGGCCCGACCGGGTCCCGATGGCGGCGGTCGGGCAGGCTCCGATCAGCGCCGAGGCGGTCGTCGAGCCGACCCCGTGGGGCACCCGGATCACCCTGACCTGCCGGTACGCCGACAGCGCAGCCGCCCCGGGCTACCGCTACGAGCTGAGGGTGCGGGCGTCTGACGGCACGACGGCCACCCTCGGCTCGTGGGAGCTCGACGACGGCAGCGTCACCTTCACCGGCGGCACGGCGTTGCCGGTCGCCCGGATCGCGGCGGTGGAGGTCACCGACAGCGCCGGCACGACGGTGCTCACGCTGCCCGAAGCGGGGGCCCGGGCGTGAGCCGGCGCTAGCGGGAGCGGAGCCGCAGACCCACCTGCACGACGTCGCCGACCTCGATCTGCTCGGCCCGCCGGATCGCGACGCGCAGCGGCAGGACGTACTGCTCCCCGTACGGGAAGGTCGCGGAGCGGAACTCGGTCTCGCCGATCCGCGCCTGGACGGGCACCTGGCCCCAGTAGACGAGGTCGCGCCCGGCCTCACGGACGTCGTCGCTCTCGTCGGGCGGGATCAGCACGAAGAAGTACGGCGACGGGCCGCGCCACTCGATGACCTCGCCCTCGAACTCCCACTCCATGGAGCCGACGCTAGCCGCCCGTTCCGACAACGGGCGGCTAGCCGATCCTGTCTTCCTGCACGAACCGACACGTTGACGTGTCACCGACCAGCGGGCCACACGCGACATCCGGATAGGCGATGCGTCAACGTGTCGGTTCGTGCAGGTCAGAGACGAGCGACGAGGAACGCCGCGTCGCGCGCGGCTCGGCTGCGAAGCACAGGACGCCCAGCGGACAAGGCCATCCAGACGACCAACGACCGCGGGAGCGGCTGTTGGACGCGCGGGCGGCGGCGGGGCGCGAAGATCCGTTCGGACTCGACGTGCGACGTCCGCGTCAACGACGACGGAGACGGCTGGGTAGGCAACGCAACGCTGCTCCCCTTGGCGATCGCTGAGGGAGGCCCGAAACGCAACGACCCCGGCCGCCACGAGGCAGCCGGGATCGTCGTACGACGCGGATCAGACGTTGAAGCGGAACTCCACGACGTCGCCGTCCTGCATGACGTAGTCCTTGCCCTCCATGCGGGCCTTGCCGACCTCACGCGCCTTCGCGACGGAGCCGGCGGCGATGAGGTCGTCGAAGGAGACGATCTCGGCCTTGATGAAGCCCTTCTGGAAGTCGGTGTGGATGACACCGGCTGCCTCGGGCGCCGTGGCGCCCTTCTTGATCTCCCACGCGCGGACCTCCTTGGGCCCGGCGGTGAGGTAGGTCTGCAGGCCGAGGGTGTCGAAGCCGACGCGGGCGAGCTGGTCGAGGCCCGACTCGTCGATGCCGAGGTCGTTGAGCATCTCGAGCGCCTCCTCGTCGGTCATCTCGATCAGCTCGGACTCGATCTTGGCGTCGAGGAAGATCGCCTCGGCCGGGGCCACCAGCTCGCGCATCTGCGCCTTGAGGGCCTCGTCGGCCAGCTCGTCGGTGTCGCAGTTGAAGACGTAGATGAAGGGCTTCGCGGTCAGCAGCGACAGCTCACGCAGGAGCGTCCGGTCGATCTTCGTGGCGATGATCGGCGTGCCGGCCTCGAGGGCGGCCTTCGCCTCGACGGCGGCGTCGAGGTTGGCCTTGAGGTCCTTGTTCTTCTTCGCCTCCTTCTCGAGGCGGGCGATCGCCTTCTCCACCGTCTCGATGTCGGCGAGGATCAGCTCGGTCTGAATCGTCTCGATGTCGGAGCCCGGGTCGACCTTGCCGTCGACGTGGGTCACGTCCTCGTCGCGGAAGACGCGCGTCACCTGGCAGATCGCCGCGGCCTCGCGGATGTGCGCGAGGAACTTGTTGCCCAGGCCCTCACCCTGCGAGGCGCCGCGCACGATGCCGGCGATGTCGACGAACTCGACGGTCGCGGGCAGCAGCTTCTGCGAGCCGTAGACCTTCGCCAGCTCGGCAAGGCGCGGGTCCGGGACGCCGACGACACCGACGTTCGGCTCGATCGTCGCGAACGGGTAGTTCGCCGCGAGCACGTTGTTCTTGGTGAGGGCGTTGAAGAGCGTCGACTTGCCCGCGTTGGGGAGACCGACGATGCCGATAGTGAGAGCCACGAGGCGCGATTCTACGGCGTACGGCGGGCCGCGCCGACCGCGCGCACGATCGGGCCGCGCCGCCCTCCCGAGCCGGGCCCTGTTGGGCCGTGAGGAAGGTGTTACGGCGCCGAACCGGCCAGGAACAGACGCCGGAACGCGGAGGACGCAGAGTTGCCACCGTCACAGGCGGTCCCGACGGAGCCGACCGCCACCCATGCATGCCCGAGAGGAGTCCACGATGACCCGCAACAGCTGGTTCGCCCGCACCGCCCGAGGCCGTGGCTGGACGCCGATCACCTGGCAGGGCTGGGCCCTCGCCGTCGCGCTCGTCCTCGTCCCCCTCACCTTCGCCGGTCTGCTCGGCGCCGGACCCGGCGTCCTCGGCGCGGCGGCGTACGGCGCGACCACGGCGTTCGCGGTCTGCGCGCTGCTGCTCGTCGGCTTCGTCAAGGGCCCGGCGCCGCAGTGGCGCCTCGCCGGCCAGGACGACTAGGAACACCCCCGCGTCCCGGGGCCTGAGGCCCTTCGTCCACGTTGGCGCGGCAATCGTCGCGAAGTAACGTGATCTGTGCCACGGTGGCCCCAAGGCCCAGGCAGGATCAGACGAAAGGCCAGCACAGATGGCGAAGCACCCTCACTACTGGTTCGACCGGCGCAACCTCGGGCAGCTGCTGGTGCCCGTCACCTGGCAGGCGTTCGTGCTGATCGGCATCCAGGCGCTCCTCGTCGCCCTTGCCGCTCTGGTCATCTTCAGCAGCCTGGGCGACTGGGCGACGATCGGCTGGATCTCGCTGATCGGCCTCGGCCTCAACCTGACCTTCGTGGTCGCGATCGCGAAGAGCCCCATGCCGCACTGGCTGCGGCACAGCCTCGGCGACTGACCGGCGACCGACCTCGGGCTCAGTCGAGGCGGCGGACCACCTCGGTCTGCTCGACGACGTCGTCCTCGGGCGCGGAGGCGTCGACCGGGCCCGGGTGGCGCACGACCTCGCGCGTGACGACCTCCTTGCGTGCCATCCGCGAGCGCACGATGAAGCCGACGCCCCCGAGCATGAGCACCAGCCCGAGCATGTCGGTGTCGAGCCACGACGAGTCGGCCTTGATCGCGAACGCGAAGATGCCGCCGATGACGAGCAGGATGATTCCGGGAGCCATGCGCCCCCAGTGCCCGGCGCCTGCGCCAGGCAAACGACCCCGAAGGTGTAACTCGGTGTCACAACATCTTGCTAGCGTGGCCGCATGACCGTCATCGACCCCTCGGCTCCTGTCCTCGTCACGGGCGGCAGCGGCTACGTCGCCAGCTGGATCGTCCGCTACCTCCTGGAGGACGGGCGCACCGTCCGTGCGACCGTCCGCAACCCGGCCAGGGCGACCGGCCTCGAGCACCTCCATGCGCTCAGCGAGGCCCACCCGGGGCGGCTCACGCTGCACCAGGCGGACCTCCTCGACGAGGGCAGCTTCGCCGACGCGATGGCGGGCTGCGAGCTGGTGATCCACACCGCCTCGCCGTTCCTCGTCGGCAAGGTCAAGGACGCCTACGCCGACCTGGTCGAGCCCGCCCTCGAGGGCACGAAGAACGTCCTGACCAGCGTCGACGCCACCCCGTCCGTCAAGCGGGTGGTGCTGACCAGCAGCGTCGTCGCTGTCTACGGCGACGCGATCGAGATGCGGGGCAAGAAGGAGTTCACCGAGTCCGACTGGAACACCACCAGCAGCCTCGAGCACCAGCCCTACTCCTACTCCAAGACCGTCGCCGAGCGTGAGGCGTGGCAGCGGCAGGCAGCGCAGGACCGCTGGGACCTCGTCACGATCCACCCCGGCCTGGTCCTCGGTCCGTCGCTCACCAAGGTCAGTGCCTCGGGCTCGATGACGACGATGAACATGTTCATCGACGGCAGCCAGATGCTCGGCACCGCGCGGCTCTGGCTCGGCATCGTCGACGTCCGCGACGTGGCCCGCGCCCACATCGCGGCGGGCTTCACGCCCGAGGCGCACGGGCGCTACCTCACCAACTCCGAGTCGCTCCGGATGCTGCAGATCAGCCGGATCCTGCGGGCGAAGTTCGGCTCACGTCCGTCGTTCCCGCGCTTCGAGGCCCCGAAGGCGGGCGCCTGGGCCATTGCGCCGCTCATCGGCCAGACCCGCGACTTCATCGCGAAGAACGTCGGCTACCCGATCGCCTTCGACTCCAGCCGTACGACGCGCGAGCTCGGCGTCGCCTTCCGCCCGGCGGCCGCGTCGGTCGAGGCCCACTTCCAGCAGATGATCGACGACGGACTCACGCGCGCCTGATCCCCTGACACAGCGAAGCGCCCCGGAGCGATCGGCTCCGGGGCGCTTCGTCGTACGGCGTCAGGCGGGGTCAGCCGACCTTGGCCGCGTTGTGGACGTCCATGGCGCCGATGTGCGCCTGCGACTCCTCGAGGCCCTCGTCGGAGGGCTTCTCGCCCTTCTCGAAGACGCGCTCGTACTGCTTCGCGCGGAACTCCTTGTGCGCCTCGGCGGGGATGTCGAAGCCGAAGTGCTGCTGGGCCTCGCGCACCTCCCAGACCTTCTCCGACAGCGGCTTGATGCCGAGGATCGCGGGCGCGGCCACCGGGACGGCCTGCGGCGCGATGAAGTTCATGAAGAGCAGCCGCACGTTGAGGTTGCTGTTGAGGAAGGAGTGCATCGCCTTCACGGGCAGACGGACCGCGGCGTCGGTCAGGCGGCTCTGGTGGATGCCGGCCATGTCGCGCATGTACTTCGGGTAGGTCGCGATGACCGCCTTGGTCAGCAGGAAGATCGCCGGCTTGAGCGCCGCCTTCTGCCAGGCCGCGGCGTCGACGGGCAGCGCCACGTCGATCGGCAGGATGAACTTGATCATGTCCTGCGCGCCCTCGGAGGCGGCCAGGCGCGGGCGCCACTCCTCGAAGTAGCGGTGCACGGCCTCGCGGCTGGTCGGCACGAGCTCGGGGTCGATCGTCTGGAGCTTGGCGACCTCCTTCATCTCGGCCCAGAACCGGTTCTCCTCGTCCTCGGTCAGCTTGCCGGGACCGAACATCTCGTAGCACTTGAGGATCGAGTGCCAGGCCGTGACGTGGATCCAGAGCTGCGAGCCCCCGTCGTTCGCGTCGTACGTGCCGCCGGTGACGGGGTCGTGGCCGATCGCCTTGGAGTGGACCTTGACCAGCACGTCGGCGGCCTTGCAGGTCTGCTCGGCGCCGCCGAAGAGCTGCAGGCCGAAGTAGCGGAGCGTGCGGCCGTAGCGGGTCGCAGGGCGGTACTTCACGCCGCCGGACTGGATGACGGCCGCCGCCAGGTTGGGGTCGAAGTGCTCGATCGTCACCGCACGCACGAAGCCCAGGACGTACGACGTGGGGTGGCCCCACACCTTCCACGAGACCGAGTCCGGGCCCAGGAAGCCGTAGTCGGCCATCGGCTCGTACTGCGCCATCAGCTGCTTGCGGGACTTGATGCCGAGCATCCCCGTCTCCTTCTTCCTACAGGGCTGTAGATATTTTCTACAGATCCGTAGGTTCGCATGCGACACGGCGTCACGACTACCTTTCGGTGCGTGAGCCGGGACACAGCGTCACAGACACCGCGCCGCCGCTACGCCGCGCGGATGCCGGTCGACGAACGCCGCGAGCAGCTGCTCGACGCAGCGCTGACCGTGCTCGTGCGCGACGGCTACGACAACGTCTCGATCGAGGCGATCGCCAAGGAGGCCGGGGTCACCCGTCCGGTCGTCTACGGCGCGTACGACGG
This sequence comes from Nocardioides phosphati, assembly GCF_014646375.1. GTDB lineage: Bacteria > Actinomycetota > Actinomycetes > Propionibacteriales > Nocardioidaceae > Nocardioides > Nocardioides phosphati. The sequence continues at coordinate 39,159 of NZ_BMNI01000004.1, forward strand.
CCTCGAGCCGCTGCTGCACGCGCTCCTCGACCGGACCCGCGACCGCGCCCTCGGCCAGGCGATCGCACTGCTCCACGAGGCGGGCAGCCCCGCCGACGTCGACGCCTGGATCGTCCGCGCCATGGACCTCCTGGTCGACCAGGTGCAGGACGACCCCGAGGTGTGGCGGCCGGTGCTCGGCCTGACCGCCGGCGCACCCGCGATCGTCCGCGACCGGATCGCCTCGACCCGGGAGCTGATCCGCGGCTACCTGCAGGCCGGCATCGAGACCGGCATCGACCTGCGCGGCGGCCCCTTCGTCGACGCCGAGATCCTCTCGCACATCGTGCTCGCGATGGCCGAGGAGTTCGGCCGGCTGGTGCTCCAGGATCCCCCGCGTTACGACAAGGAGCGGCTGCTCGCGGCCCTCCAGGGCCTGCTCGCAGCCGCTCCTCCCACGGGCCCCTGACCGGGACCCGCCTGGCTCAGAACCAGGCGTCCTGCATCTCGTACGCCGTGAGGTCGCCGGCCGCGACCAGGTCGAGCATCGGCGTGATCTTCGGCAGCTCGGTGGCGAAGAAGTACCGCCCCGCCTGGCGCTTGCCGTCGTAGAAATCGCCCGGCTGCTCCCCCACCACGAGCAGCTGCTCGAGCCAGATCCAGGCGATGACGAGGTGGCCGGCCGCCTCCAGGTAGGTGGTGGCGTTGGCCATCATCTTCTCGGGGTCGCCGAGGCCGACCAGGCCGAAGGTGACCTCGCCGACGCGGTCGAGCTGGGCCTTGAGCTGGTCGGCGTACACGCCGAGGTCGCCGCCGGCCTCACGGGCTGCGGCGATCGTCTTCTCCATGCGGCCGGCGAGCGCCATCAGGCCGGCGCCGCCGTCCATGAGGACCTTGCGGCCGAGCAGGTCGAGCGCCTGCACGCCGTGGGTGCCCTCGTGGATCGGGTTGAGGCGCTGGTCGCGCCAGTGCTGCTCGACGTCGTAGTCGCGCGTGTAGCCGGCGCCGCCGAGGACCTGGATCGCCAGCGACGTCGACTCCTGGCCCCACTGCGACGGCCACGACTTCACGATCGGCGTGAGCACGCCGAGCACCTTCGCCGCCTCGGCGCGTGCCTCCTCGGTCTCCGCCGTCTTCTCGTCGTCGAGCAGGCTGGCGCAGAAGAGGGTCAGCCCGAGCGCGCCCTCGACGTACGACTTCTGCGCGAGGAGCATCCGGCGTACGTCGGTGTGCTCGATGATCTCGACCTGCGGGGTCGACTGGTCGCCCTGCGTGAGCGCGCGGCCCTGCGGGCGGCTGCGGGCGTACTCCAGCGACTTGAGGTACGCCGCCGACGCGGTGCCGGTGGCCGCCGTGCCGACCGCGAGCCGGGCGGCGTTCATCATGTGGAACATGTACTTGAGCCCCTTGTGGGGCTCGCCGACCAGGTAGCCGACCGCGCCGCGCCGGCCGCCGGGCTCGAAGGCGCCGTCACCGAAGACGGGCGCGGTGTTGACCGTGCCGCGCGAGCCGAGCTTGTGGTTGATGCTCGAGAGGACCACGTCGTTGCGCTCGCCGAGGGAGCCGTCGGCGTTGACCAGGAACTTCGGGACGACGAAGAGGGAGATGCCCTTCGTGCCCGCCGGGGCGTCGGGGAGCTTGGCGAGGACCAGGTGGACGATGTTCTCCGCGATCTCGTGGTCGCCACCCGAGATCCACATCTTCGAGCCGAAGACCCGGTGCGAGCCGTCGGGCTGCGGGATCGCCCGCGTGGTGACGTCGCCGAGCGAGGTGCCGGCGTGCGGCTCCGACATCGCCATCGTGCCGAAGAAGCGGCCCTCGAACATCGGGCGGGCGTAGCGCTCCTTGATCTCGTCCGAGGCGTGCGCGACGAGGAGGCTCGCGTTGGCGATCGTCAGGAACGAGTAGCACGCGGTGCCGATGTTGGCGGCGGTGAACCACGTCGAGGCGGCGGTGCCGACGGTCGCCGGCAGCTGCATGCCGCCGTACTCCTCGTCGGCCTGCAGGGCGAAGCCGTCCATCTCGGCGAACCGCTTGAGCGCCTCGCCGATCTCGGGGATCAGGTGCACCGTCTCACCGTCGAACGTCGGCTCCTGCTCGTCGCTCTTGCGGAAGTGCGTGGCGAAGTGGTCCGTCGCGAGCTGCTCGGAGAGCTGCAGCAGCGCGTCGTACGACTCACGGGAGTGCTCCGCGAAGCGCTCGCGGGCGGAGAGCCGCTCGACGTCGAGCCATTCGTAGAGCAGGAACTCCAGGTTGCGGGCGGAGAGCAGGTTCGAGGCCACGGGGGTCCTTCCAGAGGGGCGACGCGCGGATCCTACGCGCGTGTATGAACGTCAGGCGAGTCGGCCGAGCACCGACTGGGACTCGAGGAGCCCCTCGTCGCTCGGCGCCAGGCCGTCCCCGAAGACACGCTGGGCCTGGCGCGCGCGCAGCTCCAGGTGGGCCTCGGCAGGACGGACGTAGCCCCACTGGTGGCGGGCCTGATCCGGCGTCAGGACGACCGGGTTGACCGCGGGCACGCCGTACCAGTGCGGCTCGATGACCGGGAGCGTCCTGGGCGAGAGGACAGCGAGCAGGTGGCGCTGGACGGGCAGCGACCGCGCAGCGATGCGCATCAGCCCGCGGAGCCAGAGGGTGACGAGCACGTCGGTGGCCCGCGACTGGCGCACGCCGGCCAGGTCGCGCATGTGCTGCGGCAGGGTCGCGATCGTCGCGCGCCGCAAGGTGGCGTTGGCGAGGGGGCGCACCACGCCGAGGAGGCCCGCGCGGGGCACCACGGCGTTCACGCCGTCCAGCAGGTGGTCCATCATGCGCTGCGCGGCCTCACTGGCCGCGAGCCGCGGGCGCCACGCCTCGAAGTAGGCATGCACCTCCTCGCGCGACCGCGGGACGTCGGCCGGGTCGCAGGTCTGGAACTCCGCAGCGATCGCGCACTCGGCCCAGTACTGCCGCTCCTCCTCGGCCGACAGCTTGCCGGGGCCGAAGACCTCGTAGGCCTTCAGCACCGAGTGCCAGCCCGTGACCAGGATCCACAGCTGCGAGGCGGGGTCGTTCGCGTCGTAGCGCCCGCCGCCGACGGGCTCGTGGCCGATCGCCTTCGAGTGGATCTTGACCAGGACGTCGGCGAGCTTCAGCACGGTCCGCGCGTCCGCGAAGGCGACGGATGCGAAGTACTGCACGGTCCGCGCGTACCGCGTGTTGAGCCGCGAGTAGTTGTCGCCGGTGTCATCGACGGCAGCGATGAGGTTGGGATCCAGCTCCTCGATGACCGTGGCGCGCTGGATGCCGACGAGCGGCGTCGTGGGATAGCCCCAGACCCTGCGGGTCACGGAGTCGGGGGCGAAGAACCCGTAGTCCTGGTGCGGGACGATCTTCCTCGGAGCCATGACAGACCTTTCGTGCCGACCCCCGGCGGGAGTCCGGACGCCATATTAATTCATGCATGTAGGAATTTCCTACAGTCACGCAGGAAATGTCAGGTGTGTCATAGGATCCCGGCATGCCGACGACGAAGACCCGGACCCGCGCCGCGCATCTCGGGCCCGAGCGCCGTCGGCCCGCGGTGCTCGATGCCGCGCTCGAGCTCGCCGTCGACGGAGGACTGGCTGCGGTCACCATCGGCAGCGTCGCCAGCCACCTCGGCGTCACCCGACCCGTCGTCTACGCCTGCTACGCCGACCGCGTCGAGCTGGTCACCGCCCTCCTCGACCGGGAGGCCACGATCCTGAAGGAGTCGCTCCTCAGCGCGCTGCACTCCTCCGGAGGGCAGTCGGACCCCGAGACCGCGTTCGTGACCGGCTTCCGCTCGCTCCTCACAGCCGCGGAGACCCGACCGAGCACCTGGCGGCTGCTCGTGAGCGGCGAGCCGGACCCCGCCGTCTCGACGCGCTTCCGTGACGTCCGCGCCGAGCTGCTCGACCACGCGACGACCTGGATCGGCTCTGCGGTGAGTCGCTGGTGGGAGATCGAGGACCTGGACCACAAGATGCCGGTGCTCATGGAGATGTTCATGTCCACCTGCGAGGCGGCGATCAGGTCCCTCCTCGACGAGGACCAGGCATGGACCCCCGAGGAGCTGGGGTCGCTCGTCGGGGCGGCGACGACGCGGATGTTCGCCGGCGCCTGAACCGGAGCCTGAGATCGCCGGCGGCTGTCGGCGACCGGGCCTAGTGTCGCCGCATGAGCGACACGATGAAGGCGGCCGTCGTCCAGCAGGGCGAGTTCAGCGTGGTGGACCTGCCGGTCCCCCAGCCCGGTCCGGGGCAGCTGCTCCTCAAGGTCGTGCGGTGCGGCATCTGCGGCACCGACCTCCACGCCCGCGCGCACACCGCCGACCTCCATGCGCTGGGCCGTGACCTCGGCTACGAGGCGATCATGGCGCCGTCGCAGCGTGTGGTGATGGGCCACGAGTTCCTCGGCGAGCTGGTCGCCCGCGGCCCGCGCACGACGAAGTGGAAGAAGGGCGCACGCGTCGTCGCCGTCCCGATGGTCAAGCACGGCGACGAGATCCACATGACCGGCTTCGACGTCGCCGCGCCCGGCGCGTACGCCGAGTACGTGCTCGTCCAGGACGCTTTCGCCTTCGAGGTCCCCGCCGGCGTCGACGACGAGAAGGCCGCCTTCACCGAGCCGCTCGCGGTCGCCTGGCACGCCGTCCGGCGGGGCTCCGTCGGCAAGCGGCCCGCGATCGTCATCGGCTGCGGCCCCATCGGCCTCGCGGTCATCCTGATGCTGAAGGCATCGGGCGTGAAGACGATCGTGGCGTCCGACCTCTCCCCCACCCGGCGCGAGCTCGCCCGGCAGTGCGGCGCGACCGTCGTCGTCGACCCGCGCGAGCAGTCGCCCTGGACGGCGTACGACCTGAAGGGGCCGGTCGGCTCGGTGACGGAGCTCGCCGACTTCGGCCTCAAGGCGATCGGCTCGATGCGGAAGGTCCCGCTCCTTCCCTGGGGTCAGCTGATGCGCGTCGGCGAGAAGCTGGGCGCAGCACCGGCCGGACCCGTGGTCTTCGAGTGCGTGGGCGTCCCCGGCATCCTCGACCAGATCTTCGCCGCCGCCCCCGTGCGCAGCCGGATCGTCGGCGTCGGCGTCTGCATGGAGCCCGACACGGTGCGCACCACCCTCGCGCTCAACAAGGAGCACGAGATCCGGTTCGTCTTCGCCTACGACCCGGAGGAGTTCCAGCACGCGCTGCACCTGATCGCGAGCGGCAAGGTCGACCCCTCGCCGCTGCACACCGGCACGGTCGGGCTCAGCGGCCTGGCCGAGGCGTTCGACGACCTCGGCGACCCGGAGCGCCACGCGAAGATCCTGGTGGATCCGGCGCTCTGAGCACCGCCTAGGCTTGCCCGTCATGCGCATCGCCACGTGGAACGTCAACTCGCTGAGGACCCGCATCGACCGCGTCGAGGCGTTCCTGCAGAGGCATGACATCGACGTGCTCGCGATCCAGGAGACGAAGGCCAAGGAGGAGCAGATCCCGCTGATGGGACTGCAGATGCTCGGCTACGACATCGCCGCCGTCGGCTACGACCAGTGGAACGGCGTCGCGATCATCTCCCGCGTCGGCCTCGAGGACGTCACCTCGGGCTTCGCGGGCATGCCGCAGTTCAAGGAGGCCTCCGAGGCACGGGCACTCGGGGCGACCTGCGGCGGCGTACGCATCTGGTCGCTCTACGTGCCCAACGGCCGCAAGCCCGACGACCCGCACTACGCCTACAAGCTCGAGTGGCTGGCCGCGCTGCGTGCCTCCGCCGCGGAGTGGCGCGAGGTCCCGACGGCACTGGTCGGCGACTGGAACATCTGCCCCACCGACGACGACGTCTTCGACGTCTCCCAGTTCCGCAACTCCACGCACGTGACCCCGGCCGAGCGCGCGGCGTTCTCGGCGTTCGAGGAGGACGGCTGGCTCGAGGTGACGCGCGCCCACGCCGCCGGCTACACGTACTGGGACTACTACCGCCAGCGCTTCGAGCGTGACCGCGGCCTGAAGATCGACTTCGCCGTCTGCTCCCCTCCGCTCGCGTCGCGGGTGACGGGTGCTTTCATCGACCGCGAGGAGCGCGACCCGACCGTGTTCGCGGGGGCGCCCTCCGACCACGCTCCGGTGATCGTCGACATCGCCGACTGACGCACGACCTGACGCCGTGGCCGGCCTCTGCCGGGGCCCAGGGCCGAGGGGCCGAGGGCCGCACACGACGCGCTCACACGGCCGGCGGCCAGCCGCGGTCGTCGTACGGTGGCGGCATGGCGAACATCGACGTCGACAAGGTCCGCTTCTCCCCCGTCCGCCTGCGCGAGGGCTACGACATCAGCGAGGTCGACGACCACCTCGACCTCGTGAAGCAGACCCTGGATGCGCTCGACCGGGCGGTGCTCGAGGGTGCTCCGGTGCCGGGCTCGCTCCCTGCGCCCCGGTTCCGGCCGGTGCGCCTGCGGGAGGGCTACGACATGGGCGAGGTCGACGCGTTCCTCGCCGAGGTCGCCACCGAGGAGGCGCGGCTGCGCGGGCGCGCCGGGCGCGGCATCACGCCCTCCACGACGCCGCAGACCGATCCGGTCGTCGACCCCAGCGCACCCGCCGAGGTGGTCGACGTGAGCGCCCCCGCCCAGCCGTACGCCGCCCCCGACGGCTCGGCATACCCGGAGGTGATCCGCAAGGGATCGTCCGGGGCAGGCCTGGCGATCGTCGCCGCGCTGATCGCCGTGGCCCTCGTGATCGCGGTCGTCGCACTGCTCTGAGCGCAGGCCCGGCGCCGCCTTGAGCGTCCGCCCCGCGGCGGGTCAGAACGGGGAGTGTCGGTGCCGGGGCTTACCGTGACCTCGTGACCGCGGCTCCGACCATCTGGGACGAGGGCACCGAGCCGGCACGCCGGGTGGTGCTCCTCGGCGTCGCGCTCACCCTCACCGCAGCCGCACTCGACCTGCTGCTCGGCCACGACCTGGGCTGGATCTTCGACGTCTGCTTCGTGCTCATCGCGCCTGCGCTGGCGCTGCGCGTGCACCCGCGCGACTTCTTCCCGATCAGCCTCACGCCGCCGCTGCTGCTGCTCGGGCTCTTCGCGGTCATCGCCCTGATGGAGCCGGCGGTCATCGCGCGCGCCGACGACGGCCTGGTCCAGGCGACGCTGTCCGGGCTCGCGCACCACTCGTGGGCGCTCTTCCTCGGCTACGCCGCCTGCCTGGCCTTCCTGCAGATCAGGCGGCGACGGATCGCCATCGGCCTGGCCCGCCCGCGCCGGCGGCCCCAGCCGGTCCGCTGAGCCAGCTGGCTCGTCGACCCGGCCGGTCCGTGCGCGCGAGGGGTCAGTCCTCGAACCGGTCCGCGTCGCCCGCGCCCCGGCGTACGACCTCGGGGGTGCCGTCGGAGTAGTCGACGACCGTCGTCGGCAGCGGCTGGCACTCGCCGGCCTCGACCACCGCGTCGACAACGTGGTCGAGCTCCTCCTTGATCTCCCAGCCCATCGTGCGGGGCTCGGTCTCGCCGGGGAGGATCAGCGTGGAGGCCATCAGCGGCTCGCCCATCGCCTCGACGAGGGCGTGCACGATCGCGTGGTCGGGGATGCGGACGCCGACGGTCTTCTTCTTGGGGTGCATGAGCCGGCGCGGCACCTCGCGCGTCGCCTCGAGGATGAAGGTGTACGGCCCGGGCGTCACGCCCTTGACCGCGCGGAAGACGTGGTTGTCGACGTGGACGAACGTGCCGAGCTGGCTGAAGTCCTTGCAGAGCAGCGTGAAGTGGTGCTTGTCGTCGAGGCCGCGGATCGTGACGATGCGGTCGCGCCCGTCGTGGTTGTCCAGGCGCGAGACCAGCGCGTAGCCCGAGTCGGTCGGGAGCGCGATCAGGCCGTCGTCCTTGAGGATCTCGACCAGCTGGTCGATGACGCGCGGCTGCGGGTTCTCGGGGTGGACGTCGATGTAGCGGGCCATCTCGACGCCTTACCGGGTCGCCTGCTCGGCGGCGCGGAGGTCCTTGCGGAGCTCCGGCGGCAGCGCGAAGATCAGCGACTCCTCGGCCGTGTGGACCTGCGTCGCGTCGGGGAAGCCGCGCTCCTTGAGGTACGTGATGACGCCCTGCACGAGCTCCTCCGGCACGCTCGCGCCGCTCGTCACCGAGACGGTCGAGACGCCGGTGAGCCAGGCCTCGTCGATCTCGGAGGCGTCGTCGATGCGGTACGCCGCCTTGGCGCCGGCCTCGAGGGCCACCTCCGCGAGGCGGACCGAGTTGGAGGAGTTGGCCGAGCCCACCACGATGACCAGGTCGGTGCCGGGCGAGATCTCCTTGACCGCGAGCTGGCGGTTCTGCGTGGCGTAGCAGATGTCGTCGGACGGCGGGTCGAGCAGCTCCGGGAAGCGCTCGCGCAGCGCGGCCACGGTCGCCATCGTCTCGTCGACGGAGAGGGTGGTCTGGGAGAGCCAGACGACGCGCTTCGGGTCGCGGACCACGACCTTGTCGACGTCCCACGGGCCCTCGACGAGCTGCGTGTGGTCGGGCGCCTCGCCCATCGTGCCTTCGACCTCCTCGTGACCGGCGTGGCCGATCAGCAGGATGTCGAAGTCCTCCTTGGCGAAGCGGACCGCCTCGAGGTGGACCTTGGTGACCAGCGGGCAGGTCGCGTCGATCGTCTTGAGGCTGCGCTGCTCGGCCTCGGCGTGGACCGCCGGGCTGACGCCGTGGGCGGAGAAGACGACCGTCGCGCCCTCGGGCACCTCGTCGAGCTCGTTGACGAAGATCGCACCGCGCGCGGCCAGGTCGCCCACGACGTGCTTGTTGTGGACGATCTCCTTGCGCACGTAGACCGGCGCCCCGTAGAGGTCGAGCGCCTTCTCCACCGTGATCACCGCGCGGTCGACGCCGGCGCAGTAGCCGCGCGGCGCAGCGAGACGCACCGCCTTGTCGGCCTCGTCGGGAGAGAGGACGGGCGGCAGGCCCAGGTCAGCGCTCATGGCCCCGAGTCTACGGGCCCCGGGTCGTCCGCCTGAGCGCCGTGACCTTCACAGCGCTCAGGCGGACGACCTCGGTGTCAGCTGTCGAAGTCGCGGCCGCGCGGACCGGTGCGCCCCAGCGCGGCGAGGCTGGCCAGGAGGAGGGCCGCGACGAGCGCGCCCCCGGCGTACGGGAGCTTGCCGTCCTGGCCCACGAGCCAGCCGGCGGTCATCGCCGCAGCCAGCGCCAGGACCAGCAGGACGACCGTGAGCGCGAGCAGGCGCGTGCGGAACCACCCGTGGGTCTGCTCCACGTGCGCGAGGTACGCCGCGCGGGTCTCCGCGAGCTCGGACGCGAGCTTCGCGGCCCGGACCTCGGCGTCACGACGCTGACCGAGGGCATCCTGGGCGACCTCGGTGTGGTGGAGGACGGTCGCCTCGACCTTGCCGCGCTCGACCGTGCGCTCCTCGAGCGCCTTCTCGGCGGCGGCGCGGGCCTCGGCGGAGGCGGCGGCAGCGGCCTCGGCCTCGAGCCGGGCCTCGTGGGCGGTGTCGGTGGCCTCGGACTGGGCGGTGAGGGCGGCCTGGACCCGCTCGAGCTCGGCCTTCGCCGCCTCCTCGGCCTCACGCTGGGCGTCAGCGGCGGCCTGCGCGGCCTCGGCGGCGGCCTTGGCGGCCTCCTCCGCGGCGGTGCGCGCGGCGGTCGCCTCGGTCGCGGCCTGCTCGGCCGCGGCGCGGGCCTCGGCCTGCTCCGCAGCAGCCGCCTCGGCGGCGGCGCGCGCCTGGGTCGCGGCCTCGAGCTCACCGGCGAGGCCAGCGACCTTGGCGTGGGCCTCCTCCTGCGCGGCGAGCGCCTTGGCCGCGGCCTCGGTGCGGTCGAGGGCGTGCTGCTCGGCGGCCTCACGCTGCGACTGGGCGTGCTCGGCCAGGGCGGCCTGGTCGATGGCGCGCTTCTCGGCGGCCTCGCGCTCGGTGTGGGCCTTCGCCGCGGCCTCGGCCTGTGCGGAGGCTGCCTGCTCGGCGGCGGTGCGGGCCTTGGCGGCGGCGGTTGCGGCGGCCTCGGCGGCGGTGCGGGCCTGGTGGGCCTCCTTCGCCGCGTCGGCGTGCTCGGCGGCCTGGGTGTCGGCCAGCGTGCGGGCGTCGACGGCCCCGCGGGTCGCCTCGGCCAGCTCGGCCACGGACGCGCGCGCAGCGGCCTCCGCCTCGGCCGCCTCGGCGGCGCGGGCAGCGGCCTCGCGGGCGGACGTCTCCGCCTCGAGGCGCAGCGCCTGCTCCGCCTCGACCTTGCCGGTCAGCTCCTGGAGGGCCTGCTCGGCAGCGGTGCGGGCCTCGTGGGCCTCGGCGGCCAGGCGGGCCTGCTCCTGCGCAGCCGCGTCGGCCTCGGCACGGGCCTTCTGGGCGTCGGTCACGGCGGCTTCGGCCTGCAGCCGCGCCTCCGCGAGGTCGGCGGTCGCCTTCTCGGCCTTGAGGCGCGCCTGCTCGGCGGCCTTCACCTGCTGCTGCAGCTGCTCGAGGTGGGCGCGCATCTCCAGCTCACCCTGCTCGCGCTCGCGCGCGAGGTCGACGAGGGCACGCTCGGCGGCCTCACGGGCGGCGTACGCCTGCTCGGCCTGCTCGGCGAGGGTGGTCGCCCGGGTCTCGGCCTCCTGGCGAGCGAGGATCGCAGCCGCGGCGGACTGCTCGGAGGCGATCCGCTCGGCGGACTGCTCCTGCGCGGCACGCTCAGCGAGCAGGCGCAGCTGCTGCGCGCGCTCGGCGGCGGCGGTCGCGGCGAACGCCCGGTCGTTCGCCTCCTCGATGCTCAGCTCCACGCCCTTGCGGCGGCGCCAGAACGAGCTCGCGTGCTCGGGTGCGTCGTGCGGCGGAATGTCGGAAGAGGCCATGGGGCGAAGGCTATCGGGGGAGAGCGGCCGTGTCGGTCCAAACACCTAGGCTGCGGGCATGGCACTCGACACGTCCCCGGAGGCCCCGGCTCCCGTCCGGCAGATCGCCCAGGCGATCACCGGTTGGGTCGACCGTCTCGGCGCGGTGTGGGTGGAGGGCCAGGTGGCGCAGGTCAGCCGCCGACAGGGCATGCAGACCGTCTTCATGGTGCTGCGTGACCCGATCGCCGACATCTCGATCTCGGTGACCTGCTCGCGCCTGCTCTTCGACAGCCTCAACCCGCCGCTGGTCGAGGGCGCCTCGGTGATCGTGCACGCCAAGCCGTCCTACTACGCCCCGCGCGGCACGCTCTCGCTGCAGGCCCGCGACATCCGCATGGTCGGGCTCGGCGAGCTGCTCGCCCGCCTCGAGCGCCGCCGCCAGCTGCTCGCCGCCGAGGGGCTCTTCGCCGCCGAGCTCAAGCGGCCCCTCCCCTTCCTCCCGACGAAGGTCGGCCTGGTCACGGCCCCCAACTCCGCTGCCGAGCGCGACGTGCTCGAGGTCGCGCGCCGCCGCTGGCCGGCGGTCACCTTCGAGGTGGCGTACGCCGCGATGCAGGGCACGCGGTCCGTCGTCGAGGTGATCGAGGGGCTCGAGCGCCTCGACAAGGACCCCGACGTCGGCGTCATCGTCATCGCACGCGGCGGTGGCTCGGTCGAGGACCTGCTGCCGTTCAGCGACGAGGCGCTGATCCGGGCGGTCCACAAGGCGCGCACGCCGGTGGTCTCCGCGATCGGCCACGAGCCCGACCAGCCGCTGCTCGACCTGGTCGCCGACGTCCGCGCCGCCACGCCCACCGACGCGGCCAAGCGCGTCGTGCCCGACATGGCCGAGGAGGTGCACCGGCTGACGACCGCCCGCGACCGGCTGCGGCGCGCGGTCGACGGCCGCCTCGCCACCGAGCGCTCCCACCTCGACATGCTGCGCTCGCGGCCGGCGCTCGCTGCGCCCTCGACGCTCTTCGACAACCGCTCCGACGAGGTCCGCTCGCTCGTCGACCGTGCCCGGCGCTGCCTGGGCCACCAGCTCGACCGCGCCGCCGACGAGGTCGGCCACCAGCGCGCACGGGCCCAGGCCCTCTCCCCCCTCGCCACGCTCGAGCGGGGCTACGCCGTCCTCCAGGACGCCGACGGCCACGTCGTGACCGGCGTGGGTGGCGTTCGCCCCGGTGCGGCCGTCACCATCCGCGTCACCGACGGCCGCATCGCGGCGACCGTCTCCCCCGACCACGCGCCTTCAGAAGGAGCCGACCATGGCTGACCCGACCCCCGTCGCCGACCTCTCCTACGAGGCGGCCCGCGACGAGCTCGTCGAGACCGTCCGCCGCCTCGAGGCCGGCGGCACCTCCCTCGAGGAGTCGCTCGCGCTCTGGGAGCGCGGCGAGGCGCTCGCCCAGCGGTGCCAGGAGTGGCTCGACGGCGCGCGCACGCGCCTCGACGAGGTCATCGCCGCGCGCCAGTCGGAGTGAGGGCCGGCCGGCTCAGCTCGTCGGCTTGAGCGGGTCGAGGACCAGCTCGTCGATGACCTTCTCGATGTCCTTCTTCGGGGCGCTGCCGAAGACGAGCAGCGTCGTGCCCTTGCCGCGCTCCAGCTGGGGGTTCGGCTCGTCGCCGCGCTGCATGCCGAGCGGGGCGGTGTACGCCCTGTCGTCGCCGTCGACGTCCCACGACGTCCACTCGGTCGCCACGGCCGTGTGGTCGAAGGAGACGGGGCCACCCTGCTTGCCCTGGTCGTCGACGTACTTCGCGATGAGGTCCTTGTCGCGCAGGTCGGCCTGACGGATGCCGACGTACCTCTTGTCGGCCGTGAGCAGGTCGAGCTCCCACGCGAGGTTCTGCGTGTCGTAGACGGCGCGGGTCGCCTGCCAGCCCTTCGGCAGCTTCGCCGGGTACGCCGGCTCGAGGCCGCCGCCGGACTGCAGCCCCTGGACGACCTGGAGGTAGTCGACGGAGTCGGGCTGCACGTCGAGGTCGTCACGGTTGAGCGCCCGGAACGCCACGAAGGCGAGGATCACGAGGAGCGTCACGATCATCGCGCCGGCCATGCCGGCGGCACTGCGCTCGTACCGCGCACTTCCCTGGGCCATGGGCCCATCCTCCCAAGGCGTGCCCACCGGCGCGCCTCGGGGGTCGTGGGGTGGTCACGGGCCGATAACATCAGGCCCATGAACGCGCCGGTGGACCTGTCCGTTGCCCCTTCCTCGCCCGACCGCAACCTCGCCCTGGAGCTGGTGCGCGTCACCGAGGCCGCGGCGATGGCCGCCGGCCGCTGGACCGGCAAGGGCGACAAGAACGGCGCCGACGGCGTGGCCGTCAACGCGATGCGCGTGATGATCTCGTCGGTCAGCATGAAGGGCACCGTGGTCATCGGCGAGGGCGAGAAGGACGACGCCCCGATGCTCTACAACGGCGAGCAGGTCGGCGACGGCACGGGCCCCGAGTGCGACATCGCGGTCGACCCGATCGACGGCACCACCCTGGCCGCCAAGGGCATGAACAACGCGATCGCCGTCCTCGCCGCCGCTCCGCGCGGCACGATGTACGACCCGTCGGCCGTCTTCTACATGGAGAAGCTGGTGACCGGCCCCGAGGCCGCCGACGTCGTCGACATCCGGCTCCCCGTGGGCGAGAACATCCGCCTGATCGCCAAGGCCAAGGGCTCGACCCCGGAGGACGTCACCGTCGTCCTGCTCGACCGCCCGCGCCACGACAAGATCGCCGAGGAGATCCGCGCCGCTGGCGCCCGGATCAAGTTCATCTCCGACGGCGACGTCGCCGGCGCGATCATGGCCGCCCGCCCCGACACCGGCATCGACCTGCTGCTCGGCATCGGCGGCACCCCGGAGGGCATCATCGCCGCCTGCGCGATGAAGTGCACCGGCGGCACCATCCAGGGCCGCCTCTGGCCCAAGGACGACGAGGAGCGCCAGCGCGCCCTCGACGCCGGCCACAACCTCGACCCCGACTTCGTCCTCCACACCGACGACCTGGTCACCGGCGACGACTGCTTCTTCGTCGCGACCGGCATCACCGACGGCGAGCTCATGAAGGGCGTGCGCTACCGCGCCGGCTTCGCCAGCACCGACTCGCTGGTCATGCGCTCCCGCTCGGGCACGATCCGCCGGATCAGCTCCGAGCACCGCATCGGCAAGCTCCGCGCGTACTCCGCCATCGACTTCGAGCACTGATCCCCCACCTCGTCTGCTGAGACGTCGACCACCTTCGGCCCGCGACCCTTTGGTCGCGGGCCGTTGGTGCTTCACTGGGAAGGTGACCGACTCCATCACCGTCTCCGAGGAGCTCTTCGCTCCGGCCGGCCCCGGCCAGGAGCTCTGCTACCAGACGTTCGGCGACCCCAGCGGTGAGCCGCTGCTCCTCGTGATGGGCCTCTCCGGGCCGATGACGTGGTGGCCCGTCGAGTTCTGCGAGGGGCTGGTCCGGGCCGGGTTCTTCGTGATCCGCTACGACAACCGTGACGTCGGCCGGTCGTTCCGGGCGTCGGGTCGCGTGCACCGGGGCGACCTGGTCAAGGCGTTCCTCGGGCGGCCGGTGGACGCGCCGTACACGCTGGCGGACATGGCGGGCGACGGCATGGCCGTGCTCGACCACCTCGGCATCGACCGCGCGGACGTCTGCGGCATGTCGATGGGCGGCATGATCGTGCAGACCATGGCGCTCGAGCACCCCGGGCGCGTGCGCTCGGTGACCTCGGTGATGTCGACCACCGGCAGCCGCCGGGTCGGCTGGCAGCACCCCTCGCTCCTCCCCCGGCTGCTGCGGTCGCCGGGCCGCGGCCGTGAGGCGTACGCCGAGGCGACGGCGACGTTCTGGAGCTACATCGGCTCCCCGGGCTACCCGACCGACCGCGAGGAGGTGCGCCAGCGCGCGCTGGAGACCTACGACCGCGGCATCAGCGCCTCGGGCGTCCTGCGCCAGATGATGGCGATCCTCACGCAGCCGAACCGTACGTCGCGGCTCGCCGCCGTCGAGGCGCCCATGACCGTCATCCACGGTCGCGCGGACAAGATGGTGCACGTGTCGGGTGGTCGCGCCACGGCGAAGGCCGCCGGCGCCGACCTGCTTCTCATCGAGGGCATGGGCCACGACCTCCCGCGCGAGCTGTGGCCCGAGATCACCGACGCGATCCGCAAGACCGCCGACCGCGCGAAGTAGCACCCCCCACCCGCCGAGGCGGCAGATGTGGTGCGCCGAGGCGGCAGATGGTGCGCAACATCTGCCGCCTCGGCGCTCATCTCGTGCCGCCTCGGCACACCACTTGTGCCGTCTCGGCGTCAGGCGTTGGCCTGCGCCGGCTCGACGTAGACGGACTTGCCGAGCTCGACGAACTCCTGGCTCTTCGCCCGCATGCCCGCCTCCGCGGCAGCCGCGTCCGCCACCGCCGCGTCGGCGGAGCCCGGCTGCAGGTCGGCGCCGAAGCGGTCGCGGACGTCCTGGCTGATCTTCATCGAGCAGAACTTCGGGCCGCACATCGAGCAGAAGTGCGCCGTCTTGGCGTTGTCCGCGGGCAGGGTCTCGTCGTGGAACGCCTCGGCCGTGTGCGGGTCGAGCGAGAGCGCGAACTGGTCACGCCAGCGGAACTCGAAACGGGCGTGCGAGAGGGCGTCGTCCCAGTCGCGGGCGTTGGGGTGGCCCTTGGCGACGTCGGCCGCGTGCGCGGAGAGCTTGTAGGTGATGACGCCGGTCTTCACGTCGTCGCGGTTCGGCAGGCCGAGGTGCTCCTTCGGCGTGACGTAGCAGAGCATCGCGGTGCCGTGCATGGCGATGGTCGCGGCGCCGATCGCCGAGGTGATGTGGTCGTAGCCGGGCGCGATGTCGGTGACCAGCGGGCCGAGCGTGTAGAACGGCGCGCCGTGGCACCAGTCCTGCTGCAGGACGACGTTCTCCTCGACGAGGTTGAGCGGCACGTGGCCCGGGCCCTCGACCATGACCTGGACGTCGTACTTCCACGCACGCTCGGTCAGCTCGGCCAGCGTGCGGAGCTCCGACAGCTGTGCCTCGTCGTTGGCGTCGGCGGTCGCACCGGGGCGCAGGCCGTCACCGAGCGAGAAGGCGACGTCGTACTGCTGGAAGATCTCGCAGAGCTCGTCGAAGTGGGTGTAGAGGAAGTTCTCCTGGTGGTGCGCGAGGCACCAGCCGGCCATGATCGAGCCGCCGCGCGACACGATGCCGGTGACGCGGTTGGCGGTCATCGGGACGTAGCGGAGCAGCACCCCGGCGTGGATCGTCATGTAGTCGACGCCCTGCTCGGCCTGCTCGATGACGGTGTCGCGGAAGATCTCCCAGGTCAGCTTGTCGGCCTCGCCGTTGACCTTCTCCAGCGCCTGGTAGATCGGCACGGTGCCGATCGGGACCGGGCTGTTGCGGACGATCCACTCGCGCGTGGTGTGGATGTCGTCGCCGGTCGACAGGTCCATGACCGTGTCAGTGCCCCACTTGATCGCCCAGGTCAGCTTCTCGACCTCCTCGGCGATGGAGGAGGTGACGGCCGAGTTGCCGATGTTGGCGTTGACCTTCACCAGGAACCGCCGGCCGATGATCATCGGCTCGGACTCCGGGTGGTTCACGTTGTTGGGGATGATCGCGCGGCCGGACGCGACCTCGCTGCGGACCAGCTCGACGCTGCAGCCCTCGCGCGCGGCGACGTACTCCATCTCGGGGGTGACGATGCCCTGCTTGGCGTAGTGCATCTGGCTCAGGTTCTTGCCCGGCTTGGCCCGGCGCGGCTTGTACGCGCGGCCCTGCCACTGCTCCCGGTGTACGCCGGAGCGCAGCGCCGCCTTGCCGTTGTCGAGCAGCTGGACCTCGCGGCCGTCGTACTCCTCGGTGTCGTCGCGGTCGAGGATCCACTGCTCGCGCAGCAGCGGCAGGCCGACCTCGGGCTGCGAGCCCGGCCCCTCGGTGGTGTAGCGGTCGAACGTCGCGCCGTTGGTCAGCTCGACGCGCGTCACCGGCACGCCCAGCTCGCCCTTGAGGACGCGCGTGTGCGCCGGGTGGACGGGCTCGTGGAACGGGCTGGACTCGACGCGCTCGATGGTGCGCTCGGCTTCGGTGGCGGTCATGCGATCTCCTCGGTGAGTGGGACAGGGGTTCGTGGGGCGGAGTGGTTCAGGGGACGGGTGGTGGAAGAGGTGTGGGCGACCGGGCCGCGGCCACGGCCGAGCTGCCAGCTCCGGCTCACGGCGAGCTGGGCGGTGACCCAGGCGGCCGCGCCGACCGCGGCGGCCTCGAGGTCGTCGCCCCGGGCGAGGTACGCCGCGAGAGCGCTGGCGTGGGTGCAGCCAGTGCCGTGGTCGTTGGTCGTGGCGACCGCGGGATGCCCGAGTGCGAGAGGCTCCTGGCCCGGCCGGGCGAGCCAGTCGGTGCAGGTCGCGGCCGGGTCCGCCTCCGGACCACCGGTCAGCAGCACGGCCGGACCGCGGAGCAGCCGGGCAAGCCTGACCGCCAGCTCGCGTGCCGGTGTCGCACCGTCGGCCGTGAGCCCCAGCAGCACCCGGGCCTCGGCGGCGTTGGGCGTGACGACCGTGGCCACGGGCAGCAGGGCGGACCGGTAGGCCTCGACCAGCTCCGGCCCGGCGAGCGTGGCACCGGTCGTCGCCCGCAGGACGGGGTCGACGACGAGTGGCAGGCCGGCGCAGCGACGCCCGACGAGCTCCGCGATCTCCGCGGTCCCGAGCATGCCGGTCTTCACGACGGCCGGCGCGAGGTCGGCGAGCACCGCGTCGAGCTGCGCCTGCACCACGGAGAGCGGCACGGCATGGATCGCGTGCACCGCCGTCGTGTCCTGGGCGGTCACCGCAGTGACGACGGAGGCGCCGTGCACCCCGAGGGCGGCGTACGTCGTGAGGTCGGCCGCGATGCCGGCTCCCCCGCCGGCGTCGGTGCCGGCGATGGCGAGGACGACGGGAGGGGTCACCACGGCGCCTCTTCTACG
This sequence comes from Nocardioides phosphati, assembly GCF_014646375.1. GTDB lineage: Bacteria > Actinomycetota > Actinomycetes > Propionibacteriales > Nocardioidaceae > Nocardioides > Nocardioides phosphati. Next base: position 56,937 of record NZ_BMNI01000004.1, read on the forward strand.
ACGTCCAGGAGCGCCCGCACGATGGCAGCCGGGTCGGCGGCGCGCATCACGGAGCCCATGACCGCGAGCCCGTCGGCCCCGGCGCCGATCGCGTCGGCGGCGTTGTCCGGGGTGATCCCGCCGAGCGCGTAGACCGGCACGCCGGCCGCGGCGGCGGCCCGGAACTCCTCGCGCGCGATCGCCGCGTGGCCAGGCTTCGACTCCGTCGCCGCGAACGGCGAGAGCGTCACCCACGACGCGCCCGCCGCCGCGGCCAGGTGCACCTCGGCCGCGGCGTGGCACGAGCGGCCCCACGGCAGGTCGGGCGGCGCGACCGCGGCCGGATCGGCAGGCAGGTGGACGCCCGCGGCGCCGTACAGCGGGGTGTGGGCGGAGATCACGGTCGCGCCGGCCTCGGTCAGTGCGGCCACCAGAGCGGCACGGCCAAGGGGCGTCTCGTCGAGCTCGCGGACGACGACGTGGGTGAGCCCGGCGTCGATGCACTCCTCGACGAGCGCCACCAGCGAACGTCCGAGCGGCAGCTGCGAGCGATCGGTGAGGAGCAGGAGCCGCGGGAGCTCGAGGCCGCTCATGCCACCCCTCCGACCAGGCCGGTCGTCGGCGACGACGCCCGGGCCGTCGCGCGGCGCGGGATCCGGCCGGCGGTGCGGGCGGCGTACCCGGCCTCGACGCCGAGGCGCAGGGCGGTGGCCATCCGGACCGGGTCGTCGGCGCGGGTGATCGCGGTGGCGGCGAGCACGGCGTCGCAGCCGAGCTCGAGCGCGAGCGCCGCGTCGGAGGCCGTGCCGACCCCGGCATCGAGCACCAGCGGCACGGACACGGCCGCGCGGACCGCCGAGATCGCGTAGGGGTTGAGCACGCCGAGCCCCGAGCCGATCGGGGAGCCGAGCGGCATCACCGCGACGCAGCCGGCGTCCTCGAGCCGGCGGGCGAGGACCGGGTCGTCGGTGGTGTACGGCAGCACCTTGAAGCCCTTGCGGACCAGGGTCTCCGCACCCTCGAGCAGCTCGATCGCGTCGGGCATCAGCGACACCTCGTCGCCGATCACCTCGAGCTTCACCCAGTCGGTCTCGAGCGCCTCGCGGGCGAGCTCGGCGGTGAGCACGGCCTCCCGCGCGGTGCGGCACCCGGCCGTGTTGGGCAGGACCTTGATCCCGAGCCGGTGGATCGTCTCGAGCACGCCGCCCTCCGACGTACCGGGGACACGGCGCATGGAGACCGTCACGAGAGCAGGCTGGGCGGCCTCGATCACCGGCTCGAGCAGGGCCGGCCGCGGCAGGCCGCCGGTGCCGAGGAAGAGACGCGAGGAGAGCTTCTCCCCCGCGATCACGAGTGCGTCGGCTGACATGGTCATCCTCCCTGGACGGCGGCGACGACCTCGACGACGTCGCCCTCGGTGAGCGGGGTGGTGGCGTGGTCGGCGCGGAGCACGACGGTGCCGTTGAGCGCGACCGCATGGCCGCGTGGGTCGGCGGGCAGCAGGTCGGCGACGGTGGCGCCGGGCTCGAGGGCCCGGGACTCGCCGTTGACGACGACCGTCATCGGGGCGGTCATGCCGAAGCCTCCTGACGGGCGAAGCGGGACGGGTCGACGGCCGGGTCCGGGGCAGCACCCTCGAGGCCGTCGGCGAGCAGCTGCGCCGTGATCGGCGCCAGCAGTACGCCGTGGCGGAAGTGCCCGGCGGCCAGCCAGGTGTCGTCGGAGGTGGGGCTCGAAGGGACCCGACCGACGAGCGGCAGGTTGTCGCGGGTGCCCGGCCGGTCGCGGGCCGTCACCTCGACGACCTCGGCGCGGTCGAGCGCGGGAAGCAGGATCCGCGCGGACTCGAGCAGGCGGAAGACACCCTCCACCGTCGGCACCGGCGGGGTGTCGTGCTCCTCCGACGTCGCGCCCACGACGATCTCGTCGGAGCCGGCGCGCGGCACGACGTACACCGGCATGCCGTGGACCAGGCCGCGCACGGTGTGCAGCGGCGCCTGGCCCGCACCCGTCGACCGGAGCCGGATGACCTCGCCGCGGACGGGCCGCACGAGATCGGCCCACGGCGAGGGCAGGTGCGCGCCGGTGGCGATCACGGTCGCGTCGGCCGGGGCGCCGGAGGCCACCGCCATGACGGGCACCCGCGCCAGCAGCGCGCGCACCACCGAGCGCGGGTCGACGGAGTGGTCCTCGGGCAGGAAGGCGCCCCCGACCACGCGCCCGAGCCCCGGCTCGCGGGCGGCCAGCTCACGGCGTCCCAGGGCCTGGGCCCGCTCCCCGGCAGCCGCGAGCAGCTCGAGCTGGCGGTCGACCTCCTGCAGGTCACCGGCATCGGCGGCCGCGAGGACCGTGCCCGACGCCGCCAGGGGCACGCCCAGCCGCGCGGCGTACGCGGGCCAGAGGTCGGCCGAGGCGCGGCCGAGCCGGAAGAGGTCCGCCTCGCCGTGCCAGAGCTCGCCGGCCGGGGCGAGCATCCCCGCCGCGGCGTACGACGCACCCGAGCCCGGCGCGGGGTCGACGACCTCCACGTCGTGGCCGCGACGGAGCAGCTCATCGGCACAGGCGAGGCCGATGATCCCGGCCCCGAGGACGCGGACCCTCACGGCGCTGCAGCGGGTGCCGGCCCCACGGGGGCGCGGTCATGGGCGGTCGGATCGACCAGGGGTGAAATGCAGGAATACACCGAAAGCTCCTCGCTTCCTTCGCCGGCATGACCCGGATCAGGTTCAACGGTCGGAGCGGCCTCAGCCCCATCTCAGCCCGCTGCCGCGGACTCCCGTGGTGGATTGCGACGACAATAACAAGTCACACCGGGTCCGCGGCAGGTGGTTCACGCGCCAGCGCTCAGGAGGGCTGCACGAGGATCTTGACGTTCTCCTCCTTGTTCTCGATCAGCTCCTTGAAGCCCTTCTCGACGATGTCGTCCAGGCCGATCCGCCCGGTGATGAACTGGTACGGATCGACCTTGCCGTCCTGGATGAGCCTGATCGTGTCCGCGTGGTCGTTGCAGTAGGCGAGGCTGCCGACGACGCTGACCTCCCGGAAGACCAGGTCGTTCATCGCGACCGAGGCGTTGTGGCCCCAGATCGCCAGGTTCACGACCGTTCCTCCCACCCGGGTCGCCCGGATCGCCGACGAGAGGACAGCGTCGACACCGGCGCACTCGAAGGCGACGTCGGCGCCACGGCCCTTGGTCAGCTCCATGACCGCCTCGACCACGTCGCCGTCGTTCGGGTCGATGACCGCGGTGGCTCCGGCGCCGGGAGCCTTCGCCTTGCGCACTGCTGCCGGCTCGACCACGAAGACCTCCTCGACGCCCACCGCGCGCAGCGACGCGGCGGTGACCAGCCCGATCGGCCCGGCCCCGAAGACGACGCCGGTCTGCCCCGGCCTCACCCCCGACAGCCGTACGCCGTGGTACGCCACCGCCAGCGGCTCCACGAGGGCGCCGACGTCGGTGCCGAGCTCACCGAGGGGATGGATCCACCGGCGCTCCGCGACGACGTACCGGCTGAAGCCACCGCCTCCTCCGGAGAGTCCGACGAAACCGAGCGCGGCGCAGACGTTGTAGCGACCCTGCTGGCAGGCGTCGCAGCGTCCGCACACGATGTACGGCTCGACCACCACGCGGTCGCCGAGCCGCAGGTCGCTCACGCCCTCGCCGAGCTCGACCACCACCCCGGCGAACTCATGACCGAGCTGCATCGGATAGCTCTCACCCGTCAGCGGGTGCGGCGCCTCCGGGGTCGGCGCGAAGATCGGCCCGTCGAGGTACTCGTGGAGGTCGGTGCCGCAGATGCCGCACCACTCGACCTCCACCTTGACGGTGCCCGGGCGGGTCGCCGGCTCGGGGACGTCGTCGATCCGGATGTCGCCGCGGCCGTGGAAACGTGCTGCCTTCATCGTTCTTCTCCTTGCCTGTGCATGGTCAGTTCTGGCCGGCCGCGTGAGCGGTCGGATGGTCGACGGGCAGCGCCTCGGTGGGCTGGTCGGCAGAGGGCGCGTGCAGCCCCCACGACCCGAAGCCGACGATGTAGAGGAGGGCGACGAGGGCCACCCAGTCCATGAATCCGAGCGCGTCGCCGGCAAGCGACGTGTGGGCGATGGCCGGCTCGTGGAGGACGTGCTCCGCGAGCACGAAGTAGTAGGCCACGAACGTGCCGCAGGCGAGGGCGAACGTCACGACGGCGCGGATCGCGAGGCTTGCGGCATCGCCCAGCCCGACCGGCTTGTTGCCGAACACGTTGGCCCACAGGATCATCCAGACCACCCAGCAGACCCCGAGCTCGGCCGGGTAGAGGTTGATGCCGGCGCCGAGCGCGGCGGCGTTCGTGGACCCGACCAGGAGGTGCGCCACCTCGCGCAGGCCGACGTACAGGACCGTGCCGAGGACGACGTTGCCGGCGGTCGCGGCCAGCGCGAGCCGGGCACCGGTGCCTGCCAGGCGCCACGGCCAGTTCTCCCCGACGACGCCGGTCAGCACGATCGCGATGATCAGGGAGTAGTACCAGCCGAGAAGGGTCGGAACGCCCATCACTGCCGACTCGGGATGCGCGACGGCGGGAATGCCCAGGACGGCCCACAGCAGGATCGTCGGCACCATCAGCAGCGCGATCGAGCCGAGCCCGACGTACGGCTGCCCGGTCATGGCACCCGCGACCGGCCACTGACCCCAGTTGACGACGCTCATGATGTACGTCGAGAAGCCGAACAGCACGAAGAGGGCGGCGACGAAGTAGGCGGAGACGCCCAGCGGCCCTGAGGGATCGAAGTCCGGGTTGACGGATCCGAGGCCCCGGGAGAGAAGCCAGGTGACCGCGACGCCGCCGCCGATCGTCGCGGCCGTGAAGGCAATGCCGCAGAGCGGCTGCGGGAGCCGGGAGAACCAGCTCATCTCGAGGTTGAAGCCGAGCCACACGACGAACATCAACGCCCAGAAGAGCGCGGTGTTGAACGGCAACGGATAGATCCCGAGGGGGCTCGTGCGCGGGTCAGCCAGCAGGTACCAGCCGGACAGGGACACGACGGCGATGACCGCGACGTTGAGCAGACCGAAGGTCCACCAGCGCGGCGACGGGGAGGGAGGCATGGCGGGGTCCTTCTCACGGGCGTTCGGGAGGATGGGCCCTGCCAGCAGAGCGCCTGCCCCGACCATGCGGCGACGGTTGCGCGGTGTTGCGGCTGCCGTGGAGGTCGACGATGTCGCGACGCCGCAGCTCCGGCAGCCTGCGCAGCGGCGCACCGGGACCGTCCGGCTCCGGCCTGTCGGAGCCACAGCCGGCCCGCCGGCGGCAAGCTCAGAGATGCCGGACGGAGAGGAGGGTCAGCGCACGACGGCCGCGAGCGCGCGTGCGGCGGCGACGGGGTCGGCCGCACGCCAGATGCCACCGATGACCGCGACCCCGTGCGCTCCCGCGGCCACCACCTCGGCGGCGTTGTCGGCGTCGATGCCGCCGATCGCGAGCACCGGCACTCCCCCGTGCACCACCGCGGCTCCCAGACCCTCCACCCCGAGAGGATCGGGCAGGCCGTCCTTGGAGCTGGTCGCGAAGACCGGCCCCACCCCGGCGTACGCCGCCCCCGCGTCGCCGGCAGCGCGCACGTCGGCCGCGGTGCGGCAGGTGGCGCCGATCAGGAACCGGTCGGAGAGGAAGCCGCGCGCCTGGGCCCGGCCGACCATCGCGGCGACCTCGGCGACCGGCAGGTCGGAGGCGCCGACGTGGACGCCGTCGGCGCCGGTGATGACGGCGACGTCGATGCGGTCGTTGACGATCACCCTGGCGGCGGGGACGAGGTTCATCACGTGGTTGGTCAACGCGATCAGCCCGTCGCGCTCGAGCGTCTTGTCGCGCACCTGGATGGCGTCGACGCCCGCCATCGCAAGGGCGGGGAGCCGGGCGAGATCGTCGCCCGAGGAGACCAGACACATCAGCCGCGGAACCATCGCGGCAACCCTAGGGCATGGCCTAGCGGGCGAGCTCGGTCTCCTCGGCCAGGCGCGCCAGCTTCTCGGGGTTCCGCATCGCGAAGATCCGGGTGATCCGGCCGTCCTGCACCTCGACGCTGACCACCGTCTCGCCCGCCTTCTCGCCGTTGAACCAAGCCGCCGGGGCGCCGTTGACCCAGAGCGTGGCGGTGCGCGCGTCGGGCACGAGCGTGGCGAACTTCGCCAGCAGCCGCGCCACCTTGCGGCCCCCGTTGAGCGGCACCAGCGCCGCCGGGGCGATGCCGCCGCCGTCGGCCACGAGCACGACGTCGGGCGCGAGGACGTCCATCAGCGCCTGGACGTCGCCTCCGGTCACCGCCGCCAGGAACCGCTCCACCACCTGCTGCTGCTCGCTGCGGGTCACCTCCATGCGCGGCCGCCGCGCCTCGACGTGGGCCCGCGAGCGGTGCGCGATCTGGCGCACCGCCGCGGGCGACTTGCCCACGGCCTCGGCGATCTCGTCGTACGGCGCGTCGAAGACCTCGCGGAGCACGAAGACCGCGCGCTCGGTCGGAGCGAGCGACTCGAGCACCGTGAGCATCGCGATCGAGACGCTGTCGGCGAGCTCGACGTCCTCAGCCACGTCGGGGGCGGTGAGGAGCGGCTCGGGCAGCCACTCCCCGACGTACTCCTCGCGGCGACGACTCAGCGTGCGGAGCCGGTTGAGCGCCTGCCGGGTGACCGTGCGGACCAGGTAGGCGCGCGGGTCGCGGACGGTCGCCCGGTCGACCTCCGCCCACCGCAGCCACGACTCCTGCACGACGTCCTCCGCGTCGGCCGCGGAGCCGAGCATCTCGTAGGCGACCGTGAAGAGCAGGCTGCGGTGGGCGACGAAGGGATCGACCTCGCTCATGCCGGCGACGCTACTCCCGCGCGCTGGGCGGCGTCGGGCCGTGCCGCCAGCGGCTTCATGCCGCACGCGTCGGCGAAGCCCTCCGACTCGATGCCCATCGCGACGTTGCCGCGGGTGGTCAGGTTCGCGAAGCCGATCACGCTGGTCAGCTCGACCAGGGCCGCGGCTCCCAGCGCCTCCAGCAGCCGCGCCGAGAGCTCGTCGGTCACGGCGACGGGCGTGGCGCTCATCGCCTCGGCGTACTCCAGGACGTCGCGCTCGAGCGGCGTGAAGACGTCGGACTCGCGCCACCGCGGCACCTGCTGCGCCTTCTCCAGGTCGAGCCCCTCGTGGCGGGCCATGAAGTAGTTGAAGTCCAGGCACCAGCTGCACCCGATGTACGACGCGACCGCCATGTGCGCGAACGCCTTGAGGCCCGGGTCGCAGCGGTCCCACTTCGTCAGCTTCTGGCCGAAGCCCATCGAGGCCTTGAGCACGGGCTGGTTGTGCCACATCACGCCCATCGACTCGGGCACCTTGCCGAACATCCGCTTGCTCATCGTCTTGACGATCGCGCCGAAGAGGCCGTCGATCTCGGCGGCGGGGATACGGGTGGTCATGGCTACTCCCTCATCTCGTCGCGGCCCTCGTGGCCGCGCTCGACATGAAGACACCGCGCACCGGCGCGGTGTGACAGCCGGCGGGGAGATTCCTGGCGCGCCCGCAGGTCGGGCGCCGGCCATGCTCAGGCAGCGCGCTCAGGCAGGCGCCGGTCCGGTCGACTGCCGCAGCACCAGCTCGGGCTTGAAGACGTACTCCCGTGCGGGCACCGGCTCGCCGCCGATCGCGTCGGCGACCGCGGCCACTGCCGCCGAGCAGAGCGCGTGGACCGGCTGGCGCACGGTCGTGAGCGGCGGGTCCAGGAAGCCGATCAGGATCGAGTCGTCGAAGCCGATCACGGAGACGTCACCGGGCACCGAGAGCCCGACGTCGCGGACGCCGCGGACGGCGCCGATCGCCATCATGTCGGAGGCGCAGACGATGCCCGTCGCGCCCCGCTCGACGAGGCTCCGCGCAGCCGACGCGCCTCCCTCGACGCTGAAGAGGCTCTCCTCGACCCAGCTCTCGGCCTCCGCCTCGGAGAGGTCGAGCAGGCGGCGCAGCGCGCCGACGAAGCCGGCCCGCTTCCGCTGCGACGGCGTGAAGCGGCCGGGGCCGGTCGCCAGCCCGATCCGGCGGTGGCCCAGCTGCACGAGGTGCGCGACCGCGATCTCCGTCGCGGCCGCGTCGTCGGTGGAGAAGAACGGCGCCGGGATGTCGTCGACGTAGCCGTTGATGAAGGCGACCGGCATGCCGCGCTGGACCAGTGCGCGGTAGCGCTCGTGGTCGGCGCCCGCGTCCGCGTGGCGGCCGGAGACGAAGAGGATGCCGGCGACGCCGTGGTCGAGCAGCGACTCGACGTACTCGTCCTCGGAGACGCCACCCGGCGACTGCGTGCAGAGCACCGGGGTGAAGCGCCGTTGGGTCAGCGAGTCCTCGATGACCTGCGCGAACGCCGGGAAGATCGGGTTGTCGAGCTCGGGTACGACGAGGCCCACGAGCCCGGCACTGCGCCGCCGCAGCTTCGCGGGTCGCTCGTAGCCCAGGACGTCGAGCGCGGTGAGCACGTTCTGCCGCGCGGAGTCGCTGACTCCGGGCTTGGCGTTGAGCACACGGCTGACCGTGGCCTCGCTGACGCCAGCTTCGTGTGCGATGTCCGCGAGGGTGCCCATGGCCCCATCAAACACCTCTGCAAAAGTTGCCGCAATCTCTTTCAATTCCTTGCAAGTTCTTGCTACGGTCCGTGATGGCCGTCACAAGAGCGGCCGCACACCGGTCCCGAGCCGCTGTCCCCAAGGAGCCCCCACATGCGCCGCACCCTTCCCGGCCTCACCGGCCTCGCCGCCGTCGCCCTCGTCCTCTCCGCCTGTGGCGGCGGAGGCGCGGCGAGCCCGTCGGCCGACAAGACCGACCACGACGCCCTCAAGGCGACCCTCACCTGGTGGGACACCTCGGACCCCACCAACGAGGCCCCCGCGTTCAAGCAGCTGATCAAGAAGTTCAACGCGGAGTACCCGAACGTGAAGATCAACTACCAGTCGGTCCCGTTCGGCGAGGCGCAGAACAAGTTCAAGACCGCCGCCGAGGCCGGCGAGGGTGCGCCCGACATCCTGCGCGCCGAGGTCGCCTGGGTGCCGGAGTTCGCGGCTGCCGGCCACCTGTACGCCCTTGACGGCAGCGACGTCCTCAAGGACAACCACTACCTCGACACGGCGCTCTCCTCCGACGTCTACAACGGCAAGACCTACGGCGTCCCGCAGGTCACCGACACCCTCGGCCTGATGTACAACAAGAAGCTCTTCAAGGAGGCCGGCATCGACGAGGCCCCCACCACCTGGGCCGAGGTGAAGGCCGACGCGAAGCTGCTCAAGCAGAAGGCGCACGTCGACGGCATCTACCTCAACAGCGGGGGCTACTTCCTCCTCCCCTTCATGTACGGCGAGGGCGGCGACCTCGTCGACACGAAGAGCAAGACCATCGAGGTCGCGTCGCAGGCCAACAAGGACGGCATCAAGGTCGCCCAGGACATGGTGAAGTCCGGCGCTGCTCCCAAGCCCGACGCCAACGACTCCTACGGCACGATGATGACGCTCTTCAAGGAGGGCAAGGTCGGCATGGTGATCAACGGCCCGTGGGAGGTCGCCAACGTCTCCAAGGACCCGAAGTTCGGTGGGTTCGACAACCTCGGCATCGCCCCCGTCCCGGCCGGCTCGAAGGGCGCGGGCGCCCCGGTCGGCGGCCACAACTACGTCGTCTACTCCGGCATGGACGAGAAGAAGGCCGACGCCGCCACGGCGTTCCTGGAGTTCATGACCTCGGCGAAGTCCGAGGCGTTCATCGCCGACAAGCTCGGCCTGCTCCCCACCAACGAGGACGCGTACGACCTGGTCAAGGACAACCCGCGCATCACCGCGTGGAAGGCCGCGCTCGACGTGGCCAAGGCCCGTCCGTGGATCCCGGAGGGCGGCCTCTTCTTCGGCCCGCTCGACGAGATGGCGACGAAGGTCCTGGTCCAGGGCGCTGACGTCGACAAGACGCTCGACCAGACCGCGGCCAAGTACAAGTCCGACGTCGTCCCGGCGTACGACCTGCCATGAGCCTGAGCACCGCAGCGGGGTCCGGCGTCACGCCGGGCCCCGCCCGCCGCGGTCGACTGCGGCGGACCTTCGACAAGCACTGGTACGCCTGGGCGATGGTGGCTCCCACCATCTTCGTGCTGGGCGCCCTGGTGCTCTACCCCCTCGTCCGCGGCATCCTCCAGTCGTTCACCAACCTCACGGAGACCAACCAGCGCGCCGAGGTCTGCAGCAAGACCCTCGGCGGCGCCGAGTCATGCACGCCCAACCCGGACCGCTGGCACTGGGTCGGCCTCCACAACTACACCGACCTGCTCACGGGCGAGCGCGGCCACTTCTGGCTCCTGCTCGAGAACACCATCGTGTGGACCCTCGCCTGCGTGCTGCTCCACTACCTGATCGGCCTCGGCCTGGCCGTGCTCCTCAACCGCAACTTCCGCGGGCGGAGCCTCTACCGGGTCCTGCTGATCGTGCCGTGGGCGGTGCCGGCGTTCGTCAGCGCCTTCGCCTGGAAGTTCCTCTTCAACCCGAAGTTCGGCCTGATCAACTCCGTGCTGGTCCACCTGGGCCTGGACCCCGTCGAGTGGTTCAACCACCGCTGGACGGCGATGTTCGCCGCCGTGGTCACCAACGTCTGGCTCGGTGTCCCCTTCATGATGGTCGCCATCCTCGGCGGCCTGCAGTCGATCCCCGCGGAGCTCTACGAGGCGGCGGAGATGGACGGCACCAGCCCGTGGCAGCGGTTCCGCCACGTGACTGTGCCGGGCCTGCGCCCGGTGAGCTCGACGGTGATCCTGCTCGGCACGATCTGGACGTTCAACATGTTCCCGATCATCTACTTCGTCACCGGCGGCCAGCCGGCCGGAGAGACCGAGATCCTGGTGACCGGCTCCTACCGCGCAGCCTTCGAGGGCCTGCGCAACTACTCGCTCGCCGCCACCTACGGCGTCGTCATCCTCGCGCTCCTCGTGGTGTACGCCGCGGCGTACCGGCGCGTGCTCAAGAGCAAGGGAGAGGTCTGGTGACCCGCAAGCCCCGCGGCCGCGACGAGCGGAGCCCGCTGTCGTCGCTCGCCCTCCACGCGACGCTCGTGGTCGCCACGACGATCGCGCTGTTCCCCGTGGTGTGGGTCCTCCTCGCCTCACTGAAGCCGCAGGACGCGATCCAGTCGACGGAGATCCACCTCTTCGACCACCCGACGCTCGAGAACTACCGCCGGGTGCTCTTCGAGACCAGCTTCCCGCACTGGTTCCTCAACTCGGTGGTCGTCGCGATCTTCACGATGGTCATCGGCATCTCGATGTCGGCGACCGCCGGCTACGCCCTGAGCCGCTTCAACTTCCCCGGCAAGCGTGGGGTGATGTGGCTCTTCCTGATCACGCAGATGTTCCCGGTGGCGATCCTGATCGTGCCGATCTACACGATCATGGCGAACCTCGGGCTGATCGACACCAAGGCGTCACTGGTCATCGCGTACTGCTCGGTCGCCGTGCCCTTCTGCACCTGGATGCTGCGCGGCTACTTCGACACGATCCCGCCGGAGCTCGACGACGCCGCGGCCCTCGACGGCCTCGGTCCCTTCAAGACCTTCTGGTACGTCGTGCTGCCGCTTGCCCGGCCGGGCCTCGCGGTGACCGCGTTCTACACGTTCCTCACCGCCTGGGGCGAGGTCGCCTACGCGATCGCGTTCATCCTCAGCGACAAGAACCTGACGCTGGGTGCCGGCCTGCAGCAGTTCGTCCCGCGGTTCAACCCGCAGTGGGACCTGCTCACCGCGGGTGCGGTGCTGATCATGCTGCCCGCCTCGCTCGTCTTCTACTTCGCCCAGAAGCACCTCGTCGCCGGCCTGACCGCCGGTGGAACCAAGGGATAGGAGTCCCATGTCCACCCCCGTCGTCTTCGACGCCGCCACCCGGCTCTACCCCGGCTCGACCGTCCCCGCGGTCGACCGCCTCGACCTCGAGGTGCAGCCCGGTGAGTTCCTCGCGCTCGTCGGCCCCTCGGGCTGCGGCAAGTCCACCAGCCTGCGGATGCTCGCGGGCCTGGAGGACGTCTCCTCCGGCTCGATCCGGATCGGCGACCGCGACGTCACGCACCTGCGTCCCAAGGACCGCGACATCGCGATGGTCTTCCAGAACTACGCGCTCTACCCGCACCTGACGGTCGGGGAGAACATGGGGTTCGCGCTGAAGATCGCCGGCGTCGCGAAGTCGGAGATCAGCACCCGCGTCGCCGATGCCGCCCGGATCCTCGACCTCGAGCGCTTCCTCGACCGCAAGCCGAAGGCGCTCTCCGGAGGCCAGCGGCAGCGGGTCGCCATGGGCCGTGCGATCGTCCGCGAGCCGCAGGTCTTCCTCATGGACGAGCCGCTCTCCAACCTCGACGCCAAGCTGCGCGTCTCGACCCGCACCGAGATCGCCTCCCTCCAGCGGCGCCTCGGCATCACCACGGTCTACGTCACCCACGACCAGGTCGAGGCGATGACGATGGGCGACCGCGTGGCGGTCCTCAAGGACGGCGTCCTGCAGCAGGTCGCCGCCCCGCTCGACCTCTACGACCGGCCGGCCAACGTCTTCGTCGCCGGCTTCATCGGCTCGCCCGCCATGAACCTCGGCACCTTCGCCGTGGAGGACGGCGACGCGCTGGTCGCCGAGGCCCGGATCCGGCTCCCCCGCGCGACGACGGACGCCCTGACGACCGGCGAGGTCGTCCTCGGCTTCCGCCCGGAGTCGCTCGAGCGGGTCCCGGCCGGCACGGAGGGTGCGTTCGCGGTCGAGGTGCTGGTCGTGGAGGAGCTCGGTTCCGAGGCGTTCCTCTACGGCAGCCTCGGCGCGAAGCTGCACAACCCGCAGCTGGTCGCCAAGGTCGAGCCGCGCAGCGTGCCGGCCAAGGGCAGCGTGGTCCACTTCCGGGTCGACCCGGAGCGGCTGCACGCGTTCTCGACCACCACGGGCGAGGCGCTGCCGACGGCCTGACGGCCGCCGGACCACTGCCATGACGGTCCTCGTCCACGGCCCCGCGTCCTGGAACCGGCTCGCGCTGCTCGACCGGCTGCCCGCCCCCGTCCCCCACACTGTCTTCGCCGACCGCTCGTGGGAGACGGTGGGCGGGACGTCGGCGGGCAAGGCGCTCGGCCTCACCGGGCTGGGTCGCCAGGTCGTCCTGGCGGCCCAGCTCGCCGGCGACGAGGACGGACGCCGGGTGCGCGCCCTCCTCGAGGCCGCCGGCGTCGACGTGCGCGTCACGCCGGCGGAGGTGACCGAGCGGCACCTCAACCTGATGACCCCGCGCGGCGAGCGACTGTCGATCTACCTGGCGCAGCCAGCGCCCTCCGCGCAGGAGGGCGCGGAGAGTGCACAGGGTGCGAGCGAGGTGCAGCGCCGCGACGCCGACCTCGGCGAGGCGATGGCCGCCGCCGAGGTGCTCGTGCTCGACCTCTCCCCCGAGTCCCGCCGGCTGCTCCCGCTGGCGCGGGCGACCGGCCGCCCGATCTGGGTCGACCTCCACGACTACGACGGCCGCGCTGCGTTCCACCAGCCGTTCCTCGAGGCGGCGGACGCCGTCTTCCTCAACGACGACGCGACCGACGACGCCGTCGGCCTGCTCCGCGAGTGCCTGCGCTTCGGCGCCTCCTTCGCGGTCTGCACGCTCGGTGCCGACGGGGCGATCGCGCTCGACGCCGCCGGCCGGCGCCACCGCGTGCCGGCCGTGCCGGTGCCGGTCCTCGACACCAACGGGGCCGGCGACGCGTTCTTCGCCGGTGTCCTCCATGCGCATCTCGACGGCGCCGACCTCCCGCAGGCGCTCGCCGCGGGCGCGGCGCACGCGTCCGGCGTACTGGGGAGCAGGCATCTGCACCCGGCGCTCGACGCCCTGCTCGGGACGGCGTGAAGGATCAGGCCGTGCGGCAGCGGTCGGTCGAGCCGCGGAGCACGAGCTCCGGCTGGACCACGAACTCGGTGCGGTGCGCCGGGTTGCCGTTGATCTCGTCGACGAGCGCGTCGACCGCTGCGGTGCCCATCGCCTCGACCGGCTTGCGCAGGGTCGTCAGCGGCGGGTCGGAGAACGCCGTCATCGGGCTGTCGTCGAAGCCCACGACCGAGAGGTCGCGCGGGACGTCGAGGCCGCGCGCCCGCGCCGCCCGGATCGCGCCGAACGCCATGATGTCGCTGGCGCAGATGATCGCGGTGCAGCCCTTGTCGAGGAGCGCGGACGCCGCGGTCTGGCCGCCCTCGAGGGTGAAGAGCGAGTGGGCGACCAGGTCGCTGCCGTCGAGGCCGCGCGCCGCCATGGCCTCGGTGAAGCCGGTGACCTTGCGCGCCGCGGGAACGTAGCGCGCGGGACCGACCGCCAGGCCGATGCGCTCGTGGCCGAGCTGGGCGAGGTGGTCGACGGCCATCCGCATCGCCGCCTCGTCGTCGACGGAGACGAACGGCGCGGAGATCCGGTCGCTGTAGCCGTCGATGAGCACGAACGGAATGCCCCGCGCGCTGATGCGGGCGTAGCGCTCGTGGTCGGCAGTCGTGTCGGCGTGCAGGCCGGAGACAAAGACGATGCCGGTCACGCCACGGTCGATGAAGACCTCGACGAGCTCGTCCTCGGTCGACCCGCCGGGCGTCTGCGTGCCGAGCACCGGGATGTAGTCGTGGCGGGCGAGCACCTGCTCGATCACCTGCGCCATCGCCGGGAAGATCGGGTTGCTCAGCTCCGGGGTGATCAGGCCGATCAGGCCGGCACCGGCCTCGCGCGGACGGCCCGGGCGCTCGTAGCCGAGGACGTCGAGCGCCGCGAGCACCGCCTGGCGGGTGGTCGGCGACGGGCCGGGCTTGCCGTTGAGCACGCGCGACACGGTGGCCTCACTGACCCCGGCGTGCGCAGCGACATCAGCCAGCCGTGGAGTGGCCCGTCGACCTTCCGCCATCTACGAGTTCCACCAGGACGTGCTGTCCGGGGCGAGCACGACGTCGGCACCGTCGACGACGACGTCGGCGGAGCCGAGGAGCAGGCGGCCGGGCAGGGGCATGCGTACATGATCCCCTGACGTGTTCGCGATCACCACCACCGGGTCCCCCGCGCGCGGCGTACGACGGAAGGCGAGGACGCCCTCGGGCGCCTCGAGCCACTCCACGCCGTCACCAGCACCCAGCGCCGGCTGCTCGCGCCGGACCGCGATCGCGGAGCGGTAGAGCTCGAGCGTGGAGCCCGCGACGCCGGTCTGCGCCTCGACGCTCAGGTCGGCCCAGGCCGCCGGCTGCGGCAGCCAGCTCGGCCCGCCCACCTCCGGCCCGAAGCCGTACGGCGCCTCCGCGCCGCCCCAGGGCAGCGGGACGCGGCAGCCGTCGCGGAAGCCGTCCTGGCCGTTGTCGCGGTGGAAGGACGGGTCGGCGCGGACCTCGTCGGGCAGGTCGGTGACGTCGGGCAGGCCGAGCTCCTCGCCCTGGTAGACGTACGCCGAGCCGGGCAGCGCGAGCATCAGCAGCGTGGCCGCGCGGGCCCGGCGCAGGCCGAGCTCGCGGTCTCCGGGCGTGGTCATCTGGATGCCGGAGCCCGGCGGGTTGGCGAAGCGGGTCGCGTGGCGGGTCACGTCGTGGTTGGAGAGCACCCACGTCGGCGGGGCACCGACCTCGCCCATCGCGTCGAGCGTGATGTCGACGATCTCGCGCAGCGCCGCGGCGTCCCAGTCGGTGCACAGGTAGGAGAAGTTGAACGCCTGGTGCATCTCGTCGGAGCGGACGTACTGCGCAGCGCGCTGGAGCGTCGGCGTCCAGGCCTCGGCGACGAGGATCCGCTCGCCGGCGTACTCGGCCAGGACGCGGTGCCAGTCGCGGTAGATCTCGTGGACGCCGTCCTGGTCGAAGAAGGGCATCGGCTCGCTGCCGAGCAGGGTCAGCTGGTCCGCGCGGCCGATGTCGGGCAGACCCGCCGCCTTGACCAGGCCGTGGGCGACGTCGACGCGGAAGCCGTCGACCCCGAGGTCGAGCCAGAACCGCAGGATCGAGCGGAACTCGTCGTGGACCGCGCGGTGCTCCCAGTTGAAGTCGGGCTGCTCGGGGGCGAAGAGGTGGAGGTACCACTCGCCGTCGGCCACCTGCGTCCACGCGGGGCCACCGAAGATCGACTCCCAGTCGTTGGGCGGCAGCTCGCCGTGGGCACCGCGACCCGGCCGGAAGTGGAACCGCTGGCGGGCCGTCGAACCGGGGCCGTCGCGCAGCGCGCGCTGGAACCACTCGTGCTGGTCGGAGCAGTGGTTCGGCACCAGGTCGACGATCACCCGCAGGCCCAGCTCGTGCGCGTCCTCGATCAGCCCGGCGGCGTCGGAGAGGTCGCCGAACATCGGGTCGACGCGGCGGTAGTCGGAGACGTCGTACCCGGCGTCGGCCTGCGGCGAGGCGTAGAACGGCGACAGCCAGACCGCGTCGACGCCGAGGTCACGCAGGTACGGCAGGCGGGCCCGGACGCCCGGGAGGTCGCCGATGCCGTCGCCGTCGGCGTCCGCGAAGCTGCGCGGGTAGACCTGGTAGATCACGCCGTGACGCCACCACGCGGCGGCCTCCTCCGGCAGGGGCGCGGCCTGCACCTCGGTCTGCTCGCTCTGCACGTCGGTCTGCACGTCGGTCTGCACGTCGGTCTGCACGTCGGTCTGCACGTCGGGGATCGTCTGGGTCATCGGTTGCTCTCGTCTCGGGTGAACACGGCGACGGTGCGGGCCGGCACGCTGAGGGTGCCGGTCGCCTTGTCGTAGGTGGAGGTCTTGACCACGGCGTCGGCGCCGTGGGCCTGGATCGGGTGCAGGGCGTACGCCGTCCCAGTGGCGCCGGCGAGGACCTGCTGCTGTCGCTCGGGCGTGGCGTTGAAGACGACGACCAGGTCGCCCAGCGTCATCGTGATGACGCCGGGGGTCTCGTCGGGGCCGGACAGCGGGAAGGCGAGCCGGTCCTGGACCTGGGCGGCGGTGGCCAGCGAGAACGCGGGCTCCGTCTTCCTGATCCGCAGCAGGTCGCGCCAGGCCGCGGAAGCGGCGTCGATGTCGTCGCAGCCGACATGGATCGAGCCAAGCAGGTCGCGCGCCCACTGCCACTTCGACCGGTTGTCGGCCGCGGGCGGCAGGCCCCGGCCGAAGTCGTTGCCGTCGGCGCAGTTCCAGTGGATGGCGTTGAACCAGTCGCCGCTGTCGAAGGAGTTGCGGTCCAGCGACTTCGAGCGCAGCAGGTCGCTGCCGGCCTGCGCCAGTGACGGGCCCTGCGAGAGCGTGGCGGTCGCCATCGCCAGCACCTGCATACGCGCCCGGTCGGCGGCCTTCGTGCCGGTCGGCAGCTTGTAGGCCAGCGCGTCGAAGAGCGACTCGTTGTCGTGGGCGTCGACGTAGGCCAGCGCGTCCCCCGGCGCAGCCGCGTAGCCGGCCGGCTGGCCGTTGTAGTCGACGTCCGCACCCGACACCGAGCGGCCCCGGCTGTCGGTGAAGCGGTACGCCGCGAGGTCGCCGCTGAGCCCGACCTTGATCAGGTCCTGGTCGTGCAGCAGCCGCTGGCGCTGCTCGGCGGTCGTGCCGTTGGCCGGCGAGCTGTTGGGGTCGGTGAAGAGGCCCGAGGCGAAGCCCTGGACGCGCGGGTCGTCGTCGAACGGCCCGCCGCCACGCACCGCGTCGCGGGCCCGGTCGGAGAACGTGGCGATGCCGGTGCCGGCCATGTTCTTCTGCGTGGCCTGCACGAAGCGGGCGTCGTCGGCCACCTCGCCGAAGTTCCACCCCTCGCCGTACAGGATGATCTTCTTGCCGTCGACGCCGTCCTTCGCGGGCGTCAGGGCATCGAGTGCGGCCCGCACCGCGAGGATGTTCGCCTTCGGGTGGTGGCCCATCAGGTCGAAGCGGAAGCCGTCGACCTTGTACTCCTTCGCCCACGTCACGATCGAGTCGACGACGAGCTTGCCCATCATCGCGTTCTCCGGAGCCGTGTTGGCGCAGCAGGTGCTGCTCGCCACCGAGCCGTCGCCGAGCAGCCGCTGGTAGTAGCCGGGCACGACCTTGTCGAGCACGGACGTCTTGTCCTGACCGCTGGCGGACGTGTGGTTGTAGACGACGTCCATGACGACGCGGAGGCCGTCGTGGTTGAGCCCGGCGACCATCCCGCGGAACTCCCGCGTGCGGGCGGTGCCGTCGGGGTCGCTCGCGTAGGAGCCCTCCGGGACGGTGTAGTGGTACGGGTCGTAGCCCCAGTTGTAGGCGTCCTTCGCCGCGGTCTTCGCCACGCACTCCTGCTGCTGGTCGGAGTCGGGCGCGTAGGAGGCGAGGTCGCACGGGGGCGTCGCCTGGCCGGCCCGTCGCTCCGGCACGGTGGCGAAGTCGAAGACCGGCAGCAGGTGCACGTACGACGTGCCCGCGGCCGCCAGCGCCCGCAGGTGCTTCGAGCCGTCTGTGTCGCGGTCCGAGAAGGCCCGGTAGGTGCCCCGGTCCGCAGCGGGAACGGTGGTGTCGGCGACCGAGAAGTCGCGGACGTGGAGCTCCTGGATCTGGGCGTCGCGCAGCGGGACGGCGGCCGGCTTCCGCAGGCTCGACCAGCCGGTCGGCGCCAGCCCGGGGTCGTCGAGGTCGACGACGAGGCTCCGCTCAGAGTCGGCGGTCAGGGCCACCGAGTAGGGGTCGGTCACGAGGTTGGTGACGACCTTCGCGACGGTCGGCGCGAAGACGGTGACGGCGTACCGGTAGGGCTTGCCCTTCCACGAGGCCGGGCCGGTGACCGACCAGACACCCGTCGCGGCATCGCGGCGCATCGGCACCCGGTCGCCGCCGAGGTCGAGCGCGACCGCCTGCGCAGTGGGCGCCCAGACCGACAGGGTCGGGCGGCCGTCGTGGAAGACCGGACCGAGATGGGCCGACCGGGCGGGGGCGAAGAGGTCGTCGAGCGCCCCGGCCAGCTGCACGCCGGTGGCGGCCAGCACCGCGCCGGCGGCGTTGCGCTGGGAGGCGACGACCTGGCCGCGGACCGCCTCGCGGACGCGGTCGCGGTCGCGCGGGTCGACGGTCCACGCGGTCCTGTCGGCGAGGTGCGGGAAGGCGGCCTTCTGGGCGTCGGTCAGCGTGGTGCGCGACAGCCGCAGCCACCGTTCGTCGTCACTGGCCAGCACTCCCCCGTCGGCCTTGAGGGAGCCGTCGTGCGAGGAGACCAGCTGGGTCGAGGCAGCGCCGGCGACGCCGTCCCACACGACCGTGTCACGGTCGATCCAGACCGCCTTGGCGGCGGAGAGGTCGAGCGCGCCGGCACTGCCAGCGGCCTGCGGCAGCAGCGGCTTGTCGACCCCGTTGAGCAGCCAGACCTCGTGGCCGCGCGGCTGGGTGAGGTCGAGCGACTGGTCGGACGGGAGGTCCTTCTCGTCGCCCTTGTGCAGGATGTAGCTGAGGCTGGTCGCACCGGCCGCCAGCGGCACCTCGTAGACCGCGCCGTAGGCGTCCTGGCGCACGGGCTGCAACGGGGCGCCCCAGTCGGTCGGGCTGGCTGCGCCGGTCCACACGTGCAGTCCCCAGCCGTCGTACTGGCCGTCGGCCCGGTGGTAGTGGAGGACCGCCTTCGCGGTGTCCTGCGCCGGGTAGTCGGGGCGCTGCGTCGTGACGTCGGGGCTGCCCTGCTCGAGCCAGACCTCACCGGTCCTGGTGACGTCGATCGAGCGGTCGGAGGCGACGTCCTTGGTGCCCTGGCCGTCGATGACGAGGAAGCCGACGTTGGACGCGCCGGGCTTCAGCTTCACCCAGGCGAAGGCGCCGTAGGCGTCACGGCCGATGAACGGGTGGCCGGTCGGCCACGGCGTCGACTCGCCGTCGGCGATGTCGCCCCACGCGTAGAGGCTCCAGTCGCCGTAGGCGCCGTCCGCGCGGTGGTAGTGGACGACCGCGTAGTCCCGCGACGTCGCGGTGGGGACCTCGGGTGCCGGCGGGGTGCCGGTCTCGCTGCTGGCGGTGGCACTCGCGGTGTGGCCGGCCCCGTCGACGACGACCGCCTTGTACCGCAGCGCC
Organism: Nocardioides phosphati; assembly: GCF_014646375.1. Lineage (GTDB taxonomy): Bacteria > Actinomycetota > Actinomycetes > Propionibacteriales > Nocardioidaceae > Nocardioides > Nocardioides phosphati. Next base: position 76,913 of record NZ_BMNI01000004.1, read on the forward strand.
GTGCCGGCGGGCAGGTCCGTGGGCAGCGCCTGCGTGACCTTGTACGGCGCGTGGTCGGCCGAGCCGAGCACCTTCCACGTCCCGTCACCGACCTGTGCGGCGAAGACGACGCGGTCGAGCGCACCTCCCGCCGCAGCGCCGTCGACGTCGGCGCTGACCTCGACGGTGCCGGTGGCGCCCCGGGCGGGGGCCTTCAGGGTGAGCGAGGGAGCGCTCGCCGGCGCGGGCAGGTCGTCGGCCGCCTCGTAGACCACCGCGGAGCGCCCAGGCACGGTCACCGTGACGCGACGGTCGGCGTCGGAGGTGATCCGGTCGATGGCGCCGTGGATGCCGCGGTACTCCATGCCGGCGGCGCCGGTCGCGAAGGTGGCGGTCTGCGCGTCGGCGGCGTTGTTGAGCGCCACGACGTACTCGCGCCCCGAGGAGGCGTCGGTGCGGGTGAAGGCGTAGACGCCGGGGCCGTCGGCGGCGTACCGCTGGACCTGGACGCCGTCGGCGAGGGCGGGGTGCTCGCGCCGCAGCTCGGCGAGGTCCGCGATCTGGCGGTAGAGGGGCGCGGAGGTGTCGAAGGAGTCGCTGGCGTGGGTGCGGTCGGTGCCGATCTCGTCGTCGTCGAGGTAGTCGGCGACCCGGGAGGCGAACATCGTCTGGCGCGCGTCCTTGTCGCCGCCGTTGCCGGTGAAGCCCTGCTCGTCGCCGTAGTAGACGACCGGGTTGCCGCGGCTGAGGAACATCACCTCGTTGGCCAGGCGGGCGCGCTGCAGCAGCTCGGCGTCGCTCGCGCCGGCGTTGTCGGCCTCGAGGAAGTGCCCGATCCGGCCCATGTCGTGGTTGCCGAGGAAGCTGACCTGCTCGTAGGCGTTGGCCTTGTCGGTCGTGTAGCGGTAGTCGTCAGCGAAGACGCCGGCCAGCCGCTGCGCGCTCGCGCCCTGCGAGGCGTAGGCGCGGGCGGCGTCCTGCAGCGGGAAGTCGAGGGTCGCGTCGAGCCGCCCCTGCGTGACGTACGGCGAGGTGACGGCCGTGTCGGCGGAGTAGACCTCGCCGAACATGAAGAAGTCCTTGCGGCCCTGCTTCGCGGCGTACGCGTCGAGGGCGGTGGCCCACTGGGTCCAGAAGTCCATGTCGACGTGCTTGACCGTGTCGATCCGGAAGCCGTCGATGTCGAAGTCGCGGACCCAGCGCTCGTAGATCTTCTCCATGCCCTGCACGACCTCGGGCCGCTCGGTCCACAGGTCGTCGAGCCCCGAGAAGTCGCCGTACGTCGTGGACTCGCCGGCGAAGGTCGAGTCGCCGCGGTTGTGGTACATCGTCGGGTCGTTGAGCCAGGCCGGGACCTTGGCGGCCGACGTCGGCTGCGGCGTGTAGGGGAACGCGTCGCGGTCCACCTTCGGGAACCCGCTCGCGCCGTCGGCGTACGCCGCGTCGTCGAAGGGCCGGCCGTCCTCGTCGAGGTAGGGGAAGGCGCCCTTGGAGAGGTAGTCGTAGGCCTTCTCGCGGTAGTCGATGCCGTCGGCGGTGTGGTTGGTGATGACGTCGAAGAAGACCTTCATCCCCTTGGCGTGGGCCTGGTCGATCAGCTCCTCCAGGTCGGCGTTGGTGCCGAAGTGGGGGTCGACCTGGGTGAAGTCGGTGATCCAGTAGCCGTGGTAGCCGGCCGACGCGGAGTCGCCGGTGCCCTGGACCGGGCGGTTCTTGAAGATCGGCGCCATCCAGATCGCGGTGGTGCCGAGCCCCTTGATGTAGTCGAGGTGCTTCGTGATGCCCGCGAGGTCGCCGCCCTGGTAGAAGCCCTTGTCGGTCGGGTCGTAGCCGGTGACCATGCGCGAGCCGACGAGGCCCCCACGGTCGTTGGCCGGGTCGCCGTCGGCGAACCGGTCCGGCATCACGAAGTAGAACTGCTCGCGCGTCGCGTCGTGGCGGGCCGGCTGCGCGGCCAGCTCCGCGTCGGACGGCGGCGCCGGGACAGCGGCGGGGACGGCGGCGGCACGGGCGGCGCCAGGTGCCGCTGACACCTCCCGGGCCGTCGCAGGAGAGGCCGCGACGAGCACGGCAAGGAGGGCTGCAAGGGCCAGCGAGGCGGGGCGTCCGGTGAACACCGCGTGACCGTAACCCGTCCGCAACCCTGCCTGCAAGCCTTTCGCAAGTTGCAGATTTTTCTTGCAGAAAAGCATTGACCCCGCGGTCTGGACCGCGCGAAGGTCGGCCTGACAGGTGTGGCGCCCATCACGCGGGAGACCACACGCCTCTCAGGACGGAGTCTCTCTGCAATGAGTCGTTTCCTCGCCCTCGCCGCCGCCGGCATCGCCGGCGCGGCCCTCGCCGTGGCAGGCCCGGTCACCCCGGTCCCGGCAGCCCACGCCGACGCCGCCACCAGCAGCGACGTGATCGCCAACCTCTGGGAGTGGAGCTGGCCCTCGGTCGCCCAGGAGTGCACCGACCACCTCGGCCCCGCCGGCTACGGCGCGGTCCAGGTCGCTCCCCCGGCCGAGTCCCTCAAGACCCCCACGCTCGCGTGGTGGGACGTCTACCAGCCGTACTCCTACAGCCTCGACAGCCGCTTCGGCTCGGCCGCGCAGTTCTCCTCGATGGTCGCGACCTGCCATGCCGCCGGCGTGAAGGTGTACGTCGACGCGGTCATCAACCACACCGCGGCCGCCACCGGGTCGGGCTACGCCGGCACGACGCTGAGCACGAAGTACGACACCCCGGACTACGACTACGGCGACTACCACCACCCGGGCGACGGCTACTGCAACGACGCCGACGGCATCATCGACGACTGGAACAACCTCTCCGAGGTGCAGAACTGCGAGCTCCTCGGGCTCGCCGACCTCAAGACCAGCGAGGACAGCGTCCGCACGAAGATCGCGGGCTACCTCAACAAGCTCCTCGCCACCGGCGTCGACGGCTTCCGGGTCGACGCGGTCAAGCACATCGCGGCCACCGACATGGCCGCCATCGAGAGCAAGCTCACCGCCACGAAGAGCGGCACCGCGCCGGACGTCTTCCAGGAGGTCTACCCGGGCAGCACCCCGCAGCCGGGCGACTACTACGGCACCGGCGACGTCCTCGACTTCACCTACGCCAGCAAGCTGAAGTCCGCCTTCCAGGGCAGCGTCTCCGACCTCGGCTCGCTCGGCTCGAGCGGGATCCTGCCGTCGGCCAACGCGGTCGACTTCGTGACCAACCACGACACCGAGCGCAACGGCCTGCACCTCTCCTACAAGGACGGCGCGACCTACGTGCTGGCCAACCTCTTCCAGCTCGCCCACAAGGACGCGACGCCGACGGTCTACTCCAGCTTCACCTGGACCAACAGCGACGACGCCCCGCCCAACTCCGGCGGCTACGTCACGCCGACCGACTGCGCGAGCAGCCAGTGGTACTGCCTCGACCGCAACACCGCCGTCGTCGGCATGGTCGGCTGGCACAACGCCGTGGGCTCGGCCGACGTCACCGACTGGCAGGCCAAGTCGTCCGACGTCATCGGCTTCGGCCGCGCGGGCAAGGGCTTCTTCGCGCTCAACAACGGCGCCAGCCCGGCGACGTACACGTTCGCGACGGGGATGGCCGACGGCAGCTACCAGAACGTGATCGACGGCGGCGCCACCAACGTCACGGTCAGCGGCGGCAGCGCCACGGTCACGATCCCGGCCAAGGGCGCCGTGGCGATCCGGCTCGGCGCGACCTGCACGACCGGCTGCGGCGGCACCGGCGGAGGCGGGACCACGGACCCCGCCACGGTCTCGGCGACCTTCAACGTCAACGCCTCCACGGCCCTCGGCACCAACGTGTACGTCGTCGGCTCGACGCCGTCGCTCGGCAGCTGGAACACCGCCGCGGCCGTGCCGCTCTCCGCTGCCGGCTACCCGATCTGGTCCGGGCAGGTGACGGTGCCGGCAGGCACGACGTTCCAGTACAAGTTCATCAAGAAGGACAGCTCCGGCGCCGTCACCTGGGAGTCGATCGCCAACCGCTCCGCAACCACCACGAGCTCCGCGCTGACGATCAACAACAGCTGGAACCTCGCGAACGCCGACGCCACCGACGTCACCTTCAAGGTCAACGCCACCACCGACCCCGGCACCAATGCGTACGTCGTGGGGTCGATCCCGGCCCTCGGCTCGTGGGACCCGAAGGACGCCATCCCGCTGTCGTCGGCGACCTACCCGGTGTGGGCGAAGGCGGCGATCGTGCCGAAGGGCACCAGCTTCACCTACAAGTACATCAAGAAGAACGCCTCGGGCGTCGTGACGTGGGAGTCGGGCGGTGACCGGTCGTTCACCACCGGCACCGGCACCGGCTACCAGACGAGCGACACCTGGAGCTGATCGCTGTTGCTGCTCGGGGGTGTCCCCGGCCGTCAGTAGGCTCACGCAGGTGAGCAGTCCTGGCAGGCCGGGCGGCACCCCCGAGCGTCCGGCCCTCTTCTTCAGCGCGCCGGAGGAGTTCGCCGCGTGGCTCGCGGCCCACCACGCCACCGCGCCCGACCTCTGGATGGGCCTGCGCAAGAAGCACGTCGCGAAGCGCGGCGAGGACCCCGGCCTGACCTGGGAGGACGCCGTCGTCGAGGCGCTCTGCTGGGGCTGGATCGACTCGCGCGTCGAGCGCATCGACGAGGACTCCGTCCGGCAGCGGTGGACGCCCCGCCGGCCGGGCAGCAGCTGGAGCCGGATCAACCTCACCACCGTCGAGCGGCTGATCGCCGAGGGCCGCATGCAGCCGTCGGGCCTCGCCGTCTACGAGGCGCGCAGGAAGGAGGCCTCGGGCTACACCCATGAGGCGCCCGCCGACGTCGCCGTCCCCGCGGCCTACGCAGCGCTGATGGCGGCCGACCGCAAGGCCTCGGCCTTCTGGGAGGTCGCGACGCCGTCGTACCGCAAGATCTGCATCGTCTGGGTGACCGGCGCCAAGCAGCAGGCGACCAACGACCGCCGCATGGCGCAGCTGCTCGAGGACCACGCCGCCGGGCGGATGATCCCCAGCCAGCGCTACGGCGACCAGCCGAAGTGGGTCGAGCGCGCGGCCGAGGCCGCCCGCAACGCCTGACTCAGGCCGTCTGCTCGTCGGCCGTCGCGAGATACCGCTGGACGGCGTGTGCCGCGGCCCGGCCCGCACGCGTCGCGCCGATCGTGCTCGCCGAGGGTCCGTAGCCGACCAGCTGCACGCGGGCATCCCGCGCAGCCGTCACCGCGGTCTGGACGTCATGGCTGGTGGTGAGCAGCCGGATGCCGCCCTCCGGCCCCCGCAGGTGCAGCGGCGCGAGGTGGTCGACGGCCGGCCGGAAGCCGGTGGCCCAGAGGATGACGTCGACCGGCTCGAAGGAGCCGTCGGCCCAGCGCACGCCGCTCGGCTCGACCCGGGCGAACATCGGCCGGCGGGCGGCGTACGCGCCGAGGCGCTCGGCCTCCCGCTCCTGCTCGCGCAGCGCGAGGCCGGTCACGCTCACGACACTGGCCGGTGGAAGTCCCCGTGCGACCCGCTCCTGGACCAGCGTCACCGCGTCGCGGCCGACACCCTCGTCGAAGCCGTCGCGCCAGACCGGCTCGCGCCGGGTCACCCAGAGGGTCTCCGTGAGCGGCGCGAGCTCGCCGAGGAACTGCACGGCCGAGGCGCCTCCGCCGACGACCAGCACCCGCTTGCCGCGGAAGTGGTCACGGCCCGGGTAGTCGACGGTGTGCAGCTGCTCGCCCCGGAAGGCCTCGGCGCCGGGGTAGTACGGCACGAAGGGACGCGTCCAGGTGCCCGTGGCGTTGACCAGCGTGCGCGTGCGCCAGCTGCGGTCGCCGGCGTCGACGACGAGCAGGTCGCCCTCGCTGGTGACCCGGTCGACGGCGACCGGCCGGACGACGGGCAGCTGGTGCAGTGACTCGTAACGGGCGAACCACGCCGGCACGACGACGTTCGCGCGGTCGGCGGAGCCGCCCGGGGCAGCGGCGTCGGGCAGGTCGGCGACGCGGTGGACGTCGTTCATCGAGAGCGAGTCCCAGCGGTGCTGCCACGCGCCGCCCGCGTGCTCGTCGCGGTCGAGGACGACGTGGTCGATGCCGAGACGCTTCAGGTGGTACGACGCCGAGAGCCCGGCCTGTCCCGCTCCGATCACCACTGCGTCGTACGTGTGCACGGGAGAGGAACGCCGACGGGCCGGCGACGATTCCGCCCGTGCGGGTGAACGGACTCACGCGCGCACAGCGGCGGCGCCGTCGTACGCTTCCGCCGTGGCTGAAGCAGAGTTCAAGTACTCCGACCTCCTCCCCCTCGGCAAGGACGACACTCCTTACCGCCTGATCACGACGGAGGGCGTCGAGACCATCGAGGTGGGCGACCAGACCTTCCTCAAGGTGGCGCCCGAGGCGATCCAGCAGCTGACCGAGGCGGCGATGCACGACATCAGCCACTACCTCCGGCCGGCGCACCTGTCGCAGCTGCGCAAGATCATCGACGACCCCGAGGCGTCGGGCAACGACCGCTTCGTCGCGCTCGACCTGCTGAAGAACGTCAACATCTCCGCCGGCGGCGTGCTGCCGATGTGCCAGGACACCGGCACCGCGATCGTGATGGGCAAGAAGTCCGAGGGCGTCCTCACCGGCGCCGACGACGCGGAGTACGTGTCGAAGGGTGTCTACGACGCCTACACCAAGCTCAACCTCCGCTACTCGCAGCTCGCCCCGCTGACGACGTACGAGGAGAAGAACACCGGCACCAACCTGCCGGCGCAGATCGAGCTCTACTCCACCCCGTCCAAGGACGGGAAGCCGGAGTACAAGTTCCTCTTCATGGCCAAGGGCGGCGGCTCGGCCAACAAGTCCTTCCTCTACCAGGAGACGAAGGCGGTGCTGAACCCCAAGCGCCTGCTCGAGTTCCTCGACGAGAAGATCAAGTCCCTCGGTACGGCGGCCTGCCCGCCGTACCACCTGGCCGTCGTCATCGGCGGTACGTCGGCGGAGTTCGCGCTGAAGACCGCCAAGTACGCCAGCGCGCACTACCTCGACAACCTGCCGACCGAGGGCTCGATGAGCGCCCACGGCTTCCGCGACCTCGAGCTCGAGGAGCAGGTCTTCAAGCTCACGCAGGACTTCGGCATCGGCGCGCAGTTCGGCGGCAAGTACTTCTGCCACGACGTCCGCGTCGTCCGTCTCCCCCGCCACGGCGCCTCGTGCCCCGTCGCGATCGCGGTCTCGTGCTCGGCCGACCGCCAGGCGCTCGGCAAGATCACCGCCGAGGGCGTCTTCCTCGAGCAGCTCGAGACCGACCCGGCGCAGTACCTCCCCGACACCGAGGAGCAGCACCTCATCCAGGGCGGCGAGGTCGTGAAGATCGACCTCACGCAGCCGATGCCGGAGATCCTCGCCGAGCTCTCGAAGCACCCGGTGAAGACCCGCCTCTCGCTGACCGGCCCGCTCGTGGTCGCGCGCGACATCGCCCACGCCAAGATCCAGGAGCGCCTGGACGCCGGCGAGGGCATGCCGGAGTACATGAAGAACCACCCCGTCTACTACGCGGGCCCGGCCAAGACCCCCGACGGCATGGCGTCCGGCTCGTTCGGCCCGACCACCGCCGGTCGCATGGACTCCTACGTCAAGGCGTTCCAGGCCGAGGGCGGCTCGATGGTCATGCTGGCCAAGGGCAACCGCTCCAAGCAGGTCACCGAGGCGTGCAACGAGTTCGGCGGCTTCTACCTCGGCTCGATCGGCGGCCCCGCCGCCCGTCTGGCGCAGGACTGCATCAAGTCGGTCGAGGTGCTGGAGTACCCCGAGCTCGGCATGGAGGCGGTCTGGAAGATCGAGGTCGAGGACTTCCCCGCCTTCATCGTCGTCGACGACAAGGGCAACGACTTCTTCACCGACCCGGGTGGCTCCGTCACCGTCCCGCTCTCCGGCATCCGGGTGCGCTCCGCGGAGTGACGCCCGTACGACGCTGACGAAGGCCCGGTCCGAGCACGGACCGGGCCTTCCTCGCTCACTGGCCCTGCCCCGGAAGCGTCATCGTTCCGTTACCGGACCAAGGGGGCATTCTTCGGCCGCACGACGTAATCTGCGGCGGTGGCGCCACGGGGGTGCCCGGTTTCATCGGGGGAACACATGCGCCGCCTGCTGCTCGCTACCGCACTCATCACCGGTTCGGTCACCGTCTTCGCCGCGACGCCGGCGTACGCCGCTCCGGCTGCGCCCGTCCTGTCAGGGCTCGACACCAGCGTCGCGGGTCACGTGACCGGCACTGTCACTGGTGGCGCCGACGCCCAGTCGGCATGGGTGTGCTGGAGCGGATGCCACATCAACACCGGCCTGACGGGCGCCGGGTGGATCCCGCTCGACCCCACGACGCACAGCGCGACGTTCGACCTTCCGACGTGGGGCTACACCGACGGCGAGGTGAAGACCGTCGTCTGCGCCACGGCCCCCACGACCGGGAGCAACTGCGCGGCGGGCGACGTGTCGCCCTCCGTCTCGTCGGCGACGCTGACCGCGACCGACGTGGTGCCCACCGTCACCTGGCCCACCGACACGACGATCGGCCACAACCCCGACGGCACCGACCAGCAGGCGAGCGTCACCGTCAGCGACTCGGGTGGCGGCACGCTGCTCGTCGACTGGACGTACTCCGAGCCGGAGACGGGCGACAACGACCTGACCACGACGGTCGCCCACGACGGAGAGACCCAGCTCAACCTCGCTGACGGCGTCGGCCATCTCCGGCTCTTCCGCTGCAACGCCTACAACAGCGACCCCTGCACGCACTACGACCTCGACAGTGCGGAGATGACGGTCGCCCGTCAGAGCCAGGTGCTGTACTTCACCGCCCCGGCGATCACGGCGGCGGCCGACCCCAGCCACGCGGTCGTCCCGACCGGCAAGCACGGCACCTTCCAGGCCTCGTGGCACGTCACCGCTGACGGGCAGCCGGTCGCCGGCTCGGACGGCTCGGCGTCCGGCACGCTCGCCGACGACGGGGGCGCCCCGATCGAGGTACCCGGTGCCGGTCTGCCCGAGGCTGAAGGCCTCCGGATCGAAGGCACGATCTCCGTCGACGACCCCGACTTCGGGCCGTCCACCAGCAGCTTCTCGGGCTACCTCGTCGTGGACCGCGAGGGCCCGGCGATCGAGGGCCTCACGGTGACCCGCCCCGCCATCCACCCGACCGCCATCGACGCCCTCGCGTCCTATCGGACGACGACCGTCAAGGTCCACGACGCGACCCAGCTCGACTACAACGACAAGATCGCGATCACCAACGCCTCCGGCGTCCAGGTGCGCCTGCTCGAGCCCGAGATCGACTCCTGGACCGACGAGCACGCCGTCTGGGACGGCCGCAACGAGTCCGGCTCCGTCGTCCCGGCGGGCACCTACACCGTCACCTCCGTGGACACGCACGGCAACACGTCGGCACTCAGCCGAACGGTCACGGTCTCCCACGCGAGCGGCGTGTTGAAGACCTTCAAGAAGACGGTCAGCGTCGGCGGCAGCAAGGTCGACTCGTTCGTCGGCCGCTGCTCGACGCTGAAGAACCCTGCGTCCCGCGGGTGGTCGGGTTCCCGCGGCTACTACGCCAACACGCGCTGCAAGTCCACGCGCACCAACGACACCGTGGTCCTGACCCTGCACGGGCAGCAGCTGCCGACCGCGGTGAAGTACGGCTCCTTCCGGGTCGACACGTACGGCGGCGCCTCGCGCGGCTACCGCGGCAGCCAGGCGGCCATCAGCTACCACCGCGCCAGCGACGGCGAGGCCGTGAACACCCGCACGCTGGGAGGCACCCTGGGCACCCACACGGGCGCCTCCGTGAGCCCCAGCTCCCTGCTCCGCGGCCGGACGGTGTTGTGGTCGGTCGGCACGGCGAAGTTCAACCACTACGACATCAAGAACTTCACCGTCGTCGCGCGGTACTACGCCTGGTCGTAGAGCGCCTCGATCTCGGCGGCGTACTTCACGCTGATCGGGCGCCGGCGCACCTTGAGCGTCGGCGTCAGCTCCTCGCTGCCCGGCACCCACCAGGCCGGGACGATGCTGAACCTCTTGACCTGCTCCACCCGGGAGAGGCGCGCATTGCCGGCGTCGATGCCCGCCTGCACCGCCGCGATCAGCCCCGGGTCCTTCGCCAGCACGGCGGGGTCGGCCGCGACGCCGGCCTTCTCGGCGTACGCCGCGGCGGCGTCCGGGTCGAGGGCGACGAGGGCGACGTTGTAGGGGCGGGCGTCGCCGACCACCGCGATGCACATCGCGAGGGGGCAGGAGACCTTGAGGACGTTCTCGATGTTGGCGGGTGACATGTTCTTGCCGCCGGAGCTGATGATCAGCTCCTTCTTGCGGTCGATGATCGTCACGTAGCCGTCGGCGTCGATGGTGGCGACGTCGCCGGTGTGCAGCCAGCCGTGGGCGTCGACCGCCTCGGCGGTCTGCTCCGGGTTGTCACGGTAGGAGACCATCAGGCCGGGGCCGCGATAGAGCAGCTCGCCGTCGTCGGCGAGGCTCAGCTCGACACCGGGCATCGGCGGGCCGACGGTGCCGACCCGCGCCTTGCCGGGAGGGTTGATGGTGCCCGCGCCACTGGTCTCGGACATGCCCCAGAGCTCGCAGACCTCGACGCCGAGGCCCATGAAGAACCGGAGCGTCTCGGGCGCGATCGCGGCCGCGCCCGACCACGCCCACTTCATCTGGTCCATGCCGATCGCCTCGCGGAGCCTGCCCAGCACCAGCCGGTCGGCGACGGCGTAACGCAGCGCGTCGAGGCGGCCCAGCGGCCGTCCGGCGAGCTGGGCGTCGGCCTTCGCCGCCGCCCGCGCCAGCGCCCACTGGGCGAGCGCCCGCTTCTTCGCGTCGGGCTCGGCCGCGACCTTCGCCTCGATGCCGAGCTTGATCTTCTCCCAGACCCGCGGCACCGCGAACCAGATCGTCGGGCGGCAGTCGGGCAGCGCGGCCGCGATCTCGCGCGGGTTGTCGACGTACGTCACCTGGACGCCCTTGATCGCGGCGAAGTACTGCGAGGAGGCGCGGTCGGCGATGTGGGCCATCGGCAGGAAGGAGGTGATCCGGTCACCGAACTCGACCGGCACCACCTCGAGCGCGGCCGCGGTGTTCGTGACGATGTTGCGGTGGCTGAGCTGGACGCCCTTCGGCGGGCCGGTGGTGCCGGAGGTGTAGATGAGGGTGATCAGGTCGTCGGGCTCGACCGCCCGCCACGCCGCCTCGAAGTCGAACGCCGGGTCCCCCGCCGCCTCGAGCTCCTCCAGCGTGAGCGAAGCGCCCGGCCCGTCGACGCAGACGACGTGCTCGATGCCGCCGGCCGCCGCCTTCACGGCGGGCAGGAAGACCGCCTCGGTGATGACGACCCGGTTGCGGGCGTTGCCGAAGAGGAACTCGAGCTGCTCGGGCGACGAGGTGTTGTAGACCGAGAAGGCGACCGCGCCGAGGTGCATGGCGCCGGCGTCGACGATCGCGGCCTCGGGGCGGTTGGTCAGCATCAGCGCCACCGTGTCGCCCCGGCGTACGCCGAGCGAGGCCAGCCCGGCCGCGACCTTGCGGACCCGCGCGGCGTACTCCGCCCACGTGATGGTGACGGCGTCGCCGGGCGTGCGGAGCGCGACGGCGTCCGGGGCGATCGCGGCAGTGGCCTGGAAGGCCGCGCAGACGGTGGCGGGCTGGCTCATGGACTCCCCTGGGGCACGTGGCGTAGGTCACGCGCACCGTAGCGTCCCGCCGCTCCCGAAGGAACAGGAACAGCACAGGGCAGCCGGCCGGAGCCGACTGCCCTGGGTGAGCTCAGGCGCTGGTGGAGGCCAGCTCCTCGCCGAGGACGTTGTGCGTGGGCGCGGGCTTGGCCGGCTTGAGCTTCGCCTTGCGGGCCCGGCGACGACGCCAGGAGCCGACGAAGAGCGCGTCGAGGCTGAGCGCACCCGCGCCGGTGGCGAAGAGGGCGAGGGCGGCGGCGCCGATCATGGCGACCAGCTCCCACCCGCCCTTGCCGACGAAGATCTCGGTGCCGCGGTGGGCGTACCAGAACGCGCCGGCCATGTTCGCCACCACGGCGAGGGAGGCCAGGGGCGTCAGCAGCCCGAGGAGCAGGAGCACGCCGCCACCGAGCTCGGCAGCGATCGCGAACGCTGCCGCGGGGCCGGCGTGCGGGATGCCCATGTCGGAGAAGTTCGAGCGCGTGGCGTCGACGCCCCAGTCGTTGTACTTCTGCCAGCCGTGCGCGATGAGGACGGCGCCGAGCAGCGCCCGTACGCCGAGCAGCGCGAGATTGCGCCGCGTGCTGTTGATGACCGTCCCGAGTGCCATGAGCCTCTTCCTTGCGTCCGTGCGTTGGGTGATCCTTCAACCAACGTAGGTCGCGCACCGGGCACGGTGGGCGAGGCCGCCCGGCGCGGCGCAGTCGCGTGGCCCACACCACGCCCGCGCGGCGCAGGCGTCACTCCTTGTCGTACTCGTTCGTCTCCGCGTTGTGCGGCGGCACCGCGTTCGGGCCGACGTCCTCGGGAAGGTCGGGCTGGCCGGCGTCCCCGCTGATCGGGTTGCCCGCCACGGCGTCGCCGTCGGAGATCGGCACCGGCCGCTCCTCGTCGGGATAGGCCGAGCCGCCCGCCTCGTCGGCGTAGTACGCCGGCCGGTCCTCGTCCGACGCGGGCTCCGGCTCGGGCCGGTCGGCCGGGTCCTCGGTCGTGCCGACGGCGTCCTCACCGCTGGAGTCGACGGCCATCTGGGTGTCCTGGGGGTTCTGTTGCTCGCTCATGGGCGCTCCGTACCCAGCCCGTGGCTGCGGACACGCGATGATGGCTCCATGCAGGAGACCGAGCTCGCCCGTTCCACCGGCCCGACCGGCGAGCTGGTCCTGCGCCGGCGGCGTGACGAGCGGGGCGAGGACGGCACCGCGATCGAGCTGCGGGCCAACGGCGTCTTCGTCATGGACACCGTCGAGACCGCCTCCGAGCAGGCGATGGCCACCGCCACCCTCGCCGCCTCCCGCCGCTCCGGCCGTACGCCGCGGCGCGTCCTCGTCGGCGGCCTCGGCCTCGGCTTCACGCTGGGCGAGGTGCTCGCCGACGCCTTCGTGGAGCACGTGACGGTCGTCGAGATCGAGGCCGGCCTCGTCGGGTGGATGCGCGACGGCACGATCCCGCACGGCCCGGCGCTGCTGGCCGACGAGCGGGTCGAGCTGGTCACCGCGGACATCGCCGACTTCCTGCGCAGCAGCGATGCCCCGGCCGATGACGTGGCCGATGACGCGGCGTACGACCTGGTGCTGCTCGACGTCGACAACGGGCCGGGCTACCTGGTGCACGAGAGCAACGCGGACCTCTACGAGGCGCCGCTGCTCGGCGTCGTGCGCGACCGGATGACCGAGGGCGGCACGCTGGTGATCTGGTCGGCGTTCGAGGAGCCGGAGCTGCCGCTCGAGATGCAGGACGTCTTCGGCAACTGCCGCGCTCTGGCGATCCCCGTGGACCTGCAGGGGCGCGAGGAGCAGTACTGGCTCTACGCCTCCTCCCGGCTGTGACCTCCGGGAGCCGCCCGTCCGGCTTCGGGCTCGCTCGCTGCGCTCGCTAGCACCCTCAAGTGCCGGACAGGCACCTCCCTGCGGCCACACCCCGCCCGCTGGCCCGAATCACTTCCGACGCGGCGGGTAGCGTCGAGGGCATGAGCGAGGCTGACAGCGAGCAGGCGTTCCGGATCGAGCACGACTCCCTGGGCGACGTACGCGTGCCGAAGGAGGCGCTCTGGCGGGCGCAGACCCAGCGGGCGGTGGAGAACTTCCCGATCAGCGGGCGTGGCCTCGATGCGGCGCACGTGCAGGCGCTGGCACTGGTGAAGGCGGCTGCGGCGAAGGTCAACAGCGAGCTGGGCGTGCTCGACGACGACAAGGCGCAGGCGATCCGGGCTGCCGCGCAGCAGGTCGCGGCCGGCGAGCACCTGGAAGCGTTCCCGATCGACGTCTTCCAGACCGGCTCCGGCACGAGCTCCAACATGAACATCAACGAGGTGCTCGCCTCGCTCGCGGGCCGCGCGGGCACCGACGTGCACCCCAACGACCACGTCAACGCGAGCCAGTCGAGCAACGACGTCTTCCCGACGTCCATCCACGTCGCGGCCACGAAGGCGACGGCCGAGCAGCTGATCCCCGCGCTCGACCACCTCGCGGAGGCGCTGGGCGCCAAGGCGGAGGAGTTCGCCGACGTGGTGAAGGCCGGTCGCACCCACCTCATGGACGCGACACCGGTGACGCTCGGGCAGGAGTTCGGCGGCTACGCCACGCAGGTCCGGCTCGGGATCGAGCGGCTGCAGCAGACGCTCCCCCGGGTGGCCGAGCTGCCGCTCGGCGGCACCGCCGTCGGCACCGGCATCAACACGCCTCCGGGCTTCTCGGCAGCCGTCATCCAGGAGCTCGCCGAGGCCACCGACCTGCCGTTCGTGGAGGCGCGCGACCACTTCGAGGCGCAGGGTGCGCGCGACGCCCTCGTCGAGCTCTCCGGCCAGCTCCGCGTCATCGCGGTCAGCCTCACCAAGATCTGCAACGACCTGCGCTGGATGGGCTCCGGTCCCGCCGCCGGCCTCGCCGAGATCCACCTCCCCGACCTGCAGCCGGGCTCCTCGATCATGCCCGGCAAGGTGAACCCGGTCCTCCCCGAGGCGACCCTCCAGGTCTGTGCCCAGGTCGTCGGCAACGACGCCGCCATCGCCTGGGCCGGCGCCTCCGGCAGCTTCGAGCTCAACGTCATGCTGCCGCTCATCGCCCGCAACCTGCTCGAGTCGATCCGCCTCCTCGCCAACGCCGGCCGTCTGCTCGCCGACCGCTGCATCAGCGGCATCACCGCCAACGAGGCCCGCCTCCGCGCGTACGCCGAGTCCTCCCCCGCCGTCGTCACCCCGCTCAACAAGTACGTCGGCTACGAGCGGGCCGCGAAGATCGCCAAGGCCTCCCTCGCCCAGGGCATCACCGTGCGCCAGGCGGCCGTCGCCGACGGCGTACTCGAGGACGGCTCGCTCACCGAGCAGCAGCTCGACGAGGCCCTCGACGTCACCCGCATGACCCACCCCTGACGAAGCAGAACCCGCGCCTCAACCCGCCAACACCCGGTTCGCAACGCACGAGACCCCGGTGTCGACGTCGTGGGTGGCCGGCGCGCAGTGAGGTGCTGGCCGGGCACTTGAGGGTGTTAGCGAGCGCAGCGAGCGTGCCCGAAGCTCGGCGGGCACCTCACGGAGCGCGGGGCGCCCACGAACCACAGGCCGCGGAGCGGCGTACCGCCGTCAGTACCAGCCGTAGCCCTGCGAGTGACCCCACGCGCCACAGGGGCTGCCGTAGCGGTCCTGGATGTAGCCGAGGCCCCAGGTGATCTGGGTGACCGGGTTGTTGGCCCAGTCGGGGCCGGCGGAGGCCATCTTGGAGCCGGGCAGCGCCTGCGGGATGCCGTACGCCGAGGAGCCGGGGTTGTCGGCGTGGATGTTCCAGCCGGACTCGCGGTTCCACAGCGAGTCGAGGCAGCCGAACTGGTCGCTCGACCAGCCGAAGTCGGAGAGGAGCGCCTTGGCGACCGAACGCGGGTCGAGCTCGCGGACGTCCTCGGTGCGGGTGTAGCCGTTGGCGACGGAGCGGGTCGCGGCCAGCGGAGCGAGCTTCGCCGGAGCGGCGGCGTCACGCTGGTCGGAGCGGGAGACGACGGGGGCGCGCTCGATCTCGGCGCCGTTGATGCCGTTGACGCTCGCGAGGTCGAGATTGGCCTCCGTCGCGGCAGCGGCGGCGGACGCCGGAGAGGCGGAACCGCTCAGCAGGCCAGTGGCGACGGCGGAGCCCGTGGCACCCACCGCGATGGCGGAGAACACGACGGAGTTGCGGAGGATCTTCTTGGGCGCTTCGGTGGCCGGAACGGCGGCACCACGGTGCTTGGGAACGTACTTCACATGCTTCGACACAGTCAGGATCTCTGGCTAGACGTCAGGGCAACGCCTTCGGCCGAGAGAAGCCGCCCGGAGCTGGATCACAGCGCGGGCGGCCCGAAGACGAAGTACCACCATGCAGGAAAGGCCCGTCAGCACCAAGTCGAACGCGCCGGACTGTGAGGGGAGCGACACCGATTCCAGGCGATCGGCGCCACTCCCCTCACATGAGTCACACGGGTCCCGTCACATGGTCACGTGCTCGAGCATCTCCGTCACGAGGGCCGCGATCGGCGAGCGCTCGGACCGGGTCAGCGTCACGTGGGCGAAGAGCGGGTGGCCCTTCAGCTTCTCGACGACGGCGACGATGCCGTCGTGGCGGCCCACCCGCAGGTTGTCGCGCTGGGCGACGTCGTGGGTGAGGACCACCTTCGAGTTGGCGCCGATGCGGGAGAGCACCGTGAGCAGCACGTTGCGCTCCAGCGACTGCGCCTCGTCGACGATCACGTAGGCGTCGTGGAGCGAGCGGCCGCGGATGTGGGTCAGCGGGAGCACCTCGAGCATGCCGCGGTCGAGGATCTCGTCGACCACGTCCTGCGAGGTGATCGCGCCGAGCGTGTCGAAGACCGCCTGGCCCCACGGGCCCATCTTCTCCTCGGCGCTGCCGGGCAGGTAGCCGAGCTCCTGGCCGCCGACCGCGAAGAGCGGGCGGAAGACGACGACCTTCTTGTGCTGGCGGCGCTCCATCACGGCCTCCAGGCCCGCACAGAGGGCGAGCGCCGACTTGCCGGTGCCGGCCCGACCCCCGAGGGAGACGATGCCGACCTCGGGGTCGAGCAGCATCTCCAGCGCGATCCGCTGCTCCGCCGACCGGCCGTGCAGGCCGAACGCCTCGCGGTCGCCGCGGACCAGGTGGACCTGCTTGTCGGCACCCACACGGCCCAGCGCGGTGCCGCGGTCGGAGAGCATGACCAGGCCCGTGTGGCAGGGCATGTCCTTGGCGGCGTCGAGGTCGACCACGCCGTCGTCGTACAGCTCGTCGAGGGCGTCGGCACCGACCTCGATCTCCGCCATGCCGGAGTAGCCGGTGTCGGACTCGTGGATCTGCTCGCTGCGGTACTCCTGCGCGTCGAGGCCGACCGAGCTGGCCTTGATGCGGAGCGGAAGGTCCTTCGAGACGAGGGTGACGTCGCAGCCCTCGTCGCTGAGGTTCTTCGCCACGGCGAGGATCCGGGTGTCGTTGTCACCGAGCCGGAAGCCGGACGGGAGCGACTCGGGGTTCGTGTGGTTGAGCTCCACCCGCAGCGTGCCGCCGTCGTCGCCGATCGGCACCGCCTGGTCGAGCCGGCCGTGCTTGACCCGCAGGTCGTCGAGGGAGCGCAGGGCCGAGCGCGCGAAGTAGCCGAGCTCGGGGTGGTGCCGCTTCCCCTCCAGCTCGGTGATCACGACGACCGGGATCACGACCTCGTGCTCCTCGAAGCGCTTCAGCGCCCCGGGGTCGGCCAGCAGGACGCTGGTGTCGAGCACGTAGGTGCGGACGGCCTGCTTCTTCGTCGTACGCCGCGTGGTGGCGGTCTCCGACGACGTGGACTTGGCGCTGGTGCGGGTGCTGCTCGTGGCCACGACTACCCCTCGTCAACCAGCGTGCGCACTCCGCGCCGGTCCTAGCTCAGCTGGATGGACCGGGCGGTCTGCAGGCCGGAGTGCCGGCCCCTTTCCACACGGCAGCACCAGCGGTGCTGTCGGGCAGTCAGTCCGTGATCACTCACGTTGCGGGCCTTCCGGTGAGGCGAGCTTCCCCACTCGCCATTGAGGTGAACGTACGTCCGGTACCCCAGCCGGTTGTGGCGACACGCCCGCGTGCGCGGGTCGTTCATCGGGCCGTCACGCAGGCCTGTGACGCGTGGTGCGGGAGGTGCCTGCCGGACGGGACCTCCGCCGGCCCCCAACCCGGCTTCGGGCTCGCTCGCTGCGCTCGCCAACACCCTCAAGTGCCGGGCAGGAGCCCGCCTGCGGTCCTTCCCGCACGCCCCATCACCACCCTCGGAGGCCACGCCACCGGGCAGGCCCTCCCGGAGGCAGCGCCGCCGGGCGGCCTGCAGCAGAGCCTCAGGCGCCGAAGCGGCGCTCGCGGGCGGCGTACGCACGGAGGGCGCGGATGAAGTCGACGCGGCGGAACTCCGGCCACAGCGCCTCGCAGAAGTAGAACTCGCTCTTGGCGCTCTGCCAGAGCAGGAAACCACCGAGCCGCTGCTCACCCGACGTGCGGATCACGAGGTCGGGGTCGGGCTGACCCTTGGTGTAGAGGTGCTCGGCGATGTGCTCGACGTCGAGGGTCTGGGCGACCTCGTCGATGGAGAGGCCGCGGGCGGAGGCGTCGACGAGCATCGACTTCACCGCGTCGGCGATCTCCTGGCGGCCGCCGTAGCCGACGGCGACGTTGACGAGCATGCCGTCGACGTCGCGGGTCGCCTCCTCGGCCTCCTTGAGGCGCTGCGCCGTGCGCGCGGGGAGCAGGTCGAGCGCGCCCACCGGGTGGATCCGCCAGCGACGCTGGTCGACGAGGGAGGCGACGGCCTCCTCGATGATGCCGAGGAGCGGGACGAGCTCCTGCTCGGGACGGTTGAGGTTGTCGGTCGAGAGCAGCCACAGGGTGACCACCTCGATGCCGAACTCCTCGCACCAGCCGAGCAGCGGCTCGATGTTGGCGGCACCCGCACGGTGCCCGTGGGCGGTGTCGCGACCGACCGCCTTGGCCCAGCGACGGTTGCCGTCGAGCATCACGCCGACGTGCTTGGGGAGGGCCTCGTCGGGCAGGAAACGGGTGATCCGCGCCTCGTACGCCGGGTAGAGCAGGCGCTTGACGCGCTGGCGCGCGCGCATGACCCGATCGTTGGTGGCTCCCACGCAGATGATGCTACCGGCGTCGCTACCCTTGCCCCGTGAACCAGACGACCCGCCCAGACCACGACGACGCTCCGCAGAGCCGTCGCGGCGCCGCCAAGGAGCGGGCCGAAGCGGTCGTCGACCGGGCCGTCGACCGGGCCGGCAACGCCCGCGACCGCGCCGTCGGTGTCGCGAGCAACGCGCGTGACAAGGCGAGCGAGGCCCGCGACCGCGCCATCGAGGCCGTCTCCGACAAGCTCGACGAGCTCAAGCCACACCTGCGGGGCTGGCTCCACGCAGGCATGATCCCGCTGCTCACCGCGGCGTTCGCCGTCCTGATCGTGCTGTCGCCGACGACCATCACCAAGGTCGGCTCCTCGATCTACGCCGCGAGCGCGCTGCTCCTCTTCGGCGTCTCGGGCATCTACCACCGCGGCACCTGGGCGCCGCGGATGTGGGCCTTCTGGCGACGGTTCGACCACGCCAACATCTACGTCTTCATCGCCGGCACCTACACGCCCATCGCCTTCCTCTACCTCCACGGCGGACCGCGCTGGACGATGATCGGCGTCGCCTGGGGATGCGCCCTCGCCGGCCTGATCTTCAAGATCGGCTGGCCCCACGCTCCCCGCTGGGTCTCGATGCTGTACGTCGTCATGGGCTGGCTGGCGGTCTTCTTCATCCCGCAGTTCCACCAGGGCGCCCACCAGTTCCCGACGTGGGTCAACGTCTCGACCTTCACGCTCATCGCCGCCGGCGGCGTGATCTACTCCCTCGGCGCCGTGGTCTACGCCACCAAGCGGCCCAACCCGTCTCCCACGTGGTTCGGCTTCCACGAGGTCTTCCACCTGATGACCGTGCTGGCGTTCGTCTGCCACTACATCGCGGTCTCGATCGCGACCTACTCGCTGCGCTGACGCTTCCCGCGCGGAACCACGGCGCGCGACCGGGCGTCGTACCGGCATGCGCGCGCTGATCACCCTGCTCCTTCTCGCTCCGCTGGCTGGCTGCTCGGAGGGGTCGACGCGGCCGCTGGCGAACCCCACCGCGCCGGTCGCCTCCTCGCACACGGCCGGCCCGCTGCCGACCGGGGTGACCTGCCCCGACGGCGAGCCGACGGTGCTGCAGCTGGACGACAGCGGTGACCGGTCCTTCACGGAGCTGCTGACCGCCTGGTCGAAGCAGCTCGGCAGGCCGGTGGTCGACCGGTCGAGGCGGCAGGTCTGGTTCGTCCGCGACGGCGGCTCGGCACACACGCGGCTGGAGTGGACGCGGATGCGCCGGCCGGTGGCCGGGCGCGCGTGGTTCGTCGACGGGCTCGAGCAGTGCGAGGACCACGAGCGCTGGCGCACCGTCGCGACGCCGTCCGTGCCCGTGACGCTGACGGTGGGGCACTGCTGGGTCGAGCCCGTGCCGGTGGGCGGCCGGCGGTGGGACGTCGTGCGCGAGGACCAGTTCGGCTGGGGTGGCCCGGTGCCGCGGCGCCTCGCCCTTCCGCGGCCGGGCACGACCGGCACGGCGGAGCTCACCGGGACGGTCGCCGTCGCGGGCGACACGGCCGTCTACGTCGACGACTCGGGCGCGCGGCTGACCCTCGTGCCGGCCGGCGACCCGTGGGCGCTCACCCGGCGCGGCTGCGACTGACGCCAGGTGAGTGCGGGACGAAGAGAGCGGCCACCTTCTCGGTGAGCCAGTAGAGCCCGGTGAGCAGCACGAGCGCGATCGTGACGTGGAGCAGGAGCGCCAGGCCGATGCACATGATCCAGCCGGCGATGCGGAACCGCCCCCAGAGCAGCCCGAGCAGCGCCGGCAGCACGACGGCGACGGCCGCCCCGCGCGCCAGCTCCGCCAGGAAGGGGCCGTGACCCATCCACGGCACGACGGCGATGACGTCGAAGAGGTCGAGCGTGGAGAGCACGCCGAGCACCGCGATCAGGCCGAGCGTGCCGACGACGGCCAGCCGGTAGCGCCACCGCTGCGCGGGCGACCAGCCGTTGTTGCGCCCCAGCCACAGCGTGTTGGTGGTGACGGCCGCCCACACCAGCCAGCGGCGTACGAGCGGGGTGCCGGTGTCGGCCATCCCGTCGCGGAAGACACGGTCGGCGTCGACGCGGGTCAGCGTCACCGGGTGGCCCTCGGCCGACACGTAGGCGCCCTGCCGGACCAGGCCGTCGTGGAGCAGCGCCGCCGGGAGGTGCGCACCGGTCTTGGGGACCAGCCAGGTGAAGACCGCCGGCACGGAGGCGAGGTCGGTCAGGAAGTCGGCGCGCGCGGGGACGAGCAGCGGCCCGAAGACGCGGTCGAGGTAGCCGATGCGGCGGAGCATGAGGAACCGCTCGCGGCCCTGCGGGTCGAGGTGCCGCTCGAGGACGATCCGCGGGTCGGCCAGGTCGTCCGGCGGGACCTCGGGCTGGTCCGCCGTCGGCGCCACCCCGCCGTCGAAGAACCGGCGCGGCTGGTGCGGGATCGGTGACTGCTGGCTCCGTGCCTCGGGCTCCATGCCTCCAGTGTGCCCACCCCCGCGCGGCGTTCATGCTCCGTTCACGGAGCGTTTCCTACGGTCGGCGGATGGACCTCTCCCACGTGCTCCCCCTGGGCGTCCGACTCGGCGTCGACGTCCTGTGCCTGCTCGTGACCGCCGGCCTGCTCTACCGGCGCCGGGTCTCCGCTCCCGAGATGCCGCTCGTCTTCGCCGCGCTCAACCTCGGGCTCTTCTCGACCGTCGTCGTCATCGCGGGGCAGGACATCCCGGCGGGCGTGGGCTTCGGGCTCTTCGGCCTGCTCAGCCTGGTCCGGCTGCGGTCGGAGGCGTTCACGCTGCAGGACATGGCGTACACGTTCGTGGCGCTCGTCCTCGGCCTGGTCAACGGCCTGCTCGCCGCACCCCTGAGCGTCGTCCTCGTCGTCGACGTTCTCCTCGTGGCCGTGCTCGCCGTCGCCGACGAGTCCCGCACGCGGCCGCACACGCGCGTCATGCGGGTGACGCTGGACCGTGCCTATCTCGACGGCTCCCTCATCCGCGACGACGCGGCGCACCAGCTCCCGGCCGGGATCATCGACCTGGTCGTGGAGGACGTCGACCACGTCCGCGACACCACACGGGTCTCCGTCCGCTACCGCCTCGACCCCGGCGACCCGTGGACACCTGAGGACATCGACCGGCCCGGGAAGAGCGTCGACCATGCCTGACGACCTCGGCCTCACCCTGCTGCGCCGGGCCTCCCTCGACGAGGTGATGGCGTGCGCCGCCCTCCTCGAGCGCACCGACCGCAAGTACGTCGTGCCCCGCCCCGTCGTGCACCGGCTGGTCGAGCAGCTCGCAGCCACCCACCACGTGCTGAGCGTCGCCGGCCGGACCAGCACGACGTACCGCACGCAGTACGTCGACACCGGGGACCTGCTCTGCGTGCGCGACCACATCCAGCGCCGCCGGCGCCGCTTCAAGGCCCGCTCGCGGCTGTACGTCGAGGACGGCCTCTGCCGCTTCGAGGTGAAGACCAAGGAGCCGCGCGGCGGCACGGTGAAGGTGCAGACGACGGTCGGACCGGACCGCTTCGGCCGCTTCGGCGACGAGGAGGCGGCGTTCCTCGAGCAGGCGCTGCGCGAGGCGGCCGTGCCGGGCGTGCCGTCCCTCGAGCCGACGGTCGAGATGACCTACGAGCGCGCAACCCTGGTCGACCTGGCCGGCGGCAGCCGCGTGACGCTCGACGCGCACCTGGTCGCCACAGGCCCGGCCGGGCGCGTGCGGCTCGATCCGGGCTTCGTGCTCGTGGAGACCAAGTCGGGCGCCTCGCCGTCGCTGGCCGACCTCGTGCTGCGCCGGCTGGGCCAGCGCCCCCGCTCCTTCAGCAAGTACGCCGCGACCGCCTCGCTGCTGCACGACCACGTGCCCGCCAACGACGTGCACCGGCTGACCGGCACCGCCCTCCACCTCGAACGGATCAGCGCATGAGGCTCCCCCGCCGCCGCTACCTCGTCGTCGCAGTCGTCGCGATCGTCGCGCTGGCCGTGTGCGCGCTCCTGCCCCTGCTGACCGGGGCGGGCAGCCTCTCGGCCAAGGACACGATCGAGGCGGACCCCGCCCCGCGGCTCTTCGCCGACCGCGCCCTCGCTCCGGTCGACCCGCTCGTCGTACCTCAGGCCGCGCGCGCCCACGAGGCGATGGCGGACTGGTGGCGCGGGCACGGCCGGAAGGCCGACGACACCGGCTTCCAGAAGTGGCTGCTGACGGCGTTCCCCGCACCGCCGAAGGACCGGGCGAAGGAGCTGCCCGGCGAGGAACGGCTGGCCCACGAGCGCACGGCGGCCGGTGTGAAGGCCGCGACGTGGCTCGAGGCGCACGGCAAGAAGGACGTCTGGAAGCTCTACGCCCACGACCAGCGCGAGTGGCTGACGGCGTCCGCGGGCCACCAGCGCAAGGCCGACGAGAAGCTGCTGCTGAAGCTCTCCAAGAAGGCCGCCGACACGCTCGGCACGCGGTTCGGCGTCTCGGCGCCGTACGTGCTGGAGCCGTCGCTCCGCCCGGACCACCAGGTCAAGGCGGGGCAGACCTGCCCCTGCTCGTACCCGTCGCGCCACGCGAGTGCGGCCGCCGCCTCACGCACCTACCTGGCGCACTTCGCCCCGCACATGGACGCGGAGTACCGCTGGATGGAGGACGAGATCGACTGGTCGCGCATCTACATGGCCGGTCACGTGCCCAGCGACATCGAGGGCGGCGCGCTGCTCGGCGACATGCTCGCGGAGTACGTGCTGGTCACCCGCGACCACGTCGACCCCGCGACGCTGGGCTGAGGCCGGTCAGGCGAGGTCCGCCGGGTCGGTGACCGGCTGCTCGCAGACCATCCCCCGACAGACGTACGCCGTCGCGCGGCCCCCGACCGTCGGCCGGTGGCGCAGCAGGTCGAGAGCAGCCTCGGGCCCGGTCTCCGCGGGCGTCGCCACGAGGACGACCGCACCCGGCCGCCGGCGGGCGGCGAGGGCCAGGGCATCGCGGTCGGGGCCGGGCTCGCCGACCACCACGATCTCCTCGGGGCCAGCGAACATCGTCTCGGCTGCGGCCAGCGCCCAGCCGGCGAAGCGCGGGGCACGGGTGGCCAGCGGGCCGAGCACGGCCAGCGTCTCCTCGGCGGCCGTCCGGTAGCGCCCCTCCCCCGTGATCGCAGCGAAGGTGGAGAGCGCGTGCACCATCGCCGACTGACCGCAGGGGCTCGCGTTGTCGGCGTACTCGCGCGGGCGGGTGACCAGTGCCTCGGCGTCGGCGGCGGTGTCGAAGAAGCCGCCGTCCTCGGCCCGGAACCGCTCGAGCGCGGTGTCGAGCAGCCCGCGCGCGTGACCGAGCCAGGCCGGGTCACCGGTCGCCTGGAGCAGGTCGAGGAAGCCCTGCGCCACGCAGGCGTGGTCCTCGAGAACGCCCGCGTGGGCGCCGACCGCGCCGTCGCGGGAGACGCGGCGGAGGCGGCCGTCGACCAGGTGCACCTCGAGCAGGAGCCGGGCGGCACCGACGGCCGCGTCGACGTAGTCGGGCCGGTCGAGCATCGTGCCGGCGGCGCAGAAGCCACTGATCGCGAGGCCGTTCCAGGCAGCGACGACCTTGTCGTCGCGGTGCGGGCGGGGGCGGAGCTCGCGGGCGTCGAGGAGCCGCGCCTTCACCTCGGAGAGGCGGGCCAGCTCGCCCGAGGTGGTCGGCGCGTGACGCAGCTGGAGGGTCGACGTGCCCTTCTCGAAGGTCCCGTCCTCGGTCACCCCGAAGAGCTCCGCGGCCCAGGCGCCCCGGTCGTGGCCGAGGGCCTCGACGAGCTGCGCGGGGGTCCACGCGTAGAAGGCGCCCTCCTCCAGGTGACCCTCGGCGTCCAGCGAGTCGGCGTCGAGCGCGGAGGCGAACCCGCCCTCGGGCGTGAGCAGCTCGCGGAGCAGGAAGTCGGCGGTCTCCTGCGCGACGCGGCGGCTCAGGTCGCTGTCTCGCCGCGCATAGACGCCGAGCAGCTGGGCGTTGTCGTAGAGCATCTTCTCGAAGTGCGGCACGACCCAGCCGCGGTCGACGGCGTACCGCGCGAAGCCACCGCCGATCTGGTCGTACATGCCGGAGCCGGCCATCGCGTGCAGCGTGCGCACGAGCATGTGGCGGGCCTGGCGGACCAGCTCGTCGTCGGCAGCTGCCGAGGCGGAGCCACGCGCGTCGACGTACCGGCGGAGGAACTCGAGGACCATCGAGGGCGGGAACTTCGGCGCGCCGCCGAAGCCGCCGGCCTGCGGGTCGAACTCGGAGGCCAGGCCGCGTACGGCGAGGTCGAGGTCCTCCGGGCCGAGGGTCGCGGAGGCCGAGACGGCTGCCTGCTGCAGGTGCGCCGCGACCGAGGCGGCGGCCTGGGCGACGTCGTCCGGCTTCTTGAACCAGGCGTCGGCCAGCGACGTGAGCACCTGCCGGAACGCCGGCTGCCCGTGCCGCGGCTGGTCGGGGAAGTAGGTGCCGGCGAAGAAGGGCCGGCCCTCGTGGTCGAGCACGCAGGTCATCGGCCAGCCGCCGTGGCCGGTCATCGCCTGCGTCGCGGCCATGTAGACCGCGTCGACGTCGGGACGCTCCTCGCGGTCGACCTTGATGTTGACGAAGAACTCGTTCATCAGCGCCGCGGTCGCCTCGTCCTCGAAGGACTCGTGCGCCATCACGTGGCACCAGTGACAGGCGGCGTAGCCGATTGACAGGAGAACTGGTGCATCACGGCGTCTTGCTTCAGCGAAGGCTTCGGGTCCCCACTCCCACCAATCCACTGGATTCTCCGCGTGTTGGAGCAAATAGGGGCTCGTTGCCGAGGCGAGGCGATTGGCCATTCCTGTGACTCCTTATGAGTGGCACGTGCATCATTTTTCCTTGAGTGATGCACGAGAGTGATGCACGAAACCAGCGTACGATGGTTCTTCCAGCGTAGGAGGTCTCGTGGCAACGCGTTCTCAGCCGAAGCTGCTCGCGCAGGGCAAGCCGCGCACCCTCGGCGGCAGCACCCGGCCGTGGCGGGTGCGGCTCTACGCCCCCGGCGCGGGCAGCAACAAGTTCCAGGTGTTCTTCCGTGCTCCCGCCGGCGAGGGCGAGCCGTGGAAGCGGGTGCTGCGCCGCGCTGCCTCCGAAGATGAGGCCCGCAAGATCTTCGCCCAGGCCGAGGCGGCACTCGACACCGAGCAGGCGACGCCCGTCGGCGCTGATGTGCGCGCGTCGCGAACGATCCGGATGCTCGGGGAGGAGTACCTGCGCGACAGTCGTGAGCGAGGCAAGCAGCCGCGCACTCTGGAAGGTCGCGAGTCGCGACTCAACGCCCACATCCTGCCGACCATCGGCGATGTGCCGGTGACGAAGTGGCGCGTCGAGCACAGCCGCAAGGTGATGGAGAAGGGCAGCAAGACGCTCTTCTCCCAGCGTGGCCGCGAGGACCTCCGCGGCCAACTCGCCGCGATGCGGAAACTCGCGTGGCGCCTTGGCTGGCTCGACCGGAGCATCGACCCACTGGACGGTTTGGAGATCGGGCGCGCCCATGTGCTGCACGGGGCAACGGCGCAGTACGTCGACCCCCGCCTGCGCCCGGAGACCCGCCAGGTGAAGGCGATGGCCGATGCCGCCGACAAGCTGTGTGGTCCTGACGGGACCGACCCGCTGATGACCCGCCTCCCGTTGCTCGGGACGAAGATCCGCGTGGCCGGGTTCGGCGGCCTGCGCCTCGGGGAGCAGAACGCGCTCCGCGCGATCGACGTGTTCTTCGACCGCGGCTACGTCCATGTCAACGGCTCGTGGATCACCCCACGCAAAGCAGTCGGATTCCGCGGCCCGGTCAAGAACCACAGCCTCCACGAGGTCCCGTTGCCCAAGTCGCTCATGCACGACGAGCTCCTCCCCCGCGCTAAGGAGCTGCTCGGCCTGCCTGCCAAGTCGTCGCTCCAGCAGGTCATCAATGCGCAGGAGGTCGAGCGTCAGCGCCGCGCCTCGCTGGCGACTCGCGAGAAGGACAAGAACCTCGCCTGGTGGAACTACCCGGTCCCGCCCGAGGACGAGCTGTGGCTCTTCGTCGACACCGTCACCGGCCTGCCCGCGAAGCCCGAGATGCACAACGAACGCTGGCACCGCGTGCGCGCGTGGGTAGAGACGAACGATCCCGACAACGCCTGGCCGCGGACGATCGTCTACCGCAACCTCCGCCACCACGCCGCGACCAAGTGGTTCCACGACGAGCTCGGCGAGCCCTGGGAGGTCGTCGCCCAGTACCTCGGCGACAAGCTCACCACCGTCCTCAACCACTACGTCCGAGCCGGCGAGGACGCCCTCCGCGACTCGGTCAACAAGCTGGCTGAACGCTAGTTCAGATCATCCGAGGCGCGCGGGGCCCACCGCTCTTCCGACGGGGACTACAAGGGAGCGAAATGTTCCTGCGGCGCTGGCGTCGACGCGGGAGTAGTCCGTCCAGTGCAGCAGGTAGCCATCTCGCAGCCTGATTGGGTTCGGCCGCTGGGCTTGGGTTCCACCGAGATTCCGCCAATTCAGTTCGCCTGCCACTGCGCGGCCCTGGTGGAGCCGGAAGGCATCCGCATTGGTCGCACGGCCGTGGGACGCGGGATTCCAGTAGGTCGCAAGATTGGTGATCATGACGGCCAGCCCGTCCCATCCCGGAGCCGCATCAACGAAGGTCTCGACGCGCTCAACGTCCTTGAGGAAGTCGTAACCGCCGATGTCGTTGGCGCCCTGGTCCTTGAGCGCGAAGTGCTCACCCTCCACGTCCCCGACCCACAGCCGCGTCTTGTACTTCAGCTCGATTGCCGTGCGACGCCCGTCTGGCCAGTTCAACTGAACGTCGAGGTTCACCAGAGGACGAGGGTGAGTCTCCAACCTGACCTCGACGTCGTGGATGGCACGAACCTGCCAGGCGAAGGCAAACTGGAAGTCCGCTTCCGAGTGGAACACTGGTCGCTTGGCAGCTAGGGCAGCAAGAACAGAGCTGATGTCCAGCGACGACATCAAGTCAGTCCAAAGTAGCGGTCGAAGAAGGCAGCGAGCTTGTCGAGCACGCTCTGCTTCTTCAGCGCATGGTTGCCGCCGGCGGCGAACCTGGAGACGGGCGGCAGGATCTTCGTGATGGCGGTGCCCGCAGTGGGGATCGCACCGTCCCGGAAGGCTTCCGCGACGAAGGCACGGGTCTCGTCGGGCTTTAGCCCCTCGGCCACGATGAGCGCTTCGAGCTCCTCGGTCTTCTTGGCCTCGACGAACCGGCGCCAGTCCTCGCTGGTGTCGTCGCTGACGTTGACCGAGTCCACGAACGCGAGGATGAGGTCGCGCTTGTTGCGCAGCGTGATGCTGGAGTCGATGGCGCGCTGGATGTTCATCAGCGCCGTCATCTCGACGTCGGAGCCGTTGCCGCGGGCCTGACGCCACTGCTCGACGAGAAGCAGGATGTAGTCGACGTTGACCTCGACCTGTTTGATGAGCTCGATCTCGAAGACGACGTCGTCGTTGATCGACTCCTTCTCGGCCGCGTCCTGGCTGCGGAACTCGGCGTACAGGTTGAGGTAGATGCTGCGGTAGTCCTGGAACTCCCGCTCGGACAGCAGCTCGTGGCCGGCGAAGTCGTCGAACGAGACGAGGATGTTCCTCAGCCGCAGGATCGCCCCGAAGAGCGCGATGAACTGCTTCTGCGCAGCCTCGCCGACGATCGGCAAGTCCAGCGGGAACAGCGCGATGAGATCCGCGACGAGCTTGGAGTACTCGCCGTAGTAATCGGCGTAGGGCTTGAGCAGGACGACGCCGCGGGCGTCCTTGTTGCCGAACAGTGAGAGCGCGTCGTTGGTGGCCTGCTCCAGGTCGCGGAAGCTGACGATGTTGCCGTAGGTCTTGACCGAGTTCAGGATCCGGTTGGTGCGCGAGTAGGCCTGGATCAGGCCGTGGGAGCGCAGGTTCTTGTCGACCCACAGCGTGTTGAGGGTGGTGGCGTCGAAGCCGGTGAGGAACATGTTGACGACGATGAGGAGGTCGAGTTCCCGGTTCTTCAGCCGCTGCGACAGATCCTTGTAGTAGTTCTGGAAGCGGTCGGCCGAGGTGTCGAAGCTGGTGCCGAACATGCCGTTGTAGTCCTGGACCGCATCTTCGAGGAAGTCGCGCGAGCTTTGGTCGAGGTCGTGAGTCTCGAACTCCTCCTCGCCAAGGAGGCCGCCATCAAGGTCCTCGTTTGCGGCGTAGCTGAAGATCAGTCCGACCTTGAGCGGCTGGTACGCCGGGTTGGCGATCTCCCGCTCGCGCTGCTGTTCCTCGAACTCCTTGTAGTAGCGCTTGGCCGCGTCGATCGAGGCGGTGGCGAACATGGAGTTGAAGCCGGCGACCCGCTTCTCCCCCAGCCTGTAGGTCGAGTTGCGGCGGGTCTTCTGGTCGAAATGATCGAGGATGTACGACGTCACGGCCCCGACGCGCTCCGGGCTGAGGAGCGCCGCCTCGGTGTTGATGGCCGCGACCTGCTTGTCCGTCAGCGTGTCCGGGATCTTGAGGGTGTTGACGTAGTCGATGCGGAACGGAAGGACGTTCTTGTCGCTGATCGCGTCGACGATCGTGTAGGTGTGCAGCTTGTCGCCGAAAGCCTGCTCGGTGGTGCGCAGTTGCGGGTTGCCGCTCGAGCCGGCGTTCTCGGCGAAGATCGGTGTTCCGGTGAACCCGAACAGGTTGTACTTCTTGAACGCCTTGGTGATCGCCACGTGCATGTCGCCGAACTGGCTGCGGTGGCACTCGTCGAAGATCACGACCAGGTGCCCGCTGTAGATCTCGTGCTTGGCGTTGGCCTTGATGAAGCGGTCGAGCTTCTGGATCGTGGTGACGATGATCCGCGAAGCCGGGTCCTCGAGCCGCCGCTTGAGGTGGGAGGTGTTGGTGGTGCCGTCGACGGCGCCCTTCTCGAACCGGTCGTACTCGCGCTGGGTCTGGTAGTCGAGGTCCTTGCGGTCCACGACGAACAGCACCTTGTCGACGGACGTCAGCTTGCTCGCCAATTGCGCGGCCTTGAACGACGTTAGCGTCTTGCCGGATCCGGTCGTGTGCCAGACGTAGCCGCCGGCAGCGACAGTGCCGAGCTGCCTGTAGTTGGTGGAGGTCTCGATCCGCTGGAGGATCCGCTCGGCCGCGACGATCTGGTATGGCCGCATCACCAGCAGGTTCCGGTCGACGTCGAACACGCAGTACTTCGTCAGGATGTTGAGCAGCGTGTGCTTGGCGAAGAACGTCTTGGTGAACCCGGTCAGGTCAGCGATCGCTCGGTTGTTGGCGTCCGCCCACCAACTCGTGAACTCGAACGTATTGGACGACTGCTTCTTCCCGCGCCTGCCACCGACCGTCTCGTTGACGTGCCGGTCGCGGGTGGTGTTGGAGTAATACTTCGTCAGCGTGCCGTTGCTGATCACGAACAGTTGGACGTACTGGAACAGCCCAGAGTCGGCCCAGAAGCTCTCGCGCTGGTAGCGGTTGATCTGGTTGAACGCCTCCCGGATGTCGACCCCGCGACGCTTGAGCTCGATGTGCACCATCGGCAGCCCGTTGACCAGCACGGTCACGTCGTAGCGGTTGCTCCGGGCGCCGTCGACCTCGTATTGGTTGATCACCTGGAGCCGGTTGTTGTGGACGTTGGCCTTATCGATCAAGTAGATGTTCTTGGCCGTGCCGTCGTCGCGCTTGAGCACCTGGATGTGATCGGCCTGGATGCGCATGGTCTTCTCGACGATCCCGTCGTTCTTGCCGGCGATCGACTCGGCGAACAGCCGCTGCCATTCGGCATCGGAGAACTCGATCTTGTTCAACGCCGCCAGTTGGGTGCGGAGGTTCGCCTCCAGCGCTGAGGCGCTGGTGACCGGGAGGTACTCGTACGCCTGCCCCTGCAGGAGCCTGACGAGCTCGGCCTCCAGCTCGGCCTCGCTCTGGTAGCCAGACCCATCTGCAGCGTCGGGCGAGAACTCGGCGACGACCGTGCTCTCGTCGCTCACCGAGATCGGCTCGAAGTGCGTGGCGCTGCCGGCGGCGCCCAGCTCGGGGAACTCGGTCACGCGGCTTCCTCGAACGTCAGCAACCTGTCGCGGTAGTACTCGTATTGCTTGCGGCGCGCCTCGATCTCGGCGGGGAGACCAATCGACAGGTCGCTGACGAGCGCATCAAACCGGTCCAGGATCGCGACGATCCTGGCCTGCTCTTTGAGCGATGGAAACGGAAAGCGCGCGTGCTCGAAGGTCGCCAGATTGATGTTCTCTTGCGCGCTGCCTTGTCCCCTCGACGCCAAGGTCGACTTGAACGATTGGAGTAGATACTCCACGTACTCAGGGGTGGTCGTCAAAGGGTCAGGAACCAACCCTACAACGCTATCCGGGAAGCAGGCGTCAAAGTCCAAGACTGCTGTTTCAGCGATATTCGCAGCAATCGTGATGCACACGGTTCCCCGCGGCCAGAGTTTACTCTGGGCCAAGCCCAGCTCGCTGTACGTCTGCGAATGCGCGGTCACCCGGTGACTGCTGTTCCTGATGTCCCCGGTCTGTATGAACGGGTAGGGCCCCCCATAAAGTTTGGCATCGTTTCGCGGTCGATGCTTCGACTTGCCTCGCCCAAATTCGGCTGCGACTTCATAGAGAGTTCGCCACTGACAGGCGGAGTTGCCAGAATTCAAGAGTGAATCGCGGTAATACGCATACTGGCTGGAGCGTTGTTCAAGTTCGGCTTCAAGTTCGGCTTCAAGCTCGACTTTCAGCGTCTCCATTTGATCGAGGATGGCAGCAATTTCACGCTGGACCGCCAGTGGCGGCACCGGAATTTTGGTGGCCTTCAGATCGCGCGACGACAAATGCTTAACAGTTGATTGCTCGGTTCTGTCTTGGATCGTTTGAACAACAACCTTGGCGAGGTGGTGGAGGTAGGACGGCTCTATATCGAGCGAAAGCTCCTGGAGCCGGCAGACCCGCTGGTTCAACAAGGCTGGACCCCGCTGCCACCGAACCGCCCGAAAGTCGCCATCCATACCTATAAGCAAGTCGCCGGTCGAAACGAGATAGCGCTCGTCGTATTCACCCGAATAGAACGTCCCGGAATCGCCCGAGTTCACATCGCGGATGCGGATCAGCGGGAGCCCTACGCCTTTATCGTTGAAAAGGCTCGACCTAAAGGCGAACCCACTAAAGACATCACAAACGTCGCCAAGGGCTCGGAACTCGACGCCGCCAGGACAATGCTCAGCGATGAGGTCGTCGATACGGCTCATTCGAAGAAGTCCTCGTCGATCTCGACGACACGGTAGGTGTCCTTGACCTGGATTCCGACGCCGTAGCGAATCATCAGGCGGACCAGGCGAGACCCGTCAATGAGGATCAGCCGAGCCGGGATCTCGCGTGCGTACGCCTCTGCACCGACCGAGAACCTGGCTGTCGTGATGAAGACGCCGGAGTCGGCCTTTCCGCTGAGAGCTCCGACGAACGCCTGTAGGTCTGGCCGCCCGACGGAGCTGTCGAGCGCGTACCGCTTGGCTTGGATGTAGACGCGGCTCAGTCCGAGGGCATCTTGGTCGATGACCCCGTCGATGCCACCGTCGCCCGACTGCTTCGTAACGTTGGCCGCGCCGCCGGCTCCGCCGTATCCCATGGCGACCAGCAGCTTGACGACGGCGTGCTCGAAGAACGTCGGCGAGTTGCCCAGGAGACGTGCGAGAAGCTCCGACGCGACCGCATCGTCGATCCGCGCGATCCCCTGCTCGACCTGCTCGGTCGGGTCCAGGTCGACCTGGTCGGGGCCGACCGAGGAAGCGGTCGATTCGGTCTTGGTGCTTGCGATGTACTCGGTGATGCCGGAGTTCGGGTCAGCAGCCATCATCTTGAAGTCACGCTCCCGAAGATCACCTACATGCGTCGTAAGCACGTTCCTGCCGGCGTCGGTGATCGTGTAGTGGCCACGCGACGGACGCGTCAAGGCCCCCACGTTCGTCAGAAACGACAAGGCCCAGCCGATGCGGTTGGCGTACTTGGGCTGACCCGAGCCCAGCACCTCGCTGGTCTGCACCTCAGTGAGCGCAGCGCGAGCGACGACCGCAGCGTTGATGTCGCTTCGTCCGCGCACGACACCGTCGCTCAGCACATCAAGCACCGGCGCCATGAAGCCTTCCCAGTTCGGCATCGAGTCCATCAGTTGGCCCCTTCCAGGTCGGCCACGATCGCGTCGATCTGGGCGCGGAGCTTAGACTGATTCTCGACGATCCGGGCGATCTCGGCGTTGAGCTCGGTTATGTCGACGGCGACGCGGGTGTCCTCAGCTTCGACGTAGGAGCTGACGGCGATGTTGTAGCCGTTGTCGGCGATCACCGCGTGGTCGACCAGGGTCGCGAAGTGCGGCACGTCCTCGCGGTGGGCGAACGCGTCGAGGATAGTCTGCTGGTGCTCGGTCGTGAGCTTGTTCTTGTTGCCCTGTCGGCTGAACAACGCGGAGCCGTCGATGAACAGGATCCTGTTGTCGGACTTGGACTTCTTGAGCACGATCACGCAGGTCGCGATCGTCGTACCGAAGAAGAGGTCCGGCGGGAGCTGGATGACTGCGTCGACGAAGTTGTTGTCGACGAGGTACTTGCGGATCTTCTGCTCGGCGCCGCCGCGATAGAGGACGCCGGGGAACTCAACGATCGCCGCCGTGCCGTTGACCGCGAGCCAGCTGAGGATGTGCATCGTGAAGGCCAGGTCGGCCTTCGACTTCGGCGCCAGGACACCAGCGGGGGCGTAGCGCGGGTCGTTGATGAGCAGCGGGTTGGCATCGCCGTCCCACTTGATCGAGTACGGCGGGTTGGACACGATCGCCTCGAACGGCTCATCGTCCCAGTGCGCCGGGTCGATCAGGGTGTCGCCGTGGGCGACGTCGAACTTCTCGTACGGGATGTCGTGCAGGAACATGTTGATCCGGCACAGGTTGTAGGTGGTCAGGTTGACCTCCTGGCCGAAGTAGCCCTGGCGGACCTTGCCGTGGCCGAGGACCTTCTCGTACTTCAGCAGCATCGAGCCCGAGCCGCAGGCCGGGTCGTAGACCTTGTTGACCTCGGTCTTGCCGACGACGGTGATGCGGGCGAGGAGCTCGGCGACTTCCTGGGGCGTGTAGTACTCCCCGCCGGACTTGCCGGCCGCCGAGGCGTACATCTGCATGAGGTATTCGTAGGCGTCGCCGAACAGGTCGTTGTTGTTCTCGCGGAAGGTGCCGCCGAGCGGGAGGTCGCCGATCGCGTCGAGCAGCTTGACGAGCTTCTCGTTGCGCTTGGCGACCGTGGGGCCGAGCTTGCTGCTGTTGACGTCGAGATCGTCGAAGAGGCCCTTGATGTCGTCCTCGGAGTTCGCACCGACGGCTGAGCCTTCGATGTTCTTGAAGACGCGGCTCAGGGTCTCGTTGAGGTTCTCGTCGTGGCGTGCCTTCTCGCGCACATTGGCGAACAGGTCGCCAGGCAGGATGTAGAAGCCCTTCTCCTTGACCGTCTCCTCGCGGCCGAACTCGGCGTCGGCGTTGGGCAGGCGGCGGTAATCGAAACCCTCGTTGCCGGCCAGCCGCTCGGCCTCGTCGAGGTACGCGGTCAGGTTCTCGGAGATGAAGCGGTAGAAGAGCGTGCCGAGGACATAGGTCTTGAAGTCCCACCCGTCGACGCTGCCGCGCAGGTCGTTGGCGATCCGCCAGATGGTCTTGTGGAGTTCTGTCCGCTCAGCTTCTTTGCTCGTCACGCTCACGGTGCGCAGTCTTCCAGTCGCCGCCGACGAATCCTCCGGAACCGCTTGATCGTGTCCAGATCGACCGTGGCCCGGGCGCCGTCAAACGCGCCCGTCCCTCATGTCCCGCATCTCTCTCCCCACCGTCTCCCGTCCTTCCACTTTGCCTGCCCCTGCCCCTGCCCCTGACGTCCATCACCAACCACCAATGGCTCCACAATCTCGCTCTCATCTGACCCCTTCTCACACCCCCTTCCAGCGGCACGCATGCTACGAGAGTTCGTAGCGGGACGGGCGCCGATGTACCGCCTGACCTGTGGTTTCACGGTCATCGACGGTTGTTGAGGGAGGTCGTTCGCGTGCACGGCGGGATGAAGATCTACCGCGGCGCCGCCGCCGCTGCGCGCCACTACGTCGAGGCCGATCGCTCCCGAGCCGACGACTACTACCTCGCCGAAGGCAGTGGCGTCGCGATGCACTTCGCGGCAACTCCGAACAGCGTCGAGCCGCGAGCCGATATGGACGGCGAGACGTACGAACGATGGGTCGCCGGATACGACGTCGGTTTCGACAAGCTCGACCAGCGAATGCCGCCGAAGGGGCGACTGCGGAAGGACGACAAGGGCGTGCGATTCGTCGAGGTCACCGTCAACGGGCCGAAGACCTGGTCGCTCGCGGCCGCCCTGCACCCCGAGATCGCCGAGGCATACGACGCTGCCCAGATGGCGGCGGCCGAGGAGATCATCGGCTGGCTCGCATCGCATGCCACCACCCGGGTCGGGCCACGCGGCAACCAGGTGCAGATCCCGGTGGAGCAGATCGAGGCGGCCGTCGTACGCCATTTCACCTCCCGGGCCGGCGACCCACACAGGCACCTGCACCTCCAGATCAACGCCCGCGTGTTGGTTTCGACAGGCTCAACCACCGGATCGGTGTGGCGTGGGCTGCACACGGTCGGGGTTCGCGACAGCCTGGAGGCGATCAACGGGATCGGGCACGCCGCGGTGATGACCAACCCGGGGTTCCGGGAGGCGCTGGCGAGACGAGGGTTCATGCTGGACGCTGACACCGGCGAGGTCGTCGAACTGGCGCCGTACACGGGAGCGTTCAGCGCACGGGCGAAGCAGATCGAGGCCAACGTCGACACCTACGAGGCTGAGTGGCGCTCCGAACATCCCGGCGAGGAACCCGGGCCGGCGCTGCGGCAGGCATGGGATCGGCGAGCGTGGGCCGACGCGCGGCCGGACAAGGTGGTGCCTACAAACGGTGAGGAACTGCGGCACCGCTGGATGGAGGAGTTGCACGAGCTCGGCTACGTCTCGCCGGCGCCAGGCGCTCCGCTACCCGTGCTGCGGACGGGCGCCGTCGACCGCGACGGCGTCGTCGAGCTGGCTCTCGTCCGGCTCGGCTCACGTCGCTCGGCGTGGAACGCGGCCGACGCCCGGGGTGAGGTCGAGCGGATCATCGCGTCCGGCGGAGGCGTGGTCGACCGGGCCGTGCGCCGTGAGTTGGCAGAGGATCTGACCGCTCGCGTCGTCGCCGCATCACGCCCGCTACTCCCCCGATCGGACGTGCCCGAGCACGTGCGTTCGTTCACGTCGGTCGACGTGCTGGCGGTCGAGCACGAGATCGTCGACCGCCTTGCGACTCGCGCCCAAGCCAAGACGATCACCGTGATCGAGGGCGCGGCCGGGGCTGGCAAAACCGCCCGTCTCGCGGAAACCCGCGAGCGAGCGATCGCGGCCGGGCGTCGGATGGTCGTGGTGACACCGACTCTCAAGGCGGCCCAGGTCGCAGAGGGAGCGATCGGCGCGGCGTCGTACTCCGCAGCCTGGCTGCTCCACCAGCACGGCTTCCGCTGGGACGAGGACGGTCGGTGGAGTCGAGGCGACTCCGTGCCCGATGTCAGCGCCCGACTGCGTCGAGGCGACCTGCTCGTCGTCGACGAGGCGGGCATGGTCGATCAGGACACTGCCCGCGCGCTACTCCGTCTGGCCGACGAGACCAAGGCCCTGGTGATTCTGGTCGGCGACCGCCATCAGCTCCCCGCCGTCGGCCGTGGCGGGGTGCTGGATCTGGCGATCAGGTACGCACCCGATCGCGTGCAACAGCTCGACGGCGTACGCCGCTTCAAGGACCTCCGCTATGCCGAGCTGTCGGTGCGGATGCGGACGGGCACCGCGCCCGGCGAGGTGTTCGATGAACTCCTCGCCCGCGGCGAGATCGTCATCCACGCCAGCGACGTCGAGCGGACCCGACGCCTTGCCGCTGAAGCCAGCGTCGGCAAGCTCGTCGTCGCCGACACCCGCGAACAGGTTGGACGGGTCAACGCCTTCGCGCACCGGATCCGCAAGGCGACCGGTGAGGCCGACGAGCAGGTGCTGACCGCGGCAGGTGAACGGCTCGGCGTCGGCGACACCATCGCGACCCGGCGCAACGACCGCGATGCCGGCGTCGCGAACCGCGAGTTGTGGACCGTCGTCTCGTGCGATCGCGGCGCGCTCACCGTCAGGGGCGAGGCGGGGACTCGTGTGTTGCCGCCCGACTACGTGCGCCGCGATGTCGAGCTCGCCTACGCCACGACCGCCTACGGCGCGCAAGGCGCCACTGTCACCGAGAGCCATGTGTTGGTCGGCGAACACACGGGCGCTGCGTCGGCGTACGTCGTGATGACACGCGGCCGCGAGCGAAACGTCGCGCACCTCGTCGCCGAATCCGTCGAGGACGCGCGCAAGCAGTGGTGCGACGTGTTCGGCCGGGACCGTGCCGATCTCGGACCGGCGCACGCACGGGAGGCTGCGGTCGAGGCGATCGAGCGCTACGGACCGAAGGCTCGCAGGCATCGGCCGGTTCCGAGCCTTCCGCCCGAATTCGACCACCGCCGCCCCGCGCCGTCGTCATCGGGCCCGGGCATCGGATTCTGAAGCGCCATCAGCGCAGAGCAGCTGCTGGAGTACCCGTAGCCGGAGGAAGTGTTCGAGCTCAGTCCGATCGCCAGAGCGTGATCAGTTGGAGGCCGACGTCGAGCCTGTCGTCGTAGGGCTCGACCGTTACGCCGACGACGCACCCGGGTCCGCTCGGTGCAAGCACAACGTTGTGGCCGTTGCCCAAGTCCGCCCACCTCCGCGCGAACTCGACTCCAGCGTTCCAGGTGGCTGGGGCGGCGGGGTGCCGCGACGTCGCCAGCTGAGTGGCGAGCCGTTCGGCAATCTCGGCGACGGTCGCTGCCGGTTTCATCCCGTCGCCGCCCGCCGTCGCCTCTGGAGGCCGCGGGTCGAAGCGCGTCCGGATGAACCGCACCCGCGGCTCCTTCGGAGCCGGCGCCCTCCTTGGCACTGCTTCGTGTCCGCGGACCCACGCTTCAGCCGTGAACGAGTCGTCCCCTCGGCCCAGGATCCGCACGGTGTCCGGGTGGGTCGGTCCTCGCGCGATCACAATCGGCCACTTCCACGCCTCGCGGACCGCGTCCGGGAGTTCGAGCTCCTCCCAGACGTCGACCAGGAGGGGGCCGTCGATCCAGCGGATCATCTCCTCGGGCGAGCCACCTTGGAGCAACTGCTCGTAGACACCCTTGCGCTGCGCACGGTCGTGCATGTCCCACTGCTGGACCGGCCCGTCGCCGATGAGGTCGGGGAACGCCAGGATCGCGAAGCAGTCGGGCGTCTCGACGTGCCAGAGGGTGCTCGGCACCCAGAAGTGCCCGACTCCGGGCGCCTCGTGCTCGACCCAGTCGATGAGCCGGCGCAGGTTGAG
Source organism: Nocardioides phosphati (assembly GCF_014646375.1). Classification (GTDB taxonomy): domain Bacteria; phylum Actinomycetota; class Actinomycetes; order Propionibacteriales; family Nocardioidaceae; genus Nocardioides; species Nocardioides phosphati. The sequence goes on from NZ_BMNI01000004.1 coordinate 115,135, forward strand.
GTCGTACCCCGCGGCCTCGAGGATCCGCGCGGCGACCTTGAGCGTTGGCGACTTCAGACCACGTTCGTACGCCGACATCGTCGCTTGCGACGTACCGGATCTGGCGGCCAGCTCAGCCTGCGTCAGTCCGCTGGCTCGTCGTGCGACTTCGATCAGGTACGCCCGATCCATCTCTCGACGATATCCGATCGAACGTATTTGGCGCTCTGTGCGGCACGGCCCTCACACCTACCTGTCGCCCACGATCCTCGCGGGCCAACGCCTGACAGGAGGAACCATGAACAGCAACACCCACGACATCCCGTTCCACGCGCGCCACGATGACGAGCTCCTCACGCTCGACGACGTCGCCGAGATCCTGCGGACCCCGGTGAACACCGTCCGCTGGTGGCGACAGGAGGGCACCGGCCCGGAGTTCTTCAAGATCGGGCGGCGCCTCTACACGACCGTCGGCGACCTGCGGACCTTCATCCGCACCCAGCGCCTCGCCTCCCAGCCGGTCCTCGGCAAGCCGAAGGCGGTGTGAGCCGTGCACTGGCCGCCCGACGCCGGAGACGACACCGACCCGCGGCACGTCTTCCTCGACGCGCACGACGTAATGGCGCGCTACGGCTGGGGCAAGACGAAGGGCTACCAGAATCTCAAGGACCGCTCGTTGGTCCCGGCACCGGTCATGACGCATCCGGATCGGTGGCGGCTCGACCAGCTCCTGGCTTGGGAGGAGAAGCGGATGGTGCTGGCCGAGGCAGCGTTGAAGGCTCTGGTCGCGCCCGACCAGGAGCCGACGACCGTCACCGACCTGCTCCCCCAGCCCAAGCGCCAACGCCGGTCGGCGTGACCGCCGATGCCGCGAAGTTGTCAAGTTGTATTTGGTTCGGGCACAACTCAACAACTTGGTGCGAGCGCTTGAAGCGCCTGCTGTCCGGTCGCCGCCCCGACAGGATGCCGACCCGCTCCGGTGATGGCCCGCCGTCGGATTTTGAAGCCAACGCTTTTCGAATATTTCGAGTAGGGTGGAGTAATGGCCACCGTAGAGAAGGCCGCTCATCTGCGGCAGTCGAAGACATACCTGCCTGACCATGAGCGCGAAGAGCTGCTCCAGTTCGCCCAGGTGCTGAACGGCATCAACATCGCCGCCGACAAGCCGGGCCAGGCGATGCTGGTCGGCCCCGACGGTAAGCAGGTGCCGATTCCGGCCGAGCTGTTCCAGGTGCTGGAAGAGGCGGCCAACGTGTTGGCGCTTGGCGACGGGATCTCGATCTTGCCGTACGCGGCGAAGCTCACCACCCAGGAGGCTGCTGACTTCCTCGGGATGTCACGCCCGACCTTCGTCAAGATCCTGGAGTCGGGTGCCATCGAGTTTGAGAAGGTGGGCCGTCATCGTCGCGTGAGACTGCGTGACGTGGTGGCCTACCAGACACGCGCCCAAGGCGAGCGCCGCGCGGCGTTGGCCGAACTCGCGAAGGACTCGATCGAGCACTACGACAAGCTGCCGAAAGGCGTGCCTCCACTGAAGCGGCTCTCAGAAACTGAGGGCTGAGTGTGGCAACTTTCCCAGCGCTCTTCGATACCAACGTCCTCTTCGGCTTCCACCTCAACGATGTCATCCTCGGTCTGGCCGAGCGCGGCCTGTTCCGGCCTTTGTGGTCGGAGAGGATCCTCGACGAGTTGTCGAAGAACCTGACGGAGCACGGCATCCCAGACGCGAGCGTCAAGAGACGCGTCGATGCCATGAGGCATGCGTTCCCGGATGCAACGGTCAGTGGCTTCGACGATCTGATCGGAACGATGACGAACGACCCGAAGGATCGTCATGTTCTCGCGGCAGGCATCCGCGCGAACTGCGAGGTGCTCGTGACGTTCAACCCCTGATTTCGCCAGCGCCGTTCGCCGGTACCTCTGACGCGAGATCGCGCCACGACTCCACTCGATCTCGGTGCGAGGTGCCTTGAACTCCATCACGCCACGCGCCTCCCCATGAGGATGTCGGCCTGCTCGACCATGCGGTCGATCCCACCGTAGGCGTCGATGACGACCTGGTCGCGAGCAACGACCGTCGTGCCGTCGATGTTGACCCGCCCGATCTCGCTGACACCGTCGAAGGGGATGAGAGTGATCCGCATCCCGAACGTGCCAGGCTCCTTGCGCACGAGGCTCGCTGCGCCGGCACCGCCGACGATGTCCTCGACGTACAGGACCGGCCAAGCCTCACCAGCGCTGGAGCGGTAGAGGTTGGCCCCGGCGTCGCCGGTGAGGGCGTAGTCGATTCCAGCCGCGCGAAGCGACTCAGCGACCTCATCCGCGGACGGTCCCGCTGCGAAGTCCACAGCACCGGGTCGCCGGGTCAGGCGAGCAGCGCGACCAGCACGGAACAGCAGGTCGGCTTCCTTGCCGGGTGCGACGCGCCCGTCAGCATCGAGGAGTCCGATGCGCGCCCAGCGCTGGCGCCACACTTCGACGCCCGGCGTCGACGAGACGTCGAGATTCGGGTTGAGCGCGAGACGTGCGGTCGCGATCGCATCAACGTCCGCTACGCCGGTGAAGCCGATCGGCTCCCCGAGCACCGTCAGGATCTCCTGGGCCAGATCGAACGACGGGCTCACGGCGCCGGACTCAATCCGCGTGACCGTCGTTGGAGCAACGTCGACCAGTGCCGCGAGCTGACGAGCACTCAGCCCGTTCGCGCGGCGCAGTGCCGAGATGCGCTCGGCCAGATCCATGCCCCGACTGTACGTGCCTGTTGCATATACGCAACATGTTAAGAATCGGCCGGAAAGTTGACGCGTCATCGCAACGAGTTAGGTCACGCAACACGCCGAGACCCGAGACGTCCCTGCGAAGTTGAGTAGATCTATTCGATCGAGATCTGGCTACTCAAGAACGCACGGGACTCGACATGGCGGCGTGCTGCAAGACTCCCCACATGCCGCCGACCCCGCTGACCGGCCTCGCCGAGCACGTGCTGCCCTTGATCCGAAGCCGGAGCGACCTGCACCGCTGGAGCGCGGCCAATGCCCACGGCCGCGACATGCACGAGGCGATCGACATCCTGGAGCAGGACGGGGCCGCCGGACCCACCGAGCGGTACGCCGTCACCCACAAGGCTCTCGCCAGTGCGATCAGGGTCATCGCACGGGCCGACGACTCCAGCGGCATCATCGGCGACGCGTGCCGACGGCTCCTCGACCTCCACCCCCGCGCCGCGGCCGAGGCGCGGATCAAGCCGGCCAAACTGATCGACTGGATGATCAAGTTCCAGTTCGACGACAACGAGGTCGACTACTTTGAACTCGACGTCGCGGCGTACGCCGAAGCACTCGGAGACGCCGGCGTCGCCGCCTACCGCGAGCGACTCTCGGAGATCGAGGCCAGCCTCGGGCCGCGGCCGAGCCATCAGGACCGTTGGCAGTCGAACAACTCGCACGCCTGGTTCACCCTCGATTGGAACGCCAAGCGTCTCGCCGTGCTCGATCGCGACATCGAGGCGATCATCCGCACGCACGTCGGCGATCGGAAGGTGGCCGCGTGGTTCACCGACACCGCCGAGGCGTTCGAGGAGATCGGCGAATACGACCTCGCGATCGACTGGGCGAGGCAGGCCACCGAGTTCGGCCTCGGCCACCAGTCTGTCACCGCTGCCCGCCACTGGGCCAAGCTGATCGACACCCATCGCCCCACGGAGTCGCTCGAGACCCGCGTCTTCCTCTTCCGACGCTGGCCGAACTCCTCGAACGCATCCGAGCTCTACCGAGCGGCAGGCGACGCATGGCCGACGTACCGCGACGAGGTGATGGAGAAGCTGTCCCACCAGCCGTACGACGCCGTCACCTTCACCCTCCGCACGCTCAACGACCCGCAGGCTGCCTGGGACCTCGCCCACGACCTCAGCCTCGACAGCGATTACGGCTGGGCCGACCTTGCCAACGCCTACGGGAAGATCGATCCACTCGCGGTCCTGCCGATCCACGAGCGTCTTGTCCGCAATGAACTCACCGAGGCAGGAGCCGAGCACTACCGGCGTGCCGCCAAGCGGTTGGCCGGCATGCGCAAGCTCGCGCCCACGCCCGACTCGGCTGCCTGGGTCGACGCCCTGATCGCCGACCTCCGCGAGGAGAACAAGCGCCGGCCGCGGCTTCAGCAGGAGTTCACCCGCGCCGGGCTCCCCTGACCTGGGCCGAGTTCGAGCACGCCAAGCGCAGCCGCAAAAGTTCGACTTCGAGCGATCCGAATCTTCAGATTCATTGACCGTAATAGTTCGACTTCATCCTACGCAAACGTTAGAGTGAGCGGATGGCGAACTACCTACCCCGGATCGCAGACCGGGAGCTCGAGGCCCGACTCAGCGTGATGGGAGCCGTCCTCATCGAGGGACCGAAGGCGTGCGGGAAGACCGCCACGGCATCGCAGATCGCCAACACCATCATCCGTCTCGACGAGGACGCAGCGGCGCGCGCCCAACTCGATTTCGACCCTCAAGCGCTCTTCGCGGGGGAACCACCGATCCTGTTCGACGAGTGGCAGGTCGCACCGGACATCTGGAACCGCGTGCGGCGCCAGGTGGACGACCGCGCCGAGAAGGGGCAGTTCATCCTCACCGGATCCGCCCGACCCCGCGACGCCGCGAACCGGCACTCCGGGGCGGGACGGTTCTCCGTCATGCAGATGCGGCCGATGAGCCTGTTCGAATCTGGCCACTCGACCGGGGAGATGTCGCTGGCCAGCCTGTTGGATGGCGAACGCCAGACGGGCCTGGGGACGCACCTATCCTTCGACGACCTGCTCCGCCGCATCATCACCGGCGGTTGGCCAGAGCTGCTCGACGCCGAGGAGGATTTCGCACGCGACTGGCTGGCCGACTACCTGCGCCAGGTCGTGGAGGTGGACGTCCCCGAGATGGGCCACCGCCGCAACCCCGGCAATCTGCACCGCCTACTCGAAGCCTTGGGTCGCGGCGTCGGACAGCCAGTCAAGCTGAGCGATCTGGCCAAGGACGTCGGGGGCGACGGCGGACCCATCGCGTACGAGACGCTCACTGGCTACCTCGATGCACTCGCCCGCCTGTGGCTCACCGACGACTCCGCGGCCTGGCGACCTCACATGCGCTCGCGAGCCCGACTCCGCACCGCGCCCGTGCGCTACTTCGTCGACCCCTCGATCGGACCCGCCGCGCTGAACATCGGCAGTGCCGAACTCAAGGCCGATCCCCTGGCCTTGGGCTTCCACTTCGAGGCGCTGGTCATCCGTGACCTCCGCATCTATGCGCAGCTGCACCGAGGGCGCGTCGACTCCTGGCGCGACGAGAACGGCAACGAAGTCGACGCCGTGCTGACCGCTCGGGACAACAAGTGGGCAGCCTTCGAGGTCAAGCTCAACCCACGCGACGTCGACGCCGGAGCCGCGTCCCTGCTCAAGTTCGCCGGGAACGTCGACACCGACCGGCACAAGGAACCTGCCTGTCTCGGCGTGATCACGTCGACAGGCGCCGGCGGCCGCCGGTCCGACGGCGTACATGTCATCCCGATCGGATGCCTGGGGCCGTGACGACCGGTCACCGACGACCGCGGCAACCCGTTAGGAATCGGCCGGAAAGTTAACATGTCTTCGCGACGTGTCAGGTCCTTCAACACAGTCGAGATCGGCTGCCACTGGGTTGCCAGTGATGGGCCCAAAAGTGATGCACGAGAGTGATGCACGAAGCCCCGGAATCGGTGTCCAACGGCGGTCTTCGTTGAAACGACACGAACCGCCATACCCCCGCTGACCTGCGGTTTCGTCAATTTTCGCGAACAGCCGCCGGTCGGTTCACGTCGTGGCACCAGTGGCAGGCGGCGTAGCCGACACTCAACAGCACGGGTACGCCGCGGCGCCGGGCCTCCTCGAACGCGTCGGGCCCCCACTCCCACCAGTCGACGGGGTTCTCCGCGTGCTGCAGCAGGTAGGGAGAGGTCGCTGACGCAAGGCGATTGGGCATGGCACCCAGCCTGTCACGTGGCAGGGAGTCGCACCGTCACCACCAGGCCGCCTCCCCCGCGCGGCTCGAGCCGGAGCGAGCCCGTGGTCGGCCCGTTCCCCCGCCGAGGAGCCCGACCCGTGGGCGGGTTCGCACCAGAGGGTGGACACGACTGCGTCATGAACCCGCGGGTCGGCCGTTCCACCGGCGTACGGAAAGCAGGACTCGGCCTGCCCACCAACCCTCGGGGGAACCCATGACCAACATCGTGATCGGCACCGTCGTCATCGTCGCCGCAGCCACCTTCGCCGCGACCACCGACTCCACCACGGCGGAAGCCCCGCACCACCGCGTCGTCGTCAACCACTGACCCGGCACCCTCGACAGTCCCCGACGCTCGGCGCCTTCCGACCTCGTGTCGGCAGCCAGCGCGTCGGGGACTGTCGCGTTTCAGCCGACGACCTCCACGCGACCGTCGTCGTGGACGACGACGCCGCACCGGCCCCGGGCCCGTAGCCACGTGGCAGCCTCCCGGCCCAGCGCGAAGGCGCTCGTCGCGTCGATGTCGACGGCGGTGAGGCTGTCACCCACCACCGTCACCTGCCGTACGCCGAGCGGCGGGAGCCCGGTCCGCCCGTCGACCACGTGGGCCCCACGGTGGGCGGTGCCCGAGGTGGCCACCGCGCCACGCCAGACGGGGAGGCGGGCGATCACGCGCTGCGGGTCGGCCGGATCCTCGACCCCGATCGTCCAGGGGCGTCCGACCGGGTCCGCGGTCCAGGCGAGGACGTCACCACCCGCAGAGAGGCAGTGGTCGGTCTCCGGCAGCTCCGCGAGGTGGCGGGCAGCGCGCTCGGCGGCCCAGCCCTTGACCACGCCGCTCGGGTCGAAGACGGTGCCGCCGTGCCCGTCGGGCCGCGCGACCGCGAAGGCGCCGTGCGAGGCGTGGGCGGCGGCGTTGCCGAGCTCCAGCACCTCGCGCACCTCCGGCGGGCACTCCCCCAGCTCGACCTCGCCGCGGGCGAGCCGCGAGACCCAGGAGTCGGCGCGCCAGGTGCTGAAGACCCGGTCGGCCTCACGCAGGTCCGCCACGACGGCGGCCCACGCCTCCCGGGCGGCGGCGTCGCTGGTGTGGCGTCCCCGCAGGGCGAGGCTGAACGGCAGCCCCATGACCTGCTCGACGTACCGGGCCGGCGCCAGCGCCACGGTGCTCACAGGCCCGCCCGGTCGAGCGCGGACTGCAGCGACTGCCGATAGCCGTCGCTCGTGTAGGTCGCGCCGCTCACCATGTCGATGCCGGCGCCCTGCTTGTCGAGCGTCTCCTGCACCAGGACCGGCAGGGCGTAGCCGTTGATCTGGGCGTCGCGCGAGTCGCTGTTCGGGTACTGCAGCACCGACACCTTGGTGATCGTCGACCCGGACGTGGTGATCTGCACCTGGACCGGGCCGTAGCGCGTGTAGGTCGGGGTGCCGGTCGTCGTCTTCGTGGCGCTCTTCGCGGAGGAGCCCGACGAGCCGCCGCTCCCCGCGCCCTTCGTGGCCGTGGTCGTGTCCGTGGTCGTGTCCGTCGGGGTGGAGGAGGAGCCGGCGAGCGTGCCGGAGTAGGCCGCCGCGGTCTCCGTGGGAGTCGAGCCGCCCAGGGAGGTGTGGTAGCCGAAGAGCAGCGCGAGCGTGGCCACGGTGCCGCTGAGCCAGAGGATGATCCGTCGCACGCCGCTCACCACCCGAACGCCTCGGTGTGGATCCGCCGCGCGGGGACGCCGGCGGCGCGGGCCGCCCGGCGTACGGCCTCGGCCCAGCCGTGGGGCCCGCAGACGTAGACGTCGCGCTCGGCGATGTCCGGCACCCACGCCCGCAGCGCGGAGGCGTCGTCGACGGCGGGCTCGATCCGGCCGAGCCAGGAGTCCGGCGTACGCCGCGGCCCGGGGAGGTCCACGACGGCGAGCCCACGCTCGCGCCGGAGCACCTCGAGCTCGCTGCCGAAGAGCGGCTCGCGGGCGTAGCGGTGCAGGAGCACGGCGTCGCCGGGGGCGTAGTCGAGACCCTCCGCCAGCGCACGGAGCGGCGTGATGCCGACACCGGACCCGATCAGGGCCACGCGCCGGGCCGTGCGGGCCCGCGGCGAGAGGCGGCCGTAGGGGCCCTCGACCAGGGCGCGCATGCCGGGGCGCAGGGCGCGCAGCTCGGCCGATCCGTCGCCGAGCGCCTTCACCGTGATCCGCAGGCTGCGGCCGTCGGGGGCCGCGGAGAGGGAGTACGGGTTGCCGCGCGTCCAGCCAGAGCGACCGAGGAAGCGCCAGACCAGGAACTGCCCCGGCTCCACACGCAGCCGCTCGAGGCGGCGTCCGGAGAGGTAGACCGAGACCACGCCGTCGCCCTCCTCGACGACCGACGTGACCCGCAGGCCGTGGCGCGCCGTGACGGCGAGAGGCAGGGCAACCCGCCAGACCAGGACGGCCGCGAGGCTCGCGCCCCACACGGTCCACCAGAGCGCGGTCACCACCGGGTGGCCCACGAAGTCCTGCCCGGTCCACAGCTGGTGCGGCAGCGCGAGCCCGACCCCGAGGTAGGCGTAGAGGTGGAGCAGGTGCCACGACTCGTAGCGAAGCGCCCGGCGGGCTGCCCGCACGCTGGTCACGACGACCATGACGAGGCACACCGTCCCGGCCAGCGCGAGCAGCATGCCCGGGTAGTCCACGACCAGGTGCCACGTGGAGGTGACCAGCCGGCCCGGGCCGCCGGCGTACGCCCAGGCGATGAGGACGAGGTGCACCAGCAGCAGGTTGAACGAGGTGAACCCGACCAGCCGGTGCTGGCGCGCGAGAGCGTCCTGCCCCCAGGCCCGCTCGAGCACCGGCACGCGAGCCATCAGCAGCACCTGCACCAGCAGGAGCGCGGCGGAGAGCAGGCCCGCGATGCGCCCGAGGGCCATCGCCCCGAGGAGTCCGTCGGCGTGGTTGCCGACGACCCACCAGCCGGTCACGGCGAGCAGGCCGATCGCGACGACGGCCGCCGACGTACGCCGCACGGCCGTGTCCAGCTGGCTCGGGGTCATGACGCGTCGCTGTCGTTCTGCGTGGTGCCGCTGCCGTCCTGCTGCGTCCCGCCCTGCGGGAGCTGGCCCTGCATCTGGCCCTGCGGCAGCTGCCCCGGGAGCTGGCCCGCGCCACCTTGCGGAAGCTGGCCGGGCACGCCGCCGCCGGGGAACCCGCCCCGGCTGCCGTCGCGGTCGAAGCCGTCCTGCCCGAACCGCACGTCGACCCGCTGGTGGTCGTCGCCGGCCTGGCCGATCGCGAAGCCGGTCACCCCGCTGCCCAGCACCAGCACCGCTGCGGCGCCCACGAGCGCGCCCTTGGCACCGCTCGACAGCGCCTTGAGCGCGGCGAACGCCGATGCGCTCGGTGCCTCGTTGACCGGCGTCGGGTACGCCGTGGGGTGCGCGCCCGTCGGGGCAGTGGGCGCGGCGGTGGGCGCGGCCGAGGACTCCGTGGCGGCCGGGCGCCCTGCGGCGGCCGGGGCCGGGCTGGCGATCTGCTCGGTCGGGGCGTTCGGGTCCGGCTCCCAGCGGGAACCGCTCGCCTCCGGCTGCGACTCAGGCTGCTCGGGCCGCTGCGGGTCGGGGGTCTTCTTGCTCATCGGGTTCTCCCTCGTCGGTTGGATGGCTCCAGCCAACGCGCCCCCGCTGGGCGCTCCCTGCGCGTGACCTGTGTGCTTCCTGTGAGCCCTCAGGCGGGCAGCGTGAGGGTGAACGTCGTGTCCCCCGGCGCCGAGGCACAGCTCAGCGTGCCGCCGTGCGCAGCCGCGATCGCGTGCGCGAGCGAGAGGCCGAGACCGGCGCCCCCGGAGTCGCGGGTGCGGGAGGCGTCGCCACGCGTGAACCGCTCGAAGAGCGTCGGCTGCAGCTCGGCGGGAACACCGGGGCCGTCGTCGTGGACCGTGACGACCGCGCCGTCCTCCGAACCCCGCACGGCGACGGTGACCGTCGTGCCCGCGGGCGTGTGGCGCCGGGCGTTGGTGAGCAGGTTGGCCACCACCTGGTGCAGCCGCTGCGCGTCGCCGGTCACCACGACCGCCTCGTCGCCGAGGTCGAGCTGCCAGCGATGGCTGGGCGCGACGACGCGCGCGTCACCGACCGCCTCGAGCACCAGGTGGGTGAGGTCGACCTCCTCGCGGGCGAGCGGCCGCCCCGCGTCGAGCCGGGCCAGGAGCAGGAGGTCCTCGACCAGCGCCGTCATCCGCCTCGACTCGCCCTGCACACGCTCGAGCACGTGGAGGACCCGCTCGGGGTCGGCGTCGGCGCGCAGGCCGAGCTCGGTGTAGCCCTGGATCGTGGCGAGCGGCGTGCGCAGCTCGTGGGAGGCGTCGGCCACGAACTGCCGGACCTGCTGCTCGCTGCGGTGGCGCGCGTCGAGCGAGCTCTCCATGTGGCCGAGCAGGACGTTGAGGGCCGACCCCACCTGGCCGACCTCCGTGCGCTCGTCGGTGAGCGACTCCGGCACGCGTGCGGTCACGCCCACCTCACCGGTGGCGAGCGGCAGTGCCGCGACCTCGTGGGCGGTGCGGGCGACCTGGCGCAGCGGCTCGAGCTGGCGGCGTACGACGACGACAGCGAGGCCCCCTGCGACGCCGACAGCCAGCAGCGTGAAGAGGGCCTCCCACGCGATGATCGTGGCCAGCGTGTCGTCGACCTCGCCGGCCGCGATGCCGGTGACCAGGGTGATGCCGTCGACCTGCGAGGCGAGGAAGCGGTAGTCGCCGAGGCCCTCGACCTCGAGCGCGGTGGGCCGATCGGTCTGGGGCAGCGCGCGGAGCTGGGCGAGCTCGGCCACCGTGAGCTGCTTCCGGCCCCCGCCGGCGGTGAGCACGATGCCGCTGGAGGCACCCTGGGTGAAGTACGCCGTCAGGGTGCCCGCGCCCTGTGCCCGTGCGTCGCGGATGTCGGGTCCGCCGCCGTCCGGGAAGCCGCCGATCGGCAGCCCGTGCTGCAGCGCACGGACGTCGCGGTCGTGCGACTGCATGACCTCCTTGTCGATCTGGCCGGTGAGCCGCTTGTCGAGCGCGGCCGTGGTCAGCGCGGAGACCAGGAGCCCGACGAGCGCCACGAGGAGGACCACGGTCGCGACGAGGCGGGCGGTCAGCGAGGCCGGCACCAGGCGGCGTACGCGCTCCATCAGTCGGCCGGCTTCAGCACGTACCCGGCGCCGCGCATGGTGTGGATCATCGGCGCACGGCCGGCGTCGACCTTCTTGCGCAGGTAGGAGATGTAGAGCTCGACGACGTTGGCCTGGCCGCCGAAGTCGTAGTTCCACACGCGGTCGAGGATCTGCGCCTTGGACAGCACGCGGCGCGGGTTGCGCATCAGGAAGCGGAGCAGCTCGAACTCCGTCGCGGTCAGCGCGATCTCGTCACCACCACGGAAGACCTCGCGGCTCTCCTCGTCGAGGGTCAGGTCGCCGACGGTGAGCACCGGGCTCTCGCGCCGCCGGGTCGCGCCGGCGCGACGGAGCTGCCCGCGCAGCCGGGCGACGACCTCCTCGAGCGAGAACGGCTTGGTCACGTAGTCGTCGCCGCCGGCGGTCAGCCCGGCCACGCGGTCCTCCACGGAGTCGCGCGCGGTCAGGAACAGCACGGGTACGTCGGGCTGTTGCTGCCGCACCCGCCGGAGCACCTCGAGCCCGTCGAAGTCGGGCAGCATCCAGTCGAGCACGATCGCGTCGGGGCGCACGTCCTTCGCCACGGCGACCGCGTCGCGGCCAGTGTGGGCCGTCGAGATCTCCCAGCCCTCGTAGCGCAGCGCCATGCTGAGCAGCTCGGCGATGTTGACCTCGTCGTCGACCACGAGCACCCGCAACGGGGAGCCGTCGGCACGGGTCAGCGGAGCGGCAGCGGGCGGCGTCATGGACCCAGCATGCCGCCCGACACCGACAGCCGGCCATGAGGAACCTGTGTGTCACCTGTGAGCGGACCCTTGGCCGCCGCGTAGCGTTGCTGGCATGGCCACGATCGAGCTGACCGCAGCGAACTTCACCGACCACGTCGAGGAGGACGACATCCTCCTCGTCGACTTCTGGGCGAGCTGGTGCGGCCCGTGTCGCCAGTTCGCGCCGATCTACGAGGCCGCGTCGGAGAAGCATCCCGACATCACCTTCGGGTCGGTCAACACCGAGGAGCAGCAGGAGCTCGCGGGCGCCTTCCGGGTCACCAGCATCCCGACGCTCATGGTCTTCCGCGAGCAGGTGCTGATCTACGCCCAGCCCGGCGCGCTGCCCGAGCAGGCGCTCGAGCAGGTGATCGAGGCCGTCCGCAAGCTCGACATGGACGACGTACGCCGGCAGCTCAAGGAGTCGCAGGGCTGAGCCCTGCGGCGATCAGGCCTTGTCGTCGGTGGACGGCGCCGGGGCCTCGTCGCTGCCGTAGACGCCGGCCTCGTTGGCGGCGTTGGTCTTCTTGAGCTGGCGCGTGAAGCTCCAGAGCAGGAGCACGGTCGCCACGATCATCAGACCGAGCACGAGCGCACCGATCCAGCCTGCGGTGATCTTGTCGGCGTCGCCGTTCCAGTTGGACGTGGCGATGGTCAGCGGGGTGAGCATGGCTCCATTGTCGCTCACGCCTGGCTCACCCCCGGCCACGGGGCGTCGCGCAGGCCCGCGAACAGGTCTGCCTCGGGCAGCTCGGTCGGCACGTGGGTCTCGACGAGCTCGTAGTCCTCGTGCGGCCAGGTCGCCTTCTGCACCTCCATCGGCACCGCGAACCAGAAGCCGTCGGGGTCGATCTGCGTCGCGTGCGCGAGCAGCGCCCGGTCGCGCGTCTCGAACCACTCCGCGCACGGCACCCGCGTCGTGATGCGCGCGTCCCACGCCGGGTCGGGCGTCCAGTCCTTCAGCCGGTCGGCGTACGGCGAGGGCAGGCCGGCGGCCTCCATCGCGTCGTGGATCGCGAGCGCGCGCGGCCGGTTGAACGTGTGGTGGAAGTAGAGCTTGGCGACCTGCCACGGCTCCCCCGCGTCGGGATAGCGCTCCGGGTCGGCCGCGGCCCTGAACGCCTCCATCGAGACCAGGTGGCACTGGATGTGGTCGGGGTGCGGGTAGCCACCCCGCTCGTCGTACGTCGTCATGACGTGGGGCCGGAAGCTGCGAATGAACCGGACCAGCGGCTCGGCCGCCTCCTCGACGGGCACGAGCGCGAAGCAGCCGTCGGGCAGCGGCGGCTTCGGGTCGCCGTCGGGCCAGCCGGAGTCGACGAAGCCGAGCCAGTCCTGCTTGACGCCGAGGATCTCGCGCGCGGCGTCCATCTCGGCGCGGCGGACCGCCTGGATGTCCTCGATCGTCGCCGGGTCGATCTTGGGATTGAGGACGTCGCCCCGCTCACCGCCCGTGCACGTGACCACGTGGACGTCGACGCCCTCGGCGACGTACTTGGCGGTGGTGGCCGCGCCCTTGCTCGACTCGTCGTCGGGGTGCGCGTGCACGTGCATCAGCCGGAGCGGCTCAACAGACATGCGGAGATTCTAGGAGGACGGGCCCGTGGGACGATGCCCGCGTGACCGACGCACTCGCAGACCGCTATGGACGCCGCCCCGACGGGCGCCGCTTCCCGCTCGCCCTCGTCGTCGGGCTGGTGGTCGGCGTGCCGTTCCTGATCTGGGTCGCGTGGGTCTGGTGGAGCATGTCGACGCCCGACGTGCAGTCGACCGACCGCAACTTCACGATCGTCGACGCACACCTCGTCGTGGCCGACATCGAGGTCACGCTCTCGGACGACGCGGTCGATCCGAGCTGCCGGATCCAGGCGCTCGCCGAGGACAAGACGGCCGTGGGGTCGAAGCAGTTCACGCCGGTCGACGGCGCCAACCGCGTGAAGATCCGGACCGAGCGCCAGGCCACTGCCATCGACCTCATCGGCTGCACCGCGAAGGGCCAGAACCGCCCTCGCTGACCCGCCGACCCGCCGCCAGCTCGCACCGGAAATACGCCGAGACGTCAGTTCGTCACGGCGGACCGGTGACGAACTGACGTCTCGGCGGGTGCTCCGCGTGACGGAGCGACGTCGCGGCGTACGAGCGCGGCGTCAGCCGACGAAGGGCTCCGCGTCGAGGACGACGACCTCGAGGGTCTTGCCGTTGGGCGCCTCGTAGGAGACGGTGTCGCCCTTCCTGGCGCCGATCACGGCACCGCCGAGCGGCGCCTGCGGCGAGATCACCGCAAGGCCGTCGGGGTCGATCTCGCGGGCGCCGAGGAGGAACTTCTCCGCCTCGTCATCGTCGTCGCCGACGAACTTGTAGGTCACGACCATGCCGGGCCCGATCGTGCCATCGCCGGCGTCGGCCTGGCCGACCTCGGCCTTCTCGAGCATCGAGGTGAGCTGGCGGATCTTGCCCTCGAGCTTGCCGAGCTCCTCGCGGGCAGCGTGGTAGCCGCTGTTCTCCTTGAGGTCGCCCTCGTCGCGGGCGGCCGAGATGCGGTCGACGATCTCCTGGCGCGCAGGGCCCTTGAGGTCCTCGAGCTCGGCCTGGAGCTTGTCGAAAGCCTCCTGCGTGAGCCAGACGGTGTCCTGCTGCTCGGTCATGATCACTCCTGCATGTTGGTGCGGATAGACGTACGCCGCGGCGTGTGGCCGCGGCGACTCCGTGATGAAGCAAAGAAGCCAGACTAGCAAGGTCGCCCCGCAGAGAGCCCACGGCCGCCGCCGGCGCAGCGTCAGAGGACCTTGTAGCCGAGCTCGCGCAGCCGCCGGATCAGCGACTCGGCGTGCGCGACCCCACGGGTCTCGCACTCGATCCGGACCTCGACCTCGTCCAGCCGCAGCGACGACGAGGTGCGGTCGTGGCCGATGGTGCGGATGTTGGCCTGGGCGGCCGCGATCTCGGTGAGCAGTCCGTTGAGCGCGCCCGGGACGTCGGGCAGCGAGACCGCGAGGTTGAGGAACCGGCCCGCGGACGCGAGGCCGTGGCGGATCACCTTGCCCAGGAGCAGCGGGTCGATGTTGCCGCCGGAGAGCAGTGCCACGACGGTGCCCGAGAACGCGTCCGGGTGCTCCACCAAGGCCGCCACGGCCGCCGCACCGGCGGGCTCGACCACCATCTTGGCCCGCTCGACGAGGCTCAGCAGGGCCTGCGAGAGCGACTCCTCCGAGACGCTGAGGACATCGTCGACGTGGTCCCGGATCAGCGAGAGCGGCACCTCGCCCGGGCGACCCACCGCGATGCCGTCGGCCATCGTGCTCAGCGACTCCAGCGCGACCGGCGCACCGGCCTCGAGCGACGGCGCGATCGCCGCAGCCCCCTCGGCCTGCACGGCCACGACCCGCACGTCGGGGCGCAGCGACTTCACCGCGAGCGCGACGCCGGCGACCAGTCCCCCGCCGCCCGCGGGCACCAGCACGGTGCCCGCGTCGGGCACCTGCTCGAGCATCTCCAGGCCGACCGTGCCCTGCCCGGCCACCACGTCGGGGTGGTCGAACGGGTGGATGAACGTCGCGCCGGTGCGCTCGGCGTACGCCAGGGCCTCGCGGAGCGCGTCGTCGAAGTAGCGCCCGGCGAAGACGACGTCGGCGCCGTACGCACGGGTGGCGCGCTCCTTCGGGATCGGCGCGCCCTCGGGCATGAAGACCGTCGAGGGGATGCCGAGCTGCTGGGCGGCGAGGGCGACGCCCTGCGCGTGGTTGCCGGCGCTGGCCGCGACGACGCCGGCGGCACGCTCCTCCGGCGAGAGGCGCGCGATGCGCACGTAGGCGCCGCGGACCTTGAACGAGCCGGTGCGCTGGAGGTTCTCGCACTTCAGGTGGACGTGCTGGCCGGTGAGGTCGGAGAGCCAGCGCGACTCGACGACCGGTGTGCGCACGGCGACCCCGGCGAGGGTGTCACGGGCGGAGAGGACGTCGGCGAGCGTCAGGCTCACGGGGCGCCGCCCGCGGGGCCTTCGATGGCGTGCACGCTCGCGGCGTACTCCGGGTCGGAGAGCCGGCCGAGGTGCGTGACGACGGCGTTGGCCATGGCGGCGAGGGGCACGGCCATCAGTGCGCCGGCGGGACCGGCGAGGATCACGCCCAGGCCGATCGCCACGATGACGCCGAGCGGGTGGACCGAGACGAAGCGCCCGAGCACGAGCGGCTGCAGCACGTGCGCCTCGAGCTCCTGGACGCCGACGACGACCGCGAGCATGATCAGCGCCTTGAAGGCGCCGACCGTGACCAGCGCAACGAGCGTGGCGACCAGGCCGGCCAGCGTCGCGCCGACCATCGGCACGAAGGCACCGAGGAAGACCAGGACGCCGATCGGCAGCACCAGGGGTACGCCGAGGGCCGCCGCGCCGATCATGATGCCGCCCGCGTCGACGAGCGCCACGATGACGGTGGCCCGGACGAACTGGATGAGCGAGACCCACGCGACGCGGCCGGAGGAGTCGACGGCCTCGCGCGCCGCACGCGGGAAGATCCGGACCACCCAGGCCCAGATCCGGTGGCCGTCGGCGAGGAAGAAGTAGGTCGCGAAGAGCACGACGAACATGCCGGCGACGACGTGGCCCACGGCGGTCGTCCACTCGGTGACCTGCCCGACCTGGATGTGCTTGGACCGCTCGGTGAGCGACTTCTGCGCGGTCGCGATCCAGTCGTTGATCTGCGAGTCGCTGGCGTCGATCGGACCGGTCTGGAGCCAGCGCCGGATCTCGCCGAGGCCGCCGGCGACCTGGTCGGCGAGGTCGCTCGCGCCGGCCGCGACCTGGTTGCCCACGAAGCTGAGCAGGCCGACGACCGAGGCGAGGCCGAGCACGACCGTCACGCCAGCCGAGAGCCCGCGGGGGATGCCGAGCCGCGCCAGGAGCCGCACGAACGGCGACATCAGCGCGCTGATCAGCAGCGCGATGACGAGCGGGAGGGTGAGCACCCGGAAGTGCCAGATCGCCGCGGCAGCGCCGCCGGCCGCGATCGCGATGACGATCAGGCGCCACGACCAGGCGGCCGCGAGGTCGAGGCCCCACGGCACCTGCGCCCGGCTGAAGTTCGACGGACCCGTGCGGATCGGCTCGACGTCGTTGCGGCGCTCGGCGCGCAGCTGGGCCCACTGGTGGGCGAGGAGGTGCGTGAGCTTCTCGGTGCGGCTCTCGTCGGACTCGGCCTGCGCCTCCTCGTCGGAGGTCTGGTCGGCCTCGGTCGCGGAGAGCCCCTCGGGTGCCTGCTCGTCCTTCACGCTCGTGACCCTAGACGAACGCCGAAGCGAGCGCCGCGGCAACCGCGAGCACGACCGCACCCGCGAGCACGGGGGCCAGCACCAGCGGCGGCACGGGCTCGCCCGCGGCGATGGCACGGTCGGCCGCGCGGTAGCGCCACCAGCCGAGGACGGCACTGCCCGCACCGCCCGCCAGCAGCAGCCCGCCGAGCACCCAGACCATCACGGCCCGGTCGAGCAGGTGGAGCACCGCGGCGCCACCACCGAGCATGCCGAGGGCGGTGCGCTCCCAGGCGAGGAAGGTGCGCTCGTTGGCCAGCGAGAAGCGGACGTCGGGCTCAGCCAAGCGCCTGCTCCAGGTCGGCGAGGAGGTCGTCAGCGGTCTCGATGCCCACGCTGAGCCGGACCAGGTCGGCAGGCACCTCGAGGGCCGTGCCGGCGACGCTCTGGTGGGTCATCCGGCCCGGGTGCTCGATCAGCGACTCGACCCCGCCCAGCGACTCACCGAGCGTGAAGACCTTCGTGCTCTCGCACACCCGGAGCGCTGCCTCCTCGCCCCCGTTGACCCGGAAGCTGACCATGCCGCCGAAGCGCTTCATCTGCCGCGCCGCGACCTCGTGGCCGGGGTGCGTCTCGAGGCCCGGGTAGATCACCGTGCCGACGGCCGGGTGGCTGCAGAGGAAGTCGACGACCCTCTCGGCGTTGTCGCAGTGCCGGTCCATGCGGACGCCGAGCGTCTTGAGGCCGCGGTGGGTCAGGAACGCATCGAACGGCCCCGCCACCGCGCCCATCGCGTTCTGGTGGAACCCGATCCGCTCGGCGACCTCGAGGTCGCGGACGACGACCGCGCCGCCGACGACGTCGCTGTGGCCGCCGACGTACTTGGTGGTGGAGTGGACGACGAGATCGGCGCCGAGCGTGAGCGGCTGCTGGAGGTACGGCGAGGCGAAGGTGTTGTCGACGACCAGCAGCGCGCCGGCGTCGTGGGCGAGCGCGGCGAGCGCCTCGATGTCGCCGACCGAGAGCATCGGGTTGGTCGGCGTCTCGACCCAGACCAGCTTGGTCTCCGGGCGGATCGCGGCGCGGACCGCGTCGAGGTCGGCGAGGTGCGCCGGCGTGTGCTCGAGGCCCCACGGGCGGGCGACCTTGTCGAACAGGCGGAAGGTGCCGCCGTAGGCGTCATCGGGGATGACCGCGTGGTCGCCGGGCGACGTCAGGGCGCGGAGGATGGCGTCCTCGGCGGCCAGGCCGCTGGCGAACGCGAAGCCCCGCTCCCCCTGCTCGACGGCCGCGAGCGCGCCTTCGAGCGCGGTGCGGGTGGGGTTGGCCGAGCGGCTGTACTCATAGCCGCCGCGCAGCCCGCCCACGCCGTCCTGCTTGTAGGTGCTGGTGGCGTAGATCGGCGGGATCACCGCGCCTGTGGTGGCGTCCGGCTCGTAGCCGCCGTGGATGGCGCGGGTCTCGAACCCGCCCTTCTGCGTGTGGTCGCTGGACTGGCTCACGTTCGCGAGCCTAGACCTTGGCCCGAACGGCAGAATGGGGGCGAGCTCAGGAGGCCCGATGTTCTTCAAGAAGACCGAGATGGTTTCGCCCGACCGCGCCCTGCCCGGCCGCCCGCAGCAGCAGTTCGCGCTGTCCGACCGCCACAAGGTGCTCGACGCGCCGCTCGTCACCGACGTCGTCCCCGAGGGCCTCGAGGTCGCGCTCTTCGGCCTCGGCTGCTTCTGGGGCGCGGAGGAGATCTTCTGGCGCATGCCCGGCGTCTGGTCCACCTCCGTCGGCTACGCCGGCGGCACGACCCCCAACCCGACGTACGACGAGGTCTGCTCGGGCATGACCGGCCACACCGAGGCCGTGCGCGTGGTCTTCGACCCCGACGAGGTCAGCTATGCGGACCTGGTGCGTGCCTTCTACGAGGTCCACGACCCGACGCAGGGCTACCGCCAGGGCAACGACATCGGCACGCAGTACCGCTCGGCGATCTACTTCTTCTCCGAGGAGCAGGAGAAGGTCGCGCGAGAGATCACCGAGGGCTACGCGCCCGTGCTGCAGCGTGCCGGCTACGGGGCGATCACCACCGAGATCAAGCCGGCCCCGACGTACTACTACGCCGAGGACTACCACCAGCAGTACCTCTACAAGAACCCCAACGGGTACCGCTGCCACTCGGCCACCGGCATCAAGGTGCCCGTCTGACCAGCGGCTCTCCTCGCGGGCAGGGCACGTCCCTTCCCGCGGGATCCCTGATCCAGACGGGCTCTACAGCCATCGGGAACGAGGCCGTGCCGAGCATGAGCTGCGTCGTGACGATCGTTCCGCGCGGCGGTCCCCACACCTTGACGCCGACGACGATGCCGCGCCCGCGGGGCTCGATGAACGGCGCAACGGTGTCGAGTGCGCCGAAGGCGTAGGTCAGGGTGATGCCCCCGTCACTGCGGTGGCAGCCGACGGTGCGGAGCTCCGGGACCTCCCCGCAGCCGCGGCCGGGCGGGCGCCCGTGCATGCGTCCGGGCATGAGGCCGGGCATGAGGCCGGGCATCCGGCCGTGCACTCGGCCGTGCACTCGGCCGCCCACTCGGCCGTGCGTCGCCTGCGGCGGGTCGCAGGGGCGGTGGCCGTGCAGGTGCCCGTGGGGGTGGTGCCCCAGCTGCTCCCAGGAGCCCTGGTAGGTGACGCCGTCGCCCTCGTCGGCGACGTGGACCAGCAGGGCCAGCAGCACGACGGCGGCCAGCGAACCGATGACGAGCGCGAGCTTCCTCATGGACCGACGGTCGCACACCTGGCGGGCGCGAGGGCGTGACAAATCGGAATTGGGGGTACCTGAGGGCAGTCGCAGATCGCGACAACGCCGTCCGCGGCGTTGGACTCAGGAGGCAGCCGTGATCATTCTCGGTCTGGTGCTTCTCATCCTCGGAGCCATCTTCAACATCTCGATCCTGTGGACGCTTGGCATCATCCTCGTCCTGATCGGCGTGGTGCTGTGGCTCGCCGGCTCCATGGGCCACTCGGTAGGCCCGAGGGCTCATTACTGGTGACGCAGGGAGATCCCTGCAGAACAACGTGAAGGCTTTTCGCCACCTGGTGGCGAAAAGCCTTCACGTTGTCCGAGGGAGCACTAGCGTCCCCGTGTGATGTTCGGGATCGCGCTCCTCCTCGCCGTCGTCGTGCCGCTGGCCCTGACGGCGTTTGCCTACGAGCGCGCGAAGCGCGAGCCACAGCCGATCCCGGTCACCCAATGGCGCCGCGCCTCTCCGCGCCCACGTCGACCCCGCGATCCCGGCTACACCTGGGGCGTCGGCATCGGAATCGTCGCTCCGTACGCCGTGGCCGGCATCTTGCACCTGGTCGAGGAGCCGGACGGCACGGGCGGACTGCTCTTCCTCGGCACGATCCTCACGTGCTGGGCGATCCACTTCTTCACCCGGCACCGGACGAGCTTCTTCGGCGCCATCCCGTGGGGCATGGTCCTCGGCTCGTTCGTGCTGCCGTGCGCCGTCGGGCTCGTCCTCGTCCCGGTCCTCGCCGCCTTCGGACTCTGATCCGTCAGCCGCGGATGAAGGCGGCCACCCGCTTCAGCGCACCACGCGCCTCGGAGACGGGCAGGATCGGGTAGACGTGGAGCAGCCCGTGACCGACCTCGAAGACAAGCGGCCACTCGAGTGTGGCGGCGCGCGCGGCGAGCGCCTCGGCGCCGGCGTAGAGCATGTCGTGGGTGCCGCACATCAGCATGGTCGGCGGCAGGTCGGTGAGGTCGCCGAGTGCGGGCGAGACCTCGGGCAGCACCAGGTCGGCCTCCGAGCCGGCCCAGAAGAGCGCGTAGGTGTCGTGGTTGTCGAGTGAGAGCCACGGGTCGCGTGCGGCGGACTCCTCGGTGCCCGGCGCGGAGCGGGTCAGGTCGGCCCACGGCGCGATCAGCACGAGCCTGGCCGGCTGAGCACCCTCGCCGGCACGCCAGCGGTCGCGCAGGCCCAGCGCGATCGCCAGCGCGAGCCCACCGCCCGCCGAGTCGCCGGCGAGCACGACCTCACCCTCGTCGCACAGCCCGCCGACGTACGCCGTCAGGGCGGGCACCGAGTCGCGCCAGGTGAACTCCGGCGCCAGCGGGTACGCCGGGAAGACCAGCCGCGCGCCGGTGGAGCGCGCCAGCCGGGCCGCCCACTTCCACTGGCGGTCGTGCGCGATCGCGGTGAACGAGCCGCCGTGGAGATGCACCAGCGTGCGCGTGAAGGAGCCGCTGCGCGGGGTCGCGACGTACACCGGGAAGCCGCTGCCGATTCGCTCGACGGTGACGTCCCAGTCCTTCTCCAGCCATGCCGGCGGCGTCGTCTGGCGCGAGCGGTTCTTCGCCACCAGGGCCGCGCGGAGCCGCTCGGGGTCGCGGATGACCACGGGCGGGTTGACCTTCGGCAGGGCGAAGGCGATCAGGCGATGCGACAGGCTGGGCACGCCGCCACGCTAGCCCGTCGCACCGACGGTGTGACGGCCACCGCACCTTCCCCCTAGGGTGGGAGTGATGGAGTTCACCGGCTACCCCCGCCTGTGCCCCTGCGGCACCGGGTCCAACTACGGCGTGTGCTGCGGTCGTCTGATCAGCGGCGCCGCCCAGGCGCGCACCGCCGAGGAGCTCATGCGGTCGCGCTACTCGGCGTACGCCCTCGGAGAGCTCGACCACGTCTTCCGCACGTGGCACCCCAAGACCCGGCCCGACGACGTCAGCCCCGCGCCGGGCGTCGAGTTCATCGGCCTCACCATCGAGGACATCGTGGCGGGCGGCCCCGACGACGACCTCGGCGTCGTCGAGTTCACCGCGCGCATGCGCACCCCTCAGGGCGTCGACGAGATGCACGAGCGGAGCCGGTTCACGCGCCGCGCCGGCCGCTGGATGTACGTCGACGGCAACGTCCCCGACGTGGCTCCCACCGATGAGACATCCGCACGGCGGCCCGCCGCGACGACGATCGAGTTCCCCGCGCAGCACGGCCGGGGCTGATGCCGTGGCACGCCACGGCGTGACCGTGAAGCCGGGCTCGAAGAAGGGCCCGCTCGTCGAGGTCGCCGACGACGGCTCGCTGACGCTCTTCGTCCGGGAGCGCGCCGTCGATGGTGCTGCCAACGACGGCGTCGTGAAGCTGCTCGCGGCCCACTTCGGCGTGCCGAAGTCGCGCGTCACGATCGTCCGCGGCCACGCCAGCCGGCAGAAGCTCGTCGACATCGACGACTGAGCGGCTCAGCCCCACAGGCCCAGGACGTCGCCTCCGATGCGGACGACGAAGGCGGAGACCACGAGCACGAGAAAGCCCCGGACGAAGCCCGCGCCCCTGGCGACCGCAATCCGCGCGCCGAGGTAGCCACCGGCGAGGTTGGCCAGGCCCATCGAGAGCCCGGTCGCCCACAGCACCGCACCCTGCGGCACGAAGATCACCAGCGCGGCGAGGTTAGTCGCCCAGTTCGCCATGCGGGCCTTGGCCGACGCCTCGAGGAACGAGTAGCCGAGCAGGCCGACGAGGGACACCACGAAGAACGAGCCGGTCCCTGGCCCGAGCGCGCCGTCGTAGAGACCGACCGCCAGCCCGATGCCCATCGCGCCGAGAAGATGCGCACCCCGGCCGAACCGCAGCGCGGTGAGCTCCCCCAGATCCGGCTTGAGCAGCACCCACGCCCCCACGAGCAGCAGCACGACCAGCACCACCGGCTCGAACGCCGACCGCGGGATCCGGCTCGCCAGCAGCGCACCCCCGAGGGAGCCCGCGAACGCGCACGCCATCAGCGGCAGGAACGTGCCGGCGTGCGGCTTCACGCGCCGGTAGTACGTCGTCGAGGCGACCGTCGTGCCGCAGAACGACGAGAGCTTGTTGGTCGCCAGCAGCTGAACCGGCGTCGCGTGCGGCAGCCCGACGACGAGCGCCGGCAGCTGGATCAGCCCTCCCCCGCCCACCACGGCGTCGACGAATCCCGACGCGAAGCCGGCCAGGACGAGCAGTACGACCACCAGCGGGTCGTCGACCACGCTCAGCCCCGCGCGATGTAGGCGAGCAGGTCCTGCCGGGTGACGACGCCGACCGGCTTGCCGTCCTCCTGCACGAGAAGCGCGTCAGCGTGCTCGAGCGCGGCGACCGCCTCGGAGGCGGCGGCGGTCGAGCCGATCGTCGGCAGCGACGGCGACATGTGCCGCTCCACGGAGTCGGTCAGCTTCGCCTCGCCCGCGAAGAGCGCGTCGAGCAGCGTCCGCTCGTCGACGGCACCGGCCACCTCCGCGGCGACCACCGGCGGCTCGGCGCGGACGACGGGCATCTGGGACACGCCGTACTCGCGGAGGATGTGGATCGCGTCGGCGACCGTCTCGGTCGGGTGCGTGTGGACGAGCGCCGGCAGCTGCCCGGACTTGCCGCGGAGCACCTCGCCGACGGTCTTCTCGCTCGCCTCCTCGGTGCCCGTGGGGAAGCCGTACGACGCCAGCCACTCGTCGTTGAAGACCTTGGTCAGGTAGCCGCGGCCGGAGTCGGGCAGCAGCACGACGATCACCGCATCCGTCTGTCCGGCTGCCGCCAGCTCCTCGGCGAGCTGCTTCGCGGCATACGCCGCCATGCCGGACGAGCCACCGACGAGCAGCGCGTCCTCGCGGGCCAGCCGCCGCGTGAAGGCGAACGAGTCGGCGTCGGAGACCTCGATGATCCGGTCGGCGACGCCGCGGTCGTAGGTCTCGGGCCAGAAGTCCTCGCCCACGCCCTCGACGAGGTAGGGCCGGCCGCTGCCGCCGGAGTAGACCGAGCCCTCGGGGTCGGCGCCGACGACCTGGACGTCGGGGTTCTTCTCCTTGAGGTAGCGGCCGATGCCGCTGATCGTGCCGCCGGTGCCGACGCCCGCGACGAAGTGCGTGATCTTCCCGTCGGTCTGCTGCCAGATCTCCGGGCCGGTCGTCTCGTAGTGCGAGCGCGGGTTGTTGGGGTTCGAGTACTGGTCGGGCTTCCAGGCGCCGGGGATCTCGCGGACCAGCCGGTCGCTCACGTTGTAGTACGAGTCGGGGTGCTCCGGCGCGACGGCCGTCGGGCAGACGACCACGCGCGCGCCGTACGCCTTGAGGACGTTGCGCTTGTCCTCGCTGACCTTGTCGGGGCAGACGAAGACGCACTGGTAGCCCTTCTGCTGCGCCACCATCGCCAGCCCGACGCCGGTGTTGCCCGAGGTCGCCTCGACGATCGTGCCGCCCGGCTGCAGCTCGCCCGAGGCCTCGGCGGCCTCGATCATCCGGGTCGCGATGCGGTCCTTCACCGAGCCGCCGGGGTTGAGGTACTCCACCTTCGCGAGGACCAGCGGGCCGGTCCTGGCCACGTCGTCCAGCGACCGGTTGATCCGGACGAGCGGGGTGTTGCCGATGAGGTCCAGGAGCGAGTTCGCGTAGTCCACGTCACAGAGGCTAGTCCCGCGGGTACAGGAACCCCGGAACAGAGAGAAGGGGTCACCTACAGTGGTGGACATGTCCAGGACCGAGACCGTGCGCAAGGTGGCCTCCGCAGCCGCCGTCGGCGGCGGCAGCGTCTCCGCACTCGGCCTGGGCCTATACGGCGTGCTGCGGGCCGAGGCGATGCTGGCCCGCCGCGCGATCGGCGACCCGCTCGACGAGCCGCCCCCCAACCCGAGCGGCTGGTACGGCCGCAAGCGCCCCGGCCCGGCGATCCGCGTCGCGCTGCTCGGCGACTCCGGGGCCGCCGGCTACGGCGTCGAGAACGTCGAGGAGACCCCCGGCGCGCACCTTGCCACCGGCATCGCCGCGGCCGCCGACCGCCGGGTCTACCTCGGCTGCTTCGCGGTCGTCGGCGCACAGACGTCCAACCTGATGGACCAGGTCGACCGCGCGCTCCTCATCGAGCCCGAGCTGGTCGTGATCTCCATCGGCGCCAACGACGTGACACACGGCGTCCTCCCCGGTCAGTCGATCCGGGAGCTCACCGCCTGCCTCGCCCGGCTGAACTCCGCCGGCGTCAAGATCGTCATGGGCACCTGCCCCGACCTCGGCACGGTCCGTCCGATCAGTCCGCCGCTCAAGCAGTGGGCCCGGATGATGTCGCGCCGCATGGCGACGTCGCAGGCGATCGCGGTCGTCGAGGCCGGCGGTCGCTCGGTCTCGCTGGCCAACACGCTCGGGCCCGAGTTCGACGCGCGGCCGATGGACCTCTTCGGCCCCGACCGCTTCCACCCCTCCGCCGAGGGCTACGCGGCGTTCGCCGGCGTGCTGCTGCCGACCGCGCTCGCCGCACTGGGCATGGGCCCGGTCGACGACGCTCCCCGTGCCGCCCGCGGCGAGGGCATCAAGCCGCTGCAGCGCGCGGCCTCGCAGGCCTCCCGCACTCCGGGCACCGAGCTCGACGGCACCCAGGGCCCCGGCCGCGGCGTACGCGGCCTGCTCGTCGAGCTGCGCCACCGCCGTCGCCAGCCGCAGGTCGAGGCCGAGAAGCCGGCCGAGTCGCTGGAGTCGGCAGAACCCGCCTGACGCCGAGGCGGGCACAACGCACGAAGCCCCTCCCCGTTGCGGGGAGGGGCTTCGCGGATTCCGGGCGGGCCGCTCGTCCTCGGTCGAGCTCGCGCGCGGAACCTGAACGTCAGTCGTTCTGCAGGATAGCCAGGATCCGGAGCAGGTAGAAGTAGACCATCACGAGGCTGGCGGTCAGGCCGAACGCCGCGGTCCAGGCGAACTTCTCCGGGACGCCGGCACGCAGGCCGTTCTCGACCATGTCGAAGTCGAGCAGCAGGCCCACGACACCGAACGCGAGACCCGCGATGGCGAAGATCAGACCCATGCCGCCGTTGCCGAAGAAGCCCATGCCGTGGCCGAACATCGACAGCACGAGCTCGAGCAGGCCGAGGCCCAGGAAGCCGAACGACGCCGCGATGACGCCCCGACGGAACCGGTCGCCGATCTTGATGTCGAAGAACTTGTACGCCGCGAGGACGCCGCCGCCGGCGAAGATCGTGCCGAGCACGGCCTGGAAGACGATGCTGGGCTCGCCCTGCGTGCTGAACTGCGCGTCGTAGATCTTGCTGATGCCGCCCATGAAGAGGCCCTGGAAGGCCGCGTAGGCGAGCACGAGCGCGGGGCTCAGCATCGAGCGCTTGAACGAGCAGATCAGGCCGACGATCAGGCCGCCGAACATGCCGACGCTGGTCAGGGCCACCAGCGAGCTGGTGTCACCGGCGGTGACGTCGCCCGTGCCGACCCAGGTCGCGACGGCCGCGATCAGCACGACACCGAGCGAGATGCCGGTCTTCTGGACGACGTCGTCGATGGTCATCGCACGCGTGGCCTGCGGGGCCTGCAGCGGAGCGCCGTACTGCGGGGCGCCGTAGCCCGGCGGGGGCGGCGGGTAGCCACCCTGCGGGTAGGCCTGCTGCGCGTAGCCACCCTGGCCGTAGCCAGCCTGGCCGTTGAACGCCGGGTTGTTGTTGAAGATCGGGTTGTTGCTCTTCATCGAGGTCCCTCCTGGAGATCTCGCGACGGGCGCCCACCTGGCGCTCCGCCCTGCCCCTCCAGTCTAGGTGGGGCGACACCCGGACAACGGGTGGCTTCTCCACAGAGTTCCCGCGGAGTTCCCGCGGGCATCCCCGGGTCAGTCTGCGTCGATCGCCTCGAGCAGGCGGTCGACGAGCCGGCCGAAGTCGGTGAACTCGTCGGCGGTCAGGTGGTCGACGACCAGGCGGCGTACGGAGGCGACGTGGCCCGGCGCGGCGTCGGCGATGGCGTGACGCCCCGCCTCGGTGACGCCGACAAAGGAGCCGCGGCCGTCCTCCGCGCACTCGAACCGCTCGACGAGCCCGCGGGACTGCATCCGCTTGAGCTGGTGCGAGACGCGGCTCCGCTCCCAGCCGAGGTTGTCGGCGAGCTCGGAGATGCGGGCGCGCCCCTCGGGGACGTCGGTGAGCTGGACGAGCACCCCGAAGTCCGCCATCGACAGGTCGGAGGTCGCCGCGATCTCCCGGGCGAGCGTCGCCTGGAGCTCGCGGTTGAGGCGGAGCCAGTTGCGCCAGATGCGCTGCTGCTCGTCGGTCAGCCACGGGGTCGTCATGAAGACATCATACGCCATTGGTTGACACATCACCTTTAAAGGCGGAGTATGGTGAAAGTAGTTGATGCGTCACTCAATCGGGTGAGCGCCCGCCAACAAAGAGGAGAACAACCATGAGCACCACCACGATCCCCGCCTCGCTCGCCGAGCTGACCGGCTCCTGGACCCTCGACCCGGCCCACACCCGCGTCGGCTTCGTCGCCCGCCACGCGATGGTCACCAAGGTCCGCGGCTCGTTCAACGAGCTCGAGGGCACCGCGGTCGTCGACGGCGGCATCGACTCCGCGCAGATCGACCTCACCATCCAGGTCGGCTCCATCGACACCCGCAACGCCGACCGCGACGGTCACCTCCGCTCGGGCGACTTCCTCGAGGTCGAGAAGTACCCGACCATCACCTTCCACTCGACCTCCGTCAAGGCGAACGGCGACACCCTCGAGGTCACGGGCGACCTGACCATCAAGGAGACGACGAAGTCGGTCACGATCCCGTTCGAGTTCGACGGCGCCGCGCAGGACCCGTTCGGCAACGTCCGCGCCGGCTTCGAGGGCTCGATCGCGATCCAGCGCAGCGACTACGGCATCACCTGGAACGCTGCCCTCGAGACCGGTGGCGTCCTCGTCTCCGACAAGATCACCCTCGAGTTCGAGGTCTCCGCGATCAAGTCCGCCTGACCTCGGCGCTGCAGCGAGCAGCACACCACCACCGCACACCACGCAGGAGCGAAGATGAGCGAGACCGTCGTCCGGGAGAACCCGGCTGAGCACCGCTACGAGATCCACGCCGACGGCGCACTGGCCGGCTTCACCGTCTACGAGCCCGGCGACGGCCTGCTCGCCTTCGTCCACACCGAGATCGACGACGCGTACGCCGGGCAGGGGCTGGCCAAGGTCCTCATCCGCGAGACGCTGGACGACGTACGGAAGCGGGGGCTGGCGGTGCTGCCGTTCTGCCCGTTCGTCCGCGGCTTCATCGCGAAGAACGGCGACTACCTCGACCTGGTGCCCGAGGGCGAGCGCGCCCGCTTCGACCTGGCCTGAGTCTGTCGAAGCCGGTGCCCCCGGTGGGGCTCGAACCCACACTGTGCCGCTTTTAAGGCGGCTGCCTCTGCCGATTGGGCTACGGGGGCGCACCCACCTTAGGGGTGCGCCCCTGTCCCTCATTTGCCGGCGGTAGCGTGCGGCACATGGCCGACGTACAGCTCGCTCCCACGCCCGCCGGCGACCTCGCCTACGTACGCCGCGGAGAGGGCCCGCCGCTGCTGCTGGTCATGGGCGTCGCCGGCCATCACCTGATGTGGTCGGAGCCCTTCGTCGCGGCACTCGCCGAGCACTTCGACGTGGTCGCCTTCGACAACCGGGGCATCGGGCAGAGCTTCCGGGCCGAGCCCGGCTTCACGCTCGATGACCTCGCCGGTGACGCGGCGGCCGTGATGGACCACGTCGGCTGGTCCGCCGCGCACGTCCTCGGCATCTCCATGGGCGGCGCGATCGCGCAGGTCCTCGCACTGGCCCACCCCGAGCGGGTCCAGAGCCTCACGCTCGGCTGCACCTGGCCCGACCCCGAGGGTGCGTGGGCGCCCGGCGTCATGAAGCTCGCCGAGGCGGCCGGCGCGGGCGACGCCCTGGTCGCGGCGAAGCTCATGTTCGAGGCCAACATCTCCCCCGCGGGCGCTGCCGTCGAGGGCGCGTTCGAGCAGTTCTGTGCCGACGCGGCCGCGGTGAAGGTCCCCGGTCCGGTGGTCATGGAGCAGATGCGCGCGGCCACGGCGCACGACGTCGCCGCCCGGCTCGGCTCGCTCGACGTGCCGACGCTCGTCGTCCACGGCACGGTCGACGACGTGGTGAGCGTCGAGGCCGGCAAGCGCCTCGCCTCGCTCGTGCCCGGCGCGCGGCTCGAGCTCCTCGAGGGCGTCGGCCACCTCTTCTTCCGCGAGCAGCCCGAGCGGTCCGCCGCACTGGTCGTCCGGAACGCCGGCCTCTAACGGCAGGCGGCGGCCTCGCCGAGCACGGCGTCGAGCATCTCCTCGGTCAGCTTGCCCGTGAACGTGTTCTGCTGGCTCGGGTGGTAGCTGCCGAGCAGCAGCACCTCGGCGCCGTCGGGCGCGAGCAGCGTCGCGCGCGCGGCGTGGCCG
The DNA here is from genome assembly GCF_014646375.1 of Nocardioides phosphati. Classification (GTDB taxonomy): domain Bacteria; phylum Actinomycetota; class Actinomycetes; order Propionibacteriales; family Nocardioidaceae; genus Nocardioides; species Nocardioides phosphati. The sequence continues at coordinate 144,441 of NZ_BMNI01000004.1, forward strand.
AACTTCGGCTTCGGCCGCGGCACGGTGTAACCCGCCGCCTTGAAGGCACGCAGGCTGGCGTCCCAGCCGTAGGAGCCGAGCGCCACGATCACGCGTACGTACGGCGCGACCAGCGCGATCTCGGCCTCGATCCACGGGGCGCAGGTGTCGCGCTCGACGGTGGTCGGCTTGTTGTCGGGCGGCGCGCAGCGGACCGTCGCGACCATGCGGGTGTCGATCAGCCGCTGGCCGTCGCCCGCGTGCTCGGAGGTCGGCAGGGCGGCCAGCCCGACGCGGTGCAGCGAGGCGAAGAGCCAGTCGCCGGAGCGGTCGCCGGTGAAGATCCGGCCCGTGCGGTTGCCGCCGTGGGCGGCGGGGGCCAGCCCGACGATCAGCACGCGCGGGGTCTCGCTGCCCCAGCCGGCGATCGGGCGACCCCAGTAGGGCTGGTCCGCGAACGATGCGCGCTTCTCGACCGCCACGGCCTCGCGCCAGGCGACGAGGCGGGGGCACGCCGTACAGACGGAGATGGCGGAGCAGAGCTCCGCCAGGCTGCCGGCGCCCGCGGACTCGCGGACACCGGCAGCGGAGGCAGCCGGACTCGTCTTGCGCAGGAAGGGGTCGTCCGGCCACCCCGTTCCAGGCGGCACCGGTGACGGGAAGAACTCACCGGTCAGGGGATGCGGGTGCTCGGATTCCACCCGCACATCCTGCCTCGCCCGGAGGTCTCAGTGCTGGGTGCCCTGGTCGTCCTTCCACATCCCGCCGTACGTCGGGGCGGCAGGGCCGGCACCGGGCATGTCGGCGACTCCTGCCTCGGTGACCAGCGGCGAGTCGTACGACTCGGGCTCCATCGGGTCGACGGCGAACGGGTCCTTGTGGGCCCCCTCCGCATGGCCCGTCACGTGACGGACCTTCTCCGCGGCCGCCATGACCTTCTCCTTCGCCGTCTCGGTGGCGTGCGGAGCCTCGTGCATGGCGTGGCGGATCTGCTCGTACCGGCCGCGGCCGGCCTTGGCCCCGAGGACGTAGCCGACGCCTCCGGCGGCCAGCATGCTCATTCGGTGCAGGCGCATGACATCTCCCTTTCGTTGCGTCGTACGCCCTCCCCTTGCCCGAGGGAGGCGCGCGCAAACGGGGTCAGCGCCCATCGACTAGCCGGGGAACATGCTCCAGGCGATGCCGTCGAGGATGTCCGCCTCGCTGACGACGAGGCTCGTCGCCGACGTGCGCAGCAGGACGCGGTCGAGGATCAGGGCGCCAGCGCCGATGACGTCGGCACGGCCCGGGTGCATGAACGGCAGTGCCAGCCGCTCCTCCACCGTCATCGCCAGCAGGCGCTGCGCGAAGGCATGCACGTCGTCGCGCTCGAGGACCGCCTGGTCGATCGCGTCGCGGTCGTACGCCGTCAGCCCGAGGACGCCGGCAGCGACCGTGATGATCGTGCCGGCGACACCCACGACCGTCTGCGCCAGCGAGGCGTCGACAGGGCAGGCGTCGAGGTGCGCGTCGATGTCGGCGACGGCAGCGGCGATCTCCGCGGCCGTCGGCGGGTCGCTGTGCAGGTGGCGCTCGTGCATGCGCACGGAGCCGATGTCCATCGAGTGCGCGGCCTCCGGGGCCGACGAGCCGAGGATCAGCTCGGTCGAGCCGCCGCCGATGTCGAGCACGAGCACCGGCTCCTGCGGCGCCGAGCGCAGGTTGCGCACCGCGCCGTCGAAGGAGAGGCGTGCCTCCTCCTGGCCGGCGACGACCTCGGGATCGATGCCGAGGCGCTCGCGCACGCCGGCAGCGAAGACGTCGCCGTTGGAGGCGTCGCGGGTCGCCGAGGTCGCGCAGAAGCGGATCCGGTCGACCGGGCGCCCCTCGTCGGCGGACTGCCGGATCAGGGCGGCGTACTCGTCGATGGCGGCGAAGGTGCGCTCCATCGCCTCGTCGGCCAGCCGGCCCGTGCTGTCGACGCCCTGGCCGAGGCGGACCATCCGGGAGGTGCGGACGTGGACGTCGGCGCCCTCCCCGGAGAGGGTCGCGATCATCAGCTTGATGGTGTTGGTGCCGCAGTCGACCGCGGCGACCCGCAGGCCCCCGCTCACGCGGAGAAGGGCTTCTCGGTGCCCGGGCCCACGCAGGGGCCGGGCTTCCACCACTCGCCGATCAGGTCGAGCACCTCGTCGCCGAGCGGGTTGACGCCCCGGCCGCGCGCCAGCGAGTGGCCGGCGAGGACGTGCAGGCACTTCACGCGGTCGGGCATGCCACCGGCGGAGATGCCCGCGATCTCGGGGACGTCGCAGCCGGCGATCTCGCCGATCTCGGTGCGGGCCGCGATGTAGTCCTCGTGCGCCGCGCGGTAGCGCGCTGCCAGCTCCGGGTCGGAGGCGAGGCGGTCCTGCATCTCCTTCATCACGCCGTCGGCCTCGAGGGTGCCGATCTTCGACGCAGCGCGCGGGCAGGTCAGGTAGTACGTCGTGGGGAACGGCGTGCCGTCGTCGAGCCGCGGCGGGGTGGTGACGACGTCGGGGTTGCCGCACGGGCACCGGTGGCCGATCTCGTGGATGGACCGCGGGAGGCGCCCCAGCTGGGCCTCGACCGCGAGCACGTCCTGCTGCTCGATCACTTGCTCTCCTCGGGGTGGCCGGCCGCCTCGACGGAGTCCCAGACGGTGGAGTACCACGCGACGGGGTCGGTGCCGGGGGCGTCGGCGGGGTCGGTCAGCTTCTCGACCGAGCCGATCGGGTTGCCGTTCTCGTCGAGCGCGATGAGGCTGTCCTGGCCGGGCATGACGTAGCCGAAGCGGAGGCGCGCCTGCTGCTTGACGTAGGCGTCGTCCTTCCAGCGCTTCTTCTGCGCCTCGAGCCGGTCGATGTCGGCCTGCGTCCGCGCGATCTGCGCGCGCAGGGAGTCCATCTCGGCACGCTGCTGGAACCACGCACGGAAGCTCGAGGCCCACGAGACGGTCAGCACGGCGAGCACCAGCAGGAGCACGACGGCCCGGCTGGTGATCCGGGGGCGCTCACGCCCCGCGGCGGCTGCGGCAACCGCGGCGTTGCGCAGCGTCGTACGGCCGGCGGCGAGGCCCCGGCCCGGACCGGCCTGGCCGCGGGAGACCCCGCGGCCGGCCGGCGTACGACGCTGCGCAGCCATCAGCTGATCAGCCCTGGTAGCGCGGGAACGCCGAGGCGCCGGCGTAGCGCGCGGCGTCGCCGAGCTGGTCCTCGATGCGGAGGAGCTGGTTGTACTTCGCGACGCGCTCGGAGCGGGCCGGGGCACCGGTCTTGATCTGGCCGCAGTTGGTGGCGACGGCGAGGTCGGCGATGGTGACGTCCTCGGTCTCGCCGGAGCGGTGCGACATCATGTTGCGGTAGCCGGCGCGGTGGGCGAACTCGACGGCGTCGAGCGTCTCCGTGAGCGAGCCGATCTGGTTGACCTTGACCAGCATGGCGTTGGCCTGGCCACCCGCGACACCGCGCTGCAGACGCTCGGTGTTGGTGACGAACAGGTCGTCGCCGACCAGCTGGGTCTTGGTGCCGAGCTCGTCGGTGATCTTCTTCCAGCCGTCCCAGTCCTCCTCGTCGAGGGGGTCCTCGATGGAGACGATCGGGTAGTTGGCGACGAGGTCCGCGTAGTAGGCGATCATCTCGTCGGCCGACTTCTGCTGGCCCTCGAACGTGTAGGAGCCGTTCTCGCAGAACTCGGTGGCGGCGACGTCGAGCGCGAGGACGACGTCCTTGCCGAGCTCGTAGCCGGCCTTGGCGATCGCCTCGGCGATGAGGTCGAGGGCGGCACGGTTGGACTCGAGGTTGGGCGCGAAGCCGCCCTCGTCGCCGACGGCCGTGGCCAGGCCCTTCTCCTTCAGGACGCCCTTGAGCGTGTGGTAGACCTCGGCGCCGACCCGGAGGGCCTCGGCGAACGACGGGGCGCCGATCGGCGCGATCATGAACTCCTGGATGTCGACGTTGGTGTCCGCGTGGGCACCACCGTTGAGGATGTTCATCATCGGGACGGGCAGCAGGTGGGCGTTGGAGCCGCCGACGTACTTGAAGAGCGGCAGGCCGGCCGAGTCGGCAGCAGCGTGCGCGACCGCGAGCGAGACGCCCAGGATCGCGTTGGCGCCGAGCTTGCCCTTGTTGGCCGTGCCGTCCAGGTCGAGCATGGTCTGGTCGATGAGGCGCTGGTCCTCGGCGTCGAGACCGATGATCGCGTCGGCGATCACCTCGACGACCGCCTTGACCGCGCCGACGACACCCTTGCCGACGTAGCGGTCGCCGCCGTCACGCAGCTCGACCGCCTCGAAGGCGCCGGTGGAGGCACCGGAGGGGACAGCGGCGCGACCGAACGCACCGTCCTCCAGCTGGATCTCGACCTCGACGGTGGGGTTGCCACGCGAGTCGAGGATCTCGCGGGCGCCTACGGCAGCGATGGAAGCCACTCTTGCTCCTGGGTTACGACAGGGATGTTGTCGCGCGCCAGCCTATCGGCGTACGACGGCGGGCTGGGGAGGCAGCGCCGCGCGTGGACCACTACTGACCGGTAGCGCGTTCGGCGGCCTTGGCGGCCTGCCACAGCTCCTCGATCTCCTCGAGGGTGAAGGTGCGACCCGACTCCGCCTCCGGGCCGAAGACGTGGGGGTTGCGCCGGCGCATCTTCGCGGTCAGGCCGGCGACGACGTCGTCCATCGCGAAGGCACCGGCCTCCTCCGCGATCGCGGCGTGGAAGTAGATCTGGAGGAGCAGGTCGCCGAGCTCGTCGCAGAGGTGGGCCGGATCTCCCTCGGCGATCGCCTCGAGCACCTCGTCGGCCTCCTCGCGCAGGTACGGCGCGAGGCTCTCGTGGGTCTGGGCGCCCTTCCACGCACACCGCTCGCGCATGGTCCGCATCAGGCCGAGGAACTCGACGAGCCCCTCTCCCCCGGCGGTCATGACGCTGGCGTGCCGCAGCGCTGGTCGGCCGGCAGCGCCGCCGCGGCCTTCTGGTCGAGCGCGTCGGGCGTCTTGCCGGCCGGCACCGAGAGCGAGCCGTTGGCGCCGTCCCACTTGAGCGCGTCGAGGTCGACCCGGCCGAAGCGCGGGTCGATCGTCACGTGCTGCTGCGCGCGCCACGCGTTGAAGAGCTGGGCGCCCTGGGCCATGGCCTGCTGCTGCGAGGTGGCGCCCTGGCGGCCGGCGAGCTCGAGGACCGCGCGCCGCTCACCCTCGAGCTGGAACCGCTTCTGCGCCGCACCCTGCAGGTCGGCGGGGACGTCGACGAGCGACGTCCGGAGCTGCTGGCGTACGCCGCGGTGCACCTCGGCGAGGTCGATGCGGGCCTCCTTCGCGAACGCCGCGAGCAGCGCGTCGGAGACCAGGGACTCGGCCGCAGCGCTGCGCAGGAGCGCCATCGGCAGCACCGCGCCCTGCTGGGCCAGGCCCGGCTTCTCGAGCGCGCAGAAGTCGTCGGCGAAGGCGTCGACCGTCGAGATCCGGATCGCATGGCCGTTGACCACCGCGGCGTCACCGGGGTGCAGGTCCGGCCCGCCCGAGCAGGCGGCCAGGGGGACGACGGCGGCGAGGGCGGTCACGACGAGGGCTGCGCGGCGTACGGAAGGACTCACGACGGCCATCAAACCCGGTGGCCGGTCAAAGCGCACGCATCCGTCCGGGGTGGCGCCGGGCGACGGATCTCGCCGCGGGGCTCACCAGCCGCCGCGGGCCTCACGGAGCAGCCGGTCCTCCTCGACGTGGCGCCACTGCCGGGCGAACCAGCCGGGCTTCTCCGTGCGCGCCGGCGTGACCGTCGCGAGCACACGCTGGACCTCGTCCAGGCCCTCGCGCGGCGTGTGGCCCGGGCGGAGCATCCCGGCGGCCTGCGCCAGGCGGAGGAGGTGGCGGTCGGTCAGCTGGTCGTGGACCGGCTCACCGATGTGGGCGTCGAGGAGCGCCTTGATCTCGCCGGAGTGCTCCAGCGCCCGCGCCCAGGCCGTGCGCAACGTGTCGACCGGCTCGCCGTCGCCGCACTCCAGCTCGGTCTCGAGGCAGCCGTCGACGACGGTCACCCAGCGCTGGTGGAGCAGGCGGAGGGCCTGGTCGGCCTCCGGCACCGCGTGTCGCGGAGCGGGGACGACGGCAGCCCCTGCTGCTGCACGGGGGAGGAACGTGGTGGGGGCGGGCTGCTGGGGCATCGGACTCTCCATCTCGGGGCGGGAGGGCCACCGTGCGCCTGCTCAGCCCCCGACCGCATCGGCCAGATGGCCTAGGGCACGAGCACGTGGCGGAGGCTCCTCTGCCGCGCCCTGCTCCTGGGGGCCCGCGGCCTGAGGGCTGAGGTCGTGCGTCGCGAGGACCGCGGCGAGCTGCACCCGCGACGCGATGGCCAGCTTGGCGTAGATGTTCGACAGGTGCGCCTGGACGGTCCGCGTCGAGAGCGCGAGCTCGTCGGCGATCTGCGGGTTGGTCTTCCCCCGCCCTGCCCGTACGGCGACGAGCCGCTCGGCCCGGGTGAGCCGCTCCAGCGGATGCGGCGCGCGCGGCTGCGGCGGCCGGGCCCCCGCCGCATGCGCCAGCAGCACGCCGGCCTGCGCGGCCGTGCGCGTCGCCCCGAGGTCGTGGAAGACGTCGGTCGCCTCGCGCAGGAGCTGCACCGCCCGTGGGGCGTCGCCGCGGTCCATCCAGGCCCGCGCCAGGTCCACGTCGGCCTTCGCCTGCCAGTAGGGGCGTCGCGCCTCGGCGTACCCCTCGCGGGCGCGGGCGAGCAGACCCACGTCACCGTCGAGCAGCCCGGCGCACTGGTCGGCGCACGCGTGGGCGCCGATGACCCCGGCGAGCTCGGCCCCCTCGGCTGCTGCGCCCGCCACGTCTGCGGCGAGTGTCTGCTCGCCGAGCCGCAGCGACGAGCGGACGAGCGTCGGCGCCAGCACCCGCCACAGCAGGAACCACGGGCGCTGCCGGCTGCAGTACCAGGCTCCGACCAGGTGGCGTTGGCCCTCGGCGAAGTCACCCGCGGTCACTGCGCGACCGAGCAGCACCCACTCCTCGCCGTACGGTCCGAGGGGGCTGAGCCGGTGCGTGCCCGCCTCGGCCAGGAACTGGCGCGCCGACACGATGTCGCCGCGTCCGGCCGCGATCAGCGCGCCGACGCCCCACCCGACCGGGCTGGCGATCCGGTGCGCGGTGGACTCCCCCAGCGACACGAGGTCGCGGCAGTCATGCTCGGCACCGGGCCAGTCCCCACCCAGCAGCCGTACGACGGCCCGGAAGGCCAGCAGCAGCGGCAGCGCCGGCTCGGCTCCCCCGAGGCGGCAGACCTGCACCGCGTCGCCCAGCGCCTTCTCGGCGTCCGCCAGCCGGTCGGCGTCCGCGAGCGCCGCGGAGAGGATCATCGCCGCGACGGCGTGCGAGGTCGCCGCAGGGCCCTCGGTGCCGGCGAGCGAGCGTGCACGGTGGGCGAGCCGGGCCGCACGCACCGGATCGCCACACGCGTGCACCACCGCCGCACTGGCGGCGCTCGCCTCCGCCACGACGTTGGGATCGTGGCCACGCTCGCCCTCGATGCGGGCCTGCGCGGCGAGGAGCTGACTGGCCTCCATGCCGCCGGTGAGGAAGACCGCCTGGGCCGCACGCGCCAGGTGGATCCCCTTCACCGCCGGCTCGACGGCGAGGTCGGCGGCCGACCGGAGCCGGGTCGCGGCCTCGGCCGTGCGGCCCATCCGCATGAGCATGAAGGCGATCGCGCCCTCCGCCTCGGCACGCTCGGCCCGGTCGCGGGCGGTGACGAGGAGGCGCGCCGCGGTGGTGGCCGCCTCGTCCAGGCGTCCGGTCTCCACCTCGACCCAGAGCCGCTCGATGTCGGGACCCGGGCCGCGCTCCGGTTCCATGCGTTCAACCTAGGCCGGTTGGCGGATCCCGAGGAACGGAGGCCTGCCATGACCGGGGCCCCGGAGGTGGTCTAGTCCAAACGGGCCATTGACCGCTCTCCGCGGCGTTCAGTCCTTGGCGTCGAGGACCGTGTCGATCACCAGGCGCGCCCAGTCGAGCAGCTCGTGGTCGCGGATCGGCTGGCCGCCGATCGGCTTGGTGAGCGGCCGCGGCACCAGCACCGTCGAGGTCGCCGGCTTGACCAGCGAGCCCTTGTAGATGCGGTTGAGCCGGACCACCTTCGACTCCGCGAGGTCGACCGGCGCGAACCGGACGTGCTTGCCCGCGATCGTCACCTCGGAGATGCCGGCCTGCCGCGCACGGGCCCGGAATCGCGCGACCTGGAGCAGCGAGGTGACCTGCGTCGGCGGGTTGCCGTAGCGGTCGAGCATCTCCTCCGAGATCGCCACGACGTCGTCGTCGGAACGGACCTCGGCCAGGCGCTTGTACATCTCCAGGCGCAGGCGCTCGGTCGGGATGTAGGTCTGCGGCAGGTGCGCGTCGACGGGCAGCTCGATGCGGACCTCCTCGAGGACGTCGGGGGCCGACCCGTCGGCCTTGAACTCCGCCACCGCCTCGCCGACGAGCCGCACGTAGAGGTCGAAGCCGACGTCGGCGATGTGGCCGGACTGCTCGCCACCGAGCAGGTTGCCCGCGCCGCGGATCTCGAGGTCCTTCATCGCGATCGCCATGCCGCCGCCCAGGTCGGAGTGCTGCGCCAGCGTCGCGAGCCGCTCGTGGGCGGTCTCGGTCAGCGGCTTCTCCCCCGGGTAGAGGAAGTAGGCGTAGGCGCGCTCGCGGGAGCGGCCCACGCGGCCACGGAGCTGGTGGAGCTGGCTGAGGCCGAGCATGTCCGCGCGCTCGATGATCATCGTGTTGGCGTTGGAGACGTCGAGACCGGACTCGACCAGCGTCGTGCAGACGAGCACGTCGAACTTCTTCTCCCAGAAGTCGAGCATCACCTGCTCGAGCTGCTTCTCGTTCATCTGGCCGTGGGCGGTCGCGACGCGGGCCTCCGGCACGAGCTCGCGGATGCGCGCGGCGGCCTTCTCGATCGACTGCACCCGGTTGTGGATGTAGAAGACCTGGCCCTCGCGCAGCAGCTCGCGACGCACGGCGGCGACGACCTGGCGGTCCTCGTAGGCACCCACGTAGGTGAGGACCGGGTGACGCTCCTCGGGCGGGGTCTGGATCGTCGACATCTCGCGGATGCCGGTGATCGCCATCTCGAGCGTGCGCGGGATCGGGGTCGCGGACATCGCGAGGACGTCGACGGAGGTGCGGAGCCGCTTCATCTGCTCCTTGTGCTCGACACCGAAGCGCTGCTCCTCGTCGACGATGATCAGGCCCAGGTCCTTGAACCGGACCTCGTTGCCGAGCAGGCGGTGGGTGCCGACGACGATGTCGATCGAGCCGTTCTCCAGGCCCGCGAGCACCTCCTTCGCCTCCTTGTCGGTCTGGAAGCGGGAGAGCTGCGCGAGCTTCACCGGGAAGCCCGACATCCGCTCGGCGAACGTCGAGTGGTGCTGCGTCACGAGCAGCGTGGTCGGCACGAGCACCGCCACCTGCTTGCCGTCCTGCACCGCCTTGAACGCCGCACGGACCGCGATCTCGGTCTTGCCGTAGCCGACGTCACCGCAGACCAGGCGGTCCATCGGCACGTGGCTGCGCATGTCGGCCTTGACCTCGTCGACCGTGCTCAGCTGGTCGGGCGTCTCCTGGAACGGGAAGGCGTCCTCGAGCTCGCGCTGCCACGGGGTGTCCGGGCCGAAGGCGTGGCCCTTGGTCGCCTGCCGCGCGGCGTAGAGCTTGATCAGCTCGGCCGCGATCTCGCGGACCGCCTTGCGGGCACGGGCCTTGCGCTTGGTCCAGTCGGCGCCGCCCAGCCGGTCGAGCGCCGGGGCCTCGCCGCCGACGTACCGGGTGACCTGGTCGAGGGCATCGGCCGGGACGTAGAGGCGGTCGGCGGGCTGGCCCTTCTTGGAGGCGCCGTACTCGAGGACGAGGTACTCGCGGGTCGCGCCGCCGACCTCGCGCTGCTTCATCTCGATGAACTTGCCCACGCCGTGCTGCTCGTGGACGACGAAGTCGCCGGCCTTGAGCTCCAGCGGGTCGATCTGCTTCTTGCGGCGGGCGGGCATCTTCCGCATGTCGCGCGTGGAGGACTTCTGGCCCGTGAGGTCGTCGCCGGTGAGGATCGCGAGCTTGCTGCCGGCGTGGACCAGGCCGTGGTCGAGACAGCCGGTGAGGCTGCCGACGACACCCGGCTTCGGGTCGCCGAGGGTGGCGGCGACGTCGTGCTCGGCGAGCACCTCGACGATGCGCTGCGCAGGGCCGTGGCCGGTGTGGACGATCGCGACCGTCCAGCCGTCGGCCAGCCAGCCCTTGATGTCGGCGACAGCGGCTTCCATGTCGCCGCGGTAGGCGTTGGCAGGCTGGGCAGGGACGACGATGTCGCCCTCGAGCTCGTCCTCGTCGGCGATCCCGAACGGGCTCAGGGTCCACCAGGCCTTGGACTGCGTCGTGACGTGGTCGCGGACCTCGCCGAGCTCGCGGTACGACGCCTTGCCGAGGTCGATGGGGCTCTCACCGCCGCTCGCAGCGGCCGCCCAGCTCGCGGCGAGGAACTCGTCGGCCGTCGCCACCAAGTCGTGGGCGCGGGCGCGCACGCGCTCGGGGTCGAGCACCAGCACGGTGCTCGCGGCCGGGAGGATGTCGACGAGGAGCTCCATGTCGTCGACGAGCGCGGGCGTCAGCGACTCCATGCCCTCGACGGCGATGCCCTCGGCGAGCTTCTCGGTGAGCTCGCGCAGCTGCGGGTGCGCCTCGCCCAGGAGGCGGGCACGCTCACGCACCTCGGGGGTCAGCAGCAGCTCGCGGCACGGCGGCGCCCAGAGCCGCTCGACCTTCTCGAGCGTGCGCTGGTCGGCGACGGAGAAGCTGCGGATCTCCTCGACGTCGTCGCCCCAGAACTCCACCCGGACCGGGTGCTCCTCGGTCGGCGGGAAGACGTCGACGATGCCGCCTCGCACGGCGTACTCCCCGCGCTTCTCGACCAGGTCGACGCGCGAGTACGCCGCGTCGGCGAGCCGGCGCGCGACGTCCTCGACGTCGTGGGTCTCGCCCGCGCGCACCTCGACGGGGACGAGGTCGGCGAGGCCGGAGACCTGCGGCTGCAGCACGGAGCGGACCGGAGCGACGATGACCTTGAGCGGGCCCTTGGTCGAGCCCTCGGCCGTCTCGGGGTGGACCAGGCGGCGCAGCACCGCGAGCCGGCGGCCGACCGTGTCGGAGCGCGGGCTCAGCCGCTCGTGGGGCAGCGTCTCCCAGCTCGGGAAGTAGGCGACCCGCTCGGGCTTCATGAGCGACCCGAGCTCGGAGACGAGGTCCTCGGCCTCACGACTGGTGGCGGTCACCGCGAGCACGGTGCGGCCCGCACGGGCCAGGCCGGCGACCGTGAAGGGGCGCAGCGCGGCGGGACCGGTGACCTCGAGCTGGGGCGTGGTGGCGGCCTCGCCCAGCGCACGGGCGAGGTGCGGCTCCGCGAGGACGGCGTCGGCGAGGACGGACAGCTGCGCCATTGATGCGACTCCTGAAGACAAGCACGAAAGCCCCAGATCCAGCGGAAGTGGGGGTGCCCGGAAGTCTACGGGCGCACACCGACAGCGACGCCGGCCACCACTACGGTTGCGCCATGCACCGGATCGCGCTCGGCCTCGCCTTCCTCCTCGCGCTGCCCCTGACCGCCTGCTCGGACGACGGGGACGCCACCGGCACGGCCCCTCCGAAGCCGGGGGTCACCTGCATGCAGCACCAGAAGGTGGTCGGCCACCTCGAGCCGACCCACGCTGGCCTGCCCCAGGTCGACGCGGACATCGGGCGATCCTGGGAGCCGCTCAGCGACGCTCCCGACGCCGGGGGCATCGCCTGCGCGAATCTGTCGATGGAGCGCCCGCCCGCGGGCTGGAAGCTGGTCCGCTACCAGCTGCGGATGAAGGACTGGCTGCACACGACCACGCTCTCCGGCCGCACCCTGGAGTCCCTCGACACGGTGCTCCGGCTCGAGGCCTACGAGTGCGTGCGGATCGATGCCACGCTCGTGCTCGCGCGCGCCGGGCACCGCGACCGCTGGACCGGCCACACCACGATCAGCCCCCGCTGCAAGGACTGATCCAACGACGGAGGGCCCCGCGATCACGCGGGGCCCTCCGTCGTACGTCGGCGTCAGACGCCGGTGCCGTGCTCCTTGACGAACGCGACGATGCGCTCGGCGAGCTCGGGGCGGCAGACGATCAGGTCGGGGAGGTAGACGTCCTCCTGGTTGTACTTCAGCTCCGAGCCGTCGACGCGGCTCGTGAAGAGGCCGGCCGCGCGGGCGACGACGACGGGGGCGGCGGAGTCCCACTCGTACTGGCCACCGGCGTGGACGTAGGCGTCGGAGATGTCGCGGGCGACGCTCAGCACCTTCACGCCGGCCGAGCCCATCGGCACGAGCTCTGCGTCGAGCTCCTTCGCCAGCGCCTCGACGAACGCCGGCGGGCGGCTGCGGCTCACGGCGATGCGGATCCTGTCGGACGTGGAGGGCGGCACGACGAGCGGCGTACCGGTGTTGAAGGTCTCCCCCAGCGCGGGCTGCGCGACGGCGCCGGCGACCAGGTCGCCGTCCTGCCAGAGCGCGACGTGGACGGCCCAGTCCTCGCGCGGGACCTCGGAGAACTCACGGGTGCCGTCGAGCGGGTCGATGATCCAGACCCGGCTGGCGCTCAGGCGGGCGGTCTTGTCCTCGGCGGTCTCGAGCGCCTCCTCGGAGAGGACGGCGTCGTCGGGGCGGTGCTGCGCGACGAGCTCCATGAGCAGGTCGTGCGCGGCCTTGTCACCGGCGTCCTTGAGCTCACGGCCCTCGAGCCCGGAGGTCGCGCGGACCTCGAGCAGGCGCTCGCCGGCGACGGTGGCGAGCCAGGTGGCGAGGACGTGGTCGTCGGTGGCGGCTTCCGCCGGGAACGGCGCCTTGAAGTCAGACATGCGGGTCACCCTACGGGACCTCAGGCCTGCCGGAGCGGGGCATCCCGCCCTGTCGTCGCGACGCGGGAAATCGTGTGCTGGAGGTGTCATCCCGCGGCGACCAACGGGCGTCGTACAGGTATCCAACTCCCGGAAGGAGCCGTCACCATGATGCGTCGCATCCTCCGCTTCCTCGCCGCTCTCGTCTCGTCGCTGCTGCTCGCCGCGGTCGTCGCCCCGCCGGCCACGGCCCTGCCGGACTGGCGCACGACCGGCACCACGTGGACCAATCCCCTCGCTCGCCATCCGCTCGTGATCGACCTGCGCTACGCGCGGCACAGCAACTTCGACCGGGTGGTCATCGACATCGAGGGCCGGATCCCCGGCTGGACCACGCGCTACGTCAGCACCCACCACTACGACGGCTCGGGCGCGACGGTGCCGATCCGGGCGGGCATGGACCTGGTCCTCTTCCCGGCGTACGCGCACTTCGCCAACGGCACGTCCTGCTACACCGGGCCGAAGCTGGTCCGCCCCGGGTTCCCGGCGCTCAAGGCGATCGCCTTCACCGGTGACTTCGAGGGCTACGTGTCGTTCGCGTTCGGCCTCGACGGCCACAACCCGTACCGGATCTTCCGGCTCACCGACCCGCAGCGGATCGTGCTCGACTTCCGGCACGCGGGCTGAACCTCGGGGGTACGCCGACCGGGCGGCGTACCGCTCAGGAGTTGAAGCGCTGCTGGGTCTTCTCGAGGCCCTCGGCGACCAGGCACTCGACCGCGTCAGCGGCGTCGATGACCTGGAACTCCAGCTCCTTCTTCTCCGTCTTGGAGTAGTCGGAGAGCACGAAGTCGGCCACCTCCTGGCGACCCGGGGGGCGGCCGATGCCCGCGCGGACGCGATAGAAGTCACCGGTGCCGAGGCTGGAGCGCATCGAGCGCAGGCCGTTGTGGCCGTTGTCGCCGCCGCCGAGCTTCACCCGCAGCGTGCCGAAGTCGATGTCGAGCTCGTCGTGGATCGCGATGACGTGGTCCGGCTCGATCTTGTAGAAGCTGCACAGCGCCTTGACCGGGCCACCCGACTCGTTCATGTAGGTGTGCGGGCGGGCCAGCACGATGCGCGCACCGCCCGGCTGGAAGCGTCCCTCGACGACGTCGGCCCGACCGGCCTTGTGACGCTTGAAGCCTGCGCCCATCCGCGACGCCAGCTCGTCGGTGACGAGGTAGCCCACGTTGTGCCGGTGCCCGGCGTACTTCTCGCCCGGGTTGCCCAGGCCGACCACCAGCCACACGTCGTCACTCATGCCCGCGATTATCCCGTACGCCGAGGCCTCGCCGTGACGCCCTGTCGCGCGACCACGCCGCAGTAAAGCCCTGTTACGGGCACTACCGCCGTCGTGCAAGGCGGCGGTAGTGGCAGTAACAGGGCTTTACTGCACGCCGGGACGCACGAGGGCCCGGCCGCGTGGTGCGACCGGGCCCTCGAGGTACGGCGTGAGGTCACTCCTCGGAGGGAGCCTCCTCGGCAGCGTCGGCCTCGGCCTGCGGAGCGTCGTGCTCGATGCCGGCCTCCGCCTCCGCCTCGGCGAGCTCGGCCTCGACCTGCGCGGCCGTCGGAGCAGCCGTCACGTGGACGACGAGGAGCTCGGCGTCGGAGAGCAGCGACGTGCCCTTGGGGAGCGTGATCTGGCCGGCGAGGATCTGGGTGCCGGCCTCGGCGCCCTCGATGTCGACCTCGATGCCCTCGGGGATGTGGGTGGCCTCGGCCTCGACCAGGATGGTCGCGTTCTCGAGGACGACCAGCGTCTCCTTCGCAGCCTCACCGGTGGTGTGGACCGGGACGTCGACGTGGACCTTCTCGCCCTTGCGCACAGCGACGAAGTCGATGTGCTCGATGACGCGCCGGATCGGATCGACCTGGACCGCCTTGCTCAGCGCGAGCTGGGTCTTGCCCTCGATCGACAGCTCGAGCACCGCGTTGGTGCCCATGTGGCGCAGGGCCATCGTGGTCTGGTGACCGGGGAGGGTCACGTGGATCGGGTCCTCGCCGTGGCCGTAGATGACCGCCGGGATCTTGCCATCGCGGCGCGCCCGACGGGATGCGCCCTTGCCGAACTCCGTACGGAGCTCCGCGGTGATGTTTGCCTCGGACATTTCTTTCTTCCTCACGGTTGGTGTCGTGGCTTCCCACCTAACCATCCACGTGGTGATGCCGACCAGAGTGCGGGACAGGTTCGTCCGACCTGCCCCCGGTCGCCCGAAATGCCCGGCGCGAAATGCGACGCGCCCCACGTCGTACGACGTGGGGCGCGTGCGGAGAAGCGTCAGGCGATCACGCCTGGGCAGCCTCGGCGTCCTCGACGACGGCCTCGGCAGCGGCGACGACCTCGCCGGCGGCCTCGGCGATGGCGGCCTCCTCGGCGGCAGCGGCGACGGCCTCGGCCTCGGCGATGGCGTCCTTGCCGGCAGCGGCGTCGACGACGACGAAGTCGATGTGCTCGATGACGCGGCGGATCGGGTCGACCTGGACGGCCTTGGTCTGCGCGTAGACCTCGGTGCCCTCGATGTCGAGGATCGCGACGACCTGCGTGCCCTTCTTGCGGAGGAGCATCGTGGTGGCGTGGCCCGGCAGGTTGATGTGCTGCGGCTCGCCCACGCCGTAGACGACGGCGGGGATGAGGCCGGCGCGACGGGCACGGCGGGCAGCGCCCTTGCCGAACTCGTTGCGGACCTCGGCGGTGATGTTGTTGGTGATCTCGGCGGCCATGACGGCTCCTCGTGTTTCGGGGCCGACGTGGCCCGGGGCTGGATGTGCCCTGGAAACGAGGAAGAGCGCCGCGCACGACAGCGCGACGCTCTCGAGAGAGTCAGTCGGCCCCGTCGATCACGGAGCAGCTGCTCCCTCGCCTAGGCAATGACCGAATCGTACGGTCCGCCCGGGTCAGGCAACAAATCAGCAGGATCAGGCGTGGCCGTCGAACATCGACGTGACGGAGCCGTCCTCGAAGACCGCGCGGATCGCGCTGCCCAGGAGCGGCGCGATCGACAGGACGGTCAGCTTGTCGAAGCGCTTCGCGTCCTCGATCGGCAGGGTGTCGGTGACGACGATCTCGACGGCGGGGCTGTTCTTCAGCCGGTCGACGGCGGGGTCGGAGAGGATCGCGTGGGTCGCGGCGATGACGACGCCCTCGGCGCCGTCCTTGATGAGCGCCTCGGCGGCCTTCACGATCGTGCCGCCGGTGTCGATCATGTCGTCGGTCAGCACGCAGATCTTGCCGCGGACGTCGCCGACCACGCGGTTCGCGACGACCTCGTTGGCGACATCGGTGCGGCGGGTCTTGTGGATGAACGCGAGCGGTACGCCGCCGAGGCGCGCGGCCCAGCGCTCGGCGACCTTGATCCGGCCGGCGTCCGGGGAGACGACGGCGAGGTCGGCCTCGCCGTACTTCTCCTTGATGTAGTCGGCGAGCAGCGGCAGCGCGTGCAGGTGGTCGACCGGACCGTCGAAGTAGCCCTGGAGCTGGTCGGCGTGGAGGTCGACGCTGATGATGCGGTCGGCGCCGGCGGTCTTGAAGAGGTCGGCGACCAGGCGGGCCGAGATCGGCTCGCGGCCGCGGTGCTTCTTGTCCTGGCGGGAGTAGCCCCAGAAGGGCATGACCACGGTGATCCGCTTGGCGGAGGCGCGCTTGAGCGCGTCGACCATGATCAGGTGCTCCATGATCCAGGAGTTGATCGGCACCGTGTGGCTCTGGATGACGAACGCGTCGCAGCCGCGGACCGACTCCTCGAAACGGACGTAGGTCTCGCCGTTGGCGAAGTCGTACGCCGAGGTTGGGACGAGGCTGACGTCGAGCTGCGCAGCGACCGCCTCACCCAGCTCGGGGTGCGCGCGGCCACTGAAGACCATCAGGTTCTTCTCGGTGGTCTTGGTGTAGGACGTCACCCGGTGCTCCCTCGTTGCTTGCGTTGCCGCCGGGGAGGATTCTGCCCCGGTTCAGCCCGTGCTGGTAACCCGAAGGCGCCACCCGTGAGACATCTCATGCCGCAGGTCGTGCGACGGCGCCCTCCGGGCGCGCCTCAGGCGTCCTCGCCCTCTTCCTCGGCCTTCACCACGGCGGCCTTGCGCGCCTTCCAGTCCTCGAGGGTGCGCTGGGGGCCGGCGGAGACGGCGAGCGCGCCGTCCGGGACGTCCTGGCGCACGGTCGTGCCGCCCCCGGTCATCGCGTCGTCGCCGATCCGGACGGGCGCGATGAAGGTGTTGTTCGAGCCGGTCTTGGTGCGGCTGCCGATCGTCGTGCGGTGCTTGTTGACGCCGTCGTAGTTGGCGAAGATCGTGCCCGCGCCGATGTTGGAGTCCTCACCGATCTCCGCGTCGCCGACGTACGACAGGTGCGGGACCTTCGAGCGGTTGCCGATCTGGGCGTTCTTGGTCTCGACGAAGGCACCGATCTTGCCGGCCGCGCCGAGCACGGTCCCCGGGCGGAGGTAGGAGAACGGGCCGACGTTCGCCTCCATGCCGATGACGGCGAGCTGCCCGTGCGTGCGTACGACGCGGGCTCCCGCGCCGATCTCGCAGTCCTCGAGCGTGGTGTCGGGGCCGATGACGGCGTCCTCCTCGACCTTCGTCGCGCCGAGGAGCTGGGTGCCGGGGAGGATCGTCACGTCGCGCTCGAGCACGACGTCGGCCTCGATCCAGGTGGTGGCGGGGTCCATCACCGTCACGCCGTCCTTCATCCACTGCGTGACGATGCGCTGGTTGAGGATGCGGCCGAGCTCGGCGAGCTGGGCGCGGTCGTTGGCGCCCTCGGTCTCGCGGACGTCGTCGACCTGGTGCGCGGCGACCGTGTGGCCCGCCGCGCGGGCGATCTTGACCGTGTCGGTGAGGTAGTACTCGCCGTTGGCGTTGTCGTTGGTCAGCTGGCTGAGCGCGCCGACGAGGAAGCCCGCCTCGAAGGCGAGGATGCCGCTGTTGATCTCGGCGATCGCGCGCTGCTCGTCGGTGCAGTCCTTCTCCTCGACGATCGCCTCGACGGTGCCGGACGCGTTGCGGACGATGCGGCCGTAGCCGAACGGCTTCTCGACGGTGCCGGTCAGGACCGACACGGCCGCGCCGGAGGCCGCGTGGGCCGCGGCGAACGCCTGGAGCGACTCACCGCGGAGCAACGGGGTGTCGCCGGTGACCACGAGGACCGTGCCCGTCGGCTGCTCCGGCAGCGACTCGAGCGCGACGCGGACCGCGTGGCCCGTGCCGTCCTGGGTCTCCTGCACCGCGAGCACGGCGTCGGGAGCGTGGGACAGGACGTGCGGCCCGACCTGCTCGCGCTGCGTGCCGATGACCGCGACGATGCGCGACGGCTCGGTCGCCTGCACCGCGGTCAGGACGTGGCCGATCATGCTGCGGCCACCGATGCGGTGCAGGACCTTCATGGTCTTGGACTTCATCCGGGTGCCGCCGCCGGCGGCGAGGACGATGACGGTCAGGTCGCTGGAGCTCACGCCCAGCAGCCTAGAGCGTGCCTCCGCCAGCGGGTGTGACGCACGACAGTCAGGATGTGTTCAGGCGCCCGGCCGCAGGCTCTCCGGCATGACGACACGACGTTTTCCCCACGCCAAGGTCCCGGAGGTCTTCGCCCTCTTCTGGGTGGTCAAGCTGCTCACCACCGGCATCGGCGAGACCGCCGCCGACTACATGGGCACGAAGAGCCTCGTCATCGCCGGCCTCGTCGGCGTCCTCGGGTTCTTCGTGGCGCTCGGCATCCAGCTCCGCGCCGACACCTACCACCCGGTCCGCTACTGGATGACGGTCCTGATGGTCGCCGTCTTCGGCACGATGATCGCGGACGGCCCACACGTCGCGCTGGGGTCGCCGTACTGGCTCGACTCGCTGCTGTACGCCGGCGCGCTGGTCGCCCTGCTCGCCTGGTGGCGCACGAGCGAGGGCACGTTCTCCGTGCACTCGATCACCACGCCGCGGCGTGAGCGGTTCTACTGGGGCACGGTGCTGCTGACGTTCGGGCTGGGCACCGCGCTCGGCGACACGACCGCGGCCAACTTCCACCTCGGCTTCGCCTGGTCGATCGCGATCTTCGGCGTGCTGATCCTGCTGCCGCTGCTGGCGTGGAAGCGCGGCGCGGACAGCGTCGTCTGCTTCTGGATCGCCTATGCCCTGACCCGCCCGCTGGGCGCGAGCATCGCCGACGGCATGGCGGTCCGCCCGCAGCACGGCGGGCTCGGCTGGGGCACCGGACCGGTGACCGCCGTCGGCCTGGTCCTCTTCGCGCTCCTGGTCACCTACATCGCGATCACCCGGTGCGACAGCCCGGTCGACGTGGTCGAGCCCTCAGCGGGGAACGCGCAGGACGAAGCGACTGCGCCCCGCGAGCTCGACCTCGCCACCGACTGACCGCGCGAGCCGGCGGGCGATGGGCACCCCCAGCCCGTGTCCGTCGGCGCGCGCGGTCTCCCCCGCGGCGAAGACGTCCACCCCGGCGTCGACGCCCGGCCCGTCGTCCTCGACCGTCACCGTGACGGTCGAGGACGCGTGCTGCAGCGCGTTGTCGACCAGCGGCGCCAGGGCCTGCAGGACCGTCTCGGCACGCTCCGCACCGGGGCGTGGGCGGTCGGCGTCGTCGAGCAGGGTCGCCATCACCGAGCCGAGCCGGCGGGCGGCCGCCGCGATCTCGCGCAGGTCCTCGGAGAGGTCCTCGTCGCTGATCCCGCGCAGCAGCGCCAGGTCGGCGGAGCCCTGCAGCGCGGTCAGCGGGGTGCGCAGCTCGTGGGCCAGCTCGGCGGTGAGCCGCTGCTCGGCGAGCAGTGCCTCGCGGACCTCGTGCTCGGCGTTCGTCGCGACCCGCCAGGTGACCAGGCCGACGAGCACGACCGAGCCGACACTCAGCACCGCGGTCACGGCGAGCACGTCGATCGACGTACGCCGGTGCGGGTCCGCCTCGGTCAGCTCGAGGACCGCCTGGGTCACCAGGACCAGGCCGATCATCACCGCGGTGACGAGGCAGAGCGTCGCGACCACCACCCGCCTGCGGAAGCCCACGGTCCTCATCGGAGCGTGAACCCCACGCCGCGGACGGCCTCGAGCTGCAGCGGTGCCCCGACCTTCCTCAGCTTCCGGCGGATCCGGGCGGCGTACGCATCGACGGTGTTGTCGGCGACGATCGCGCCGTCGGGCCAGGCGGCGGCAACCACGTCCCGGCGGCGGGCGACCTCGCCGGGGCGGGCGGCGATGGCGCCGAGCATGCGGTACTCCGTGGGTGTCAGCCCGACCTCGTGGCCCTCGAAGACGAGTGCGTGGCGGGCCGGGTCCAGCCGCAGCCCGTACGCCGGGACGGGTGCTGCCGCGCGGGCACGGCGGCCGAGCGCCTCGATCCGGACGACCAGCTCCTTCACGTCGAACGGCTTCGGGAGGTAGTCGTCGCCGCCTGCCGCGAAGCCGGCGATCTTCTCGTGGACCTGGCCGAGCGCGGTCAGGAAGAGCACCGGTGCGTGCACCCCGGCCGCCCGCAGCGCCTGGCAGATGTCGCGGCCGTCGGCGTCGGGCAGCCCGATGTCGAGCACGACCACGTCCGGATGGGGCTCGGCGGCGAAGAGCCGCAGCGCCTCCCCGCCGTCGTGGGCGACCTCGCAGTCATGGCCTCCGAGGCGGAGGGCCGAGGTGACCACGCGGCGGATCGCCGGGTCGTCCTCGCAGAGTCCGATGCGCATGGGGCGAGTCTGCCCCCAGAGCATCGGGTCCGGGGTGCACGCGGGCTTGACCACCCGCGCGCGCCATGGCGCGGTGCGCGGGGCGTACCTAGCGTCGAGAGCACCCGACGCCGACACCGGCCGGCGCCCGCTGACCCGGGAGGGATCCCATGCACGTCCCCTTCATCCGCCCGCTCGCCGGCGGCTTCGTCGCCGCCATCGCCCTCACCGTCCTCGGTGCCACGTCGGCCCAGGCCGGGGAGATCACCGGCACCGGCGACTCGCTCAAGCTGCCGGACGGCAGCCTCCACGGTGCCTCGATCTGCGCCTTCTCCGGACTCAACGACGCCTACAGCGGCGACCCGTCGGTACCGGACGAGGACGGCTTCACCCGCACCCAGAACTGGGGCCAGATCTCCAAGGACGGCAAGGAGTTCCTGACCAGCGTCGGGTTCAACCCCGGCAAGTCCTGCAAGCCCGGCTTCGAGGAGTGACATCCTCCGGGCTGGCCCGGGCCTGAGGTCGCGCTGCGTGCCATAGTCGGCTCCGTGAAGATCACCGGCGCCGTGCTCTCGCAGCGCGACCTCCCCCGCCCGTACGCCGAGTCGGCACCGCTCGCGGTCACCTCGCTGGAGCTCGCCGAGCCCGGCCCCGAGGAGCTGCTCGTGCGCATCGAGGTCGCCGGCCTCTGCCACTCCGACCTCTCCGTGGTCAATGGCGACCGGCCGCGCCCGCTGCCGATGCTGCTCGGCCACGAGGCCGCCGGCGTCGTCGAGGCGACCGGCCCCTTGTCGGCCGATGCCGACCTCTTCCCCGTGGGTCAGCGGGTCGTGCTCACCTTCCTGCCGCGCTGCGGTGCGTGCGAGGCGTGCGCGACCGACGGCATCCGTCCGTGCACGCCGGGCTCGGTCACCAACGGTGCCGGCGAGCTGCTCACCGGCGGCACGCGCCTGACGGGCGAGGGGGGCGAGCCGGTGCTCCACCACCTCGGCGCGTCGGCCTTCGCCACGCACGCGGTCGTCGACCGGCGCTCGGTCGTGCCCGTGCCCGCCGACGTGCCCGCCGAGGTCGCGGCGCTGCTCGGCTGTGCCGTCCTGACCGGTGGCGGCGCCGTGCTCAACACCGGCGGCGTGCAGCCCGGCCAGCGCGTGACCGTCGTCGGGCTCGGCGGCGTCGGCATGGCCGCGGTGCTCACCGCGCTCGCGCTCGACGGTGTCGAGGTCTGCGCGGTCGACATGCAGGACGACAAGCTCGCGACCGCCCGGCGGCTCGGTGCCGCGCGGGCTGCGACGCCGGACGAGGCGGCCGCCGACCCGGCGTACAAGGGGGACCTGGTGATCGAGGCAGCGGGCTCGGTGCGCGCCTTCGAGACGGCGGTCGCGCTGACCGCGCCCGGCGGGCGCACGGTGACGGTGGGGCTCCCCCACCCCGACGCGCGCGCGTCCATCTCCCCGCTCGGCCTGGTCGCGGAGGGCCGCACGATCATCGGCAGCTATCTCGGCAACGCGGTGCCGCGCCGCGACATCCCGCGGTTCGTGGAACTCTGGCGCGCAGGTCAGCTGCCGGTCGAGGAGCTCGTCTCCGACCGGATCGGCCTGGCCGACCTCAACACCGCGCTCGACCGGCTCGATGCAGGAGCCGCGCTGCGCCAGCTGATCGTGATGGAGCACTGATGACCGACGCCACCGAGCCCGTGGAGGTCGCCCCCCGCGACCTGCGGATCGACCTCTTCCCGCACCAGCGTGACTACGCGATCCGCTGGGCCGACATCGACCGCTACGGCCACCTCAACAACGCCGTGCAGTACCTGATGATGGACACCCTCATCAACGACTTCGTCGCCGACGCCGCCGGCATGCCGCCGCACCACCTGCCGGCCGTGGGCCTGGTCGTCGAGACCGGCTGCCTCTACCTGCAGGAGATCCTGCCGACGCACCAGCTCCGGCTGGGGCTGCGCTGCCTCAAGGTCGGGTCGTCGAGCATCCGCTACCAGGTCGGCTTCTTCGTCGACACGTCCGAGTCGCCGGCCGCGGTCGCGAAGTTCTCCGTCGTGTACGCCGACCTCGAGACGCGCCGCCCGTCGTCGATCCCGGAGGCCGTGCGCGCCGCCGCCGAGGCGATCCGCTGATGGGTCACCGTCCCCTGCGCTCGGTGCCCCTGCAACCAGCCGACGAGTTCACCTTCACCGTCGAGGACGGCACCCGCCTGGCCCTCGAGGCCGACGGGCCCATCGACGCCCGGGTCTCGGTGGTCTTCGTGCACGGGTTCACGCTCAACCTGACCAGCTTCCGCAACCAGCGCGCGACGCTGCAGGCGGCCAGTGGTGACGTGCGCCGGATCTTCGTCGACCAGCGGGGCTTCGGCGGCAGCGAGCGCGGTCCGCGCGGCAAGGCCTCCATCGACCAGCTCGCGCTCGACCTCGCCGAGATCGTCGAGGCGGCGCCGGGGCGCGTCGTACTCGTGGGGCACAGCATGGGCGCCATGGTCATCCTCGCCCTGGCGGGGCTCCGGCCCGACCTCTTCGGCGGCCGCGTGCGCGGCACGGTGCTGATCGCCGGTGCGGCGAGCGGCGCCGAGATCGATCTCCACGGCCTCGAGGGCATCGCCCGCCGCATCGCCGGCCCGCTCTTCCGCACCCTCCACCGCGGGCGCCCCCTCGTCCGCCTCGCCGGCCGCCTGCCGTACGCCGCGGCCGCGTGGATCTTCCACGACCTCCGCTCCTCGCGCGAGAACCGCCGGGCCTTCGCCGACATGGTCGTCGCCAACCGCCTCGACGTGCTCGGCGACTACGTGGAGGCGATGTTCGCCTACGACGCCCGCCCGTCCGTCGGCGAGCTGGGCCGCACCGCCACCGTCGTCGTGGCCGGCAAGAGCGACCTCGTCACGCCCGTCGCCGCCAACCGCCGCATCGTGCAGGCCGTTCGCGACGCGCGGCTCGTCGTCGTGCCGCACGCCGGACACATGGTGCCGTTCGAGAACGCCCGCGCGGTCGACGAGGCGATCGCGGACGTCGTCGAGAAGGTGCTGGCGCAGCGCTGAGGCCGATGGCTCCCCAGGTAGGAGTCGAACCTACGTCGCTAGTCCTGATTCAAAGTCAGGCGGGCCCTGCCGGCAGACCAACTGGGGAAAGTGCGTCGCCAACCCTAGAGCCCACAGCGCGCCCCCGCGCAGTCAGAGTGCCTCGATGCGACGCACCAGCGCCTCGCTCGTGTGCCGGACCGCCAGCCCGATGAGTGGCTTGACCGCGGCAGCGATCGCGTGTCCTGCCGGCCCACCGGGGAGCGTGTAGCTGATGAGCGCCTCGAGGCGCGTGCGTCCGTCGCCGAGGTCGGTGAACGTCCAGCGCTGGGTGTTGTGGACGCCACTCACCGACTCGATCTCGAGGAGCCGGCCCTGGACCCAGGCGGTGCAGCGGATCCGCGACGTGAGCGTCACCCCGAGCTTCATCACGCCGTCGTAGGTGGCGCCCACGCCGTGCGTCTGCGCCGTCACGGGCCGGATCTCGTGCAGGCCGTAGACCCAGTCGCGCGTGTGCTCGTGGTCGTCGACGTAGGCGAAGACCACGGAGACCGGCGCATCGATCTCCACGCTGTGCTCGACGGTGCTGGCCACGCCGTCAGGCTAGCCCGCGCCCCGCCCCGCCCCGGCATCAGAGCCGGGAGCGGTAGCGCTCCAGGACCTCCTCCACCCGCGCGTCGTCGCGCAGGTGGATCGGGATCAGCAGCTCGGTGACGACGTCGGTCAGCTCGGCGACGCGTCGCTGGAGCTGGCGCGCCTCCTGCGCCTCCTCCTCGAGCGCGCGGAGCCGCGCCTCGATCGCGTGAGGTGCCTGGTAGCGGTCGCGGGCGCGCCGGGCGACGCCCCGGGCCCGGCGTCGGGCGCGGTCAGTGAGCTCGGACATGGATCTCCTCCTCGAGGTCGGACAGGTCGGGTACGGCGCGCGGCCAGCGCACCTGCAGCCGCGCCACGCGCGGGTCCTCACCCGTCGCGAGCAGCTGCTGGTCGTCGACGACGCCACCGGAGGCGGCGATCTCGCGCGCGACGAGGTCGGGGTCGAGACGGCGCACGAGGCCACCGGGTCCCGGCGACGGCAGTGGCCCGGGGCCGGTGGCGGCGTACTCCAGGTGGAAGGCGCCGCCGGCGACCGTGGCCATCCGCGCGAGCCGCCACAGGTGGGCGCGGGCGTGCGGGGTGAGGCAGCCGAGCAGCTGGCGGGAGTAGAGCTCGGGCGCGGACCGGGCCAGCTGCCCGCCGATCGCCGCGACGAAGCGGAGCTCGTCCAGGAGCAGGCGCTCGGCCGTCACCGGCAGGCCTGCGCGCTCGGCGCGGCGGCGTACCTGCGCGACCGCCGGACGGGAGAAGTCGTAGGCACGCACCTCGTGTCCCCGGCGCGCGAAGTGCAGTGCATCCCTCCCCCGTCCGGCCCCGAGATCGACGACCGGCACCTCGGGCGCGAGCCGCGCGGCGACCACCTGGCCGAACTCCGAGGGCGTCTCCGGACGGCCGCGATGGGCGGCGTGGTGCTCGCTCCAGGCCGGCATGTCGCTGCGGAAGCCGCGGAGCCAGCCGTCGAGCCGGCGGATGCCCGCGGGCGGGTCGGCGTACTTGAAGGAGGGGTCGGGCGTGCGCCAGCCCGGGCCGTAGACGAAGGCGAGCATCGCCTCCGGGTCGGCAGGGGCCGGGAAGTCGTGCCCGTGCAGCGACACCGTCGAGACGGGCAGGATCGCGGAGCGCTCGAGCTGCCCGCTGCGGTTGCCGAGCTGGAAGAAGCGGCCGGCGGCGTGGAAGGCGACGAACACGTCGATGTGGCAGTTCCGGCCGTCGCTGAGCGGCAGCAGGATCTTGAAATCCCCACCCGACATCCGCAGCACGTCCCACCCGCGGTCGCGCATGACGCGCTCGACGCGGTAGGACTCGCGGATCACGTCGACCGGGTCCCCGTGGGCGGAGAGGTAGCAGACGTCGGTGTCGGTGTCGTGCCCGAGCATGCGGCCGTCGCGGATCGCGCCGAGGAGCGCGCCGTAGTTGAGGTACGCCTCCACGCCGCCCGGTCCGCGCAGGTCCTCCAGCACGCGGCCGGTGCCGGCCAGGATCTCCTCACGCACCACCTCGGACGTGTCCGCGAAGGCCCGCGCCAGGTGGCCGACCTTGTCGACCGAGAGCGGGTGGCCCTGGCCGTCGACGACGCTGATCCGGCCGTGGCCCGCGCCGAGGGCGACCTCGGCGTCGTGCAGGACGGTCCCGTCGGTCCGGGTGACCTGCACGCGCGAGCGCCCGTCGAGGTACGGCGCGAGGACATCCGGCCAGCCCACCTGGATGCGCCCCGGCAGCTGTCGTACGCCGTCGCGCGCCGGCGTCGTCGACCAGACGTAGGCCCCGTCGAAGGAGACCAGGAGCGGCTCGTCCGCAGCCCCCGTGACGGTCAGGCCCACGTCGTCGACCGAGACGCTCACGAGGCGCGCCCGTCGCCGATCCGCAGCGCGCGGCGCAGCGCCGTGGACGAGGTCTGCAGCGAGTAGGGGAAGTAGACGACCTCGACGCCGAGGGCGGCCATCTGCGCCTCGAGCCGGTCGCCCTTCTCGGTGCCGCGCCAGTCGTCGCCCTTGAAGAGGCGGTGGAAGCCGACGACGGCGTGCGCGTCGGCCTTGCTCGGCGTCTCCTCGGCGTAGACCGCGTCGACGATGCCGATGGCGTCGACGATCGCGAGCCGCTCCCCGAGCGGCACGGTCGGGGTCACGCCCTTGGCGAGCTCGCACATCGCGTCGGAGACGACACCGGCCACGAGCACGTCGCACTGCTCGCGCGCCTGGCGCAGCAGGTTGAGGTGACCCACGTGGAAGAGGTCGTAGACCCCGGGGACGTAGCCGACGAGCGGACCCATGGCGTTGCTCCTTCTCGTTGTTTGTCCAGAAAGTTACTCCACTTTTCATCGAAGGACCAATTGCCACGCCCGCCTGTCGGCACAGACCCCTAGGCTGCGGGGCATGGACCTGCCCGTGATGCCGCCGGTGCTCCCGATGCTCGCCAAGCCCGCGAAGGCGTCCGTCGCCTTCAGCCCGGCTGCGGCGGAGAAGCTCGGCGGCCTCGCCTTCGAGCCCAAGTGGGACGGCTTCCGCTGCCTCGTCTTCAAGGACGGCGACGAGGTCGAGCTCGCCTCGCGCAACACCAAGCCGCTGACCCGCTACTTCCCCGAGGTCGTCGAGGCGATGCGCGCCCAGCTGCCGGAGCGCTGCGTGCTCGACGGCGAGGTCTTCGTCGCGATCGGCGACCGCCTCCAGTTCGAGGTGCTCCAGGAGCGGATCCACCCGGCCGTCTCCCGCGTGACCAGGCTGAGCCAGGAGACTCCGGCGGAGTACGTCGCCTTCGACCTGCTCGCCCTCGGCGACGAGTCCCTCCTCGACCTGCCGTACGCCGACCGGCGGGCGCGGCTCGAGGAGGCGCTCTCCGGGCTGGCGCCCGTGGCCACCACCAGCGAGGCCACCGGGCGGAGCAGCCGCGTCCACCTGACCCGGATCACCACCGACCCCGTCGAGGCCGAGGGCTGGTTCGAGCGCTTCGAGGGTGCGGGGCTGGACGGGGTGATCGCGAAGCCGCTGACCGCGGCGTACGAGCCGAACAAGCGGGCGATGCTCAAGGTCAAGCACGAGCGCACGGCAGACGTCGTCGTCGCGGGCTACCGGCTCCACAAGACGTCCACCGACGAGAAGCCGCTGCTCGGCTCGCTCCTGCTCGGCCTCTACGACGGCGGCGAGCTCCAGCACATCGGCGTCGCAGCCAGCTTCACCGCGGCGCGGCGGGCCGAGCTGGTCGACCAGCTGGCCCCGCTGGTCTGCGACATCGCCGACCACCCGTGGGGGCGCTGGCAGGAGCTCCTGACCGCCAACCCCGACCGCGTGCCCGGCACGCAGAGCCGCTGGAGCCAGGGCAAGGACCTCTCCTTCGTCCCGCTGCGGCCCGAGCTGGTGCTCGAGGTCGGCTACGACCACATGGAGGGGCGACGCTTCCGCCACACCGCGCAGTTCAAGCGGTGGCGCCCCGATCGCGACCCGGCGTCGTGCGGCTACGACCAGCTCGAGGAGCCCGTGAGCTACGACCTGTCAGAGGTCCTGTCGGGCTGAGCCACAGGGCCTGTCCGGGCGACGTACGCATGTCTAGAGTGGAGATCAGGAGGCGATCATGATGGCCGGAACCGAACCGACGTACGACGTGGTGCTGCTCGCCGAGCAGGCCCTCTCCGACGTGGACGCGCACGAGGTCGTGGCGCTCCACGAGGAGCTCGAGACCGACCAGGAGGTCGTCTACCACGTGCTGATCCCCGTCGAGGACGCCGCGGCGCGCGTCGAGGCGACCCTCGGGACCCTCGGTGCCGGCGAGCCCCTCGTGGCGCCGGCGATGGCGATGAGCGACCTCGACATCGAGGAGGTCCGCAAGGAGTGCGTCCAGCGCTCCAGCGAGGCCCTCCAGACCAGCCTGGCCAAGCTCCGCGCCGCCGGGGCCGAGGCCGAGGGCCACACGGTCGACGAGGCACCGGTCGACGCGCTGGCCAAGGCGATCGCGGCGGTCGACGGCCGCGAGGCGATCATCCTGACCCGGCCGCACCTGGTGGCCGAGTTCTTCCACCTCGACTGGACCTCACGCGCGCGCCGCAAGCTCGAGGTGCCGGTGCTCCACCTGCTCGAGCACGAGACGCTCGTCGAGCAGTCGGCGGGCGCGGGCGAGGGCGTGACCGGCGCCTGACGCCGGCCCCGCTGCTCCCCCGCCGGATCAGGCGGGGGCGAGCGGCGTCAGCGGGTTGCCCGGGCGGATCGTCGAGCAGTTCGACGGCGCCGGGCTGGTGCCGAAGCGCTGCATGAGCCACGTCGTCGCCTGCGGCAGCCAGAGCGTGACCGTCGTGAAGTGGCTCAGCGGGTACTCCCGGTGCAGGACGCGCACGCCGTCCGCGCAGTACCTCCGGGCGAGCGAGCGGACGTCGCCGGCGATCATCACGCCGTCGCCGGCCCCGATGCCCGGCGTGCTGCCCGACGTCCCCTCGAGCTCGCCGGCGGTGCCCTGGCCGATGAACATCGGCACGGTCGGGCTCGGCCGCCGGCCGAGGTTGAGCTTGTTGACCGTCGACACGAAGATCGGGATGGACGCCGGGTCGGCGTAGGCGGGCTTGACCAGCTTCTTCCAGGTCAGCCCCGGATAGGCGCCCAGCACCTGGCTGATCGGCGCCTTCTGCATCTTGGCGTAGACGGTCCGGCCGTAGTCGCTGAGGTACGGCGTGAGGTCGATGCCGAAGGAGCGCGAGACGCCGACGATCGCCATCGGGATGACACCCGCCCACACCAGGCTGCCGTCGACGTACGCGAGGTTGGCCGAGGGGCGCACCAGCACGCCGCCCTCGGCGGCACCGACGAGGCGCTTGTTGATCCCCGGGGCGTACGTCGGCGCGAGCATGGCGGCCCAGTTGGTGGCGATCGCGCCGCCGGAGTAGCCGATCAGGCCGGCGCGGGCGCCGGGGGCGATGCCGGTGCCGGTGGCGTGGAAGGCGGCGCGCAGCGAGTCGAGGGTGACCCGGCCGTACTCCGGGCCCGCGGCGAAGTCGGCCGTCGGTCCCTCGGTGTCCGCGATGACGAGCGCATAGCCCTGGAGCAGGAACGACACCATCATCGTCGTCTCGGCGTGGCCCGAGAGGCCACCCGGGTTCAGGCCACCGGCGATCGCCCGCGACGGACCGTCCTCGGGGTTGAGCGAGTCGTAGAACGACCCGTAGCCGATCACCTTCGAGGTGGCGCCGGTCAGCGGCCGGATCACCGAGGTCACCCCGGCGATCGCCCGGCCGCGCTGGTCGGTCGTGCGGAAGACGATCTGCCGGACCGACAGGGGCGTCGCGATGCCGGCCAGGGAGTACGGGATCGTGCGGGTCTTGAGGACCGCGCCCGGGGCGTAGTCGGAGAGCGGCCGGCTCCCGCTGTAGGTGAAGAACGGGTCCGGGGTCGCAGCCGTCGCCGACGCCTGGACCAGGCCCGGCGCGAGCAGCGACGCCAGCGTGACGACGAGGGCGAGCACCCTCCGGACCGAGGCACGACGACCCGAGGTCTCCACCATGACAACTCCCCCGCACAGCCGAGGCCCCGCGGCCATCGGTCGGCACATCGTCCGCACTGGCAACGGGTGCTGTCAATGGGTCACTCGATGCGGTTGCCCTCGGCGTCCCAGTGCTCGGCGACCTTCTTCGAGGGCTGCACCCGCGGAGGCTCACCCGGCATCTTCGGGTAGTCCGGCGGCCAGTTGGCCTCGTGCGGCTCGGCCTCCCACAGGTCCAGCAGCGGCTGCAGGTCGCCCTGCTCCCCGGCGTACGACGGGTGGTCGCCGCGGGCGACGCGCTCGCGGACGGTGACCAGGTTGAAGGCGCGGGGGTCCTCGACCTCCGCGAGCTCCGCCCAGGTGACCGGGGTGCTGACGGGCGCTCCGGGGAGAGGGCGCAGCGAGTAGGCGGAGGCGATCGTGCGGTCGCGGTTGTTCTGGTTGAAGTCGACGAAGATCCGCTCGCCGCGCTCCTCCTTCCACCACGCGGTGGTGACGCCGGCGTCGCGCTTCTCGAGCTCGCGGCCGAAGGCGAGCGCCGCGTGGCGGACCTCCTCGAAGCCCCACTCCGGGCGGATCGGCACGAAGATGTGGACGCCGCGGTTGCCGCTGGTCTTGGGCAGGCCGGTCAGGCCGAGCTCGACGAGCAGGTCGTTGGCGAGCCCCGCGACGCGCACGGCGTCGCGGAAGGTGGTGCCGGGCTGCGGGTCGAGGTCGATGCGCAGCTCGTCGGGATGGTCGGTGTCGGCCCGACGGCAGGGCCACGGGTGGAAGGTGAGCGTGCCCATCTGGGCCGCCCAGACCGCGGTCGCCGGCTCGGTCAGGCAGACCTCGTCGGCGGTGCGGCGACTGGGGAAGGCGATGCGGGCGGTCTCGACCCAGTCGGGAGCGCCCTTGGGGATCCGCTTCTGGTAGAAGCCGTCGGCGTCCTTGTCCTGCGGGCCGGTGGCGAGCTTCATGCCCTCGCGCCAGCCGTCGGGCCACCGCTCGAGTGCGGTCGGACGGTCGTGGACCCACTCCTGCATCGCCTCGCCGACGGCCGCGAAGTACTCCGCCACGTCGAGCTTGCTGATCGCCGGGGTCCGGTCGGTGGCCTCGTAGATCACCCGGTCCGGGCTGGAGATGCGGACCTCGCGGCCGCCCGCCTCGACGTACGCCTCCTTGCGACTGCCTGCCATGGCGCCACGCTACCGAGTGCGCCGCACGACGCGGGGCTCCCACAGCCGCGCCACCTGTCAGTGGTCGGTGGGACGATCGCGGCATGAGGGCATCACTGGCTCCGTGGCGGCTCGGGCCGCAGCGCCTGGTCGGCGCTCCGCTCGGCTCGTCTGCCGAGGTCGTCGGCCACCTCGGCGCCGTCCAGTCACAGCTCCACGACATGTCCCTGTGGGCGGTCGGCCGGAGGTGCGACGCGACCCAGGCGGAGGTCGCGGCAGCCTTCGAGGGCGGTGGCTTCGTCCGCACGCACGTGCTGCGACCGACGTGGCACCACGTGCTCGCGACCGACCTGCGCGACCTCATCGAGGTCACCGGGCCCCGCGTGCGGCAGGCGATGGAGAGCAACAACCGGCGCGACGCCCTGCCCCGCGAGGCCATCGAGCGCTGGGCAGCCCTGGCGGTGTCGGTGATCCGCGAGGAAGGGCCGCTGACCCGTCCCGAGGTCGAGGCGCGCCTCGAGGGCGAGGGCTTCGCCCGCGTCGGCAACGGCATGGCACACGTGATGATCGAGGCCGAGCTGACCGGCGAGATCCACAGCGGGCCGCCGCGCGGCAAGCAGCAGACGTACGTCGCGGCCGCGCTCCCGCCGTCGCGTCGCACTCCCGACGAGCGGCTGGCCTGGCTGGCGCGGATGTATGCGCAGGGCCACGGGCCGATCACCGCCCGGGACCTCGCCTGGTGGTCCTGCCTGACGCTGGGACAGGCGCGCGAGGCGATCCGCCTGGCGGAGCTCGCGCCGCTCACCCTCGGCGGAGCGGACCTGTGGGCGGCGGAGCCGGTGGAGGAGGCCGAGGTGCCCGCTGCACTCCTGCTCGCCAACTTCGACGAGTTCATCTCCTACGCGCGCTCGGCCGACGACTACGCCGGCATCGACGGCGACGTCGGCTCGTTCCTGCGCGCGACCGGGCTGCTCTTCGTCGACGGCGGCCTCGCCGGCTCGTGGACGCGCCAGGTGGGGCGGCAGTCGGCACGCGTCACGGTGACACCGGGGCGCCCCCTCGATGCCCGGCTCCTGCGGGCCGTCGAGGCGGAGGCCGAGCGCTACGCGCGCTTCCTCGGCGTACCGGTGGAGCTGGCGTTGGCCTGACGTCGAGGCGGCGCGTGGTCGCGCCGCGTCGGCGCGGCTCAGTCCTGCTTCGGCTCGAGCGTCAGCGCGATGCTGTTGATGCAGTAGCGGTCGCCGGTCGGCGTGCCGTAGCCGTCGGGGAAGACGTGGCCCAGGTGCGAGCCGCAGTTGGCGCAGCGCACCTCGGTGCGCTTCATGCCGTGCGAGGTGTCCTCGATGTACTCGATCGCGTCGGACTCGGGCTGGTAGAACGACGGCCAGCCGCAGCCGGAGTGGAACTTCGTGTCGCTGCGGAAGAGCTCGGCCTGGCAGGCCTTGCAGCGGTAGACGCCGGTGGTCTCCGTGTCGGTGTACTCACCCGTGAACGCGCGCTCCGTGCCCGCCTGGCGCAGCACCTGGTACTCCGCGGGCGAGAGCTGCTCGCGCCACTCCTCGTCGCTCTTCGAAACCTCGTAGGCCATGGCGCCAGCCTAGGGCTGCGCGCAAGCCGCGCCGAGGCGGACGAGGGTCAACGGCCGGGCTCGGCGCCGAGGAGGCGGATCCGGTCGCCGAGGAACTCGTAGTGGTTCATGGCGTCCAGCCGTCCGCCGTACACGTGGAGGGAGACGGCGGGCTCGCCGCTTCGGTTCTGCACATCGTGGACGTGGCCGGCGCCGTGGATGCGGATCGTCGAGCTGGTGACGTGGGCGAGCTTGAGGCCGCCGCCCCAGTTCTGCTCGACGAGGCGGCCGCGCAGCACGGTGAAGGCACCCGCCGCGGTGCCGTGGTCGTGCCAGCCCGTGCTCGCGCCGGCGGGCCAGCTGATCAGCCAGGCCTGGTGCTCGTCGGTCTCCTCGAGCAGGTGGAACGCCCGCTCGGTCGCGCCGTCCGCCAGCTCGGGGGCGAAGGCGAGCAGCTCGGGCAGGTCGGCGTGCTCCTCGAGCACGCGGACGAGGTGGTCGAGGCGGGTGCGCGTGGGCCGGCCGTACGCCGTCCGGCTGCGCGCCGCCTCGAACTGCGGGGACGGGGACTGCGGGGAGAAGGTCATCGTGTGCTCCTGGAGGGGGAGGAGGGGCCCGCCCCGTGGCAGGCGCGGGCCCCCNGAGAAGGCCGGCGGTCAACAACAGCCGTGCCGGCGCGGCATCACCCTCGACAACATGTAATGAATCTAGACCTACTTACTCGACTTTTCAACCCGTCATGGTCAGGCGAGCAGCTCCGGCGTCGTCAGCTCCTTGCCGAGCACGTGGTGGCCGAGGAAGGCCCGGCAGGTCTGGTACCAGACCCGGGAGTGCTCGGGCGTGAGGATCCAGTGGTTCTCGTCGGGGAAGTAGAGGAACCGGTGCTCGGTGCTGCCGTCCTCGGCGGCGGGCAGGCCGGACTTCGTCAGCAGCTCGTACCAGAGCCGCAGTCCCTCCCCGATCGGCACCCGGTAGTCCTTGTCGCCGTGGATGACGAGCATGGGCGTGACGATCCGGTCGACGAACCGGTGGGGGCTGTGCGCGGCCATCATCTCCGGCGACATCTCGCGCTCCCAGTAGAACGCCCCGTCGGTCGTCGGCCCGAAGCCCTCGAGCGCCCACAGGCTCGCGTGCGTGACGATGCAGCGGAAGCGGTCGGTGTGCCCGGCCACCCAGTTGGCCATGTAGCCGCCGAACGAGCCACCCATCGCCGCCGTGCGGCTCTCGTCGATGTCCGGCCGTTCGACCGCGACGTCGGTGATCGCCATCAGGTCGGTGTACGGCGCATCGCCCCACGCGCCCCAGCCGCGCTGGATGAACTCCTGCCCGTAGCCCGTCGAGAGGGCCGGGTCCGGCAGCAGCACGGCGTAGCCCTGCGCCACCATGAGCCACGGGTTCCACCGCCACGACCACGCGTTCCAGCTGCCGAGCGGCCCGCCGTGGATCCACAGGAGCAGCGGCGCCGGGTCATCGGCCGAGGCCCCCTCGGGCAGCGCCAGCCAGCCGCGCACCCGCGCGCCGTCAGGCGCCGTCGCCTCGACCTCGGTCAGCGTGCCGGGCAGCGTGGGCGCCTCCACCGGTCCCCGCAGGAGCCGGGCAGCGACGGGCTGGCCCGACGTACGGAAAGCGGCGAGGTCGATGCTGACCGGCTCCGCCGGGGCGGCGTACGACGAGCGCAGGGCGTACGCCGTGGCCCCGTCCGGCGCGATCCGTACGTCGGAGAACGCCGCGTCGTCGGCGGTGACCTGGCGGACCGTGTCGGGGTCCTCGAGCTCGAGCAGGAAGGCCGGAGCGCGCCCGTCGGAGTCGGCGGTCACCACGATGCCGCTGGAGTCCGGCAGCCAGGCGAAGGAGCCCGGCCAGCGGTCCCAGCCGGGCGCGAGGATCCGCGGCGGCTCGCTGCCGTCGAGCGGCACGAGCGTGATCCGGACCGCGGGTGCGGTGGTCGCGGTCGAGCGGATGAAGTGCTTGACCACGACCCAGCGGCCGTCGGGCGAGACCACGGGGTCGACGTACTCCGCCTCGGGGTCGTCGAGCAGCGTGCGGCGCTCGCCCGTGGCGCAGTCGATGACGACGACGGACTCGCGCTCACCGGCCCCTTCCCGCACGAGCCAGGCGGTGACGAGCGCCGTGCCGTCGGGGGTGAGCGAGGCGGCGACGTACTCGCCCTGGAGCTGGCGGCCCGGGCCGGTGAGCTGACGCAGGTCGAGCTCGCCGTCGCCGACCGTGGCGACGTGGCGCCGGGGCTGGTCCGGGCCGAGGTCGTGGTCCCAGAGCCGCACCGGGTAGCCGGTGTGGAGGATCGCGCTGACCTTGCGGTCCTTGCGGGCCTTGCGCCGCTCGGCGTCGTCGGCGAGGTCGGCCGAGCCACCGAGCACCGCTGCCGTGACCGAGACGACCGGGACGTCGCGAGCAGTCACGACGTCACCGAGACCGCCCGCCGCCTTCGCGACGACGCGGGCCTCGCCGCCGCCCGCGGGCAGCAGCCAGAGCATCGGCTTGGGCTCGTCCTCGTCCTTGGCACCCGGGTCGGGGCGGGCCGAGGTGAAGAGCAGGTCGCCGGTGCAGAGGAACCGCGCGGACGACTCCCCCTTCGCGCTCCGGGTCAGGCGCCGCGCGGGCCGCTCCCCCGTCGGGTCGACCTCCCAGAGCCCGGAGACCCACTTCGTGCCGTCGGCGTCCAGGCTCGCCACCGAGGTGACCAGGCGGGTGCCGTCGGGCGAGAGCTCCAGCCCGGAGAGGCGCGGCAGGCGGAGGAAGGCGTCGAGGTCACCGGCGGAAGGTTGCGTCATGCAACCCTTGCTACCACGTGGCTGGTCGCCCGGTCACCGGGTTTTGGCGCGCCCGGGACCGGTCAGGGAAGGGCGGTGAGGAGATCCGCGATCTCGACCCGGCGACCGGTGTAGAACGGCACCTCCTCGCGCACGTGGCGGCGCGTCTCGGAGCCACGCAGGTGCCGCATCAGGTCGACGATGCGCGACAGGTCGTCGGCCTCGAAGGCGAGCAGCCACTCGTAGTCGCCGAGCGCGAACGCCGGCACCGTGTTGGCGCGCACGTCCGGGTAGTCGCGGGCCATGCCGCCGTGCTCGGCGAGGAGGCGGCGACGCTCCTTGTCATCGAGGAGGTACCACTCGTAGCTGCGCACGAAGGGGTAGACCGCGACGTAGTCGTGCACCCGCTCGTCGGCCAGGAACGCCGGCAGGTGCGAGCGGTTGAACTCCGCCGGGCGGTGCAGCGCCATCTGCGACCAGACGGGCGCGAGGCGCCGGCCGAACGCCGTACGACGAAGGCGGTGGTACGCCGCCTGCAAGGCGTCGGACGAGGAGGCGTGGAGCCAGAACATGACGTCGGCGTCCGCGCGGAGCCCGGCCACGTCGTAGATGCCGCGGGTGGTGACGTCGTCAGCCGCGAGCTCGTCGAGGAGCGCGGTGAGCTCGATCGCCTCGGACTGGCGGGTGGCGTCGTCGACCGCGCCGTAGACGTCCTCGAGCTTGAAGACGCTCCACATCGTGTAGCGGATCAGGTCGTTGAGCTCGTTGATCTTCGCGGCGTTGGACTTGATGTGGGCCTGCGGGTCCGCCTCGGTGGGGACGTCGGTCGGCTGCACGGGAGCGTCGGTCATGGCCCCTATTGTGCCGAGCGCACCTGAGCCGCCGCGCGCCGGGCCGAGCCGATGACCGCAGGGATCCCCACGCCGTCGTACGCCGCGCCGCAGACCGCGAGGCCGGGCACCTCACCGACAGCGTCACGCACGGAGACGACGAGGTCGAGGTGGCCCACGGCGTACTGCGGGAGGCCGGCGGGCCAGCGCTGCACGTGCGTCGCCACCGGTTCGAGGCGGACCCCGGTGGCGGCGTGGAGGTCGGCGAGCGAGCCGACCTCGAGGAGGTGGTCCTGGAGCTGGAGCACGCGCTCGCCCGCGCGACCCAGCGAGGTGCGCAGGTAGAGCAGGTCCTCGCCGTGGGGGCCGGCGCCGCGGCCGGCCCGGCGGACCCAGTCCCACTTGGCGAAGGAGAACGTCGACGCCTTGATCGCACGACGCTCCCGCGGCGGGACGAGGAAGCCGCTCGACGCGAGGTCGAGGAGGGGACGCGCCTCGATCTCACGCACCGCGAAGGTCACCACGACGACGTCGGCGGAGGTGATCCGGGCCAGCGTGGCTGCCGCGTCGGGGACGAGGTCCATCAGCAGGAAGGCGCTGGGAGCGGCGGGGGTCGCGAGCACGACCGCATCGGCTTCCAGCACCTCGCCGGCCACCGTCACCCGGAAGCCCGAGCCGTCACGCACGATGCGCTCGACGTCGGCCCCCGTGCGCACCGCGAAGCGTCCCGACGCGGCGAGGGCCTCGGGCAGGCGGCCCATGCCGCCGGGGATGCCGGCGAACACCGGGGCGTCGCTGACCGGGAGCGCTGCTGCCGCCTCCGTCAGCGAGCCGCGGGCGGCCATCGCCACCAGCTGCGGCACCGCGGCGCGGGCGGAGATCTCGCGCGCCCGCCCGGCGTACACGCCGCCGAGGAGGGGCTCGACGAGCTGGTCGACGACCTCGTCGCCGAAGCGCTCGCCGACGAGCTGCCCGACGCTGATGTCGGCACCCAGGTCGGTCGGGGGCAGCGCAGGCTCCTGGCGAACGCGGGCCATGCCCTCCGGGGAGAGCACGCCGGATGCCTCGAGGTCGTCGAGGTCGAGCGGGACGCCCATGAGGGAGCGCGGGAGGGGCTTCAGCGCGTCACCGGTCCACAGCCGCGACGCGGCGATCGCGGGGTGCTCGAGCTCCAGCCCGGCCTCGCGCGCGAGCGCCACGCCCTCGGGCCGGCGGTTGAGCATCGCCTCGGCGCCGACGTCGACGCGGGCGCCGGCGATCTGCTCGACGCGCAGCTTGCCGCCGACGCGGTCGCTCGCCTCGAGGACCGTGACGTCATGGTCGGCCGCGAGGTCGTGCGCAGCAGTGAGGCCGGCGATGCCGCCGCCGACGACCAGGACCCTGCGACGACTCATGCCGGAAGCCTAGGCCGAGCCCACACCCGGCCCCGCAACTGGTCGTCTCCGGCAGGTTTCCGAGCCGAAGAGGTGCCCCTCGAGACCAGGTGCGGGGGCAGGTTGCGGGGCAGGTCGCCGAGGCAGGTCGCCGGGCAGCAGCAGTCAGTCGACCGGCTTGCCGTTGATCCGGCCGTCGAGGCGCGAGGCGTCCAGGCCGGAGCGGTCCAGCTGGGCGAAGGCGGAGCGGTGGAAGACGAGCGGGTGCTCACCCTCCCCCGCGTCGACCGCGAGCACGCGCAGCAGCACGATGACGTGGTCGCCGGCGTCGAGCTCGTCGTGCAGCACGGTCGTGAACGTCGCGACCGACTCGCGCAGGAGCACGCCACCCCCCGACGACACCGCGAAGCGCAGCCCCGCGAAGCGCCGGTCGGCCGGCCCGGCGAGCTGCCGGCAGAGCGCGTCGTGGTGGTCGGCCAGCACCGAGACGCCGATCTCGCCCGCCTCGCGCAGCGCGGGCCAGGTGTTGCTGGACTTCGCGACCGCGACGGAGACCAGGGGCGGGTCGAGCGAGACCGAGGTGAACGACGAGGCCGCGATGCCGGTGAGCCGCCCGCCGACGTGGGCGCCGACGGCGACCACACCCGAGGGGTAGTGGCCGAACGCCTGGCGCAGGGTGGCGGCGTCCAGCACGGGCGCCTCGGGCGAGAGCGGAAGGGCAGTCATGCCGGAATCTCCTGACGGACGGGGGCGGAACCGAAGGGGACGGCGGGCGCACGCAGGCCGAGGGCGGAGGGCGCCGGATGCGTCCAGCGGCCGCGGCGGGCCAGCTCGGGGAGGACGCCCTCGCCGAAGCGGTACGCCTCCTCGAGGTGCGGGTAGCCGGAGAGGACGAACTCGGAGATGCCGACGGCGGCGTACTCCTCGATGAGGTCGGCGATCTCGGTGTGGCTGCCGACCAGGGCGGTGCCCGCGCCACCGCGGACCAGGCCGATGCCGGCCCACAGCCCGGGGTGCACCTCGAGGCCGTCGCGCGAGCCTCCGTTGAGGTCGAGCATGCGGCGCTGGCCCTCGGACTCGCTGCGGCGCAGCCCGGCCTGGACGCGCGCGATCTCCGCGTCCGAGATGCCGGCGAGGAGGCGGTCGGCCTCGGCCCAGGCCTCCTCGTGGGTGTCGCGCGCGATCGTGTGGAGCCGGATGCCGAAGCGGATCTCGCGTCCACGATCGGCCGCCCGGCGGCGCATGTCCTCGACCTTGCGGGCGACGGCCGCGGGCGGCTCGCCCCAGGTCAGGTAGACGTCGGCGTGCTCCGCGGCGATGTCGTGCGCAGCCGGCGAGGAGCCGCCGAAGTAGATCTCCGGCAGCGGGTCGGGGCGCTGGGCGAGAACGGCGTCGGCGAGCGCGAGGTGCTCCCCGTGGTAGGTCACCCGCTCCCCCGCCCACAACCGGCGTACGACGTCGAGGAACTCGCCACAGCGGGCGTAGCGGGCGTCCTTGTCGAGGAAGTCGCCGTAGGCGCGCTGCTCGTGGCTCTCGCCGCCGACGACGACGTTGAGCAGGAGCCGGCCGCCGGTGAGGTTCTGGAACGTGCCGGCCATCTGGGCGGCGAGGAGCGGCGAGACGAGGCCCGGCCGGAAGGCGACGAGGAACTTCAGCCGCTCCGAGACCGTCGCGAGCATCGCGGTCGTCAGCCAGGCGTCGTCACACCACGCGCCCGTCGGCGTCAGCGCGGCTTCGAAGCCGAGCTGCTCGGCGGAGCGGGCGACCTGCCCGAGGTAGGGCACCGAGGCGGGGCGGACCGACGGACCGGCGGTGACGCCGTGGCCGCCGCCGACAATCTGCGGGCTGTCGCCGCCGTTCGTCGGGAGGAACCAGTGGAACGTGAGGTCGGGCATCAGAGTCCTTCAGAGCTGTCCGTGGTTGGGCGGCAGGGTGCCGTCGACGACCCAGCGGCCGAGGTGCTGGACCTTCCAGCCGGCCGGGTCGTGCAGGGTGTGGGTGCGCGCGTTGCGCCAGTGCCGGTCGAGGTTGAGCGCGCCGAGGGCGGACCGGGTGCCGGCCACCTCGAAGAGCCGCGTCGCCGCGGCCAGCGACGCGTCGGTGGTCGCCGCCCGTGCCGCCGCGACGGCGAGGCTGGCGGTGCCGGCGGACTCGGCGGTCAGGTCGCGGTTGGCCGCGTCGATCGCGGTGGCCGCCTCCCGGAGCAGCGCCTCCGCGGCCCGCACCTGGAGCTCCAGCTGGCCCAGCGCCTGGACGACGAGCGGGTCGTCCGCGGCCCGCTCGACCCCGGCGTCGGGGTAGGGCCGCGACCGCGTCCCCACGAACGCCGCGGCCTCGCGCAGCGCCTCCCGCGCGATGCCGGCGTCGATCGCGGCGTGCAGCACCTGGGCGAACGCGCCATAGGTCTGGGGCCGCTCGAAGGTGAGGTGGTAGGGCATGACCAGGCCGGGCGCGACCGCGACGTCCTCGAGGCGGACCGAGCCGCTGGCGGTCGTTCGCTGGCCCATGCCGTCCCAGTCGTCGACGACGGTCACCCCGGGCGCGTGCCGCTCGACCCACGCCACGTGCAGCGGCCCGTCGGCGTACCGATGGGTGAGGACGGGGATCCAGTCCGCGAGCAGCGCGCCGGTCGCGTAGCCCTTGAGGCCGTTGAGCCGCCACGCGCCGTCGGGGTCAGTCGGGTCGGGCGTCAGCGTGGTGCGGATGTCGCGCACGTGCCTGGTGCCGATCTCCGACTGCGCGTTGCCGAACCGCTTGCCCGCGAGCACCTCCCCGAAGAGGAGCTCCTGCTGCTCCACGGTCCCCTGCTCACGCAGCGCGTTGACGTAGGCGAAGTGGCTGTGCGGGATCTGCGCGACGTTGGGGTCGCCGGCGGCGAGCAGCCGGACCACCTCCGCGACGACGCTCACCGGCAGGTCCGACCCGCCGTACGCCGCGGGGACGGTGATCGCGAGCAGGCCGGACGCCGTGACGGCGTCCAGCTCGGCGACGGGGAGGACGCGGTCGCGGTCGCGCAGCGAGGCCGAGGCGGCGAGCTCGCGGCCGAGGGTCCGCGCGGTCGCGAGCGCCTCGTCAGCGGTGAGCACCGGGACCCGGGTCTCCGGCGTGACGGTGACCGTCATCGCAGCGCGGCCTCACCGGCGTTCTCCCGCTCGGCGGCCTCGAGCTCGCGCACGATCGGGAGGACCTTCTCGCCAAAGTAGACGACGTCCTCGTGGTAGTGCAGGAAGCCGAGCAGGAAGAGGTTCACGCCCTTCTTCTTGTACTCCAGCATGCGGTGCGCGATCTGCTCGGGCGTGCCGACCAGACCGGTGCGGAAGCCGTCGTTGTACTGCACGAGGTCGGTGAACTCGGAGTCCTGCCACATGCCCTTGCCGTCGTGCGCGGACTTGCCGGCCTGCTTCACGGCACCGCCGAACCCCTCGACCGCCTCACGGTCGGCCTTGTCGATGATCTCGCGCAGGACGTCGCGCGCCTCGGCCTCGGTGTCGCGCGCGACGAGGAAGCCGTTGACGCCGAAGCGCACGGTGCGGTTGTGCACCTGGGCGACCTCGGAGACGTCGCGGACCTGCTCCTCGATGCCCTCGGGGGTGTTGCCGTTGGCGAAGTACCAGTCGGCGACGCGGCCGCCCTGGCCCCGGGCGGCCGTCGAGTTGCCGCCCTGGAAGATCTCCGGGTGCGGACGGCCCTCCGAGGTCACCGGTCCGGGCTTCAGCTGGAAGTCGTGGATCTGGTAGAAGTCGCCGCGGTGCTCGAAGGGGCCCTTCTCGGCCGACTCGAAGAGGCCGCGCAGCACCCGGATGAACTCCTCCGACTGGCGGTAGCGCTCGTCGTGCTCGAGCCAGCGGACGCCGAGGTCGACGGCCTCGTCCTTGAACCAGCCGGAGACCACGTTGACCGCCGCGCGGCCGCCGGAGATGTGGTCGGCGGTGATCAGCCACTTGGCGAGCACCGCGGGGTTCCAGAAGTAGGGGTGGACGGCGGCGATCACCTTGAGCCGCTCGGTCTGGGTGAGGAGCCCGAGGCTGAAGCTCGTCGACTCGTGCTGCTGGTCCGCGCCGTACGACGCGGTGTAGCGCACCTGCGAGAGGGCGTAGTCGAAGCCGTTGTTCTCGGCGAGCTGGGCGAGCTTGACGTTGTAGTCGTAGCCCCAGTCGGTGCGCTGCTCGATCTTGCTGACGACCAGGCCCCCGCTGACGTTGGGGACCCAGTAGGCGAACTGGAGGGGCTCGGTGGCGGGGGTGGTGGTCATGGGCGTTCCTTCTGGTTTATCTACATCGAATAACTAGACTTTACAACGGCGGGGCCCCTCTGCGGACACGGGGCCCCACCGATGTGCCGATCCGGTGACAGGCGACGCCTGTCACCCGGCGGCGCTCACGTGTACCAGCTGGGCTCCGGCACCTTGTTCAGCAGGGCGAACTCGCCGACCTCGCGACGCTTGTAGGCCACCGGGTCGTGCAGCGAGTGGGTGCGGACGTTGCGCCAGAAGATGTCGAGTCCGACCTTGTTGCTCGTCGCACGGGCACCCGTCAGCTCGTAGACCTTCGTGCCCGCCTCGAGGGCGATGTCGATCGCCTTCACCTTGCCGGCAGCGACCCGGACGGCCGCGTGACCACGCTGTTCGGCGGTGACGGACTCCCGCTCCGCGTGGAGCAGGCCGGCGAGCTCCTCCCCCGCGGCGTCGGCCAGCGCCTCGGCAGCCCAGAGGTCGGCCTGCAGGCGGCCGTAGCCCTCGAGGATGTACCACTCCTCGGTCGCCTTCTCCTTGTTGTCACCGCCGTAGGGCCAGGCGCGCGTGACGTCCTGCGTGTACGCCGTACCGGCCTTGAGCGCACCCTTGGCGATGCCGAGGTAGAACTCCGTGAAGACCTGCTGGATGGCCGGGAGGTTGAGGGTGGCGTAGTTGAGCGGCTCGAACGGCGCGAACTCCTTGTCGACGTACCCCGCAGCGGCCGCCCACGGCACCCGGACGCCCGTGATCTCGACGCCACCCGACTCGGTCAGGCGCTGGCCGAGGTTGTCCCAGTCGTCGCGGTAGACGATGCCGTCCTGCTTGCTCGGCACGATCGCGAAGATGTGCTTGTCGGTGCCCTCGAGGACGCCCTCCAGCACGGTGAGGTCGCTGATCTTCGAGCCGGTCGAGAAGGTCTTCCGCCCGTTGAACTCGATCTCCTCACCCAGGTCGGTGATGACCAGGTCGTTGTCGCGCGGGTTGACCGCACCGCCGAAGAAGAGGTTGTCGGTCGTGTAGAGCTCCTCGACCGCCGTGACCTGGTCGGCGGTGCCGACCAGGCGGACCGCCCAGGCCCACAGGTAGTGGTAGGCCAGCAGCTGGCCGATCGAGCCGTCGCCCGAGGCGACCTCGCGGATCACCTTGTAGGCCACGGTCCAGGGCTGCTCGGCGCCGCCGTGCGCAGCGGGGCCGAGCAGGGTCACCAGGCCGGCCGCCTTGAGCAGGTCGACCTCGGCCTGCGGCACGGCCTGGGCGCGGTCGCGCTCGACCGCGTCGACGGCGAGGATGCCGGCAACCTCGGCGGCGCGGGCGATCCAGCCCTCGCCGGTGGTCGGGCGCGGCTGGTCGGCCCATGGGGAGGCGCTGAGCGCCTGGGTCACGGAGATGGTCATGGTTGTTGCTCGCTTTCGTCGGTGGAGGTGAGGACAGCGGGTCAGAAGTAGGCGTTCGCCGGGAACGCGGCGCCGTTGACCAGGTGGTCGCCGACCGCCGAGGCCTTGAGGAACGTCGGGTTGTGCGTCGAGATCGTCCGGACGTTGCGCCAGTGCCGGTCGAGGTTGCTGGCCGCCGACGTCGCGGAGGTGCCGCCGACGTCGAAGAGCCGCGCCGCGGTCGCGTAGGAGAACCGGTCGATGGCGACCTTCGCGTGGGCGGCGGCGAGCTGGGCCGCGTCGGCCGCCTCCGCCGTCGGTACGCCGTCGACGACCGAGTCCGCGGCCGCCTGGATCGCCTCGGCCGCGCGCAGCACGATCGCCTCGGCCGCGAAGACGTCCGCCGCGATCTCGCCGACCACCTGGAGGACCTGCGGGTCGCTCGTCGGGCTGCCCGGCGCGGTCGCGTGGCTGTAGTTGCGCGCCCGGCGCCGCACCAGCGCCACCGCGTCGTTGCGGACGCTGCGCAGGATGCCGGCCGTGACCGCCTGCAGGAAGAGCTGGAGGAACGCGCCCTGGTACCCGGGCACCGGTTCGGCCGGGTCAGGCTCGCCGAGGTCGAAGAACTCCTCCGCCTCCACGCGCACGTTGTCGAGCACCGTCGTGCCGGTGCCGGTCAGCCGCTGGCCGAAGCCGTCCCAGTCGTCGAGGATCGTGACGCCCTCGCGGTCGACCGGGATCACTGCGCCCGCGATCCGGCCCTCAGGCGCAGCCGCCCAGATCTGCGTGTGGTCGGAGTAGATCGAGCCGGTCGAGTAGTACTTCGTGCCGTTGAGCCGGTAGCCGTCGCCCTCGGGCGTGAACGCCGTCTCGAAGGCGAGGCCGACCGGCTTCCGGCTCTGCTCGCTGAAGCCGTTGCCGACGAGGCTGTCGGAGCCGGCGAGGTCCACGAGCCGACGCCGGAAGGCCGGGTCCTCGATCGCCTGCAGGTGCTGCTCGACGAACCAGAAGTGCGTCCGCAGGATGTGCGGGACGGCCGAGTCCGCCTCCGCGAGGTCGATCAGCGCGGCGAAGAGCTCCGGGATCGAGAGCCCGGCACCGCCGAGCTCGACGGGCAGCCGGAGCCGGCCCACGCCGGCCTCCTTGAGCCACCCGATCACCTCGTACGGCGCGGTCCGGGTCCGCTCGCGCTCCGACGCGCCCTCGGCGATGCGGGCCAGCAGGGCCGTCCACTCGGGCGACCCGGGCCGGACGACGGGGCGGGGCTGAGCGTCGGACTGGGGGCGGGCCGAGGCCTGCGCTTCTGTCTGGAGGGTCATCTCACTGCTCCTGTCAGCTCGCCGACACGGGGGCCAGCTGGCCCTTCAGCGCGGGGTCGTGGTTGGTCTTCAGGTACTCCTGCACGGCGGGGTCGAAGAAGATCTCCTTGAGGACCTTCACCTGCGGGTCGTCCGCGTACTTCGTGCCGATGACGAGCTGGCCGGCGAAGTCCTTGGGGGCGTCGGGCGCGAGGATGCGCTCGGAGTCGGGAGTGCCGGCGTCGACGAAGCTCATGTTGTAGTCGATGACCGCGTCGACGGAGGGCAGCGAGCGCGGGCCCGCGCCGTACTCGATGTACTGGAACCTGAAGCCCTTGGGGTTCGTCGCGATGTCCTGCTCGGTGGCCTCGGCGGGGTCGACGCCGTCCTTGAAGGTGATCGCCCCTGCCCGCTCGAGGATCCAGAGCGCCTGCGCCGTGTTGGCCGGGTCGTTGAGCAGCGCGATCGTGGCGCCCTTGGGGAGCTTGTCGAAGCTGGGGTACTTCTCGGAGTAGACCGAGTAGGACCACTGGAAGACCGGTCCCAGCGCGGTCAGCTTCCACCCCGTGGAGTCGGTGACCTGC
Organism: Nocardioides phosphati; assembly: GCF_014646375.1. Classification (GTDB taxonomy): domain Bacteria; phylum Actinomycetota; class Actinomycetes; order Propionibacteriales; family Nocardioidaceae; genus Nocardioides; species Nocardioides phosphati. The sequence goes on from NZ_BMNI01000004.1 coordinate 189,257, forward strand.
TTCAGCCAGTGCTTGTGCTGGTAGATGTTGGCGATGTAGCGGCCGTCGGCCGTGGCCTGGTCGAGCTGGTTGCCGTCCTCGATGCCGACGGGCTTGATCGTCACGCCGTGCTTCGGCGCGATCTCCGTGCCGAGGTAGGTGAGGAACGCCTTCTCCGAGGCCGAGCTCGCCTGGTAGGCGATCTGCAGCTCGTCGCCGAAGTGGCTGCCGCCGGCAGCAGCCTTGTCGTCGTCGCCGCCGGCGACCCGCCAGGCCACCAGCGCGGCCGTGACCAGGACGGCCAGCGCGACGAGGGCGATCACCAGCCGTCCGCGGTTGCGGCCGCCGAGGTCGAGGTCGTCGAACGCATCAGGGAGGTTCTTGTCGGTCAGGGACATGGGTTCTTCCTTCGGGAGAGGTACGCCGGGAGGCGGGGCGGGGCGGCCGGCCGGCCGGTGCACGCGGAGGTGGGAGCTGGGCGCGGAGGCCAGGGGGCGCTAGCGGGTGAGGGCGCGGACGGCGCGGTCACCACCGAACTGGAGGGCCTGGACGATCGCGACGAGCACGACGATGCAGGCGAGCATGATGTTCTGGTCGAAGCGGCGGTAGCCGTAGTTCACGGCGAGGTAGCCGACGCCGCCGGAGCCGATCGCCCCGGCGATCGCGGAGTACTCGATCATCGCGACGAGGTTGATCGTGAACCCGGCGACGAGCCCCGGGACCGCCTCCTTGAGCTGGATGCCGGTGACGATCTGCCACCGCGTGGAGCCGCCTGCCAGGCCGACGTCGAGCAGCTCGCGCGGCACCTCGCGAACGGCGTTCTCGGTGATGCGCGAGAAGAACGCGACGCCCGCGATCGCCATCGGCAGCAGCGCCGCCTTGAAGCCGATCGTCGTGCCGAAGAGGAGCTTCGTCACCGGGATGACGGCCGCCATCAGCACGAGGAAGGGCAGCGAGCGCCCCAGGTTGGAGACCCAGCTGACGGAGAGGTGCAGGAGCCGGTGGGGCGTGAGCCCGAGCGGCGAGGTGTTGAAGATCAGCAGGCCCAGGGGCAGGCCGAGCGCGACGACGACGGCCATGACCAGGCCGACCAGGCGCACGGTCTCGCCGAGCGCTGGACCGAGGAGCGACGGGACCTGTGGCCACGGCGTCGAGAGGAGGGCGATCATGCGACGGCCTCCCCCACGGCGCGCACGGGGGCCTCGGCGTCCGGCCGCTGCTCGGGCACGAGGCCGCGGGAGACGAGGGCGCGCTCGACGCTGCCGGCGTCGACCCGCCCGTCGACGGCGACCGTCACGCGGCCCACACCGGTCCGGCCGGCCTCCTCGACCAGGGCGGAGAGGACGGCGAGGTCCGAGCCCAGGTCGCGGCTCACCTCCGCGACCCAGAACGGCGAGACCGTGGCCGCGTCGTACCGGAGGGTCCAGGTGCGGTGCCCTGCCGGTGCAGGAACGGCCGGCGGCAGGGGAAGCAGCGCGCGGGAGAGCTCGGAGTCCGAGCGGCGCACCACCTGGTCCACCGGACCCTGCTCGATGATCCGGCCGTGGTCGAGGCGGGCGACGTGGTCGGCGAGGCCGCGCACGACGTCCATCTCGTGGGTGATGACGAGGATCGTGACGCCGAGGTCGTCGCGGAGCTCGCGCAGCAGGGTGGTGATCGAGAGCGTCGTCTCGGGATCGAGCCCCGACGTGGCCTCGTCGCTGAGCAGGACCGAGGGGCCGAGCGCGAGGCCGCGGGCGATCCCGACCCGCTGGCGCTGCCCGCCCGAGAGCTGCGAGGGGTAGTGCCGCGCCCGGTGCAGCATGCCGACGCGATCGAGCAGTGCGTGCACCCGGCGCTTCACCTGGTGCTCCGGTACGCCGTGGTGGCGCAGCGGCAGCGCGACGTTCTCCGCGGCCGTCAGGCGGCGCAGCAGGTTCGCCGACTGGAACACGGTGCCGATCTCGCGGCGCGCGGCACGCAGGTCGGCGCCGCGGAGCGAGGCCAGGTCCTGGCCGTTGACGACGATCGAGCCGCTGGTCGGCCGCTCGAGCAGGTTGACCGTGCGCGCCAGGGTGCTCTTGCCCGCACCGCTCGGGCCGACGACCGCACCGATCTGTGCGTCACCGACGGTCAGGTCGATGCCGTCGAGCACGACGGTCGAACCGTAGGACTTGGTGAGTCCGGAGATCTCGATCATGAGGACTTCCTGGTCGAAGGCAGGCCGGACGGGGTCCGGTCGGCACCGGGAGGAGGAGAGGGGCGTCGCGAACGGCGACGCGGGCCGGGAGCCCGGCCGGGCGCGGTCAGCGACAGGACCGACAGAGGCCGCGCGGCATGGCGGCACGGCCGGACGTGATCGTGGTGCGGGACATGGGGCGACCTCCTTCGGACTTAATAGTAGTATTTCGCTATACATTGTCCAGTGCGTGGCGACCGGGATCGACGATCACCCCCTCGCCGCGCCCGATCACCGGGATGACCGCATGCGCATCGAGCAGCTGCAATACCTCGTCGCCGTCACCGAGCACGGCTCCGTACGCCGGGCGGCTGACCACCTGCACGTCTCCCAGCCGGCCGTCAGCGACGCCCTCGCCCGCCTCGAGCGGGAGCTCGGCGTCGACCTGCTCGAGCGGCAGCGCTCAGGCGCGCGGCTCAGCCCGGCCGGGCGCGAGCTGCTGCCCCGGATGACCGACGTGCTCGACGCCGTCGCCCGGCTGCGCGCGGCGGCCGACGGACGCGCAGCAGCCAGCCACACCGTGCGCATCGGCTCGGTGCACGCGGCGACGAGCGTGCTGCTCCTGCCGGCGGTCCAGCGGCTCCGCGAGCAGCGACCCGAGACGTCGATCGAGCTGCGCACGATGCAGCAGCACGAGATCGCGCTCGGCCTCGTCGAGGGGTCGCTCGACTTCGGCCTGGTCAACCTCCTCGACGGCGACGACGTGCCCGCCGGACTCGCCGGCGCGGAGCTGCGGCGCGGTGCCCCGGTGGCTGTCCTGCCGGCGGGCCACCATCTCGAGGCGGGCGCCGACGTCGGCGCCGACGACCTCCGCGCCGAGCCGTTCATCGGCATGCGCGCGGGCTACCTCATGCACCGCTACGCCCACCGCCTCTTCGGCGACGACCTGCCGCGCACGTGGCACAGCACCGACGGCGCCGAGATGGGCAAGCTCATGGTCGCCGAGGGCATCGGCCTCACGATCCTGCCCGACTACAGCGTCGACCAGGATCCGCTCGCCCGGACGGGGCTGATCACGACCAGGCCGATCCGCGACAGCCCTGCCGGCGTACGCCTCGTGCTGCTGCACCGCCCGCGGGACGGTGCGACGGACGCGGCCCGCACCCTGCTCGGTGCCCTCCTCGACCAGGCCCGGTCACTGCGGGCTGCGTGAGACCGGCGCTCAGTCCAGCGGGTAGCCGTGGACGAAGTCGGTCAGCTTCTTGAGCTGGTCGGGGTCCGTCGACGGGATGACACCGTGGCCGAGGTTGAAGATGTGGCCCTTCGCGGCACGGCCGGCATCGATCACCTCGGCGGCGCGGTCGAGCATCACCTCGGTGGGCGCGAAGACCAGCGTCGGGTCCAGGTTGCCCTGGACAGCGCGGTCGCCGACACGTGCGATGCCGTCGGCCAGCGGCGTGCGCCAGTCGACGCCGACCACGTCGGCGCCCGCCTCGCCCATCAGGGTGAGGAGGTTGGTGGTGCCGACGCCGAAGTGGATGCGCGGGACACCCAGCTCGCCGGCCTCGGAGAGCACGCGCGAGGAGTGCGGCATGACGTGCTCGACGTAGTCGCGCGGCGTCAGCGCGCCGGCCCACGAGTCGAAGAGCTGGACGGCGGAGGCGCCGGCGGCCACCTGCACGCGGAGGTACGCCGCGGAGTGCTGCGCGATCTTGCGCATCAGCGCGTCCCACACCTCGGGGGCGCTGTGCATCATCGCCTTGGTCTTCGCGTGCTCCTTGGAGGGGCCGCCCTCCACGAGGTAGCTCGCGACCGTGAACGGCGCGCCCGCGAAGCCGATCAGCGGGGTCGGACCGAGCTCGGCGACGAGCTGCTTCACCGCCTGCGTGATGTAGGGGACGTGCTCGGGCACGAGGTCCGGGATCGCCTCGACGTCGGCCAGCGTGCGCACCGGCGAGGCGACGACCGGGCCGATGCCGGGCTTGATGTCGAGGTCGACGCCGACCGCCTTCAGCGGCAGCACGATGTCGGAGAAGAAGATCGCCGCGTCGACGCCGTAGCGGCGTACGGGCTGGAGGGTGATCTCGGTGACCAGGTCGGGGTCCATGCAGGACTCGAGCATGCCGATGCCCTCGCGGACCTTGAGGTACTCCGGCAGCGATCGCCCGGCCTGGCGCATGAACCAGACCGGCGTGTGGGGCACCGACTCTCCGCGCGCAGCGCGGATGAAGGCGGAGTCGCGGGTGGCGGAGGCGTCGGCCGGAGTCGTGGGAGTCACAGGACAATCCTCTCAGGTGGCGCGGCGTGGCAGGGCATCGCCGGGTGTGAGCAGTCCTACGCTGGACGGCATGGTCGTCCGTCAGGAGACGCCCCCTAGCCCGGGCGCCCCCCTCCAGCCCGAGGAGTTCCGTCGCGCCGTCGCCAGCATGCGCTCGGCGAAGCTGCGCAGCGAGGTCTTCTGTGAGGACATGCCCGCCCCGCAGCGCATCGCGCCGTACGCCGCCGCGCTGAGCGCCGACGTCACCGTCGACGACGAGGACCTCGGCACCGGCCGGATCATCCTGCTCCACGACCCGGCGGGCAACGACGCCTGGCAGGGCGAGTACCGCTGCGTCGCCTACGCCCGCGCCGAGATCGACCCGTCGATGATCACCGACCCCCTGCTCGCGGAGGTCGGCTGGGCCTGGCTGACCGAGGCGCTCGAGGCGCACGGCGCCAGCTTCCACGCGGCCTCCGGCACCGTCACCCGCGTGGCGACCGAGGGCTTCGGCGGGATGTCCGACGACGACTCCTCCGCCCAGCTCGAGATCCGCGCGTCCTGGACCCCCGACACCCTCGACATCGCCTCCCACGTCGAGGCCTGGGCCGAGCTCCTCTGCACTGCCGTCGGCCTCGAGCCGGTCCCCGAGGGCGTCGCCGCCATGCCGAGCCGCCGAGGGCAGCGCTGAACGTGACTGATCCTTCCGCTCCCCGACCGAACGACGACGCGTCGGCCGACGACGCTGTCGCGCCTGCGGCCGAGCTCGCTCCCCTGCTCACCCTGCGCGACGGCCTGCCGCCGATCATCGAGACCGATGCCGACCTCGCGGCGTACGCCGCGCAGCTCGCCGCCGGCAGCGGCCCGGTCGCGATCGACGCCGAGCGCGCGTCGGGCTACCGCTACTCCGCGCGGGCCTACCTCGTGCAGCTGCGCCGCGAGGGCGCCGGCACCGCCCTGGTCGACCCGATCGGCCTCTCCACGCTGGCCCCGCTCGCCGAAGCGCTCGAGGGCGCCGAGTGGATCCTCCACGCCGCCACCCAGGACCTCGCCTGCCTGGCCGAGATCGGCCTGCAGCCCGGCTCGCTCTTCGACACCGAGCTCGCCGGGCGCCTGCTCGGCTACCCCCGCGTCGGCCTGGCCACCCTGGTCGAGGAGCTCCTGGGCCAGCGCATGCGCAAGGAGCACTCCGCGGCCGACTGGTCGAAGCGCCCGCTGCCCGAGTCCTGGCTGGAGTACGCCGCCCTCGACGTCGAGGTGCTGATCGAGCTCCGTGACCTGATGGCCGCCGAGCTCGAGGCCGCCGGCAAGGCCGAGTGGGCTCGCCAGGAGTTCGAGCACCTCCTCGGCTTCACGCCCAACGTGCGGGTCGACCCTTGGCGCCGCACCTCGCAGATGCACCGGGTCCGCAGCCGCCACGGCCTCGCCGCCGTCAAGCTGCTGTGGGAGGAGCGCAACGCGATCGCCGCCGAGCGCGACGTCACCCCCGGCAAGATCATCCCCGACTCCGCGATCGTCGAGGCCGCCCTCGCGATGCCGTCGGACCGCAGTGCCCTGCTCGCTCTCAAGGGGTTCCACGGCCGCGGCGCCGAGCGCTACTCCACCCGCTGGATCGCCGCGATCCGCGAGGCCGCCGCGCTCCCCGAGGCCGAGCTCCCGCCGCGCACCCTGCGCGGCGACGGCCCGCCGGTCCCCCGCGCCTGGGCCGAGAAGGACCCGGTCGCTGCCCGCCGCCTGGCCCACGCCCGTGACGCGGTCGCCGCGCTCGGTGAGCAGGTCGGCACGCCCGTCGAGCAGCTCCTGCAGCCCGATGCGCTGCGCCGTCTGCTCTGGACCCCGCCGCGCACGCGGCAGCCCGACGAGCTGCTGGCCGCGGTCGGCGAGCAGCTCACGACGTACGCCGCACGGCCGTGGCAGGTCGAGCTCGTCGCTCCCCTGCTGCGCGACGCGATCATCGCCGGCGACGTCGAGCCGGCCACCACCGACGAGGCCTGAAGCCCCGCCGGGCGACCGGTCAGTTCTTGCCGGACGCCGAGGCCGAGGGCGACGGCGTGACGGACGCCTTCGGGGGCGACAGCACCGCCTTCGACTCCTCGTCGATCTTCTTGGTCAGCGCCTCGATGTCGATGACGCGGCTGTAGAAGAGCTGGTACACGTCGCCGTGGACCGCCCGCTCGAGCGCCGGCCACGACTCGATCAGCGGCAGCGTCACGATGTCCTTGACCGAGCGGTTGAAGACGTAGGCGTGGGCCGGCATCCGGTCCTGCTGGAGGAAGGCGTCGGACTCGGCGACCTCGGTGTTGGCCGGCACCATGTAGCCCGCGGCGGCGACGTCGGAGACCGCGTCCTTGCCGATCGCGTGCACGACGAAGTCGGCCGCGGCACTGGTGTTGACGGCCTTCGCCGAGATGCAGAGACCGCTCGCGTCACCGAGCGTGCGGTCGTCGGGCAGCGCCGGCATCGGCATGACGTCGAAGCTGAGCCCCGGCGTACGCCGCAGCTCGGGGGTGAGCGTGCGGAAGCCGGCCATCATCGCGAGCTTGCCGGCCTTGAAGAGGTCGAGAGCACTGGTCGAGCGGAGCTCGCGCGGCGTCGGGGTGATCGCGCCCTTGCGCAGCAGCTCCAGCGAGGTCGTCAGCGCCTCGAGACTGCCGTCGGAGGCGAGGTCCAGGCGCTTGGGGTCGCGGTCGTCGTCGAAGAGCGAGCCGCCCCCGGAGTAGACGAACGGGGCGAGGCCGCTGAGGCTCGGGTCGACGTAGACGCCCTTGGCGCCGCGGCGCGCGCCGAACCTGGCCGCCTCGGCGAACTGGTCGAAGGTCCAGGTCGCGTGGTTCTTCGGGACGTCGAGGCCCGCCTCGGCCATCTCGGAGAAGTCGACGAGGTTGGTGTTGTAGTACATCACCATGGGTGAGATGCCGTAGGGCATGCACTCGAGCCGGTCGGAGTGGGAGAAGGCGCGGATGCTGTCGCGCTTGTAGAGGTCGGTGAAGTCGACACCACGCGAGTCGAGGAGCTCGTCGATCGGCTGGTTGATGCCGGCGTCGACGATCTCGCCGAGGTCGCGGCGCGACATCAGGAAGACGTCGGGGACCTCGCCCTTGCGCAGCCGGCGGAGCGCCGCGTCGGCGCTCGACACCTCGACGAGGTGGACCTTCACGCCCGGGTGGTCGACGTCGTACTGCTTGACCATCGAGCGGTAGGCCTTGACCTCCGCGGGCGCGCCGTAGACCAGGAACGAGATGTCGGTGGGCTTGCCCGACGGGCTCGCGCTCGCGGCACTCGTCGTGGGCGCGGGGTCGGTCGGGTCGCTCGAGCAACCCGCGGCGACAGTCGAGACGATCGCCATCACAGCCACCAGCACGGAACGCCTCACGGCAGCAGGCCCTCCTCATCGTGTTCCCCAGTACAGCGGCCCCACCCTAGCGGCCCGATGGTCGTCAGGCCGGGGCTCCCGGTGTGAGGTACGGCGCGGCTGCGGCCACGACCGCTGCGAACACCTCGGGCGCGAGCGCGGCACCCTCGCGGCGTACGGCGGTGGGGGCGAGGCGGAGCAGACGGTCGAGCCGGACCTCGCTCGCGCGGCCACGGTGGTCCCACGGGCCCGTGCCGACGTCCATCCAGTGACGGCCGACGGAGGCCTCCTGCGCCGCGTCGCGGTCGTGGTCCTTCGACGTCATCGGGAGGGCCAGCCAGGCATCGCCCTCGCGCGCGAGCAGGAGGACCGGCCGGTCCTTGCCCTGCGTCGGGTCCTCCTCGTAGGGGACCCAGGCCCAGACGACCTCGCCCGGATCGGGCTGTCCGTCGGCCTGCGGGGCGTACGTCGCGTCCATGCCGGTGACCCTACGTCGCCGAGGCGGTGGAGCGAGGTGCGCCGGACCGGGAGCGCCTCACGGCGCGTGGCCGCTCGCAGCGGCTGATTTTGGGACCCGGGGCTGCCACGGCCCGGCGCACCCGAGAAGTGTAGGTCGGCCCGGGTGATCACGCACGTGGACCGGGTGGGTCTGTGACCAGCGTGACGTGGGTCAGGAGAGACCGTGGTCGAGCTCGACGTGCGCGGCGCCCTCGAGCTGCTCGCTGAGCGTGAGCACGGGCTCGTCGTTCGCCCGGCCCAGGCTGGCCCGGCCGACCGCCACCACCCGCGCGAACGCCGCCGCGCGGAGCAGCACGTCGGCGAAGTCCGTGCGCACGATGCCGCGCAGCACGTCGTCGACCATCAGCCGCACCTCGTCGGGCCCGGGCGGCTCGGAGACGCCGGCCACCACACGGGCGACCTCGGCGGCGTGCCGGCCCGCGTCGTACTCCTCCGCGGCGGAGAGCGGAGCGGCATGGACCCACCCGCGCAGCAGGTAGAGCCGCCACAGGCAGCCGGCGAGCGTGTGCGCGGGTGCGTGCGACCAGAGCTCGGCGAGCGTCTCCATGCCCTCGGTGTCGGCCAGCGTGAGGACGCGCTGCGCGGTCACCTCGTCGCCGGCGGCGCGGGCTCCCCGGACGAGGACCGCGGCCGCCACCTCGGCAGCCTCGGTCACCGCAGCGGGGTCGACGCCGTTCTCCAGGGCGGCGAAGAAGCGGTCCCCCGGGATCATCGGGCGGTGGTGCTGGCGGCTCACCCGACCAGCCTAGGCGCGCTCAACCCAGCGCCTTGCGGATCCGGGCGTCGCTGACGGGGAACGCCGTGCCGAGCTGCTGCGCCCAGAGCGAAATGCGGTACTCCTCGAGCATCCAGCCGACCTGGCGCAGCTGCTCCCCCGCGGGCCGGCCGTCGGGCAGCGCGGCGAGGCGGTGGAGGTAGGCCTCCTGGAGGTCACCGATGGTGTCCATCAGCTGACGGTCGCGGTTGACCTGGGTCTCGAGCTGCTCGCGGCGGCGCTGCAGCGCCAGCAGCTGCACGGGCATGCGGCGCAGCCAGGCGGTGCCCTTCTCGGCGACGAAGCCCCTGTGGACAAGGCGCGCGAGCTGGGCCTTCATGTCGGTGAGCGCGGGCAGGGTGGTCATGTCAGCCCGGCCCGAGAGGAGGCGATCCACCGTGCGCGTCGCTGCGAGCACGCGCATCACGTCGTCGAGCACGGCGCGGGTGCGCTCGGCCAGGTCGCCGCCCGCCACCTTCCGCAGGGTCGCATACTCCTCCGGCGTCCGCACCGGAGGACGGGCGTCGACGTGCTGCTGCAGCACGGCCGCCCGGCACTCCTCGAGCAGCTCGGCGACCGTGGGGTAGGGCGAGCCGGCGAGGGCCAGCTTGGCGGTGTTGTCGAGGGAGTCCAGCAGCTGCTTCGTCGGGTCGGGCAGCTCGAGCTGCAGCAGCCGGCGTACGCCGAGGCGGTGGCGCGCGAGCTGCTCGTCCTCGGAGCCGAAGACCTGCAGGCCGACGGCGCTGCCCTCGTCGACGAGCGCCGGGAAGCCGCGCACCTCGTGGCCGGCGCGGGTCTGGGTGAAGGACTTCTCGATGACGTCGAAGGTCCAGACGGTCTGGCCGGTGACGCTGATGCCGGACTGCTCGGCCACCTCGGCCATCGCGGCCGCGAACTTCGGTCGCAACGGTGCCTTGAGCGCCTCGAGGTCCTTGCCCTTCGCCTGCTCGCGGCCGTTGTCGTCGACGACGCGGTAGGTCGGCCTGAGGTGGTCGGGCACCTTCGACCAGTCCCACGCGTCGCGGGGCACGACGACCCCGACGGTCGCGCGCACGTGGCGCTCGAGCGCGTCGAGCAGCGGCTCCTCCCCCGGCGGGACGGCGTCGAGGAAGGCACGGGCGTGGTTGGGCGCAGGCACGAGGCTGACGCGGAGCGGTTTGGGCAGGGAGCGGATGAGGGCCGTGACAAGCTCCTCGCGCAGGCCGGGCACGAGCCAGGAGAACTCCTCCTCCTCGACCCGGTTGAGCGTCGCCAGCGGCACGTCGATGGTCAGGCCGTCGTCCTTCGAGCCCGGCTCGAAGTGGTAGCCGATGGAGAACGTCAGGCCGCCCTCGGAGCCCTGCCACTCGGTCGGGAAGTCACTCGCCGCGACCTCGTCGGCCGTGTCGTGCGTGAGCATGTCGAGGTCGAAGGTGAGCAGCTTCGGGTCGCGCTGCCGGGCCTGCTTCCACCAGGTGTCGAAGTGGGCGCCGCTGACGACCTCCTTGCCGACGCGGGCGTCGTAGAAGTCGAAGAGCGTGTGCTCGTCGACGACGATGTCGCGGCGACGGGCGCGGTGCTCGAGCTCCTCGGCCTCCTCGAGGAGGCGCTTGTTCTCCGCCATGAAGCGGTGCCGCGTGTGCCACTCGCCGTAGACCAGCGCGTGGCGGATGAAGAGCTCACGGCTCAGCTCGGGGTCGATCCGGCCGTAGTTGACCGGACGGTCGGCGACCAGCGGCACGCCGTACAGCGTGACCTTCTCGTACGCCGTGACGGCCGCGCGCTTGCGTGACCAGTGCGGCTCGGAGTAGCTGCGCTTGACCAGGTGGGCGCCCAGGCGCTCAGCCCACTCGGGCTTGATGGCGGCGTTCTGCCGGGCCCACAGGCGGCCGGTCTCGACCAGCTCGCCGGCCATCAGGAACTGCGGCGACGATCCCTTGAGCGAGGAGCCGGGGAAGATCGCGAACCGGGTGCCGCGGGCGCCGAGGTACTCGCGCGGGCCGGGCCGCTTGCCCTTCGGCACGTCCTTCTTGTCGCGCTCCTCGAGCGCGCCGACGTGCGAGAGGAGGCCGGAGAGCAGCGCCTGGTGGATGCCGTCGGCGTCGGGAACGTCAGCGGGATGGCCGAGGTCGACCTTCATCTCCTTGGCGACCTGGCGCAGCTGCGACTCGAAGTCCTGCCACTCCCGCACGCGCAGGTAGTTGAGGAACTCGTCGCGGCACATCCGCCGGAACGCGGACGAGCCCATCTCCTTCTGGCTCTCCTTGAGGTGGCGCCACAGCTGGAGCCAGGCCAGGAAGTCGGAGCCGTCGACCTTGAACCGCGCGTGCAGCTGCGCCGCCCGCGCCTGGTCGGCGGGACGGTCGTCGCCGGGGCGCTCACGCGGGTCCTGCAGCGAGAGCGCGGCGGCGATGACGAGCACCTCGCGCACGCAGCCGAGCCGCTCCGCCTCGAGGATCATCCGGCCCAGGCGCGGGTCGAGCGGCAGGCGGGCCAGCCGCTGGCCCAGGCGAGTCAGGCGCGGGCCCTGCTGGCGGCCGTCGTGCGAGACCGAGCCTGCGGTCGAGAGCGCGCCGAGCTCCTCCAGCAGCTGGACGCCGGCCTGGACGTTGCGTGAGTCGGGCTTCTCGACGAACGGGAACTTCGCGATGTCACCGAGCCGCAGCGAGGCCATCTGCAGGATGACGCTGGCCAGGTTGGTGCGCAGGATCTCGGGGTCGGTGAACTCCGGGCGGCCGAGGAAGTCCTCCTCGGAGTAGAGCCGGATCGCGATGCCCGACGACACACGGCCGCAGCGGCCGCTGCGCTGGTTGGCGGACGCCTGCGAGATCGGCTCGATCGGCAGTCGCTGCACCTTGGTGCGGGCCGAGTAGCGCGAGATGCGCGCGACGCCGGCGTCGACGACGTACTTGATGCCGGGCACGGTCAGCGAGGTCTCGGCGACGTTGGTGGAGAGGACGATCCGGCGGCCGGTGTGCGGCGAGAAGACCTTGTGCTGGTCGGCCGCGGAGAGCCGCGAGAACAGCGGGACGATCTCGACGAGGCCGCGCCTGTCGTCCTTCTTGATGCCGAGCGCGGTGCGCAGGGCGTCGGCGGTGTCGCGGATCTCGCGCTCGCCCGGGAGGAAGCAGAGGATGTCGCCCGGCCCCTCGGCCGAGAGCTCCTTGACCGCGGCGACGATCGCCTCGGTCTGGTCGCGCACGACGGGCTCTCCCTCGCCGTCGAGCTCCTCCTGCATCAGCGGGCGGTAGCGGACCTCGACCGGGAAGGTGCGACCGGAGACCTCGATGACGGGCGCGGGCTCGCCGGTGCGCGGATCGGCGAAGTGCTCCGCGAAGCGCTCCACGTCGATCGTCGCGGAGGTGACGATCACCTTGAGATCCGGGCGCTGCGGCAGCAGCCGCTTGAGGTAGCCGAGCAGGAAGTCGATGTTGAGCGAGCGCTCGTGCGCCTCGTCGATGATGATCGTGTCGTACTTCTCGAGCTTGCGGTCGCGCTGCATCTCCGCGAGCAGGATGCCGTCGGTCATCAGCTTCACACGGCTCGTCGGCGACGTCCGGTCGGTGAACCGGACCTGGTAGCCCACGACATCGCCGAGCTCCGTGCCGAGCTCCTCGGCGATGCGCTCCGCCACGGAGCGGGCAGCGATGCGGCGGGGCTGCGTGTGGCCGATCAGCTTGCCCTCACGGCCCCCGACGCCACGCCCCAGCTCGAGGCAGATCTTCGGCAGCTGCGTCGTCTTGCCCGAGCCGGTCTCACCGGCGATGACCACGACCTGGTGGTCACGGATCGCCGCCGCGATGTCGTCGCGGCGGGCACTGACCGGCAGGTCCGGGTACGTGATGGAGAGAGTCACAGCGCCGACCATTCTCCCGTACGCCGCCAGTGGGTTTCGCCGCGGGCGCTGCGCCACCCGGCCTCCCCCGCAACTGGTGGTGATGGGCAGATTCCCGGGTCGGAGATCCGCCACCCGAGACCGGTTGCGCGTGGCAGGGCGGCCGGGCACTCACAGACACCGCACAGGCTGGTCAGGGTTCGCGCCTGAGTTGGCCCGCGAACGTCGGGGCATGAGCGACAACCTCCCCCTCCAGCACAGCGCGAGCCGCTGGCGCGACCGCCTGTTCGGCTGGCGCGCCGTGGCCGCGACCACTCTCGCCTCCGTGATCCTCGGCAGCGCCGGCGGCGCCGCCCTCGCCGCAGCCGCCGACGGCACTGGCACCGGCCGTGGCGGCTTCCCCGGCCGGGGCCAGTTCCCGGGCGGCCAGGTCCCGGGCAGCCAGGTCCCGGGCAGCCAGGTCCCGGGCAGCCAGGTCCCGGGCAGCCAGGTCCCCGGCGGCCAGCTCCCCGGCGGCCAGGTCCCCGGCGGCCAGCTCCCGGGCCTCCCGCCCCAGGGCCAGCTGCCCGGCGCGGTGGCACCGACCCAGCCCGCCACGCTCCCCCGCACCGACGGCGAGGAGGCGTGATGACCGCCGTCGCCTCCGCACCCCCGACGGCCCCGACCGACAGCACGACCCCCGCCCGCCGGCGTACGACGGAGCGCGCGACGCTCGCGGGGCTGCTGCTGGCGACCGCCGTGCTCTATCTCTGGGGCCTCGGCGCCAGCGGCTGGGCCAACTCGTTCTACGCCGCGGCCGCGCAGGCGGGCTCGGAGTCGTGGAAGGCGTTCTTCTACGGCTCCTCCGACGCGGCGAACTCGATCACCGTGGACAAGACGCCGCTCTCGCTGTGGCCGATGGCACTGAGCATCCGGTTCTTCGGGCTGAGCTCCTGGAGCCTCCTCGTGCCGCAGGCGCTCGAGGGCGTCGCGGCCGTCGCGCTCCTCCACACGACCGTGAAGCGGGCCACCGGCAGCCACCTGACCGGCCTCCTGGCCGGCGCAGTCCTCGCGCTCACGCCGGTCGCGGTGCTGATGTTCCGCTTCGACAACCCCGACGCGCTGCTCGTGCTGCTGCTGGTCGGGGCGGTGCACGCCACGCTCCGCGCGACGGAGTCGCCGAGGGCCGTGCGCTGGCTGGTGCTCGGTGGCGGCCTCGTCGGCCTGGCCTACCTGACCAAGATGCTGCAGGCGTTCCTCGTCCTGCCGACGCTGGCGCTGACCTACCTGCTCTTCGCCTCGGCCACGGTCACCCTCGGCAAGCGCATCCTCCACCTGCTCGCCGCGTTCGCCGCGTTGATCGCCGCCGCGGGCTGGTGGATCGCGATCGTGGAGCTGGTGCCGGCGGGCATGCGGCCCTGGATCGGCGGGTCCCAGCACAACTCGATCCTCGAGCTCACCCTCGGCTACAACGGCCTCGGCCGGCTCAGCGGCAACGAGACCGGCTCGGTCGGCGGCGGAGGCCGCGGAGCCGGCGGCGGCATGTGGGGCTCGACCGGCCTCTTCCGCCTCTTCGACAGCGAGAACGGCGCCCAGGGCTCCTGGCTCCTCCCCGCAGCCCTCCTGCTCGCGGCGGCGACGCTCGCCCTCGCGGTCCCGGCGGTCGCCCGGCGGCTGCGCGTCACCCCACTCCCCCGGCGTACGTCGGCGGCGGCGACCGTCTGGGCCGGCTGGCTGGTGGTCACGTGGCTGACCTTCAGCTTCATGGCCGGCATCTTCCATGCGTACTACGCCGTCGCCCTGGCGCCCGCGATCGCCGCGTCGTCCGCGATCGGTGCCCACGTCCTCTGGACCCGCCGCGACCACCTCGTCGCGAGCGCGCTGCTCGCCGCGACGACATCGCTGAGCGCGGTGTGGGCCTTCGAGCTCCTCGGCCGGACCGACTGGCAGCCGTGGCTGCGCTGGGTCGTCCTCGTCGGCGGCATCGGCGCCGCACTCGCCCTCGGAGCCGCGCGACTCGCCGGCCGCTGGGCCCCTGCCATCGCCGTCGTCGCCCTCGCCGCGGTGCTGGCCGGGCCCACGGCGTACTCCCTGTCGACGGCGGCCACACCGCACACCGGCTCCATCCCGACCGCCGGCCCCGCGGGCACAGGCGGCATGGGCGGCATGGGCGGCATGGGCGGCATGGGCGGGCCCGGTGCCATGCGCCCGGGCATGCCGAACGGCGCGCCCAACCTGCAGGGCAACCAGCAGGGCAACCAGCAGGGCATGCCGGCATTCCCGGGCGGCACCACCGGTGCCACCGGCCCGACCGGTGACGGCCGCGGGACCGGCGGCGGGGGCGGCCTGCTCAACGGCTCGACGCCGACCACCGCGGTCACGAACCTGCTCCTCCAGGACGCCGACAGCTACACGTGGGTCGCGGCGGCGGTCGGCTCCAACTCCGCCAGCGGCTACCAGCTCGCGACAGAGCGCCCGGTGATGGCGATCGGCGGGTTCAACGGCTCCGACCCGAGCCCGACGCTGGCCGCGTTCAAGCAGCTCGTCGCCGACGGCAAGGTGCACTGGTTCATCGGCGGCGGGATGGGCATGGGCGGCGGGATGCCGGGCAACCAGCAGGGCGGCTCCGACGCCTCCAGCCAGATCGCGACCTGGGTGAGCAGCACGTTCACCGCACGCACCGTCGACGGCGTCACGCTCTACGACCTCACCCAGGCGTCGTCGTGAGCGCGCTGGAGTCGCCGGCCGCCGAGCCGGTGGTCGAGTGGGTGATCCCGGTCCACAACGAGGAGGTCGCCCTCCCCGCCGCGGTCGAGCGGCTCACCACGGCACTCCGCGCCTTCCCCTGGGCCTGGCGGATCACCATCGCCGACAACGCCAGCACCGACGCGACGCCGCTGGTCGCGCGCCAGCTCGCCCGGCAGTACGCCGGCGTCTCGGTGCTGACGCTCCCCGAGAAGGGCCGCGGCCGGGCGCTCAAGCGGGCCTGGGCGGACTCCGCGGCCGACGTCGTCGCCTACATGGACGTCGACCTCTCGACCGACCTCAACGCCCTCGTCCCGCTCGTCGCCCCGCTGCTCAGCGGCCACTCGGACCTGGCCATCGGCTCGCGCCTGCACCGCTCGAGCCGGGTGACCCGCGGCCCCAAGCGGGAGCTGGTCTCGCGGAGCTACAACGTGCTGCTCCGCGGCGCGCTCCGGGCCCGGTTCAGCGATGCCCAGTGCGGCTTCAAGGCCGTACGCCGTGACGTCGCCGACGCGCTCCTGCCGCTGGTCGAGGACGACGCGTGGTTCTTCGACACCGAGCTGCTGGTGCTCGCCGAGCGCACCGGCCTGCGGATCCACGAGTTGCCGGTGGACTGGGTCGACGACCCCGACTCCCGCGTCGACATCTGGCGGACCGCGGTCGACGACCTCAAGGGCATGCAGCGGCTCGGCTGGGCCCTGCTCACGCGGCGAGTGCCGCTGGCGGCGGTGCGCGAGCAGCTCGACGTACGCGGGCAGAGCGGGCGGCTGGGCAACCAGCTCGGGCTCTTCGCGCTCGTGGGCCTGGCCAGCACCCTCGCCTACGCGCTGCTCTTCCTGCTGCTGCGGCAGGTCGTGCCCGCGCAGGGTGCCAACGCCCTCGCGCTCGGGCTCACGGCCGTCGCGAACACCGCGGCCAACCGGCACCTCACGTTCGGCGTACGGGGGAAGGAGGCGCTGGCCGCGCACCACGGCCAGGGACTGCTGGTCTTCGGCGCGGGACTGCTGCTCACCAGCGGCTCGCTCTTCGTGCTGGACGCCGCCGCCCCGGGGGCGCCGCACGGGGTGGAGATCACGGTGCTGACGGTGGCCAACCTGGTCGCGACCGGGCTCCGGTTCGTCGCGATGCGGTGGTGGATCTTCAGGAGCTGAGCGCGACGACGGCGAGCACGCCACCGAGGGAGAGCGTCATCGACCCGATGAGCTCCTCCTCGGTGATGCCGCGTGGGTCCTCGAGCCAGCGCAGCATCACGTCCTCGACCATCGAGGCCCAGCCGCGTGCGAAGAGCCGGGTGGCAGCCGTGTCGACGATGCCGAAGACGGCGAGCTCCTCGGCGCTCGCGGAGTCGAAGATCCGGTCCGTCAGGGCAGAGCGCGCCTCCTCGTAGACCGCGCGGACGTCGGGGTGGCTGCCCCCGAGCGCCGCCGCCACGAAGGACCGGTACGACGCCGGGTGGTCGCGCACGAAGCCGACGTAGTTCTGCAGCGAGACCCGGAGCCGCTCGGCCATGTCGGGGTGGTCGACCGGCGCGGTCGCGGCGTACAGGTCGTCGGCCATGCGCCGCAGCACCGCCAGGAGGAACTCCTGCTTGCCGCCGAAGTAGTGGTAGAGCAGCCCGCGCGAGACGCCGGCCTGCTCGGCGAGGAGGTCGATCGAGAGCTCGTCGAGCGGCCGGTCGGCGATCAGCTGCACGCCGAGGTCGAGCAGCTGCTCGCGGCGCTGCTCCGGCGACAGGCGGGTCCGGCTCATGTGGCGCACCTTACTGAATTGCCGTCAACAACGCTATTGACGCTCGTTCAACAGCCTCCCTACTCTCGACTCATGACTCAGCACACCGAGGTGGACCACCTGATCGTCGGAGCCGGCTTCGCCGGTCTCTGCGCCGCGATCAAGCTCGACGAGGCGGGCGAGACCGACCTCGTCGTGATCGAGAAGGACAGCGACGTCGGCGGCACCTGGCACATCAACACCTACCCGGGCGCCGAGTGCGACGTCCCGAGCCAGCTCTACAGCTACTCGTTCGCGCTCAACCCCGACTGGTCGAAGGTCTACTCCCCGCAGCAGGAGATCTGGGAGTACACCAAGAAGGTCGCCACCGAGGCCGGCATCCTCGACCGCGTCGTCCTGGAGACCGCGGTCCTCGACGCCACGTGGGACGACGGCCTCAAGCGCTGGATCGTCACCGTCGCCCCCGTCAACGGCAAGAAGAAGCTCACGTACGCCGCCCGCACCCTGATCTCCGGGTCCGGGGGCCTCTCCGAGCCGTCGCTCCCCGACATCAAGGGCATCGACTCCTTCGCCGGTGAGACCTTCCACTCCGCCCGCTGGAACCACGACGTCTCGCTGGAGGGCAAGCGCGTCGCCGTCATCGGCACCGGCGCCTCCGCGATCCAGCTCGTGCCCGAGGTGCAGAAGGTCGCGGCGCAGGTCGACGTCTACCAGCGCACCCCGAACTGGATCATCCCCCGCAACGAGCGCCGCTTCACGCGTGTCGAGAAGGAGCTCTTCCGCCGCGTGCCCGGCGTCCAGCGCGCGGTGCGTGCCGGCGTCTACGCGACCCTCGAGGGCCGCGTGCCGGCGTTCGCGAAGTTCCCCGACCTGCTCAAGGTCGTCGAGCGCCAGGGCAAGGCCAACATCGCCAAGGCGATCAAGGACCCCGAGCTCCGCGCCAAGGTGACCCCGGCCTACCGCGCCGGCTGCAAGCGGATCCTCGTCTCCAACAAGTGGTATCCCGCGCTGGCCTCGGCCAACGTCGAGCTGGTCACCGACGGCATCGCCGAGATCACCCCGACCGGCATCGTCGACACCCTCGGCAACACCCGCGAGATCGACGTGCTCGTCATCGCCACCGGCTTCCACGTCACCGACCCGCCGATCGCCGCGCACGTCACCGGTCGCGACGGGCGCACGCTGGCCGAGGTGTGGAGCGAGAAGGGCATGCGCGCCTACAAGGGCACGACCGTCCACGGCTTCCCCAACCTCTTCCAGCTGGTCGGCCCCAACACCGCGCTCGGCCACAGCTCGATGATCTTCATCATCGAGTCGCAGGTCCGGTACGTCGTCGAGGCGGCGCGCCACCTGCGGCGTACGGGCGCTGTCACCGTCGAGCCGACCCTGGAGGCGCAGGACGCCTGGAGCGACGCGATCCAGGAGCGGATGAAGCCGACCGTGTGGACCACCGGCGGCTGCGCGAGCTGGTACCTCGACGAGTTCGGCCACAACACCACCCTCTGGCCGGGCCAGACGTTCACCTTCCGCCACCACCTGTCACGCTTCGACGCCGACAAGTACGTCGTCGACTCCGCCCCGACCCGAGAGGCCGTCACCGCATGAAGTCCCTGAAGGACAAGGTCGTCGTCATCACCGGCGCCGGCTCCGGGATCGGCCGGGCACTCGCGGTCCACGCGGCGTCGAAGGGCGCCCTGCTCGCGATCAGTGACGTCAACGTCGCCGGTCTCGCCGAGACGGTCGCGCTCGCCAAGGACGCCGGCGCCACCGACGTCCACAGCACCCAGCTCGACGTCGCCGACCGCCCCGCCTTCCTCGCGTACGCCGACGAGGTGGCCGCTCACTTCGGCCGGGTCAACGTCATCGTCAACAACGCCGGCGTCACGATGACCGGCGACTTCGAGGACATGACGCTGGAGGAGTACGACTGGCTGATGTCGATCAACCTCGACGGGGTCGTCACCGGCACCAAGGCGTTCCTGCCCCACCTGATCGCGTCGGGCGACGGCCACGTCGTCAACATCAGCTCGCTCTTCGGCCTGGTCTCGATGCCCGGCCAGACGGCGTACAACGCGGCGAAGTACGCCGTCCGTGGCTTCACCGAGGCGCTTCGCGAGGAGATGCTGATCGCGCGGCACCCGGTCGGCGTGACCTGCGTGCACCCGGGCGGCATCCGCACCAACATCGTCCGCAACGGCCGCACCACCGCCCACGAGGACGCCGACGCGCTCAACGCGCTCTTCGACCGGGTCGGCCGGATGGAGCCGGCGAAGGCCGCCTCGATCATCTGGGGCGCCGTCCGCAAGGACCAGGCGCGCCTGCTGGTCGGCTACGACGCCCACGTGATCCACCAGTTCGCCAAGCTCACCGGCTCGCGCTACCAGGACGTCTTCGCGCTCGCCAAGAAGCGCATCCTTCCCGTCGTCCGCTGACTCAGGCATCATCGCCGCACACCCACCACTCGCAGGAGAACCCCCATGAAGTCCCTGAAGGACAAGGTCGTCGTCATCACCGGTGCCGGCTCCGGCATCGGCCAGGCCCTCGCCGTCGAGGCCGCCAAGGAAGGCGCCCTGCTCGCCATCTCGGACGTCAACGAGGTCGGGCTCGCCGAGACCGCCGGCCTCGCGAAGGACGCCGGCGCGACCGACGTCCAGACCGCGCGGCTCGACGTCGCGGACCGCGCCGCCTTCCAGGCGTACGCCGCCGACGTGGTCAAGCACTTCGGCCGGGTCAACCTGGTCGTCAACAACGCAGGCGTCGCCCTGGCCGGCGACTTCGTCGACCTGACCTACGAGGACATCGACTGGATCTTCGGCATCAACCTCCACGGCGTCGTCAACGGCTCCAAGGAGTTCCTGCCGCACCTGATCGAGTCGGGCGACGGCCACCTGGTCAACATCTCCTCGCTCTTCGGCCTCGTCTCGATGCCCGGCCAGTCGGCGTACAACGCGACGAAGTACGCCGTCCGCGGCCTCTCCGAGGCGATCCGCGAGGAGATGCTGCTCAACAAGACGGGCGTCGGCGTGACCGTCGTGCACCCCGGCGGCATCAAGACCGCGATCGCGCGCAACGCCCGCGTCTCGGAGAAGGAGGACCAGGCGAAGACGGCCGAGCTCTTCGACAAGTACCTCGCGCGCACCACCGCCGAGTCGGCCGCGAAGCAGATCCTCAAGGCCGTGAAGAAGAACAAGGCGCGCCTGCTGATCGGCCTCGACGCCCACGCCGTGCACAACTTCGGCAAGTTCACCGGCTCGCACTACCAGGACCTGATCGCCCTCGGCTCCGGCCGGGTCATGAAGGCGACCAAGGCCAAGCACTGATCCACCGCTGAACGACGCACGGGCCCGGCTGCAGCTGCAGCCGGGCCCGTGCGCGTTGTGCCTCAGAAGGCGCCGGCGCCGTTCGGCGTGCCGAGGCCGGTCGGGCCGTCCCAGCCCGTGCGGGCGTTGCACCACTGCGTCGTCGGGCAGGTGCCGTTGCTGCCGCTGGTGACGTCGAAGAGGCTGGCCGTGTGGGCGTACGGCACCGCGTTGGGGTAGCCGGCCAGCGAGTTCGAGCCGAGCGCGTAGACCGACGCGATGATCGGCGACGACTCGCTCGTGCCACCGACCTGCGCCCACGTCGACGTCGAGCGGCTGGTCGGGTAGTAGACCGCCATGCCGCCGTGGCCCGGGTCGGCCGCCGCGGAGACGTCGGCCATGGCCCGCTTCGCGCAGCCGGTGACCGTGGTCGACTGGAAGGCCGGCTGCGCGTTGTACGTCGAGCAGCCCGAGCCCGCACCGCTCCACGCGGCCTCGCGCCAGCCACGGGCGCTGCTGTCCTTGTCGAGCGAGGTGCCGCCGACCGCCGTGGTGTACGTCGAGGACGCCGGGTAGGAGCCGCCCTGGTAGCCGTTGTCACCGGTCGAGGCGGTGATCGCGATGCCCGGGTGGTTGTAGGAGCTGCCGTAGGTGGCGTCGGAGGCGTCGCCGTTGGAGCCGTAGGAGTTGGAGATCGCCACGACGCCGGGGATCTTCGCCGCGGTGTTGACCGCCGCGCCGAGGTTGGCGAACGACGCCGTCTTCGCCTGGACCACCACGATCTTGCAGTCGGGGCAGATCGCCGAGACCGCGTCGACGTCGAGCGCCTGCTCGCCGGCCCAGCCGACGTCCATGCGCGGGTAGCTCGTGCCGCCGTTCTGGTCGATCACCTTGAGGCAGCCGCTCGCCGAGGTGCAGGCAGGCAGCCCCCAGTAGGAGCGGTACGTCGCCAGGTCGCTCTCGAGGCCCGGGTAGCCGTAGGCGTCGACGATCGCGACGGTCTTGCCACCCGAGGCGAGCCCGGTCAGCTTGTACGCGTCCTGCAGCTGCGCCGGGGAGAGTGCGGACGCCGCGGGCGTGGTCGAGGCGGGCACGGCGCCCGACGCGTCGACCATGACCTTGGCGTGGCAGGCGGCCGAGCCGTGGGCCGGCGTGCCGCAGACGGCACGCGGGTGCAGCGGCTGGGCGGCGTCGGCGGCGGGCGGCGCGAGCCACCCCGATCCTGCGACCATCGCCAGCACGAGCGACAGAAGTGACTTCCTCATCAGTGGTGACTCCTGGAGTAGCAGCCGGCCCCACGGCGCGCCCACGCACCCGGCTCCCCCCACGGTGCACCCGCGACGCCGTCGGTTGCAATGGACAAGTCGGACCGATCCGGGCCCTCGGGTCACAGACGGGTCACGGACCGGTCAGCGCCCGCCGGCCTTGGCGCGCAGCGGGCCGACGAGGCGCGGGCCGGCGAGACGGCGCTCGAGCTTGCGGGCCTCGCGGGTGACCGGCTGGGCGACGTACTCACCGAGGATGACGCCGGCCGCCAGCGCGAGGGAGATCGACGCCGCGGTGACGAGCGAGAGGATGCCGGCCGCCGGCGTGGCGGTCTCGCCGCCGAGCTGGGAGAGGCCGCCGTAGATGGAGAAGCCGGGCAGCATCGGCACGACGGCCGAGACGACGATGACCAGCGGCGGCACCGAGAACCAGCGGCTCAGCGTCCAGGCGATCAGGCCGACGACGAACGCCGCCACCCCGGTGCCCCAGGTGGCGCCGAAGCCTCCGGTCTGGATCGCCCGGGAGATGACGAGCGCGAGCGCGGCCAGGGCCGCGACCGGCACCAGGGTCCGCTTCGGCGCGTGGGAGGCGTAGGCGAACCCGGCCGCACAGATCGCGGCGCCCAGGGCGATCAGCGCGACACCCTGCAGGCTCGTGTGCCACTGCTCGATCCGCCCGACGTCGACGTGGACGACGTGGGCGAAGGAGAGGCCGCCGCTGACCCCGGCGATGATGCCCGCCGTCGCGAGCAGCGCCTCGGTGATGCGGGCACTGCCGGTGACGTAGAAGCCCGTGAGGCAGTCCTGCAGGGCACCCATGAAGCCGATGCCGGACAGGAGCATGACGATGTTGGCGGTGACGACGAGGGACGGGTCGAGCGAGGGGTCGAGCGAGGCGGTCACCACCGCGATGATGGTGGCGACCGCACCACCGGCGACCTGCTGGTAGAAGCGCGGGAGCCGGCGACGCGCCATCGCACTCTGGAGCCGGTCGATGGCGGCCGCAGCAGCGAAGGCGATGACGCAGACCAGCGCACCGCCGCCGAGCATGAGCGCAACGCCGGCGCACATCGCGCCCCAGCCCAGCGTCACCTTCGCCCGGCCACGCCGGTGGCCGGTCGAGCTCACCCTCGCCACGGTCGCGCGGGCCTCGGCGAGGTCGACGGAGTCGTCGAGGATCTGCCGGACCAGGTGGTCGACCCGGCTCAGGTCCTCGTAGTCGATGTCGCGCTGGACGACGTTGCGCAGCAGCGCGACCGGCGGCTCCCCCGGGTCCGGCTGCCACGACATCGCCAGCGCCGTGAACGTCACGTCGACGTTGGCGTTGCGCAGGCCGAGGTGGCGGGCGACCGACTGCATGGTCGCCACGACGTCGGCCGCGCCTGCGCCGGAGGAGAGCAGCAGCTCCCCGATGCGCAGGCAGAGGTCGATCGTCATGTGGCGCTGACGCGTCTCGGTCATGGGCTCATCGTCCCAAGGTGGTGGTGACTCGGAACCATCAGCCCGGCTCGGGGCGGTCCGCGCTGTCGATCCAGTTGCGGCTCGGCAGCGGGATCGCGTCGGTCGCCTCGAGCGCGCGCATCCCGGTGAGCTCGAGCAGGTCCACGGTGAGACCCCGGAGCATCGCCAGGACGACCTCGATCGAGAGGGCGTGCGAGCGGCCCAGTCCCGAGGTCCGGTGGCCGACGGCGAGCAGCGCCTCGCGGGCCGGCAGCAGGTCCGTGCCGTCGGCGAGCGCCCTCGCCACCAGGTCCGCGGCGTCGGCGAGCTCGCGGCAGACCTCGGCGTACGCCGGCGGGACGGGCGCGCGGTGGTACGCCGCCACCGCCGTACGCCGCACCAGCACGCGCGTCGTGCGCAGCGCCTTGTCGACGGGGTCGGCCAGCGCGACCATCTGCTTCATCCGCTCGCGGTGGTGGTGGCGCAGCGGCGACACGGTGACCGCCAGCGCCTCGTCGGCAGCGGCGCGGAGCTCGCGGACCAGGCGGTCGGTGGTGCGGGCGTCGGCGAGCAGCTCGAGCGCCGGCTCCACCTCGCCCTCGACCATCACGTCGGCCGCGGCCCGGAGCAGGCCGGCGACCTTGCGCACCACGACGGCCGCCTGCTCGCCGGGCCTGCGCAGCGCGGCACCCGGCACGACGGCCGCCGCCAGCAGCGCGAACCCACCGCCGACCAGCGCGTCGATCCAGCGGTCGATCGGCTGGCCCGTGCCGGTCTGGGAGGCGAGCGCGGTGACGATGATCGACTGGACGGCCGCCTGCGTGACGATCAGCTGACCACCGTCGAGGAGGATCGCGGTGCTCATCGCGATCACCACGACGAGCCCGATCTGCCACCAGCCGCTGCCGAGCAGCAGCACGAGCATGTCGCCGATGAAGACGCCGAGGGCGACGCCGACCGCCACCTCGGCGACCCGCCGCAGCCGCTGGCCGAACGACGTGCCCAGCGCGACGACCGCCGCCACCGGCGCGAAGAAGGGCGTCGCGTGGCCGAGCACGTCGGCGGCCACGAACCACGCAAGCGCCGCCGCGACCGCGCACTGCCCGATGTGCCACGCCTTCGCCCGCAGCCGGCGACGGCGCGCGGCAAGCGAGGTGCGCCCCCGGGTGCGGACGACGTCGAGCGGGGGCAGCGGGAGCTCCATGTCCGAATCCTTCCAGACCGGACCGGCGGGGGGAGCGGGTGGCTAGGCTGCCCTGCATCCGGCCCACCCGGCGTACGCCGCGGCGTACGACTGGAGGAGAAGAGGCAGCACCATGGCGACCCCCATCGATCCGCAGTCCCTGGCGTTCTTCCTGGCCGAGAGCCGGAACATGCCGATCCACGTGGGCGGGCTGCTCCTCTTCGAGAAGCCCGACGACGCCGGCGACGACTACGTGCGCCGCCTCTACGAGGAGCAGCTGCTCACCGACCGGCTCAACCCGCTGTTCGCCAAGCGGCCGCACCGCTCGCTCGCGACGGCGGGCCAGTGGGTGTGGACCGAGGACGAGAACTTCGACATCGAGCACCACGTCCGCCACAGCGCCCTGCCCTCGCCGGGACGGATCCGTGAGCTCCTCGACCTCACCTCGCGCCTCCACGGCCAGCGGCTGGCGAGCGACCGGCCGCTGTGGGAGACGCACCTGATCGAGGGCCTCGCCGACGGCCGGATCGCGATGTACACCAAGATCCACCACGCCCTCGTCGACGGCGTCTCCGCTATGCGGCTGCTCTCGAGCAGCTTCTCCCCCGACCCCGACCAGCGCGGCATGAAGCCGCCGTTCGCGTGGCAGGAGAAGGCGCCGCGCGAGGCCCGGGAGCGGAGCCGCAGCGACCACGCGAAGGCGCTGGCCGAGATCCCGCCGAGCGCGATCCGCTCGACGCTGGCCGCGATCGCCGACGCCGCCGGGCTGCCGGGCGCGACCCTCAAGTCGCTGGGCAACTCGCTCGCGCTGCCGAAGGCCGGCCCGGTCTCCTTCGCAGCCCCGAAGACCATCCTCAACCAGCGGATCACGGGCGCCCGCCGCTTCGCCGCCGACGACTGGTCGTTCGAGCGGCTCAAGCGGGTGGGCAACGCCACCGGCACGACGATGAACGACGTCCTCCTGGCGATGAACGGCGGCGCCCTGCGCGCCTACCTCGAGGACCTCAACGCCCTGCCCGACACCTCCCTGGTCTCGATGGTCCCGGTGGGGCTCAACGCCAAGCAGTCGGGCATCGCCTCGACCGCGGGCGGCAACGCCGTCGGCACGCTGATGGTCCGGCTCGGCACCGAGCTCGCCGACCCGGCCGACCGGCTCCAGTCGATCCACGAGTCGATGGCCGCCGGCAAGGAGATGATGGCGTCGATGACGAAGTCGCAGATCATGGCGATGGCCGGTCTCGGCATGGCGCCGTCGATGCTGACCCCGCTGCTGCGCCTCAACAGCGTGGTCAACCCGCCGTTCAACATCACCATCTCCAACGTGCCGGGGCCGAAGCAGCCGATGTACTACAACGGCGCCAAGCTCGTCGGCATGTACCCCGCCTCCGTGCCCATGCACGGTCAGGCGCTCAACGTCACCGCGGTCTCCTACAACGGCCAGGTCGGCCTCGGCCTGACCGGCTGCCGCCGCACCGTGCCGCACCTGCAGCGCCTGCTGGTCCACCTCGAGGACGCCCTGGTCGACCTCGAGCGCGCCGCCGGCGTCCAATCCTGACGTCTGTGTAGTACAACTGGGGAGTGATGGGGCGCCTTCGGAGAGGGCTCGGGCCGGCTACACGTGAACTCGCGCTTATCGCAGCGCTCTACCTCTTCTACTGCGCTGCGCGCACCGCTGCGAGCAGCGACCTGCGGGCAGCCACCGCCCGTGCGACCCAGCTCCGGCGCCTCGAGCGTGTCCTGCACCTGCCCGGCGAGGGCTGGTTCAACCGGCTCGCGACCGACCATGCATGGGTCGGGGTGACCGCGGACTACTGGTACGCCAGCCTCCACTACCTCGTCACCGCGGGCGCCCTGGTCTGGCTCTTCGGCCGTGGCCGCACGACGTACGTCCACGCCCGCCGCGCCCTCGTGCTGGCCACCCTGGTCGCGCTCGGCTTCTACCTGACCCTGCCGACCGCACCGCCCCGGATGATGGACGGGTTCACCGACATCATGGCGCTCCACTCCGACCTCGGCTGGTGGGGCTCCTCCGGCTCGGCGCCCCAGGGCCTCGGCGGCCTGACGAACGAGCTCGCGGCTCTCCCCTCGATGCATGCCGGCTGGGCGCTCTGGGTCGCACTCGCCATCTGGTCCGTGACGGCCTCGCGACTGCTGCGGTGGCTCGGTGTGGTCTACGCGCTCGGCACCGACGTGGTCGTGGTCGTCACCGCCAACCACTGGCTGGTGGACGTCGTGCTCGGCCAGGCGATCATCGCGGCCGCGTGGTGGGTCGTCCACCGCACGCCGTCCGCACCGCGCCCGGCCCGCGTGCCGGGCGAGGTCGCTCAGCCGACGAACCGGTACGCCGCCACGCCCGCGCCGTAGGTCGCTGCAGCCGCGCGGAGCCGTGCCTCGGTGATCTCGCTGACCCGCTCGAAGCCGGCCGCGCGGGCAGGCGAGCCGGCACGGGTCGGCTCCGGGGCGTTGACGCTGATCGAGAGGCGCGAGCCCCCGTCGGCCGCGTCGGCCAGCAGCGCCGCGTGCCCCGTCGTACCGGAGCCGGCGTAGAAGTCGAGGACGACGGCGTCGGGCGGGTAGGTCTCGAGGATCCTCCGGAGCAGGCCGGTCGGCTTGGGTGACTCGAAGACCTTGCCGACGAGCGCCTTGACCTCGGCGACCGCGGTGTCTGTCGAGCCGACCTCGTCGTGGGTCCAGATCGTGCGGAGCTTCTTGCGACGGTCGGGGTGGAGCCAGTCGCGCTGGAAGATGTCGACGCGCTCCCCCAGCCGGCCGCGGATCGTGCGGCAGACGAGGTCGTCGGGGCGCTCCGCGGCGAGCGCGACCGACCAGCGCCACACGGCAGGGGCGCCGTCGCCGAAGACCGGCCAGATCTCCCGGGCGCCCTCGAAGGCCTGCACGCCGACGCGGCCGGTGACCGGGTCGCCGTACAGGGGGTAGGCGAGCGTGCGGCACGTCTCGGGGTTGGACTTCTTGTTGGTGTTGCGCAGCGGGAGGTGGCGGAAGCGGCGGCCGTCGTCGTGGACCTGCGGGAAGTCGAGCTCGCTCACCTCGTGTGTGCTCGTCGGGTCGAGCGCGCAGTCGGCCAGCGAGCGGGCGTAGACGAGGAGGTACTCGTGGTTCGTCGCGAAGAAGGGACCGAGCTGACGGCCCTTGGCGTTGAGGTTGACGACCACCTGGGCCACGAAGTTCCGCTCGCCGAAGACCTCGTCGAGCAGCAGCCGCAGGTGCGCGACCTCGTTGTCGTCGATGCTGGCGAAGAGCGCCCCACCCGGCGCCATCAGGTCACGCGCCGCCTCCAGCCGGGGTCGGAGCATGCCGGTCCAGGCCTCGTGGCGCCCGCGCCCGTAGCCCTGCTTGTCGGCGTACGCGAAGCCGTTGCCGGTGTTGTAGGGCGGGTCGATGTAAACCAGGTCGACCTCGCGCCCGCCGAGCTCGGGCAGCTTCGGGAGCAGCGGCAGCACGTCGAGGTTGTCGCCCTCGACGAAGACCGTGCGCGCGCCGTCGGGACCCGCCGGCGGGTTGCCCGGGTCGGGGCGCAGCTCGGCCACGCCTCAGGCCCGCGGAGCCCGGACGCGCCTGGCCAGGTCGGCGTGCGCGAGCAGCACCTCGAAGGGCAGGTTGGACGGCGGGTACGTCGCGATCGGCTGGTTGCCGGTGAACACGACGTACGCCGTGGTGCCGCCGGGCGCGACCTTGAGGATCGAGCCGTCCTTCACCGTGGCCGCCTGCTTCATCGCCTTGCGGCGGGCGGTGACGGACTTCGCCCGCTTCGCCGCGGCGGCACCAGCCTGCTTGCCGCCGTTGTCCCAGGCGATCTTGGCCTGCGGGCCGTACTTCACGGCGAGCTTCGCGCCCGCCCCGAGCACCTTCGCGGTCGTGGTGGCCTTGCCCATCGGCTCTCCCCTTGTCGTGCGCCCGCCGGTGCGTGCCGGCCGGCGTGTGAGGTGCCCCGCGTCATCGACCGGCGGGACCCTTCCGACGATATCGTCCGGCGCATGAAGAAGCCGCGCCTGCCACAGATCCCGAAGGCAGCCCTGCCCGCACCCCTCTCCGCGGCGCTGCCCTCGCCGGCGACGGTGCGGACGTCGGTGCGGACCGCCCGGCTCGCGGTGAAGGTGACGGTCGCGGCCGTCCCGCCGGTGATCCGGCACGGCGACCTGCGCGCCGTGAAGCACCTGCCGTTCGTGCTCACCCACCTCGACGACGCGGCCGTCGTGGCCGGCGCGATCACCGACCCGGTCGGCAGCGCGGTCCGCGCGCCCGGCGCAGCCGCGCGCCTCGGCGTACGTGGTGCCGTGGGCGGGGCCCGCCTCGGTGTGCGTGGCGGCAACGCGGTGCTCCGCACGCCGGGTCGCGTGATCCGCCGCCGCTGACGCGCGGTCTCCCCGCTGTCAGGCGGGGCTGTTGCCGGCCGTGTCCGTGCCGGCGAGCGGGTCGGCGGGGAGGTCCTCGGGCTTGACGTTCTCCGGCTGCAGCCACTGCAGCCCGTTGCCCATGAAGGTGTGCACGAAGCCGCAGCGCAGGCAGACCGCACCGTCGGCGGACTTGTTGGCCCAGTCGAGGTCGAAGAAGGACATGCCGCTCGTGTTCATCTTGATCTCGCGCTGCAGGAACCGGGTGCCACCGCAGACGTGGCAGGCCAGGAAGCGCTTCAGCGGCATCAGGTAGACGTGCATGGCCTCAGGGTCCCACGCACGACTTCGTTACGCTCCGCGCGTGGACCTCGATGCCTTCCGCTGGCTGCTCACCGACGCCGGCCAGCAGCTGCTCGGCCGCGCCGCCCATGCGTACGCCGACGCGGCCGGCGACCCGGTGGCCGCGGCGTCCGCGGTGCGCAGGATCGAGCCGGACGCCGCGCGCGCGACCGCCGCGCTGAGCCAGGTGCAGCTGCGGGTGCGCGCGGTGGCGAAGTTCGGCGACGACGCGCTGCGGATGTACTTCGTGCCCGACGCCCTCGAGCAGGCCACACGCCCGCGGATCGCCGCGCACCGGGCCGCACGACTGGCCGCCTTCCAGCCCACGAGCGTCGTCGACCTCGGCTGTGGCATCGGCGGCGACCTCGCGGCGTTCGCGCGGGCGGGGCTGACCGCCGCCGGTGTCGACCTGGACCCGCTGCGCGTGGAGGTGGCCCGGGCCAACCTCGAGGCGCTCGGCCTGCAGGGTGCGGTGATGGTCGCCGACTCCACCCAGCTCGACCTCGACGGCTTCGGCGCCTGCTTCGCCGACCCGGCGCGGCGCACGAGCTCGGGAAGGGTTTTCGACGTCAACGGCTGGACGCCCTCGTGGGAGTTCGTGCTCGGCCTCTTCGCCCGCGCCTCGGTCGTCAAGGTCGCCCCCGGCATCCCCCACGACCTGCTCCCCGAGGGCGTCGAGGCCGAGTGGGTCAGCGAGGCCGGCGACCTCAAGGAGGCCGCGCTCTGGTCCCCGTCGCTGGCCACCGCGCGCCGCCGCGCAACCGTCATCCCGGCCTCCGGCGGGCTCGCGACGCTCACCGACGAGGACGACCCGTGGCAGGGGCAGGCCGAGCGGCCGGTCCGCGCGATGGGCGGCTACCTCTACGAGCCCGACGACGCCGTGATCCGCTCCGGCCTGGTCACCGCCGTGGCCGCGGGCGTCGACGGCGGCCTGGTCGACGAGAAGATCGCGTGGGTCACCGCCGACAGCGCGTTCCGCACTCCCTTCGCGCGCACCTATCGCGTCGTCGAGGAGCTCCCCTACCGCGAGAAGCAGCTCAAGGCGGCCCTGCGCGAGCGGGGCATCGGACGCCTCGCGATCAAGCCGCGGGGCGTGCAGGTCGTGCCCGAGCAGCTGCGCAAGCGGCTCGCGCTGAGCGGCGACAACGAGGGCACGCTGGTGATGACCCGCGTGGCCGGCGCCGGGGCGGCGTACCTCGTCGAGCCGCTCTGATTCAGCCGCCGCGGGCATCAGCCCGGGAGTACCGTCGTCGCATGGCGGAGATGGCAATCCCGGACACGCCTGTGAACGGCCCCCTGACCCGGCGGGCCCGCAGGCGGCGCTACCTCATGTGCCCGCCCGACCACTTCGCGGTCACCTACGAGATCAACCCGTGGATGGACGTCTCCCGGCCGGTCGACGCCGCGCTCGCCCGGGCGCAGTGGGAGCACCTCCGCCGCACGTACGTCGACCTCGGCCACACCGTCGAGCTCGTCGACCCGCTGCCCGGCCTGCCCGACATGGTCTACGCCGCCAACGGCGCCTTCACCCTCGGCGGCCGCGCGCTCGCCGTACGTTTCCGGCACCCCGAGCGTGCCCCCGAGGCCCCGGCGTACGCCGCGTGGCTGGCCGCCGCGGGCCTGCAGGTGACGGAGCCGGTCGCGGTCAACGAGGGCGAGGGCGACTTCCTGCTGGCCGGTGACTGGCTGCTCGCCGGCATGGGCTTCCGCAGCGACCCGGCCGCCCACGCGGAGGCGCAGGAGCTCTTCGGCATCCCCGTCGTCTCGCTGCAGCTCGTGGACCCGCGGTTCTACCACCTCGACACGGCGCTCGCGGTGCTCGACGACCGCACCGTCGCGTGGTGGCCGCCGGCGTTCAGCCCGGGCAGCCAGGCGGTCGTGCGCCGCCTCTTCCCCGACGCGATCGAGGCGACCGAGGCCGACGCCGTCGCGTTCGGGCTCAACGCGGTCTCCGACGGGCGCCACGTCGTGGTCGCGGCCGCAGCCCACGGCCTGCGCGCCCAGCTCGCCGACCGCGGCTTCGTGCCGGTGCCGGTCGACATGTCCGAGCTGCTC
Source organism: Nocardioides phosphati (assembly GCF_014646375.1). GTDB lineage: Bacteria > Actinomycetota > Actinomycetes > Propionibacteriales > Nocardioidaceae > Nocardioides > Nocardioides phosphati. The sequence continues at coordinate 220,478 of NZ_BMNI01000004.1, forward strand.
AAGGGCGGCGGCGGGGCGAAGTGCTGCACGCTCGAGGTCCGCTCGGAGGAGGTCGCGTGAGCACGGCCGACCACCTCGCGCTGGCCGCGGCCCACGCCGCCCACAACTACGCCCCGCTGCCGATCGTCGCCGCCCATGCCGAGGGCGTCTGGGTCACCGACGTCGAGGGCCGACGCCACCTCGACTTCCTGGCGGCGTACTCCGCGCTCAACTTCGGCCACGGCCACCCGCGCATCCTCGCCGCCGCCCACGCCCAGCTGGACCGGCTGACCCTGGTGTCGCGCGCCTTCTCGCACGACCGCTTCGGTCCCTTCTGCGCGGCACTCGCCGATCTCGTCGGCAAGGACATGGTGCTGCCCATGAACACCGGCGCCGAGGCGGTCGAGACCGGCCTCAAGCTCGCGCGCCTCTGGGGCGAGAAGGTCAAGGGAGTCCCGTGCGAGGAGTCGGTCGTCGTCGTGGCCTCGGGCAACTTCCACGGCCGCACCACCACGATCATCAGCTTCTCCGACGACCCGGTCGCCCACGACGGCTTCGGCCCGTGGACCCCCGGCTTCCGCACGGTCCCGTACGCCGACCCCGCGGCGCTCACGGCCGCCCTCGACGACCCGCGCGTCGTCGCGGTGCTGCTCGAGCCGGTGCAGGGCGAGTCGGGCGTGATCGTGCCCCCGCCCGACTACCTCCCGCAGGTGCGTGCGGCGTGCACGCAGGCCGGCGTCCTGCTGATCGCGGACGAGGTGCAGAGCGGCCTGGCCCGCACCGGCCGGACGCTGGCGTGCGACCACTGGGGCGTCACCCCCGACGTGGTGCTGCTCGGCAAGGCGCTGGGCGGCGGGGTGCTGCCGGTCTCGGCGGTCTGCGCGGACGACGACGTGCTCGGCGTCTTCGAGCCGGGGCAGCACGGGTCGACGTTCGGCGGGAACCCGCTCGCCTGCGCCGTCGGGCTGGAGGTCGTCACGATGCTCTCCGACGGCACGTGGCAGGCCCGGGCGACGTCGCTCGGGGTCCACCTCCGGTCGCGCCTCGACGAGCTGGTCGGCCACGGGCTCACCGGCGTCCGCAGCCTCGGCCTCTGGGCGGGCATCGACGTCGCGCCCGAGGTCGGCACCGGGCGCCAGGTCTGCGAGCGGCTGCTCTCCCGCGGGGTGCTCGCGAAGGACACCCATGGGCAGACGCTGCGGCTGGCTCCCCCGTTGGTGGTCGAACCCGACGAGATCGACCAGGCGATGGACGCGCTGGCCTCCGCCCTGCACTGAGCCGCGCGCAGCGCGGCCGGAACGAGGGGGAACCCCCGTCAATGGCTGGGTCTGGCGGGAGGAGCGAGGAACGAGCGACGGATGGTCTTGGCGGGGGTCCCCCTCGTGCAGGTCGCGCTGCGCGCGACCGGCTGAGGGATCAGGCGACGACGGTCGTGACCGGCAGCGAGGAGTCCGCCGGGAGGTCGAGCGCCGAGGGCTGACGCCCGCGGGCGACCAGCTCGGAGCCGAGCGCGGCGACCATCGCGCCGTTGTCGGTGCACAGCCCCGGCCGCGGCACCCGCACGCGGATCCCCTTCGCGGCGGCCCGCTCCTCGGCCAGCGCACGCAGGCGCGAGTTGGCCGCGACACCGCCGCCGATCATGATCGTGTCGATGTCGTTGCTGACCGCCGCGTCGATCGCCTTGCGGGTCAGCACGTCGCAGACCGCCTCCTGGAAGCTCGCCGCGACGTCGGCCACCGGCACCGGCTCGCCCGACGCCTCGCGGGCCTCGATCCAGCGGGCGACCGCGGTCTTGAGGCCGGAGAACGAGAAGTCGAAGCGGTGCCGCTCGAGGTCCTTGCGGGTCGACAGCCCGCGCGGGAAGTCGATCGTGATCTGCCCGTCGCGAGCCGCGCGGTCGATGTGCGGACCGCCCGGGAAGGGCAGCCCGAGCACCCGGGCGACCTTGTCGAAGGCCTCGCCGGCCGCGTCGTCGATCGTCGCGCCGAGCGGCGTCACGCCGAGGGTGATGTCGTCGACCAGGAGCAGCGACGAGTGGCCGCCGGAGACGAGCATCGCCAGGCAGCGGTCCGGCAGGGCGCCGTGCTCGAGCTGGTCGACGGCGACGTGGGAGGCGAGGTGGTTGACGCCGTACAGGGGCTTGTCGAGGGCGAGCGCGAGGGACTTGGCAGCCGCGACGCCGACGAGCAGGGCGCCGGCCAGGCCGGGGCCTGAGGTGACCGCGATGGCGTCGACGTCGCGCAGCGCGATGCCGGCGTCGGAGCAGGCGCGCTGGATCGTCGGGACCATCGCCTCGAGGTGGGCGCGCGACGCGACCTCGGGGACGACTCCGCCGAAGCGGGCGTGCTCCTCGACCGAGCTCGCCACGGCATCGGCCAGCAGCGTGTGGCCGCGCACGATGCCGACGCCGGTCTCGTCGCAGGAGGTCTCGATGCCGAGGACGAGGGGCTCGTTCATGCGGGTCATTGTGCCAACTCCAGCTGGAGCACGAGTGCGTCGACCTCGTGCCGGTAGTAGCGCGGCCGCCGGTCGATCTCCACGAACCCCTCGCGCGCGTAGAAGGCCCGCGCCGCGGCGTTGTCCTCCGCCACCTCGAGGAGGATCCGCTCCGCTCCCTCCTCCCGTACGCCGGCACGCGCCGCCGCCAGGAGGCGTGCGGCCAGCCCGGCCCGCTGGAGGTTGGGGGCGACCGCGATCCGCTGCAGGTCGCTGACGTCGCCGACGGTCCGCATGATCACGTAGCCGCGTGATGAAGGTTCATGAAGGGGCGCGGCTCCCCCGTGGCGCTCGCCATCGCGAGGTGCCTCGTCCGCGGACTCGATCTGGATCGAGCCGAGATCCGTGCTCGATCCGGATGGAGCCGTTTCGACGACCCATCCCCGGCGTCCGTAGCCGGTCAGCTCCTCGACGACCTGGTCCACCGACCACGCATCCGCACCGAAGAGCACGACCTCCAGTGCCGCGATCGAGGCGGCGTCCGCGGCGACCGCGGGACGCAGCACCACGTCGGCGGCGCCCGCAGCCGCGGGCGGGAGGGGGTCGGTCACGGCGAGGGGCGTTCGGCGGCGACGCGCGCAGCGGTGGCGACGGCGTCGGGCCGGCGGAGGTACAGCGGCTCGGGGTCGAGCGGCTCGACCGTGCCCGAGAGGACCAGCCGGGCCAGCCACCCGGCGCTCGGGCGGACCGGGCCGACGGCGTGCGGGAAGTCGGCGGGGTAGAGCACCGCACCCTCGCCGACGACGGGGCGCAGCGAGGCCGCATCAGCGGGCCGCAGCACGTCCGGTCCGCTGAGCCGGGTGCCCTCGGCGGAGTAGCCGGCGACGTACACCTCCTTGCGGCGGGCGTCGGTGGCGACGAGGAAGTCGCCGACGACCGCGCCGCTCGCGACCGCCTCGGCGGCCAGCACGTCGAGGGTGCAGACGCCGTGGACCGGCACGTCGAGCGCGAGGCCGAGCGTGCGGGCGGTGACCAGGCCGACGCGCAGGCCGGTGAACGGACCCGGGCCGACGCCGACGGCGATGCCGGTGACGTCGCTGACGGTGGCACCGGCCGACGCCAGGGCCTCGGCGATCAGCGGCGCGAGGTGCTCACCGTGCTTCATCGCCTGCTCCGACACCCGCTCGGCGACGACGTCGGAGCCGTCGTGGACGGCGACGCTGACCTGTGCGGTGGCGGTGTCGAAGGCGAGGAGCACGAGGACAGGCTAACCAGAGCGGCTCAGCCGGGCAGTCCGCCCCCGGGCAGCCCACCCCCGGGCAGGGCGACACCGAGCCACCGCGCGCCGACGGGCACGAACTCCACCCGGCGCGGGTCGTCGTCACCGTCGCCCGCCCCCGCGGCACCGACGGCGCGGGTGATCTGGACGTGGAGCCGCTCGTCGGCCAGCGCCTCTGCCATGCCCGCGCCCCACTCGACGACGGTCACGGCCTCGTCGAGGGAGGTGTCGAGGTCCAGGTCGTCGAGCTCCTCGAGCCCGCCGAGGCGGTAGGCGTCGACGTGCACGAGCGCCGGGCCGTCGACGAGCGAGGGGTGCACCCGCGCGATCACGAACGTCGGTGACGTGATGCCCCCGCGGACACCCAGCCCCTCCCCCAGCCCCTGCGTGAACGTCGTCTTGCCGGCGCCGAGCTCCCCGCTCAGCACCAGCAGGTCGCCGGCCTTCAGCACCTTGGCCAGGTCGCCGGCGAGCGCACGCATCGCGTCGGCATCCGGCGCCTCCGCACCGGCAGGGAGCGGCCGCACCATCTCGACGTACGGCGCGTGGCGGGCGACCTCGGAGAAGCCGCTGCTGTTCCAGAAGCCGATCGTCGCTTCGAGCTCCTGGCGGGCCAGGACGGTGAGGCCGGCGATGCCGAGCTCGCGGGCGGCGTCGACCGCCGCGCCGATCAGGACATGGGCGACGCCGTGGTGCCGCGCGGTCGGGACGACGCCGAACCGGCGCAGGGCGAGCAGCTCTCCGTGCGCGGTGGCGGTGGGGTCGAGGACGAGGCCGCCGACGACGGCGCCGTCGATGGTGGCGAGCAGCCCGCCCGGTCCCTTGCCCAGCGCGGCGCCCAGCGACTCGACGGTCTCCGCGAGCGCGTCGGCGGGCGGGTCGAGCGGCGGGCGACCCTCGAAGGCGGCGCGCACGACGGCGTACAGGTCGGACGCGGCCTCGGGGCCGATCCGCTGGATCTCGACGGTCACGGAGCCTCCACGCTCGCGTCAGGGGTCGTCTCGGCCGGCCAGGTCGCGGGGTCGAGCGCGCCGGCGATCAGCTGGTCGAGCGCGGCGTTGACCTGCTCGTGGCGCTCGATGAGCACCATGTGGCCGGCGCCCTCGCACTCGGTGAGCACGGAGCCGGCGATCGCCTTCTGCATCTTCCGGCTGTGGCCGACCGAGGTCAGCTTGTCGGCGGTGCCGCAGATGATCGCCGTGGGCACGCGCTCGAGCGCGTTGAGCACCGCGAACTTGTCGAGCGCGTCGAAGTTCGGGAAGAACTCCGACAGCACGTCGAACGGCGTCGCCGAGATCATCTGGTCGACGAACTCGATGTACGCCGCCGGCACCTCGTCGCCGAACGCGAACATGTCGGTGACCACGAGCGCCACCGACGACGAGAGCCGCCGCATGTGCTCGATGACCCGCGAGCCACGGGCCAGGCCGGCCATGACGCGCTGGGCGATGTCGGCGCCGAAGCCCTCGGGGATGACCGGGACGATCATGTGCAGCGGGCTCAGCCCGCCGGCGGTGGTGGCGACCAGGCCGACGCCGGCGATGCGGGTGCCGAAGAGCTCGGGGTGCTCCTCGGCGAGCGCGACGATCGTCATGCCGCCCATCGAGTGGCCGACCAGGACGACCGGACCGTCGGGGGCGACCTCGTCGAGGACGCGCAGCAGGTCGTCGGCGCAGTGCTCGATGGTGGAGTTCTCGCGGCTGGCGCGGCCCGAGCGGCCGTGGGAGCGCTGGTCGTAGAAGACGGTGCGCACCTGCCCGCGGTAGCCCGCGCGCTGGAAGTGCCAGGAGTCGAGGTTGAGCGTGAAGCCGTGGACGAAGACGACGGTGAGGTCCTCGATGCGCGGCTCGTTGCCGCGCGACCGCCCACGGTGGCGTGCGCGCCGACCGGTCTCGGCGGGCAGCTCGTCCACCTCGACGTGGAGCGCGACGCCGTCGGCGGCGACCACGGTCCGCGGCTCGGAGTGGAGTGAGCCGAGCCGGACGCTCTCGCCCGCGCCACGGCTGGCGATGATGTGGCGGTGGCGGGCGACTCCGTAGGCGGTGCCTGCGGCGGCGACGCCCGCAGCTCCGGCGGCGGTCAGGGCGCGGCTCTTCCAGCTCATGCGTCTCCCTCGGCGCTGTCGATGACGACCCGCGCGAAGCGCCCGCCGATGCGGGTCACGATCTCGTAGTTGATGGTGTCGCACCACGCGGCCCACTCGCCGGCGGTCGGCTCGCCGCGGGCTCCGGTGCCGAAGAGGAGCACCTCGTCACCCGCCTGCGCCGTCGTGTCGGCGCCGAGGTCGATGACGAACTGGTCCATGCAGATCCGCCCGCGCACCGGGTGGCGCTCGCCGCCCACGGCGACCTCGAGCGCGCCGGAGCCGTGCCGCGGCACGCCGTCGGCGTACCCGACCGGGACGAGGCCGACGGTCGTGGGCTCCTCGGCGACCCAGAGGTGGCCGTAGGAGACGCCGGCACCGGCGTCGATGTGCTTGACCATCGCCAGCCGGGCACGCGCCGTCATCGCGGGCACCAGGTCGAGCCCGGCCGGCGTCACCCCCGGCGCCGGGTCCAGGCCGTACGACGCGATGCCGCACCGCACGAGGTCGAAGCGGACCGACGGGCGCAGCACGGCGCCCGCGCTGTTGGCGAGGTGCCGCACCTCGGGGCGGAGGCCGACCGCCTCGGCCACGTCGAGCGCGTCGAGGAACGCCTTCTCCTGCGCGTCGTTGGCCGGGTGGGCCTGGTCCTCCGAGGCGGCGAGGTGGGACCAGATGCCGGTGACCACGAGCTCGCCGGCGAGCTCGGCACGACGGGCGGCGGCGACGAGGTCGGGCCAGTCGGCCGCGGTCGAGCCGCCGCGGGAGAGGCCGGTGTCGACCTTCAGCTGGACCCGCGCCCGCTCACCGACGGAACGGGCAGCCGCGCGGATCTCGTCGAGCTCCGCGACGGTGTACGCCGTGACGTCGACGTCGGCGGCCACCAGCGGCGCGAAGTCCTGGCCGGGGACAGCCAACCAGCACAGGAGCCGGCCGGTGTCACCCGCGGCGCGCACCGTGAGTGCCTCCTCGAGCGTCGCCACGCCCAGCCACTCGGCGCCGGCAGCCCGCGCAGCACGCGCGGCCGGGACCATGCCGTGGCCGTAGCCGTCACCCTTGACGACGGTCATCATCTGCACGCCCGGGCCGACCCACTCCTTGAGCCGTCGCACGTTGTGCCGGATGGCCGCGACGTCGACGACGAGCTCGGCGTTGGGCGTGTTCACGCGACCGATTCTGTCAGCAGCCGGGTTCATGGCGTCGGGAGGACGCGGCGTACGGCCGCGGAAAGGGCGTCGGCCACGGCCGACGCGGTGAGCGGACCGCCCGCCGACGCCGCGGTCGCCGCGGCCCCGTGGAGCCAGCAGCCGACCGACGCGGCGTCGAACGGGTCGAGCCCGGCGGCGAGCAGCGAGCCGATGAGTCCGGCGAGCACGTCGCCCGCCCCGGCGGTCGCCAGCCACGGCGTTCCGGTCGTGTTGACCCGCACCCGGCCGGCCGGCTCGGCGACGAGCGTGCGGCGCCCCTTGAGCAGCACCACGGCCCCGAAGCGGTCGGCCGCCCGGCGTACGGCGGAGAGCTGGTCGGCCTCGACCTCCGCGCGCTCCATGCCGAGCAGCTGCGCGAGCTCGCCGGCATGGGGCGTGAGCACGGCCGGCACCGCGAGCGGGCCGTCGACCGCGGCCAGGGCGTCGGCATCGACGACGACCGGCACGCCGTCGCCGACCGCCTCGGCGAGCGCGTCGGCAGCCCGGTCTCCCCCGCCGGAGCCGACCACCCAGGCCTGCACCCGGCCGGCGTTCGTCACCACCTCGGGGCGTGCGGCGACGACGCGGCGCGCGGTGTCCTCGTCGCCGTCGACCGCCCGGAAGCGGACCATCCCGACCAGTCCCGACGCCGCGCCCGCGACGCAGAGCCGCGCCGCGCCGGGGTACGTCGCCGACCCCGCGCGTACGCCGACCACGCCGCGTGTGTACTTGTGGTCCGCTCCCTCCGGCACCGGGAGCAGCGTGGCCACATCGGCCTGCTGCAGCGCCTCGACCGCCGCGGCCGGGAGGTCGAGCCCGATGTCTACCAGGTGCACCGTGCCGCACGCGGCGGCCGCCGGGTCGACCAGGTGCGCGACCTTCTCGGTGCCGAACGTGACGGTCAGGTCCGCCATGACGTGGGACCCCTCGACCCGGCCGGTGTCGGCGTCCAGTCCGCTCGGCAGGTCGACGCTCACCACCAGCGGCCGCGCGTGCTCGTCCGCCCCCACCCGTACGCCGAGGGCACGGCACGCCGCGACAGCCTCGCGCCGCAGCCCCGGGCGGCCACCGATGCCGACGATGCCGTCGACGACCACGTCCGCCCTCGCGGCGGACGCCACGGTCCGGCCACCCGCAGCGCGCAGAGCGGCAAGGCCGCCGGGGTGCGCGCGCTCCGACAGCAGCCACGCGTCGACCAGCGCACCACGCCGGGCGAGGTACGCCCCGGCGTACAGCGCGTCGCCGCCGTTGTCGCCGGAGCCGACGAGCAGCACCACACGCCGTCCGTAGGCACCACCCAGCAGGTCGATCACCGCATGCGCGAGCCCGCGGGCGGCGCGCTGCATGAGCACCCCCGACGCGAGGTCGGGGCTGGCCTCCTCGGCTGCGCGCACCTGCGCGACGGTGTGGGCGTGCCGCATGCCCTCAACCTAGCGCCGCACGGGCGGCGCCCGGCGTCAGGCCAGCGCCGAGAGCAGGAACGCCGACCCGAAGCCGACGACGGTCACGAGCCCGACCCACCGGCCGGCGTACTTCACGGCCTCGGGGACCATCGTGTCCGACAGCATCGTGAGGATCGCGCCCGCTGCGAACGACTGCGTCGTCGCGACCACGACCGGGTCCGCGTCGCCGAGCACGGCGAAGCCCAGGGCCGCCGCCACGGTCGAGGCCGCCGTGACCGCGCCCCACAGGCCGAAGATCCGGCCGATGCTGATGCCGTCCGCGCGCATGCCCGAGGAGGCCGACAGGGCCTCGGGGACGTTGGAGATGAAGACCGCGACCAGCACCGCGATGCCGATGCCCGAGCCGCCGACCAGCGAGATGCCGATCGCCGCAGACTCGGGGATGCCGTCGAGCAGCGCGCCCAGGACCAGTGCCAGCGGGCCGGCGTCGGGGTGCATGCCCTCGGGGTTCTTGCGGCGGTGGCCACCGCGGTTGTCGAGGAACCAGTCACCGAGGAAGAACGTGAGCGCGCCACCCAGCAGGCCGAGCACGACCGCGAGCGTGCCGGAGCGGGAGAACGCCTCCTCGGTCAGCTCGAAGGCGACCGCACTGAAGAGCACGCCCGTGCCGAAGCCCATGACCAGGCCGATGACCCGCGTCGACACGGGCAGCCAGATGCCGGCCGCGGCGCCGAGCAGCAGCGCGGCACCGCCGACCCCTCCCCAGAACGCAGCCTCGAGCACGCGCCCAACCTACGGCGTACAGCCGAGGAACCGGGTCAGCGCACCCGGCCGTAGACGACGTTGGTGGTCCAGATCGTCGTGAGGCGGACGACGTCGCCGGTGTGCGGCGCGTGCCACATCTGGCCGTTGCCGGCGTAGATGCCGATGTGGCCCGGCATGTAGACCAGGTCGCCCGGCATCGGGTCGGAGACGCGCGTCATGACGGCGGCCTGCGCACCCGAGGTGCGGGGCAGGTGGATGCCGACCGCGGCGTACGCCCAGCCGGTCAGGCCGGAGCAGTCGAACGCCGAGGGGCCGGTCGCGCCGTACACGTAGGGCTTGCCGGCCTGCGCGGCAGCAGCGGCCACGATCCGCTGGCCGATCGCGGCGGCGGCGCGCTCGCGAGCGGCCTCCTCGCGCTGGAGGCGCTCCTGGCGCGCCTTGGCGCTCTCCTGGATCAGCGGGCGCTGGGCGTAGCTGAACGTCGCGGGGGCCGGCGTCGACGCCGACGAGGTGGTGGTGCTGGCGTGGGCGGCGCCACCGGCCTGTGCGGTGACCAGGACGGTCAGCACGAGCGGGGCGGTCAGAAGGCGCACGGCGACGCGCGAGGACGTGGTGGTGAACATCGGATGACTCCGGCAGCGGCGCCTGCGAAAGATGACCTGTCGGGCGAGGACTGCTGGTGTCCCGGACGCGTGCGCGTCCTGAGCCCCGAGCCGGAGTGAACCGGCGTACTACCTGGGTCTTCCGTGCCCGCGCTTACTTCTTCGTGCTTGGTTCACCCCCGTCGAGCGCGGGCCTCGGCGCGGCGCGGGTGGCCCTCCGGTGGGAGGACTCGTACATTCAAGGCGCTTGCAAAAGTTAGCGCCGTGACCGCGGACACGATCCGGGCGTGGGCTGCCTCACGGCGGCGTGGGCTGCCTCACGCGGCCACGCTCACCCCTCGAGCACGACGTACGCCGTCGCCAGGCCGCCGTCGTGCGCCAGCGACACGTGCGTGCGGGTCACGCCGAGCGCGGCAGCGGCCGCCTCGACGGTGCCCCGCAGCACCAGCGTGGGCCGGCCGCCGTCGAGGCGCACGACCTCGCAGTCCTGCCAGGAGAGGCCCGCAGGTGCGCCGAGCGCCTTGGCGATCGCCTCCTTGGCCGCGAACCGGGCGGCCAGCGACTCGACCGGCAGCTCCGCTTCGGCGTCGGTGAACAGGCGCGCACGCAGCCCGGGAGTCCGCGCCAGCGACGCGGTGAAGCGCTCGACGTCGACGACGTCGACCCCGATCCCGACGATCACCGCGCGACCCTCAGCAGGACCAGGTCACTCGACCGTGACGGACTTCGCCAGGTTGCGCGGCATGTCGACGTCGTGGCCCATCAGCGTCGCGAGCTCGCAGGCGAAGAGCTGGAGCGGCACGGCAGCCACGAGCGGCTGGAGCAGGACCGGCACCTTCGGCAGCCGGATCAGCTCGTCGGCGTACGGCTCGATGGCGGTGTCGCCCTCCTCGGCGAGGCAGATGGTGCGCGCACCGCGGGCGCGGACCTCCTGGATGCCGGAGACCATCTTCTCGTGGAGCTGGTCGCGGCCGCGGGGCGGCACGACGCACCAGATCGGCAGGCCGTCGTCGACCAGCGCGATCGGGCCGTGCTTGAGCTCACCGGCGGCGAAGCCCTCGGCGTGGATGTAGGCGAGCTCCTTGAGCTTGAGCGCGCCCTCGAGCGCGACCGGGTAGCCCGCGTGGCGACCGAGGAAGAGGACCGACGGCGTGCCGACGAACTCGCGGGCCAGCGCGTAGACCTGGTCGGCCTGGCCGAGCACGGTCTCGATGTGGGCCGGCATCTGCTCGAGCTGGTCGACGACCTGGGCGATCTCGTCGTTGTAGCGGGTGCCCTTGACCTGCGCGAGGTAGAGGCCGAGCAGGTAGCACGCGACGAGCTGGGTCAGGAAGCCCTTGGTCGACGCGACGCCGATCTCGGGGCCGGCGTGGGTGTAGATCACCGCGTCGGACTCGCGCGGGATCGTGGAGCCGTTGCTGTTGCAGATCGCCAGCACCTTGGAGCGCTGCGTGCGCGCGTGGCGGATCGCCTGCAGGGTGTCGGCGGTCTCGCCGGACTGGGAGATCGCGACGACGAGGGTCTCCCGCGTGAGGATCGGGTCGCGGTAGCGGAACTCGCTGGCGAGCTCGACCTCGACGGGGATCCGGCACCAGTGCTCGATGGCGTACTTCGCCACCATGCCGGCGTAGAACGACGTGCCGCAGGCGATGACGATGACCTTGTCGATGTCGCGCAGCTCCTCGTCGGAGAGGCGGACCTCGTCGAGCTGGAGCCGGCCAGCGGCGTTGCGGCGCCCCAGGAGCGAGTCGGCGACCGCGCGCGGCTGCTCGAAGATCTCCTTGCGCATGAACCAGTCGTGGCCGTCCTTCTCCGCCGCGGAGAGGTCCCAGTCGACGTGGAAGGGCTTGCCCTCGGCGGGCTCGCCGTCGAACGTCGTGACCTCGACGCCCTCGCGGGTCAGGGTGACCACCTGGGCCTGGCCCAGCTCGAGGGCCTCGCGGGTGTGCTCGATGAACGCAGCCACGTCGGAGCCGAGGAAGTTCTCGCCCTCGCCGAGGCCGACGACGAGCGGGCTGTTGAGGCGGGCGGCGACGACCCGGTCGGGGTCCTGTGCGTCGATCGCGACGAGGGTGAACGCGCCCTCCATCTGGCGGCAGGCAGCCTGCATCGCGGCGGTCAGGTCGACGCCCTTGAGCAGCTCGCGCTCGATCAGGTGGGCGGCCACCTCGGTGTCGGTCTCCGACAGCAGCTCGTGGCCGTCGGCCTCGAGGTCGGCACGGATCTCGGCGAAGTTCTCGATGATGCCGTTGTGCACCAGCGCCAGGCGCTTCTCCTGGCCGAGGTGCGGGTGGGCGTTGCGGTCGGTCGGCGCGCCGTGGGTGGCCCAGCGGGTGTGGCCGATGCCGGTCGACGACGCGGGCAGGGGCTGCTCGGTGATCGCCTTCTCGAGGTTGGCGAGCTTGCCGGACTTCTTGTCCGAGGCGATCGCGCCGTCGTGGACGAGCGCGATGCCGGCCGAGTCGTAGCCGCGGTACTCGAGGCGGCGGAGGCCTTCGATGACGACGCCCTGCGCCTGCTTGCTCCCGACGTAGCCCACAATTCCGCACATGCGCGGCAGTCTACGGTGAGGGACCGTTCGCCCGCGGCCCGACGCGGACTGCAAGAATCGCGGCATGTCACACGACCCCGTGCGTCCCCCGGCGCGGCCGGAGGAGCACGTGCGCGTGGAGCCACGGCCCGACCACAAGGGCGAGCCGAAGCCCGAGCGCGACACCTCGCCGTACGTCGAGCTCGACCGCACCGCGTGGGCGGAGCTCGCCGCGGACATGAAGTCGCCGCTCACGCGCGACGAGATCCGCGCGCTGCGCGGCCTCGGCGACGAGCTCGACCTCGACGAGATCCAGCAGGTCTACCTGCCGATCTCCCGCCTCCTCTCCATGTACGTCGAGTCGCAGGGCCGCCTGCACCGCCGCCAGGAGGAGTTCCTCAACCGCCCGCAGCCGCCGCGCACGCCGTTCGTCATCGGGCTCGCGGGCTCGGTGGCCGTCGGCAAGTCGACCGCGGCGCGCGTGCTGCAGCAGATGCTCGCCCACTGGCCCGAGCACCCGCAGGTCGCGCTGGTCACCACCGACGGCTTCCTGCTGCCCAACGCCGAGCTGGAGCGCCGCGGCATCCTGCACCGCAAGGGCTTCCCGGAGTCCTACGACCGCAAGGCGCTCCTCAAGTTCGTCATCGACATCAAGTCGGGCCGCGAGGCGGTCGAGGCGCCGACGTACTCCCACCTGGTCTACGACGTCGTCCCCGACGAGACCGTGGTCGTGCAGTCGCCCGACATCGTCATCGTCGAGGGGCTCAACGTCCTCCAGCCCGCGCGCTCGCGCGACGACGGCAAGACCGGCCTCGCGGTCTCTGACTTCTTCGACTTCACCGTCTACGTCGACGCGGCCACCACCGACATCAAGCGGTGGTACGTCGAGCGCTTCCTCAAGCTCCGCGAGACGTCGTTCCGCAAGCCGGGCTCGTACTTCCGCCGCTACTCGAAGTTCAACGAGGCCGAGGCGCGTGCGGAGGCGGAGCGGATCTGGGACGAGATCAACGGTCCCAACCTGATGGAGAACGTCCTCCCCACCCGCTCCCGGGCCACCCTCGTGCTGCGCAAGGACGCCGACCACTCGGTCCGCTACGTCCGCCTCCGCAAGATCTGATCACTCGACGGCGAGTGACCCCACCACCCCGTCGTACGCCGCGTCCGACGGCCCGCCGGGCACGTCGAGGTAGCGCGCCACGACCAGCGTGACCACCTCAGCGCCTGACGGCCGCGCGACGGCCGTGAGCTCGGCGCGCTGCCCCGCGCAGCTGGTGCCGTCACCGAGGTCCACGTCGACCCGCGACCGCCACCCCACTCCCCCGTGCACCGGCGCGGCCCGTGACGCGCGCAGCCCCGACCCGACCGGCAGGCCGGCGTAGCCCCGCGCCCACGCGAGGGCGGTGGCCTCGGCGACGCCGGCGGGGTTGGTCGAGCGCACCCCGTCTGCCAGCACCGCCCACGCCACCGGACAGCCCCGCACCGACCGCAGCGCCTGCCCCCGCCCCGACGCGATGACCGCGCCGTCCTCGCGGTAGGCGACCCGCTCGGCCGCCGGCCGACGCGACCAGGCCGGCGGGACCGCGTAGGACACCTGCCCCACCCCGACCCGCACCCACGAGGCAGGAACCCCGCCCCCGGCCTGCCCCGCCGCCGACCCCGCCTCCGACCCCGCCGCCGGGGCGTCGTCGTGCCGCGGCGCGGGCGGCGGCACCCGCTCGAGCACCGCCGCCACCAGCACCAGCAGGGCCACGACGACGAGGGCGGCGACGGCCAGCCCGCGTGCGATCCGTCGAAGGGTCATGGACCCATCGTGGCCTCAGATCTGCTTCTGCACCTCCACGAGCCGCCCCACCCTGTGGAAACCGAGCTGCTCGTTGATCGCGGCCATGTGGTCGTTCACGGTCGCGTTCCAGGTCGCGATCTGCTTCGCGGGCGGGCCGTCGGCCTGCAGGGCCCGGTGGTTCGCCACCTTGACCGCGAGACCGAGCCGGTGGCCACGGTGGTCCGACCGCACCAGCGTGCCCCACTGCTCGCAGAGCTCGCGGTTGTGCTCGGAGACCGCGACGACCGTGTGGGCGACCAGCTCACCCTCCGCCGTCAGCGCGACGGTGTGCCACACGCTCGTCCCCTGGCGCACGCGCGCGGCCTCCCGCTCGCGCAACGCCGCCACCGACGGGTCCTCCCCCTCGATCTCGAGGTCGCCGGTCGGCGCCTCCACGAGCAGCTGCGAGGCCAGCGCCGCATAGCGCGCCGCCAGGTCGTCGGGCACCGGCCCGCGCCACGACACCAGCTCGTACGCCGCGTGGTGCGGCGCCGCCTCCGCCGCCAGGCGGTCGAGGAGGGCGGCGTCGACGGGCAGGTCGAGCCGGCGCTGGAAGTCCGCCTGCCCGACCGCGTAGCCGTGCGAGCGCGCGAAGAGCAGGCCCGGCTCCGCAGCGCCCTCGTCGGGCACGTCGATGCCGAACTCGACCTCCCCCAGCACCAGGGTCCGTCCCCGGGCGGCAGCCTCCCGCTCGAGCACCTCGAGCAGCGCGCTGCCGACTCCCGTGCGCCGCGCCGCCGGCAGCACCAGGACGGAGACGTTCGCCATGGTGCGGTTGGACGAGAGGGGCAGGTCGAGCAGGCCGGCCCCGACGGCCTCACCCTCGCGCGTCGCCAGCCAGGCTCCGCACCAGCGGAAGCCGGTCGGCGTACTCACGAAGTCGCGGACCTCGGGCAGGGGCCACGGCGCAGCGTCGCCGGGCCGGCCGTCGAGGGTGACGGCGAGGTAGACGTCGTACCAGCGCTGCAGGTCGGCGTCGAAGGACGCCGAGGCCGGGTCGACCGGGGTGATCAGGACGGAGGACACCCGTCGACGCTAGGACGGGGGCCGCGCGGCCCGCCACCGAATTACCGCGTCAGAGCGACAGGCGCTCGCGCACGACGTCGGCGAGCTTGTCCGCGACCGCGTGGGCCTCGGTCTCGGAGGTCGCCTCGACCATGACGCGCACGAGCGGCTCGGTGCCGGAGGCGCGGAGCAGGACGCGCCCCTCGTCGCCGAGCGTGGCGGTCGCCTCGTCGACGGCCGCCAGCAGGACGTCGTCGCTGTCGCAGCGGTCCTTGTCGACGCCCTTGACGTTGACCAGCACCTGCGGGAGGCGGGTCATCGCGGAGGCGAGCGAGGCGATCGACTGGCCCGTGACCGCCATGCGCTCGAGCAGGTGGAGCGCGGTCAGGACACCGTCTCCGGTGGTGGCGTAGTCGCTCATGATGACGTGGCCGGACTGCTCGCCACCGAGGGAGAAGCTCCCGGCCTTCATCGCCTCGAGCACGTAGCGGTCGCCGACCTTGGTCGAGACGACGTTGATGCCGGCCGCGGCCATGGCCCGGTTGAAGCCGAGGTTGCTCATGACGGTCGCGACGACCGTGTCGCCGGCGAGGCGGCCCTGCTCCTTGAGCGAGGTGGCCAGGATGCAGAGGATCTGGTCGCCGTCGACCACGTTGCCCGCGGCGTCGACCGCGAGGCAGCGGTCGGCGTCGCCGTCGAGCGCGAAGCCGACGTGGGCGCCGTCCTTGACCACCGCTGCACGCAGGTTGTCGAGGTGCGTGGAGCCGCAGTTGTCGTTGATGTTGAGGCCGTCGGGCTGGGCGTGGATCGCGGTCACCGACGCGCCGGCGGCCTCGAGCGCGGCCGGGCCGGCGTCGGAGGCGGCCCCCTCGGCGCAGTCGAGCACGACGCGCAGGCCGGCGAGCGGCTTGGTCGTGGTCGACACCAGGTGGTCGACGTACTCCTGGACGGCGGTGTCGTGCACCGTCACACGGCCGACGTCGCCGCCGGTCGGACGCTGCCACTCCTCGCGCATCCGCGCCTCGATCGCGTCCTCGATGGTGTCGTCGAGCTTGACGCCGCCGCGGGCGAGGAACTTGATGCCGTTGTCGGGCATCGCGTTGTGGGAGGCCGAGAGCATGACGCCGAGGTCGGCGCCGAGCGCTCCGGTCAGGTAGGCGACGCCCGGGGTGGGCAGGACGCCGAGGAGCAGGACGTCGACGCCCGCCGACGCGAGGCCCGCGACGACCGCGGCCTCGAGGAACTGCCCCGAAATGCGCGTGTCCCGGCCCACCACGGCCAGCGGGCGATGCCCACTGAACTCGCCGCGGTCGGCCAGGACATGTGCTGCGGCGACGGAGAGGTCCAGGGCCAGCTCTGCGGTGAGTGCACCGTTCGCCAGACCCCGGACCCCGTCCGTGCCGAAAAGGTTTGCCATGAAGGCAGGTTGCCAGATCAGCGCTTGCTGAACTGCGACGCCTTGCGGGCCTTCTTGAGACCGGCCTTCTTGCGCTCGACGACGCGGGCGTCGCGGGTGAGCAGACCGGCCTTCTTCAGCGTCGGGCGGTTGGCCTCGACGTCGACGGCGTTGAGCGAGCGGGCCACGCCGAGACGCAGGGCGCCGGCCTGGCCGGCGATGCCGCCGCCGTGGATGCGGGCGATGACGTCGAAACGACCCTCGAGCTCGAGCGCGGCGAACGGCTCGTTCGCGATCTGGCGGTGCAGCGCGTTCGGGAAGTAGTCGTTGAGCTCACGGCCGTTGATCGTCCAGACGCCGGTGCCCGGCACGATGCGGACGCGGGCGACGGCCTCCTTGCGGCGACCGGTGGCCGCAGCGGGGGCGATGGTGGCGGGCTTCAGCGGCGCGTCAGCGGAAGCGGTCGACTCGGAGGTGTACGCAACGCCCTCGGCGTTGGTCTCGAAGGTCTCCTCGACCTCGGTCACGTTCTCAGTCACGGTGTTGTCCTCGATCTTGGAAGTCACTGGGAGATCTGGGTGATCTCGAACGGCTTGGCCTGCTGGGCCGCGTGCGGGTGCGTCGGGCCCGAGTAGACCTTGAGCTGCTTCAGCATCTGGCGACCGAGGCGGTTCTTGGGGAGCATGCCCCAGACGGCCTTCTCGATGACCTTGCGAGCGTCCTTGTCGAGGCCCTCACCGATCGGGGTGGACGTCAGGCCGCCCGGGTAGCCCGAGTGGCGGTAGGACATCTTGGTGGTCCGCTTGTTGCCGGAGAGGGCGACCTTCTCCGCGTTGATGATGACGACGAAGTCGCCACCCGCGACGTGCGGGGCGAAGGTCGGCTTGTGCTTGCCGCGGATGAGGTTCGCGGCGGTGACGGCGAGGCGGCCGAGGACGACATCCTCGGCGTCGATGATGAGCCATTCACGCTGGATGTCAGCGGGCTTGGGGCTGTAGGTGCGCAAGGCAGGTCACAGCTTTCTCGTTCGTTGGTCCCGGCACACGGATGTACGCCGGGGGTGGAGCTGCGCCTTCTGACGAACACTGCCCGGCATCTTCACCACGAGGTGGAGCATCCGGATCTGCATCCGACTCCGAGAGGAGCCTGAACGCGGCAGGAGGCGCGACTTGCAAGGATACGAGCGGCGTGTCGCACGGTCAAAACGAGAACTCCGCCGTACCGCAACGCGCGTCGTGAGGCGGTGAGGGTTCCCGTTGGCCGGACGCACTCTTCCTGCTCCTTCGCACGTGCACCTAGTGTGGGGCCCGTGACTGATTCATTGACCATCAGGGACAACCGGACTGGCGCCGAATACGAGGTTGCCATCACCGACGGAGCGATCAAGGCCGCAGACCTCGGCAAGATCAAGACCTCCGACGATGACCCGGGCCTCTGCACGTATGACCCGGGTTTCACCAACACGGCTTCCTGCAAGAGCGCCATCACCTACATCGACGGCGACAAGGGCATCCTCGAGTACCGGGGCTACCCGATCGAGCAGCTCGCGGAGAAGTCGACGTTCCTCGAGGTCGCGTACCTCGTGGTCTACGGCGAGCTCCCGACCAAGGAGCAGTACGAGTCCTGGGTCCACGAGATCACGTACCACACGTTCGTCCACGAGAACGTCAAGGGCCTCATGCAGGGGTTCCGCTACGACGCGCACCCGATGGGCATGCTCATGGCCTCCGTCGGCGCGCTCTCGACGTTCTACCCCGACGCGCGCAACATCGCGGACGCCGACAACCGCCACATGCAGATCGTCCGCATGATCGCGAAGATGCCGACCCTCGGCGCCTGGTCGTTCCGTCACGCGCAGGGCAAGCCGTACGTCTACCCGGACAACGAGCTCTCCTACACCGAGAACTTCCTCGCGATGCTCTTCAAGATGAGCGAGCTGAAGTTCTCCGCCGACCCGCGCCTGGTCCGCGCGCTCGACGTCCTCCTCATCCTCCACGCCGACCACGAGCAGAACTGCTCGACCAACGCGGTCCGCTCGGTCGGCTCCTCGCAGGTCGACCCCTACTCGGCCGTCGCGGCCGGCGTGGGCGCCCTCTACGGTCCGCTCCACGGCGGCGCCAACGAGGCGGTCCTGCGGATGCTCAAGCGCATCGGCTCGGTCGAGAACATCCCGGCGTTCATCGAGGGCGTCAAGGCCGGCAACGAGCGCCTCATGGGCTTCGGTCACCGCGTCTACAAGAACTTCGACCCGCGCGCCAAGATCATCAAGAAGGCCTGCGACGACGTCTTCGAGGTCACCGGGGTCAACCCGCTGCTCCAGGTCGCGCAGGAGCTCGAGCGCATCGCCCTCGAGGACGAGTACTTCGTCAAGCGGAAGCTCTACCCCAACGTGGACTTCTACTCCGGCCTCATCTACGAGGCGCTGCAGTTCCCGCCGGAGATGTTCACGGTCCTCTTCGCGATCGGCCGTACGCCGGGCTGGCTGGCCCAGTGGCAGGAGCTGATCATGGACAAGGAGCAGAAGATCGCGCGCCCGAAGCAGATCTACACGGGCGACCGCACGCTGACCTTCGTCCCGCGCGAGGAGCGCTGGGCAGACGCCTGAACCTGAAACAAGCTGCAGGGCGGAGGCCCTCCGACCACCCGGCTGTCACTTTCCGCTCGTACCTCGCTACAAGCGCCAAGTGCCGGGGGCCGGAGACCTCCGCCCTTCCGCTTGTCTCAGGACTTCCACTCCCAGGAGGCGAGCAGCGGGGTGATCAGGTCGGCCAGGTCCTTGCGCGACTTCGCCTCGCCGCCGACGAGGACCATGGCGCCCTTCTTGTCGTCGCCCAGGACGATCATCACCTTCCGGTACGGACCCGGGTCGGTCCACGCGCAGTCGACGAGCGCATGCGTCCCGCCGTACGTCGTGTCGTGGCGGTCGCGCCGGCAGGTCGCCTTCTGCTTCACGTAGGCATCCGCCACGAAGAGCGACTCCGCCTGGGCGTCGGCGCGGCTGTCGCCCGTCGTGACGAAGATCTGGCGGGTCGGGTCGAGCGCGTCGACCGCGGCGAAGGTGACCTGGCCGTCGAGCGCCTGCTGCGGCTTGATCCAGCCCTTGGGCAGGACGAAGGCGGCGACCTTGTCGGAGGTCTCCTGGCGGCCCGAGAGCGGCGTGGCGCGCGCCTCCTTGGTGCCGGGGTCGTCCCCTCCCCCGCATGCCGTCAGGGGCAGCACGAGGAGCGGCAGGGCGAGCAGGTGGCGCAGCGACATGGGCGTCATCCAAGCAGGCGCACCTGAGATCCGCGTAAGCCGCCGTTCAGGCCGGGCGGATCGACTCCAGCACGCGGAAGCCCTTGGCGCTGCCGATGCGCTCGGTCGGGTAGCCCTGCTCGGTCAGCCAGCGCTGGAGCGAGTCGCCACCGAGGTTCTTGCCGACCACCATGACGGCCCGACCTCCGGGGAGCAGGCGCGGCAGCCAGGTGAGCAGCAGCTCGTGCAGCGCCTCCTTGCCGATGCGGATCGGGGGGTTCGACCAGATCTCGTCGAAGGTGTAGTCGGTCGGCACCTGGTCCGGCGTACACGCCACGACGCGGCTGTCGACGCCGAGCGCGCGAGCGTTGTCGTTCATCAGCCTCACCGCGCGCTCGTTGACGTCGATGCCGATGACGGAGGCGAGCGGGACCTGCTTCGCGATGGTCAGGCCGATCGCGCCGTAGCCGCAGCCGAGGTCGAGGAAGCGCCCCTGGACCGGGGGCTCGGTCTCCTTGAAGAGCACCGAGGTGCCGATGTCGAGGCGGCCCTTGGCGAAGACCCCGGAGCCGCTCTCCATCGCGAGCTCCTGGTCCCACGCCTCGAACTCGACCTTCTGCCGCTCGAACGGCACCGACGGGTCGGCGGTGAAGTAGTGCTCGGTCTCGTCAGGCATCACGGTGCTCCTCGTCATGGGGCTCCCTCCGCGCGCGGGCCTTCTCGGCCTGCAGCGCCAGCTGGCCGGCCGGCGGGTAGCCGACCTCCTCCAGGGTCAGTCCGTGCGGGGCCACCACGGCCACGGCCGCATCGCGCTTCCCCATCACCAGTACGTCGTGTGCCCACTCCGGCGACTTCCGCCCGTCGCCAACCGCCAGAAGGCAGCCGACGAGCGCGCGCACCATCGAGTGGCAGAAGGCGTCCGCCCGCACCGTCGCGACCGCGCGCTCGTCGGCGTCGCGGTACCAGTGGAAGTCGAGCAGCGTGCGGATCGTGGTCGCGCCCTCGCGCTTCTTGCAGAACGACGCGAAGTCGTTGAGCCCGATGAGGCTGGCACTTGCCTCGTTCATCGCGTCGAGGTCGAGGGGCGCACGCCAGTGCAGGACGTGGTTGCGCGTCAGCGGGTCCTGCACCTGCGGCAGGTCCGCGACCCGGTAGGCGTAGCGGCGCCACACGGCCGAGAAGCGCGCGTCGAAGCCCTCCGGCGCCTCGCTGACACCGTGGATCCGCACGTCGCCGGGCAGGATGCCGTTGAGCCGGCGGTGGAGCGAGGCGATGGGGGTCGGCGCGGCCCGGCCGGCGGTTGCCGCGAGCACCTCGGCGTCGACGTCGAGATGGACCACCTGGCCCCGCGCGTGGACGCCCGTGTCGGTGCGGCCGGCGCACACGACCTGCACCTCGGGCAGGCGCAGGGCCATGGCCAGCGCTGCCTCCAGGTCGCCCTGGACGGTCCGCAACGCAGGCTGGCGGGCCCAGCCCTTGAAGCCGCCGCCGTCGTAGGCGAGGTCGATCCGCAGTCGCACGGCCGCATCCTCCCACCCGGCCTGTGGACAACGCACACCGTGTCCGGCCGGACTGTCGGTGCCCGCTGCCAGCGTGGCAGTGCGCACCACGGCGGTGCGGCAGGAAGGATGGAGCCGATGACCAGCACGACCCACCCAGCCGGCGGGGCCACGACGGACGCCGATCCGATGCTCGCCAAGGTGCGCAAGCTCCTGGCGAAGGCAGCCGACCCCGCGACCACCCCGGCCGAGGCTGAGGCCTACACGGCGAAGGCAGCGGCCCTCGCCGCGGCGTACGGCATCGACCAGGCGCTGCTCGCCGAGGCCGATCCCGGCCGCGACCCCCTCGGTGACCGGGTGGTGCCGCTCGACGCCCCCTACGCCGCCGACAAGGGCGACCTGCTCTCGGTCATCGCCCACGAGCTGCGGTGCCGCGCGGTACGGCGCATCGACCGCCAGCCGGGCCGCAAGGAGATCACCCTCCACCTCTTCGGGCACAGCAGCGACCTCGACCGCGTCGAGCTGCTCTTCACCTCGTTGCTCCTGCAGGCCACGCGCGACCTGACGCGCACCCCGGTCCCCCGGGGTGAGAACGCCGCGGCGTTCCGCCGCTCGTGGCTCGCGGGCTTCTCCTGGGCCATCCAGCAGCGGCTCGCCGACGCCGAGCGCAAGGCCGCCGCCGAGGCCGCCCCGCGCTTCGCCGCTGCCGGCAGCTCGGCGGCCCTCGTGCTCGCCAGCCGGTCCGAGCTGGTCGAAGCCGCGATGCACGAGAGCTACCCCCACCTGCGCACCGCCCGGCCGCGTGTCCTCTCCGGCGGCGGAGGCCAGCACGGGTGGGCGGCCGGCCAGCGCGCCGACCTCGGTGATCGCTCGCGCCTGGCGGCGCGCGTTCGGGGGATACTGCGTTCGTGACTCGTCTCGGGGCCGTGCTGCTCACGGTGGGCCTGCTCGCGCCGGCAGGCTGTGGACCCGCGGTCGACAGCGCCCTCGGCGAGCGCCCGACGTCGTACCCTGCGGCCGGCCAGTTGCGCAGCGACCTCACCGGCGGCTCCGGCTCCCTGGAGGCCCAGCTCGTCTCCCGCTCGGCCGCCGCCGTCGAGCGTGCCCTCAGCTACGACCACACGACGTACGCCGCCGACACCGCCGCCGCGCAGGCGTTCATGACGCCTGCGTTCGCCGCGCGCTGGGCCGACGTCGCCGCCCGCCTCCGCCCCCACAGCACCGAGAGCCACGCACGCGTCCGGGCCCGGGTCGTGGCAGCCGGCGTCAGCGGCGCCACCTCTGCGCGGGCGCAGGTCCTCCTCTTCGTCGACCGCAACCTGCGCACCACGGAGGGCTCGGAGGCAGTCGGCGGCTACGCCGTGGCGACGCTCAGCCACCGCCGCGGCAGCTGGCTCCTCTCCGGGCTTGGGCTCGGCCTGCCACGCCAGCAGGTGCCCGAGCGGCGGCCAGTCCCCGCCACGGTGCTCGCAGCGGCCACGGCGGTCGCCGACGCCTACCAGGACATCGACAGCACCCACGCGCGCGCCGACGTCGCCCGCGTCCTCTCGCTGGCCTCCGGTGGCTTCCGTCGCGACTACCAGCGCGCCGCCGGCGAGCTCGTCCAGCGGGTGGTGGCGGCGCGAGCCAGCCAGGACGGCCGGGTCATCGCCACCGCACTCTCGTCCCTGCGCGGCGGAAGGGCCCGCGTGCTCGCCGTCATGGAGACCACCCTGCGGGTCCCCGGCCGCGAGCCTGCCCGTCGCCTGGTCCGCCTCGAGCTCGCGATGGTCCGCACCCCGACCGCCTGGCTCGCGCGCGACGTCCGCGTCGTCCCCCAGCCCTGACGGCGCACGACAGCCCCGGGAAATGGCGAAGGGCCCGCCATCCTCACGGATGACGGGCCCTCCTGAGCCGTTACGGCTGGATCACTTGCCAGCCTCGACGAAGCCAGCGGCCTCGGCGTTCTCGGCGGTGTCGAACCAGATCTCGGCGATGGTCGCGTCGTACCACTGACCACCCTCCTGGTGGAACTTCATCGAGTCGCGGTTGCCCTTGATCGTGAAGCCCTCGGGAGCGGAGCCGTCCTCGAGGGGCAGCGCGGCACCGGCCGGCAGCTCCTCGACGTCGGCGACGGTGGCGACCTCGGCCTCGGCGGGGGCCTCAGCGTCAACCGAAGGGGCCTCCTCAACAGCGGGAGCCTCCTCGGCAGCCGGGGCGGCCGGAGCAGCCTTCGGAGCCTTGGGGGCGAACTGCTCGGTCACGAGCTCGATGACGGCCATGGGGGCGTTGTCGCCCTTGCGCGGACCGATCTTCGTGATGCGGGTGTAACCACCGGGACGGTCGGCCATGAGCGGCGCGATCTCGGTGAAGAGGACGTGCACGACACCCTTGTCGCGGATGGTCTTGAGGACCTCGCGACGGTTGTGCAGGTCGCCCTTCTTGGCCTTGGTGATCAGCTTCTCGGCGTGGGGACGCAGCACGCGGGCCTTGGCCTCGGTGGTGGTGATCCGGCCGTGCTCGAACAGGGCCGTGGCCAGGTTCGAGATGATCAGGCGCTGGTGGGCGGGCGAGCCGCCGAGGCGGGCACCCTTCTTCGGAGCGGGCATTGCCATCTCACTTTCTCTCGGGCCGTGTCAGGTACCCGGGTAGACGCCGGCGTCAGTCGCCGGCGATTTGGTGGTGGTCGGGGCGGCGGGTGCCGCCCCGACCGGAGTCACTCAGTACTGCTCGTCCTCGACGAACGCGTCGTCCTCGTCGTCGCCGTACGCCGCGAGGGCGGCGGCAGCGTCGAAGCCGGGCGCGCTGTCCTTGAGGGACAGGCCCATCTCGACGAGCTTGCCCTTGACCTCGTCGATCGACTTGGAACCGAAGTTCCGGATGTCGAGGAGGTCCTGCTCCGAGCGGCCGATGAGCTCACCCACGGTGTGGATGCCCTCGCGCTTGAGGCAGTTGTACGAACGGACGGTGAGCTGCAGGTCCTCGACCGGGAGGGCGAGGTCGGCGGCGAGCTGCTCGTCGATCGGCGACGGGCCGATGTCGATGCCCTCGGCCTCGACGTTGAGCTCACGGGCCAGGCCGAAGAGCTCGACCAGCGTCTTGCCCGCAGAAGCGAGGGCGTCACGCGGGGCGATCGACGGCTTGGTCTCGACGTCGATGATCAGCTTGTCGAAGTCGGTGCGCTGCTCGACACGCGTCGCCTCGACCTTGTAGCTGACCTTCAGGACGGGCGAGTAGATCGAGTCGACCGGCATGCGGCCGATCTCGTTGTCGCCACCCTTGTTCTGGACCGCGGAGACGTAGCCACGGCCACGCTCGACGACGAGCTCCATCTCCAGCGAGCCCTTGTCGGACAGCGTGGCGATCTTGAGCTCGGGGTTGTGGACCTCGACACCAGCCGGGGGCTGGATGTCGGCGGCGGTGACGTCACCGGCACCCGACTTGCGGAGGTACATCGTCACCGGCTCGTCGTTCTCCGAGGAGACGACCAGGCCCTTGAGGTTCAGGATGATCTCGGTGACATCCTCCTTCACGCCCTCGATGGTCGAGAACTCGTGCAGGACGGAGTCGATCTTGATGCTCGTGACCGAGGCGCCCGGGATGCTCGAGAGCAGGGTGCGACGGAGCGAGTTGCCGAGGGTGTAGCCGAAGCCGGGCTCCAGCGGCTCGATGACGAAGCGCGAGCGGAACTCGTCGACGACCTCTTCGGACAGAGTGGGGCGCTGTGCGATGAGCACTGATTCTTTCCTTCCCGGGCCCATCCACCATTTGACGGACCCGAACTTCGAGGATGAGGAAGTTGAAGTTGTGGAGCGATGTTCCCGGGCCCCTGACCACACACGTGGCCAGGAACCCGGGAACGGAGAATCACTTCTTCGAGTAGTACTCGACGATCAGCTGCTCCTGGACGGGCAGGTCGATCTGCGCCCGCACCGGAAGCTGGTGCACCAGGATCCGCATGCGACCGGGGATGGCCTCGAGCCACGCCGGGACGATGCGCTCGCCGTGGGTCTCCCGCGCGACGATGAACGGCGTCATCTCGAGCGACTTCTCGCGGACGTCGATGACGTCGTACTGCGAGACCTGGAACGACGGGATGTTGACCTTCTTGCCGTTCACGAGGAAGTGACCGTGGACGACGAGCTGACGCGCGTGCTTGCGGGTCCGGGCGAAGCCGGCGCGGTACACGACGTTGTCGAGGCGGGCCTCGAGCAGCTGGAGGAGGTTCTCACCGGTCTTGCCGGAGCGACGCGACGCCTCGACGTAGTACTTGTGGAACTGCTTCTCGAGCACGCCGTAGGTGAAGCGGGCCTTCTGCTTCTCACGAAGCTGGAGAAGGAACTCGCTCTCCTTGACGCGGCCGCGGCCGTGCTGGCCGGGAGGGTAGGGACGCTTCTCGAACGCAGCGTCTCCGCCAACGAGGTCGACACCGAGACGGCGCGACTTCTTGGTCATGGGGCCGGTGTAACGGGCCATTTCTCAAAGTCTCCTAAGGTCTCGGGTGATCAGACGCGACGGCGCTTGGGCGGGCGGCAGCCGTTGTGCGGGGCAGGCGTGACGTCCTGGATGGTGCCGACCTCGAGGCCGATGGCACCGAGGGAACGGATGGCGGTCTCGCGACCGGAACCCGGGCCCTTGACGAAGACGTCGATCTTCTTCATGCCGTGCTCCATGGCGCGGCGGCCAGCGGCCTCGGCGGCCATCTGCGCAGCGAACGGCGTGGACTTGCGCGAGCCCTTGAAGCCGACGGTGCCGGCAGAGGCCCACGAGATCACGGCACCGGTGGGGTCCGTGATGGTGACGATGGTGTTGTTGAACGTGCTCTTGATGTGGGCTTCGCCCTGAGCAACGTTCTTCTTCTCCTTGCGGCGGATCTTGGTCTTCGCCGCAGCCTGTCGGCTCTTGGGAGGCATTCAGAATCTCCTGAGGTGGCTGGTCTGTGAGTTCGAGGAAGTCAGAAAGTGACGACGGCGCAGAAGCGCGAGGTCACTTCTTCTTCTTGCCGGCGACGGTGCGCTTCGGGCCCTTGCGGGTACGAGCGTTGGTCTTGGTGCGCTGACCGTGGACCGGAAGGCCCATGCGGTGGCGGCGACCCTGGTAGCTGCCGATCTCGATCTTGCGACGGATGTCGGCGGCGACCTCGCGACGGAGGTCACCCTCGATCTTGAGGCCAGCGGCCTCGATCGCGTCGCGGAGCTTGACCAGCTCCTCGTCACCCAGCTCGTGAACGCGGAGCGACGGGTTCACACCCGTGGTCTCCAGGAGCTGCGTGGCGGTGGTACGGCCAATGCCGTAGATGTAGGTGAGAGCGATCTCGATGCGCTTGTCACGCGGAAGATCAACACCAACGAGGCGTGCCATGAATGGCTGTCCCTTCGGGTTCTTCACAGAGGTGTGTGGTCGAGTCGCGTCCCGGGTGGACACCCAGGCTCCGGCCTCTGCTCCGGAGGTGATTCGCCACGTCGTACGTCGTACGCCGCACTAGCGACTCGATTGAGGTAGGTATTCAGTTGTGTGGCCGCCGGAGCGGCCGGGTGACCTGCGATCAGCCCTGGCGCTGCTTGTGGCGCGGGTTCTCGCAGATGACCATGACGCGGCCGTGGCGACGGATGACCTTGCACTTGTCGCAGATCGGCTTGACGCTGGGGTTGACCTTCATGAGAAGGACCTTTCTTCGGCTGTTACTTGTAGCGGTAGACGATGCGACCCCGGGTGAGGTCGTACGGAGACAGCTCCACCACCACGCGGTCCTCGGGGAGGATGCGGATGTAGTGCTGGCGCATCTTGCCGCTGATGTGGGCGAGCACCTTGTGACCGTTGCTCAGCTCCACCCGGAACATCGCGTTGGGCAGTGCTTCAGTGATCGTGCCCTCGAGCTCGATCACGCCTTCCTTCTTCGGCATGCGTTCCCATCTCTTGGTGTGTCTACCGGTGGCCCGGGAACCTCTCGCCGTCGGGACGAGTGGACCTCGTGGAGCCGCTCGTGGACCTCATATCCCCGAGGCGCGAGCCAGCATCGCGAGCGATGGAGGTGTTGCGCTCCGGGCAGCCGGGAGGCACCACGAAACAGACCCACGTTGGGCCGACGGACCAGTCTAGCCACGGCGTGGCGGGTTGACCTAATTCGCCAGGGCCTCAGCCAGCAGCCGCAGCGTCTCCTCGCGGGCGGGTGCGGTATCGCGGTCGGTGCCCTTCGCAGCGCCGGCGACCGGGTGCACCATCACCTCGTCCACGCCGTACGTCGCCGCGAGGTCGCGCACCTGGCCGGCTGCCGTCGTGGGATCGCCCACGACCCACTTGCGGAGCATCGCGGCTGCGAGCCGCTCCTGCTCGGGCGGGATGCCGATCAGCTCGGCGTCCTCGACCAGGCGCTGCGGGAAGAGGTCGGCACCGTGCATCAGCGCCAGCATGCCCTGCTGGTTGGGCAGCGCGCGGCGCTGCGCCTCGGCGTACGTGGGCGCGACGACGGCGTTGACGGTGAGGAAGGTGCGCGGCTCGGGATGGGCCTCGCTCGGCCGGTAGGTGTCGCGGTACAGCGCGAGCGCCTCGGCCGTGCCCTTGCCGGCGAAGTGGTGCGCGAAGACATAGGGCAGACCACGCTCGGCGGCGAGTCGCGCGGAGTAGTCGGAGGAGCCGAGCAGCCAGACGACGGGCGCCGTCCGCGCGGCCGGGGTCGCGCGCAGCGGGTGGCGGCGCGAGCCGAGCGTCGCCTCGACGCCGTCGGGCTCGAGGAGCAGGCGCACCTCGTCGACGTACTCGGGGAACCGGGCGACCGGGTCCTCGTCGGAGGCCCCGCCGCGCAGCACGTAGCGCGTCAGCGGGTCGGTGCCCGGCGCGCGGCCGATGCCGAGGTCGATGCGGCCGGGGTGGGCCGCCTCGAGGAGCGCGAACTGCTCCGCCACGACGTACGGCGCGTGGTTGGGCAGCATCACGCCACCCGAGCCGAGCCGGATCCGTGAGGTGGCGGCCGCCAGCATCGCGATCAGCACGGGAGGGTTGGTGGCGGCGACGCCGGGCATGTTGTGGTGCTCGGCCACCCAGTAGCGCGTGAAGCCGAGCTCGTCGGCGACCTGCGCCATGCGCCGCGAGGCGGCGAGGGCGTCGCCGGTGGACTGGTCCGAGCGGACGGGGACGAGATCGAGGACCGAGAGCGCAGGAGTCACAGGGGACTCAACCGCGATCGGCGCCGAGGTGTTCCGGTCAGGCGAGGCCACCGAAGGGGACGCCGAGCTCGGCGAGCTTCGCCTCTCCCCCGTCGATCGCCGTCAGCACCCATGCGCCGGCCGCCGTCATGGCGACGGTGTGCTCGAAGTGGGCGGCCCAGGAGCCGTCCTGCGACGCGATCGTCCACTCGTCGTCGTACGTCTTCCAGCGGTGCGAGCCAAACGTGACCATCGGCTCGATGGCCAGCGCGAGGCCGCGCTCGACCTTCGGCCCACGACCCGGGCGACCGTAGTTGGGGACGTCGGGAGCCATGTGAAGCTCGGTGCCGATGCCGTGGCCGGTGAAGTCCTGGAGGATCCCCCACGTGCCGCCGGTCGGGTGCGCCTGACCCTGGATGTGGGCCTCGACCGCTGCCGAGACGTCGGTGACCCGGCCGCCGAGGCGGAGGGCGGCGATGCCGGCCCAGAGCGACTCCTCGGTGACCCGGAGCAGCTCACGGACGTCGTCGCCGATGGCGGCGTCACCACCGACGGGGACGGTGATGGCGGAGTCGCCGTGCCAGCCCTCCACGATCGCGCCGCAGTCGATCGACACGATGTCGCCCTCGACCAGCACCCGGTCGTTGGGGATGCCGTGGACGATCTCGTCGTTGACCGACGCGCAGATCGTGGCCGGGAACGGCGGGTGGCTGTAGCCCTTGAACGACGGGATACCGCCGCCGGAGCGGATGGTGTCCTCCGCGATCGCGTCCAGCTCGAGGGTGGTGACGCCCGGCTTGACCGCCGCGCGTACCGCCTCGAGCGCCTGACCCGTGAGCAGGCCGGCCTTCCGCATGACGCGGAGCTGGTCCGGGCTCTTGATCTCGACGCGACCGCGGAGGGCCACTACTCAGCCCTTGACTTCGGTCTGCAGGGTCTCGACGACCGCGGCGATGCGCGCCGCGACCTCGTCGATGGTGCCGATGCCGTCGACCTCGTGCAGGATCCCGCGCTCGGCGTAGATCGGGACGAGCGCAGCGGTCTCGGCGTCGTAGACGTCCTGACGCTTGCGGATGACCTCTTCGGTGTCGTCCGCACGGCCGCTGGTCTCGGCGCGCTTGATCATGCGCTGGACGAGCTCCTCGCGGTCCGCGACCACGAGCGAGATCACGCCGTCGAGCTTGGCGCCCATGGAGGCGAGGATGTCGTCGAGCTCGGCGACCTGGTCAGCGGTGCGCGGGTAGCCGTCGAGCACGAACGCCGTGGCGTCGGGCTGGGCGAGGCGGTCACGGACCATGCCGTTGGTGACCTCGTCGGGGACGTACTGCCCGGCGTCCATGTAGGACTGGGCGAGCTTGCCCAGCTCGGTCTGGTTCGCGAGGTTCTCGCGGAACATGTCGCCGGTGGAGATGTGGGCGCCGTCGATGCTCGTGGCGAGATCGACAGCCTGGGTGCCCTTGCCCGCACCCGGCGGGCCCATGATGAGAAGACGCATCAGCGGAGGAATCCTTCGTAGTTGCGCTGCTGGAGCTGGCTCTCGATCTGCTTCACCGTGTCGAGTGCGACTCCGACCATGATGAGGATGGACGTACCACCGAACGGGAACTTCTGGCTGGCGTGCAGCACCGCGAAGGCGATGAGCGGGATCAGCGAGATCAGACCGAGGTAGAGAGCGCCGGGCAGCGTGATTCGGGACAGGACGTACGCGAGGTAGTCCTCGGTCGGCTTGCCCGCCCGGATCCCGGGGATGAAGCCGCCGTACTTCTTCATGTTGTCCGCGACCTCAGCCGGGTTGAACGTGATCGAGACGTAGAAGTAGGTGAAGAAGATGATCAGGCCGAAGTAGAGGGCCATGTACAGGGGGTGGTCGCCGCCCACGAGGTAGTCGTTGAGCCACTTGACCCACTTCGCCTGGTCGGTCTTGCCCTGGTTGAACTGCACGGCCATGGCCGGGAGGTACAGCAGGGAGCTGGCGAAGATGACGGGGATGATGCCGGCCTGGTTGACCTTCAGCGGGATGTACGTCGAGGAGCCGCCGAACATCTTGCGGCCGACCATGCGACGGGCGTACTGCACCGGGATGCGGCGCTGCGCCTGCTCGATG
This sequence comes from Nocardioides phosphati, assembly GCF_014646375.1. Lineage (GTDB taxonomy): Bacteria > Actinomycetota > Actinomycetes > Propionibacteriales > Nocardioidaceae > Nocardioides > Nocardioides phosphati. The sequence continues at coordinate 250,923 of NZ_BMNI01000004.1, forward strand.
AAGATGACGCCGGCGATGATGACCAGGCCGATGACCATGACGGTCGCGAACGTCGCCCAGCCCTTGCTGGTCTTCACGCCCCAGAGCGCGCCCGGGAAGGTCGCGACGACCTGGGTGAAGATGAGGATCGACATGCCGTTGCCGATGCCGCGGTCGGTGATCAGCTCGCCGAGCCACATGATCACGGCGGTGCCTGCGGTCATCGTGACGACCATGACCAGGAAGACCTGGATGCTGTCGTTGTTGTAGAGGAGGTCCTCCTTGCAGCCCTGGAGCAGCTGCCCCGAGCGCGCAAGGGCGACGATGCCGGTGGCCTGCAGCAGCGCAAGCGCCAGCGTGAGGTACCGGGTGTACTGCGTGATCTTCTGCTGACCCGCCTGGCCCTCCTGCTTGAGCGCCTCGAGTCGCGGGATCACCACGACGAGGAGCTGCAGGATGATGCTCGCGGTGATGTACGGCATGATGCCGAGCGCGAAGATCGTGAGCTGCAGCAGCGCTCCACCGGAGAACAGGTTGATCAGGTTGTAGACGCTGTTGTCCTTCATCCCGTTGAGGCAGGACTCCACGTGGGAGACGTTGACTCCGGGGGCAGGGATCTGTGACCCGAGCCGGAACAGGACGATGACGAAGAGCACGAACAGCAGCTTGCGTCGCAGGTCCGGCGTCCGGAAGGCGTTGATGAACGCGCCCAGCACGTGATCCTCTTCTCAGTTGCAGCAGCAGACAGACAGAAGCCCGGCGGCCTCCACTCAGGGAGTGGCCGGCACGGGCTCGGGAAGCCTAACAGGCGGGTGTGTGACGGAAACCGCGCGAGGGGCGCCGGACGAATCCGGCGCCCCTCGCATGGTGCTTGCCTCGATCAGGCGACGGTAACCGAACCGCCGGCCGCCTCGATCTTCTCCTTGGCAGAGCCGGAGAAGGCGTCAGCGGTGACCTGGACGGCGACGGTGATGTCGCCCGTGCCCAGGACCTTGACCGGGTGGCCGTCGCGCACAGCGCCCTTGGCCACGAGGTCCGCGACGGTGATCGTGCCGCCCTCGGGGAAGAGCTCCGAGATGCGGTCCAGGTTCACGACCTGGGAGACCACCTTGAACGGGTTCTTGAAGCCCTTGAGCTTCGGCAGACGCATGTGGATCGGCATCTGGCCACCCTCGAAGGCAACCGGAACCTGGTAACGCGCCTTGGTGCCCTTGGTACCACGACCGGCGGTCTTACCCTTGGAGGCCTCACCACGACCCACGCGGGTCTTGGCGGTCTTGGCACCCGGGGCGGGACGCAGGTGGTGCAGCTTCAGAGCGGCCATGTCAGTTGACCTCCTCGACCGTCACGAGGTGACGGACCGTGTTGACCATGCCCCGGATCTCCGGGCGGTCTTCCTTGACGACCACGTCGCCGATCCGCTTGAGACCGAGCGTGCGCAGGGTCTCGCGCTGGTTCTGCTTCAGACCGACCTTGCCGCGGAGCTGAGTCACCTTGAGCTGAGCCATCAGGAAGACACCTCCGCACGGGCCTTGAGCAGAGCAGCCGGGGCAACGTGCTCGACGGGGAGACCGCGACGGGCCGCAACGGCCTCCGGCTCCTCGAGCATCTTGAGCGCCTCGACCGTCGCGTGGACGATGTTGATCTGGTTGGACGAACCGAGCGACTTGCTCAGGACGTCGTGAATGCCGGCGCACTCGAGTACGGCGCGAACCGGGCCACCAGCGATCACACCGGTACCGGGAGCGGCCGGCTTGAGCAGGACGACGCCTGCAGCCTTCTCGCCCTGGACCGGGTGGGGGATGGTGCCCTGGACACGGGGGACCTTGAAGAAGTGCTTCTTGGCCTCCTCAACACCCTTGGCGATGGCGGCCGGCACCTCCTTGGCCTTGCCGTAGCCGACGCCGACCATGCCTTCGCCGTCGCCGACGATCACCAGGGCGGTGAAGCTGAAGCGACGACCACCCTTCACGACCTTGGCGACACGGTTGATCGCGACGACACGCTCGATGTAGGCGGTCTTGTCGGCGTTCTGGTCACCGCGACGACCGTCGCGGCCTCCACGACCGCCCGACTGGCGCTCGCCACCGGCGCGCTGACCGCGCTGCTGGGCTCCGCTCATCAGACTTTCCTCTTCTCTCTCTGTCGCAATCAGAAGGTCAGACCGGCTTCGCGGGCGGAGTCCGCCAGCGCAGCGATGCGACCGTGGTACTTGTTACCGGCGCGGTCGAAGACGACCGCGTCGATACCGGCAGCCTTGGCGCGCTCGGCGACGAGCTCGCCGACCTTCTTCGCCTTGGCAGTCTTGTCGCCCTCGAAGGCGCGAACGTCCTTCTCCATGGTCGACGCGTACGCCAGCGTCTTGCCGACGAGGTCGTTGACGACCTGGACGGAGAGGTGCTTGGCGGACTTCGTCACGACGAGGCGCGGACGCTCCTCCGTGCCGGAGATCTTCTTGCGACCACGAACCTGGCGGCGCAGGCGCGAACGCACCCGAGCCGAGGTGTGCTTGTTGTTCTTGAGCGAGATAGCCATCACTTACCAGCCTTTCCGACCTTGCGGCGGATGTGCTCGCCGGAGTAACGGACACCCTTGCCCTTGTACGGCTCGGGCTTGCGGAGCTTGCGGATGTTGGCCGCAACCTCACCCACGAGCTGCTTGTCGATGCCCTGGACGGCCAGCTTGACCGGACCGTCCGTGGTGAAGGTGATTCCCTCGGGGGCGTCGAAGGTGATCGAGTGCGAGTAGCCGAGCTGGAACTCGAGCTGCGTCGGGCCCTTCGGCAGGACGCGGTAACCCACGCCGACGATCTCGAGCTTCTTCTCGTACCCGTCGGTGACACCGACGACCATGTTGTTGATCAGGGTCCGGGTCAGGCCGTGGTACGACTTCGCCTCGCGGCTGTCGTCCGGACGGATGACGTCGAGGACGCCCTCGTTCTTCTCGACCGTGATCGGCGCGACGACGTTGTGGGACAGGGTGCCCTTCGGGCCCTTGACGGTCACGAGGTCACCCTCGATGACCACGTCCACGTTCGCCGGGACCGTGATCGGGAGCTTGCCAATGCGCGACATGCTTCTTCTTCCTCTCTCGGTCTCAGGTCACCAGACGTAGGCGAGGACTTCGCCGCCCACGCCCTTCTGGTTCGCCTGGCGGTCGGTGAGCAGGCCCTGGGACGTCGAGATGATCGCGACGCCGAGACCGCCGAGCACCTTCGGGAGACCCGTGGACTTGGCGTAGACCCGGAGGCCCGGCTTGCTGATGCGGCGGACGCCAGCGATGGAACGCTCGCGGCTGCGGCCGTACTTGAGGGTGATCGTCAGCGTCTTGCCGACGGCCGGCTGGCCCTCGGAGTCGACGTTGTCGGCGATCTCGTACGACGTGATGTAGCCCTCCTGCTTGAGGATGTCGGCGACACCCTGCTTCAGCTTGGAGTACGGCATGGCCACCGTGTCGTGGTACGCCTGGTTGGCGTTGCGCAGACGCGTGAGCATGTCTGCGATCGGGTCAGTCATCGTCATGATGCGTGTTCTCTCTCTGCTGCGGTTTCCGCGCGCTCAGCGGCGGGACGGACCTTCAGCGATAGGTGGAAATCCGGGACCTGGTCACCAGGAGGACTTGGTCACGCCGGGGAGCTCGCCACGGTGAGCCATCTCCCGCAGGCAGATACGGCACAGGCCGAACTTGCGGTAGACGGCCTTCGGGCGGCCGCAGCGCTGGCAGCGGGTGTAGCCGCGGACAGCGAACTTCGGCTTGCGCGCGGCCTTGACCTTGAGCGAAGTCTTCGCCATGTCAGTTCTCCTTGAACGGGAAGCCGAGCTGCTTGAGCAGCGCGCGGCCCTGGTCGTCGGTGGTGGCCGTGGTGACGATGGTGATGTCCATGCCGCGCGACCGGTCGATCTTGTCCTGGTCGATCTCGTGGAACATGACCTGCTCGGTCAGACCGAACGTGTAGTTGCCACGGCCGTCGAACTGACCCGGGTTCAGACCACGGAAGTCGCGGATGCGCGGAAGCGCGAGCGACAGGAGGCGGTCGAGGAACTCCCACATGCGGTCGCCACGCAGCGTGACGTGCGCGCCGATCGGCATGCCCTCACGGAGCTTGAACTGGGCGATCGACTTGCGAGCCTTGGTCACGAGCGGCTTCTGGCCGGTGATCGCGGTGAGGTCCTTGACCGCACCCTCGATCAGCTTCGAGTCCTTGGCGGCGTCGCCGACACCCATGTTGACGACGATCTTCACCAGGCCGGGAACCAGCATGACGTTCGGCAGCTCGAACTCAGCCTGCAGCGCCGGGACGATGTCCGAGCGGTAGCGGGTCTTGAGACGCGGCTGGATGGTGGTCTCGGTCATCAGATCTCCTCCCCCGTCTTGCGGGAGATGCGCACGGAGCGCTCCACGGTGTACGTCGAGCCGTCGGCACGCTTCTTGGTGCCCTCGACCTTCTTGAAGCCGATGCGGGTGACGCCGTCACCCTCGACCAGCATGACGTTCGAGACGTGGATCGGGGCCTCGACGGTCACGATGCCCGACTCCTGGCCCTGGGCCATCGCCTTGACGTGCTTCTTGACCTGGTTGACGCCCTCGACGACGACACGGTCGTCCTCGCGCAGGACGGACAGGACCTTGCCGGTCGCGCCCTTGTCCTTGCCGGCGATGACCTTGACGGTGTCACCAGTCTTGATGTTGATGTTCTTAGCCATGGTTCACAGCACCTCCGGGGCGAGCGAGATGATCTTCATGAACTTCTTCTCGCGCAGCTCGCGGCCCACCGGACCGAAGATGCGGGTACCGCGGGGCTCACCGTCGTTCTTGAGGATGACGGCGGCGTTCTCGTCGAACTTGATGTAGGAACCGTCGGGACGACGGCGCTCCTTCACGGTCCGGACGATGACGGCCTTGACGACGTCACCCTTCTTGACGTTGCCACCGGGGATCGCGTCCTTCACGGTGGCGACGATGACGTCACCGATACCGGCGTAGCGTCGACCCGAGCCACCGAGAACACGGATGCAGAGGACTTCCTTCGCACCGGTGTTGTCGGCGACCTTGAGTCGCGACTCCTGCTGGATCATTGATTTCTCCTGGATGTCGAGCTGGTTCTCGCCGCCTCAGCGGGCAACGAGCCTTGCCGAACTTGCTTTGGAATCTGGGTCGGCCCCCGACCCCGACGCGTACGCCGGGGTCAGCGGCCGGCGGTCACTTGGCCTTCTCGACGACCGAGACGAGGCGCCAACGCTTGGTGGCGGACAGCGGACGGGTCTCCATGATCTGGACCCGGTCGCCGATGCCGCACTCGTTGTTCTCGTCGTGCGCCTTCAGCTTGATCGTGCGACGCATGACCTTGCCGTACAGGGCGTGCTTCACGCGGTCCTCGACGGACACGACGATCGTCTTGTCCATCTTGTCGCTGACGACCAGGCCCTCGCGGACCTTGCGGGCGTTGCGAGCCTCGGTGGTGGCGTTGTCGCTCATCAGGCCTCCTCAGCCGTCGCACCCGGCGCCGTACGAATGCCGAGCTCGCGCTCGCGCACCACGGTGTAGATCCGGGCGATGTCCTTCTTGACCGTGCGGAGCCGGCCGTTGTTCTCCAGCTGGCCGGTGGCGGCCTGGAAGCGGAGGTTGAACAGCTCCTCCTTGGCCTCGCGGAGCTTGGCCTCGAGGTCAGTGTTGTTCAGCTCGTCGAGCTCGAAGGCGATAGCCATCAGAACTCACCCGCCTCTCGCGAAATGAAACGGCACTTCATGGGGAGCTTGTGGATCGCGCGGCGCATCGCCTCGCGGGCCACGTCCTCCGGAACACCGGAGAGCTCGAACATGACGCGGCCGGCCTTGACGTTGGCGACCCACCACTCCGGCGAACCCTTACCGGAACCCATGCGGGTCTCGGCCGGCTTCTTCGTGAGCGGACGGTCCGGGTAGATGTTGATCCACACCTTGCCGCCACGCTTGATGTGGCGGGTCATGGCGATACGCGCAGACTCGATCTGGCGGTTCGTCACGTAGTGCGGCTCAAGGGCCTGGATACCGAACTCGCCGAAGGCGAGGGTGGTACCGCCCTTGGCAACACCACGACGGTCCGGGTGGTGCTGCTTGCGGTGCTTGACACGACGCGGCATCAGCATGGCGTCAGCCCTCCTGACCGGTGGTAGCAGCCTCGGCAGCCGGCGCCTCGACGGCGGCGGTGGCCTCGGCCGGAGCCTCGGCGCGGTCGGCACGAGCCGGACGGTCGCCGCGCGAACCACGGTTCGGACGCTCGCCGCCACGGCCGGCCGGACGGCCACCACGACCGGGCGCACCGGCACGGGCCGCAGCCTGCGCCTCACGCTCGGCGCGGGTGCCCGCGACCTCGCCCTTGTAGATCCAGACCTTCACGCCGATGCGGCCGAAGGTCGTCTTGGCCTCGTAGAAGCCGTAGTCGATGTCCGCACGCAGGGTGTGGAGCGGGACCTGGCCCTCGCGGTAGAACTCGGTGCGCGACATCTCGGCGCCGTTGAGGCGGCCCGAGCACTGGATCTTGACACCCTTGGCGCCGGAGCGCATCGAGGTCTGGATCGCCTTCTTCATCGCACGACGGAACTGCACGCGACCAGAGAGCTGCTCGGCAACGCCCTGGGCGACGAGCTGCGCCTCGATCTCGGGGTTCTTGACCTCGAGGATGTTCAGCTGGACCTGCTTGCCGGTCAGCTTCTCGAGCTCGCCGCGGATGCGGTCGGCCTCGGCGCCACGGCGACCGATGACGATGCCCGGGCGGGCCGTGTGGATGTCCACACGGACGCGGTCACGGGTGCGCTCGATCTCGACCTTGGCGATGCCGGCGCGGTCCATGCCCTTGGAGAGGAGCTTGCGGATCGCGACGTCCTCACCGACGTACGCGGAGTACAGCTTGTCGGCGTACCAACGCGACTTGTGGTCGGTCGAGATGCCGAGACGGAAGCCGTTCGGGTGGATCTTCTGACCCATGCTCAGGCCTCCTTCGGCTGAACGACGAGCGTGATGTGCGAGGTGCGCTTGTTGATGCGCGTCGCGCGACCCTGGGCACGCGGACGCCAGCGCTTCATGGTCGGACCCTCGTCCACGCGGGCGACGCTGACGACCAGGTCGGCGGCGTTGAGGCCCTCGGTGGTCTCGGCGTTCGCGATCGCGGACTCGAGGACCTTGTAGACGGTCTCGGCGGCAGCCTGCGGCGCGAACTGCAGGAGCGACAGCGCGTCCTCGACCGGAAGACCGCGGACCATGTCGACGACACGGCGGGCCTTCATCGGCGTGATGCGCTGGAAGCGGGCGACGGCGAAGGCGCCCGGCTGGTCACCGAGGAGCGACTTGCGACGGTCGCTGGTGGCGGTACGAGCAGCGGCGGTCATCGACGCTTCCCCTTCCGGTCTTCCTTCACGTGACCCTTGTAGGTACGCGTCGGAGCGAACTCACCCAGCTTGTGACCGACCATGGAGTCGGAGACGAAGACCGGGACGTGCTTGCGACCGTCGTGCACCGCGATCGTGTGTCCGATGAAGGACGGCAGGATCATGGACCGGCGCGACCAGGTCTTGATGACGTTGTGGGTGCCCTTCTCGTTCTCGGCGTCCACCTTCTTGAGCAGGTGGCCGTCGACGAAGGGGCCCTTCTTGAGACTGCGCGGCATTACTTGCGGCCCTTTCCGGACTTGCGGCGACGGATGATCTGGGAGTCGCTGGCCTTCCGCTTGCGCGTGCGGCCCTCGGGCTTGCCCCACGGGGAGACCGGGTGACGACCACCGGACGTCTTGCCCTCGCCACCACCGTGCGGGTGGTCGACCGGGTTCATGACGACACCACGGACGGTCGGGCGAACGCCCTTCCACCGCATGCGGCCGGCCTTGCCCCAGTTGATGTTCGACTGCTCGGCGTTGCCGACCTCGCCGACGGTGGCGCGGCAGCGCACGTCGACGAAGCGCATCTCGCCGGACGGCATGCGCAGGGTGGCGCGCGAGCCCTCACGAGCGATCAGCTGGGCGGACATGCCGGCCGAACGGGCGATCTTCGCGCCGCCACCGGGCCGGAGCTCGATGCAGTGGATCGTCGTACCGACGGGGATGTTGCGCAGCGGCAGGTTGTTGCCCGGCTTGATGTCGGCGTTGACGCCGGCCTCGATCGGGGTGCCCTGCGTGACGCCCTTCGGCGCGATGATGTAGCGCTTCTCGCCGTCCGCGTAGTGAAGGAGCGCGATGCGCGCGGTGCGGTTGGGGTCGTACTCGATGTGAGCGACCTTGGCCGGCACGCCGTCCTTGTCGTAACGCTTGAAGTCGATGACGCGGTACGCACGCTTGTGACCGCCACCGATGTGGCGGGTCGTGATGCGGCCCTGGTTGTTGCGGCCACCCGTCTTCGGGAGCGGACGCGTGAGCGACTTCTCCGGCGTCGAGCGGGTGATCTCAACGAAGTCAGCGACGGACGAGCCACGACGGCCCGGCGTAGTCGGCTTGTACTTGCGGATGCCCATCAGGCCTGACCTCCGAAGATGTCGATGGAGTGACCCTCGGCAAGGCTGACGATGGCGCGCTTGGTGTCCTTGCGCTTGCCAAGGCCGTTCTTGGTACGGCGGGTCTTGCCAACACGGTTGATCGTGTTGACCGAGGTGACCTTGACGCCGAAGACCTTCTCGACGGCGATCTTGATCTCGGTCTTGTTCGCGTCCGGGTGCACCAGGAAGGTGTACTTGTTCGTGTCGATGAGCGCGTAGCTCTTCTCGGACACGACCGGGGCGAGCAGGATGTCGCGGTGGTCCTTGTGCAGGGTGCTCATGCTCACGCCTCCTCAGCGGTCGCAGCGGCCTTCGGGGCGACGAAAGCGTCGTACGCACCCTTGGTGAAGACCACGTCGTCGGAGAGCAGAACGTCGTACGTGTTCAGCTGGTCGACGGCGATGATGTGGACGTTGGCGGCGTTGCGGAGCGACAGCCAGGTGAGGTTGTCACCGCGCTCGAGGACCACCAGGAACTTGGTGCGCTCCGAGAGACCGGCGAGGGCAGCGATCGCAGCCTTGGTGGACGGCTTGTCGCCGGCGACCAGGGAGTCGACCACGTGGACACGGCCGTTGCGGGCGCGGTCCGACAGGGCGCCCTTGAGCGCCGCAGCCTTCATCTTCTTCGGGGTGCGCTGGTCGTAGTCACGCGGCTGCGGGCCGTGGACGACGCCACCACCGGCGAACTGCGGCGCGCGGGTCGAGCCCTGGCGGGCGCGACCGGTGCCCTTCTGCTTGTAGGGCTTGCGGCCACCGCCGCGCACCTCGGCGCGCGTCTTGGTCTTGTGCGTTCCCTGGCGGGCAGCAGCCTGCTGGGCGACGACGACCTGGTGGATCAGCGGGATGTTCGGCTCGACGTCGAAGATCTCGACGGGGAGCTCGACCTTGAGGGTGCTCACTTGGAGGCCTCCTTCTTCGCGGCGGAGCGGAGAACCACGAGCCCACCCTTGGGGCCGGGGACGGCACCCTTGAGGAGGACCAGGCCGCGCTCGGCGTCGATCGCGTGGACCGTGATGTTCTGCGTGGTCACAGCGTCGCCACCCATGCGACCCGCCATGCGCATGCCCTTGAAGACGCGACCGGGGGTCGCGCAGGCACCGATGGAACCGGGCTTGCGGTGGTTGCGGTGGGCACCGTGGGAAGCGGAGACACCGGCAAAGCCGTGACGCTTCATGACACCGGCGAAGCCCTTGCCCTTGGAGGTGCCGCTCACGTCGATGACGTCGCCGGCGGCGAACGTCTCCACGGAGAGCTCCTGGCCAGCGGCGTAGCCAGCGGCGTCAGCGGTGCGGATCTCGACCACGTGGCGGCGGGGCGTCACGCCGGCCTTGGCGAACTGGCCGGCGTCCGGCTTGCTCACCTTGCGGCCGTCGATCTCGCCGTAGCCGACCTGCACGGCGTTGTAGCCGTCGGTCTCGACCTTGCGGACCGCGGTGACGACGTTGGTCGCCGCGGAAACGACAGTCAGGGGGACGATCTTGTTGTTCTCGTCCCAGGTCTGCGTCATGCCGAGCTTGGTGCCCAGCAGACCCTTCACGTTGCGCTCGTTAGTCATCTCGATCTACCTCAGAGCTTGATCTCGATGTCGACGCCGGCAGGCAGGTCGAGTCGCATGAGCGAGTCGACGGTCTTCGGCGTGGGGTCGATGATGTCGATGAGGCGCTTGTGGGTGCGCATCTCGAAGTGCTCGCGCGAGTCCTTGTACTTGTGCGGCGAGCGAATCACGCAGTAGACGTTCTTCTCGGTCGGCAGCGGCACGGGGCCGGCGACCTTCGCACCCGTGCGGGTGACGGTGTCAACGATCTTGCGCGCGGAGGTGTCGATCACCTCGTGGTCATAGGCCTTGAGCCTGATGCGGATCTTCTGTCCCGCCATAGGTCTCTCTCGTCCTTCGTGTCAGTACCGGGTCTTCGCCGGCACCTGCGTTCTGTGTCGAGATGGGCTCCGGGTGAAGCCGTCCCGCCTGTTGTTCCCCACCCCGCTCGACCCCCGCGGTCGGGCGTGTCGCGCAGATGAAGCGCAGCGAAACGCATGACCCGGGTAGGTCTTGTGGTGTTGTGCGGTGCGTCCGACGGTTTATCGGACTGGAATCGGGTCTCCTGGATCGGTGCGGCCACACGCACGACCACCGACTTCTCACAGGAGGAGCGATTCAGTAGTCAAGATGTGGCGCACCCCGGCAACCCGCCGGAGCAACCGGGCTATCTTGTCAGAGTTCGCCCGCCACTCCAAATCGCTACCGCACGCCCCCGCCGTCGGCCGGAATGACCGGGATCGTGGTGTGTCGCGGTCAGGCGCGACGGTAGGTGAGGTCGTCGGAGCCGCGGCCCTCGGCCAGGCCACGCCGCTCGAACTTCGTGACCGGGCGCTCGGCCCACCGCTCCCCGACGCCGCCCTCGAGGGTGGGCTCGGTCGCGAAGACCTCGACCATGTGCTCGGCGTAGTCGGGCCAGTCCGTCGCGAGACGCCAGACGCCTCCGTCGACGAGGCGCGAGGCGGCGATGCCGACGAACGGCTGGTTGACCAGGCGCCGCTTGTGGTGGCGCGCCTTGTGCCACGGGTCCGGGAAGAGCGTCCACAGCTCGGTGATCGTGCCGGGCGCGAAGAGCTCCGTGATCGACCAGGCCGCGTCGACGGTGCAGAGTCGCACGTTGGTCGCCCCGGCCTCCTCCAGCTTGATCAGGGTGTCGGCCACGCCGGGCAGCCAGACCTCGAAGGCGAGGATGTTCGCGTCGGGGTGCGCCGCGGCGTACTGCGCCACGTGCTCGCCATTGCCCGAACCGATCTCGACGTACAGCGGCGCCTCGCGGCCGAACCACTCCTGGTTGATGTCGAGAGGAACGGCGACGTCCGTGACGCGCTCGGGGCCGATCACCCACTCCCCCGCCAGGCGCTGCCACGCGTCGGCCTGCTTCGTGGTGAAGCGGCTGCCGCGGCGGGAGTAGGAGAGGACGCCGCGCAGCGGGCGGCCGTCCTCGCTGAGCTCGACGCCGGGGCGGGCCTCGGGCGAGGCGTTGCGGCTGCGGGCCAGCTTCCCCTTCGTGTCGAAGGAGGCCGGCTTGTCAGCAGCAGCGGGGGCGTCGGGAGCAAGGTCGTTCATGGCGGCGCCGAGTCTAGGCGGGCGGGTGGCGCAGCCAGAAATGGCGAAGACCCCCGGACTCCTTGCGGAGCCCGGGGGCCTTCAGTGCTTCAGGTCGCGGACCGGAGCCCGCTCAGATCACTTGGTGATCTTGGTGACCCGGCCGGCGCCGACGGTGCGGCCACCCTCACGGATCGCGAAGCGGAGGCCCTCGTCCATGGCGATGGGCTGGATGAGCTCGACGGCCATCTCGGTGTTGTCACCGGGCATGACCATCTCGGTGCCCTCGGGCAGCGTCACAACGCCGGTCACGTCAGTCGTACGGAAGTAGAACTGCGGACGGTAGTTGTTGAAGAACGGCGTGTGGCGGCCGCCCTCCTCCTTCGAGAGGATGTAGACCGAGGCCTCGAAGTTGGTGTGCGGGGTGGTCGTGCCCGGCTTGATGACAACCATGCCGCGCTCGACGTCCTCGCGCTTCGTGCCACGGAGGAGCAGACCGACGTTCTCGCCAGCCTGGCCCTCGTCGAGGAGCTTGCGGAACATCTCGACGCCCGTGACGGTCGACTTCTGCGAGGTCTCGCGGATGCCGACGATCTCGACCTCCTCGCCGACCTTCACGATGCCGCGCTCGATACGACCCGTGATGACGGTGCCACGACCGGTGATCGTGAAGACGTCCTCGACCGGCATGAGGAACGGCTTGTCCGTCTCACGCTCGGGCTGGGGGATGTACTCGTCGACCGCAGCCATGAGCTCGAGGACCGACTTGCCCCACTTCTCGTCGCCGTTGAGCGCCGGGAAGGCAGCAACGCGCACGACCGGGATGTCGTCGCCCGGGAACTCGTACTCGGAGAGGAGCTCGCGCACCTCCATCTCGACGAGCTCGATGAGCTCCTCGTCGTCGACCATGTCGCACTTGTTGAGCGCGACGACCAGGGCGGGGACGCCGACCTGGCGCGCGAGCAGCACGTGCTCACGGGTCTGCGGCATCGGACCGTCGGTGGCGGCCACGACCAGGATCGCGCCGTCCATCTGGGCGGCACCGGTGATCATGTTCTTGATGTAGTCCGCGTGACCGGGGCAGTCAACGTGGGCGTAGTGACGACCCTCGGTCTGGTACTCGACGTGCGCGATCGAGATGGTGATACCGCGCTGACGCTCCTCCGGAGCCTTGTCGATCTCGTCGAACGGCGTGAACGGGTTCAGGTCCGGGTACGCGTCGTGCAGCACCTTGGTGATCGCCGCGGTAAGAGTCGTCTTACCGTGGTCGATGTGACCGATCGTGCCGATGTTGACGTGCGGCTTCGTCCGCTCGAACTTCGCCTTAGCCACTGGGGCTCCTCCTGGGTGTGTTTGTTACTTGACTCGTTGAATGGTGCAGTGCCGAAGTACCGGACGAATTACTCGCCGCGGACCTTCTTGATGATCTCGTCGGCGACGTTCGTGGGAACCTCGGCGTACGAGTCGAACTCCATCGAGTACGAGGCCTGACCAGAGGTCTTCGACCGCAGGTCACCAACGTACCCGAACATCTCGGAGAGCGGCACGAGGGCCGACACGACGAGGTCGCCGTGACGCTCCTCCTGCGCGCGGATCTGGCCACGGCGGGAGTTGATGTCGCCGATCACGGTGCCGAGGTAGTCCTCGGGGGTCGTGACCTCAACGGCGAACATGGGCTCCAGCAGGACCGGCTTGGCCATGCGTGCGGCCTCCTTGAAGGCCTGGTTGCCGGCGATCTTGAACGCGAGCTCCGAGGAGTCGACGTCGTGGTAGGCACCGTCGGTCAGGGTGACCTTGATGTCGACCATCGGGTAGCCAGCCAGGATGCCGTACTGCATGGCGTCCTGCGCACCGGCGTCGACCGACGGGATGTACTCGCGCGGAACGCGACCACCCGTGACGGTGTTCTCGAACAGGTAGCCCGCACCGAGACCGGTCTCGGGGTTGATGTTCGGCTCGACGTCGATGAGGACCTTGGCGAACTGGCCCGTACCACCGGTCTGCTTCTTGTGCGTGTAGCTGTGACCACGCACGGTGCCGCGGATGGTCTCGCGGTACGCGACCTGCGGCTTGCCGACGGTCGCCTCGACCTTGAACTCGCGCTTCATGCGGTCCACGAGGATGTCGAGGTGGAGCTCGCCCATGCCCGCGATGATGGTCTGGCCGGTCTCCTCGTCGGTCTTGACGACGAAGGTCGGGTCCTCCTCGGAGAGGCGCTGGATGGCAACGCCGAGCTTCTCCTGGTCGGACTTCGTCTTCGGCTCGATGGCGACCTCGATGACCGGCGCCGGGAACGTCATCGACTCGAGGACGACCGGGTTCTGCGGGTCGGCGAGCGTGTGGCCGGTCTTGGTCTCCTTGAGACCCATGACGGCGACGATCTGGCCGGCGCCGACGGCGGCGATCTCCTCACGCTTGTTGGCGTGCATCTGGTAGACCTTGCCGATGCGCTCCTTCTTGCCGTTGGAGGCGTTGAGGACCGTCGAACCAGCCTCGAGCTTGCCCGAGTAGACGCGCACGAAGATGAGCTTGCCGAGGTGCGGGTCGGTCGCGATCTTGAACGCGAGCGCGGCGAGCGGCTCGTCAGCAGAGGGCTGACGGGCGATCTCGACGGTCTCGTCCTTGGGCGAGTGACCGATGATCGACTCGACGTCGAGCGGCGACGGCAGGTAGTCGATGACCGCGTCGAGCAGGGGCTGGACGCCCTTGTTCTTGAACGCCGTGCCGGTGAGGATCGGGTTCAGGTTGCCGGCCAGGGTCGCGCGACGGATGGCGGCCTTCAGGGTGGGGACGTCGAAGACGTCGCCCTCCTCGAGGTAGACCTCCATGGTCTCGTCGTCGCCCTCGGCGAGCGTCTCGACGAGCTTCTCGCGGTACTCCGCAGCCTTGTCGGCCAAGTCCGCGGGGATCTCCTCGACGACGTAGTCCTCGCCCTGCTTGGTCTCGCCACGCCACACCTTGGCGTTCATCTCGACCAGGTCGACGACGCCGATGAAGTCACCCTCGGCACCGATCGGGAGCTGCAGCACGAGCGGGGTCGCGTTGAGCTTCGAGACGATGGTCTCGACGACGCGGTAGAAGTCGGCACCGGTGCGGTCGAGCTTGTTGACGAAGCACATGCGCGGGACGTTGTACTTGTTCGCCTGGCGCCACACGGTCATGGACTGGGGCTCGACACCGGCGACACCGTCGAAGACGGCGACGGCGCCGTCGAGGACGCGGAGCGAACGCTCCACCTCGACGGTGAAGTCGACGTGACCGGGGGTGTCGATGATGTTGATCTGGTGGTTCTTCCACCAGCAGGTCGTCGCGGCAGACGTGATCGTGATGCCGCGCTCCTGCTCCTGCTCCATCCAGTCCATCGTGGCTGCGCCCTCGTGGACCTCACCGATCTTGTACGAGATACCGGTGTAGAAGAGGATGCGCTCGGTGGTGGTGGTCTTGCCGGCGTCGATGTGAGCCATGATGCCGATGTTGCGGACGGTACTGAGGTCCGTGGTGATCTCAACAGCCACTGTGGTTCGCGTTCCTTAGGAAGTCGGGTCGGTGGGTGGCGGGGGCGCCCCCTGAGGTGCGGCCCCGNTCGGCCATCTTGTGGGTGTCCTCACGCTTCTTCACAGCGGCACCGAGGCCGTTGCTCGCGTCGAGGATCTCGTTCATCAGGCGCTCGGCCATCGTCTTCTCGCGACGGTCGCGCGAGTAGCCGACGAGCCAACGGAGCGCGAGCGTGGTGCCACGCGTGCCCTTGACCTCGATCGGAACCTGGTAGGTCGCACCGCCGACGCGGCGGGACTTGACCTCGATGGCGGGCTTGACGTTGTCGAGCGCGCGCTTGAGCGTGACGACCGGGTCGGTGCCGGTCTTCTCGCGGCAGCCCTCGAGGGCGGTGTAGACGATGCGCTGGGCGGTCGCCTTCTTGCCGTCGATCAGGACCTTGGAGACGAGCTGGGAGACGACGAGCGAGCCGTAGACCGGGTCGTTGTCGATCGGACGCTTCGGAGCGGGACCCTTGCGAGGCATGTCACTTCTCCTTCTTCGCGCCGTAGCGCGAACGGGCCTGCTTGCGGTTCTTCACGCCCTGCGTGTCGAGCGAGCCGCGGATGATCTTGTAACGGACACCCGGAAGGTCCTTCACACGACCGCCACGCACGAGCACGATCGAGTGCTCCTGCAGGTTGTGGCCGACGCCGGGGATGTACGCCGTGACCTCGACGCCCGACGACAGGCGCACGCGGGCGACCTTGCGGAGGGCGGAGTTCGGCTTCTTGGGGGTGGTCGTGTAGACGCGCGTGCAGACGCCACGGCGCTGCGGCGAACCCTTCAGGGCAGGCGTCTTGGTCTTCGACACCTTGTCCTGGCGGCCCTTGCGGACCAGCTGCTGAATAGTGGGCACCGGTTGGTTCCCTTTCTTTGTTCTCTCTCACGCCGCAGCGCTCTGCCGGGGCGGTAAAGGTCGGGAACTGCCGCCGAAGCGGTGGTGCCCTGAGGCGGCCCGTTTCCGGGCACGCAAGCGGCCTGGACATGCCAGACACGAGGAGTCAGCCTACGGGCCGTGTGTACGCCGGTCAAAACGGCTACGCGGCGGCCTCGCGCGCTGCCTCTGCGCGGGACTCCGCGGCGGCCGCGAGGGTGCGACGACCACCCAGGAGCAGGTGGGCGGCGAGTGCTCCGACAGCGGTCACGCCACCACCCAGCCAGAGCGTCCAGCGGGCGCCGAACTCCTCCCCCAGCCAGCCGATCAGCGGCGACCCGAACGGCGTACCGCCCATGAAGACCGTGAGGTAGAGGGCCATCACGCGTCCGCGCATGCCCGCCTCGGTGGTCACCTGCACGTAGGCGTTGGCGGAGGTGATCATCGTGAGGGCGGAGAGGCCCAGCAGTGGCGTCAGCAGCGCGAAGACGACGTACGACGGGGCGAAGCCGGAGGCGACCTCGAGCAGGCCGAAGACGACGGCGCCCCCGACGATCAGCGCGGGCCGCGGGGTCTCGCGCCGTGCGGCGAGGAGCGCGCCGGAGAGGCTGCCGACCGCCAGGAAGGAGCCGAGCAGGCCGTACTCCCCCGGGCCGCGGTGGAAGACGCCGGTCGCCATCAGGGCGGAGGTCATCTGGAAGTTGAGGCCGAAGGTGCCCGCGACGAAGACGATCGCGAGCACGACGACCAGGTCGGGCCGTCCCCGGACGTAGCGCACGCCCTCGCGCAGGGCGCC
Organism: Nocardioides phosphati; assembly: GCF_014646375.1. Classification (GTDB taxonomy): domain Bacteria; phylum Actinomycetota; class Actinomycetes; order Propionibacteriales; family Nocardioidaceae; genus Nocardioides; species Nocardioides phosphati. The sequence goes on from NZ_BMNI01000004.1 coordinate 267,685, forward strand.
CGGGCCGCGGGCGACCGGCTTCGCTGGCGCGAGGAGGCGCGGGTCGAGGCGCGCGAGGCTCCAGATCGGGGCGGCGTAGCTGAGGGCGTTCAGCAGGATCACCCAGCCGGTCGCACGGGCGTCGCCACCGAGCAGGGCGATGAGGAGGCCGGCGAGGCCGGGACCGACGAGCCGTGCGGCGTTGAAGCTGGCCGAGTTGAGGCTGACGGCGTTGGGGAGCAGCTCCGGCGTGACCAGCTCGGAGACGAACGACTGGCGGGCGGGGGCGTCGAACGCCGAGGAGATGCCCAGGATGAGGGCCAGGACGTAGACGTGCCACGTCTGCGCCGCCCCGGTCACGGCCAGCAGGCCGAGGACGAGCGCGGGCAACGCCATCGCGACGTTCGTCAGCTGCAGGAGGCGGCGCTTGGGCAGGCGGTCGGCGACCACGCCGGCCAGCGGCATGACCAGCAGGAACGGCAGGAACTGCAGGCCGGTCGTGATGCCGATCGCCGCACCGCTGCCGCCGGAGACCGCCAGGACCAGCCAGTCCTGGGCGACGCGCTGCATCCACGTGCCGGTGTTGGAGACGACGCCACCGGCGGCGTACCGCCGGTAGTTGGAGCTGCTCAGGGCGCGGAAGGTGGGGCTCATGCAGTCGCCAGCCTCCCGAGGAGGTCGGAGGCACGGCGGAGGAGGTCGCGCTCGTCGGCGGTCAGCTCGGCGAGCTGGCGGGCGAGCCAGGCGTTGCGGCGGCGGCGTTCGGCCTCGACCACGCGCCAGCCCTCCTCGCTGAGCTCCACCACGACCTGGCGACCGTCGTCGGCGTTCTTGTTCCGTACGACGAGGCCGCGGTCCACCAGGCAGCCGACCGTCCGGGTCATCGACGGGGGTCGCACGCGCTCGGTCTCGGCGAGCGAGCCGATCGTCTGCGCGCCCTCGCGGTGGAGGATGCCGAGCACCGAGAGCGCACCGAGGCCGAGGTCGAGCTCGGGGTCGCGCTCGGAGCGGATCCGCCGGGAGAGCCGCACGACGGCGATGCGGAGGACCGAGGCGAGCTCGGCCGGGGCGTCGGGAGTCGGGGTCACGACGGGTGAACTACTTAGCCTCGCTAACTATTCCTCGCGGCGGAGATGCCGAAGCGGTCGCCCTCCCCCGCGGGAGGACGACCGCCTCGGCGTACGTCAGGTGAGCCAGTCGGTGATCGGGCCGATCGCGAAGTAGACGACGAAGAGGACCGCGATGACCGCCATCAGCGGGTGGATCTCGCGCGCCTTGCCCACGCAGAGCTTGATCAGCACCCAGGCGATGAACCCGGCGCCGATGCCTGCGCTGATCGAGTAGGTGAACGGCATCAGCACGACCGTCAGGAACGCCGGGATGGCGATCTCGAGGTCGTCCCAGGCGATGCCGGTGACCTGCTGCATCATCAGGAAGCCGACGAGGACGAGAGCGGGGACCGCCGCCTCGTTGGGGATGATCGCGACGAGCGGCGCGAAGAAGGCCGCCAGCAGGAAGAGCACGCCGGTCACGACGCTGGCCAGGCCGGTGCGCGCGCCCTCGGCGACACCGGACGCCGACTCGATGTACGACGTGTTGCTGGAGACGCTCGCGGCGCCACCGGCCGCGGCGGCGAGGGAGTCGACGACCAGGATCATGCGCGTGTTGGGCGGGTTGCCGTCCTCGTCGAGCAGGCCGGCCTCGGCACCGATCGCGGTCATCGTGCCCATGGTGTCGAAGAAGTCCGCGAGCATCAGCGTGAAGACGAAGAGGACGACCGTGACCACACCGGCGTGCTGCCACGAGCCCAGCAGGTTGAAGTGGCCGATGAGCTGGAGGTCGGGCAGGCCGAAGACGTCCTTGGGCCAGGTGGGGACGTTGAGGCTCCAGCCGGTCGGCTTCTCGACGACCGACCCCGCGCCGACGACCTTCTCCACCACGATCGCGACCAGCGTCGTGGCGACGATCGAGATCAGGATCGCGCCACGGACCTTGCGGACGTAGAGGCCGATCAGCAGCGCCAGGCCGAGCACGAAGACGAGCACCGGCCAGCCGCGGAGCTGGCCCGCGACGCCGAGCTCGACGGGGACCGGGCCCGCGCCGGTGCGGCGTACGAAGCCGGAGTCGACGAGGCCGATCAGTGCGATGAAGAGGCCGATGCCGACCGAGATCGCGACCTTGAGCTGCGCAGGGACGGCACGGAAGACCGCCTCCCGGAAGCCGGTGAGGACGAGCACGAGGATCACCAGGCCCTCGATCACCACGAGGCCCATGGCGTCGGCCCAGGTCATCTTGCTCGCGATGGAGAAGGTGACGAAGGCGTTGAGGCCGAGGCCCGCGGCCAGCGCGAGGGGGTAGTTGGCGACCACGCCCATCAGCAGCGTGAGCACGCCGGCGGCCAGCGCGGTGGCGGCCGCGATCGCCGCGAAGTCACCGCCCGCGAGCTGGTGCCCGTCGATGTCACGGCCCTGGAGCAGGATGATCGGGTTGAGCACGATGATGTACGCCATCGTCAGGAACGTGACGATGCCGCCGCGGACCTCCTGCCCGATGGTGGATCCGCGCCTGCTGATCTGGAAGTACGAGTCGAGCGTCACGCGCGGCAGTCTGGCAGATGCCTGCATCACACAGGTTCCAGCGGCGTGTCACCGTGGAGAACAAGGGCCGCGGCGAGCAAGGCACGATGGCCTACTGTTGCCGTCGTGGATCCCCTGGACGAGCAGCCGACCGTGCACGAGATCGGCAACCGCACCTACCTCGTCGCGGACGTCGAGCCGCTCGACCTCGACGGCGTACGCACGGTCGAGATCGGCACCGTGCTGTGGCTGGTCGCGTTCCTCGCGATGCTGCCGTTCTACGGACGGCTCGAGGAGACCGGCCGCCTCTGGTGGCTGTGGGCCTGCATGGCCGGCTTCGGCCTGGGCCTCTTCGGCATCGAGATCTGCCGCAAGCGGCGCGCGCGCCGCGGCTGAACCTCGCGGGTCAGGCGGGCCGGCTCAGAGCGAGTCGAGCTCGTCGGTCGTGAGCGTGTCGTGGGCGTGGTCAGTGGGCGGGATCGGCTGCTGCTTCTTCGACAGCTGCGCCTCGGAGTGGGCACCGCAGCCGTGGCCGAAGGCGACCACGCGACCGTCGTCGTTGGCGTTGCCGTTGGCGCAGACGCCGAACGTCTCGGCGAGCGAGCCCGCGATGCGCAGCAGGAAGCCGCACGAGTAGCACTTGGCCGGCGCCGACTGGGCGATCGGAGCCTCGGGGCCGCCGTCGCCGTCGTACCACCGCTGGGCGGCGAGGTCGATGCCCTCGCGCGACAGCGTGCGGACCCGGCCCAGGCCGAGGTCCTTGGCGACCTGGCGCACCTGCGCGGTCGCGTCGGGGTCGAGCGGGTCGTCGCCGAAGGAGTACGTCGGGACGAGGCGCGGGTCGTCGTCCTCGACCGGGAGCAGGTCGCCCGGCGAGAGGTCACCCGGACGGATGCGGTCCTTGTAGGGGACCCACTCGGGAGCGATGATCGCGTCGTCGCCCGGGAGGAGCACGACCTCGTCGACGGTGACCTTGTCGCTGCCCTCGGCACGGGCGACGGTCACGGACCAGCGCCAGCCGCGGTAGCCCGCGCGCAGGCACTCGAAGTAGTGGGTGAGGACGTGGTCGCCCTCGGCGACGGCGGCGATCGCGTCGCCGACGTCCGCGCGGTCCGCCTGCTCGAGCAGGACCTCGCGGGCCAGGTCGACGGCAGCCGTCAGGACGGTGTCGCTCGGGGCGGTCGTCGATGTCTGCGTCGTCACGTCGGGGATTCTCCACCATGACCGCCCGCCCTGTCGCGCCGGGTTGTCCTGCAGGGTGTCGGCACCGTGGGCAAGGATGGGGCCATGAACGGCGAGCTCCCCCGACGCGCGGCCACCGGCGTACGCCGAGTCGCGGGGTCGACAGCGCGCGGCACCGCGCGCGTCGGCCGGGCGACGTACTCCGCCGCGCAGCGGGCCGCGACCGCCGAGGGCGCCGGCCAGACCGGGCTCTCGCGCCTGATCGCGCTGCACGCCTCCAACGCCGCCGGCGACGCAGCGGTGGCGATCTCGCTGGCGGGCACCCTCTTCTTCCAGGTCCCGACGGGCGAGGCGCGGGGGCAGGTGGCGCTCTTCCTGGGGCTGACGATGCTGCCGTTCGCGGTGCTGGCTCCGCTGATCGGGCCGTTCCTCGACCGGGTCGGCCACGGCCGCCGGTGGGCGATCGGCGCGACGATGGCGGTCCGGGCCTTTCTCTGCTGGTCGCTGGCCACGGCGGTGGCGACCGAGTCGAAGTGGCTCTTCCCCGCGGCGCTCGGCGTCCTCGTCGCGTCGAAGGCCTACGGCGTGACCAAGGCCGCGGCTGCCCCGCGCCTCGTGCCGCCCGGCGTCACGCTGGTCAAGGCCAACGCACGCATCTCCCTCGCCGGCGTGGTGGGCGCGGCCGTCTCGGCGCCCCTTGCCGGGCTGGCGGCCTGGTTCGGCGCCGAGTGGTCGCTGCGCTACGCCTTCGCGGTCTTCGTCGTCGCCACGATCCTCGCGATCCGGCTGCCCGCGCGCGTCGACTCGGCCGCGGGCGAGGTCCGGCTCGAGCTGCTCCCCGGCCACACGGCCCGCGGCTCCGGGGAGGCCGCACCGCAGCGGAGCCCCCGCATCCCTCCGGCCGTCTCCTTCGCACTGCGGGCCAACTGCGGGCCGCGCTGGCTGTCCGGGTTCCTCACCATGTTCATGGCGTTCCTGCTGCGTGAGCACCCGGTCGCCGGCTGGCACGCCCGCCCCGAGCTCCTGCTCGGCCTGGTCATCGGCGCGGCCGGCCTCGGCAACACCCTCGGCATCGCACTCGCCTCGCTCTCGCGCCGGCTCAGCCCCGCCGTCACCGTGCTGCTCGCGCTCGTCGGCGCCACGGCGATGACCCTCGTCGCAGCGCTCTTCTACGGCCTGCTCTCCCTGGTCGCGCTCGGCCTCACCGCGGGCCTGGCCCAGTCGCTGGCCAAGCTCTCCCTCGACTCCACCATCCAGCGCGACGTGCCGGAGCGGGTGCAGGCGAGCGCCTTCGCGCGTTCCGACACCCTGCTCCAGCTGGCCTGGGTCGTCGGCGGCGGCATCGGCATCGCGATGCCGCTCCAGCCCCGCCTCGGCCTCGGCATCGCGGTCGCGATCCTCGCCGCCTGGACCGTGACCGTCATCGTCACCAACCCGAACCGCGCCGCCCGCCGCACCTGAGGGTGTTGGATGCGTGCATGAGCACGCCTGAGTACCCCGGCCAGCCGGAGCAGCCGCCGACCGAGCCCACCGTCCCCCTGCCGCCGACGCACCACCCGTACGGCGCTGTGCCCCCGCAGCCGCCGCAGCCGCCGCAGCCGCCGGCGTACGGCAGCATGCCGCCGATGCCGCCCGTCGCGCCGCCCGGCTACTACGGCGGCTACGCGCCGGCGGCTCCCACCGACGGCCTGGCGATCGCCTCGCTCGTCACGGGCATCGTCGGTCTCACCATGATCTGCGCCTACGGCCTCGGCCTGATCCCGGCCATCATCGCCATCGTGCTGGGCCGCAAGTCGATGAAGAAGATCGACGCCTCGGGCGGTCAGATCGGCGGCCGCGGCCTCGCCCAGGCGGGGTTCATCATGGGCATCATCTCGACGGTGATCATCGTCGTCCTGGTGGCGGTGGGCGCCATCTTCTTCACCGCCCTCTTCAGCACGGACTGCTTCGGCGACGGCTGCGACTGAGCCCACTGTCGGCTGCGCTCAGCCGGTCACGACCGTCAGAGGGCGCAGCCGACGCAGACGGGCTCGTTGACCAGCCGCACGCCGTACGCCGCCTCGACGCCGTCGCGCACCTCGCGGGCGAGGGCGAGCAGGTCGGCGGTGGTCGCACCGCCGCGGTTGGTGAGCGCGAGGGTGTGCTTGGTCGAGAGGCTGACCCGGTCGTTGCCGTGGCCCTTGGCGAAGCCGGCGTGGTCGATCAGCCAGGCGGCGCTCGACTTGATGCTGCCGTCGGGCTGCGGGAAGCGCGGCGCATCGGCGGGCAGCGCGTCGGCCTGCGCAGGCGTGAGGATGGGGTTGGTGAAGAAGGAGCCGGCGCTCCAGGTGTCGTGGTCGGCCGGGTCGAGGACCATGCCCTTGCCCGCCCGGAGACCCAGCACGGCCTCGCGCACGTCGCGCAGCGGCGCCCGCTCCCCCGGCTCGACGCCCAGGGTGCGCGCGAGCTCGGCGTACTTGACGGGGGCGCCCTGCTCGCCGCGCTCGAGCCGGAAGGTGACGTCGAGGACGACGTGGCGTGCGGGGTCGGACTTGAACCGGCTGTGGCGGTAGCCGAAGGCGCACTCCTCGCCGCGGAAGGTGCGCTCACCCTTGAGGACGCGGTCCCACACGCGGACGGCCGTGATCGTCTCGGCGACCTCCTGGCCGTAGGCGCCGACGTTCTGGATCGGGGTGGAGCCGACCGCGCCGGGGATGCCCGACAGCGCCTCGACGCCGACCCAGCCGCTGGCGACGGCGCGGGCGACGAAGTCGTCCCACGGCTCGCCCGCGGCGACGGTCACGTCGACGTGGGTGTCGTGCTGCTCGAGGGTCACGCCCGTCGTCGCGATCCTGACCACGAGGCCCGGGAAACCCTCGTCGGCGACCACGAGGTTGCTGCCGCCCGCGACCAGGAGCACCGGGGTGCCGGCGGCGTCGGCCTCGGTCACGGCGGAGACGAGCTCGTCGGACGACGTGGCCTCGGCGTACGACCCGGCGGGGCCGCCGAGGCGGAGGGTGGTGAGGTCACGGAGAAGCACGGGCCGACCCTAACGTCTGGGCGCGTCACGCCCGGGAAATGGAGCGAGGGCGGCCACCCGGATGGGTGACCGCCCTCGTGAAGGCTCTGGTGGGAGCCCCGCTGGGATCAGCGGGTCTCCTTGTGCGCCGTGTGCTTGCGGCAGCGCGGGCAGAACTTGTTGAGCTCGATCCGGTCGGGGTCGTTCCGACGGTTCTTCTTGGTGATGTAGTTGCGCTCCTTGCAGTCCACGCACGCAAGCGTGATCTTCGGGCGAACGTCGCTGCTCTTGCTGGCCACTGGGAGTCCTTAGTTTCTGGGTGCTGCGGGTGCAACTGGTGCTGGTGGTAGCGGGGGCGGGGATCGAACCCGCGACCTCACGATTATGAGTCGTGCGCTCTAACCACCTGAGCTACCCCGCCTCGAAAGGGGGACGGCCCGCAACTTTCGCCGCGGGGCCTCCCTCTCAGAGCCCCCTGTCCGGATTGAACGGACGACCCCTTCCTTACCATGGAAGTGCTCTACCACTGAGCTAAGGGGGCAACGAGGGAGAACATTACAGACCCCCGAGCAGCGCGCAAAATCCGGTGCCGTTGATGGTCATCACACCGGGATTCGAGCGCGTTTTCCGGTACGCCGGAGCGGCTCGCGCCCGCCGTCACCAGCGGGCGACGAAGTAGGTCAGGCCGAAGGGGTCGGAGCAGTGGACGAGACCTCCCGGGCCCGTCAGCCGCGGCCGGAGACGGGCGGCGACCGGCCAGGTGTGCCGGCCGGTCACCAGCAGCTCGGCGGCCTCAGGACGCGCGGCCAGCTCGGCGAGGGCGGTTGCGTCTCCCGCCGCGAGCGCGGCGGCGACGGCGTCGTCGTACGGGAAGGATCGGTCGTCGATGTGGCCGGGCGCGGCCTGCGAGCGGGCGGCCGCGCCGTCGCCGAGGACCACCAGGGCCGACGTGACGCGCGGGTCGAGGAGGCCGGCGAAGTCGACCTCGCCGTCAGTGCATTCGAGGTAGCTCGCCGGGGTCTCGACGCCGGCGAGCTCGAGCAGGTGCTCCCCCACCTGCTCGGCGAGCGAGCGCGGGGCGCCCTGGACGGGCCGCGCACGCGACGGGTCGTGCCACTCGCCCGGGGCCTCACGGCCCCCGACCGGGCAGAGGACGAGCACCTGCTCCATGCCACGGCAGGCCGTGCGGACCGCCTCCACTGCCTCCGCCCGCAGCTCAGCCAGGGGGTCGGACTGCCCCGACAGGTGGCGGAAGAGGAGCGGCGTCATCGGCACGAAGGCGGTCATCTGGACGCCGTGCGGGCTGGGCGCCTCGTACGGGTACGGAAGGCTCATGCGAGCGCCCTCGTGGCGTTGGCGGGCGGGCGGTCACCACGGATCGAGGCCACCATGTCGAGCGTCTGCCGCGTCTCGACGACGTTGTGGACGCGGAAGACCCGGGCGCCGTGCCAGGCCGCGATCGAGGTGGCCGCAAGGGTGCCGACCAGTCGTTCGCCGGCCGGGAGGTCGAGGGCCTCGCCCACGAAGTCCTTGTTGCTCAGGCTCACCAGCACGGGCCAGCCGGTCGCCACCATCTCGTCGAGGCGGCGGGTGACCTCCAGCGAGTGCCAGGTGGTCTTCTCGAAGTCGTGGGCGGGGTCGATCAGCAGCGACTCCCGCGCCACGCCGACGGCCAGCGCGCGGTTGGCGAGGGCGACCGTGTCGTCGATCGCGGCACGGACGACGTCGGCGTACGTCGCGCGGTGGGGGGCCTGGCGCGGGGTGGCGCCGTTGGTGTGGGTGCAGACGTACGCCGCGTGGTGCTGCGCGGCGGCCTCCATGAGCTGCGGGTCGTGGCCGCCCCACGCGTCGTTGAGGAGGTCGGCGCCGGCCTCACAGACCGCGTGGCCGACCTCGTGGCGCCAGGTGTCGACGGAGATGACGAGGCCGGGGAACTCCTCGCGCACGCGGGCGACGAAGCCGACCGTGCGACGCAGCTCCTCGTCGAGGTCCACCACCTCGCCCGGGCCCGCCTTCACGCCGCCGATGTCGACGATCTCGGCGCCCTGCTCGACGACCTGGCGGACCCGGTCGAGGGCGGCGTCCTCGGCGTACGTCGCGCCCTTGTCGTAGAAGGAGTCGCGGGTGCGGTTGACGATCGCCATCACGAGGAGGCGGTCGTCGGCGAAGTCATGGCGGCCGAGCCTGAGCATCTCAGGCCTGGATCCGCGCGAACGGCTGCGCCTGCTCGAGCTCGTGGGCCAGGCCGAGCAGTCGCGCCTCCTGGCCCGCGGCGGCGGCGAACATCATGCCGAGCGGCAGGCCCTCCGCGGTCTGCGCGAGCGGGAGGGAGATGGCGGGGTCACCGGTGGCGTTCTGCAGGGGCGTGAAGGCGACCCAGTCCATGAGGCGGTCGATGATCGCGTCGTAGGGCAGCGCGGGGTCGAGGTGGCCGATGAGCGGCGTCGCCTGGGCGACGGTCGGCGTGAGGGCGACGTCGTACGACCGGTAGAAGGCGGCGGACGTGCGGCCGGAGCGGGCCAGCCGTGCGATCGCGAGCGGAACCTTCGGGGTGTTGCGCAGGCCGTGGCGGGCCAGGCCGAGGGTGAGGTTGTCGAAGCGGGTCGGGTCGACCTCCTTGCCGAAGCGGAGGCGCGACGTGCGCACGATGACCGTGGCGAGGAAGGCCCAGTAGAGGAGGAAGTCGTCGGGGAACGTCGCCGGCACCGGGGGCTCGACCTCCTCGACGTGGTGGCCGAGCCCCTCGAGCAGCGCGGCGGTCTTGAGGGTCAGCTCGCGCACCTCGGGGCTCGCCTCGCGGCCGACGGAGCTGGTGACGACGGCGATCCGCAGGCGCTCGGCGGAGGGCGCCGTGACGTCGCCGACGGGCGGGAGCTTCGGGTTGCGCCAGTGGCGCTCCGCCTCGCGGAGGAACGCGGCGGTGTCGCGCACGCTGCGGGTCACGACGCCGTCGGAGACGATGCGGACCGGCATGTCGCGCATCATCCTGTCCTGCAGGGTGCGGTTGCGGGTCGGCTTGAGGCCGACGAGTCCGCAGGCCGAGGCCGGAATCCGGATCGAGCCGCCGCCGTCGTTGGCATGGGCGAGCGGCAGTGCGCCGGCTGCGACGAAGGCCGCCGCACCGCTGCTGGAGGCACCGGCGGTGTGGTCCGGGTTCCACGGGTTGCGGACCGGTCCGAGGCGCGGGTGCTCGGCGGACGCACTGAAGCCGAACTCCGACAGCCGGCTCTTGCCGACGGGGTGCAGGCCGATCGCGCGGAGCATGCGGACCCAGTCACCGTCGGCCTTCGCCTCCCGCGCCGGGAAGGCGTCGGTGCCGTGCCGCGTCGGCAGCCCCGCGACGTCGACGTTGTCCTTCACCAGCGTCGGCAGGCCGGCGAAGAAGCCGTCGTTGGGCGTCCACACCTCGTCGTACGCCGGGTGGGCGAGGCCGTTGAGCGTCGGGTCGACCGCCTCGATGCGGGCCCGGACGGCGGCCGCGAGCTCGTGGGGGGCGACTGCGCCGCTGCGGAGGAGCTGGACCAGCCCCACCGCGTCGTGGTCGGCGAGGAGGTCATCGGTGAAGGCGTGGACGCGGGCCATGGGCCGACCCTAGCGCCCGGGACCAGCCGCACGGCATCGGTATGACCCGTGAGTCATATGCGTCGGCCGTCCGGCGTCACAGGAGGAGCAGGACGACGGGCGTCAGCAGGCTGACCAGCAGCGCGGTCAGCCCCATGGCAAGCCCGGAGAAAGCGCCCTCGGTGGGGTGCTCGCGCAGCGCGCGGGAGGTGCCGATGCCGTGACTGGAGGCGCCGATGGCGAGGCCGCGCGCCCGCCGGTCGCGGACCCGGACGAGGTCGAGGACGGCCGGCCCGGCGACCGCGCCGACGATGCCGGTGACGATCGCGAGGACCGCGGTGAGCGCGGGCAGGCCCCCGATCGCGCCCGAGACGGCGAGGCTGACCGGGGTCGTCGCCGCCTTGGGCGCCATCGTCAGCTCGAGGACGTGGTCGCCGCCGAGCAGGCGGACGGCGAGGACGCCGGTGGTGATGCTGACCACCGCACCGACCGGGAGCGCGACCACCATCGGCACGAACATCCGCCCCAGGTGGTGGGCCTGGCGGTGTAGCGGCACCGCGAGCGCGACCGTGGCGGGGCCGAGGAAGAAGCCGATGATGCTGCCGCCCACGAGGTACTGCTCGTAGGAGAGGTCGAGGGCCCAGAGGGCGAGACCGATGACGACCAGCGCCACCACGACCGGCTGGGCGACCGCCTTCCACGCTGCCGGGACGCGCTTCTGCAGCTCCTGGCCGAGGCGGTAGCCGAGGAGCGTGAGGAAGAGGCCCAGCAGGGGCGAGGTCCGGAGCCAGTCGAGGGCATCGGTCATCGGGCACCTCCCACGGACGCGCCCGACGAGCCCGACGAGCGGCCGAGCAGGAGGGTCGTCAGCCAGCCGACGGTGACGATGCCGGCGAGCCAGGAGACCAGCAGGGCGCCCACGATCGGCACCGGCTGCTCGCCGACCACGTGGAGCAGCGTCACGACGCCGACGCCCGCCGGGATGAAGAGGAGCTGCAGGTGCTTGAGCAGCCCGTCGGCGGCGCGGAAGAGGTTGGCACTGGCGGGCGGCCGGCGGAGCTGGAGCACGACGAAGAGCAGCACCATGCCCATCACCGGGCCGGGCACGGTCAGGTCGAGCGAGCGCACCACCACCTCGCCCGCGAGCTGGAAGCCGAGGAGCCAGAGCAGTCCGTTGATCACGCTGACTCCCCGGTGGGCGCCGCCCCGGCAGCCTCCCGCGCGACGCACCCGTCGAGGTGGTCGTTGGCGAGGCCGAGGGCCTGCATCAGGGCGTACATCGTGGTCGGGCCGACGAAGACGAAGCCCCGCTTCTTCAGGGCCTTGCTCAACGCGAGGCTCTCGGGCACCTGCCCCGGGACCTCGGCGAAGGAGGCCGGCGCGGGGCGGGGATCGGGCGCGTGCGCGGCGGCGAGCCGGGCCAGCGCACCTTCGCCCTCCGCGTCCCACAGGTCCAGGAGCGCGCGGGCGTTGGTGATCGTCGCGTCGACCTTCAGCCGGTTGCGCACGATGCCGGCGTCGGCGAGGAGGCGGGCCCGGTCGACCTCGTCGTACGCCGCGATGCTGTGGGGGTCGAAGCCGTCGAACGCCGCCCGGAAGCCGTCACGCTTGCGCAGGATGATCGCCCAGCTGAGCCCGGACTGGAACGCCTCGAGCGTCAGCCGCTCGAAGACCGCGACGTCGCCGCTGACCGGGCGGCCCCACTCGGTGTCGTGGTAGGCGCGCATCTCCCCCGCGCCCGCCCAGCGGCAGCGCAGCAGGCCGTCCTCACCCAGCACCAGGTCGCTCATGGGCGACATCCTCTCCCACCGGGTGCAGACTGCCGCCATGGAGATGCCCAAGGCCACCGACGAGATGAAGCAGCACTTCCGCGACCTCGCAGAGCCCCTGGTGCTCGCGAACCCGGAGGTCGTCGTGAAGCCGATGTTCGGCCAGCTCGGCGCGTTCGTGAACGGCAACATGTTCGCCGGCCTCTTCGCCCCGACGTACGGCGTGAAGCTGGCGCCGGAGGACGCCGCGGAGCTCGCGGCTGCCGGCGGTGGCCCCTTCGGTCCGGCGGAGCGGCCGATGAGCGGCTGGCTCACGCTGCCGGAGTCGTTCAGCGACGAGGAGATGTCGGCGTGGTTCGCCCGCGCCGCGGCGTACATCGGCACACTTCCGCCCAAGACCCCGAGGAAGAAGTGAGAAGCAGATGAGCGAGCAGACGCGTTCGACGGCAAGTGCGCCTTCGCGACCGCCCTCGGTGGCCCGGACAGGGCGCCCGACGCCAAGCCGAAGTACGCCCTCGTGCGCGACGGCGTGACCCACGGCTTCTTCGGCTGGCTGCCGATGCAGCTCTTCAAGGCGTTCCCCGGCCTCGCCGCCCGTGCCCAGAAGAAGTGGATGGCCGCCCAGCAGGGCTGAGCAGACCCGACAGGGGCGGGTCCGAGTCTTCCGGGCCGGCCCCTGTTTCGCGTCCGGGAGCAGGGGTACGTCGCGCGGGTACGCACCCCAACCAAGGAGGCGAACGACGTGCCCACCACGAAGCACGTGACCGACCTGCTCCACGAGCAGCACCAGCACATCCAGGACCTCTTCGACCGTGTCCTCGCGGCGCCCGACGGCGGCCGCAGGCAGGAGACCTTCGAGGAGCTGCGGCGCTACCTGGCCGTCCACGAGACCGCGGAGGAGCTGGTCACCCACCCGATCGCCCGCGCCGGCGTCGACGGCTCGACCGTCGTCGACGACCGCGTCGCCGAGGAGGACGTGCTCAAGGGCCTCCTCGCGGAGCTCGACGACAGCGACGTCGACGACCCGGCGTTCCCGGAGAAGCTGGAGAACCTGCGGGTGCAGGTCCGCCAGCACATCGAGTACGAGGAGCGGGAGGAGTTCCCGCTGATCCGCAACGAGAACGACGACGCGATGCAGGCGCAGATGGCCCGGGCCGTCGAGGCGGTCGAGCAGGTCGCACCGACCCGGCCACACCCGACGCTGGGCAGCGGCGCCACGTCGCAGCTGATGGTCGGCCCGCTCGCGAGCGTGGTCGACCGGACCAAGGACGCGATCGCGAAGGTCCTCGGCTGATCGTCGAGGCCCTGCGTGATCAGCCTCGCGGCCTGAGACGGAGGTTGGGCAGCGGGGGCGCCGGGATGGGCGGTGTGTGGTCACCCGCCACCACACCGAACCGTCCCGGCGCGACCTCCTGGCTGTCGCCGACGACCTCTCCGTCGCGGGTGATCTGGGCCTGCCACTGGTCGCGGGAGGCGACGACGTCCTCGTGGCTGCGGCCTACGAAGTTCCACCACATGACCAGCTGCTCGCCGAACGGCGGCCCGCCGAGGAGCACCAGCAGGGCGTCCTCGTGCGCAGTGATCTCGAGCGTCGTGCACCCCGGCGCGAGGTAGCCCAGCTCCGCCGGCTTCAGCTCCTGCCCCGCGAACGTCACCACACCGTGGTCCACCAGCAGCCCGTGCTCGAACGACGCGTCGACGTCGAGGCGGAGCGTCGTGCCCGCCTCGACGCGCAGCTCGGCACCCAGCACGGGGGTCTGGGTGCTGACCGGGGAGGGCTGGCCGAGGAGGTCGCCGAGGAAGACGGCGGCCGACCAGCCCTCCCCCACCACCGGCTCCGGCGCGTAGTGCTCGAACGCCGGCGCCATGTCGCGCCGCGCGTCGGGCAGCGCCAGCCACAGCTGCACGCCGTGCAGCACCGTCGTGCGCTCCGTCGAGATCTCCGAGTGGCTGATGCCGCGGCCGGCGGTCATCAGGTTGACCTCGCCCGGCCGCACCATCGCGACCGTGCCGATCGAGTCGCGGTGCTCCACCTCGCCGGTGAAGAGCCAGCTGACGGTCGCCAGGCCGGTGTGCGGGTGCGGCGTCACGACCATGCCACCCGACTCGGCCACCGGGTCCGGCCCGTAGTGGTCAGCGAAGCACCAGGCCCCGATCAGCGTGCGCTCCCGGGACGGCAGGGTGCGGCGTACGTTCATCGCGCGGGGGCCGCCGAGCGGCACGTCGCGCGGCACGAGGACGGTGACGCCCGGCCCGTCCGCGCCGTGCACACCACAGAGGACCTCGGCCGGCTCACGCTCGGTGTTGCTCATGCGCCCAGCGTGCCACGCAGGCGCAGCCTCGTGTACGTCGATCCCGGGCCACCGCACGCTCACGGGCCGTTCACGGAGGCCGGGCAGGGTGGCCCGCATGCGCATCGCCCAGCTCGCCAACTTCATCGGCCCCGCATCCGGCGGGATGAAGACGGCGGTCGCGGCGCTCGGTTCCGGTTACGCGGCTGCGGGTGTCGAGCGGCTGCTGGTCGTGCCGGGTCCGGTCGACGCGGTCTCGGAGACCGCTGCCGGGACTGTCGTGCAGCTCCGCGCACCGAAGGTGGGTGGCGGCTACCGGCTGATCGTCGAGCCCTGGCGGGTGATCGACGCGCTCGAGGAGTTCGGGCCCACCTCGGTGGAGGTCAACGACAAGTCCACCTTGCTGCCGGTCGCCCGATGGGCGCGGCGCCGCGGCGTCGGCTCGCTGCTCTTCAGCCACGAGCGGCTCGACGACATGCTCGCGATGCGCACCGGCATGGACACCGGCGCGAAGGTCTCGATCGGGCTGTGGAACCGGGTGCTCGTGCGCTCCTTCGACGCGATCGTCGTGACCTCGCGCTACGCCCGGCGGGAGTTCTCCGCGGTCGCCTCGGCGGTCGGCACCCCGGTCGTGCAGGTGCCGCTCGGCGTCGACCTGGAGACCTTCCGTCCCGCCTCACCGGCGGCGCCGGTGGAGGACGACGGTCCGCTGCGGCTGGTCCACGTCGGCCGGCTCTCCCGCGAGAAGTCCCCGCACCTCGCCGTCGCGACAGCAGTCGAGCTGCACCGCCGCGGCGTACCGGTGGTGCTGGACGTCTACGGCACCGGCCCGCACCTCGACGAGCTCGAGGAGATCGCGACGGGCGCGCCGGTCGTCTTCCACGGCCACGTCGCCGGCCGGGCCGAGCTGGCCGCCCGCATCGCGGCCGCCGACGTCGCCCTCAGCGTCTGCCCCGGCGAGACCTTCGGGCTCGCCGTGCTCGAGGCGCTCGCCTGCGGCACCCCCGTCGTCACCGCCCGCACGGGCGGCGCGAGCGAGCTCGTCGACGCTGCCTCCGGCGCCTGGGGCGACGCCGATCCGGCCTCCCTCGCCGACGCCGTCCTGCGGGTGGCGAGCCGGCCCGTCACCGAGCGGCGTACGGCGGCGCGGCAGCGCGCGGAGCTCTTCCCGTGGGCCGACGCCGTCGACACGATGCTCGGCGTCCACGCACAGGTCAGCCGCCCGCTGGCCGTCGCCGCCTCACGCTGACCGCCCGGCTCACGCCAGCGAGGCGCGCCACGCCCGCCATCCGCCGTACGCCGTGATGTCGCGCGCCGGATCGACGCCGTCGGCGCTGCAGAGGAAGCCGAGCACCCGCGTGCCGTCGGCGAGGTCGACCTGTCCGAGCCCGAGTGGCGGCGCGATCGTGGCCTGGAAGCCGGCCAGTGCCGTGGCGGGCAACGACCACACCTCGACGGCGAGAGCGGTCGGCTCCCCCGGCTCTCCGGCGGGCAGCCGGGTGACGCCAGGGCGCGGCAGCGGCCCGTCGACGACGTACATCCGGTAGTCGGACTCCATCCGCGCCGACCGCACGAAGCGGCCACCACGCGCGACGAGGTCGGCGTTGAGCGGCTCCCCCGCCAGGTGCGCCCCGGCCACGACGAGGTCGATCCGGTCCCCACCCGCAGGCCGGGCCGGCTCCTCCCCGCACCAGCTCGCGGCCAGGTCGAGGAGGGCCAGGTCACCACCTGCCGGCGCCAGCAGCTGGACGCCGAACGGCAGTCCGTCGCCGCGGACCGGGCCGGGGAAGGCGACCGCGCAGAGGTCGAGCAGGTTGGTCATGTTGGTGAACCGGCCCAGCCGGGAGTTGACCCCGATCGGGTCGGCCGCGACCTCGGCGAGGGTCGGGTGCGCGGCCGTCACCGGCAGGAGAAGGGCGTCCGCGCCGGCCCACACGGACCGGGTCGCGGCATCGAGCGCCGCCAGCCGGTGGAAGGCCGCGAACGCCTCGACCGCCGACACCGGTGGACTCCCCGCCACGATCGCACGGACCGTCGGGTCGACGGCCGGGTCATCGGTCAGGAGATCGCCGAAGGCAAGGCGCCGCTCGGCGACCCACGGGCCGCCGTACAGCAGCGTCGCGGCCTCGAGGAACGCCGAGACGTCCACCTCCACGACCTCCCAGAGCGCGCGCGCCCGCTCCACCGACAGCTCCC
This sequence comes from Nocardioides phosphati, assembly GCF_014646375.1. Taxonomy (GTDB): domain Bacteria; phylum Actinomycetota; class Actinomycetes; order Propionibacteriales; family Nocardioidaceae; genus Nocardioides; species Nocardioides phosphati. Next base: position 284,237 of record NZ_BMNI01000004.1, read on the forward strand.
ACGCCGCCTGGTGCAGCGGGTCGAGGTCGAGATCACCGGCGGGCACCGCCACCACCGGCCGCTCGGGCGTCGCCCGCTGCTCCAGCGTGCGCGACCACGGGTCCAGCGGGTCGGGTCCTGCGATCACCGCGAGCACCTCACGTCCGCGGGCGACCGTGCGGGCCATGATCGTCACACAGTCGAGCGAGGCACAGGCCGGCACGACACCGGTCGTCGGGACCAGTCCCTTGCTCGGCTTGACCCCGACCAGCCCGTTGAACGCCGCGGGGACCCGGCCGCTGCCGGCGGTGTCGGTGGCGAGGGCGAACTCCGCCTCACCGGCCGCCACGGCCACGGCGCTTCCCGAGCTCGATCCGCCGCTCACGTGGTCCAGCGAGTAGACCGAGTGGCACGCGCCGTACGGCGAGCGGGTGCCGACCAGGCCCGTGGCGTACTGGTCCATGTTGGTCTTGCCGACGGGCACCGCACCGGCGCCGAGCAGCCGCTGCACGGCGGTCGCGGAGACCACCGCCGGCGTCGTACGACGAGGGTCGGCCGCCGTGGTGGGCACACCGGCCAGGTCGATGTTGTCCTTGATCGCGAAGGTGGTGCCGGCCAGCGGCCCGTCGGGAGCGGCGGCCGCGAAGCCGGCGACCTCCTCCGGGGAGAGCCGGTGGATGAAGGTCGGCTGGTCGCTCACGAGACCCACCTCTCCCGCTCGGCGTCGAAGGCGGCCCGGCGGTGGGCGCGCACGAGCGCGATCTCCTCCGAGGCCTCCTCCTCGAGCGCCGCCACCTCGGCGACCGAGAAGGTCGCGGGCTTGACGTCGAGGTCGCGCACGCCCGCCTTGATCTCGGCGCGCTGGGCGGCGAGCTCCTCGGCGCTGACGGGCACGAACCGGATCCGGTCGAACTGGCGCAGCAGCCAGGGCTTCGGATCCCGCGTGGGGTCCTCCGCGATCAGCCGCCAGACCGGCACGGTGCGGCCGACCAGCTGGTAGCCGCCGGGCCCCTCCATGCCGTAGATGCAGAGATAGATGCCGCCGATGCCCACGGCGTTCTGCGGCGTCCAGGTCCGGGCGGGGTTGTACTTCGTCGTGACCAGCCGGTGCCGCGGGTCGATCGGCACGGCGACCGGGGCGCCGAGGTAGACGTCGCCCAGGCCGACCACGAGGTACGTCGCCGCCGTGACCACCCCGAAGACGTCGTCGCGCTCGGGGAGGTCGTTGACCCGGCGGATGAACTCGACGTTGTCCGGGCTCCAGGGCGCCGTCGGGTTGACGGACTGGTAGCGCCGCATCGCCTCGTGTGCCTCCGGGTGGTCGAACGCCATCGGCAGCGTCGCCTCGCGGACGTCGAGCACGACCGCCGCGGGATCGGGGAGCCCGGCCGCCAGCTCGACGAGCCGTCCGGCGAGCGCAGGCAGCGGCAGCACCGCGTCGTCCACCTTCACCAGCACGGAGCGGACCCCCTCGACGACCTCGAGCACACCGGCCGGTCCCGCCTCCCGCAGCGCCTCCGCAAGCAGGTGGATCCAGACCCGGATGGTCAGCTCGAGCGAGGCCGGGCCCGCCTCGACCAGGAGGTGCCGGTCACCCGACCGCCTGATCGTGTACGCCGGGTGGTGGCCGTCCGCGGGGCGGTCGGCCAGCGCGGGGGGCCGCACGGTGTCTGCGGGCTGCTCGTCGTCCGGGGCGCCCTCGACCGCCACCGTGTGGGGACGCCGATCGGTCAGCCCGCGGGCGGCGTCGAGCAGGTCACGGCGCTCGGCCGCCGCGACCTCGGCATGCGCCGGGGTCACCGGCACGAGCCGGACCGTGTCACCGGGCCGGAGCTGGCCCACCTTCCAGAGATCGGCGCCGATCACGGCCGCCGGGACCACGAACCCGCCCAGCGACGGGCCGTCCTTGCCGACGATGACCGGGGTGTCGCCGGACAGCATGATCCCGCCGACCGGGTACGCCGAGTCGTGGACGTTGCTCGGGTGCAGCCCCGCCTCGCCGCCGTCCGTCCGTGCCCAGCCGGGCATCGGCCCGACGAGGCGGACGCCGGTGCGATCCGCGCGGTGGTCGACCCGCCAGTCGGCCGCGAAGAGGGACTGCACGCCCTCGTCGGTCAGGTGCTCCGGGGCACCGTGTGGCCCCGGGATCACCCGCAGCTCCCACTGGTGCGCGAGCTCCGGCAGCAGCGACGCGACGGAGCCGGGCGCCGCCTGGTTCTCGCGGCGGCCCAGTGGCAGTACGTCACCGGAGACCACGGGGCGTCCCTCGACGCCGCCGAAGCCACCGAGGATGAACGTCGCCCGGCTGCCGAGCACGCGGGGGACGTCGAAGCCGCCCTGCACCGCGACGTACCCCCGCATGCCGGGGCCGTCGACCGGACCGACGTCGAGGGTCGCCCCGGCGCGGACCCGGACCACCTCGCCGCTCGCGATCGGGCGCCCGTCGACCGTCGCCTCCGTCACGCCACCGCCGACGCAGACCAGGGTGTCCTCGTCGAAGCTCAGCACGGGGCCACGTACGACGCACTCCAGGCCGGCGGCGGTGTCGGCGTTGCCGACCGCGGCGTTGACCAGGGCGAAGGTGAAGTCGTCGAAGGCGCCCGACGGCGGCACCCCGACGTCCCAGTAGCCACAGCGACCGGTCGCGTCCTGGACCGTGGTCTGCGCACCCGCCTCCACGACGGTGCACTTCACGGCATGCAGCATCACGACCACCACCCCTGCAGCTGCAGCGGCGTGGGGTCCCACCCGTTGCAGGGGTTGTTGAGCTGCGGGCAGTTGGAGAGCAGCACCAGCAGGTCGCGGCTCGCGGTCAGCTCGACGTACTTGCCCGGGGCAGAGAGCCCGTCGTCGAACTGGAGGCCGCCTGCGGGGGTCACCGGCACGTTCATGAAGAAGTTGATGTTGTGGCCGAGCTCGCGCTGCCCAATGCCCGCCGCGGCGCCGTACGCGAGGAAGGTCTGGCGGCAGGCGTGCTGGTGGCGGACGTGCTCGCCGTAGCGGATGACGTTGCTCTCCTGGGCGCAGGCGCCGCCGATGGTGTCGTGGCGCCCGACGGTGTCGTCGGTGATCACGGCGAGCTCGTCGAGGCGGGTCGAGAGGAGCCGGGAGCCGGTGGTCAGGAAGACCGCCTGCTGCTCGCGGATCGTGTCGAAGGCGGAGTAGCGGTTGTCGATGTCGTCGGCGTCGTAGAGCAGCGTGTCCGCCGCCTGGTTGCCGAAGAGGTCGACGATCCGGAGCCGGCCCCCGGCGGGGACCCGGACGAGGGCACCGTCACCGGCCCCGATCGTGGCGTCGAGAACGGGCCCGGCCTCGATGGCCGGGCTGGAGTCGAGCGTGGTCATGCCACTGCCCTCCGGGTCATCTCCAGCGCCCGTGCGGACTCCGCCCGGAACGTGTACGACGCGTCGTCGGTGCCGACGGCCGGCGCGAGCTCGACGTCCACCCGCACACCCGCGGGCAGGTCCGCGGCCGACATCGGGTGCAGGGCCGTGCTCAGGACCAGGAGGAGGTCCTGCTCCGTGCGGAGCGTGACGGTGTCGCCGGCACGCGCGTGACCGGGCACGAAGGCGAGGGAGGAGCCGTCCTCACCGATCGCCACCCGGCTGAAGAAGTTGACCGGGGCGTGCAGGTCGCGCTCCCCGAGCCCGTGCTTCGTCAGCTCGCTGACCAGCCCGGTGCGCGCCGCGCGCCGCCAGGCGTTGCGGTCGGCCTGGTAGCTGCTCGCGCCGAAGCGGGCCAGGTGCGCGTCGTGGCCGAAGCCGCCGAGGCAGTCGTGCCAGTCGAGCGTGGAGGCCACCACCGAGGCGAGGGCGAGGCCCCGGTCGGACATGAGCACCATCGGCGGGAGGATCCGCGCCGACATCTGGGCCTTGAGGGTGTCGGGGATGTTCATCCGGTCGACCCGGTCGGCGCCCACCAGCAGCACGCTGCAGTTGGCGTCGTCGCCGAGCGCGGTGAGCGTGACCAGCCGGCCCGCCTTCACGGGTGTCGACCAGGCTGCCCCGCCGGGGACCTCGTGGGTGTAGAGCGCCATCACGCGCCCTCGCCCTCGAGCTGAGCGAACGGCACGGCGACCGAGGCGTGGTAGTCCACCCGCTTCACGGCGTACGCGATCGCGCCGCCGCCGAACGTGACGGCGAGGGTGAGCAGCGGGAGGTAGTGGAGGTACCAGCCGTCGCCGGCCGGGTCGTAGACCTCCGCGCGCGGCAGGCCGAGGTTGATCGCCATGAAGACGCCGTAGGCGACGGCGAGCACGTTGACCACGAGGCCGACCTTCGGGCCCATCGAGAAGAGCGGCTTGCCGTCCTCGTCGGTGCCGCCGGTCTCGAGGGTGCCGCGCAGGCGCCGGACCAGCATCGCGCCGGTGACCGCCAGGTAGGCGATGTACATGAGCATGATGCAGACGCTGCACAGGCCCAGGAAGAGGCCGGCGTTCTTGACGTTGACCAGCAGGCAGAGCGCGGCGCCGATGCCCGGGACGATGGTCGCGAGGACCGGGGTGCCGGTCCGCGGCGAGATGGTGCGTAGCGCCGCGGAGAAGGGCAGCACGTCGTCGCGCGACATCGAGAAGATCATCCGGGCGGCCGCCGTCTGGATGGCGAGCGTGCAGACGCAGACCGCGAGCGCCACGTCGACGAGGAGCACCTTGCCCCAGAACGTGCCGAGCTGGCTGGTCAGGACGTAGGGCAGGCCGCCGAGGCCGAGGTCGTCGACCGACAGGCTCGGCGATGCCATCAGGGCGGCGAGGAGCAGGAACGCGCCACCGATGCCGGAGGCGACGACGGCGCGCAGGATGGTCCGCGGCGTGGTGGCACGCGGCTTGTGGGTCTCCTCGGCCAGCTCGCCCGCGGAGTCGAAGCCGACCAGGACGTAGGCCGCCATCAGCGACGAGATCAGCAGAGGTACGACGTAGCCCGTCGTCGCGTTCAGGTTCGTGTGGTGGAGGACGACCGACGGGCCCCGCTCGGCGTGGCCGAGGAGGAGCACGACCAGGAGCGCGACGCCGATCAGCTCGCAGGTGACGCCGACCGAGTTGACGATCGCGGTGATCCGCACCGACACCGCGTTGAGCGTCGTGGTGGCGACCAGCAGCAGGCAGCCGAGGAGGACGGCGTTGGCCGCGCCGTCCGCGGTGAAGACCGACGGGTCGGTCCCGATCACCTGGAAGCCGGACCACGCCGCCGGGAGCACGACCTGCAGCGCGATCGCGGCAGCGGCCACGGTGATGATCTGGGCGACGATCATCGTCCAGCCGGCGAACCAGCCGAGGACCGAGCCGCCCAGGCGGCGCGACCACTGGAAGATCGCCCCGGAGAGCGGGTAGCGCGCGGCCAGCTCCGCGAAGCAGAGGGCGACGAGGAGCTGTCCGGCGAAGACAGCCGGCCAGGTCCAGAAGAACGCCGTGCCGCCGAAGCTGTAGCCGAGGCCGAAGAGCTGGAAGACCGTGGTCAGGATCGAGACGAACGAGAAGCCGGCCGCGAAGGACGCGTAGCTGCCGACCCGGCGGGCCAGCTGCTGGGTGTAGCCGAAGGTGTGGAGATCGGTCGCACTGACCGCATCGACACTGCGAGGGGCGAGATGAGTGGACAAGAGGTGCCTCCGAAACGGTAGGCCCGACACCGCGACGCCTGAGTGGGCGCACGGCAGCCGGGGCCATTCGGCCTCCCGGGCTTTTATCCCGCCGTGGAACGGGGCGACACCCTCGTCGCTCCGCCTCCCCTCTCGGACCAGGCCCTCCCGTGGCAGCGTGTGCACGGGAGACGGAACCCTAGGGGCGCCCCGCTCGGTAGCGGGTCATGGACTACTTCATCGAGGAGGCGTTTCGCCCGTGTCGCCCTCGCGGTAACAAGTGTGTGAACTCGGGGACGGCGCCTCCCGCGCCCCCGCGCACCTCAGCGCAGGACGTCGTCGAGCGGGGTGGCCGCCAGGCCGTGGGCCTCGGCGACCGGCGCGTAGACCAGCGCACCGGCGTGGGTGTTGACCCCGAGCGCGAGGGCCGAATCGGCCCGGCACGCCTCCTGCCAGCCGCGGTCGGCGAGGGCCACGGCGTACGGCAGGGTGACGTTGGTGAGGGCGTACGTCGAGGTGCGCGGCACCGCGCCGGGCATGTTGGCGACGCAGTAGAAGATCGAGTCGTGGACCTTGAACGTCGGGTCCGCGTGGGTCGTCGGGTGCGAGTCCTCGAAGCAGCCGCCCTGGTCGATCGCGATGTCGACGAGCACCGAGCCGGGCTTCATCTGCGCGACCAGCTCGTTGGTGACCAGCTTCGGCGCTGCGGCGCCGGGGATCAGCACGGCGCCGATCACGAGGTCGGCCTGCTTCACCTGCTCCTCGATCACGAGGCGCGACGAGGCGAGGCCGTGCACCCGGTTGTTGTAGCGCCAGAAGGACATCCGCAGCTTGTCGAGGTCGGTGTCGATCAGCGTGACGTCGGCGCCCATGCCGAGGGCGATGTTGGCGGCGTTCTGCCCGGAGACGCCGGCGCCGATGATGACCACCTTCGCCTGGGCGACGCCGCCGACGCCGCCCATCAGCACCCCGCGACCGCCCTGCGACTCCATCAGCGCATGCGCGCCGACCTGCGGCGCGAGGCAGCCGGCGACCTCGGACATCGGGTAGAGCAGCGGCAGCCCGCCGGACGGCAGCTGCACCGTCTCGTAGGCGATCGCGGTGACCTTCCGCGCGACGAGCTCCTCGGTCAGCCGCTTGTCCGCAGCCAGGTGGAGGTAGGTGAAGAGCACGAGCCCCTCGCGCATCCGCGCGTACTCCGGCTCGATCGGCTCCTTGACCTTCAGCACCATGTCGCAGGCCCATGCGTCCTCGACCGAGCCGAGCGTCGCGCCTGCCGCGGCGTACTCCTCGTCGGGGATGGCGCTGCCGAGGCCGGCCCCGCTCTCCACGACGACGGAGTGCCCGTGGGCCACCAGCTCGGTCACACCGACCGGCGTGATGGCCACGCGGTACTCGTTGTTCTTGGTCTCCTTCGGAACTCCCACCCTCATGGGAGCCAGCATGCTCAGCCGCAGGGGCCGGCGGAAGGGTCGTGACCGAACCGTGCCCTCCCCCGTACGCTGCCGGGCCGGCGTGACCCGGCAGTGACCTTCCCGGCACGACCGTCAGGGCACGACCGTCACGCCACGACCGTCAGGGCACGACCGTCACGGCACGACCGTCAGGGCACGACCGTCACGGCACGACCGTCAGGGCACGACCGTCAGGGCACGACCGTCAGGGCACCGGTAGCCACTCGACGTCGGCGATGTGGAGGATCCGCTCACGACCGCGGCGCGAGAGCAGCAGGACCGTGGCGACCAGCGCGACGTACATCGAGCCCATGATGACCAGCATCCAGGCGCCGTGCAGCGAGGAGTCGAGCGGCGCGACCATGCCGCCCATGACCGACACGGCGACGAGCACGACCGAGGCGGCCCGCGGCAGGCGGAGGGAGCAGAGGAACGGCACGACCCAGGAGAGGTACCAGAGGTGGACCACCGGCAGGGTAAGCAGGAACCCTCCGACCAGCACCACGGTGCCGCGCAGCGCCTGCACGCGTGAGCCGGTCGGCCAGCGGAGCGCGAACCAGCCGACCAGCACCACGCCGAGCACCGCGGCGACCGACCGGAAGGCGTCGGCGAAGGTGTGCGGCGCCAGCCCGAGCCCGGCGAACGACGCGAGCGAGTCGAGCGACCCGCCGAGGAACGTCGGGACCGAGAGCGGCGTGTAGATGACCCCCGGTACGCCGAGGGCGTGGACCCACCCGATGCCGAGCCCGGAGACGACCCCGACGCCGACGAGCACCCCGACCGCGACCGCTCCGCCCGCCGCGAGACGGCGCCCCCGCTCCACGAGCCCCGCCCCCATCGGCAGCGAGGCGAGCAGGATCGGCAGGCAGACCAGGCCACCGGGCAGCTTCACGGCCGCTGCGAGCCCACCGAGCGCGGCACCCCAGAGCCAGCTCCGCTCGACGCCGACCACGAGGGCGGCGGCCATCAGCCCGACCATGAGCACGTCGTTGTGGAGCCCGCCCACCCCGTTGGCGATGACGAACGGCGAGGCGATCGCGACCGCACTGGCCAGCGCCGGCCGTACGCCGGTCCACGCCGCGAGCCGCGGGACCGCCCAGGCGACCAGCGCGAGGCCGACCAGCGCGACGAGGCGGTGCGCGATGACGAGCAGCCACGGGTCCTGGGTGATGCTCGCAGCGAACGACCCCGCCTCCAACGGCACCGGCCCGTACGGCGTGAGCGTGTTCATCCAGCGCGGGTCGACCGCCTCGACGATCGAGCCGTCGAGGATGCTCGGCCCCCACGCGTACGGCGTGACCCCGATGTGCGTCATCACGCCCTGCGCGGCGTAGCTCCAGCCGTCGCGGGAGAAGAGCGGCGGGGCGACGAGCAGCGGCAGCGACCAGAGCACCGTCGCCTGCCGGACCAGCTCGAGCCCGCCGGGCAGGTCGTCGCGCGCCAGCGTGCGGCAGAGTCCGAGCCATGCGGCGGCCAGCATGCCGAGGCCGACGAGCACGACTGCCAGCCCGAGCATCCGACCCGCCTCGTGGTCACGCAGCGCGACCAGCTGCTCGTTGCGCAGCAGCAGGGTCGAGTCGGGCAGCGTCGAGACGACCACGCCCCCGAGGAGGACGAGGAGGGAGCCGGCGAGTCCACGTGTCAGCACGCCCGGACCGTACGAGCGCCGGTCGACCGGACCGCCCCGCCCGGGTGAACGACACTCCAACAGCAGGTCACACCTGCCGGTGCAGCGGCGGCATCAGCGCTCGGTGAACCCCAGGTGCACCGCGGGCGTGCCGCCGCGCATCGCGTCGAGCTCGTCGGGATGGTGGCGGTGCATGTGGGCGATCGCCCGTCGCCGGTAGCGCACGATCTGCACGCTGCCGAGCAGCCACACGGCGTACTGGACGGAGAGGGCGACCCGGAAGTCACCCAGGTCGTACGCCGACGGCCCCGCCGGGGACCGCAGGTCCAGCACCGCGCCGATCAGCCACATCGTCAGCAGCGACGCGGTGAAGCCGCCGATGTTGACCAGCCCGTTGGCCCGCCCGACCGCCTGCACCGGGGCGAGCGTGCGGGCCAGCTCGAATCCGACCATCGACGCGGGGCCACCGGTGGCGATCACGCAGACCAGCACGACGAGCAGCCACAGCGGCGCCTGGCCGGGCCAGAGCAGCACGACGGCCCACGCGACCGCGCTGGCGGCGACCACCCCGAGCACGATCTGCGAGCGCCGGAACGGGTGCCGCGTCACGGCCCGGCCGATGACCGGGCCGGCCAGCACGATCCAGCCGGTCATCAGCATGAGCAGGCCGCTGGCGGTGCCGCGGCTCAGCCCCTCCCCGGAGACCAGGAACGGGAAGCCCCACAGCAGCGAGAAGACGGTCGCGCCGAACTGCGAGGTGAAGTGCGACCACATGCCCAGCCGGGTCGTGGGGTGCGACCAGATCACCCGGAGGCTGCGCGCCAGCGCCCGGAGCTTGGTCGCCTCGCGGCCCGGCTCGTCGTACGGCGAGTCCTTGACCAGCAGCGCGACGGCGACGATGACCACGAGGCCCGCGACCGAGAAGCCGGCGAACGCCTTCGTCCACCCGAGCGCGTGCAGCGCCACGCTGAGCGGCGTGGCCGCGACGATCGCGCCGACCTGCCCGAGCTGGCCGGTCAACTGCGCGACCATCGGCGCCTGCCGGACCAGGAACCAGACCGCCACCAGCCGCAGCACCGAGCCGAAGATCATCGCGTCGCCCGCGCCGATCACGGCCCGTGCCGCCAGCGCCGCGGCGAACGTGTCGGTGAACGCGAACGCGAGCTGCCCGGCGGTCATCAGGGCCAGCCCCGCCAGGATCATCCGCTTCGAGCCGAAGCGGTCCAGCAGGACGCCCACCGGGATCTGCAGGCCGGCGTACACGAGGAGCTGGAGGACGGTGAACGCCGCCAGCTGGCTGGCCGAGATGTCGAACCGGTCCGCGGCCAGCAGGCCGGCCACCCCGAGCGAGCTGCGGTGGAAGATCGCCAGCACGTACGCCGACAGCGCGGCCGCCCAGATCGCCCACGCGCGCCGCCGGCCGATGTCGTGCAGGAGCTGGGGTTCGCGGGCGGCCGAGGAGTCCACCCCGAAAGCATGGCACTGCCAACCGGCAGGCCCCGCGCGGCCCGGGAAACCAGAAGGCCCCGCTGCGTTGCAGCGGGGCCTGTCCGTTCGGCCACTCGACTCACGCCTCCGGCTGGAGCCGGTTCACGAGTGCGGGATCAAGGGGCTCGTTGACGACCTGCCCGCGCGAAGCGGCCCAGTGGTCCGACCACTCGAAGAGACCATGCAGCGAGAGAAGGAGTGACCGGCCGAGCTCGGTCAGCAGATAGGTCCCGTCATCGCCGACCTCGACCAGGCTCAGCTCGCTGAGCTCGCGCAGCCGGGTGGCGAGAACGCTGCTGGAGATCCGGCCGATCCGCCGCTGGAGCTCGTTGAAGCCGAGGTCTGCGGCTCCCAGCTCGCCGACGATCTGCAGGACCCAGCGCCGACCGAGCAGGTCGAACGCCGCCATGATCGGGCGACCGGACTCCGATCCCCGGACGGGTCGGCCCGGCTGCGGCGGACTTGACGGCGACATGGGGCGCAGATTACAACGATTCCCTCGGGCACTTCGAAAATCGAAGTACCCGAGGAGCCCGGGAAGCGGGATGCCTCGTTTCCACAGGCGCCTCGCGGCCCGCCAGCGAGACACGAACGACTACCCGGCAGCCGCCGCAGGAGCCCTCCGATGACCGACCTTCGATCGACCCGACACACGCCAGCCGGCCTGCTGATGACCAAGGGGCTGCCGTTGCTGAACAGGGGTCCCGCCCTGTCCGGGAAGCCCTTCACCGCAGCGGCGGGGATCGTGCCGCACACGGCTGGCCACCGCTACTCCTGGTCGCACAACGGCATCATGATCCCGAACCTCCCCGAGCCGATCCGCTTCCTGTCGATGACGACCGGCGTGGGCGCCAACGGGGCTCCGATCACCGACATCCTGCACGAGCCGGACCACCCCGGAGGTCCGCGCAACCGCGCCGCGGTCAACGTCTCGACGGCCTGCACCCCGGGGTTCTGGAAGGGCTACCGCATCGACACCGAGTGCGACCTCGCCGCCGACGGGTCCCGCGTGGCCTTCGGCGACGACGTCAGCCTGGTCGGGACGTACCTGGAGTACCGGCTCGTGACGTCGACTCCCGGGCTGGAGGTCGACCTCGAGCTGAGGTGCACCGACGTGGTCAGCTGGTTCGTCCACACTCCCGTCTACAAGCACCTCAGCCTGCTCGCCGACTACAGCGGCACCGTGACGCACGACGGGACGACGTACGACGTGTCCGGCACCTGCGCGTTCGAGCACGCCCGGGCCATGGGTCCGTACAACCTGGCGCGCCGAGAGCTCCGGCACCCGTGGCTGCGGATGGCGCTGGACTTCTTCAGCTATCAGGTGGTCGACCTCAACGACGGTCGCCAGCTCCTCCTCACCTCCGTCGAGGCAGAGGGCCGGGTCGCCATGAACGGCGCCTTCCTGCGCTCGGCTGACGGGCGTTCCGTTGCGCGCGTGAAGGGCGTGGAGTTCTCCGTGGACGAGTACCTGCCGGTTGCGGCCGTCACGCCCGACGGGGCGCACATGCGTCTCCCCGCGCGCTTCCACTGGCATACGGTCGAGGGAGGCCTCCAGGTGGAGCTGGCCGGCGTCGTCGACACGCCCTTCAGCTGGGGGCTCGGGAACGGATACGTCGGCGGCTACTCCTTCACGGGGACCGTGGACGGGACCCGCGTCGCAGGCAACACCGGGTACGTCGAGTACATCGACCGCCGGGACTGGCGCCGCTGAGCGAGTCGCCCGCCGGGCCGGCACTGACCGGCGCCGGCCTCACAAGCAAGAACGGCCCCTGACCGGCATGCAGCCGGTCAGGGGCCGTTCTCAGTGGTGTGGCAGATGAAGGATTCGAACCTTCGAAGCTTTCGCGACGGATTTACAGTCCGCTCCCATTGGCCGCTCGGGCAATCTGCCAGTGCTGCACCCCGGGTTTCCCCGGCGACAACGAGAAGGAAGAATAGCGCAGCACCACACTCGTTGAGAAAACGCCACCGCCCATCGGGCACAGGAGGAGCAAGGCCATGGCCGACTCGTCGTTCGACATCGTCAGCAAGATCGACCGCCAGGAGGTCGACAACGCGCTGGGCCAGACCGCGAAGGAGATCGCGACCCGCTACGACTTCCGTGGCACGGACGCCGAGATCAAGTGGAACGGCGAGCACGCCATCGAGATCCAGGCGTCCGCCGACGACCGTGCCAACGCGATCCTCGACGTCTTCAAGGGCAAGCTGGTCAAGCGCGGCCAGTCGCTCAAGATCGTCGACGCCTCCGAGCCGCGCCAGTCCGGCCAGCTCTCGAAGATCTCGATCACGCTGAAGGAGGGCATCTCCTCCGAGGACGCCAAGAAGGTGTCGAAGCTGATCCGCGACGAGGGGCCCAAGGGCGTCAAGGCGCAGATCCAGGGTGACGAGCTGCGCGTCTCGTCCAAGTCGCGCGACGACCTGCAGGCCGTCCAGGCCCTGGTCAAGGAGCAGGACTTCGACTTCGCGGTGCAGTTCACCAACTACCGCTGATCGCGCGCCGGCCAGGCTGTCACCGTGACAGCCTGGCCCCGCGGCCGCTCCCGAGCAGGCTCAGACGGCGTGGAGCGCCGTCCCGGCCGGCAGGCCGGCGGACGGCAGCGTGACCGCGCCGGCAGCGGGCGAGAGCCACACGTGCCGCCCCTCCTGTACGCCGAGGTGCCGGGCCGCCGTGCGGGTCACCACGACCACGACCTCCTCCCCCGCGTCGGTCAGGACCGTCACCCGGACCTCGAAGCCGACGCGAAGCACCCGGGACACGACACCCTCGACGCCACCGACGACCAGGGGCGTGACGGAGAGCTCGATGTCGTGCGGACGGATCAGCTGGCCACCGAGCGTGGTCGCCTCGCCGAGGAACGACATCACGAAGTCGGAGGCCGGGGCGTCGTACAGCTCGTCGGGGGTGCCGACCTGCTCCACGCGGCCCTGGTTGATGACGACGATCTCGTCGGCGACCTCGAGGGCCTCCTCCTGGTCGTGCGTCACGAAGACGGTCGTCACGTGGACCTCGTCGTGGAGGCGGCGGAGCCAGTCGCGGAGCTCCTTGCGGACCTTCGCGTCGAGCGCGCCGAACGGCTCGTCGAGGAGCAGCACCGACGGCTCGACGGCGAGCGCCCGGGCCAGGGCGAGGCGCTGGCGCTGGCCGCCGGAGAGCTGCGACGGCAGCCGGTCGGCGAACTGCGACAGGTGCACCAGCTCGAGCAGCTCCGCCACCCGCGCCTTCACCTCGGCCTTCGGCTTCTTGCGGATCTCGAGGCCGAAGGCGACGTTCTTCGCGACGCTCATGTGCTTGAAGACCGCGTAGTGCTGGAAGACGAAGCCGACGTTGCGCTTCTGCGGCGGCAGGTGGGTCGCCTCGACGCCCTCGATCGACACCGAGCCGGTGTCGGCGTTGTCGAGGCCGGCGATGATCCGCGGCAGCGTGGACTTGCCGCCGCCGGAGGGGCCGAGCAGCGCGGTCAGCTGCCCGGTCGGGAGGGAGAGGTTGACGTTGTCGAGTGCCACGAAGTCGCCGAAGGACTTGTTGACACCGGTGATCTCGATGCTCATGGGGGCTCCTTCAGGAGACGGAGTGCTTGGGGCGGAGGAAGGCGACGACGACGATGCAGGCGACCGCGGCCGAGGCCAGCAGGAACGCCGTGGCGTACGCCGTCGCCTGGTCGAAGTTCTGGTAGCGCTCCTCGACGACGAGCGTCGCGGTCTGGGTGCGGCCGACGATGTTGCCGCTGACCACCTTGACCGCGCCGTACTCGCCGAGGGAGCGCGCCAGCGAGAGGACCACGCCGTAGATGACCGCCCACTTGATGCTCGGGAGGGTGATGCGCGTGAAGGTCTGGAAGCCACTGGCCCCCAGCGACCGCGCCGCCCACTCCTGCTCGTCGCCGACCTCCTGGAGCGTCGGGACGACCTCGCGGATGACCAGCGGGAGGGCCACGAAGACCGTCGCCATGATCATGCCGGGCGTGGAGAAGATGACCTGCACGCCCGAGCTGGCCAGGCCCTCGCCGAACCAGCCGCCGCGCGGGTTGTAGACCAGCAGCAGGGCCAGGCCGACGACGACCGGCGAGACCGACATCGGCAGGTCGATGAGGACCGACAGCAGCCGGCGTCCCGGGAACTCGTGGCGCACGAGCAGCAGCGACACCGTCACGCCGAACACGACGTTGATCAGCACCGAGACGAGCGCGACGACGGCCGTGAGCTCGAGGGCGTGGACGACGTGGGCGTCGGCGAACGCCGTCGACAGCGCGTCGAAGCCGTCCGCGAACGTGTTGCGCACGACCAGCGAGACCGGCCACGCGACCAGCAGGAGGAGGTAGGCGATGACGACGAGCCGCAGCGTCCACCGCAGGAGTGCAGGAGTCCTCACCATCGCTTCGTCACCCGCCTCTGGACCAGGTCGAGCGCGGTGATCACGAGCAGCGCGATCAGCAGCAGCAGCGCCGCGAGGACCGAGGCCGCCGCCGGGTTGCCGCTCTCGATGTAGCTGATGATCCGCACCGAGATGACCTCGGTCCTGAAGGGGAGGTTGCCGCTCAGCAGGACCAGCGAGCCGTACTCCGCGATCCCCCGCGCGAAGGCCATTCCGGCGCCTGCCACGACCGCCGGAACAAGACTGGGGAGGATCACGCGCCGGAACGTGTAGAGCCGGCTGGCACCGAGTGAGGAGGCAGCCTCCTCGACGTCGGTGTCGAGCTCCTCGAGCACCGGCTGCACGGTCCGTACGACGAACGGCAGCGTCACGAAGGCGAGCGCGAGGAAGACCGCCGCCCGGGTGCTGGCGACGTTGACCTCGATCGGGCTCTGCGGGCCGTAGAGCGAGAGCAGGACGAGGCCGGCGACGATCGTCGGCAGCGCGAACGGGATGTCGATGATGACGTCGAGGATCGCGGCACCGCGGAACCGGTCACGCACGAGCACCCAGGCGATCGTCGTACCCATCACGACGTTGAGGACCGTGACGCCGAGCGCCTCGAGAAGGGTGAGCTTGAGGGCCGCCCAGTTCTGCGGGTTGCTGAGCACCTTGACCGCACCGTCCCAGCCACCCGTCGTCGCCTGGACGGCGACCGCGGCGAGCGGGATCAGGACGAGCAGGCTGAACCAGACGAGCGAGACGCCGAGCGCGAGGCTCGACGACCTGGAGAGCGCGTTGACGGCCCGGGCCGGGCGACGCTTGCGCGTCGCCCGGCCGGGTCGTTCCAGGGTGGGAGCGATGGTCACTCGCTGGTGCCCGTCGCGACCTGGATCTTGGTGACGATGCCGTTCTCCTCGTCGAAGAACTTCTTGCCGGCGGCGTCCCAGCCGCCGAAGTCCTTCGCGATGGTGAGGAGCTGCTTCGGCGCCGGGAACGGGTTCGCCGGGTCGTTGGCGCCCTGCACCTCACCCGTGACTCCGTCGATCACCGGACGGTAGCCCGACGCGAGGAAGTCGGCCTGGGCCGGCTTGGTGAAGAGGAAGTCGCGGAAGTCCGCGGCGGCCTTCGGCGCGTCGACGGTGACGGCCGCAGGGGTCTCGATCAGCAGGGTCTGGTCGGGGACGATGTAGTCGATGTCCGCGCCCTTCTGCCGCGCCAGGATCGCCTCGTTCTCGTAGGAGACGAGGACGTCGCCGTTGCCGCTGGTGAACGACGTGAGCGCGTCACGGGCCGAGCCGGGCAGGGAGACGGCGTTCTTGAAGTACTTCGTGAGGTACGCCTTCGCCTCGTCCTCGGTGCCGCCGTCCGCGATGACGTGGCCGTACGCCGCCAGGGTGTTCCAGCGGGCGCCGCCCGAGGAGGCCGGGTTGGGCGTGACGATGCCGACGCCCGGCTTGACCAGGTCGTCCCAGCCGGTGATGTGCTTCGGGTTGCCCTTGCGGACCACGAGGACGACGACGGAGTCGGCGACGATGCCGTCGTGACCGGTCTGGGCCTTCCAGTCCGCGTCGACGAGCTTCGTGTCGACCAGGCGGGTCACGTCACTCTCGAGGGAGAAGTTGACGAAGTCGGCCGGCTGGCCGCCCGCGACGGCGCGGCTCTGGTCGCCCGAGGGGCCGTAGGACTCGCTGAAGTCGACGCCCTTGCCCGCAGGGGTCTTCTGGAAGGCCTTCTCGATCGACGTGAAGGCGGTCTGGGGAGTGGAGTACGCGACCAGGTTGATGGTGGTCGCCTTGTCGCCGCCCGCGGCCTCCGAGGCACCGCACGCGGACAGACCAAGCGCTCCCACCAGAGAAACTGCCACTGCGGTCGTGAGCTTCTTGCCCATGTCGTTCTCGCTTTCAGTACGGCCGGATCCGCTTCGTTCCGGTCTATGTCGAGAAGATTAGGGGTCTTTAGATACTTTGTCATCTTGGTTGATACAGAATGAGACGTGGCGTGCCCCACGCCGGGCTGAGTAGGTGCACCGATGTGAGCCCGCGCGGCCCTCGGGAGGGTGGTCCCCGCCGGGCGATCGGCCCGGTTTCCCTCCACAGCAAGGATCTGATCGAGATGAAGAACGCACCGCTCGGGCGACGCCGCCTCATCGCCGGCATCGCCGGCGCCGGCATGACCGCCGGCCTGGCCCTCACCGGGGTGACCGTCGCCGACACCGCCTCCGCCACCCTCCCCGGCGTCAACATGGAGCAGGTCGTCGTCCAGGCCCAGGTCGAGCCGCGCCGCGGCCAGACCTCCCTGGCGGGCGACTCCTCGGTCCGCCTGGTCCAGTCGGCGCTGCGCGCCAAGGGCTACAGCACCGCCGTCGACGGCTGGTACGGCGTCGGCACGACCTCGGCGTACGCCGCGTGGCAGCGCCACCTCGGCTACTCCGGCCTCGGTGCGAACGGCCTGCCGGGCCCGACCTCGCTCGCGAAGCTCGGCTACAACCGCTACACCGTCAACCACCTGATCAAGGTCGGCCCGCGCACGACGTACACGGGGAAGACCGTCAACGAGCGCACCCGCCGGATGCTCGCGGCGGCCGACGCCAAGGTCGCCTTCTCGCTCGTGCTGAGCCAGGGCTCCTACAACCCCGGCGGCGAGGCCGCCTCGGCCGGCACCCACGACGGCGGCGGCGTGGTCGACGTGAGCGTCGGCAAGCTCACCACCACCCAGCGCTGGAAGGCCGTGCACGCGCTGCGCGCGGTCGGTTTCGCCGCCTGGCTCCGCACGCCGAGCCAGGGCGACTGGCCGTACCACATCCACGCGGTCGCGATCGGCGACACCGACATGTCGACCGTCGCGCGCGACCAGGTCGCCGACTACTACGCCGGCCGCAACGGCCTGGCCAGCCACGCGCTCGACAACACGCCCTCGTCGTACCGCGCGCCGTTCACGTGGTGGGAGAAGTACCTGCGCTCCTGACGCCACTACTTGCGGGATGCATGGAGTTCACCCGGGTGACACCCGCGGCTGCCGCGGGTGTCACCCGGTGCTCCTAGCGTCACGAGGCATGACGACGACTGGAAACCGGAGGCGGACGCTCCCCCTCCTGACCGACGGACCACACGGGTCCCGCAGTGCCGCCACCTGCTTCTACAAGTGCGGCAACGCCTGCGATCACCCCGAGCCCAACACCTCGGGCAACACCCACATCAGCTCCGTGCTGCAGCGCGCCCTCGGCCGCCGCGCCGTCCTCGGTGGCACCGGTGCCGGCCTCGGCATGCTCGTGCTGGGCGGCTCGCTCGGCTCGGCGGCGGTCGCGGGGACCGCCGGCTCGGGCGGCACGGGGACCGCTGCCGCCGGCGGCTGGACGCCGGTCGCCCCCAACGTGCGCGACAACCTCACCGTCCCCGACGGCTTCCGCTCCCGCACCGTGATGGCCTGGGGCGACAAGGTGTACGCCGACGCCCCGGCGTTCGACCCGCACGCGCAGACGCCGGAGTCCGCGGCCCGGCAGTTCGGCTACAACTCCGACTACGTGGGCGTGCTGCCGATCAACGACGCCCAGGCGCTACTGGTCAACAACCACGAGTACACCAACGAGGAGCTGATGTTCCCCGCGGGCGTCTACTCCCCCGACGAGATCAAGAAGATCGCGATCCAGTCGCACGGCCTCTCGGTCGTGAAGCTGCAGCGCGTCGGCGGCCCGACCTCCGGCGAGTGGCGCGCAGCCGACCCGGACAACCGCTACAACCGGCGGATCACCGGCACGACGCCGTTCGACCTGACCGGGCCGGCGGCCGGGGACGCGCGGCTGCGCACGACCGCGGACCCGTCGGGGCGCCGCGTGCTCGGCACGTTCAACAACTGCTCCGGCGGCACGACCCCGTGGGGCACCGTGCTCGCCGGCGAGGAGAACTTCAACCAGTACTTCGGCGCCTCGGGTGCGAAGGACCCGCGCTACGCCACGTCGTACGCCCGCTACGGCATCACCGGCACCGGCGACCGGGGCTGGAAGGACGTCGACCCGCGCTTCGACCTGACCGCGGAGCCGCACGAGCCGTTCCGCTTCGGCTGGATCGTCGAGGTCGACCCGTTCGACCCGACGTCGACGCCGCGCAAGCACACGATGCTCGGCCGCTTCAAACACGAGGGCGCCAACATCCAGATCGCACCCAACGGCCACGCCGTCGCCTACATGGGGGATGACGAGCGCGGCGACTACCTCTACAAGTTCGTCTCCGCGGACACGTTCGACCCGCGCGACACCCAGGCCGCGAAGCTGCGCAACCTGCAGCTGCTCACCCGCGGCACGCTCTACGTCGCCCGCCTCACCGGCGACGACCCGCGGGCGCTCGACGCTGCCGGGAGCTTCACGCCGGCCGACGGGGTCTTCGACGGCACCGGAGAGTGGATCCCGCTGACCAGCGACACCACGTCGTACGTCGAGGGGTGGAGCGTCGCGGACGTCCTCATCGACACGCGGCTCGCCGCCGACAAGGTCGCACCTACCCGCATGGACCGTCCCGAGGACGTCCAGCCGAACCCGGTCAACGGGCGGATCTACGCCTCGCTGACCAACAACTCCAAGCGCGGCTCGACGTTCGCGGTGGACGAGGCGAACCCCCTCGCCGCGTCGTACGTGCGGGACGCGATCGGCGCCCCGCTCACGAAGGAGTCGGGCAACCGCAACGGCTACGTCATCGAGCTGACCGAGGCGGGTGGCGACCATGCCGGCACGCGCTTCGCGTGGACGCTGCTGCTGGTCTGCGGCGACCCGGAGTCGGCCGAGACGTGGTTCTCGGGCTTCCCGAAGGACCAGGTCAGCCCGATCTCGTGCCCCGACAACCTGGCCTTCGACAGCCGCGGCAACCTCTGGATCGCCACGGACGGCAACGTCCTCGGCTCCAACGACGGCCTCTTCCGCTGCCCGGTCGACGGTCCCTCACGCGGTCGCGTCGAGCAGTTCCTCACCGTGCCGCTGGGCGCGGAGACGTGCGGGCCGCTGGTCACCCACGACGACCGCTCGGTCTGGGTGGCCGTGCAGCACCCGGGCGAGGCGACGGGGTCGACGTTCGACTCCCCCGCGAGCACGTGGCCGCACACGCACGACTTCCCGCGGCCGGGCGTCGTCGTGACCTGGAAGGCCTGAGCCTGCCTCTCCAACCGGTTGCATGGCCCACTAGTTTGGTGAGCATGTCCGAACAGCGCCGCGGCCTCCTCCTGGGGGCCGCGGCGTACGGCATCTGGGGGCTCTTCCCGCTCTTCTGGCCGCTGCTCGAGCCGGCCGGCGCGCTGGAGATCCTCGCCCACCGCGTCATCTGGTCAGCGGTCGCGATGACGACCGTCGTCGTGGCCCTGCGCCGCCGCGCTGCGGTGGGTGCGCTCGTCGCCGACCGGCGGCGCCTGCGGTGGCTCGCCGTCGCCGCGGTTGTCGTCGCGTGCAACTGGGGCGGCTACATCTGGGGCGTCAACAACGGCCACGTCGTCGAGACCTCGCTCGGCTACTTCATCAACCCGCTGGTCACGGTGGTCCTCGGCGTGACGGTCCTCGGCGAACGGCTCCGCACCCTGCAGTGGGCGGCACTCGGTCTCGCGCTCGTCGCCGTCGTCGTCCTCACGGTGGACTACGGGCGGCCGCCGTGGATCGCCCTGCTGCTCGCGATCTCGTTCGGCATCTACGGCCTGGCCAAGAAGCAGGCAGCCGCCGGAGCCGTCGAGAGCCTCGCCGTCGAGACCGCCTTCCTCGCTCCGCTCGCCCTCGCGTACGCCGTCGGCCTGGGGCTCACCGGCCACTCGACGTTCGCGTCGGAGGGCGTGGGCCACGCGGCCCTGCTGGCGTCGGCCGGCCTGGTCACCGCCGTCCCCCTGGTGCTCTTCGGCGCCGCCGCCACGCGCATGCCGCTCGTCGTGCTGGGCCTGCTGCAGTACCTCGCGCCGGTCATCCAGTTCGCCCTCGGCGTCCTGCTCTTCCACGAGGAGATGCCCGTCGGGCGCTGGATCGGCTTCGGCCTCGTCTGGCTGGCCCTGGCGCTGCTCACGGCCGAGTCGCTGCGCCACCACCGCCGCGCCCAGCTCGCCCGCGCCGCCGAGGCCCTCACCGCCGCCTGACCTCCCCGAGACGTCGCGAGATCACGCCCGACGTACGCCGAGACGGCGCTTCGTCACACGCTGGCGAACGGCGCAGCCGTGACGAACTGACGCGTCGGCGCGCTCGGGACGTGACGAAGCGACGTCTCGGCGCAGGCACCGCGTGACGAAACGACGTCTCGGCGGGGAAACGGGGTCAGGCAGTGCGGGTTGCGACCACGTCGGCGAACGCCTCGAGAGCGTCGCGCACGGGCCCCTCGGGCAGGACCTTCAGCAGGTCCTTCGCCTCGCGCGCCCGCTCGATCACGTAGGAACGCGCCTCGGCCATCGCCGGGTGCGCACGCAGCAGGCCGAGCGCCTCGGCCAGGTCGGCGTCGGACTCCAGACCGCCGTCGAGCAGCGCGACCAGGCGCTCGTCCTCGGGCCGTCCGGCGCGGCGGACGAGCAGCACGGGCAGCGTCGGGACGCCCTCGCGCAGGTCGGTGCCGGGGGTCTTGCCGGACTCCTCGGTCTCGGAGGCGATGTCGAGGATGTCGTCGGAGATCTGGAAAGCAGCACCGACGATCTCGCCGTACGCCGCGAGGGCCTCCTCGACCTCGGCCGGGGCGCCGGCGAAGCGTGCGCCGTACAGCGCGGAGGTGGCGATGAGCGAGCCGGTCTTGCCGGCCACGACGCGGAGGTGGTGCTCGAGCGCGACCTCGGGAGAGGCCGGCGGCACGGTCTCGAGGATCTGACCCTCGACGAGGCGCGAGAAGGTCTGCGCCTGGATCTTGACCGCGTCGGGGCCGAGCGCGGCGGTGAGCTCGGACGACTTCGAGAAGAGCCAGTCGCCGGTGAGGATCGCGACGTGGTTGTCCCAGCGGGCGTTGGCCGAGTCGGCACCGCGGCGCAGGGCGGCCTCGTCCATGACGTCGTCGTGGTAGAGCGAGGCGAGGTGGGTGAGCTCGACGACGCAGGCGGCATCGATCACTTCCTGCGACGCGGCCCGCGGGCCGGTCTCGGCCGCGAGCAGCACGAGCAGCGGGCGGAACCGCTTGCCGCCGGCGTCCATCAGGTGGCGCGCGGCCTGGGTGACGAAGTCGGCCTCGCTCCGGATGTGGCCGGAGAGTGCCTCCTCGACCTCGACCAGGCGGGCCTTCAGACGGGCTGCCAGCGCCTCGTCGACGACGGGCAGGGCGAGGCCGCTCGAGGGGGCGGGACCAGTAGGAGTCGTGCTCACCTGATGAAGTCTCCCGCATGGGCCGCAAGATCGAGAACCGGGCCGGGTACGACGCCCAGGACGACCGTCGCGACAGCGGTCACCGCGATCGTGGCGGACGTCAGGATGCTCGGCACCGCGACCGTCGGACCGTCGGCCGCGGGCTCGCTGAAGTACATGAGGACGATCACCCGGATGTAGAAGAACGCCGCCATCGCCGAGGTCAGCACGGCGGCCACGACCACCGGCCAGGCGCCTCCGCCCATGGCGGACGCGAAGACGACCCACTTGCCCGTGAAGCCGGCGGTGAACGGGAGACCGGCGAGCGAGAGCAGGAAGAGCGAGAAGACCCCGGCCACCAGCGGTGAGCGCCGCGCCAGACCGGCCCAGCCGCGCATCTCGCCGGACTCACCGGCCGCGTCGCGCACCAGCGTGAGCACCGCGAAGGCGCCGAGCGTCATGAAGCCGTAGGTCACCAGGTAGAAGAGGACCGCCTGCGTCGCACCGATCTGGTCCTTGCCGAGGGCGGCACCCGCGCCGAGGATGCCGGTCAGCACGAAGCCCGTGTGGGCGATCGAGGAGTAGGCGAGCATGCGCTTCACGTCGGACTGCGCGACCGCCAGCACCGCGCCGATCACCATCGTCAGCAGCGCGACCGCCCACAGCACCGGAAGCCACGACCACCGCTCGCCGCCGAGCGCGACGGAGAAGAGCCGCAGCATCGCCACGAACGCCGCCACCTTCGTGCCGGCGGCCATGAACGCCGTGACCGGGGTCGGCGCGCCCTGGTAGACGTCGGGCGTCCAGGCCTGGAACGGCACCGCGCCGACCTTGAAGAGCAGGCCGACCGAGAGCAGGCCGATGCCGGCGAGCAGCAGCCCGCGCTGGCCCGGCGTGTTGGCGATCGCATCGGCGATGCCCCCGAACTGCACCGTGCCGGCGTAGCCGTAGACGAGGGCGATGCCGTAGAGCAGGAAGCCGGAGGAGAAGGCGCCGAGCAGGAAGTACTTCATCGCGGCCTCCTGCGAGAGCAGGCGCCGGCGGCGTGCGAGCCCCGTGAGCAGGTAGAGCGGCAGCGAGAGGACCTCGAGCGCGACGAAGAGCGTCAGCAGGTCGTTGGCCGCGGCGAAGAGGAGCATGCCGCCGACCGCGAAGAGGAGCAGGGGGTAGACCTCGGTGTGCTCGAGGCCGCGCTCCCCCACGCGGCGTTCGGCGTCGGTGCCGGGCAGCGCCGCGGCCTGGCCGGCGAACGCCGAGACCCCGCCGTCGAGGTGGCGCTCGGCGAAGAGCAGGACACCGAGGAAGGCGACGAGCAGCAGCAGGCCCCACGCGAAGACGGCCGGGCCGTCGACGGCGACCGCACCCTCCGCGACCACCGAGCCGCGGGCAGCGCCGCCGCCGCGCGCGTCGAGGCCGGTCGCGACGTAGATGGTGCCGCCGAAGGCGATGCCCAGCGTGGCCAGCGTCAGCAGGACCTGCGTCAGGTAGCGCCAGGCCCGGGGCACGAAGGCCTCGACCACGATGCCGACGCACGCGGCGCCGAGCACGAGGAGCAGCGGCCAGATCAGGTCGTAGCCCAGGTGGGGGCTGTGGAACGTCGTCACTTCTGCGCTCCTGCCTCGGAGGTCGACACGGTGTGGCCGGTCGCCGGGTTGATCACCGACAGCGCGAGCTGCGGCACGAAGCCGAGCAGCAGCATCAGCGCGACCAGCGGGGCGATGGCCGCGACCTCGCGGACGCCGACGTCGCGGACCCCCGCGAGCGACTCACGCTCGGGCCCGGTCACCGCCAGGCGGTAGGCCCGCAGGACGTACGCCGCGGCGAGGACGATGCCCGAGACCGCGATCGTGCCGACCCACCAGTGGTGCCGGAACGCGCCGAGCATGACCAGGAACTCCGACACGAACGGTGAGAGGCCGGGCAGGCCGAGCGTGCCGAGTCCGCCGAGCAGCAGGAGCGCCGCCAGCACGGGTGCCTTCTTCGCGACACCGCCCATCCGCGACAGCAGCGGCGTGCCGGTGCGCTTGATCAGGTAGCCGGCGGCGATGAAGAGCACCGCGGTCGCGAGGCCGTGGTTGAACATGTAGAACGTCGCGCCCGAGACACCCTGGTCGTTGAGGACGAAGACGCCGAGCACGATGAAGCCGAAGTGGCTCAGCGAGGTGAGGCCGGTCAGCACCAGCAGGTCGTCCTGGCCGAGCGCCAGCAGTGCGCCGTACACGATGGAGATGAGCGCGAGCGTGACCACGACCGGGGTCGCCCACTCCGAGGCGCCGGGGAAGAGCTCGAGGCAGAAGCGGAGCATGCCGTAGGTGCCGATCTTGTCGAGCACGCAGATCAGCAGCACGCTCGTGCCCGGTGTGGCGTTGCCGGTCGTGTCGGGCAGCCAGGTGTGGAACGGGAAGATCGGCGCCTTGATCGCGAACGCGACGAAGAAGCCGACGAAGAGCAGCCGCTCCTCGTTGGTCGACAGCGTCAGGTGCCCCAGGTCGGAGATGAGGTACGACGCCGCACCCTCGCGTGCCGAGAAGGCGTAGAGCCCGACGACCGCCGCCAGCATCACGAGACCGCCGGCCAGCATGTAGAGCAGGAACTTCACCGCCGCCGCCGTGCGCGCAGGCCCCTGGCCGAAGCTGCCGATGAGGAAGTACGCCGGGATCAGCGTCGCCTCGAAGACGAGGTAGAAGAGGAAGACGTCCTGCGCGCAGAAGACCGCGAGCGCGAGCGCCTCGACGACCAGCATCAGCGCGAAGAAGCCGCGGGTGTTGCGGGTGTCGGCGTCGTGCCAGGAGGCGGCGATCACGACCGGAACGAGGATGACGGTGAGCAGCACCATCGTCACGCCCAGGCCGTCGACCGCGAGCGCCCAGTGGGCCCCGATCGGCTGGATCCAGGCGTGGTCCTCGGCCCAGGTCTTGCCGGTGTCGGCGTTGGCGATGCCGACGACCGCGCCGACGGCGAGCGTGGCCAGCGAGACCGCGAGCGCGGCCCACTTGGGCAGCGCGTCACCGGGCCGGCCGGGCAGGAACGCCACGACCAGGGCACCGACGAGCGGGAGGGCGATGAGCAACGAGAGCATCATTTGGCGGGGTCCCCGTTCAAAGCGGAGCGGAGCGAGCATTTGAATGGGGTGGCCATCAGATGTTCACCACCAGGAGCGCGAGGACGACGAGCACGGCACCGCCGGCGACGGAGAGCGCGTAGGAGCGGACGAAGCCGTTCTGGATCCGGCGCAGCTGGAGCGAGCCGCCGACCGTGGCCGCAGCCTGGCCCATCACGACCCCGTCGATGACCGAGCGGTCGAAGACCATCAGCCCGTCGACCAGGCGCATCGTGGGCTGGACGACGAGGCCGTCGTTGATCGCGTCGCCGTAGAGGTCGGCGCGGGCCGCCCTGACCGGCCAGGCGACGTCCTGCGGCGCGGAGCGCGGCACGAACCGCTCGCCGACGGTGAACCAGGCGGTCGCGACACCGGCCGCGACGGTCAGGAAGACGATCAGCGTGATCACGAGGGCCGGCATCGGCAGGTGCTCGTGCTCGGCGTGGCCGGTGACCGGCTCGAGCCAGTCGGTGATCCAGCCACCGGCGAGCATCAGGCCGCCGAGCACGGAGAGCGCGGCGAGCACCATGAGCGGGACGGTCATGACGCGCGGCGACTCGTGCGGGTGCACGCCCGGGCTCCAGCGCTTGTCGGTGAAGAACGTGAGCAGCATCAGCCGGGTCATGTAGAACGCCGTGATGCCGGCGCCGAGCACGGCCAGCGCGCCGACCAGCGGGTTGTAGCCGAAGGCGGTCTCGATGATCTTGTCCTTCGACCAGAAGCCGGCGAAGCCCGGGAAGCCGATGATCGCGAGGTAGCCCATGGCGAAGGTCAGGAACGTCACCGGCAGCATCTTCTGCAGCGCGCCGTAGTGCCGCATGTCGACGTCGTCGTCCATGGCGTGCATGACCGAGCCGGCGCCGAGGAACATGTTGGCCTTGAAGAAGCCGTGCGTGAGCAGGTGGAAGATCGCGAACGCCATGCCCGCGGGGCCGAGGCCGGCGCCGAGCATCATGTAGCCGATCTGGCTCATCGTGGAGCCGGCCAGCGCCTTCTTGATGTCGTCCTTCGCGCAGCCGAGCACGGCACCCCAGAGGAGCGTCACGACGGCCACGACGATCACCGCGGTCTGCGCGACCGGCGCCGCCTCGAAGATGGCCCCGCTGCGGACGACGAGGTAGACGCCCGCGGTCACCATCGTCGCGGCGTGGATCAGGGCCGAGACCGGGGTCGGGCCCTCCATCGCGTCGAGGAGCCAGGCCTGCAGCGGCACCTGCGCGCTCTTGCCGCACGCACCGAGGAGCAGCGCGAGGCCGATCAGCGTCAGCGTCTGCTCCGACGGCGGACCCGCGACGTACGACGTGTCGCTGGGCGGGTTGACCCCGAGGGCGACCGCCGAGAACTCCAGCGCACCGAAGTGCACGTACATCAGGAACATCGCGAGCAGCAGCCCCATGTCACCGACGCGGTTCATCACGAACGCCTTGCGCGCAGCGAGGGCCGCGGAGTGCTTGTGCTGCCAGAAGCCGATCAGCAGGTACGACGCCAGGCCGACGCCCTCCCAGCCGACGAAGAGCACCAGGTAGTTGGCGCCCAGCACCAGCAGGAGCATCGCGGCGACGAAGAGGTTGAGGTAGCCGAAGAAGCGACGCCGGCGGGGGTCGTGCTCCATGTAGCCCACGGAGTACAGGTGGATCAGCGAGCCGACGCCGGTGATCAGCAGGACGAAGAGGATCGAGAGCCGGTCGGCCAGCAGGTCGAAGCCGACCTTGAGGTCGCCGACGGTGAGGAAGTTCCACAGGTGCTGGGTGAGCGCGCCGTCGTGGTCCGCAGAGGCGATCCGGACGAAGGCGACGAGGCCCGTGATGAACGAGCCGGTCACCGTGGCGACGCCGAGCCAGTGGCCCCAGGTGTCGGTGTGGCGGCCCCCGAGGAGCAGGATCGCGGCGCCGAGGAGTGGCAGGCCGATGATCAGTGCGAGCACGTCAGCACCTCACAGCTTCAGCAGGTTGGCGTCGTCGACCGAGGCCGAGCGGCGGGTGCGGAACAGGGTCATGATGATCGCCAGGCCCACGACGACCTCGGCCGCCGCCACGACCATGACGAAGAACGCCGCGATCTGGCCGGTCAGGTTGCCGTGGTAGCGGGCGAACGCGACGAGCGCGAGGTTGGCGGCGTTGAGCATCAGCTCGACGCACATGAAGACGACGATCGCGTTGCGGCGTACGAGCACGCCGACGCAGCCGATCGTGAAGAGGATCGTCGACAGCACGATGTAGGGGCCGACGTTGAAGTCCGCGGCGTTCATCGGCCGGCCTCCCCGTGCGACTCGACCATCTTCTCGATCGCCTTCACGTCCTTCGGTGGGGTCTTGTCGTCGTGACGACCGACGAGCGTCCGGTTGAGCGAGAGCTCCGACGGCGAGCCGTCGGGCAGCAGCGCCGGGGTGTCGACCGCGTTGTGGCGGGCGTAGACACCGGGAGCCGGGAGCGGGCCGAGGTGGCGGCCGGACTCGGCGTACTCCTGGACCCGGCGGGCGGCGAGCTCGCGCTGGCCGGCCCGGGGCTCGAGGCGCTCGCGGTGGGCGAGCACCATCGCGCCGACGGCCGCGGTGATCAGCAGCGCCGAGGTGGTCTCGAAGGCGAGCACCCAGTCGGAGAAGAGCAGGTCGGCCAGGGCCGGGACGTTGCCCGCGGCGTTGGCCGTCTCGAGGCCGACCGCCGTGCCGTAGCCGACCTGGCCGACGGCGAGGCCGACCGTGAGGCCGAAGAGGGCACCGACGACCAGCGCCGCGACGCGGTGGCCCTTGATCGTCTCGGTGAGCGAGTCGGAGGCGTCGACGCCGACGAGCATCAGCACGAAGAGGAAGAGCATCAGGATCGCGCCGGTGTAGACGATGATCTGCACCGCGAAGAGGAACGGCGCCTCGAGGCTGGCGTAGAGCACCGCGAGCGAGATCATCACGACCGCGAGCAGGAGCGCGGCGTGCACCGCCTTGCGGACGACGAGGATGCCGAGCGCGGCCACGACCATGATCGGGGCCAGGCACCAGAAGGCGATCAAGACTGGCCCTCCTTGAGCAGGTCCGTCAGCCGCGCCGGCTCCTCGACGAACTCACCGCGGAAGTAGTTCTTCTCGTCGCCGTAGCGCGGCGCGTGCGGCGGCGCCTCCATGCCGGGCGCGAGCGGCGCGAGCAGGTCGGACTTCTCGTAGATCAGGTCGGCACGGTTGTCGTCGGCCAGCTCGTACTCGTTGGTCATCGTCAGCGCGCGGGTCGGGCAGGCCTCGATGCAGAGCCCGCACAGGATGCAGCGCAGGTAGTTGATCTGGTAGACCGCGCCGTAGCGCTCCCCCGGACTGAACCGCTGGCTGTTGCCGTCGGCGTCGAGCTCGTCGGAGTTGTCCGCGCCCTCGACGTAGATCGCGTCGGCCGGGCAGGCCCAGGCGCAGAGCTCGCAGCCGACGCACTTCTCCAGCCCGTCGGGCCAGCGGTTGAGCTGGTGCCGCCCGTGGAAGCGCGGGGCGGTCTGCGGCTTCTCGAAGGGGTACTGCTCCGTGACCGGCTTCTTGAACATGGTCCGGAACGTCACGCCGAAGCCGGCGATCGGGTCCCAGAGGGTCTCCTTGGCGCCCATCAGCGGTCACTCTCCTCGAACACGAGCGGGGCGGCGGCGCCGCGCACGGCACCGCTCTCGGGAAGCTGCGGCACGGGGAAGCCACCGGCGCGCGGCACCTCACGGCGTACGCCGGAGCGCTGGTCGGTCGGGCGCTTCTTCTCGCTCGCGGGCCAGAACATCAGCGCGAGGCAGATCACGATGACCACGCCGGCGGCGATCGGGACGAACGGCCCGCTGAGGTTGTCGAAGCTGCCCTCGTTGCGGGCGACGCGCAGGGTGGCGACGAGCATGATCCACACCAGCGAGATCGGGATCAGCACCTTCCAGCCGAACGCCATGAACTGGTCGTAGCGCAGGCGGGGCAGGGTGCCGCGGAGCCAGACGAAGAAGAAGATGAAGAGCAGGATCTTGCCGAAGAACCACAGCAGCGGCCAGTAGTCCTGGTTGGCGCCGGCCCAGACGTGGGCGATGCCGAACGGCGCGCGCCAGCCGCCCAGGAAGAGCGTCGTCGCGAGCGCAGAGACCGTCGCCATGTTGATGTACTCAGCGAGGAAGAAGAGCGCGAACTTCAGCGAGGAGTACTCGGTGTGGAAGCCGCCGACGAGCTCGCCCTCGGCCTCCGGCAGGTCGAACGGCGCGCGGTTGGTCTCACCCACCATGGAGATCACGTAGATGACGAAGCTGGGCAGCAGCACGAAGCCGAACCACACGTGGTCCTGCGCAGCGACGATCGTGCTCGTCGACATCGAGCCGGCGTAGAGGAAGACGGCCACCAGGCTCAGGCCCATCGCGACCTCGTAGGAGATCATCTGCGCGCTCGAGCGCAGACCACCGAGCAGGGAGTACGTCGACCCCGATGCCCAGCCGCCGAGCACGATGCCGTAGATGCCGATGCTCGCGATCGCCATCACGAAGAGCACGGCCATCGGCATGTCGGTGAGCTGCAGCGGCGTGGTGCGGTCGGTGAACGGGAGCCCGACGACGGGCCCGAACGGGATCACCGAGAACGTGATGAACGCCGGGATCGCCGCGATCACGGGCGCCAGCACGAAGACCACCACGTCGGCGGCCTTCGGGATGATGTCCTCCTTCAGCGCCAGCTTCACGCCGTCGGCGAGCGACTGCAGCAGGCCGAAGGGACCGTGGACGTTGGGGCCGATGCGGTGCTGCATACGCGCGACCACGCGGCGTTCGAACCAGATGTTGAAGAGGGTCAGCAGCACCAGCACGAGGAAGATCGCCAGCACCTTCGCCAGGATCAGCCACCACGGGTCCTTGCCGAACGCCGAGAGGTCCTCGGGCGCAGCCGCGCTGATCGCCAGGAGCGAGATCATCGCTGGACTCCCTTCACCGAGACGGAGGCACCGGGCCCGGCGAGGGTGGCGAGGACGCCGCCCGGCCAGGCATTGGCGGGCACCCAGACGACGCCTTCGGGCAGGTCCGCGACCTCGACCGGCAGCGTCACCTGGCCCCGGTCACCGGTGAGCGTCACCTCGGTGGCGCCGCGGAGCATCTCGTGGGTCTCGGCGGTGATCCGGGCGACCGCGGGACGCTGCGTCTCGAGGAGGACCGAGCCCTCCTCGACCAGCGAGCCGTGGCCGACGAGCTGCTTCCAGGTCGCGAGCGCGAGCTTGGTCTTGAGCACCTTGCGCGCGGGAGCCGGCTTCTCGGAGGGAGCCGCCGGGCGCTCACCGTCCCACGGGCCGACCTGCTCCATCTCGGCGCGGGCCCCGTCGGTGGTCGCGAAGCCCAGCGTCGTGCCCATCTCGTCGGCGATGCCGGCCAGCACCCGCAGGTCGGGCATCGAGCCCGGCACGTCGAAGATCTTCGCGAAGGTCCGCGGACGGCCCTCCCAGGTCACGAACATGCCGGCCTTCTCCGTCACGGGAGCGACCGGGAGGACGACGTCGGCCAGGCGCGTCACGCTGGTCTCGGTCAGCTCGAGGCTGACCACGAAGCCGGCCGCGTCGATCGCGGCGAGCGCGTGGGCCGGGTCGGCGAGGTCCTCGGCAGCGACACCGCCGATGACCAGGCCAGCGAGCTCGCCGGCGGCAGCCGCGGCGAGGATCGCGTCGCCGTCGCGTCCGATGCCTGCGGGCAGGTGCTCGACGCCCCAGGCCGCACCGAGGTCGATGCGGGCGGTCGGCTCCTCGACGGGGCGGCCGCCGGGCAGCAGGTTGGGCAGGCAGCCGGTCTCGACGGCACCACGGTCACCGGCACGGCGAGGAACCCAGGCCAGCCGTGCGCCCGTGGTGGCGGCGAGCGCGGTGGCCGCGGAGAGCGCGCCGGGCGACGAGGCGAGGCGCTCGCCGACCAGAAGCACGGTGTCGGCGCCGATGCCCTCGAGCATGGCGATCGCCCCGGCCTCTTCGCCGGGCGCGGCCTGGACGAGCTGACCGCCGAGCTTCAGCAGGCCGCGGCTGGCGAAGGGCGCCACCGCGACGACGCGGAGGCCGTTGGCTCGCACGGCCTTGCGGAGCCGGAGGAAGAGCGTGCCGGCCTCGTCCTCGGGCTCGAGGCCGAGCAGGACGACGGACGCGGCGCGGTCGAGGTCGGCGTACTGGACGTCGTTGCTGAGCGCGACCGTGGAGGCGAGGAACTGCGCCTCCTCCGCGGAGTGCGGGCGGGCGCGGAAGTCGATGTCGTTGGTGCCGAGGACGACGCGGGCGAACTTCGAGTACGCGTAGGCGTCCTCGCCGGTCAGCCGCCCACCGGTGAGTACGCCGACACCGCCCGCCGCCTTCGCGGCAGCCAGGCCACGCGCGGCGACGGTGAACGCCTCGGGCCACGACGCAGCGCGGAGCTCACCGGTCTCGGCGTCACGGACCAGTGGGTGCTGGAGCCGGGCCGCCGGGCGCTGGTAGCGGAAGGCGTAGCGGTCCTTGTCGGAGATCCACTCCTCGTTGACCTCCGGGTCGTTGCCGGAGAGCCGGCGGACGACCTTGCCCCGGCGGTGGTCGACCCGGATCGCCGCACCGCAGGCGTCGTGCTCGGCGATGCTCGGGCTCGAGACCAGGTCGAACGGCCGCGCGCGGAACCGGTAGTCGGCGCTGGTCAGCGCACCGACCGGGCAGATCTGCACGACGTTGCCGGAGAAGTAGGAGTCGAACGGCGCGTCCGTGGCCGTGCCGATCTGCTGGCGCGCGCCACGCTCGATCAGCGCGATGCCCGGGTCGCCGGGGATCTCGGCGGCGAAGCGGGTGCAGCGCTGGCAGACGATGCAGCGCTCGCGGTCGAGGAGGATCTGCGGGGAGATCGGGATCGGCTTCTC
Source organism: Nocardioides phosphati (assembly GCF_014646375.1). Taxonomy (GTDB): domain Bacteria; phylum Actinomycetota; class Actinomycetes; order Propionibacteriales; family Nocardioidaceae; genus Nocardioides; species Nocardioides phosphati. The sequence continues at coordinate 315,911 of NZ_BMNI01000004.1, forward strand.
GAAGGTCCGCTTGACGCCACCCTGCGCGGCAAACCGGGACTCCCCCTGGCCGGACGACATCGCCTGGTTCTGCAGGGGGCACTCGCCACCCTTGTCGCAGACCGGGCAGTCGAGCGGGTGGTTGATCAGCAGCAGCTCCATCACGCCGCGCTGCGCCTTCTCGGCGACCGGGTTGGAGACCTGGGTCTCGACGACCATGCCCTCGGCGCAGGTGAGGGTGCAGGAGGCCTGCGGCTTCGGGATCGGGCGGCCGTTGCCGCCGTCGGGCACCTCGACCAGGCACTGGCGGCAGGCACCGACCGGCGCGAGCAGCGGGTGGTCGCAGAACCGTGGGACCTGCACGCCGACCTGCTCGGCGGCGCGGATGACGAGCGTGCCCTTCGGCACCGTCACGCTCATGCCGTCGACGGTCAGCGTGACCTTGTCGTCGGCGATGGCCGGCGTGGCGCCGGGCGTGGTCGCGGGCGTGCTCATGCGTGCACCTCCTGGCGCGGGGCCCACGCGGTGGAGGCTGCGGCGTCGAAGGGACAGCCCCCGTGCTCGAGGTGGGCGAGGTACTCGTCGCGGAAGTGCTGGATCGACGACACCACCGGCGAGGTCGCACCGTCGCCGAGGGCGCAGAAGGAGCGGCCGGCGATGTTCTCGCACTGGTCGAGGAGCTGGTCGAGGTCGGCGGCGTTGCCCTGGCCGTTCTCCAGCCGGGTCAGCACCTGCACCAGCCACCACGTGCCCTCACGGCACGGGGTGCACTTGCCGCACGACTCGTGCTTGTAGAACTCCGACCAGCGCAGCACCGCGCGTACGACGCAGGTGGTCTCGTCGAAGACCTGCAGGGCGCGGGTGCCGAGCATCGAGCCGGCGGCGCCGACCGCCTCGTAGTCGAGGGGGACGTCGAGGTGCTGGTCGGTGAGGATCGGGGTGCTCGAGCCGCCGGGGGTCCAGAACTTCAGCTGGTGCCCGTGGCGCACTCCCCCGGCCAGGTCGAGCAGCTCGCGCAGCGTGATGCCGAGCGGCGCTTCGTACTGGCCCGGGCGGGTCACGTGGCCCGACAGCGAGTAGATGACGAAGCCCTTGGACTTCTCGGTGCCGAGGCTGGCGAACCAGTCGGCGCCCTTGCCGATGATCGCCGGCACGGAGGCGATCGACTCGACGTTGTTGATGACGGTCGGTCGCGCGTAGAGACCAGCCACGGCCGGGAACGGCGGGCGCAGGCGCGGCTGGCCGCGGCGACCCTCGAGCGAGTCGAGGAGCGCGGTCTCCTCGCCGCAGATGTAGGCACCGGCACCGGCGTGGACGATGAGGTCCACCCCGGCCGGGCTGTCCGGGCCGAGGTGGCCCGCGGCGTACGCCTCGGCGACGGCGGCGCGCAGGCGGCGGATCACGTGGAGGACCTCGCCGCGCACGTAGATGAAGGCCTGCTTCGCGCGGATCGCGTAGCTGCTGATGATCACGCCCTCCACGAGGGTGTGCGGCGAGGCCATCATCAGCGGGATGTCCTTGCAGGTGCCCGGCTCGGACTCGTCGGCGTTGACCACCAGGTAGCGCGGCGTCGGGTTGGCCTCGTCGTACGGCGGGAGGAAGCCCCACTTCATGCCGGTCGGGAAGCCGGCGCCACCACGGCCGCGGAGGCCGGAGTCCTTGACCGCGGCGACGACCTCGTCGGGGCTCTTCGTCAGCGCCTTGGCGAGCGCCTGGTAGCCACCCTGCCGGGTGTAGGCGTCGAGGGTCCAGCTGCGGTCGGTGCCCCAGTTGGCCGTCAGGACCGGGGTGATCGGGGAGCTCACTTGCCCTCCAGCGTCTTGAGGCCGGCGAGCGAGGCGTCGCCCGCGGACGGGCCCTCATCGGCGCGGCCGTCGTCGTAGCCGGCGAGCACGCGCTCGGCCTCGCGCCAGGAGCAGATCTTCGCGCCGCGGGAGGCGGTGACCTCGCGGCCCGCGCGGAGGTCGTCGACCAGCTGCTTCGCGGACGCCGGCGTCTGGTTGTCGAAGAACTCCCAGTTGACCATCACGACGGGCGCGTAGTCGCAGGCCGCGTTGCACTCGACGTGCTCGAGGGTGACCTTGCCGTCGGCGGTCGTCTCGTCGTTGCCGACCTGCAGGTGCTCCTTGAGCTCGGCGAAGATCTGGTCGCCGCCCATGACCGCACAGAGCGTGTTGGTGCAGACGCCGACGTGGTGCTCGCCGACCGGCTTGCGCTTGTACATCGTGTAGAAGGTCGCGACACCGCTGACCTCGGCCGCCGTCAGCCCGAGGATCTCGGCGCAGGCGTTGATGCCCTCCGGCGTCACGCGCCCCTCGACCGACTGCACGAGGTGGAGCATCGGCAGCAGGCCCGAGCGCGCCTGCGGGTAGCGCCCGGCGATCTCCTGCAGCTCGGCGTACGTCGTGGCGTTGATGCTCACCGGTCCACGCCTCCCATCACGGGGTCGATCGAGGCGATCGCGACGATGACGTCGGCGACTGCGCCGCCCTCGCTCATCACGCTGGTCGCCTGCAGGTTGGTGAAGCTCGGGTCGCGGAAGTGCACGCGGAACGGGCGGGTGCCGCCGTCGGACACGACGTGGGCGCCGAGCTCGCCGCGCGGGCTCTCGATCGGCACGTAGGCCTGGCCGGGCGGGACCCGGAAGCCCTCGGTCACCAGCTTGAAGTGGTGGATCAGCGCCTCCATCGACTCGCCCATGATGTGGCGGATGTGGTCGAGGGAGTTGCCCATGCCGTCGGCGCCGATCGCGAGCTGGCTGGGCCAGGCGATCTTCTTGTCGGCGACCATGACGGGAGCGCCCTCGAGGTCGGCGAGGCGGTTGGCGGCCTGCTCGACGATGCGCAGGCTCTCCTCCATCTCGGCCAGGCGCACCCGGAAGCGGCCGTAGGCGTCGGCGGTGTCCCACGTGATCACGTCGAAGTCGTAGTCCTCGTAGCCGGAGTACGGCGAGGTCTTGCGGAGGTCCCAGGCGTAGCCGGCGGAGCGGAGCACCGGCCCGGAGATGCCGAGGGCCAGGCAGCCCTCGAGGTCGAGGTGGCCGACCCCGGACAGTCGCGCCTTGAAGATCGGGTTGGCGTTGCACAGCGCGGCGTACTCGGGGAGGCGCTTGCGCATGAGCGCGACGAAGCTGCGGATCTCGTCGAGCGCACCCGGCGGGAGGTCCTGGGCGACGCCGCCGGGACGGATGAACGCGTGGTTCATCCGGAGGCCGGTGATCAGCTCGAAGAGGTCGAGGACCAGCTCGCGCTCGCGGAAGCCGATCGTCATGACGGTCAGCGCGCCGATCTCCATGCCGCCGGTGGCGATGCAGACCAGGTGGGAGGAGATCCGGTTGAGCTCCATCAGGAGGACGCGCATGACCTGCGCCTTCTCCGGGACCTGGTCCTCGATGTCGAGGAGGCGCTCCACGCCGAGGCAGTACGTCGCCTCGTTGAAGAACGGCGACAGGTAGTCCATGCGGGTGCAGAACGTGACGCCCTGGACCCAGCTGCGGAACTCCATGTTCTTCTCGATGCCGGTGTGGAGGTAGCCGATGCCGCACCGGGCCTCGGTCACCGTCTCGCCCTCGAGCTCGAGGATCAGCCGGAGCACGCCGTGGGTCGACGGGTGCTGCGGGCCCATGTTGACGACAACGCGCTCGCTGGCGTCGGGGTTCAGCTCGTCGGTGAAGTCGTCCCAGTCCTGGCCGCCGACCGTGAAGACACGGCCCTCGGTGGTCTCGGTGCTGGTCGCTGCGTAGGGGTCAGTCATCAGGAGTAGGACCTCCGCTGGTCCGGCGGCGGGACGGTGCCGCCCTTGTACTCGACCGGGATGCCGCCGAGGGGGTAGTCCTTGCGCTGCGGGTGGCCGGGCCAGTCGTCGGGCATCTGGATGCGCGTGAGCGCCGGGTGACCGTCGAAGACCAGGCCGAAGAAGTCCCACGCCTCGCGCTCGTGCCAGTCGAGCGTCGGGTAGGTCGCGACGCAGCTGGGCAGGTGGCGGTCGCTGTCGGGCGTCGTGGTCTCGACCCGGATCCGCCGGTTGTGGGTCATGCTCAGCAGGCTGTAGACCGCGTGGAGCTCGCGCCCCGCGTCGTCGGGGTAGTGCACACCGCTGACGCCCGCGCAGAACTCGAAGCGCTGCTCGTCGCGGAGCGTCTGCATGGCGTTCTGCAGGTGCTCGCGGGCCACGTGGAAGGTGATCTCGCCACGGTGGATGACCACGCGCTCGACCAGGCCCTCGAGCGAGTCGGCGACGACGTCGTACCACCCGCCGTACGGGCGCTCGGCCTGGCCGGGGTAGACGATCGGCGCGACGAGCCCGCCGTAGCCGCTGGTGTCGCCGCCGTCCCGGGCACCGAACATACCCTTGCGTACGCCGACGGCGGGGCTGCGGACGAAGCCGGAGGTCGAGTCGGTGGTCGCCTCGATCTCGGGCGAGCTCGGCTCGTGGGTGGCCGGCTGCGGGTCCTTGCCCGGACCGCCGGGGGTGGTGTCACTCACCGCGCATCCGGCCCTTCATCAGGCTGGTGGGAGTGGCGATCAGGCCCTCGGCCTCGAGGTCGCGGATCTGCGCGGTGCGGTTGGCGCCGAGCTTGCCGTGCTGGACCTGGTCGTGGAGCTTGAGGATCGCGTCGATCAGCATCTCCGGGCGAGGCGGACAGCCGGGGAGGTACATGTCGACGGGGACGACGTGGTCGACGCCCTGGACGATCGCGTAGTTGTTGAACATGCCGCCGGAGCTCGCGCAGACGCCCATCGCGAGCACCCACTTCGGCTCGGCCATCTGGTCGTAGATCTGGCGCAGCACCGGGGCCATCTTCTGGCTGACGCGACCCGCGACGATCATCAGGTCGGCCTGGCGCGGGGAGGCCCGGAAGACCTCCATGCCGAACCGGCCGAGGTCGTACTTCGGGCCGCCGCTCGTCATCATCTCGATCGCGCAGCAGGCCAGGCCGAACGTCGCCGGCCAGAACGCCGCCTTGCGCATGTAGCCGGCGAGCCCCTCGACCGTCGTCAGCAGGACTCCGCTGGGGAGCTTCTCTTCTAGACCCATTGTGTTGTTGCCTCAGTCCCAGTCGAGTCCGCCGCGGCGCCACACGTACGCGTAGGCCACGAACACCGTGCCGAGGAAGACCGCCATCTCCGCGAGGCCGAACCAGCCCAGGGCGTCGAGATGGACCGCCCAGGGGTAGAGGAAGACGATCTCGATGTCGAAGACGATGAAGAGCATCGCGATGATGAAGAACTTCACCGGGAAGCGGCCGCTCAGCGCGTTGGGCGTCGGCTCGATGCCGCACTCGTACGCGTCGAGCTTGGCGCGGTTGTAGCGCTTCGGGCCCGTGAAGCTGCTCATCACGACGGATCCGATGGCGAATGCACCCGCCAGCACCGCCAGTGCCAACACGGGAACGTAGAGCTCCACACACCCTCCTGCGCGCTTGTGAATCGGTTCACTAAGTGGCCCGGGTCACAGTCTAGGGATGTGGCGGTCATGCGCAAGGAGGCGGGTCGACGGGGTGTCCGGCAACCCGGACATTCCGGCTGTGAGGTGCGCGATGCCAGTGATCGGCACTCGCCGTTGTGGTGGTGCCGGGCGTACGCCGGGCGGCGGGCGGCGGCAGTGGAGTCCAGCAGAGTGGTGTACGACGTCCTGAGTGAGCGCGTGCCTCCAACGTAGGCGCGGCCACCGGGTGAATCCTT
>NZ_BMNI01000005.1 GCF_014646375.1 Nocardioides phosphati
AAGGATTCACCCGGTGGCCGCGCCTACGTTGGAGGCACGCGCTCACTCAGGACGTCGTACACCACTCTGCTGGACTCCACTCGTACGGGCGGCCTCGGTGACGGCCAGCTCGTCCTCGACGGCGGCGAGCCGGAGGAGCTCCTTGCGCATGAGCATCGCCAGTGCGACGTCAGGGGCGAGCTCTGGACCCGCTGCTTCTGACTCCATGCCACCCACCTCCTGTCGTCCGGTCACCTCTCGACCGTACGGCGACCGGGCGTCGCGCACATCGGCCAGAAGGGCCGCCCGGCCCCACCCGTCCGGGTGGTCTGGACCCCTCCGCACGGGCCACCAACGCGACCGACGGGTCAGCCGCAGGGAGCGCCTTCGCAGCACGGGCGGATGTAGCCGCAGCCGTCGCAGCGCTCGTGGGAGGTCTCCCAGCGCATCAGCGTCTCGCAGTTGGGGCAGGGTTCGGTCAGGTCGGGCACGGGCCAGATCCTAGGGCCGTCAGCGGGTCGCGGCAGGGTCGAAGCCGAACGGCAGCTCGAGGCGGTGTGCCCGCATCAGCGCCTCGTCGGTGAGCACGTCGTACGTCGGGCCGTCGGCCGCGACCACGCCGTCCGACAGCACGATCGACCGCTCGCAGAGCTGGAGCGCGTAGGGCAGGTCGTGGGTGACCATCAGCAGCGTGATGTCGAGCGACACGAGGATCTCGGCGAGCTCGCGGCGCGAGGCGGGGTCGAGGTTCGAGGAGGGCTCGTCCAGCACCAGGATCGAGGGGTTCATCGCGAGCACCGTCGCCACCGCGACCCGGCGCCGCTGGCCGAACGAGAGGTGGTGCGGCGGACGGTCGACGTACGCCGCCATGCCGACGCGGTCGAGGGCCGCCATGACGACGCCGTCGAGCTCGGCGCGGCGCAGGCCGAGGTTGCGCGGGCCGAAGGCGACGTCTTCACGCACCGTCGGCATGAAGAGCTGGTCGTCGGGATCCTGGAAGACCACGCCGACGCGGCGCCGGATCTCCTTGAGGTTCTTCTTCTCGACGGGCAGCCCGGAGACCGCGACCGAGCCCGCGCCGCCGGTGAGGATGCCGTTGAGGTGGTGCACCAGCGTCGTCTTGCCCGCGCCGTTGGGGCCGAGCAGCGCGACCCGCTCGCCCTGGTGCACGTGCAGGTCGACGCCGAAGAGCGCCTGGTGCCCGTCGGGGTAGGCGAACGCCAGACCGCGTACGTCGAGGACCGGGGTGCTCACGAGGGCATCCTTCCTGGGCTGTGGTCAACCGGCCTCTCGCCTGCTGCGCGACCCCATACGGGCTCGTCGGCTGCGTTGTCGTGCCTCGACGGGCCGCCGGCCCGCCTTCGGCGCTCCGCCTTGCCGACGAACCCGTCTGGCGTCGCTCGCGACGGCGTCGGCCGCTCGCCCACGGCCTCGTAGCCGCGCGCCAGCATCGCCAGGTGGACCCGCTCGCCGCGCTCGTAGGAGCGGATGAACAGCGCACCGATCGACTTCGCGAGCACCGGCCAGTGGCGCGGGTCGCGGGCGACGAAGCCGCGGGAGGCGAGGGCGATGTTCTGCCGGCGGAGGTCGTCGGCGACGACCTCGAGGTAGCGGATCATGAACGCTGCGATCTGGACCAGCGCTGACGGCAGCCGCAGCCGCTCGAGCCCACGGACCAGCTCCGGCGGCGAGGTCGTCGCGGCGAGCGTGAGGCCGGCGATGACGCCGAGGGTGCCCTTGGCGAGCAGCGTCCACGCGGCCAGCAGGCCCGACTCGCTGACGGCGACGCCCAGGACGTCGACGCGCGGGCCGTGCGCGATGAAGGGCATCAGCACCGCGAAGACGACGAACGGCACCTCGACGACCAGCCGGGGCAACAGCCAGCGGAACGGGACGCGCGCGACCACCACGACGGTCAGGAGGAGCGCCAGCCAGAGGCCGAAGGCGGAGTGCCAGTGGCCGGGCGTCGCGACGACGAGCAGCATGAAGCCGAGCAGCCCGAGGATCTTCAGGTGCGCAGGCGCGCGGTGCACCGGCGAGTGGCCGTGCACGTGCAGCGCGTGGCCGTGACCGGCCCCCATCAGGCGCGCACCTCAGGAGTCCGACGACGGGGCGTCGGTTGCGGCGGGACGGCGCACGAGCCGGCCCAGGCCGAGGCCGAGCCCGAGGCAGACGAGGACGCCGACGACGCCGGCGATGCCCTTGCCGAGGCGGTGGTCGAGGCCGCTGACGCCGTAGCCGGCCAGGGGGCTGCCGTCGGTCGCGTGGGTCTTCTGCGACGACGCGATGCCCGTGGTGTCGGCGACGTGCATGAGCCCGTCGGGGGAGGTCGAGGCGTAGTAGCTGAGCACGCCCGCGACCAGCAGCGCGGCGACGAGCAGCACGACGTAGAACGTGCGGGTGCGGATCACGCCACCGCCTCCGGCGTGCGGATCTCCAGCGAGCGGTCCGCCAGCAGCGGGCGGGCGGCGTACACGAGGTCGGGGCGGGTGGCGACGACGGAGCTGATGACCAGCGCGGTGATGACCGCCTCGCCGAGGCCGATCAGGGTGTGCCAGCCGATCATCGCCGTGAGGACCGCCCCGAGCGGGACGTCGGCGACGCCGCCGACGGCGAAGAGCGCGGTGAACGCCGCAGCCGCGACGGGCACCGAGATCGCGGCGCCGAGGGCGGCGGCCGGCACCACCGACGAGGTACGCCGGGGGAGCAGCGCGCGGACGAGCACGATGACGGCCCAGCCCACGCCGACGCCGACGAGGCCCATGAGCGTGATGTTGGTGCCGAGCGCGGTGAGCCCGCCGTCGGCGAAGAGGAGGGCCTGGACGAGGAGCACGACGCTCATCACCAGCACGCCGGTCCACGGCCCGACGAGGGCGGCGGCGAGGGCGCCGCCGAGCAGGTGGCCACTCGTGCCGGCGCCGACCGGGAAGTTGACCATCTGGGTGGCGAAGACGAAGGCGGCGACGAGGCCGGCCAGGGGAGCGGTGCGCTCGTCGAGCTCACGACGGGCGCCGCGGAGGGCGAGGCCGACGCCGACGACCGCGACCGTGCCGGTCGCGAGCGACGTCGGTGCGTCGAGAAACCCGTCGGGGACGTGCATCCGCCCACTCTCCTTGTTGCGAAGAACTTGCAACAAGGAGACTAACGCAGGTGCGGAGGCGCGTCCCCGACGGAGTGGCTCAGCCCGCGATCAGCGGGCGGGGCCGTCGTAGTACGTCTCGCTGCGGCGCCACGGCGGTGCCACGACCAGCGAGAGCACGATGGCCAGCACGCCGGCGAGCACGAGGATCCAGCCGAGGGCGTTGTCGTTGATGAACGACAGGTCGACCTGGATGACGTCGAGCACGAACACGAGTCCCAGCACGAGCAGGACGATTCCGAGTCCGATGTACATGAGGCGTCTCCTTTCCTGAGGACGCCTCTCCGGTGCCCCGCGGAGGCCCAATCCATTCGAGTAGCCCGTTCGGACTATGCGGATGGCCCATCCGGGCGGAATTGGGGAGGAGGGGGCGACAGTGCGGTGGTGGAGGGCGCAAGATTCTCCTGACCCCGCGGTGACCCGAGACGCCGCGGGGTCATCCCATTTCCGGACGACGTCCTCCGCCGGGCGCGGGTGCGGTGTCGGCGGGGCCTGACATCCTGTCGCCGTGACGCTGTACCTCCACCGCGCCGAGCGCACGGACCTGCTCGCCGACGGGCTGGCGGACCTGCTGGGCGGCTCGCCGCTCGCGGACCCGTTCGCCCGCGAGCTCGTCGTCGTGCCCGCGCGCGGCGTGGAGCGGTGGCTGACCCAGCGGCTCGCGCACCGGCTCGGCACGGGGGAGCGCGGTGGTGACGGCGTGTGCGCCGGCGTCGACTTCGCCAGCCCGCGGTCCCTGGTCTCGATGCTCCTGGGCCGCGAGCGCGACGACGTGTGGGATCCCGACCGCGTCGTCTGGCCGCTGCTCGAGGTGATCGACGAGGCTGCCGGCGAGCCCTGGTGCCGCGTCCTCGCCGACCACCTCGGCCTGTCCGGCCCGCCTGACGACCTGCGGCGCAACCGGCGCTACGCCGTCGCCCGACGCCTCGCCGGCCTCTTCAGCGCGTACGCCGTCCAGCGGCCGCAGCTCGTGGCCGCCTGGCGCGCGGGGCTCGACGAGGACGGCCTCGGTGGTGCGCTCGCGGAGGACCTGCGCTGGCAGCCCGAGCTGTGGCGACGGCTCTGCGCGCGCATCGGCGGACCCGCTCCCGACGAGCGCCACGCCCGCATCGTCGCGGCCCTGCGCGAGGGAGACGGCGACCGGCCGGGGCGCCCGCTCGACCTCCCGCCGCGCCTCTCGCTCTTCGGCCACACGCGCATCCCGTCGACCGAGCGTGACCTGCTGGCCGCGCTGGCGGTGCACCGCGACGTACACCTCTGGCTGCCGCAGGCTTCCGCTGCTGCGTGGGAGCGGCTGGCGCCGGCGGTCTCCGCGGGCCCGGTGCCGCGCGACAGCGATGAGTCGGCGTTGCTCGTGGAGCACCCGCTGCTCGCCTCGCTCGGGCGTGACGCACGCGAGCTGCAGCGCACGCTGGCGGTGGTCGCGCCGGTCGAGACGGCTCCGCTGGTGGCGACAAGCTCTCCCGCCGACTCGGTGCTCGGCTGGCTGCAGCACGACCTCCGGCACGACACGGTGCCGGACGAGGCGCTGCGGGCCGCCCGCACGCGTGACCCGGAGGACCGGTCGGTCCAGGTGCACGCGTGCCACGGCGCGGCCCGGCAGGTCGACGTGCTCCGCGAGGTGCTGGTCGGCCTGCTCGCCGATGACCCGACGCTGGAGCCGCGCGACATCCTGGTGATGTGCCCCGACGTGGAGGCCTACGCGCCGCTGATCGCGGCGGCGTTCGGCATGGCGTCGGTCGCTGCGCTCCCCGCCCCCTCGGGCAAGGCCGACGCCGCTGACGGCGAGGGGCACCCCGGGCACCGGCTGCGCGTCCGCCTCGCCGACAGGGCGCTCTCCTCGACCAACCCCCTGCTCGGGCTCGCCGCGACCCTCGTCGAGCTCGCGGGCGGGCGGCTCACCGCGACCGAGGTGCTCGACCTGGCCGGTGCGGCGCCGGTGCGCAATCGGTTCGGGTTCGACGACGACGAGATCGACCGGATCCGCGGCTGGATCGCCGAGTCGGGCGTGCGGTGGGGCTTCGACGCCGGCCACCGGGGGCGCTACGGCCTCGACCTCGGCGCCAACACCTGGGCGGCCGGCCTCGACCGGGTGCTCCTCGGTGTGGCCGTCGCGGGTGACGAGCACCGCCACCTCGGGGCCGTGCTGCCGCTCGACGACATCGGCTCGGGCGACGTCGACCTGGCGGGGCGGTTCACCGAGCTGCTCGACCGGGTGCACGCCTTCACCGCACGGGCGGAGGCGGCGCGCGGTGTCGACGAGTGGGCGCGCGTGCTGCGCGACGGCGTCAACGCGCTGGCCCGGGCCGAGGAGCCGTGGCAGCAGGCCGAGTTCGAGCGCGAGATCGGCCGCCTCGACGACGGCTCGGTCGCGACCTCGCTGGGCCTGGCCGACGTACGCACGCTCCTGAAGCAGCGCCTCGGCGGCCGACCGACGCGGGCCAGCTTCCGCACCGGCACGCTCACGGTCTGCACGATGGTGCCGATGCGCTCGGTGCCGCACCGCGTGGTGGCGCTGCTCGGCCTCGACGACGGCGTCTTCCCGCGGCAGACGATCGCCGACGGCGACGACGTCCTCGCCCGGCGGCCGGTCACCGGTGAGCGCGACGTGCGCGCGGAGGACCGGCAGCTCCTGCTCGACGCGATCCTCGCCGCGCGCGAGACCCTCGTCGTCACCTACACCGGAGCCGGCGAGCACACCGGCTCGCCGCGTCCGCCCGCCGTGCCACTCGGCGAGCTGCTCGAGGCCGTCGCGCTGACCACCGTCGACAGCGTCGAGGACATCCACGTCCACCACCCGCTGCAGCCCTTCGACGAGAAGAACCTCCGTCCGGGCGCGCTCGTGCCCGCGCGGCCGTTCAGCTTCGACCGCGCGGCGCTCGTCGGCGCCGAGGCGTCGCGGGGCACGCGCGAGCAGGTCGGCGTGCTCTGCCCCGACCCGCTCGCCGGTCTCGTCCCGGCGCCGGCCGGCGAGCCGCTGGAGCTCGCGCTCGCCGACCTCAAGGCCTTCTTCGCGCACCCCGTCCGCGGCTTCCTGCGTGACCGGCTCGGCCTCGCCGCGCCGCTCGAGGCCGACCCGCTCGCCGACGCTGTGCCGATCGAGCTGGGCCCACTCGAGCGCTGGGCCGTCGGCGACCGGCTGGTCCGCGACGTCCTCGCCGGCATGAGCCCGGGCGACGGCATGACCGCCGAGCTCCTCCGCGGCCTGCTGCCCCCCGGTGCGCTCGGCCAGCGCGAGCTGACCCACGTGGTCAAGGCGGTCCAGCCGCTCGTCACCCAGGCGATGCACCTGCGCCAGGGCACGCCGCGCAGCGTCGACGTCGATGTCGCGCTCCGCGTGCAGGGCCGCGACGTGCGCCTGACCGGCACGGTCACCGACGTCTTCGGCCCCGACATCGTGACCGTCACCTACTCCAGTCTCGGCCCGAAGCAGCGGTTCGCCGCGTGGCTCGACCTGCTTGCCCTCTCGGTCGCGCACCCCGACCAGATGTGGCGCTCGCACGCACTCGGCAAGCAGCGCTCCGGCGCCCAGCGCGCGCTCGCCGGCCCGCTCGACGACCGGGCCGAGCAGTGGCTCACCGACGTCGTCGACGTCTGGCTGCGCGGGCAGTCGGAGCCGCTCCCGATCCCGCCGAAGACGACCCTCGCCTACGCCGAGGAGGCCGGCCGCCTCCGCCGCGGGGCCGACGCGCACCCCGACGAGCGCGCGGCCAAGGCGTGGGCCACCGACCCGTTCAGCGACCACGGCATCCCCGGCGAGGACGCCGACGCCTGGCACGTGCGCGCCTTCGGTGCCCACGCGGCGTACGACGTGCTGACGGGCGCCCCGCGGTCCGACGAGCGCTGGGACGACGAGGAGCGCCACCGGCTGGGGCAGTACGCCTGGCGGCTCTGGGGGCCGCTCGTCACCGGCGCCGAGCTGGTGAGGTCGCTGTGACGGCCACGGGCCGGGCGATCGGGCGGTTCGACGTCCGCGGGCCGCTGCCGACGGGCACGACGCTGCTCGAGGCGAGCGCGGGCACGGGCAAGACGTGGACGATCGCGGCGCTCGTGACGCGGTTCGTCGCCGAGGGCGAGGCGCTGCTCGAGCAGATGCTCGTCGTCACCTTCGGCCGTGCGGCGAGCCAGGAGCTCCGCGAGCGCGTGCGCGCGCAGCTGGTCTGCGCCGAGCGCGCGCTGGCCGCGCCCGCGGCCGTCATCCCGGGCGACGACGAGCTGATCGACCTCCTCCTCGACGCGCCGCCGGCCGAGCTCGCGCTGCGGGCAGGACGGCTGCGGCAGGCCCTCGCCGACTTCGACGTGGCGACGATCGCGACGATCCACCAGTTCTGCCAGCAGGTGCTCCGCGGGCTCGGCGTCGCCGGCGACTCCGACGCCGGCGCGCAGCTGGTCGAGGACCTCGACGACCTCCTCGTCGAGGTCGTCGACGACCTCTACCTCCGCGCGTACGCCGGGTCCGCCGCCGACCAGCCGCCGGCCTTCTCCCGCAAGGATGCGTTGGCGCTCGGGCGCGCGGCCGTGGTCGACCCACGGGCGCGGCTGGAGCCAGCCGATGCAGCCGCGGGGTCGACGCCGGCGGTGCGGGTCGCGTTCGCGCAGGCGGTGCGGGCGGAGTTCGAGCGCCGCAAGCGTCGGCTCGGACTGCTCGGCTACGACGACCTGCTCGGGCAGCTCGCGGATGCGCTGGCCGTGCCCGACTCGCCCGCCGCCCAGCGGATGCGCGCGCGGTGGAAGGTCGTGCTCGTCGACGAGTTCCAGGACACCGACCCGGTGCAGTGGCAGGTCTTCGACCGGGCCTTCTCCGGCCACGCCACGATGGTCCTCATCGGCGACCCGAAGCAGGCCATCTACGCCTTCCGTGGCGGCGACGTCGCCACCTACCTCGCGGCCGCCGAGACCGCCGGGTCGCAGGCCACGCTCGGGGTCAACTGGCGCTCCGACTCCGACCTGGTCGACGCGCTCCAGGTCGTGCTCCGCGGCGCTGCGCTCGGCGACGAGCGGATCGTCGTCCACGACGTCGAGGCCCACCACCGGGGTGGTCGGCTCGAGGGTGCGGGTGCGCCGTTCCGCCTCCGCGTCGTGCGCCCGCAGGAGCTCGGCATGGGCGAACGCCGCGCCCCGTCCGTCGCCGCGATCCGCGACCACCTCTGGCCCGACGTGGCCCACGACATCAAGCGACTGCTGACCTCGGGCGCCACCTTCGAGGGCCGTCCGCTCGAGCCCGCCGACGTGGCGGTGCTGGCCCACAAGCACAGCGACCTGGCCTCGATCCAGGCCGCGCTGGCGGAGCTCGGCGTACCTGCGGTGGTGGCGGGCAATGGCAGCGTCTTCTCGACACCCGCGGCGCGGGAGTGGCTGACGCTGGTCGAGGCGCTCGAGCAGCCGCACCGGCCGCCGCGGGTCCGGTCGGCGGCGCTGACGTCGTTCCTCGGGCACACGGCTGCCGACCTCGCCGAGGGTGGCGACGCACTGACCGACGTGGTCGCCGAGACGGTCCGCACATGGTCCGAGCTGGCCACCAGCCGCGGCATCGCGGCGGTCATGGAGGCGGCGGTGACGGGCGGGCTGACCGCGCGCGTGCTCCGCTGCACCGGCGGTGAGCGCCTCCTCACCGACCTGCGCCACATCGGCCAGGTGCTCCACAAGGTCGCCGCCGAGGAGCGCCTCGGCCTCGTCGCGCTGGCCGGCTGGCTCCGCGACCAGATCGCCGACGACCGGCCCGACACCGCCGGCGAGCGGACCCGCCGCCTCGACTCCGACGCGGCCGCGGTGCAGCTGGTGACGATCCACGGCTCGAAGGGCCTGCAGTACCCCGTCGTCTACCTCCCCTCCCTCTGGGACCGCTGGCCCCGCGACCCGGCGGTCGCGCTCTTCCACGGCCCCGACGGCGTGCGTTGCCGCAACGTCGGCGGACCCGGACCGACCTGGTCGCCGCACGCCGCGCTCCACCTCGCGGAGGAGGCCGGCGAGGCGCTCCGCCTGCTCTACGTCGCCCTCACCCGGGCCCAGTCGCAGGTCGTCGCGTGGTACGCCCCCGCCCCCCGCAACGCGCCCACCTCCGCCCTCCACCGGCTCCTGCTCGGCCGCCGTCCCGGCACGCCCGCCGTCCCCGACAGCCACCCGGTCGAGACCGCCGAGTCCCTCGTCGCCAAGCTCGACTGGTACGCCGCCAACGGCGGCCCGTGCTGGGAGCCGGCCGTCCGGGCGACCGTCGCCTCCGAGCCGCTGCCGACGGACCACGCGGCCCTGGCCGTGCGGAGCTTCGACCGGTCGATCGACACCGCCTGGCGGCGCACGTCGTACTCCGCGCTCACCGCCGTCGACCCCACGCCGGGCCATGGCTCCGCGGGTGCCGCCGCTGCCGGGCTGAGCGAGCCGGAGCTGGTGCCGCGCGACGACGAGCAGGACGGCGCGGGTGCTTCCGTGTCGCCGGTTGGCCAGGCGGACCTGGCGACGTCTCCCGGTCCAGGACTGGGAGGGGAATCTGCTCCTGCCTTAGCGATCGCTAAGGCAAGGGAGGATCTGTCGGGCGCCGTGGACGGCAGGGGCACGCCGCCGCGCGCGGCTCGGAGCGAGGTGCCGATGGCGACGCTGCCGATGGGCGCGACGTTCGGCTCGCTGGTGCACGCGGTGCTCGAGCACGCTGATCCGGCGGCGCCCGACTTCGACGGCGACCTGCGTGCCGAGCTGCTCCACCACATCGACGAGCAGCTCACCTGGTGGCCGGTCACCGTCGACCGCGAGGAGCTCGCCGATGCGCTCGTCGCGGTCTGCGACTCCCCGTTGGGCCCGCTCGCGGGCGACCTCACCCTGCGCGAGCTCAGCCGCGGCGACCGGCTCTGCGAGCTCGATTTCGAGGTGCCTCTGGCCGGCGGCGACCTGGCCGCGGCGACCACCGGGGGCGCCGCGAGCCCCCTCCTCGGCGACCTCGCTCCGCTGCTGGAGAAGCACCTGCCGGGGGGCGACCCGGTCCGCTCCTACACCGCCGCGCTGAACGACCCCGCGCTCGGCGGGCAGTCGCTGCGGGGCTACCTCACGGGCTCGATCGACGTCGTCCTCCGCGTCACCACCCAGGCCGGTCCACGCTTCCTGACCGTCGACTACAAGACCAACTGGCTCGCGCAACCCGGCCACGAGCTGAGCATCGACGACTACCGCCCCGAGGCGCTCGACGCGGCGATGGGCCACTCCGACTACCCCCTGCAGGCGCTGCTCTACGTGGTGGTGCTCCACCGCTACCTGCGCTGGCGGCTGCCCGGCTACGCCCCGGAGCAGCACCTCGGCGGCGTGCTCTACCTCTACCTGCGCGGCATGGTCGGGCCGGCCACCCCGCGCGACGGCGACCGTCCCTACGGCGTCTTCGCCTGGCAGCCGCCGGTCGCGCTGGTCGAGGCCGTCTCCGACCTCCTCGACGGCTCGGCGCAAGGAGGCAGTCGATGACCGCCGGCCTGTGGGAGTCCGACGACCCGTGGGATGTCCGGCGTGCACTGGGCGCCGGCGGCGACCTTGCGGCGTACAACGCGGCGGGGGTGCTCGAGGCCGCCGACGTCCACGTGGCGCGGCGGGTCTGCGCGATCGCCGGTGACGCCGATCCGCGGAGCGCGCTGGCGGTGGCGCTGGCCGTCCGCGCGGTGCGCCACGGCTCGGTCTGCCTCGCCCTCGACGAGGTCACCGAGCTCGCGCCGGACCTCTCGTGGCCCGACCTGGAGGAGTGGCGCGAGGGCCTCACCCGGAGCAAGGTCGTCGCGAGCGGCGCCCTCGCCGTCGAGCACGGCCTCGTCTACCTCGAACGCTACCGCGCGCAGGAGCAGCAGGTCGCCGACGACCTCATCGCGCGCGCCGCCCGCCCGGCGCCCGAGGTCGACACGGCGCTCCTCGACGCCTCCCTCGAGCGCCTCTACCCCGACCCGACGTACGCCGAGCAGCGCGCCGCCTGCGCGGGCGCGGCCACGCGGTGGACCACCGTCCTGACCGGCGGCCCGGGCACGGGCAAGACGACCACCGTGACCCGGATCCTGGCCGTGCTGACCGAGCAGCTGGGCCCCGACGCGCGCATCGCCCTGGCGGCGCCGACCGGCAAGGCGGCCGCCCGGCTCCAGGAGCAGGTGCTCGCCGCGGCGACCGACCTGCCGCCGGCCGACGCCGCGCGGTTGCAGGGGCTGCGGGCGACCACGCTCCACCGGCTGCTCGGGTACCGCCGCGACAACCAGACCCGCTTCCGCCACGACCGGTCCAACCGGCTGCCGCACGACCTGGTGATCGTCGACGAGACATCGATGGTGTCGCTGACGATGATGGCCCGCCTGCTCGAGGCGGTCCGCCCCGACGCCCGGCTCGTGCTCGTCGGCGACCCCGACCAGCTCGCGTCGGTCGAGGCGGGCGCAGTCCTCGACGACCTCGTCGCCGGCTTCCGCGGGCGCAGCGACTCCCCGGTGGTCGAGCTCGGCACGGTCCACCGGTTCGGCGCGACGATCGGCGAGCTGGCGCAGGCGATCCGTGCGGGCGACGCCGAGGCCGCGATCGCGGTCCTGCGCGCGGGCCACGACGACGTGCGCTGGACCGAGACCGACGACCCGGCAGCGGTGGCCGAGGCGGTCCGGGCGGCTGCCCTCCCGCCGGCCCGGGTCGTGCGTGCCGCGGCGCTCGCGGGTGACCCGGCCGCTGCCCTCGCCGCGCTCGACGAGCACCGCATGCTCAGCGCCCACCGCGACACGGTCCGCTGGTGGAACTCCCGCATCGAGCTCTGGCTCCGCGAGGCCGAGCCGGGCGCGACCGACCTCTTCGACCGGATGTACGCCGGCCGTCCGCTGCTCGTCACGCGCAACGACCCCGGCCTGGGCCTCCACAACGGCGACACGGGGGTCGTCGTACGCGGAGAGGACGGGCGTCCGCGCGCCGTTGTGGCCGGCGCCGGCGGCCCGCTCGAGCTCGCGCCCGGGCGCCTCGCCGACGTCGAGACGATGCACGCGATGACCATCCACAAGAGCCAGGGCAGCCAGGCCCGCGAGGTGACGGTGCTGCTTCCCGACGCCGATTCGCGGCTGCTCGCGCGCGAGCTCCTCTACACCGCGGTGACCCGCGCGCGGGGTGTCGTCCGTCTCATCGGCGGCGAGGATGCGCTGCGGGCGGCGCTCGCGCGGCGGGCCCACCGGGCGAGCGGATTGCAACGGCGGCTCGCCGGGTCGTTAGATTCTGCGGAGACAACCCGTACCCGGAGGTAACAAACGATGAGCCGCACCCTGCGCGCGACCGCCCTGTCGGCCGCCCTGCTCGGCGCGCTCGCACTCTCCGGGTGCGGCAGTGACACGGCGGCCCACACGCCGACCAGTGCGTTCGGCAAGCAGACCGCCGCGCAGATCAGCGAGGCGGTCCGGTCCGACATGAGCGGTGTCCGCTCGGTCACCATCGACGGCACGACGAAGGACGCGAGGCTCCACGTCAGCCTCGCCGACGACGGCACCTGCACCGGCTCCGTCGAGCCCACCTCTGGTGGCAAGGCGCAGGTCATCGAGGACGCCTCGGGCTCCTACGTGCACGGCGACGCGGCGTACTGGCGGGGGCAGGCGTCGACCGACGCCGACCGCACGCGCGTCGAGCGGGCGCTGAAGGTCTGGGACGGCCGCTGGGTGAAGAGCCCGCGGAGCGGCGGCTACCTGCTGCTGCAGTGCGACCTGAAGTCCTTCCTGCCGCTGCTCACCTCCGGTGACCGCACGCTGGCCACCAAGGGCGACGAGCGGAAGGTCGACGGCGTCGAGGCGGTCGCGCTCAACGCCGACCAGGCCGGCGTGAAGAGCACCCTCTGGGTCTCGACGGACGCGCCGCACCGCATCGTCCGCCTCACCGAGCCGTCGAGCGACGCCGTCTACACGCTGAGCCACTACGACCAGCCCGTCTCCATCCAGACTCCTGACCCCGCCGAGGTGTACGACCTGGCGGCAGCGAACAAGAAGAAAGCGGAGTGACCCATGAAGCGCACCATCTACACCCAGGACCACGAGGACTTCCGCGGCGCGGTGCGCACGTGGCTCGAGCGTGACGTCATCCCCAACGGCGAGCAGTACATCGCCGACAAGGCCCTCCCGCGTGAGTTCTGGCTGAAGGCCGGCGAGAACGGCTTCCTCGGCCTCGCCCTCGACGAGGAGTACGGCGGCGCGGGCGACTTCCGCTACAACGCCGTGCTCGCGGAGGAGCTCGCCAAGGTCAACGCCGCGCTCCCGACCTGCGTCGGCATCAACTCCGACATCACCGCGCCGTACATCAACGAGCTCGGCACCCCCGAGCAGAAGGAGCGCTGGCTCCCGGGCGTCGCGTCGGGTGAGATCGTCCTCGCGATCGGCATGACCGAGCCCGGCGGTGGCTCCGACCTCGCCGCGCTCAAGACCACCGCCGTCCGCGACGGCGACGAGTGGGTCATCAACGGCTCCAAGACCTTCATCACCAACGGCTACTCCTGCGACATCGTGATCGCTGCCGTCCGCACCGCTCCGGAGCTCGGCCCGAAGGGCATCACGCTCTTCGCGATCGAGGCGACCAAGGAGGGCTTCTCGCGCGGTCGCAAGCTCGACAAGGTCGGCATGGAGGAGTCGGACACCTCGGAGCTCTTCTTCGAGAACGTCCGCGTCACCGACGCCGAGATCATCGGTGAGCTCAACAAGGGCTTCATCCACATGATGCAGAAGCTCCCGCAGGAGCGCATCGCCTGCGCGATCGCCAACACGGCGCACGCCAAGCAGATCCTCACCGAGACGATCCAGTACGCCCACGAGCGCCAGGCCTTCGGCCAGCCGATCGGCAAGTTCCAGCACCTCAAGTTCCTGATGGCCGAGCTGGTCACGCAGATCGAGGTGTGCGAGGCCTACATGGACAAGTGCATCGAGGCCCACGACAAGGGCGAGCTCACCGCCGTCGACGCCGCCAAGGCCAAGTGGTGGTCCTCGCAGGCCCAGTCCGAGGTCCTCGACGCGTGCGTCCAGATCCACGGTGGCTACGGCTTCATGAACGAGTACCGCGTCGCCCGCGCCTGGCGCGACGCCCGCGTCACGAAGATCTGGGCCGGCTCCAACGAGATCATGAAGGAGCTCATCGGCCGCGAGCTCGGCTTCTGAGTCTTCTTCCGTACGACGCCGCTCACCGTTGGTGGGCGGCGTCGTCGCATTTCCGGCCGCGGCGAGGCCCGGGCTGCGCCGGAGCGCACCCCGCCCTGGTTCCCGCCGCTCGCTGCGCTCGCTCCGGTCAACGCTCGGGGCTGCGGCCCGGCTCCGCCTGGGCCTCGCCGCGGGTGGGCAATGCGGTTGCGCGCGTCGCCACACTGGTCGGATGAGACTCTTCGCCGCCGTCGTGCCTCCGGAGGAGGTGACCGCCCACCTCGACACCTTCCTCGACGTACGCCGGGAGGTCGCCGGCCACTGGCGCTGGTCGCTGCCGGAGCAGTGGCACCTGACGCTGGCGTTCGCGGCGGAGGCGCCGGAGCGGGTCCTCGACGAGGTGGAGGAGCGGCTTGCGACCGCGGCCGGGAGGCGTCAGCCGTTCGAGGTGCGCCTCACGGGTGGCGGGGTCTTCCCGCACGTGGCCGAGGCGAAGGTGCTGTGGGCCGGCGTGCAGCCGGCTCGTGAGGAGGCTCCTGTCGATGCGCTCGCGGAGCTCGACCTCCTGGCCGCCGGTGCGCGTGCGGCGCTCGCGAAGGCGGGGGCGACTGTCGACGGGCAGCGGTTCCGGCCACACGTGACGCTGGCGCGGCTGGGCTTTCCCGAGGAGCTGAGCAACTGGGTCAGGCTGCTCGACGCCTACGAAGGCCCGGCCTGGACGGTGGACACGCTCACGCTGGTCCGGTCGCACCTGGGCGAGGGCCCGCGTCGTACGCCTCGCTACGAGACGGTCGCCGAGTTCCCGCTCGGCTGAGCCCCCAGACGACGTACAGCTGCGGCCGGTGGAGTGCCGACCGCCCGCCGCACACGTGGTCCGGCGCCACCAGGTGTACGTCGTCCGGGGGCGCCGCGCCCGGGAGGGTGGAGGATGCTCAGGCCACCGACGGATCGACCGACGGCTGGGCGAGCAGCCCGTCGATGAGATCCGCCCCGGCAGCGGCGCCGGACTGCGCGCGGATCGCAGCACCCAGGCGTGCGGCGGCAGCCCGGTGCGGCCCGTCCTCGAGCAGTGCGCGGATGGCTGCGGCCAGGGCATCGGGCTTCGCGCGCTTGGTGAGGAGCCGCCCGGCACCCGCGTCGACGAGGGTCGTGCCGACCATCTTCTGGTCGAGCATCGGGTGCATGGGCAGCACCAGCACCGGCAGGTCGTGGCTGAGCGCGAGCATCGTCGTCGCATGGCCGCCGTGCCCGACGACGACGGAGGCCTGGGGCATCAGCTGCGCGTGCGGGACGTAGCGGTGGAGCTCGACGTTGGCTGGCGCGCGGAGGTCGGCGGGATCGATGACCGGACCGGTCGTGACGATGCCCCGGACGGGCAGGGTCGCGAGGGCGTCGAGCACGTTCTGGAGGCACGCCTGCATGCCCGGGAAGTTCACCGTGCTCAGGCTGACCAGCACGGTCGGCGTGGCCGGGGCGGCGGGCGTGCCGCGCACGACCGGGCCGCAGTAGCGGACGTTGGCCGGGACCGGACGGGCGGTGGCCGGGTCCAGCTCCGGCAGCGTGGCGACGACCCGCAGCCGTGCGCGGCGGACGAGCTCACGGGTGGCGAACCGCTTGATGCGCAGCCCGGTCCCCATCGGCCCGCGCATCCACGTGCGCGTGAAGTACTCGGCGTACGTGTGCTCCAGCAGGACGTACGGCGTGCCGCTCGCCGCGACCGCCTCGATCGGGCCGAAGAGGAGGCAGTCGACGACGACCAGATCAGCCGGGCGGTCGGCGAGCTCGGCGAGCACGTCGCGTCCCATCGCCCGGTCGCCGAAGACGCCGAGGTAGTCGAACGGGCTGTTCTTGCCGCCGCAGGTGAACGCTCGCGCCGTCGTGAACGGCACCAGCGAGAGGCCCGACGCCTCCACGAACTCCGCCTGCTGGGCGTGGCCCATGACCCGGACCTGGTGGCCGCGCGACTGCAGCTCGGCCGCGATGCCGAGCAGGGGCGGGACGTTGCCGCCGCCGTCCCACGTGATGAAGAGGATGCTGCTCATGACCGTGGCTCCTTGGGGTCGGACGTGGCGAGCAGGGCGCCCACCAGTCGGCGCATGCGTGCCTCGGTGCGCGCCCGCGAGAGGCGTCGGTCGAGGCGGAGGATCTTCCAGGTGTAGACGTCCGTGGCGACGACCAGGAGGTCGACCAGCCCGTCGTCCTCAGCGGAGCCGTCGGCCCCGTCCCCTCCTCCGAGGAACGGCGCGAACACCTCCGTGACCCAGTCGCGGTGCAGCTTGCGGCCACGCCGGGTCAGGTCGGTGACGGCCGGGTCGTCCTCTTGCGCGAGCATGAGGAGTGCCGTCCTGCCCCGCTGCTCGTAGTGGTCGACGATGACGCGCACGGCGGCGTCGACGTCGCCGACCGGCGCCTCGCGCTCCCCGGCGACCCGGGCGAGGGCGTACTCCATCGTGGTCTCGAGGAGCCCGGCCCGGGTGCCGAAGTGGCGCAGGATCGTCTGCACGCTCACCCCCGCCTCGGCCGCCACGTCCTCGAGCGAGATGTGCGGGAACATCCGGTCGGCCCCGAGGTCGAAGAGCGCCGCGAGGATCCGCTCGCGGGTCTGCGTGACCGCCTCCGCCCGGGCCCCCATCCGGTATGTCCGTGTTGTCTTCATGGTGCTTCCAGTGGACGCCTGCCGCAACTTCATGTCAATGGCTACTCACACGAAACTGGGGTCGCGGTCCGCCCGTCCTGTGGATCTGTCGCGGCGCACCTCGATCCGGGGCAGGATGGGCGCCATGGAGATCGCAGTCCTCGGCACCGGCATGGTCGGCAAGACCCTCGCCGCCGGCTTCCAGCGCGCAGGCCACACCGTCACCGTCGGCACCCGTGACCCCGAGGTCACCGCGGGCCGCGAGGAGTGGACCGACGTCCCCCTCGCGACGTACGCCGCCGCTGCCGCCGGCGCCGACCTCGTGGTGCTCGCCGTCGGTGGCCAGGTGGCCGAGGAGGTGCTGGCGCAGGCCGACCTGCCGCGCGGCGCGATCGTGCTCGACCTGACCAACCCGCTCGACTTCAGCAACGGCTTCCCGCCGACGCTCACCGTCAAGGACACCGACTCGCTGGCCGAGCGGCTGCAGCGGGCCAACCCGACGGCGCAGGTCGTCAAGGCGCTCAACACCGTCAACTGCTCGCTGATGGTCGCGCCGCAGCAGCTCGCCGACGGCGACCACACGATCTTCGTCGCGGGCGACGACGCGGCCGCGCGGGCGCACGTGAAGAGCGTCCTGCAGGACCTCGGCTGGAGCGACATCGTGGAGTTCCCGACCCTCGACGCGGCCCGCGGCCTGGAGATGTACCTCCCGCTCTGGGTCCGCCTCATGGGCCAGCTCGGCACCCCGCAGTTCAACCTGAAGCTCGTGCGCTGAGACAGCGGGAAACCCGCGAGAAACACCATCCGGTTAAGGTCACTGACATGCCGTTCCTGCTTCGCGTCGAGCTGCCCGACGTTCCCGGTTCCCTGGGCAAGGTCGCGTCCGCCATCGGTGAGGCCGGCGGTGACATCGAGGCGATCGAGATCGTCGAGCACCGCGCCGACGGCACCGCGGTCGACGATGTCCTCCTCGAGACCACGGCGATGCCCGACACGATCGTGTCGGCGTGCAACGCCCTCGACGGCGTACGCGTCGTCTGGATCAGCCGCTACAACGCCGGCGGCAACCTCTTCCTCGACCTCGAGGCGGTCGAGGAGCTGACCGCCAACCCGGCCGGCGCGCTCGACCGGCTGGTCGACCTGCTGCCGCCGACGTTCCGCGCCGACTGGGGCCTGCGCCTGCGCCGCAACGGCAACGGCTCCACGGCTGTCCTCCACGGCACCGCGGCGGCGCCCGAGTCGCTCGACTGGTTCGACATCGCCCGCGCGGCCCACGTCGAGTCCCCCGACGAGAACAACGTGCTCGCCGCCGCGCCCCTGATCCAGGACGAGATCGTCGTGATCGGCCGCCGTGGCGGGCCCGAGCTCCTCGACTCCGAGGTGGCCCGGCTGGGCCACCTGACCGCCCTCGCGGTCAGCATCGCGAAGAACGCCTGACGGAGCGGCCCCACGCGTGACGCGGTGCGTCAGAGCGAGGTAGCGGGCAGCGAGAGCAGCGGCGCGGAGGTCGGCGTCGCGGAGCCGGCCTTCGGCTCCATCGTGATCCACAGGTCGCCCTCACCCATCGGTACGACGACGCTCTCGTCGTCCTGGAACATGCCGACCGACTCGGTGTGCCCGGGCGCTGCCCACCAGACCTCGTAGGCCATGCCGGCGCCGGGGTCGGTCATCGCGCTGCCGTCGACGGCGACCACGTGCATCTCGTGGGACATGCCGACGCGCACCTTGCCCATCTTCGTCGGCATCTCGTGGGTGTGGACGTCGGCCGCGGAGAAGACGTCGGCGGCCGTCATCGTGTCGTCCCGCTGCGTGGCCACGAGGCCACCGCCGAGCGCGAGGAGCACGGCTGCTGCCGCGGCTCCCACCCACAGCCGGCGCGAGGGCCGCGATGCCGGACGCGATGCCGGGCGCGCGCCCCGGCGTACGGGCCGGGTCTGGGCGGCCAGCCGCATGACCTGCTCGCGGAGTGCGGGCGGCGGGGAGAGCGGGGTGTCCGCCAGGGCTGCGGCAGCCGGCCGGAGGTCGGCGACCTCGTCGCGGCAGGCCGGGCACTCCCGCAGGTGCCCCTCGAACGCCGCGCGCTCGGCCGGCTCGAGGGCGTCGAGGACGTAGGGCCCGAGCAGCGAGTGGACCTCGGGGTCGTGGGCGTTCATGCGCCTGCCTCCATGCAGTCACGGAGGCGGGCGAGGCCGTCGGCCATCCGGGTCTTGATCGTCGACAGCGGACGCCCGAGCCGCGCCGCGACCTGCGGGTAGGTGAGCCCGTCGTAGTAGGCGAGCCGGACCGACTCGAGCTGGAGCGGCGTGAGCCCCTCCAGGCACCGGCGTACGTCGGCCCGCTCGGCGTCGGCGAGCACCTCGGTCTCGGGGCCGGGCACCTCGTGCAGCTCACGGCGGCCGGCCCGGTCCTCGCGGGCGCGGCTCGCCTCGACCGAGCGCACCACGTCGATGGCGCGGCGGTGGGCGATCGTGACCAGCCAGGTGCGGACGCCGCCGAGCTCGGCGCGGTAGCCGTCGGCTCCGCGCCACGCCTCGAGGAAGACCTCCTGCGTGACCTCCTCGGCGCGGATCGGGTCGCGCAGCACCCGGGTCGCGACGCCGTGCACGGCAGCCGCGTAGCGGTCGTAGAGCCCGCCGAACGCGTCGAGGTCGCCGTCCGCGACGGCCGCCATCAGCTCCTCGGGCGCTGCTGGCGCGGCGGGCACGGCGCGGAGCAGGCCACGACGGGGCACGGGCTGGCTCCTCTCGCGCGGGCTGGCGCTGGTCGGTCGTGCGTTCACGTCAGGAGTTCGGAGCAAAGAGTCGCCCGGACGGGCCGTCCGGGACGAAATCTGCTCCGAACCTGTTGCGTGACCACCCCTTCGCACTCTTCCACGTTCGGGCGGGCCGATGCAGCAGCGGCCGGGCTCGGGTCCGGCGCGCTCGGGCTCGGCATCGCCCAGGCCCTCGCCGCCGTCCTCCACGCCAGCCCGACGCCGCTCATCGCGCTCGGTGACCGGTTCATCGACCTGACACCGCGGCCGCTCAAGGAGTGGGCGGTCGAGCGGTTCGGCACCGCCGACAAGCCGGTCCTGCTCGGCAACATGCTCGTCGTCACCGCGGTGCTGCTGCTCGCCGTCGGGGTCGCGGCACGCTGGCGGCGGCCGCTCGGCCCGGTCGGCTTCGCGGTCCTCGGCGCGGTCGACGCGCTCGCGCTCGCGTCCGGCCGCCACGGCGCCGACCCCTCGTCGTACGTCGCGCTGGTGGTGGGGCTCGCGGTGGGATCCGGGGTGCTGTGGTGGTTCACGGTCCCGGTCGTGCCCGAGCCGGAGGCCGAGGCGCCGCCGGGCTTCGACCGGCGCCGGTTCCTGCTGCTCGCGACGGCCACCGGTGCCGCCGGTGCCGTCGCCGGGCTGGGGGTGCCGCGCCTCGTCCCGGGCGAGACCGGCCGCGCGGGGATCTCGCTGCCGCGCGCCACCGACCCGGCGCCGCGGCTCGCGCGCGGCGCCGACTTCCGGCTGCCGGGCCTGACCCCGCACCTCACCTCGAACGACGACTTCTACCGGATCGACATCGCCCTGCTGACGCCGCGGCTCAACGTCGACGACTGGAAGCTGCGCGTGCGCGGGATGGTGGACCAGCCCTTCGAGCTGACCTACCGCGAGCTCCTGGCGATGCCGCTGGTGGAGCGCCGGGTCACCCTCGCCTGCGTCTCGAACCCCGTCGGCGGCGAGTACGTCGGCAACGCCACGTGGCTCGGTGTCCGGGTCGCCGACGTGCTCGAGCGGGCCGGGGTGAAGGCGGGTGCGGACGCGGTGCAGTCGCGGGGTGCCGACGGCATCACGATCGGCACGCCCCTGGCCGCGCTGACCGACGGCCGTGACGCGCTGCTGGCGATCGGCATGAACGGCAAGCCGCTCCCGATCGACCACGGCTTCCCGGTGCGCATGGTCGTGCCCGGGCTCTACGGCTACGTCTCCGCGACGAAGTGGATCACCGAGCTCGAGGTGACGCAGTACGCGGACTTCACGGCGTACTGGACGCAGCGGGGGTGGGCGCCGGAGGGCCCGGTGAAGACCGGGTGCCGGATCGACCTGCCCGGCGACAACGTGAAGGCGGGGGAGGTCACCGTGGCCGGGGTCGCCTGGGCCCAGCACCGCGGCATCGGCAAGGTCGAGGTCCGCGTCGACGACGGCCCGTGGCAGCCCGCCGAGCTCGCCGCCGAGGACGGCATCGACACCTGGCGCCAGTGGCGCTGGACCTGGCCCGCCTCGGCGGGCACGCACCGGATCGAGGCACGCGCCACCGACCTGCACGGGGCGACCCAGACCGGCGAGGTGGTCGACGTGGCGCCCGACGGCGCGACCGGCTACCCGAGCCTCGCCGTCCACGTGGGCTGAGGGCTCGTCATCCGATCCATCGGAGACCGGCCGGCACCCGTCCGCGGCCACCGCAGCTCCGAACCCGGGGTGTCCGTTCCACCGATCGAAGGATCCCGCCATGACGTCCACCGCCCTCCGCCGCCTGCTCGCCGTCGCCACCGTGACCGGCGTACTCCTGACCGGTGCTGCCTGCGGCAGCGACGACACCCCGATGACCCCCAAGGACCACTCGACGAAGATGACCGACGACATGTCGACCTCGCCGATGACCGAGAAGTCGGACCCGATGACGGAGAAGTCCGACGGGATGATGAGCGACTCCCCGATGACCGACCCGTCGGCCAGCACGAGCGACGACATGATGGACAAGTGAGTCGCTGAACCGAGCAGTACGAACGGGTTCGGCCCGCGGAATCGTTCGTACTGCTCGGTTCACGCCCCCGGACGGCCGCTAGCCTTCCGCCCATGAGTGCGATCGAGGGCGTCAGCGAGATCTTCGACCCGGCGGACTGGGACGAGGTGCCGGGGTTCGAGGACCTGACGGACCTCACCTACCACCGCGCGAAGGAGCACGGCACCGTCCGGATCGCCTTCGACCGGCCCGACGTGCTCAACGCGTTCCGGCCCAACACGGTCGACGAGCTGCTCCGCACCCTCGACCACGCCCGGATGTCGGCGGACGTCGGCTGCGTGATCCTCACCGGCAACGGCCCGTCGGCCAAGAACGGCAAGTGGGCGTTCTGCACCGGCGGTGACCAGCGGATCCGCGGCAAGGCGGGCTATCAGTACGAGGACAAGACCATCGGCGCCGGTGACACCGGCGCCGAGGAGCCGAGCGTCATCGACAAGGCGAAGCTCGCGCGCCTCCACATCCTCGAGTGCCAGCGGCTGATCCGGTTCATGCCGAAGGTCGTCATCTGCGTGGTCCCCGGCTGGGCGGCCGGTGGTGGCCACTCGCTCCACGTCGTCTGCGACCTCACCCTCGCCTCCCGCGAGCACGCGCGCTTCAAGCAGACCGATGCCGACGTCGGCTCGTTCGACGGTGGCTACGGGTCGGCGTACCTCGCGCGCCAGGTGGGCCAGAAGTTCGCCCGCGAGATCTTCTTCCTCGCCGACGAGTACGACGCCGAGGAGATGCGCCGGATGGGTGCCGTCAACCGCGTCGTCGAGCACAGCCAGCTCGAGAAGGTCGCGCTCGAGTGGGGCCGCAAGATCAACGGCAAGTCCCCGACCGCCCAGCGGATGCTGAAGTACTCCTTCAACCTCCTCGACGACGGCCTCGTCGGCCAGCAGCTCTTCGCCGGTGAGACCACCCGCCTGGCGTACATGACCGACGAGGCGCAGGAGGGTCGCGACCAGTTCCTCGAGAAGCGCGAGCCCGACTGGTCGCCGTACCCCTGGTACTACTGACGTACGCCGGAGCCCGGGCCGAGCGCCCGGGCCGCGGCTGCACGGTGCAGCTCGCGCACGGTCGCCTGCTGCTCGCGCGCCTGGGCGGCGAGCTGCTCCAGGAGCGCGCGGTCGAGGCGCGGCTCGTCGTCGACGATCGCGAGCAGTGACTCCCAGCCGGCGAGCTTGCCGCCGAGGGCGATCACCATCGACTCGAGCTCGACCAGGTCCGTCATGGTCGTGCGGTGGAGCAGGTCGCCGTTCGGCTTGAGGCGCGCGACGCGTTCGGCTGCGAGGGCCATGGAGTTCAGGAGCGGGTTCTCGTGGACGCCGAGGGCATCCATCATCGCCCGGAGCGCGACGCGCTCCTCGACGAGCTCGCCGTGGATCCGGCGGACGATGCTGCTCGCCGGCTCGGGCAGCCCCCGGGCCGCGCGGTCGAAGAGGTTCACCCCTGCGGTGGAGCCGGAGAGATGGGTGCGTAGGTAACGTCCGAGGTCGCTCATGCGTCGCGAGGTACCCGCCCCGGTCTGGCCGCTAACGGACTGTGACGAATGCGGCAAGTCGGACTCTCCACATCTGGTGTCGTTGCCCGCTCTCGTTCGTTAGCCCTCCAGACGACGTGAGAGCTGGAGGACAAGTGGTCGAGGATCGTGCTGGTGACCCGCTGGTCGCTGCGCTGTGGGACATGGTCGAGGACTGGTCGTCGGCGGCCATCCAGCGCACCCGGGAGGCGGCCGCCACCGGCCCGACCGACGTCCTCGATGCCGAGATCCGCCTGCTCATCTCCCATGCCGCGCAGCTGCGCGGCGTGATCGACGTCCATCTGGACGGCGCCGAGCCGGAGCCGAAGGCCGCTCCCGTGGTGGTGCTCCCGCCCGCCCCGGAGCGCACGCCGGAGCCCGAGCCGGAGGCCGAGGAGCAGGGCGAGATCCTGGCGCGCCTGCACGAGGTCGCCCATGCCCAGGTCTGCCCCGAGTGCTTCACGATGGTCCGCCTGGACGAGGTCGAGACCCACGACCTGGTCTGCGTCCGGCACAAGGTGATCGAGAAGATGGAGCGCAAGCTGGAGGAGGAGCAGGACGCCGATCCGGCGCCTGCGTCCCCTGCAGCTGCTCCGGTCGAGCGCGAGGCGGAGCCCGAGCCGGAGCCCGAGCCCGAGCCGCACGACGTCGAGCCCGAGCCCGAGCCGGACCCGGAGGAGGCCCAGGACGTCGAGGCCGGGCAGGCTGAGGCGCCGGTGCAGCCCAGCGAGCCCGCACCCGCCGACCACACCTGCAACTCGGCGGACTTCGAGCGGCCGCTCTGTGCGACCTGCGGCAGCCTTCACTGGTACTGCTCGATCTGCGGTGCCCAGCGCGACGCCTGCCGCGAGGCCGCGCCCACCGGCTGACCGCCCGGCGCCCCACCTGCCGCACCCTTCCCAGCACCCCCGGCTTTCCCTAGGGTGCGAGAGCGCCCGCGATCCGGGCGTCCCTCTCGGAAGGACAACTCGACATGCCCCACCCCCGCAGGACCGTCATGGCCGTCACCTCGGCCTCGCTCGTGGCCCTCGCCACCCTGGCTGCCACCGGCAGCCCCGCCCACGCCGTCGACGACCCGCCCTCGACGCCGGTCCCCATCACGACGCCCGACGGCGCCCTCTTCTCGTACGTCGTCAACGCCGACACGCGACAGCACACCGCGGCGGTCAAGCGGGCCGTGAGGCACGCAGGAGGCGTCGTCGTCCAGGCCTGGCCGCAGATCGGCGTCGTCGTGGCCCAGTCGACCAACGGCGACTTCCGCTCCGACGTCCTCGCCGGTGCTGACGGCGCCCGCGTCGAGAGCGTCGGCGCGACCCGCACCGTCCCGGTCTCCGAGGGCACCCCCGGCTCCGGCGGCACGACGGCGTACGCCGAGGAGAAGGCGAGCGGCGCGGGCCGCACGTTCGACGGCTCGCTCGTGGGCGCCACCGTGGCCGACCCACGCGAGGGCGAGCAGTGGGACATGGCGATGATCAAGGCTGACCAGGCCCACGCGGTCACCGACGGGCGCAAGGGCGTCGTGGTCGGCGTCCTCGACAGCGGCATCGACGTGACGCACCCCGACCTCGCCGGCCAGGTCGACCTCGACAAGTCGGTCAACTGCTCCGACGCCGGCAAGGTCGACGAGTCGCTCGCCGGCAAGACCTCGCTCTCGGGCACTCACGGCACCCACGTCGCCGGCACGATCGCCGCCGCGCGCAACGGCATCGGCATCGTCGGCGTCGCGCCGGGCGTCACCCTCGCGTCGGTCAAGGTGGTCAACGACGACGGCTTCATCTACCCGGAGTACGCCGTCTGCGGCTTCATGTGGGCCGGCCTCGAGGGCATGGACGTCACCAACAACAGCTACTACGTCGACCCGTTCGAGTACTACTGCGAGGACCAGCCCGACCAGTACGCCGCCAAGGAGGCCGTACGCCGGGCGGTGGCGTTCTCGACCGCCCGTGGCGTCGTGCACGCGGCCGCCGCCGGCAACTCGGGGACGGACCTCGACACCAACACGACCGACGACACGAGCCCCGACGACTCGACGCCGGTCACGCGCACGATCAACAACGGCTGCCACGACATCCCGACCGAGCTGCCGGGTGTCGTGACGGTCTCCGCGATCGACCAGGCCGGCCTGCTGGCGCCGTTCTCCAACCGGGGCCTCGAGGCGATCGACGTCGCCGCGCCGGGTCGCCGGATCCTCTCGACGGTCATCGGCGGTGGCTACGGCCTGCTCAGCGGCACGTCGATGGCGTCGCCGCACGTGGCCGGCGTCCTGGCGCTGATGAAGTCGCAGCACCCGACGTGGTCGCCCGCGCAACTGGTCGCCGCCGTCCGGGCGCAGGCCGACGACCACGCGTGCGCCGATGTCACGGGTGCGCCGTGCGTCGGCACGGACGCGGACAACAGCTACTACGGCGAGGGCGTCGTCGATGCCCTCGGCGCGGTGAGCTGACCCGGCTCGGCAACAGCGAAGGCCCCCGTCCGGCAGTGCCGGGCGGGGGCCTTCGTGTCGATCAGCCTCAGAGGACCAGGCGGCGGACGTCCTCGACGAGGTTGCCCAGGTGCGCCGTGAAGCGCGCGGCGAGGGCGCCGTCGATGACGCGGTGGTCGTAGGAGAGGCACAGCGGCAGCATCAGGCGCGGCTCGAAGGTCTCGCCGTTCCAGACCGGGGCCATCTTCGACCGGACGACGCCGAGGATCGCGACCTCGGGGGCGTTGACGATCGGCGTGAACGCCGTGCCGCCGATGCCGCCGAGGCTGCTGATCGTGAACGTGCCGCCCTGCATGTCGGAGGCCGTCAGCTTGCCGTCGCGGGCACGGGCGGAGAGGTCGCCGAGCTCGAGGGAGAGCTCCTTGATGCCCTTGCGGTCGACGTCCTTGATCACCGGGACGACGAGGCCGTCGGGGGTGTCGACGGCGACGCCGATGTTGACGTACTTCTTCAGGACCAGCTCGTCGCCCTGGAGCGAGCTGTTGACGACCGGGAAGGCGCGCAGCGACGACGCGGCGGCCTTGAGCAGGAAGCTGAGCAGCGTGACGCGGTACCCCTCACCCTTGGCGACGCCGTCGAGCTCGCGCCGGTAGGCGTCGATCTCGGTGATGTCGGCCTCGTCGTTGTGCGTGACGTGCGGGACGTTGAGCCACGAGCGGTGCAGGAACGGACCGGAGATCTTCTTGATCCGCGGCAGCGCCACGGTCTCGACCGGCCCGAACTGCGAGAAGTCGACGGTCGGGATCGGCGGGATGCCCATGCCGCCCGACACCGCGCCGCCGGCAGCCGGCGCGACGGACCTGTCGTAGTGGCTCAGCAGGTCGGCCTTGGTCACGCGGCCCTTGATGCCGGTGCCGGCGACCTTGCCGAGGTCGACCTCGAGGTCACGGGCCAGACGGCGGACGAGCGGGGTCGCCCGCAGGCCCTCGGCCTCGGCGGACGCGGGGGCCGGGGCAGCCGGCTCGGCGGCAGCGGGAGCGGCGGCCGGAGCAGCCTCCGCCGGTGCGGCAGCGGGCGCGGGAGCCTCGACCGGAGCCGGCGCGTCGGCGGGCTCCTCGGTCGCGGCATCCGCGGAGTCGATGACCGCGAAGACGGAGCCCTGGCTGACCTTGTCGCCGACGGAGACGTTGATGGCGGTGACGGTGCCGGCGACGGGCGCCGGGATGTCCATCGTCGCCTTGTCGGTCTCGAGGGTGATCAGCGGAGCCTCGACGTCGACGGTGTCGCCGACGCTGACGAGGATCTCGATGACGGGTACGTCGGTGAAGTCACCGATGTCGGGAACTCGAATATCCATGCTGTTGGCCATGTCCTTTTCTCTTACGCGAGAGCCGGCGTCGGCCGGTCGGGGTCGATGCCGTACTTCTCGATCGCCTCGGCGACGACGGAGCGCTCGATGGCGCCCTCGTCGGCCAGGCGCTGCAGGGCCGTGACCACCACGAAGTGGCGGTCGACCTCGAAGTGGCGGCGCAGGTTGATGCGGTAGTCCGAGCGGCCGAAGCCGTCGGTGCCGAGGGCGGTGAAGCTGCCGGGCACGAAGGCGCGGATCTGGTCGGCGTACGACTTCATGTAGTCGGTCGCGGCGATGACCGGGCCCTTGCGGCCGGCGAGGCACTGCTCGACGTACGACTGCTTCTTCTCCTCGAGCGGGTGGAGGGTGTTCCACCGCTCGGTCTCGAGGCCGTCGCGGCGGAGCTCGTTGAAGCTGGGGACGCTCCAGAGGTCGCTCTCGATGCCGTACTCGTCGCGGAGCAGGTCGGCCGCGGCGATGACCTCGCGCAGGATCGTGCCGGAGCCCATGAGCTGCACACGGGCGGCGTTCTTGCCGCGCTTGGCGGGCGCCTCGCGCAGCGGGTACATGCCGCGGAGGATGCCCTCCTCGACGCCCTCGGGCATCGCGGGGTGCTCGTAGTTCTCGTTCATCAGCGTGAGGTAGTAGAAGACGTCCTCCTGCTCGACGTACATGCGCCGCAGGCCGTCGGCGACGATCACCGCGAGCTCGTAGGCGTACGTCGGGTCGTACGACACGCAGTTGGGGATGAGCGCCGCCTGCAGGTGGCTGTGGCCGTCCTCGTGCTGCAGGCCCTCGCCGTTGAGCGTCGTGCGGCCGGCGGTGCCACCGCAGAGGAAGCCGCGGGCGCGCATGTCGCCGGCGGCCCAGGCCAGGTCGCCGATGCGCTGGAAGCCGAACATCGAGTAGTAGATGTAGAACGGGATCATCGGCGTGTTGGACGAGGAGTACGACGTGGCCGCCGCGATCCACGACGACATCGCGCCGGGCTCGTTGATGCCCTCCTGGAGGATCTGGCCGCTGGCGTCCTCCTTGTAGAAGAGCAGCTGGTCGGCGTCCTCGGGCGTGTAGAGCTGGCCGGCCTGCGAGTAGATGCCGACCTGGCGGAAGAGCCCCTCCATGCCGAAGGTGCGCGACTCGTCGGGGACGATCGGGACGACCCGCTTGCCGATGTTCTTGTCGCGCAGCAGGATCGTCAGGATCTGGACGAACGCCGTGGTGCTGGAGAACGACCGGCCCTTGGAGTCCGTGAGCAGCTTGCCGAACGCGTCGAGACCGGGGACCTCGAGCGACTCCGACTTCTGGCGACGCTGGGGCAGGTAGCCACCCAGCTCGCCCCGGCGGGCGTGGAGGTAGGTGTGCTCCTCCGAGCCCTCGGCGAAGCGGACGTAGGGGTAGTCGGCGATCTTGGCGTCGGCGACCGGCACGTCGAAGCGGTCGCGGAACGCCTTGAGCGCGTCGGCGGCGACCTTCTTGGCCTGGTGGGCGATGTTCTGCGCCTCGCCGGCCTTGCCCATGCCGTAGCCCTTGACGGTCTTCGCGAGGATGACCGTCGGCTCGCCCTTGTGGGTGTTGGCGGCCGCGTAGGCGGCGTACACCTTCTGCGGGTCGTGACCACCGCGGGTGAGGCGGAAGATCTCCTCGTCGGTCCAGTCGGCGACCATGGCCTTGAGCTCGGGGGTGGCGAAGAAGTGCTCGCGGACGAAGGCGCCGTCCTTGGACTTGTAGGTCTGGTACTCGCCGTCGACGCACTGCATCATCCGGCGCTTGAGCGCGCCGGTGTGGTCGGCCTTGAGGAGCTGGTCCCAGCCGGAGCCCCAGATGCACTTCACGACGTTCCAGCCGGCGCCGCGGAAGACGCCCTCGAGCTCCTGGATGATCTTGCCGTTGCCGCGCACGGGGCCGTCGAGGCGCTGCAGGTTGCAGTTGATGACGAAGACGAGGTTGTCGAGCTTCTCGCGGCCGGCCAGCGAGATCGCGCCGAGCGACTCGGGCTCGTCCATCTCGCCGTCGCCGAGGAAGGCCCACACCTTGCGGTTGGCGGTGTTGGCCAGGCCGCGGGCGTCGAGGTACTTGAGGAAGCGCGCCTGGTAGATCGCCATCAGCGGGCCGAGGCCCATCGAGACGGTCGGAAACTGCCAGAAGTCGGGCATCAGCCACGGGTGCGGGTACGACGACAGGCCGCCGCCGCCGGCGTTGACGCCGGTCTCCTGGCGGAAGCTGTCGAGCTGCGCCTCGGTGAGGCGGCCCTCGAGGAACGCGCGGGAGTAGATGCCGGGCGAACAGTGGCCCTGGACGTAGACCAGGTCGCCGCCGTGCTCCTCGCTCGGGGCGTGCCAGAAGTGCTGGAAGCCGGTGTCGTAGAGCGTCGCCGCCGACTGGAAGCTGGAGAGGTGTCCGCCGAGCTCGCTGGACTCCTTGTTGGCGCGCAGCACCATCATCATCGCGTTCCAGCGGACGGCGGAACGGATCCGGCGCTCGACGTCGAGCTCGCCCGGGTGGGCCGGCTCCTCGTCGGTCGGGATGGTGTTGACGTACGGCGTGGTGGCGTTCAGCGGGACCCGTGCCCCGAGACGCTGCGCCTCTTCGAGGATCTCCTCGAGGAGGAAGCGGGTGCGTGACTCACCCTCGAACTCAAGAACGGCGGCGAGTGCTTCGCGCCATTCCTGGGTCTCGGCGGGATCGATGTCGGACATGGGTGGCCCTTCGATGTCGTGTGAGCGGTCTCACCATCGTGCGGGATCGGGGGCTCATGCGTCCAATGACCTGTGTTTCCGTGACACATGCACCCTGTGCATGAGTCACGGAGAGTCACCCGGGAGTCACTCGGGGAGGCGCTCGGCCACCGCCTTCGCCTGCTTCAGCGTGTGGGTGCGGAAGTGCTCCGACGGTGCCGGCAGGCGGCGGCCGCCCATCCAGGCCAGACAGATCTCGCGGCTCGCCTGCACGTCGGTGACCCGCAGGTGGGGCGACGCCGGGACCCCGACACCGTGGGGCTCGGGGATCAGGGCGACGCCGAGACCGGCCGCCACCAGGCCACGGAGCGTCTCGACCTCCTCGCCCTCGAAGCCGATCCGCGGTGCGAAGCCGGCCTCGCCGCACAGGTGCTCGGTGATCGCGCGGAGGCTGAAGCCCGGCAGCAGCGCGATGAACGTCTCGTCGGCCGCCTCGCTGAGACGCACCGCCTTGCGGCGGGCGAGCCGGTGGTCCGGAGGTACGACGAGGCGCAGCGGCTCGCGCAGGATCCGGCGGCTCTGGATCAGGGGGTGGTCGGGCCGGTCGCCCGTGATGGCGAGGTCGACCGCGCCGGTGAGCAGGTCGCTCACGAGGCCGTCGTCGCCGTGCTGGCGGAGGTCGAACCGGACGTTGGGCCGCTCGGCACGGAACCCCTTGATCAGCTCGGGAACGAGCCAGGTGCCGAGCGTGTGGAGGAACGCCACCGGCACGAAGCCGCCGTCAGGCCGGGCGAGGTCGTCGACGGCCCGGATGCCGCGGTGGTAGGCATCGACGATGTCGCGCGCGTGGATGACGAGCTCGCGCCCGGCGGGGGTCAGGGTCAGCCCGCGGCCGACGCGCTGGAAGAGCTGCGTGCCCACCTCGTGCTCGAGCCGGGCCAGTGCCCGCGACATCGCCGGCTGGGTGCGGTGCGAGCGCTCCGCCACCTCGGTGACCGTCTGGCCGTCGGCGACGGCGAGGAATGCGCGAATGATCTCGATGTCCACGCACTCATGTTGTCAGGACATGGGTCTCGGGGCGAGCGGTCAGGGCTGGGTCACGCCGAGGCGGCGCAGGATCACGGGCTCCAGCTCGCGCAGCGCCTGGTCGCCGATCCCGGTCGCGAGCGTGGCCAGCTCGCGCGAGGCCCGGTCGCGGTCGGCGTCGGGCAGCTCGAGCAGGTCGAGGACCGCGTCGGGCTCCCACGCGGC
The DNA here is from genome assembly GCF_014646375.1 of Nocardioides phosphati. Taxonomy (GTDB): domain Bacteria; phylum Actinomycetota; class Actinomycetes; order Propionibacteriales; family Nocardioidaceae; genus Nocardioides; species Nocardioides phosphati. The sequence continues at coordinate 30,810 of NZ_BMNI01000005.1, forward strand.
GTACACGATGCACTGGAAGCGGGCGCCCTCGCGCGTGCGGCGCTGGGAGATGCCGACCGCCTTGCGGCCGTCGACGAGGACCTCGCCCGGGCCGAGCGCACCGAAGCACACGAGCCGGCCCCAGTCGGTCTTCTCGAGGCCGTCGCGGTAGAGCTCGGCGTCGAGGCCGACCTCGCGCAGGGCCTCGGCCCAGGCCTCGCCGAGCCACCACGTCGACGCGCGTACGTCGTCGTCCCAGCGTGGGTCGTGGCGCGGGACCACGACGTCGACCCAGAGGCAGCCGCTGGTGGGCACCCAGACCGCACCCCCGCCACTGCGCCGGCGTACGACCTCGACGCCGGAGGCGGCTGCGGCGCGCAGGTCGACCTGCTCGGGCTTCTGGCTGCTGCCGAGCACCAGCGCGGGCCGTCCGGGCTCCAGCACCCAGGCCTCCGCCTCGGCGAGATCGGGCCGGATCGGGCGCTCGTGGAAGTCGCCGATCGGCTCGGTCAACCGGAGAAGGTGCATGGTGGGATTGTGCACGGTGCGCACGTCGAGAAACTTATGCGTGACAAAAGGTCAAAAGTAGGTACGATGGCGGCACTGAACTGTGTGGTGCTGCGCGTCCACCCGAGAATCTGGAGGTTCCTGCGATGACTGTTGCCCTGGGCGTCGACGTCGGCGGCACCGGCATCAAGGCTGCTCTGGTGGACACTGCCACCGGCGAGCTGCTCTCCGAGCGCTACCGGCGCGACACGCCGCAGCCTGCCACCCCCGAGGGCGTCCGTGACGCCGTCGAGTCGGTCTGCGCCGACGCGGGTCTCGACGCGATCGACCGCATGGGCATCGCGGTCCCCGGCATCGTCCGCCGCGGCGTCATGCTGAGCGCTGCCAACCTCGACCACTCCTGGATCGGCCGCGAGCTCGGTGACGTCTTCAAGGGCTTCGCCGGCGAGCACGTCGCGTTCCTCAACGACGCCGACGCCGCGGGTGTCGCCGAGATGGAGTTCGGCTCCGCGCGGGGCGTCGACGGCCTGGCCATCGTCATCACGCTCGGCACCGGCATCGGCGGCGCCTTCATCCACGACGGCGTCCTGATCCCCAACTGCGAGCTCGGCCACCTGCAGATCGACGGCCGCGTTGCGGAGCACTTCGCCAGCGCCCGTGCCCGTGAGGTCCTCGGCCTCTCGTGGCCCGACTGGGCGGCCGGCGTCTCGCGCTACCTCCAGCACCTGGAGTTCCTCTTCTCGCCCGAGGTCATCGTCATCGGGGGCGGCATCACCAAGGACCCCGAGCTCTGGTTCGACGACCTCGAGTGCAACACGCCGCTCCGGCTGGCCACGCTCTCCAAGAACGCCGGCATCGTCGGCGCGGCGATGACCGCGGCTCGTTGATCGGCTGACCGTTGACCGGCTGATCTGCGGATCTGCGGATCCCCCGGCGCCTCGGCGCCGGCCTGCTCTGCGAGGCGGCGGCCGCGTTGCGCTGCGCCGTCCGCCGTCCGCCGTCCGCCGTACGCCGTACGCCGTCCGCCCGTCGTACGGCGAGCGCCGCAGGTGCCGCCAGGCTCCCGGGCGCCTGCACGAACCGACACGTTGACGCATCACTCACCGCGCGCTGAGCGCGTCTGAGCGATGGTTGACACATCAATGTGTCGCTTCGTGCAGATGCGCCGTCGGTTGGAAGCACCGGCAGTGCCGGCACGTCCTGCCAGGGGCTCGGAGCGAGGGGAGCTCGGCTGGGGCGGGCGGGTTGGCGCCGGAGCGTCAGCCTGACGGTTTCGCCGCACGGGACAGTTCCGACGTGTCAGTCCGGGCCGAACTGTCAACCTGCCACTTTGGCGCGCCGTGTGCGCCGTACACCGCCCGCCGCGGGGTCGCCCGCCGTTACAGCGGGAGAAAGACGTCCGGCCCCACCTTCCTGGGACCAATCAGGAAGGCAGGGCCGGACGAAGAAGCGCGCTCGGGCCCCTGTTGAGGAGGGCCGGTCGCAGGACTGAGGAAGAAGCTCAGTCCTGGATGAGCGCGCTGACCGTGGCGCGGGCGGTGGCCGTGATCGACGACCAGTCCCGCGACTTCACTGCGCTGGCCGGGGTCAGCCAGCTGCCGCCCACGCAGGCGACGTTCGGCAGCGCGAGGTAGCGCGGCGCCGAGTCCAGGGTGATGCCTCCGGTCGGGCAGAACCGGAGGTCGGGGAGGGGCCCGCCGAGCGAGGAGAGGAACGGCGCGCCGCCGACCGCCTCGGCGGGGAAGAACTTCAGCTCGGTCAGCCCGGCCTCGCGGAGCACGAGCGCCTCCGAGATCGTGGAGCAGCCCGGGAGGACCGTGACGCCCGTCGCCAGCATCGCGTCGAGCAGCGCCGGCGTCGTGCCGGGGGAGACGAGGAACGACGAGCCTGCCTTGACCGCGTCCTCAGCCTGCTGCGGCGTGGTCACGGTGCCGGCGCCGACGGCGATCTCGGGCACCTCGGCGGCGATCCGCCGGATCGACTCGAGCGCCGTCGGCGTGCGGAGGGTGAGCTCGATGACGCCGATGCCGCCCTCGACGAGCGCCCGCGCGAGCGGCACGGCCGAGTCGGGGTCGTCGAGGACGACGACGGGGACGACGGGGGAGAGGTCGAGGATGCTCATCAGTGGTTGCTCCCGAAGAAGGACGCCCCGCGGTCGGCGGAGGAGACGAGGTGGCGCATGCCCGCGAAGAGCTCGCGACCGGTGCCGTGGACAGTGTTGTCGACCAGGTGCGGCTCGCGCCCCGCCAGGTCGGCGTCGATGTGGAGGAGGCCGGTGGCGCCGTCGACGGTGATGACGTCACCGTCGCGGACCCGCGCCAGCGGGCCGCCCTGCGACGCCTCGGGCGTCACGTGGATCGCGGCGAGGACCTTGCCCGACGCGCCGGACATGCGGCCGTCGGTGACGATGGCGACCTTCTGCCCCCGCCCCTGGAGTACGCCGAGCGGCGGGGTCAGCTTGTGGAGCTCCGGCATGCCGTTGGCCGAGGGCCCCTGGTGGCGGATGACCGCCACGAAGTCGCCGGTCAGGTCGCCGGCCTGGAAGGCGGCGATCAGGTCGTCCTGGTCCTCGAAGACGCGGGCCGGGGCGGTGACGGTGCGCTTGTCGGGGGCGACGGCGGAGACCTTGACGACGCCCGTGCCGAGGTTGCCCTTCAGCACCCGGAGGCCACCCTCCTTGTCGAAGGGGTCGTCGGCGGTGCGCAGGATGTCGGTGTCGAGCGACTCGGCCGGGCCGTCGACCCAGGTGAGCTCGCCGTCGATCAGCTTCGGCTCCTGCAGGTAGCGCGCGAGGCCCGGACCGGCGACCGTCTGGACGTCCTCGTGCAGCAGGCCGGCGTCGAGCAGCGTGCGGATCGTGAGCTGGAGGCCGCCGGCGGCCGCGAAGTGGTTCACGTCGGCGGAGCCGTTGGGGTAGACCCGGGCGATCAGCGGCACGACGCCGGAGAGGTCGCTGAGGTCCTCCCACGTGAGCTGGATGCCCGCCGCCGCCGCGATGGCGGGCAGGTGGAGCGTGTGGTTGGTGGAGCCGCCGGTGGCGAGCAGGGCGACGCAGGCGTTGACGATGACCTTCTCGTCGACGAGCTCGCCGAGCGGGGCCTCGGCGCGCTGCGCGAGCTGGGTGACCCGCGCGGACGTGGCCTCGGTCAGCGCCTGGCGCAGCGGCGTACCGGGGTTGACGAAGCTCGAGCCGGGCAGGTGCAGGCCCATGACCTCCATCAGCATCTGGTTGCTGTTGGCGGTGCCGTAGAAGGTGCACGTGCCGACCGAGTGGTACGACGCGGCCTCGGCCTCGAGGAGCGCGTCGCGGCCGACCTTGCCCTCGGCGTAGAGCCCGCGGATGCGCGCCTTCTCGTCGTTGGGCAGGCCCGAGGTCATCGGGCCGGCGGGGACGAACGCGGTCGGCAGGTGGCCGAACGAGAGCGCGCCGATCAGCATGCCGGGAACGATCTTGTCGCAGACGCCGAGCATGAGCGCGCCGTCGAACATGTCGTGCGAGAGGCCGATCGCGGTGGCCATCGCGATGACGTCGCGGGAGAAGAGCGAGAGCTGCATGCCGTCGCGACCCTGCGTGACGCCGTCGCACATGGCGGGGACCCCACCGGCGACCTGGGCGATGCCGCCCGCGCGGATGACGGCCTTCTTGATCAGCGGCGGGTAGGTCTCGAACGGCGCGTGTGCCGACAGCATGTCGTTGTAGGACGTGACGATCGCGATGTTCGGCTTCACCAGCTGGCGGAGCTCGGCCTTGTCCTCGACCGGGGCCGAGGCGAAGCCGTGGGCCAGGTTGCCGCAGGCCAGCCGGCCACGGGCCGGGCCGCGCTGCTGGGCGGCGCGGATGCCGGCGAGGTAAGCGGCTCGCGACGTGGCCGACCGCTCGGTGATGCGCGCGGTCACCGCCGCGAGGGTGGGGTGGAGTGTGGTCATCAGACGTTGCTCTCGTGCCAGGAGCGCCCGTCGCGCTCGATGAGTGCGGTGGCCTCCGCGGGGCCGGTCGTGCCGGCCTCGTAGGGCGCCGGGGGGAGGTCGGAGGCGGCGTGGTGCTCGATGATCGGCTGGGCCCACTGCCAGGCCGCCTCGATCTCGTCGCGCCGCATGAAGAGCGTGGGGTTGCCGCGGACGACGTCCATCAGGAGCCGCTCGTAGGCCTCGGGTGACGGTGCGCCGAACGCCTGGGCGAAGTTGAGGTCGAGCGAGACCGGGCGTGTGCGGTAGCCGCCGGGGCCGGGCTCCTTGGCCATCAGGTGGAGCTGGACGCTGTCGTCGGGCTGAAGCCGCAGGACCAGCCGGTTGGGCTCGGTCACGGTGTCCTCACCCGGGAACATCGGGTGCGGGATCGGGCGGAACTGGATGACGATCTCGCTCGCCCGCGCGGCCAGGCGCTTGCCGGTGCGCAGGTAGAACGGCACGCCGGCCCAGCGCCAGTTGCTGACCTCCGCGCGGATCGCGACGAAGGTCTCCGTGCGGGAGGCGCCGGCCTCCAGCTCCTCGACGTACGCCGGGACGGGCTTGCCGCCGACCGTGCCCGCGGCGTACTGCCCGAAGACGGCCGCCCGGGCGACGTCGTCGCCGGTGAGGGGCTTGAGCGCCTGGAGGACCTTGAGCTTCTCGTTGCGGACTGCCTCGCCGGCGACCGCCGACGGCGGTTCCATGGCGACGAGGCAGAGCAGCTGGAGCAGGTGGTTCTGCACCATGTCGCGCATCGCGCCGGAGTGGTCGTAGTAGCCCGCGCGCTGGCCGACGCCGAGCGTCTCGGCGGCGGTGATCTGCACGTGGTCGATGTGCTGGGCGTTCCACAGCGGCTCGAAGACGGCGTTGGCGAAACGGGTGACCAGGAGGTTCTGGACCGACTCCTTGCCGAGGTAGTGGTCGATGCGGAAGACGCGCGACTCGTCGAAGACGGCGTCGACGGCGTCGTTGATCGCGCGGGCCGACGCGATGTCGGTGCCGATCGGCTTCTCGAGGACCACACGGCTCTCGGAGGTCACGAGGTAGTTGTCCGCCAGGCGCTGGCAGATCGTGCCGAAGAGGGCGGGGCCGACGGCGAGGTAGAAGACGCGGGTGAGGTTGGCGCCGTCCTCGATCGCGCGGGCGAGCGCGGTCCAGCCTGCCTGCTCGTCGATGTCGAGCGTGACGTGGCTCAGGCGGGTCAGGAAGTGCGCGAGGTCGGCCGGGTCGGCCTCCGGCACGAACTCCTCCAGCGCGCTGCCGACCTTGTCGCGGTAGCCCGCGTCGTCGAGGCCGGCGCGGGAGACGGCGACCACGCGGGAGGAGGCGGGCAGCTGCCCGTCGCTCATCCGGTGGAAGAGGGCGGGGAGCAGCTTGCGGAAGGCGAGATCTCCGGTGCCACCGAAGATGACGAAGTCGCTCGGGGTGAGCTCGGTCATCGAGGTCATGTTCAGCAGAGTACCGACTTATGCGCTCGAAAGATACATAAGTTCCCGGAAAGTTGGACCAGACCGGCAGAAGTGCGGCTAGGCTCCCGCTCATGGCAGGCGGAGGCGCGACAGCACTACCGACCGCTGGCGGGGTCCTCGACCTGATCCGCCGCGGCGACGTACGCACGCGTGCGGACGTCGCCTCCGTGACCGGCCTCTCGCGTACGGCGGTGACCGCGCGCCTCTCCGCGCTGCTGGGCTCCGGCCTGGTCGTCGAAGGTGGCGAGGCACCGTCCACCGGCGGCCGTCCCGCGACGTTCCTGCAGTTCAACGGGCGCGCCGGCAGCGTGCTCGCCGTGGCCGTCGGCCGCAGCCGCACCCAGCTCGCCGTGTGCGACCTGGCCGGCGAGGTGCTGGCCACCGCGGAGTTCGACCACGCCGACGGCCTCGAGCCCGACGCCCTCTTCCGCCGCGTCGACAAGCGGCTCGGTGCCCTGCTCGCCGAGGCCGGGGTGGCGCGCGACTCGGTGCGCGGCGTGGGCCTGAGCCTGCCCGGCATCGTCGACGCCGCCACCGCCACCTGCGTCTCCGCCCCGGTGCTCCGCGGGTGGGACGGCGTGGCGCTCGCGCCGTACTTCTCCAGCCTCGAGGGCGCCGTCGTCCACGTCGAGAACGACGCGAAGGCGCTCGCGCTCTCCGAGGCCCACGGCCACCTGCTCGAGCACCCCGACCTGGTCGTGCTCAAGGCGTCGACCGGCCTCGGCTGCGGCGTCTTCGTCCAGGGCCGCCTCGTGCGCGGTGCGAAGGGCGCGGCGGGCGAGATCGGCCACACCAAGAACCCCGGCGCCGACGGCCGCACCTGCCGCTGTGGCGAGGTCGGCTGCATCGAGGCGGTCGCGGCCGGCTGGGCGCTGGTCCAGGACTCCATCGCCGACGGCGTCGAGGTCGCCCACGTGCGTGAGCTCGCCGACCTCGCGGTCGCGGGCGACGCGGTCGCTCGCCGCCGGATCCGCGAGAGCGGACGCCGCGTCGGCGAGGTGCTCGCGGGCGTCGTCAACCTGCTCAACCCGGGCGCGATCGTCGTCGGCGGCGACCTCGCCGCGGCGTACGACATCTTCGTCGCGGGGCTGCGCGAGACGCTCTACGCCGGTGCTGCGGCAGGTGCCTCCAACGACCTGGTCATCCTGCCCGCGACGCATGGTGCGGCCGCGGGCACGGTCGGCTGCGCGCAGCTCGCGATCGCCGACGTGCTCAGCCCCGCCGCCGTCGACGCGCTGCTCAACCGCGACTGAGGTCCACCCGGCCACGAGGACGGCGCGCTGACGGGCGGGCGGCGCTCATGCGGGTCAGCGCTGGTCGATGCGGCAGGCGTCGGTCGCGCCCGGGAGCCGGTAGCGGTTGCGCGCCACCCAGCCGTAGACGACGGCAGCGAGCAGGCGGATCACGGGGAGCGTCATCAGCCACCCCGCCAGCCGGTACGGCGCGGCGCAGGTCCGCAGCGCTGCCGCGATCGCCTGCGCACCCGAGGCGGTCGCCTGCCCGGAGGCGTCGAGCCACCAGGCGGCGGTGGTGACGTCGTGCTCGGTGAGCTGGAGCGCCTCCAGGTCGACCGCCTGCCACGGGGTGACGGTGCAGGTGCCGTGCCGCTCGAGCCAGTGCGCCGACGTCGTGCAGAAGCCGCAGTCGGCGTCGTACAGGACCGTGCCGGAGAGGCGGGCGAGCGGCGTCATGCTGCCGAGGCTACGCCGCGGGGCCACGTGACGGCTTAGGGTGCACGTCATGCGCATCGTGGTCCTGACCGGAGCCGGCGTCTCCGCGGAGAGCGGGGTGCCCACCTTCCGCGACGCCGACGGGCTCTGGGAGGGGCATCGCGTCGAGGACGTCGCGACGCCCGAGGGCTACGACGCCGACCCCGGCCTGGTGCACGCCTTCTACGACGCCCGGCGCGCTGCGCTCGCCGACGTCGCGCCCAACCCGGCGCACCTCGCGCTCGGCCGTCTCGAGGCGGTCCTGGGCCACGACCTCACCATCGTCACGCAGAACGTCGACGACCTCCACGAGCGCGGCGGCGCCCACCACGTCCTCCACATGCACGGCGAGCTGCTCTCGGCCTGGTGCCGCGCCTGCGGCCACCGGTTCCGCTGGGAGGGCACGCTGGCCGACCGCCCGGCCTGCCCCGGCTGCGGGGTGAGCGAGCTCCGCCCGGACATCGTCTGGTTCGGCGAGATGCCCTACGAGATGGACCGCATCTCCGCCGCCATCGCCGAGGCCGACCTCTTCGTCTCGATCGGCACCTCCGGTGCGGTCTACCCGGCGGCCGGCTTCGTCATCGAGGCGCGGGCGCGTGGCATCCGCAGCCTCGAGATCAACCTCGAGCCCTCCGAGGGCACCCACTGGTTCGACGAGGCGCGCCACGGCAAGGCCGGCGACCTCGTGCCGCGGTGGGTCGACGAGGTCCTCGGCCGGCTCTGACGGTCACCTACCTCCCGCGCGGGGTCAGCGCTCGGCCACGGCGGTGACCACCGCGTTGCCGAGCGGGTCGCCGTGGTGAAGCGGGCCACCGGTGCTGATCAGCCGCAGCTCGGGCCGGTCCGTCCGTGGGAAGACCCGGTCCGCGGGGAACGAGCCCTGCGCGTAGTAGTCGACGGACGTGACCCGGTAGTGGACCCGCTTGCGGTCCTTCCGCTCGACCGTCACGACGTCGCCGTCGCGGAGCCGCCCGAGCCCCTTGAGTACGCCGGGCTGCCGCGACGTACGCGCGATGTAGCCGGTGACGACCGTGATGCCGGCCTCGCCGGGGGTGACGGAGGTCGAGTCCCAGCCGGTCTCGCGCAGGGGAGGGAGCGTCAGCGTCCTGCCGTCCGCGGCCGCACGGAGCTCGACCACCTTCGCCGCGAGCCGGAGGCGCTCGATCAGGATCTGGTCCGGGGGCGAGGGCGGCAGGGGCGCAGCCGTCACGGCGGCGGGGGCCTGCGTCACTCCGGGCGCGGCCTGCGGGGACACGCCGGCGCCGAAGGCCATCGTCGCCCCTCCGGCCGCGAGGCAGACGGCGACCCCGGCGGTGAGGAGCCGGTGGCGGCGGGGCAGGGACGTGGACATGGAGGCCTCCGGGTGGGTCAGGCTGCCGTGAGCGAGGTGAGGTGGGCGTAGACGACGACGTTGGAGAGGTAGTGGCCGGTCGCGGCGTCGAAGGTGCCGCCGCAGGTGATCAGCCGGAGCTCGGGGCGCGGGGTCGCGCCGTACACGCGCTTGGTGGGGAAGGCGGACTTGGAGACCTGCTCGACGTGGTCGACGCGGAACGTCGCGGTGCGGCCGTCGCTGCGGGTGACGACGACCCGGTCACCGCGATGCAGCTCGCGGAGCCGGTAGAAGACGGCGGGGCCGGTCTTCGAGTCGACGTGGCCGGCGAGGACCGACGGGCCGACCTCGCCGGGGACGGGGGAGCGGTCGTACCAGCCGGCCGTCCAGGGCTGCGAGAGCGGAGGGACCTGGAGCTCGCCCTTCGCGGTGAGGTCGAGGTCCATGAGGCGGGTGTCGACGCCGATCCGTGGGACCCGCAGGCGCTCGGGGCGATCGGCGGCGCCTGCGCTGACGGGCCGGTCGGGCCGCTCGCCCTGGGCGACCGCGGGGGCCGCGCCCTCCGCAGCGGGGCCGGGGCGGTCGCCGGCCATCAGCCACGCGGCACCGACGACGAGGCCGATGAGCGACCACATCGCGATGGCGAGCACGCCCAGGCCGATCGCCGTGGAGGGGTGCGGCGACGACTGGTCCGGACGGTTCGGGGTGAGCGTCTCCATCGCTCAGTCCTCCATCGGGGCCGCGGTCACCCACGCGGCGTGGGCGAAGACGATCGTGTTGCGGCCGGACTCCGCGTCGTAGCCGACCAGCCGGAGGAGCGGACGGCGGGTGGCGCCGTAGACCTCCTGTGTCGGGAAGGCCCGGGCGTCGACGGTCATCACCCGGTCGACCGTGAACGCCACCCGGCTGCCGTCGGTGCGGACGACGCGGAGCTGCTGGCCGGCCTTCGCGTGGGCGAGGCCCTGGAAGATCGCGTCGGTCGAGCCGATGACCACCGCCGGTCCCCGCTGCCCGGGGGCGGCGCCCTGGCCGTACCAGGCGGCGTGCCGCGGGTCCGGTGTGACCAGCACGCCGTTCTCCTTCATCAGCGTCATGCCCAGCCGCGTGTCGACACCGGCCGCCGGGAACTCGACGTACGCCGGGAGGACGCGCTTCGTGGTGTCCCACGCGTGGAGCCTGCGGACGCGCTCGACCTTCATCGCCTGGTGCTCCTCGCCGTGGGTGAGGCGCGGGTCGGCGGCGGGCGGCGGGGTGTCGTGGCCGAGCAGCGGCGCGAGCAGGAGCACCGCGCCGAAGACGCCGACGAAGAGCGCGACGGTCGCGAAGCGCGGGGTGCCGGGCCGCAGCCCGAGGGCGCCGAGGCTGAAGCCGCGGCTCCTGGCCGGCGCTTCCTCCGCTGCGGGCTCCTCCGCAGTGGTGGTGGCTTCGGGTGCGCGCGCCGGGGCCGGGATAGCAGCGCGCGCCCGGGCCACCACCAGGCGCTGGCCCTCGTGCCGCCAGTGGGGCAGGAGGACCGGGAGGACCGCGGCCCGCACCAGCAGGGCCGCGGACCAGAGCAGCGTGAAGAAGACGAGGTGTGTGCCGCGCGGTGCGGCGGAACCGAGCGCGTTCAGCGCCAGCCACGAGGCGCAGGCCTCGGGGACCCACGACAGCAGCGTGAGGAGCGGCGGCCAGTCACGGTCCCAGCGCCGGTCCTGCAGCGCCTGGTACGCCGCGTCCCAGACGAGGCCGAGGACGGTGATGACGAGCAGGCCGATGAGGGCGCGCCCGAGCGTGAGGTGGTCGAGGAGGCCGGCGGCCGCGAGGGCAACCGGCACCCCGGGGACGAGGGCGAGGGCGAGGCGGGTCTGGACCCGGCCGGCGAGGGTGGGGGTCACAGCGACTTCCCTCCGATCCACTGGAGCCAGCCGCGCGCGGACCGCAGCGGACTGAGGCGTTCGCCGAAGCCGGCGGTGGCCAGCGTGTCGGCGATGGACAGCGCCGCCTGCTGCAGCCCGGTGAACGAGTCGACCGGGCCGTAGTGGCCGCCGCGTGCCGTGCGGCCGGAGGCGAACATCCGTCCGTCGCCGCTGTCGCCACCCTCGACGGTCCAGTCGGGAGTCGTCCGCAGGCCGCCCAGGCGGTTGGTGGCGACCGGGCTGAACGCGAGCAGGTCCGCGACGAGCGCGTGCTGCCCGGCGTCGGTCTCGAGGCCCGTCGCGTCGAAGACATGGTCGGCGGCGATCGTCATCCGCTCGCCGTTCTGCAGCAGCACGCGGGTGGCGATCTGGGCCCCGTCGTCGGCGAAGGACTCGACCTCGCCGACCACGGCGTCGTACCACCCGGCGGCGCGGGCGCCGTCGAGGAGCTCGTCGACCGCCTTGCGGCGGGGCGTGGTCGGGGCGCCGAGGCGCTCGAAGGCGTCCAGCCGCTCCTCCTCTGCGGCCCGCCGCAGCTCGTCGCGCAGCGCGCCCGTGTAGGCGGCACGCGGGAAGTCGAGGGCCTGGTGACGGAAGCCGAGGCGCTGGTCGTGGCCGGTCGACCCGTCGGGCCAGCTCCGCACCACGTGCCAGATGTGCAGGTCACGGCCGTGCCGGATCCGCCCCGCGGCGAGCTGCTCGAGGAGCTGCACCGCGGCGGGTCCTGCGCCGCGGACGACCACGTTCGCGCCGCGGTTCGCGAGCTGGCGCAGGACGGCCGCGTTGTCGTCGTACGCAGAGGTGAGGCGGGTGCTGCCGGGGAAGGCCTCGCGGTACGCCGCGACCTCCGGCGTGGTGCGCGGCCCGGGCGCGCCGAGTGCGAGGTGGACGTGGTCGCAGCGGATCGCGACCATGCCGCCCTTCTTGCGGCAGATGACGAAGTAGCCGCCCGCGTCGCGCTTGAAGAGGTAGTCGGCGGGGATGCCGCTGGTCATGAGGGGCCAGCCGATGCGACGGGCCTCCTTGTCGAGCGCGGCGCGGACGGTCGCGACGGTCGGGCTGGAGCCCTCGCCGGCGACCCCCTGGAGGAGCTGGCGGGTGAGGGGCCGGAGACTGCGCGTACGCCGCGCCTCGCCGCCGGCGTACCCGGGGAAGCCCCACAGGTTGTCGATGCGGGCCGTGGCGTCGCTCCGCAGGCGGCTGTCGTCGGTCATGCCGAGCGCCGTGCAGCGGGCCTGGAACGCCGCGCCGGGGGAGGTGTGGGCGCCCAGGACCGCGATCTCCTCCGCCGGTACGCCGGCGACCCGGAGGCGGTCCACGAGGGCGAAGGAGCCGAGGCCGCCGCCGATCGTGGCGAGGCCGACGCGGGTCACCGGGATCCGGGCCGCGTCGAGCTGCTCGTCGCTGACCAGGCGCTCGGGGGCGTCGGCGGCCTGTTCAGGAATGGTCGTCATGAGGACCTCTCAAGGGACGGTTCAGGTCGAACGTCGGGGGTGCTGACGGGGCGCGGCGCGGGAGGCGCCGCACCCCGTCAGCGGGGTGCTCGTGCGTCAGCGCGAGCGGGAGGTGCGGACGCGCGGGGCCGCGACGGCCCCGACGCCTGCGAGGAGGAGCAGCCAGGCGTACACGTCGTGCTCGCCGTCCTGCTTCTCTTGCGTGGCCTGCACGCGCGCCATCCCGCCGCCGCCGGTCCCGACGCCACCGAGAGGCATCGGGAACGCGCCGGCGGACGGGTCGACGATCTGCTGCAGACCGGTCGGTGCCGGGACGCCCCCGAGGATGACGTGGCTGGCTGCCACCCCTGCCCCGGTCGACATGCCCGTGTGGGTGCCGACGGGGACGGGAGCGTGGGCCACCGTCTCCGGCTCGACGCCGGAGGCGGGCGGCACCATCGTCATCCCGGCCAGGTAGAGGCTGCGGTGGGCGACGGTCGGCTGACCGTCGGCCGTCACGGCCGAGACCTCGACCGGCGTCGTCTGCGAGCCCACGACCGGAACGATCCGGCCGGAGCACGTGGCCGTCTCGCCGGGCGCCAGCTCGGTGTCCGAGCAGGTCATGACGGTGTCGCCAGCGGTGGCGGTCAGGTCGCTGATCGCCTGGTCGCTGGTGTTGCTGACCGTCATCTCGACCTCAGCCGGCCTGTGCGCCTCCGCCTTGGCAGCACCGGGCGCGTCAGCGGACTGGCCGTTGACGGTCGCGGCGCTGACCGCCAGGGCGTGCTCCGCGTCGGTCGAGCCGGTGCCGTCGGTCGGCGTGGAGCCGCCCGTCGTACCGTCCGTCGGCGTGGAGCCGGCGCCACCGGTGGTGCCGCCGGTGGTGCCGCCGGTCGGGGTCGAGCCCGTGCCGGAGGTGCCCGTGTCGCTGGTGACCTGCGAGACCGTGCCGTCGGGGTTCACCTGGTAGGTGGTCCCGCCGAACGTGATGGTGAAGCTGCCGTTGGTGCCCTGGGTGACCTGCGGTGCGTTGGTCACGGTGCTGCCGGACGGGCTGGTGACGGTGCCGTCAGGCTGGATCACGTACGTCGTACCGTTGTACGTGACCGTGGAGGAGCCATTGCTGCCGGGCGTGACCGTCGGGAGGCTGGAGCCGCCCGTCGGCGTACCGGACGTGCCGCCCGTCGGCGTGCTGCCACCGGTGGTCTGCTTCACGACGGTGCCGTCGGGCTTCACCTGGTAGGTGGTGCCGTTGAACACGATGGTGAAGGAGCCGTTGGTGCCCTGGGTGACCTGCGGTGCGTTGGTCATCGGGGCGCCGGAGGTGTCGGTGACCGTCCCGTTGGGCTGGACCGTGTAGGTCGTGCCGTTGAAGACGACCGTGGAGGACCCGTTGCTGCCCGGGGTGACCGTCGGGAGGCTGGAGCCGCCCGTCGGGGTGGTCGAGCCGCCCGTCGGCGTACCGGACGTGCCACCGGTCGGGGTGGTCGACCCGCCCGCCGGCGTGCTGCCACCGGTGGTCTGCTTCACGACGGTGCCGTCCGGCGTCACCTGGTAGGTGGTGCCGTTGAACACGATGGTGAAGGAACCATCCGAGCTCTGCGTGGTGACCTGCGGTGCGTTGGTCACGGTGCGGCCGGCCGGGCTGGTGACGGTGCCGTTGGGCTGGATCACGTACGTCGTTCCCTTGAACGTGATCGTGTACGACCCGTTGCTGCCGGGGATCACCTGCGGAAGGTCGCTCCCGCCCGTCGGCGTGGTGCCGCCGCCGGTCGGGGTCGAGCCGGTGCCGCCGGTGGTACCGGTGACGTACGCGATGCCGCCGGTGGTGGTGCGACCACCGTCGGGCGTCGTGCCGTACACCGTGATCGGCACGGCCTGGTCGCCGGGCTTCGGCTGGACCGGACCCGAGCACGAGGTGGACTCGGCCGGAGCCAGTTCGCCGTCCGCGCAGGTCAGCGGCCCGTCGGGGCTGCTGGCGGACAGGTTGCTCACCGTCTTGTCACCCGCGTTGTAGACCGGGATCGAGGCGGTGGTCGGCTCGTACGCCGCGACCTGTGCGAGGCCGGGCGTGCCGGCCGTCGTGCCGCCCACCGTCGGGGTGCCCGACGTCAGGAGGCAGCTGCACTTCTCGTCCGGGGTGCCGCCGGCCGGGCTGCCGCCCGTGGTGCCGGTGGTGGTCCCGGTCGGGGTGCCCGACGTACCCGACGTACCCGACGAGCCCGCGGCACCGGCGAGACCGGTGACGAAGAGCAGGCCGGACGTCGACACGTTGCGTCCGTCAGGCGTGGAGGCAGTCGCCTGGACGGGTGCGCTCTGGTCACCGGCGGTGGGCGCGTAGCTTCCACTGCACGTCGTGGAGGCGGAGACGGCGAGCGTCGTCGTCCCGCAGTCCATCGCCCCACCCGGTCCGGAGACCGAGAGTCCCGTCACCGACAGGCTGCCGGTGTTGGTGACCGGTACGGCGACGCTGCTCGGCGTGCCGGCCGGAGCCTGGGCGGTGCCCGGGCTTCCAGCAGCGGCGCCGTTCATCGTCGGCGTACCCATGGTGAGGTTGCAGGAGCACGCCGCGGCCGACGACGAGGACGACACCGAGCTTGTCGTCGTCATCGTGGGAGCCGAGCCACCGGTCGACGAGGTCGCCGACCCGGAGGTGTCGTGCCCGGCGACCGGGGTGGTGCTGGTCGCGTGCGCGCTGGTGCCGGACGCCGCGCCGGCGTCCGTGGTGGCGTGCATCGTGGTGGCCGGCGCCGGCGCGGGCGCCGTCTTCGCCGTGGGCGTCGCGAGCGTCTGCACGGAGACCGTGGGGACGTCGTGCGTCGTGGTGGGGCCGGTCAGCGTGCCCAGGGGCGAGGTGAGGCCTCCGAGTGGCCCACCTCCGCCGAGCAGCTGCGTGACAGATCCGAGGATCGGCTGGTCCGGCGGAGGGGTGGTCCCCGCGTCCTCGGCATGGGCAGCGCCCACGCCGAGGGCGAGGAATCCTCCGACGAACAAGCCGGTCCCGACGGACCGCCTCATCCAGGGGTTCATCTCAATGACCTTTCGTCCGTCAGGCCTGTGAAGGGGCCGTCGTGGCGGCGCAGGTGCAGAGCGTGTACTCGAACCGCTCCTGCGCGGTGGTGACCTTGCCGGTTGGGTCGGTGCCGGTGAAGGTGACCGGGACGGTGTTGATGCCCGACTTGGGTGCGATCTGGATCGAGTACCAAGTGCTCTCGCCCGGCTGCAGGGTGGTCTTGCCGCCGGTCACCGGGCCCGTGGGCGAGGTGGCCGTGATGTTCTGCAGCGGTGCGTCACCGTGGTTGGTGACCTGGACGTCGAGCTTCGACACGTCCGTGGAGTGGAACGTGTAGCGGACGGCGTCGTTGGTGGGCTGGTCGTCGACCTCGAGGGCGCCGGTCGTGGCGATCTCGCCGTTCTGGACGTCACCCGTGTAGACCGCCGAGCAGGTCTTGCCCTGCTGCTGGCCGTTGGGGTTCGACCCGACGATGCCGAAGGAGAGCGCCTGGGTGCCCGGCTTCGCGGTCGTCGTGTAGGTGAGGGTCGTCGTCTGACCGGGAGCAAGCGGCAGGCGCGCGCCGGTCATGGTGCCGCCGTCGGACGCCTTGCCGACCAGGGTGGTCAGCGGTACGTCGCCGGTGTTGGTCACGGGAACCGTGAACGTGACCTGGTGGCCCGTCGGGATGGTCACGCCGGGGGCGTTGGGCGAGCTCTGGCCGTTGACCTTCGGTGCAGCGATCGTGAAGGCGACCGTGCCGTGGGGCGTTTCGCTCGGCGAGTTGCCACTTGTCGTGGGCGTGGTGCCGCCCGTGGGGGTGGTGGTGCCGCCCGTGGGGGTGGTGGTGCCGCCGGTCGGGGTGGTCGAGCCACCGAGGACACTGCCGACGGCCGGGAGCGCGCTGAGCGGCGACGATCCGCCGAGCAGGTCACCGACGACCGGGAGCCCCGACGCGGGAGACGTCGAGCCGGAGCCCGTCGTGCCGCCGGTGGTGGGCGTGGTGCCGCCGGTCGGGTTGGTCGAGCCACCGGTCGGGGTGGTCGAGCCACCGGTCGGGGTGGTGGTGCCGCCCGTGGGGTTGGTCGAACCACCGGTCGGGGTGGTGGACCCTCCGGTCGGGGTGGAGGACCCGCCCGTCGGGGTGGAGGACGAACCGCCCGGCAGGGCGCCGCCGAGGAGGTCACCGACGACCGGGAGACCGGCCAGGGGCGACTTCGAGGTGGGAGCCGACGTGCCGGCGGTCGGGGTGGTGGTGCCGCCCGTGGGGCTGGTCGAGTCACCGAGCAGGTCACCGATGACGGGCAGGCCCGCGAGCGGCGAGGTGGAGCTGGACGTACCGCCAGTGGTCGGGGTGCTGCCGGTGCCGCCGCTCGTCGGCGTCGAGGCCGAGCCACCCAGCAGGCCACCGAGGACCGGGATGCCGCCGAGAGGGGAGCTCGGCGCGGAACCGTCGGACTGGCCTCCCTTGAGGAGGTCGCTCACGACCGGCAGGTCGCCGGTGGGGAGCGAGCCCGTCAGGCCGCCGCTGGTCGGGGCGTCCTTGACCGGGTACTGCTTGCCGTCGACGGTGACGGAGCCGCCCTGGGCGGTGTAGACCATCCCTTCGTCGGTCGTGACCTTGCCGTTGCGGACGGGGTAGGTCTTGCCGTCGATCGTGACCGTCTGGGTCGTGCCGGCCTGCGGGACGAGCGGCCCGAGGAGCGAGCTGAAGCCCGGCATCCCCAGGGACTCGAGCGTCTTGATGTTGTCCGTGACCTGGAGAACCTCGAGGAGCTTCGTCGGGTCACCGCTCGCGAGCGGCTCGAACGCCGTCGTCCCCAGGGTGCGGAAGGCGTCGGCGTTGTTCGTGGCGAAGTTGAGGTACTCGTCCGGGGTGAACACCGTGTTGAAGCCGAGACGATCGGTGATCTCGTCGACGGCGAGGGTGTTGTAGAGGTAGTCCGGACCCAGGATCTTCTGCGGGTTCGGGACGTCCGGCACGACCCGCTTTGCGAAAGTCATCACCTTGTCGGGCGTGGGCAGTCGGTCCAGGTTGACCGCGCCGGTCTTGATGTCGACGGGGAGCCCCATCCCGCCGCAGCCGGTGAGCATCGTGGCGTAGTCGGTGCCGTGGCCCTCGACGTGCTTCGGGTTGAAGATCGGGATCCAGCCCAGCGGTCCGCCGTACAGGTCGACGATCGGCATCTGGGAGTTGCCGATCGAGCCGCTCGCGAGCGACAGGATCAGGTTCTTGTACTCCGCGTCCGTGTGGTACGTCAGGAAGTGGGTGTTCGTCCCGATGACGGGGATGCCGTCCTCGTTCTTCCACATGTGCTCGAGGAAGAAGTCGCACGCGTCGCCACCCTGCGAGTGGGCCGTGTGCTCGGGCCGCGGGACCGAGGTCTGCACGCCGTCCTTGCCGGCGAGGAGGCCGCCGGAGAAGATCTTCGGCGCGTTGGCGATGAACTTGCCCATGACGGGGAGGTTCGACCCCGGGAGCTCTCCTCCGCCGAGCCCCGAGAGCGGGGAGCTGGTCGAGCCCGTCGTGGTCGTCGTGCCGCCGCCGGAGGTCGCCGTGCCACCGGTGGACGTCGAGGTCGACGTCGTCGTGGTGGTCGACGTGGTCGACATGGTCGGCTGGCTGGTGGTGGTCGCCGTCATTCCGGTTGCGGCCGCCGTCGACGCGATGCCGAGGGTGGCGGCGAGGACGACGCCGGGGGCGATGAGGGAGCGCGCCGTACGGCGGGCCCGGGCGACCGAGAGGTCGTGGACGAAGAGGCGGGGATCGTCGTTCGTCGTGAGGGGGGTGGCCAGACCGATGGGCTGCCACTCCGAGATGCGCGAGGCGCGAGGCTGCTTGGACATGCGGGTTTCTCCTGATTCAGGGACGTTCGAAGGAATCGACTGCAGGTGTGTTGCGGGCACAGCTGTGTTCCTGCGAAGGCCGACGTCACGCGTCCGGGATGGGTGGTCGACCATCCGGCGTCCGCGCGGGGTGC
The DNA here is from genome assembly GCF_014646375.1 of Nocardioides phosphati. Taxonomy (GTDB): domain Bacteria; phylum Actinomycetota; class Actinomycetes; order Propionibacteriales; family Nocardioidaceae; genus Nocardioides; species Nocardioides phosphati. The sequence goes on from NZ_BMNI01000005.1 coordinate 49,056, forward strand.
CGGCTGCCGCGTCGCTCAGAGGACGCGGCGTCCTGGATCAGTCAGGCGAGAAGGCCGGATCGTCTGCCGGGGTGCCCGGCATCGGCCCGGTGGGGCCCTCGATGGGCTCGGTGGTGGTGGCCGTGAACTCCGGCTCGGACTCGACGCGCACCAGCGTCTGGTCCACCGCAGGGGTCGGGGCCGAGCCACCGCCGCCCGTGGTGGAGCCTGCGCCCGACACCGGGACCGGAGCAACGGTCGCGATGTCGGAGGCGGGCTGCGCCACGACGTGGGAAGAGCTGGCGGAGGCGTCCGGCGGCGGCACCGCAGGCCCGCCGTGGGCGTCGTCGGAGCAGACGCTCGCGGTGCCCCGGATCGCCCCGGCGGGGACATCGGTGACGGCCGGCGCGGCCGAGCCGGGCACGGCCGCGGGCAGGCCGGGCTGGAGAGCCGGGACGCCGCTGCTGCCCCCGGCACCCGGACCGCTCACGGCGATAGAGCCCGCCGGGCCGGTCACCGCGGCCAGGACCGGAGCGAGGGCCCGGGTCGTCCTGGCGACGGCTGCGTCGGCCGTGCGGCCCGCCAGCGTGGCGGTGGAGGTGAGGGTGTCGGTGGTGAGGTCGACCGCGTGGGCCACCGGGGCCAGGAGCTGGTGGAGGGGGTACGCCACCGGCAGCGGGGCGGCGAGGGTCACGGCAGCGTCGGCGGCGAGCTGGGTGGCCGCGTCGACCTGCTCGCCGGCGGCGGCGACGACCGGGGTCAGCGTCGCGCCGAACGACGGGACCTTCACGTCGAGCAGCTTCCCGCTGGACGCCGTGTCCTCGGCCGTGGCGCGCACGCTGTCCGTCAGGCCGCTGACGGCCTGGAGCCCTCCGACCGCCGGGGCGTACGCCGGCGCGGCGGCCGCCGCGCTCGTGGCCGCCTTCGCGACGGGGGTGGTGGCGCTGGCCGCCGCCTGCGTCACGGTCTCGACCGCGTGCGCGACGGGCTGCGCGACCGGCTCGGGCGCCGCGGTGGAGCGAGCGCCGGAGGTGAGGACCTGGGTGACGGGCTGGATCGGCAGCGCCTCGGCCACGGTGCCCAGGCTGGCCAGGCTCTGGCCGAGCAGCGGGATCGGTCCGGGGGCCGTCGGCGGGGTGTCGCTGCGGCCCTCGTCGGCGGGGGCCGCGTGGGCGGTGCCGCCGATCAGCAGCAGGGCGACCCAGGCCAGCCCGAGCAGCACGACGAGGCGCCAGCAGCCGCGGGACGTCGTCCACGCGCGCCGCTGGAGGCGCACCAGACCGCCGTCAGCGGTCGCAGTGGCTTCAGCCATCGTCGAATCTCCCGAGAGTTGCGCGCCGGACGGCGCGGAGGGTCACATCAGTCGCCGCGAGGGCGGAGCTGCGGAACTCATGCAGCGTGCAGTTGTGCCGTGGCCTCGAGTGCTCGGAATGCGACAGCTGTCGCCACCTTCGGCCTTGGAAAGCAGGGATCTCGGAATTCCCTGACTCCAATGGCGTCATCCTGCACCCGGCTTCGATCAGGTGTCCAGCGTCATGCGAGAAAACTTTTTGCGACGGTGCGGCGACCCTCAGCGGGCGAGCTCGTCGTCGAGGACGGGCATCAGCCGGTCGAAGTCGCCAGCCTGGCCGAGGCGGGCGAGCCAGTCGATCATCGTGCTCCGGTAGAGCGCCGAGGAGCGCACGAGGGTGGGCTCGACGTAGCCCGTGACCTCCAGCGCGATCACGCCGTGGAGGGAGGTGCAGACCCGCGCGTGGAGCCACGAGAGCTCCTCCGGCCACGGCTCCGCATCGGCGCGAACGACGTTCGCAGTCGCGCTCACCGCCGCGGGCGGGACGGGCGGAAGGGCCAGGTCGTGCTGCTGCCAGAGCGCATGCAGGAGCCGGCCGAGGAGGGCGTCGGAGAGCTCGCGCACGGGGGCGCCTCCGCTGCGCGGTCGGGCCAGCAGCATCCGGAACTCGTCGGGGCGCGCCAGCGCCCGGCGGCGCAGCCCGGTCCAGGCGGCGAGCCACCGTCCGGTGGCGTCGAAGGGCGGCAGGTGCTCGAGGTCGGCGCGGACGTCGGCGGCGAGACTCTCGTCGATCGCGGCCGCGACCAGGTCCCGCAGCTCGTCGAGGTTGGCGACGTAGCGGTAGAGCCCGGCCGGGCTGGCGCCCATCGCCGTCGCGACGCCGCGCAGGGTCAGCTCCTGCTGGTGCGCGAGGAGGGTGCGGGCGGCCCGCACGATCTCGTCGTACGTCGCGGCCCGGCGTCGCGCCTGCCGGGTCGGATGCGCGCTGCGGGCTCCCGTGGCCATCGCGCCCCTCCTGCCCCGCATGCAGTGGTCTTCACGCTCAGGTGCGAACGGTGTTCGCACAGCGTCGCCCCGTTTGCTCCCTCCGCGGGCGGTCCGGTTTTCCGAGTACCCGGACCGCCCGCGTCGGTGCAACCCGGACCAGGCCCGGGCGCACGACGACGTTATCGATCCGTGTCCTTCGCGGGCGAGGGAGACACCTCCGGTTTGCGTCGACCATCCGCTTTGCGATGAAGGTCCATCAGCGGAGTGGCTCCCCGGCCGGGTCAGTCGTTGACGAGCACCCGGTAGCGCGCCGTGATCCGGAACGACCTGACGTCGTACCTCTTGCCGCGGTTGACCCGCATGTCCCACTGGACGCTGCGGTCGGTGTGCACCATGCCGGCGTACGACGAGCCGGTGTGCCACCCGACGGGCGACTGCGGGCTGGTGACGCCGATCCAGCGGCCGTCGCGGAGCCGGTAGGAAAGCTGCGCCCAGTCGGGTGGGCTCAGGTCGGGGGAGCCGCCGTAGACGTCGATCTGGACGCCGTCATGACGCGTCGCTGCCGGCACCAGTGCCCGATGGATCGTGCGGACCTTGCTCGCATCGAAGCCGTCGTGGCACTTCACGTTGGAGTACAGCCCGAGTGATCCCGCCCAGCCGTGGCGTGAGGGCGACCGGACGCGGGAGCAGTGCCCGACCTCCTGACGGACCCGGCTGTCGGCCGCCGTGACGACCTTGCGCCAGGTCCGGGCCTCGAGGTGCTTGCGGACGACGGTGATCGACGGCCCGTCGTACGCCGTCTCGCGCCCGTCGTCCGTGTAGACCGCGCGGGTGGCGTAGACGCCAGCGGGCATCCGGGTGCCGTCGGCGGCCCGTCCCGTCCAGATGAAGACCGTCGAGGCCGCAGTCTCGTAGGACCAGTCGAGCGTCCGGAGCAGCTGGGTGCGGTCGGCATTCCAGATCTCCAGCCGCGCCTCGATGCCGAGGTCCTCGTGGTAGCCCCACATCGGCGAGGTGCGGATCTCGACGGAGTCCCGGTAGCCGTCACGAGTCGGGTAGACGCGGGTGTCGGAGAGCGTCACCGCGGTGATCTTCGGCGGAGTGGGGTTCGTGACGACCTCGACGGTGAACTCCTGCGTGGTGGTGACCTGTCCCGGCCGCGGACCACGGACGTTCAGCCGCAGCCGGTGGACGCCGGGGCCCATGTACGTCGGCGAGAACCCCACGTCGTACGTCGCGGCGGGCTGCGGCAGCTCGACCTCTGTGTCGGGGAACTCGGCGAGCGTCCACCCGTCGGCGTCGAGCCACTCGACGTACATGCGGAGGTGGCCGACGCGGTTCTCGGTGTTGCCGAGGGTGACGCGGATGCTGCTCTCGGGGTGCTCGGAGACCGCGATGGGCGACGCGTCCGCCGGCTCTGCCGCGACCGTCACCGGGCCGGCATCGGCCAGGGTCACGGTGCGCTCGTCGGCAGTCACGCAGTTGCCCCAGTCGGCGTCGCACTCCGTCAGCGTCAGCGTGGCCGTGCTGCCCGGCTCCAGGACGAGGGCGTAGGCCTGGAACGCGGTGGGCACGCCCGCGGTCGGGGTGTAGCCCCGCTGGTCCGAGACCCGGCCGTCGGGTCCGCGCAACTCGACGCGGGCCCGACCTGCCTCCGACGTGAAGGTGCCGCTGACCTGACCGTCCACGCTCGTGTCGATCGTGGCGAACGTGCCGGTCGCTGCGTGGGCGGCCGTCAGCGGCAGGGTCGCACCGCCCAGAGCCAGGCCCACGGCACTGACGAGGTGGATGAGGTGGCGACGCATGGTTCCCCCGAGGACGTACGACGGGTGCCCCCGCGGCGTCCGTCGATGAATGGTAAGTCGGACTTGTTCCGATGCGCACCGCTTGGCCGGTCACGACCTGGTGACGACGTCGACTTCCAGCCGCCGGATATGCAGGAGCCGCGGAGGGTGCCCGTCGTTAGGCTTCGCCCATGACTTCCACGCCCGCTGCCCCCGCCTCCGCGCGCTCCGCGCTCGATGCGATCACGGGCCGCGAGGCGTGGGCGGCGATCCGGTTGCGCGACTCGGCGACGGTGACCCTCATCGCCGGCGCGCGGGCCGAGGTGGAGTCGATCCTCGACATCCCGCTCGAGACGGGTGCGCCCGCGGCCGGCCGGCGCTTCGACCGGCTCGTCGCGATCCCGTTCCGCCAGGTCGCGGAGCGCGGCTTCGAGGCCCACGACGACGGCACGCCGCTGGTCGTCGTGACGATCGACAGCGAGACCGAGGTGCCGGTGGCCGACCTGCTCGCCGCGCTGCCCGACGTACCGGTGGAGTTCGAGGACCGGGGCGGCTTCGAGTCGTCCGACGAGGACTACGCGAAGGTCGTCGAGTCGATCATCCGCGACGAGATCGGCCAGGGCGAGGGCGCCAACCTCGTCGTCGGGCGCCACTTCCGCGCGCAGGTCGCCAACATGTCGACCGACGTCGCGCTCACCGTCTTCCGCCGCCTGCTCGAGCGCGAGCGCGGCGCCTACTGGACCTACGTCTTCTTCACCGGCGACCGTTACCTCGTCGGCGCCTCCCCGGAGCGCCACGTGTCGGTCACCGGCGGTGACGTCCGGATGAACCCGATCTCCGGCACCTTCCGCATCCCGCGCGACGAGTCCGTCGACCGCAAGGCCGCGCTCCTGGAGTTCCTCAAGGACGAGAAGGAGATCTACGAGCTCTTCATGGTCGTCGACGAAGAGCTGAAGATGATGTGCGACATCTGCAACGAGGGCGGCCAGGTGCTCGGCCCGTTCCTCAAGCCGATGACGCACCTCGTCCACACCGAGTACCTCCTGGCCGGCCGCTCGAGCCGCGACGTCCGCGAGATCCTCCGCGACACGATGTACGCCGCGACCGTCACCGGCTCCCCGGTGGAGAACGCCTGCCGCCTGATCAAGAAGTACGAGACCGAGGGCCGCGAGTACTACGCCTCCGCGCTCGCGCTCATCGGTCGCGACGCGTCGGGTGAGGCCACGGTCGACAGCCCGATCATCATCCGCACCGCCGACGTCCGCGTCGACGGCCGGCTCAAGGTCACCGCGGGGGCGACGCTCGTGCGCGACTCCGACCCGGCGTACGAGGTGGCGGAGACGCACGCGAAGGCGGGCGGCATCCTGTCGGCGTTCGGCCTGGTGCCGGCGGCGCCCGCCGCGCCCGAGGGCTCCATCGCCTCGCTGGCCCAGGACGAGGACGTGCTCCTCGCGCTCGGCTCGCGCAACCAGCGGCTCTCGAAGTTCTGGCTGACCGACCAGGGCGGCTCGGCTCCCGATGTCGCGCTGCGCGGCAAGCGGGTGGCGATCCTCGACGGCGAGGACGACTTCGTCAACATGATCCGCCACGTCTTCGCGGTGATGGGCATGAGCTCCGACGTCGTCGAGTTCGAGGACTACGCGCCCGGCGTCTTCGACCCCTACGACCTGGTGATCGTCGGCCCCGGCCCCGGTGACCCCCGCGACGGCGACCACCCGAAGATCGCGGCGTTCCGCGCGGCGACCGACGAGCTGATCGGGTCGGGGCAGCCCTTCCTCTCGATCTGCCTGGGCCACCAGACGCTCTGCGAGCGGCTGGGCATCGAGCTCGGCTACAAGGACATCGTCTTCCAGGGCACGCAGTCGCCGATCCCGTTCAACGGCCGCACCGAGCGGGTGGGCTTCTACAACACCTTCGTCGGCCGCGTCCGTCGCGACGGCTCGGGGCTGCCCGACGGCGTGACGGCGGAGTTCGACCCCGACACCGGCGACATCCACGTGGTGCGCGGAGCGACCTTCCGCGGCATCCAGTTCCACGCCGAGTCGATCCTCACCGAGCATGGCTTCGACATCATCCACGACCTCGTCTGCGAGCTCGTCCTCCCGTGAACGCCGGTGCTCCGCGCGTCGTGCTCGTGGACCACCACGACTCCTACACGTGGAACCTCGCGCACCTGATCGCCTCGGTGACCGGTGTGCTGCCCGACGTGGCCTCGCATGATGCTGTGTCGCGAGACGACCTGGCGGGCTACACGCACCTCGTCCTCTCGCCGGGCCCGGGCTCGCCCCACGACCCGGCGTTCTTCTCGCTCGGGGCTGCGCTGATCCGCGAGGACGAGCGGCCGATCTTCGGTGTCTGCCTCGGCATGCAGGGCCTGGTCGCGGCGTACGGCGGCAGGGTCGACCGCATCGCGCCGGCCCACGGCGAGCTGGCGTCGGTGACCCACGACGGCTCGGCGCTCTTCGCGGGGGTGCCGGTGCCGTTCACGGCCGTGCGCTACCACTCGCTGGCGGCACTCGAGGTGCCTGCCCAGCTCGAGGTCACCGCCACCTGCGAGGCGGCCGACGGCTCGTCCGTCGTGATGGGGGTCGCCCACCGGTGGAAGCCGCAGGTGGGTGTGCAGTTCCACCCGGAGTCGGTGCTGTCGGCCCATGGTGCGCAGCTGGTCGCCAACTTCCTGGAGCTCTCGTGACGACGCCCGAGGAGCTCTTCCGCACCGTCGCCGCCTCCCACGACCGGGTCTTCTGGCTCGACGGCGGCGGCGCCCGCGCCTGGTCGTCGCGCCGCTCGGTGATCGGCTGGCTCGACGCCGACGACGTCTCGCTCACCTTCGACGCGGCGGCCGGCGAGGTCACCCGCCACACCGGCGCGTCGTCGGAGGTCGTGGGCGATGACATCTTCGCCGCGCTCGCTGCCGAGATCGAGGCGGGCGATCCCGACGACAGCTGGGTCGGCTACTTCGGCTACGCGTGCCGCACCGACCTGCCCGCGCGCCCGGCCGTGGGCGTGCCCGACGCGGTCTGGATGCGCACGCGTAACCTCCGCGCCTTCGAGCACGACCCGGACGCCCGTGCCGCGCGGAGTGCATCCCCGCGTGGTGCGCAGCCGGCGCCCGAGGTCCCTGCCGACTACGCCGCCGCCTTCGAGCGCGTCCAGGACGCGCTCCACGCCGGGCTCACCTACGAGCTCAACCTCACCTACCGCGAGGCGGTCGAGGCGGGCGTCGACCCCGTCACGGCGTACCTCCGGCTGCGGGCGAGCAACCCTGCGCCGTACGCCGGGTTCCTGCAGCACCGCGGCACCTGGCTGCTCTCGTCGAGCCCGGAGCGCTACGCGCTGGTCGACCGGCAGCGGGTGCTCGAGACGAAGCCGATCAAGGGCACGACCCCGCGCGGCGCGACGCCCGAGGAGGACGCGGCGCTGGCGGCCCACCTCGGGAGCGACCCGAAGTTCCGCGCCGAGAACCTGATGATCGCCGACCTGCTCCGCAACGACGTCGGCATGGTCTGCGAGGCCGGGTCGGTGGAGGTGCCGGCGCTGATGGAGGTCGAGTCCTACGCCTCCGTGCACCAGCTCGTCTCGACCGTCCGCGGGCGGCTGCGCGACGGCGTCACGACGGTGGGTGCGCTGCGCGACCTCTTCCCGGCGGGCTCGATGACCGGCGCCCCGAAGCTCCAGACGATGCGGGTCACCGACGAGGTCGAGGCGACCCCACGCGGTGTGTACGCCGGTGCGTTCGGCTGGATCGCCGCCGACGGCCGCGCCGACCTGGGCGTCGTGATCCGCTCGCTGGTCGCGACCGCCGCCGGAGAGGGCTGGCGCTACGAGCTCGGCACCGGGGGTGGCATCACGGTGCAGTCCGACTGCGTCGAGGAGTACGCCGAGACCCGCTGGAAGGCGGAGCGCCTGCTCCGCGTGCTCGACGCCTGAGCTGTCCGCCCCGCTGCGTCTGCTGATCGTGCAGCGGTTCGGGTCGTCCGGCGGCGCAGTCGGTGCCCGAACCACTGCACGGGATGCGCTTTCGCGCGTGCGCACGGCCTGTGGAGAGCGGTTTGCCCAGGTCGCGGCAGGTCCGCAGAGTCAGGGACGTGAGTGCATTCGACGACCGCGTGCCGTTCGCCGTGGGCGATGCTCGAGCCGCGGGCATCACCCCCGGACTCCTCCGCGGGCCTCGCTACCGGCAGGTCCTGAGGGGTGTGCACGTGCGCGCGGACGTCGCGGACTGCGTCCAGGTGCGCGCCCGTGCCGCACTGCTGGTGCATCCGCCGTCGGCGTACGCCAGCCATGAGACGGCCGCCGAGCTGCTCGGCGTACCGGTCCCGCCGTCGTCGCTGACGCATGTCACCGTGTCCGCGCGCGCCGACCGTCGACCTCGCGACGGCCTCGCGGTCCACGTAGGCGGGGCCGGTGCGACGGCGGTGGTCGGAGGCGTGAGGGTGTCGTGCGGCACCACGCTGTTCCGGGAGCTCGCAGCACGCCTCGAGCTCGTCGACCTCGTGGTCGCTGCCGACCACCTCCTGGCGAGACGGTGGTGCACGCCAGCCCAGCTCGCCGCCACTGCACACGGGCTCAGGGGTGTCGCGCGCTCTGTCGCGGTCCGCGCGGCAGCCCTTGCGGACATGGGCAGTGAGTCGCCGACGGAGTCGCGGCTCCGGGTGCTGCTCGTCCTGGCAGGATTCCCGCCGCCGGTCGTCAACGGGGTCGTCAACGGCGGCGGGTACCGGCTCGACCTGAGCTGGCCCGCGCTACGGCTGGCGGTCGAGTACGACGGGCAGCACCATCGCGGCGACCTGGGCCAGTGGGGCCATGACCTCCAGCGACGGGAGTGGCTGGACACCAACGGATGGCGACTCGTGGTGGTCATCGCGACCGACCTGTTCCGGCGCCCGGACCGCGTGCTCGCGCGCGTCCAGGAGGCCTGGGCGTCCTGCGGGGGTACCCCGTTCGCGCCGTCGCAGGAGTGGCGCCGGCACTTTCGGGTGATCGGCTCGTGACCAAGGAACTGATCGTGCAGCGGTTCGGGTCGTCTGCCGACTGCCGGCGGACCCGAACCGCTGCACGGTCACCGGTGCGGGCCGCGCGTGACGGGGCTGCCGTCAGTCCGGCGAGACCTTGCCGGGGATCCGGAGGATCAGCTGCGCGCCGCCACCGGGCGCCTTGCCGGCCTCGACGCGACCGGAGTGCCGGAGCGCGATCTGGTGGACGATCGAGAGGCCGAGGCCCGAGCCCGGCATGCCGCGCGACTCGGGCGAGCGCCAGAACCGGTCGAAGACGTGGGGCAGGTCCTCGTCGGAGATGCCCGGACCCTCGTCGACGACGCGGAGCTGGCCGGCGGAGAGGGTGACCGTCACGGTGCCGCCGGCGGGCGACCACTTGGCGGCGTTGTCGAGCAGGTTCAGCACGGCCCGCTCGAGCGCAGCGGACTCACCCGTCACCCACCAGTGGTCGGCGTCCACCTGGAAGTGGACCTCCGGCGCGCGGCGCTTCACCCGCACCAGCGCGCGCTCGACGACCTCGGCCAGGTCGACCGGCTCGACGACGTGGGTCAGCGACTCCTCGCGGCCGAGCTCGACGAGGTCGCCGATCAGTGTGGTCAGCTCCTCGATCTGGGCCTGCACGTCCTCGAGCAGCTCCTCGCGGGCGGCGGCGGGGATGTCGACCTCACCCGACGAGGCCTGGGCCAGCAGGTCGAGGTTCGTGCGGAGCGAGGTGAGCGGCGTACGGAGCTCGTGGCCGGCGTCCGCGACGAGCTGGCGCTGGCGGTCGCGGGAGGCGGCGAGCGCCGTCAGCATCTGGTTGAACGCCGAGGCGAGGCGCGCGATCTCGTCGTTGCCGCCGACCTCGATCGGGCGGAGGTCCTCGGTGCGGGCGATGTCCTCGGCGGCGCGGGTGAGGCGGCGTACGGGCCGCAGGCCGGAGCGGGCGACCGCCCAGCCGGCGAGGCCGGCGCCGATGACGCCGGCGCCACCGAGCAGCAGCATGACCAGGCCGAGCCGGCGGAGCACGCGGTCCTGCGCGTCGAGCGACTGGACGAGCACGACGGCACGGCCCTGGTCGCCCTCGGTGGGCCAGGTGGCGGCGCGGTAGCGGTGGCCGTCCTGCGTGATCGTGCGGACGACGCTGGCGCGCTGACCCTCGGCGACGTCGAACTCCGGCTCGCCGAAGTTGGGTGACCCGCCGTAGTCGGCGGAGTAGACGAGGTGCTCGTCGGTCACGAGGAAGAGGCGGACGTCGGAGGCGCCGAGGAGCCAGGTGGGCACGTTGTACTTGGTGCCGCGCACCTCGACCTCGCGAACGGTCGTGGCCACGGCCTTGGCACGCGCGATGAGCGAGGCATCGAGCGAGGCCTGGGTCTGCAGCCGCACCGTCATGAAGGCCCCGAAGGCGACGAAGGCGATCGCGATCGCCACCGCCATCGTGGTCAGCATGGTGACGCGGCTGGCGAGGCTGCGGCGGTACTGGAGGATCACGGACCCTCGCGCAACACGTAGCCCACGCCGCGCACCGTGTGGATCAGTCGCTGCTCGCCCTCGGCCTCGGTCTTGCGGCGGAGGTAGCCGACGTAGACCTCGAGCGAGTTGGCGGTCGTCGGGAAGTCGTAGCCCCAGACCTCCTCGAGGATGAAGCTCCGCTCGAGCACGCGCCGCGGCCGCCGCAGGAACATCTCGAGCAGCGCGAACTCCGTGCGGGTCAGCTCGATCCGCCGGTCACCGCGGCGTACGTCGCGGGAGGCGAGGTCCATCGTCAGGTCCGCGAAGCCGAGGGTCTCGTCGGTCTCCTGCTCGGCCGGGACGACGCGGCGGAGCAGCGCGCGGAGACGGGCCAGCAGCTCCTGCAGCGCGAACGGCTTGGTCAGGTAGTCGTCGGCGCCCGCGTCGAGCCCGTCGACCCGGTCGCCGATCGCGTCGCGCGCCGTCAGCACGAGGATGGGTACGTCGTGCCCCGCCGCCCGCAGCGCCCGGGTCGCCTCGATGCCGTCGAGCCGCGGCATCATCACGTCCATCACGACGACGTCGGGCTTCACGCTGCCGATGCCGGCCAGCGCCTCGGCGCCGTCGGAGGCCATCGAGACCTGGTAGCCGTTGAACTCGAGCGACCGCCGGAGCGACTCACGCACCGCGCGGTCGTCGTCGACGACGAGCACGTGCGGCTTGGGGGCGGGCGTGGTGGGCACGGGGAAACAATGCCACTGCCTCCTGAAGTCGCGCTGAGAAGTCGCGCGACCCAGGCAGCGACCTCAACCCGCCGCGCGGACCGCCACCTGCAGGTCGCCGACGAGCGCGGCGTACGCCTCGGGGAACTCCGGCTTGCCGCGCAGCCGGACCACCGCGGACGGGTGCGTCGTCAGCAGGACCTGGCGTGCGTCGAGCTGCTGCAGGGTGCCGCGCTCAGCGCCGACCTTCACGGTCCGACCGAGCACCGCGCGTCCGGCGGTCGCGCCGAGCACGACGACGACCCGTGGGTCGACGACCTCCAGCTCGGCGTCGAGCCACGGGTGGCACGCCTCGATGTGGCCGACGTCGGGCTTCTTGTGGATCCGGCGCTTGCCGCGCTGCTCGTAGCGGAAGTGCTTCACGGCGTTGGTCAGGTAGACCCGCTCACGGCGCGTGCCCGCGTCGACCAGGGCCTCGTCGAGCAGCCGCCCGGCCGGCCCGACGAACGGCTCGCCGTCGCGGTCCTCGTGGTCACCCGGCTGCTCGCCGACGAGCACGAGCCGCGCCGTGGGCGGTCCCTCGCTGAAGACGACCTGTGTCGCGGGCTTCCAGAGCTCGCAGCCGCGGCAGTCGGGTGCGGCGTGCTGGAGCTCCTCGAGCGTCGGATCGGCGGGGACCCAGGCTGATGCGTCCATGACCGCCCCGTACCCCGATTCAGAGGAAGGCGCGCGCCAGCCGTGCGGCCCGGTCGCCGTAGCTGCCACCGAACATCGCTGCGTGCACCAGCAGCGGGAAGAGCTGGTGCAGCCCGATGCGCTCCTCCCAGCCGTCGGCCAGCGGGAAGACCTCTTGGTACGCCGCGAGGACGCGCGGCAGCTGCGGCAGCCCGAAGAGCGCGAGCATCGCCAGGTCGGTCTCACGGTGGCCACCGTGGACCGCCGGATCGATCAGGTGCGCGCGCCCGTCGGCGCCCCAGAGCACGTTGCCGTTCCACAGGTCACCGTGGAGCAGCGCGGGCGGCTCCACCGGCACGAGCGCGGCGAGGCGGCCCATCGCTGCGGCCACCGCCTCGGCGTCGTCGGCGTCGATGGCACGGCGTTCGAGCGCGAGCCGGAGGTACGGCGCGACCCGCTGGCCGGCGTAGAAGTCCGCCCAGGTCGCAGCCGTCGCGTTGGAGAGCGGCAGCCGGCCGATCCAGCCGTCCTTGTCGCCGCCGAACCCCGCACACGGCGCCTGGTGGAGCGCGGCCAGGTCGCGGCCGAGCTGGTCGGCGGCGTCGGCTGTCGGGCGCGCCGGCTCGATCCACGGCAGCAGCAGGCATGCCTCGTCGTACGCGAGGGGGGTGGGGACGGGTGCTCCCGCCTCGGCGAGCCGCTGCAGGCCGCGGGCCTCGCTGGCGAAGAAGCCGGGCGGCGGCCCGGCCTGCGACTTGAGGAGCACGACGCGGCCGTCGGAGAGACGCAGCCGGGTGGCGGTGTTGATGTCGCCGCCCGCGACGGGGGCCGTCGAGACGACCGCCGTGCCGAGCAGCTGCTCCGCACGTCGCGCGATCGCCGACTGCCGGGTCACGGCTGCGGCACCCCCGCGAGCTCCTTGACCAGGACGTCGGCGGTGCGCTCGATCATGGCCAGCACGTCGTCGAAGCCCTGCGGCCCGCCGTAGTACGGATCGGGCACGTCGCCCTCGCCCTCCGGGTCGAACGCGCGGAACATCAGCAGCCGCTCCTCCGGGACGCCGAGCGCGCGGAGCTCGTCGTGGTGCGAGGAGTCCATCGCCAGCACCACGTCGTACGCCGAGGCGTGGGCGCCGCGGAACTGCTGCGCGCGGTGCCTGCTGGCGTCGTAGCCGGCGGCGGTGAGGGTGGCGGCCGAGCGCCGGTCCATCGGCTCGCCGACGTGCCAGCCGCCGGTGCCGTAGGAGTCGACGGTGACGTCGAGCCCGGCAGTCGCGACGCGGTCGTTGAGCACGACGTCGGCGACGGGCGAGCGGCAGATGTTGCCCAGGCAGACCACCGCGACCCGGTAGCCCGGGCCCTGTGCGGGAGGCAGCGCTGCGGTCGTCACGACCTGTCCTCGTCGGGGAGGAACGCGCGGGTCAGCGACGCGACGAGCGTGATGACCAGGCTGCCGAAGAGCGCCGTCCAGAAGCCTTCGGCGTGGAAGCCGACGTCGAGCTGGTCGGCGAGCCAGCTGGTCAGCAGGAGCATGAGGGCGTTGATGACGAGGACGAAGAGCCCGATCGTCAGGATGATCACCGGGAACGAGAAGAACTTCACGACCGGCTCCACCAGCGACGTGACCAGGCCCAGGAGGACCGCGGCGCCGAGCAGCGGCACGAGCTTGTGCTGCCAGTCGGCTCCCTCGACCGAGATGCCGTCGAAGAGCCAGGCGGCCGCCGCGAGTCCGGCCATGGTCGACACGATCCAGATGAGGAGCTTCACGCAGCCAGATTAGGCCAGCGCCCGTGAACGGCACGCGTCGTCGGGGCGGCGAGGTCCCGGGCGTCCGGGTGCACAGGGGCCGCGACTCTGGTGCACGTGCACCAAAGTCGACCCGACACCGCCCACCGGGAGGTCGATTCAGGGGCACGTGCACCTGAGTCGCCCCCAGGCATCCGCACGACCAACGGCGCGTGGCCCGGACCCTGGCGAACCAGGACCCGGGCCACGCGTCGTACGGGCGGGTCACTCCTCCTTGCGGCGGCGGGTGAGGATCAGGCCGGCGCCGATCAGCACGAAGGCGGCGAAGCCCAGGGGCAGGATCGAGGCGGGTGCTCCGGTCTGGGGGAGCGGCGACCCGTGCGGCGTACCTGCCGGCGGCGGCGTCGAGCCGGGGACGAAGACCTCCGGCGGGGCCGTCATGGAGGCCGTCACGACCACCTCGTTGGAGGTGAGGGTGTGGTGGACCATCGGCAGGGTGGCCATCACCGCGGAGGCCACACGGGCACCCGCTCCGCCACCCGCCGTCCGGGCCAGCCGTGCCACCTGGCCGGCGTCGGAGGCCTCGACGGCCTCGTCCCAGGCGAGGTAGCCGATGTTCCACAGCGTGGAGGTGTAGGTCTCCTCCGGCTGCAGGACCAGGTCGGACGGGGGCTCCGGGAAGACGACGTCCATGACCGCGGTGCCGCCGATGGTGTCGCCGGCTGCCGGGGTGATGTCCCCGATGTCCCACGTGACCAGCTGCGTCACCGGGTCGACCGTGACCGTGCAGGTCAGGCCCTCCGCACACTTCGCGGAGCCGGGGACGAGCGTGGCGTCGAGGGTCGAGACGTTGTCCTCGGGGTTGAAGCCGGGCACGTAGTCGGTGACCTCCACGTTGTGGAAGTTCTTCGGCCCGGTCGCGGCGACCCGGACGACGTAGCGGACCGTGTCGCCGAAGCCGACCTTGCCGTCGCTCTCGACCCAGCTGCCGCCGACCTTCTCGTACTGCTTCTTGGCAACGATGGCGAGCTGGCCCTCGGCGAAGTCGGTCACCACGATCGGTGCCATCTGTCCGCCGCTGACGAAGTTCAGCTCGTCGACCTGGACGCCCATCACCGGGTCCTTCGGCAGGTCGTAGCCGGCAGGTGCACCGGTCTCGACCAGCAGGTAGCACCCGTGCTGGAGGTCGTTGAAGAGCGCCTGCCCATCGGCCTCCGTGACCGCGGTGCCCACGAGCACCTGGCCGTCGGCGCCCGGCTCGACCGAGAAGTCGCAGCCACCCTCGGGCACGGGGCCCAGTGACCAGACCTGGAACGTCGCGCCGGCGAGCACCTCGTCGGTCTCGAGGTCGCGCTTCTCCACGACCATCGTGGTGACCGGCGGGGTGAGGGTCGTGGTCTCGCACTCGGCGTTGTCGTCGGTGCCGCCGGGCACGTCGCCCGGGGGCACGCACTCGCCGCCGTCGTCGGGCGCCGGGGTGGCGATGTTGTGGAGCGTCGCGTCCCAGGCACCGGCGTTGATCTCGACGACGTACGACACGGTGGTGGTGTCGCCCGGTGCGAGGTCGGAGATCGCCCAGCTCAGCGTCGTCCCGTCGAGGGACAGGCCGTCGCCGAGGGAGACGATCGTGGCGTCGTCGAGGACGTCGGAGAGGTCGTCGGTGATGACCGTGTCGACGAGCGCGTGCTCGGTGTCGTTGTGGACGGTGAGCGTGTACTTCAGGTGCTCACCGGGCTCGGCCAGGCCGTCGCCGTCGCCGGGCTCGTCGAGCAGTGCGACGTCCTTGTCGAGCGTGTAGTGCGGCGTGTAGTGCTCGGTCTGGTCGCACGGCTGGTCGTCGACGACCAGGCACGGCACCGGGCCGGGCGTCAGGACGTTGTCGATCTCGGAGTTCCACGCGTCGGCCCCGACGGTGACCGTGTAGGTCAGCGTCAGTGGGGTGTCGCCCAGCTCGTCGACGTGCCAGGTGATCACGCCGTTGCTGATCGTGGCCTCGGCGGGCAGGCCCGAGACCCAGCCGTCCTGGACACCGGTGAGGGTGTCGGTGACGTCGAAGTCCTCGACCGGGACGCCGTTGCCCACCTTGGAGAGCGTGACCGTGTAGTCGATCTGCTCACCGGGCTGGACCGTGGAGCCGCTCGGCGGGTCGGACGTCTTGGAGACCGTCCACTCGCTCGGGATGGCGTGGTTGGTGATCGTGCAGGTCACGCTCGTCGCGAGCGGCACCGTCACGGTCGACCCGCTGAGGTCGAGGGTGTCGTCGCCCGCCACACAGCTCCAGCCGGCCAGGTCCGCGGCGTACGTCGTCGGGCCGGTCTCGGAGAGCACGTAGTCGCCCGCGCTGACCGCCGAGCTGGCGCCGCCCGCTCCGCTGAGGGTCGGCTCGCCCTCGAGCGTCGGGTCGGCCGTCAGGGTGAACGCCGAGGCGGCCGTCTCGTCGCCCGTGGTGCCGTGGTCGATGACCTTGACCAGGGTCAGCTCGGAGGCGCACTGCACGGTGTTGAGGATCGTGTAGTGGTTCGTGCCGGCCCAGACGGTGGTGTCGTACGGCAGGCTCTCGTCCGCGGTGGAGCCGTGGCTCTCCACGAGCCGCGAGCCGGTCTGGCGGCAGAGGTCGTTGCCGATGGTGACGTCCTCGCCGAGCGTGAGCGGGGCGCCGCGCAGGAAGCCGCCGATCGCGGTGTCCCAGTCCTTCGGCTGGCCGTTGACCATGAGCTGCGCGTCGAGCTGCAGGTTCGACGGCTGCGTCCCGTCGAGCATCGGGTCACCACCGTTGACCGACCAGTACTTGTCGACCTCGACGGTGGCAGGCACCGCGACGTTGACGATCGTGCAGGTGATGTCGTCGGCCACGGCCAGGGTGACGGCGTCACCCGTCACGGCCACCGGGTCCTGCGAGGAGTCGACGCACTGCCAGCCATCGGCCCGCGCCTCGTAGCCGATCGGACCCGTCTCGCTCAGGTCGTAGGTGCCGACCATGACGTCTCCGCTGACCGTGGGGCCGGGGCCGCTGAGCGACGCCCGCCCGTCGATCTCCGGGGTCGCCGTCAGCGTGAACTGCGAGGCGTCCGTCAGGTCACCGGTGTCGCCCGGGTCGACGATCTTGACCAGCGTCAGGTGCGGCGCGATCGCGGTGTTGGTGATCTGGCAGGTGACGTCCTGGCCCATCGCCAGCGCGACCGATCCGTCGGTCACGGCCACCGGGGTGGCCCCGGCGAGGCAGCTCCAGCTGCCCGCGGCGTACGTCGTCGGGCCGGCCTCGGTGAGCGCGTAGCTGCCGGCCTTCGTGGCGCCGGAGACGCCGGTGGCGCCGGAGATCGTCGCCTGGCCGCTGATGCCCGAGGGGGTGGCGGTGAGCGTCCACGCGGTCGCGGCAGTGGTGTCGCCGGTGCCGTTGTGGTCGACGTTCTTGACCAGGGTCAGGCTGCCCGGGCTGTCGTGGTTGGTGAACGTGCAGGTGCGCGTCTGTCCCGCAGGCACCTGCACGCTCGTGACCGGGCCGGACCCGCAGTCGATGCCGGTCAGCGTGTAGTGCGCCGGACCGCCGGTCTCGGAGAGGTCGTAGGTGGCACCTGCGGCCACCTGGAAGGTGTGACCAGCGGTGGAGCCCGCAGTGGTCAGGTCGGCACCGCCGCCGGCGGGGGATGCGACGAGTGTGAAGTCGCCCGGTACGGCGGTGCCGCCGTTCGTGTTGGCCACGGCCTTCTTGAGCACGAGCGCGCCACCACAGGTGACCTCGTTGGTGATCGTGGCGTGGTTGGCGCCGCCGCCGAGCGTGACGTCGTGGGGGAGCGTCGTGCTGTCGGGTGTGGTGCCGTTGACCTCGGTGACGCTGCCGTGCGTCGTACCGGCCCAGTCGCAGAGGTCGTTGCCGAAGCTGACGGACTCGCCGAGCGAGACCGACGTGCCCTGGAGGTAGCCGCCGAGCGCGGTGTCCCACGGCTGGTTCGCGCCGTCGACGGTGAGCTGGGCGCCGAGGCCCAGCACGGCGGGCTCGGAGCCCTCCTGCACGGGGTCACCGCCGTTGATCACCCAGTACTTGTCGACCTCGAGCGAGGAGGTCCTGCTGTTGGTGAACGTGCAGGTCACCGCCTCGTCGTCGGCCAGGATGACGCTCACCGCGTCACCGCTCCGGGTGACCGCCTTGCTGCAGCTGATGCCGGTGAGGTTCCACCCGTCGGGGATGTTCACCTCGCCCGCGGTGGTGGTGCCCGGGGGCACGCGGTAGGTCACGCTGTTGGGCAGCGTCGCGTCGTCGTCGTCGTCGAGGTCGAACGTCGCGTCGAGGTTGTTGGGCGCCGCGAGCGTGAAGTGGAAGTCCTGCGCGGCGTTCGGCTGGGCGTCCTTGACGATCGTGATCGTGCCCGCGTCGACGGCGTCGGCCATCAGCTGGTTGTCGCGGTTGCCCGCGTCGCAGCCCCAGGTGCCCGTCGTGCTGGTCAGCGAGAAGTGGTACGGCGCGCCGCTGATCGAGCCGGCGCCGCTGCCGGGGCCGTAGTCGAGCTCGGAGGCGATGTGGCCGCTCCAGAGCAGGGTGGCGGTGGCGTCCGTGGCGTCGGTGATCGTGAACGTGATGAGCACCGAGATCGTGCCGGTCGGCGTCGTCGTGGGCGCCGGCCCGTCGAACCCGGTCGGGTCGGTGGTGCTCGACCAGGTCGCCGTCGCGCCGGTGCTGCCGGTGATCGCGAGGTCGGCGACGTAGTCGTAGGCGTACTTGCCGTTCTTGGTGCGGTCGAACGTGAAGCCGAGCGTGTACGTGCCCGGCACGAGGCGCCCGAGCTCGACCTTCTGCGGCACGTAGTCACCCTCGGCGTAGTTGCTGTTCTGCTGGTTGAGGGCACCGTTGAGCCAGGTCCCGCCGCCGCTCTCGAGCGTGTTCTGGTCGAAGTCGGTGACCGTGCAGTCCGGGTCGGCGGTCGTCGCCGCGGACGTGACCGACGAGGTCTTCAGCGAGGGCTTCCCGCTGCCGGTGGTGCTGCCACCACTGGTGTCCGTGCCGCTCGTGCCGCCGGTGGTGTCGGTCGTCGTGACGTCGGGCGTCGTCTGCTGGTCGGGCGCAGGTGCTTCCTGGGCCGTGGGCGACGGCTCCGTCGGGGCAGGCTCCTGGGCCGCCGACGTGTCCGCCGGCGGCTGGTCAGCTGTCGAGTCCGGTGGCGGATCCACCACCTCCGTCGCTGTCACGTCGCCTGACGCGGTCGCCGCGTCGTCGGCGTACGCCGGAGCGAGCGTGAGGAACGGGACGGTCAGGAAGGCGATCGCAAGCGAGAGCGCCATCCGGAGCAGGCGTACGACGGGTCGCGGACCGGCAGAGCGGTCGCGGGGTGAACTGGTGGTCACGGTCTATCCCCCAACGGTGCAGGTCCTCCGTCGCCCGAGCGGCGTGGCCTGGATGAACTGCACGCCCCGCCGTTGCCGTGGTCGCGGCGATGGTGAGGCCAGAGGCGTCGCGCCCGAGAGAAGCCCCCATGGCTCCCGGCGACGACATGTCAGCGCTTCGATACTTGTGCCGCGCAGGCTCGTGCCGCACTGGGGGACGACCCCGGGCCCTCCTCCGGGGGCACCGGTGCTGGGGGACCCCAGTGCCGGATGGGCGACCCCGGCCCTCGGGTTGACCGCGCCCCGCCGAGTTTGCTGCGCGACACCACGGGAGATGGGTACGTTTGACCTGTGGCCCGGCCCACACCAGTCCTGGTCACGACGTCCGCGACGGCGACCCCGTCACGGCAGATTCAAGGGAGTCGACGTGTCTGACCCGATCCAGCTCCTCACGGCCGACGGCACCCGGGTGGAGCACCCGGACGTCGCCTTCACGCCTGACGCCGCCCTGCTCGCCCAGCACGGCGACGAGGCTGGCGTCCTCAAGGCGCTCCTGCGCGACATGAGCCTGCTGCGGCGTTTCGACGTCGAGGCGACCGCGCTCCAGCGCCACGGCGAGCTCGGCCTGTGGCCGCCGAGCCTGGGCCAGGAGGCCGCGCAGATCGGCGCCGGCCGGGCCCTCGCCCGCCAGGACCACGTCTTCCCGACCTACCGCGAGCACGGCATCGCGTGGTGTCGCGGCATCGACCCGGTCGGCCTGCTCGGCCTCTTCCGCGGCACCGACCACGTCGGCTGGGACCCGGTCGAGAAGGGCTACGAGCCGGTCACGATCGTCATCGGCGCCCACGCGCTCCATGCGGTCGGCTACGCGCTCGGTGTCGTCCATGACGGCGCTGTGGGCACCGGCGACGCGGCGCGCGACACGGCCGTCATGGCCTGCTTCGGCGACGGCGCGACCTCGCAGGGCGACGTCAACGAGGCGTTCGTCTTCGCGGCGTCGTACCACGTCCCGGTCGTCTTCTTCGTGCAGAACAACCACTGGGCGATCTCCGAGCCCCTCGCCCGGCAGACCCGGATCCCGATCGCGCAGCGCGCCGACGGCTTCGGCTTCCCGAGCTACCGCGTGGACGGCAACGACGTCCTCGCGACGTACGCCGTCGTACGCCGGGCGCTCGAGCACGCGCGCTCGGGCCAGGGCCCGGTGCTGGTCGAGGCGGTGACCTACCGGATGGGTGCCCACACGACGACCGACGACCCGACGCGCTACCGCACCGACGACGAGCTCGAGTCGTGGCGCCGCCGCGACCCGATCGACCGGCTGGCGGCGCACCTGCGCGCCGAGGGGATCGCTGACGACGCGTGGTTCACGGCGCTCGACGCGGAGGCCGAAGAGCTCGGTGCCGACATCAGGGCGCGCTGCAAGGCGCTGCCCGACCCGTCGCCGCTCGCCTCCTTCGACGAGACCTACGTCGAGCTCACCCCCACCCTCGCCGCCCAGCGCGCGGAGGTGGTCGAGCTCATGGACCTCGACGGCGCCGAGCACGAGGAGGTGGCCCGATGACCACGCTGACGATGGCGAAGGCCCTCAACGCCGGGCTCCGGCGCGCGATGGAGGGTGACGACAAGGTGGTCCTCCTCGGTGAGGACATCGGCCGCCTGGGTGGCGTCTTCCGGATCACCGAGGGCCTGCAGAAGGACTTCGGCGAGAACCGCGTGCTCGACACCCCGCTCGCCGAGTCGGGCATCGTCGGCACCGCGATCGGCCTGGCGCTGCGCGGCTACCGCCCGGTGGTGGAGATCCAGTTCGACGGCTTCGTCTACCCGGCGTACGACCAGATCGTCTGCCAGGTCGCCAAGCTCCGCACCCGCTCCGGCGGCCGGCACGCGCTGCCGATCGTCATCCGGATCCCGTACGGCGGCGGCATCGGCGCGGTCGAGCACCACAGCGAGAGCCCCGAGGCGCAGTTCGCGCACACGCCGGGTCTCAAGGTGCTGACGCCGTCCAACCCGGTCGACGGCTACTGGATGCTGCAGCAGGCGATCGCCCACGACGACCCGGTCGTCTTCCTCGAGCCCAAGCGGCTCTACCACTCGATGAAGGCCGAGCTCGATCCCGCGCTCGAGCCGGGGCCCCTCTTCGCCTCACGCGTGGTCCGCCAGGGCACCGACGCGACGCTGATCGCCTACGGGCCGACGGTGCAGACCTGCCTCGCCGCTGCCGAGCAGGCCGCGGAGGAGGGTCGCTCGCTCGAGGTGATCGACCTGCGCACGCTCTCGCCGCTCGACCTCGGTCCTGCGGTCGCGTCCGTGACGAAGACCGGCCGCGCCGTCGTCGTCCACGAGGCGCACCGGTCGTTCGGCGTGGGCGCCGAGGTCGCCGCCGCGGTGACCGAGCACTGCTTCTACGCGCTCGAGGCGCCCGTGCTCCGGGTCTGTGGCTACGACACCCCCTACCCGCTCTCCCGCGTCGAGCACGAGTGGCTCCCCACCGTCGACCGCGTGCTCGACGCCGTCGACCGGGCGGTGGCCTTCTGATGGCGGACTACCTCCTGCCTGACGTCGGCGAGGGGCTGACCGAGGCCGAGATCCACGCCTGGCACGTCGCTCCGGGCGACGTCGTGAAGGTCAACCAGGTGCTGCTCGAGATCGAGACCGCCAAGTCGATCGTCGAGCTCCCCTCGCCGTTCGCGGGCACGGTCGAGTCGCTGCTGGTCGACGCCGGCCAGACCGTCACCGTCGGCACCCCGCTGGTCCGCATCGCCGACCCGTCGGCGCCGCCGACCTCCACCAGCCCGCCGGCCCACACCGAGGACGTCGCCACCGGCACCGCGGAGCAGGGCGGCGGCTCCGACGGACCCGAGACGCTCGTCGGCTACGGCCCCCGCGAGACCGTGTCACGCCGCCGCCGGCGGGGCGGGGTCCATGCCAACGCCCTGGCGCCTGCGCGCCCGGCGCCGGCCCCCGTCGCGGTGCCTGCCCGTGCCCTCGCTGCTCCGCCGGTCCGGCTGCGCGCGCGTGAGCTGGGCGTCGACCTCAACCAGGTCCGGTCCTCTCGTGCCGACGGCGTCGTCACGATGGGCGACCTCGCCGCACACGCGAGTGGCGCGGCCGCAGCACCCGAGATGCCCGAGCTGAAGGACCGCGAGTACCGCGAGCCGGTCAAGGGCGTACGCCGGATGATGGCGCAGGCGATGGTGGAGTCGGCGTACTCCGCTCCGCACGTCACGCTCACCGTCGAGATCGACACCACCCACTCCGTCGACCTCGTGCGCGAGCTGCGCCAGGACCCGCGCTACGCCGGCGTCCGGCTCACCACGCTGACCCTGATGGCCCGCGCCTGCATCCTCGCGCTGCGCGAGTACCCCGAGCTCAACGCGCGCTGGGACGGCGAGGCGGTGACGTTCCGCCGCTACGTCAACCTCGGCATCGCGGCCGCCACCCCGCGCGGGCTGATCGTGCCCAACATCAAGGACGCCGCCGACCTCTCCGGGCCCGACCTCGCCCGCGCCGTCGAGGGGCTGACCGAGACCGCCCGCGCCGGCAAGAGCCAGCCCGCCGACCAGACCGGTGGCACGTTCACCATCACCAACATCGGCGTGCTCAAGGTCGACTCCGGCACCCCGATCATCAACCCCGGGGAGTCCGCGATCCTCGCGGTCGGCGCCATCCGGCGGAAGCCGTGGGTGATCGTCACCCGCGACGGCGGCGAGGCGATCGCGATCCGCGACGTGGTGACCTTCTCGCTCTCCGTCGACCACCGCTTCATCGACGGCGAGAAGGCCTCGCAGTTCCTCGCCGTGATCGCGGCGTTCTCCGAGAACCCCGCCGGCCTCGGCCTGTAAGGGCGCGTCTCCCCACGACGTACGCCGGTGCCGGCCCCCTCGAGGGGACCGGCACCGTGAGGGCGGGTCCGGCGGCGGTCCCACGGCCCGGGACCGTCACCGGACCCCGCGGTGGGAAGCCACGCGGTGCGTAACGCACGTGGCTGCCCGCCGCAGGGACAGGGAGGCTGACGCCGTGGCCGCAGTACCCGGCCCGTGGGTGGTCACACTCGCAACCGGAGGTTTCCGCAGAAGATTTCTGGCGGTGCCCGTCAGAAGGCGTAGCGCGCCGCGCGGTCGGCGGCCGAGCCGGCGCCACGCTCGCGGAGAGCGGCGAGCTCCGTCGCCACGACGGAGCCGAGACGGTCGAGGAACGCCGCAGCCTCGTCGGCCGCGTCCGGCAGCTCGGGTACGACGACGTCGACCGCACCGCGGGTCGCCAGGCCGGTCGCGAGCACCTGCTGCGAGCGGGCCATCTCGGCGGCGTGGTCGGTGTCGCGGTGGACGATCGCCGACGCGCCCTCGGGCGGGAGCGGGGAGAGCCACGCGTGCTGCGCGGCGACGACGCGGTCGGCGGGGAGGAAGGCGAGCGCCGCGCCGCCGTTGCCCTCGCCGAGCATGAGGCACAGGGTGGGCGCGGTGCACGTGACGAGGTCGGCCAGGCAGCGCGCGATCTCGCCGGCGATGGCCCCCTCCTCGGCGGCCGCCGACAGCTCGCCGCCCTTCGTGTCGATGACGGTCAGCACCGGGAGCCGCAGCTCGGCGGCCACGGCGATGCCCCGGCGCGCGGTGCGCAGCTCGGCCGGCCCGAGCCGGTGGCCGGCGGCCTCCGCCGCGCGGTCCTGCCCGACGACGACGCACGGCTGTCCGTCGAAGCGGGCGAGCGCGAGCAGCAGCGCCGGGCCGGCCTCGCCGGCCTGGGTGCCGGAGAGCTCGACGACGTCGGTGGCCCGGGCCGCGAGCAGGTCGCGCACACCCGGTCGCTCGGGGCGTCGGGTCCGCGTGACCGCGTCCCACGCGTCGAGCTCGGCGAAGCCCGCCGCAGCCGGCTCGCCGGTGCGGAGGTCGGCGCCGGTCAGCTCGTGGTCCGCCGGCTCGTGGTCCGCCGGGGTGAGGGCGCGCAGGACGGTGGCGAGCCGCTCGCGCAGGTCGTCGGGTGCGACGACGGCGTCGATCACGCCGACCTCTGCGAGGTGCTCGGCGACCTGGACGCCGGGCGGGAACTCCTCGTCGTACAGGGCGGAGTAGACACGCGGGCCGAGGAAGCCGGCGAGCGCGCCGGGCTCGGCGTACGTGATCTGGCCGAGCGAGCCCCACGTGGCCATGACGCCGCCGGTGGTCGGGTTGCGGAGGTAGGCGACGTACGGCAGGCCGGCGGCGCGGTGCGCGGCGATGGCCGCGCCGATACGCACCATCTGCACGAACGCCGGTGTGCCCTCCTGCATGCGCGTGCCACCCGAGCAGGTGAGGCCGACGAGCGGCAGCCCCTCCTCCGTGGCGCGCGCGATGCCGGCGACCAGCCGGTCCGCCGATGCCCGGCTCACCGAGCCGGCGAGGAAGCCGAACTCGCTCGCGATCACCGCGACGGGCTGGCCCTCGATCGTGCCGCGCCCGCTCAGCACCGACTCGTCGAGGCCCGACTTCGCCTCCGCCCGCTCCAGCTCCGCGACGTACGCCGGGGCGAGGCCGCTGCGGTCGGCCGGAGCGTCCCAGCGGGTCCAGGAACCGGCGTCGAGCAGGCGCTCGATCAGGTCGGGGGCGGTGTGGCGGTCGGTCACGCGGGTCACCTTAGGGGTCGGGTCGGCCGACAGGCCTCGGGATGGGCGACGCCCCGGCTGCCAGGGGCAACCGGGGCGTCGGGTGGAGCGTCAGATCAGAACGCAGCCTCGTCGAGCTCCATGAGCTCGAGGTTGGTCGCCTTGGCGATCTCGAGCTCGGCGGCGATCTTCGGGAGGACCTGCGCGGCGAAGAACTTCGCGGCCGCGACCTTGCCCTCGTAGAAGGACTTGTCCTTGCCGGAGGCGCCGGCGCCCAGGGCGTCGAGGGCGACCTCGGCCTGGCGAACCAGCAGCCAGGCGCAGACGACGTCGCCGAGGGCCATCAGGACGCGGGTGGTGTTCAGGCCGACCTTGTAGATCGACTTGATCTCGTTCATCGCGTTCATCAGGTCGTTGACCGCGAGCTGGACCAGCTCGCCGGCCTGGGCCAGACCGGTCGCGAGGAGCTCGCGCTCGACCTTGAGCTCGGCCGAGCCGTTGTCGATCGTGTTCTGGATCTCGGCCTGGATGTGGCCGAGCGCCACGCCCTGGTCCTTGACGATCTTGCGGAAGAAGAAGTCCATGCCCTGGATCGCCGTGGTGCCCTCGTAGAGGGTGTCGATCTTGGCGTCACGGATGTACTGCTCGATGGGGTACTCCTGCAGGAAGCCGGAGCCACCGAGGGTCTGGAGCGACTCGGTGCCGAGCAGCGTCCAGGCCTTCTCCGAGCCGTAGCCCTTGACGATCGGGAGGAGCAGGTCGTTGACCTTCGCGGCCAGCTCGGCGTTGTCGCCACCGATGAGGACCTGGTCCTTCCAGTACGCCGTGTAGACGTACAGCGCGCGCATGGCCTCGGCGTACGACTTCTGCGTCATCAGCGAACGACGGACGTCGGGGTGGTGCGTGATGGTGACCTTGGCGGCGTTCTTGTCCGCAGCCTCGGTGAGGTCGGGACCCTGGACGCGGAGCTTGGCGTACTCGAGGGCGTTGAGGTAGCCGGTCGAGAGCGTGCCGATCGCCTTGGTGCCGACGAGCATGCGGGCGTTCTCGATGACGTCGAACATCTGGCGGATGCCGTCGTGGACCTCGCCGAGGAGGTAGCCGACGGCCGGCTCGCCGCCGCCGACCTGCGGGTCGCCGAAGGTGACCTCACACGTGTTGGAGGCCTTGATGCCCATCTTGTGCTCGAGGTTGGTGACGTAGGCGCCGTTGCGCTCGCCGGTCAGCTCGCCGCTCTCGAGGTCGAAGTGGAACTTCGGGACGAGGAAGAGCGAGAGACCCTTGGTGCCCGGGCCGCCGATGCCCTCGACGCCCTTCGGGCGGGCGAGGACGAGGTGCATGATGTTCTCCTGCAGGTCGCTCTCACCGTTGGTGATGAAGCGCTTCACGCCGGAGACGTTCCAGGTGCCGTCCTCGTTGGGGGTGGCGAAGGTCTTGCCGGCACCCACGTCGGAGCCCGCGTCGGGCTCGGTGAGGACCATCGTGGCGCCCCACTGGCGCTCGACCATGTGCTGGGCGATCTTGATGTCGCGCTCCACGCCGTTGGCGTTGTGGTAGACGACGGAGGCGAAGAACGGACCCGCCGAGAACATGTAGATCGGGGCGTGGGCGCCGAGGATCATCTCCGCGGCGGTCCAGACGACGGTGGCGGGAGCCGGCTGGCAGCCGATCTCCTCGGGCAGGCCGAGGGCCCAGAAGCCCGACTCCATGTAGGTGTCGTAGGACTTCTTGAACGCCGCCGGGACCGGCGCGGTGTGGGTCGTGGGGTCGAAGACCGGCGGGGTGCGGTCGGACTCGACGAACGACGCGGCGAGGTCCTCGCGGGCGATGCGCTCGATCTCCTTGAGGGACTCGAGAGCGGTCTCCTGGTCGAAGCCGGAGAACGCCGGGGCGTCCATGTACTCCTGGACCTTGAAGACCTCGAACAGGTTGAACTCGATGTCGCGGAGGTTGCTCTTGTAGTGGCTCACTGATGCACCTTTTCGGGTGAGGAGATGCGGGGATGGGACGAGCGCATTACTCGCCAGTAACATAATGATGCAACGCCGAGTTACAGCATGCAAGGCAGCGGCCGGATGATCTGGGCCACCTTCGCTCCCGACAAAGTCGAGCGATTCCTGCGACAATGCGGCCATGCGAGTCTCCGCCAAGTCCGACTACGCCCTGCGTGCGCTCATCGAGATCGCGTCGCGTGACGACGCGCGCCCCGTGAGCGCCGAGGAGCTGGGCCGCCTCCAGGAGATCCCGCACGGCTTCCTCCAGGCGATCCTCGCCGACATGCGGCGTGCCGACATCGTGGTGTCGCAGCGCGGCCAGTCCGGTGGCTGGCGCCTCGCGCGCCCGGCCGAGTCGGTCACGATCGCCGACGTGATCCGCGCCGTCGACGGGCCGCTCGTGTCGGTCTACGGGCTGCGGCCCGAGGCGGTCAGCTACAACGAGAAGGCCGACGGGCTCCAGCAGGTCTGGATCGCGGCGCGCTCGGCCCTGCGCGACGTCTTCGAGAAGGTCACCATCGCCTCGCTCGCGGAGCGCTCGCTGCCCGACGAGGTCACCTCGCGCACCGCCGACGAGGACGCCTGGCAGCCGCACTGATCGGCGAGGTCAGGCGGAGCGGAGCTCCTCGAGCTGCTCCTTGAGCTCGGCGCGCTTCTTCTTCAGCTTGCCGATCCTCTTCTCGAGGTCGGCCTCGTGCGCCTCGCGGGCCTGCTCGACCGCCCGCGCGAGCACGGCCTCGAGGCCGTCGCCGGCTTCGAAGGTCACGACGTGGAGCCGGGTCGGCTTCACCTGCGTGGCCCACGCGTCGATCAGGTCGTCGAGCCCGGGCTGGCCGCGCTCCGCGGTGATCACCACGTGGGTGCGGAACCCGCTCATCGCGTCGAGCAGCAGGGAGCGCTGCGTCGCGTCGATGCCGGCGTACGCCGGGTGGCCGAGGATGACGGCCGCCTTGCGCTTCTCGGCCCGGCGTACGACGCGGGCCAGGCTGCCCTCGACGTCCTTGCGCGTGAGGCCCTCGGCCTTGTGGGTGCGGAGCAGCTCGATCGCCGAGCGGTCCAGGTCGGCCTGGTTGACGTCGGGCGTGGTGAGGCCGGCGGTCGTGAGCAGGTCCTGGGCGCCGGTCAGCGTCTCCTGCAGGCGGTCCGCGGAGGGGAGCGCGGGACCGACGAGGAGGAAGGCGTTCTTCTTGGCCATGGGTCCAGCGTCGCAGCGTCCGGCGGCATGCGGGTGAACAGGCCGGAAACGGACGTGCGTCGGGCGTGTGAGGCCCGACTCACGGCTCAGAGCGCGGCGAGCCAGTCGACGAGGGCCCGGAGTCGGCGCCAGTCCTCGCGGACCACGTCGATGAGCTCCGCGGTGTGGATGACCGGCTCGAAGCCGAGCAGCCGCCCGGCAAAGAGCTGCTTGTGGCGCAGCAGCTCGATCCGCGGGTGCTCCTTGTCGTAGCCGCGCGGCGCGGTCTTGAGCGTCTCGCCGCCGATCTCGAAGCCGCCCTGCTCCAGCCCCTTCATGATCGAGGCGAGCTGGGTGCCGCGCTTCTCCTCGGCCACGGCTTCGCGGTACGCCGCCATCCGCTCGCCGCTCGCCTCGTAGAAGCCGGCGCCCGTGCGGACACCGCGCGCGGAGAGCTCGAGGTACCACCCGGTGGCCGGGACGACACCGACGAACGCTCCCTGGTGGGTCTTGTACGGCGTCTTGTCCTTCGCGAAGCGCACGTCGCGGTAGGGACGGAACACCTTCGCGGTGCCGAACTCCTGCTCGAGCGCGGCCGTCAGGGCCTTCATCGGCGCCTCGACGGCCTCCTTGTAGACCGCCTTGTGTGCCTCCCAGAACGACTTCGTGTTGTCGACCTCGAGGTCGTCGTAGAAGTCCAGCGCCGCGGTCGGGAAGCCTTCGAAGCTCATGCGGCCAGCCTAGGGGTGGCGCGTTCCCTGTCCGGCGAGGATCGCGCGGTACCCCTCGGCGTACGTCGGGAAGGCGGGGGCCCAGCCCGTCGCGCGCAGGCGGGCGTTGCTGCAGGCGCGGTCGGCGCCGCGGCTGCTCGGCTTCTCGGCCTGCTGGGGCTCGGGGGCGCCCATCGCGGCCGCGAGCCGGCGGACCACCTCGCCGTACGGCGCGGGCGCGTCGTCGACGACGAGGTAGGTCTCGTCAGGGGCCGGGCCCATGGTCGCGAGGTGGACGATCGCCGCAGCCGCGTCGTCGCGGTGGATGCGGGCCGTACGCCGGTCGGGGGTCGGGATCGCGGCGGTGCCGGAGCGGACCAGGTCGAGCAGCCGCGTGCGGCCGGGGCCGTAGATGCCGCCGAGACGGAGCACGCTCGCGCGGGTCGGCGTTGCCGCCAGGCGGTCGAGGAAGAGGCGCTCGGCCTCGAGCATGACCGTGCCGTTGAAGGCCGTCGGCTCGGTCGGGGAGTCCTCGTCGCAGTCGCCGGAGAACGAGCCGTAGACGGCAGTGGAGCTGACGAAGAGCGCCCGTCGCGGTGTCACACCGTCGCGATCGAGCGCGTCGAGGACCCGCTCGGTGCCGTCGAGGTAGGCGGCGCGATACGCCTCCTCGCTGTGGCCGTCGGCGGCGAGCGCAACGACGAGGGTGTCGACGTCGGAGGGGACCCGC
The DNA here is from genome assembly GCF_014646375.1 of Nocardioides phosphati. Taxonomy (GTDB): domain Bacteria; phylum Actinomycetota; class Actinomycetes; order Propionibacteriales; family Nocardioidaceae; genus Nocardioides; species Nocardioides phosphati. The sequence continues at coordinate 78,172 of NZ_BMNI01000005.1, forward strand.
GGGGCCTTGGTGCGCAGGTCGGCCGCGACGCCCTCGAGGGCAGCCGGCAGCTTCTCGGGAGAGCGGCGCCACCCCGTCACGTGGTGACCGGCAGCGACGAACCGGAGACCGGCTTCGGTGCCGAGGTCCCCGCAACCGGCGATCAGGACTGACATGAGCGCGGATGACGAGACGCGAACCCGCGACATCGACCTCGGGAAGGGCGCCTGTCGCGTGGTGGTCCCTGGTCCCCTCACCTCCTGCGGGTGTTCTCGATGGTCGGTCTCGTGACGGTTGATGACGCTACCGGCACATCGTGGCGGGCGCGTCAGGTCGGCCGGGCGGCGGCGAGGCGCTCGGCGAGGAAGGCGGCGCCGGGGCCGACCTGGTGCCCCAGCCTGACGCACCACGGCGGCGCGGATTCCTGCGCCGAACCGCCGACGGCCACGAGAAGGTCCGGGCGGGCCGCACGAAGGGCCTCGGCGATCTCCCGTACGGCGCTCGCATCGGCCTCGGTGGGCGCAGCCAGGACGGCGCAGGACACTTCGCCGACCGCTCCGGTGGTGGCCGCGGTGATCCACTCCGCGGTCGGGACGTCGGCACCCAGGTAGATCGTGGAAAGCCCGGCGCGCCGCGCAGCCGTGGCGAAGGCGAGGAGGCCGAGCTCGTGCCGGGCGCCCGGAGGCAGGCCGATCAGGAGCCGAGGTCCCATCAGGTTGTCGCCCGCGGCGTCGTAGGCGGCAGAGAGACGACGAGTGATCGCGTGGGCGGCCATGTGCTCGCCCGCCACCGTGATCTGCTGCGACTTCCATGCCGCCCCCAGCGCGTGGAGCGCAGGCAGCAGCCACCTGTCCGCGACGGCCTCGAACGACGCCGCGCCGAACTGCCGGTCGAGCAGTGCGCCGAGCGCCGGAGCGTCGAGCGCCGCGGCGACCCGGATCAACGCAGCCGTGTCGTCTCCGTCCTCCGCGCCGGAGTCGACCGGGGCCGGGCGACGCTCTTCTGACGCCATCCGTCGGCGCATCTCGTCGGCGGCCGCCTGCGCGGGCCAGCCGTCGTCGATGAGCGCACGCATCAGGCCCAGCGCATGCAGGTCGCGTCCGTCGTACAGGCGGTAGCCGGACGCCGTGCGTTGAGTGGCGCCGACGCCGTAGCGACGCTCCCACGCGCGGAGCGTCGACTCGCTGATGCCGACCTGCTCCGCGGCGCGCTTGATCGTGTACACGAACCCGTCCGCTCAGCCAGAAGCCGCGCGCAGCGCAGCAGCTCGTTGGGTACTTCTCACGCCTGCTCCAACCTTGGACAACTCCTCGACAGTGTCCCGCGCAGCATACGCGCGGTCCGGTGCGCCGCCCCGAGCAGATGACCGCGCCTCCGCGCTCCAGCCAGGCCGTGCGACGACACGACGACGACGCCGAAATAACCTTTGACAAACCTTGTACGTAGATCGTACGTTCCTTAGACAAAGTCATCAACGTCACGTGAGGAGTCGAGATGAACCTGAGCAGCCAGCGACCCGACAACGGGAGCGACGAGATCGTCGACTGGACCGACCTCGGCATGCGGATGTGGAACTTCCTGACCGGCCGGGAGGCAGCGATCAACTACGAGTTCCACGACATGGTCGTGGAGGTCCCGCGTGACACCGGCAGCAACGCGCCCCGGGCCACCTGGCGCGTCGACGGGCTGCTCCGGGTCACCACCGACGACAACGCGACCCAGCGGCCGGCCTGACATGTTCACGCGCGTCACCGCGGACCTCCGGTTCAGCGTGGGGACGGCCGACGGCCGGACGGTCGACGGCCGAGTCCACGGCGACGGACGCCGGCTGCAGCTCGAGATGGCCGACCCGGCCGCATTCGCCGGCTTCGCGGACGCGCCTGCCGTGGCAGGCATCGCCGAGGCGCTGGCGCACCGTGGCCTCGTGCTCGACGTGATGGAGGGTCCGGGCAGGCGACTGCTCTCGCTCGGTGCCGTCCATGCGCCGTGGTGGCAGCGCAGGATCACCGGGTCGAAGCGGATCCGGCTCGCCGGATGGCGGGCGCTGCGCGCCCCCAGTCGCGCGCGGCTGCGTGAGCTCGCCGGCCGGGTCCAGGGCAAGGAGCCTGCAGGCGGACTCCTGCCGCCCGCCACGCCGTTCCCGCTGGCGCCGACCTTCGCCCGTCGCGTCCACGTTCGTCCGACGGGAACCAACGACCCCGCCCGTGGAGGTCAGCCGCGACTGGTGCTGGTCCGCGACTCCTACCGGCCCGGTGAGCGCCAGCCCATCTACTGGCTGGCGGAGGGGTCCTGCCGCATCGGTAGCGGCGCCGACTGCGACATCCGTCTGCCGGGCCTGCGTGAGCTGCACGCCGAGGTCATCCACGACGACAAGGACGAGTTCGTCGTGGTGGCACACGCCCCCGCCACCTACGTCCATGGTGCGCCGGCGATCCGGGCGGTCCTGCGGACCGGAGCCAGGCTGCAGGTCGGCGCGTGGACGCTGGCCTTCGCCCGCGCCGAGTACGCCGACCACGGACGCCCGTTCGCGGGTCGGCTCGGCGGCGAGATCGGGCACCAGCGTCCACAACCGGCGCTGTCCCAGCGTGGGGGGTCGAGATGAGCGACGCACCACGCGCGGGGAACTGCCCCGTGGCGGCAGCGCGCGGACTCCTGCTGCAAGCCGGCCGCGGGGACCGCGACGCCTTCGCCGAGCTGTACGACGCCACGTCCGGCCTGGCCTGGCGGTTCGCTCGCTCCCTCGCCGGTGAGGCGAATGCGGCCGAGGTGCTGGTGCAGGGCTATGTGGAGGCCTGGCGTGCCGCACCCCGGTTCGACCCGGCGCAGGGCTGCGCTCTCGCGTGGCTGCTGCGCCACGTGGAGCGCGCCGCCAGCGAGCAGTGGTCGGGCGGGGTCGCTTCCTAGTGTCGTCCGATCGGGATCGCGACCGACGGTGACCCGGGAGCGAGGCGCACATGTGGAACGTGGAGCGGATGACGAGACTCGAACTCGCGACATCGACCTTGGGAAGGTCGCGCTCTACCAACTGAGCTACATCCGCATGCCCCGCTGCGTTGCCGCGAGCGGGACGACGCGATGCTACCGGACCGTGTCGGGGGTCACCGAGGAGGCCGGGGTGATCGGCTGCAGGGTCGGTCGCTTCGGCGTCACGCCGTCGCCGGACGAGCGCCCGGTGATCCGGCGGTGCACCCAGGGAGCGAGGTGCTCGCGGGCCCACTGGGCGTCGGTCGCGAGCTGCTCGCGGCGGGTCAGCTCCGGGACGTCGGGGAACGCCGGCGGCACGGTGCCGTGCTCGATGCCGAGCGCGTCGAGCACCTGGACCGCCATGTACGCGTGGCCGACCGGGCTCATGTGCAGCCGGTCGACGTCCATGATCTGCGCAACCTTCCAGCCGCGCATGCGCCACATGTCGACGAGCGTCGCGCCGTGCTTCTCGGCGATCTCGCGCGCCCACTCGTTGAAGACCGCGACGCGTCCGCGCGCGAACTTCAGCGACGGGTTGAGCCCCGGGTCGGCGATGGTGAAGAGCGCGACGTGGGCGCCCGCAGCGGTCAGCCGCCCCACCCCCTCGTCGTACGCCGCGGCGAGGGCGTCGAGGTCGACCCGCGGTCGCAGCACGTCGTTGCCGCCGCCGTGGATCGTGACCAGGTCGGGCTGCAGGGCGATCGCCGGCTCGAGCTGCTCCTCGAGGATCGCCGGCAGCTTGCGGCCGCGGATCGCGAGGTTGGCGTAGCCGAAGTCGTCGGTCCTGCTGGCCAGGACCTCGGCGACGCGGTCGGCCCAGCCGCGGACGCCGTTGGGCCGCGACGGATCGGCGTCACCGACACCTTCGGTGAACGAATCTCCCAGAGCGACGTACCGGTGGAACTCCATGGCCCCATGATGACGGAATGGTGCAACGGACTGCCGGTCGGACCGCCCTGCTCGTCGCTGCGTCGGCAGCCGTCGTGGGGGTCCTGGCCGTGGGCACGATCGCCGGTACGCCGTCCGCACCGCGGCCCGGGGATGCGCCGATGTCCGCGAACCCGACGCCACGCTCGCAGGCGGCGCTCTTCTCCTGCCCGTCGCAGCACCCGGTCTTCACGCGGCACGCCCCGCCGATCATGGACATCCAGGAGGAGCGGGCGAAGGCGCACGCCGTCGAGCAGGCGTCGGGCACGGGCTGGAGCGTCGCCTTCGCCCAGCCCACGCGGCTCGGGGTCTTCGCCTTCGTCGACGGCGACCTCGAGGCCGCACGTCCGGTGCTGACAGGGCTCGGGGCGACGCACGTCTACCGGCGCGACATGGGGCCGGAGTTCGGCGACGGCCACGACGAGGACGCACTCGTGGACCAGGCCATGCAGTGGGCCCTCGAGAAGCCGATGCAGGACGTACGCCGTGCCCTCCGCCGCCTGCCGAAGGACGGCGAGCTGGCCTACTGGGACGCGGCCGGAGCGATCTTCGTGCAGTGGAAGTCGCCGCTGCCGCCGCAGGTCGCCGCGCTGGCCGAGCTGCACCGGCCCGACGGCGTCCTGGTGGTCGTCGAGGAGACGCCCTACTCCCCGCGCGAGATCGTCGCCGCGCAGAATCGGGTCTTCACGCGGCGGCACGAGAAGGAGGTCGGGGCGCGGTTCGTCATGGCCGGCGCCTGCGGGGACAACTCCGGGGTCCTGCTCGGTGTCGAGCCGGACAGCCTGCGGAACCGCCGGTCCGAGCTTCAGGAGAAGCTGGCGCGCATCGCCGGCATGCCGGTCCACGTCGTCCCGCAGGCGCCGATCCGGGGATTCTGAGGCTGCCCGCCACCCGGGCGCCCGGCCGCGGGGCGCGGCGTACGACTAATCTGCGGACATGCTGCTCTCCGACCGGGACATCCTCGCCGAGATCGACGACAAGCGGATCGTCATCGAGCCCTACGACCCCGCGATGGTGCAGCCGTCGAGCATCGACTTCCGGCTGGACAAGTTCTTCCGGGTCTTCGACAACCACAAGTACCCCACCATCGACCCCGCGGCGGACCAGTCGGACCTGACCCGCATGGTCGAGGTCGAGGGCGACGAGCCGTTCATCCTGCACCCGGGTGAGTTCGTGCTCGGCTCGACCTTCGAGGTCGTCACGCTGCCCGACGACCTCGCGGCGCGCGTCGAGGGCAAGTCGTCGCTCGGCCGCCTCGGGCTCCTGACCCACGCCACGGCCGGCTTCGTCGACCCGGGCTTCTCGGGCCACGTGACGCTCGAGCTCGCCAACGTCGCGACGCTGCCGATCAAGCTCTACCCGGGCATGAAGATCGGCCAGCTCTGCTTCTTCAAGCTCACGTCGCCGGCGCTGCACCCCTACGGCTCGGAGAAGTACGGCTCGCGCTACCAGGGCCAGCGTGGCCCGACCGCGTCCCGCTCCTACGCGAACTTCCACCGCACCGAGATCTGATGCTGACCGCGCGGCGGGCCCACCTGGCCGTCGCGCTGGTCGCCAGTGCGGGGCTGGTGCCGCCTCTCCTCTGGCTGGCCCACACCCTGGTGCGGGGGGCTGTGACCGGCTTCTACCCGTATCCGTTCCTCGACGCCGGTGAGCGCGGCTACCCCGTGGCCCTCGCGACGTGCCTGGGCGTGGCCGTGCTCTTCCTGGTGCTGGCGTGCGCAGCAGCCCGCCTCGACGATCGGCTCAGCGCGCGGAGGTCCTGAACGCTGCTGGTGTGCGGCCGTCGCGGAGCCGGAACCAGGCTCCGAAGTTCGAGGCGTCGTCGAACCCGATCGTCTCGCCCACCCGCGCGACGCTGAGGTCGCTGTGCGCGAGGAGGCGGCGGGCCTCGAGGAGGACCCGCTCGTCGACGAGCTCCTTCGGCGTGCGGCCGGTGGCGGCGCGGGTCGCGCGGGCCAGGGTGCGCGTCGACCAGCCCAGCCGGGCGGCGTACCAGGCGACGTCGTGGTGGCGCGTGTGCTGGGCCTCGAGCAGGTCGCGGAAGGCGAGCCACGCCTCCGAGCCACTGGGCGCGTCCGGCCGCGAGCTCGCCTGGGCGGTCAAGCGGAGGAGCAGTGCGGCGAGGAGGTGGGTGAGGGCCGGTGCGCGGAGCGAGCGCGGCATCGCCTCGTCGGCGGCCAGGTCGGCGATCTCCTCCGCCAGCGCCGGTACGCCGGCGGCAACGGCGTCCTCGGGCGACCACCAGCGAGCGCCGTCCGGCGAGCTCGCCCCGGTGAGCTCGGCCGTGCCCGGGTCGAGCAGGCCCGCCGGGAAGATCACCACCCTCCCGTCGTACGCCGCGAGGTCGCCCCACCGCTGCACCTGCCCGGGCCGGACCCAGAGCACCGAGCCGGGCGTGAGGAGATGGTCGGTGAAGTCGAGCATGTGGGTGCCCGTGCCGCTGGTCGGCAGCAGGAGGAAGTGGAACTCGGGACGCTGCACGTCGGCGAAGGCGGCAGCCCCGGCCCGCTCCAGCATCGACGCGATCGTCGTCGCCTCGACCTCGCCGGCCTTGCCCTCGGGTGGCTGGTAGGCGACGGGGGAGATGGGTTGCTGTCGCACATTCACCATCGTAGGTCGTGCAGTGACCGTGTGTGCGCGGTTGACGGCCGCCAGACTGGAATCACCAGAAGGAACTGATCCACCATCGAAAAGGACACTGACATGACCAGCATCGCAATCCTCGGCGGCACCGGCTACGCGGGCTCCCACATCGCCCGCGAGGCGGCGAGTCGCGGGTTCGACGTCACCGCCGTCTCCCGCTCAGCCGCTGAGGTCCCCGCCGGTGTGACCCACCGCGTCGGCTCGCTGGCCGACGCCGACCTGGTCCGCGAGCTCGCGGGCAAGCACGACGTCCTCGTCGTCGCGACCCACGCCCTCGGCGAGCCCGACCTGCGCGAGGCGCTGCCCCAGCTGATCGAGGCGGCCCGCGACGGCGAGGCGCGCCTGGCGTTCGTCGGCGGCGCCGGCTCGATGCTGGTGGCCGAGGGTGGCCCGCGCCTGGTCGACACCGACGCGTTCCCGGCGGAGTACAAGGGTGAGGCGCTCGCGCACGGCGAGGTCCTCGAGGCGCTGCGGGCGCAGTCCGACGCCGACTGGTTCTACGTGTCCCCGGCTGCCGTCTTCGGCTCCTGGGCTCCGGGCGAGGCGACGGGCTCCTACCGCACCTCGGCGGACGTCCTCCTCGCTGACGAGCAGGGCAACTCCGAGATCTCCGGCGCCGACTTCGCGAAGGCGTTCGTCGACGAGATCGAGACGCCGGCCCACGTCAACCAGCGCTTCCAGGTCGCGCACTGACCCTCCACTGCCAGTAAGGCTCGCCTAAGTAAGGTTTGCCTTACATACTGGACGTGCCACTCCCGGTCGGTCATCACGGAAAACGCCTGCGCCACCAGGCCGGCCGACCGGGCTCCCGACGGCCGCCCCGCTCACCTCGTGCGGGGCGGCCGTCGACAACCCCGGCCACGAGCCGGAGATGGAGAAGCATGTCCACGCAGGTCGCCCCCGCGCTCCCCATGACGCTGACCGAGGTCCGTGTCGCCGCCGTCGAGCAGCTGTCACCCTCCTTCGTCCGGGTCGAGCTCGCCTCCCCGGACCTCGCCGACTTCGGCGTCGAGGGCCAGCCCCTTCTCGACCAGCGCATCAAGCTGGTCTTCCCGAACGCCGCAGGCGCACTGCCCGACGTGGCGGAGGTCGTCGAGGAGGGCTTCGCGGCCTGGCTACAGCGGCCCGCCGCGGCGCGCGGCCAGGTGCGGACCTACACGGTCCGCTCCGTCGTCGGCTCGGGACGGCAGACCCGCGTGGTCGTCGACATCGTCGTGCACGAGCCGCCGTGCGGTCCCGGCTCCACGTGGGCACGCTCGGCAGTCGTCGGCGACCGGCTGCTGCTCCTCGGCCCCCGTCGCGGCTTCCCGTACGGCGGCATCGAGTTCGCGCCGCACGCCGGCGCGCAGGAACTGCTCCTCGTCGGCGACGAGACCGCGCTGCCGGCTGTTGCCGCGATCCTCGCCGACCTGCCGGAGACCGCGGTCGGGCGCGCATTCCTCGAGGTCCCCGTCGCCGAGGACATCCAGGACCTCGTGGCCCCGCCTGGCATGGCGGTCACCTGGCTTCCGCGCGAGGGCGCCGAGCACGGCACCCGCATCCTGGCCGCGGCGGGCGAGCGACTCGCCGTACGGGCTGCGGCGGAGCCGGCTTCGCTCGCGCTGGCTGCCGACGACGAGATCGACCCCGACCTGTGGGAGACGCCGGAGTACTCCTCCTCGGGCGAGGAGCTCGCCCGCGGCGGGGCCGACGGGAAGGTGCTGCCGGGGGTCTATGCGTGGATCGCGGGGGAGTCCGCGATGGTGACCAGCCTGCGCCGCTACCTCGTCAACGAGGTCGGGCTCGACCGCTCGCAGGTCGCCTTCATGGGCTACTGGCGGCGCGGTGTGGCGATGCGGGGCTGAGCGGGCTCAGCCCTCGGCCGCGGCCTTGAGCCGGGCGAGGCCCTTGTCGAAGTCCTTGCCGATCAGGTTGTCGAGGAAGAGCCGTCCGGCGAGCTCGAGCAGCACGTTGCGCTGGCCGGCCATCGCCCAGACGACCCGGGTGCCCTCGGGGTTGCCCGTGACCTGGAACTGCCCCGTGTTGCGCGCCTTGATCGGCTTGAGGAAGACCAGCTCGATCTCGATCTCCTCGTCGGTCGCGCCGACGATCTCCATGCTCCCGGCGCCGGCCTTCTTGTTGCCCTCCCAGGCGTAGCGCGCGCCTACGCCACGCGCCGGCCCGGAGTACGTGCGCTTCAGGTCAGGGTCGAGCCCCTCCCACGGCGACCACCTGGTCCACTCGTGGAAGTCCTCGATCAGCGCGCGGACGGTCGCCGGGTCCGCCGCGATCTGGATGGAGCGGGAGTTCTCGAAGTGAGGCATGCCGGCAAGGCTAGCGACGTACGCCGACAGCGCAGGGTGAGCCGCGGAGCAGGTTGACGCCGGTGATCCGGCCGAGGTCGTCGTGTTCCACCTCGCCCGTTCCGTCACTGCTGAGAGCCGGTGAGCGTGGCACTTCGGTTCCGCTGATCTCGGAGAGGGCAGAGTCGGCGCGTTGACTCAGGTGCACGTGCGCCCAGGTGGTCCCCGCAAGGTGGGCCCAGTGGCTGGATCTACGGGCACGTGCACCTGGATCGTCGTACGGCGGTGCGTGCGGCGCGGACCCCTCGGCGGGGCCGCGGAAATGCGGCGACGGCCGCCCGGTCAGACCGGGCGGCCGTCGTTGCTGGGTGCTGTCGGTCAGATGTCGAACAGCGAGGACGCGCCGTGGATGTCCACGTCGGTCTTGGGGGTGTGCGTCGCACCGCTCGACTTCGGGGCCTCCGCGGGCGCGGCGGGCGCGGCCGGGGCCGGCTCCTGCGCAGCGGGGGCCTCGACGGGCTCCTCGGCCGACGGGGCGGCCTGCTCCTCCGCCGGCGCCGCGGAGGCGTCGTCGGCGTCGAGGATCGTCTCGGGGTCCTCGGCGGGAGCCGGGGTCTCCTCGACGGCCGGAGCCGGAACCTCGGCAGCGGGGGCCTCGGCCGGAGTCGCAGCCGGGCCGGCAGCGGCAGGAGCCGCGGCAGCAGCCGGGGCGCCACCCTCGGGCCACGGGATGTCGAACAGCGACGAGGCACCGTGGATGTCGACGTCCATGCGCGGCGTGGTCGCGGAACCCGACGAAGCCGGAGCAGCCGGAGCGGCAGCCGGAGCAGCCGGAGCGGCGGCGGCCGGAGTGGCCTCGGCGGCGGGAGCCTCGACCTCAGCGGCCGGAGCCGCCTCCGCCGGAGCCTCGGTTGCGGACGCTGCCTCGGCGGGTGCCTCGACGTCAGTTGAGGCGGGCTCGGCGGCCGTGTCGGCAACCGGGGCCTCCTCTGCAGCAGCCGGAGCGGCGGCAGCGGCCGGAGCAGCGGGCGCCGCAGCCGGGATGTCGAAGAGCGATCCGCCCGCATTGAGGTCCTGGGCCGGGGCAGCCGGAGCGGCCTCCGCCTTCGGAGCCTCGGCGGGAGCAGCCTCAGCCGCCGGAGCCGCGGGAGCAGCCTCGGTCGGCGCAGCAGCCGGAGCCGCCTGCGTCGGCGCGACGTCGAAGAGCGAACCACCGGCGTTGAGGTCCTGGGCCGGGGCAGCCGGAGCGGCCTCCGCCTTCGGAGCCTCGGCGGGAGCAGCCTCAGCAGCCTCGGTCGGCGCGACGTCGAAGAGCGAGCCACCGCCGCCCAGGTCGGCCGCCGGCTTCGTCTCCGCGGCCGGCTTCTCGGCCGGAGCGGCCTCGGCGGGCGCCGGGGTGTCGAAGAGCGAACCACCGGAGGCCGGCTTGGCCTCGGCCGGAGCAGCCGGAGCCTCGTCGAACAGCGAGCCCCCCGACGCGGGCTTGGCCTCGGCCGGAGCGGCCGGGGCGTCACCGAAGAGCGAGCCGCCGGAAGCCGGCTTCGACTCCGCCGGAGCAGCCGGGGCGTCACCGAAGAGCGAGGAGCCGCCCGCGGCGGTCGAGCCCGCACCACCGGCGGTCTCGGCACCCGCGACGCCCGAAGCGGCCGGCTCGCCCTCGGCAGCCGGAGCAGCCTCGGTCGCAGCAGCCTTCGCGGCCGGGGCGGCGACAGGAGCCTCGCCCGGCTTGTACTTCGTGGCGACCTCGCCCTTGACGGACGCGAGCAGCATCTGCGCGACGTCCAGGACCTCGACCTCGGGACGGGCGTCCTCGTCGGCCTGCATCTTGGTCAGGCCGTCGGCCAGCATCACGCGGCAGAACGGGCAGCCGACCGCGATCTGGTCGGCGCCGGTGCCGACAGCCTCTTCCGTGCGGTTGAGGTTGATGCGCGAGCCGATGTTCTCTTCCATCCACATGCGGGCGCCACCGGCACCACAGCAGAAGGACTTCTCCTGGGAGCGGTCCATCTCCTTGTACTCGGCGCCCGGCAGGATCTCCAGCAGGTCACGCGGCGGCGTGTAGACCTGGTTGTGGCGACCGAGGAAGCACGGGTCGTGGTACGTGATGGAGCGCTTGTGCGCACCCTCACCCGTCTTGACCGGGGTCAGCTTGCCCTCGCGCACGAGGCGGTTGAGCAGCTGCGTGTGGTGCACGACCTCGAGCTCGATGCCCAGGTCCTTGTACTCGTTCTTCAGGGTGTTGAAGCAGTGCGCACAGGTCGACACGACCTTCTTGACCTTGAACTCCTTGAAGGTCTCGATGTTCTGCTGCGCGAGGCCCTGGAAGACGAACTCGTTGCCGGCGCGGCGAGCGGAGTCACCGGTGCAGGTCTCGCCGTTGCCGAGGACGCCGAAGGAGACGTCGGCCATGTGCAGCAGCTCGGCGACGGCACGCGTCGTCTTCTTGGCACGGTCCTCGTAGGCACCGGCACAGCCGACCCAGAAGAGCCACTCGACCTCGTCGAGCGACTCGATGTCGTCACCGACGACCTTGACGTCGAAGTCGAGACCCTGCGCCCAGTCCATGCGCGCGTTGGGGCTCATGTTCCACGGGTTGCCCTTGTTCTCCAGACCCTTGAAGAGGCCGTTGAGCTCAGCGGGGAAGTTCGACTCGACGAGCACCTGGTAGCGGCGCATGTCGACGAAGTGGTCGACGTGCTCGATGTCGACCGGGCACTGCTGGACGCAGGCGCCACAGTTGGTGCAGGACCACAGGGCGTCGTCGGAGATGACGAAGTCGCCACCCTCGGGGTTGTAGAACCAGTCCTGGGCGTCCTCGAGGTGGCCGTCCACCTCGGCGTGACCGACCAGGGAGCGTCCGGCTGCGTCCTCGTCGCCGGCGGCCTTGGCGTAGGCGTGCTCGCGCAGGCCCATCATCATCAGCTTCGGCGAGAGCGGCTTCTCGGTGTTCCAGGCGGGGCACTGCGACTGGCAGCGGCCACACTCGGTGCAGGTCGTGAAGTCGAGGATGCCCTTCCAGGAGAAGTCCTCGATGGAGCCGACGCCGAGGACCGAGTCCTCGTCGAGGTCGTCGATGTCGTCGAGCGTGATCGCCTTGCCGTTGGAGGTCAGCGGCTTGAGGCCACCCAGCGCCGTACGGCCGGAGGACTCACGCTTGAGGAAGATGTTGAACCACGCGGTGAAGCGGTGCCAGGCGACACCCATCGTGAGGTTCGAGGAGATGACGATCAGCCAGAGCATCGCCGAGGTGACCTTGAACATCGCGATCGCGAAGATCCAGTTCTTCGCGCCCTCGGCGTCGGTCGGGAAGAGGCCCGAGAAGAACTGCGAGAGCGGGAAGTGGAAGCCGGTCGCGTGGACCGCGCCCTCGCCGCCGGTGGCCTTGGCCAGGTTGTACTCCGCGCCGCGGATGAAGAGGATCGCGATCGACTCGAGGAAGACCATCGCCTCGACGAAGTACGCCTGCCACATCGTGGAGCCGTAGAAGCGGGTCTTGCGCGACGGCGTGTTGGCCGGGCGGTGCGTGAGGCGGTAGGCGATCAGCGGGAGGATCGCCAGGGCGCCGGCGGCACCGATGAGCTCCTCGAACCACTCGAACGCGAAGAACTTGCCGATGATCGGCCACGCGAACTCGGGGGAGAAGAGCTGCACGACGCCGGCCATGACCGCGGTCGAGAGCACGAGGAACGCCATGTAGGCGAACCAGTGGAGCGCGCCGACCCACCAGATCTGGAACATGCGCGTGTGGAGGAAGGTCTCCTTCAGCAAGTTCAGGCCTCGGGCGACCGGGCGGTCGGTGCGACCGATCGCCGGCTGGCCCTGGCGGATCACCTTCAGCATCTGGCGCACGGCGCGGGTGGTGAGCACGACCGCGACGGCGGTGAACGAGAGGCTCACCACGAGCGCGATGATCTGCATCAAAGACATGGAGGACGGCTCCTTGCGAGTCGGTTCTACCCGTGGGTAGGGCTGGCGGCATCCTAGCCCTCGCCGGGGCCGCGTCTCGCGTGACAGGAATCGCTTAGGTGACCCTTACCTGCAGGTCAGCGCGTCGACGGGCGGATGCCCAGCCAGCCCGCGACGAGGCACGCGGCGGCCGCCAGCGCGGCGAACCACGGGTAGATCGCGTCGAGACCCCACTCGGTCGCCGCCCAGCCGGCGCCGATCGTCGGGAACGCCATCGCGGAGTACGCCAGCAGGTAGTACGCCGACATCGTCTCGCCGCGCCGGCCCGCCGGCACGACGTTCGAGAGGTGGCGGAGGGAGCCGCCGAAGCTCAGTCCGAACGCGGCGCCGAGGACCGCGGAGATCGCGAAGACGGCGTACGGGTTGTGGCTGGCGAGGGCGGGGATGGTGAGCAGCAGCGAGACCGCCATGCCGAGGTCGCCCACGAGTGCCGAGCGCCGGGCCTCGAGGTCGGTGGCCGCGAGCTGGACCAGGGCCGCGGCGAAGGCCGAGACGGCGACGACCGCGCCGCCGAAGACGAGGTTGTGCACGCCGGTCTTCTGCGCGGCCAGGGTCGGGAAGAGCGAGAGCAGCACGCCGAGCACGGACCAGGCCGCCATCACGCCGAGCGCGGCGAACCAGAAGTCGCCGCGGATCTCGGAGGGGACCGACGGCTTCGCGACGCGCAGCGAGGACTGGCCGCGCTCAGTGTGGGTCTCGCGGAGGGCGAGCAGCCCGACCCCGATCGCGACGACGAGGGCGCCGATGACGACGAACGGCAGCCGCAGCGGGTACGGCGCGTACTGCGCGAGCAGCGAGGAGCCGAGGATCGCGAACGTGATGCCGATGTTGAACGCCGCCCCGCTGAGCTGACCGGTCCGTCGGCCGTGGTCGGGACGGAGGTCCATCAGTGCGGCGGCGCCGGCGACGACGATCGAGCCGACCGCGGCGCCGTGCAGCATGCGGGCCAGGAGCAGCATCCACACGTTCTGGGCGAGCAGGAAGACGACGAGCCCGACGACGAGGGTGGCGGTCGCGGCGAGCAGGACCGGCTTGCGGCCGACCGCGTCGGAGATCGTGCCGGAGACGAGCACGGCCGCGAGTGCGGCGAAGGCGTAGACCGCGAAGATCACCGTCGTGGTGAGCGGGGTCAGGTGCCACGTCGACTGGTAGATGCCGTAGAGCGGCGCCGGCATGCCGGAGACGCCGAGCGCGATGCCGGTCAGGGTCAGCACCAGGGAGTAGGCCCAGGTCTGGCCCGTGTGCGTGTCCGACAGGGCGTCGAGGCCGGGTGTGGCTGCTGCGCTCGTCATCGCGTACCTGCTTCCGGTAAGTTTGATGTACGTCGAACCCCAACCGTACGCCTGGTTCGATGATCGTCAAACTTCTTTCCGAGGTGACCCGCATGACAGCGCAGCCCGAAGCCGACCAGCTTCCCGTGGCGGGCATCCAGCAGCTGCTCGCGGCCCTGCAGGACCCGGTGCGTCTCGAGATGGTCCGCCGCCTGGTCGACGCCGGCGGCGAGGCGCAGTGCAAGCTCCTCTACGACGGCGTCGGCAAGTCGACGGCCGCGCACCACTTCAAGATCCTGCGCGAGGCCGGCATCACCGAGCGGCTGACGGTCGACGGCACGGTGCACCAGCGGCTGCGCGCCGCCGACGTCGACGACGTCGCCCCCGGCCTGCTCGACGCGGTCGTCGGCGCGGCCCAGCGCGCGACCGACTGACCCGTCAGCCCACCCGTCGTACGCCGGTGACCGCGCCGGAGGCGGAGAAGTCGACCGCCATCCGGGCCGTCGTGCCGCCGCCTCCGGCCGCGCAGGTCGTGTAGGTCCGGCCGAGCCGCTCGTAGGGCTGCCCGATCGCGTCGAGCACCTGGCGGGTGGTCATCCCGGTGGCGACCTTCGAGCGGAAGGTGTCGACGTCGACCTGCAGCGAGGGGTTGCGGCAGGAGTCGGGCGCGACGCCGACCGCGCGCTCCCACATCTGCAGGTAGGCCTCGGCGCCGCGGCTCATGTCCTCCTTGAACCCGACGCCGTCGGCGCCGGCCACGTGGGAGGCGTCCTCGATCCAGTCGGGGTAGAGGCCGTACTGCGCGACGCCGTCGGTGTTGATGTCCCAGACCCGCTTGCCGCTGACGCCCTTGTCGAGCGTCACGCCTCCGAGGCCGGTGAACGGGTAGGTGACCGGGTTGGCCGCCGAGGCTCCGCGGGGCGAGCCCTGCGCGCCGAAGCCGTTCATGTCCGCGCCGTAGCCGAAGCCGAAGTAGTAGCGCGGGTCGGCCCAGCCCAGGTGCTGCCTCCACTTGTCGACGAAGCCGGGGGAGTCGCCGGCGTACGGCGTGATGAAGCCGCCGAGCTTGTAGATCCGCGGGTAGGCGTCGGGGGTCGACCACGAGTGGCTCGACAGGATGCCCGGGTGGCGCCCGTCGGCGGCCGCCTGCTCGTAGAGGTCGAGGGCGGCGTTGCGGCCGTTGACGCTCATGTGGTCGGGGTCGAAGAGCATCCCGTTGTCGATCATCTCGTTGAGCAGCCGCTTGCCGAGGTCGGTCAGGCCGCGGGTGTTGCAGTGCGGGCCGGGCGGGTACGCCGGCAGCGGCTGCACGCCGAGCAGGCCGTAGAGCTGGCCGATCGCGCCGAAGATCGCGTCCTGCTGCGGGAGCGCACCCTCGGGAGCGGTGAGCGGGCCCTGCAGCTTGTCGTGCTGCTCCGGTCCGTACGACGACGGGCAGGTCTGCATCTGCAGGAACGAGCCGGTGTTCACGAAGTTGCCGAGGTTGGTGATCGTGCCGGTGCTGCCCTCGTCGCCGGTGACGCCGGTCAGCGCGTTGTCGAACTTGTTGGTGATCTCCATCTGCCGCACGCCGAGCGCCTTGACCTCCGCGAGGCCGGCGTCGAGCTGCTCGGGCGTGCAGGTCGGGGAGCCTGCGCGCACGTTGCAGCCGAACGGCACCGAGGTCTCGATGCCCATGATCACCGCGAGCCGGCCGCTGTTGATCACCGCGCGCGCCTGGAACGGGTCGGTGACGATGCGGTACCAGCCGCGGCCGGGGCCGCCGTACTGCGCGTCGATGTAGTCCTGCATGTCGTACATGTCCTTCGCCTGCCGGCGGATGGAGTCCATGTCGTTGCAGTTGTGCTTCTTGAGCGGGTAGAGCTCGCAGAGCACGTTGTTCTCGACGAGGAGGTTCGTGTAGACGCGCAGGCCGCCGCGCCACGACCGCTCGAGCCACTTCCAGTAGACGCCCTGGTGGGTCAGCGAGTGCGGGTTCGGCCAGTAGCCGAACGTCGGCCAGCCGACCGGGTCGTGGCCGGTCCCCGGCGTACGGCCGGCGAGGAAGTCCTCCAGCACGGCGCCCTTGCCGTTCGCCACCTGGTGGTCGGGGCAGTCGACGAGCGCGTACGCCACGCCGTACCGGTGCCAGGGCGGGCTGCAGATGACCTGCCCGCCGAGGAACTCGTGGCTCATGCCGTGCGTGTGCGGGTCGACGTAGCCGCGCACCTCCTGGAACGGGCTGGTGCCGGCGAAGGGGCCGCCGGTGACGTCGGTGTCCACCTCGGGGTACGGCGTGCAGCCGGTCGTGCGGGCGAGCGGGAACGCCGTCGGGGTGCCGGTCGCCAGCCCGCCGGTGAGGGTGCGGTGGAGCGCCTTGCCGTTGGCCAGGGTGAAGGTGAAGCCGCCGGAGCTGGTGCGCTGCACGGTCCAGTCGGACGACGGGGAGGGCTGCGCCATCGGCGCGACGCCACCGAGCAGCGTGACCCCGAGGAAGCGCCGGTCCGGCGTGTAGAGCAGGTAGCTGCCCAGGTCGGTCGCCTGGAAGAGGTAGGGCTTGCCGTTGAGCGTGTAGCAGCCGCCCGCCATCGCGTAGCGGTCCTCGGGCACGGCGAGGCGCGGGCGCCCGATCGTGGCCGTCGTGAGCGTCGGGTCGGTCATGGCGCGCTCGGAGGCGACGTACGCCTCGGCGGCGGTGCGCGCAGTGTCGCTGGTCGGGTCGACGGTGAACGCCGCCTCGGGCGAGCGGCTGAGGGCGTTCTTGACCGCGAGGTCGTTCTCGTCGTGCTCCTCGCGCGCCTGGATCGCGACGAGGCTGCTGGTCGTGCCGTGCACGGCGGCGACCGGGTTGCCGGACAGGCCGGCACCGGTCGAGCCGGTGGCGACCAGGCCGCCGGCGACGACCGCCCCGGCGAGTGAGGTGGCGAGGCCGAGGCGGAGTGCGTTGCGGTTCATGACCAGGCTCCGATCGTGGTCTCCGGGACGACGCCGTGGCGGATCCGCTGGGGATGGTCGCCGACGGGCAGGTAGGCGAGCTCCTCGCCGGTGTGGAAGTCGATCACCGCCACCGAGTCGGCGCCGCTGAGCGAGGCCCAGCAGGTGTCGCCGAGCCCCTCGGTGGTCCAGTAGGGCTTCAGGTAGTCGTGGCCCGTGGTGGTCGCGTCGAAGAAGCGGGGCCGGCCGGTCGCGCGGTCGACCAGGGCGACGTAGTCGTCCATCGTGCCGGCGGCGCACAGCGTCTTGCCGGTGTCGTCGATGGAGAGGCCGTGGTGGGCGGAGTCGTTGACGTACTCCTCCAGCGGCATGTCCGGCACACGGTTCGGCAGGGGGATCAGGCGGGTCACCGCGCCCGTGCGCGGCTCGGGAAGGCCGCCCGCCGTGTAGGTGACCACGCCGTCGCCGTCGGGCGCCTGCGTGTCGAACTCGACGATGCCGTGGAAGTAGGAGACCTGGAAGTAGATGAACCGCTCACCCGGCGCGATCGCCATCGGGCGGACCGCGGCGCTCATGCCGGGGTAGCCGGCCTCGGCCAGCTCCTTGCCCATGTCCCACCGCTTCTGGACCCCGAACGACGCGTTGTCGACGATCTCGAACCAGCGGTCGCCCTTGAGCTCGTCGTGGAGCGGGCCGATCGGGACGGGGCCCACCGTGGTCTCGTCGCCCGGCGTGTAGACCTTGCCGATGCTGGCGTGGAAGATCCGGGTCCCGTCGGCGGAGTAGTTGCTCTCGTGCGGCGTCTCGCCGGAGACGAAGGTCCGCAGCCGGTCGCCCATCCGGACGGCCTTGCCGTCGACGGTCTCGTTGACCATGGAGTACTCGATCACCTGGCGCGAGGTCGAGTCCGAGACGAGCAGGCGTCGTCCGTCGGGGGAGAGCCCCATGTGGTCGGTGCGGTAGCCGTCCATCGACTGCTCGCGCACGATGCTGTCGCTCCGGCCGGCGGTCGCCTTCGCGATGTCGATCCAGACCACGTCGCCGAAGCTCGGCCGCGAGACGGCGAGGTAGCGGCCGTCGCGCGTCGTGAACATGTCGTCGACGTACTGGTCGTGGCCCTCGCCGGGCCCCTGCTGGATCAGCAGGTAGTAGGCGAGGCGCACCGGGTCGAGGTAGATCGCGGCGAGCTCCTGCGCCTTGTCGGGCACGAGGTTCACGCCGCTCCGGAGCACGGTGAAGGTGCGGGCGTCGACGATCGACGCCGTGCCGGCCCAGTTGTTGCCGACGAACATGACGTCCCGCAGCGCCGGCGTCGCGGCCGGCGAGGGTGTGGCCGCGCCCGCCGTGACGACGGTGCAGGCGAGGGCTCCGGCCAGGGCGGCCCGGCTGATGACACGACGCATGAACGACTCCCCATGAGCTGTGCACGCCGTCACAGCGAGGCGCGCCCTCTCATGTTCCGACACAAACAGACAGGGTGATCCGGTGGTCTGAGCCAGATTCTGCGGCACATCGTTGTGTTCCAATACAAGGCATGGTCCTGACCCTCGGCGGTGAGCCGCTCCACGTGCAGCTCTCACGCGACCTCGACGCCATCGTCAGGTCCGTGGTCGAGAGCGTGGCCGACCTCGCCCCGACGTACGCCTGGCTGCCGCGGGAGCAGGTCCTGCACGAGTTCGCCGCGATCGTCGCGACGACGACGCGGGCCTTCATCGAGGTGGTCCGCACGGGGGAGATGCCGTCGGCCGAGGAGCTCGAGCCGATGGCCGCCGCTGCCGGGCTGCGTGCGGAGGAGGGCTTCCCGCTCAGCGACATCCTGACCGCCTACCACGTGGGCATCAGCCTCGTCTTCGACGACGTCGTCCCCCGTGCGGGCGCCGATGACCAGGAGACGCTCAACCAGGTCTACAAGCTCCTGCTGGGCTTCCTCGCCCGGGTGATGGAGGCCGCGAGCAGGGGCTGGCTGGCCGCGAGCAGCGAGACCCTCCGCGAGGCGCACGGCGCGCGCCAGGCCCTGCTCGACGCAGTCCTGGGCGGCGACGAGGCACGGGCGACGGCCGAGCGCGTCGGGCTGCGCCTGCCGCCGGCGTACGGCGTGATGGCGCTGCGGATCGGCGCCCACCCCGACGAGGTGACCGAGGGGGTCGATCCAGCCGTCGCCGCGCGCCGCAAGCTCCGCCGGCTCCGCCACGCGCTCGAGATCGCACAGCCCGAGGCGCTGGCCTCGATGACCGCCACCACGGCCACCGTGCTCGTCCCCTCGAGTGCGACCCTGCAGCACCCGGAGCCCGAGCGGATCGTGCAGGACATGGCGCGGGCGGCGGGCGCACCGATCCTCGCGGCGTACGAGGCGGCGCCGGTGGCGGGTGTGGGCGAGGCGCTCGAGCTCGCGACCGACGTGCTCGACGTGGCCGCCGGACTCGGCTGGACGACGGGTGTGGTCCGGCTCCAGGACGTCGCGGTCGCCTACCAGCTGACCCGCCCGTCCGCGGCGACCTCACGGCTGGCGGAGCTGCTGGCGCCCCTGGCGGAGCAGCCGGACCTGCTGGCGACGCTCGACGCGCTCGCGGCGGAGCGGCTCAACCGCCGGCGTACGGCGAAGGCGCTCAACGTCCACGTCAACACGGTCAACTACCGGCTGAACCGGGTCCGCGACCTCACCGGCCTCGACCTCGTCGACCCCGTCGACACCCAGACGCTGCTCGCCGCGCTCGCTGCCCGGCGTGCTGCTCAGGCGGAGCGGGTGACGCGGTAGCGCACGAAGCTGGGCACGGCGACCGCGGCGAGCACGACCAGCACCACCACGAGCACGCCGCCACCCGCAGCCGCCGCCGCAGCGCCGGTGAGCGCGGCGGCACTGCCGTGCGCGACGTCGGCGATGCGCGGCCCGCCCGCGACGACCACGACGAAGACGCCCTGGAGGCGCCCGCGCATCTCGTCCGTGGCGGCGCTCTGCAGCATCGAGGTGCGGAACGCCGCGGAGACCATGTCGGCCGCACCGCCGATCGCCAGCAGCCCGGCGGCCACCCACAGCACGACGGTCGTCGGCCACGGCGCGACCATGATCACCAGCCCGAAGCCGGCCATCGCCAGGCCCCACACGACGATCGCGGCGACGACGGCGAGGCCCTGCCGGGAGATCCGTGAGATCCAGCCGGAGAAGACGCCGCCGACGACCGCGCCGATCGGGATGGACGCGAAGAGCAGCGCGTAGGCGAAGCCACCCTGCGTCGGCCCGTGGAACGCCTCGTGGGCGAGCTGCGGGAAGAGCGCCCGCGGCATGCCGAAGACCATCGCGATCAGGTCGACGACGAACGACATCAGCAGCACCGGCTGGGTCGCGAGGTAGCGGAAGCCGTCCACGACGCTGCGCAGGCCCGGCGTACCGCTGGCTCCTTCGACGGGGAGCGACGGGAAGCCGGTCACGGCCCACAGGGTGGCGAGCAGGCACAGTGCGTCGAGGCCGTAGAGCCAGGCGAAGCCGGTGAGCGGCAGCAGTACGCCGGCGAGCAGCGGCCCCGCGATCGCGCCCGCCTGCATCACGGTCATCATCAGCGCGTTGGCGGCGGGCAGCAGGTCGTCCGGCAGCAGGCGCGGCAGCACCGCGGAGCGCGTCGGGCTGACCACGGCGAAGAACGCCTGCTGCACCGCGAAGAGCACGAGCAACAGCCACGGGTCCGTGTTGCCGAGCAGGGCCTGTAGCCAGAAGAGCGCACTGCTCACGATCAGGCCGGTCGTCGACACCTGCAGGATCCGCCGCCGGTCGAAGTGGTCGGCCAGCGCGCCGCCCCAGAGCCCGAAGACGATCAGCGGGACGAGGCCGAAGAGGCCGGTCAGCCCGACGTACGCCGAGGAGCCGGTGTCGGCGTAGATCTGCGCCGGCACCGCGACCACCGTCAGCTGCGCGCCGACCATCGTGATCACGTGCGCGGTGAAGAGCCGCCGGAAGTGCGCGTGGCGCAGTGGCCGGGTGTCGGCGAGCAGGCCCTTCACGAGAGCAGGTCCTTCACGCCAGTGGCCTCTCGTCGCGGGTGGGCACGAGAGCGATCGCGGCTAGCGGGAAGAGCGCCGACAGCGCGAAGGTCGCCGGGTGGCCCCAGTGCGTGATCGAGGCGCCGGCGAGGGGCGCGCAGAGCGACGCGGTGAGGTACTGCGCCGTGTTCTGTACGCCGAGGGCGCGGCCGCTCCAGTACGGCCCGGCACGCTCGGCGGTCGCGGTGAAGGCGAGGCCGTTGTCGGCGACGGTGATCGTCGTCGCTGCGGCGAGCAGCAGGATCGAGACCGCCCAGCCGAGCCACGCGGTCAGCCCGAGCAGCGCCATCGTGACGGCCGCGCCGACCGCGATCCACCGCATCGGCCGCATCCGGCCGCCGACGACGTCGGAGAGCGCGCCGCTGGCGATCCGGCCCAGGGCGCCGAGCAGCTGCGTGCCGGCGACGAGCAGGCCGGCCGGGCCGGGCTCCCAGCCGCGGTCGTCGAGCAGCCAGACCAGCGCGTAGGTCCAGACGAGGAACTGCGGGACGACCAGCAGGATGCTCGCGACGTGGATCCGCTGGAGGTAGGAGCTCTGCCGGTAGGGGTTGGCGGTGTGCTCGACGTGGCGGGGCGGGCGCGGCGGGTCGAGCACGATGACCGCGACCGCGACGGCAGCGACCGCGGCGGCGACCGGGGAGACCGTGAGGGCGGCGGTGATGCCCTGGTGCGCGGAGATGACGGGGATGGTCACCGCGGCGATGCCGACGCCCGCCGGCTGGGCCATCTGCCGGATGCCCATCGCCAGCCCGCGTCGCGCCGGCGGGAACCAGCCGACGACCACGCGTCCGCTCGCGCTGGAGGTGCTGGCCGCGAAGGCACCGCCGAGGAAGAGCGCGGCCCCGAGCGGCACGGTGCCGTCGACCAGCAGCGCGAGGATGCCCGCCAGCGTCGTGCCGCCGAGGCCGGCGAGCAGGACCGCCCGCTCGCCGTACCGGTCGACCGCCGCGCCCCACAGCAGGAGCGTGCAGAGCACGCCGACCAGCGGCAGCGCCGCCAGCGTGCCGGCCTGGGTCAGGCTCAGGCCACGGTCGTGGACCAGCACCGGGATGAGGAACGCCGCCCCGTTGATCGCCACGCTCGCCGCGGCCTGCGCGAAGGTGCTCACCGCGAGCATCGCCCACCGCCGGCGCTCGCTCACCGCGCGCTCGGCGGAGGCGGGGACGGTGGACACGACACCCATTCTCCCGGTGCCCTCCACCCGTTTTCAGGCGGGTGGGCGGCCGTGCGTCTCCAGGTGGGCGGCCCCACTCCAGTCGCCCGCGAAGGTGATCACCGCGACAGCCGAGGTCGGCAGCTCGATCCCTTCGCCGGTCAGCTCGGCGACCAGCTCCTCCAGGCCGGGGTTGTGCCCGACCAGGGCCACGGTCGACGCGGCCTCGGGAAGCGCCCGGACGAGGGCGGCGAGGTCGCGTCCCCACGCGGCGTACACGCGGTCGTCGGTGCGGACCTCGGGTGCCTCCGGCAGCGCGTCGGCGACGAGCTCCCAGGTCTGCTGCGCGCGGCGGGCGGGGGAGACGACGGCGAGGTCGACGCCCGGGTGGTGCGCCGCGATCCAGGCGCCCGACGCGGGCACCTGCCGCAATCCGCGCTTCGCGAGCGGCCGCTCGCGGTCCGGTTCGTCACCGGCCCAGTCCGACTTGCCGTGGCGGACCACGATCAGCGTGCGCATGACAGAAGCGTGCCACGCCGTACGCCGGGGTACGGGCGCCGCATGTCTGAGCACGAGCGCACGGGCGTCATGCCCTCCCACGAGTCCGAGCACCTCGGCTTCTTCGACCGGTTCGCGACGGCCACGGCCGGGCTGGTCAGCCGGGCGCCCTTCTTCGCGATCGCGGTCGGGCTGGTGCTCGCCTGGATCCTCGAGGGCGTCGTCGTCGCCGTGGTGACCGGCGACCCGGGCACGTTCGTCGCCGACACCTACCAGCTGCAGATCAACACGCTGACGACGATCATCACGTTCCTGCTCGTGGCGCTCCTGCAGAACACCCAGACGCGAGCGGACAAGGCGACGCAGGCGAAGCTCAATGCGATCGCCGACGCCCTCGCCGACCTGATGAACGAGCTCGCCGAGGACAGGGGCCGCGAGGACCTCCGCGGCGATGCGCACGAGCTCACGCAGGCGGTCGGCCTCGAGGAGATCGTGAGCGCCGACGACCACGGAGGTCGCTGACGACGCGCGACGGCAAAGCAGGACGCCCCCGCCGCGTGAGCGACGGGGGCGTTGCCTGGTGGTGAGCTGAGCGTCAGCCGAGCGCGCCGAAGACCAGCAGGTTGTCGATGTTGCCGATGCCCTTCGCCTGGCGGACCACGATCGTGTGCTTGCCGGCGGCGAGGCCGGTGAAGACCCGCCGTCCGTCCCACGTGAGCGTGGTCGACGTCGACGCCATGCTGACCGAGCCGACGTAGCCGCCGTCGACGTACACGTACGCCGTGCCGCCTCCGCTGACCCGCCCGAAGGTGAGGCCGAAGCGGGTGCCGGACGCGGTGACCGTCATCCGGCCCTTGCCGGCGACGGTGTTGCGGCAGCTGTGGCCGCCCTCGGCCTGGCTGGTGACGCTCTTCCAGTAGCCGTCACGGGTGACGCTGGTACCCCCGCAGGAGACCGCGCGGGCGACGGCGACGCTGCGCGTCAGCGTCGTCGAGGCGCCCTGCGGGTCGGTGACGGTGAGCGCCACGCGGTGCGTGCCCGCGGTGGTGAAGGTCGGCGCCACGGTCGGGCCGGTGACGGGCGCGGCGCCGTCGACGGACCACGCGTAGGTCAGCGAGCCCGGCGTCTCGGTGTCACCCGAGCCGGTGGCGTCGAAGGTGACGCTCCGGCCGGTCAGCGGGACGGTCGCCGAGCGCGTGAACGCCGCCGTCGGGGCGTCGTTGACGACGCTGACCGCGACCGTGGTGCTGGCCGACGAGCCGTGGGTGTCGGTGACGGTCAGCTGCACCGTGCGGCCGCCGGCGGTGTCCCAGGTGTGGCTGGCCGAGCTGCCGGTGGCCGTGGAGCCGTCAGGGAAGGTCCACGCGTAGGTGAGCGCGTCGCCGTCGGCGTCGGTCGAGCCGGTGCCGTCGAACGTGACCGGGCTGCCGACGTGGGTGGTCGTGGGCGTGGCGGTGGCCTTCGCGACCGGGGCGTGGTTGGCGACCACGACGTCCACCGTGGTGGTGTGGCTGGCGCTGTGCGTGTCGGTGACCTCGAGCGTGACGTGCTGCGTGCCCAGGGTGGAGAACGTGTGCGTCGTCGTCGCGGTGCTGGCGGTGGAGCCGTCCGGGAAGGTCCAGGCGTAGGTCAGGGCGTCGCCGTCGGCGTCGGTGGAGCCGGTGGCGTCGAACGTGACCTGCTGGCCGGGGTGCGCCGGGTTCGGGGTGGCGGTGGCCTTGGCGACCGGGGCCTGGTTGGCGACCACGACGTCCACCGCGGTGGTGTGGCTGACGCCGTGCGTGTCGGTGACCTCGAGCGTGACGTGCTGCGTGCCCAGGGTGGAGAACGTGTGCGTCGTCGTCGCGGTCGTCGCCGTGGAGTCGTCCGGGAAGGTCCACGCGTAGGTGAGCGCGTCGCCGTCGGCGTCGGTGGAGCCGGTGCCGTCGAAGGTGACCTGCTGGCCGATGTGCGCCGGGTTCGGGGTGGCGGTGGCCTTGGCGACCGGGGCCGCGTTGGCCAGGACGGAGACGGTGATCAGCTTGCTCGTGATCGCGCCGACCGGGTCCTTGACCCGCAGCGTCGCGGTGCGGCTGCCGGCGGTCGCGTAGACGTGCGTCGCCACCGGGCTCGCGGCGTACGCCGTGGCGGCGGTGCCGTCGCCGTACGTCCAGGAGTAGGTCAGGCCGTCCGGGGTCTCGGCGTCGCTCGAGCCCGAGGCGTCGAAGGTCACCTGCTGCAGCGCGTACGCCGGCTGCGGGGTCACGGTGGCCGCCGCCGTCGGGGCGGTGTTGCCGACGGTGATCGTGATCGTCGCGGTGCCGGCCTGGCCGTTGGCGTCGGTCACCGTGAGGGTGACGGGGTAGCTGCCGGTCGCCGCGAAGGCGTGGCTGGTCGTCGGGCCGGTCACCGTGCTGGCGTCGGTGCCGTCGCCGAAGCTCCAGGTGTAGGCGAGCTGGTCGTGCGCCGTCTCCTGGTCGGAGGAGGTCGAGCCGTCGAAGCTGACGGTCTGGCCGACGTTGGCCTTCGTCTGGCTGGCGGTCAGCGTCGCGACCGGCTTCTTGTTGGCGGCGACGGCGAGGCTCCACGACTTCGTGTTCGCGAGGCCCTGCGGGTCGGTCACGGTGAGCTTGACCGGGTAGCTGCCGGACGCGGCGTACGTGTGCGCGGGGGTGGGCGTGGTCGCCTTGGCCGAGCCGTCGCCGAAGTCCCAGCTGTAGGTCAGCGAGGCGGGGGTCTCGGCATCGGTCGAGGGCGAGCCGTCGAACGTGACCGCCTGGCCGGCGCTCGGGGCGGCAGGGGTGATCGTGCCGGCGGCGGTGGGCGCTGTGTTGGTGACCTGCACGGTCAGCGTCGTCGTGGCAGCGACGCCCTGCGGGTCGGTGACGGTGAGCGTGACCGCGTAGGTGCCGGCCTTGGCGTAGGCGTGCGTGGGCGCGACGCCGGTGCCGGTGGTGGTGTCACCGAAGGCCCAGCTGAAGGAGAGGCCGGCGTCGGCAGTCTCCTGGTCGGCACTGCCCGAGCCGTCGAAGGCCACAGCCTGCTCGACCTTCGCCGGCGACGGGGTCGCGGTGGCGTGGGCGACGGGCGCGGTGTCGTCGACGTTCACGACGACCTGGTCGGTGTCGCTGGCGCCGTTCGGGTCGGTGACCGTCAGCGTCGCGGTGTAGACGCCGGCGTTCGCGTAGACGTGGTCGACCGAGATGTTGGCGCTGCTGGAGCCGGTGGCGGCCGAGCCGTCGCCGAAGGTCCAGGCGTACGCCAGCTGCGCCGTGGCCGTCTGCTTGTCGGTCGAGCCGTTGCCGAGCAGTGTCACCGTGTCACCGGCGTGGGCGGGGTTCGGCGTCGCGCTGGCGACCGCGGTCGGCGGCGAGTTCAGGATGTCGAGCGCCTGTGCAGGCGCGGCGAGCGCGATGCCCGACAGGGTGAGGCCGGCGACGAGACTGCCGGTCAGGCCTCGGAGGGCAGGGGACAGCGCTCGCTGCATCGGGACATCCTTCGCATGTGTGGACAAACGCTGGGCTAACGACAGTCCGGTGCTGGAGGTATGGCCACGGGGAAATGCAGTGAGGGGCCGGACCCTTGCGGATCCGGCCCCTCGACCTGTCGGGCTGACAGGATTTGAACCTGCGGCCTCTTCGTCCCGAACGAAGCGCGCTACCAAACTGCGCCACAGCCCGATCGTGAACCACGTGGGCTCACGAGCAAGGGAGCATAGCGGGTTCTGAGGCCCGGCCTGAAATCGGGTCCGGTTCAGCGGGGGACGAGCGTCATGAGCGTCGCCTCGGGGCGGCACGCGACCCGGAACCGCACGAACGGGTTGGTGCCGAGACCCGCGCTGACGTGGAGCCAGGCCGACTCCGGGTCGCCCGGTCGCGAGTCGGCCGGGTGGCGGTTCAGGCCCTTCACGCGTGCAGGCTCGAGGTCGCAGTTGGTAGCCAGTGCGCCGTAGAACGGCAGGCAGACCTGGCCGCCGTGCGTGTGGCCCGCGACGATCGCGTCGTACCCCTGCGTGGTGAAGCGGTCGAGCGCACGGAGGTACGGCGCGTGGACGACGCCGAGCCGGACGTCGGCGTCGGCGGGGGCCGGGGGCACCGACGTGAGGTCGTCGAGGTTGATGTGGGGGTCGTCGACGCCGGCGAACGCGATGTCGGTGCCGCCGACGGTCAGCCGGCCCGGCTGGTTGGAGAGGTCGAGCCAGCCGGCATCGGTGAAGCCGCGGACCAGCTCGCGCCACGGCAGCTTCGGGCGGTCGAGGTTGCGCTTGCCGGTGTCGGGCAGGAGGTAGCTGACCGGGTTGCGCAGCCCCGGGTCGTAGTAGTCGTTGGAGCCCAGCACGAAGACGCCCGGGCGCTCCAGCAGCGGCGCGAACGCGTCGAGCGCCGCGGGCACCGCCTGCATGTGCGCGAGGTTGTCGCCGGTGTTGATGACGAGGTGCGGGTCGAGGTGGACCAGTGACCGCACGAACTCCTGCTTCTTGTGCTGGCCCGGCGTCACGTGGAAGTCGGTCACGTGCAGCACCCGCAGCGGCTCGCTGCCCGCCGGGAGCACGGGGACGGTCACGCGGCGCACCGTGTAGGCGCGCGCCTCGCACGCGGCGTACGTCGCGAGGGCGGCGCCGGCGACCACGCCGCCGCCGATCACACGGGAGGCGAGGCGATAACCGCTGCGGGACATGCGCTCAAGGCTGCCACAATGGCCGGCATGGGACTCAAGGACCAGCTCCGCACCGACCTGACCACCGCCATGAAGGCGCGTGACAAGGAGACGTCCGGCACGCTCCGCATGATCATGACCGCGATCGGCGCCGCAGAGGTCGCCGGCAAGGACCGCGTCGAGCTCAGCGACGAGCAGGTCCTCGCCGTGCTCACCACGGAGGCGAAGAAGCGTCGCGAGGCTGCTGCGGCGTTCGACGAGGGCGGTCGGGCCGACATGGCCGACAAGGAGCGCAGTGAGCTCGCGGTCATCGTGACCTACCTGCCCGAGCAGCTCACCGAGGACGAGATCGCGAAGATCGTCGCCGACGCCGTCGAGAAGACCGGTGCCGCGGGCGAGGGCATGCGCGCCATGGGCAAGGTCATGGGCCTGGTCCAGCCGCAGGTCAAGGGCCGCGCCGACGGCAGCATCGTCGCCGCCGAGGTGAAGAAGCAGCTCGGTTCCTGACCCCACGACGTACGACGAAGGGCGCGGATCTCGTCGATCCGCGCCCTTCGTGCGTGGCAGGCCAGCCTGCGGCTAGTGGTGCCCGCCGCCTCCGCCACCCGGCTTGGTGGTGGTCGTGGGCGTCGCCGTCGCCGACTGCTTCTTCTTCTTCGTGGGCTTCGGCTTCGGCGGCGGGGGCGGCGGCGTGCCGTCGCTGATGTAGATCGTCACCAGGCTGCCGCTGCCGGTGGTCGCGCCGGAGCCCGGGCTCGTGTAGGCCACCGTGCCCTGGGGGTAGCTCGAGTCGACCTGGCCGCCGGCGATGGTGACGGTGAAGCCGGCGTCCTCGAGCGTCTTCTGCGCCTGCTCCGGGCTCTGGCCGTAGACCGCGGGGACCGTGACGATGACGCCCTTGATGTCCTCGGCCGACGGCACGTGGAACGGGATGTCGGGCAGGAACGGCGCGATGGCCGTCATGACCGCCGCCCAGATGGGACCGGTCGTGCCGGCACCGGATCCGTTGCCGATGTAGCGACCGCCGATCGAGTGGCCGTTGAGGCTGTCGGGGTGGCCGGCGGAGTTGACGCCCGCGATCATCGCCGACATCGCGATGTTCGGCGTGTAGCCCGTGAACCACGTCGCGAACGACTCGTTGGTCGTGCCGGACTTGCCGGCGGTCGGCTGGAGCACGGGCAGGCCGTAGCCGGTGCCACCGGGCTTGAAGACGCCCTGGAGCACGTCGTTGACGGCGTCCGCAACCGGGGTGGGCAGCACCTTCGAGCACTGCTTGGGGTACGACTTCACGACGTTCTTGTTGCTGTCGAGGAGCGCCGTCACCGGGCGCGACGCGCAGTGCTCGCCGCGCGCGCCGAACGTCGCATAGGCCTCCGCGATCTCGAGCGGGGAGGCGAGGCCGACGCCGAGGGTGAAGGTCGGGACGAGCTCGTTGCCCGGGTTGTCGAGGCCGACGCCCATCGCCTTGGCGAGCTTGTAGGGCTTGCAGACGCCGGTCTTCCGCTCGAGCTGGGCGTAGAACGTGTTGATCGAGCCCGCGGTGCCCGTGTAGAGGTTGCGGTTGCCGCCCTGCTCGCCACCGGCGTTGTGCCAGACGTGGCTGCCGACGAAGTTGCCGCGACCGGGACAGTTCGCGTAGTCGGCGAGGTTCGTGTAGAGCTGCGGCGGCGAGTTGAAGGTGGTCGTCAACGGGATCCCGTCGCGGATCGCCGTCGCCAGCACGAACGCCTTGAACGTCGAGCCCGGCTGGAAGCCGCCCGAGCCGCCGTACTCCGGAGGGACGACGTAGTTGATCATCGACTCGCCACGCGCGGCCTTGAGGCCCATCGGGCGCGACTGTGCGATCGCGCGGACCGCGCCGGTGCCCGGCTCGACGAGGGCGATCGCGCCGACGGCGCTGTCGGTCGGGTAGACGTAGCGCTGCACGGCCTCGTCGGCGGCGTCCTGGAAGCGCGGGTCGAGCGTCGTCTTGATCGTCAGGCCGCCCGACTGGAGCAGTGCCTTGCGCTCCTCGCGGGAGGCGCCGAGGGCCGGGTCCTTGAGGAGGTAGTTGACGACGTAGTCGCAGAAGAACGGCGCGCGGCTGAACATGCAGCCGTTGCGGCTCGGGGTGATGTCGAGCCCGAGGCCCTTCTTCGCCTCTGCCTTCGCCTTCGCGACCGGGATGACGTGGAGCTGCGCCATGCGCTCGATGACGATGTTGCGGCGGTCGAACGCCTTGCTGGGGTTGCGCGTCGGGTCGTAGCCGACGGGGTTCTTCACCAGGCCCGCGAGGAGCGCGGCCTGCCGCAGCGTCAGGCGCTTGGCGTCGGTGGAGAAGTAGTGGCGCGCGGCCGCCTGGACGCCGTAGACGCCGTCGCCGAAGTAGGCGAGGTTGAGGTAGCGCTCCAGGATCCAGTCCTTGGAGTGCTCCTCCTCGAAGGCGATCGCGTAGCGGAGCTCCTTGATCTTGCGCGCGACGCTCTGCTCGGTCGCGGCCCGCTGCTCGGCCTTGGTCTTCGCCTGCGACAGCAGGGTCAGCTTGACCATCTGCTGGGTGATCGACGAGCCGCCCTGGACCGTGCCGCCTGCGGCCGAGTTGGTCGCCAGCGCGCGCAGCGTGCCCTTCAGGTCGATCGCGCCGTGCTGGTAGAAGCGGTAGTCCTCGATCGAGATGATCGCCTGGCGCATCACGGTGGCGACCTGGGTGAGCGGGACGTTGACGCGGTTCTCGTCGTAGAGCGTCGCGATCGGCGTGCCGTCCTTGGCGACGATCCGCGAGGCCTGGGCCAGCGGCTTCGTCTCGAGCGACTCAGGCAGGTTGTTCATCGAGTCGGAGACGTCGCGGGCGGCGAAGCCGAGGACGCCGGCGAACGGGATGGCGAGGCCGGCCACGACGATGCCGAGAACGGCGGCGACCATCGCCATCACACCCAGGTGCGCGAGCACCTGGTTGGGCGGAATCCGGTCGTCGTCCAGGGGGTCAGACATGGCGTCAGAGTACGTGAGGACGCGGACAGGTCACTTCGGACTAGTCCGAAGTGACTACCCGGTACTGGTTGAGTCGTGTCTGGTTAGGCCAACTGTCCAGACCTACCTTTCCAGTGGGGACAGATACGGGGACCTTCCAACGGGCCCCACTCTCGGATCGGGGTCAGCACATGTGGGTTGACGAGTGGTCGGGGCAGGCAGCCTGCCGCGACACCCAGCCGGACACGCTCTTCGTCAAGGGCGCGGAGCAGAACAAGGCGAAGCAGGTCTGCTCGAGCTGCCGCGTCCGCTCGGAGTGCCTCGCCGAGGCCCTCGAGAACCGCATCGAGTGGGGCGTCTGGGGCGGTCTGACCGAGCGCGAGCGTCGCGCCCTGATCCGCAACAACCCCGGCGCCTCCTGGGCCGAGGTCCTGCGGGCGGCCAAGTCCGCCGACCGCGTCGGCGTCTGACGCAGCCTCAGCCCTGGTCGGCGAGGAGCTGACCGATCCGGCGCAGGCCGTCGAGGTCGTGGACGTCACCGGCGAGTGCCGGGACGACCGCTGTGGCGACGCCCGGGTGAGCGGTCGCGAAGCGTGAGCGCAGGGTGCGCTCGCGCTCGACGATCCGCACGCGGTCCGCGTGCAGGCGCAGCAGGCCTGCGGTGAGCTCGTCGCCGGAGTCGGCGTCGCCGTCGCGCAGCTTCTCCGCCGCAGCCATCGCGGCGTCGGCCGACAGGTTGCCGGCCGGCAGCGGGCTGGCCCGGTTGACCACCAGGCCGGCGAGCGGCATCCGGTCGCCGGTGAGCCGCTCGACGAAGTACGCCGCCTCGCGCAGCGCGTCGGGCTCGGGAGCCGCCACGACGAGGAACGCCGTGCCGCGATCCTGGAGCAGCGCGTACGTCTGCTGGGCCCGCTGGCGGAAGCCGCCGAAGAGCGTGTCGAACGCGGTGACGAACATCTTGAGGTCGGTCAGCACCTGGGCGCCGATGATCTTGGTGAGCGCGCTGACGACGAGGGAGAAGCCGGCGCCCATCACCTTCGCGGGCCCCTTGGCCGGCGCGAGCAGCAGCCGGATGAAGCGTCCGTCGAGGAAGCTGGAGAGCCGCTCGGGGGCGTCGAGGAAGTCGAGCGCCGAGCGCGACGGCGGCGTGTCGACGACGATCAGGTCGTAGGTGCCGGCAGCGCGCGCGTCGCGGTGGAGCTGGCCCAGCTTCTCCATCGCCATGTACTCCTGCGTGCCCGCGAACGAGCTCGACAGCGCGATGTAGAAGGGGTTCTCCAGGATCGCCTTCGCCTTCTCGGGCGTGGCCTGCGCCTCGACGACCTCGTCGAAGGTGCGCTTCATGTCGAGCATCATCGCGTCGAGGCTGCCCCCGGCCGCGGCGTCGCCGGCCGAACCGACGCCGGGCACCGGGCGCGGGGTGTTGTCGAGCTGCTCGATGCCCATCGACTGCGCGAGGCGGCGGGCGGGGTCGATGGTCAGCACGACCACCTTGCGCCCGAGCTCGGCAGCGCGCAGTGCGAGGGCGGCGGAGGTCGTCGTCTTGCCGACGCCGCCGGAGCCGCAGCACACGAGGATGTGCGTCTCCGGGTCGGTGAGCAGGGCGTCGATGTCGAGCGACGGCGTGGTGGCCGGCGTACCGGGAGGGGTGGCGAGGGGGCCGCGGCGCACCTTGGTGTCGGCCGGGCGGCTCGTCGGTGTCTGTCGGCTCATCGGGGTCCCCGATCGATTGCGTGCGGGGGAGCGCAGCGGAGGAGCGGGGAATCGAGTGGGGTGATCATGCCAGTCCCTGCTCCCGGAGCATGCCGGCGAGCTCGTAGAGCGCACCGAGGTCGACGCCGCCCGCGATCCGCGGCAGCTCGTACGTCGCGGTGCCCATGCCGGCGACGAGCGCGCGCTGGCTGTCCTCGAGCGCGCGGCGCTCGGCGTGGTCACGCGCCTCGGCGAGCAGTCCGTCGACGACCGCGTCGTCAGCGGCGACGCCGACCTCGCGCAGGCGGGCCGCGACCGCGGAGCGGTCGACGGTGTCGTCGGTGATCGAGGCGAGCGTCTCGGAGGAGAGGTCGCGCGGGCGGACCAGGTTGACGATGACGCCACCGACGGGGAGGTGGGCGGCGCGGAGCTCGGCGATGCCGTCGGCGGTCTCCTGCACCGGCATCTCCTCGAGCACGGTGACCAGGTGGACGGCCGTCTGCGGCGAGCGGAAGAGCGTCATCACGGTGTCGGCCTGCGCCTTGACCGGGCCGACCTTCGCCAGGCCGGCGAGCTCGCCGTTGACGTTGAGGAACTGGGTGATCCGGCCGGTCGGCGGTGCGTCGAGCACGATCGCGTCGTAGCCGAGGCGGTCCTTCGACGACGTGCCCTTGCGGCGTTCGGTCTTGGCCGCCTCGAAGACCTTGCCGGTCAGCAGCACGTCGCGCACACCCGGCGCGATCGTGGTCGCGAACTCGATGACGCCGAAGCGGTCGAGGGCACGGCCGGCGCGGCCGAGCTTGTAGTACATCGCGAGGTACTCCAGGAACGCCGACTCCGCGTCGATGTGCAGCGCGTGCACCTCGCCGGGCGTCTCGCCGTTCGCACCGAGCAGGCCGGTCGCGATCCGGCGCTCCTCGTAGGGCAGCGGCGGCACGTCGAACATCTGGGCGATGCCCTGGCGGCCCTCCACCTCGCAGAGCAGGACGCGCTTGCCGGTGCTGGCCAGCGCGAGCGCGAGGGCGGCGGCGACGGTGGACTTGCCGGTGCCGCCCTTGCCGGTGACGACGTGGAGTCGCACCTTCGCCTTGTCGCTCGTGCTCACGCGCCCGACACTAGCGGGCGCCCCGCGGGTCGGGCGCGGGAAGGGCGGCCGACTTCGTCACGGTTTCGCGCGCGGGCGATGATGGGCGGGTGAAGCCCCACTACCTCGACAAGGCCAACCCCGACGTGTACGCCGCGATGCGGGGCGCCGCCGACCTCGTCGCCGAAGCAGCGTCCGCGGCCGGGCTGTCGAAGCTCCTCGTCGAGCTGGTCAGCGTGCGGGTCTCGCAGCTCAACGGCTGCGCGTACTGCCTCGACGTCCACACCACGAAGCTGCTCGCCGCAGGGGAGACCGCGCGGCGGCTCGGGGTGCTCCCGGCCTGGCGCGAGACCGGCCTCTTCGACGAGACCGAGCGGGCCGCGCTCGAGCTGGCCGAGGCGATCACGACCCTGCCGGCACCCGAGGAGCGGCTCGCGATCGAGTACCGCGTCCGTGAGGTGCTCAGCGACGCAGAGTTCGCCGCGCTGTCGTGGCTGGCGATCTCGATGAACGCCTTCAACCGGGTCTCGATCACCAGCCGGCACCCGGTCCGCCCGAAGCCGTAGCTGCCCCGCGCGCGACCCGCGCGCGACCCGCGCCTGACGCGCCGTCGGCGCGGGTGACTAACCTCGACCCATGACCAAGTGGGAATACCAGGTGGCGCCCGTCCTCAACCACGTCGCGGGCCAGATCCTCAACAACTTCGGCCAGGACGGCTGGGAGCTCGTCACCATCACCGACAACGGCTCGGGCAACCTCGTGGGCTACTTCAAGCGCCCGCTGGAGGGCTGAGCCGTGACGGTCGAGGCGCGTCTCGCCGATCTCGGGCTGACCGTCCCGGACGTCGTGCCCCCCGTGGCGGCGTACGTCCCGGCCGTGCGCTCGGGCAACCAGGTCTTCACCGCCGGCCAGCTGCCGATGCGTGACGGCTCCCTGATCGCCACCGGCAAGGTCGGCGACGGCGTCACGCCCGAGCAGGCCGCCGAGTGCGCCCGCCAGTGCGCGCTCAACGCGATCGCCGCGGTCAAGTCGGTCATCGGCGACCTCGAGAAGGTCGTGCGCGTGGTCAAGGTCGTCGCGTTCGTCGCCTCCACGCCCGACTTCACCGGCCAGCCCGGCGTCGCCAACGGCGCCTCGGAGCTGCTCGCCGCGGCGTTCGGCGACGCGGGCATCCACGCCCGCTCCGCGGTCGGCGTCCCGGTGCTGCCGCTCGACGCGCCGGTCGAGGTCGAGATCCTCGTCGAAATCGCCGACTGACCCGTCCCATGGACCCGCGCACGCTGCCGCCGCACCTCGTCGAGATCGCCCGGGAGTACGCCGACGGCCGGCGTACGCCGAGCGAGCCGCGCGCCGCGGCGACCGTCGTGCTGGTGCGTGACGGCGTGGCTGCGCCCGGAGGCCTGGAGGCGTACCTGCTCCGCCGCCACGTCGGCATGGCGTTCGCGGCGGGCATGTCGGTCTTCCCCGGTGGAGGGGTCGACCCGCGTGACGCCGACCTCTCCGACGAGCTCTGGGCGGGGCCTGCCCCGGCGCAGTGGGCGCAGCGTCTCGGCTGCCCGGAGCAGGAGGCCCGTGAGCTGGTCTGCGCCGCGGTGCGCGAGACGTTCGAGGAGTCGGGCGTGCTGCTCGCCGGCACCGCGTCGTCGGTCGTCGCCGACACCACCGGCGACGACTGGGAGGCCGACCGGCTGGCCCTGGAGTCCCACGACCTCTCGTTCGCCGACTTCCTGACCCGGCGCGGGCTGGTGCTCCGCACCGACCTGCTGGCGGGCCTGAGCGGCTGGCTCACGCCGACCTTCGAGCCGAAGCGCTACCGCACGTGGTTCTTCGTCGCGGCGCTCCCGGCCGGGCAGGTGACGCGTGACGTCTCCACCGAGTCCGACCAGGTCGCCTGGTGGTCGATCGGCGACGCACTCGCGGCGGTCGGCGCAGGGGAGATGCTGATGCTCCCGCCCACCGCCGTCACCCTCGCGGAGCTCTACGACGCGACGTCTACCGACGCCGCGCTCGCGATCGCACGGGCGCTGCCGTGGGCGATGACGGAGCCGGTCTTCGACCTGGAGAGCGAGACGCTGGTGATCCCCGAGCGGTTCCGCGCGGTCGCGGCCCGGGCGCTCGAGCTGGTGGCGGCGCGATGAGCTGGACCGGTGGCAGCTTCGGGGCGGTCGGCGAGTGCGTGCTCGCCCCCAACGCCAACCTGATGACGCTCGACGGCACCAACACCTGGGTGCTGAGCGCCGGCTCGGGCTCGGTCGTGATCGACCCGGGGCCGCTCGATGCCGAGCACCTCGACCGGGTGACGGAGGTCGCCGGAGACGTCCGTGCCGTCCTGCTCACCCATCACCACCTGGACCACTCCGAGGCGGCCCGGGCGTTCGCGGAGCGTGTGGGGTGCGGCGTACGCGCGCTGGACCCGGCGTACCGCCTCGGTTCCGAAGGACTCGGCGACGGTGATGTCGTCGCGGTCGGCGACCTCGAGATCCGCGTGGTCGCGACCCCGGGTCACACGGCCGACTCGCTCAGCTTCTGGCTGCCGTCCGAGGCGGCGGTGCTGACCGGCGACACCGTGCTCGGGCGGGGGACGACGGTCGTCGCGCACCCCGACGGGCAGCTCGGGGCCTACCTCGACTCGCTCGACCGGCTCCACGCGCTCGCCTCCTCGCGGGAGATCACCTCGATCTGGCCCGGCCACGGTCCGGTCATCGACGACGCGCTGGGGGCCCTCGACTTCTACATCGCCCACCGGCGCGACCGGCTGGGCCAGGTGGAGCAGGCGCTCCTCGACCTCTCGGGCTGCGGCACGCTGCGGGAGGCGCTCACGCACCTCGACCTCGAGCCTGGCAGCGGCGCGATGCTCACGCCGTCGCGCGTCGTCGAGCACGTCTACCGCGACGTCGACCCCGTGCTGTGGGGTGCGGCCGAGCTCAGCGTGCGCGCCCAGCTGGCCCACCTCGCCCGCTAGGGTTGGCCACGGAGTGCCGGGAAGTCTGGTCGGCCCGCCGGTCATGGCGGTGACGCCCCACCGACCCCGAGGAGCTCCATGCGCCGCCTGATGCGCCTTCGCTACCTGCCCGACCTGACCGCGACCGACCGCTCGTCCGTCGGCGACTTCCTGCGCCAGGAGACCGTCGGCGGTGCGCTCGCGCTGACCGCCGCGCTCGTCGCGGTCGTCTGGGCCAACAGCCCCTGGTCGGGTGCGTACGCCGACCTCCGCCACCTCGACCTCGGGCCGCTCAACGCCGAGCAGTGGGCGGCCGACGGTGCGCTGACGCTCTTCTTCTTCGTGGCCGGGCTCGAGCTCAAGCGTGAGTTCGTCGTCGGGTCGCTCTCGCGGATCGCGGACGCTGTCGTGCCGATCGTGGCGGCCGCCTGCGGGGTGGCGGTCCCGGCGATCCTCTACACGGTCGTCAACCTGACCAGCGCGGACGGCCGGGCCGAGGGCTGGGCGATCCCGAGCGCCACCGACATCGCCTTCGCGCTCGCGGTCCTGGCTGTCGTGGGCTCGTCGCTCCCGCCCCAGCTCCGGGCCTTCCTGCTCACGCTCGCGGTCGTCGACGACCTGATCGTGATCGCGATCATCGCGGTCTTCTACAGCTCCTCGCTGCACCTCGGGGCCCTCGCGCTCGCTGCCGCCTGCCTGCTCGGCTGGTGGCTGCTGCAGCACTTCCGGATCCAGCTCTGGCTGGTCTTCATCGTGCTGGCGATCGGGGCGTGGTGGTTCATGCACGAGAGCGGCATCCACGCGACCATCGCCGGCGTCGCGCTGGGCCTCCTCACCCGCGTACGCCGCGACGAGGGCGAGCTGGTCAGCCCCGCCGAGTTCCTCGAGCACCAGCTCCACCCGTTGTCGGCTGCCTTCGCGGTGCCGGTCTTCGCGCTGATGTCCGCGGGCGTGGCCGTGTCGGGCGGCGCCGGCCTCGTCACTGACCCGGTCGTGATCGGCGTCGTGCTCGGCCTCGTGCTCGGCAAGCCGATCGGCGTCTTCGGCGGCTCGTGGCTGCTCTGCCGGCTGACCCGCGCCGAGATCGACGACGACGTGCGCTGGCGCGACGTCGCTGCCGTGGCCGTGCTGGCGGGCGTGGGCTTCACGGTGTCGTTGCTGGTCTCCGAGCTCTCCTTCACCGGCGAGGCGCGGGAGGCGGCCAAGACGGCCGTCCTCGCCGCCTCGACGATCGCGGCGCTGCTCGCCGGCGTACTCCTGTGGCGGCGGAGCCGTGCCCACCGGATGGTCGCGCATCAGGGCTGAGCTGGGTGGGCACCCCGGGTGTGTAGAGTCGCGAATCGACCCGCCCCACGCACAGGAGACCTGGATCTGTGGCTGAGAACCCGATGGTGCCCCTCAAGGACGAGCCGACGATCGGCAAGCTCGTCGTCGACGCCCAGCGCGACATCTCCAAGCTGATCTCCGCGGAGATCCAGCTGGCGAAGGCGGAGCTGAAGGTCAGCCTCAAGGCGGGCGGCTTCGGCGCGGTCTTCTTCGCGGTCGCCGCGTTCATGGGCCTGATGGCGCTGATCATCTTCTCCGTGACGGCGGCGTACCTCATCAACTGGGACGGCCACGGCCTCTCGCTGAAGTGGTCGTTCCTCATCGTCACCGGCTTCTACCTGCTGATGGCCGGCCTGCTCGCCTTCCTCGGCATCCGCAGCGTCAAGAAGGTCAAGGGCCCCGAGCGCGCGATCGCGCAGGCCAAGCAGAACAAGAAGGCCTTCAAGCACTGAGCTTCCGAGCAGCGGCTCGGCCAGGCGGCCCGACTGTCACGGTGACGGTCGGGCCGCCTGTGACATTTCCGAGGTTTCACGTCGGGCGTGCAGGTCTGCGCCGCCCCGGGTCAGCCGGCGCACCCGCCGGGTCAGCCGGCGCAGCCGCCGGTGTTGACCTGCTGGGTGGCCGCGATGCCACGGTCGCGGGCGTCGGCGACGGCCTCGGGGGTCAGCGCGTAGCCCGTGTCGCGGTCGGAGACCGAGGCGGCGAAGATGACGCCGACGACGGTGCCGGAGGTGTCGACGAGCGGGCCGCCGGAGTTGCCGGGCCGGATCAGGCCGCGCAGAGAGTAGACCTCGCGCAGCACCGAGCCGTCGCCGTAGATGTCGGGCGAGCGGAGCTTCTGCTCGGCGCGGACGCGCGCCGACTGCACGTTGAACGGGCCGTCGAGCGGGTAGCCCAGGATCGCCACCTTGGCGTTGGGCTGCGCGCCGCCGCCGAAGTGGAGCGGCTTGATGCCGAGGTCGGGCACCGCGAGCACCGCGATGTCGACCTCCGGGTTGTAGTAGACGACGGTGGCGTCGACGGTGCGGTCACCGACGAGCACCTTCGGCTCCGTCACGCCGGCCACCACGTGGGCGTTGGTCATCAGCCGGTCCTCGCGGATCACGAACGCCGATCCCTCGACGCCGCGGCCACAGGAGTTGTTGCCGTGCACCTTGAGGACGGCGGCGCCTGCGCGCTGCACGTCGGGGTCGCGGACGACCTGGGGCGCGGGCGGGTCGACCGCCACGATCCGCTCGGGGGCGAAGGGCTCGAGGTAGCGCGGGAAGAAGGTCGTGCCGACGACGTCGTTGAACGCCTGGAGCCCCTGGAACGCCTGGTCGGGCAGCGCCCGGTCGACGGCGCGCAGCACCTTCGACTCGCGCACGACCGGCGTGACCGGGCCGAGCCGCGAGCCGGAGATCGCGACACCGAGCGCCCAGGCGACGAGCAGCACGGCCGCCATCGAGAGCGCGGCCCCGCCGACCGCGTCGAGCGCCCGCACGGGCTGCCAGTGGATCTTCGCGCGCACCCGCGCCCCGACGTACTGGAAGAGGGCCTGGCCGATCGTGGCGCAGAGGATGACGACGAAGAGCGCGCCGAGCGAGACCCAGAGGCCGGGCGAGGCGTCGCCGAGCAGCTGCGGAGCCAGCCAGATGCCGAGGAAGCCGCCTGCCAGCAGGCCGATGGTCGCGAACGCTCCCGTGATGAAGCCCTGCCAGTAGCCGGACAGCGCGTAGGCCGCCAGCAGGATCAGCAGGAGCCAGTCGAGGAAGTTCATCGGGGGCCTTCGGGGAACTCGGAGTTGGGCGCCGGGTAGGCCGGCATCGGCCGCCCCTCATTACCGCGTCCGATGATCATCCACTCCTCGACAGGGTGTTCGCGCTCTTCGTCCCATGGGCGTGTCCACCCGACGTGGTCGAACAGCCGCGCGACCAGGCCCGCGGTGAAGCCCCACAGCACGCCGCCGTCGGGCAGCAGGAAGCCCGGGCCGCGGAAGCCCATCGGGTGGACCATCGTCACGCGGATCGCCGGGTCGAGGAGGACGTCGATCGGCACGCGCAGCACCGCGTGGACCTCGTCGGGGGAGACGACCCGCACCGGCGACTCCTCGCGCCACCAGCCGAGGACCGTCGTGACCGCGAAGTTGGACGGCGGGAGCCAGATCTCGGGCAGCGCGCCGAAGACCTCGACGCCCGCGGGGTCGAGGCCGCACTCCTCCTCGGCCTCGCGCAGGGCGGCCGCGACCGGCCCCTCGTCGTCGGGGTCGAGGCTGCCGCCGGGGAAGGAGATCTGGCCGGGGTGCGACCGCATCGTGTGGGAGCGCTCGGTGAAGAGGAGGTCAGGACCGCCCGGCCCCTCGCCGAAGAGCATGAGCACCGCTGCCTCGCGCGGCGACGGCCCGTCGTCGGGCGCGCTGAACCGGGTCAGGTCGCTGGCCCTGACCGTGTCGAGCGAGGTGGCGACCGGGTCCAGCCAGTCGGGCAGGCCGCTCATCCGGCGCTCGACGTGGGAGTCGGGGAGGGGGTCGGCCGGGCGGCGCGGGACGTCGCGGGGGCCAGCGCATCGGCGCCGAGGTGGGCCTTCGCCAGCGTCTCGAGCTCGGCGAGCGACCGGATCTCCATCGGCTTCACGCGTACGCCGGAGTCCCCGCCGCCCCAGGGCGTCAGCTCGCCGTCGGCGTCGAGGAAGGCGAGGGTGGGCAGCAGCGAGATCGGCAGGCCGCCCTTCTGGGCGGTCGCGGTCTCGGTGTCGGCCAGCAGCGGGAACGTCGCGCCGCTCGTGCGGATCAGCTCGAGAGCGGCTGCCGGGTTGACGTCGTTGTAGTCGATGCCGAGCACGGCGACGCGGCCCGCGTGCTTTTTCGCGAAACGCTGGAAGATCGGCAGCTCACGACGGCACGGGCCGCACCAGCTCGCCCAGAACGTGATCACCATCGGCCCGCGCAGCCGCGCGAGGTCGACGGGCGTGCCGCCGCCGAGGCAGGGGAGCGTGAGGTCGGGGAGGCCGGCCTTGCCCTGGTCGTGGACCGGTGTCGTCGGCTCGACGCAGGGCCGGACGTGGGCGGCGGCCTTCGCGCTGCGCAGCGCGGGGGTGTCGACGTCGACCTTGCGCTGGCCCAGGTTGCTCGAGGCCGTGCAGCCGGTCGCGAGCGCCGCCGTCGCCACGGCCGCCACGGCCGCGAGGCGCTTCATGCGCGCCCCTCCGCGCGGACCAGCTTCGCCGCCTCCGCCGCGTCGGTCGGCCCCTCGCCGTACGCCGGGCACCAGCGGGCCACGGGGCACGCACCGCACGCGGGCTTGCGGGCGTGGCAGATCCGGCGCCCGTGCCAGATGACGTGGTGGGAGAGCATCGTCCAGTCGCGCTTGGGGAAGAGCGCGCCGACTGCATGCTCGACCTTGACCGGGTCGGTCTCGTCGGTCCACCCGAAGCGGCGCACGAGGCGCCCGAAGTGGGTGTCGACGGTGATGCCGGGGACGTCGAACGCGTTGCCGAGCACGACGTTGGCGGTCTTGCGGCCCACGCCGGGCAGCGTCACCAGGTCGTCGAGGCGGCCGGGGACCTCGCCGTCGTAGCGCTCGACGAGCGCCGCGCTCAGCTTGAGGAGGGACTCCGTCTTGGCCCGGAAGAAGCCGAGTGGGCCGACGATCTCCTCGAGCTTCGCGCGGTCGGCCTCGGCCATCGCGGCGGGCGTCGGGTAGGCACCGAAGAGCACCGGGCGGACCTTGTTGACCCGCTTGTCGGTGGTCTGCGCGCTCAGGACGGTGACGACGAGGAGCTGGAACGGGTCGTCGAAGTCGAGCTCGCACTTCGCGTCCGGGTAGGTCTCGCCGAGGACGCGATCGACCTTGCGGGCGCGGCGTACGAGGGCGGTGTCGGGCACGGCGACAGCCTACGGGGACGGGTGTCGAGCGGGCGGAGGAGGAAGGCGAGGTGTCTTGTGTGGTTGGATCCACATGTGACACCCCGCACGGTATTCTGCGGGCGAGACTCGCCTGCCCCGTGTGTGGCTGACCCGATGGAGGAAATGTGGACAACGACGTGCTGCGTCAGGCTCCGCTCTTCAGCGCCCTCGATGACGAGGCCGCTTCCGCCCTGCGCGCGTCGATGGCGGAGTCCCGCCTTCGCCGCGGCGAGATCCTCTTCCACGAGGGCGACTCGGGCGACAAGCTCTACATCGTGCTCGACGGCAAGGTGAAGCTCGGCCGCACCTCGTCCGATGGCCGGGAGAACCTGCTGGCCATCCTCGGCCCCGGCCAGATGTTCGGCGAGCTCTCCCTCTTCGACCCGGGCCCGCGCTCGGCCACGGTCACGACCGTCACCGACGCGTCGTTCGCGTCGCTGTCGCACGAGGACCTCCTCAAGTGGCTCGAGGGCCGCCCGCTGGTCGCCCACTCGCTCCTCGCGCAGCTCGCCACGCGCCTGCGCAAGGCCAACGACGTCGTCGCCGACCTGGTCTTCTCCGACGTCCCCGGCCGTGTCGCCAAGGCGCTGCTCGACCTCGCCGACCGCTTCGGCCGCACGGCCGACGACGGCGTCCACGTGCACCACGACCTCACCCAGGAGGAGCTCGCCCAGCTGGTCGGCGCCTCCCGCGAGACCGTCAACAAGGCGCTCGCCGACTTCGCCTCGCGCGGCTGGCTCCGCCTCGAGCCCCGCTCCGTCGTGATCATGGACATCGAGCGCCTCGGCCGTCGCGCCCGCTGATCCCTGCTGCTGACAGCCCCTGCCCGCTTCGGGTGGGGGCTGTTCGCGTCTGGTCCCACCAGTTGCGCAGGCTCCGCGAGAAACTTGCCCGACGATGACCCCCGAACCGGCTCCCGCCTGCGTCTACTGGGGTGAGAGGGGGTCCCGATGACCGACGCCGAGGCAGAGTTCAACGCCTTCGTCGCCGCACGTACGGCGGCGCTGTCGCGCACGGCGTACCTGCTGACGGGGGACCACCACCTCGCCGAGGACCTGCTGCAGACGGCGCTCTTCCAGGCCGCTCGCCACTGGGAGCGGATCGAGACCGCGCCCGAGGCGTACGTCCGGCGGGTGCTCTACACGCAGAACGTGTCGTGGTGGCGACGCCGCAAGTACGCCGAGAGCGGGCTGGGGTCGCTGGACGTCGCCGCGCCGTGTGCCGCGCCCGATCTGCGGCTGACCCTCGAGCAGGCGCTGGCGCGGCTGACGCCGAAGCAGCGGACGGTGCTCGTGCTGCGCTACTTCGAGGACCTCACCGAGGTGCAGGCCGCTGCCGCCCTGGGCGTCTCCGCCGGCACGGTGAAGTCGACGACCCGCCAGGCCCTCGCGCGGCTGCGCACCCTGGCCCCCGAGCTGTCCGAGCTGATCGGAGTGACCCCATGACCGACGCACTGCGCGACGAGCTGCTGCGGATGGGTGAGGCCGCGCCGCCTGCCGTCGTACCCCGTGATGTCTGGGACCGCGGGCGCCGTGCCCGCCGCCGTGACCGGGTGGTCGCCGGTGGTGCGGTGCTTTCCGTCCTGGTGGCGCTGGGCGGACTCGGCGTGCTGCTGGCCGGGCCGGGCCGGCACGAGGCGCCTCCTGTCTCCTCGCGCAGCGAGGCGGTGCCGTCGGTGATCCACCACGTTCCAGCGCGCCTCGAGCAGTTGCCTGCCACGGGCCATGACGTGGCCTGGGATCCGAAGCTGGCCGAGAGCGATCTCGCGATCGGACGGGCGTCCGTCGCCTTCACGAGTGGTGAGCGACCCCTCCCCGTGGTCATCACCGCGGCCGATGGGGCCTACCACCTGCTCAAGCTGCCCGGCTGGGTGGGCAGCAACATTGCGAGCGGGGTGGTGGAGGGCGGGCCGCTCGCGCTCTCGCCTGACGGCCGCCAGCTTGCCTGGGGCTGGTACGACCCGCGGACGCTCGGCACCGACAAGAAGGGCGTGGTCGCGGCCGGCGTCCGGGTGGCAGACCTGGAGACCGGAAAGGTGCGCACTGTCGGACTGTCCGGCGGCCACGGGGTCGCGGTCGGCACGATCAGGTGGTCGCCCGACAGCCGCTGGATCGTCTGGTACGGCGCAGAGACGGACGTCTGGACCGAGGGCCAGGCCGG
Organism: Nocardioides phosphati; assembly: GCF_014646375.1. Lineage (GTDB taxonomy): Bacteria > Actinomycetota > Actinomycetes > Propionibacteriales > Nocardioidaceae > Nocardioides > Nocardioides phosphati. The sequence goes on from NZ_BMNI01000005.1 coordinate 121,473, forward strand.
GTCGACGCACCTCGTGGCCGGACGGATCGCTCGCGGCGCGACGACGAGTGAGCTGGTCGGTCTCGATCGCGCGGGCTCGGAGCAGCTCGTCATCGACGACCACGGCACGGTCTCGTGGACGACCGACTCGGGCTGGGAGAGCGTCGACCGCGAGGGCCAGTCGACCGACGTCACCGACGTCATGTCGGGCGTCCCGGGGACTGCGGCTGCCGTGAGCCCTTCCGGTCGCAGCGTCGCGCTCGCGACCGGTCAGCCTCGGCAGGACGCGCTCTTCTTCCGCTGGGTCGTCCGAGGACTCGGAGGAGGATCGGACCTCGTCGGTCGGATCGAGACGGTGCCCGAGGTCCTGCACGCGAAGCTCCCGGCCGACCGCTACCCCGAAGGTGCCACCATCGAGCCCGTCGGCTGGGCCGATGACGACCATGTGGTGACGCTCGTGACGGCTGCGCACGACGTGCGGCGCAGCCGCGGTGGCAGCGACTGGACGGGCGGCGAAACCTCCCTGGTGGTGATGTCGGCGCCCGGCGGCGCCCGGGACTCGTCGTACGACGTCGTGGCGCGGCTCGCGAGGAGTGACCAGGGTGACGGCCGGATCACCGCGATGAGCGTCGCGGTGGACCTGCTCGACCAGCCGACGCGGGACTTCCCGGCGCCGGAGTGGCCGTGGAGCGACGAGCGCAAGGTGGCGGTGTACGGCGGCATCGGCGTCGCACTGCTGGCCGCCGTGGTCTTCGGGCTCGCCTACCGCCGGGGTCGCCGGCTCCTCTGACCGCTCAGCTGGCGGCGAGGAGCCCCTCGATCAGCAGGCCGTCACCGAGCGTCTCGGCGCTGGCGGCGAGCCGCTCACGGGCCTCGTCCGTGAGGTGCGGAAGCGCCCGCAGGAGGCCGGCCCAGGCGTCCTCCACCGAGGCAGCGCGCAGGAGGCCCTCGAGCCGCACGTCGGGGAGCACCTCCACGACCTCGGCCAGCCGCGCGGGCTCGGTGAAGCAGAGGGCGGTGCGCAGGACCGTCACGTCGTCGATGACCTCGAGCGCGGCCGCGACCATCGGCAGCGGCATCTCCGCGACCAGGTCCGCCATCGCGAGGTAGTCGCCCGCGTCGGCGAGGTGCCGCGCTGCTGCCGCGACGACCTCGGTCGGCAGGCCGGCGAGGAGCGAGCCCGCCTCGCGCGGGTCGAGGTGGGGCGCGAGCTCGGCGAGGTACGCCGGGGAGAGCCGGCCGGCGAGGTCAGCGGCCTGGTCGGTGCCGAGAAGCCCGGCGACGCGGGCCGCGAGAGAGGCCGGGAAGACCGCCTCGGCGATGCGCGCCGCGATGCCGCCGGGGAGCAGGCCGGTCGCCGCGGCGATGCCCGCCACCTGGGACCGGTCGGCCTCGAACAGCCGCTCGGTGACCTGGTCGCGGAAGGCCCGCAGCGTCGCGGCCGACAGCTCGGCCAGGTCGCCGAGCCGCGCCACGTCGACGCGGAGCAACCGCGCGATCCGGACCAGCTCGCCCTGCTGCTCGAGTGTCGTCACAGCCCCACCGCCCGGCGTACGGCGGCACGGACGGGCCGCGGGACGACTCCCAGGGCCTCGTCGAGCGAGGCATGGAGCTCCAGACGCTGCGTCTCCTCCGCGGTCGTGACCAGGAGGGCGAGGTCAGCGAGCTGCTCGTCCGGCAGCTCCTCCAGCCCCGGGGCGGGCGTGGCGTGCAGGGCCGTGCCGAGGGCGTCGAGGCCGGGCGTGCTCATGGGTCTCCTTGGGGCCGGCCGCGGGCGAACGCCGCGGTCGTGCCACCGGTACCCCGAAAGGGGCGTCCTCAGCCGAGGACGGAGCCGAAGGCCTCCGACAGCCGGGCGCGGCCCTCGGCGGAGAGGTGCGGCCCGGCCCGGTCGACGAGGTCGCCCGCGTCGAGGAGGCGGACGGTCTCGGCGATGCCGGGGAGCCGCCCGGCGGGGATCAGCTCGAGGATCGCGGCCAGGCGGGCCGGGTCCTCGATCACCTGGCCGGTGCGGACCAGCGCCTCGTCGGAGAGGACCCCGAGCGTGCGGCCGATCTGCTCGAGCGGCAGCACCGCGACGAAGTCGGCCATCGCGATGTACTCCGCGCGCTCGCCGAGCAGCTTGCCGGCATCGACGAGGAGCTGGGGCGGCAGCTTGTGGAGGATCGAGGTGACTCGCCGCGGGTCGAGCTTCGGCGCGATGTCGGCGAGGAACGGCACGGGAACCCGGCTGGCCAGCGAGACCGCCGCATCGGTCTCCATCACGCCGGCGACGCGAGCGGCGAGCTGCGGCGGGAACGCCACGGTCGCGATCTTCGCGGCGACGCCGCCGGGCACGATCTTCGTCGTACGGGCGAGGCCGACGAGGATGTCGCGGTTGGCGTCGAAGAGCCGGTCGGTCAGCTTGTCGCGCAGCTCCTTGAGGACGTCGACGGGCTGGTCGGCCAGCATGGCGAGCGACTCCTCGGGGCAGGCGAGGAGGGAGGCCAGGCGGGTGATCTCGACGCGGGTCTCGGTGGTGCTCACAGGCCGACCACCTTCCGCACCGTGCCGCGCAGGGGGCGCGGGACGATCTCGAGCGCCTTGCGCAGCGACGCCTCCAGCTCCGCACCCTGCGCCCGGCGGGCCTCCTTGATGAGCGCGGCGAGCTGCCCGGTGTCCGCCTCGGACAGGGAGAGCCCCGTGGGCGGCTCGGCGCCGAGCTGGTGGGCCAGGGATGCTGCTGCGCTCATGGGCGTTTCCTCCGTCGCGACGTGCGTGGACGAAGGCTCAACGAGACAACGCGTCCAAGGTAATGATCCGGGCGTGCCCGACCCGGGTCGGGGCGCGCAGAAGCCCGGGTCTCGGCGGACGGGACCCGGGCTTCGGCGTACGGAGGAAACGGCGGTGGTCAGTCCTCGGTGGAGGTGGCGGCGCCGGCGGCGATGAGATCCATGATCCCGGCGTCGGCCAGCGTGGTGGTGTCGCCGACGACGCGCTTCTCGGCGACGTCGCGGAGCAGGCGGCGCATGATCTTGCCGGAGCGCGTCTTCGGCAGCTCGGGCACGATCATGATCTGGCGCGGCTTCGCGATCGGACCGATCTCGCTGCGGACGTGGTCGGACAGCACCTTCGCGATGTCCGCGCCACCGTCGCCGGCGGACTCGCGGAGGATCACGTAGGCGACCGGGGCCTGGCCGGTGTCGGGGTCGGTGGCGCCGACGACTGCTGCCTCGGCGACCATCGGGTGCGAGACCAGTGCCGACTCGATCTCGGTCGTCGACAGGCGGTGGCCGGAGACGTTCATGACGTCGTCGACGCGGCCGAGGACCCAGATGTCGCCGTCCTCGTCCTTCTTCGCGCCGTCGCCGGCGAAGTAGTAGCCCTGCTCCTTGAAGCGCGACCAGTAGGTGTCGACGTAGCGCTCGTCGTCGCCCCAGATCGTGCGGAGCATGGAGGGCCACGGCGAGGTGACGACGAGGTAGCCGCCCTGGCCGTCGCCGACCGGGACGCCTTCGTCGTTGACGACGTCGACCTCGATGCCGGGCACCGCCAGCATCGCCGAGCCCGGCTTGCCCGCGGTGACACCGGGGAGCGGCGTCATCATCGTGGCGCCGGTCTCGGTCTGCCACCAGGTGTCGATGATCGGGGTGCCCTCGCCACCGTTGCCGGAGCCGCCGATGACCGTGCGGTACCAGACGTACGCCTCGGGGTTGATCGGCTCGCCGACCGACCCGATGACGCGCAGCGACGAGAGGTCGTACGACGCCGGCACCGTGTCGCCCTGCTTCATGAACGACCGGATCGCGGTGGGCGCGGTGTAGAAGAGCGAGACCTTGTAGTCCTGGATGATCTTCCACCAGCGGCCGCGCTCGGGGGCGTCGGGCGTGCCCTCGTAGAGCACCTGCGTCGCTCCGTTGGCGAGCGGGCCGTAGACGATGTAGCTGTGGCCGGTCACCCAGCCGATGTCGGCCGTGCACCAGTAGACGTCCGTCTCCGGCTTGAGGTCGAACTGCGCCCAGTGCGTGTACGCCGCCTGCGTGAGGTAGCCGCCGGTCGTGTGCTTGATGCCCTTCGGCTTGCCCGTCGTGCCGGAGGTGTACATGACGTAGAGCGGGTGCTCGGCCTCGAACGCCTCCGGGGTGTGCTGGTCGGAGGCGGAGTCGACCGTCTCGTGCCACCACGTGTCGATCGACGGGTCGAACGCGACCTCCTGCCCCGTGCGACGCACGACGAGGACGTTCTCCACCTGGCCCGGCGAGACCGCCTCGACCTTCTGGATCGCCTCGTCGACGGCCGGCTTGAGCGCCGAGGCCGCACCGCGGCGGTAGCCGCCGTCGGAGGTGACGATCAGCTTGGCGCCGCAGTCCTCGACGCGGGCGGCGAGCGCCTCGGCGGAGAAGCCGCCGAAGACGACCGTGTGGATCGCGCCGATGCGGGCCGCGGCCAGCATCGCGACGATCGCCTCGGGGATCATCGGCATGTAGATCGCGACGCAGTCACCAGCCCCGACGCCGAGCGACTCGTAGGCGTTGGCCGCCTTGGAGACCTCGCGCTGCAGGTCGGCGTACGTCAGGTCGCGGGTGTCCTCGAGCGGCTCGCCGACCCAGTGGAGGGCCACCTTGTCGCCCTTGCCGGCCTCGACGTGCCGGTCGACGCAGTTGTACGCCGCGTTGAGCTTGCCGTCGGCGAACCAGCGGTAGAACGGCGGGTTCGAGTCGTCGAGGACCTCGGTGAACGGCTCGGCCCAGGTCAGGCGCTGCGCCTGCTTCGCCCAGAAGGCGAGGCGGTCACGCGCGGCCTCGTCGTAGTCGGCCTGCGTCACGTTGGCGGCAGCCACCAGGGAGGCCGGCGGTGCGAACGTGCGCTTCTCGTGCAGGAGGTTGGACAGGGTCTCGTCGGACATGGTCGCTCCGGGGGTCATCGCGGTGTTGGTCCTTTGTTCTCGAAGCCTAGGGGGAATGTGGCCCCTGCCACAGGGCGGGTGAGGCCACGATGATGGGCCGGGGGCTGCGACCACGTTGCAGTCGCAACCCCCGGAGCTCTCGGTGCCGGCCGGCGACCTCAGCCGCGGGCGCCGGTGGGGAGCACCGGACGGCCGAAGGTGGAGGCGGCGACGCCGGCCAGGGCGGCGTACCAGGCGACGCCGGCGGTGGCGAGGCCGAACCAGCCACCGAGGTGGTGGAGGGCGTCGCTGCTGCCGAGGGCGCCCGCCGCGAGGAGGGCGAACGTGGTCGTCAGCAGCACGAAGACCGTGGTCAGCACCTTGGTCGTGCGGAGCGAGGCGACCAGCATCAGCGCGGTGAAGATGGTCCAGCCGAGCAGGTAGAGGCCGATGCCCTTCTCGACGTCGGCGGCCGGGATGCCGGCGAGCGTGGTGTGGCCGGTGAGGTACCAGAACGAGACCCAGAAGGCGCCGTACGACGTGAAGGCGGTCGCGCCGAAGGTGTTGCCCTTCGCGAACTCCCACATGCCGGCGAGGATCTGCGCGCCGCCGCCGTAGGCGAGCGCCAGGCCGAAGACGACGGGCTCGGCCTTGAAGAGGCCGGTGTTGACGAAGCTCAACACGAACGTCGTGAGGGCGAACGCCGCGAGCCCGAGCGGACCGGGGTCGGCGAGGCTGATGCCGGACGGCGCCGGCGCGGGTACGGCGACGCGGTGCGTGGTCTGCTGGGGGAGGGTCGTGGTCATCGGGGGTTCCCTTCGGGCGAGCGGTGTGATGGTGATCACGTTGCTCCGCAGGGGGCTCCGTCGGGAGGGGACCGTGCAGATGCTGCGCCCGGCGGCGAGGGCGTTGCGCCGAACGGCAGGCCGCGCGCGATGAACGGTCAGCCGCGGTCGAGCTCGACGGCCTCGGGCGTGTGCAGCCGGACCAGGAAGCGCCGCACGTGCGGTGGCACCGTGTCGCGCGTGGCCCGCGAGACCCCGACCATCACGAGGCAGGCGAGCGGCACGCTCCACGCCGCCGGCTCCGCCAGCAGCGCGTCGACCCAGCCGGTCGGGTGGCGCTCGGCGAGCGTCCAGGCCGTGCTGACCGCGGAGCCCAGGCCGCCGACCACGAGGCCCGCCACCGCTCCCGCAGCCGTGAGCCCGCGCCACCAGATCCCGAGCAGGAGCAGCGGCGCGAACGTCGAGGCCGCGACCGCGAACGCCAGCCCCACGACCTTCGCCACCGGCACCTCGGGCGCCCCCACGGCGGCCACCGCAGGCACCAGGACCGCCAGCGCGACCCCGAGCCGGAACGCCGTCACCGGTGACCCGGAGCCCCGCACGAAGCGGCCGGTGACGTCCTGGCTGAGCACGCCGGCGACGGCGATCGACAGGCCGGAGCTCGTCGAGAGGAAGGCGGCGAAGGCCCCCGCGGTCACCAGCCCGGTCAGCAGGTCCGCGCCCACGCCGGAGAGCATCAGGCCGGGCAGCTCCAGCACGAGCGTGTCGCCGTGGCCGCTGTCGGCCAGCCCGCCGGCGTACACCCGGCCGAGGGCGGCATAGACGGGTGGCAGCAGGTAGAAGAGGCCGAGCAGCGCCAGCACGAAGAGCGTCGTACGCCGGGCGGCGCGGCCGTCGGGGTTCGTGTAGAAGCGGACGACGACGTGGGGCAACCCCATCGTGCCGAGGAAGGTGGCGATGATCAGCGACCAGGTCGTGTAGAGCCCGATGGCGCCGTCGCCGGCGATCGGGAGGTCCCACGCGGACTGCTCTGCGGGCGTCGCGGAGGGGTGGCCGTCCTGCATCCACACGACGAGGAGCACGGCGGCCGGGAGCAGGAGGGCGGTCAGCTTGAGCCAGTACTGGAAGGCCTGCACGAAGGTGATCGAGCGCATGCCACCCGAGCCGACGTTGACCAGGACGACGGCCGCGACCACCACCGGGCCGGCCCACAGCGGTGCGCCAGTGGTCGCCGCGAGCGTCACCCCGGCGCCCTGGAACTGCGGCAGCAGGTAGAGCCAGCCGATCGCGACGACCATCAGCGAGCAGAGCCCGCGGACCCGCCGCGAGCCGGTGCGGGCCTCGGCGAAGTCGGGCAGCGTGTAGGCGCCGGAGCGACGCAGGGGAGCAGCCACCAGGACCAGCAGGACGAGGTAGCCGGCGGTCCAGCCGACGGGGTACCAGAGCATGTCCGCGCCGTAGACGAGGACCAGCCCCGCGACGCCGAGGAAGGAGGCCGCGGAGAGGTACTCGCCGCCGATCGCGCTCGCGTTGAGGCCCGGACGGACGGTGCGCGAGGCGACGTAGAAGTCGCTCGTCGTGCGCGAGAACCGCAGCCCCCAGGTGCCGATCGCCAGCGTCGCGACCGACACGAGGACGACCGCGACGATGCCGGCTGCAGCGTTCATGCGTCCTCGCCGCCGGCGTCGACGAGCGCGGCGAAGTCACGCTCGTTGCGCTCCGCCCGGCGTACGTAGAAGGCGCCGAGCGTGAAGAGGAACGGGTAGGCCAGGACGCCGAGCGCCCACCAGGCCACCGGGATGCCCGCCAGGCGGTGCGCCGCGAGCGAGGGCCACAGGTGGAAGACGAGCGGCACCGCACCGAGCACGAGGAAGAGGGTGCCGAGCACGACCACCGCGAGCCGCTGCTGCTCGCGCAGGAGCGACGCCAGGTAGATCTCGCCGACCGGCGTCGCGGCGTCGATCTCGCCCACCCGCGGCAGCGGCGTACGCCGGGTGGCGCTGCGCGCCGGGCCGGTCACGCGCACGCGTTGCGGAGGCGGCTGCGGGCCGTCGCTCATGGGGTGGCCCGGGGTGTGCGGCGGGTCAGCACCTCACGCAGCTCGCGCGTGTGGCGGCGGCTGACCTGGAGCGGGGTGGCTGACTCGGCGGAGCCCACGATCACGGTGCAGCGGCCCTCGTCCATGCGGACCTCGCGGACGTGCGCGAGGTTGACCAGCAGCGAGCGGTGGATGCGGAGGAAGCCTGCGCCTGCCCACTCCTCGGCCAGCGTGGTGAGCGGGGTGCGGACGAGGTGGCTGTCGGCGGCGGTGTGGAGACGGGCGTAGTCGCCCTGGGCCTCGACGTAGCGCACGTCGGCGCGGCGGATGAAGCGGGTGACACCGCCACGCTCGACCGGGATCTGGTCGTCGGCCTGTTGCGGGGCGGGCGCCGCCTCGAGCAGCCGGCGTACGGCCTCGGCCAGCCGCTCGGCGCGCACCGGCTTCAGGACGTAGTCGACCGCGCGCAGGTCGAACGCCTCGACCGCGTGCTCGTCGTGGGCGGTCACGAAGACGACCCGCGGCGGCTCCTTGAAGTTCGAGAGGACCTGCGCGAGGTCGAGGCCGCTGAGCCCCGGCATGTGGATGTCGAGGAAGACCGCGTCGACGCCGCCGTCCTGGAGCACCCGCAGCGCCTCGGCGGCGGAGCCCGCGCTGCGGACCGAGCCGATCCGCGGGTCGCGCTCGAGCAGCCAGCTGAGCTCGTCGAGCGCGGGCCGTTCGTCGTCGACGACGAGGACGGCGAGCTGTCTGCCCCGCTGGTCGGGCCTCGCGTGCTGGTCGAGGCTCATCCGGCGCTCACTCCCGGGGCGAACTTGGGCACCCGCACGGTCACCTTCGTGCCGGCGCCGGGGGCGGTCTCGACGACGAGCCCGTGGTCGTCGCCGAACGTCGTACGCAGCCGCTGGTCGACGTTGCCCAGACCGACGGAGTCCTGGTCGGTGTCGCCGGCGAGCGCGCGGCGTACGCGGTCGGGGTCCTCGCCGGCACCGTTGTCCTCGACCTCGAGGACGCAGGACTGGCCGGCGTCGTGGGCCACGATGCTGATCCGGCCGACGCCGTCGGAGCGGGCCAGGCCGTGCTTCACGGCGTTCTCCACGAGCGGCTGGATGCAGAGGTAGGGCACGACGACGGGGAGCACCTCCGGCGCGATCCGGAGGGTGACCTGGAGCCGGTCGCCGAAGCGCGCCTGCTCGAGCAGCAGGTAGCGCTCGACGGACTTCAGCTCGTCGGCGAGCGTCGTGTAGTCGCCGTGGCGGCGGAACGAGTAGCGCGTGAAGTCGGCGAAGTCGAGCAGCAGGTCGCGCGCCCGGTCGGGGTCGGTGCGCACGAAGCTGGCGATCGTGGTCAGCGAGTTGTAGACGAAGTGCGGGCTGATCTGGGCCCGCAGTGCGCGGAGCTCCGCCTCGGCCAGACGGGTGCGGCTGCCACTCAGCTCGGCCAGCTCGAGCTGCCCGGCCATCCAGCGGGTGACCTCGTCGGTGGCCCGGACGAGCGCGCCGGAGGAGTGGTCGGCGTACGCCTGCAGGGTGCCGACGATCCGGTCGTCGACGACGATCGGCGCGACGATCGCGTGGCGCACCGCGCACCCGGTGCGGCGGCAGTCGAGGTCGCCCGGTCCGGCGACGGTGGTGCGGCCGCTGGCGACCGCCTGCTGCGCCAGGCGTGCGGCGTGCTCGCGGTGGTGGTCGTCGGAGCCGTCCCAGGCGAGGACGGCGCGGTCGTCGGTCAGCGCCAGGGCAGGGACGCCGAGGAGGGCGCGCAGGTGCCGGGCCGCCCGGGTGGCGCTGGCCGTGGTGAGGCCCTCGCGCAGGGCGGGCGCCGCGAGGCCGGCGGTGTGCAGGGTGCGGAAGGTCGCCCGGTCGGCCTCGCCGCCGAGCCGGGACCGCCTCGAACGCCGCCACCGCACGCCGCCAGCGTAGGGCTGCGTGTGGCGACCGTCACGGAGCCGGCGGCGAGTGGTGCCTGCCGTGCGCCGAGCGGTCGCTCAGAGCCCGAGCTCGTGGTCGAGCCGGGCGAGCTGCCCTTGGGCGAGCGCACGGAGCGGCGAGCCGGGCGCGAGCAGGTCGCGCTGGCGCGCCCACGCCTCGTAGTCGTCGGCACCCCATGCCGAGCGCGTCCACGACGACACGAGGTCGGCCTGGCCCGAGGCGAGGACCGCCGCGCGCAGCTGGTGCGTCAGCGACTCCCTCATCCGTACGACGCCGGGCGCCGTCGAGCGCGGCAGCAGCGGCCCACGGAACAGCCGCAGCGCCGCGGCGACGTCGCCGGACGCGAGGCGGGCCTCGACCGCCAGCCAGTCGCCGGCGGAGGCTGCGGTGATGCGGTAGGGACGCGAGGCGAGGAAGCTCTCGTCGAGCAGGTGGCGCAGGCGGTTCATCTCCGCGCGCAGGGTCGAGGAGCCACCGTCGTCCTCGTAGAGCAGGACGGCGAGCTCGTCGCCGGAGAGCCCCTGGGGCGCACTGGCCAGCAGCAGGAGCATCTCGCTGTGCCGCGGCGAGAGCCGGAAGCGCGCCGTGTGGCCGCGGGCGTCGTCGAGGGTGACCAGGGCGTCGCTGCGGCCCAGCGCCTCGATCCGCAGGGACGGGTGGATGGTCCGCTGCTCCGGAGGGCGTACGACGAGACGGTCGCGCGCCAGCTCGGTCTCGGCCAGCCGCACCGCGGCGCGGATCAGGGCCATCGTCTGCGGCACCACGATCTGGTCGCCACCGGTGACGTCGAGGACGCCGAGCAGCTGCGACGTACCGGGGTCGTGGATGGGGGCGGCGGCGCAGCTCCAGCTCCGGACCGACTGGCGGAAGTGCTCGGAGCGGTTGACGGTCGCGGGAGCGCCGGTGGCGAGGGCGAGGCCGGGCGCGTTGGTGCCGGCGACCCGCTCGTCCCAGTTGCTGCCGGCGACGAAGCCGATCGACTCGGCACGGCGGAGGGCCGTGCCCGAGCCGCAGACCCAGAGCAGGTGGCCCGCCTCGTCGGCGACGGCCATGACCGCGTCGCAGTCGCGCGCGGCCTGGCCGAGGACGTCGTCGAGGAGCGGGAAGACCTGGGCCAGCGGATGCGCCGCCCGCGCGGCGCGGAGGTCCGCATCGCCGAGCGTGATCGGCGCAGCCTCGGACTCGGCGGGCACCCCCGCGGCCGCCGAGCGGTGCCAGGAAGCCGCGACTTCTGCGCGCATGCCGGTCTCCATCCCGTCAGTGTGGCACCGGTCACGTTGCGACGTGGTTGCAATCGGGTGCGGCGACGGCCGGCCCGACCCGACCGCGACGAGTGGCAGCGGCGGGGCCGCCCCGCGCACACGGAACGCAGGAGGGCCCCACCGGTTCACTTCACGTGGTGCACCGGTGCCAGGTCGAAGACCGGGGTGTCGATGCCGACCGCGCGGGCCTTGAGCTGCAGCGCCAGGTAGAGCGAGTAGTGGCGTGACTGGTGCAGGTTGCCGCCGTGGAACCAGAGATTCTCCACCTGGGTGGGCTTCCACATGTTGCGCTGCTCGCCCTCCCAGGGACCGGGGTCCTTGGTGGTGTCGGAGCCGAGGCCCCAGACCTTGCCGATCCGGTCCGCGACCTCGGGGCTGATCAGGTCGGCGGCCCAGCCGTTCATCGAGCCGTAGCCGGTGGCGTAGACGACGAGGTCCGCCTCGAGCTCGGTGCCGTCCTCCAGCACCACGCTCGTCTCGGTGAGGTGGTCCACGTTGCCGTGCGCCAGCTTCACCTCGCCGTCCGCGACCAGCTCGGCAGCGCCCACGTCGATGTAGTAGCCGGAGCCACGGCGGAGGTACTTCATGAAGAGCCCCGAGCCGTCGTCGCCCCAGTCGAGGTCGAAGCCGGCCCTCTCCATCCGGTCGTAGAACTCCTTGTCGCGCTCCTTCATCTGCTCGTAGAGCGGGATCTGGAACTCGTGCATGATCCGGTACGGCAGCGAGGCGAAGACCAGGTCTGCCTTCTCCGTCGTCATCCCCGTCGCGAGGGCCCGCTCGGAGTAGAGGTCACCCAGGCCGATGTCCATGAGGGTGTCGCTCTTGACGATGTGCGTGCTGGAGCGCTGGACCATCGTCACGCCCGCGCCGTGCTCCCACAGCGCTCCGCAGATGTCGAACGCGGAGTTGTTGGAGCCGATCACGACGACCTTCTTGCCGGCGTACGCGTCGGGGCCGGGGTGCTGCGAGGAGTGGTGCTGCTCGCCGCGGAAGACCTCCTGGCCGGGGAAGACCGGCACGTTGGGCTTGCCGCTCATGCCCGTCGCGAGGACGAGGTGCTTCGGCCGCAGCATCATCCGCTCACCGCCGCGCTCGATCTCGACGACCCACTCGCCGGCGGCCTCGTCGTACGACGCCCGGGTCGCGGTGGTCGAGGACCAGTAGGGGACCTCCATGACCTTCGTGTAGGACTCGAGCCAGTCGGCGACCTTGTCCTTGGGTGCGAAGACCGGCCAGTTCTCGGGGAACTTGAGGTACGGCAGGTGGTCGTACCAGACCGGGTCGTGCAGGCAGAGGGACTTGTAGCGGCTGCGCCACTGGTCGCCGGGCCGCTCGTAGCGGTCGATCACCAGGGCCGGTACGTCGAGCTGCCGCAGGCGCGCGCCGAGGGCGATGCCACCCTGGCCGCCGCCGATGACGAGGACGAACGGCTGCGTCGTGGTGCCCAGCGCGGCCTCCTCGGCCTGCCGCTTCTCGAGCCAGGTGACCCGGTCCTTGCGGGCACCGTGCTCGGCACCGGCCGGGCGGCGTTCGCGCAGGGGCTCCTCGTGGCCCTTGAGCTCGTAGAGGGTGGTGAGGAAGGTCCAGGCCTTGTCCTCTCCGTCGTCGGCGCGGAGGCGGAGCAGGCCCCGGCCGCGGCCGACGGCGGTCTCGAAGGTGAACCACGCGGTGACCACGCCGTCCGCCTCGGTGGCCGGCTCGCTGGTCGCGAACCGCTCCGGGGCGGTGTGGCCCAGGGTGCTCTCGAGGAGGCGGGTGACGCCGTCGCGGTTCTCGACGGTGGTGAGGTTCCAGCTGAACGCAACGAGGTCGCGCCAGTAGCTCGTGGCGGCGAAGAGGCCCGCCGCGGCCGCGATGTCGCGGGAGACGAGCGCGCCCTCGAACGCCGCGAGCCAGCGCTCGGCGCGCGCCTGCGGATCAGCCGGGGTCACCGCCTCCGGGGGCAGGGTCCCGGTCGCGGGCTCCAGTGTCTGTGTCATGGGGGTCCTCCTTCACAGTGGTGATGTGATGGAGCACACACCAGCGGCGTCGGTGGCCGACAGCGTTGCGCCGCGTTGCATCAGGCCCGGACGTCGCCCACCGTGAGGACGGCGTCGTCGGCGATCCGGTACGGCCGCGTGGCGACGACCCCGCCGAGCTGGCGGCGCATCCGGGAGATCTCGGCGCGCACCGTCACGAGGTGCTCGCGGTCGCCGTACAGGGCACCGCTGAGCTGGGCTGCGGAGAGGCCCGTCGGGCCGGCCGCGTGGAGCAGCTGGAGGATGTGGGCGTGCCGCTGGGTGAGGGGCAGCCGCCAGACGTCGTCGCCCGCACGCAGGGTCAGCACCGCGTCGGCCCCCGTCTCGAGGTGTCCGTGGAGCGTCCGGAGGCCACTCGCCGGACGGATCAGCCAGCCGTCGCGGAACCGCTCGGGCAGGCAGAGCCCCACCCCGGGCACGGCGATGCTGACGTCGGGTCGTGGGGCGGCGATCCGGTCGGCCGCCGCCACCCCCGCGCGGTGCGCCACCCAGCCGTGGTCGTCGACCAGCAGGACCGGGCCGGTGACCGTCGCCAGCACGTGCTCCGCCGCGCGCCTCAGTGCCGCCAGGCGGTCCTCGTGGTGACGCCACAGCTGCGACTCGGCGAGCCGGACGGCCGCCTGCACGAGGGCGCCGATGGCCGGGTGCAGCGTGAGCGCCGGCCCACTGAGGTCGAGCACGCCGAGCAGGTCGCCCGTGCGCGGGTCGTGGATCGGGGCGGCCGTGCAGTACCAGGGGTGCTGGGCCTGCTCGAAGTGCTCGGCCGAGAAGAGCTGCACCGGCGCCGCCTCGGCGAGCGCGGTGCCGATGGCGTTGGTGCCGACATGGCCCTCGGTCCACTCGGCCCCCTCGGCGAAGCCGAGGGTGTCGGCCTGGAGCTGGACCCCGGCCGAGCCGGAGCGCCACAGCACGACACCGTCGGCGTCGGTGACCACCATCAGGCAGTGGGAGGAGTCGGCGATGCCGGCCACGACCTGGAAGAGGTCGTCGATGACCAGCCGCAACGGCGACTCGCTGCGCCGCCGCAGCACCTCCTGCCGCGGCAGCGGGTCACGCTGGTTGAGGTGCGCGGGGTCCAGCCCCGCGCTGAGGACGCGGTTCCACGAGCGGGCGACCACGGCACGCGGTCGCGCAGCCGGTCGTCCGCCGCTGATCACGGTGTCGTGGACGCGCACGAGCTCGCGGGCAAGCTGGGACAGGTTCGTGCCCGGCCGGATGGCGTCGAATGCGCTCACGCGATGTGACCTCCTGTGCCGAGGTTAGGCACGCGGAGGTGACGGGCGCCACAGCCTCGGGGATCGCAACATCGTGCAACCCCCTGGGCCCGCTGCGATCAGCGGAAGTCGATGAGGAGCCCGTCGTCATCGTCCGCCTCGGGCTCCGCGCCCTCGGTCGCGGTCTCGGCGCCCTCGCGGGGCGGCACCGACCACGGGTGCTCGATCACACCGGCCCGGAAGCAGTGCGCGATCTGGGGGAGCTGCATGCCGTCGGGGCCACGGCCGTAGTCGTCGTACAGCGCGCGTACGGCGTCGAGCAGGCGCTCCTGCGCGGCGGGGTCCATCGTCGCGACGCGCGGGTCGAGGAGCGCGACCGCGCAGAGGGCGTCGCGGTCGACCGTCGACCAGTGGCGGAACGCGTCGGCGTCGACGAAGCCGAACTTCGTGGACTGCACGATCGACTCCGGCGTCGTCGGCTCGATCGCCTCCTCGCCGAGGAGTCGGGCGAACTTCCGCACCCACGGGATCTTCGTGTCGAGCGCCTCCACCACGACCGCCACGTGGCCGCCGGGACGCAGGACGCGCGAGAACTCCGCGAGCGCCGCCTCCTCGTCGTACGTGTGGAAATTGCGGCAGACGACGACGTCGACGGAGGCGTCGATGTTGGGCAGGCGCTCGGCGGTGGCCGCCGAGGTGCGCAGGTCGGGGAAGCGGGCGGCGAGCCGCTCGGCCGCCTCCGCGCTCGCGTCGGTCGCGTGGACGTCGTGGCCCAGAGCCACCAGCTGCTCCGTGAGGGCGCCGTCGCCGGCACCGATCTCGAGGACGGACTTCTGGTCCTGACCGACCAGCCAGGTCACGGCTGCTTCGGGGTACGTCGTCGGGCTCACCTCGTCGAGGCTACTAGAGCGCGTGGGTCGCCAAGGACTGCGACGTGAGAGCATTTCGCCTCGTGACCGTGGACCCACTCGCATCGCTCGCCAGCCTGGAGGGCGTGCCCTCCGCCTTCGCCTCGAGCCGCGACGGTGTCGACGCGCTGCTGCGTGACCGCGGCCTCCGCAAGACCTCTCCCGAGCTCACCGCCGAGTCGCTGCTGCGGGGAGCCTGGGCGTCGGCCGTGCTCGAGGGCTCGGCGTCGTCGATGGACGAGGTGCGCGCCGGCACGGGTGACGAGATCGCCGCGGCGGCCGTCCGCGTGTCGACCGAGGTGCTCTCGCTGGTGCCGGTCCTGAAGCGCTCGCCGCTGCAGGCGTTCGCCCGGCTCCACGCGCTCGCGGGCCTCGGCTCCGTGGCGTCGGAGGACCTGGGCCGGCCGCGCTCTGCCGAGTCCGCCGCCTCGCTGCAGACGCTGGCAGCGCGGCTGCTCGCGCCGACCACCGCGCCCGCGATGCTCGTCGCCGCGATCGTCCACGCCGACCTCGCGACCTCCACGCCGTTCGCCTCGCACAACGGGATCGTCGCGCGCGCTGCCGAGCGCCTGGTCCTCGTCGCGCGCGGCGTCGACGAGAAGTCGCTGCTGGTGCCCGAGGAGGGCCACCGCTTCTTCCGCGCGGAGTACGAGTCGAACCTGCGCGCCTACGCCAACGCCGCTGGGGTCTCCGGCGTCCACTCCTGGCTGCTCTACGCCGCCGAGGCGTACGCCAAGGGCGCCGAGGCCTCGCCCGTGAAGGCGAAGTAGCCCGCTCGGGACTGCCCCGGACATGCGAGCGGCACCGGTCTTCGAAGAGCCCCGGTGCCGCCGCTGACACGTGATGCGTAATGGGTTACCAAGCGTGCTTTTTCAACTGCTGGCCCGGCACGTCGGCCGCTTGCTCAGCTCCCTGTTAAGAAGGGTGAGTCGCCGCGTGGGTACCCGGCTCACGTGCTGTCTGGAGTTGTCTTGCTGAGTCCCATGGTGCGCCGCAAACCCGGCCACTTCAAGGCTTGACCTTTGGCCCGGGGAGGCGCATGGTTCACCCCCGCCAGGCGGGGCGGAGGGCGCTTCCGGGGTGGCCGGGGACCCGGCGTACCAAGGGGTCAGACGGTGCGGTTGCGGCGGTGGTTGACGACGATCGCGCCGCCCAGGGCGACCGCGCCGCCGACCGCGAGTGCGGCGAGCGTGGGCTTGGCCGGGGGAAGGTTCATCCGGCGCTGGAGGGCGACGGGCTTGCTGAAGACGAGCACCGGCCAACCCTCCTTGATGGCGAGCTTGCGGAGCTCCTTGTCGGGGTTGACCGCGTAGCCGTGGCCGACGGCGCCGAGCATCGGGGCGTCGGTGATCGAGTCGCTGTAGGCGTAGCACTGGGTGAGGTCGTAGCCGCGCTCCTCGGCGAGCTGGCGGACCGCGGAGGCCTTGTGGGGGCCGTAGGCGTAGTACTCGATGTCGCCGGTGTACTTGCCGTCCTCGACCTTGAGCCGGGTCGCGACCACGTGGTCGGCACCGAGCATCGTGCCGATCGGCTCGACCAGCTCCGCGCCCGAGGTGGAGACGATGATGACGTCACGGCCGGCGGCGTGGTGCTCCTCGATCAGCGAGACCGCCTCGTCGTAGACCATCGGGTCGACGATGTTGTGGAGCGTGTCGCGGACGATGTCCTGGACCGTGGCGACCGGCCAGCCCTTCACGAGCTCGGACATGAACGCCCGGAGCTTCTCCATCTGGTCGTGGTCCGCGCCGCCGACGAGGTACATGAACTGCGCGTAGGCGCCCCGCAGCATCACGCGCCGCGAGATCAGGCCTCCCGCCTGGAACTTGCGGTTGAACGCGAGTGCGCTCGACTTGGCGATGATCGTCTTGTCGAGGTCGAAGAAGGCGGCCTGGCGGCGCCCCGTTGCGGACATGTCACCGAGTCTAGGTGTGAACGCCGGGCCTTTGGCGAGATTTGCTCTCCGGCGGTCGGACGTGGGCCCGGTGGCCGCTGCTCCAACTCGTCGCAACCAGCCCGCTCTTCGTCCACAGCCGCCCGGGCGCGCCGCGCCTCCCCAGCCGTACGCCGCGTGGTCGCCGGCCCCGCCCGTGGCGGCGAGGGTTCGGGCCATGGAGATGCCGCTGATCGTGACCCGCGACGAGCCGTTGACCGAGGAGATCCTCCGGCTCGCCGCCGCTGCCGGAGTCGTGCCCGAGGTGGCCGTCGACCCCGGCCAGGCGATGCGCTCGTGGCGCGCCGCCTCGCTCGTGCTCGTCGGCGTCGACCTCGCCGGCGGGGTCGCGGCGCTGGCTCCGCCCCGGCGTACGGGCGTGCACGTGGTGGGCCGCGACGGGGTTCCCGACGCTGCCTTCCGCCATGCCGTCGCGCTCGGGGCGTCGCAGGTCGTCGAGCTGCCCGCGTCGGGCGACTGGCTCCTCGACCTGCTCTCCGACGCGACCGACGGCCGGCGTACGACGGCGACCACGGTCGCGGTCCTCGGAGGCTCCGGGGGCGCAGGTGCGACGACCCTCGCCTGCGCCCTCGGTCTGGTCGCGGGCGCGAGCGGGCCGGCGTGCCTGCTCGACGTCGATCCGCTCGGGCCGGGGGTCGACCGGGTGCTCGGCTTCGACCGGCTTGACGGTGCCCGCTGGGGTGCGCTCGAGCAGACCACCGGCCGTCTGGGCTCGCAGTCGCTGCGTGACGCGCTGCCGCGCAGGGGCGGGCTCGGCGTGCTGACCTGGGCCGCCGGAGCGCGCGCTGCGCCGCAGGCCTTCGCCGTCCGTGAGGCGCTCTCGGCCGCCCGCCGGGGCCACGACGTCGTGGTCGCGGACCTGGCCCGGGCAGGTGCGCTGTCGACCGAGGTGGCGGGCCGGTCCGACGCGGTGCTCGTCGTCGCGCGCCCCTCGTTGCCCGGGCTCGCCGCTGCGGCGCGCGTGGTCGCGGCCCTCGAGGGGGCGCCGCGCGTCGGCGTCGTCCTGCGCGGCCGCGGCGAGGCGAGAGCTGTGGCCCAGGTCGTGGGCGCTCCGGTGGTGGCGTCGATGGCCGACCAGCGCGGCCTGGCGGAGGCGGTCGACCTCGGTCGTGGCCCGGTCTGGAGCCCGCGCAGCGTCCTCGCCCGCACCGCGCGGGAGGCGCTCGCCTGGTGCGTGGAGGGCTGAGGTGGTCGCTGACGAGCTGGTCGACGAGGTCCGCGCCCGTCTGTCGCGGACGGGCGCCGCAGTCACCCCGCACGCCGTGGCCGAGGCCCTGCGCGCCGCGGGCCGACCGGTCGGCGACGCGACCGTCCTCGCCGTCCACGACGCGCTCCGCGCAGCCTCGGTCGGGCTCGGCCCGCTCGAGCCACTGCTGCGGCTCCCCGGGCTCACCGACATCCTGGTCAACGGTCCACGGGAGGTCTGGCTCGACCGCGGCTCCGGCCTCGAGCCGGCCGGTCCGGCCGTCGGGTTCCTGTCCGCCGGCTTCGTCGACGAGGCGGGGGTGCGGCGCTTCGCCCAGCGGCTCGCGGCAGCGGGTGGGCGGCGGCTCGACGACGCCTCGCCGACCGTCGACGTCCGGCTGCCCGACGGCGTGCGGTGCCATGCGGTCCTGGCGCCGGTGGCCCGCCCCGGCACGGTCGTCTCGCTCCGGGTGCCGCACCGGCTCGGGCTCTCGCTCGACGACCTCGCTTCCCGCGGCGCCCTGTCGGCCCACGGCCTCCGACTGGTCCGCCGCCTGCTCGCGGCCCGGGTCGCGTTCCTCGTGAGCGGGGGCACGGGCACGGGCAAGACCACCTTGCTCGGTGCGATGCTCGCGGCCGTCGACCCGGCCGAGCGGCTGGTCGTCGTCGAGGACGCCGCCGAGCTCCAGCCGGCCCATCCGCACGTCGTCGCGCTCGAGGCGCGCCCCGCCAACCTCGAGGGCGTCGGCGAGGTGCCGCTCAGGTCGCTGGTGCGCCAGGCACTGCGCATGCGGCCCGATCGCCTGGTCGTGGGCGAGGTCCGCGGCGGAGAGGTGGTCGACCTGCTCGCAGCCCTCAACACCGGGCACGACGGCGGCTGCGGCACGCTCCACGCCAACTCCGCGGCCGACGTGCCCGCGCGCGTCGAGGCACTCGCCCTCGCCGCCGGCCTCGGCCGCGAGGCCACCCACAGCCAGCTCGCCTCGGCGATCGGGGCGGTGCTGCACCTGTCGCGCCACCCGGTGCGGCGGCTGGTCGAGATCGCGGTGCCGGTGCGGGAGGCGTCGGGCCTGGTCCGGATGGAGACGGCCGTCGGCTTCGCGCCCGACGGTGGCGCGGTCGAGGGGCCGGCTGCCGACCGGCTGCTGGGGCGGCTCTCGTGAGCGCCGCCCCGGGCGCCGCGCTGCTCGCCGCGGGCGCTGCCGCCTGCGCGGTGGCGCTGGCGTGGCCGGCGCGCAGCTCAGTGCTCCGCGTCGCGGCAGGGCAGGCAGCTCCGGGGGCCCGCCTGGCTCGGCTTGGGGTGCTTGCCGTGCTCGCGGGCGTGTGGCTGGCGGGTGCCCGCCTGCGGCTCTGGCCGGGTGCGGGTGCGCTGCTGACCTCGGCCGGAGGGGTCGCCGCGCCGGCGGGGATCGGGCTTCTCGTGATGGCCGGGGTCTGGTGGATCCGGCGGCGGGCGAGCGCCCGCCGGGTCCGCGCCGCTGCTGCAGCTGCGGTGCTCGAGCTGTGTGAGGAGCTGGCGGGCGACCTCGCCGCCGGGGCTGCTCCGGGTGTCGCGCTCGAGCGGGCGGCACGCCGCTGGCCCGAGCTCGCGGCACCCGCGACGGCGCACCGCTTGGGTGCCTCGGTGCCGGCTGCGTGGCGGGTGCTCGCGGCTTCTCCCGGGGCGACCGACCTCCAGGTCGTGGCCGCCGCCTGGCAGGTCGCCGAGCGCACCGGAGCCGGCCTCGCCGACACGCTCGCCGGGGTGGCGGCGGGCATCCGCGAGCAGCAGCGCACGCGGCGGCTGGTCGCCTCCGAGCTCGCCTCCGCGCGGGCGACCGCCCGCCTGATGGCCGCGCTGCCCCTGCTCACGCTGGCCGTGGGCTCGGGCGCGGGCGACCCGGTCGGCTTCCTGCTCGGCACGCCGGCGGGGCTGGCCTGTGCCGCAGCCGGCGTCGCCCTTGCCCTCGGTGGTGTCGCCTGGATCGAGGGCATCGCCGCCTCGCTCGAGCGCGAGGCGGCCTGGCAGCCGGAGAGTCCGGCATGACCGGCATGACCGGCTGGATGGTGATCGCTGCGCTCGCAGCCGCCGCCGCGGCCGCCCTGGCCGTGCCTGTGCCCGCGGGCCGCCGCCTCGCCCGGCTGGTGGCGCCTTCTGTCGTCGACGACCCTCGCAGCGCGGACGGTGGAGTGCTCCGGAGGTTCCGCCTCCTGCTCGCCCTCGTCGCGGGCTCGGGCGGCCTCACCCTCGTCGACGGCCGGGTCGGCGTGGCGCTCGCGGCGGCGGTGAGCCTCGGTGTCTGGACCCTCTGCACCCGCGCGGAGCCGCCCGGCGTACGTCGGGAGCGGGAGGCCGTACGCCGCGGGCTGCCGCACGTCACCCGCCTGCTGGCCGTCGTGCTCGCGAGCGGGCAGTCGGTGTCGACGGCTCTCGGTGTGGTGGCCGAGGCGCTGCCGGGCCCGGCGTCCGCCCCGCTCGCCCGGGCCCGGTCGTCACTCGGCGTGGGGGTGCCGACCGAGGCGGTCTGGGCGGAGCTGGCGGCCACACCGGGCCTGGAGCCGCTCGGCCGCGCGTTCGCGCGGGCCTCCGAGAGCGGCGCCCGCGTGGTCGACACCGTCGCGCGGCTCGCGGATCACCTCGCGGCCGAGGAGCGTGCCGGCGTCGAGGAACGGGCGCGCACGGTCGGCATCCGGGCGGCTGTGCCGCTGGGGCTCTGTCTCCTTCCGTCGTTCCTCCTGCTCGGCATCGTGCCGGTCGTGGCGGCCGCCCTCGGCTCGCTGCAGTGGTGACCGCTTTCCCTCCACAGCACCCATGGCGGGCGGGCTCTCCACGACACCTGCCGCGGGCACGGCGCGGTCGCGGTGACACGGCGAGCGTGGACCCGACGGGGCGAGTCCCGCCCCGCGACGAGAGGAGTTACGGATGAAGGCGACGCGCAACGAGCAGGGCATCACCACCGCGGAGTACGCCGTGGGCACGGCGGCCGGCGCCGGCCTGGCAGGCGTCCTCTACCAGCTGGTGACGGGCGGCTTCGGCGACCAGCTGCTGCGGATGCTCTTCGACCACGTGCTCGGCCTGCTGGGCATCGGCTGATGGTGCGCAGGCGCGACGAGTGTGGAGCAGTGACCGCCGAGGCGGCGCTCGTGCTGCCGGTCCTCGCCGCGGTGACGCTCGCGCTGATCTGGATGCTGGGGCTGGCAGTGGCGCAGGTCCGGGTGACCGACGCGGCTCGTGAGGCGGCCCGTGCGGTGGCACGCGGCGATCCGGTCGCGGAGGCGACGGCCCTCGCCCGCACGGCCGCTCCCGGGGCGGAGGTGCAGGTCGACGCTGGCGGATCGCGGGTGAGGGTGCGGGTCGTCCGCACCGTGCGGCCGCCGGGCGACCTGCTCGGCCACCTGGCGGGGGCGCGGCTCGAAGCGACCGCCGAGGCACTCACGGAGGGCACTGCAGGCGGGGGCGAGGCCGCGCAGGGCAGCGTCGCGGGGCTGGAGCCGGCACCGTGACCGGGCGTCGCCCCGGGTCCGGGCGCGACGAGCGGGGCACCGCGACGGTCGCCGTGCTCTCGCTGATCGGAGTCGTGCTGCTCGTCGCAGCTGCGGCGGCGGCCGTGCTGGGCGCCGCCGTGGCCCACCGTCAGGCGCAGGCGGCCGCCGACCTTGCGGCGCTCTCCGGGGCGGCTGCGGCCGAGCAGGGTGACGACGCGTGTGGTGCGGCCGCCGACGTCGCGCGGGCCAACGGGGGAGACCTCGCCGACTGCCACCTGGAGGGCGACGACGTCCTGGTCTCGGTCACGGTCGACGTGCCCGGCGGCCTCGCGGTGGTCGGCGAGGTGCGGGCCCGAGCAAGGGCCGGGCGGTCATGACCAGCCCGACGGTGGCCATCCGCGGGACCAGCCGCGCGACCGCCTCAGAGCGCCCGGGCGAGGAGGGCGTCGAGCAGGCGCACCGCGGCGTGCTTGTCGAGCGGGTTGTTCTGGTTGCCGCACTTGGGCGACTGCACGCAGCTCGGGCAGCCCTCGGCGCAGGCGCAGCCCTCGATCGCCTCACGCGTCGCGGTGAGCCAGTCGCGGGCCACGGCGTAGCCCCGCTCCGCGAAGCCGGCGCCGCCGGGGTGCCCGTCGTGCACGAAGACGGTGAGCATGCCGGTGTCGGGGTGGAGCGCGGTCGAGACGCCGCCGATGTCCCAGCGGTCGCAGGTCGCGAAGAGAGGAAGGAGCCCGATCGCGGCGTGCTCGGCGGCGTGCGCGGCACCGGGCAGGTCGCCCGGCTCGAGGCCGGCGGCCTCCCACACGTGCTGCGGCACGGTCCACCAGACCGAGCCGGTGTGGAGCGATCGCGCGGGCAGGTCGAGCGGCTCCTCGCCGATCACCTCGCCCGAGGGCTGGCGCCTCCGCAGGTAGGAGACGACCTGGTGCGACACCGCCACCGAGCCGAAGGAGAGCCGGCAGCCACCCCACATCACGTGGTCGCGCTCGCCGAGGATCCGGATGTCGGTGATCTCGCGTGCCGACGTCGAGTAGTCGGTCTCGGCGCGCTCCATGAAGGCGACGTGGCCCTCGAGGTCGAGCTGCTCGACCAGCCAGGTCTCGCCGCGGTGCACGTAGACCGCGCCGGGGTGGGCGGTGCCGTGGGCCGAGCCGGCGTCGACCGTGCCGACGACCCGGCCGCTCGAGGCCTCGACGAGCTGCACCGGGGAGCCACCGGCCGAGCGCAGGTCGGCCAGGTCGGTGGCGCGCCGGTGGTCGGTCCAGAACCAGCCCGCCTGACGCCGCCGCAGCATGCCGGCCCCGGTCAGAGCGTCCACCGCCTCGCGAGCAGTCGGCCCGAAGAGGGGCAGGTCGGCCGGCGTGAGCGGCTTCTCCTCCGCCGCGGCGCAGAGGTGGGGGCCGAGCACGTAGGGGTTCGACGGGTCGAAGACGCTCGCCTCGACGGGGCGGCCGAGCAGCGCCTCGGGGTGCTGCACGAGGTAGGTGTCGAGCGGGTCGTCGCGCGCGACCAGCACGGCGAGGGCGTCACCGCCGTTGCGGCCCGCGCGCCCGACCTGCTGCCACAGCGCCGCCCGCGTGCCCGGGAAGCCCGCGAGCAGCACGGCGTCGAGCCCGCTCACGTCGATGCCGAGCTCCAGCGCGTTGGTCGCCGCAAGCCCGAGCAGGTCGCCACGGCGCAGCGCCGCCTCGATCTCGCGGCGCTCCTCCGGCAGGTAGCCCCCGCGGTACGCCGCAACCCGCTGCGGCAGCGACGGGTCGACCTCGGCGAGGTGGTCGGCAGCCGTGCGGGCGACCTGCTCGGCGCCGCGCCGCGAGCGGATGAAGGCGAGCGTCCGCACGCCCTCGACCACCAGGTCGGTGAGCAGGTCGGCGCACTCCGAGCTCGCCGCACGACGCACGGGCGCGCCGTTCTCCCCCTCGTAGGAGGTGAAGGGCGGCTCCCAGAGCCCGAGCGCCACCCGACCGCGCGGCGAGCCGTCGTCGGTCACCGCCTGCGCCGGCAGCCCGGTGAGGCGCAGGGCCAGCGCCTCCGGGTCGGCGACCGTCGCGCTGGCGAGGACGAACGTCGGGGACGCGCCGTACATCGCGCAGATCCGGCGGAGCCGGCGGATGACGTGGGAGACGTGGGCGCCGAAGACGCCGCGGTAGTGGTGGCACTCGTCGATCACGACGAACTCCAGGCCGCGGAGGAAGCGCGACCACCGCTCGTGGCCGGGCAGGAGCGAGTGGTGGAGCATGTCGGGGTTGGTGAGCAGGAGCTCGCCGCGGTCGCGTGCCCAGTCGCGCTGCTCGCGGGAGCTGTCGCCGTCGTGGGTGGTGGCCCAGACGCCGGTGCGGAGCTCGAGCAGCGAGGCGAGCTGGTCCTGGGCGAGGGCCTTGGTGGGCGCGAGGTAGAGCGCGGTCGCGCCGCGCTGGCCGTGCGGCCCCCGGCTGTTGAGGATCGTCGTGAGCGCGGGCAGCTGGTAGGCGAGCGACTTTCCCGACGCGGTGCCGGTGGCGAGCACGACGTGCCGGCCGGCGTGCGCCGCGGAGGCCGCCGCGGCCTGGTGGCTCCACGGCGAGGTGACGCCGCGACTGGTGAAGCCCGCGACGACGTCGGGGTGCGCCCACGCGGGCCACTCCGCCCGCACGCCCTCCCGCGGTGGCAGCACCTCGACGTGCGCGAGCCGGTCGGCGCGCGGAGGCGTCGCCAGCCGGTCGAGGAGGGCGGCGACGTCGACCCCCGGCCTCCCCGGCAATGCGTGCTGCGTCGACGTCACCCACCCAGTTTCCCAGCGACCACCGACAGCCGCGTGGTTTGATACCGGCGTGGACCTCGACCTCACTGCCCGCGACCTCGACGGTGTGTCGGTCGTCGCCGTCAAGGGCGAGATCGACGTCTACACCGCGCCCCGGCTCCGTGACCGGATCACCGACCTCGTCGGTGGCGGCACCTACCGGATCGTGGTCGACCTCGAGGGCGTGGAGTTCCTCGACTCGACTGGTCTCGGTGTGCTCGTCGGCGGCCTGAAGAAGGTGCGCGCGCACGGCGGCTCGCTCCAGCTGGTCTGCACGCAGGAGCGCCTGCTCAAGATCTTCCGCATCACGGGCCTGGCGAAGGTCTTCGCGATCCACGACGACCTCGACAGCGCGATCGCCGCCGCCTGAGGCGCTCGTCACCTCCACCCCTCGACGGGTCGGTGAAGCCGTGCCACTCTGAAACGGCACACGGGGGTTCCCGGACGACAGAGGTGTGGCATGGCTGCTGCAGACATCGAACTGACCGGTTCCGACCTGACGCTCGTCCTGGGCGTCGGAGCGGTGGCGCTCGTCGCCCTGATCATGGCGGCGGTCTTCCGACGGCAGGTCCTGGCCGCCGACGAGGGCACCCCGATGATGCAGGAGATCGCGAAGGCGGTGCAGGAGGGCGCTGACGCCTACCTGCGACGGCAGCTCAAGACACTGGCCGGGTTCGCGGTGATCGCCTTCCTCCTGCTCCTCGCGCTGCCGGCCGACGACCTCGGCGTACGTCTGGGGCGGTCAGCGTTCTTCCTCGTGGGAGCGGCGTTCTCGGCGACGATCGGCTACCTCGGCATGTGGCTCGCGGTGCGCGCCAACGTCCGGGTCGCCTCCGCCGCCGACGAGCCCGGGGGAGCGGGCCGCGGTGCGGCGATGAACATCGCCTTCCGCACGGGCGCCTTCGTCGGCATGGCCACGGTCGGCCTCGGCCTGCTCGGCGCCAGCCTCGTCGTGCTCCTGTACGGCGGCCAGGCGCCACATGTCCTCGAGGGCTTCGGCTTCGGAGCCGCGCTGCTCGCGATGTTCATGCGTGTCGGCGGCGGCATCTTCACCAAGGCCGCCGACGTCGGCGCCGACCTCGTCGGCAAGGTCGAGCAGGGCATCCCCGAGGACGACCCGCGCAACGCCGCGACGATCGCCGACAACGTCGGTGACAACGTCGGCGACTGCGCCGGCATGGCCGCCGACCTCTTCGAGTCGTACGCCGTCACCCTGGTCGCAGCGCTCATCCTCGGGTCGGCGGCGTTCGGCCTGCAGGGCCTGGTCTTCCCGCTGCTCGTGCCGGCTGTCGGCGCGGTGACCGCCGTGATCGGCATCTTCCTGTGCCGCCCGCGTGAGGGCGAGAACGGCCTGCGCACGATCAACCGCGCCTTCTACCTGAGCGCAGCCATCGCGGCTGTCGCCTGCTCGGCCGTCGCCTTTGCCTACCTGCCGCGCTCGATCAGCGGGCTCACCGGCGGCCTCAACAGCACCACCGCCGGCGCCGCCAAGCAGCTCGACGCGATCACCGGCTCCACGACCGGCAGCATCGACCCGGCCCTGGTCGCCGCCAGCGCGGTGCTCATCGGCATCGTCCTCGCGGCGGTGATCCTGGCGATCACCGGCTACTTCACCGGCACCGAGCACGAGCCGGTCAAGGGGGTCGGCCGCACCTCCGTGACCGGCGCGGCGACCGTGATCCTCAGCGGCCTGAGTGTCGGCTTCGAGTCGGCGGTCTACACGACGCTGGTGATCGGAGCAGCCGTCTTCGGCGCCTTCGCCCTCGGCTCCGGCTCGCTGTCGGTGGCCCTCTTCGCCGTGGCCCTCACCGGCTGCGGACTGCTCACCACCGTCGGCGTGATCGTCGCGATGGACACCTTCGGCCCGGTCTCCGACAACGCCCAGGGCATCGCGGAGATGTCGGGCGACGTCCACGAGTCCGGCGCACAGGTGCTGACCGAGCTCGACGCGGTCGGCAACACCACGAAGGCGATCACCAAGGGCATCGCGATCGCGACCGCGGTGCTCGCAGCCAGCGCTCTCTTCGGCTCCTACATCGGCTCGGTCATCGACGAGCTCCAGGCGAGCGGTGCGAAGTCCGCACCGACGTTCGCGGTCTTCAGCCCCGACGTCCTGGTCGGGCTCCTCATCGGCGTCAGCGTGGTCTTCCTCTTCGCGGGTCTGGCCATCAACGCCGTCGGGCGCGCGGCCGGTGCGGTCGTCATGGAGGTGCGCAAGCAGTTCGCCGAGGACCCGGGGATCATGGCCGGCACCAGCCGCCCGGCGTACGGCCGCGTCGTCGACATCGTCACCCGCGACTCGCTGCGCGAGCTGGTCACGCCCGGTGTCCTCGCGGTCCTGGCGCCCGTCGTCGTGGGCTTCGGCCTGGGCGTCGGACCGCTCGCGGGCTTCCTCGCCGGCGCGATCGGAGCGGGCACCCTGATGGCGGTCTTCCTCGCCAACGCGGGTGGCGCCTGGGACAACGCCAAGAAGCTGATCGAGGACGGTCACCACGGGGGGAAGGGGTCCGCGGCCCATGAGGCGACGATCATCGGTGACACCGTCGGTGACCCGTTCAAGGACACCGCCGGCCCCGCGATCAACCCGCTGATCAAGGTGATGAACCTGGTCAGCCTCCTGATCGTCGGCGCCGTCGTGAGCATGACCCTCGGCCGCGACGCCAACCGTCCGCTCTCGCTCCTCATCTCCGGGGTCGCGCTGGCGATCATCGTGGCGGCCGTCGTGGCGAGCAAGCGGCGCTCGACCCACCTCCACGACAAGTACGACGTGCCCGACAGCCCGGCGACCCTGAAGCCGTCGGCTCCGCGCAGCGAGCGGCCGGGTGCGCACGAGCCGCCGCACTCGCGCCGCGGAGTGGTCCGCCACTGACGCGCCGCCGTCGTACGCGCCGCCCGTCATCGCTGTAACGCCCTGTTGCGGCCACTGACGCCCTCGTCTGCGAGGGCGCCAGTGCACCGAACAGGGCGTTACGGTGCCGGCCGAGCGGGAGCACAGAGCGCCGTCGGGGATGATGGGGCGCGTGACCGACCGCGCGCCCCTCGCCGATGCCCTTCGCGCCGCACTCGCGGACGCCTCGTACACCTACGACGGCGTCGCCGAGCTGCTCGGCCCGATCGCCCACAACGCGCTGTCGCGCAACGAGACCGCCCCCGGCCTGCGGCGTACGACGGGTGGCAGCCCGCTCGCGACGCTGACGCGGCTCTTCCTGCTGCAGGCCACGGTGCCGGTGGTGGATGCCGAGAAGGCGCTGCCCGGCCTCGTCGACCGGCTCTGCGTCGAGGGCATCCTCGAGCGGAGCCTGAGCGAGGTGGCCGCGCGCATCGACGTCCGCCCCTACGGCGCCCAGCTCGACGAGGACAGCGACCGCGACTTCTGGGTCGTCTCCGACCTGACGCCCGGCCTCGACGGCACGCCCAACAAGGTCGGTGCCAACCACGTCCTCGGCATCTCCAGCGCATCGACCAGCCTCGCCCAGCTGACCCTGCGCCACGAGGTCGGCACCGCGCTCGACCTCGGCACCGGCTGTGGCGTCCAGGCGCTCCACCTCGCCGGCCACGCGGAGCGGGTCGTCGCCACCGACGTCAACAAGCGCGCGCTGTGGATCGCCGGCTTCAACGCCGCGCTCAACCAGACGCCCAACGTCGAGGTGCTCGACGGCTCCTTCTTCGAGCCGGTCGCGGGCGAGACCTTCGACCTGATCGCGACGAACCCGCCGTTCGTCATCTCGCCGGCGACGGGGGAGCGGCTGGTCTACCGCGACTCCGGCCTGCCCGGCGACCGCGTGGTCGAGGACATCGTCCGCAAGGCGCCGGAGCTGCTCAACGACGGCGGCTGGTGCCAGGTGCTGGCCAACTGGATCATCCGCGAGGACACGCCGTGGGACGAGCGGCTCGCCTCCTGGCTCGACGGCAGCTGCGACGCGTTCATCGTGCAGCGCGAGGTGCTCGACCCGGCCAGCTACGTCGAGCTGTGGCTCAAGGACGCCGGCCTGCAGTCCGCGACCGACTACCTGCACCGCTACGACACCTGGCTCGCGTGGTTCGAGGAGCAGGGCATCGAGGCGATCGGCTTCGGCTGGATCAACCTCCGCAAGCGCCCGGCCGGCGCCGCCGGTGAGCCCACCCTCCGCCTCGAGGAGTGGCCGTACGACGTGGAGCAGCCGATCGCGCCCGCCATCGCCGCGTGGGGCGAGGCCGTCGACACGCTCGCGACCCTGCGCGACGACGACGCGCTGATGGGCGCCACGCTCCAGGTTCGCGAGGACGTCCAGCAGGAGACCGTCGGCGCTCCCGGCGCCGAGGACCCGCACACCGTGGTGCTCCGCCAGCAGCGCGGGTTCCGACGCGCCCGCAAGGCCGACACGGTCGAGGCGGCGCTCGTCGGTGCCTGCGACGGTGAGCTGACCGTCGGCCAGATCCTCGACGCCCTCGCGCAGCTCCTCGAGGCCGACCCGGCCGAGACCCGCGCGGCGTACGCGGAGAAGGTCCGCGAGCTGGTGGCCGAGAGCTTCCTCGAGCTCGCCTGACCCGACGCAACACCCCTCGGGAGTCCTCCGCGGAGCCGGCCCGGGGCGTAGCCCCGCGGCGTACGTCACCTCACATCCGCACGGGACCCCCTGAATCGTGGGGCTACAGTGAGCGGCCGTGAGCACCCTCTCGGCAAGGTGAGGTGCCACCAAACAGCAGGGAGAGCTGAGCGCGTGGGACACAAGCTGGTCATCGTCGAGTCCCCGGCCAAGGCCCGCACCATCGGTGGGTACCTCGGTCCGGGCTATGTCGTCGAGTCCTCGATCGGCCACATCCGCGACCTCCCCAACAACGCCGCGGAGATCCCGGCGAAGATCAAGGACAAGCCCTGGGGCCGCCTGGGCATCGACGTCGACGGCGAGTTCACGCCGTACTACGTGGTGCCGCGGGACAAGAAGGCCCACATGACCAAGCTCAAGTCGCTGCTGAAGGACGCCGACGAGCTCTTCCTCGCCACCGATGAGGACCGCGAGGGCGAGGCGATCGCCTGGCACCTCCTCGAGGAGCTGAAGCCGAAGAAGGACGTCCCCGTCCACCGGATGGTCTTCCACGAGATCACCAAGCCGGCGATCCTCGCGGCGGTCGCGAACCCGCGCCACATCAACGACGACCTGGTCGAGGCGCAGGAGACCCGCCGCATCCTCGACCGCCTCTACGGCTACGAGATCTCGCCGGTCCTGTGGCGCAAGGTCCAGAGCGGTCTCTCCGCCGGCCGCGTCCAGTCCGTCGCGACGCGCCTCGTGGTCGACCGCGAGAAGGAGCGGATGGCCTTCAAGGTCGCCTCCTACTGGGACCTCGAGGGCACCTTCGACGCCGGCTCGGCCCACGACCAGCGGATGTTCCCCGCCAAGATCCACTCGATCGACGGTGCCCGCATCGCCCGCGGCTCCGACTTCGACACCAACGCCCAGCTGACCGCCTCCGCGACGAAGACGGGCGTCGCCCACCTCGACCGCAGGGCCGCCGAGGCGCTCGTCGGCGCGCTCGCCGACACCTCCTTCACGGTGCGCAGCGTCGAGTCGAAGCCCTACAAGCGGAGCCCCTACGCGCCGTTCCGCACCACGACGCTGCAGCAGGAGGCGAGCCGCAAGCTCGGCATGACCGCGCAGGTCGCGATGAGCGTGGCGCAGCGCCTCTACGAGGGCGGCTACATCACCTACATGCGTACCGACTCCACGACCCTCAGCGACGCCGCCGTCGGCGCGGCCCGCGAGCAGGTCCGCGAGCTGTACGGCGCGGAGTACCTCCCCGACCGTCCCCGCGTCTACGCGTCGAAGGTCAAGAACGCCCAGGAGGCGCACGAGGCGATCCGCCCCGCCGGCGAGCACTTCCGCACCCCGGCGCAGACCGGCCTGTCCGGCGACCAGTTCCGGCTCTACGAGCTGATCTGGATGCGCACGGTCGCCTCGCAGATGAAGGACGCGGTCGGCAACACCGTCTCGGTCCGCCTCGGCGGCACCGCCTCCGACGGCCGCGACGTCCTCTTCTCGGCATCCGGCCGCACGATCACCTTCCACGGCTTCCTCAAGGCGTACGTCGAGGGCACCGACAACGACGCCACCAAGGACGACGCCGAGACGCGGCTGCCCAACCTGACCGAGGGCGCTGCGGTCTCGGCCGCGAGCCTGAGCGCGGCCGGCCACGAGACCAAGCCCCCGTCGCGGTTCACCGAGGCGACGCTGATCAAGGAGCTCGAGGACCGGGAGATCGGTCGCCCGTCGACGTACGCGAGCATCATCTCGACGATCATCAACCGCGGCTACGTCTACAAGAAGGGCACGGCGCTGGTGCCGGCCTGGATCGCGTTCTCGGTCGTGCGGCTGCTCGAGGAGCACTTCACCCGCCTCATCGACTACGACTTCACGGCCTCCCTCGAGGAGGTCCTCGACGGCATCGCCCGTGGCGAGCGCAACAAGATCGTGGAGCTGCGCGAGTTCTACTTCGGCTCCGACTCCAAGGTCGGCGTGAAGCCGCTCGTCGAGGGCCTGGGCGACATCGACGCCAAGGCGCTCGCGACGTTCCCCGTCGGCGACCCGGCCGACGGCATCGTGCTCCGCGTCGGCCGCTACGGCCCCTACATCGAGGGCCCGGAGGGTGACGCCGACGGTGCCCCGATGCGCGCCAACGTCCCTGACGACCTGCCGCCCGACGAGCTCACCGCGGCCAAGGCGCGCGAGCTCTTCGCCAACCCGGCCGGCGCCGAGATCGAGCTGGGCGTCCACCCCGACACCGGCCTGCAGGTCGTGGCGAAGAACGGCCGCTTCGGCCCCTACGTCACCGAGGTCCTGCCCGAGGACGCGCCCAAGACCGGCAAGAACGCCGTCAAGGCGCGCACCGGCTCGCTCTTCAAGGACATGTCGCTCGACACGATCACGCTCGAGGACGCCATCAAGCTCCTCTCCCTGCCGCGGGTCGTCGGTGTCGACACCGACGGCGAGGAGATCACCGCGCAGAACGGCCGCTACGGCCCGTACCTCAAGAAGGGCACCGACTCCCGCACGATCGCGTCGGAGACCCAGCTGCTGACGATCACGCTCGAGGAGGCGCAGGCGATCTACGCCCAGCCGAAGCAGCGTGGCCGTGCGGCCGCGGCGCCGCCGCTCAAGGAGCTGGGTCCGGACCCGGTCTCGGGCCAGCCTGTCGTCATCAAGTCGGGCCGCTTCGGCGACTACGTGACCGACGGCGAGTACAACGCGACGCTGCGCAAGGACGACACGATCGAGTCGATGACGATCGAGCGTGCAGCCGAGCTGCTCGCCGAGCGTCGTGCCAAGGGCCCGGCGAAGAAGGCCACCAAGAAGGCGACCGCCAAGAAGGCCCCGGCCAAGAAGGCGACCGCGAAGAAGGCAGCGGCCAAGAAGACCACTGCCACGAAGAGCGCCGCGAAGAAGACGACGAAGGCCGCTGCGAAGAAGTCGTAGCGCCTCCCGGGATTCGGGCTGCTCCGGGTGCACCATCCTCGTATGAGCATCCAGGAGCAGCTCGATCCCGCCGCTGCTGACGAGGTCGTCGCCAAGGTCCCGCCGATCGACGACGACTTCCTCCACCGCGTGCTCGTCGAGGACCCGGCTGCCGCGACCTCGCCCCCGTCGGCACCTGCCGGCGGGAAGATCGCCCGCAGCGCCCGCGCCACCGGCCGCGGCCTGCTGACGCTCACGCTGTTCCTGCTCGGCCTCGCCGCCGGTGGCGGGGCCGGCTTCGGCTACGGCGAGGGCCTCGTCGCCAAGGCGGGCCGCACCGACCTGCTCCCGTCGTACGCCGTGTGGCCGGTGCTCTGGTGGGTGCTGCTCGCGAGCGTCCCCGTCGTGCTCACGCTGGCGTTCTGGAAGCGGGTCCGCCCGCTCTGCTTCGGCTACCTGCTCGCGCTGCCGTGGCAGCTCGTCTTCGTGCTCGTCTACGTCTACGCGACCTACGGCACCTGGGGCCACGGCCCGGCGCACTGACCCCGCGTGAGGGCCACCCGCCTCACAGCGGCGCGGGTGCCCTCCGTGCGGCGCAGATCTCCCGGCTCCGGACCGGGCCGCCGAGCACCGCGCTGATCCAGCAGAGGTTGAAGGCGCCCGCCGACAGCGGCACCACGCTCCACGCCATCAGGACGATCCCGAGCGTCGAGTCGCGCAGCGCGAACCCGGTGACCAGGAAGGCCGTGCCGGCGGCGAGACGGAAGGCCCGTCCTGCGCCGCTGTTGATCCACCGGCTGAAGCCGGTCTCGTTGAACCGATCCGCTGCGCCCATGACGGGCCTCCTCTGGGGTGGGTGACACCTCGAGTCTCGGCCCGCGGTCGCCGCGCGACCATGACCCGGACCCCGCCGGGGATGATCGCCCGGCCGGACCGTGGGTGCCCAGCCCTAAGGTGTACGACGTGAGCACGGGCGCCTTCTCCGACACCGGCCTCTTCGTCTGCTTCGAGGGCGGCGAGGGCGGCGGCAAGTCGACGCAGTCGCGCCTGCTGCAGCAGTGGCTCGAGGCCGACGGTCACGAGGTCGTCCTGACCTTCGAGCCGGGCGACACCGAGGTCGGCAAGCGGATCCGCCAGATCGTGCTGAGCCCCGAGACCGGCGAGCTGAGCAACCGCACCGAGGTGCTGCTCTACGCCGCCGACAAGGCCGAGCACGTCGACACCGTCGTCCTGCCGGCCCTCCGCGCGGGCCGCGTCGTGATCACCGACCGCTACGTCGACTCCGCGCTGGCCTACCAGGGCGCCGGGCGCACCGAGGCGGTCGCCGAGGTCGAGGCGGTCAACCGCTGGGCGACGCGTGACCTGCGACCGCACCTGACCGTCGTCCTCGACCTGGCGCCGCAGGCCGGGCTGGGCCGGTTCGAGGAGCGCGACCGCATCGAGGGGGAGTCGCTGGAGTTCCACCAGCGCGTGCGCGAGGCCTTCCTGGCGATGGCTGCCGCAGACCCCGACCACTACCTCGTCGTCGACGCCCGCGGCTCGATCGAGGAGATCCACGCCGTGATCCGCGCGCGCGTCGCCGCGATGCTGGTGACCGCATGACCACCGCCTCCGTCGACCAGCGCTCCGGCGGCATCTGGGACCACCTCGTCGGCCAGCGTGCGGCCATCACCGCGCTGTCGCGCGCGGCCCGGGGCCAGGGCATGAGCCATGCCTGGCTCTTCACCGGCCCGCCCGGGTCGGGCCGCTCCAACGCAGCGGTCGCCTTCGCCGCGGCGCTGCAGTGCGAGGAGGGCGGCTGCGGCACGTGCCACGCCTGCCACACGGTGATGGCCGGCTCCCACGCCGACGTCTCCGTCGTCCGCACCGAGAAGCTCTCGATCGGTGTCGACGAGGTCCGAGACATCGTCCGCCGCTCGGGGCTGAGCCCGGTCGGCAAGCGCTGGCAGATCCTCGTCGTCGAGGACGCCGACCGCCTCACCGACCAGGCCTGCAACGCCCTGCTCAAGGCGATCGAGGAGCCCACCCCGCGCACGGTCTGGATGCTCTGCGCGCCCACCGTCGAGGACGTCCTGACCACGATCCGCTCGCGCTGCCGCCTCGTCACGCTGACCACGCCCGCGCCGGCCGACGTCGCGGCGTTCCTCGTGCGCACGATGGGCGTCCAGGAGTCCCTCGCGGAGTACGCCGCCCGCCACAGCCAGGGCCACATCGGCCGGGCTCGCGCCCTGGCGAAGGATGAGCACGTCCGCAACCGGCGCCGCGAGATCGTCGCGATCCCCGCCCGGCTCACCTCGCTCGGTGCCTGCATGCAGGCCGCCGACCGGCTCCACGCCGCGGCCAAGGCCGAGGCCGACGCGATCACCGGCGAGCTCGACAAGCGCGAGAAGGTCGACCTCGACGCGGCGTACGGCGTGGTCGAGCGTGGTCGCCGTCCGCGGGAGTACTCACCCGCCCTGGCCGCGCTCGAGAAGGGCCAGAAGACCCGCGCGAAGCGGCGCATCCTCGATGTCGTCGACCGCGCCCTGATGGACCTGGTGAGCGTCTACCGCGACTCCATCGCGATGGCGACGGGCTCCGGCGCCGCGCTGGTCAACGAGGAGCTCCGGCCCGACCTGGAGCGCCTGGTGCAGGTGAGCACCCCGGAGCAGGACCTGCGGCGCATCGACGCGATCTTCCAGGCGCGGGAGCAGATGCTCGAGTTCAACGTCCCGGCGCAGCTCGCGCTGGAGTCGATGATGGTGGCGCTGAAGCTGCCGGAGGGAGGCCGGGCGTGAAGCGTGCGCTGCCGATCGTCTTCGTCGTTCTCGCGGTGCTCTTCCCCGCGGTGATCGCGGTGGCGGTGCTCGCCGACGAGCGGGGCGGCGACCAGGGCTCGCCCACGGCATCGAGCACCTCCGTGCCGGTCCGTCCGGAGCAGAAGGGCGCGCGCACCGCGCCGAGGCCCGGTCTCCAGCGCTTCTACGACCAGCGGCTCGACTGGTCGACGTGTCGCGACGGCGACGCCTGCGCGACCCTCGAGGTGCCGCTCGACTACCGCAAGCCGACCGGCGCCACGATCGGCATCGCGGTGCTGCGCAACGCCGCCGACGGCTCCCGCAACGCCCCCGACCTGCTCGTCAACCCGGGCGGCCCGGGTGCTCCCGGCACCGACATGGCGGCGGCGCCGGTCGGCTCCTACTTCCCGGCGACGATCCACGAGCACTTCAACCTGATCGGCTTCGACCCGCGCGGCACGGGCGCGAGCGACCCGGTCGACTGCCTGAGCGACCGCGAGGTCGACGAGATGATGGCCGCCGACCCCGACCCCGACAACCCCCGCGAGGTCACCGACACCGTCAAGCGCGCCGATGCCTTCGCTGCCGGCTGCGAGCGGCGCACGGGCGAGCTCTTCCGCCACCTCTCGACCCACGACGCCGCCCGCGACATGGACGTCCTGCGCGCTGCCCTGGGCAACGCGAAGATGGACTACCTCGGCTTCTCCTACGGCACCAAGCTCGGCGCCACCTACGCCGACCTCTTCCCGAAGCGGGTCGGCCGGATGGTGCTCGACGGCGCCGTCGACCCGACGCTCTCCTCGCTCGACTCCTCGCTGGGCCAGGCCCACGGCTTCCAGGTCGCCCTCGATGCGTACGTCGACCACTGTGTCGAGGGTGGCGGCTGCTACCTCGGCGACACCCGCGCGGCTGCGCTCCGCCGGATCAGCGCGTTCCTCGACGACATCGACACCACGCCGCTCGTCGTCGGCACCCGGCGGCTGACCGCCGGCACGGCGTTCCTCGGCATCATCCAGCCGCTCTACGTCCGTGAGCTCTGGCCGGCGCTCGACGATGCACTGAAGAAGGCGCTCCACGGCGATGGCAGCGGCCTGCTGCAGTGGTCCGACCTCTACACCGCGCGCAAGCCCGGCGGCGGCTACGAGGACAACAGCGCCGAGGCGATCGCCGCGATCAACTGCGACGACGACCCCACCTCGGTGCCCGCGGCCCGGATCCCGGCGCTCTTCCCGCGCTTCGAGAAGGAGTCGCCGACCTTCGGCCGGATCTTCGCGTGGGGCATGCTCGGCTGCCGCTCGCTCGGCCCGGGCAAGGGTGCTCCGAAGCCCGACTGGCACCTCGACGCCAGGGGCGCCGCCCCGATCGTGGTCATCGGCACCACCCGCGACCCCGCCACGCCGCTCGCCTGGGCGCAGGCGCTCGCCTCCCAGCTCGACTCCGGCGTGCTGATCACGCGCGACGGCGACGGCCACACCGGCTACAACAAGGGCAACTCCTGTGTCGACGACGCCGTCGAGACGTACCTCATCGACGGCAAGGCGCCGAGCCGCGACCTGACCTGCTGAGGGGTTCCTTCCGCATCTGCGGTGCTCTACGCTGGCCGCATGCCGCATCTGCGCCTCAAGGACGCCGCCGCCCATCTGGGCGTCAGTGACGACACGGTCCGCCGCTGGATCGAGCGGGGGCTGCTCGAGGCCCACGTCGACGAGGCCGGCCGCAAGGTCGTCGACGGCTTCGAGGTGGCGATGGTCGCGCGCGAGCAGGCCCAGCAGCCCGGGGCCCCCGGCGCCAGCTCGGCCCGCAACCGCTTCGTGGGGCTGGTCACCGACATCACCCTCGACACGGTCATGGCGCAGGTCGAGCTCCAGTGCGGCCCCTTCCGGGTGGTCTCGTTGATGAGCAGTGAGGCGGTCCGTGAGCTCGGCCTCGAGCGCGGCTCGCTCGCCACGGCCGTCATCAAGTCGACCAACGTGGTCGTCGAGACCCATGAAGGAGTCGCATGAGCCTGCGCCGCCTCGCCGCCGCCACCGTCGTCGCGCTCCTCGGCTCCGGCCTCGCCGCCTGCAGCGACCCATCCGTTCCGGCCGTCGACGACAGCCACCCCAAGCGCCTGACGGTGTACGCCGCGAGCTCGCTCAAGCCCGCCTTCGACCAGCTCGGCAGCACCTTCGAGGACGCGCACCCCGGCACGCTGGTCGACTTCAACTACGCCGGCTCCTCCGACCTCGTCGCCCAGATCGAGCAAGGTGCGCCTGCCGACGTCTTCGCCTCGGCGGACACGAAGAACATGGAGAAGCTCGGCGCGGCCGCGGTCGACCCTGCCGACTTCGCGACCAACACCCTCGAGATCGCGGTGCCCCCGGACAACCCGGCGCACGTCACGAGGCTCGACGACCTGGCGCGCCCCGGCGTACAGCTGGTGACGTGCGCGCCCCAAGTGCCGTGCGGTGCCGCGGCGGCGCTGGTCGAGGCCGGCGCGAAGCTCGACTGGAAGCCGGTGTCGGAGGAGCAGTCGGTCGCCGACGTCCTCGGGAAGGTGGAGTCGGGCGAGGCCGACGCCGGCCTCGTCTACGTCACGGACGTGAAGGCTGCCGGCGACAAGGTCGAGGGCATCGAGATCCCGGCGGCGGTCAACGCCACGAACACCTACCCGATCGCGTCGCTCGAGGGCGCGAAGGACGCCGACCTCGCCGCGGCGTGGGTCGCCTACGTCACCGGACCGGCGGGTCAGAGGGTTCTCCGCGAGTACGGGTTCGGCAGGGCCTGACGTGCGCGCGGGCGAGCCGGCGCTGCCGCGGTGGGCATGGCTGCCGGCCGCTGGCGGGGCGGTGCTGGTGCTGCTGCCGCTGGCGGCGCTGGTGGCGGAGGTGCCCTGGCGCGACTTCGCCGGCCTCGTGACGAGCGACTCCGCCCGGGTGGCGCTCGGGCTCAGCCTCCGGACCGCCGTGGCCAGCACCGTCCTCTGCGTCCTGCTCGGTACGCCGATGGCGCTCGTGCTCGCGCGCTCGTCGTTCCGCGGCCTGCCGCTGCTGCGTGCCGCGGTGCTGCTGCCGCTCGTGCTGCCGCCGGTCGTCGCCGGCATCGCGCTGCTGGCGACGTTCGGCCGTCGGGGGCTCCTCGGCCACGTACTTGAGGTGGCCGGCGTGCAGGTGGCGTTCTCGACCCTGGCGGTCGTGCTGGCGCAGACCTTCGTGGCGCTGCCGTTCCTCGTCACGAGCCTCGAGGGCGCGCTGCGCACGGCCGGCCGGCGCTACGAGACCGTGGCCGCGTCCCTGGGGGCCTCGCCGACCCGCGTGCTGCTGCGCGTGACGCTCCCGCTCGTCCTGCCCGGCCTCTTCTCGGGTGCGGTGCTCGCCTTCGCGCGGGCGCTCGGGGAGTTCGGCGCGACGATCACCTTCGCCGGTAGCCTCCAGGGCGTCACCCGCACGCTGCCGCTCGAGATCTACCTCCAGCGCGAGGTCGACCCCGACGCCGCGGTGGCGCTCTCCGTGCTGCTGATGGCCGTCGCGGTCGTCGTCATCGTCGTCGCCCGCCGCGACCGGAGCGGGCTGTGACTGCGCGTCCCGTCCGCAGCGAGGCCGTCCTCGTCGAGGCGAACGTCGCGGCGCGCGACGTCGCCCTCGCGCTGCGCATCGAGCCGGGGGAGACGGTGGCGCTGCTGGGTCCCAACGGCTCCGGCAAGTCGACGTTGCTCGGGGTGATCGCCGGCACGCTCCGTGACGACTCCTCGCGCGTGGCCGTCGGCGAGCGTGCCCTCACTGGTGCGACGACCTGGGTGGCGCCGCACGAGCGGGGCATCGGGCTCCTTGCGCAGGACCCGCTGCTCTTCCCGCACCTCTCCGTCCTCGCCAACGTCGGCTTCGGGCCGCGCTCCGAGGGCGCGCGCCGGGCCGCGGCCGCCGAGGCTGCGCGGACGTGGCTCGCCCGCGTCGGTTGCACCGACCTCGCCGCCCGCAAGCCCGCCCAGCTCTCCGGCGGCCAGGCCCAGCGCGTCGCCCTGGCTCGCGCGCTCGCGGCCGAGCCCGCGGTCCTCCTGCTCGACGAGCCGCTGGCGGCGCTCGACGTCGACACCCGCCCGGCCATGCGTCAGCTGCTGCGGGAGGTGCTCCGCGACCGCACCGCGGTGATCGCCATCCACGACGTGCTCGACGCGCTGCTCCTCGCCGACCGCGTCGTCGTGCTCGAGAGCGGCCGCGT
Source organism: Nocardioides phosphati (assembly GCF_014646375.1). GTDB lineage: Bacteria > Actinomycetota > Actinomycetes > Propionibacteriales > Nocardioidaceae > Nocardioides > Nocardioides phosphati. The sequence goes on from NZ_BMNI01000005.1 coordinate 160,253, forward strand.
CGTCGAGGACGGTCCCACCGCGGAGGTCCTGACCCGCCCGCGCTCCGCCTTCGCCGCGCGAGTCGCCGGGCTGAACCTGCTCGCCGGGCGGTGGGCGTCCGGCGTACTGGTGGGGGAGCGGAGTGTCGCGGGCCGGTCCCACGACGGGCTGGTCGAGGGCGGGGAGGCGGTGGCGGCGTTCCGGCCGTCGGCGGTCTCGGTCTACCGGCGGGCCCCCGACGGGTCGCCGCGCAACGCGTGGCCGGTCACCGTCGACGCGCTCGAGCCGCAGGGCGACCAGGTCCGGGTGCGCGCGGGCGACCTCAGTGCCCTCGTCACGCCGCAGGCGGTCGCCGAGCTGGACCTGGCGCCCGGTGCGCCGGCGGTCTTCGTGGTGAAGGCGGCCGAGGTCGAGCTCTACCCGCGCTGACCCGGGTCAGGGCTTGCGGCTCTGCCGCACCACCCCGGTCACGAGCGCCTGCACGGTGCTCGCGAGACGGTCCACGTCGACCTGGTCGGGGTTGTTGACCAGCAGCCGGCCGAACTCCTCGGCCGTGGCGACGAGCGCACGGGACAGGATCGCCGGGTCGGCGCGGTCGTCCGGCACGTACGCGCTGATCAGCGAGGCGAGCTGGGTCCGGAGGAGCGAGCGCGCTGCCTCGATCCGGGCGGCGAGGGGGCCGGGCATGGCGCTGCTGCCGGCCAGGATCAGCTGCCACGTGACCGGCTCCCGGCGTACGGCGCGGGCCCAGGAGCGCGTGATGCGCGCGGCGAGCGACGCCGGGTCGCCGAGGATCGCGAGGGGGAGCGCGGACATCAGCTGCCCGAGCGCCTTCGCCTCCTCGCGCTCGACCAGGGCCTCGAGCAGCGCCGGGAGCGTCGCGAACGCCCCGTAGAGGACGGGCTTGGTCACCCCGGCCTCGTGGGCGATGGCCTGGGCGGTCAGCGCGTCGTAGCCGTCACGCGCCACGACGCGCAGCGCCGCGTCGAGCAGTTCCGTACGCCGCTGCTCGAGCGGCATGCGGGCGGCGTACGGCCGGCGCTTGCGCGGGGCGTCCTGACGTGTCATCGGAGGGAGGCTAGCGTGCTCATCATTACTACCGTAGGGTAGTAATCATGAAGACCGACTCCCGGACCGAGAGCGCGACCGACGACGAGATCGTCTCGACCCGCGCCGCCACCCTCCTGGCGCTGGGCGCCCTGGCGTACGTCGTCGCCGGCGCGTTCTGGATGGACGCGCACCGCACCGGGCCGACCAGCACGCTCACGCTGGAGAGCGTCGTCCAGTTCCTGTGGGCGGTGTTCTCGTGGCCGCTCGACGTGATCGGGCTGGTCTGACATGGCGCTGAATCCCGTCGCCGACCTGCTCAAGAGCGCGAACCGGACGCTCCGTGGAGCCGATGACATGCTCGGTCAGGTCGACCAGACCCTCGGGTCGGTGGACGGTCGCCTCGACCAGGTCAACGGGTTGCTGGGCTCCGTCGACGGACTCCTCGGGCGGACCGAGGAGACGCTGCGGAGCGTGCAGGGCCTGCTGGAGGTGCTCGAGCAGCGACTCGAGCTGCTCGACGCCGTCCCCGCCATGCAGGCACAGCTCGGCGCGATCCATCGCGCCGTGGGGTCCGCGGACGAAGCGGTCTGATCCCGCCCGGTGATTCTCCTGCGGTGGTGATGCCGCGAGCGGGATGCTGGCGCCATGAAGCGGATCCTCGTCGTGGTCGCGGCGCTCCTGGTGCTCCTCGCGGGCGCGGTCTTCGGCGGAGCCCTCTTCCTCGCGAACGGCGTGCCGCTGCCGATCGCCTTCCGCACCTGGACCGTGACGTCGATGACCGGCTTCGGGGCGGACAACGTGGCGGAGGGGCACCTCCGCTTCATCGATGGTGACCTCAAGCTGGACGACGGCGTCAACCAGATGACCCTCGACATCCGCTGGGAGCACGACGGCTTCACCGTGGTCCGCACCAAGGCCACGACGACGGCCGCGGCGATCGGGCCGCACAGCCACCTCGCCGAGCTCGCCGACCCGGGCGGGCACGTCGACGTGACGCTCCGGGGCCACCGCCTGACGCTCACGAACGGCGCGAAGGTCGTCGTCGCCGAGCGCTGACCGGTCGGCAACGGCCCCCGGCTTGATCGCAGGCGCCCCGAGGTTCATCCTCGTGCCATGCGTCTTCTCGGCCTGGTCCCGCTCGTCTTCGTGCTCGCCGCCTGCGGTGGCAGCAACGAGGCCGCGCCGACGCCGAGCGCGACCACGGCCGTCACGCCCGACTCCGACCTGGCCAAGGCGGCCGAGGGGCTCGCCAACCAGAGCGACTCGCCGTCGCCCAGTGGCATGCCGACCGCACCGATGGTGCCGAGCGGCGAGGCGCAGATGACGATCAGCGCCAAGCCGAGCAAGTACGACGTGAAGGCGCCGCTCGACGACAGGTCCGACGACTGCGACCACATCTGGCAGCCGCGCAACATGCTGCCGTCGCCGTACAACGGGTGCATGGACGGCCAGAAGCTGATCGCGGCCGAGGGCAAGCAGGGCGACAGCGGCATCTACTACCGCTACAACAGGCTCTGCGGCCGCGAGGGGCACCTGATCACAGCCTGCTGAGCCCGTCAGAATGCACGAAGCCCCGTCCGTGTGGACGGGGCTTCGTCGTGGAGCCACCTGTCAGATTCGAACTGACGACCTGCTCATTACGAGTGAGCTGCTCTACCAGCTGAGCTAAGGCGGCGCCGCTGCCCGAAAGCAACGACCGGAAGTATACGGACGACGACGCGTCGTGGCGAAACGGGGGCTACGCTCGCGCTCGTGCCCTCCGCCGTACGCCGTCCCGTCGCCCGTCCTGCCGCCATCGCGGCCGTCCTGGGCGTGCTCGCGCTGGCCGGGTGCGGTGGGGGCAGCGAGAGCCCGGCCGAGGTCGTGAGCCCCTCGCCGGTCGACCAGACGCCAACGGCGAGGATCGAGCTGACGCGCGGCATCCACAAGGAGAACGACCCGGGCGGCAAGGTCGCCCCGCTGGTCAGCTCCCCCGCCGCCACGTGCCTCGCCGACCACCTGCTGAAGAGCTTCGGCATCGACGGCCTCAAGAACATCGGCGTCCTCACCCCCAACGCGATCTACCGCAGCGCGCCGCGCTCGATCCCGGCCGAGCAGGCCGAGAAGTGGATCGCGGCGTTCGAGGCCTGCCTCGACCTCGACGACTACATGCTCGGCATTGCGCGCGCCGGCGTACGCATGGAGGCGCCGGCGTACGGCGAGCGCGACGCCGCATGGGCGAAGGCCCGCACCTGCCTCGACCAGGCCCCGGGTGCCTCGCACGCGGTGATGCTCGGCGAGCTCACCGCGAAGCCGCGGACGGACGGGCCGACCGCGGCGTTCGCGGAGTGCGTGAAGATCGCCTACCCGAAGGCTCACCCCTAGAGCGAGGGAGTGTCCGGCTCCTCCTCGTCGAAGTGCGGGTCGGCGAGGAGGTACTGCGTGAGCCGCCCCTGGTGCTCACGGTCGTGGTGCCGGACCGGCTCGGGTGCCATGCGGCCCTCGGCCATGTCCCAGAAGCGGTCGACCCGCAGTGCCACCTCGCGGGCGAGCCGTCCACGGACCCCCTGGTGCGGCACGAAGGGATGCGGACGGGTCGGCGCGTGGAGCTCGGCGCGGTAGAGCTTGTCGGTCCAGTCCGGGTCGCCCTCCTCGCGCCTCTGGTCGAGGTCGCGGCAGAGCTCCGCCTCGAGCGTGCGCGTGGCCTCCAGCTCGATCCGGGCGTCATCCCAGACGGAGCTCCACGTCCGCCCGATCGCGTACGTCGAGCCGTACAGGCGCGCCTTCACCTGGGCCATGGCGGCCTCGAGGCGGCGCACCTGGGCGATGAAGGCGTGGCCGCGGGCGGCGCCGTCGGGTAGCCGCTTGCGTGCCGCGGGCACGAGGACGGCCGTCGCCGCGTTGACGTGCCGGCTGGCGCTGGCGAGGAAGGTGTCGGTGACCGGGTAGCGCGACCTGGGGTCGTTGCGCTCGGGGTCGGTCGAGGCGGCCTGTTCGAGCCGCTCCATGAGGACGTCGTAGGTAGCGCGGGTTCCTGCTGTGAGTGTGTCCACCGGGATCATCTCCACTGAGTACGGGAGGGCTCGTGCGGTGGGCCCGCCCTCCTTCCAGCATGCGCCGCCCGGGCCGCCCCCTCAAGGCCGGCACGGCGCTGTCGGAGACCAGCGATAGCCTGTGCCGACACCTCGTGAAGGAGCCTCCATGCCCCGCCTTGCCCGCCGCCTCACGCTGAGCAGCTGCGCCGTCCTGACCGTCACCAGCCTGGTCCTCTCGGGCTGCAGCCTGGCCGGCAAGGAGAAGAACCCGCAGGGCACCGGCACCGAGTCGGTCCCGACGGGCGCGCCGACCCCGGGCTCGACCGTCACGCTCGTGACGCACGGCGACTTCGCGCTCCCCGACGAGGTGCTCGCGAAGTTCGAGAGCGACACCGGCCTCAAGCTCAAGGTCCGCAAGGTCGAGGACGGCCTGCCCACCCAGCTCGCGCTGACCAAGGACCACCCGCTCGGCGACGTCGCGTACGGCGTCGACAACGGGTCGGCGGCGTTCGACCTGCAGCAGGGGGTGTTCGCCGACTACCAGGCCGAGCTGCCCGACGGCGCGTCGGCGTACCTCCTCAAGGGCGCGGCCGACAAGAAGATGCTGACCCCGATCGACCACGGCGCGGTCTGCGTCAACGTCGACCTCACCTGGTTCCAGCAGCACAAGGTGGAGCCGCCGGAGACCCTCGAGGACCTCACCCTGCCGAAGTACAAGGACATCCTGGCCCTTCCCGGCGCGACCGGCTCCACGACCGGCCTGCTCTTCCTGCTCGCCACGATGGACCAGTTCGGCGACAAGTGGCCCGACTACTGGAGCCGCCTGGTCGCCAACGGCGCCGACATCACCAAGGAGTGGAGCGACGCCTACGAGGGCGACTTCACGGCCGGCGGTGGCAGCGGCAAGCGGCCGATGGTCGTCTCCTACGACACCTCGCCGGCGTTCACCGTCGACAAGGCGACGGGCGAGTCGACGACCGCCGCGCTCCTCGACACCTGCATCCAGCAGGTCGAGTACGCCGGGGTCCTGGCCAACGCCGACAACCCCGCCGGCGCCCGCGAGCTGGTCGACTTCCTCGTCTCGCCCGAGGTCCAGGCCGCGCTGCCCGACAGCATGTACATGTTCCCCGTCGCGACCGGCACCCCGCTTCCCGACGCGTGGGCGCGCCACGCCCACCAGCCGAGCCGCGTCTACACCTTCGACGCCGACGAGCTGGCGGAGCACCGCCAGGAGTGGCTCGCCGAGTGGCGCGACGTCACCACGCGCTGACCCCGCGCCCGCGGGTGGGCCGGTCGCTCGCCCTCCTCGGGCTCGCGGCGGGCCCGCTGCTGGTCCTGGGCGTCTTCTTCCTGCTGCCGGTCAGCGGGATGCTCGGGCTCGGCCTGTGGCCCGACGGCTCGTTCGACGCCTCCGGTGCGCTCGCGGTGCTCCACCACGAGCGCACCCTGCGGGTGCTCTGGTTCACCGTCTGGTCGGCCGCCGCCGGCACGGCGCTCACGCTCCTGCTCGGCCTCCCGGCGGCGTACGTCGCGTATCGGCTGCGCTTCCCCGGGCGGCGGCTGCTGCGGCTCGTGCTCGTGCTGCCGTTCGTGCTGCCGACGGTCGTCGTCGGCCTGACCTTCGACAACCTGCTCGCCGACGGCGGGGTCCTCGGCGGGCTGGGGCTCCACGACAGCCCGCTGGCGATCATCGCGGCGCTGGTCTTCTTCAACCTGGCCGTCGTCGTCCGCACGGTCGGGCCGGCCTGGGAGAGCCTCGACCCCCGGCCCGCGGAGGCTGCGGCTGCGCTCGGGGCCGGGCCGCTGCGGGTGCTGCGTGACGTCACCTTCCCGGCGCTGCGCGGCTCCGTCGTCTCGGCGGCGAGCGTCGTCTTCCTCTTCTGTGCCACGGCGTTCGGTCTGGTGCTCGTGCTCGGCGGGCTGCGCTACGCCACCGTCGAGACCGAGATCTACCTGCTGACGACCGAGCTCTTCGACCTGCGCGGCGCCGCGGCGCTCTCGCTGCTGCAGCTCCTCGTCGTGGTCGTGCTGCTCGCGCTCGCCCATCGCGCGCGGGCCCACGCCGGCCCGGTCGACCGGCGGCCCGTCACCCCCCGGCGGCCGCGGCCGGCCGATGTGCCGGCGTTCGCGCTGGTGGGTGCCGCCGTCGCGCTGATCGTCGTGCCGCTCGCGGCGCTCGTGGCGGGCGCGCTCCGCTCCGACGGCCACTGGTCCCTCGCCAACGTCCGTGCACTGCGCACCGTGGGCGACGGACAGATCGCGGTCACGACGGCGCTGCGCAACTCGGTGCTGACCGCCCTCGACGCGACGTGGCTCGCGGTCGGTCTCGGGCTGGCGATCGCCCTGCTCGTCACCCGCCGCTCGCACGGCCCCGTCGAACGCCGGATGCGCGCCGTGCTCGACGGCCTCTTCATGCTGCCGCTCGGGGTCTCGGCGGTGACCCTCGGCTTCGGCTTCCTCGTGACGCTCGACGAGCCGCCGCTGGACCTGCGCACCTCGCCGCTCCTCGTCCCGATCGCGCAGGCGCTGGTCGCGCTGCCCCTCGTCGTCCGCACGCTCGTGCCGGTCCTCGCCGGAATCGACGACCGCCAGCGCCAGGCGGCCGCCTCGCTCGGCGCCGGGCCGCTGCGGGTGCTGGCCACGATCGACGTCGCCGTCGTCTGGAAGCCCCTGCTCGCCGCCGCCGGCTTCGCCTTCGCGGTGTCGCTGGGGGAGTTCGGCGCCACCTCGTTCCTGGTCCGCGAGGACGCCCCGACCCTCCCGGTCCTCATCTACCGCCTGCTCAGCCATCCCGGCGCCCACCACTACGGCATCGCGCTGGCCGCCTCGCTGGTGCTCGCCGGGCTGACCGCGCTGGTGCTCCTCCTGGTCGAGCGGCTGCGCGTTCCGGGCGTGGGAGGCTTCTGAGGTGCTCGTGCTCTCCCACGTCATGGTCGCCTACCCGGGTGCCGAGCGGCCCGCGCTCGACGACGTCTCGCTCACCCTCCAGCCGGGGGAGGTGCTCGCCGTGCTCGGCCCGTCGGGCTGCGGCAAGTCGACCCTCCTGCGCGCGGTCGCCGGCCTGGAGCCGCTCGCGGCCGGGGCGATCACGTGGGACGGCCGCGACCTCGCCGGCGTGCCGACGTACCGGAGGGGCTTCGCGCTGCTCTTCCAGGACGGCCAGCTCTTCGCCCACCGCACGGTCGGCGACAACGTGGCCTACCCCCTCCGCCTCCGTCGTACGCCGAGGCGCGCGCGCCGCGCGCGGGTGGCCGAGCTGCTCGAGCTGGTCGGCCTGACCGGCTACGCCGACCGCTCACCGGCGACGCTCTCGGGCGGCGAGCGACAGCGCGTGGCGCTGGCCCGGGCGCTCGCGACCTCGCCGCGGCTGCTGCTGCTCGACGAGCCGCTGTCCGCCCTCGACCTGACCCTGCGCGAGCGCCTCGCCGCCGACCTCCGCGCGATCCTGCGGGAGGCCGGCACCACCGCGCTCTTCGTGACGCACGACCACGAGGAGGCGTTCGCCGTCGCCGACCGGATGGCGCTGCTGCGTGCCGGTCGGCTGGTGCAGCAGGGCACGCTCGACGAGGTGTGGCGCCAACCCGCTGACGCCGAGGCGGCAGCGTTCCTCGGCTACGCGACGGTGCTGACGGGGGAGCCGGCCGCCCGGGTGCTCGCCACGCTGCCTGCCCCGAGCGCGCTCGCCGATGCCTTCGGGGCGGGCGCCGACGACGGTGCGGTCGCGCTGCGGCGCTCTGCGCTGCGGGTCGCGGCCGACGGACCGCTCCGCGGGCGGGTGCTGGAGGCGCGGCTCACGCCCGAGACGCTCCGCCTCCGGGTCGACGTCGAGGGGGTGGGCGTGCTCGACGCGGTGGCGTCGGGCGGACTCGCCGACGCGCCGGCCGTGGGTGCGTCCGTCAGGCTCGTGGCCGACCCCTCGCGCCTCGCCGTGCTGCCTGTCACGTTGGAAACGCCCGTCGAGTCCCTAGACTGACGTCCGTGCATCGCCGGGCCTACGTACTCCTCATCGGCGTCGCGACGATGATGGGTGCCCTGGCCCTGGTCACCGCCGCGTCGCTCGACAAGAAGCTTGTCGACCCCGACGGCTTCCTCGGCCCTTCGTGGCTGCGGCTGCCGCTGCTCGTCGGTGGCGCGCTCCTCCTCGACATGGTGCCGCGCGTCGTCTGGGGCTCGCGGATGCACCCGGCGCAGATGTGGCCGATCGTGCGCGACCGCTGGGTGAGCCACTGGAACCGCGAGCGCCTGACCCTCGTGCTCCTCGGGCTGATCTGCTTCTACGTCACCTACGTGTCCTACCGGAACCTCAAGTCGTTCCTGCCCGAGGTGATGGGCACCGAGCGTGACTACGACCGCACGCTGCACCAGATCGACCGCTTCATCTTCTTCGGCCACGAGCCCGCGATCGTGCTCCACGACATCCTCGGCACGGGTCCGATCGCGTACTTCCTGTCCTACATCTACCTGTGGTTCCTGCCGCTGGTGCCGCTCGCCCTCGCCGCCTGGCTCGTCTGGTCGCGCAACATCAGCTTCGGCTACTGGTTCGCGACCTCGCAGGTGCTGGCGTGGACGCTGGGCACCGCGTCGTACTACCTGGTGCCGTCGGTCGGCCCCGGCTTCGAGTACTCCTGGCTCTACCAGGACCTCGACAACACCCCGGCCAGCCAGCTGATGAACAGCCTGTGGAACGGCCGTGACGCCGTCCTGAACTGGACGACGACGCCGGACGCGGTGCAGTCCGTGGCAGCGTTCGCCTCGCTCCACTGCGCGATCACCCTGCTGGTCGCGCTGATGGTGCAGTACACGATCAAGACCCGCTGGGTGCACTGGGTCTTCTGGACCAACTTCGGCATCACGGTCGTCGCGACGCTCTACTTCGGCTGGCACTACGTCTCCGACGACATCGCCGGCGTCGTGATCGCGTTCCTCTCCTTCTACCTGGGCGGCCTCGCCTCCGGGCAGAAGTTCGACCGCCACGGCCTCTCCTCGCACCCCACCACGACCTCCTCGATCGTCCCCGTCGACGACGACTGAGCCTCGCCGCTCGTCCCCTCCACCTCTACGCCGTAGGACCTGGTCGATCGCGACCAGGTCCTTCGTCGTTGTCCGCCCTCTCCCGGTCGCCGAGGCGGCACATGTTGCGTGCCGAGGCGGCACATGTGGTGTCCAGTCGCGCTCAAGATCTGCCATTTCGGCACGCAGCTTGTGACGTTTCGCCACGCCAGAGGTGCCGTCTCGTGCGGTCTCGACACCCGACTTGTCTGAATGACACGCGTGTAGTTCGAGAATTACATCCATGTAAGAGTCAAGCCGACACGCCGATGAATCTGAGAAAATTCGACAGAACTGTTGTCTTTTGTGACTACTGATCACTAGCGTGCTCGTCGTGCCCGGTGTGGTGGGGAAGCCATCCGGGCCGGGCCCCGGCGGTGGGGAAGCCGCCGGGGCCAAGCTCCCCACCTCGGGGTGGGGCCGACGAGGGGAAGAAACGTGCGCAGGACGATCTCCGGGCGCCCGCTGGCGATGGCAGCGGTCGCTGCCGTAGCCCTCGGCGGGCTCTCGCTGCCCGCCTGGGCCGATCCGAACGACCCCGGCAATGCGCCCAGCCAGCAGCAGGTCGACGCTGCACGAGCGGCTGCCGACGCCAAGGCCCACACGGTCCGGGGCGTCCAGACCCGCCTCGACGCCGCCAACGCCCGCCTCGAGTCCGCCGAGATGCGCGCGAGCATGGCCGCCGAGGCAGCCAACGGCGCGATCTACCACCTCCAGCTCGCCCAGGCCGCAGCCGCCAAGGCGGACGCAGCCGAGGCGAAGGCCAAGCGGGTGCTGCGCACCCACAAGGCGGCGTACACCGACCTCGTCGCGCGCACCTACGAGCAGCAGCCGCAGCTCCAGGCCATCAACGCGATGACGACGCAGGCCCGCCCCCGGGCGATGTTCTCGTCCGCGAGCACGACCTACCAGCTGACCCGGGCGATGGACGACATCGAGACCGGCTACCGCGACGCGGCCGCCAAGGCCGGTGCCGCCGCCGACACGGCCGACAAGGCCCGTGCGCACGCTGCCTCCCTTGCCGCGCAGGCCACGGCCGCCCGCCAGCAGGCGCAGGCCAGCGCGGACAACGCTGCCGCCGAGGCCGACCGCGTCGCGCAGCAGAAGAAGAAGCTCGTCGGCGAGCTCGCCCACCTCCAGCACATCTCCGTCGAGCTCGCGTCCCAGCGCCAGGCTGCCCTCGAGGAGCAGCGTCGCCGCGCCGCCGCGGCTGCGGCCAGGGCACGCGCCGAGGCCGAGGCCCGCGCGGCGGCCCGTGCTGCCGCGCAGAAGGCGGCCGCCGACAAGGCCGCCGCCGCGGCCGCCGCCCAGCAGGGTGGCAGCGCTCCGGCCCCCGCCCCGGCTCCCGCGCCCGCCCCGCCGGTCTCGTCCGGCGGCGTCGAGGCCGTCATCTCCTACGCCAAGGCCCAGCTCGGCGAGTGGTACCTCTGGGGTGCCGCCGGCCCGGACCGCTGGGACTGCTCGGGCCTCACGATGATGGCCTTCCGTCAGGCCGGCATCTACCTGCCGCACTTCTCCGGCGCGCAGTACGACGCCGGTACGCCGATCCCGGTCTCCTCCGCCCGGCGTGGCGACCTGCTCTTCTGGTCGAGCAACGGCGCCCCGTCCGGCATCCACCACGTCGCGATCTACCTCGGCGGTGGCCAGGTCATCGAGGCGCCGCACGCCGGCGCCCAGGTGCGGATCCGGTCGATGGACTACTGGTACCCGGACTTCGCCGTCCGCCTCTGAGGCAGGCGCGCGGACCAGCACGCACCGACAGGGGCCCGGAGCATCTCGCTCCGGGCCTTCGTCGTGTCTCCAGGCACGCCCTAGGGTGATTGGCATGGCCACCAACCCGAACCAGGTCACCGAGGACGGCTACGTCCAGCCGGTCGTCGACGTCCCCGCCCTCACCCGCCTGCTCGACGGCGAGCACGCTGCGTTGCGCGACAAGGTCCGCGCCGCGCTCGTCGAGCACGCCGGTCTCCTGGTCGACGCCGACGAGATGGACCGCGACGAGTTCCGCGACCGCGTGCGCGACGCCGTCGTGGAGATGGCCGGCACCGGCCTCACCGCCTCCCACTTCCCGACGGAGTACGGCGGCGGCGGCGACTTCGGCGCGACCGTCGCGGCGTTCGAGACGACGGCGTTCGGCGACCTGAGCGCGCTGGTCAAGATCGGCGTGCAGTTCGGCCTCTTCGGCGGCGCGGTGCTCAACCTCGGCACGAAGCGGCACCACGACGCCCACCTCGCCGACATCGCCGCGGGCCGGCTGCTCGGCTGCTTCGCGATGACCGAGACCGGCCACGGCTCCAACGTCCAGGCGATCGGCACCACCGCGACGTACGACGTGGCGACGGGTGAGTTCGTCATCGAGACGCCCGACGACAGCGCGCGCAAGGACTACATCGGCAACGCGGCGCGCCACGGCACGATGGCGGCGGTCTTCGCGCAGCTGGTCGTCGGCGGCCCCGATGGTCAGCCGCAGAACCACGGGGTCCACTGCCTGCTCGTGCCGATCCGCGACGAGGCGGGGGAGCCGATGCCCGGCGTCCGCATCCGCGACTGCGGCCACAAGATGGGCCTCAACGGCGTCGACAACGGCCGGCTCTGGTTCGACGGCGTGCGGGTGCCACGAGAGGCGCTGCTCAACCGCTTCGCCGACGTCTCCGCGGACGGCGTCTACTCCAGCGAGATCGAGAGCGCCAACCGCCGCTTCTTCACCATGCTCGGCACGCTCGTGATGGGCCGCGTCAGCGTCGCGGGCGCGGGCATCAGCGCCAGCAAGGTCGCGCTGACCGTCGCCACGCGCTACGCCGACCGGCGCCGCCAGTTCACCACCGACGACGACCAGCCGGAGCTGCTGCTGCTCGACTACGGCCAGCACCAGCGGCGGCTCTTCCCGCTGCTCGCGCGCACCTACGCGCTGCACTTCGCCCAGGACGGCCTGCGCCGCCACTTCGACGACGTCTTCTCCGGCCGGGCGACCTCCGAGCAGGTCCGTCGCGACCTCGAGTCGAAGGCGGCGGGCATCAAGGCGCTCGGCACGTGGCACGCGACCCGCACCATCCAGGAGTGCCGCGAGGCGTGCGGTGGTGCGGGCTACCTCACCGCCAACCGCTTCACCGCGCTCAAGGCCGACACGGATGTCTTCACGACGTTCGAGGGCGACAATCACGTGCTCCTGCAGCTCGTGGCGAAGGGGCTGCTGACCGACTACTCCAGCGAGTTCGGCGACATGAGCCAGTTCGAGCTGGTGAAGTTCGTCGCCGGCATGGCGGTCGACCAGGTCGTCGAGCGGACGATGGCACACCGCCTGATCGAGCGGCTGCGCGACGTGCTCCCGGGCGACGACAAGTGGAACCAGGAGTCGGGCCTGCTGGACCCGACGTACCACCTCGACATGCTGCGCTTCCGCGAGGAGCACATGGTCGCCGGCGCCGCGAAGCGCCTCAAGCGCGGCATCGACGCCGGCCTGCCCGCCGGCGAGGTCTTCTCCCGCGTGCAGGACCACGTGATCGCGACCGCCAACGCCCACGTCGAGCGGCTGATGCTGGAGTCGTTCATCGCGGTCTTCGCGACGCTGCCGCACGGCGACAACCGGGTCGCGCTCGGGCTGCTCTGCGACCTCTTCGCGCTGACCACGATCGAGGCCGACCGTGGCTGGTTCATGGAGCACAACCGGCTCACCGGCAACCGCAGCAAGGCGATCACCCGCGAGATCAACGACCTGTGCCGCAAGCTCCGCCCGCTCGCGGTCGATCTCGTCGACGCGTTCGGCATCCCCGACGAGCTGCTCCGCGCCGAGGAGCTCCTCACCTGGCAGTGAGCACGGCCTAGGCTCGGGTCCATGACCGCACCCGTGTACGTCGTCCTGGGCGCAGGCCCCGGACTCGGCCTGTTCACCGCCCGCCGCTTCGCCGAGGCCGGCCACCGCGCCGTGCTCCTGGGCCAGTCCGTCGAGCAGGCGCAGCCCCTCGCCGACCAGCTGGTCTCGGAGGGGTTCGAGGCGGAGGCCGACGCGGTCGACCTGCTCGACGAGGCCGACGTACGCCGCGCGGTCGCCGCCGTGGTCGACCGGCACGGCCGGGTCGACGTCCTGCACTTCAACCCGAGCGCCTGGCGCGAGCGGACCGTCCTGGAGCTGACCGTCGCCGAGCTCCTCGAGGACGTCGCCTTCGGTGTCGGCGCTCTCCTGCCGGCGCTGCAGGCCGCCGCGCCCGCGATGCCGGCCGGCGCGCGGGTGCTCGTGACCGGTTCGGCGGCAGCCGACACGCCCTGGTCCGGCGCGCCCACCCTCGGGGTGCAGAAGGCCGCTGTCCGCAACCTGGTCACCAGCATCGACGCGACGCTGAGCGAGCGCGGTGTCCGTGCCGTCGCGATGCAGGTCAACGGGCTGCTCGCGAAGGAGGGGCCTTTCGGCGCCGAGGCGGTCTCGCGGGCGCTCTTCGCTGCCGCGACCCGACCCGACGAGGGCTGGACCGCCCACGTCTCCTACGACGGCTGACCGCGAAATCCGGGTCTTTGTACGCCAAAACCCGGGTCTCGGCTAGCCAGGACCCGGGTTTCGCGGTGGGGCAGGAGGTCAGTGACCGCCGTTGGCCTGGGCGGCCTTGAAGCGCTCGACCGACTTCGCGATCTCCTTCTCGGCCTCCTCGCGGCCGACCCAGTCAGCGCCCTCGACGGACTTGCCGGGCTCCAGGTCCTTGTAGACCTCGAAGAAGTGCTTGATCTCGAGCAGGTCGAACTCGGAGACGTCGCCGATGTCCTGCAGGTGCGCCATGCGCGGGTCGTGCGCGGGCACGCAGAGGAGCTTGTCGTCGCCGCCGGCCTCGTCGGTCATGCGGAACATGCCGATCGTGCGGCACGGGATGTGGCAGCCCGGGAACGTCGGCTGGTCGAGGATGACCAGCGCGTCGAGCGGGTCGCCGTCGTCAGCCAGCGTGTCGATGACGTAGCCGTAGTCCTCGGGGTAGGCCGTGGACGTGAAGAGCATCCGGTCGAGGTAGATCTTCCCGGTCTCGTGGTCGACCTCGTACTTGTTCCGCGAGCCCTTGGGGATCTCGACGAGGACCTCGAACTCCAGCACTGTTCCTCCAGCGTGTTGCGTCATCGGGTGGCCGACGCGGCTCGTCGACCGGGCAGACTTGGGGGCCGGCAGCCCCGAGGGACCCGCCGATTGGAAGTCATCTTGACGCAGAACGCGCTCTTTTGCGCATTTGAAAGGACATGATCCGTGGCACGAGACGCCTCCAGCGCCCGCCCCCGACGCTCGCGGTGGGGTCTGTGGACGCCGGTCCTCCTCGTGCTCGTGGTCCTCGCCACGGCCTTCGCCTCCTTCCAGTACGACGTCCCGCGCCGCCTCGGGTGGGGTGACCGCGTCGCTGATGCCGCGCTCGTCGCGCCGCCCACCGGCGTCGACCTGCCCTCGATGGCCCCGCCGTCTCCCGTGGCCGACCCGCTGGTCGCGACCACGCCGGACCCCGCCAGCATCCGCGCCGTCCTCGCCCCGGTGCTGCGTGACAAGGATCTCGGCCGCCACGTCGTGATGGCCGTCGCCGACGCCCGCGGCAACGTCCTCTTCCGGGGCGGCACCTCGCCCGGCTCCCGGGCGGCGGTGCCCGCCTCGACCACCAAGCTGCTCACCACGACGGCGGCACTCGAGAGCCTCGGCCCGGCCACGCGCTTCCGTACGTCGGTCGTGACCGGGGCCGCGCCCGGCCGCATCGTCCTCGTCGGCGGCGGTGACCCCTACCTGACCCCGAAGCCGGTCTCCCACGACGACGACCGTCCCGCCCCTGCGGACCTCCGCACGCTCGCGCGCAAGACCGCGGCCGCGCTCGTGAAGCAGGGCACCACCCGCGTCCGGCTCGGCTACGACGACTCGCGCTTCTCCGGCCCCGGGGTCAACCCCCACTGGGACCCGACCGACGTCGGTGCCGGCTATGCCGCCCCCATCACCGCGCTCTGGTCCGACCAGGGCCACCCCGACGGCGGTCCGGTCACCGTCGACGACCCCTCGCTCGACGCCGCGCAGGTCTTCGCACGGGCCCTGCGGTCCGCAGGCGTGAAGGTCGCCGGCACCCCCCGGCGTACGACGGCAGCGGCGGGCGCCACCGAACTCGCGGGCATGGACAGCGCCCGCGTCGACGAGATCGTCGACGAGGTCCTGGCGACCAGCGACAACGAGGGCGCGGAGCTCCTCGCGCACCAGGTGGGCGTGAAGGAGGGCTTCGGCGGCAGCTTCGCGGGCGGCCTCGAGGGCGTCACCACAGTGCTCGGCCGGCTCGGCGTCCGGCTCGAGGCCGGCGACCGGATCTTCGACGGCAGCGGCCTCTCGCCTGCCACGCGGCTCACGCCGGACACGCTGATCCACGTCCTCGCCCTCGCCATCGACCCCTCCCACCCCGCGCTCCGCACGGTGGCGACGGCGCTGCCGGTCGCCGGCTTCACGGGGTCGCTGGCCGAGCGGTTCCAGGACGGACCGGTCGCCGGCCGCGGCCGTGCCGCCGCCAAGACCGGCACCCTGACCGGGGTCCACGCGCTGGCGGGCGTGGCGACGACGCCCGACGGCGAGACGCTCCTCTTCGCGGTGATGGCCGACAAGGTGAAGCCGGAGAAGGCGCTCGACGCGCGGCAGGCGCTCGACGTGATCGTCTCCACCCTCGCCTCGTGCATCTGCTCCTGACCGGAAGTCACATGAACCTCCTCGCCCGCGCGGGCGCGCTCGCCGCCGCCCTCCTGCTCGCCGTGCCGGGCGCCGCCCGGGCCCAGCGCTATGACCACAGCGACGCCGCCGGCGACGTGACCCGCTGTGCGGACGATGCGTGCACGAGCCTGACCTACGCGTCGACGCAGGAGCCGGACATCAGGCAGATCACGATCCGCCATCGCACCGACGTGCTGACCGTGCACGTCTTGTTCACGGAGATCCGGAGGACCTCCGCGGAGCAGGGGTTCGGCATCCAGGTGCGGACGGACGAGGGCCTCTTCCGGCAGTACGTCGTCACCGTGAAGGGCACGTCGGTGACGACGTCGTTCACGGGGCCGAGCGAGCCCGTCGCGTGCCGCGGCGCGTCGTACGTCGTCGACTTCCGTGGGAACGACGTCCTCCTCAGGGTTCCGCGCGCCTGCCTCAGCTCTCCCCGTCTCGTGCGGGTCGGCTTCCTCGCCTACGAGTCCGTCGATGCGAGCCGCGGCTACCTCAGGGCCGACGACGCGCTTCGGCGAGGCATGGATCCCGAGATGATCATGGCGACGCTCAGCCCGCGACTCGCCCGCGGCTGACCAGATTGCTTGATTCGTGCACGTGTTCCGCTCCGGGCACGTACGGTTCGGTCGTCTGATCTCCCGAACCGAGGTGTCCTTGTGAACAGCCTGTCCCGCCGCCTTCTCGCCGTCGCCGGAGCCGCCGCGCTCAGCGTCGGCCTCGCCACCCCCGCCCAGGCCGAGCAGTGGGCGCACAACGACGCCCGTGGCGACGTCACCGTCTCCAGCGGCTGCGACGACAGCGGCTCGAACTGCACCGACGCCGTCGACGCCACGCAGGCGCAGCCCGACGTCCTGCGCGTGGTCGCGACCCACACGACCGACCGGGTCAAGGTCACCGCGCGGTACGCCGAGCTCGGCCCCGGCCTCACCAAGGCCCACGTGCTCCGCGTGGTCACCAACGAGGGCCTGCACCGCCACTTCGCCGTCGTCACCGACTCGGGCCACGTCGTCGTCAAGGAGATGGACCGCGACAGCGACGGCAGCAAGGTCTCCTGCACCGGCCTGCGCCAGTCGATCGACTACACCGCCAACACGGTCGCCATGAGCATCCCCCGCAGCTGCCTGAGCAGCCCCCGGTGGGTCCGCGTCGGCTTCGGCACGCAGGTCGTCCGCGACATCTCCGACCTCGCCCAGGGCTACAAGTCCGACGACGGCCTGCGCAGCGGCCTGACCGCGAGCACCTCGGACCTCGTCCTCGGCCCGGAGCTCTCGCGCGGCTGATCGGCGTACGACGGAACGATGCGGCGGCCGGACCCCGGGAGGGGACCGGCCGCCGTTTCCCGTCCCCGCCGTAGGCTTCCGGGCATGACTGAGGGAGCGGACGAGGGCCGGAAGCAGCTCGTCGACTGGGAGTACGCCGTCCGGCTGGGCACGAAGTTCGCCGGCGAGGGCCCCGTCGTGAGCAGGTCCGAGGCGGACGCCGCCGTGGCCGAGCTGCGCGCGGGTGCGGCCCGCTCGACCGGACTGGTGGCGGAGTTCACCGGCCTGGTCGCCCCGGAGGACACCGCGCCGGTGCTCGTCGTCGACCGCGGCGGCTGGGTCCAGGCCAACGCCGACAGCTTCGCGGTGCTGCTCGACCCGCTGATGTCGAAGGTCGCCGGCCGCGGCAAGGAGCCCGGCCCGACCGCGCGCGCCGTCGGTGGCCGCATCGCGGGCGCCGAGCTCGGCCTGCTGCTCGGCTTCATGGGGTCGAAGGTGCTCGGCCAGTTCGACCCGTTCTCTCCGCCGGCCGGCCGGCTGCTGCTCGTCGCGCCCAACGTCGTCCACATCGAGCGCGAGCTCGAGGCGGACCCGACCGACTTCCGCCTGTGGGTCTGCCTCCACGAGGAGACGCACCGCGTGCAGTTCACCGCCGTGCCGTGGATGCGCGAGCACATCCGGTCGCAGGTGCAGGCGCTCTCCGACACCGTCGACCCGTCGCGCATGTGGCAGGACCTCGCCTCCGGCGTCCAGCGCCTGGTGAAGGGCGAGGGCGGGAGCATCGCCGAGCTGATGAGCTCCCCGGCCCAGCGCGAGATCATCGACCGCGTCACCGGCGTCATGTCGCTGCTCGAGGGCCACGCCGACGTGGTCATGGACGGTGTCGGCCCCGAGGTCATCCCGTCCGTCGCCGACATCCGCCGCAAGTTCACCCAGCGTCGTGGAGGCGTCGGCGTCCTCGACAAGGTGCTGCGCCGCCTCCTCGGCCTCGACGCCAAGATGGCGCAGTACCGCGACGGCGCCGTCTTCGTCCGCCACGCCGTCGACGCGGTCGGCATGGAGGGCTTCAACGCCGTCTGGGCCGGCCCCGAGAACCTCCCGTCCAAGGCCGAGATCCACGACCCGGCCGCGTGGGTGAAGCGCGTCCACGGATGAGCCTCCACCCGGCGGTCGCGGCCGTGCGCCTCGCCGTACGCCGGGAGCTGGCGCGGGCCGCGGGGTCCGCGGGCCGTGCGGGCGGCAGTGACCAGCCGCGGGTCCTCGTCGCGTGCTCGGGCGGGGCCGACTCGCTCGCGCTCCTCTCCGCGACGGTGTTCGAAGGGCACAAGCTCGGCTGGCGCGTGATCGGCGTGACCGTCGACCACGGCCTGCAGGAGGGCTCCGGCGCCCAGGCTGCCCGCGTCGTGGAGCAGATGGCCGCGCTGGGCTGCGACGAGACCGCCTCCGCGCGGGTCCGCGTCGAGGTCGCCGGCGAGGGCATCGAGGCGGCCGCACGACGTGCCCGCTACGACGTGCTCGAGCAGATGCGCGCGCACTTCGGAGCGGAACTGGTGCTGCTCGGCCACACCCGCGACGACCAGGCCGAGACCGTGCTCCTCGGCCTCACACGGGGCAGCGGCGGCCGCTCGCTGGCCGGCATGCGCCGCGCCTTCGACCACTACGCGCGCCCGCTGCTCGACGTCTCCCGCGACGACACCGTGACCGCCTGCCAGGTCGAGGGCCTCGAGATCTGGGACGACCCCCACAACGAGGACCTCGGCTTCACCCGCGTCCGCGTCCGCAGGCTCGTGCTGCCGTTGCTCGAGGAGGAGCTCGGTCCCGGCGTCGCCGCCACCCTGGCCCGCACCGCCGACCAGCTGCGCGACGACGTCGAGGCGCTCGACGAGCTGGCCGCCGGGGCAGCCGCCGTGCTGGTCACCGCCGACGGGGTCGACCTCGCCGGCCTCCGCGCCGAGCCGCGCGCGATCGCCTCGCGTGTGCTGCGCGCGGCCGCGGTCGATGCCGGGGCGATCGATGCCGAGCTCTTCCACGTCCACGTCGGCGCGCTGCTCGACCTCGCGACCGGCCGGGTCCGCGGCGAGGTGCAGCTGCCCGGCCACCTCACGGCGTACGTCGCCGACGGCCGCCTCGCCTTCCGGCGTACGACCGCGGGCTGAGGGCGGACGCGGCCCACGCGCGCCCGCCGGGTCCGTCCGTGATCGCAGCCGACGCGGCGCCGCACGACCTCACGCCGTAGGCTGCTGCCATGGATTCCGCGCACGTCGAGAGCGACCTCGTCAACATCCTCTTCACCGAGGAGCAGATCCAGGCGAAGATCGCCGAGATGGCCCGCAAGATCGAGGCCGACTACGACGGTGAGGAGCTCCTCGTCGTCGGCGTCCTCAAGGGCGCGGTCATGGTCATGGCCGACATGGCCCGTGCGCTCAACCGCCACGTCGAGATGGACTGGATGGCGGTGAGCTCCTACGGCTCCGGCACCAAGTCGAGCGGCGTCGTCCGCATCCTCAAGGACCTCGACACCGACATCCAGGGCCGTCACGTGCTCATCGTCGACGAGATCATCGACACCGGCCTCACGCTGTCCTGGCTGGTCAGCAACCTCGCCAGCCGCGGCCCCAAGAGCGTCGCGATCGCCACGCTGCTGCGCAAGCCCGACGCCGTGGCCATGCCCGTCGACGTGAAGTACGTCGGCTGGGACATCCCCAACGAGTTCGTGGTCGGCTACGGCCTGGACCACAACGAGAAGTACCGCAACATGCGCGACATCGGCACCCTCGCGCCGCACGTCTACTCCTGACGGTCGCCGCTCCTCAGGGAACCCACGGGCCCTCACACTCGTTGCCGCTGACGTGTACCGTCGGTCCTCACTCATGACTTCCCGGTGAGGGCCGGGCAGCCGTCGTCGAAAGAAGCCTGTGAAGCGCATTGTCAGGGGCCCGTGGCTCTGGATCTTCATCGCTGTGGTGGGCGTCGTGCTCGCCCTCCAGTTCCTCGCGCCCAATGGGGGCTACGACGAGGTGCCGACCTCCGAGATGCACAAGTACGTCGCATCCGGTGAGGTCAAGGAGATCACCTTCGTCGACACCGACCAGGAGATCCGCGCGGTGCTCGACAAGGGCGTCGACCGCGAGGGCGGCAGCCGGATCATCTCCCACTGGGTCGATGGTCAGCAGGAGAGCCTGATCGCCGAGGCGCAGAAGCAGTTCGACGAGGGCAAGATCGAGAAGGTCAACTCGGAGAACCCGCAGCCCTCGGTCCTGGCCAACATGTTCTGGACCCTGGTGCCGTTCCTCGTCATCGTCCTGATCTTCCTCTTCCTGATGAACAACATGCAGGGCGGCGGCGGCCGGGTCATGCAGTTCGCCAAGTCCCGGGCGAAGCTGATCACCAAGGACATGCCGAAGACGACGTTCCAGGACGTCGCCGGCTGCGAGGAGGCGATCGAGGAGCTCGGCGAGATCAAGGAGTTCCTGCAGGAGCCCGCCAAGTTCCAGGCCGTCGGCGCCAAGATCCCCAAGGGCGTCCTGCTCTACGGCCCTCCGGGCACCGGCAAGACCCTGCTCGCGCGCGCCGTCGCCGGCGAGGCGGGCGTGCCGTTCTACTCGATCTCGGGCTCCGACTTCGTCGAGATGTTCGTCGGCGTCGGTGCCTCCCGCGTGCGTGACCTCTTCACCCAGGCCAAGGAGAACGCTCCGGCCATCGTCTTCATCGACGAGATCGACGCTGTCGGTCGCCACCGCGGCGCCGGCATGGGCGGCGGTCACGACGAGCGTGAGCAGACCCTCAACCAGCTCCTCGTCGAGATGGACGGCTTCGACGTCCGCGGCGGCGTGATCCTCATCGCCGCGACCAACCGCCCTGACGTGCTCGACCCCGCGCTCCTGCGTCCGGGCCGCTTCGACCGCCAGATCCAGGTCGACGCCCCTGACATGAACGGCCGACACCAGATCCTCAAGGTGCACAGCCGGGGCAAGCCGATGGCCCCCGACGTCGACCTGGTCAGCGTCGCCAAGCGGACCCCGGGCTTCACCGGTGCCGACCTGGCCAACGTGCTCAACGAGGCCGCGCTGCTCACCGCCCGCCAGAACGGCAAGCTGATCGACGACGAGACCCTCGACGAGGCAATCGACCGCGTGATCGCCGGCCCGCAGCGGCGTACCCGCCTGATGAACGAGAAGGAGAAGCTCATCACGGCGTACCACGAGGGTGGCCACGCCCTCGTCGCCGCGGCGCTCCCGGGCAGCGACCCCGTCCACAAGATCACGATCCTGCCGCGCGGCCGGGCCCTCGGCTACACGATGGTCCTGCCCGACCAGGACAAGTACTCCCAGACCCGTGGCGAGATGCTCGACAAGCTCGCTTACATGCTCGGTGGCCGCGCCGCGGAGGAGATGGTCTTCCACGACCCGACCACCGGCGCCGGCAACGACATCGAGAAGGCCACCAACCTGGCCCGTGCGATGGTCACCCAGTACGGCATGACCGAGCGCCTCGGTGCGGTCAAGCTCGGCGAGAGCCAGGGCGAGCCGTTCCTGGGTCGCGACATGGGGCACGCGCGCAACTACTCCGAGAGCGTTGCCGCGATCGTCGACGAGGAGGTCAAGAAGCTCCTGACGACCGCCCACCAGGAGGCCTTCGACATCCTCGAGGAGAACCGCGACGTGCTCGACAGCCTCGTCGTGGCCCTCATGGAGAAGGAGACGCTCGACAAGGCCGAGGTCGCCGAGGTCTTCACTGCCCTGCGCCGTCGCGACCGTCGTCCCGCGTGGACCGGTTCCGACAGCCGGCGCCCGTCCGCCATCCCGCCGGTCGAGTGGCGCGGCGGCGTCGACGCCGAGACGCAGAACGCCGTCACCGGCGACGAGCTGAGCGCCACGGAGCCCGACCAGTGACGGACCCCATCAGTGCCGAGCTGCGCGACCCCGACGAGATCCCGGCGTTCGACCACGAGCGGGCGCAGGCGGCCGTGCGCGAGCTGCTTCTCGCCCTCGGCGAGGATCCTGACCGCGAGGGCCTGAAGGAGACCCCGGCCCGTGTCGCCCGGGCGTTCGCCGAGGTGACCGCCGGCCTGCGCCAGCGTCCGGAGGACGTGCTCACCACGACGTTCGACCTCGGCCACGACGAGATGGTCCTGGTCCGCGACATCGAGCTCTGGTCGATGTGCGAGCACCACCTGGTGCCGTTCACCGGCGTCGCGCACGTCGGCTACATCCCGTCGGAGACCGGGAAGATCACCGGCCTCTCCAAGCTCGCCCGCCTGGTCGACCTCTACTCCCGTCGCCCGCAGGTCCAGGAGCGGCTGACCACCCAGGTCGCCGACGCGCTCATGGAGATCCTCGAGGCCCGCGGCGTCATCGTGGTCATCGAGGCCGAGCACCTCTGCATGACCATGCGCGGCGTCCGCAAAGCCGGCGCCCGCACGATCACCTCCGCGATCCGCGGCCAGATGCACGACGCCGCCACCCGCAACGAGGCGATGTCGCTGATCATGCACGGCACGCGCTGAGGCCGCCGTGCACGGGCACCCACTGCGGTACGTCGAGGGCCTCCCGCAGCCGGGCCGCGCCCTGGTGATGGGCGTCCTCAACGTCACTCCCGACTCGTTCTCCGACGGCGGCCGGTACGCCGACACCGAGCGCGCCGTTGCCCACGCACGGCGACTGGTCGCCGACGGCGCTGACCTGGTCGACGTGGGCGGCGAGTCCACGCGGCCCGGGGCCCAGCGCCCCAGCGCCGACGAGGAGCTTGAGCGCGTCGTCCCCGTGGTCGCCACGCTCGCGCGCGAAGGCATCCCGGTCAGCGTCGACACCATGCGCGCCCAGGTCGCCGAGGCAGCGGTCGGTGCCGGTGCCGTGCTGGTCAACGACGTCTCGGGTGGGCTGGCCGACGATGCGATGTTCGCGACGGTCGCCCGCCTCGATGTCCCCTACGTCCTGATGCACTGGCGAGCGCACTCCACGGAGATGCAGCGCCACACGGCGTACGACGACGTGGTGGAGGACGTCTTCGCCGAGCTCGGCGAACGTGTCCGCGAAGCAGGCCGTGCGGGCATCACGCACAGCATCGCGATCGATCCGGGCATTGGCTTCAGCAAGACCACGGCCCAGAACTGGGAGCTGCTGCGCCGGGTCGAGCGGTTCCACGACCTCGGTCACCCGGTGCTGGTCGCGACCAGCCGCAAGCGGTTCCTGGGCGAGTTGCTCGCCGGCGCCGACGGCGAGCGCCCGCCGGCGGAGCGCGACGCGGCGACCGCCGCGACCACCACGCTCGCAGCGACGGCGGGCGCCTGGTGCGTCCGTGTCCACGACGTCCGTTCCAGCGCCGACGCGGTCCGCGTCGCTGCCCGATGGGGAGGCTGAGTCCCATGTCCGACGTCCTGAGGATCACCGGCATCGAGTGCTTCGGCCACCACGGCGTCTTCGACTTCGAGCGCCGCGAGGGCCAGCTCTTCGTCGTCGACCTCGAGCTGGGCATCGACACGCGCCCTGCTGCGGCCTCCGACGACCTCGCCGACACCGTCGACTACGGCACGCTGACGCTTGCGGTGAAGGATGCCGTCGAGCGTGACCCGGTCGACCTGATCGAGACGCTCGTCCAGCGGATCGCCGACGTCTGCCTCTTGGCGGACAGGGTTGAATGGGCGACAGTGACAGTGCACAAGCCTCAAGCGCCGATCGACGCGACGTACTCGGATGTCGCGCTCACCATCACCCGGAAGAGGAGCCAGAGCTCGTGACGGAGACCCCCAACCCGCACATCATCGACGCGGACACGCTGACGGGAGAGATGCACCCGATCCGCCGCGCGGTGATCAGCCTCGGTTCCAACCTGGGTGACCGCATGTCGGCCCTGCAGGGAGCTGTGGCAGCGCTGGCTGACACCCCCGACGTCTGGGTGACCTCCGTGTCGCCGGTCTACGAGACCGAGCCGGTCGACGCTCCCGACGGGTCCGACACGTTCCTCAACGCCGTGGTCCTCGCCGACACCACGCTGCCGGCCCGCACCCTGCTCGACCGCGCCCTCGCGATCGAGGACGCCTACGACCGCGACCGCGACGTCGAGCGCAACGCCCCGCGCACCCTCGACGTCGACCTCATCGTGCTGGGCGATCGTCGCTCCGAGACCGTGGAGCTCCGCCTGCCGCACCCGCGAGCCAAGGAGCGCGCCTTCGTGCTGCAGCCGTGGTTCGACCTCGAGGCCGATGCGACGATCCCCGGCAACGGTCCGGTCAAGACCCTGCTCGAGTCGCTCGACACCAGCGGCATCGTCCGTCGCGACGACCTCACCCTCGAGATCGAGTGAGCGACCGACCCTCGGGTCGGCCCTCCCGGCCGGACCGGGGGTCGATCCGGCCCACGACGCCCGCCGTTCCTGTCCTGACGGCGTGCGCGAGCCTCGTGCTGGGCTGGCTGCTGCGCCCGCTCGCGCTGTACGCCGGCCACGACGCGCCACGCGTCGGCTGGCTGCAGGTCGCCGTGATCGCCTTCCTCGCGCTCGTGCTCGCGGGCACGGCGTGGGTCACCTGGCGTGAGCTCCAGGTGCAGCGGGGCTGGCTCGAGCCGCACCATGCGGTCAATCGCCTCCTGATCGCGAAGTCCTGCGTCGTCGTCGGCGCGATCCTGGCGGGCGGTTACACCGGATCAGCCCTGAGCTGGCTCGGCATCGAGGGCGAGGCGGCCCTCGGCCACCTGCTCCGGGCGGGCAGCGCCGGTGTTGCTGGTGTGACCTGTGTGGCTGCTGCTATCTGGTTGGAACGCGCGTGTCGCGTCCGCGGCGACGACGAGGCCGACCTAGCCTGATCGCATGGCCACCTCCTCGTCCCGCCGTCGTCAGCGCAGCACCCGGCTCACCGTTGCCACCGTTCTGCTCGTGATCGCCGCGGTGGCCGTCGTCGGTGGCATCGCCTCCGGCACCTTCCTGCCCGTCGCCGCCGCTGCCGTCGTCGCGTTCGTGCTGGGTGCCGGCGCCACGAAGATCACCGCCACCGAGCTCGCGCAGTCGCGCCGCGAGGCTGCGGCCGACCGCGCCCGCCAGGCGCGGGAGTACTCCGAGCTCGCCGCGAAGCGCGCGAAGGAGAACGCCGAGTTCATCGCCGGTATGAAGACCCGCATCGCCGAGCGCCAGCAGCTGATCAGCGAGCTCGAGGAGCAGCTCGCCGGTGCTCAGCGCAAGGTCGCCGAGACCACCCTCAAGCTGGGCCAGGAGGCGCGTCGCGCCGATCAGGCCGAGACCCGCCTGGTCGACGAGGGTCGCCGGCTCGACGATGCCGAGACGCGCGCCGCCGAGGCGATCGTGCTGGTTGCCGAGCTCGAGCAGGAGCTCGTCGACCTGAAGGCCGAGCTCCAGGCCTGGCACGACTCCGCCAAGGCGCCGAAGCGCGCGACCGCCTGAGTCGACGCCAGGGACGCCCTACGTCCCGAGCAGTCGCTCCGCGATCGCCAGGTCGAGCGGTCCGGTGACCTTCATGTTCCGGTCGTCGCCCTCGACGACGTGCACCGCCACGTCGGGCAGGTAGCGCAGCACCACCGAGCAATCGTCGGTCGCGACGAACGCGGGATCCGCGAGCGCCACGTCGTACGCCGCCTGCAGGACGCCGGCGCGGAAGCCCTGCGGGGTCTGTGCCCGCCACAGCTCCGAGCGCGGCGGGACGTCCACGATCCGCCCGGAGACGTCGGTGCGGAGGATCGTGTCGCTCGAGCGCACCGCCACGCCGACCGCCGCGTGCGTGCCGAGAGCCGCCACGCAGTCGCTGATGATGCGGGCGTCGACCAGGGGGCGGGCTGCGTCGTGCACGAGCACGTCGGCGTCGCCGTGCCCCTGGGCGTCGAGCCAGCGCAGGGCGTTGACCGTCGAGTCGCTGCGTTCGGCGCCGCCCTCGATCACGGCGAGGGTCCGGGGGTAGCTGCCGGTGACGACCTGCGCTGCATCCACGAAGCCGGGTGCCATGACGACCAGGACGCCCTCGATCGCCGGGTGGTCGTGCAGCGCCGCGAGGGAGCGTTCCAGGATCGTGCGACCGTGCAGGTCGGCGAACTGCTTCGGCATCCCGAGCCCTGCGCGCGCGCCGACGCCGCCCGCGAGCAGGACGGCGACGCAGGGCCGGGCACTCTCCATGCGCTGAAGTCTGCCGTACCGCGTGACCCACCCCACCTCACGGACCGTTTCGCGCGCGGCAGGGTGCGGCGTACCGTTGTCCTGCAAGGAGTTCTCACAGCACACGTCTGGTACCCACACCGGCTCCCCTCGGGGAGTGGTCGGAGGGACTGGAACGAAAGGCTCGAAGACACATGACCGCATCCCTCCGGGTGGGCGTGATCGGCGCTGGTCGCGTCGGCGCCACCCTGGCGACCGCGCTGCGCGCCGCCGGCCACGAGATCGTCGCCGCTGCCGGTGAGTCGGCCGCCTCCCGCACCCGCATCGAGACGATGCTCCCCGGCGTCCCGGTCGAGAAGCCGACGGCGGTCGCGCGTGCCTGCGACGTCCTGCTGCTCACCGTGCCCGACGACATGCTCGGCAACGTCGTCTCGACGCTCGCCGACGCCGGTGCGCTCCGCGCCGGCCAGTACGTCGTGCACACCTCCGGCCGCCACGGTCTCGCCGTCATGGCGCCGGCCGTCCGCGAGGGCGCCCGTCCGGTCGCGCTGCACCCCGCGCTCACCTTCACCGGCACCGACGTCGACCTGCCGCGACTTCAGGGCTGCGTCTTCGGCGTGACCGCGGCACCGGCCGAGCACGCGATGGCCTCACAGCTCGTGGACGACCTCGGCGGCCGCATCATGTGGGTCCCCGAGGAGCGTCGCTCGCTCTACCACGCCTCTCTCGCCCACGGCGCGAACCACCTGGTCACCCTGGTCTCCCAGGCCATGGAGATGCTCGCTGCGGCTGGCGTCGGCGGTGAGGGCGGCGTCGCCCCGGCCGACACCCTGCGTCCGCTGCTCGAGGCTGCGCTCTCCAACGCCCTCGCCTACGGCGACGCGGCGCTCACCGGACCGATCGTCCGCGGCGACGTCGAGACCGTCCGTGCCCACCTCGTCGAGCTCGCGCGTGCCACCCCGCAGGACCTTCCGGCGTACGTCGCGATGGCGCGCGCCACGGTCGGTCGCGCGCTCGCCGACGGCCGCCTCGAGGGACGGCGTGCCGCCGAGATCCTCGTGCTGCTCGACGCGTCGAGTGCGCAGGTGGCTGGTCCGGGCGGCGTGTCCGCACTCGACGCCCAGGAGCAGCAGTGACCGCTCCCGTCCTGGCGAGCACCCGTGCCGAGCTCGCCGCCCTCCTCGCCGGCGCGCGCCGCGCGGGCAGGCCGGTCGGCTTCGTGCCGACCATGGGTGCGCTCCACGAGGGCCACGCCTCGCTGATGCGGGTCGCCCGTGAGCGCGTCGGCGACGGCCCGGTGGTCGTCAGCATCTTCGTCAACCCGATGCAGTTCGGCTCCGGCGAGGACCTCGACCGCTACCCGCGCACCCTCGACGCCGACCTGGAGATCTGCGGGGGAGAGGGCGTGGACATCGTCTTCGCCCCGAGCGTCCAGGAGATGTACCCCCACGGCGTCCCTGCGGCGGACAAGGAGCCCGACGGCGTCACCGTCGTCCCCGCGCCCGGTCTGGCCGACGTCCTCGAGGGCGCCGTCCGCCCCGGCCACTTCCGCGGGGTGCTCACGGTCGTGGCGAAGCTCTTTGGACTCGTGCGCCCCGACGTGGCCGTGTTCGGGCAGAAGGACTACCAGCAGCTCGCCCTGATCCGCCGGATGGCCGAGGACCTCTGCATGGGCGTCGAGGTGGTCGGTGCCGAGACGCAGCGCGACGCCGACGGCCTCGCGCTCTCCAGCCGCAACCGCTACCTCTCCGTCGAGGAGCGCGCGACCGCGCTCAGTCTCAGTGCCGCCCTGCGTGCT
Source organism: Nocardioides phosphati (assembly GCF_014646375.1). Lineage (GTDB taxonomy): Bacteria > Actinomycetota > Actinomycetes > Propionibacteriales > Nocardioidaceae > Nocardioides > Nocardioides phosphati. The sequence goes on from NZ_BMNI01000005.1 coordinate 188,190, forward strand.
GCGATCGCCGCTGGTCCGGATGGCGTCCAGCTGGCGCTCGACGCCGCCCATGCCGTGCTCGCCAAGGAGAGTGGCGTGGATCTCGACTACCTCGTCATCACGCGCACGGATCTTGGCCGTCTCACGGACGACGCCGACCATCCTTTCCAAGGCGAGGCCCGCATCCTCGTCGCCGCCCGCGTCGGCACGACGCGCCTCATCGACAACCTGCCGATCCAGATCGGAGCCTCGACCAGCACTGGCGGGGACTCCACCAACCAGGGAGACAACTGATGTTCCGCACCATGATGAAGTCCAAGATCCACCGCGCCACCGTGACCCAGGCCGACCTGCACTACGTCGGCTCGGTGACCGTCGACGAGGACCTCCTCGACGCCGCCGACCTGCTTGCCGGCGAGCTCGTCCACATCGTCGACGTCACCAACGGCGCGCGCCTGGAGACCTACACGATCGCGGGCGAGCGTGGCTCCGGCGTCATCGGCATCAACGGCGCGGCAGCCCGCCTCGTGCACCCCGGCGACACGGTCATCCTCATCGGCTACGGCCAGATGACGACCGAGGAGGCGAAGGCCTACAAGCCGCACGTCGTCTTCGTCGACGCCGACAACAAGATCATGGCGACGGGCTTCGACCCGGCCGAGGCGCTCGCCGGCTCCGGACTCGTCCGCGGCGACACCGTCGCCGGCCGCTAACCTGCCCCAATGCAGTCCCACCAGTACGCCGGGATCCCCGGCCGCCTCAGCGCGCCGCCGCCCGGCTGGACGACACGCGCCGACGTGGTCGTCATCGGCTCCGGCATCGCCGGCCTCACCGCTGCGCTCCGGGTCCGTGCCGAGGCGCCGTCGCTGAGCGTCCTGGTGGTGACCAAGACCGTGCTCAACGCGGGCTCCACCCAGTGGGCGCAGGGCGGCATCGCCGCGGCCCTCGGTGAGGGTGACACCCCCGAGGAGCACGAGGTCGACACCCTGGTGGCGGGTGCGGGGGCGTGTGACCGCGAGGCGGTCCGGGTGCTCGTGACCGAGGGGCCCGACGCCGTGCGTGAGCTGATCGCGCTCGGCACCAACTTCGACCACCACGACGGGGTCCTCTCCCTGACCCGCGAGGGTGGCCACCACCGCGACCGCATCGCGCACGCCGGTGGAGACGCCACCGGCGCCGAGATCCAGCGCGCGCTGATCGCCGCCGTCGAGCTCGATCCGCGCATCGAGGTGATCCAGCACGCGCTCGCCGTCGACCTGCTGCTCGACGCAGCCGGTGCCGTCGCGGGCGTGACCCTTCACGTGCTCGGCGAGGGCCAGAAGGACGGTGTCGGTGCCGTCCACTGCCGCGCCGTGATCCTCGCCAGCGGCGGCCTCGGCCAGGTCTTCAACCAGACCACCAACCCGGCGGTCTCGACCGGTGACGGCATGGCGCTCGCCCTGCGCGCAGGTGCGGTGCTGCGCGACCTCGAGTTCGTGCAGTTCCACCCCACCGTGATGTACCTCGGCCCCGACTCCCGCGGCCAGCAGCCGCTGATCTCCGAGGCGGTCCGCGGGGAGCATGCCTTCCTCGTCGACTGGGCCGGCAACCGCTTCATGCAGGGCCAGCACGAGCTCGCCGACCTCGCCCCGCGCGACGTCGTGGCCAAGGCGATCACCCGCCGCATGATCGAGGAGGGCAAGCCGCACATGTGGCTCGACGCCCGCCACCTCGGTGCGGAGTTCTGGGAGCGCCGCTTCCCGACGATCCTCGCCACCTGCCGGAGCCACGGCGTCGATCCGGTCGTGGACCTGATCCCCGTCGCTCCCGCCCAGCACTACGCCTCCGGTGGCGTGCTCACCGACCTCTTCGGCCGCTCCAGCATCGCCGGGCTCTACGCGACCGGCGAGGTCGCGTGCTCCGGCGTACACGGGGCGAACCGGCTCGCCTCCAACTCGCTGCTCGAGGGCCTGGTCTTCTCACGTCGCATCGCGGCGGTGCTGCCCGGCGAGCTCCGGCCGTGGTCGACGCCCGCCGTCGACGTCCGCCGGCCGGGCCTCGTCGACGAGTCGGTCCGTGCCGACGTGCAGCGCACGATGACCGAGCGGGTCGGCGTCCTCCGTTCAGCCGCCGGCATGGCCGAGGCCGCCGTCGCGCTCTCGTCGCTGCTCAAGGCCGGCGCCGGAGCGGTGGGCCCCGACCAGTGGGAGGCGACCAACCTCCTGGCGATCTCGACCGCCCTGGCCCAGGCCGCCAGCCGCCGTGAGGAGACCCGCGGGTCGCACTGGCGCGAGGACTTCCCCGAGCGTGACGACGCACGGATGGCCGGCCACTTCGACACCGTCCTCACCGGCGGAGAGCTGGTCACCGTCTTCCGCCCGTCCCCGGCCACCGACGACGTCGTGGTCGCCGCCGCACACCCCACAACGGAGCACTGATGAGCGAGTACGTCGAGTCGATCGTCGCCCTGCCGTACGCCGAGCTCCCGACGCCGCTCCTCGGCGAGCTGGCCGCCGCCGGGCTCGACCCGGAGCAGGTCTACGCCGACGTCGTCGCCGCCGTGGCGGAGGACCTCCCCGGCGACGACGTGACCAGCTGGGCGACGATCCCCGCCGCCGACACCGCGGTCGCGGACTTCATCGCCCGTGAGAACGGCGTGATCGGCGGTCTCGCGGTCGCCGAGGTGGTCTTCCGTTACGTGCTCGGCAACGACATCGAGCTGTCTCGCCCGGTCGCCGACGGCACGCACGTCGTCAAGGGCGACGTGCTCCTCACCGTCGCCGGAGGCACCGCGCTGCTGCTCACCGCGGAGCGCACCGCTCTCAACTACGCGTGCCACATCTCCGGTGTGGCGACCGCCACCGCGGCATGGGTCGCTGTCCTCGCGGGCACCAGCGCCCGGGTGCGTGACACCCGCAAGACGATCCCGCACTTCCGCTCCCTGGAGAAGTACGCCGTGCGCTGCGGAGGCGGCGTCAACCACCGGCGCGACCTCTCTGACCAGGCGCTCGTGAAGGACAACCACGTCATCGCCGCGGGCGGCGTCGTGCCGGCGTACGAGCTGATCCGGGCGCGCTACCCCGAGGTCCCGATCCAGGTCGAGGTGACCACGCTCGAGCAGCTGAAGGAGCTGCTCGAGATCGGCGTCGACCAGGTCCTGCTCGACAACATGACCACCGACCAGATGCGCGAGGCCGTGGAGATCCGTGACGGTTCCGCGACCCCGCACTGCAGGCTCGAGGCCTCCGGGGGCCTGACGCTCGAGCGCGCGGCCGAGGTCGCCGCGACCGGCGTCGACTTCATCGCCGTCGGTGCACTCACCCACTCGGCGAAGGTCATGGACATCGCCATGGACCTCCGGAGCTGATCGTGGAGGTCTTGCGATGAGCCTGCTCGCGGCCGACATCGGCAACTCGACCACCGACCTGGCGCTGATGCGTGAGGGCGAGGTGCTGGCGCACTGGCGGGTCTCCACCGACGAGCGGCGCACGGCCGACGAGTGGGCGGTGCTGGTCCGCGGGCTGCTCGGTGGCGACGTGGAGGCCGTCGACGGCATCGCCGTCTGCTCGACCGTCCCGGCGGTCCTCCACGAGTGGCGCGACATGCTCGCGGCGCACTTCCCGGGCGTGAAGAGCGTGGTCGTCGAGCCGGGCGTCCGCACCGGCGTACCCGTGATGATGGACAACCCGCGCGAGGTCGGTGCCGACCGCATCCTCAACGCCCTCGCCGCCGCCCACCACTACGACGGCCCCACGATCGTCGTCGACTTCGGCACCGCCACGACGTACGACGTCGTCACGGCAGCCGGCCAGTACGTCGGCGGCGCGATCGCCCCGGGCATCGAGATCTCGCTGGAGGCCCTGGGCCGCCGCGGCGCGCAGCTGCGCAAGGTCGAGCTGCTCCGGCCGCGGTCGGTGATCGCGAAGAACACCGTCGAGGCGCTCCAGTCCGGCATGCTCTTCGGCTTCGCCGCGCAGGTCGAGGGCATGGTCGCCCGGATGGCACGTGAGCTGGCGGTCGCGGCGGCGGAGCTCAACGTCGTCGCCACCGGCCACCTGGCCCCGCTCGTGCAGGACGAGGTCGCGTGCTTCACCGACCGCCGGCCGTTCCTGACACTCGAGGGACTTGCCCTCGTCTACGCCCGCAACGCGTGAGGGCCGACCCTATGCTGGCGCGATGACTCCACCCCTGCCCTGGCGCCGCCGCCCCGAGCAGAGCGTCAGCGTCGTGGTTCCGGCGTTCGGCGCAGCGGCAAGCCTCGTGCGCAGCCTGGACTCGATCCTCGCGCAGCCGGTCCGGGACCTGCAGGTCGTGGTCGTCGACGACGGCTCGACCGACCGCACCGGCGAGATCGCCGACGCGTACGCCGCGGAGCACCCGCAGGTCACCGTGCTGCACCAGCAGAACGGCGGCGTCTCGCGTGCCCGCAACGCAGCGATGGCTCACGTGACCGGCGAGCTGGTCACGTTCGTCGACCCCGACGACTTCCTCCCGGCCGATGCCTGGACGCCGATGCTGCGGTCACTGGCGAAGACCGGCTCCGACTTCGCGATCGGGATGATGGAGCGCGTGCTCGAGGACGGCCGCCGGGTCCGTCCGCCGTTGCTGCACCGCAACCACGCGGTCGAGCGTCTCGGCATCACCATCGACGACGCTCCGTTGCTCATCGCCGACGTCTTCCCGTGCAACAAGATGTTCCGCACCGAGTTCTGGCACCGCGCCGGGCTCTCCTTCCCGCCGGACACGAGCTACGAGGACAACGTCTTCTCGGCCGAGGCCTACCTCGCCGGCAGCCGCTTCGACGTGCTGACGCCGGTCGTCTACGACTGGTACGTCCGGGGCGAGGGCTCCTCGGACACCAACCGTCGTGGCCGCCTGAAGAACCTCCGCGACCGGGTCGCGACCAAGCAGGCCACGCTCGAGCGCGTGCTCGCCCACGGCAACCCGGAGCTCATCGACACGCTCTACCGCCAGGTGCTGCCGATCGACATGTGGGAGCACTTCCGCGCCGCGGTCCGGCCGACCACGGAGGAGCCCGAGACGTACTGGCGCGAGCTCCGCGCCGGCGTACGTGCCCTGTGGAACGACACGACCGTCCCGTTCGAGGAGACCGCGGTGCCGCCGGGGCAGCGGCTCATGGGCTGGCTCGTGGGCGAGGACCGCCGTGACGACCTCGCGCGCCTGATCGATCTGATCGACGGGCCGGGCGTGCCCACGGAGGACGGCGTCTACCTCCACCCGTGGCGCGACGAGCCCGGGGTCCCGGTCGCGCTCAGCCGGGCCTGAGGGCTCGAAGGCGGGCTCAGCCGCGCGCGGCCGTGCGCTCGATGCGCGGCAGCCAGCGATCGCGGATCCAGGCGATGTGGTCGTCGGCGCTGCGACCGATCGCGGCGACGCGCTCGCGCGCGTCGCCGTCGAGGAGGGGAAGGAGCCGCTCGGCCAGCTCGTGGTCGCGGCCAGCCGCGGTGTCGGGGCGCTCCAGGGCCGTTGTGAGCCGGCGGCGCTGCAGGGGGTTGCGGCGCCCGAGGCGGGGCTTGTCGTCGCGGAGCCAGCGCAGCAGTCCGCGCCAGTGCTCGACCTCAGCCACGACACGCTCGTGCGCGGCTGCGGCGATCGCGTCCAGGTCATCGCGGAGCTCGGGGTGGACGTCGCCCAGGACCAGGCGGTGGAGCTCGGCGAGGAAGCGCGGGTAGTAGTCGAGCTGATAGTGGACCGGTGAGGGTCCCCAGGGGTGGTCCTCCGCGGTGGGGTACCACTCGTCGCGCAGGTCGATCGCGCGCCAACCGGGGCGCTCGGCCGCCAGGGTGTTGAGCCGGCGCCACATCGCGTTGGCGCGCTGGATCGCCTTCTGGCCGTCGCGCGCGTTGGGGAATCCCTCCGCCGGCGCGACCTGCTCGACATCGAAGCCGTGGTGGACGATCACCCGGGTCTGCGGGGTGTGCTCGGCGAGGTATGCCACGAAGCGATCGAGCGCTGCGGTCCAGGCCGCGACGTACGCCTCCTCGTCGTCCTGCCAGCGGAGCGTCTCGGCGCGCTGCTCGGGAGTGAGGGCGGCGTACAGGTCGGTCCGGTGGAGCTTCCAGCGGTTGTCGGTCACGACACCGCCGTCGGGGAGCGTGAGCGTGCCGAAGTGGACGTCGCCGAAGAAGTCGAGGACGAGGTAGTCCGGCTGCGCCTCGGCGAGCTCGGTGAGCGGTGACCTCGTGAGGTCGGCTCCGACGTTCCACCGGTCATAGTCGGTCATGTCGCCGATGGGTGCCCACGCCGCCTCGACCGGAGGCGCCATGAGGGCGATCATCGTGCTCTGGTTCGCGGTCGGCCCGATGGCGTACCACCGGCGCCACTCCGGGTTGAACCGCGAGTTGAAGTTGTCGCGGCTGATGCAGCTGCCGAAGACGGCGAGCGTGGCGACCTCGCTCATGACGGCGTGCCCGCGGACGGGGTCGGGACGGGGGTGGCCGCAGCCTGGGAGCGGCTCATCTCCAGGACCCGCTGGACCACCCGCTCGCTGCACTGGCCGTCACGCGCGACGAAGGTCGCGTCGATGCGGGCCTGGAACTCCGGCGCGGGCTCCGGTGAGGCGAGCACGTCGACGATCGCTGCGACGGCGCTCGCGTGGTCGAGCGTCACCGGGCCGAACCCGTCGCGCCGGTAGTCGAAGTAGCCCTTGCGGCCGACGTGTCCACCGCCGAGGACGACGTCCTCGTCGAACTGGTAGTAGACGACCGGCCGCTCCATGTACGCCGCGTTGAAGGCGACCGAGGAGAAGTCGGTGACCAGTGCCCGGGCCCGAGCGAAGAGCTCCTGCACGTCCTCGCCCTCGTAGGTCAGCGGGACCACGTGCTCAGGCAGCGCGATGATCGGCATGAGGGGCTGGAGGTTCGGGTGGGGGAGGAAGCCCAGGCGGACTCCCGCGGCCTTGCAGGCCCGGGCGATCTCCTCGTCGCGGATGACGGCGAGCCACGACTGGATGAACTCGGAGTCGAGGACCGTCGGGTCGAGCTCGCGACGCTGGGTGCCCGGGGTGATCGGCGGCAGCAGACCGTTGCGCCAGGTCGGCGCGACGAGCAGCAGGTCGCGCTTGTCGGCAGGGAAGCGCAGGCCGGTCTCGCGGAGTCGGTCGAAGCGGGGGAGGCCGGTCTCGGCGACCTCGCGCGTGGTGAAGACGTACGACGTGCCGTCTCCCGCGATGGAGGCGGTCTCGGCCGGCGTGCTGGTCACAAAGGTGTCGATCCGCTTCGGATTCAGCCAGCTGGAGAGGTCGTCCTTGATGACGCCGTGCTGCAGGAAGTGGAAGCGCCACGAGGGCTCTGCCACCTGGGTGACCTGACCGGGCTTGGTGATCGCCGCATCCGCGTGGGAGGAGAGCAGGTGCTTGGCGCGAGCCATGAGCAGCAGCCACTCCGTGGACCCGTAGGCGACCAGCCGGTCGCCGTGACCCTCGGCCTTGAAGCGCGCCCACTCCGGGGTGTCCTTCTCGAGCACGAACCACGCGTTGATCTCCGGGTGGTGGCTGCGGACGTGGCGGAAGAGGATCTCCGCGCTGTCGTTGGCGTCGTGGACGCGGTCGATGAAGACCCAGGCGCCGTTGTAGCGCTGGCGGCGACCGAGCGCATACAGCTTGCGCGCAAGGACGACTCGCCGCGACTTCGCCGGAGCCTGGCGGTGGTCGATGACGAGGTTCTTGCTCGAGCCGGGGTCGAGCCACCACTTGATCTGACCCGCCGGGGCGACGCGCACAGCATCGGCCGGACGTTCGTAGACGATGTCGACATCGGCGCCGTTGAGCGTGAGCCGAAGTGTGCGGTCCGCCGGAAGCCACACGATCCGCTCGTGGAGGAGGGTGCGGCCGTACCAGGCCATCGAGCGGGTCTTGCCATGGCGCGGCGTCAGCAGTTCGCCGTTGCCGGTCCACACCTCCCGCGGAGCATCGCCGGTGAAGAAGTACCGGGCACGGACGAGGTCCTGCTCGAGGTCGAGCGGGCCCAGGGTGACCGACGGGTCGTGCCAGTCGGCGCCGTAGCCGCGGGCCATGACGACCCGGGGCAGCACCGGCACGGACGGCGGGCTGTAGCGGATCGCCTCCGGGGTGTCGAGGAGGCCGAGGATCTCGGCGGCGAGCTCGTGGAACCGGTCCGCGACGGGGCCCTCGGTGGGGATGTTGGCGGGGTTGCTGGCGTCGGGGAACTTGAAGTACCAGTGGAGCTCGTAGAGCACGAAGCTGGCCAGCCAGCCGGGCACCTCGCCGTACGTGTCCTTCGCGCGGCGCAGCACGTCGAGGTAGCCGTGCTCCGGGACATCGGTGTAGCGGCCGGGGTGCTGCCGCGAGGTCTGCAGGGTCGAGCCGCCGGCGCTGCGCTTGCGGTAGCGGTAACGGGCGTTCTCGAGGAAGGCGACCTTCGGCTCGGGGAAGCTCAGGAGGTAGCGGCAGTTGAAGTGGCCGTCCTCGAAGTTCGGTCGCACGCGATGGTCGAAGGCGAGGTCGAGCTCGCGGATCCGGTCGAGCCGGAAGAAGGTCGCCGGCGAGCTGCCGTGGAACCGCTCGGGGGTCGTGGCGAGGTTGACGTAGGGGCTGCCGACGAACATCGACCGGAGGGGATGCGTGTTGCGGATCGTCCCCTTGGCCTCCTCCCACATGATCCGGTGGGTGGCGATCATGTCGGCCTCGGGGTGCTCCGCCAGTGACTGGTCGACCACCGCGAGGTACTGCGGCTCGAGGACATCGTCGGGGTCGGGGAACGTGATCCACTCACCCGTCGCCAGCGCGATGCCGGCATTGCGGGCAGCGCCCTGGCCGCCGTTCTCCTGGTGGATGACGCGGACGTTGGCCCGGCCCTGCGCCCAGGCGTCGAGCAGGGCGGGTGTCTCGTCCGTCGCGCCATCGTCGACGAGGATGATCTCGACGTCGTCGAGGCTCCGGACCTGCGCGTCGAGGGAGTCGAAGAACTCCTCGAGGTACGGCGCGACGTTGTAGACCGCGCTCACGATCGAGAACCGTGGCCGCTTGGTCTCAGACATCCGGATTTCCTTCCGCGTTCATCGAGTGGGGCTGGACGAGCTGGACAGCCATCATCACCGACCGTCTCCGTGCGCCTTCGTGCGGCTCACCGGAGGAGGCGGACCAGCAGGGGGTCGAGGTAGGGCGCGAGGGTGTGGGCAAAGGTCGCAGTCAGGTGCGAACCGTCGAAATAGGTCACGACTCCGCCCGTGACCGCGTGACAGACGTCGGCCTCGCAGATGTGGTCGGTGAGGTCGACGAGCTCGACCGGGGACCCGCCGTCGGGAAGCCCCGCGACCGCGTCCGTGACCGGATCGGCCGGGAGCCAGCGGGCCCGTGTGCCGTCACACGCGGCGTAGTCGTCCTCGTTCTCCGCGATGCAGGTCGGGACGAGGTCGCGCGGAGCGGGCGTGTCGCGCAGGACGAGCACCGGGATCCCGGCGGCGCGGAACCGCTCGAGCACGGTCCGGTAGCCCGCGGCGTACAGCGGCAGGGACTCGGCGAAGGTGTGGTCGAGGGCACCGACGGAGACGCGGTTGGACATCACGACCAGGTCGACGTCGCGGTCGATGACCGCCTCGACGGTGCGGTCGACCCAGTCGCGGCAGGCCCCGGCGTGAGCGCGGGTCTCAAACTTCTGCAGCACGTCGGAGAGGGCGCACTGCGAGGCGAGGAAGGTGTCGACGTGCCAGTTGTGCTCCCGGGCCAGCGGCTGCAGCGCGGGCAGCCAGTGCCCGGCGTGGGAGTTGCCCACCAGTGCGATGCTCCGCTCGGCATCGTCCGGGCGCGGGCCGAAGCCGCAGCGCCTGCTCGGGAACGTCGGCGTGTAGGACCAGCAGTCCTTGCCGCCGACCTCGCGGTAGGCCGCTGACTTGTCGGTCGCGGCCAGCGCAGGCGCCGGCACGACTTCGTCGAAGGGGACTGCCTGGCAGTCGGCGTCGTCATCAAGCGCCGCCGCACCGAAGCACGGCCCGCCCTGGGCGATCGCCTGCTGGAGGTCGTTGCGCGCCGCCTCGTCAGCGTTCGCCGCAGCCGAGACCTGCATCGTGGCCAGGCCGACGACCACTGCCATCGCGGCCGCTGCCGCGGCGTACGTGGCGCGTGGGAACGACGCCGCGCGTGGGTGGCGGAACGGGCGCTCGACGTAACGCTCGGTGAGGTAGGCGAGCACCAGCGTGGCCGCCAGGATCACGGCCAGGTCGGCGAGACGGAACTCGCGGTCGAGGACGTAGCCGCCCACGACAACGAGCGGCCAGTGCCAGAGGTAGACCGAGTAGGAGACGTCACCCAGCCACTGGACCGGGCGCAGCGCCAGCAGTGGGCCGGGGGTCGCGCGGTCACCGGCGGCCGGAGCGGTCAGGATGAGCAGGACGGCGCCGAGGACGGGGACGCCCGCCTGCCAGCTCGGGAAGGGCGTCGCGCCGGAGTAGGCGGCAGCAGTGAAGGCGAGCAGGCCGAGCCCGACCCAGCTGCCGACGGCGCGGAGCACGTCGCCACCCGGCCGCGCCGTGCCGGCCGCGGCCCGCGTCGTCCAGAGGGCGAGGAGGCCACCCGCCGCGAGCTCCCACACGCGGGTCGGGGTGACGAAGTACGCCGCTGACGGGTCGGAGGCGGTCTGCTGCACCGAGTAGGCGAAGGAGAGCGCCGCCACCGCGCCGAGTGCCACCACGAGCGCCGTCCGCTGCCGCACCTGGGCGCGGCGGGCGAGCAGGGCCACGACCGCGATCAGGATCGGCCAGAAGAAGTAGAACTGCTCCTCGACCGAGAGCGACCAGAAGTGCTGGAACGCGGTCGGGTCGTTCTCCTTGGCCAGGTAGTCGACCGCCTGGCGAGCGAGTGCCCAGTTGACGACGTAGAGCGCCGCGGCCCGTGCGTCGAGCGCGCTCGTCGTCCACTGCGTCGCGGGTGCGAACAGCCGGACGGCGACCAGCGTGACGGCGAGGACGACCAGGGAGGCGGGCAGGAGGCGACGGATCCGGCGGCCCCAGAAGGCGAAGAGGTCACCGCTGCTCGTCGGAACTCGCTGCACGAGGTGGGTCGTGATCAGGAAGCCGGAGATCACAAAGAAGACATCGACGCCCGCGAAGCCGCCGGGCATGAACGAATGCCGCAGGTGGTAGAGGACCACCATGCCGACCGCGATCGCTCGCAGGCCCTGGATGTCGGTGCGCATGCCGCGGGGTGCGTCGCTCCGGCTCACTGCTTCGGCCCCCGGAGACGACGTCCGGCCCCTGCCTTCACCCGCGCCGCGAGGTAGCGCGACAGCTCCCGCGTGCTGATCGAATCGAGGTTCGGGTGCGCCCGCTCCTCCTCGAGCTCCTCGGTGAGCGCGCGGAGGCGGCGGCTGGCGACGAGGACGACGCCGGCGATGGCGTCGGCGGCCAGATCGGTGGAGAGCGTCTCGGGAGCGATCGACACACCGCTGCCGGGGACCTTCTCGAGGTGCTGCGGGTCGCCGATCACGTCGGCGCCGGAGGTCGTCAGGCGGCGCACGATCTCAGCCGCCTCCCTCTGCGCCTGCTCGGAGGCCCAGGCCGGCAGGGCCGCGCGGGCCTCGTCGGCCGGGGGAGTGCGGTTGCGCAGCAGGTGGCTGGCGAAGCCGAACCGGAAGAGCGTCGAGAACTCGCTCCAGGTCAGCTCGGGGCGCGTACGCCGGATCGCCTGCTGCAAGAGCTCGGCCTCGGGCACGGTCAGGCTGCGGTTGCTGAGCGGGGGCGTGCGTTGGGTGAGCATGCCCGGCTCGAGGTCGAGGAGCTCCTCGATGCTGCGCGGCAGGTGGGTCCGGTCGGTCTCGTCGAGGACGATGACGTGCACGCGGGACGGGTCGACCAGCGCACTCCACTTCGCCACCAGCGTGGCCGGGTCGGCCCAGGACCAGAAGCCCTGGTGCCCGAGGACCGGCGTCGGCTCGGGGCGCTCGAACTGCTGGTGGAGCCAGCCGTCGAGGCCGCCGGTCTTGCCGTCGCGCAGCACCTGCTGCCAGGTCGAGAGCGCGATGGAGCCGGGGTTGCGTGCGGCGATGACGACGTGCAGCCGCCCGGTGCCGAGCCCGTCGACGATCCGCTTGCGCTGGGCCTCGCTGGCCAGCGCGAAGAACTCGCTGCTGATCACGACGCGCCCCTCGTGGGCCCGCGTGAGGTTGCAGAGCCGGTGCCAGCGCCACGACTCGGCGGCCTGGTTGTCGTTCTTCCAGCCACTCGGGTTGGCGGTCACCGCGCGTGCGGCGAGGTGATGGGCGCCACCCTCTCCGGGGTAGAGCACTCCCTGAGCGGCCATGTCCTCCCGCGCGTCCGCGAGGACGCCTTGGAGAGCCGTGGTGCCCGTCTTGTGGGGTCCGATGTGGAGAAGGATCGCGTCGGACGGCAGAGGGGACCCGGTCATGGGCGCCGATCCTAGTCGCGCAGGCTCCAGGAGGCATTTCGTGGACGGCGGCCCGAGGGGGCCCGTCCCTTTCCCGGTAGGGGCAGAATGCAAAGGATATCCCGTATCTTTTGCACATTGAATTCGTTACGGTTTCACAAGAATTCAATTTCCTAAACTGAGGTGAATTTCCATCATGGCGCAGAAGGTTTCCATCGTCCTGATCGACGACATCGACGGTGGTGATGCCGACGAGACCGTGAGCTTCGCGCTCGATGGCACGTCGTACGAGATCGACCTGGCCTCGGCCAACGCCGCCCGCCTGCGCGAGGCGCTCGCGCCGTACGTCGGCCACGCCCGCAAGGTCGCGAGCGCCCGTCGTGGCGCTGCCAAGAAGAGCAGTGCTGCCGGCGGCACCCGTGACGTCCGCGACTGGGCACGCGCCAACGGCTGGCCCGACCTGGGCGACCGCGGCCGCGTCCCCGGCGAGGTGCAGCAGGCGTACGACGCGGCTCACTGACCCGCCGAGGCGGCGTGAACCTGCTCCCGGAGACCGCCGAGGCGGCGTGAACCTGCTCCCGGAGACCGCCGAGGCGGCGTGAACCTGCTCCCGGAGACCGCCGAGGCGGCGTGAACCTGCAGCGTGTTCGCTGTCGGCGTACGCGGTTCTGCTGCCGCGGGGAACACGTAGGGTGGAGTCGGACGTTGGTCCGGGCGTCTGTTCTTCTTCTCTGCATCCAGCGGGGGAGCGGCGGCAGGCCAGAATCAAGGGAGTGTGAGCGATGTTCGAGCGGTTTACCGACCGTGCCCGCCGAGTGGTGGTGCTGGCCCAGGAAGAGGCCCGCATGCTCAGCCACAACTACATCGGCACCGAGCACATCCTGCTCGGCCTGATCCACGAGGGCGAGGGTGTCGCCGCGAAGGCGCTGGAGTCCCTCGACATCTCGCTCGAGGCGGTGCGCGCGCAGGTCGAGGAGATCATCGGCCAGGGCCAGCAGGCGCCGTCGGGGCACATCCCGTTCACGCCGCGCGCCAAGAAGGTCCTCGAGCTCTCGCTGCGCGAGGCGCTGCAGCTGGGCCACTCCTACATCGGCACCGAGCACATCCTGCTCGGCCTGATCCGCGAGGGGGAGGGCGTCGCCGCCCAGGTGCTGCAGAAGCTCGGCGCCGACCTCAACCGGGTCCGCCAGCAGGTCATCCAGCTGCTCTCCGGCTTCCAGGGCAAGGAGGCTGCCGCTGCGGGCGCCCCGACCCAGTCCGGCGACGCGCCGTCGTCCTCGATGGTCCTGGACCAGTTCGGCCGCAACCTCACGCAGGCTGCCCGCGAGGGCAAGCTCGACCCGATCATCGGTCGTGAGGTCCAGATCGAGCGCGTCATGCAGGTGCTCAGCCGTCGCACGAAGAACAACCCGGTGCTGATCGGCGAGCCCGGCGTGGGCAAGACGTCGGTCGTCGAGGGCCTGGCCCAGGACATCGTCAAGGGCAACGTCCCCGAGACGCTCAAGGACAAGCACATCTACACGCTCGACCTCGGTGCGCTGGTGGCCGGCTCGCGCTACCGCGGTGACTTCGAGGAGCGCCTGAAGAAGGTGCTCAAGGAGATCAAGACCCGCGGCGACATCATCCTCTTCATCGACGAGATCCACACGCTCGTCGGTGCCGGAGCTGCTGAGGGCGCGATCGACGCCGCCTCGATCCTGAAGCCCATGCTCGCGCGTGGTGAGCTCCAGACGATCGGCGCGACCACCCTCGACGAGTACCGCAAGCACCTCGAGAAGGACGCCGCGCTCGAGCGCCGCTTCCAGCCGATCCAGGTGCCCGAGCCGTCGATCGCCGAGACGATCGAGATGCTCAAGGGCCTGCGTGACCGCTACGAGGCGCACCACCGCGTGACGATCACCGACGAGGCGCTGGTCTCTGCTGCGACCCTCGCCGACCGCTACATCTCCGACCGCTTCCTGCCGGACAAGGCGATCGACCTCATCGACGAGGCGGGCTCGCGCCTGCGCATCCGTCGCATGACCGCCCCGCCGGACCTCCGCGAGTTCGACGAGAAGATCGCCGACGTCCGCCAGCGCAAGGAGGCCGCGATCGACGGCCAGGACTTCGAGGCGGCCGCTGCCCTCCGCGACGAGGAGAAGCAGCTCATCGGGCGCAAGGCCGAGCGCGAGAAGCAGTGGCGCGCCGGTGACATGGACGTCGTGGCCGAGGTCGACGAGGAGCTCATCGCCGAGGTCCTCGCCGTCGCGACCGGCATCCCGATCGTGAAGCTCTCCGAGGAGGAGTCGACCCGGCTGCTCAAGATGGAGGACGAGCTGCACAAGCGCGTCATCGGGCAGGAGGAGGCCGTCAAGGCACTCTCCCGCGCCATCCGGCGTACGCGTGCGGGCCTGAAGGACCCCAAGCGCCCCGGCGGCTCGTTCATCTTCGCCGGTCCGTCCGGTGTCGGTAAGACGTGGCTGTCGAAGACGCTGGCCGAGTTCCTCTTCGGCGACGAGGACGCGCTCATCCAGCTCGACATGTCGGAGTTCTCCGAGAAGCACACGGTCTCGCGCCTGTTCGGCTCGCCTCCGGGCTACGTCGGCTACGAAGAGGGCGGCCAGCTCACCGAGAAGGTGCGCCGCAAGCCGTTCTCCGTCGTCCTCTTCGACGAGGTGGAGAAGGCCCACCCGGACATCTTCAACTCGCTGCTGCAGATCCTCGAGGAAGGTCGCCTGACCGACTCGCAGGGCCGCGTGGTCGACTTCAAGAACACCGTCATCATCATGACCACGAACCTCGGTTCGCGTGACATCAGCAAGGGCGTCTCGCTCGGCTTCCAGCAGGGCAGCGACACCGCCGGCACCTACGACCGGATGAAGGCGAAGGTCTCGGAGGAGCTCAAGCAGCACTTCCGCCCCGAGTTCCTCAACCGTGTCGACGAGATCATCGTGTTCCCGCCGCTGACGCAGGAGCAGATCATCGCGATGGTCGACAACATGATCGCGTCGGTCGAGAAGCGCCTCAAGGACCGCGACATGTCCCTGGAGCTGACCACGGCCGCGAAGGAGCTCCTCGCCAAGCGGGGCTTCGATCCGGTGCTCGGCGCGCGTCCGCTGCGCCGGACGGTCCAGCGCGAGATCGAGGACGTCCTCGCCGAGAAGATGCTCTTCGGCGAGATCGGCCCCGGTCAGATCGTCCTGGTCGACGCCACGGGCGAGGGGCCGACCGCGACCTTCACCTTCCAGGGTCAGAAGGTCTCGGCCGTCCCGGACGTCCCGCCGCTGGAGACGACCAACGAGGCTCCGGCTTCGGACTCCGACGC
The DNA here is from genome assembly GCF_014646375.1 of Nocardioides phosphati. Taxonomy (GTDB): domain Bacteria; phylum Actinomycetota; class Actinomycetes; order Propionibacteriales; family Nocardioidaceae; genus Nocardioides; species Nocardioides phosphati. The sequence goes on from NZ_BMNI01000005.1 coordinate 203,810, forward strand.
CGGCTGACCCCGCCCCCGCCGTACGGCGGGGAGATGCGCTGCGACGGCCCCGTTCCCGTGAGGGAGCGGGGCCGTCGTGCGTTCAGACCAGGATCTTGCGGAGCGGGGTTCGCTGGATCAGGAGCCCGGTCGCGACCGCGCAGGTGAAGGCGACGACTGCGCGCACGGCGGGTGCGAGCCCCGGGTGCACGAGGAGCGCGAGCACCCCGAACAGCATGTGCGCCATCAGCACCGGGACGGAGACCTCCGCGATCGCCGTCACGGCCCGGCGTGCCGCCCGCGGCAGCAGCGGAGCCGCGACCTCGCACGTCCAGGTGAGGCCGATGCCGATCGCGACCGCGACGCAGAGGGAGACGACCGGAGTGCCGAGGTAGGCCTTCTTGAGGTCGACGACGTCGTAGAGGTGCTGGCTCGCTCCGAGCAGGCCGAGGGTGGCGAGGGCGGCGCCGATCACGCCGCGCCAGCGGAGGCGACGGCTCAGCCTCCACGCGCCGAAGCCCACCGCGATCAGCAGCGTCCCGACGAGCCCGGGGCCGATGGACAGCGGCCAGCCCGCCAGCTCCTCCGGGTCGAGAGTGGCGGCAACCGTGGCAGCGACGCCGACCCCGATCGTCAGCCACCAGGAGAAGCGGGCCGTCACCAGCACGACCGCCACCGCCGTCGCGAAGGCGGTCAGGAAGTAGTACGGGCCCGTGATGCCGATCAGGCTCGTTCCGCCGTGGAGGCCGTCGAGGAGCAGGTCGTGCATGGAGACCGGGCGGTCGCGGTACCTCAGCACGAGCCACGTGGCGAGCAGGCCGATCGGGAGCCATGCGACGTACGGGACGAGCACCCTGCGGCTGCGGCGCACGACCTCGCCCGCCACCCCCGTCGACGGCTGTCGCCACAGGTAGCCCGAGAGCAGGAAGAAGACCGGGACGTGCCAGGAGAAGGTGAACGGCCTGAGCGAGAAGTCCATGTGGCCCCAGACGACCGCGGCCAGCGCGAGGCACCGGACCAGGTCGATCCCGACGTTGCGGGGCCGGACTGCCCGGCTTGCCGGCGCCGGCGGTGCCTCGGCTGCCGACGGGCTCTGCATGGGGTGATCCATCACCGTTCCTGTCGATCGCGGCGCGCTGTGCGCTGCCAAGCCTAGGAGTCGTCGCTCCCGGCCTCAGGGGAGGGCGTAGTAGCCGGGCTCCGGCTCGACCAGCAGTCCGTCGGTGAGCAGGCCGGCGAGGGCCCGGTCGCGCTGCTCGGCCAGGTGCCACTCGGCCTCGAGGCGGCCGCGGGGGACCGCGCCGTCGGCGTCGCGGACGACGCCCAGGAGACGCCCGCGGCACTGCCGGTCCGTGCCGGCGTAGTCCTGCACCTTCCGCGCCGGTCCGTCGTACGCCGGTCGCCCAGCGGCGTGCCAGGCGCACAGGTCGACGACGGGGCACCGTTCGCAGGCCGGGCGGGCGGCGGTGCAGACGACGGCGCCGAGCTCCATGGTCGCGACCGCCCAGACGGCGGCGTCCTCGTCGGCGTCGGGGAGCACCGAGCCGGCGAGCTCGCGTTCGGCCTTGTTGACCGCCGGGGCAGGGAACTCGGCGCCGGCGAGGGTGCGGGCGAGCACGCGCCGGACGTTGGTGTCGAGCACGACGTGGCGGCGCCCGAAGGCGAAGGAGGCGATCGCGGCGGCGGTGTAGTCGCCGACGCCGGGCAGCGCGAGCAGCTCGTCGTACGTGTCGGGCACGATGCCGCCGTGCGCATCGCGGATCACCGTGGCCGCTGCGTGGAGCCGGAGCGCCCTGCGGGGGTAGCCGAGCCGCCCCCACGCCCGGACCGCCTCGCCGGCCGGCTCGTCGGCCAGCGCCGTCGGCGTGGGCCACCGCTCGAGCCAGGCCTCGTGGACCGGGAGGACCCGCACCACCGGCGTCTGCTGCAGCATGAACTCCGAGACCATCACCGACCACGCGCTGGTGCCCGGACGGCGCCACGGCAGGTCGCGCTGGTGCTCGGCGTACCACCTGAGCACGGGCTGGTGGAGGTCACTCATGGCGCAGCCAGCCTAGAGCGTGTCTGACAAGCCCTGCGCCGGTGGGGCGCTGCTCACAACGGGCGGGCGCCCCGCGTGGCTCACGGATTCACGACCGGCCGCTGGTTACCGTTCTCGGCATGAGCATGGCACCCCGCGGACCGCTTCCCGCCCGCGTCTACTGGGTCCGCCGCGGGATCCTGATCGGGGTCGCGCTGCTCCTCGTGCTCGTCATCGGCAAGCTCCTCACCGGCGGCAGCGACGGCTCCGAGAAGCCGAAGGCCGACGCCGGCAAGGCCGCGCTCGTCGGCGGCCGGACCTCGACGTCGGCGACGCCCACCGGCACGCCCACGGACGTCGTCACGCCGAGCAACGGCAAGGGGCTCCCGCTCGCCGAGCCGTCGGGTCCCTGCGACCCCGAGAACGTCACGATCACGCCGTCCGGCGGCAAGCGCCCCAACGACGGCAGGGTCGAGATGCCCCTGGTGGTCAGCACCACCGAGGAGGCGTGCACGTTCGCCTTCTCGCCGCAGTCCGTCGCGGTCAAGATCACCTCCGGCGCCGACAGCATCTGGTCCACCCAGCAGTGCGACGTGCTGCCCACCGCGGACCTCGTCGTCCGCGCGGTGAAGCCGGCCCGGGTGACCTTCGTCTGGAACGGTCACCGCGCCGACGACACGTGCTCGCGGGCTGCTGACTGGGCGGGCATCGGGTCGTACCACGCGATCGCGGCGACCCTCGGCGGCGAGCCGACCGACACCCAGTTCGAGCTGACCGGGCCGCCCGAGGTCGTCGTCACCAAGACCGCGAAGCCGAAGCCGACCCCCACGCCGACGGCGAGCGCCACCGCGAGCGGCACCACGACCAAGGCCAGCACGCAGGGCGGAGACCCGCGCCAGCCCTGACGGTGCCAGCGCTGCCCCGGGCCAGCCTGGACCCGGCCGGCTCCCGAGCGCCCTGAGCCGGTGCAGGCTCAGCCCACGGTGGGGCGGCCGAGCGAGCGTACGGTCCACCCCGCGTCGGCGTACGCCGCGAGGTCGAGGCAGTTGCGCCCGTCGATCATGCGCTTGCCGGCCACGACGGCCCCGAGTGCGACCGGGTCGACGGAGCGGTACTCGAGCCACTCGGTGAGGTGCAGCACGAGGTCGGCGCCCTCGCAGGCGGCCTCGATCGTGTCGGCGTACTCGAGCTCGGGGTGCTTCTTGCGCGCCGGCGGGATCGCCTCGGGGTCGTGGACGACGACACGCACGCCCTTCTCGTGGAGGGTGGCGGCGATCTCCAGCGCGGGGCTGTCGCGAATGTCGTCGCTGTTCGGCTTGAACGCGGCGCCCAGGACGGCGACCCGCTTGCCGGGCAGGCGGCCACCCAGTTCGGCGCGGGCGATCTTGATGACCCGCTTGCGGCGACGGATGTTGATCCGGTCGATCTCGTGGAGGAAGCGGAGGGCGTCCTTGACGCCGAGTTCCTCGGCGCGGGCGCGGAAGGCCCGGATGTCCTTCGGCAGGCAGCCGCCACCGAAGCCGACGCCGGCGTTGAGGAACCTGCGCCCGATCCGGGCGTCGAAGCCGATCGCGTCGGCGAGCGTGACCACGTCGGCGCCGGTGACGTCGCAGAGCTCGGCCATCGCGTTGATGAACGAGATCTTCGTGGCGAGGAAGCTGTTGGCCGCGACCTTGACCAGCTCGGCGGTGGGGAAGTCCGTGACGATGACCGGGCAGCCGCCCGCGATCGGCTGCGCGTAGACCTCGCGCAGCAGGGCCTCGGCCCGCTCGGAGAGGACGCCGAGCACCAGGCGGTCGGGCTCGATCGTGTCCTTGACCGCGAAGCCCTCGCGGAGGAACTCCGGGTTCCACGCGACCTCCACCGCCTCGCCCGCTGGAGCGGTGGTGCGCAGGATCTCCTGCAGCCGCTCCGCGGTGCCGACGGGCACGGTCGACTTGCCGACCACGAGGGTGGGACGGTCGAGGTACGGCGCCAGCGCGGCGACGGCGCCCTCGACGTACGAGAGGTCGGCGCCCATGCCGTCGGCACGCTGCGGCGTGCCGACGCAGACGAAGTGGACGTCGCCGAACGCTGCGGCCTCGGCCATGTCGTCCGTGAACCGGAGGCGGCCGGACTCGACCTGCTCGACGAGCAGCTCGGGGAGGTCCGGCTCGAAGAAGGGGAGGACGCCGCGCTCGAGCGCGGAGCGGCGGGCGGGGTCGATCTCGACGCCCAGCACCTCGAAGCCGAGGGAGGCGAGACAGGCGGCGTGGGTGGCGCCGAGGTAGCCACAGCCGATGACGGTGATCTTCACGGCATCGACGGTAAGTGCGCGAAAAGGCGGCGCCCGACCAGATCCGGCGAACCTAGCAACCGTTCATCAAGCCGTCATCGAGGTCTCCCTCAACGGTGGTCGTCGCGCCACCGGGCGCCGTCGCAATGGAGACATGCGCATCGACTTCCGCCGCCGCACCACGCCGCGTCTCAGCGTGGTCGTGCCGATCCACAACGTGGCCGCCTGGCTTCCCGAGTGCCTCGACTCCATCCTCCGGCAGCCGGTCGGCGACCTCGAGATCGTGCTGGTCGACGACGCCTCCACCGACGGCTCGACCGCCATCGCCGAGCGGTACGCCGCGGCGTACGGCCACATCCGCCTGATCGAGCTGCCCGAGCGCAGCGGCGTCAGCACGGCGCGCAACGTGGGCGTCGCACACTGCACCGCGCCGTACCTGACCTTCGTCGACTCCGACGACGCGCTGCCCGCGGACGCCTGGAGCCGGATGCTGCGCACCCTGCGGCGTACGGGCTCGGACTTCGTCGTCGGCAAGGCGGCCCGGGTGAGCGACACGGAGTGGTTCGTGCCGCCGCTCATGCAGCGCAACCACGAGGTCGAGCGGCTCCGCTGCACCATCGAGGAGGCGCCGCTGATGCTCGCGGACGTCTTCGTGTGGAACAAGATCTTCCGTCGCGACTTCTGGGACCGCGCGGGCATCGTCTTCCCCGAGCGCACGCGCTACCAGGACCAGCCGGCGCTGACCCAGGCGTTCCTCGCAGCTGAGCGTTTCGACGTGCTCACCGACGTCGTCTACGAGTGGCGGATGCGGCACGACCTGACCTCCGCCACCCAGCGGCGCGCGGAGCTCAGCAACCTCGAGGAGCGCCGCCAGACCAAGCTGATGACGCTCGAGATGGTGCGCCGGCACGGCTCGCAGCGACTGCTCGACGTACTGGTCCGCGAGATCCTGCCGATCGACATGTGGGAGCACTACCGCGCTGCCGTCGCCGGCCCGTCGCACACCTGGGACGACGCCTACTGGACGCTGCTGCGCGCGATGCAGACGGCGATCTGGAACGACGCCACCGTGCCCTTCGAGCAGACCACGATCGTGCCGCGGCAGCGCGCCATGGGCGCCGTCGTCGAGGCCGACCGGAGGCACCAGCTGCGGGCGATCATCGACGAGATCGACGCGGGTGTACGCCGCGGCGACGTGGCACGCTCGGGCGCCCCGGTGCGGCGGCCCGTGCTGCAGGGTGCGTCCTAGGGACGCACTGCCTCAGACATAACGCTCGAGGATGCTCGACTCGGCCAGCCGGGAGAGCCCCTCGCGCACGCTGCGGGCACGGAGCTCGCCGACGCCCTCGACGGCCTGGAGGTCGTCGATGCTCGCGCCGAGGAGCTTCTGCAGCGTGCCGAAGTGGTCGATCAGCCGGTCGACGACGGCGGCGGGGAGCCGCGGGACCTTCGCCAGCAGGCGGAAGCCACGCGGGGTGACCGCGCCGTCGAGGTGCTCGGCGCCGCCGAGGCCCAGGGCCCGGGAGACCGAGGCGGGGTCGACCAGCTCGCTGGCGTCGAGGTGCTCGAGGCGGAGCAGCAGCTCCTCCGGGCTCTTCGCCTTGCGGCCACCGGGAAGGTAGTCACGGATGACCAGCTCACGCTCGGCGTCGACGCCGGTGATCAGCTCCTCGAGCTGGAGCGTGAGCAGGCGGCCGTCGGTGCCGAGCTCGAGCACGTAGTCCTCGATCTCGCGGGCGATGCGCGTGACCATCTCGAGGCGCTGGGCCACGACGGCGACGTCGCGCACGGTCACGAGGTCCTCGATCTCGAGCGCGGACAGCGTCGAGGAGACCTCGTCGAGGCGCATCTTGTAGCGCTCGAGCGTGGCCAGGGCCTGGTTGGCGCGGGTCAGGATCCGGCCGGAGTCCTCGAGGACGTGGCGCGTCTCCCCGACGTACGCCGCGATGATCTGCATCGACTGCGACACCGAGATGACCGGGAAGCCGGTCTGGCGGGCGACGCGGTCCGCCGTGCGGTGACGGGTGCCGGTCTCCTCGGAGGGGATCGTGTGGTCGGGCATGAGGTGGACCGCGGCCTTGTGGATCCGGGTCAGCTCCGCGTCGACGATGATCGCGCCGTCCATCTTGGCCAGCTCGCGCAGGCCGGTCGCGGTGAACGGCACGTCGAGCTGGAAGCCACCCGTCGCGATGCCCTCGACGGTCTTGTCGTAGCCGAGGACGACGAGCGCGCCGGTGCGGCCGCGCAGGATGCGCTCGAGCGCATCACGCAGGGGAGTGCCGGGCGCGATGGATGCGAGCGTGGCCCTGAGGCGCTCGGTCTCTTCGGAACGCTCGATGGCGGCCACGTGCTGCTTCCCGTCTGACGTATCGACAACTGCGCTGATCGTAGCGGTGGAGCGGTCAGCCGACCTCGTGATTTGCCGGTGGGGCCGCGGCGTGGACGACACGGCCCTGCAGGTCGAGCAGGCGCATCACGGCGGCGATGTCCGGCACGTCCATCACCTTCATCCCGTCGACCATGCGCACCCGGCCCGGCGCCGAGCCGTTGGCCCGGTCGACGGGGACGAGCGCGTACTTGAAGCCGAGGCGCGCGGCCTCCGCCAGCCGCTGCGGCAGGTCGCGCACCTTGCGCAGCTCGCCAGCCAGGCCGAGCTCGCCGATCGCGATCGTGGCGGTCGGGGCGGGGCGTGAGTAGTGGGCCGACGCGATGCTGATCGCGATCGCCAGGTCGGTCGACGGGTCGGTCAGCTTGGCCCCGCCGACGGTCGAGCAGAAGACGTCGTGGTTGTGGAGCTTGAGGCCGCCGTGCTGCGCCAGCACCGCGAGGACCATCGCGACGCGCGAGGAGTCCAGCCCCGACGTCGTACGCCGTGGCTTGTCGCCCGGTGCGACCGTCACCAGTGACTGGACCTCGGCCAGCAGCGGCCGGCGGCCCTCCATCGTCACGGCCACGCAGGTGCCCGCGACCTGCTGCGAGTGGTTCTCCACGAAGAGGCCGGTGGGGTCGGAGACCGCGGTGATGCCGTCGGAGCCGAGGTCGAAGCAGCCGACCTCGTCGACGGGGCCGAACCGGTTCTTCATCGCGCGGAGCATGCGGAAGCGGCTGTTGCGGTCGCCCTCGAAGTGGAGGACCACGTCGACGACGTGCTCGAGGACACGCGGGCCGGCGATGGTGCCGTCCTTGGTGACGTGGCCGACGACGACGGTGGTGATGTTGCGGGTCTTGGCGACCCGCACGAGCGCCGCCGCGACCTCCTTGACCTGGGTGACGCCGCCCGGGACGCCGTCGAGGTCGGCGACGTTGATCGTCTGGACGGAGTCGACCACGAGCAGCTCGGGCTTGACCGCCTCGATGTGGCCGAGCAGGGCAGCGAGGTCGGTCTCGGCGGCGAGGTAGAGCTCGTCGACGACGGCGCCGGTGCGGTCGGCGCGGAGGCGCACCTGCGAGGCGGACTCCTCGCCGGAGACGTAGAGCGTGCGGCGCCCCGAGCGCGCCGTCTGGGCGGCCACCTCGAGGAGGAGCGTCGACTTGCCGACCCCGGGCTCGCCGGCGAGCAGGATCGCCGCGCCCGGCACGAGCCCGCCGCCGAGGACGCGGTCGAGCTCGGGCACGCCACTGAGCCGCTGGGTCGACTCCTCGACCGGCACCTGGCCGATGGGCACTGCCGGTGCGGTCACGGGGCCGGCCGTCGTGCGACCGGCGGGAGCGGAGGCGGACTCGGCGACCGAGCCCCACGCCTGGCACTCGCCACACCTGCCGACCCACTTCGCCGTGGTCCACCCGCACTCGGCGCACCTGTACTCCGACCGGGGTGCCTTCGTCTTCGCTGCCATGTTCGAAACCCTATTCGAACGCACCGACAGAAGCCGGCCGACACCCGGTCGGCGCCCGGCCTCCACCCGACTGCCACCCGGCCGCCCGTGGAGACGCGGCGCCATCCGATCCGGCGACGGCTCCGAAGCACAGGCATCGGGGCCGCAGCGGCCCCTTCGTCTCCAGGAGTTCCCATGAAGCAGTCGCACGATCCTCTCCGCCCCGCCGCCGCCCTCGTGGCGGTCGTCTTCCTCCTCGTCGGCGTCGCCGGCTTCGTCCCCGGCCTGACCAGCCACGTCGGCGACATCCAGTTCGCCGGCCACGACTCCGAGGCGAAGCTCCTCGGCCTCTTCGAGGTCTCGGTGCTGCACAACGTCGTCCACCTCCTCTTCGGCGTGGTCGGCCTCGCCCTCGCGAAGACGTGGAACGGCGCCCGCGCCTTCCTCATCGGCGGCGCCGTCGTCTACGCGGTGCTCACGGTCTACGGCGCGCTGATCGACCAGCACGGCGCCGCGAACTTCGTCGGCCTCAACACGGCCGACAACTGGCTCCACCTCGTGCTCGCCGCGGGCATGGCCGCGCTCGGCGTCGTCCTCGGCAGGAAGCCGGCTGCGGCTCCGGTCTACGCCTGACCCTCTGACGCCCTCCGACGGCGACCACTCTTCCGCCCCTTGGGTGGTCGCCGTCGGAGGAGCAGGATGGAGCGCATGGACGAACCGCGCAGCATCGTCATCGTGGGCGGCGGCCTGGCCGCCGTCCACGCCGTCGAGTCCCTCCGGGACCAGGAGTACGCCGGCCGGCTGACGCTGGTCTGTCGCGAGCCCCATGCGCCATACGAGCGCCCGCCGCTGTCGAAGGGCTACCTGGCCGGCAAGGACGACCGTGACGCCGCCTTCCCCCACGACGCGGGGTGGTACCGCGACAACGACGTCACCCTTCGCCTGGGTGAAGCCGCCACCGACCTCCGCCTCGACGAGCGCGTGGTCGTGCTCGACAGTGGCGAGAGCCTCGGCTACGACCGGCTGCTCGTCGCCACGGGCGCGAGCCCCCGCACCCTCCAGATTCCCGGCATCGAGAAGGCGCTGACCCTCCGCACGATCGACGACAGCGAGCGCCTCAAGGCGGCGATGGCCGAGGGCAAGCGTCTCGCGGTCATCGGCGGGGGCTGGATCGGCCTCGAGGTGGCCGCCACCGCGCACCAGGCCGGCATGGAGGTCGTCGTGCTCGAGGCCGGCGGTCGTCCACTCGGCCACCTGCTCGGGCCGGTCGTGGCCGACCACGTCGCCGCGATCCATGCGAAGAACGGCGTCGAGATCCGCACCGGCGTCCAGGTCGAGGAGGTCGTCGACGGCGGCGTCCGCACCGCTGACGGCATGGTCGCCGCCGACCTCGTGCTGCTCGCGGTGGGCGCGACCCCGACGTCCGGCCTGGCCGAGGCTGCCGGGCTCGACGTCGACGGCGGCATCGTCGTCGACGAGCGGCTGCAGACCTCCGACCCCCACGTCTTCGCTGCGGGCGACGTCGCCAACGCCCACAACACCGCGCTCGGCCAGCGCCTCCGCGTCGAGCACTGGGACAACGCGATCAGGCAGGGCAAGCTGGCCGGCCGCACCATGCTCGGCCTCGAGGGCGGCTACGACTGGCAGCCGTACTTCTTCACCGACCAGTTCGACTTCTCGATGGAGTACGTCGGCCGCAACGCCCCCGACGACGAGGCGGTCCTGCGCGGTGACGTCGACGGCGGTGAGTACGTCGCGTGGTGGCTGCGCGACGGCGTCGTCACGGCCGGCATGAACGTCAACATCTGGGACGTCAACGACAGGATCCGCGAGCTGGTCGGCACGAAGGTCGACCCGGCCGACCTCACCGACCTGCGCTGAAACCACCCGCGGTGACGGCCGGGGACTGACGGCCGGGGACTGACGGCGGGGGCTGACGGCCCGGGCAACTCAGGTGCCCGGGTCCCTGTGTCGACCTGCGGACGACCTCCGAAGGGGCGAATCAGGTGCCCGTGCACCTGAGTTGACGCACCGTGGTCGCGACCGCGGGTCGCGGCCCGGGGTCAACGGCCTGCCTCAGAACTGCTTCGACCAGAGGTTGACCGCGTAGTCGACCTCGAGCCCCTTCTCCGGTCCCCACTCCCGCAGCACCTCGTCGGCCACCTCGGCGCTGAACTCGATCCGCACGACCGCCTCGAGGTCCGCGCGGGAGTCGAAGCGCCAGGCGATGTCGACCGGCGTGCGGGTCCAGCCGTGGGAGGCCCAGAAGCGCGACACGGCATCGGGGTCCACCGTCGGATAGCCCCGCCGGAACCACCCGCCGAACGTCGAGCGGCTGGCGTCGTTGTCGATCACGAACGCCGTGCCGCCCCGGCGCATGACGCGGTCGAGCTCGGCCAGTCCTGGTTCGCAGCCGGGGCCGAAGAAGTAGGCCCACCGCGCCTGCACGACGTCGACGGAGGAGTCCGGAAGCGGGACCGCCTGCGCGGTGCCCTGCAGCAGCGTGACGTTGGCCAGGCGGCGTACGCGACGGGCCGCGACGGCGAGCAGGTCGGCGTGCGGCTCGACCCCGACCACGCGTGCGGCCGTCGCAGCCCACCGGGGCAGGTGGAAGCCCGTGCCGCAGCCCAGGTCGAGCATCGTGCGCCCGGCCCACGGAGCGATCGCCTCCATCGTCTGCTCGATGACGCGCGACGGGTCGACCGCGTGGTTCTCGACCTCGTAGGTGGCCGTGTGGTGCCAGATGTTCGGGGACGGGATCGCCCCCGGAGCCGTGCGGCTCATGTCAGATGCGGACGCACCCGTTGGGGGTGGTGAACTCGACCGCGACGATGCCGGGGGTGCCGTGGGGGGCGACCCAGCGGACCTCGACGTCGTCGAGCGGGTGGTCCTCGGGCTCGCCGAGCCACTCGGAGACGCGGTTGGGGTCACCGGCGATCTCGAGGGCCGCCAGCGCGTAGTCGCCCGAGGCGCCTGCGGACGGGTGGTCCTCGCTGGGGGAGAGCCAGTGGATGAAGTAGGGGAGCTGCGGGTCGGCGTCGAGCTCCTTGATGCCGATCTGCTTCCAGATCAGCTCGTGGCCGTCGGGGCGGTGGCGGTAGCCGTCCTTCGCTTCGCGACCGAGCCGGGCCTCGGTGCCCTCGAGGTCGTTGACCGCGACGACCCAGCCGAGCCAGCCGCCGCCGAGGGCGGTGCGGGCCTTGACCGCCTGGCCGAAGACGGCCTTGTCGGATGCCGGGTGCTCGAGGGCGCCCACGACCTCGAGGTAGGTGCCGCCGGCGAGCGGGAGGATGTAGTTGCACGTGCCGAAGCGCGGGTGCACACCGCCGTCCGCGATCTCGGTGCCGAGCAGCTTGCCCAGGCGCTCTGCGGTGGCCTTCAGGCCGTCGGGTCCTGCGGCGTACGAAACGTGGTCCAGGCGCATGCCCGCATTGTTAACCCGAGATGCAGGACACACGAAAACGGGGGTCGATCTCTCTTGACATCGAGATACTTCGCCCTCGCCTGTGCGGCGGTGAGATCAGCGCGGGTCGGCCGGGTGGAGCGCCAGTGCGGAGCGCGACCGGACGTGCGCCTCGGCGTGCCGCACCAGCTCGGCGTACCCCTGCTCGCCCATCAGCGCGGTGAGCTCCGGAGCCGAGGTGACGTAGACCGGCTCCATGGCGACGTGGGCCTCGGTGTTGCCGGAGCAGTACCAGTCGAGGTCGTGGCCGCCCGGGCCCCAGCCGCGCCGGTCGTACTCGCCGATGCTGACCTCGGTGTACTCCGAGCCGTCGATCCGCTCGACCTCGCGGAACGTACGCCGGATCGGCAGCTGCCAGCAGACGTCGGGCTTGGTCTCGATGTAGCTGATCCCCTTGTCGAGGGCGAGCGAGTGCAGCGCGCAGCCGGCGCCGCCGGAGAAGCCGGGGCGGTTGGAGAAGACGCACGCCGACTGGCCGTCGACCTCGTGGGCCTTCGTCTTGCGCTCGCCGTCGTCGTCTTTCTCGACCCAGTCCTTGCGCTTCACGGCGCGGCCGGGGTGGAACTGCCACGACTCCGGCGTCAGCTGATCGACGTACGCCGCGACGCGCTCCTCGTCGTCCTTGTCGCTGAAGTGCGCGCCGAGCGTGCAGCAGCCGATGTCGGGGGAGTGCTGGTAGATGCCCGCGCAGCCGGACCCGAAGATGCAGGTCCAGCTGGAGGTCAGCCAGGTGAGGTCGCAGCGGAAGATCTCGGTCTCGTCGGCCGGGTTGACGAACTCGACGAAGGCACGGGGGAAATCAAGGGGGACCTCAGGCACCGGCAAAGAGTACGTTCTCCGGCTCCCCGCCGTGTCCGTTGCCGGTAGCGTGGAAGCCATGCGGCTGGGCGTCCTCGACATCGGTTCCAACACCGGTCACCTCCTGGTGGTCGACGCCCACGGTGGCGCGGCGCCGCTGCCGGCGTACTCCTACAAGGAGCCGCTCCGCCTCGCCGAGCACCTCGACGCCTCGGGCGCGGTCAGCCAGGCGGGCATCGACGCGCTCACGACCTTCTGCGGCGACGCGCTCGAGGTCGCCCACGACAAGGGCTGCGAGGAGATGCTCGCCTTCGCCACGTCAGCGGTCCGCGACGCGACCAACTCCGACGCGGTGCTCGCCCACGTCCGCGAGCGTACGGGCGTCGACCTCGAGGTCCTCCCGGGCGAGGACGAGGCCCGCCTCACCTTCCTCGCCGTACGCCGGTGGTTCGGGTGGTCGGCCGGCCGCCTGGCCGTCTTCGACATCGGTGGCGGGTCGCTCGAGATCGCCGGCGGCAAGGACGAGGCCCCCGACGTCGCCTGGTCGCTGCCGCTCGGTGCCGCGCGGCTGGCCCGCAACCACTTCGCCGACGGCGTGCCCGACGCTGCCACCCTGCGCGAGCTCCGCCGCACGATCCGTGCCGCGATCGCGAAGGACGCCGGCCAGCTGCTCCGCTACGGCGCACCGGACCGTGCTGCGGCGTCGTCCAAGACGTTCCGCTCGCTGGCCCGGATCTGCGGTGCGGCCCCGTCCGGCGAGGGGGCGCTGGTCCCGCGCGCACTGCCCGCGAGCGCACTCGCCGAGTGGATCCCCAAGCTGGTCGGCATGAGTCCCCAGGAGCTGGCGATGCTGCCCGGCGTCTCCGAGAGCCGGACCCACCAGATCCTGCCGGGCGCGCTCGTCGCCGAGGCGGTCATGGACATCTTCGACCTGGCCCAGCTGGAGATCTGCCCGTGGGCGCTCCGTGAGGGCGTCATCCTCGAGCGCTTCGACCACCTGGCCTTCGTCCACTGACATGACCGGCTTTCAGGGGTTGATCGGGCTGAGCACCGCCTCGGTCTACCCCGAGTCGACCAGCCACGCCTTCGCCTACGCGCGGCGGCTCGGCTACGACGCGGTCGAGGTCATGGTCGGCATCGACGCGATCTCCCGCGACGCCTCGGCGCTGAAGGGGCTGAGCGAGCGCCATGCCGTGCCGGTCTGCGCGGTGCACGCACCCTGCCTGCTGGTCACCCAGCGCGTGTGGGGCACGGAGCCGTGGGGCAAGCTCGAGCGCTCGGCCGAGCTCGCCCACGAGCTGGGGGCCGACGTGGTCGTCGTCCACCCGCCGTTCCGGTGGCAGCGCGACTACGCGCGCGGCTTCGTCGACGGCATCGCGTCGCTGGAGCGCACCACCGGCATCCGGTTCGCCGTCGAGAACATGTATCCCTGGCGCGCCTCCGCCCGCCGCGGCATGGAGGTCTACCAGCCCGGCTGGGACCCGTCGGAGGAGTCCTACGCCAACACCACCGTCGACCTCTCGCACGCCGCCACCGCGCAGGCCGACTCGCTCGAGATGGTGCAGCGCCTCGGCGACCGTCTGCGCCACCTCCACCTCACCGATGGCATCGGGTCCCCGAAGGACGAGCACCTCGTCCCCGGCCGCGGCACCCAGCCGGCCAAGGAGCTGCTGCGCCACCTCGCGGCCACCGGCTTCGACGGACACGTGGTGGTCGAGATCAACACCCGTCGTTCGGGCTCCGCGCGGCAGCGCGACCTCGACCTCGCCGAGTCCCTCGCCTTCGCCCGCGAACACCTCGGGCAGGAGTAGCGTCGCGAGCATGGACGACGCAGTACGGGTCGCGGGCCTCACGGTGCAGCGCGGCGGGCACGACGTGCTGCGCGGCCTCGACTTCACGCTCGCGGCCGGGGAGGTGACCGGCCTGCTCGGCCCGTCAGGTTGCGGGAAGTCGACGCTGATGCGGGTGCTCGTCGGTGTCCAGGCCGGCGTGCGCGGGGAGGTCACGGTGCTCGGCCAGCCGGCCGGCAGTGCCTCCCTCCGGCCGCGCATCGGCTACCAGACCCAGGCCGTCAGCGTGTACGACGACCTGTCGGTGCGCGAGAACCTCGGGTTCTTCGCGCGCGTGCTCGGCGTCGGCCACGGGCGCATCGACGAGGTGCTCGCGACGACCGGGCTCGGCGACAAGGCCGACGCGGTCGTCGGCAACCTCAGCGGCGGCCAGCGGAGCCGGGCCAGCCTCGGCGTCGCGCTCCTCGGCGACCCGGACCTGCTCGTCCTCGACGAGCCGACGGTGGGCCTGGACCCGGTCCTGCGCGAGGAGCTGTGGGCCACGTTCCACACGCTCGCGCAGCGCGGGGCGGCGGTGCTGGTCTCGAGCCACGTCATGGACGAGGCCGAGCGGTGCGACCGCCTGCTGCTCATGCGTGACGGGCTGCTCATCGCCGACGGCACCCCGGACGCCATCAAGCAGGAAGCCGGAGCCGACGACATCGAGGGCGCCTTCCTCGCACTCGTGCGCGGCGGCACGGCAGGGGGCGCCGCATGAGCCCCCGGATCACCCTCGCCATCGCCGCCCGGGTGCTCACCCAGCTGCGGCGCGACCATCGCACGCTGGCGATCATGCTCGTGCTGCCGTGCCTGCTGATGGCGCTGCTGTGGTGGATGTTCTCCGACCTCCCGCAGCCCGCGATGGTCCCCGGTCAGCCGGAGATGTTCGACCGTCTCGCGCCGGCGCTGCTGGCGATCTTCCCCTTCATCGTGATGTTCCTCGTGACCAGCGTGACCACGCTCCGCGAGCGCGGCAGCGGCACGCTCGAGCGGCTCCTCGCGCTCCCGATGGGCAGGCTCGACTTCCTCGTCGGCTACGCGCTCGCCTTCGGCCTCGTGGCGGCGCTCCAGTCGGCGCTGGCGGTCGGCCTCAGCGTGGGCCTGCTCGGTCTCGACATCGCGGGGCCGGTCTGGCTGCTCATGGTGGTCGCCGTCGTCGACGCCCTCCTGGGCACTGCTCTCGGCCTCTTCGTCAGCGCCTTCGCGCGCACGGAGTTCCAGGCTGTGCAGTTCATGCCGGCGCTCGTCGTGCCGCAGATCCTGCTGTGCGGCCTCTTCGTCCCGCGCGACAGCCTGCCTGACGTGCTCGGCGCGATCAGCAACGTCCTCCCCCTCTCGTACGCCGTCGACGCGATGTCGTCGGTCCGCGACTCGACCGACACCGGCGGCGTGGGGGGCGACCTGGCCGTGATCGCGGCGTACGTGCTGGTCGGGCTCGCGCTCGGCGCCGCGACGCTCCGCCGCAGGACCGACTGACGATGCCCAACCGCCTCCTCCTCGCCCTCGCCCGGAGCCAGGTCGCCAAGGCAGCCGTGAGCCGCGCGCCGGTCACCCGCGACGTCGTACGCCGCTACGTGCCGGGGGAGACCCGGGAGGAGGCGCTCGACGTGGCTGCGCGCCTGGCCGCGGAAGGGCTCCACGTGACCCTCGACTTCCTCGGCGAGGACACCACCGCCCCCGGGCAGGCCGAGGCGGTGGTCGCCGAGTACCTCGCGCTGCTCTCCGACATCCACGACCGCGGCCTCGCCGACCGCGCCGAGGTCTCGGTGAAGCTGACCGCGCTCGGGTTGCGCCTGCCCGGTGGCGAGGCCCTCGCGCGTGCCCACGCGCACACCATCTGTGCGGCCGCCCGGGCTGCCGGCACCACGGTCACCCTCGACATGGAGGACCACACCGTCACCGACGTGACGCTGGCGATCCTGCGCACCCTGCGCACCGAGTTCCCGGAGACCGGGGGAGTGCTCCAGGCCTACCTCCGCCGCACGCTCCAGGACTGCGTCACCCACGCCGGCCCCGGCGAGCGGATCCGCCTCTGCAAGGGCGCGTACGACGAACCCGACGCCGTCGCGCACCGCGACCGCCAGGAGGTCGACGCGGCGTACGTCCGCTGCCTGCGGCTGCTGATGGCCGGTCAGGGCAGGCCGCTGGTCGCCACCCATGACCCGCGGATGGTGGCGATCGCGCAGCACCTCGCGCGCGAGCACGGCCGCGAGCCGGGGGACCACGAGCTGCAGATGCTCTATGGCATCCGGCCCCACGAGCAGCGCCGGCTGGCAGCCGGCGGCGAGACCGTGCGGGTCTACCTCCCCTACGGCCAGGAGTGGTGGGGCTACCTCACCCGGCGCTTGGCGGAGCGTCCGGCGAACCTGTCATTCTTTGTGCGTTCTCTCCTCTCGAAGAAGTAGGTGCTCCATGGCTGGCGACCAGTCCGGCAAGACCGCGTTCATCGGCGTCGGCGTGATGGGCGAGGCGATCCTCGCCGGCCTGATCCGCGGCGGCCGCCCGGTTGGGGAGCTGCTCGTGGGCGAGAAGCGCGCGGAGCGCGCCGCCGAGCTGCGGGAGAAGTACGGCGTGGAGGTGGTCTCCAACGTCGAGGCCGTCCGCGGCGCCGAGACCGTCACGCTCGTCGTGAAGCCGCAGGACATGGCGACCGTCCTCGCCGAGATCCGTCCCGAGCTCGAGCCCGGCCAGCTGGTCGTCTCGCTCGCGGCCGGCATCACCACGGCGTGGATCGAGGACCGCGTGCCCGCGGGCGTCGCCGTCGTCCGGGTCATGCCCAACACGCCCGCGCTGGTCGACCAGGGCATCTCGGCGATCTCGCCCGGCACCCACTGCGACGACGCGCACCTCGCCACCGCGGAGGCGCTGCTCTCCGACACCGGCCGGGTCGTCCGCGTGCCCGAGTCGCAGCAGAACGCCGTGACGGCCGTGAGCGGCTCCGGTCCGGCGTACATCTTCTACATCGTCGAGGCGATGATCGACGCCGGCGTCATGCTCGGCCTGCCGCGTCCGCTGGCCACCGAGCTGGCGATCCAGACGCTCTTCGGGTCGGCGACGATGTTGCGCGAGACCGGCACCCACCCCACGATCCTGCGCGAGCAGGTCACCTCGCCGGGCGGCACGACGGCCGCCGCGCTGCGCTACCTCGAGGACCATCGGGTCAAGGCGGCGTTCCTGTCGGCGATGGAGGCGTGCCGCGACCGCGCGGAACAGCTCGCTGCCGGCTCCTGACACGGTTGATTTGCGCAACTTGAAGCAAATCAACGCGCCACGCCGATAACCAAGGAACTTTTTCCGTCACACTCTTCCCCTGCGTCACAGGTGCCCCTAGTGTTCAGGGAACAGGGACACGTGAGTCGCCAGTGGGGAAGCTGGCGGCGTGCGCCCAAGAAAGTGGTGTGCCATGGCTGCCAACTCGTCTTCGGACATCTCGGAGGTCAAGTTCCTGACGATCGCCGAGGTGGCCGCGATGATGCGCGTCTCCAAGATGACCGTCTACCGCCTCGTTCACGGCGGCGATCTCCCGGCGCACCGCGTCGGTCGGTCGTTCCGGGTCCAGGAGAAGGACGTCACCGAGTACATCCAGCGTTCCTTCTACGACGCCGGCTGAGTCCACCGCGACCCCTCCGATCGGCCGCCCGCCCCACCTCCACGTCGTACGACGTGGGCGTCTGGCGGGCGGACCCGATTTCGGCCCCTGTGCCGGGGCCGATACTCTGGCCCGGTCGCCCGTGCTGTATCCGCCAGGGCGGACGTCAAGCTCTGGAAAGGTTCCACCGTGGGTTCTGTGATCAAGAAGCGCCGCAAGCGCATGGCCAAGAAGAAGCACCGCAAGCTGCTGAAGCGCACGCGCGTCCAGCGTCGCAAGCTCGGCAAGTGAGTTCTCTGCTTCGATGACGCAGGCCGGCAAGGTCGTGCTCGTCACCGGGGTCTCCCGTGACCTCGGACGACGTTTTGCGCGCAACCTTGCCGACGACCCTGCCGTCGCGAACGTGATCGGCGTCGATGTCACCCCTCCTGAGGGTGACCTCGGCGCCGTTTCGTTCGTCCGGGCCGACCTGCGCAACCCGGTCGTCGCGAAGCTCCTCGTCCGCGAGCGCGTCGACACCGTCGTGCACATGAGCGTCGTGGCCACGCCCGGCGGCATGGGCTCGCGCGCCTCCATGAAGGAGGCCAACGTCATCGGCACGATGCAGCTCCTGGGCGCCTGCCAGCGCTCCCCCGACGTACGCCGCGTGGTGGTGAAGTCGACCACCACCGTCTACGGCGCCAGCCACCGCGACCCCTCGATGTTCACCGAGGAGATGGGTCCGAAGGTGATGCCGCGCTCGGGCTACTCCCGCGACGCGCTCGAGATCGAGGGCTACGTGCGGGGCTTCGCCCGGCGCCGTCCCGACGTGAGCGTCGCGATGCTGCGCGCGGCCAACGTGATCGGCCCCGGCGTCGACAGCCCGATCGCGCAGTACTTCCGCCTGCCGGTCGTGCCGACGGTGCTCGGCTTCGACCCGCGCCTGCAGTTCGTCCACGAGCACGACCTGACCGGCGCGCTGCGCCACGCCGTCCTCACCGACGTCGCGGGCACCTTCAACCTCGCAGGGGACGGCGTCCTGCTGCTCTCGCAGGCGATCCGTCGCCTCGGCCGCGCGGGCCTGCCGGTGCCGTCCTTCGCGCTCGCCGCGGTCGGCTCGGCGATGCGGGGCGTGGGCCGCTCCGAGTTCGCCAGCGACCTGGTCAACTTCCTCATCTACGGCCGCGGTGTCGACACGACGCGGCTGCGCGACGAGTTCGGCTACACCCCGCGCTACACCACCCAGCAGGCCTTCTGCGACTTCGCCAGCTCGGTCGACATGCCGCCCGGCGTGCCCGGCCTGGCCGTCGCCGAGCCGCTGCTGGCCGGTCTCGAGCACGCACTCACGCGCACCCCCGACGTCCCCGTCCGGGCCGGAGGTGAGCTCGATGGATGACGCCGACATCATCCCGATCGGCACCCACGGCGCGGCCGGCCGTGGCGCCGGCGCCAAGCCGTCCAAGGCGGCCCGCGACCTGCTCGGTGGGCAGCGCCGTGCCGCCGCTCCGCGCCCGCCGCGCGACGCCGACGTACACCCGATCGGGGTGGAGCCCCCGGTCCAGCAGCCCGTCGGCCAGCCGGGCGAGTCGGAGGCCGACGCCGACCTCGCCGCAGCGCCCGTGGCCTCCCCGACGTCGGCCGCGGACCCGCTCGCCGGCCTCGACGCCGCCGCGCGCGAGGCGATCGAAGCCGCTGACCGCCGTCCGGGCAAGCGCCCCGGCATCCCGGTCGCCGAGATCGTCGAGGCGTTCACGCACGCCGCGATGGAGGTCTTCGGCGACGACTGGGAGCGCAAGACAGCGCACTTCATCGCCTTCCTGCGCCGCCGGATCACGGGCGAGTTCGAGATCGACGACTACGGCTTCGACCCCGAGCTGACGCAGCGGCTGCTGATGACGACCGCCCGCCCCCTCGCGGAGAAGTGGTTCCGCGTCGAGGTCCGCGGCGTCGAGAACATCCCCACGACCGGTGGCGCGCTGATCGTCTCCAACCACTCCGGCACGGTCCCGCTCGACGCGGTCATGACGATGTTCGAGGTCCAGGAGCGCACGGGTCGACACCTCCGCCCGCTCGGCGCCGACCTCGTCTTCCGCCTGCCCTTCGTCAGCACGATCGCCCGGCGCGGCGGTGTCACCCTCGCCTGCCAGGAGGACGCCGAGCGAATGCTCAACGGTGGCGAGCTCGTGGGCGTCTGGCCCGAGGGCTTCAAGGGCATCGGCAAGCCGTTCGCCGAGCGCTACAAGCTGCAGCGGTTCGGGCGGGGTGGCTTCGTCAGCGCGGCGATGCGCACCGGCGTACCCATCATCCCGGTCTCCGTCGTCGGCGCCGAGGAGATCTACCCGCTCGTCGGCAACGTCCCCTCGCTCGCCCGGCTGTTCGGCCTGCCCTACGTGCCGATCACGCCGTTCTTCCCGCTGCTCGGCCCGCTCGGCCTGGTGCCGCTCCCGTCGAAGTGGATCATCGAGTTCGGCGAGCCGATCCGCACCGACGAGTACGACCCGTCCGCCGCCGAGGACCCGCTCACCATCTTCGAGGTGACCGACCAGGTGCGTGAGACGATCCAGCAGACGCTCTACCAGCTGCTGATGCGCCGCCGCTCGGTCTTCGGCTGACCCTGGCGCGCGGCGGGGCGCCGACCAGACCGTGAGTCCGGCGCGCCGAGCCCGGGCGCCCGGCACCTGGCCTGAGGCCAGGCGTCAGAGCAGGCCGTTGTCGCCCAGGAGCGGGTCGAGCAGCGGGTCGAGGGCGCCGTCGAGCGTGTCGGTGAGCGGCTGGGTGATGGTGCCGTCGGTGCCGAGGATCGAGCCGATGGTGCCCGTGGGCTTGCTCGTGGTCGAGGTGGTGGGCGTGGGCGAGGCCGAGCCGACCGTCGGGACCTTCGGCAGGACGGAGGTGCTGCTGCCGACCTTCGGGAGCTGGTTGAGCAGGTCGGTCACGGCGTTGGTCGCGGCCGAGGGCGACGGGGCCACGCGCGGCGTCGAGGTCCGCGGCGTGGTGGTCGTGTCGGGCGCGATCGGGGCGCCGGAGAGCAGGATCGCCGGGACGTCGAGCAGGCCGCCGCAGTCGCCACAGGCCGACAGCGCCTGCTCGTCGATGCTGAGCAGGGCGTTGACCGCGGCGTCGAAGTCGTCGGAGTACTCGTCCGGGACGGAGCCCTTGAGGCCCGCGAGGGCGTCGAGGCTGTCGCGGAGGAAGTCGCGGAGCTCGATGATTGTGGAGACGTCACCGGAGTCGGAGTACTCGCCGAGGAGGGTGTCGGCGGCCTGCGTGGCCTGCGCGACGAAGTCCTCGAGCGAGTGGGGGATCTGCGCGCGGCTGCTGGGGGACCCGCTGTCGGCCAGGGCCTGGGTCTCGGTCAGGCGGTCGCCGGCGAGGTCCATGATCCGCGAGGCGCGCGCGGCGTCGTCGGGGGAGAGCGAGGTCTGGGCGCTCTCCAGGATCCGCTTGATCGGGTAGAGCGACTCGCCCGGCAGAGCCGACTGCGCGGCCATGGCCACACCCGTCGTGCTGCCGAGGACGGCCAGCGTGCCGATGGCCACCGACAGCTTGCGGCGGTGGCGCTGCGGCGCGGTCGTGACCTGCTCGGCAAGCGTCAGGCGCGAGGGGGTAGGGGCGAGGAGGGTGTCGGCGGCCGCGAGCAGGTTGCTGCGCAGCTCCTCGACGTACGCCGCGGACGGCTGCGGCGCGACCGCGGTGCGCAGCGCGGAGACGACCTCGAGCGCGTCGCTGTGGGCGGCGGCCGAGCCGCCCCGACCCTCGAGAAGGGACGCGAACTCCTCGGCGCGGCGGCGTGCCGGGCTCACGGGGCTCATGGCGTCGTTCCTGTCTGTGCGGGCAGCCGGTGGGGACCGGCAGCGAGGTGCTCTGATCCGTCAAACGAGGAGGAGACGGTCGAAGTTACGGTCTGTGACGCGTCAGTCATCGGCGAGGCGGTCATCGGTGCACCTCCTTCGGCATCAGCTTCGCGAGGTTGCGGACGCCGCGGAGCTGGAGCTGCTTCACCGCACCCTCCGTGCGGCCGAGCACCTTCGCGGTGTCGGCGATGCTCATGCTCTGCAGGAACCGCATGATCAGGCACTCCTGCTGCTCCTTCGGGAGCTGCTGGAGCGCGCCGAGCAGGGCGTCGTTGGTGAGCTGGGCGAGGACCAGGGTCTCGGGGCCGTCGGTCACGTCGTCGTGCAGCGACATGTCCTCGGTCGTCTGCTCGAGACGGGTCTTGCCGGCCTTGAAGTGGTCGCTGCAGAGGTTGCGCGCGATCGTCATCAGCCAGGCGCCGAAGTCGCGGCCCTGCCAGCGGAAGTTGTTCATCGACCGCAGCGCGCGGAAGAAGGTCTCGCTGGCGAGGTCCTCGGCCAGCGTCTGCGACCGGGTCCGGTAGTAGATGAACCGGTAGACCGACGGGTGGTAGTGGTCGAAGAGGAGGCCGAACGCCTCCTTGTCACCGCCGCGGGCAAGCTCGACGAGCGCGATCATCCGCTCGCGCGTCGCCTCGTCGTCAGCGCTCGACGTCGCGTGCTCGGCGTCGCCGTACGACGAGGGGCCGTCGCCGCCCGGAGCGAAGGTCACGTCGGCGGCCGCCTCGGACAGCAGCCACGGCGTCGTGCGGCGCGGAGCAGCAGCGCCTCCGGCCGCGGGGCCGGCGAGGGCGAACGCAGGCTCGAGAAGGCATGCCTCGAGGACGGCGGAACGCAGGGCGTCCAACCCGCGCAGCACAGGCGCCAGTCCCTCGTGCATCAAAGCCTCCCGTGACCCAACTCTCCCCTTGGGTCTTGCCCAGCGTAAGCGAAAGCACTGGTTCCTGGGAACGAAACCGGAAGAATCCGGAAGAACGGCGTGCAGACCCACCCGGAGTGCCCTCAGTGTCGGGCCTTGCGACCGCGCAGGGCGACGCCCGTGCCACCTGCGAGAGCCCCGGCGACGGCCGCGGTGATCAGGCCCGTTCGTGCCGCCTTGCGCGCGGTGCGGTAGTCGCGCACCCGCCAGCCCTGCTCCTTCGCGTGGGCGCGCAGCTTCGCGTCGGGGTTGACCGCACAGGGGTCGCCGACGAGCCCGAGGAGGGGCAGGTCGTTGCTCGAGTCGGAGTACGCCGAGCAGCGGGCGAGGTCGAGCCCCTCGCGCTCCGCGAGCGCGCGGACCGCCTCGGCCTTCGCCGGACCGTGGAGCATGTCGCCCACGAGCTTGCCGGTGTAGACGCCGTCGACGTGCTCGGCGACGGTGCCCATGGCGCCGGTCAGGCCGAGCCGGCGGGCGATCACCTGGGCGATCTCGATGGGGGCGGCGGTGACCAGCCAGACGCGCTGGCCCTGGTCGAGGTGGAGCTGGGCGAGCGCGCGGGTGCCGGGCCAGATCCGGTGCGCCATCGCCTCGTCGAAGATCTCCTCGCCGATCTCGCGGAGCTCGTCGACGGTGTGGCCGGCGATGAACGAGAGGCCCTGGTTGCGCGCCTTCTCGATGTGCTCGGGGTCCTCGACGCCGGCGATGCGGAAGTAGGCCTGCTTCCAGGCGGCGCTCAGGATGTCGCGGGTCGTGAAGAAGTTGCGCCGGTGCAGCCCACGGGCGAGGTGGAAGATCGAAGCGCCCTGCATGACGGTGTTGTCGACGTCGAAGAACGCCGCCGCCGTCGGGTCGGCCGGCACGTCGAGGGCCGACTCCACCTCGGCGATCGCGGCCGCGGCCTCGCCGGCGAGCGTTGACCGCTGCTGGAGGTCCAGCTGCGCCTTGGGCTTGCGGGGCTTCTCCTGGCTCACGCCGCCAGCCTAGGGCGTGGCACCATCTCGCCATGTCTCCGACGCGTGAACCCCGCGTGACCGTCTACATGCGGCCCGGCTGCCACCTCTGCGACGTCGCGCGCGAGGTCGTCGACGCGGTCTGCGCCGAGCTGGGCGAGTCCTTCGTCGAGGTCGACATCGACACCGACCCGGAGCTCCTGGCGGCGTACGGCGAGGAGATCCCGGTGACCCTCGTCGACGGGCGACGGCACGACTTCTGGCGCGTCGACCCGCAGCGCCTGCGAGCTGCGCTCCGCGACGGCTGACGAGGCGGCTGCCCAGGCGGCTGCGCAGGCGGCTGTGCAGGCGGCTGGCAGGCCGACCGGTCGGGCGGCGTACCCCCGCCTCGGGTGAGACTCCTCACCTGTGCTAGCGACGGGTCCCTCGCGTTTTGTTCTCACGTTCACAAACTCCTAGAGTGATCGGGCTGCGAGGACGTCAACAGGCCCGAGACGCGCCTGTGATGAGCCCTTCCCCGCGCGTGAAGGACGACGAGGACATTGACCGCACGGAAGCCCGCTGACGGCGCTGCGGCGACCCCGGCCGGGGGGCGTGAGATCCCCGAGGCGACGGTGGCGCGCCTGCCGGAGTACCTCCGTGCCCTGACCTCGCTCGCCGAGGCCGGCATCAGCGTCTGCTCGAGCGAGGAGCTCGCGGCCGCTGTCAACGTCAACAGCGCCAAGCTGCGCAAGGACCTCTCCTACCTCGGCTCCTACGGCACCCGCGGCGTGGGCTACGACGTCGACTACCTGCGGTACCAGATCGCCCGCGAGATCGGCCTCACGCAGGACTGGCCGGTCGCCATCGTCGGCATCGGAAACCTGGGTCACGCGCTCGCCAACTACTCCGGCTTCGGCAGCCGCGGCTTCCGCGTCGCCGCCCTGCTCGACGCCGCTCCGGAGCGCTGCGAGGAGTCGGTCGCCGGCATCCCGGTGCGCTCCTTCGACGACCTCGACGCCGTGCTCGCCGAGACCCCGATCGCCATCGGCGTCATCGCGACGCCGGCCGGTGCCGCGCAGGGGGTCGCCGACCGCCTCGTCGCCGCCGGCATCACCAGCATCCTCAACTTCGCGCCCACCACCCTCGCGGTGCCCGCGGGGGTGAGCGTCCGCAAGGTCGACCTCTCGGTCGAGCTGCAGATCCTCGCCTACCACGAGCAGCGCCGGGCGGGTGCCGAGGAGCTGCGCGGGGCCGCGATCGCGGCCGCCGGAGAGGAGCAGTCGGCATGAGCGTCCTGGTCGTCGGGGTCTCCCACAAGACCGCGCCCGTCGCGGTCCTCGAGGAGCTCGCGCTGACCCCCGAGGGGGTCGGCAAGCTGGTCACCGACGTGGCTGCCATCGAGCACGTCTCGGAGGCCACCGCGATCGCCACGTGCAACCGCATCGAGGTCTACGCCGAGGTCGACCGCTTCCACGGGTCGGTCGAGGAGGTCTCCCGCCTGCTCTGCGAGCGCTCGGGCATGGCCACCACCGACATCAGCAGCGAGCTGCTCCCGCACCTCTACGTCCACTACGACGACGGTGCCGTGTCGCACCTCTTCCACGTGGCCGCCGGCCTCGACTCGATGGTCGTCGGCGAGGGCCAGATCCTCGGCCAGACCCGCGACGCCCTCCGCGTCGGCCAGGAGCTCGGCACGGTGGGCCCGGCCCTCAACTCGCTCTTCCAGCAGGCGCTCCGCGTGGGCAAGCGCTCCCACGCCGAGACCGACATCGACCGGGCTGCACCCTCGATGGTCTCCGCGGCGCTCGACCACGCGGTCGACGTCGTCGGCTCGGTCGAGGGCTGCCGCGTGGTCGTGATCGGCGCCGGCGCGATGGCGTCGCTCGCGGTCTCCACCGCGTCGCGCCGCGGTGCCTCCGAGATCACGGTGGTCAACCGCACCGAGGGCAACGCCCAGCGCCTGGCCGACGAGTACGCCGCCCGCTCGCTGCCGCTCGACTCCCTCGCCGACGCGCTCAGCACCGCCGACGTGGTGATCTCCTGCACCGGCGCCACCGGCGTGGTCATCGACGCCACCGAGCTCGCCGCTGCGCGCGGTGCCGCTGACCGCCCGCTGGCCGTGCTCGACCTGGCCCTCCCGCACGACGTCGACCCTGCCGTCGCGGAGCTGCCCGGCGTGAGCCTCATCGACCTGCGCTTCCTCGCCGACTCGCTGCGCGACTCCGACGCCGACCGCGAGGTGTCCGGCGTACGCGAGATCGTGGCGGAGGAGATCGCTGCCTTCGCCTCCGCGCGCCGCCAGGCGAGCGTGACCCCGACCGTCGTCGCGCTGCGCACGATGGCGACCGGCGTCGTCGACGCCGAGGTCGAGCGGCTGTTCACGCGCCTGCCCGGGCTCGACGAGGCGGTCAAGGCCGAGCTCCTCCAGACCGTGCGTCGCGTCGCCGACAAGCTCCTCCACCAGCCGACGGTCCGCGTGAAGCAGCTCGCCGACACCGACGGCGCCGTGTCGTACGCCGCGGCGCTGGCCGAGCTCTTCGCCCTCGACCCCGACGCGGTCACCGCGGTGACCCGCCCGGTGATCCCGGAGGAGCGCGCATGAGCAGGGTGATCCGGGTGGGCACGCGGCGTTCGCTGCTCGCGAAGACGCAGTCCGGCCAGGTGGCGTCGGCGATCGCCGAGCGGCTCGGCGTCGAGGTCGAGCTGGTCGAGATCGTCACCGAGGGCGACGTCAACCAGACCTCGACGCTCGCGTCGCTGGGTGGCACGGGCGTCTTCGTCAGCGCGCTGCGCGAGGCGCTGCTCCGTGGCGACGTCGACGTCGCGGTGCACTCGCTCAAGGACCTGCCCACCACCCCCGAGGACGGCATCGCGCTCGCCGCGATCCCGCCGCGGGAGGACCCCCGCGACGTGCTCGTCGCCCGCGACGGCCTGACCCTGGGCGAGCTGCCCTCCGGCAGCGTGGTGGCCACCGGCTCGCCGCGGCGCGTCGCGCAGCTGCGCGCGCTGGGCCTGGGCCTCGAGATCGTGGGCCTGCGCGGCAACATCGACACCCGGCTCGGCCGCGTGACCTCGGGTGACGTCGACGGCGTGATCCTCGCGCGCGCCGGCCTGGCCCGCATCGACCGGCTCGACGTCGTCACCGAGGCGATCGACCCGCTCCAGATGCTCCCCGCGCCCGGCCAGGGCGCGCTCGCCATCGAGTGCCGCTCGTCCGACGCCGGCCTGGTCGCCGAGCTCGCCGAGGCCCTCGACGACGAGCACACCCGCGCTGCCGTCACCGCCGAGCGCGAGCTGCTCCGGGCCCTCGAGGCCGGCTGCTCCGCTCCGGTGGGCGCACTCGCCGATGTCGCCGAGGGCGACCACGGCCCCGAGGTCTGGCTCCGCGCCGTGGCCTCTGCGGTCGACGGCACCGTTGAACTCCGCCGGTCCGCCTCCGGGCCGGTCTCCGAGGCGGCCGAGATCGGCCGCCGGCTCGCCGCGTCGATGCTCGACGAGGGCGCGGCCGCACTGATCGAAGGAAAGCAGCAGGCATGACTGTCTCCACCGCACCGCAGGCACACGCAGAGGTCACCGGGCGCCCTGGCGCCGGGTGGGTCGCGTTCGTCGGCAGCGGTCCCGGCGACCCCGAGCTGCTGACCGTCCGCGCCGCCGCCCTCCTGGCCGAGGCCGACGTGGTGGTCACCGAGCTGCCCGAGCACCCGGCGTTCGTGCGTCAGGTGCTGGGCCTGGCGCCGGTCGCCGAGGGCGACGAGGCGACCGACGGCCCCGAGTTCGTCGACGGCGGCTTCGGCGACGACGGCCAGCCGCTCACCCACGCCAACCGCGCCAAGGTGGTCGTCAAGCAGGCCAAGCGCGGCCTCCGCGTCGTGCGCCTGATGAACGGCGACCCGTTCCTCTACGCCTCCGGTCCCGAGGAGGCGGCGGCGCTGGCCAAGGCCGGCCTGCCGTTCGAGATCGTCCCCGGCGTCTCCTCGGTGAGCGCCGTCCCGGCGTACGCCGGTGTCCCGCTGACCACGAAGAACAACCGCGAGCTCGCCGTCGTCGCGTGCGGCGAGAAGGCGATCGACTGGAGCCGCTACGCCGACGACCGCACGCTGGTGCTGCTCTCGGCCGTGGGGCAGATCGGCGACATCGCCGCCGCCCTCATCGCGGCCGGCCGCTCTGCCTCGACGCCGGTCTCGATGACCTCGACCGGCACCCTGACGACGCAGCAGACCGTCACCTCGACGCTCGAGCACATCGCCGCCGACGCGCGCGCCGCGAAGATCCAGCCCCCCGCCGTCACCGTGGTGGGTAGCGTGGTGGACATGCGGGAGACGCTCTCCTGGTTCGAGACCAAGCCGCTCTTCGGCTGGCGGGTCCTGGTGCCGCGCACCAAGGAGCAGGCCGGCTCGCTCTCCGCGCGCCTGCGTGGCTACGGCTCGGTGCCCGAGGAGGTCCCCACGATCTCCGTCGAGCCGCCGCGCAACCCGCAGCAGATGGACAAGGCCGTCCGCGGCCTCGTCGAGGGGCGCTACGAGTGGATCGCCTTCACCTCGGTCAACGCGGTCAAGGCCGTGCGCGAGAAGTTCGAGGAGTACGGCCTCGACGCCCGCGCCTTCTCCGGCCTCAAGATCGCCGCGGTGGGCGAGAAGACCGCCGCCTCGCTGGCCGACTGGGGCCTGCGCGCCGACCTCGTGCCGTCGGGTGAGCAGTCCGCCGCCGGCCTGCTCGCCGACTGGCCGGAGTACGACGAGGACCTCGACCCGATCAACCGGGTCTTCCTCCCGCGCGCGGACATCGCCACCGAGAACCTCGTCGCCGGCCTGATCGACCTGGGCTGGGAGTGCGACGACGTCACGGCGTACCGGACGGTCCGCGCGGCTCCGCCGGCCGCGCCCGTGCGCGACGCGATCAAGACCGGCAAGTTCGACGCGGTCGTCTTCACGTCGTCCTCGACCGTGCGCAACCTGGTCGGCATCGCCGGCAAGCCGCACCCGTCGACCGTCATCGCGGTCATCGGCCCCGCCACCGCCAAGACGGCGGAGGAGCACGGCCTGCGGGTCGACGTCATGGCGCCGAACCCCTCGGTCGAGGAGCTCGTCGACGCCCTCGCCGGCTTCGGCGCGGCCCGCCGTGCCGAGCTGGTCGCCTCGGGCCAGCCGGTGACCAAGCCGTCCGACCGCAAGCCCGGCGCCCGCCGCAAGGCCACCTCGAGCTGATCCAGCCGTCTGGGAGGATGCGGTCATGACCGATCCGCTTGGCCCTGTCGTCCGCCCGCGCCGTCTCCGTCGTACGCCGGCACTGCGGCGCCTCGTCGCCGAGACGTCGCTCGAGGCGCGCCAGCTGGTCCTGCCGGCGTTCGTGCGCGAGGGCATCTCCGAGCCGCAGGCGATCTCGTCGATGCCGGGCGTCGTCCAGCACACGCGCGACAGCCTGAAGAAGGCGGCTGCCGAGGCGGCCGAGCTCGGGCTGGGCGGCATCATGCTGTTCGGCGTCCCGGAGTCCAAGGACGCCGCCGGCACCGGCGCGATCGACCCCGACGGCATCCTCAACGTCGCGATCGCCGACGTGAAGGCCGAGGTCGGCGACGCGCTGCCGGTCATGGCCGACCTCTGCCTCGACGAGTTCACCGACCACGGCCACTGCGGCGTGCTCAATGCGTCGGGCGCCGTCGACAACGACCTCACCCTCGCGGTGTACGCCGAGATGGCCCGCGCGCAGGCGGCCGCCGGCGTCGACGTCGTCGGCCCCAGCGGCATGATGGACGGCCAGGTCGCGGTGATCCGCGAGGCGCTCGACCTCGTCGGCGCCCCGGAGGTGGCGATCCTGGCCTACTCGGCGAAGTACGCCTCCGCGTTCTACGGCCCCTTCCGCGAGGCGGTCGACTCCTCGCTCCAGGGTGACCGGCGGACCTACCAGCAGGACTCCGGCAACGTCATCGAGGGCGTGCGCGAGGCGCTGCTCGACGTCGCCGAGGGTGCCGACATGGTCATGGTGAAGCCGGCGCTCGCCTACCTCGACGTGATCCGGGCGGTGCGCGAGGCGGTCGACGTCCCCGTGGCGGCGTACAACATCTCGGGGGAGTACTCCATGGTCGAGGCGGCCGCGGCCAACGGCTGGATCGACCGCGAGGCGGCGATCGTGGAGACGCTGCTCTCGATCCGCCGGGCCGGCGCGGACGTCATCCTGACCTACTGGGCCGCCGAGGCCGCCGGCCTCCTGCGCCGCTGACGGCGTCTCGTCGCGCTGGTCGAAGCGAAGCGGCGTGAAACCGCGCTCGCGCGCGGTCTGCCACCTTCCGGCCAGGGGTGGGTCCCCGGAAATGGCGGCGGCCCCGGCCCCCTTGCGGGAACCGGGGCCGTCGTGCGGCTGGAGCGCGCGGCTCAGTAGCTGCTGGCGCTGACCATGTAACCGGCCTTCGCCATGCAGCTGACCCAGTAGGTCGCGTCGTCGGACTTGACGAGCGGGGTGTTGAGCAGCGCCGAGGTCCGGCAGGTGGTGTTGGCCGCGATGTAGCCGGCGGTCGTGGTGATGTCGGTGATCGTCTTGGTGACGGTCTCGGTCGTCTTGGTGATCGTGTCGGTGATCGCCTTGGTGGTGGTCGTGGTGCCGCCCGTGACGGTGCCGCCGGTGCCGCCGGTGCCGCCGGTGCCACCCGTGCCGCCGGTGCCACCCGTGTCGCCGGTGCCGCCGGTGCCACCCGTGTCGCCGGTGCTACCCGTGTCGCCGGTGCCGCCCGAGACACCACAGGTGCCGGTGCAGTCGGTCTTGCCCTCCTGGCGCTTGCCGGTGCCGGACTTGTGGATGCCGCCGCCACCGCCGCCGTACGAGCCGAAGGAGGTCGGGGGGCTGAAGGAGTACGCCGAGGTGATGTAGTTCGGCACCGCGGTGTAGTTGCCCTGCAGGTAGGCGTCGCGGATCTTGAGGACGAGGTCGACGTAGTCGTTCGAGTGGTTGTAGCGGTAGACCGAGGAGCGGCGGCCGGTGTCGGTGCCGAGGTCGTCGGTGCCGGAGCAGAGGTAGACGGCGGT
>NZ_BMNI01000006.1 GCF_014646375.1 Nocardioides phosphati
TCACCGAGGAGGTCGCCATCAGCGCCTAGCGACACGCCCGACGGAGGATTCGTTTCGTACACCACGCCTAGGGACTTGACCCGGCCATCAGCCAGGAACGCCTGCTGCGCTTCGTACAAGGTCTCGTTGTTCGGCCCGCTGTACTCCCACGGTCCGGTGCCTTCGTCCTCCCACCAGCAGACAGGGCAGAGGTGGTAGTCGCCCCGGGAGGGAAGCGTCTTGTAGCCGCAGCAGGGACACGGGTGCACCCGCACAGTCTGCAGCGCGGCGGCGCCGTGTCGCCTCTCGTAAGGCCGACGCGTCATCTCCAGGTACGGCGGTGCCACCACGAACTGGTGTCCCCGCGGCTCGTGCCCGGATAGGTCGCGCGTTCCCACCGGTCATCCAGGTGCCGGACAGAGGCGCTGGCTCGTCGGCCCTGCCTGCCGCCCCGTCGGATGATCGCCTCCAGCGCCTCGCGCGCCGCCAACCCTTCGGATCCGTTGCCGCACGGGCAGTCGTCAAAGTACGAGTCGGCTCCTGCCTCAGCCAGACGAATCGTTGATTCCCAGCAGGCCAGGTGGAACTCGATGGCACTGACGGAGCGCGGCCTGCGCGGCCGCTGCGGAATCACTGCGCGGGGACGGCTCCGTTTCCGGAAACGCCGTCGAGATGGTGAGCAGTCATCAAAGGCGCCGTGACGTGGCGCGGTCGGTGAGATGGAACGTACGAAGCGATCGTACGCGAGGAGCCTGCGCCGCGTCGCTGGCTCGGGGAGGCCCAGTAGGAGACGATGTCGGCGTGAGAGATCAGCTGGCACGCGACGAGCAGACGGTCACGATCGCGACCGCGGTCGCGCTCTTCACCGTCGTCCTGGTCGTGGGCGGAGTCGTCGCCCTGCTCGCGGCCTGGGTCGCCGATCCTTCCGCCCGCGTGGGTCGGGCGTTCGGCATCGCCACGCTGGCCGTCGCCTGCGGCATCAGCCTGCGCTACCTGGTGCGCCACCGACGTCCGTGACGCCCGCCGGCATTGCCGGCCACGGAGCCCACGTGACCTCGAAGAACTCACCGGGGCTGCTGGGCCAGGACGACACGGCGCCGCGCGTCGCGGACCGGTAGCCCTGCCCGTCGTCCAGGCGGAACTCGTCGAACCCACCGGTCACGACCGCCACCAGCTGCTCGGCGGCCTCGATGAACTCCGCCGAGTCGCCGTCGCAGGCGTCGCACAGGCAGTCGCTGACCCAGTCCCGCATGCACCGGCCGAAGGCGACGGTCACGACCACGCCGCCGCCGGGGTGGTCGCGGCGTTCGAGCCGGAGCGGTGAGGCGGCAGCGTCCGCGGGCGTGATCGTCGTCAGCAGGCCGTCTGCCTCGACGGTGCAGTCGTACGTCGTGGTCAGCTCGCCCGGGAGCCGGTCCAGCCATGCGACGAAGTCGCCGCAGACCGCAGCGAGGTCGCGCGTGACCCGGCTGTACGCGTCGTCCGGCGGCCCGCCGTTCTCCCAGTCCCAGTTGAAGGTCCCCACGAATCCACCACACCACACCGACCGCGCGCCCGTCGTACGGACGGGCAGGGGCTAGCCCAGACCAGCGCGGATCGCGAGGATCGCGGCCTGCACGCGGTCGCGGCTGCCGGTCTTCGCCAGCACGTTGCCGACGTGCGTCTTGACCGTGCTGACGGTGAGGTGGAGTCGTGCGGCGATCTCGGTGTTGTTCAGGCCCAGACCGATCATTTCGAGGACGTCGTGCTCACGGTCGGTGAGCTCGAGGCCGGCGATGCTCGCCTGCGGGCGGGAGGTCGATGTCTGGCGCACGCGCGCGAGGACGGCCCCGGTGATCTGGGGCGAGAGGATCGACCCGCCGGCGGCGACGGTCCGGACGGCTTCGACGAGCTCGCGGCCGCTGCAGCGCTTGAGCAGGAAGCCGCGCGCGCCGGCGGCGATGGCGTCCAGCACGTAGGCGTCGTCGTCGAAGGTGGTGACGACGATGACCGCCGGCGCGCTCGGCAGGCCGGCGAGCGAACGGGTCGCCTGCAGGCCGTCGAGCACGGGCATCCGGATGTCGACCAGCGCGACGTCGAGACGTGGATCGGCCCGTACGCCGTCGAGGAACGCCTGACCGTCGGCTGCCTGCAGCGCGACCTCGACGTCGGGCTGGGCCGAGAGGATCAGGCTGAACCCCTCGCGGACCATGTCCTGGTCGTCGACGACCGCAGCGCGGATCATGCCTCGCCCACCGGGAGGACGACGTCGACCATCGTCCCGCCGCCGGGGCGGCTGCTCATCTCGAAGGTGCCCTGCAGTGCGGCCACGCGTTCGGTGATGCCGACGAGGCCCGCACCGCGCTCGACGTACGCCGGCGGGCCGATGCCGTCGTCGCTCACCCGCAGCCGGACGTGGGCCGCGAGCCGGCGTACCTCGACCCAGGCGCTGGTCGCGCGGGCGTGCCGGGTGATGTTAGTGAGCGCCTCCTGGGCGACGCGGTAGACCGCGAGGGAGCCCACCTCGTCGAGGCCGTGGTCGGCGTCGATGGCGACGCTGACGGTGACGCCGTGCTGCCGCAGCGGCTCGGCCAGGATCTCGTCGATGTCACCGAGGCGGGGCGGCGCCGTCATGGTGATCGCGGCGTGCGGGTCGCGGAGGTGCACGACGAGCGCATCGAGCTCGCGAAGGGCCGCTCGGCCGGTCTCGGCGATGCGGTGCAGTGCCGACTCCGGGTCGGCGACCTGTCCGGCTTCCGCCTGCACGACCATCGCGGTCACGTGGTGCCCGACGACGTCGTGGAGCTCGCGGGCGAGGGCGGTCCGCTGCTCGAGCCACGTCGCCTGGGTGCGGAGCTCGTCGGTCTCGACCAGCAGCTCTGCGGTGAGGCCGGCGTTGCGCTCGTGCCAGCGCAGGAGGCTGGCGAACGCATACGCGCCGAGGCTCGCTGCGATGGCCGGGAACGGAGGTGCGCCACCAAGGCTCGGGCCGATGCCGCCCACGAGTCCCGCGATCAGACCGACCTTCGGCCGGGGTGCCGGGTCCTCCATCAACGACAGGAAGACAAGAGCAGCGACCGCCAGCGCGAGATAGACGGACTCGCCGGTGGTGAACAAAGCCAGCGCAGCGGCTCCGACCGCGAGGATGAGGGAGCGGCGCGTGGGATACAGGATCCCCGCGACGATCGCCGTCGGCGCGAGCAGCCAGGCCCATCCGAAGAACCAGAACTGGGGGTCGCTGAAGCCGTAGCCCAGACAGAGGGTGATCAGCATGATGGCCACGGCGTAGAGCGCCGGGCGCGGGATCGTCGCCGGAACATG
Organism: Nocardioides phosphati; assembly: GCF_014646375.1. GTDB lineage: Bacteria > Actinomycetota > Actinomycetes > Propionibacteriales > Nocardioidaceae > Nocardioides > Nocardioides phosphati. Next base: position 3,280 of record NZ_BMNI01000006.1, read on the forward strand.
CCAGCGGGGAAGTGTCACCCGGGCATTCTGCGCGACTGGGCGACTGCCCGTCCGCAGGCTGGCGGAAAGTTGGTACCCGGGTACCAGCCGCGCTCCGTCCCGGGGACTGAGTCGGGTCCGACGTCGGTGCCGTGGGCGGATCCGGTGGCTGCCCGACACGCGCCACGGTCGGTTCATGAGCACTCACGACACCCTCCCGTCGACGGCCCCGGCAGCGATCGCGCATCCCGGCCCCTTCCTCACCGTGCCGAACGCCGTGACTCTGGTGCGCACCCTGCTCGCCGTGGTTCTCGGGCTGGCCGCTCTCGCCCGGGCCGACGCCGGCCTGCTGCTCGCGGCGTACGCGGTCTACTGGGTGGGGGACATGGCCGACGGCTGGACATCGCGCCGGCTCGGCCAGGAGACGCGGGCGGGCGCGGTCTTCGACATCATCAGCGACCGCGCGTGCACCTCGGTCGCGGCCTGCGCGCTGGTGGTCATCGACCCCCGCGCGCTCGTGCCCGTCACCGCCTTCCTGTTGTCCTTCATGGTGCTCGACACGATGCTGTCGCTGGCGTTCCTCTGCTGGCCGGTGCTCAGCCCGAACCACTTCCACGTCGTCGACCCGACCGTCTGGCTGCTCAACTGGTCGCCTGCCGCGAAGGCAGCGAATACCGCGGGGGTGATCGGTACCCTCGCCCTCGGGCAGTACGTCGTCGCGCTGCTGTGCGTCGTCGCGATCGGAGCCGTGAAGATCTGGTCCCTTGCCCGTGTCATCGACCTCCTCGACCGGGGCCAGGAGTGAGCGCGCTGGTCGCCGTGCTCGGCGCGGTGGGCTTCGGGCTGGGCTCCGCGATGGTGCCGATCCTGAACGCCGAGGCGTACGCCGTCATCAGCGGCACGCGCGAACCGGTGGCGATCGCTGCCTGCGTCGCCCTCGCTCTCGCGCTCGGCCAGACGGCTGGCAAGCTCCTGCTCTTCGAGGCGGCGCGCCGGGGGAGCGCCCGGCTGAGCGCGATCACCCGGCGTGAGCGTCACCACCCGGGCACGTGGAGCGCGCGGGTGAAGGCAGTGCTCGACCGCCCGCGCAGTGGTGTGCCCCTGGTGCTGATGTCCTCCGCGCTGGGCCTGCCGCCACTGGCCGCCGTCGCACTGGCCGCCGGCTCCTCGCAGCAGCGGCGGGTCGTCTTCGGTGCCGTCTGCTTCGCCGGGCGGCTCGCCCGTTTCACTGCGGTGGCCGTTCCTGCGGCGTGGGTACTGGTCTGATCCGACGTCGCTCCGCTCGTTCACGCCGCAACGGCAGGCACGATCGGCGAAAGCGCGGATGGGTTGCGAAGCGGTCGCCTACAGTGCGAGCGTGGAGAACGAGGTGCGCCTGGGCAGTCCCGCTGGCTTCCTGCTTATTGCGATGATCCTGCTTGGCATCGCCGCGGAGCTCTTCCTGAACATCAACGAGGATCCGGGCACCTTCATCATCTTCACGCTGATCTTCGCGGCACCTGGAGTGTTCCTGCTGATCGCCGGCGCCGTCGCCCTGGGCATCGAGGCCGCGCGCCAGAGCTGACGCTGCACGCTCCGTGTCACAGTCCGCTGGTGACGCGGCTCGCTCGGGGCCACGTCCAGGCCCTGCGCACGATGACGGCCCGAAGCAGCAGCTCAATCCCGATCGAGATCCATCTCGAAGGTGCCCCTCACGAGCCCGGGACGTGGCAGCTGTGCGGCGTAGCGTGGTGCCCATGGCAACGGTGCGCATGGACAACGTCGCGATCGTGGTGGAGGACCTCGACGCGGCGATCGCCTTCTTCACCGAGCTCGGGCTGGCGCTCGACGGTCGGGCCGAGATCGAGGGCGCTTTCGCGGACGAGTGCACCGGGCTCGAGGGCGTGCGCAGCGAGATCGCGATGATGCGTACGCCGGACGGCAGCGGCCGCCTGGAGCTCACGGCGTACGACCGGCCGGCGTTGATCCGCAGCGAGCCGGCCGCGCCGAACACGCTCGGGTTCCACCGGGTGATGTTCGAGGTGGAGGACCTCGACGACACGCTGGACCGCCTCGGGCGGCTGGGTGGACAGCTCATGGGGACGGTCGCCAACTACGAGGACGTCTACCTGCTCTGCTACCTCCGCGGGCCGGGCGGCTTCGTCATTGGCCTGGCCCAGCGCGTCTGAGCTGTCAACGCGTCGGAGCCGTCAGGCTTCGCAGACGAACGTGACGGTCTGGATCGCCTGCTCGCGGAGGTTCGCGACCTGGTTGCGCGCCATCTCGGGGAAGTCCGCTCCGAGGAACGTGGCGAAGGTGACCGGGGGAGGCCCGGACTCGGCCAGGCGCGCGGCCATCGCCTCGAACCACGCGAGGCTGCCGGTCGAGGAGTCGCTCTGGGCGACGAGCGTGAACCCCGCGTCGGCGAGCAGCTCGACCATCTCGTCGGTGGAGGCCAGGAAGCTGGTCGCGTCGTCGCGCGCCCACGGCACGGGGTAGTGGACCGCGCCGCCGGGGCCGCGGAGGACGTCGTAGACGACGTACCGGCCGCCGGGCTTGAGGACGCGGTGCGCCTCGCGGTGGAGGGCCGCCTTGTCCTCGATGTTCATCGCGACGTGGACGGTGAGGGCGGCGTCGAAGTCACCGTCGGCGAAGGCCAGGTCCGTCGCGTCGCCGACGACGAACGTCGTGCGGTCGCTCAGTCCGGTCCACTCCGACATCGCCGTGGCGGCGTCGCAGAACGCCGGGGTGAGGTCCACGCCGGTGACGTGGGCGCCGGTCAGCTCGGCGATCGCGCGGGCCGGACCGCCCAGGCCGCTGCCGATGTCGAGCACGCGCGACCACGCGTCGACCTGCAGCGCTTCGGCGATCTCGATCGTCGCGGCACGACCGCGGATGTGGAACTCGTCGACGGGGGCCAGCGTGGTGGTCGCCATGCCCGCGCGCGCGATGCCCGCGGCGTCCAGGGCCGCGGCGATGGACGCAGTGAGATCGCGCGATCCGGAGTAGTGGTCCACGACAGCGTCGGCCATGAACCCACCCTAGATCCATCGCGACGATCTGGACATCGGTGTCGGGTCACCGCCGGCCTGGCGGAACCACCTCCGCCGCGCCGCCGTCTCAGCCAGCATGAGGCCCATGACGCCCGTGCGCGCGATCGCCGCCCTGCTGCTCGTGCTGGCCCTCGCAGCGTGCTCGGGCAACCAGCCGTCGGCCGGTCCGGCGCCCTCGACCGCGCCGCGGGCCCCGAGCCACGCTGCGGCTCCGTCCACACGTGAGAACGTCGCCGCGACACGGAAGTACGCCGGGTGGCTCCTCCACGCGGTGCCCATGCCGAGAGGGTCCCGCGAGCGGAAGCACTCACCGACGAACCGCTTCGAGGAGATGGGGACCGCCTACGGACCCTCGGACGAGGCTTTCCAGCACACGACCTGGTGGACCGTGCCGCTGCCGCCCGACGCCTTCCGTGACTGGGTCGACCGGCACGTGCCTCGTGGACTCAGCAACGAGGGCGACGCCCCCTCCAGCTCGGTCTCGGACGGTCTCGTGGAGCATGAGGTCGCGCTTGCCTCGCCCGGCAACCTGGCGAGGACGCGGGCGCTCCTCAACCTCGCCTTCACGGCGTACGCCGGCGGGGTCGCTGTCCGCGTCGACACCTTCGTCGGCGCCCGGTTCGGACGGACGGCGTTCGTGCCGGAGGACGCGACCTCGGTGACGGTCGAGCGACGCAACGTTCCGGCAGGGAAGCGGAAAGGCCGCGGTGTGGCCGTGCTCCTCGACCGACCGGCGGCAGTCGCGGGCCTCGTCGAGCTGGTCAACCGGCAGCCGGGGGCGATGACGGCGTCGTTCATCCACGGCTGCCTGCGGCCGCTCGCGCCGATGACCTACACGCTCACGTTCTCGACGAGCGACGGAGAGTGGACCGCCGTCTCGACCCGGAGGTGTGACCCGGTGCTCAGCCTGTTCCGTGACGGCAGGAGGGTGGGTCCGGCGCTCGATCCCCAGCCCGGCTTTACCACGACCCTCGACCGGGTCCTCAGGAACGCATCCGCTCCTGCAGTTCGGCATAGCTGACCGCGCCGTCGAGGAACCCGAGGCTGCCTCCGTCGAGGAGCTCGCGACCGGCGCGCTCCACGAACGACAGGGCCGCGCGGGCGATGCCGCCGCCGATGCTGACCCGCTGCACGCCCAGTTCGAACAGGGCCGCAGGCGAAAGGGTGTTGGCCAGGCCGGCCACGATGTTGACCGGTCCGGGGATCGCGGCGCAGAGCCGCTCGATGGTCTCCGCGTCGCGCACGGCGGGGACGAAGACGCAGTCCGCGCCGGCGTCGAGGTAGCGGACGCACCGCGCCACGGTCTCGTCGAAGACCTCGTCGGCGGAGCCGCCGAAGCCCGAGAAGTAGGTGTCGGTGCGGGCGTTGATCACGAACGTGCCGGCAGGGGCGGCTGCCCGGGCTGCCGCGATCCGCGCGGCGCCGTCGGCCGCCGGCAGGAGGTGGCCCGAGGAGAAGTCCTCGAGGTTCCCGCCGACCACGCCCAGGTCGACCGCGCGTCGCACGGTGTCGGCGACGCCGGCCGAGGTCGCGGCGTACCCGTCCTCGAGGTCGGCACTGACCGGCACCGCGACGGAGGCGACGATCCGGCCGACGTGCTCGAGCATCGTGTCGACGTCGAGGTCGCCGCCGTCGGGGAGGCCGAGCGACCAGGCGATGCCGGCGCTGGTGGTGGCAAGGGCCGGGAAGCCGACCTGCTCGAGCGTGCGGGCCGAGCCGGCGTCCCACGCGTTGGGGAGGACGAAGCCGGGACCCTCATGGAGGGCGAGGAACGCCGCTGCACCTGTCGCCACTTCCAAGGTATAGCCGGGAGGGGGCCTTGCGGCAAGGCCCCCTCGGTGCCCCACACTGCTCGCTCTGCCGCCATCGGGGCGCGGCGGGGAAGGCATGACGAGGGGGAGTGCATGGCTGACGTGACGATCGTGGGCGCCGGACCGACGGGCCTGATGCTGGCGGGAGAGCTGGCGCTGGCCGGGGTGGACGTCGCCGTCCTCGAACGGCGTACGACGACGGAGCTGGTGGGCTCGCGGGCCCGCGGCTTCCACGGGCGGACGGTGGAGCTCTTCGACCAGCGGGGGATCGCGGAGCGGTTCCTCGAGGCGGGCATGACGGCCCAGGTGCTGAGCTTCGCCAACCTGCCGCTCGACGTCGCCGCGCTGCCGAGCCGGCACGCCTACACGGTGGGCATCCCGCAGGCGGAGGTCGAGCGGATCCTGCTGGAGTGGATCACCGAGCTGGGTGTCGCGGTGACGCGCGGCGTGGAGGTCACCGGCTTCACGCAGGACGCCGACGGCGTGCGCCTGGAGACGAGCGCCGGGCCGCTCACCTCGGCGTACGTGGTCGGCACCGACGGCGGGCGCAGCGTCGTCCGCAAGGGCGCGGGCATCGACTTCGTCGGCGCCGAGCCGACGCGCAGCCACCTGATCGCGGAGGTGTCGATCACCGAGCCCGCCGAGACCGGCATGGGCATCGACGAGCTCGGCATCCACGCGATCAACGTCCAGCCGGACGGCACGAGCGCAGGCGTGGTCGTCACGGAGCTCGAGGTCGGCACCGACGAGCCGACCCTGGACGACCTCCGCGCTGCGATGCTCGGCGCGTGGGGCACCGACTTCGGGGTGCACGACCCGACGTCGCTGTCACGCTTCACCGACGCGACGCGGCAGGCGGTCGGCTACCGCGACGGCCGGGTGCTGATCGCCGGCGACGCGGCTCACACGCACCCGCCGGTCGCCGGCCAGGGCATCGGGCTCGGGGTCGGCGACGCCGTGAACCTCGGCTGGAAGCTCGCCCAGGTCGCGCGCGGGCAGTCACCCGCCGAGCTGCTCGACAGCTATCAGGCCGAGCGGCACCCCGTGACCGAGCGCATCCTCGACAACGTGATGACGCAGGCCTGGCTGCAGCGCAGCGACCGGCGGACGGACGCGGTGCGTCGCACGTTCGCGGAGCTGATGCGGGGCGACGAGGCACGCACCCGGATGGCCGGGCTGCTCTCCGGCCTGGACGCCGCCTACGACCTCGGCGAGGGGCACCCGCTGCTCGGGCGGAGGATGCCGGACCTCGACCTGGTCGTCGAGGGCCGCCCGGTGCGGGCCTACGAGCTCCTGCGTCCGGCCAGGCCGGTCCTGCTCGACCTCGGCGCGACGCCGGACCTGGCGCCGCGGGCGGGCGTCGAGCTCCACCACGCGGCGTACGACGGGGAGTGGGTGCTGCCGGTCGTCGGCGAGGTGAGCGCACCGACCGCGGTGCTGATCCGGCCGGACGGCCACGTGGCGTGGGTCGGTGAGGGCTCCGAGGACGGTCTCGGCGAGGCCGTCGCCACGTGGTTCGGAGGGGGAGTCCTCAGTTGAGGACGACGTCCCACATCCGCACGGCGGCGGCGAGCACCTTGCCCGGGACGTCGGGGTTGGCGAGGCCACCGAAGAAGAACGCGTTGCCGCGCAGGGGACCGCTGCCCTGCCAACCGAGCACGCGGGCCAGGTCGGTCGCGGGATGGTTCTCGTGCTGCGAGGCCTGCTCCAGGCAGGCCTGCCAGTCGACGCCGCGGAAGGCGCCGCCGATCAGCATGCCGCACTCGCGGTCCAGGAACGAGACCTCGACGAGGCCGTCCGTACGGACCATCAGTCCCTGAGTGGGCCGCGTATGTTGCGGGTCTGTGCTGGTGTCACTGCTTGTGCTCACGGGAGCCTCCATCCGGGCCCCACGTCGGTTGTAAAAGGGACTTCCCTCTAGACGGTACGCCCCCTTGCCCCACAAGGCACCCACGGCACGGCAACAACCCGGATCCTCCGGCTGCGGCGATCACGCCCGGGCCCGCTCAATCCGGGCTGGCAACCGGGTTGGCAACTGGGTTGGGCAGCGTGCCGGCGAAGATCAGCGACTCGGCCTGGTCGGCCAGGTCCACCATCTGCAAGGTGTTGCGCAGCTGGAGCCGGTTGAGGCACGAGTGGCGGAACTCCGGTCGCAGGAGGTCGTAGCGCTCCACCGCCTCCGCCAGCTCCGGGTGGTCCGCCGCGTGGTCGACGATGCAGCCGCGGACCTCCGCCCAGAACGCTGCCTCGGGCAGCACGCCGTCGAGGTCGAGGAGCGCGCCGAGGTGGCGCAGGAACCCGTCGAAGACGTCGGTGTGGATCGCCAGCGCCTTCACGTCGTCGGGCACGTCACACCGGACCCGCTCCACCTCGGGCGGGAGCTCCAGGGTCCCCATGACCGCCATCTCCTCGCCGATGTCCTTCATCAACATGCGCACCGGCGCCCCGTCGCGCAGCACCATGATCAGGTTCTCGCCGTGCGGCATGAAGACCAGGTCGTAGGCGAGCAGGCAGTGCACGAGCGGGCGCAGGTAGGCGTCGAGATAGGTCCTGACCCACGTGCGTGGCTCCAGGCCCGAGGCGCGCACCAGCTCCGCGGCGTACGACGTGCCCGCGGCGTCGCGGTGGAGGAGGGCCGCCATCGTGGCCGCCTGCTCGTTCGCCCCGAGCCGCGGGACGAGGCTCTCGCGCCACAGCGCGGCAACCATCTTCCTGTGCGCCGACGGCTCGGGCAGCGTGTGGAAGACATCGCCGGTCCAGCCGGCGGCGGCCAGCTCCCGCAGCACGCCGAAGCCCCGCTCCTTCAGCTCGACGTCGGCCTCGACGAGGTCGGCCACCCAGTCGTTGATCGCCGGCGTCGCCCGCATGTAGGCGGGGGAGAGGCCGCGCATGAACCCCATGTTCTGGATCGACAGCGCCGTCTTCACGTAGTGCCGCTCGGGGCGGCTGCTGTTGAAGTAGGTCCGGATGGACTGTTGCGGCCGGTAGGCGTCGTTGCCCTCGCCGACCAGCACGAGCGAACGCCGCGCGACGTCGGGGGCGAAGGTCACCGCGAGCTTGTGCCGCCACTGCCAGGGGTGGACGGGGAGGTAGCGGTAGTCGGCTGGGTCCAGCTGCTGGCTCCGCAGCACGTCGGCGAAGCGCGTCAGTGTCTCGGCGCCGAGCTCGTCGTCGTAGAGGCTCGCCTCGTGCGCCCCACGACCGACGGCGATGTGCGACTGGTCCTTCCGGACCGCCACCCACAGCAGCCGCAGGTCGTTGCTCGTCTCCGGAGCCCAGCGCGCGTGGTCCTCGACGTCGAACCCGATCCGCCCGTTGTTGGCGACGAACGCCGGGTGCCCCTCGCTCATCGCGCCCTCCACCGTCTGGTGGTCGGCCGCGACCAGGTCAGCCGCGCTCAGCGTCTGGTGCTCGAGCTTCCAGCAGGCGCTGGCCAGGGTCGCGGCCAGCTCCTCGAGGTACGTCGGCAGCAGCTGCGCCGGGATGCCGAGGTCGCGTGCGAACTCGGCCACGAACGCCTGCGCGTCGACGGGCGCCTCGGCCCCTCCGACCGTGCGGGTGATCGACGCCGGCTGCACGGCCCAGTGCTCGAGGGCGAAGCGCCGGGCCTCGAAGGTCCACCGCGAGGTCGGCCCCTCGAGGGAGTAGGTCGTGGCGCTCGCTCCCCGCGCCGGCGACAGCAGTCGCTCGTGGCTGAACTCGCCGATCGCCTTCGCGACCAGGTGCCGGCTGGCGCGCTCGAGGTTCTCCGGGCGCAGATGGCTGGCGGCGAAGGCCTCGCGCGTGCAGACCGAGAGCATGGCGGTCTTCTCGCCCAGCCCGACCTCGCGCAGCTCCACGAAGCCGGCGTCGGTGTTCTTCCGCCGGATCGGCAGGTTGCGCGCATCCGGCTCGACCACCACGCGGCGTACGGCGGGATCGGCGAAGCAGTGCCGCATCACCGCGCGGAAGGCGGCGGTGGTCAGGCCCGGCACCGGCTCGGCAGCAGGCGGCGCGACCAGCACGTGCATGCCGAGGTCACCCGGCGCGAGCTCGGGGAGGTGCGCGATCCCGGCGAGGTCGGATCGCAACGGGTCGTAGGTCTCGCAGAGGAACGCCGGCTCGCCGTCGACCCGGCCCAGCCAGGCGTCGTGGTGCGGGTGCGCGGCGATCTCGTCGTACGCCGCCCTCGTTTCCTCGGGCGTGCAGCCGAGCATCATCCAGTACGCCGAGCGCGGGTGCGTGACCCACGCATGGACGGTGGTGAGGTGCTCGTCGATGTGCAGCGGCTCGATCGTGATCCTCATCGGGCCGCCTCCGTCACGGTGTGCCCGCTCCGGAACCTGTCCGGCACGCCGAACTCCTGGAAGGCGATCCGCTTCTCCACCGGGTAGACCTCGCGGCCGAGGATGCTGTTGAGGATCACCGAGTTGCGGAAGGCGCCCATGCCGAGGTCGGGCGCGACGAAGCCATGGGTGTGCTCCTCGCCGTTCTGTACGAAGAGCTCACCCGGTGTCACCCCGACGTCGTACGTCGAGGACGCGGTGTAGCGCCCCCGGTCGTCGAGGCGGACCCGCTCCTTGATGCCGTCGAGGAAGGCGGGCAGGACGGGGCGGTAGCCGGTGGCGAGGACGACGGCGCCGGTGGTGACGGCGTACGCCTCGCCGGTCTCGGTGTGCCGGAACTGCAGGCGGTGGCCCGCGCCGGTCGAGGTCGTCGCCACCAGCTCGCTCGCCGTCAGCAGGGTGGTGTCCGGGCTGCCCTCGATCGAGCGGGTGTAGAGCAGCTCGTGGATCGCGGTGACGGTGTCGCTGCTGATGCCCTTGTAGAGCTGCTGGTGGTCCTCGAGCAGGCGGGCCCGCTGGTCCTCGGAGAGACCCTGGAAGTAGGCGGTGTACTCCGGCGAGGTCAGCTCGAGCGTGAGACGGGTGTACTCCATGGGGAAGAACCGCGGGCTCCGCGTCACCCAGGTCAGGTGGTAGCCGTGGTCGGGCTGCGCGGTCAGCAGGTCGAGGTAGACCTCGGCCGCCGACTGGCCGCTGCCGACGACCGTGATGCTCTCCTGCTGCACGAGCTCGTCGCGATGCGTGAGGTAGTCGGCGGCGTGGAGGGCGCTCGTCGGAGCCGTCGACACCAGCTGCCGCGCACATTCCGGGAGGTACGGCGGGGTGCCGGTGCCGAGGACCAGCCGCCTGCCGCTCACGACCTCGCCGGAGGCCGAGCGGACGACGTACACGCCGCCGTCGTACGTCACGGACGCGACGGCGAAGCCGAACCGGACCCGGCCTGCGGCCTCGAGCTGGCCAGCGACCCACTGGCAGTACTGGTTGTACTCGCGGCGGTGGGGGAGGAAGGCCTCGCGGATGTAGAAGGGGTAGAGCCGGCCGGTCTGCTTCAGCCAGTTCAGGAAGCTGTACCGCGACGTCGGGTCGGCGAGCGAGACGACGTCGGCCAGGAAGGGCACCTGGAGCGTCGCGTCCTCGAACATCAGCCCGGGATGCCAGTCGAAGCCGTCGTGGGCCTCGACGAAGACCGCATCCAGCTCGGTGACGGGAGCTGACAGGGCGGCGAGGCCGAGGTTGAACGGACCGAGTCCGATGCCGACGAGGTCATGCACGTGCGAGCCGCTCATCACGCCACCTCCGCCGCGACGCTGGTGAGCTCCCGGCCGAGCGCGCGGGCCGTGTCGACGACGTCGAGCAGCTCCTCGGCCGTCGCCTTCGGGTTGAGCAGGGTGAGCTTGAGGAACTGGCGCCCCTCGACCCTGGTGGCGGCCACGACCGCGCGGCCCGAGGACCACAGCGCGGCGCGGATCCGTCGGTTGACCTCACCCAGAGGCTCCTCGTCGAGGCCGGGCGCCGCGTAGCGGAAGACGACCGTCGACAGCTGCGAGGGCGCGACGGTCTCGATGTCGTCCATCAGGGCGAGCCGGTCGTGGACCTCGCGGGCGAGGTCGATGACGGCGTCGAAGTACGCACCGAGGCCGTCGGGCCCCATCACGCGCAGCGTCATCCAGAGCTTCACCGCGTCGAAGCGGCGGGTGGTCTGCAGGGACTTGTCGACCTGGTTGGGGTTCTCCGACTCCTGCGGGTTGAGGTAGTCGGCGTACCAGGAGGCGTGCTGCATCGTCGCGAGGTCACGCACGATCAGCGCGCTCGAGGAGACCGGCTGGAACCACGACTTGTGGAAGTCGATCGTCACCGAGTCGGAGCGCTCGATGCCGGCGAGGAGGTGCCGGTACCGCGGCGAGGCGAGCAGCCCTCCTCCGTACGCCGCGTCGACGTGGAACCACGCGTCGTAGGGGCGGCAGGCGTCGGCGATCTCGTCGAGCGGGTCGATGGCGCCGAAGTCGGTGGTGCCGGCGGTGGCGACGACGGCGGCCGGGACCAGGCCGTCGGCGACACAGTCGGCGAGCATCCGCTCGAGCGCGTCGACGTCCATGCGGCGGGCAGCGTCGGTCGGCACGGCGATCGCGGCGGCGTCGCCCAGGCCGAGCAGGCGCGCGGACTTGGCGATCGAGAAGTGGCTGTCGGCCGAGGTGAAGAACCGGAGCCGTTCCAGCGGTACGCCGCGGAGCTGGGCCTCGCCGCGCGCCAGGAGCAGCGCCTGGAGGTTCGATTGGCTGCCGCCGCTGGTGAAGACGCCGTCCCGCATGCCCTCCGGGTAGCCCGCACGGGCGGCCGTCCAGTCGATGAGGTGGCGCTCGATGAACGTGCCGCCGACCGACTGGTCGAAGGTGTCCATCGAGGTGTTGACCGCGGCCATGAGCAGCTCGGCCGCGAGCGCCGGGATGACGACGGGGCAGTTGAGGTGTGCGGCGTACGTCGTGTCGTGGAACCAGACCGCGTCGGCGAGCCACAGGTCCCGGACCTCGGTCAGCGCGGCAGTCACGTCGCCCAGCGGCGCGTCGAGGTCGACGCCGGTGACCGGAGCGGCCGCCGCGGCGGGGGAGAGGCCGGTGACCGGACCCTCGACCGTGGCGAGCTGGTCGAGGAGGAGCCGCAGCGCGTCGGTCACCGCAGAGGCGTAGCGGCCGGCGTTGTCGGGGTGGAAGAGCTGCGCGTACCCCGCGGACTCCGCGGCACGGGGGCGCGGCACCGACGGGGGCGGCGGGTCGAACGAGGGCGTGGTCATGGGGTCCTCCCGAGATACGAGTTAGGTAAGGCAGGCCTAAGTAAGGCTTACCTTACTCATGAGGACGTGGTGCTCTGCAACCCCGCCCTCTCCGACGTACGGGTCCTCTGCTGTGGCCGACGTCCGCGGCCGGCGTGAAACACTGAGCGCATGCGCAAGACCCCGTTCGACGCCGCCAGCTCCGACTCCGCCCTCAAGCGGGCGATCGAGCGCACCGGCTACTACCCCGAGGTGGTCTTCGACGGAGTCGCCACCGCGCTCGCCGGCGAGGAGATCGTGGACTTCCACGTCCACCACGAGCCGACGATCGAGCACGACGAGGTGCGCCGCCACATCACCGTGGTCGTCCTCACGCCGAGCCGGCTGATCCTCGCCCACACCGACGAGCACGGCGGCGACGACCTGCTGCCGCACCCCTACACGTCGACGTCGACCGAGGCGATCGCCCTGAGCTCGGTCAAGTCAGTCGTCGTCACGCGCATGGTCACCAACCCCGACCGCGGCGCCCAGCCGGCCGCCGAGGCCGTGCTGACCATCGGCTGGGGCGGCGTCGGCCGCATCGACCTCGAGCCCGCCGGCTGCAACGACCCCAACTGCGACGCCGACCACGGCTACACCGGCGTCCTCGCCTCCGACGACTTCTCGCTCCGCGTCTCGGCCGCTGCCGAGGGCCAGGCCGAGGTCGACCGGCTGCTCGCCTTCGCGGCCTCGCTCTCGGCCCACACGCAGGGATGACCCTCCCGGGCTTCGAGCTCCGCCTTCCCGCGTACGGCGAGCGCTCCATCGCCGACGTCGTCCCCGCGGTCGCTGCGGCGCTGGGCAAGAGGCTCGACGGCCCGGCGCCGGGGCTCGTCCTCCCGCCGGCGCCCGCCTACGTCGTGCTGCTCGTCGATGGCCTGGGCCAGCAGCTGCTCGAGCGCTACGCCCACGCCGCGCCGTTCCTGACGTCGCTGCGCGGCGGCTCCGGCACGGCCGGGGTGCCGTCGACGACCGCGACCTCGCTGACCTCGCTCGGCACCGGGCTGACGCCCGGACAGCACGGACTGGTCGGCTACACCGCGCGCGTGCCCGAGACCGGCGAGCTCCTCAACCACCTGCAGTGGGACCGCGACGTCGACCCGCTGGCGTACCAGCCGCACGAGACGGCGTTCGACCAGCTCTCCGCGCTCGGCATCTACGTCTCGGCGGTCAACAAGAAGCAGTTCGCCACCTCGGGCCTGACCCGCGCGGCGCACCGCGGGGCGGCGTACCGCGGCGCCGACACACCGGGCGACCGGCTCGCCCAGGCGCTCGAGGCGGCCGACGGCCCGTCGTTCACCTACGTCTACGACGGCGAGCTCGACAAGGTCGGCCACCAGTACGGCGTGGCCTCGGCCGAGTGGCTCGTCGAGCTCCAGCTGATCGACGAGTTCGCCGAGGACCTGCGCTCCGCGCTGCCTCGCTCCGTGCGCCTTCTCGTCGTCGCCGACCACGGGATGATCGACTCGCCTGCCGCTTCGCGCGTCGAGCTCGACCGGCTCTCGCACCTGCGCCGCGGCGTCGCGCTGGTCGGCGGAGAGGCGCGGTTCCGCCACCTCTACGTGAAGCCCGGCGCGCTCGACGACGTCCTCGCCGGCTGGCGCGAGGAGCTGGGAGACCGCGCCACCGTGCTCTCCCGCGACGAGGCGGTCGAGCGGGGCTGGTTCGGCTCGGTGGAGGCGCGGGTGGCCGGCCGCCTCGGTGACGTGATGGTCGCGTGCCACGACGACGTCGCCGTCTTCTCGACCCGCGACTTCCCGCGCGAGCAGCAGATGGTCGGCCTGCACGGCTCGCTCACCCGTGACGAGATGGAGATCCCCATCCTCGTCGGCTGACGGCTGACGGCGGCCACCGGTCATGACTTCGCACGTGCGACTCGGTGGCGCGCCCGGCGTGCGCTGCGCGTCGTAGCCTTCGCGCATGGTGAAGCGACCGGTCGAGGTGGATCTCTCCCTGCCCCAGGACGTGGCGGATGCGAAGGGGTGGCTCGAGGCCAACGGCTACCGGCTCACGGAGGCGGAGACCACGCTCGGCACCTGGGCGAGCCACCTCGTCTTCGAGGGTCCCTTCCGCGTGTACGTCGAGGTGGAGCGCGGCTACTGGAACCTCCACGCCGGGCGCAGCGCCGCGGACTCGCACCAGCTCCAGCTCCTGATGCCCGCGTGCCGTGGCGTCGCGTGGACCGATCTCTTCCCGGACTCCGGTCTCAACGGCGCGGGCGTGCAGCCGGAGGGATTTCGCTGGGCGGAGGAGCTGCCGCCCGTGCTCGCCTGGCTCGCCGAGACGGACGCCGCCACGGTTTCCGAGCAGGTTGGGCAAGTGAAGGCCGAGATGCTCGCTCAGCACGACCGCGAGTCGGCCGAGCGGCACCGACGGTGGAAGCGCCGCAACGGCCGCTGATCAGCCGAACGGCAGCGGGTCCGGAGCCAGCGAGACCGCCTTGGCGCGCGCAGCGGTGAGGCCGCGGCGGTGGTGCTGGCGGCAGAGCACCTCGTAGCCGACGCGCACGGCCGCGTCGATCGCCACGTCGCCGACGACCACCTGGTCGCCCTCGGTGACCATCGCGCCGTTCTCGGTGCGGGCGTTGTGGGTCGCCTTCTTGCCGCACCAGCAGAGCGCCTCGACCTGGAGCACCTCGGTGCGGTCGGCGAGCTCGACCAGCCGGGCGGATCCGGGGAAGAGCCGCGTGCGGAAGTCGGTGAGGATGCCGAAGCAGAAGACGTCGATCTGGAGCTCGTCGACGATCTTGGCGAGGTCCTCGACCTGCTTCGGCGTGTAGAACTGGGCCTCGTCGCAGATCAGGTAGTCGATCCGCGCGCCCGCGGTGAGCGAGTGCACGACGTGCTTCCAGAAGTCGAAGTCGGGGTTCACCTCGACGGCCTCGTGGGTCAGCCCGAGGCGCGAGGAGAGCACCGCCTCGCCGGCGCGGTCGTTGGTGGTGAAGATCAGCCCGACCCGCCCACGCGCCGCGTGGTTGTGGTTCGTCTGCAGGGCCAGGGTCGACTTCCCTGCGTCCATGGTCCCGGTCCGGAAGATCAGCTCAGCCACAAGGGCGAATCATGCCAGCCCGGCGGAGCCCCGAGGGCCACGCAAGCGCTTGCGGCGCTCGGGCAGACTGGCCGGCATGGACTTCAGGTACCTCGGCAACAGCGGTCTCAAGATCTCGGAGATCACCTACGGCAACTGGCTCACCCACGGCTCCCAGGTCGAGAACGACGTCGCCTCGCAGTGCGTACGCGCGGCGCTCGACGCCGGCATCACGTCGTTCGACACCGCGGACGTCTACGCCAACACGGCGGCCGAGACGGTCCTCGGCGAGGCACTGAAGGGCGAGCGGCGCGAGTCCCTCGAGATCTTCACGAAGGTCTACTGGCCCACCGGCCCGGGCGGGCCCAACGACTCCGGCCTCTCGCGCAAGCACATCATGGAGTCGGTCAACGGGTCGCTGAAGCGGCTGCAGACCGACTACGTCGACCTCTACCAGGCCCACCGCTACGACGTGGAGACGCCGCTCGAGGAGACGATGCAGGCCTTCGCCGACGTCGTCCGCCAGGGCAAGGCGCTCTACATCGGCGTCAGCGAGTGGACCGCCGACCAGCTCCGCGCGGGCCACGCGCTCGCGAAGGAGCTCGGCATCCAGCTGATCTCGAGCCAGCCGCAGTACTCCATGCTGTGGCGGGTCATCGAGGACGAGGTCGTCCCCGCGTCGCGTGAGCTCGGGGTCTCGCAGATCGTCTGGTCACCGATCGCGCAGGGCGTCCTGAGCGGCAAGTACCTCCCCGGCACGCCGCCGCCGGCCGGCTCCCGCGCCACCGACGAGAAGGGCGGCGCCGGCATGATCGAGCGCTGGATGAAGGACGACGTCCTCACCGCCGTCCAGGGCCTCGTGCCGATCGCGGAGTCGGTCGACCTGACGCCTGCCCAGCTCGCCGTCGCGTGGGTCCTGCAGAACGACAACGTCGCCTCCGCGATCGTCGGTGCCTCGCGGCCCGAGCAGGTCAAGGAGAACGTCAGGGCCGCCGGCGTGAAGCTGGAGCCCGCGGTCATGGAGAAGATCGACGCCACGCTCGGCGCGGTCGTCACCCGCGATCCCGCGAAGACCGCCGAGGGCACCCCGAAGAAGCGCCCCACCTGAGCCGCTTGGTTCGCTGACGGATCGGTGGAGACTGGGGGCATGAGCAGCTCACCCCTGGTCTCCGCCGACGAGCTCCGCGGCCTGCTGGCCGCGGAGCACCCGCCGGCCGTGCTCGACGTCCGTTACAAGATGGGCGGCCCGCCCGGCTTCGAGGAGTACGCCGCGGGCCACGTCCCCGGTGCGGCGTACGTCGACCTCGACGCGGACCTGGCCGCACCCCCGGGTGAGGGTGGGCGGCACCCGCTGCCCGACCCGGCCGTCTTCAACACGGCGATGCGGCGCAGCGGCGTCGGCCTGGAGACCCCGGTCGTGGTCTACGACGACTGGTCCGGCCACGCCGCCTCGCGCGCCTGGTGGCTGCTGCGGCACTACGGCCACCGCGACGTCAGGGTGCTCGACGGCGGGTGGTCCGCCTGGTGCGCGGCCGGCGGAGCGGTCGAGACCGGCGAGACCGACCCGCTGCCCGGCGACTTCCACGGCGTCCCGGGATCGATGCCGGTGGTCGACGCCGACGGTGCTGCCGCGCTCGCGCAGCGCGGCGTGCTGATCGACGCACGGGCACCCGAGCGCTACCGCGGCGAGGTCGAGCCGGTCGACCCGGTCGCCGGTCACGTCCCCGGCGCGGTCAACCACCCGACCGCATGGAACCTCGACAACCACGGCCACTTCCAGGACGCCCACGCGTTGCGGGCGTCGTACGCACGGGTGGGGGTCATGGGCGACATCGAGGTGGCGGCGTACTGCGGCAGTGGGGTGACGGCCTGCCACGACCTGCTCGCCCTGGAGGTGCTCGGGGTGCGTGCCGCGCTCTACCCGGGCAGCTGGAGCGGCTGGATCTCCGACCCGCGCCGGCTCCGTTGAGCCAACCCGACATACTGCGCGCATGGAGCTGAAGCCGCGCAGGCGTGACTGGAACCTTCGGTCGTGCGGCGCCCACGGCCACGTCACCTTCCGTCCGGACGAGGAGGCGCTCGCCGCGCGTCTGCACGTGAAGACGCCCGCGGGTGAGGCGTGGCGCTGCCTGCGCTGCGACCTCTACGTGCCCGGTCCGCCCGCACTCGCGGGACCGGCTGACACCGCGCCCATCGTGCTGCGCGGCCAGGCGCTGAAGGACGCGTTCATCCTGCGCCTGCTCGCGGTGGAGCGGCTGTTGCGCGGCATCATCCTGGCGGGCATCGCCTACGGCATCTACCGCTTCGAGGGTGCCCGCAACAGCCTGCAGCGCTGGTTCGACACCTACCTGCCGCTGCTGAAGCCGGTCGCCGACCGGATGCACCTCGACGTCGAGCAGACCAGCCCGATCCACCTGATCCAGAAGGCGATGCACTTCGGGCACGACACGCTGATCTGGGCCGCCGTCGGCGTCGCGGCGTACGCCGGCCTGCAGTTCCTCGAGGGCATCGGCCTGTGGCTGCTCAAGCGCTGGGGTGAGTACGTCGCGGTGGTCGGCACCTCGGCGTTCGTGCCGTGGGAGGTCTACGAGGTGGTCCACCACGCCAGCGTGATCAAGGTGCTGGCGCTGCTGGTCAACCTCGCTGCGGTCGCCTACCTGGTGTGGTCCAAGCGGCTCTTCGGCGTGCGCGGCGGCCATGCGGCCTTCGAGGCCGAGCGGCACTCGGTCGCCGTGCTCGAGGTCGAGAAGGCAGCGCTGGCCGCCGACGCCGAGGTCTGAGGAGCTCAGCGCTCCGACGGGCCGCCGAACATGATCTCGTCCCAGCTGGGGACGGAGGCGCGACCGCGCTTGTTCTTCGCCGCGGGCTTGCGGGCGGGCTCGCTTGCCTCGGCCGCAGGCTCGGCCTGACGCTCTGCCACGCGCTCGGGCTGGCGCTCCGGCTGCCGCGCAGGTGCCTCGCCGAGCGGCACCTCGTCGCGCGTGCGCGCGGCGGGAGCGGCAGGCGGGGCCGCCGGCGCCGGGGGAGCAGCCGGCGCGTCAGGCTGGGCGTGGGTGATGACCGGGACAGTCGGCTCGGCGTCCTCGACCGGAGCGAGCCGGCGCTCGCGCACCTGCTGCAGGTCGTCACGGACCGGAGCGACGGGGCTGGTCTCGAGCGCGTCGCCGATCAGCCAGCGGGCGTCGTCGTTCTCGGTGAGGACGTAGTTGCCCGGGACGTCGAAGGCGAAGCGGGCCTGGCCGGCACGCGCGTCGCAGAGGAAGTCGGCCGTCAGCACCCAGCGGCCGTCCTCGCGGCGCCAGGCGTCCCACTCGACGTCCTCGGCGTGGACGCCGTGGGGACGGAGCTGGAGGGCGACCGCGTCGCCGAGGTTGCGCGCGCCCGACTCGGCGGTGCCGCGGCGGCGCACGGCACCCTTCTGGGCCCGCTGCGCCATGTGCTCACGCTCGGCCAGCACGGGGCCGGCGTACGTCATGATCCGGTCGACGGAGGTGCCCGCCGCCTGGGCGACGGACTCGGCCGACTCGCCGGCCCGGATCCGGGCCTGGATGTCGCGCGGACGAAGCGTGGATTCCATCTTCTTCTCCCTCGGGCCGGGGCCGGTGGTGCGGTCATCACGAAGCGCGGCACGCAGCCGGTGGTCGACGTCCAGCTCGAAGCCGTTGCCGGCTCCGTCGGTCATCACGAGGCGCCGACCGTCATCGCTCAACCCCGTGAGCGAGAGGTGCTGCATCGTGATGATCCTTACAGGGCGGTCGTCGACAGTCGTTGTTCCCGAACCCTACGCCACGTCTCTCTACGATGGGGGCATGCAGCACGACCCCTCGCCGTACGACGCCGTCCTCCTCGTCTCGTTCGGTGGCCCTGAGGCACCCGACGATGTCGTGCCCTTCCTCGAGAACGTCACCCGTGGACGCGGCATCCCGCGCGAACGCCTCGTCGAGGTGGGGGAGCACTACTTCCACTTCGGCGGGAAGTCGCCGATCAACGACCGCAACCGCGAGTTCCTCGCGGCGCTGCGCGAGGACTTCGCCGGCAACGGGCTCGACCTGCCGGTCTACTGGGGCAACCGCAACTGGGGGCCCTACATCGGCGAGGCGCTCGAGCAGATGGCGGCCGACGGCGTGCAGCGCGCCGCGGTCTTCTTCACCTCGGTCTACTCCAGCTACTCCAGCTGCCGGCAGTACCGCGAGAACCTGGCCGACGCGCTCGCCGGCCTGCCGGAGGGCACCCCCGCGATCGAGCTCGACGTGCTCCGCCGCTCCTTCAACCACCCGGGCTTCATCGACGCGATGGTCGACGCCACGCTCGCCGCCGTGGCCGACCTGCCCGACGCCGCGCGCGAGACCGCGCACCTCTCCTTCGTCACCCACTCGATCCCGCTGGCGATGAACGACGCGAGCGGTCCCGAGGGCGGCGCCTACGAGCTGCAGCACCGCAGCGTCATGGAGGAGATCGTCGAGCGCGTGCGCCTCGAGACCGGCCACCGGTTCCGCCACCAGCTCGTCTACTGCTCCCGCTCGGGTGCCCCGCACGTGCCGTGGCTCGAGCCCGACGTCAACGACCACCTCGCCCAGCTCGCCGAGCAGGGGAGCCCCGCGGTCGTCGCGATCCCGATCGGCTTCGTCTCCGACCACATGGAGGTGGTCTGGGACCTCGACACCGAGGCAGCCGCGACGGCCGAGAAGCTCGGCCTCACCTACGTGCGCGCCGCGACCGCCGGCATCGACCCCCGCTTCGTCGCGATGGTCCGTGAGCTCGTCCTCGAGCGCGCCGCCGTCGAGCGGGGCGTGCCGACGGCCCGGAAGGCCGAGGGCGGCCTGCCCGCGTGCTGGGACCGCTGCTCGACCGACTGCTGCCGCAACCTCCAGCAGGGCCCGCGCCCGGCGGTGGGCGGTGTCGACGGGTGAGCTCCCTGGTGACCTCGCGCCCCGCCGACCTGCTGGTGCTCGCCATCTCCGCGGCCCGCGAGGCGGCCGCCTTGGTGCGCGAAGCGCGCACGGGGGTCGTCGAGGTCGCGGCCACCAAGTCCAGCTCCGTCGACGTCGTCACCGACACCGACCGCGCCAGCGAGGCGCTGATCCGCGACCGGATCCTCGCCTCCCGCCCCGACGACAGCTTCCTCGGCGAGGAGGGCGGCCGCTCGATCGACGGCTCCAGCGGGATCCGCTGGGTGGTCGACCCGATCGACGGCACGGTCAACTTCCTCTACGGCATCCCGCACTACGCGATCTCGATCGCTGCGGAGCGGTTCAACGAGCGCGACGGGCAGGGTCCCGGCGAGACGATCCTCGGCGTCGTGCTCGACGTCGCCACCGGCACCGAGTACGCCGCCACCCACGGCGGCGGGGCGACCCGCGACGGGCGACCGATCGGCGTACGTGGGCCGGCGCCGGTGGCCGAGCGCCTGGTGCTGACGGGGTTCAGCTACTCGTCGGAGCTGCGCGCCGTCCAGGCGGCAGCGACCGCCCGGCTGCTGCCCCGCGTGCGCGACATCCGGCGGCTCGGCTCCTGCGCGCTCGACCTCTGCCGGGTGGCAGAGGGCGGCGCCGACGGCTACGTCGAGGAGGGCGTGGCCCCGTGGGACCACGCCGCCGGCGTGCTCATCGCGCGGGAGGCCGGCGCGGAGGTCGAGCTGACCCGTGGGGCGGGTGGCCGGGACGCCCTCGTGGCCGCCCCGGCCCACGGCTTCGCCGAGTTCCGGACCCTCGTCTCGGCCTGCGGCTTCCTCGGCTGATCCGGGAATAGAACGCGCCGCTGCGCAGTTCACGGCACGCAACTCCGCGATGCACGTGCATCCACGCTGTCGATGGTGCACAATCTGGCGCGCCGCCGTCGGGAGTCGCACGGAGCTTCGGCGGTAGACGAAAGACCTGGGAGATACGCATGGCGACTGATTACGACGCACCTCGCAAGACTGAGGACGAGCAGAAGGAAGACTCGATCGAGGAGCTCAAGGCTCGTCGAAACGACAAGACCTCGGGCAAGGTGGACGAGGACGAGGCCGAGGCGGCCGAGTCATTCGAGCTTCCGGGCGCGGACCTCTCGCACGAGGAGCTGACCGTCGAGGTCAAGCCCAAGCAGGAGGACGAGTTCACCTGCATGAGCTGCTTCCTGGTGCACCACCGCAGCCAGCTCGCCGACGAGAAGTCGATGATCTGCCGCGACTGCGCCTGATCCACGCACGTACGCCGAAGGGCGCTGTTCCGCGAGGAACAGCGCCCTTCGTGCGTGGCGAGGCCTGCGTCAGTCGACGCTGGCGCCCACGATCGTGCCGAGGTCGTCGGAGACGGAGTCCTTGGACTTCTTCCGCTTGCCCTTGCCGGTGGCCGGCGCCTTGTTGCCGTCGGCCTGCAGCTCCGCGGGGAGGTGGCCGGTCGACTTGAGGTAGTAGTTCGCCGCGCGACGGGTGGCCAGCATCTTGAGGATGTTGACGAAGGTGCCGCTCGCAGCCGCCCAGGCGACAGCCTCCCAGACGTTGACGTCGGGATCGGCCGGGTTGGCCGGCGGCGTCTTGCCGGTGGCCTTGGTCCAGCCGGTGTTGAGCGTCTTCTTCGCGACCGCAGCGCTGCCGACGGCGGCACCGAGCGACATGATCGACCAGGCCTTCGAGCCCTTAGCCATCGATGAACCCTTCCTCGGGGTGGACGTTTTCACCCACCCTAGTGCGGAAGGCGGCTCACCGAGTCAGGTGACCGTTCAGGGCCGCGGCGAGCTGCTTCGGCCGCCGCGTCGAGACCAGCCAGTACGGCGTGGGGTCGGCCGGGTCGGTGATCGCGACGCGGACCGACCGCTTCACGTAGGGGCGCATCGCGAGGTGCGCGCGGGCATTGGCGTCACGCCCGGCGAGCAGCCGGGTCTGCTCCTTGTCGAGCGGCATCACGTCGCCGACGTACGAGAGGGGGACGTGGGCCCGTCCTGCGCGGAGCTCGCCACCCGAGACGTCGATGCGGAACGCGCCGAAGCGGACGAACGCAGCCGCGACGAGCGCGGCGATGGTGCCGACGATCAGGTTCGCGGCGAGGAGCGGCACGGCCACGACCAGTGCCAGCCAGAAGGTGGCCACGAGCATGGTCGCCTGCACCCACCAGCGCAGGGGGACGAACAGTCGCTCGGTGTACTCCACGGGGGAGATCCTGACATCCCCGCGATGGGAGCACGCAGGTAGGGTCGACCATCATGTGTGAGATCGCCATCGTCCGGCTGGACGCGGACGTGCCGCTGCCCGCCTATGCGCACCCCGGCGACGCCGGCGCCGACCTGGTCACCACCGTCGACGTGACGCTTGCGCCGGGGGAGCGACAGCTGGTCCCGACCGGCATCGCGATCGCCCTGCCCGACGGCTACGTCGGCCTGGTCCACCCGCGGAGCGGCCTGGCCTGGAAGGCGGGCCTCTCCATCGTCAACGCGCCGGGCACCGTCGACGCGGGCTACCGCGGCGAGATCAAGGTCTGCCTGGTCAACCTCGACCCGGCGACGCCGATCGAGCTGCGCCGCGGTGACCGCATCGCCCAGCTCGTCGTCCAGCGCGTCGAGCACGCCCGCTTCGTCGAGGTCGACACGCTCGACGAGACGGCGCGCGGCACGGGCGGCCACGGCTCGACCGGCGGCTTCGCCGTCACTGACCCCGCCTTCACCGGCACCTCCGACCGCACGACTGCTGGGAGCACCCTCTGATGTTCAACCGCCGCAAGAAGAACGACGCCGTCGCTCCCGCGGACGCCGCGCAGCCGGCTGCCGACGAGACGCCCGTCGCCGTCGACCGCCCCTTCGACGTCAGTGAGGTCGACCTCGGCGACGGCGTCGCGCGCGTCGACCTCGGCGGCATGGTGCTGGCCCAGGTCGAGGGCTTCGAGGTCCGCATGCAGGTCGAGGAGGCCACCGGTGAGGTGCAGTCCGTGATCTTCGCGGCCGAGGACGGCGCGCTCGAGGTCCGTGCCTTCGCCGCCAGCCGCGGTGGTGGCATGTGGGACGAGATCCGCCCCCAGATCGCCGCCGATGCCGCCCAGCGTGGCGGCACCGCCACCGAGGCACCGGGCCGCTTCGGCCCCGAGCTGGTCTGCCGCGTCCCCGCCGAGCTCCCTGACGGCACGCAGGTCCTCCAGGAGACCCGGATCGTCGGCCTCGACGGCCCGCGCTGGTTCGTCCGCGGCACGTTCCTCGGCGCACCGGTGCGCGACGACTCCGTCCGCGCGCCGTACGACGAGGCGCTGACGTCGCTGGTGGTCCGCCGTGGCACCGGCGCCATGGCGCCGGGTGACGCGCTGCCCCTGACGGTTCCCGCCAACGCCCGTCGCGCCTGAGACACACGATCTAGGCTGGAGTCATGGGAGACGGACGCTCGCGCCTGAGGCGCACGATCAGCCGCTGGGCCGACAGCTCCGACCAGCATGCCCGCGAGCTGCAGAAGACGGTGGAGGGCTCCGGCTGCTGCTCGATCGCCGCGGCGCCCGACCGCCAGCACATCAAGCTCCAGGGCTCGCTGCGCACCGTGACGCTCCGCCCGCGCGGCGGTGTCCCCGCGCTCGAGGCCGAGCTCTTCGACGGCTCCGACGTGCTCACGCTCGTCTGGCTCGGCCGGCGCCGGATCACCGGCATCGGGCCGGGTCGCGAGCTGCGGGTCGAGGGACGCATCGGCGTCCAGGACGGCCACCGGGTGATGTTCAACCCGCGCTACGAGCTCACCTCGTGAACGAGATCGCCGACCTCGACGGCGTCCCTGCACACGTGCCGACGGTCGACACCGTCGAGGCCCTGGTCCGCCGTCAGCTCGCGACCGCCCTGGGTGGGCGGCGCGGCTTCCTCGAGGCCGCCGTGCCAGGCCTGGTCTTCACGATCGTCTGGCTGCCGACCAAGGACGTCGTCTGGGCCGTGGGCGCGAGTGGCGCGATCGCGGGTGCCGCCCTCCTGCTGCGACTCGCCCAGCGCAGCTCGACGCAGTACGTCTGGAACGCCGTCTTCGGCGTCTTCCTCGGCTGGCTCTTCGTGCGCTGGGCCGGCTCGGCCGGCGCGACGCCGGAGGAGCAGGGCCTCTACTTCTACCTGCCCGGCATCCTCTTCTCGCTGGGCTACACGGTGGTGCTGGGCCTGTCGTGCCTGCTGCGCTGGCCGATGATGGGCTTCATGCTCGGCGTCACCGACCCCGAGGACCCGTTCGGGTGGCAGCGCAACGACCAGATCCGGGCCCTGTGCAGCCGGCTGACCTGGCTGCTCCTGCTGCCGGGCGCCGTCGGCGTGCTGCTCCAGGGGCCCGTGTGGCTCGCCGGCCACAGCGGCGCCATCGGCACCGGCACGGCCGTGCTGACCATCTTCCTGCTCCGCACCGTGCTCGGCTGGGTGCTCCGCATCGGCGCGTGGTCGGCCATGGTCTGGCTCGTGGCGCGCAACGCGACGCCGCTCGAGCCCGACGCCGCCTGACGCGCGTCGGCCCGCTCGGGGCGCCTGGCAGCTGCGCTGCCTGACGCGACCCGTCTCAGCCGTGCGAGCGCGGCGACAGGAGGTGCTCGAGCTCCTCCTCGACCTCCGCGCCGGCCACGAAGAGCAGCTCGTCGCCGGACTCCAGCGGCTGGTCGGCGTCGGGGGCGTAGACCTGGCCGTCGCGCAGGATCGTCACCAGCGCGCAGTTCGGCGGCCACGGAACGTTGCCGGCGGGCACACCGACGTGGGGCGAGTCGGCGGGCAGCACCATCTCGACGAGGTTGGCGTTGCCCTTGCGGAACGTGAAGAGCCGGACCAGGTCACCGACCGAGACGGCCTCCTCGACCAGCGCCGACATGATGCGCGGCGTCGAGACGCTGACGTCGACGCCCCACGCTTCGGTGAAGAGCCACTCGTTGTTGGGGTGGTTGATCCGGGCGACGGTGCGGGGCACGCCGAACTCGGTCTTCGCCAGGAGCGAGGTGACCAGGTTGACCTTGTCGTCACCGGTCGCGGCGATCACCACGTCGCAGTGCTCGAACCGGGCCTCCTCGAGCGAACTGAGCTCGCAGGAGTCGGCGAGCAGCCACTCGGCGTTCGGCACGCGCTCGGGACGGATGGAGTCGGGCTCGCGGTCGACGAGGAGGACCTCGTGGCCGTTCTCGATGAGCTCGCGGGCGATCGAACGACCGACAGCGCCTGCTCCGGCAATGGCGACGCGCATCAGTGCTCCTCCGGGCCCTTCGAAAGTACGTCGTACGCCGCGCCCGCCGTCTCCTCGCGCATCACGAGGTGGAGGCGGTCGCCCTCCTGCAGGAAGGTCTCGCGGGTCGGCAGGATGCCCTCGCCGAGGCGGTCGATCCAGGCGACGCGGGCGCCGGACTGGATCTGGAAGTCGATCATCTTGTGACCGATCCAGGCCTCGGGAGCGGCGATGTGGTCGACGCGGATCGTGCCCGACGGGTCGCGGAAGTCAGGCTCCGCGCCGGCGGGCAGCAGGCGCCGGAGCACCTGGTCGGCCGTCCACTTCACCGTCGCGACGGTGGTGATGCCGAGGCGCTGGTAGACCTCGGCGCGGCCCGGGTCGTAGATGCGTGCGACGACCTGCTGGATGCCGAACTGCTCGCGCGCGACGCGCGCGGCGATGATGTTCGAGTTGTCACCGCTGGAGACAGCGGCGAACGCGTCGGCGCGGCGGATGCCGGCCTTCTCCAGGACCTCCTGGTCGAAGCCGTAGCCCACGACCTTCTCGCCGTTGAACGACGGACCGAGCCTGCGGAAGGCGTCGGCGTTGTTGTCGATCACCGCGACGGTGTGGTTCCGGTCCTCGAGGCTGCGCGCGAGCGTCGAACCGACGCGGCCGCAGCCCATGATCACGACGTGCACACAGGCACCCTAGCCGGTGCCGGACCTCTGGTGGTCGCCGACGCTGGCGCTCGGCCCGCGAGGGTCTAGCCTGTCTGCTCGTGAGTGTCGGCGACGTATCCAAGCGCATCCTGCTGGGGCGCAAGCTCAGCTCCTCCCAGCTCGGGGAGACGCTGCTGCCGAAGCGCATCGCGCTTCCCGTCTTCGCGAGCGACGCCCTGTCGTCGGTGGCCTACGCCCCGGACGAGGTCTTCATCATGCTGTCGGTGGCGGGCGCGTCGGCGTACGCCTGGTCGTGGAAGATCGGCGTCGTCGTCGCGCTGGTCATGCTGACCGTCGTCGCGTCGTACCGCCAGACCGTGCACGCCTACCCGTCCGGCGGCGGCGACTACGAGGTGGCGATGACCAACCTCGGCAAGACCGCCGGCGTGACCGTGGCCAGCGCCCTGCTCGTCGACTACGTCCTCACCGTCGCAGTGTCGATCTCCTCCGCCGCGCAGTACGCCGCAGGCGCGATCCCGGCCCTGATCGGCCATGAGGCGATCGCGGCCACGGTGGCGGTGATCCTGCTCGCGGCGATGAACCTCCGCGGCGTCCGTGAGTCGGGCGGCTTCTTCGCGGTGCCGACGTACCTCTTCATGGCCGCGATCCTCGGCATGTGCGGCTACGGCCTGCTGCAGCTGGCGACGGGCGACCTGCCCCACGCCGCGAGCGCGGGCCTCGAGATCGAGCCGAAGGAGGGCTGGGAGGGCCCGCTCGGGCAGGTCGCGCTGATGATGCTGCTGGCCCGCGCCTTCTCGTCGGGATGTGCCGCCCTGACCGGTGTGGAGGCGATCTCCAACGGCGTGCCGGCCTTCCAGAAGCCCAAGTCCAAGAACGCCGCGACGACGCTCCTCCTGCTGGGCCTGATCGCCGTCTCGATGATGATGAGCGTCATCGTCCTCGCCAAGCAGATGATGATCCGCTACGTCGACCCCCACGAGCTCGAGCGGCTGCGTTCGGTCGGTGGAGGTGCGCTTCCGAAGGGCTACGAGCAGCACCCGGTCATCACGCAGATCGCGCAGGGCGTCTTCGCCGACTTCTCGCCGGGCTTCTACTTCGTCATCACCGTGACCGGCGTGATCCTCGTGCTCGCGGCCAACACGGCGTTCAACGGCTTCCCGGTGCTCGGCTCGATCCTCGCCCAGGACGGCTTCGCGCCCCGGGCGCTCGCCTCGCGCGGCGACCGGCTCGCCTACAGCAACGGCATCATCTTCCTGGCCGTCATGGCGATCATCCTGATCCAGGCGTTCGACGCCCAGACCACCAAGCTGATCCAGCTCTACATCGTCGGCGTCTTCGTCTCGTTCAACTTGAGCCAGCTCGGCATGATCCGGCACTGGACGCGCCACCTGAAGACCGAGCGCGACCCTGCCGAACGCCGTCTGATGTTCCGCGCCCGGGTGATCAACACCTTCGGCCTGGGCATGACCGCGATCGTCCTCGTGATCGTCCTGATCACGAAGTTCCTCGCCGGAGCCTGGATCACGATCATCGCGATGATCCTCTTCTTCCTGCTCATGAAGGGGATCCGGTCGCACTACGACCGCGTCGCCGACGAGCTCAAGGCCGACGACCAGGACAAGGTCATGCCGACCCGGGTCCACGCGATCGTGCTCGTCTCCAAGCTGCACAAGCCCACGCTGCGGGCCCTCGCGTTCGCGAAGGCGACCCGGCCCAACACGCTCGAGGCGGTCTTCGTCGACATCGACGAGGACGTCACCCGGCGGCTGCTGGAGGAGTGGGACCACCGGGGCCTGGACGTGCCGCTCAAGGTCCTCCACTCGCCGTACCGCGAGATCACCCGTCCGATCGTCGACTACGCCGTCGAGGTCCGGAAGCAGTACCCCCGCGGCGTCGTCGCGGTCTACATCCCCGAGTACGTCGTCGGCCGGTGGTGGGAGCAGCTGCTCCACAACCAGACCGCACTGCGGCTCAAGGGCCGTCTTCTCTTCACTCCAGGAGTCATGGTGACCTCGGTCCCCTTCCAGCTGCGGTCCTCCGCGGTGGCCATCGAGCGCGAGCGCCGCGAGGAGAGCCGCGTCCACGCCGGTGACCTCCGCCGTGGGCGTGCCCGTGGCGACGACCAGCCCGCCGCCTCGGACGAGGCCGACGCGTGAGCGGCGCACAGCGCGGCGCCCGCGGTCCCCAGCGCCGCAACCAGCGGATCAACCGGCAGAAGCAGGCGCGCGGGGCGTCGGTCGTCGGCCAGGAGCACACCGTCGAGGTGGGCAACATCGCCCACGGTGGCTTCTGCATCGCCCGAGTCCCGGTCGGCGAGGACTCGCGGGTGCTCTTCGTGCGCCACGCCCTGCCGGGCGAGACCGTCGTCGCGCGCATCACCGAGGGCACCGAGGGCGACCGCTTCTGGCGTGCCGACGCCGTCACGGTCGTCACGCCGTCCAAGGACCGCGTCGCCGCGCCCTGTGCGGTCTCGGGCCCGGGCAAGTGCGGCGGCTGCGACTTCCAGCACGTGCGCCCACAGGCGCAGCGCGAGCTCAAGGCGACGGTCGTCCGCGAGCAGCTGACCCGCATCGGTCGCCTGGCCGCAGAAGACCCGCTCGTCGCCGGCCTCGTCGTCGAGGACTGCTCCGGTGGCGACAAGCAGCTCAAGGCGGGCCTGCGCTGGCGCACCCGCACGACGTTCGTCGGACTTCCGGGCGCGCCCGGCCGCAAGGGCCTGCGCAGGTACCGCTCCAACGACGTCATCGAGGTCGAGGACTGCCTGATCACGGCCCAGGGCGAGGCGCCCACGTCGGGCCTGGTGACCCGCACCGTGGAGGCGGCTGCCGGCACGCGCGAGTTCCAGGTCGCGGCCGACGGCTTCTGGCAGGTCCACCCCAACGCTCCGCGCATCCTCGTCGACGCGGTGCTCGAGCAGCTCCAGCCGCAGCCGGGCGAGAAGGCCCTCGACCTGTACGCCGGCGTCGGCCTCTTCGCGGCGTACCTCGCCGATGCGGTGGGGGAGCGCGGCAAGGTGGTCGCCATCGAGGGTGACGCCGACGCGGTGCAGCACGCGAAGCGGAACCTCGGCATGTGGCGCCACGCGTCGGCGACCGCGGGCAGCGTCGCGGACGTCCTCAAGGAGGAGTTCGACGAGCCGTTCGACCTCGTCGTCCTCGACCCTCCGCGCGAGGGCGCCAAGCAGGCCGTCGTGGCGCAGGTGGTCGACCGAGCCCCCCGCACCGTCTCGTACGTCGCGTGCGATCCCGCCGCGCTCGCCCGTGACGTCGCGCTCTTCGGGGAGCACGGCTACCGCCTCACGGCGCTGCGGGCGTTCGACCTCTTCCCGATGACGCACCACGTCGAGTGCGTCGCGCAGTTCACGCGGTCCGACTCCGGCCAGCACTGACGGCCGAGAGGGCGGCCATGCCCTCCGACGCGTGGCGCCTCACCGAGCGGCGGCGGATGCCGAGCGTGTCCGCGATGTCTGCCTCGGAGAGCTGGAGGTAGCAGCGCAACGCCACCACCTCGCGCTGTCGCTGGGGAAGCGCCTGGATCGCCCCGAGCACGAGCTGCGGCGGGGCGCCGGCCAGGTCCGGCCTGGCGCGTCGGTGACGCGCGCCGGCCCGGGAGCGGCTCGCCACCGTCTTCCGCAGGTAGGCGAGCGCCTTCTCGGTGTCGCGCAGCCGGTGCCAACGCTGGTGCATCGCCACGAAGGCATCCTCGACGACCTCCTCGGCGGTGCTGAGGTCGCTCACCAGCAGCACGGAGAGTCGCACGAGGGGCTGCCAGTGGGCGGCGTACAGGGCCTCGAGGGCGGCGTCGGCGTCGGGTCGCTGGACCGGTGCGGTCCGCAGCTCGATGACGGCCATCACGTCCACCTCCCGGGTACATCTGCACCGCGTCTGTTCCTCGACGTCGGCAGGACCAGCATCCGGCGTGCGCTGAGGGGCTCGCCACCGTCGTGCGTCCCGCTCGGGAGAGACCTTCGGCCCTGCCCCGGCCGCCGGCGACCGGGCCGGGGGACTCGCCGCGCGACGGCATCGCGAAGCTCGCTCGACGTGATGTATCTTGATATCAAGAGACTTCGGTTTCTGAGACTTCTGCCGGAGCACTCCCCATACCCGGGGGAGGCGTGCAGGATGGGTCCGAGTTGCGCAGCAGCACCACCAACACGAGGAGTAAGTGACTGATGGCCAGTCAGGACAGCTTCGGCGCCAAGGGCGCCCTCGACGTCAACGGGACGTCGTACGAGATCTTCCGGCTCAACGCCGTCGCGGGCGAGGGCCTCGACGTCGACAGCCTCCCCTTCTCGCTGAAGGTGCTGCTGGAGAACCTCCTCCGCACCGAGGACGGCGCGGACATCACGGCGGACGACATCCGTGCGCTCGCCGGCTGGGACGAGACCGCGGAGCCCGACAAGGAGATCCAGTTCACGCCGGCGCGCGTGATCATGCAGGACTTCACCGGCGTTCCCTGCATCGTCGACCTGGCGACCCTGCGTGAGGCCGCGGCCGACCTCGGCGGCGACCCGTCGAAGATCAACCCGCTCTCGCCGGCCGAGATGGTCATCGACCACTCCGTCATCGCCGAGGCGTTCGGCTCGAAGGACGCCTTCGAGAAGAACACCGAGATCGAGTACCAGCGCAACCGTGAGCGCTACCAGTTCCTGCGCTGGGGCCAGACCGCGTTCGACGACTTCAAGGTCGTCCCGCCGGGCACCGGCATCGTCCACCAGGTCAACATCGAGCACCTGGCCCGCACGGTCTTCACGCGCACGGTCGACGGTGTTCTCCAGGCCTACCCCGACACCTGCGTCGGCACCGACTCGCACACCACGATGGTCAACGGCCTCGGCGTGCTCGGCTTCGGCGTCGGCGGCATCGAGGCCGAGGCGGCCCTCCTCGGTCAGCCGGTCTCGATGCTCATCCCGCGCGTCGTCGGCTTCAAGCTGACCGGCGACCTGCCCGAGGGCGCGACCGCCACCGACCTCGTCCTCACGATCACCGAGATGCTGCGCAAGCACGGCGTCGTCGGCAAGTTCGTCGAGTTCTACGGCGCCGGCGTCGCGGCCCTCCCGCTCGCCAACCGCGCCACCATCGGCAACATGTCGCCGGAGTTCGGCTCGACGATCGGCATCTTCCCGATCGACGACGAGACGATCAACTACATGCGCCTCACCGGCCGTGACGAGCAGCAGCTCGCCCTCGTCGAGGCGTACGCCAAGGAGCAGGGCCTCTGGCTCGACCCGGCCGCCGAGCCGCGCTTCTCGGAGAAGCTCGAGCTCGACCTGTCGACGGTCGTCCCGTCGATCGCCGGCCCGAAGCGCCCGCAGGACCGCGTCGCGCTGACCGACGCCGCCACCTCGTTCGCCGGCCACCTGCCGACGTACACCACGCAGCCGGAGGCGAAGATCCCGGTCACGCTGGCCGACGGCACGTCGTTCGAGCTGGAGAACGGCGCGGTCACGATCGCGTCGATCACCTCCTGCACCAACACGTCCAACCCGTCCGTGATGCTCGGCGCCGCGCTGCTGGCGAAGAAGGCCGTCGAGAAGGGCCTGACCCGCAAGCCGTGGGTCAAGACCACCCTCGCGCCCGGCTCCAAGGTCGTCACCGACTACTACGACAAGTCCGGCCTCACGCCGTACCTCGAGAAGCTCGGCTTCGACCTCGTCGGCTACGGCTGCGTCACCTGCATCGGCAACTCGGGCCCGATCATCCCCGAGGTCTCCGCCGCGGTGAACGAGCACGACCTCGCCGTGGTCTCGGTGCTCTCCGGCAACCGCAACTTCGAGGGTCGCATCAACCCCGACATCAAGATGAACTACCTGGCCTCGCCGCCGCTGGTCATCGCGTACGCCATCGCGGGCAACATGAACATCGACCTGTTCAACGACCCGATCGGCCAGGACACCGACGGCAACGACGTCTTCCTCAAGGACATCTGGCCGACCCCGCTCGAGGTCGAGCAGGTCATCGCCGAGTCGATCACCCAGGAGATGTTCACCAAGGACTACGCCGACGTCTTCGCCGGTGACGAGCGCTGGCAGTCGCTGCCCACCCCGGAGGGCAACACCTTCGAGTGGGACGAGGCCTCGACGTACGTCCGCAAGGCGCCGTACTTCGACGGGATGTCGCTCGAGACCTCCCCGGTCACCGACGTCTCCGGCGCGCGCGTCCTGCTCAAGCTCGGCGACTCGGTCACGACCGACCACATCTCGCCCGCGGGCAACATCAAGGGCGACACCCCGGCTGGTCAGTACCTCACCGCCAACGGTGTCGAGCCGCGTGACTTCAACTCCTACGGCTCGCGCCGCGGCAACCACGAGGTCATGATCCGCGGCACGTTCGCCAACATCCGCCTGCGCAACCAGGTGGCCCCGGGCACCGAGGGTGGCTTCACCCGCGACTTCACCCAGGCCGACGGCCCGGTGTCGTTCGTCTACGACGCCTCGCAGAACTACCAGGCCGCGGGCATTCCGCTCGTCGTCCTGGCCGGCAAGGAGTACGGCTCGGGCTCGTCGCGTGACTGGGCCGCCAAGGGCACCTCGCTCCTGGGCGTCAAGGTCGTCATCGCCGAGTCGTACGAGCGCATCCACCGCTCCAACCTGATCGGCATGGGCGTCCTCCCGCTGCAGTTCCCGGCCGGCCAGAACGCCGACTCGCTGGGTCTGACCGGCGAGGAGACCTTCTCGGTCACCGGCATCACCGCGCTCAACGACGGCACCACGCCGAAGACCGTGCGCGTGTCGACCGACACCGGTGTGGAGTTCGACGCGGTCGTCCGCATCGACACCCCCGGTGAGGCGAACTACTACCGCAACGGCGGCATCCTGCAGTTCGTCCTGCGCAACCTGGTCAAGGGCGCCTGACAGCTCAGCTGAGCCTGTCGCAGTCCGCGTTCCGGCCCGTCACCCTCGTGGTGGCGGGCCGGTCCGCATTTGGCCCGATCACGAACGGAGACTCCGGACCACGGAGCGGCACGAAGTTTCGGGCGTGATCACCCCTCCTTTCCGACGCGTCAGGGCGTGAGTACGGGTGAGACTTCATCCGAGGAGGAGCGATGACCGAGCAGCTGCACGAGCGCCTGGCCGACCTGGCCGGTGACGTGGCGACCCCTGCGCCCCTGGACCCTGCGGGGCTGTGGCACACCGGCAAGCGTCGCCAGCGCCGGCGTACGGCGGCAGCGGCGGTGGCCGCGTGCGTGGTCGTGCTCGCCGGTGTCTCGGGGGCAGGGCTGCTGCTGCCGTCGGGCGACCTCTCGCAAGCGCCCTCCGCGACGAAGACCGCCCCCGCCCTTCCTGACCGGCTCCACGTCCCGGGCCACGGCCTGATCTCCAACGAGGACGACCCGGCTGGTCCTTTCGCCGTGCTCCTGTCCGCCGGCCAGGGCTGGCCCGTCAAGACGTCGTTGGTCGGTGTCTCGGCGACGACGGGGGAGTACCGGAGGGTGACCCTTCCGGGCGGCCTTCCTCCGGAGCTCGGCTTCTCGGAGACAGCTGCGAGCCTCTCGCCCAGCGGTCGCTACGTCGCCTACTGGCTGCAACGCCCGGGCGACCGGGCCGACGACCACGGCGGCATGGAGGCGCTCTCGGGTGTCGCCGTCTACGACACCCGAACCGGCAAGGTGCGGCGGGAGCTCGTGGACGCGCCGTACGGGATCAGCGCGTGGGCCCTCCTCTGGGTCGACGACTCCCGGCTCTACTTCCGCGCGGGCGAGATCGGTGGCGCGCCGGGCACCGACCGCGCCTCCAGCTCGCGCGCGATCGGCCGCGGGTGGGTCTGGGACGTCGATGGTGTGCAACGGCGCGTGCCTCTGGCGATGCCGGGCGGCGAGGCGATCGACGACGTGGTCGCCAGTGACGGTCACGGACGGCTCCTGGTCGACCCGCGCGGCGGTTCCCGCTACTTCCTGCTCGACCCCGCGCACCCGAAGGAGGCGCAGCAGGTCAGGGTGCGGCGTTCGGACTCCAACGGCACGTCCTCGGCGGTCGCCGCCTCGAGGGACGGCAAGACGGCGGTGGCCGCCGGTGACGAGCACGGGTCCTTCCTCGCGGTCACCTTCCCCGACGGCCGGGCCCGGAACTTCCGCGATCTCAGGGCCTTCGACGTCTACGGCTGGGCCGACGCGACCCACGTGGTGGTCGGGCTCGGCGCGCCGTCGGAGGACGGTGTCGGCAGCACCCGGATCGCCGAGGTGGACGTGACGACCGGAAGGAGCGCGCCGTTCATCAGGATGCCCTCGCAGCAGCTGAACTCGCCCGAGCTGGCCAGCGACCTGCTCGGCACTCCGCCCGTCGACCGGGGCGAGCCCGACTGGCCGACGGATCCGCGGGTCTTCATCGGCCTCGGCGTGGGTGCGCTGGTGCTCCTCCTCGGAGCGCTCGGGGTCTGGAGGCGTCGTGAGCAGCGCTGAGGAGCAGTTCACCGCGTACGTCGGGGCGCGGCGCCCGGCGCTCGTCCGGACGGCGTACCTGCTCACCGGCAGCGCGGAGGACGCCGAGGACCTCGTGCAGACGGCCCTGATCAAGGCGGTGCCGAAGTGGGGGCGGATCGCCGACGACCCGGAGCCCTACGTCCGGGCCATCCTGGCGCGCGAGAGCGTCAACCGGTGGCGGCGGCGGAGGTGGCGCGAGGTCACCAGCGACATGCTGCCCGAGACACGCACGGCGGAGGTCGACGTGGCTGGCCGTGAGGCGCTCCGCTCCGCGCTCGCCCGGCTCGCTCCCCGGCAGCGCGCGGTGATCGTGCTGCGCTACTACGAGGACATGACCGAACGGCAGACCGCGGAGGCGCTCGGCATCTCGGTCGGCACGGTGAAGTCCCAGTGCCGCGACGCCCTCGCCCGGCTGCGGGTCAGCGAGCTCGCCGCACTGTCCTAGGTGGCGGCTACGGTGACGCCATGCGCTCCGAGGTCATCCAGGTCCACACCGGCCGCAGCGAGGTCGTGCTCGACCTCACCGACCGGTGCGCGGAGTTCGTGGCAGCAGCGAACGACGGGCTGCTCCACGTCTTCGTCCCCCACGCGACGGCCGGGGTGGCGATCCTCGAGACGGGGGCCGGCTCTGACGACGACCTGCTCGCCGCCCTGCAGGACCTGCTGCCCAAGGACGATCGCTGGCGCCACCGCCATGGCAGCAAGGGGCACGGGCGCGACCACGTGATGCCGGCCCTCGTGCCGCCGTACGCGACGGTGCCGGTGATCGGGGGCCGGCTCGCGCTCGGCACGTGGCAGAGCATCTGCCTGGTCGACCTCAACGTCGACAACCCCGACCGCGAGGTCCGGCTCAGCCTCCTGGAGGGCTGACGTGGCCGAGCGCCCGGAGCCGCCACCCGCGTGGGTCGACCGCATCGACGCCACCCTCGGCTCGCTGCCGCAGTGCAAGCGCGTCCCTGCGTGGACCGGCACCAGCTGGAAGGTCGGTGCGGCGACCGTCGCCCACGTCTTCGGCGGCGAGGACCAGCTGATCCGGCTGGTCGTCCGGGCGGAGCCCGACGAGGTGATGGCGCTGCAGCACCTCGGTCCGCCGTACTTCAAGGCCTCGTGGGGTGCCAACGTCGTCGGCCTCGTCCTCGACGGCGACACGGACTGGGACGAGGTGGCCGAGCTGCTCACCGACTCCTACTGCGTGCAGGCGCCGAGCCACCTCGCCGACCAGGTGCCGCGTCCAGGTGGGAGACTGGACGCATGATCGTGGCGTTCAGCATCAGCCCCACCACCGGCGACGAGACCGGCGGTGTCAGCGAGGCGGTCGCCGCCGCGGTGCGCGTGGTCCGCGAGTCGGGGCTGCCCCACGAGACCAACGCGATGTTCACGAACATCGAGGGCGAGTGGGACGAGTGCATGGACGTGGTCAAGCGCGCCGTCGACGCCGTCGCGGCCGTCAGCCCGCGCGTGGGCCTCGTGCTCAAGGCCGACATCCGGCCGGGGTGGGACGGCCAGCTGACCGCGAAGGTCGAGCGGGTCAACGCCCTGCTGGGCGACGAGGGAGCCGAGTGAGCCGCGGACCCTGGATCGCCCTCGGCCTGGCCGGGTTCCTCGCCGTCGCAGGACTCACCGCTGCCGTCGCCGTTCCCGGCCACGACCGCGACACGCCCGTCCACGACGTGCGTTCCTGGACGATCACCGACCGCAACCACGTGCTGGAGCCGCACTGGCAGACGTCGCCGCCGGTCGGCGGTGAGCACTCCCCGCAGTGGCTTGCCTGCGGCGTCTACGACCGTCCGGTCGACAACGGCCTCGCCGTCCATGCGCTCGAGCACGGCGCGGTCTGGATCACCTACGCGCCCGGGCTCGCCGCCGACGACATCGCCGACCTGGCCCGCAAGCTGCCCGCCGAGGGCATCCTCTCGCCGTACGACGGGCTGCCGGGGCCGGTGGTCGTCACCGTGTGGGGCCGCCAGCTCGTGCTGACCGGCGCCGGGGACGAGGGGCTCGACGCCTTCCTCGCGGAGTACGGCGACGGCCACACCGCGCCCGAGGCGATGGCGAGCTGCGCAGGCGGCCTGGTCCGCTACGCGACCGCGACGGGCACGGAGGCCTGACGTGCACCGCACCGTCAACGTCCTCGTGGTCAATGCCACCGGCGCGCTCCTGCTGCAGGAGCGCGACGAGCTGGCGCCACGCTGCCCCGACCAGTGGGGCCCGCCGGGTGGCCACGTCGAGGAGGGCGAGACCCACGAGGCGGCCGCCTACCGCGAGCTCGCCGAGGAGACCGGCGTCGTCCTGCCGCCCGGCTCGCTCCGGCGCTGGCGCGAGGAGGTCTTCCACTACACCGAGGAGGACCGCGTCGCGCACTACGAGCTGTGGGCGGGCCGCGCGGAGCTGACCGACGCCGACGTCGCGTGCCACGAGGGCCGGCAGATGACCTTCGTCGACCCTGCCGCCATCGGCGGGCTCGACCTGTGGGAGTCGGCGCGCCACTTCGTGCCCGCCTTCCTGGCCTCCGACGCGTACGCCGGGCTGGCGGCTCGCCGATGAGCACCGGGTGTGGCGCCAACCGCGCGATCGACCGGGTCTTCGCCAGCGTCGCGCTGGTCGACCCGCGCGGCTGGATCCTCATGCAGGAGCGCGACGAGTTCCCCGAGATCGACCCGGAGAAGTGGGGCCTGCCCGGCGGCCACGTCGAGCCGGGGGAGGAGCCCCTCGCGGCGGCGTACCGCGAGCTGCTGGAGGAGACCGGCCTGGCACCGGACGGCCCGCTGGTCGAGGTCACCGTCGCCCTGGTGGAGCACCGCCGGGGCCGGCTCGACGCCGTCCACCTGTACGCCGGGGCCACCGCAGCCACCGATGCCGAGGTCGTCTGTGGCGAGGGTCGCCAGATGGTCTTCGTCGCCCCGGACGACGTGCTCCGGCTCGACCTCACGGCCGGCGCCGCGGCGCTGATGCCGGCGTTCGTCGGATCGGCGAGCCACACCGCACTGACCAGCCGTGCGCACGGCTAGACTTCCCACTCATTCGCAGCTTGAGCCGGAGGAACGCAATGGGCTACCTGGAGTCGATCACGACCCCGCGTGACCTCCGGGACCTGACGGCAGCGCAGCTCGACGAGCTCGCCGCGGAGATCCGCGACACGCTGGTCCACACGTGCGCCCGCACGGGCGGCCACCTCGGTCCCAACCTGGGGGTCGTCGAGCTGACGGTGGCGATCCACCGCGTCTTCGACTCCCCGCACGACCGGGTCGTCTTCGACACCGGCCACCAGGCCTACGTCCACAAGCTGCTGACCGGCCGCGCCGGTGCCTTCGGCACGCTGCGGCAGGAGGGCGGCCTCTCCGGCTACCCGAGCCGTGCCGAGTCCGAGCACGACGTCGTCGAGAACTCCCACGCCTCGACCAGCCTCAGCTACGCCGACGGCCTGGCCAAGGCCTACGCGCTCAAGGGCGAGGAGCGCCACGTCGTGGCGGTCATCGGCGACGGCGCACTGACCGGCGGCATGGCCTGGGAGGCGCTCAACAACATCGCGATCTCCGACAAGAGCCGCCTCGTCATCGTCGTCAACGACAACGAGCGCTCGTACACGCCGACCATCGGCGGCCTCGCGACCGCGCTCACCAGCCTCCGCACCGACCCGCGCTACGAGCAGGCGCTTGACACCGTCAAGCGCCGCCTGACTGCGATCCCGGGCGTCGGTCCGATCGCCTACGACGCGCTCCACGCGATGAAGAAGGGCGTCAAGGACGCCATCGCCCCGCAGGGCCTCTTCGAGGACCTCGGCCTCAAGTACGTCGGGCCGATCGACGGTCACGACCGTGACGCGCTCGAGCAGGCGCTGGCCCACGCGAAGCGGTTCAATGGCCCCGTCATCGTCCACGCGCTCACGCGCAAGGGCAACGGCTACCAGGCCGCCGAGCAGCACGAGGCCGACCAGTTCCACGCTCCCGGTCCGTTCGACGTCGAGACCGGCGAGGAGCAGCCCAAGGCCGCCATCTGGACCGACGTCTTCGCCGACGAGATGGTCAAGCTGGGGGAGGAGCGGGCCGACGTCGCGGCGATCACCGCCGCGATGATGCACCCGGTCGGCCTCGACCGCTTCGCCGCCCGCTTCCCCGAGCGCACCTTCGACGTCGGCATCGCCGAGCAGCACGCCGCCACGGCCGCCGCCGGTCTGGCGATGGGCGGCGTGCATCCCGTCGTCGCGGTCTACGCCACCTTCCTCAACCGCGCCTTCGACCAGGTCCTCATGGACGTCGCGCTGCACCGCTGCGGCGTGACCTTCGTGCTCGACCGCTCGGGTGTCACCGGCGACGACGGCGCCAGCCACAACGGCATGTGGGACATGTCGATCCTCCAGGTCGTCCCCGGCCTGCGGATCGCGGCGCCGCGCGACGGTGCCCGCCTGCGCGAGCTGCTCCGCGAGGCCGTCGCGGTCGAGGACGCGCCCACCGTCGTCCGCTTCCCCAAGGGTCCACCGCCGC
Organism: Nocardioides phosphati; assembly: GCF_014646375.1. GTDB lineage: Bacteria > Actinomycetota > Actinomycetes > Propionibacteriales > Nocardioidaceae > Nocardioides > Nocardioides phosphati. The sequence goes on from NZ_BMNI01000006.1 coordinate 41,944, forward strand.
TCGACATGGCGGCGATCGACCGCGTCGGCGGCGTCGACGTGCTCGCCCGCGGCACCACCCACGACGTCCTCCTCGTCGCCGTCGGGGCGATGGCGGCGACCGCCCTCGAGACCGCGGCGCTGCTCGAGGCGCGTGGCATCGGGGTCACCGTGGTCGACCCCCGCTGGGTCAAGCCGGTCGACCCGGCGCTGCTCGACCTGGCCCGCACCCACCAGCTCGTCGTCAGCGTCGAGGACAACGGCGTCACCGGCGGAGTCGGCGCCACGCTCCTGCAGGCCCTGACGGCCGCCGGCATCCGCACGCCGGTCCAGCTCCACGGCATCCCCCAGGAGTTCCTCGACCACGCCAAGCGGGCGGTGATCCTGGAGCGCCTCGGCCTCACCCCGGAGCACCTCACCGCGGCGATCGCGGCTGCCGTCGATGCCCAGCGCGTCGGCTGACCCGCGACGCCGGCTCCGCACGCTGGCAGCGCTGCTCCTCGGCACCCTGGTGCTCGCCGGCTGCTCGCCCACCGCGCCCGGCACCGGCCCCGAGCCCGCGCCCGGCAGCCCGCCCGTCGACGTCGCACTCGCCGCGCTGCTGAGCAGCCGCGCGAAGGCGGTGCTGCTGCACGACCAGCCGGTGTTCATGGACTCCGTCGACCCGAAGCCCTCGGCGTTCAGGAAGCGCCAGCGGCGGCTCTTCGCCAACCTGCAGGAGCTCCCGCTCGCGGCGTACGACCTCGAGCTGAACGACGTCCGGCGGCTCCCGGGCGGCCGGGCGCAGGGCGAGGTCACCGTGATCATGCAGCTCGACGGCTACGACGCGGTCCCGGTCCGCACGCCCGCGCTCTTCACCTTCGCCCGCGTGGACGGCGACTGGGAGGTCACCTCCGACCACGACGCGACGTACGACGCGGCCCACGACGTCGACCTGCAGCCGTGGGAGCGCACCCGCATCCAGGCCGAGAACCAGGGCGGTGTGCTGGGCATCTTCGACGACCGCAGCGTCGACGACGCCTACCAGGTGATGCGTGCCGTGCAGCGCGGCATCGCCGCGATCGCGCCGCGCATCCCGCTGGCGTGGTCGCACCACGTGGTCGTCTACGCGCTCAGCGACGTGGCCCAGATGGCCTCGCTCGACGAGCTGCCCGGGGGAGACCCGGAGCGGCTCGAGGGGGTCGCGTTCAGCGTGCCGGCAGGCGGCGGCAACTCCGGCCTGGCCTCGGTGCGTTTCATGCTCAACCCGCGGATGCTGCAGCACGACGACCCGCGGCGCGACCGGCTCATCCGGCACGAGCTGACCCACGTGGCGATCGCCGACCGCGACGACCGGGTTCCGATCTGGCTCGCCGAGGGCATCGCGGAGTGGGTGTCGGTCCGTGACGAGCCGCGCGACCAGCGGGTGATCTCGCGCGACGCGGTCGAGATGGCGCAGGCGGGGCTGACCGCGCTGCCCGGCGACACCGACTTCAATGGGGCGCGCGCGTCGGCCAACTACGGCATCGCGTGGTGGGCCTGTGAGGTCATCGCCGACCGGTTCGGCCCCGAGCGGATCTGGGCCCTGCTCGCCGAGATGGGCAAGGGGGACGGCACGCCGGAGGCCGACCAGGACGCGGTCCTGCAGCGGGTCATCGGCATGACGGGCGCCCAGCTCGCCGCGGCTGCGGGCCGCCGGATCGTCAGGTACTTCGGCTGAGCCGCTAGCGTCTTCCCCATGGATCTGCTGCGAACCAAGTCCGTCGAGGCGTCCATCGCCGAGACCGTCGAGCCCGAGCACCAGCTGAAGCGGACCCTCACCGCCCTCGACCTCACGGTCTTCGGCGTGGGTGTCGTCATCGGTGCCGGCATCTTCACCCTCACCGGCAAGGTGGCCGCCCAGTACGCCGGTCCCAGCGTCGTCTTCTCGTTCCTGATCGCCGCGCTGTGCTGTGCGCTGGCGGCCCTCTGCTACGCGGAGTTCGCCTCCACCGTGCCGGTCGCCGGGTCGGCGTACACGTTCTCCTATGCGACGCTCGGTGAGCTGGTCGCGTGGATCATCGGCTGGGACCTGCTGCTGGAGTGCCTCCTCGGTGCGAGCGTCGTCGCGCAGGGGTGGAGCACCTACTTCGTGACGTTCCTCGACGAGATCGGCCTGACCTGGCCGGCGGACCTCGGGCCGGAGGGCTCGTTCAACCTGGCGGCGTTCCTCATGGTCGCGGTGCTCGGCGCGCTGGTCTGCTACGGCATCAAGGAGAGCATGCGGGTCAACCTCGTGCTGGTCGGCGTGAAGCTCTTCATCGTGCTCTTCGTGATCGTCGCCGGCATCGGCCTCATCGACAGCAGCAACTACCACCCGTTCGTGCCCGACGCCGCCGGCACGGTGGGCACCGCCGGGGGATGGCTCCACGCGCCGCTCCTGCAGACCGTGTTCGGCGTCCAGCCGCAGGTCTACGGCGTGCTCGGCATCATCTCGGCCGCCTCGGTGGTCTTCTTCGCCTACATCGGCTTCGACGTCGTCGCGACCACGGCCGAGGAGGCGCGCCGTCCGCAGCGCGACCTGCCGATCGGCATCCTCGGCTCGCTCGCCGTCTGCACCGTGCTGTACGTCGCGGTCGCGCTCGTCATCACCGGCATGGTCCGCTACGACCACATCGACCCGAACGCCGCGCTGGCCAACGCCTTCGTGGCGCACGGCAAGGACGGCTACGCCACGCTCATCTCCGCCGGGGCCGTGGCCGGCCTCACGACCGTCGTGATGACGCTGATGATCGGCGCCGTGCGCGTGGTCTTCGCGATGAGCCGCGACGGCCTGCTCCCGGAGACGCTGGCGAAGGTCAACCCCCGCACCGGCACCCCGCTGCGGATCAGCGCCGGCATCGCGGTGCTCGTCGCGATCGTCGCCTCGGTGACGCCGATCGGCAAGCTCGAGGAGATGGTCAACATCGGCACCCTCGCGGCGTTCGCACTGGTCTCGCTCGCGGTGCCGGTGCTCCGGCGTACCCGTCCGGACCTCGAGCGTGGCTTCCGCGTGCCGCTCTCCCCGGTGCTGCCCGTGGTCGCCGCGCTGGTCTGCCTCTACCTGATGCTCAACCTGAGCGCCGAGACGTGGCTGCGGTTCCTGGTCTGGATGGTGATCGGCTTCGTCATCTACTTCACCTACGGCTACGCCAACAGCCGCGTCGGCCGGCGCGGTCAGCTCCACCACGCGAAGGTGCTGGAGGGCGAGGCCTGACGGCTCGCCCGCAGACGACAGACGCCGCCGGTCCCCTCGGGGCCGGCGGCGTCGTCGTGGTGGAGCTGGGTCAGGCGTGGAACTTCTTGCCGGTGACCTTCTCGGAGATGCCCTCACGGTCGAGGAGCTTCGTGATGCCACCGTTCCAGAACTGGAAGCCGGCACCGGTGATCATCGCGAGGTCGATGTCCTCCGGCGCGGAGGCGACACCCTCCTCGAGCATGCGGTTGATCTCGTCGGCCATCGCCTCGAGGACCGCGGTGCGGGTCTCGTCGACGGTCTTGACGACCGGGTTGGCCGGCTTCTCGAGCAGCGCCTCGACCTCGGGCGCGACGTTGCCGTCGGCACCGTAGAAGCCGGGGAGCTTCGCCTCGACGACCCGCTGCAGGGTGGGGGAGACGTACATCCGGTCCGGGAAGGCCCGGTGCAGCGTCTCGTTGTTGTGCAGCGCGATGGCCGGGCCGACCAGCCCGAGCAGCACGAACGGCGGCATCGGGGTGAGGCCGGCGAACGCGGCGTCGCCGTCCTTGACCGGCGTGCCCTCGTCGACGATCTGCGCGACGGTGCCCATGAAGCGGCCGAGCAGGCGGTTGACGATGAACGACGGCGAGTCCTTGACCAGGATCGAGGTCTTGCCGAGCCCCTTCGAGGTGGCGAACGCCGTGGCGAGCGCCTCCTGCGAGGTGGCCTCGCCGGTGATGATCTCGACGAGCGGCATGATCGCGACCGGGTTGAAGAAGTGGAAGCCGACGACCCGCTCGGGGTGCTCGAGGTCGGCCGCCATCTCGGTGATCGACAGCGACGACGTGTTGGTCGCGAAGACCGCCTCGGCGGGGGCCACCTTCTCGGCGTTCGCGAAGACGGTCTTCTTGACGCCCATCTCCTCGAAGACGGCCTCGATGATGAAGTCGGCGTCGGAGAAGGCCTTCTCGTAGTCGACCTCGGCGGTCACGAGCGCCTTGAGGCGGTTGCCCATGTCGGAGGAGATCCGGCCCTTGGCGACCAGCTTGTCGATCTCGCCGTGGACGTAGGCCACGCCCTTGTCGGCGCGCGACTGGTCGAGGTCGGTCATGACGACCGGAACCTTCAGGCGGCGCGCGAACAGCAGTGCGAACTGCGAGGCCATCAGGCCGGCGCCGATGATGCCGACCTTGGTGACCTTGCGGGCGAGCGCCTTGTCCGGAGCACCGGCCGGGCGCTTGGCGCGCTTCTGGACCAGGTCGAACGAGTAGAGCGACGCGTCGAGCTCGGGCGTCTGCGCCATGTCGACCAGCGCCTGGTCCTCGAGCGCGAAGCCCTCGGCCTTGGTGTTGGTCTTCGCAGCCTCGACCAGGTCGAGCAGGCGGGTCGCGGCGACGGACTTGCCACCGGTCTTGCCCGCGGCGACGGCGCGGCCCCAGGCGACAGCGTCGTCCCAGGCCTGGCCGCGGTCGACCTCGGGGCGCTCGACCTTGATCTCGCCGGTGAGGACCTTGCCGGCCCAGACGAGCGACTGCTCGAGGAAGTCCGCGCCACCGAACGACGCGTCCGACAGGCCGGCCTCGAAGAGCTCGGTGCCCTTGAGGACCTTGCCCTGGTTGAGCGGGTTCTCGAGCGCGACCTTCACCGCGCCCGCGGCGCCGATCAGGTTCGGCACGAGCCACGCGCCACCCCAGCCGGGGACCAGGCCGAGCATGACCTCGGGCAGGCCCGCCGCGGGCAGGGAGTCGATCGAGGTGCGGTAGTCGCAGTTGAGGGCGACCTCGAGGCCACCACCGAGGGCGAGGCCGTTGATGAAGCCGAACGACTTCTTCCCGCCGACGGCGGAGTCGAGCTTGCCGAAGACGAAGTGGCCCAGCTCGGCGATCGTGCGGATCGCGTCGGGGGAGCCCGCCGACCGCAGTGCGGTCAGGTCGGCACCGGCCGCGAGGATGAACGGCTTGCCGGTGACACCGATCGAGGTGATCTCGTCGTCTGCGAGGGCGGCGTCGATCGCGGTGTTGAGCTCGACGAGCGAGCCCGGGCCGAAGGTGTTCGGCTTGGTGTGGTCGAAGCCGTTGTCCAGGGTGATCAGGCCCATGACGCCCGCGTCACCGGCGAGGGTGACCTTGCGGAGCTTCGCCTTGGTGATGACCTCGGAGTCGGTCACGAGCGCCTGGGCGCGGGTGATGACGTCGTTCACTTGGCGTTCTCCTTCTTCTCGCCGTTCCAGTTGACGTTCTCCCAGACGACCGTGGCGCCCTGGCCGAGGCCGACGCACATGGTCGTGATGCCGTAGCGCTTGGCCGGGTCCTGCTTGAACTGCGCAGCGAGCTGGTTCATGAGGCGCACGCCGGAGGAGGCGAGCGGGTGGCCGAAGGCGATGGCGCCACCGAACGGGTTGACGCGCGCGTCGTCGTCCGCGATGCCGTAGTGGTCGAGCAGCGAGAGGACCTGGACGGCGAACGCCTCGTTGATCTCGAAGGCGTCGATGTCGTCGATGGTCAGCCCGGCCTGGGCCAGCGCCTTCTCGGTCGACGGGATCGGGCCGGCACCCATGAACTCGGCCTCGATGCCCGCATAGGCGAAGGAGACCAGGCGCATCTTGGGCTCGAGGCCCAGCTCGGCAGCGACGGGCTCGGCGCAGAGCAGCGCGGCGGTGGCGCCGTCGTTGATGCCGGCCGCGTTGCCCGCGGTGACCCGGCCGTGCGAGCGGAACGGCGTCTTCAGCGCGCCGAGCGTCTCCATGGTGGTCTGCGGACGCATCGGCTCGTCGGTCGTGGCCAGGCCCCAGCCGTCCTCGGCGGAGCGGGTCGCGATCGGCACGAGGTCGGGCTGGATGATGCCCGCCTCGTACGCCGCAGCAGCCCGCTGCTGGGACTGGACGGCGAACGCGTCGGCGCGCTCCTTGGTGATGGCGGGGTAGCGGTCGTGGAGGTTCTCCGCGGTGTTGCCCATGGCGAGCGCCTCGGGGTCGACCAGCTTCTCGGAGATGATCCGCGGGTTCGGGTCGACGCCCTCGCCCATGGGGTGGCGGCCCATGTGCTCGACGCCGCCCGCGATGACCACGTCGTACGAGCCGAAGGCGATGCCGCCCGCGGTGGTGGTGACGGCGGTCAGCGCGCCGGCGCACATGCGGTCGATGGCGAAGCCGGGGACGGTCTTCGGCAGGCCCGCGAGGATGCCGGCGGTGCGGCCGAGGGTCAGGCCCTGGTCGCCGATCTGCGTGGTCGCGGCGATGGCGACCTCGTCGATGCGCTCGGGCGGGAGGCTCGGGTTGCGGCGCAGGAGCTCGCGCATGCACTTGATGACCAGGTCATCGGCTCGGGTCTCGGCGTACTGGCCCTTGGACCGGCCGAAGGGAGTACGAACGCCGTCAACGAAGACGACGTCGCGGAGCTGTCGGGACAACAGGATCTCCTCGATTGTTCGTGGATGTCACCGGGAATGCTACCCGCCAGTAACTAGTTCAGGGCAGGCATGTTGCGAGTGGTGCTGACCACTACGCTCAGGCCATCGAGAAACTACTCCTGAGGAGCGCCGCGTGACGGGCAATCGGTTCGTGCACATCGTCGACGACGTCGACGGGCTGGGTGACGCTCCCGTCCTGGTCGTCGCGCTCCACGGCTTCCTCGACGCGGGCAACGGCACGGTCCTCGCCGTCGACCAGCTGGAGCGGACCGGCGGCGCCGGTCCGGTCGTCGCGACGTTCGACGTCGACGCGTTCCACGACTACCGCGCCCGTCGTCCGGCGATCTCCTTCGTCGAGGACCACTACGAGGCGTACGACGCGCCCCGCCTCGTCGTTCGCCTGCAGCGCGATGCGGCGGACAAGCCGTTCCTGCTGCTCTCGGGCCCCGAGCCGGACAACCGTTGGGAGGCGTTCGTCAACGCCGTGCGCGCGGTCGTCGAGCACTTCGGCGTGGGCCTCGTCGTCTCGCTCGGCTCGGTGCCGATGGCGGTGCCCCACACGCGTCCGATCGCGGTGACGCAGCACGCCAACCGTCGCGAGCTGATGCGCCGCGTCAACCACTGGCGCGGCGAGCTACGGATCCCGTCGTCGGCGCACTCGCTGCTCGAGGTGCGGCTGGGGGAGACCGACCACCCGATGACCGGCTGGGTCGCCCACGTGCCGCACTACGTCCAGGGCAGTGACTACCCCGAGGCTGCGCGGGCCCTGCTCGCCGGTGTCGAGGACTCGACCGGCCTGACCTTCGACCTCGACGCCCTCAAGGTGGCCGCGGCGCAGCGCCTCGCGGAGATCACCGAGCACCTCGAGGAGAACCCCGACGTCGCGGAGCTGGTCGCCGGCATGGAGCAGCAGTACGACGCGTTCCAGCGTGGCGGCGACGACAGCCTCCTCGCGACCGAGCAGCCGCTGCCGACCGGGGAGGAGCTCGGCGCGGAGTTCGAGCGGTTCCTCGCCGGGCTCGACGGCCCTGACACGACGCCTGTCGAGGCGCCTGAAGGAGATGACTGATGCCGACGTCCGTCGAAGAGCTGGTGGACCTGCTCGACCTCGAGACCATCGATGCCAACCTCTACCGCGGCCGCCAGCCGATCACGTTCTTCCAGCGGGTCTTCGGTGGGCAGGTGGCGGGCCAGGCGATGGTCGCGGCCGAGCGGACGGCGCCGGAGGGCATGACGATGCACTCCCTGCACAGCTACTTCCTGCGCCCCGGCGACCCCAACGTTCCGATCATCTACGACGTCGAGCGGATCCGTGACGGCTCGTCGTTCGCGACCCGCCGGGTGGAGGCGCGCCAGCACGGTCGCCCGATCTACTACCTGACCGCGAGCTTCCAGGTGGCCGAGGAGGGGCTCGAGCACCAGGACGCCATGCCCGAGGTGCCGGCCCCTGACGACTGCCCGCGCAACCTCGACCTGCTGCGCAAGCGCGCCCCGGAGGAGTACGTCAAGGTGCTCGAGCAGGAGTGGTCCGTGCTCGACATGCGCGCGGCCGGCGACTCGCGCCCCGGCGGCGTGCTCGCGGGCGACCCGCACCACCCGGCCCGGCAGCGCTTCTGGGTGCGCGTCGACGGCCGGCTGCCCGACGGCCCGATGATCCACAAGGCGGCGCTCACCTACCTGACCGACGTCACTCTGCTCGGCAGCGCGCTCGTCGCCCACGGCGTCAACTTCGCCGATCCCCACATGCAGGCGGCCTCGCTCGACCACACGATCTGGTTCCACCGGCCGTTCCGGGCCGACGAGTGGCTGCTCTACGACCAGGTCTCGCCGAGCGCGTCGCAGGGGCGGGGGCTCGCGATCGGCCGGCTCTTCACCCAGGACGGGCGGCTCATCGCGAGCACGGCCCAGGAGGGCCTGATCCGGGTGCGCGCCGGCAGGTGAGCCTGCTGCGCGCCCGGGCACGGGCGTGACCGCCGGGAACGACGACGGCCGCGAGCCCCTGAGGGACTCGCGGCCGTCGTCTGGTGCGTCGGGTCAGAGCGCCCGGGTGCGTCCGAGCACGTGGGGCGCGCCGTTCCTCGGGTTGGTGACCGCGAAGTCCAGGCCACCGTCGACGGGGACGGCGCCGAAGCGGACCTTGCCCGGCAGGAAGATCGGCGTCTTGAAGGCCACGTCGACCCGCACCGCGTCGGGGAGCCGCGCCTCGAGGGTCGCGACCGCCTTCGACATGGTCCACATGCCGTGGGCGATGTGGCCCTTGAAGCCGAGCGCCTTGGCGGTCAGCGGGTAGAGGTGGATCGGGTTGCGGTCACCGGAGACGGCCGCGTAGCGGCGGCCGAGGTCGGTCGGGAGCGACCAGATCGCGCCGGTCGCCTCGACGTCGGAGAGCGCCATGCCGGCGTCGCCGTTCTCCTTGTCGCCGCCACCGACGCGCAGGTAGGTGGAGGTCTCCTCCCACACGGTCTCGCCGCCGACGCTGACCGTGGTCAGCATGTCGAACGCCTTGCCCTTGGTGGACTTGCGCAGGTTGGCGGCCTTGACCTCGACGTCGACCTTCTCGCCGAACGCGATCGGGCGGAGCTGCGAGATGGAGTTCTCCAGGTGCACCAGGCCCATCGCCGCGAACGGGAAGGACTGGTCGGTGAGGAGCGCCATGTGCAGCGGGAACGCCAGGTTGTGGACGTACGGCAGCGGCGCGACGTCCTTGGTCGGGAAGCCCGCGATGGCGGCGTACGGCGCGACGGCCTCGCGGGTGATCTCCACGCCCTCGCGACGCAGCACGAGGTCGGGCAGCTCCCTGGAGGTCTTCTTGACGCCCGGGAGCTGGTTGATGCCGGGGACCGTCGGGAGGACGGCCTTCAGCATCGCGCCGGCGCCCGCCGGGGAGTCGACGATGCGGGTCTCGGCCATGTCAGGCACCGAGCATCATCAGGCCGCACACGCGGACGACGTTGCCGTTGACGGCGGTCGACGCGGGGGAGGCGTACCAGGCGATGGTCTCGGCGACGTCGACCGGGAGGCCACCCTGCTGCATCGCATTCATGCGCTGACCGACCTCGCGGGTGGCGAACGGGATCGCGGCGGTCATCGCGGTGATGATGAAGCCCGGCGCGACGGCGTTGATCGTGATGCCGTCCTTGAGCTCGTCGGCGAGGGAGTCGACGAAGCCGATGACGCCGGCCTTCGACGCGGCGTACTGGGTCTGGCCCATGTTGCCGGCGATGCCCGCGATCGAGGAGACGCCGATGATGCGGCCGTTCTTGTTGATCGCGCCCTGGGCGAGGAGCTCGCGGGTGATCCGCTCGGGGGCGGTCAGGTTGACGGAGATGACCGACTGCCAGCGGGCCTCGTCCATGTTGGCGAGCTTCTTGTCGCGCGTGATGCCGGCGTTGTGCACGACGATGTCGACGCCACCGAACTGCTCCTTGGCGAAGTGCGCGATGCGCTGCGGGGCGTCGGCGTGCGTGATGTCGAGCGTCAGCGAGACGCCGTCGATCTCGCCCATGACGGCGGCGAGGTCGGAGGCGGCCTGCGGGATGTCGATGCCGAGGACGGTGGCGCCGTCGCGGTGCAGGACCCGGGCGATCTGCTCGCCGATGCCGCGCGAGGCACCCGTGACGATGGCGACCTTGCCGCTCAGCGGCTTCTCGATGTCGACCTTCACCGCGGCCTTCTTGGCGTTGGTGCCGATGCGGACGACCTGGCCCGAGACGTAGGCGGACTTGGGGGAGAGGAAGAAGGCGAGGGTCGAGTCGATCGCGTCCTCGGCGCCCGGGGTCACGTAGACGAGCTGGACGGTGGCGCCCTTGCCGATCTCCTTGCCGAGGGAGCGGGTGAAGCCCTCGAGGGCGCGCTGCGCGATGCGGGCGCCGCCCTTGACCTCGGTCGGGTTGGTGCCCAGGACGACCACGCGGGCGCAGTTCTCGAGCTTGCGCATCACCGGGGTGAAGAACTGCTGCAGCTGGACCAGGTCGGCCTCGGAGTCGAAGGCGGTCGCGTCGAAGACGAGGCCCTTGAACTTCGCGCCCTCCTCGACGGAGGTCGCCGACTCGATGCCGAGGCCGGAGAGCGTGGCGGGGAGGGTGGAGGCGAGCTTGCCGCTGCCGCCGACGAGGACGGTGCCCTTCACCAGGGGAGCGCCCTCGGTGTAGCGGTCGAGCTCGACGGGGTTGGGCAGGCCGAGCTGCTTCACGAGCAGCTTGCCGATCGACGACTTCGCGAAGCCCTGGTAACGGTCGGTCATTGCGTGGTTCCTCCACTGGAATGGGCGGCTTGGCCGGGCGGGTCGCGCGCGAAAGGCGCGCCGGCGTGATGAGAACATGTAACTAGACGTGTAACTCAGTGTCCACATTTCGTGATCTGCCACTCACACCGTTCCATCACGCGTCCCGACCGGCAAGGATAGGGACATCTCAGACCTCTAGAGGAGTGACCAATGCAGGCCAAGACCCGCCGCGTCGCCATCATCGGCGGCAACCGCATCCCGTTCGCCCGCTCCAACACCGTGTACGCCGAGGCGTCGAACCAGGAGATGCTGACCGCGGCCCTCGACGGCCTCGTGTCGCGCTTCCACCTCGAGGGCAAGCAGCTCGGCCTCGTCGCCGGCGGCGCCGTCGTCAAGCACAGCCGTGACTTCAACCTGGTCCGTGAGTCCGTCCTCGGCACGCAGCTCGACCCGGCCACGCCGGCCGTCGACATCCAGCAGGCGTGCGGCACCGGCCTCTTCGCCGCGAACGTCGTCGCCATGCAGATCGCCACCGGCCAGATCGAGGCCGGCATCGCGTGTGGCTCGGACACCACCTCCGACGCGCCGATCGCGATCTCCGAGAAGCTGCGCAAGAAGCTGATCAAGATCAACCAGCTCAAGACCAACAAGGACCGCGTCAAGGCGCTCCTCGGCATCCGCCCGGGTGACATCGGCCTGCTGCCCCCGGCCAACGCCGAGCCGCGCACCGGTCTCGCGATGGGTGACCACCAGGCGATCACCGCCCTCGAGTGGGGCATCACCCGCGAGGACCAGGACGAGCTCGCCGCGCGCTCGCACCAGAACCTCGCCCGCTCGTGGGACGAGGGCTGGCAGGACGACCTCGTCACGCCGTTCCGTGGCGTCGAGCGTGACAACCACCTCCGCCCCGACTCGACCGTCGAGAAGCTCGCCAAGCTGAAGCCGGTCTTCGGCAAGGGCGAGGCGGCCACGATGACGGCCGGCAACTCGACCCCGCTCTCCGACGGCGCCTCCGCCGTCCTCCTCGCCTCCGAGGAGTGGGCCAAGGCCAACGGTTACGAGCCGCTCGCCTACATCAGCGACTTCCAGGTCGCGGCTGTCGACTTCGTCGGTGGCCACGAGGGCCTGCTGATGGCTCCGGCGTACGCCGTGGCCCAGCTGCTCGAGCGCAACAACCTGACGCTCCAGGACTTCGACTACTACGAGATCCACGAGGCGTTCGCCGCGCAGGTCCTCTCGACGCTGAAGGCCTGGGCCGACCCGGTCTTCTGCAAGGAGCGCCTGGGCCTCGACAAGCCGCTCGGCGAGATCGACCGCTCGAAGCTCAACGTCAACGGCTCGTCGCTCGCTGCGGCGCACCCGTTCGCCGCCACCGGTGGTCGCCTGATCCCCGTTGCCGCGAAGCTGCTCAAGGAGAAGGGCAAGGGCCGCGTGCTCCTGTCCGTCTGCGAGGCCGGCGGCCAGGGCATCGTCGCCATCGTCGAGCGCTGATCCGCTGCTCCACGCAGGAAGCCCCCGCCTTCGGGCGGGGGCTTCCTGTCGTTGACGGCGGAGTCGCCCGGGCGGCCGGTGGCCAGCTCAGATGCGCGTGAGCGCCTTGGCGGTCTCGACCATGTAGGCCTTCACCTGTTCGGCCGGGAGCGCAACGACCGTCGGGATGCCGGGGGAGGCGGGACGCACCGTGATGCCGAGGCGCGCCAGCTGTAGTGACCCGAGGCCGGCGGCGTACAACGTGTTGATGAGCTGGTACGGGTCCTCGACCTTCATCTCGCCGTCGGCGTTGCCACGCTCGACGACGGCGGCCATCTTCTCCATGCAGCCCGTGATGCCACGACCCAGGCGGAACATCGCGCTCTCGCTCACCTCGTCGAGGAGCTCGGGACCCGGCCGGCGCATCAGCGTGAGGCAGCAGTCGACGAACGCCGGGTGCGCGATGCCGAAGTCGGCGAAGGCCTCGACCGCGGCAGCCAGCTGGGCCATCGGCGCGCGGTGACGGGCGACGGCCTCGGCCAGCTGCGCGTCGAGCTCGTCGAGGTAGCCGCACAGGGTGAGCGCGAAGAGCTCCTCCTTGCCGGAGAAGTGCCGGTAGATGATGGCGCGGTTGATGCCGACCGACCGGGCGACGTCCTCGATCTGCACGTCGCGCACACCGCGCTCGTCGAAGAGCTCCCGGGTGGCGGCGATGATCTCGGCACGGCGCTCGCGGCGCCGCGAGGCTGCGGCGGTGCGGCGGCCGTCCGTGGCGGTCGTGGTCATACAGGCAGCATAAGGCGAACTGCAACAGGGAGTTACATACGTGTTCGGTAAGTTGCGCGCATGACCGCGACCGAGCGCACCTGGCGCCCGTCGTGGCCGTGTCCGGTGGGGCAGGTGCTGGGCTCGGCCCGGCGCGGTGCCGGCGACCCGACGTACGTCGTCGAGCGCGGGCCCGGGGGAGTGAGCCACTGGCGCGCCTTCCGTACGCCGGACGGCCCCGCCCGCCTGCAGGTGACACCTCGCCCCGGGCTGGGCGTCGTGGAGGCGCGCGCGTGGGGACCGGGTGCCGCCTGGGCGCTCGACTCCGTCCCGGCGATGCTCGGCGCGCTCGACGACCCGAGCGGCTTCGAGCCGCGCCATCCGGTGCTCGTCGAGGCGCACCGCCGGCACCTGCACCTGCGCATCGGCCGGACGGGCCTGGTCTTCGAGGCACTCCTGCCTGCGGTCCTCGAGCAGAAGGTGACCGGCCAGGAGGCGTTCGCCGGGTTCCGCCGCCTCGTGCGGCGCCACGGTGAGCCGGCGCCGGGGGACGGGCCGCCCCTCTTCCTGCAGCCGGAGCCCGCGGTCGTGGCTGCGATCCCGAGCTGGGAGTGGCTCGACCTGCACGTCGACCCGGCCCGGTCACGGACGATCGTCGCGGCGGCCGGACGGGCTGCTGCGCTCGAGCGGATCGCGGACGACGACGTCGATCTCGCCGACCGGAAGCTGCAGTCGCTGCCGGGCGTCGGGGTCTGGACCAGTGCCGAGGTCCGGGCGCGTGCGCTGGGCGACGCGGACGCGGTCAGCTTCGGCGACTACCACGTCGCCAAGGACGTCGGCTGGGCCCTGACCGGCGCCGCGATCGACGACGTGGCGCTTGCCACACTCCTCGAGCCGTGGCGTCCGCACCGCCTTCGCGTGCAGGTCCTGGTCGCCGTTTCTGGGCTGGGAAAGCCGCGGCGGGGGGCACGAATGGGACCTCGAAGACATTTACCCGGACAGGATGTCGACAAGCCGTGACTCACGGCACACTCGGACGTTAGCAGTCCAGCAGGGACCGGTTTTCCGTCACTTTGGTCACTCCAATGACCAGATATGTGATTGCCGTTACGCTGCGCTGACGTCGAGGTTGTGTGGATCAAGGAGTGCGCAGGTGACACGGACCAGGGCTGGGGCCCCCAACTGTGAGGGGCACGCGGTATGAGCGCAGTGACTGCACTCGTCAGCGACATGACGGGCCGGACGAAGAAGGGCTTGACCACGCTGGGCGGCATGGCGCTGCTCTCCGTGGAGTCCGTGATTGCGATCTGTGGTGACATCACCAAGCGCAACTTCTCCTGGAGCGAGTTCTTCTTCCAGTGCTGGTTCATGATCCGCGTCGGCCTCGCGCCCGCGATCATGGTCGCGATCCCGTTCGGCATCATCGTCTCGGTCCAGGTCGGCGCGGTCGCCAACCAGATCGGTGCCGGCTCGTTCGCCGGTGCGGTCAACGGCATCGGCGTTCTGCGCCAGGGCGCGCCGCTGGTGACCTCGCTGATCATCGCGGGTGCCGTCGGCTCCGCGATCTGTGCCGACGTCGGCGCCCGGACCATCCGTGAGGAGGTCGACGCGCTCAAGGTCATGGGCATCAACCCGGTCAACCGGATCATCGCCCCGCGCCTGGCCGCCGCGATCGTCGTCGCGCTCCTGCTCGACATCGTCGTCGCCGTCGCCGCCATCGCGACTGGCTTCCTCCTCAACGTGCAGAGCGGCAACGTCAGCTCCGGCACCTACCTGAGCGGTTTCGTCGCCTTCGCCCAGCCGACCGACCTCGTCCTGGCGGAGTTCAAGGCGTTCCTCTTCGGCTTCATCGCCGTCATCGTCTCCTGCTACAAGGGCCTCGCCGCCTCCGGTGGCGCGAAGGGCGTTGCTGACGCGGTCAACCAGTCGGTCGTCATCAGCGTCGTCGCGCTCGCCGTCGTCAACGTCGCGGTGACGCAGGCCTACGTCATGCTCGTTCCCCAGTCGGTGGCCTAGGAGTGCCTGTGTTCACGAAGCAAGTCTCCGCCCTCAAGGGTGGCCTCGTCCGGGGCGGTGACCTCGCCTCCTTCATGGTGCGGGTCCTCGTGTCCGTGCCGGTGGTCCTCAAGAACTACCACCGCGAAGTGCTCCGCCAGATCATGGACATCGCCTGGGGCTCCGGCGCGATCCTCGTCGGCGGCGGCACGATCGGCATCATGATCCTGCTGGGCCTCTCGTCCGGCACCTCGCTCGGCATCGAGGGCTTCAACGGCCTCGAGCTGATCGGTCTGGCGCCGATCACGGGTTTCGTCTCCGCCTCGGTCAACACGCGTGAGCTCGCGCCGCTCGTCGCTGCGCTCGCGCTCGGCGGCCAGGTCGGCTGTCGCTTCACCGCGCAGATCGGCTCGATGAAGCTCCACGAGGAGATCGACGCCCTCGAGGTCATGGCGGTCAACCCGATCCACTTCCTGATCACGACCCGCGTGATCGGCGCGATGGTCGCGATCATCCCGCTCTACTTCATCGGCCTGCTCGGCTCGTGGCTCGCCTCGAAGTTCGCGGTCGTCGTGATCTTCGGCCAGTCCGGCGGTCAGTACGACCACTACTTCTACGCGTTCCTTCAGCCGAAGGACGTGATCCTGTCGGTGATCAAGATGCTGGTCTTCGCGCTCATCGTCGCGCTGATCCACGCCTGGTTCGGCTACAACGCCTCCGGCGGCCCCGCCGGCGTCGGTGAGGCCACGGGTCGCGCGATCCGTGCCTCCATCGTCACCATCGTCATCGCCGACATGCTCCTGACCCTCGCGTTCTGGGGCAACGACCCCGGATTCCGGATCCAGGGCTGAGGAAGGCAGAACATGAACATCCGTGATGTCCTCGCGGGCAACGGTCGCCCGCCCACCTCGCAGGTCCTGCTCTTCCGCGGCCTGATCTTCATCGGCGTGATCTGCCTGGTCCTTGCCGGGCTGGTCTCCGTCAGCAAGGGCGCGCTCGCCAACCGCATCTCCGCGACCGCGGTCTTCCGCAACGCGGGCGGCTCCCTCATCAACGGCGCCGACGTCAAGTACCAGGGCGTCAACGTCGGCAAGCTCTACAGCCTGCAGGAGGGCAAGGGCGGCGCCGCTGTCGGCGGCATCGAGCTCAACCTCTACATCGACGACAAGTTCGCCAGCGACATCCCGGCGAACGTCACTGCACGCGTGATGCCGCAGTCGATCTTCGGCACGTCGTTCGTCGACCTCGTCCGTCCGGCAGCCCCGGCCGGGGGCCTCAAGGAAGGCGCGCGGATCCCCCAGGACACCTCGCGCCAGACGCTCGAGCTCCAGACGATCCTCGACGGCCTCGACCGTGTCGTCGCGGCGCTCGGCCCGGCCGACCTCTCCGAGATGCTCGGCAGCCTGTCGAGCGCCCTCGACGGCAAGGGCACGACGCTCGGCCAGACGCTGACCAACCTCGACACCTACCTCGGCAAGCTGAACCCGAAGCTGCCGCTGGTCACGCAGAACCTCGACCTGCTCGCGGGCAACCTCGAGGCGCTGCAGAAGGCGGCCCCCGACCTCTTCCAGGCGACGGACGACCTGCTGGTCACCGCCCGCACGCTGACGAAGAACCAGGCCAACTTCACCCGGCTGGTGTCGAGTGCCACCCCGTTCATGGCCAAGACCGACAAGCTGCTCGCGGCCAACAAGCAGGCGCTGGTGGACACCCTCGCGCACACGGCGATCGTCGTGGACGCCCTCTACGACGAGCGGACCGACCTGGTCCGTGGCGTCATCGCGATCGGCAATCTGGCAAGGAAGCTCTCCTCGGTGACCAAGGACAACGCGATGGTCCGCGTCGACGTGACAGTGGTCTCGCCGACGCTGCCCGACTACTCACGAGCGCAGTGCCCGTCGTACAACGGCGTGCGCGGACGGGGGTGCTGACATGACCGGCTTCCGCTCGACGATGATCAAGGTGGTCGTCTTCGCGATCATCTGCATCATCTTCTTCGTGATGCTCTACAACACGATGAGCAACGTCGTGGAGCAGGACCACCGCACCTGGCGCGCCAACTTCACCTCCGCCAGCGGTCTGCGCTCGGGTGACGACGTCCGCGTGGCGGGCGTCAAGGTCGGCCGTGTCGAGTCCGTCGAGGTCACGCCGGACAACCAGGCGCGGGTCACCTTCGACCTGGTCAACGACCAGAAGATCTACGACTCGACCCGGCTCAAGCTGCGGTACCAGAACCTCCTCGGCCAGCGGTACCTCTCGCTGACCGCGGGCGCGAACCGTGGTGCGGAGCTGTCGCCCTCGAAGGTCATCGGTGCCGGCATGACGGACCCGGGCTTCGACCTGACGGCGCTGCTCAACGGCTTCAAGCCGCTGTTCGACACGATCGACCCGACCGAGGTCAACAAGTTCGCCAACAACATCATCGCGGTGCTGCAGGGCCAGGGTCCTGCGGTCGACTCGCTGCTGAAGTCGACGACGTCGACGGCGAAGTTCCTCTCCGAGCGGGACAAGGCGTTCACCGAGGTGCTCAACAACCTCACGCCGGTGCTGCAGAACCTCGCGGCCCACTCCGACGACCTGGACGCCACGGTCAAGCAGCTCACGGCGCTGATGTCGGGGCTGGCCAAGGAGCGCCAGACGTTCGGCACCTCGATCGACACGCTCGGTGGCCTCTTCGGCACCACGTCGCAGCTGGTCAAGGAGATCCGGCCCTCGGTCCGGTCCGACGTCCAGGCGCTGCGGACGACGAGCGGGATCCTCGCCCAGAACCGTGACCGCGTGGTCAAGGGTGTCGTCGCGCTCGGCAGCGTGACGGGCAACCTCGCCCAGGTCGGGTCCTACTACTCGGCCCTCAACATCTACTTCTGCAACCTCGGCATCGAGGCCGAGGGACTCCCCACCGGGACGATCTGGATCGGTGGAGACGGCGGCCCGTACTCGGAGGTGTGCAAGTGAAGCCGATCTACCAGTACGACAAGTACCGGACCGGGCTCGTGGCGTTCGGGGCGCTCGCGCTCCTCGTCGCCCTCGTCGTCGGTGCCAGCCGGCTCAACATCGGCGCCCGTGGCTACGCCGCGTCGCTCGAGAACACCGGCGGCCTCCGGGTCTCCGAGCCGGTGCAGGTCGCGGGTGTCGACGTCGGCAAGGTGACGGGCATCAAGCTCGCCGGCGACAAGGTCGACATCAACTTCACGGTCGACAAGGACATCCGCCTCGGCGACCAGACCCGGCTCGACGTCAAGGTGGCGACGCTGCTCGGCACCCACTTCCTGGCGGTCACTCCCGCCGGTGCCGGCGACATCGGCGACAACCCGATCCCTGTCGCGCAGACGCACGTCCCGTTCAACCTGCAGGACGTCATCGAGCAGGGCACGCCCGAGGTCAACGAGTTCGACGTCGACGCGATCGAGCGCTCCTTCAAGGAGATGGGCAAGATCCTCAGCGTCGCCGGCGACGACGTGAAGCCCGCGCTCGTCCAGGTGGGCAAGCTCTCGTCGCTGATCGCCTCGCACAGCGACGACCTCGGAGAGCTCCTCCAGGCGACCTCGCAGGTCTCCAAGCAGCTCACCGACAGCAGCGACGACATCATCGCGCTGATGAAGGCCTCGGACCTGATCCTCGACACGCTCAACTCCCGTCGGGACGCGATCCACAAGCTCCTCGTCGACCTCAGCACGCTCGGCACCCAGCTCAACGGGATCGTCCAGGACAACCGTGCTGACCTCGGCCCGGTGCTGAAGAACCTCAACGTCGTGATCGCCACGCTGAAGAAGAACGACAAGGTCGTCGGCAAGGCTGTGGACAACCTCGCAATCGCCGGCCGCTACATCGCCAACGCCACAGGCGGCGGTCCGTTCGTCAACCTGTACGCCAAGGGCGGCGTGCTGCCTGACGCCGCTGCGTGCGGAAGGGGAATCCTGTGCTGACCAAGCGCAAGCGCATCGTCGGGGCGATCGCCGCCCTGGCGCTCACCGGCGCCACCACCACTGCCTGCTTCCCGCTGGGCGGCGGCGGCCGCACCGTCACGGCGTACTTCGACGACACGGCGGGCCTCTTCGTGGGCAACCAGGTCGGCGTGCTCGGCGTTCCGGTCGGGCAGGTCACCGACATCGTCGCGGACGGCAACCAGGTCAAGGTGACGATGGACATCACCGACGGCGACCTGAAGATCCCGGACAACGTGGGCGCGCTGGTCGTGGCCCGCTCGGTCGCGACGGACCGGTACGTCGAGCTGGCGCCTGTCTTCCACACGGGCGACAAGGAGGCCTCGGACGACGTCTCCATCCCGCTCGACCGGACGAAGACCCCCGTCGAGTGGGACGAGATCATCGCCGCGCTCGACCGGTTCACCAAGGGTCTGGCGGGACACGACGGCAAGGCCGGCGCGCTCAGCAACCTGATCTCCGTCGGCGCCCGGTCGCTGCAGGGGACGGGCCAGCTGGCCAACCAGACGCTGACGGACGTCGCGAAGGCGGCGACGGCCCTGGCCGACCACCGTGGCGACATCTCGACCTCGATCGACAACCTCGCGTCGCTCACGCAGGTGCTCGCCTCCAACGGTCAGACGATCGACGAGTTCTCCGCGAGCGTCACGGCTGCGGCGGCGCTCTTCAACAGCGAGAAGGAGGAGTTCGGCGCGGCCCTCAAGTCGCTGAGCGCCGCGCTCAACGGCCTGGCCGCCTTCGTTCGCGACAACCGCAAGGCCCTGAAGACCTCGGTCTCCGGGCTCACGGAGGTGACGGGCAACCTGCTGAAGCACAGCTCCCAGCTGGGCGAGACCGTCGAGACCCTGCCGCTCGCGTTCGACAACCTCGGGCGCGCGGTCACGGTGCGGGGCACGGTCAACGTGCGGATCCCGCTCCAGGACCTCTCGCCGCTGCCGGACCTCACCAACGCGATCTGCTCCGCACTCGGCAACAACCTCTGCAACGCGCTGAGCCTCGATCCGACCACGACGATCAACGACCTGCTCAAGATCCTGGGAGGTGGCCTGTGAACGGGCGACTCGCAACTGCTGCGCTTGCGGGCGTCGGCCTCCTCGTCTCCGGCTGTGGCTTCACCGCCGGCGACCTGGCCCGTGCGAACAACAGCCGCGGTGACGGTTACCTCGTCTCGCTGGCCGTCCCCGACGCGCTCAACCTCCCGGATGGCTCGCCGGTCCGCATCGGTGGCGTCCCGGTCGGCAAGGTCGACACCGTCAAGGCCAAGAACTACGAGGCCATCGTGACGCTGAAGATCGACAACGACACCAAGCTGACCGACCAGGCGAAGGTCCGGCTGCGCTACACCACCGCCCTCGGCGAGATGTACGTGCAGGTCGAGCCCTCGGCCTCGGGCAACCCGCTGCACGGTGGCGAGATGCTGCCGCGCAGCCAGTCCGAGACCGCGCCGTCGGTCGAGGACGCGCTCGCCTCGGCGTCGCTCCTCATCAACGGCGGTGGCCTCGGGTCGATCCAGACGATCGTCCACGAGCTCAACAAGGCGGTCGACGGCCGCGTGCCGACGACCCACGCCCTGATCGCCAAGCTCGACACCTTCATGCAGACGGTGACCGGCAGCCAGCGCCAGATCGACCGGATCCTGTCCGCCCTTGCGTCGACGTCGAAGACGCTCAACGCCCGCCAGGAGACGATCAACCACGCGCTGACCGACATCCGTCCGGCGGCCAAGACGCTGACCGAGAACACCCCCGGCCTCGTGGCACTCCTCAAGGAGGCCAACAAGCTGGGTGCGACGGCCAAGCAGATCGTCGACGCCAACCGCGACGACATCGCGGTGATCGTCAAGGAGCTCGGCCCGGTGCTGCAGGAGGTCAACGCGAACAGCGACGCGATCCTCGGAGCGCTCGACCAGATCCGCTCGGCTGCCCCGATCATCCGCAACGTGGCGCGCCCGAGCTACGCCAACCTCTACGCCCACATCCACATCGGTGCTGGCGCGCTGCTCGGCGGGCTCGGCGGCGGCAGCCTCACGGGCGCGACCAGCGGCGGTACGTCGAGCGGCACGACGTCGCCGCTCACCGGCGTCACGAACCCGCTGTCGACCATCACCAATCCGCTGTCCGTCCTGGGGCTGTGAGGCAATCATGCTGAAGAAGTTCGACAAGCTGGTGCTCAGCTTCATCGCGCTGATCGCGGTGTTCGTCCTGCTGATGATCTACATGGTCACCGCGGTGCTGAAGCTCCCCCTCACCGGCAGCCCCGACCGGATCACGGTCCACATGGCGCAGACCGGTGGCCTCTTCGAGGGCTCGGCGGTCAACTACCGCGGCGTCCGCGTGGGCACCATCACCGACATCCGGGTCGGCAAGACCGGTCCCGACGCCACCGTGACCTTCAAGAACGGCGCCAAGGTCCCCACGTCGGCCAAGGCCGAGGTCGTCAGCCTCTCGCCGATCGGTGAGCAGTTCCTGAACCTGATCCCGACCTCGACACAGGGGCCGTTCCTGAAGGACGGCGCGCAGATCAACGCCGCGGCCGTGAGCCTGCCGATCACGGTCGCCTCGGCGGCTGACAACCTCGACAAGTTCCTCGACGAGATCAACGACAAGGACGTCAAGATCCTGCTGCACGAGCTCAACGCAGCCGTGAGCGACAGCAGCGACGACCTCGACCACCTGCTGACCTCGAGCAACGAGCTGGTCTCGACGCTGGACGATGCCTGGCCGCGCACCGACGCGCTCCTCCACAACGGCCTCACGGTCAACCAGATCCTGGCCCGCCACCAGCAGGACCTCGTGAGCTTCTCGGCGTCCGCCAAGGAGCTCACCGCGTGGCTGGTGAAGTTCGACCCGACCTTCCAGCGGATCCTCAAGAACGCTCCCTCGGACCTCCGGACGGTCGGCCAGCTGATCGACGACCTCGGCCCGCTTCTGCCGGCGCTGCTGAAGAACCTCAACGCGACCACCAACATCCTGGCCGACCGTGACGCCAGCGTGCGTGCGCTCGCCCAGGTCACGCCGGGCGCGCTCGGCAAGGTGACCGCGTCGCTGCACGGTGGCTGGTGGTACCTCCGGGCGTTCCTCGACGGCGAGGCGATCTGCGACTACGGCGGCCCCAAGGCCAACCCGTCGGTCATCGACCCGAACCCGGTCAACCGCAACGGTCACTGCGGGTCGAGCCCGGCCCGCTGGCGCGGCGCCAACCACGCCCTGCCGCCGATCGACAAGTGATCGGCAGCTGAGCACACCGGAAGCCCGGTCCCCGTCAGGGGGCCGGGCTTCCGTCATCTGCAGGCGGGCAGGCCCGGTCGTTGACCAGAGCGAGCGTCGGCGAGCGGCGGGAACCAGGAAGGCCTGTGCACCGGCGCCGGTCCGCTGCCGGCCGCGTCAGAGGCGGCCGGCGGACTCGCGCTGCAGGCCGACAGCGTCAGAGCAGGTCGGCGGCGTCAGAGCAGCGGACGGAGGGGGCCGAGGATCGCCTCGGTGAAGCGGCGGTAGATGTCGCGCGACTCCCACTCGTCCATCGTCAGCTCGGCGCAGTTGGTGAGGTCGTTCTCGAAGATCTGCTCCATGACCTGGGCCTGGTCGCGGTCGATGAACTCGACGTTGATCTCGTAGTTGCCCTGCATGCTGAGCCGGTCGACGTTCGCGGTGCCGATCGTGGACCAGCTGCCGTCGATGGTGGCGGTCTTGGCGTGGACCATCGCGTCGCGGAAGCGGAAGATCCGGATGCCCGACTCGAGCATCGAGGCGAAGTAGCCGCGGGAGATCCAGTCGGCGACGATGTGGTTGGACTTGCGGGGGAGCAGCACGCGGACGTCGACGCCGCGCTGCGCAGCCTCGCGCAGGGTGTCGACGAAGTTGGCGTCCGGGATGAAGTAGGCGTGGGTGAGCCACACGCGGGTCGCGGCGCGGTTGATCGCCTCGAGGTACATCGACCGGATGGGGAAGCTCCACAGGGTCGGGATGTTGCGGTGGAAGCGGACGCGGGAGTCCCACACCGAGGTGGTCTCGAGCAGGAGCGGACGCTCGTTGGCGCGGAAGCGGCGCTTGCGGTGGAGGTTCCAGAAGTCGGCGAAGGCGCGCTGCAGGTCCCACACGCCGGGGCCGGTGATCCGGCAGTGGGTGTCGCGCCACTCGGTGGCGTACGCCGAGCCGATGTTGTAGCCGCCCACGAAGCCGACCTCGTCGTCGACGACGAGGATCTTGCGGTGGTCGCGGCCGTAGTGGCGCAGGTCGAAGAAGCGGATGCCGGCGTTGTAGACCGGGAAGCGGAGCACCTTGATGTCGGGCGGGAACCGCTTGAACGTCGGGGGCACGACGAGGTTCGCGAATCCGTCGTAGATGACGTGGACGGCGACGCCGCGACGGGCGGCACGGACGAGGGCCTGCTTGAACTGCTGGCCGATCTCGTCGTCCTTCCAGATGTAGGTCTCGAAGAGGACCTGCCGCTCGGCGGACTCGATCGCGGCCAGCATGTCGTCGTACAGGTCCTGGCCGTAGGTGTACGTCGTGACCGTGCCCTCGCCGACCGTGACCTCCATCGGCGCGGTGACCGGGAACGGCTTCGGCTTCTTGTTGCGACGGCGGTAGGAGTCGACCAGGGTCAGCGAGAACGCGACGACGAGCTGGACGCCCAGGATCGTCAGCAACGCCCTGCGTACGAAGCGTGTCGTGCGTTCGACAGCAGTGGCTCGGCTCACGTGGGCCAATCTAGCTGTCAGTGGTCGCAACTACGCTGGCGGCATGCGACCAGTGACTGATCTGGAGCGGCGCGTCGCGCCGTTCCGCGTGATCTCCGACTACGAGCCGTCCGGCGACCAGCCCGCGGCGATCGCCGAGATCAGCAAGCGCCTCGACGCCGGCGTGCAGGACGTCGTTCTCCTCGGTGCCACCGGCACGGGCAAGACGGCGACGGTCGCGTGGGTCGCGGAGCAGGTGCAGCGGCCGATGCTGGTGCTCCAGCCCAACAAGACGCTGGCCGCGCAGTTCGCCAACGAGCTGCGCCACCTCTTCCCCGACAACGCGGTGGAGTACTTCGTCAGCTACTACGACTACTACCAGCCCGAGGCCTACGTGCCGCAGACGGACACCTACATCGAGAAGGACTCCTCGATCAACGAGGAGGTCGAGCGGCTGCGCCACTCGGCGACCAACTCGCTGCTGACCCGGCGCGACGTCATCGTGGTGTCGACGGTGTCCTGCATCTACGGCCTCGGCACCCCGCAGGAGTACGTCGACCGCATGCTCCGGCTGAAGGTCGGCCAGGAGCACGACCGCGACCTGCTGCTGCGCCGTCTGGTCGACAACCAGTACACGCGCAACGACATGGCCTTCACCCGCGGCACGTTCCGGGTCCGCGGCGACACGCTCGAGGTCGTCCCGGTCTACGAGGAGCTCGCGATCCGCATCGAGTTCTTCGGCGACGAGATCGAGCGGCTGATGACGCTCCACCCGGTGACCGGCGAGGTGGTCACCGAGGACGAGGAGCTCCACATCTTCCCGGCGACCCACTACGTCGCCGGACCCGAGCGCATGGAGCGCGCGATCAGCGGCATCGAGCACGAGCTGGAGGACCAGCTCGAGACGTTCAAGCGCCAGGGCAAGCTGCTCGAGGCGCAGCGCCTGCAGATGCGCACGACGTACGACATCGAGATGATGCGGCAGGTCGGCTCGTGCTCCGGCATCGAGAACTACTCGATGCACATGGATGGCCGCCTGCCCGGCAGTGCGCCCAACACGTTGCTCGACTACTTCCCCGAGGACTTCGTGCTCGTCATCGACGAGTCGCACGTCGCGGTCCCGCAGGTCGGCGGCATGTACGAAGGCGACATGTCGCGCAAGCGCAACCTCGTCGACCACGGCTTCCGGCTTCCCAGCGCGATGGACAACCGTCCGCTCAGGTGGGAGGAGTTCGTCGAGCGCATCGGCCAGACCGTCTACCTCTCGGCGACGCCGGGCAACTACGAGCTCGACAAGGTCCAGGGCGACGTCGTCGAGCAGATCATCCGCCCGACGGGCCTGGTCGACCCCGAGGTCATCGTGAAGCCCACGAAGGGCCAGATCGACGACCTGATCCACGAGATCCGTGAGCGCACGGCGAAGAACGAGCGGGTCCTGGTCACGACCCTCACCAAGAAGATGTCGGAGGACCTCACCGACTACCTCCTCGACGCCGGCATCCGCACGCGCTGGCTGCACTCCGAGGTCGACACCCTCAAGCGCATCGAGCTGCTGCGCGACCTCCGGCTGGGGGAGTACGACGTGCTCGTCGGCATCAACCTGCTCCGCGAGGGCCTGGACCTTCCCGAGGTGTCGCTGGTGGCGATCCTCGACGCCGACAAGGAGGGCTTCCTCCGCTCCGACAAGTCGCTGATCCAGACGATCGGCCGTGCGGCGCGCAACGTGTCGGGCCAGGTCCACATGTACGCCGACAAGGTCACGCCGTCCATGGAGAAGGCGATCGAGGAGACCAACCGTCGCCGGGCGATCCAGGTCGCCTACAACGAGGAGCGCGGCATCGACCCGCAGCCCCTGCGGAAGAAGATCGCCGACATCACCGAGATGCTGGCCCGCGAGGCGGAGTCGACCGACGAGCTCCTCGCCGACTGGCAGAAGGCGGACCACAAGAAGTCGCCGACCCCGAAGCTCTCGAAGCTCCACGCGGTCGCGCCCGACACCGCCGGCCTGCCGACGAGTGACCTGGCGCAGCTGGTGCAGGAGCTGACCGACCAGATGAAGGCCGCGGCCGCCGAGCTGCAGTTCGAGCTCGCTGCGCGCCTTCGCGACGAGATCGGCGACCTGAAGAAGGAGCTGCGGCAGATGATGGAAGCCACCAAGTGACCTCCCGCCCGCACCACCACGACGTCGACCTGCTCGTGGTCGGTGCGGGCCCGGCCGGCCTCTTCGCGACCTACTACGCCGGGTTCCGCGGGCTCTCGGTCGCGCTGGCCGACGCGCTGCCCGAGCTCGGCGGGCAGATCACCGCGATGTACCCCCACAAGCCGATCCGCGACGTCGCCGGCTTCCCCGACATCAGCGGCACCGACCTCGTCGCGGGCCTGGTGCGGCAGGCCGCGACCGCCCATCCGGCGTACCTGCTGGGGCGGGTGGCGACGACCCTCGAGGCGCGCGACGACGGCGTCGACGTGTCCTTCGACGACGGCACCACGGTGTCGGCGGGTGCGCTGCTGCTGACGACCGGCATCGGCCGGTTCCGCCCGCGCCCGTTGCCGGCCGCGGGGGAGGAGTGGACCGGCCGCGGCGTCGACCACTTCATCACCGAGGCCACGCCGTACGCCGGGGTCGACGTGCTCGTCGTCGGCGGCGGTGACAGCGCACTCGACTGGTCGCTCCACCTGGCGCCCGTGGCGCGCTCAGTGACGCTGGCCCACCGGCGCGACGCCTTCCGGGCGCACGCGGGGCTGGTGGCGGAGGCACGGGCCGCCGGTGTCGAGATCCTCACGCAGGCCCAGGTCGCCGCGGTGCGCGGCAACGGGCACGTCGAGGAGGTCGACCTCGACGTCGCGGGCGAGACGCGCACGCTCGCGGTGCAGCGGATCGTGGCAGCGCTGGGCTTCGTGGCCGATCCCGGTCCGCTGGAGCGGTGGGGCCTCGCGCTCGACCAGCACCACGTCGTCGTCGACAGCGCGATGCGCACCAACCTGCCGCGTGTCTTCGCGGCGGGCGACATCACGTCGTACGCCGGGAAGGTGCGGCTGATCGCGGTCGGGTTCGGCGAGGCGGCGACCGCGGTCAACAACGCGGCGGTCGCGATCGACCCTGCCGCGCACCTCTTCCCGGGGCACTCGACCGACGCGAGCTGAGGCATGTGCGGGGCGTCACGTCGGGTCAGGGGACGGTACATGGTGTACCCGTCGTTTCCTTTCCCGACTAGGCTGACCCCTCGCGCCGTCACGGCGTGAGTGTCGGAGAGGAAGGTGCGGCATGCGCATCGCACTGCTGTCGTATCGCAGCAAGCCCCACTGTGGTGGGCAGGGCATCTACGTCCGGCACCTGAGCCGTGAGCTCGTCGCACTCGGCCACGAGGTCGAGGTCTTCTCGGGGCAGCCCTACCCCGAGCTCGACGAGGGCGTGACGCTGACCAAGGTCCCGAGCCTGGACCTCTACCGGGAGCCCGACCCCTTCCGGATCCCGAAGCTGCGGGAGTTCCGCGACCTGGTCGACGTGCAGGAGTTCGCGATCATGTGCACGGCCGGCTTCCCCGAGCCGCGCACGTTCGGCAAGCGCGTCATGAAGCTGCTCCGCGAGCGCCGCGACGACTTCGACGTCGTCCTCGACAACCAGGTGCTCAGCGATGCCCTGATCGAGGTGGAGGAGCTCGGCCTGCCGATGGTCACCGCGATCCACCACCCGATCACGTTCGACCGCCGGATCGACCTCGCCGCCGCCAAGGGGATCCGGCGCAAGCTCAGTCTCCGCCGGTGGTACGGCTTCCTCGGCATGCAGGGCAAGGCCGCGCGCGCCGCCCGCAAGGTGATCACGGTGTCGGAGTCGTCGTACGCCGACATCGTCAAGGACTTCGGCGTGGACCCCGCGAAGATCGAGGTCATCCACCTCGGTGCGGACCAGGAGTTCCAGCCGCCCAAGGTCGCCCGGGTGCCCGGCCGGCTCCTCGCCATGGCCAGCGCCGACTCGCCGCTCAAGGGCATCGACGTGCTGCTCGAGGCCTTCGCCAAGCTGCGCACCGAGCGCGACCTCCACCTCATCCTCGTCTCGAAGCCGCAGGCCGGTGGCCCGACGGAGAAGCTGATCGCCGAGCTCGGCATCGGTGACCACGTGGAGTTCCGCAGCGGCCTGGCCCAGACCGAGCTCGTCGAGCTGATGGGCTCGGCAGAGCTGGCCTGCGTGCCCTCGCGCTACGAGGGCTTCTCGCTGCCGACCGTCGAGCTGATGGCCTGCGAGACCCCGCTCGTCGTCAGCCGCGCCGGCTCGATCCCCGAGGTCGTCGGCCCCGACGGCCTCTGCGCCGACCTCGTCCCCCCGGGCGACGTCGAGGCGCTGCGCGACGCGATCGCCGCACTGCTCGACGACCCCGAGCGCCGAGCGCGCTACGGTGCCGCCGGCCGCAAGCGCGTCGACGAGACCTTCAGCTGGCGGGCCGCCGCCACGCACACCGCCGAGGCCCTCGCCGGGGCGATCGAGCAGAAGAAGCAGGAGAACCACGGATGCTGACCGTCGACTTCGACCGCCTGGGCCTGAAGCCCGGCGACCGCGTCCTCGACATGGGTGCCGGCGCCGGCCGCCACTCCTTCGAGATCTACCGCCGCGGCGGCAACGTCATCGCCTTCGACCAGAACGCCGAGGAGCTCGACGAGGTCCGCAACCTCTTCGCTGCGATGAAGGAGGTCGGCGAGGCGCCGGCCGAGGCCGAGGCGGACGTCAAGGAGGGCGACGCGCTGTCGCTGCCCTTCGCCGACGGCGAGTTCGACCGCGTGGTCTGCGCCGAGGTTCTCGAGCACATCCACCGCGACGTCGACGCGATCAAGGAGCTGATCCGCGTGCTCCGCCCGGGCGGCACGATGGCGATCACGGTGCCCCGCTGGCTGCCCGAGGTCATCAACTGGCGGCTCTCGGCCGACTACCACAACGCCGAGGGCGGCCACATCCGGATCTACACCGACCACGAGCTGGTCGACAAGGTCACCAAGGGTGGCCGGATGAACGACGGCACCGACGGCGACGCGATGGTCTTCGAGGGCAAGGACTACGCCCACGGCCTCCACTCGCCGTACTGGTGGCTCAAGTGCGCGGTCGGCGTGGAGAACAACGACCACCCGCTCGTCAAGGCGTACCACCAGGTCCTCGTCTGGGACATCATGAAGACGAAGGGCTGGAGCACCCTGACCCGGGGCGCCGAGAAGGTGCTCAACCCGGTCATCGGCAAGTCGATGGTGCTCTACTTCCGCAAGCCGGAAGCCACCGCGTGACCAGCCAGATCCCGTACGTCGAGGGCGTGCTCTCCGCCGACGACGTGGCCGCGACGGCCGCGTCGATCGCGCGCATGCAGGAGCCCGACGGCGGCATCCCGTGGACGACGGGCGAGCACACCGACATCTGGAACCACGTCGAGGCCGCGATGGCGCTCCTCGTCGGTGGCCAGGTCGAGGCGGCCGAGAAGGCTCTGCGGTGGGTCCCGACCCTTCAGCGCGCCGACGGCTCGTGGCCGATGAAGATCGTCGCCGGTGAGGTCGAGGACGACCGCGGCGAGGTCAACATGTCGGCGTACCTCGCGGTGGGGGTGTGGCACCACTGGCTGGTCCGTCGCGACCGGCGCTTCGTCGAGGAGCTGTGGCCGAGCGTGCGCGCGGGCCTGGACTTCGTCGTCTCGCTCCAGCAGGACTGGGGCGGCATCCAGTGGACGCCGCAGGACGACTTCTGCCTGCTGACCGGCTGCTCCTCGATCTACCAGTCGCTGCGCGCCGGTGTGGCGCTCGCCGACCTCCTCGACGAGCCGCAGCCCGAGTGGGAGCTCGCCGGTGGCCGCCTCGGCCACGCGATCCGGCAGCACCCCGACCGCTTCGCCGACAAGTCGAAGTACTCCATGGACTGGTACTACCCGGTGCTCGGCGGCGCGGTGCGGGGCCCGGCGGCGCACGACCTCCTGGCGACCCGCTGGGACGACTTCGTCGTGCCCGGCCTGGGCTGCCGCTGTGTCGACACCAACCCCTGGGTCACGGGTGCGGAGACCTGCGAGCTGGTGATGGCGCTGGACGCCACCGGCGACCACGAGCGCGCGCTCACCCTGCTGCAGGACATGCAGCACCTGCGCGCCGAGGACGGCTCCTACTGGACCGGCTGGGTCTACGAGCTCGACGGCTACGCCAACGAGAACCCGAACGTCTACTGGCCCGTCGAGCACACCACATACACCGCCGCGGCGGTGCTGCTGGCGGTCGACGCGCTGGGGGAGCGGTTCGGGGCGAGCACGCCCGGGTCGGGGATCATGCGCGGCGAGACCCTCGCGGCCGACTTCCCGGAGATCGCGCTCGAGTGCGGCTGCACCGAGGTCAGCACACCCCGCTGACGGCGTCGCTGCGCGTCGGCGGGGCCGTGGCGGGGACCGTGCGCCCTGCCCGGTCGAGGGTGAAGTAGCGGATCCAGTCCGCCGCGAGCCGCGTGTGCGTCATGGCGGTGCCCGATGCGCCGTTGAGCACCATCCGGGGCACGAGGCCCGCGGTCGGGAAGGCCTCGGGCGCCTCGGCCGCGGTGAGCCGCGCACGGGGCTGGCCGTCGACGAACCACGTCATCGTGGTGTCGGTGAGCTCGAAGCCGAACAGGTGGAACGTGTTGTTGTTGTTCAGGCTCACGCTCGACAGCCAGCGCGACGCGCCCTGGCGGATGCCGAACCTCGTCGTGGACCCGAAGCCGGTCCACTTGGCCAGTGTCACGGTGGTGGCGCCGCACGCCGTCGGCCCCGTGCCGGCGGGCACCAGCTCGAGACGCATCGGGTAGGCCCGGGCCGCCGCCCACTGCTGCGCCTTGACCCTGAGCTCCCAGCGTCCGCGCACATGGCCGGCCCCGGTCTTCGTCGTCACGACGTCACCGGTCGCGGTCTGGTTGAACGCCGCGGGGCCGCTGTCGACGGCGAGCTGGCCGTAGTAGATGTCGACCCGGCCCGTGCCGTCGGCCCAGGTCTGCCACCCGGCCGTGGACTGGCCCTGCTCCCAGTCGCCGACCTCGGCGATCGGACCCCAGTCCCACGTCTTGCTCGCGGCGGTGGCGGCTGCCGCCTCGCCGACCGGTACGACGTGCGGCCCCACGAGGGCGGCGGCCGCCACGGCGACGGCGGTGGCGACGGCGGTGCGCAGGCGGGTCACCGGACCACCACCACGGACGGGTACGACGGGAACCAGCCCACGCGGGTGTCCTGCCCGGCCGGTGCCCAGGCGTAGACGGCCGTCCGGTAGGTGACGGCGCCCGCCACCGTCGGGGTGACGCGCACGGTCACGGCGCCCGAGGACGGTGCGGTGACCACAGCGCCGACGCGGGTCCACGACCCGTCGGCGTTGCGCTGCTGCAGCGCGAGCTGCCGGCCGGGCCGGTCCGGCGGCTGGTTGGTGCGGTTGACGTAGACCGCCCAGGCCAGGGTCACGTCGAACGGCGTGCCGACGGTGGCGGTAGCCGGGACCTTGATGGTGGCCTCCTGCTGGACCCCGCGGACCGGGAGCTCGGGGCTCAGCACCGCGGGGCTGGTGCCGGAGGCAGGCGCGTTGACGCGGTAGGCGTTGCGGTCCATCGCGTGGACGCGGGTGTGGAACGTGTAGCCGTGGTCGGTGGTCGTCACGCCGGTCGACCCCTCCACGGCCACCCAGTAGGTGCAGGTGGTGGTGCCCGAGGCGTAGGCGACGCAGCGCTCCAGCGTCGCGCGGCGGGCAGCCGGACCGGGAAGGCCGGCCACGGTCACGACGAGCTCCTCGCCCGGTATGCCGGCGGTGCGGCTGACCGCGAGGGTGCCCCCGGTGACGGTCGTGCCGTCGGCGGCACCCGTGAGCACGGGCGCGCCCACGAGCGCGGTGAGCACGGTCGCGGCGGCGACCGTCCGGCGTACGGCTGTCATGGGCGTCCCTCCCTTCCCGGCAGCCACGGTAACCGCGCGAAGCCCCCGGAGGGGGCGGAAACCCGAGAGACCGACCGATCGGCCTGCGCCGGTCAGTGCGTGCGGCGCAGCACCCGCATCGAGCCGAGCGCGTCGACCTCCTCGAAGTCCCCGCGGGCCAGGGTCGGCAGGTAGATCTGCTCGTACGGCGGGCGGCCGCCGTCGGCGGGGTCCGGGAAGACGTCGTGGATCACCAAGACGCCGCCGACCGCCACGTGGGGGACCCAGGTCTCGAAGTCGGTGCGGGCCGGCTCGACACCGTGGCCGCCGTCGATGAAGAGCAGCGCCAGCGGGGTCGTCCAGAAGCGGCCCACCGTGCCGGACTGCCCGACGACCGCGACCACGTGGTCCTCCAGACCGGCGCGCTCGATCGTGCGCCGGAAGAAGGGAAGCGTGTCCATGCGACCCGTCTCGGCGTCGACGACGTCGGTGTCGTGGTGCTCCCAGCCGGCCTGGTTCTCCTCGGAGCCGTGGTGGTGGTCGAGCGCGAAGACGACGGACCCCACCTCGCGGGCGGCGGAGCCGAGGTAGACGGCCGACTTGCCGCAATAGCTGCCCACCTCGAGCGCGGGGCCCGACGGGAGCTGCGCGAGGGCCCAGCGGTGGAGGAGGAGCCCCTCGTCCTCGGGCATGAAGCCCTTGGTGACGCGGATCAGGTCGAGGAGCGCGGGGTCCATCTGCGGCGTGCTGGTCACGGCCCCGACCCTAGTGTCTGGGACAATCGGTCCCATGCACGGCCACCCCGACTTCGAGCTCCGGCCCGGGGAGCCCGTCGACGTCGCCGACTCCGTCGCCGCGCGCGTGCGTGCCCGCTACTTCCGCGAGGTGATGGGGGAGTTCGCCACCGGCGTCGTCATCGTCACCGCGCAGGCCTCCGAAGGGCCGGTCGGCATGACCTGCCAGACCTTCTCCAGCGTCTCGCTCGACCCGCCGCTGGTCAGCTTCATCCCGGCGCGCACGTCGCGCTCCTGGCCGCTGATGCGCGAGGCGGGGCACTTCTGCGTCAACGTCCTCGCCGCCGGCCAGGAGGAGCTCGCGCAGGTCTTCGCGTCGAAGGGTGCGGACAAGTTCGCCGGCGTCGAGTGGCGGGGGGCCGAGAGCGGGGCGCCGATCCTCGCCGGTGCGCTCGCCTACATCGACTGCACGATCGAGGCGGTCCACCCGGCCGGCGACCACGACATCGTCATCGGGCGGGTGCACGCACTCTCGTCCTGCTCCGAGGCCGACCCGCTGCTCTACCACCGGGGCGGCTTCCGGTGACGATGGACGACTTCGCGGAGTCGCTCACCCGCCGGTTCCTGGGCTTCTGCGAGAACCAGCGCACCCAGGCGGCTGTCATCGCCACGATCAGGCTGGCCATGGACGGCGAGACCGGCAGCCAGAAGGTGTTCCGCCGCCTCAACCGGCTGGTCTTCCTGCCCCTGGCCGGTCCCGCTGGACTCCACGTCTCCACGACGCGGGTGCAGCTCGCGCTCGGCACCCTGTCGGCGGCCGCGATGATGCGCTACGTCATGAAGCTCGAGCCCCTTGCGTCGATGGAGCTGGAGGACCTGGTCCGCACGCTCACGCCGGCGGTGCGGGGCGCCCTCCAGGCCGAGCCCAGCGGCGAGATCGAGGCCTGGGACGCCGAGGTCGCGCCGTACCCGAGGGCGGAGCCGCACCGGCTCGACGCGCGGCGCAACTGGAAGCTGACCGGCCGCCTCACCTGAAATGCACGAGCGCCCGCCACCCCGGAGGGCGACGGGCGCTCGACGCGTGGCTCAGGCCTGCAGGGCCTCGATCGCGGCAGCGATGGAGAGCGTGCGCTTGGCGGACTCGACGTGGAGGTTCTCCACCATCTTGCCGTTGTAGGTGACGACGCCGCCGTCGGAGGACTCGAAGGCCTCGATCAGGCCCTTCGCGTTCTCGATCGCAGCCTCGGACGGCGCGAAGCCCTCGTTGGC
Source organism: Nocardioides phosphati (assembly GCF_014646375.1). Taxonomy (GTDB): domain Bacteria; phylum Actinomycetota; class Actinomycetes; order Propionibacteriales; family Nocardioidaceae; genus Nocardioides; species Nocardioides phosphati. The sequence goes on from NZ_BMNI01000006.1 coordinate 75,462, forward strand.
CGGCGCGATCTGGCCCGGGTGGATGATCGTCTTGCCGTCGAAGCCGAACTGGCGGCCCTGCTCGACCTCGGCCAGGAAGCCCTCTTCGTTCTTCACGTCGTTGTAGACGCCGTCGAGGATGACCGTGCCGGTGGCGCGCGCCGCGAGGACGGCGAGCTGCAGCGAGGTGACCAGGTTGGTGCGCGCCGGCACGTGGTCGACGAAGAGCTCCTTGACCAGGTCGTTGGTGCCGAGCACCGCGACGGTCAGGCGGTCCGAGGCGCCGAGGATCTCGCGCGCATCGAGGATCGCCTGCGGCGACTCGATCATCGCCCAGAGCTTCGTGTGCTCCGGGACGCCCGCGGCCTCGAAGGAGGCGACGAGGTCGAGGACCTGCTGGGCCGAGTTGACCTTGGGAACGACGATCGCGTCGGGCCCGGCCTCGGCCGCGGCCTTGAGGTCGTCGGCGTGCCACTCGGTGTCCGCACCGTTGATGCGGATCGTGAGCTCCTTGGCGCCGTACTCGCCCGACTTCACCGCGGCGGCGGCGTTGAGGCGCGCCTGCGGCTTGGCGTCGGGGGCGACGGCGTCCTCGAGGTCGAGGATCAGGGCGTCGACGGCGAGGGTCTTGGCCTTCTCCAGGGCCCGCTCGTTGGAGCTGGGCATGTAGAGGACGGTGCGGCGGGGGCGGAAGCCTTCAGTCATCAGTCAACCTCGATCGCGTCGTACATGGCCTTCAGGTCGGGGTCGGTCGCGGCGAGACGCTCGGCGAGCTCGACCATGACCTTGCACTGCTTGACGGAGGCGTCGTCCTCCATCTTGCCGTCGAGCATGACGGCGCCGGTGCCGTCACCCATGGCGGCGATCACGCGGCGGGCGTGCTTGATGTCCTCGACGGACGGCGAGAAGACCTTGTTGGCGATCTTGATCTGGACCGGGTGCAGCGACCAGGCGCCGACGCAGCCGAGCAGGAACGCGTTGCGGAACTGGTCCTCGCACGCGACGGTGTCCTTGATGTCGCCGAACGGGCCGTAGTACGGGAACAGGCCGTGCATCGCGCACGCGTCGACCATGCGGGCGATCGTGTAGTGCCACAGGTCCTGCTGGTACGTCGTGCGGTCGGCGTCGTACTGCAGCTCGCCGGCGTCGTTGCGCGGGGCGTCGGCGCGGACCAGGTAGCCCGGGTGGCCGCCACCGACGCGGGTGGTCTTCATGCGGCGGTCGGCGGCGAGGTCGGCCGGGCCGAGGGAGAGGCCCTGCATGCGCGGCGACGCGGCGCAGATCTCCTCGATGTTGGCGACGCCACGAGCGGTCTCGAGGATCGCGTGGATCAGGATCGGCTTGGTGATGCCGGCCTTCGCCTCGAGCTGGGCGAGGATCCGGTCCATGTAGTGGATGTCCTCGGCGCCCTGCACCTTGGGAACCATGATCACGTCGAGCTTCTCGCCGATGGCGGGCACGAGCGTGGTGAGGTCGTCGAGCACCCACGGCGAGTCGAGCGAGTTGATGCGGGTCCAGAACTGGGTCGGACCGAAGTCGACCTCCTGGCCGATCTTCACGAGGCCCTCGCGGGCGATCTCCTTGTTCTCGGCCTTGACGGCGTCCTCGAGGTTGCCGAGGAGGACGTCGACGGAGCCGACCATGTCCGGGACCTTGGCGGCCATCTTGGGGTTGCCGGGGTCGAAGAAGTGGATCGCGCGGCTCGGCTTGGCCGGGATCTCACGGACGGGGGCCGGAGCGCCCACGGCGAGCGGGGAGAAGAAATCCTTGGCTGAACGCATGGACGCGATGCTAGCCGTGCATGGACCGGACATGATGGGGCCGTGCACGCTGCGGACAACCACGACCTCATCACAGTGCAGGGCGCCCGGGAGAACAATCTCAAGGACGTCAGCGTCGAGATCCCGAAGCGGAGGCTGACCGTCTTCACGGGTGTCTCGGGCTCCGGCAAGAGCTCGCTCGTCTTCGGCACCATCGCCGCCGAGAGCCGGCGGCTGATCGACGAGACGTACTCGACGTTCGTCCAGGGGTTCATGCCGAACCTGCCGCGACCCGACGTGGACGCGCTCTCCGGGCTGACGACCGCGATCCTCGTCGACCAGGAGCGGATCGGGGCCAACCCGCGCTCCACGCTCGGCACCGTGACGGACGCCAACGCGATGCTCCGCTCGCTCTTCAGCCGCCTCGGGCAGCCCTACATCGGCGGGCCGACGGCGTTCTCCTTCAACATCCCGACGACCAAAGTCGGCGGAGTCTCCGTCACCGAGAGCGGCAAGAAGAACGTCATCAAGCAGCAGGTCTACCTCGGCGGCATGTGCCCGGCGTGCGAGGGCCGCGGCACGGTCTCCGACCTCGACCTCACGGCGATCGTCGACGAGTCGAAGTCGCTGGAGGAGGGCGCGATCCTCGTGCCCGGCTACACCGCCGACGGCTGGATGGTCGCGGCGTTCAAGGCGGTCGTTCCCTCGGACGTGCCGGTCGGCTCGCTGACCGACGCGCAGAAGCAGGACCTGCTCTACGCCGAGCCGCGCAAGGTCAAGGTCGACAAGATCAACATGACCTACGAGGGCCTGATCCCGAAGATCCGCAAGTCGATGTTCTCCAAGGACCCCGACAGCCTGCAGCCGCACATCAAGGCGTTCGTCGAGCGCGCCGCGGTCTTCGGCGCGTGCCCGACGTGCGACGGCACGCGGCTCAACGACTCCGCACGTACGTCGAAGATCAAGGGCCTCGACATCGGCGACGTCTGCCGGATGCAGGTCACCGACCTCGCCGACTGGGTTCGCACGATCGACGACCCCGGCGTCGCCCCGCTGGTCGCGAGCCTGCTCCACCTGCTCGACGCGCTCACCGAGATCGGCCTGGGTTACCTCTCGCTCGACCGCCCGTCCGGCACGCTCAGCGGCGGCGAGGCGCAGCGGACCAAGATGGTCCGCCACCTGGGCTCGGCGCTCACCGACGTCACCTACGTCTTCGACGAGCCCACGATCGGCCTGCACCCGCACGACATCGAGCGGATGAACAAGGTCCTCACCGAGCTCCGCGACAAGGGCAACACCGTGCTCGTCGTCGAGCACAAGCCCGAGACGATCGCGATCGCCGACCACGTCGTCGACATGGGCCCCGAGGCCGGCACCGGCGGCGGCGAGGTCGTCTTCCAGGGCACGTACGACGCGCTCCGCGAGGCGGACACGCACACCGGACGCGCGCTGGCCTACCGCGCGAGGCTGAAGGAGAGCGTCCGTGAGCGCACGGGCGCGATCGAGGTGCGAGGGGCGAGCGAGCACAACCTGCAGGACGTCGACGTCGACCTGCCGACCGGCGTGCTCACGGTCGTGACGGGTGTGGCCGGCTCGGGCAAGAGCTCGCTGATCCACGGCTCGGTCGCGGGGCGCGAGGGCGTGGTGGTCGTGGACCAGGCGCCGATCAAGGGCTCCCGCCGGAGCAACCCCGCGACGTACACGGGACTGCTGGAGCCGATCCGCAAGGCGTTCGCGAAGGCGTGCGGGGTGAAGCCTGCGCTCTTCTCGGCGAACTCCGAAGGGGCCTGCCCGACCTGCAACGGCGCGGGCGTGATCATCACCGAGCTCGGCTTCATGGACACCGTCTCGACGCCGTGCGAGGACTGCGGGGGCAAGCGCTTCCAGGCCTCCGTGCTCGAGCTGCGGTGGGGCGGGCTCAACATCGCGGAGGTGCTCGACCTGCCGGTGACCGAGGCACTGGCCTTCTTCAGTGACGGCGAGACGAAGACCCCCGCCGCGGCCGCGATCCTGGCCCGTCTCGAGGACGTCGGGCTCGGCTACCTCCGGCTCGGCCAGCCGCTCAACACGCTGTCGGGCGGCGAGCGGCAGCGGGTAAAGCTGGCGATGAACATGAAGGACGGCGGGGGAGTGTTCGTGCTCGACGAGCCCACCACCGGCCTCCACCTCAAGGACGTCGACAACCTACTCCGCCTCCTCGACCGGATCGTCGACGCGGGCAAGACGGTGATCGTGATCGAGCACCACCAGGCGGTCATGGCGCACGCCGACTGGGTCGTGGACCTCGGCCCCGGAGCGGGCCACGACGGTGGTCGCGTGGTCTTCGAGGGGACGCCTGCCGCGCTGGTCGCCGACCGCTCCACGCTCACCGGTCAGCACCTCGCGGACTACGTCGGAGCGTGACCGACGCCACCGCCGGTCGTTGCTGTGTACATGGTCCCCACCCCTGCCTTCCGCCGCCTACTCGCCGCACTCCTCGTGGTGGGCGGGCTCAGCACTGCCGCGGTCGCGAGCGGCTCCGCGGGGGCTGAGACCTCCTGGCCGGCCGCCGCTCCCAAGGCGACGTGTGGCCCGGGCTCACTGCCCGAGACCTCCTGGCAGGGCCGGGTGCCCAAGGTCGACTACGACAGCGGGCGGGCAGCGAAGGGCTACTTCTGCAACACCCGGCAGGTGGCTCACCAGGGTGCGTCGGGTGGCTTCAAGGTGCAGCGCTACACCGACCCGGCGGGCCACACCTGCGCGTTCTACGACTCCACGCTTGTCGCCGGCCGCGACGTCCTGAGCAACACGCTCAACGGCAGCGGCCTCGGCGTACAGGTGCTGGACATGACGAACCCGGCCACCCCGCGGAAGACGGCCGGGCTGATCACGCCCGCGATGCTGAGCCCGCACGAGACGCTGGTGCTCAACCGCAAGCGCGGCCTGCTGGCAGCGGTCATGGGCACGCTCGCGACGCTTCCGGGTGTGCTCGACGTCTACGACGTGAAGTCCGACTGCCGCCACCCGAAGCTGCTCTCCACGAGCCCGATGGGCATCCTCGGCCACGAGTCGGGCTTCGCCCCGGACGGCCGCACGCTCTGGAGCGCCGGCGTCGCGGGCACGCTCGCGGCGATCGACCTCACCGACCCCCGCCTGCCGAAGCTGGTCAAGCTGCAGACCGGCGTGGTCTACCACGGCGTCCGCCTCTCGCCCGACGGCCGGACCATGTACGTCGCCAACATCGGCAACCCCTCGCTCTCCGGCCTCACCGGCGGTGGCCTCCGGATCCTCGACGTGAGCCAGGTCCAGGACCGCGTGCCCAACCCGCAGATCAAGGTGCTCTCCGACGTCAGCTGGAAGGAGCTGTCGATCCCGCAGGTCGCCGAGCCGTTCACCAAGGACGGCCGTCGCTACGTGCTCGAGGTCGACGAGTTCATCGACCTCTTCTCCCTCCAGGCGCTCACCAGCATGAAGACCTCGCCGGTCGGTGCCGCGCGGATCATCGACGTCACCGACCCGGTGCACCCGACGATCGTCTCGAACCTCCGGCTCGAGGCGCACCAGCCGTGGCGCCGCGACGCCGAGTGGGGCGACCCGGGCGCCTCGTTCCCGGCGCAGGGCTATGCGGCGCACTACTGCTCCCTGCCGCGCACCGACGCCCCGAAGCTCGTCGGCTGCTCGATGATCCTGTCGGGCCTCCGCCTCTTCGACATCAGCGACCTGCGGCACCCGAAGGAGGCGGCGTACTTCAACCGCCCGGTGGTCGCGTCGAAGACGCCCGTCTTCCTCCCGCCGGCGGTCGGCTCCTGGGCGATGAGCGCCCCGGCGTACGACGCGGCGCGCGGCCAGGTCTGGTACACCGACGGCAACTCGGGCTTCTACGTCGTGCAGCTCACCAACGGCACCGCCGCCCTGCTGAAGTGAGGGTGGTCACGGCGACGCGCGCCGTACGCACGCCGTAGGCTGCTTTACATGTCGGCCCAGAATGTCGAAATCGACTCGTACCTGCTCCCCGTCGTCGAGGTCGTGGAGGAGACCCATGACGCCCTGACGGTGGCGCTCGAGGTGCCGGCCGGGCTCGAGGAGGCGTTCGCCTACCGGCCCGGTCAGTTCCTCACGATCGCCGTGCCGAGCGACAGCCACGAGCTCGCGGCCCGGTGCTACTCGCTCTCGTCCTCGCCGCACGACGGCGGCCCGCTCCGGGTGACGGTCAAGCGCACCGCGGAGGGCTACGCCTCGAACTGGATCGCCGACAACCTCCGCCCCGGTCACGCGCTGCGCGTCCTCCCGCCGGCGGGCATCTTCTCGCCGAAGGACCTCGACGCCGACCTGCTGCTCTTCGCGGGCGGCTCCGGCGTCACGCCGATGATGTCGATCACGCGCACCGCTCTCGCCGAGGGAACGGGGCGGATCGTGGTCTTCTACGCCAACCGCGACGAGCGCTCGGTGATCTTCGCGAAGGAGTTCGCCGAGCTCGCCGCGGCGCACCCCGACCGGCTCCTCGTCGTGCACTGGCTCGAGTCGGTGCAGGGCCTGCCGACGCAGGACCAGCTGAAGGCCTTCGCAGCGCCGTACACGACGTACGACGCGTTCTGCTGCGGGCCCGCGCCGTTCATGAAGGCGGTCTCCCTCGCGCTGCGCGAGCTGGACTTCCCGCGCGAGCGACGCCACCAGGAGAAGTTCGTGTCGCTCGCGGGCAACCCCTTCGGCGACGGGTTCTCGGTCGACACCGCGGAGTACGAGGTCGGCGCGGGCGACGGCGACGGCGCCTGACCCTCCGACTTCGGGAGGACACCGAGGTTCCGCCCACGGGAGGAATCCACCGGTGTCCGCCCGCGGATAGATTGCGCTCGTGATCGAGACCTTCCTGGCCCTGCCCTGCGGCGTCAAGCTGCCCAACCGCCTCGCGAAGAGCGCGCTCTCCGAGCAGCTGGGCACGATCGGCTCGCACGCCCCTGACGAGCGTCTCGTCCGCCTCTACCGGCGCTGGGCGCAGGGCGGCTCCGGCCTCCTGGTCACCGGCAACGTGATGGTCGACCGGCGAGCGCTCGGGGAGCCGGCCAACGTCGTCGTGGAGGACGACCGCGACCTCGAGGCCCTCGCGGCGTGGGCCGCCGCGGCGAAGTCCGAGGGTGCGGTCGCGATCGTGCAGGTCAACCACCCCGGCCGCCAGTCGCCGCGCACGCTGTCGCCCCGCCCGGTCGCGCCGTCGGCCATCGGCCTCAAGGGGATGGGCGGCGCCTTCGCCGTCCCGCGCGAGCTGACCGTCGAGGAGATCGCGGACCTCGTCCGCCGCTACGCCGAGACGGCGCGCGTCTGCGTCGCGGCCGGCTTCGACGGCGTCCAGCTCCACGGCGCGCACGGCTACCTGATCAGCCAGTTCCTCTCGCCGCTCGCCAACCAGCGCACGGACCGGTACGGCGGCTCCGCCGAGAACCGTCGTCGCTTCCTGATGGAGCTCGTCGCCGCCACGCGCGCCGCGATCGGCGAGGACAAGGTGCTCTCGGTCAAGCTCAACAGCGCCGACTTCCAGCGCGGCGGCTTCACCGAGGACGAGTCGATCCTCGTCGCGAAGGCGCTCGAGGAGGCCGGCGTCGACCTGCTCGAGATCTCCGGCGGCACCTACGAGGTCGGCGCGATGATGGGCGTGACCCAGCGCGAGTCGACCCGGCAGCGTGAGGCCTACTTCCTCGAGTTCGCCGAGCGCCTGCGTGGGCAGGTGTCACTCCCGCTCATGGTCACCGGCGGCTTCCGCACGGCTGCGGCGATGTCGGCCGCGATCGAGTCCGGCGCCGTCGACGTGATCGGCCTCGGCCGCCCGCTCGCGGTCGACCCCGACTTCCCGCGCCTGCTCCTGGCCGGCAAGAGCTCCGAGGTCGCGAACATCGCGCCGCGCTCCGTCGGCATCCGCAAGCTCGACGCGATGGCCGAGGTGGTCTGGTACACCACCCAGCTGTGGCGCATGGGCCGTGGGCTCGAGCCTGCGGTCACCAAGTCGTCGCTCGTCGGCGTGGGGGAGTACGTCGTGAAGTCGCAGGTCCCGGCCGTCCTGCGCGGCATGGCGGGGCAGCTGCCGGTGCTCGGCGCACGCTGGCGCTGACGCCGGCGGCGCCCCCGGCCGTGGCAGCCGCGGTGTGACGCTCCCCACATCGAAGAACAAGTGTCTGAGACAGGTTGTCGCGGGTACCGTCGATTGCATGAGCCACCACGCCTTCGACAACGACGCGTACGAAGCGCACCTGCGCAGCCTCTCCGAGGCGTCGGTGCGACTCTCGTTCAACGCCTTCAAGGACATCCCGTGGGACGACCCGGCGTACGAGTGGCGCCGCAACGACCCGCAGTTCGTGCTCTCCGACGCCGATGTCATCGGCGCGCACCCGTGGTACCAGGCGCTGCCGCTCGAGCGGCAGATCGAGATCGGGATGTTCCGGTTCGCCCAGATCGCGAAGGTGGGGCGGCAGTTCGAGCAGGTGCTGATCGGCGGGATCATGCACCATCTCATCGCGATGGAGAGCGGCAACCCGGAGTTCCGCTACCTCATGCACGAGGTGACCGAGGAGACGCACCACATCCAGATGTTCCAGGAGGCGGTGAACCGTGCCAAAGAGCAGTACGGCATCGACCCGCAGGGTGCGCCGGCGTACTTCCAGAAGCTGTCGCCGCTGATGACGCAGGCGGGCATCTACCTGCCGACGATCTTCTTCATCGGCATCCTCGCGGGCGAGGAGCCGATCGACCACCTGCAGAAGTCGATGGTGCGCGACGGAGGCCGGCAGCCGTTGATCTCCCGGATCATGCAGATCCACATCGCCGAGGAGGCGCGGCACATCAGCTTCGCGCACGAGTGGCTGGCGAAGAACTTCGGCCAGGCCGGCCGGATCCGCAAGTTCCTGCTCTCGCTGGCCTACCCGCTCGCGATGTGGTGGCTCTGCACCGTGATCATGAAGCCGACCCGGCGTGACCTGAGGGCGATGGGTATCCCGCGCGACGTGGCCCGCGAGATGTGGTGGCGCTCACCCGCCTCCGACGAGCACCGGCGCGAGATGTTCGGCGACGTGCGCCTGCTCGCCGACCGGCTGGGCATCCGTCGCGGTGTGGCCCGATGGCTGTGGAGGCTGCTGCGGATCGACGGGCGCCCGTCGCGCTACCGCGGCGAGACGCACGAGCGGGAGCTCGCCGCCTGACGCGGCCCGTGCTCGATTGGTGCCTGCAGGCATCGGCTCGGTAGCCTCGCACCTGAAAGGGAGTAGTCCCCAACAGTCGCATCGACACACTGACCCCCGGGTCCGGTGCGGCAGGCCACCTCGGTGGCGGACGAGACTTTCGACCAGATTGACGACCCACTACGGACGTCGTCGCCTGGTCGAAGGCGGCGTCCCTGGTGTCCTTCGGCCTCGCGGCGCAAGGAGACACCCCATGTACGCCTTCCTTCTCAGCACTGCCGTCATCTTCGTCGCCGAGCTCGGTGACAAGAGCCAGCTGATGGCGATGACCTTCGCGACGCGCTATCGGGCCCGCGACGTCATCCTCGGCATCACCGCCGCCACCGCGATCGTCCACCTCGCGTCGGTCGGCATCGGCGCCCTCCTCGGTGACGCGTTCGCCGACCACCAGGGCGCCATCAACATCGCCGCCGGCGTCGCCTTCCTGGCCTTCGCGCTCTGGACCCTGCGGGGCGACGAGCTGACGGACGAGGAGGCGGCCAAGGCGTCGCGTTCGGCCGGCATGGCCGTCGTCGCCGTCGGCGTGGCCTTCTTCCTCGCCGAGCTCGGCGACAAGACGATGCTCGCCACCATCACGCTGGCGACGAACGAGGGCTGGTTCGGCACGTGGCTCGGCTCCACGCTGGGCATGGTCGCCGCCGACGCCCTGGCGATCGCCGTCGGTGTCCTGGTCGGGCGCAACCTCCCCGAGCGCCCCGTCAAGTACGGCGCCGCCGCGCTCTTCGCCGCCTTCGGCGTCCTGCTGCTGGTCGAGGGGCTGCGCTGACCCTCGGCGTACGCCGTCAGGCCAGGTCGGTGGGCGCCTCGCCGCGGAAGCGGGCGGGGCGCCCTTCGATCCGCAGCAGGCGCCACAGCGGCCGCACCCAGCGTGGGCGGAGCCCGACGTTGTCGGCAAGCATCCGCACCTCGGCGAAGTAGTCGGCGAGGTGGGTGCGCGTCTCGGGGGAGCGCCACCAGATCTGCCGTGCCACGGAGCGCGGCATCCCCATCGCGCGTCGTGCGGCCCGGGTGGGCCGCATGATGGCGTCGCAGGCGATGCGCATGACGATCGGCGTGGCCACCGCCAGCACCACGCGGCTGACGGGGCCCAGTGCCGGGCCGCGCTGGGTGAGGTACTGGTGCGCGAACCCGATGTGGCGCGCCTCCTCCGCGACGTGGATCTGCATGACCCGCCGCGGAAGCGGGTGCTGCACGTGGTCGGCGCGCAGGGCGGACTTCTGCAGGTGGTCGATCGGCTCCTCGCCCGCCAGGACCATGATCCAGAACGCCGTCGGTGCGACGGCCGCGACGAGGCAGATCAGGGGAGTGAGCGCCTTGAGCCACCGCGGCATGCCGGCGACGTCGGGCTGCATGCGCCGGATCGCCTCGCCGAACATCTGCATGTGGTGCGTCTCTTCGGTGGCCTCGTGGGTCGCGTAGCGGAACTCGGGGTTCGCCGTGTCCATCCAGAGGTGGTTGGTCATCATGCCGGCGACGAGCATCTGCTCGAACTGCCGGCCTACGTTGCAGATCTGCGCCAGGCGGTAGCGTCCGATCGCCCGCTGCCGGTCGGCGGGCAGTGACCGGTACCAGGCCGAGGCGCCGATGTTGTCCTCCGGCCCGAGCACCCAGCCGTCATGCTCGGGCTGGACCGCGAACGCCGGGTCGTCCCAGGCGATGTCGCGGAACGGCAGGAAGTGGCTGTCGACCGAGGCCTGGGAGAGCTCGCGCAGCATGCGCTCGTAGTCGGCACGGGGGAGGACACCGGGGGCGCCGTACGTCGGCTCCTGCTGGACAGACATGTGACCTCGGATCTGTATGTGACGGTATGTCACACACAATACGTCGGCCGCCCCGGGGCAGGGGGATCCGTCACCAGCCCCGGGCGCGCCATTCGGCGAGGTGGGGCCGCTCGGCGCCGAGCGTCGAGTCGCCGCCGTGGCCCGGGTAGAACCAGGTGTCGTCGGGGAGGGCGCCGAAGATCTTCGTCTCGACCTGGTCGATCAGGGTCGCGAAGGCGTCGCGGTCACCGAACGTCGCCCCCACGCCGCCCGGGAAGAGCGAGTCGCCCGTCCAGAGGTGCGTCCCGCCGTCGGGCGTGCGGTGCAGCAGGCAGATCGAGCCGGGCGTGTGGCCGGCGATCGCGATCACCTCGAGCTCGATCGCGCCGACCTTGACCGTGTCACCGTCGCCGACCCGGCGTGACACCGCGACGCCGGTCTGCTCGGTGATCGCCTCGGCGTCGGGCCTGCCCGCGACGACCATCGGCCGGGTCACCGCCGCGATCTCGGCGAGCGCGCGGTGGTGGTCCCAGTGCTGGTGCGTGGTGACGACCGTGTCGATCTCGCCGCCGGTCAGCTCGAGCAGGGCGGGTGCGTCGTCTGCGGCGTCGATCAGCAGCTGCGCACCCGTCTTCGTGCAGCGCAGCAGGTAGCAGTTGTTGGCCATCTTCGGATCGACCGCCAGCTTGGTCACGGTCAGCCCCACCAGCTCGCGTACGGCGGCGGGGCCGCCCGGGGTGACGTCTCCGGTGTAGTTCAGGCCCATGGGCCCAGCGTAGGCAGGCCCCTGATGGCGACGAGGTCGCTGTCGTCGCCGCGACCGGTCAGCCACCACGCCAGCGCGGCGGCGGTGCCGGCGATGCCGTGGCCGCCCTTGCCGACCCGCACGGTCTTGCCGATGTCCTGCGCGTGCAGCGTCGCGTCGAGCTGGTCGCCGCGCTGCTCGGCCACCCGCTCGAGCAGGTACGCCGCGAAGTCGATCGGCCAGTCGCTGGGGGAGTAGCCCACGTTGAGGTCCGCGTGGTGGATCTCGACCTCGCGCCAGCGGGCCTCGACCACGTCGACCACGGTCATCACCTTGCCGCCCGGCGTGCGCTCGACCGTGCCGACCGCCTTGATCAGGCGCAGCTCGCCGGCGATGCGGAGGCAGGCCATCTGCGACAGCGAGGCGAGGTCGGCGGCCGAGCCGCCGGCGTACGTCTCGATGTCGGCATCGCGCTGCTCCTGGCTGTCGTAGACCGGCACCGGCTCGCCGGTGCGCAGGCCGCGCAGGGCGCGGGCCAGGCCGTGGGCGTTGAGGGCGACGTGGGCGACGACGTGGCCGCGCGTCCAGCCGGGCAGCAGCGACGGCTCGCGGAGCTGCTCGTCGGTGAGCGTCGTGACGCGCTCGAGGTAGCGGTGGGTGGCCTCCAGGACGGCGGTGATGGGGTTCTCGGCCGTGGGTACCGGCGGGGCCTGCTCGCTCATGGCCGCCAGTGTAGGATGGCGAACACTTGTTCGAATGATCTCGACAGACTCGATCCCGAAGTTGAAGGACCAGCGTTGGCCGACCAGCTCGTCATCCGTGGCGCCCGCGAGCACAACCTCAAGGACGTCTCGCTCGACCTTCCGCGCGACTCCCTCATCGTCTTCACCGGCCTCTCCGGCTCCGGCAAGTCGAGCCTCGCGTTCGACACGATCTTCGCCGAGGGCCAGCGCCGCTACGTCGAGTCGCTGAGCGCCTACGCGCGTCAGTTCCTCGGGCAGATGGACAAGCCCGACGTCGACTTCATCGAGGGCCTCTCGCCTGCGGTCTCGATCGACCAGAAGTCCACGTCGAAGAACCCCCGTTCGACGGTCGGCACGATCACCGAGGTCTACGACTACCTCCGCCTGCTCTACGCCCGCGCCGGCCGCGCCCACTGCCCGACCTGTGGCGAGCCGATCGAGCGGCAGACGCCGCAACAGATCGTCGACCGGATGATGCAGCTCGAGGAGGGCACCCGGTTCCAGGTGCTCGCGCCCGTCGTCCGCGGCCGCAAGGGGGAGTACGCCGAGCTCTTCCGTTCGCTGCAGTCGCAGGGCTACTCCAGGGTCCGCGTCGACAACGAGACCCACACGCTCGACAACCCGCCCGAGCTCGACAAGAAGCTGAAGCACTCCATCGAGGTCGTCATCGACCGTCTCGCGGTCAAGGAGAGCGCCAAGCGCCGCCTGACCGACTCGGTCGAGACGGCGCTCGGCCTGGCCGGTGGCCTGATCGTCTTCGACATGGTCGACACGGGGGAGGAGCTCAAGTTCTCCGAGCGCATGGCGTGCCCCAACGAGCACCCGATCGAGACCGACGACCTCGAGCCGCGCTCCTTCTCGTTCAACTCGCCCTTCGGCGCCTGCCCCGAGTGCCACGGCCTCGGCACGCGCATGGAGGTCGACCCCGAGCTGATCATCAGCGACCCGGCGGCCACCCTCGGCGAGGGCGCGATCCAGGTGTGGACCGGCGCCCACGTCGCGGAGTATTTCCAGCGCCTCCTCGGCGCGCTCGGCGAGGAGCTCGGCTTCGACCTCGACACCCCGTGGGAGAAGCTCTCCACCCGCCACCAGCGCGTGATCATGGAGGGCCACCCGGGCAAGGTCCACGTCGTCACCAAGAACCGCTACGGCCGCGAGCGCAGCTACTTCGCCGCGTACGAAGGCGTGAAGCCGTACGTCGAGCGCCGCCACCGCGAGTCGGAGTCCGACACCGCGCGCGAGCGGTTCGAGGGCTTCATGCGCGAGGTGCCGTGCCAGACCTGCCACGGCTCGCGCCTGAAGCCGGTCTCGATGGCGGTCACGCTCGGCGCCAAGGAGGCCGGCGGCAAGAACATCGCCGAGGTCTGCGCCCTGCCGATCAGCGACGCCGCGGAGTACCTCAACAACCTGCAGCTGAGCCAGCGCGAGCTGCAGATCGCCGAGCGGGTGCTCAAGGAGATCCAGGAGCGGCTCCGCTTCCTCCTCGACGTCGGCCTCGACTACCTCTCGCTCGACCGGGCCTCGGGCTCGCTGTCCGGCGGCGAGGCCCAGCGCATCCGCCTCGCCACGCAGATCGGCGCGGGTCTCGTCGGCGTGCTCTACGTGCTCGACGAGCCGTCGATCGGCCTGCACCAGCGCGACAACGAGCGGCTGATCGAGACGCTGCTCCGCCTCAAGAACCTCGGCAACACCCTCATCGTCGTCGAGCACGACGAGGACACCATCAAGACCGCTGACTGGGTCGTCGACATCGGCCCCGGCGCCGGTGAGCACGGCGGCCACGTCGTCCACTCCGGCACCGTCAAGGAGCTCCTGAAGAACAAGGAGTCGACGACCGGTGCCTACCTGTCCGGCCGCCGCTCGATCGAGGTGCCGCTGACCCGGCGCCCGCCGACCAAGGGCCGCTCGCTCGTCGTCCACGGAGCCAAGGAGCACAACCTCAAGGACGTCACGGTCGAGTTCCCGCTCGGCTGCTTCGTCTCGATCACCGGCGTCTCCGGCTCGGGCAAGTCGACGCTGGTCAACGACATCCTCTACACCTCGCTCGCCAAGACGATCTACAACGCGCGCACCGTCCCCGGCCGGCACCGCAAGATCACCGGCGTCGAGCACGTCGACAAGGTGATCCACGTCGACCAGTCGCCGATCGGCCGCACGCCGCGCTCCAACCCCGCGACGTACACCGGTGTCTTCGACCACGTGCGCAAGCTCTTCGCGCAGACGCCGGAGGCGAAGATGCGGGGCTACCAGCAGGGGCGCTTCTCGTTCAACGTCAAGGGCGGCCGGTGCGAGGCGTGCTCCGGCGACGGCACGATCAAGATCGAGATGAACTTCCTGCCCGACGTCTACGTCCCGTGCGAGGTCTGCCACGGCGCGCGCTACAACCGCGAGACGCTCGAGGTGCACTACAAGGGCAAGACGATCTCCGACGTCCTCGACATGCCGATCGAGGAGGCCGCTGACTTCTTCGCTGCGGTGCCGGCGATCTCGCGCCACATGAAGACGCTCTGCGAGGTCGGCCTGGGCTACGTCCGTCTCGGCCAGCCGGCGACGACGCTCTCGGGCGGCGAGGCGCAGCGCGTGAAGCTCGCCTCCGAGCTGCAGAAGCGCTCGACCGGCCGCACGGTCTACGTGCTCGACGAGCCGACGACGGGCCTCCACTTCGAGGACATCCGCAAGCTCCTCGGCGTGCTCCAGAGCCTTGTCGACAAGGGCAACACGGTGCTGACGATCGAGCACAACCTCGACGTCATCAAGACCGCCGACTGGCTGATCGACATGGGCCCCGAGGGCGGCTCCCGCGGTGGCACCGTCGTCGCGACGGGCACCCCGGAGGAGATCGCGGCCAACGGCGACAGCCACACCGGGCGCTTCCTCAAGCCGCTGCTGGGCTGACGACGGACTGGTTCTCGCCAGTCCGGATCTTCTGGGCTGACGTTCAGGGAGCAGGTCTACGCTCGCCGCCATGAGCGAAGACCTGCGCCCCGACCGTCGGATCGTCTTCCAGGGCCTCGGTGCCCTCGGCGTCGCCGCCGCCCTCGCGGCATGCGGCGGAGGCTCGGGCGGGTCCAGCAACGCCGGATCGACGGCCACGGCTGGCAAGGCCGGCGAGAAGCTCGCCTCCACCGCGGAGATCCCCGTCGGCGGCGGCATCGTGCTGACCGACAGGCACGTCGTCATCACGCAGCCCACGAAGGGCGACTTCAAGGCCTTCAGCTCGAAGTGCCTCCACCAGGGGTTCGACGTCAGTGAGGTCAAGGACGGCACGATCACCTGCACGGTCCACGGCTCGACGTACGACGCGGCGACGGGTGCCGTCACCGGTCCGCCGGCGCCGTCCGGTGGCAAGCTGCCGGCCGTGAAGATCAAGGTCGACGGCGACTCGATCGTCGCTGCCTGAGGTCATGGGCCTGCGGGTGGGTTGGCCCACCCCGAGGGTCTGCCGACTGGGGTCGTGGCCCGCGCGGGGCAGGCATAGCGTCGAAGGATGACCATGCAGACGCAGAGCATCGACGCGCCCCACGAGACGCGGCAGTTCCAGGCACACGGCCACCTCGACGTGGTCACCCTCGGCGACTTCACCCTCGGTCGCGCGGTCTTCGAGCCCGGCTGGAAGTGGTCGGACGACGTCGGCCCGATCGCCGGCACCGCGTCCTGCCAGACCGCGCACCGTGGCTTCTGCGTCTCGGGGCACATGACGGTGCGGATGGACGACGGCACCGAGGCCCGGATGGGTCCCGGTGACGTGGTCACCATCGACCCCGGCCACGACGCGTGGGTGGACGGCGACGAGCCGTGCGTCATGCTCGACACCGGAGTCGCGGCGTACGCGAAGCCGGCGGAGTAGCCGCGCCCACATGTCTCGCCTCATGAGCGTTCATTGAGGAGGCGACGGGGAACGCCTGCGCCAGACTGCGGCCATGAGCAACATGCGACCGTGGCGTGAGGGCATCGCCTCGAAGTGCGATGGACCGGGGTGGGCGTTGGTGGCTTGATATCGGGCCTTGTCCTCACGGAGCAGTGGCTGCGCGCGCGTGATCGGCGGAAGGCGTCGGCCGAGGCTGTCAGACCCCGCCACTAGTGTTGCCGTGTGCCTGACCCGCTGAGCTATCGCCCCAAGCCGGGGGAGATCCCGACGCAGCCGGGGGTCTACCGGTTCCGCGACAGCAACCGGCGGGTGATCTACGTCGGCAAGGCGAAGAACCTCCGCGCCCGCCTGCAGAACTACTTCCAGCCGCTGCCGAGCCTCCACCCGCGCACCGCGACCATGGTGACGACCGCGGCGAGCGTGGAGTGGACGACGGTCGGCACCGAGGTCGAAGCACTGCAGCTGGAGTACTCCTGGATCAAGGAGTTCGACCCGCGGTTCAACGTGAAGTACCGCGACGACAAGTCCTACCCGTGGCTCGCGGTGACCCTCGACGAGGAGTTCCCGCGCGTGCAGGTGATGCGCGGCGCGAAGAAGAAGGGCACCCGCTACTTCGGCCCCTACAGCCATGCGTGGGCGATCCGCGAGACCGTCGACCTCCTGCTGCGGGTCTTCCCGATGCGCAGCTGCAGCAAGGGCGTCTTCAACCGTGCGGCGCAGACTGGCCGGCCGTGCCTGCTGGGCTACATCGACAAGTGCTCCGCGCCCTGCGTCGGCCGGGTCACCCCGGAGGAGCACCGCGCGATCGCGCAGGACTTCTGCGACTTCATGGCCGGCAACACTACGGCGTTCGTCAAGCGCCTCGAGCGGGAGATGTACGCCGCGAGCGAGGCCATGGAGTTCGAGCGCGCCGCCCGGCTGCGCGACGATGTCGGGGCGCTCCGCACCGCGCTGGAGAAGCAGGCGGTCGTGCTCGGCGACGGCACCGACGCCGACGTGATCGCGCTCGCCGAGGATCCACTCGAGGTCGCGGTGCAGGTCTTCCACGTGCGCGGCGGCCGGATCCGCGGCCAGCGCGGCTGGGTGGCCGACCGCGTCGAGGAGGGCGAGACCGCAGAGCTCGTGGAGCACTTCCTCGTGCAGCTGTACGGCGGCGAGGAGGGCGACGGCGTACCCCGGGAGGTGCTGGTGCCGGCCCTGCCGCCGGAGTCGGCCGTGCTCGAGGACCTGCTCAGCGAACGCCGGGGGAGCCGTGTGCAGATCCGCGTCCCGCAGCGCGGCGACAAGAAGACGCTGCAGGAGACGGTCGCGCGCAACGCCGCGCAGTCGCTCGCGCTCCACAAGACCAAGCGCGCCAGCGACCTGACCACCCGCAACCGGGCGCTCGCCGAGATCCAGGAGCATCTCGGGCTGGCCGAGGTCCCGCTGCGCATCGAGTGCTACGACGTCTCCAACCTCCAGGGCACCGAGGTCGTGGCCAGCATGGTCGTCTTCGAGGACGGCCTGGCCCGCAAGTCCGACTACCGCCGCTTCGTGATCAAGGGCGTCGAGGGGCAGAACGACGTCGCCTCGATGCACGAGGTGATCACCCGGCGCTTCCGGCGCCTGCTCGACGAGCGCGGCGACGCGGTGGAGCGCTCCGACGAGACCGGACCGCTGCTGGTCGACCCCGAGACCGGCCGCCCGCGGAAGTTCGCCTACACGCCGGGCCTGGTCGTGGTCGACGGCGGCCCGCCCCAGGTCGCGGCCGCCCTCGACGCCCTGACCGGCCTCGGGCTCGCCGACGAGATCCCCGTGGTGGGGCTGGCCAAGCGGCTCGAGGAGGTCTGGCTCCCCGACGACGAGGACCCGGTCATCTTCGCGCGCAGCTCGGAGGGCCTCTACCTGCTCCAGCGGATCCGCGACGAGGCCCACCGCTTCGCGATCACGCACCATCGCAACCGGCGCAGCAAGTCGATGGTCGAGAGCGTCCTCGACGACGTTCCCGGCCTCGGCGAGGTGCGCCGCAAGGTGCTGATGAAGCACTTCGGCTCCCTCAAGAAGCTGCGCGCCGCGACCGTCGAGGAGATCGCCGTCCTTCCCGGCATCGGCCCGCGCACCGCCGAGGCCATCGCTACCGCCGTCGCTGCGGCGAAGCCCACCGCGCCGACGGTCAACATGACCACCGGCGAGATCACCGAGGAGTGACATGACCTTCGACCCGCTGGCACCCGAGGCCCCGCCGCAGAGCGACCTCGAGCAGCTGCTCCACGACGAGGCCCCGCTGGAGGAGGTCGCGCCGGTCCTGCTCGAGGCCCACCTGGGCATGCCGGGCCGGGAGGACGCCGCCGGTGCCTTCTCGCCGGAGGTGCGCGACTTCGGCGACGGTCCGTCGGTGCTCGCCTTCACGCACCCGAGCCGGCTCGACCGGTGGCTCGGCGCGACGACGGCCGCGGGCGACCGGCCCGAGGGCACGCTCGTCGCCCACGCGGCGCCGGGTCGTGCGCTCCTCGAGCACCTGGTCGCCGAGGGCATCCCGCTGGTCCTCAACGCTGCCAACGGCAACGCCCGCACCCTGACCGTCGCGGACATGCAGGCGGCGCTCGAGGCACACCGGTAACCTCTCCCGCCTGGACCGAGGAGGAACCATGCACCCACCCGAGGAGGGCGCCGCGCACCGCGGCGAGCTCGTGGTCGTCACGGGCATGACGGGCGCCGGCCGCAGCACCGCGGCGAAGGAGCTCGAGGACCTCGGCTTCTACGTCGTCGACAACCTGCCGCCGACCCTGTTGCGCGACGTGGTGCGCCTCGTCGACGAGACGCGGGGCTTCGAGCAGCCGATCGCCGTCGTCGTCGACGTCCGGTCGGGCTCGTTCTTCGACACGCTCCGCGCCAACCTCGCGCAGGGCGCCACCGGCCGGCGTACGACGCTGCTCTTCCTCGAGGCGACCGACGACGTGCTCGTACGCCGCCAGGAGGCTGCCCGGCGTCCGCACCCGCTCCAGGCCGGAGGTCGCCTCCTCGACGGGCTGCACCGTGAGCGCCAGGTCCTCGCCGACCTGCGCAGCGACGCCGACCTGGTCGTCGACACGAGCAACCTCAACGTGCACCAGCTGACCGCGCGGGTCGCGGAGGCGTTCGGCGCCCCCGATGCGATGCGGCTCAAGATCACCTGCACGAGCTTCGGCTTCAAGTACGGCATCCCCGTCGACGCCGACCTCGTCGCCGACATGCGCTTCCTGCCCAACCCCCACTGGGTGCCGGAGCTGCGTCCGATGACGGGCCGCGACGAGGCGGTCGCGGCGTACGTCACGGAGCGACCTGGCGCGCAGGAGTTCCTCGCGCAGTACGTCCCGGTCGTGCAGACGGTGGCCGACG
This sequence comes from Nocardioides phosphati, assembly GCF_014646375.1. Taxonomy (GTDB): domain Bacteria; phylum Actinomycetota; class Actinomycetes; order Propionibacteriales; family Nocardioidaceae; genus Nocardioides; species Nocardioides phosphati. The sequence goes on from NZ_BMNI01000006.1 coordinate 94,876, forward strand.
GCTACCTGCGCGAGGGCAAGCGGTTCGCCACCATCGCGATCGGCTGCACCGGCGGCAAGCACCGCAGCGTCGCGATGACCGAGGAGCTGGCCAGCCGCCTGCGCGCGCTGGGCTTCGACGCGACGGCGACCCACCGGGACCTGGGGCGCGAGTGACCGGCGCGCACACCGACCGCTCGCTGCTCCCCGGCGCGGTGGTCGCGCTGGGTGGCGGGCACGGCCTGCACGCCTCGCTCTCGGCGCTGCGCCACGTCATCGAGCAGGTCACCGCCGTCGTGACGGTCGCGGACAACGGCGGCTCCTCGGGCCGCCTGCGCGACGAGTTCGGCGTCCTGCCACCCGGCGACCTCCGCATGGCGCTCGCGGCGCTCTGCGGCGACGACGAGTGGGGGCAGACCTGGGCCCGGGTGTTGCAGCACCGCTTCGCCGGCGAGGGGGCGATGCGTGGCCACAGCCTCGGCAACCTGCTGATCGTGGCGCTCTGGGAGCAGCTGGGGGAGCACGTCGACGGACTCGACTGGGTCGGCAAGCTGCTCGACGCCCGCGGCCGGGTGCTGCCGATGGCGGTCACCCCGATGGACATCCACGCCGAGGTGCTCGGCCACGACCCCGCGCACCCCGACGAGGTCACGACGGTCCGCGGCCAGGTCGCCGTGGCGACCACGCCTGGGCGGATCATCAGCCTCGAGCTCGACCCACCCGACGCGCCCGCGTGCCCCGAGGCCGTCGAGGCGGTCAAGGCGGCCGACTGGGTCGTGCTCGGTCCCGGCAGCTGGTACTCCTCGGTGATCCCGCACCTGCGTGTGGGGGAGCTCCGCGAGGCGCTGATCAGCACCGACGCGAAGGTCGTCGTGACCCTCAACCTCGGTGAGCAGAAGGGCGAGACCTCCGGCTACGCGCCCGAGGACCACCTCGCCGCACTCCTCGACCACGCGCCGGGCCTGCGGATCCACACCGTGCTCGCGGACGTCGGAAGCGTGCCGGATCCCGAGGCCCTGGAGGGGATCGTCCGGAGCCTCGGCGCGGAGCTCGTCCTCGCCGAGGTCGCGGCCCCTGGCAGCACCTCGCAGCACGACCCGGGCAGGCTCGCGGATGCGTATGCCCGGATCTTCGGCGGTGTGGAATCATTCGCGCCATGGCGATGACGGCACAGGTGAAGTCCGAGCTGGCCAGCAGCGTGGTGACGAAGACGTGCTGCCGCAAGGCCGAGGTCTCCACGATGCTCCGTTTCGCCGGCGGCATCCACATCGTCTCGGGCCGGATCGTCGTCGAGGCCGAGCTCGACACCGGCGGCGCGGCGCGTCGCCTCCGCCGCGACATCGCGGAGATGTTCGGCCACAACGCCGAGGTCGCCGTCGTCCAGGGCGCCGGCATCCGTCGTGGCAGCCGCTACGTCCTGCGCGTCGTGCGCGACGGTGAGCAGCTGGCCCGTCAGACCGGCCTCCTCGACCAGCGCGGCCGGCCCGTTCGTGGCCTGCCGCCCCAGGTCGTCTCCGGCGGTGCCTGCGACGCTGTCGCTGCGTGGCGTGGTGCCTTCCTGGCCCACGGCTCCCTGACCGAGCCCGGTCGCTCCTCCTCGCTCGAGGTCACCTGCCCCGGCCCCGAGGCCGCTCTCGCCCTCGTCGGCGTGGCCCGCCGCCTCGGCATCCAGGCCAAGGCCCGCGAGGTCCGCGGCGTCGACCGTGTCGTGATCCGTGACGGCGACGCCATCGGCGAGCTCCTGACGCGCCTCGGAGCCCACGAGACGCTGATGGCCTGGGAGGAGCGCCGCATGCGCCGCGAGGTGCGCGCCACCGCCAACCGCCTGGCCAACTTCGACGACGCCAACCTCCGTCGTTCAGCGCGTGCCGCCGTGGCGGCCGGAGCCCGCGTCGAGCGCGCGCTCGAGATCCTCGGCGAGGACGTGCCCGACCACCTCAAGCTCGCCGGCCACCTGCGCCTCGAGCACAAGCAGGCCTCGCTCGAGGAACTCGGCCAGCTCCACGACCCGGTCCTCACCAAGGACGCGATCGCGGGCCGGATCCGTCGCCTCCTGGCGATGGCCGACAAGCAGGCCAAGGACCTCGGCATCCCCGACACCGAGGCGTCGCTGACTCCCGAGATGCTCGCCGACGAGGCCTGAGTTCCTCCTTTTGCGTTTTAAAAAACCAAAGGATGAGACTACTCGTGCGTAAGTAGGACGCTGGCGCTACTGTGGACGTCAGGCGTGATCCACACCACATCACGCCCCTGACAGGCATCGGCCCCACAAGGAGCAGAGACAGTGACCGTTCGCGTAGGCATCAACGGATTCGGCCGGATCGGCCGCAACTTCTTCCGGGCGGTTCGCGCCCTGGATCCCTCGGGGGAGAAGATCCGCATCGTCGCGGTCAACGACCTCAGCGACAACGCGGTCCTCGCCCACCTCCTGCAGTACGACACGGTCCTCGGCCGCCTCGACGTCGACGTCAAGGCCACCGCCGACACGATCGTCGTCGGAGACCAGGAGATCCACGCGTTCGCCGAGCGCGACCCGGCTGCGCTGCGCTGGTCCGACTTCGACGTCGACGTGGTCATCGAGTCGACCGGCTTCTTCACCGACGCCACCAAGGCGCGCGCCCACATCACCGGCGGCGGTGCGAAGAAGGTCATCATCTCCGCGCCCGCCTCCAACGACGACGTCACCGTCGTCATGGGTGTCAACCACGCCGACTACGACCCGGCTGCGCACGACGTCATCTCCAACGCGTCCTGCACCACCAACTGCCTCGCCCCGATGGCGAAGGCGCTCCACGAGGGCGTCGGCATCAAGCAGGGCCTCATGACGACGGTCCACTCCTACACCGCCGACCAGAACCTCCAGGACAACATCCACAGCGACCTGCGTCGTGCCCGTGCCGCCGCCCTCAACCTGGTCCCGACCAGCACGGGTGCCGCCAAGGCGATCGGCAAGGTCCTCCCGGAGCTCAATGGCCGCCTCGACGGCTTCGCCGTCCGCGTGCCCACACCGACCGGTTCGCTCACCGACCTCACCTTCGAGGCGGAGCGCGACACCACCGTCGAGGAGGTCAACGCGATCGTCCGTGAGGCGGCCAGCAACGGCCCGCTCGCGCCGTACCTCGTCTACTCGGAGGCGCCGCTCGTCTCCAGCGACATCGTCACGGACCCGGCCTCGTGCATCTTCGACGCGCCGCTGACCAAGGTCATCGGCCGCCAGGTGAAGGTCGTCGGCTGGTACGACAACGAGTGGGGCTACTCCAACCGCCTGGCCGACCTGGTGACCTACATCGGCGCTACTCTCTGACGCGTGACTGGCAACCAGACCCTCTCCGCCCTGGGGGACGTCCGCGGCAAGCGCGTCCTCGTCCGCTCCGATCTCAACGTCCCGCTCGACGGTTCGACCATCACCGATGACGGTCGTATCCGGGCGAGCGTGCCGACGATCCAGGCGCTGGCGGGGGCTGGTGCCCGCGTCGTCGTGACGGCGCACCTGGGCCGTCCGAAGGGCGAGCCCGAGGCGAAGTACTCCCTGGCTCCCGTCGCGGCCCGCCTCGGCGAGCTGCTCGGGCACGACGTGGCGTTCGCGACCGACACCGTGGGCGCGAGCGCCCAGGCGGTCGTCGCGCGCCTCGCCGACGGCCAGGTCGCGCTGCTCGAGAACGTCCGCTTCAACGCGGGCGAGACCAGCAAGGACGACGCCGAGCGCGGCGCCTTCGCCGACCAGCTCGCGGCCCTCGCCGACGCCTTCGTCTCCGACGGCTTCGGCGTGGTCCACCGCAAGCAGGCCTCGGTGTACGACGTGGCGCAGCGCCTGCCGCACGCCATGGGCAACCTGGTCGCCGCAGAGATCGACGTCCTCAAGCGCCTCACCGAGACGCCGGAGCGCCCCTACGCCGTCGTGCTCGGCGGCTCGAAGGTCTCCGACAAGCTCGGCGTGATCGACAACCTGCTCGGCAAGGCCGACAAGCTGCTGATCGGTGGCGGCATGGTCTTCACGTTCCTGAAGGCCCAGGGCCACGAGGTCGGCAAGTCGCTGCTCGAGGAGGACCAGATCCCGGTCTGCCTCGACTACCTCAAGCGCGCGCAGGAGACCGGCGTCGAGATCATCCTGCCCACCGACATCGTCGTTGCCGACGCGTTCGGTGACGAGGCGTCGGCCCGCGTCGTCGCTGCCGACCAGATCCCGGCCGACGCGCTGGGCCTCGACATCGGCCCGGAGTCCGGCAAGGCGTTCGCCGAGGCCCTGGCCGACGCGAAGACCGTCTTCTGGAACGGCCCGATGGGCGTCTTCGAGCAGGCCGCCTTCGCCGAGGGCACGCGTGCCGTCGCCGAGGCCCTGACCAAGACCGACGGGCTCTCCGTCGTCGGTGGTGGCGACTCCGCCGCCGCGGTCCGCACCCTGGGCTTCGACGAGGCGGCGTTCGGCCACATCTCGACTGGTGGCGGTGCCTCGCTGGAGTACCTCGAGGGCAAGACCCTCCCCGGCATCACCGTGCTGGAGGGCTGAGCCATGGCGCGCGCGCCCCGCGTCCCGCTGATGGCGGGCAACTGGAAGATGAACCTGAACCACCAGGAGGCCGTCGTCCTGGTGCAGAAGCTCGCGGTCACGCTCTCCGACAAGAAGCATGACTTCGCCAAGGCGGAGGTCGCGGTGATCCCGCCGTTCACGGACCTGCGCTCGGTGCAGTCGGTCGTCTCCGGTGACCGCCTCGGCATCAAGTACGGCGCCCAGGACGTCTCCGTCCACGAGTCGGGCGCCTACACCGGCGAGATCTCCGCCGGCATGCTCGCCAAGCTGGGCTGCTCCTACGTCGTCGTCGGCCACTCGGAGCGCCGTGAGTACCACGCCGAGACCGACGAGGTCGTCAATGCCAAGGCGAAGGCGACGATCAAGGGCGGCATGACCCCGATCGTCTGCGTCGGCGAGGGCCTGGACGTCCGCAAGGCGGGGGAGCAGGTGACGCACTGCCTCGCGCAGGTCGACGGATCGCTCGCGGGCCTCACCGCGGAGCAGGTCGCCGCGCTGGTCATCGCCTACGAGCCCGTCTGGGCCATCGGCACGGGCGAGGTCGCCACCCCGGAGGACGCCCAGGAGGTCTGCCACGCGATCCGCGAGCGGGTCCGTGAGGTCCACGGCGACGCCTCGGCCGACGCCGTGCGCGTGCTCTACGGCGGCTCCGTCAAGGCCGGCAACATCGGCGGCATCATGGCCAAGCCCGACGTCGACGGTGCCCTCGTCGGGGGCGCCAGCCTCCAGGCCGACGAGTTCGGCGGCATCTGCCGCTTCTACGACATGCCGGTGCTCTGAGCCACCGCGCAAAACCCCACCAACCGTGAAGTAGAGTTCCGCATCGTGACCACGCTCCTGACGATCCTGCTCGTCGCCACCAGCTTCCTGCTCGTCGTCCTCGTGCTCCTGCACAAGGGCCGGGGTGGCGGTCTCTCCGACATGTTCGGTGGCGGAGTGTCGAGCACCCTCGGTGGCTCCTCGGTCGCCGAGCGCAACCTCGACCGCCTGACGGTCGGACTGGGTCTCATCTGGTCCGCGTGCATCGTCGCGCTGGGCCTTCTCTACGCCTACGGCGCCTGAGACAAAGCTCTAGAAGGAGAAGTACGAAGTTGGCTGGAGCAGGAAACGCCATCCGGGGTAGCCGGGTCGGTGCCGGTCCGATGGGCGAGGCGGAGCGCGGCGAGGCCGCCCCGCGGCAGAGTGTCACCTACTTCTGCTCCAAGGAGCACCGGTCGGTCGTGACGTTCGCGGCCGAGGCGGTCGCCCCGGAGTCGTGGGACTGCCCCCGTTGCGGCCTCCCGGCCGGTCTCGACGCCGAGAACGCCCCGCCGGCGCTCAAGATCGAGCCCTACAAGACCCACCTGGCCTACGTGAAGGAGCGCCGCTCCGAGGACGAGGCGAAGGACATCCTCGAGGAGGCGCTGCAGCTCCTCCGCTCGCGCCGCAAGTCGGGCGACATCATCTTCTGACGGACCCGTCCGTCGTACGCCGAAGGCCGTCCTGCTGCTGAGCAGGGCGGCCTTCGCGCTTCTGCGTGAGGAGAAGATCCCCGCAGTCGCCTGTGCCGGAGGAGTACGCAGGCATGGCTTCGCAGGTGCGAAAGGGTTGAACCGTGTGTGAGTCCGTGACAGACCACGTCCTCGCACGTGCGAGACGGTGACCGGTGCATGCGCTCGCTCTTGCCGATGATCCTTCGCCATCGGAGGGGCGGTCCGGCTGTCTTCACGCCATGACGGCCTCCGCGATCTGCTGGGCTACCCGAATGGGGATGAGGTGGGTGGTGTCGACGACCTCGCCCTCATCCTGCAACCAGGCGCTAGCTGCCTCGGCGTACGGCTCAAGGTAGTGAAGCCGGAATGGGGAATTGGAGCCGAGCGCGGTGTCACCAGCGATTCTCATGCGGAGGGTCTCCTGGTCGGCATGGAGAACAAAGTGCCGGAGCGGGATCCCGTACTGGGCAAGACCCGAGCTGATCTCACGCCAGTACTGCTCGACAAGGACGGTCATTGGCATGATCAACGTGCCACCGGTGTAGTCGAGAATGCGACGTGCGGCGTCGACGACCAGGAGCCGCCAGGGCGGCCAGTGCTGAAAGTTGTCGGTTGCAGGTAGGCCCGGTGCGATGTCGATCAGGGCGCCGCCCACCTTCTCGGCGTCGAAAACGCGAGAGTCTGGAATCAGTTGCTGCAGGAGGGTGCTGGTGGTCGTCTTGCCGGCCCCATGAGCGCCGTTCAGCCATACGATCACGGACCAGACGCTACTCGCGTGCGGATGGTCCACCGCACTCCCGCTGCGATCCGCGCGCCTGGCGTCGGCAAGACAGGTGCACGTGCCCGTAAGTCGACCTCGGCCAGGACAGCTTCAGGTCGACTCTGGTGCACGTGCACCAAAGCTCCCGCGCCCGGGCGCTCTGCTCAGAGCAGCGCGGCCGCGTCCTCGTCGAGCCACCAGACGGTGGCCTCACGGCCGCGTGGAGCGGCGGCGGGCACCTCGACGGGGTCGACGGTGCCGCCGGCTGGCGCGAGGGCGCTGCGGACCGCCTCGGCCTTGCCGCTGCCGGATGCGACCAGCCAGACGTACGCCGAGCGCGACAGGCGCGCGGGCGTCATCGAGAGCCGCAGCGGCGGGGGCTTGGGGGAGTCGACGACAGCCACCGCGTCGAGCGTGGAGAGGACGTCGTCCTCACGGCCCGGGAAGAGCGAGCAGGTGTGTCCGTCGGGCCCCATGCCGAGCAGCACCACGTCGAAGTCCCCGGCCGGGAAGTCCTGGGCGTAGGTCGCCGCGGCGTCCTGGACCGGCTGCCCCGAGTCGGTGGCAGGCGGGAGGTGGACGAGCTCCTCGTCGGCCCCGAGGGGCTTCAGGAGGTCGCGCACGGCGGCGAGCGAGTTGCGCTCGGAGCTCCACGACTCGACGTACCGCTCGTCGCCCCACCAGAACTCGACCCGCGACCAGTCGACGGCACCGGGGGAGGCAGCCAGCGTGCGGTGCAGCTCTTCGATGATGCTGCCGCCCGCGAGGACGACGCGGGGCACCCGGCCCTCGGCCTGCACGGAGGCCAGGCGCCCGGTGAGTGCTGCGGCGACCCGAGCCACGAGCGCCGCGGCGTCGGCCGAGCGCTCGACCTCGATGCCCATCACTGCACCCGGTGCTGGTGGTAGTAGTCGATGAGCGCCTGCGTCGAGGCGTCCTGCTCGTCCAGCGCCTCCTCGTCGTCGCCGAGGGCGGGGACGATCTGCTGGGCGAGCTGCTTGCCGAGCTCGACGCCCCACTGGTCGAAGCTGTCGATGCCCCAGATGGTGCCCTGCGTGAACGTGATGTGCTCGTAGAGCGCGATCAGCTGGCCGAGCACCGACGGCGTGAGCGCCGGCGCCATGATCGACGTCGTCGGGCGGTTGCCCGGGAAGACGCGGGCGGTGACGATCGGCTCGGGCGTGCCCTCCGCGCGTACCTCCGCCTTGGTCTTGCCGAAGGCGAGCGCCTGGGTCTGCGCGAGGAAGTTCGCCAGGAAGAGCTCGTGCACGTCGGTGTCGCCGTCGGTCAGCGGGTACGCCGGGTTGGCGAAGCCGATGAAGTCCGCCGGCACGATCGAGGTGCCCTGGTGGAGCAGCTGGTAGAAGGCGTGCTGGCCATTGGTGCCGGGCTCGCCCCAGAAGACCTCACCGGTCGCCGAGCTGACGGGGGAGCCGTCCCAGCGGACCGACTTGCCGTTGGACTCCATCGTCAGCTGCTGGAGGTACGCCGGGAAGCGGTGCAGCAGCTGCGCGTAGGGGAGCACGGCGTGCGTGCCGGCGTCGAGGAAGTTGCGGTACCAGACGTTGAGCAGGCCCATCAGCGCCGGGACGTTGCGCTCGATCGGCGTCGTGCGGAAGTGCTCGTCCATCAGGTGCATGCCGCCGAGGAACTCCGCGAACCGGTCGTGACCGATCGCGATCGCCAGCGAGGTGCCGATCGTGGAGTCGACGGAGTAGCGACCGCCCACCCAGTCCCAGAAGCCGAAGGCGTTGGCGGGGTCGATGCCGAACTCCTTGACCTTGTCGAGGGCCGTGGAGACGGCGACGAAGTGACGGGCGACCGCCTCCTCGTCCGTGCCGTGGAACGTGCGCCGGGCCCGCAGGTTGTCGAGCAGCCAGGCACGGCAGAGTCGGGCGTTGGTCAGCGTCTCGAGGGTCGTGAAGGTCTTGCTCGAGACGATGAAGAGCGTCGTCGCCGGGTCGAGGTCGGCGAGCTTGAGCGCAGCGTCGGTCGGGTCGATGTTGCTGATGAACCGGACCTCGAGGTCACCGTGGCGGTACGGCGCGAGCGCCTCGTACGCCATCAGCGGGCCGAGGTCGGAGCCGCCGATGCCGATGTTGACGACGGTGCGGACGCGGCGTCCGGTGACGCCCTTCCACTCGCCGGAGCGGACCTCGGTGGCGAAGGAGTACATGTGCTGCAGCGCCGCGTGGACATCGGTGACGATGTTCTTGCCGTCGACCATCACCGTGGCGTCAGCCGGGGCCCGCAGGGCGGTGTGGAGCACCGCGCGGTTCTCGGTGACGTTGATCCGCTCGCCGCAGAACATCGCGTCGCGGCGCTCGGCCAGGCCGACCTCGTCCGCGAGCTCGAGGAGCGTCGTCGAGATCTCCGGGGTGATCAGCGCCTTCGACAGGTCGACGTGGAGGTCGGCCGCCTCGAAGGTCATCCGGCGGACCCGCTTGTCGTCCTCGGCGAACCACCCGCGGAGGTCGGGCTTGAACCCGTCCGCGTGAGCCCGGAGCTTCGCCCAGGCCGCCGTCTTGCTGGCGTCGACCGGGGACTGGCTCACGACGCGACCGCCGCCAGCTGCGTGGTGACGGTCTCGACGAGCTCGTCCCACGACTTCACGAACTTCTCGACGCCCTCGCGCTCGAGCACGACCAGCACGTCGTCGAAGTCGACGCCCACGGCGGCGAGCTTCTCGAAGACCTCGGTGGCCTCGTCGGTGCGGCCGGTGACGGTGTCACCCGTGACCTCGCCGTGGTCGGCGAAGGCCTGCATGGTCTTCTCCGGCATCGTGTTGACGACACCGCTGACGACGAGCTCGGAGACGTACAGCGTGTCCGGGTACGCCGGGTCCTTGACGCCGGTGGAGGCCCACAGCGGCCGCTGGTGGTTGGCGCCCTCGAGGGCGGCGAACCGCTCACCGGCGAAGACCCCCTGGTACGCGGCGTACGCGGCCCAGGCGTTGGCGAGTGCGGCCTTGCCCTTGAGGGCCTTGGCCTCGTCGGTGCCGATCGCGTCGAGGCGCTTGTCGACCTCGGAGTCGACGCGGGAGACGAAGAAGGAGGCAACCGAGTGGATGGTCGACAGGTCGATGCCCTTGGCGGCGGCCTGCTCGAGGCCGGTGAGGTAGGCGTCCATGACGGCGCGGTAGCGCTCGAGGGAGAAGATCAGGGTCACGTTGACGCTGATGCCCTCGGCGATCGCCGCGGTGATCGCGGGCAGGCCCGGCTCGGTCGCGGGGATCTTGACCATCACGTTGGGGCGGTCGACCGCGGCCCAGAGCTGCTTGGCCTGGGCGATGGTCGCCTCGGTGTCCATCGCGAGGCCGGGCTCGACCTCGATGGAGACGCGGCCGTCGTGCGGGTCGGCGGCGTAGACGGGGGCGAGCACGTCGCAGGCGTTGCGGACGTCCTGCGTGGTGAGCTCGAAGATCGCCTCGGCCGCGCCGAGGCCGCGGGCGGCCTCCTCGCGCAGTTGGGCGTCGTAGCGCTCACCGTCGGAGAGGGCGCCGGCGAAGATCGTCGGGTTGGTGGTGACGCCGACGACGGAGGAGTTCTTGACGAGGTCGGCGAGGTTGCCGGTCTCCAGGCGCTCCCGGGAGAGGTCGTCGAGCCAGATGGATACTCCGGCGGCGGCGAGTGCTTCGAGTCGTTCGGACATGGGTGATCCTTCTCCTCTGTGGGCGGGCGTGAGGGCCCGCGGGTGGCTTGTCAGGCGTTGGCGGCGGCGATGCTGTCCTGCGCCGCCGCGGCGACGGCGTCGGCGGTGATGCCGTACTCCGTGAACATCCGGGTGGCGTCGGCCGAGGCGCCGAAGGTCTCGATCGAGACGATCCGGCCGGCGTCGCCGACCAGCTCGCGCCAGCCCTGCGCGATGCCCGCCTCGACGGAGACGCGGGCCTTGACCGTGGGCGGGATGACCGCGTCGCGGTACGCCTGCTCCTGGGCGTTGAACCACTCGATGCAGGGGAGCGACACGACGCGGGCGTTGATGCCCTTCTCCTTCAGCAGCGAGCGGGCTGCGACGGCCAGCTGCACCTCGGAGCCGGTGCCCATCAGGACCACGTCGGGCTCGCCGCCGTCGGCGTCGATGAGGACGTAGCCGCCCTTGGCGACGTTGTCGGTGGTGTTGAAGCCGTCCTCGCCGCGCGGGAACGTCGGGAGGTTCTGCCGCGAGAGCAGGAGGCCGGCCGGGCGGTCGGTGTTGCGCAGGATCGTCAGCCACGCGGCGGCGGTCTCGTTGGCATCGGCCGGGCGGACGACGTCGAGGTGCGGGATCGCGCGCAGCGCCGCGGCGTGCTCGATCGGCTGGTGGGTCGGGCCGTCCTCGCCGAGGCCCACGGAGTCGTGGGTCCACACGTAGATCGTCGGGGCCTTCATCAGCGCCGCGAGGCGGACCGCGGGGCGCATGTAGTCGGCGAACTGCAGGAACGTGCCGGCGAAGACGCGGGTGCCGCCGTGGAGCGTGATGCCGTTCTGGATGGCGCCCATCGCGTGCTCGCGAATGCCGAAGTGCAGCACGCGGCCGGCGTACGGGTCGGCCTTCCAGTCGTGCGTGGCGTGGGCGGCCGGCAGGAACGACGGCACGCCCTCGATGGTCGTGTTGTTGGAGCCGGCGAGGTCGGCCGAGCCGCCCCACAGCTCCGGCATCAGCGGCGCGATGGCGTTGATGACCTTGCCGGACGCGGCGCGCGTGGCGACGCCCTTGGCGTCGGCGGGGAAGGTCGGCAGCGCCTCGGCCAGGCCCTCGGGCAGGGCCCGGGTCTTCGTGCGCTCGAGGATCGCGAGCTCGGCCGGGTGGGCGGCGGCCCACGCGTCGTACTCGGTCATCCAGGCCTGCTCGGCCTCCTTGCCGCGGGCGACGAGGCTGCGGGTGTGCTCGAGCACCTCCGGGCGGACCTCGAACGTCAGCTCCGGGTCGAAGCCGAGGAGCTCCTTGGTGGCCGCGACCTCGGCGTCGCCGAGCGCGGAGCCGTGCGAGGCCTCGGTGTTCTGCGCGTTGGGGGCGGGCCAGGCGATGATCGTGTTGAGGACGATGATCGACGGCTTCTCGGTCTCGGCCTTCGCGGCCTGGATCGCGGCGTAGAGCCCCTCGACGTCCTCGTGGTAGCCGGCGCCGTCGGCGTGGTTGCCGCCCTTGGTCCAGTCGATGTGCTGCACGTGCCAGCCGTACGCCGCATAGCGGGCCGCGACGTCCTCGGAGAAGGACACGTCGGTGTCACCCTCGATGGAGATGCGGTTGGCGTCGTAGATGACGGTGAGGTTGCCGAGCTGCTGGTGACCGGCGATCGAGGAGGCCTCGGACGAGACGCCCTCCTGCAGGTCACCGTCGGAAGCGATGACGAAGACGTCGTGGTCGAACGGCGAGGGGCCGTCGACGGCGTCGGGGTGGAAGAGGCCCTTCTCGCGGCGCGCGGCCATCGCCATGCCGACCGCGGTCGCGATGCCCTGGCCGAGGGGGCCGGTGGTCGTCTCGACGCCGGCGGTGTGGCCGTACTCCGGGTGGCCGGGGGTCTTGGAGCCCCACGTGCGGAACGCCTTGAGGTCCTCGAGCTCGAGGCCGAAGCCGCCCAGGTAGAGCTGGACGTACTGCGTGAGCGAGGAGTGGCCGCAGGAGAGCACGAACCGGTCGCGGCCGATCCACGCCGGGTCGGCCGGGTTGTGCCGCATGACCTTCTGATAGAGCAGGTACGCCACGGGGGCGAGGCTCATCGCCGTGCCCGGGTGGCCGTTGCCCACCTTCTGCACGGCGTCCATCGCGAGCACGCGTGCGGTGTCCACCGCCTGCCGGTCGAGATCGGTCCAGTCCAGCGGGGTGGCAGCGGAGCTCACGAGGGTCCTCTCCTGAGGGGTGACGTTCGGCACGTTGCCCGGTCGGGGCATCACGTCCGAGCCTAGTCGGTCGTGCCGTTAGACTCGACCCGCATCCCACCCCGCTCACCAGAGGTATCCGTGACCCACGTCGACCAGCCCACCCCGGGCGTGGACCAGCCCCTTCCGGCTGTGACGACGGTCGACGGACCCTCCACGTGGAAGGACGTGGTCGGCGCGTACGTCGGGCTGACCAAGCCCCGCGTCATCGAGCTGCTGCTGCTCACGACCGTGCCGGTGATGTTCTTCGCGGCGCGCGGGATCCCGGATCTCGCGCTCGTCGTGTGGACGGTCATCGGCGGCACGCTGAGCGCCGGCTCCGCCTCGGCGTACAACTGCGTCTACGACCGCGACATCGACGAGCAGATGCGCCGCACGCGGCGCCGGGCCCTGCCGCGCCACATCGTCGGCGCTCGCGGTGCGCTGTTCTTCGCGACCGTGCTCGCGGTGCTCTCGACGGTGATCCTGTGGTTCGGCGTCAACCCGCTCTCGGCCGAGCTGTCGATCGGTGCCAACGCGTTCTACGTCTTCGTCTACACGATGCTGCTCAAGCGCCGCACCACGCAGAACATCGTGTGGGGTGGCATCGCGGGCTGCTTCCCGGCCCTCATCGGCTGGACCGCGGTCACCGGTGAGCTGGCCTGGACGCCGATCGTGCTCTTCCTCGTCGTCTTCTTCTGGACGCCGCCGCACACCTGGGCGCTCGCGCTGCGCTACCGCGAGGACTACGCGAACGTCGACGTGCCGATGCTCCCGGTGGTGAAGCCCGCCGCCGAGGTGGGCCGCCAGATCGTCCTCTACTCCTGGGTGATGGTCGCGACCTCCCTGGCGCTGTGGCCGATCGGCCACCTGGGCTGGTTCTACCCGTCCGCCGCGCTGGTCCTCGGCGTCGTCTTCCTGGTCGAGGCGCACCGGATGGCGGCGCGCGCCAAGGGCACCGAGGAGCTGTCGGTGATCAAGCCGATGCGGCTCTTCCACCACTCCAACCTGTACCTCTCGCTGCTCTTCGTCGCCGTCGCGATCGATCCGCTGATCTCGCGCTGATCACCCGCGCCGCTGAGCCCGCGCCGCTGAGCCCGCGCCGCTGAGCCCAGGCCGCGGTCCGGCGTTCGTCAGGCCTTGCCGACGGCGTAGACGAGCTGGAGGTCGGCGAAGCCCTTGACCTGGAGCTCGCCGCGGGGCTGCAGGTCCCGGTCGCCGCACTCCGCTGCGGCGCCGACGTCGAGCAGGACCTCGCCGGACAGCGCGTGCGAGCAGAGCCGGGCGGCGAGGTTCACCGGCATCCCGATCGCGGTGTACTCCATGCGGGTCTCGGCGGAGATGGCACCCACCGTCACGCGGCCGCTGGCCACGCCCACGCCCAGGCCGAGGGTGTGGTGCCTCGTCTCCCAGCGGCTGACGACCGGCTCGACCGCGGTGAGCAGCTCCCGCGCGAGGCGCAGTCCCGTCGCGGCGTGGTCGGGATCTGCGATCGGGGCGCCGACGAGGATCAGGATGCCGTCGCCGGCGTAGTTGGTGATCGTCCCGCCGTACCTGGCGACGACCGCGCCGGCCGCGTCGTAGTAGTCGGCGAGCAGGTCGACGACGGCCTGCGACGGCACTCCCTCGGAGTACGCCGTGAAGCCGCGCAGGTCGGCGCAGACGACGGTGAGGTCGGCCTGGTGCGGCTTCATCGCCTCCGCCATGCCGCGCGACGCGACGAGCTGGCTCACCTGGGGCGAGAGGAAGCGGCTCAGGAAGACGCTGCGCTGTGCGCGGGCGGTCGCGTACTCGAGCTGGCCGTAGACGCAGAGGGTGATCCAGCAGGCGACGCAGATGCCCGCCACGAGCGGGGGCGCGACCGTTGCCGTGATCACGAAGATCGAGGCGACCATGAAGGCGAACGCCCGCCGCTCCTCGGCGGCATCGAGGCCGCCGAGCGCCAGGCCGCCCCAGCCGGCGGCGTACGGGACGAGGGCGACCAGCCAGAAGCCGGCGAAGAGCCAGAAGCCCGGCGTGGACAGGGCGCCCGGCTCCGCCAGGGAGAGCTCGTAGTCGTTGAGCCGCTGCGCGGGCCAGGCGAGTGACATGGCGGCGTGCACGCCTCCCAGCGCCACCGCCGCCCACGCGCTGGCGCGCACGATGGAGGCCCGGCGTCCCCGGAGCTCGGACGACGCGAGCAGGCTCAGCATGTAGCAGCCCGCCAGGGCCACCGCGGCGGACTCGGTCAGCCCCTGCAGCCGTGCCAGCAGCTGCGGGTGCGTCGGGTCGACCTTGTCCGTGTACGTCGGCATGGTGCCGACGGCCAGGCCCACCAAGCCCGCGAAGAGACCGGCGAGCACGTTGGAACGGGTCCGCTCGATGCCGATGGACATCATGACCGCCATTCCGGCGGCGACCGCGGCGAGCGCGATGGCGGCGTACTGGAACTGCTCGATCGTCATGGCACGACCCCTGACTGCGGCCGGCGTGGCCGTCACCTCAGTGTCGTGCGAAAACGGACATTCAGGAAGCGCCTCTCGCCGGGGGCGTCAGGCGCGGGCGCGCGTGGTGAGCACGACGCGGGCCAGGCCCGCGGCGACGAGGGCTGCGCCGAGCATGTGGAGGCCGACCAGGAGCCCCGGCAGGTCCGTGTAGTACTGGACGTAGCCGAGCACGCCCTGGGCGAGCTCGATGCCGAGCAGCACGGAGGCGAAGAAGGCCAGGGTCCGCTCGTTGCGGCGGGCCGCGAGGACCATCAGTGCCAGGGTGAGCAGCACGAGCGCCCAGACGGCGAAGCCGTGGACGTGCGACGCGGTCGCGGGGTCCAGGCCGTTGCGCGGCGCCTTCTCGTCTCCGGCGTGGGGGCCGGAGCCGGTCACGACGGTGCCGAGCCAGAGCACGACCGCTCCGACGGCGAGGACCGCCCAGGCGAGGGCGCGCGTCGGCGCACCGGCAGCGGGTCGCGTGGGGCCGGCCACCTCGTCGACGAGCCAGACGCAGAGGCCGATCATGCCCATCGAGAGCAGCAGGTGGATCGCGACGATCCAGGGGTTCAGGTCGGTGAGGACGGTGATGCCACCGACGACACCCTGCATGGGGATCCCGATCGCGATCGCCAGCGCCAGCCGGCGTACGACGCCGGGCCGGCGCCACGCGGCCACCACGCAGGCGACCGCGATCGCCACGAGCACGTAGGTGAGCATCCGGTTGCCGAACTCGATCGCCCCGTGGAGGCCGAGGTCCTCGTGATAGACGAGGCGGCCCTTGGTGCAGTTGGGCCAGGTCGGGCAGCCGAGGCCGGACGCGGTCAGGCGCACGGCGCCACCGGTCACGACGATCACGATGTTGGCGACCAGGTTGGCGATCGCGAGCGCCGTGAGGTGCGCGCGGCACCAGGCGAGGAGGGCGGACACGGTCACTCCCACTTGAAGAATCGGCCCGCGAGCAGGGAGCCCGCGATCGCCCAGAACACGAGCACGAACATGCCCAGCGCATCGCACTGGCCGTCGATCAGGCCGGAGCGCATGACGTCGCCGAGCGCACCGGACGGCAGCAGGCGCAGGACGCCGCCGCCCCCGCCGTACGAGCTGTGGGGGAGGACGACGCCGCCTCCCATCATCAGCAGCAGGTAGATCAGGTTGGCGGCAGCGAGCGTTGCCTCGGCGCGCAGGGTGCCGGCCATGAAGAGGCCGAGGGAGGCGAAGGCGAGCGTGCCGAGGAAGGCGCCGGCCACGGCGACGACCACGCCCACGAGGCCGCCGTGGGGGCGCCAGCCGAGCGCGAAGCCGACCGCCGAGATGACGATGGCCTGCAGGGCCATCACGCCGAAGAGCGCGATCACCTTGCCGAGCAGGAGGCCGAAGCGGGGGAGCGGTGAGGCACCGAGGCGCTTGATCAGCCCGTAGCGGCGCTCGAAGCCGGTCGCGATGGCCAGCGACGTGAACGACGTCGACAGCACGCCCAGCGCGAGCACGCCGGGGGTGAGGACGTCGACGACGCGGTGGTCGAACGTCAGGCCGAGCCGCTCGGCGCCGACGACTCCGCCGACGAGCGCCAGCACGGGGATGACCAGGGCGATGAGCAGCTGCTCGCCGTTGCGGAGCAGCAGCTTCGTCTCCATGGCGGCCTGCGCGCGGACCTGCTGCGCGAGCGGCGCGGCGCCGGGTGCTGGGGTGAAGGTCCCCGGGGTGACCGTGCTCATGACTCCAGCTCCCGTCCGGTCAGGTGGAGGAAGACGTCCTCGAGCGTGCGCGAGCCGAAGCTGATCGACTGGACGTCGACTCCGTGGGCGGCGCTCCAGTCGCTGATGGAGGCCCGCAGGGCGTCCGAGGCGGACGGCTCGAGCTCGCGATCGACCACGAGCCGGACCGTTGCGGACGAGCCACGCGTCAGCTCCTCGGGGGAGCCGGAGGCGATCAGCGTGCCGCGGTCGATGATGTGGACCATGTCGGCGAGGCGCTCGGCCTCGTCCAGGTAGTGCGTCGTGAGCACGATCGTCACGCCGTCGGTGCGGAGCTCCTGCAGCAGCTCCCACGTCGTACGCCGGGCGGCGGGGTCCATGCCGGCGGTCGGCTCGTCGACGAAGACCAGCTCGGGGCGGCCGACGACGGCCATCGCCAGGCCGAGCCGCTGCTGCTGCCCGCCGGAGAGTCGTCGGTAGGGGGTCTTGCCGCAGTCGCCGAGGCCGAGGCGCTCGACCAGCATGTCGACGGGCAGGGGGTCGGCGTGGAGCTTCGCGACGTGGCGCAGCATCTCCTCCGCGCGGACGCCGGACCACGCACCGCCGCTCTGGAGCATCACGCCGATGCGGGGGAGCAGCTCGCGCCGCTGGGCGACGGGGTCGAGACCGAGGACGCGCACCCGACCGCCCTGGGGCTTGCGGAAGCCCTCGCAGGTCTCGAGCGTCGTGGTCTTGCCGGCCCCGTTGGGGCCGAGGACGGCGGTGATGGAGCCACGCTCGACCGTGAGCGAGAGTCCGTCGACGGCGACCTTGTCGCCGTACCGCATGACGAGGCCCGCGATCTCGACGGCGGGGGCGGAGGTATCGGGCACGGCGCAAGTGTAGGAACGAAAGTCGGATGCCGTTGTCGGTGGGCGTCGCTAGCGTCGTGATCATGACCACGACACGGGGGGCGGGGCTCGCGATCGAGGCCGATGGCCTCGTCAAGCGCTTCGGCGACAACCTGGCCGTCGACGGCGTGAGCTTCGGGGTGCCGCAGGGCACCGTGCTCGGCCTGCTGGGCCCCAACGGCGCCGGCAAGACCACGACGGTCCGGATGATGACGACACTCACGATGCCCACGGCTGGCACGGCCCGGGTGGCCGGCTTCGACGTGCGGCAGCACCCGGGCGAGGTGCGGGCCCGGCTCGGACTCACGGGGCAGGCGGCGACCGTCGACGAGCTGCTCACCGGGCGTGAGAACCTCCGGATGATCGGCTCGCTCTATGGCCTGCCGCGCGCGGAGGTGAAGCGGCGCAGCGACGAGCTGCTCGAGCGCTTCTCGCTCACCGAGGCCGCGGGCCGGATCGCCAAGGGCTACTCCGGGGGCATGCGCCGCCGGCTCGACCTCGCGGTCAGCCTGATCGCCCACCCGCCGGTGCTCTTCCTCGACGAGCCGACCACCGGCCTCGACCCGCGCAGCCGCGTGGAGCTGTGGGAGGTGCTGCGCGACCTGGTGCGCGAGGGCACGACGCTGCTGCTCACGACGCAGTACCTCGAGGAGGCCGACCACCTCGCCGACGACATCGTCGTGATCGACCGCGGCACGGTCATCGCACAGGGCACGCCGCTCCAGCTCAAGGACGCCGCGGGCAAGGCGTCGATCGTCGTCACCGTCTCCCACGCCGCCGACCTCGACGAGGCCGAGCGCCTGGTCCGCGCCTCGGTCCCCGAGCTCCACGTCGACCCCGCCGCACGCCAGATCACCGCGGCCGCCAACGGGCTGGCCGACATGACCCGCATCGCCGCGCTCTTCGCCGACAGCGCGATCGAGCTCGATGACCTCGGCCTCAAGCGGCCGAGCCTCGACGACGTCTTCCTCCACCTGACCGGCCACCGCGCCGAGGACGAGACCGCCGCGACCGGCCAGCCCGAGGAGGCCCTCGCATGACGCTCGACCAGACCGGCCACCCGGAGGCCCGGCCGTCGCTGGAGCCGGAGGGCGGGCTGCACCGCGGCGGGCTGCTCCGTCAGTCGCTGGTGATCACCCGCCGCAACCTGACCCACATCAAGCGCATGCCCGAGATGCTGCTCGACGTCACCATCCAGCCCGTGATGTTCGTGCTGCTCTTCGCCTACGTCTTCGGCTCCTCGATCCCCACCGACTCACCGTCGGGCTACCGCGAGTGGCTGCTCGGCGGGATCATGGGGCAGACGATCACCTTCTCGTCGTTCATCGTGGCCCTGGGGCTGACCGCCGACCTCGACAAGGGCATCGTCGACCGGATGCGGTCGCTGCCGATCAACCCGGCTGCCGTCCTCGTCGGCCGTTCGATCTCGAGCCTGATCCACTCCAGCATCGGGCTCGTGGTGATGTCGCTGACCGGGCTGGTCGTGGGCTGGCGGATCCGGGGGAGCCTCCTCGACGCGCTGCTGGGCTACCTGCTGCTGATCGCGTGGGGCTTCGCGATGATCTGGGTCGGGATCCTCGTCGGCTCGGCGATGCGGTCGGTCGAGGCGGTCAACGGGCTGATGTTCGCGACGATGTTCCCGATCACCTTCCTGGCCAACACGTTCGCGCCGACGGACAAGATGGAGCCGTGGCTGCGTGCCATCGCCGAGTGGAACCCCATCAGCTCCCTCGTGCAGTCCGTGCGACAGCTGTGGGGCAACGACCCGGACGGCGTGCCGGCCTCCGCGGCGTACCCGCTGCACCACCCGGAGGTCGCGACCTTGATCTGGGTGGTCGTGATCACCCTCGTGATGGCTCCGCTGGCCCTGCGGGCGTTCCGGAAGCGCACGTCGACGTGACTTAGGGGACCCTTCGTTGAGTCGCGCGGGCATTAACGTCACACTGTTGTTGTGCAATTCGAGCGGCTGTCGACGGTCGTCCCCGAAGGGGACGCTCCGACCCGTGCGCGCGTGCTCCGCGTGATCGCCGAGCAGGGGCCCCGCACGGCTGCCGACCTGGCGGCCGCGCTCGACCTCACCCCGGCCGGCGTACGCCGTCACCTCGACCACCTGGTCGAGGCCGGCACCCTCGAGTCGGTCGAGCAGCGCACGCTGCCGGGCACCCGCGGCCGCGGCCGTCCCGCCCGCGCGTTCCGCCTCACGCAGGCAGGCCGCGACCAGCTCGACAACCAGTACGACGACCTCGCCACGCAGGCGCTGCGCTTCCTCCGTGACAGCGGGGGAGACGAGGCGGTCCTCGCCTTCGCCCGCCAGCGCGTGGAGTTCATCGAGCGTGACTACGCCACGGTCGTCGCGGAGCGTCCCGAGCTCTCCCCGGCCGAGGCGCTCGCCGAGGTCCTGACCCGCGGTGGCTACGCCGCGGGCGTGCAGCAGCTCCCCATCGGCGAGCAGCTCTGCCAGCAGCACTGCCCCGTGTCCCACGTGGCCCATGAGTTCCCGCAGCTGTGCGAGGCCGAGACCGAGGCGTTCAGCCGGGTCCTCGGGTCGCACGTGCAGCGGCTTGCGACCATCGCGCACGGCGACGGCGTGTGCACCACCTGCATCCCCCAGATCCCCCGGAAGAAGGACGGAGCGTCGGCATGACGACCACCCCCAACGCCATCGAGGAGCTCAACCCCGAGCTCAAGGGCATCGGCAAGTACGAGTTCGGCTGGGCCGACACCGACGTCGCGGGTGCCAACGCGAAGCGCGGACTCAACGAGGACGTCGTGCGCGACATCTCCTCGAAGAAGTCCGAGCCGCAGTGGATGCTCGACCTCCGCCTGAAGGGCCTGAAGCTCTTCGGTCGCAAGCCCATGCCGACCTGGGGCTCCGACCTCGACGGCATCGACTTCGACAACATCAAGTACTTCGTGCGCTCCTCGGAGAAGCAGGCCGCCACCTGGGACGACCTGCCCGAGGACATCAAGAACACCTACGACAAGCTCGGCATCCCGGAGGCGGAGAAGCAGCGCCTCGTCTCGGGTGTCGCCGCGCAGTACGAGTCGGAGGTCGTCTACCACTCGATCCGCGAGGACCTCGAGGCGCAGGGTGTCCTCTTCCTCGACACCGACACTGCCCTCAAGGAGCAGCCGGAGCTCTTCCAGGAGTACTTCGGCACCGTCATCCCGGTCGGCGACAACAAGTTCGCCGCGCTCAACACCGCGGTGTGGTCGGGTGGCTCCTTCATCTACGTGCCGAAGGGTGTCCACGTCGACATCCCGCTCCAGGCCTACTTCCGGATCAACACCGAGAACATGGGCCAGTTCGAGCGCACGCTGATCATCGTCGACGAGGACGCCTACGTGCACTACGTCGAGGGCTGCACCGCGCCGGTGTACTCCTCCGACTCGCTGCACTCCGCGGTCGTCGAGATCATCGTCAAGAAGGGCGGCCGCTGCCGCTACACGACCATCCAGAACTGGTCGAACAACGTCTACAACCTCGTCACCAAGCGCGCCGTCTGCGAGGCCGGCGCGACCATGGAGTGGGTCGACGGCAACATCGGCTCCAAGGTCACGATGAAGTACCCCGCCGTCTACCTCATGGGCGAGCACGCCAAGGGCGAGACGCTGTCGATCGCGTTCGCGGGCGAGGGCCAGCACCAGGACGCCGGCGCCAAGATGGTCCACGCCGCGCCGAACACCTCCTCGAGCATCCTCAGCAAGTCGGTCGCGCGCGGCGGTGGCCGCACGTCGTACCGCGGTCTGATCCAGATCAACGAGGGCGCCCACGGCTCCAAGAGCAACGTCCTGTGTGACGCGCTCCTGGTCGACCAGATCTCGCGCTCCGACACCTACCCGTACGTCGACATCCGCGAGGACGACGTCTCGATGGGTCACGAGGCGAGCGTCTCGAAGGTCTCCGACGACCAGCTCTTCTACCTGATGCAGCGCGGCATGGAGCAGGACGAGGCGATGGCCATGATCGTCCGCGGCTTCGTCGAGCCGATCGCGAAGGAGCTCCCGATGGAGTACGCCCTCGAGCTCAACCGCCTGATCGAGCTGCAGATGGAGGGCGCGGTCGGCTGATCGCCACCGCTGCCCCTTGGTTCCCCGGTGGTCCGGCCTGTCGAGACCACGTACGACGAAAGCAACTTTCAAGTGACTGTGACTGAGAACCTGAGCTCCGCCCTGGAGCTCGACAAGGTGGAGTCCCACCTGCACCCGGAGGGCTCCTTCGACCTGGCGGACCACGCGGTCCCGACCGGTCGTGAGGAGATCTGGCGGTTCACCCCGCTCAAGCGCCTGCGTGGCCTCCACGCCGACGCGCCGCTGGGTGGCTCGTTCTTCTCCGCCGACCTGACCGTCCCGGAGGGTGTCGAGGCTGCGGTCGTCGACTCCGCCGACGCCGGTCGTGGCGTGAGCGGCCTGGTCCCGTGGGACCGCATCGCCGCCCGCACCTGGGACGCCGCTGCCAGGACCCTGACGGTCCGCATCCCCAAGGAGCTCGTCGCGGACCAGCCGGTCTACGTCGACGTCAAGGGCACGGCGACCTCGGCTGACGACGAGGCGACTGCGTCGCACGTCGTCATCACGGCCGAGCCGTTCTCGCAGGCCACCGTCGTGCTGCGCTTCACCGGCTCGATGACGCTCGCCGACAACGTCGAGATCGTCGTCGGTGACGGCGCGCAGCTCACCGTCGTCTCCATCGACGACTGGGCCGACGACGCCGTCCACGTCGGTCACCGCCACGTGCGGGTCGGCCGCGACGCGTCGTTCAAGCACGTCGACGTCACCTTCGGTGGCTCCGTGGTCCGCCACGACACCACGGCCGAGTACGCCGGTGCCGGCGGCTCGGTCGACATGCTCGGCCTCTACTTCGCCGACGCCGGCCAGCACATCGAGCACCGTCTCTTCGTCGACCACACGGCCCCCAACACGAAGTCGAACGTCGTCTACAAGGGCGCGCTGCAGGGTGAGGGTGCCCGCACCGTGTGGATCGGCAACGTCCTGATCCGCAAGGTCGCCGAGGGCATCGAGACCTACGAGGAGAACCGCAACCTCGTCCTCACCGACGGCTGCCAGGCCGACTCCGTGCCGAACCTCGAGATCGAGACCGGCGAGATCGCCGGCGCCGGTCACGCCTCGGCCACGGGTCGTTTCGACGACAACCAGCTCTTCTACCTGCGCTCGCGCGGCGTCAGCGAGAAGGAGGCCCGCCGCCTCGTCGTGCACGGCTTCTTCAACGACCTGATCCGCCACATCAACGTGCCGGAGCTCGAGGAGAGCCTCTTCGCGACCGTCGAGGCCGAGCTGGCCAAGAACGTCCTGGCCGAGGCCTGAGATGGCCTTCGTCAAGGCGGCCGCCCTGGCCGACATCCCCGAGGACGAGGCGTTCGGCGTCACCGTCGACCGCTACGACCTGGCGCTCGCCAAGCACGGTGACGAGGTGTTCGCGCTGCAGGACATGTGCAGCCACGCCAACATCCCGCTCAGCGAGGGTGAGGTCGCGGTCGACGCGACCGGCACCTGCACCGTCGAGTGCTACCTGCACGGGTCGACGTTCGACCTGCGCACGGGCAAGCCCACCTGTTTCCCGGCCACCGAGCCGGTTGCCACTTTCCCCGTCGAGATCCGCGATGGCGACGTCTACGTCGACATCGAGACCACCCTGAATGGAGTCACCCCCGCATGAGCACCCTCGAGATCAAGGACCTCCACGTCTCTGTCGACACCGAGGACGGTGCGAAGGAGATCCTCAAGGGCGTCACGCTGACCATCAAGGACGGCGAGACCCACGCGATCATGGGCCCCAACGGCTCCGGCAAGTCGACGCTCGCCTACTCGATCGCCGGTCACCCGAAGTACACGATCACCTCCGGCACGGTCACCATCGACGGCGAGGACGTCCTCGAGATGTCCGTCGACGAGCGCGCCAAGGCCGGCCTCTTCCTCGCGATGCAGTACCCCGTCGAGGTCCCCGGCGTCTCCGTCGCCAACTTCCTGCGTACGGCGAAGACCGCGCTCGACGGCGAGGCTCCCAAGCTCCGCACCTGGGTCAAGGACGTCAACGGCGCCCTCGAGCAGATGAACCTCGACCCGGCGTTCTCGCAGCGCTCGGTCAACGAGGGCTTCTCCGGTGGTGAGAAGAAGCGCCACGAGATCGCCCAGATGGACCTCCTCGACCCGAAGGTCGCGCTGCTCGACGAGATCGACTCCGGTCTCGACATCGACGCGCTCAAGGTCGTCTCCGAGGGCATCAACCGCTTCAAGGAGCGCGACGGCAAGGGCGTCCTGCTGATCACGCACTACACCCGCATCCTGCGCTACGTGAAGCCGGACTTCGTCCACGTCTTCGTCAACGGCAAGATCGCCGAGGAGGGCGGCCCGGAGCTGGCCGACCAGCTCGAGGCCGAGGGCTACGACAAGTACGTCAAGGCTGCGGTCTGACATGACCGCCGCCCTGTCCCTCCCGGGCCTGCTGAGTGACCTAGCGGTCATCCGGCAGGACTTCCCCATCCTCGAGCGCACGCTCGCGGGGGATCGTCCGCTGGTCTACCTCGACTCCGCGAACACCTCGCAGAAGCCGCAGGTCGTCATCGACACGATGGTCGACCACCTCGAGCGGCACAACGCCAACATCGCGCGCGCCATGCACCAGCTCGGTGCCGAGGCGACCGAGGCGTTCGAGGCCGGTCGGGACAAGGTGGCGGCGTTCCTCGGCGCGCCCTCGCGCGACGAGGTCATCTTCACCAAGAACGCGTCCGAGGCGCTCAACCTCGTGGCCAACGTGCTCGCGTGGAAGGGCCCCTTCCAGGTCGGCGAGGGCGACGACGTCGTCATCACCGAGATGGAGCACCACTCCAACATCGTGCCGTGGCAGCTGCTCTCGCAGCGCACGGGCGCCTCGCTGAAGTGGTTCGGCCTCACCGACGGTGGTGAGCTCGACCTGTCGAACATCGACGAGCTGATCACCGAGCGCACGAAGGTCGTCGCCTTCACCTGGGTCTCCAACATGCTCGGCACGATCAACCCGGTCGCCGAGCTGACCCGGCGCGCCCACGCCGTCGGCGCGCTCGTCGTCGTCGACGCCTCGCAGGCTGCCCCGCAGCTGCCGATCGACCTCAGCGCGATGGTGCCCGAGGAGCGGCCCGACTTCGTGGTCTTCACCGGCCACAAGGTCGTCGGCCCGACCGGCATCGGCGTCCTCTGGGGTCGTGGCGACCTGCTCGAGCAGCTCCCGCCGTTCCTCGGTGGTGGCGAGATGATCGCGACCGTGACGATGGAGAAGTCCACGTACGCCGGCATCCCGCACCGCTTCGAGGCCGGCACGCCGCCGATCGTCGAGGCCGTGGGCCTCGGTGCCGCGGTGGAGTACCTCGGCCACATCGGTCTCGACCGCATCCACGCCCACGAGCAGGCCATCACGGCGTACGCGCTGGAGGGGCTGCAGACGATCAAGGGCCTGACGGTGATGGGTCCGCTCGACGCCACGCAGCGTGGCGGTGCCATCTCGTTCGAGCTGGAGGGCGTGCACCCGCACGACATCGCGCAGGTCCTCGACTCGCGTGGGGTCGCGGTGCGTGCCGGTCACCACTGCGCCAAGCCGGCGCACCAGCGCTTCGGCGTGCAGGCCTCGACCCGGATGTCGTCGTACCTCTACACGACGCCGGCCGAGATCGACGCGCTGGTCGAGGGCCTGGAATACACCCGCAGCTACTTCAAGTTGGGCTGACCCTATGGACCTCGACGCGCTCTACCAGGACATCATCCTGGACCACTACAAGAACCCCCACGGCAAGGGACTCCGCGAGGAGTTCGAGGCCGAGGTGCACCACGTCAACCCGACCTGTGGCGACGAGATCACCCTGCGTGTGCACATCGAGGACGGCCGCGTTGCGGACGTGTCCTACGACTCGCAGGGCTGCTCGATCTCGCAGGCGTCCGCGTCGGTGCTCTACGAGCTGGTCCACGGCAAGCCCGTGGACGAGGCGATGGCGATCCACGCCAAGTTCCAGGAGCTCATGCAGGGCAAGGGTCAGGTCGAGCCTGACGAGGACGTCCTCGAGGACGGCATCGCCTTCGCCGGCGTGGCGAAGTTCCCGGCCCGCGTGAAGTGCGCGCTGCTGTCGTGGATGGCTTGGAAGGACGCGACCGTGCAATCGATTGGCCAGACCGGGGCTGCCGGCGGCAACCAGGAGGAGAAGGCATGACCGAGGCACTTGTCGAGCAGATCACCGAGGCGATGAAGGACGTCGTCGACCCCGAGCTCGGGATCAACGTCGTCGACCTCGGCCTGGTCTACGGCGTGCACGTCGAGGAGAACGCCGTCGTCCTCGACATGACGCTCACGTCCGCGGCCTGCCCGCTGACCGACGTCATCACCGACCAGACCAACGCGGCCCTCGAGGACCTCGTCACCGACGTGACGATCAACTGGGTCTGGATGCCGCCGTGGGGCCCGGACAAGATCACCCCCGACGGCCGCGAGCAGCTGCGCGCCCTCGGCTTCAACGTCTAGTCACATCTCCGGCGGCGCCTGGAAGTCCCAGGCCCTGAAGAGCACGCCGCTCGTCACTCCCAGGGCGTTGCCCTGCGCGCTGGTGATCCACTCGACCAGGTCGCGCGGGGCCGGGTGCCAGGGGAGTGCCGCGAGGTAGGCACGGTGCGCCTCCAGTGAGGCGACGCCGGCCTCGACCGGGCCGCCGGTGACGTCGACGCCATGCGTCGGGTGATCCTCGCCGGTGACCAGGAGCCAGCGCGGTGAGTGCGGGTCGTACCCCTGGCCGACCAGCTCGGGGAAGACCCAGCGGTTGCCGGCGTCGCGCACCGCGTCGAGCGTGGCCATGCCCGCTGCGCGGTGGTCGGCCTGGTTGAGCATGCCCATGAACTCCACCTGCCACGTGCCGGTGAGCACCGCGTCGGGCTTGAAGTCGCGGATCGCCCGGGCGATGTCACGGCGCAGGTCGAGGTTGTAGACGAGCATCCCGTCGGGGTGCTCCAGGAAGTCCACCTGCTCCACGCCGACGGCCCGGCAGCCGGTGCGCTGCTCCTCCATGCGGGCGGCCGCGCACTCGTCGGGGTGCATCGTGTCGATGCCCGCCTCGCCGCGGGTCAGGAGCAGGTAGCGGACCTCGATCCCGGCGGCGGTCCAGGCAGCGACGGCCGCGGACGCGCCGTACTCCATGTCGTCGGGGTGGGCCACCACGCAGAGGATCCGCTCGATGTCGTCGGTCGGCCAGAGGGGGAGCTTCTCGTCCATCCCTGCAGCGTCCTCCCGCCGCGTGGGGAGGTCAATGGCGCT
This sequence comes from Nocardioides phosphati, assembly GCF_014646375.1. Classification (GTDB taxonomy): domain Bacteria; phylum Actinomycetota; class Actinomycetes; order Propionibacteriales; family Nocardioidaceae; genus Nocardioides; species Nocardioides phosphati. The sequence continues at coordinate 121,792 of NZ_BMNI01000006.1, forward strand.
CGTGGGGCGGGGCGAGGGGAGGAAGGTCCGGGCCCGGCAGCGCCGCCGGACCGTCGTCCCAGCCGTCCGTGGGTATCGGCTGGATCGACCACTCCGGCGTGGGCAGCGCGGGGCCGGGGGCGATCAGGTCAGCGACGTACGGCGCGGGCGCGGGTGCCTCCGCGGTGGGGAGGAGGCTGAATCCGGTCAGAGCGCCGAGCAGCAGGAGTCCGAGGAGCAGGGCCTTCATGGTGCTTCGACGCGGAAGCCGGCCGACCGGTTCCCCGGCAGATCCGCACGTCAGGGACGTCCGCCCGCTAACGTGCGACGCATGTGGCAGCCCGAGGCGCACTGGGAGCGCCTGCCGAGCGGGATGGGAGCGTCGACGCTGGGCGTCTGGCGCGATGGCGACATGGTCGTCAAGCGGCTCGTCGCCCCCGTCGACGAGGACCCCGTCCCGCCGTACGCCGTGGGCTGGTGGCGGCGGCAGGCGGACGTCGCTGCCTCGGGTGTCGTGGAGGCGACGCCGGGGCTCCGCGGGCCGGTGCTCGTGCGGCTCGAGGAGGACGCCGACGGCCTCACGTTCTGGTACGCCGCGGTGGCGCCCGAGCCGCTGCCCGGACCGTTCGTGGCGCAGGCGTTGGGCCGGTTTGCCGGGGCCGATCTCGGCGAGCACGCGTGGCTCTGCCGCGACCAGCTCGGCCAGCGGATCGCCGCCACGGAGCGTCGCGGCGGCTGGACCACGCTGGCCCGCACGACGGTGGCCGACCTCGCGGACCGGCTCTGGCAGCGGAGGGGCCACTTCCTGACCGCGGTCGCGGAGCTGCCGCAGGTGGCGCAGCACGGCGATCCGGTGCCGGCCAACCTGCTGGGGCGCGACGGCGACGCCGTCCTGGCGATCGACTGGTCCAACCTCGGCACGGGCCCGGTCGGTGCCGACCTCGGCTACTGGTCGCTCTCGGCGCGCGAGGAGTTCGACGTGCTGCTGGAGGCCTACGTGGCCGGTCTGCCCGACGGCGTGGCCACGATCGAGCAGGCCCGGCTGGGCGCGCAGGTGACCGCCGTCTACACCGCGCTCTCCCGCGCCGACTGGGCGCTGGCCCGGGCAGCCGAGGGGAGTGGCGCGCTCGCCGCAAAGTACCGCCACCCGAGCGTGGCGCCGTACCTCAAGGCGCTGCAGCGCCAGTTCCCCCAGCTGGAGGCGCTGATCTGACCCAACGCGAAGGGCGCCGCGACCAGGTCGGCCGCGACGCCCTCGGCGTACCGGCGGATCAGCCCCAGATCGCCCGGCAGCTGTCGACGCCGCCTTGGTAGCCGGTCTGGAACCACTTCATGCGCTGCTCCGAGGAACCGTGCGTCCACGAGTCGGGGTTGACCGAGCCCTGCGTCTTCTTCTGGATCGAGTCGTCGCCGACCGCCCGCGCAGCCTCGATGGCGTCCTGGATGTCCTGGTCGGTGATCGACTCGAAGATCTTCTGGCCCTTGCCGTCGTCCGTGCCGATGGCGCCCTTGGCCCAGACGCCGGCGTAGCAGTCGGCCTCGAGCTCGAGCTTCACCGAGTCGCTGTCGGCGCCCTGCTGGGTGCGGACGTTCTTCATCTCTCCGGTGATGTCCTGGATGTGGTGGCCGAACTCGTGGGCCAGGACGTACGGCTCGACGAACGGCGCGTCGTTGCCGCCGATCTGCTCGAGCATCGAGGAGTAGAAGCTCGGGTCCTCGTAGATGTGGCCGTCGGCCGAGCAGTAGAACGGCCCCATCTGGGCGCTCGCGGCGCCACAGCCGGTCTGGATCTGGCCGCTGAAGGTGCGCAGGTCGGCCGGCTGGAACTGGCTGCCGAGCTGGCCCTTCCAGAAGACCTCGAGCGACAGCATGATCGCCTTGCGCTCGCAGACGCGGGACTTGTTGGCGTCGGCGCCGGTCTTGCAGTTGGCGTAGTCGCCGTTGTCGGTCGCGCTGTTGCTGCCCGAGCCGCCCTGGCCGAGGCTGGGACCCGGAAGCCCGCCGCCCGTGCACATCTGCAGGATCACGTAGAGCACGATGATGACGATCGTGCCCTTGATGCCGAAGCCGCCCGGGATCGGCAGGCCGCCGAGGCCGCCTCCGCCGCCGAGGCCACCGAGACCTCCGCCACCGCCGCCTCGCGAGCCGGACGCGTCGCCTCCGCTGATGTCAGCCTTGGGGTTGAACCGCATGAGGTGGGTCCCTTCCGATGGGGGAGTACCGAGCTTCCGCCCGTACACTAACCAGTCGAAATGATCACTGCCCAGAACCTCGAGGTCCGCGCCGGTTCGCGACTCCTCATGGAGGACGTCACGTTCCGTGTCGCAGCCGGCGACAAGGTCGGTCTGGTCGGGCGCAACGGCGCCGGCAAGACCACCCTCACCAAGATCCTCGCCGGCGACAGCCTGCCCGCCGGTGGCTCTGTCACCGTGTCGGGAGAGCTGGGCTACCTGCCGCAGGACCCGCGTTCGGGCGACCCCGAGCAGATCGCCCGCGACCGGATCCTCTCCGCGCGCGGCCTCGACGACGTCGTACGCCGGCTCCGGCAGGCCGAGGTCGACATGGCGTCGGAGGACCCCGAGGTCTACGAGAAGGCGATGAAGCGCTACTCGCGGGCTGATGACGAGATGCACGCGGGCGGCGGCTACGCGGCGGAGTCCGAGGCGGCGACGATCGCGGCCTCGCTCGGCATCGAGGAGCGTATCCTCAACCAGCCGCTGAAGACGCTCTCCGGTGGTCAGCGCCGCCGCATCGAGCTGGCCCGGATCCTCTTCTCGGGCGCCGAGACGATGATCCTCGACGAGCCGACCAACCACCTCGACGCCGACTCGATCGTCTGGCTCCGCGGATTCCTGCAGCGCTACAACGGTGGCGTGATCCTGATCAGCCACGACACGGGGCTGCTCGACGCGACCATCAACAAGGTCTTCCACCTCGACGCCAACCGCGCCGTCATCGACATCTACAACATGGGCTGGAAGCCGTACCTCCAGCAGCGCGAGACCGACGAGGCCCGCCGCAAGCGTGAGCGCCTCAACGCGGAGAACAAGGCGAAGACCCTCACCGACCAGGCCAACCGCATGCGCGCCCGCGCGTCGGGCGCCTCGGCTGCCCAGTCGATGCTCAAGCGCGCCGAGCGGCTCAAGGCCGGCATCGAGGGCGAGCGCCAGTCCGACAAGGTCGCCGCGATCAAGTTCCCCGCCCCGCAGCCGTGCGGCAAGACGCCGCTCATGGCCGAGGACCTGTCGAAGTCCTACGGCGCGCTGGAGATCTTCACCGCCGTCGACCTGGCGATCGACAAGGGCTCGCGCGTCGTCATCCTCGGCCTCAACGGCGCGGGCAAGACGACGATGCTCCGCATGCTCGCCGGCGTGACCGAGCCCGACACCGGTCGCCTGATCCCGGGCCACGGCCTCAAGATCGGCTACTTCGCGCAGGAGCACGAGACGCTCGACCACAACCGCACCGTCCTCGAGAACATGCAGTACGCCGCCCCGCAGCTCACCGACTCCGAGGCGCGGTCGGTGCTGGGCTCGTTCCTCTTCTCGGGCGACGACGCGCACAAGCCGGCCGGCGTACTGAGTGGTGGCGAGAAGACCCGCCTCGCGCTGGCCTCCCTCGTCGTCTCGAGCGCCAACGTGCTGCTGCTCGACGAGCCGACCAACAACCTCGACCCGGCGTCCCGGGAAGAAGTGCTGGCCGCGATCCGTTCGTACGAAGGCGCCATCGTCCTCGTCACGCACGACGAGGGTGCCGTCCACGCCCTCGAGCCCGACCGGGTGCTGCTGCTCCCCGACGGCGACGAGGACCTGTGGAGTGACGAGTACGCCGACCTCGTGTCGCTGGCGTGACGCATTGACCGACGGATTGATGGCGAAGGAGGTGGCGACGTGAGCGGGATGCAGGGCATGGGCCCGATGATGCGGAACCTCCGCACGGACCGGACGATCCTCGAGAAGAAGCTGGCGCGCGACACGCTGCGCCGGATCCTCGCGTTCGCCAGCCCGCACCGTCGCCTGATCGCGTCGTTCCTGGTGCTGACCGTCGTCGACGCCGGCCTGGTCGTGGTCTCGCCGCTGCTGGTGCAGCGGATGGTCGACGACGGTGTGCTCAAGGGCGACGGCGGGCTGATCACGACCATCGCCTTCGCAATGGCCGGTGTCGCGCTCCTCGACGCGCTGCTCTCGGTCGCGTCCGGGCTGCTCTCGTCGCGCATCGGCGAGGGCCTGATCTTCGACCTGCGCACGCGGGTCTTCGCACACGTGCAGCGCCAGTCGCTCGCCTTCTTCACCCGGACGCAGACCGGCGCTCTGGTCTCGCGGCTCAACAACGACGTGATGGGCGCCCAGCGTGCCTTCACCTCGACGCTGTCGTCGACGGTCTCCAACATCATCAGCGTGCTCGTGGTCGGCGTGGCGATGATCGCGCTGTCGTGGGAGGTGACGCTGCTCTGCCTGTGCCTCTTCCCGATCCTCTTCCTCAGCTCGCGCGTCGTGGGCGGCAAGCTCGCCGGCCTCGCGCGGCAGCAGATGGACGGCAACGCCGACATGGGCAATGCCATGACCGAGCGGTTCAACGTCGGCGGCGCGATGCTGCTCAAGCTCTTCGGCCGCCGCGACGAGGAGGACGCCACCTTCGCTGCGAAGGCCGGCGTCGTCCGCGACCTCGGCATCCGGATCGCCCTCGTCACGCGGATCTTCGCCGCGACCCTCATGCTCATCCCGGCGCTCGCCACCGCCGTCGCGTACGGCGTCGGCGGGCACCTGGTCATCTCGCACCAGCTCTCGGTCGGCACGCTGCTCGCGCTTGCGACGCTGCTCCTGCGCCTGCTCGGGCCGCTCCAGGGCCTCTCCAACGTGCGCGTCGACGTGATGACCGCACTGGTCTCCTTCGAGCGCGTCTTCGAGGTGCTCGACCTGAAGCCGTCGATCGCCGATGCTCCCGACGCGGTCGAGCTGCCCCGCAGCGCCGCCTCGATCGAGTTCGACGGCGTCTCGTTCACCTACCCGCGCGCCGAGGACGTCTCCCTGGCCTCCCTCGAGGCGGTCGCGCGCAAGGAGTCGCGCGACGTGCGCGAGGTGCTCCACGACGTCTCGTTCACGGTCCGGCCCGGGCAGATGGTCGCGCTGGTCGGCCCCTCAGGTGCCGGCAAGACCACGCTCACGCACCTCGTCGCCCGGCTGTACGACGCGACGAGCGGCGTCGTCCGCGTGGGAGGGCACGACGTACGCGAGGTGACGCTGGAGTCGCTCGAGGCGCAGGTCGGCTACGTGACGCAGGACGCGCACATGTTCCACGACACGATGCGCGCCAACCTCCTCTACGCCCGGCCGCACGCGACCGAGGCGGAGGTGTGGGCGGCGCTCGAGGCGGCGCAGATCGCGCCGATGGTGCGGGCGCTGCCCGACGGCCTCGAGACGGTCGTCGGCGACCGGGGCTACCGGCTCTCCGGTGGTGAGCGCCAGCGCCTCGCGATCGCGCGGCTGCTGCTGAAGGCGCCGGCGATCGTCGTGCTCGACGAGGCAACGGCGCACCTCGACTCCGAGTCCGAGGTGGCCGTGCAGCGGGCGCTCGACGCGGCCCTCGAGGGGCGCACGTCCCTCGTCATCGCGCACCGGCTCTCCACGATCCGTCACGCCGACCAGATCCTCGTGGTCGACGGCGGCACCGTCGTCCAGTCGGGCACGCACGAGTCGCTGCTCGCCGGTGGCGGCCTGTACGCCGAGCTGCACGCCACGCAGTTCGCGCGCGCCGGCTCGAACTGACCGTCCCGGCCCGCGTCCTGCCCGTCGGGAGCCGCGTGCCGGTCATCTGAGGTAGGCGTCCGCCCAGGCGCTGATGATCCGTCCCACGCGCTTGCCCTGGCCGGGCGCGGTGAGCAGGTGATCGCTGCCCTCGATGTCCACGAAGCTGCGCGGGTGGTGCGCGTACCGGAAGATCTGGCCGGCGTTCTCGATCGGCACGGTCTCGTCCGTGGGGGAGTGCAGCACCAGCAGCGGCCGCGCCAGCGAGGCGATGTCGCGGCGTGTGTCGGACGCGCGGACGTCCTCGACGAAGTGGCGCTTGAGGGTGAGCGCCCGGCCGCCCACGAGCCACTCGGCCTGGCCGTTCTCCAGCACGCGGTCCACGACGGCGTCGTACTGCTTCTCGACGTTCCGCGGGTCGAACGGCGCCCCCACGGTCGCGACGGCCACCGCCGACGTGCGGTGGGCGGCGGCGAGGACGGCGGCGCCGCCGAAGGAGTGCCCGACGAGAAGGTGCGCACGCGTACCGCGCTCGGCCATGAACTCGCAGGCACGCACGACGTCGTCGACCTTGTGGGTGAACGAGCCGTCGCCCCAGTCGCCCTCGGAGTCAGCCAGGCCGATCGCGTCGAAGCGGAGCATGCCGATGCCCTCGGCCGCGAGCTGCTTGCAGATCCGCGAGGCCGCGGGGGAGTCCTTGCCGAGGGTGAAGCCGTGGGAGAAGACGCCCCAGCCCCGCACCTCGCCCTCGGGCTCGTCGATCAGTCCGGCGAGCATCTCGCCCGTCGAGCTCGGGAACCGCACCTTCTCAGCCACGGGCGACAACCCTAGGTGCTCGCGCGCCTGTTGCCCGCCGGTGAGCACAGGCGTGGGCGGTCACGCGCGCATCCGTCCGTAGGGTGGCTCCATGCCAGCGCACGCGGAGGACTGGGAAGCGCGCATCGCGAGCTTCTGGAGCACGGTCGACCTCGACGACCCGGAGGCCGCGATCGCTGCCATGCGTGAGCTCGCCGGCGAGCGCGGCCCCGAGGACCCCGACGCACTGTTCGAGCTGGGCGGGATCCACGACTCGACCGGCTTCGAGGCCGAGGCCCACGAGCTGTACGCCGCGGCGCGCGAGCGCGGCCTGTCGGGCGCTCGCCTCGCGCAGCTCAACATCCAGCAGGGCTCGACACTCCGCAACCTCGGCCGGCTCGACGAGGCGATCGCCATGCTCGAGGCGACCGAGCCCGATCCGTCGATCGGGGACGCGCGGGCGGTGTTCCTCGCGCTCGCCCTCCGGGACGCGGGGCGCCCTGACGAGGCGCTGCGCCTCTGCATCGAGGCACTGGTCGCGCACCTGCCGCGCTACCAGCGCTCGGCTGCGGCGTACGCGCGTGCGCTGACGGACGACGACTAGCGAATCCCGGTTGCCCGGCGTCGCGCGATGGCCGACGCTTGGGTCCTCGCCTCGCTCCTGGGGCGGACGGGCCCCGCGGGCCACCCGCGCGGCGACCGTGATCCGTAAACAGTGGTCCGACCACATCGGCAGGAGCTCGTCGGTGGGAGCCGGCTCCGCGCCGGCTCCCACCTTCGCCTCACCGTGCGCCAGAAGGACGGAGCGGGTGGGCCTCCCTCAGTGGAAGGGCCGCACCTCGATCTTCCGGTGACAGGCGGCGGACGCCTCGGTGCCGAGCGCCATCGCCTCCTCGACCGAGTCGGCGGTGATGATCCAGAAGCCGGCGAGGTACTCCTTCGACTCGACGAACGGACCGTCGGTGACGACGGGGGAGTCGCCCCGGTTGTCGATGACACCGGCGGCCGCGCCCAGACCACCGGCGAAGAGCCACTGGCCGGCGTCCTGGAGCTTGCTGTTGAAGCGGTCGATCGCGGCGTCCTCGGTGGCGGTGGCGCGACCGGTGCCGTCGTCGATGACGGAGATCAGGAACTGCATGGCACTTCTCCTCGTGAACCCGGGTTGCCCTGGTGAGCAGCCTTCACCCGTACGACGAGTGGCGCCAGCCCGATCCGACAACCACGCGGGCGCGACTCACGCCTCGCGAGGGGGGATCGCATCGAGCACCCGGTAGAGCGCGCGGTGGGCGAGCCGCAGGCAGACGATGCCACCGGGGACCTCGAGCAGCAGCGCGAGGAGTAGCGCCTGCCGGTGGTCGGCGCCCCGCGCGCTCGAGACGTCGAACCATGCGTCGGTGAAGAGCAGGGCCGCCGCCACGGCGAGGGCGATGATGATCGCCGGGCTGCGCCGGAACGCGCACCAGCCGACCGAGCCGAGCGCGACGGCCAGGCCGGCGTCAAAGACCACCCACGTCCAGCGGTAGTGCGCGGTGACGTAGTTCGTCGGCAGGGTCAGCGCCAGGTAGAGCGTCCACGGCACGAGGGCGAGGGCGCCTGCGAGGTAGACCCACGGGAGGACGCGCACGAGCCAGCGCGGCAGCGGGCGCGGCGGCTGTCGGAACACCCGACCAGTCTGCCGCACCGGCCTCAGCGGAGCCGCTCCACGGACTCGACGTGCGGCATGTCGCGCAGGGCGAGCTTCACGGCGTTCATCTGCACGTAGCCGGCGCCGGGCGTGCCGCGGACGATGATCCGGCCCCGCGCGTCGGGGCGGGCGCTGCCGACGCTGGGCACGTCGACCCAGCGCTGGGAGAGCCGCCGGGGCAGGGCTGCGGGAGCGGTCTCGTCGAGGGTCACGCGCAGCACCCACGGCCCACGGTGGTGGTCGGCCCGGGTGCGGTCGGAGTGGGAGGGGAGCGAGAGGTGGGCCGTCCCCACCGCGACGAGGGCGGCGCCGAGCAGGAGCGCGGCGCCGGCGATCTTCGACCCGCGCAGGACCACCAGGAGGCCGACGGCGGCAGCGACGAGCACGAGGACCCACGGACCAGACATGACCGAGATCATGCCCTCTGGCTGGCATGCTTCGGGCATGCCGCGCCACACCCGGACGTTCCTCCTGCTCACGCTCGCCCTGGCCGCCGTGGAGGCCCTGCTCGTCGTCCAGGAGGCAGCGGCCGGCGGCGCCAGCCACCTCCTGCTGTACGTCGTCGTGCCGGTCGGCTTCCTGGCCCTCGGCATCGGTGCGATCGTCTACGCCGGACGTCAGGAGGAGCCAGAGGAGCGTGACATCGTCCGTGGCTCGAGCGTCGTGCCGTTCGGCTGCTTCGTGGTGAGCGTCGCGATCGCGCTGTGGGTCGCCATGCTCGCCTACGTCAACCGGTAGGCGGCTAGGTTGCGGGCATGACCACCGCCCTCGTCACCGGTGCCAGCAGCGGCATCGGCGCCGCCACTGCCCGCCGTCTCGCCGCCGACGGACTCGACGTCATCGTCGCCGCCCGTCGTCTCGATCGCCTGGAGGAGCTGGCCGCATCCATCGGCGGCCGCGCCGTCCAGCTCGACGTCACGGACGACGCGTCGGTCGCGACACTGGTCGACCAGGTCGGCGAGATCGACGTGCTGGTCAACAACGCCGGCGGGGCGTTCGGCCTCGAGTCGGTGGCCGAGGGCCGGCTCGACGACTGGCAGCGGATGTACGACGTCAACGTGCTCGGCACCCTGCGCGTCACCCAGGCGCTGCTGCCCGTCCTGCGGGCTCGGCCGCATGCGACGATCGTCAACCTGACCTCGACGGCCGGCCTGATCAGCTACGAGGGCGGCGGTGGCTACACCGCGGCCAAGCATGCCGAGAGCGCGCTCAGCGAGACGCTGCGGCTCGAGCTCAACGGGGAGCCGATCCGGGTCGTCGAGATCGCCCCGGGCATGGTCCAGACCGAGGAGTTCTCCCTCAACCGCTTCCGGGGCGACGGCGACCGCGCCGACACGGTGTACGCCGGCGTCGACCGACCACTCGTGGCTGACGACGTCGCCGCCTGCATCGCCTTCGCCGTGGGGCTGCCACCGCACGTCAACGTCGACCGGCTCGTCGTGCGTCCGCTCGCGCAGGCGGCGCAGCACAAGACGTTCCGCGGGAAGCTCTTCCAGGAGTGAGCGCCCCGCCGCACGCGTGAGGCGGGGCGCTACTCGCCGATCATCACCTCGGGGCAGCCGGCGCACGCGTACTCGCGCACCACCACGGTGTCCTCGAAATCGACGGCGGCCAGGTGCCACTCGTGCTCGTGCTCGGCCATGCCGCCACCTCCAACGTCTCCATGTAACAACCCAGCACCTCCCGGTTCCCCGCGCCGCGCCGCACCATGCCCTGACGAGGTACGCCCTAGGCTCACCGGCATGGACCTGCAGCTGGCCGACCGCGTCTTCATCGTCACCGGAGGAGCCCGCGGGCTCGGGCGGGCGACCGCCGAGGTGCTCGTGGCCGAAGGGGCGCGTGTCGTCCTGAGCGGACGCAGCGAGGAGAGCCTTGCACACGCGGTCGACGTGCTCGGCGGGTCGCACGCGGTCGCCGTCGTCGCCGACAACGCCCAGGCCGACGCGCCCGCGCGGCTCATCGCCGCCGCCCAGGACACCTGGGGCCGCCTCGACGGCGCCCTCGTGAGCGTGGGTGGCCCCGCGCCGGGCACCGTGGCGAGCAGCACGGACGAGCAGTGGACCACGGCGTTCGAGAGCGTCTTCCTCGGGGCGGTGCGCCTGGGCCGGGAAGTCTCGGCGGCGCTGCCTGCCGGCGGCTCGATCGCCTTCGTGCTCAGCAGCTCGGTGAAGTCGCCGATCACCGGCCTCACGATCAGCAACGGCCTCCGTCCCGGTCTCGCGATGGTCGCCAAGAACCTCGCCGACGAGGTCGGCCCGCGCGGCATCCGCGTCAACGGGCTGCTTCCCGGCCGGATCGCCACCGACCGCCTCAAGGAGCTCGACGCGCTCGGCGGTGACCCCGACGCGGCCCGTGCCCGGGCGAGCGCGACGATCCCGCTCGGCCGCTACGGCGAGCCGGAGGAGTTCGGTCGGGCCGCGGCGTTCGTGCTCAGCCCGGCCGCGTCCTACCTGACGGGCGTCATGCTTCCCGTCGACGGCGGAGCGCTGCGCTCACTCTGAGCCTGCGCGGAGCGCGCCCTGAGCCCGCTCCGCGCTCACGCCGACTGGTCGGAGCGCCTCGAGATCCGCTGGTCGCGCGGCAGGCGACGGCCCGCGAGCACCGCCCACTCGTCGTACGCCAGGTAGCCGAAGCCGAAGACCGCGAGGATGCCGAAGAACCACCACTGCAGGCCGTAGAAGAAGTGCGGCCCGTTGCCGAGGTCGGGCAGGTCGCCGGGGCGCAGCGCGGGCTTCGCGGTCGCCTTCGGCGACTCGGACTCCAGCTGCAGCCAGCCGCGGAAGACCTCGGCCCCCGTCACCTTCGCGTACGCCGTGCTGGAGACGGCCCGTGCGGAGAGCACGCCGCTCTCCTTGTCGACCGTCGACGACTCCCCGGCGTCGACCCGGGCCCAGCCGGTGACGACGACCTGGCCGGACGGGGGAGCGGGCACGTCGGCGGCGGGCGCGGTGGATCCCTCGGTCTGCAGCCAGCCGCGGTCGACGAGCAGGACCGCGCCCGTCGAGGTGGTCAGGGGCGTGACGACCTCGACGCCACCGTTGCCCTCGAAGGTGCGGTAGCGGATCTGGAGCGTCTGGTCGGCGTCATAGGTGCCGGTGGCGGTGACCCGCTGCCACTCGCGCGACGCCGGCAGCGCGCTGTCGGTCGCGAAGACCTCGCGCAGCGACGCCGGGGGGCCGGTCTCGTTGCGCTCCACGACGGCGTTGCGGGCCTTGCGGTCCTCGAGCCGGTGGAACTGCCACTCGCCCAGCCACCACGCGAAATACGCCAGCAGCACGACGACGAGGAAGAAGCAGATCCATCGTCGACTGATCAGGAACGACAGCGAGCGCACGGGGGCGAGGGTAGCCGCCCTATCCTTGACTCATGACCCTGGCCCTCGCTGACCGGCACGGTCGCGTTGCCACGGACCTTCGTGTGTCGCTGACCGACCGCTGCAACCTGCGCTGTTCGTACTGCATGCCCGCCGAGGGGCTCGACTGGCTGCCCGACGACTCCGTGCTCACCGACGACGAGGTGGTCCGTCTGGTCCGCATCGGCGTGGAGCGCCTCGGCATCCGGGAGGTGCGGTTCACCGGCGGCGAGCCCCTCGTACGCCGCGGCCTGGTCGACATCGTCCGGCGCACGGCCGCGCTCGCCCCCGCGCCCGAGGTGAGCCTGACGACCAACGCGCTGGGCCTGGCCCGCGTCGCCGGGGCACTGGCCGAGGCCGGGCTCGCGCGCATCAACGTCTCGCTCGACACCGTGCGCGCCGACACGTTCGCCACGATCACCCGTCGCGACCGGCTCAAGGACGTCGTCGCGGGCCTCGAGGCGGCGCAGGCGGCCGGTCTTGGCCCGATCAAGGTCAACGCCGTGCTGCTGCGCGGCGTCAACGACGACCAGGCCGTCGAGCTGCTCGGCTGGTGCCTCGAGCGCGGCTACGAGCTCCGCTTCATCGAGCAGATGCCGCTCGACGCCCAGCACGCGTGGCAGCGCGACCAGATGGTGACCGCCGAGGAGATCCTCGAGCGCCTCGCCGCGGCGTACGACCTGGTGCCGGCGAGCGAGCCGCGCGGCAGCGCACCGGCCGAGCTGTGGAGTGTCGACGGCGGGGTGGGCACGGTCGGCGTGATCGCCAGCGTGAGCCGGCCCTTCTGCGGCGACTGCGACCGGGTCCGGCTCACCGCTGACGGCCAGGTCCGCAACTGCCTCTTCGCGCGGCAGGAGTCCGACCTGCGTGACGCGCTGCGTGCCGGCGCCACCGACGAGGAGATCGCCGATCGCTGGGTCACGGCGATGGTCGGCAAGGCTCCCGGCCACGGCATCGAGGACCCGACGTTCCTCCAGCCCGATCGCCCGATGAGCGCGATCGGCGGCTGAGGCCTACGCGCCTGCCGGCGACGCGGGTGTCTCGGGGACGAAGTCGGCGATCGGCTCGGTCTCGCGCAGGAAGCCGCGGGCGCCGAGGAAGTCCGTCAGCGACGCCTTGTGCTCCTCGCAGGCGAGCCACGCCTTGCGGCGGTCGGGCGTGTGGATCTTCGGGTTGTTCCAGCGGAGCGCCCACGCAGCGTCGGCGGCGCAGCCCTTCGCGGAGCAGGTCAGCGGGATGTCGGGGGAGTCCATGAGGGCTCCAGTATCCCGGCTCAGCGCTCGAGCATGTGCGTCGGGTCGAGCACGGTCGCCATCGGGGCGTCGTCACGCCGGTTGACCGCGTTGGCGAGCACCACGGCGACGTACGGCAGGAAGACGGCACCGACGAGCAGCACCCACATCGCCCACGTGTCGCGGAAGACGATGGCGCCGATGAAGCAGACCGTGCGGATCGTCATCGCGATGATGTAGCGGCGCATCCGGCCTGCCATCTCGTCGGCCGGCGAGATCGGCGCCGAGGTGATCCTGACCGGTTCCGACATGCCTCCAGCCTACGTCGCGGCCGGCGTCGCTAGGCTGGCCGGGTCGACGGCCACGAGGGTCGTCCCCATCATCTCGACACAGCCCTGGAGGCCGCCCATGTCCAGTCGCACGTACCGCATCTCCGAGCTCGTCGGCACGTCCCCCGAGGGCATCGACCAGGCGATCCGCAACGGCGTCGAGCGGGCCAGCAAGACGCTGCGCCACGTCGACTGGTTCGAGGTCACGCAGGTCCGTGGCCACGTCATCGACGGCCAGGTCGACCACTTCCAGGTCTCCCTCAAGGTCGGCTTCCGCCTCGAGGACGACGAGTGACCCAGTGAGCGACCCGGCGATCACCCGCACGCTGGTCCTCGTCCGTCACGCCCAGGCCGAGTCCTGGGCCGCATCCGACGTCGAGCGCGCGCTGACGCCGGCCGGCACGGAGGCCGCCGGCGTCCTCGGCGAGTGGCTGCGCGACCAGGGCATCACGCCCGACGCAGCGCTGGTCTCCGGCGCGCGACGCACGCGCGAGACGTGGGCCGCGCTCGCCGACGCCGCCGGCTGGCAGCTCCAGCCGGCGTACGACGACGGGCTGTACGCCGCGGGGCCGGACACGGCGCTCGACCTGATCCGCTTCGCAGCAACCGATGCCGCGACCCTGCTGGTGCTCGGGCACAACCCGACGATCCACTTCCTCGCGCAGGTCCTCTCCGACGGCACGGGCGCAGCCGAGCAGACCACCCGGCTGGCCAGCGACTTCCCGCCTGCGTCCGCAGCGGTCCTGACGTTCGACGTGGAGTGGGCGCGCGTGAGCGAGGGCTACGGCGCCCTCACGGCGTTCCGCCCCGGCCGCTGATCCGGCTGCCGGGCAGGGTCAGACGAGCGGTTCGGGCGTCACGATGCCCGCGGCCGCGTCGGCGGCGACGATCTCCTCGCGGCTGATGCCGAGGAGGTACATGATCGTGTCGAGGTACGGCACGTTGACCGCCGTGTCGGCGGCCTCCTGCACAACCGGCTTGGCGTTGTAGGCGATGCCCAGGCCGGCGGCGTTGAGCATGTCGAGGTCGTTGGCGCCGTCGCCGATCGCGATCACGGACTTCTCGTCGATGCCGAGCTCGGCAGCGAACTCACGCAGCGCTGCGGCCTTGCCGGCCCGGTCGACGACCGCGCCGATGACGCGGCCGGTGAGCTTGCCGTCGACGACCTCGAGGTCGTTGGCGCGGGCGTAGTCGAAGCCGAGGTCCGCGGCGATCCGGTCGGTGACCGCGGAGAAGCCGCCCGAGACCATCGCGAAGCGGTAGCCCAGGCGCTTCAGCGTGCGGACCATGGTGCGCGCACCCGGGTTGAGCTGGACCTCGTCGTAGACCTTGTTGAGCGCGGAGGCGTCGAGCCCCTCGAGCAGGGCGACCCGCTCGCGCAGCGACTGCTCGAAGTCGAGCTCGCCGCGCATGGCGGCCTCGGTCACCCGGGCCACCTCGGCCTCGCAGCCCGCGTGGGCGGCGAGCATCTCGATGACCTCGCCCTGGACCAGTGTGGAGTCGACGTCCATGACGATGAGGCGGGCGCCGCGGCGCAGCAGCGAGGCCTCCTGGACGGCGACGTCGACGCCGCGCTTGCGCGACTCCTTGACCAGCTCGGTGCGGAGCACGTCGGTCGGGACGCCGGAGACCTGGAGCTCGATCGCGGTGACGGGGTAGCGCGCCATCCGCTGGATCCGGTCGATGTTGGCGCCGAGGTCGGCGATGCGGCCGGAGACGCCGGCCACGGCCGATGCCTTGAGCGGTCCGCCGATGAGCGTGACGAGGCTGCGCCCGTCGGGACGCGCGGCGTTGTCGCCGGTGCCCCGCTCGATCGAGACCTGCATGCCGAGGGCGGCCGCCGTCGACTCGAGGCTGGCCCGGAGCCGGCGCGCGTCGCGCGGCGCCGTCACGAGTACGCCGAGCACGAGACGCCCGCGGAGCACGATCTGCTCGAGATCGACGACGGTCACGCCCGCGCCGGCGAGCGTGTCGAAGACGCTCGAGGTCACGCCGGGGCGGTCCTCGCCCATGAGCGTGATCAGCAGGGTCTCGGGGGCTGCGCCGGAGGGGCTGGTGCTGGCTTCAGTCATGACGGCGGAAGGCTATCGCTCCGTGGGCCCACGAGGTGGCCGCGATCAGGACCCGGGCGGTCCTGGCGAGTCCGCGGTGTGGCGGCTCAGGCTCCGGGCGGCCAGACCTCGGGAGAGCAGGCGGCGACGAGTGCCCGGCGGGCGGCGGCCGCGAGCGGGCGCAGCTCCTCCAGCGGCGCCAGTGTGGCGATCCCGAATGCCTGCAGGCCGCGGGCGGCGAGCTCGACCGACGCGGCCGGCGTACCGGGGGGAGCGGGGAGGGGGTCGCGCCGGCGCAGGTCGAGCAGGGCGTCGGCGAGGTCGGGGTGGTCGTGGCCGAGGTTGCGCCCGTCGAAGGCGTGGGCCGTCTGCGCGAGGGCGAGCCGCAGGCCGCGGTCGGCCTCGCCGAGGTCGGGGAGCTGGCGCCGCTGGGCGGGCAGCAGCGTCCACGTGACGCCGTGGCCCGCACGGTGGGGGACCAGGCCCGCTCCGGCGCCGGCGAGGACGACGCCCTCCCGGGCCTCCAGTGCCGCCTTGTTGAAGTCGGCAGGACCGCCGAGGCCGAGCGGGTCGCCGTCGTCGGGCAGGGCGAGTCCGGCGCTCGTGGCGCCGAGGTCGCGCAGTGCCGCGAAGGCGAAGACTGGGCCGACGGGTTCGCGGTGACCCGGGAGCCCCACGAACTGGTGGAAGCCGTCGAGCGCGTCCACGGCGTCGTCGAGCGAGGCGTCGCCGCGGCGCCAGGCGCTCCACCACCAGCAGAGGATCGCAGCGTCGGAGAGGGTCACGACGGGCAAGGTTAGGCGCTGCCTGCCGCCTGTATAGGGTCGTCCCCATGTCCGCCGTGATCGAGTTCGCCGATGTGACCGTCCGCCGGGGTGACGCCCTGCTGCTGGACAACGTGAACTGGACCGTCCGCGAGGGCGAACGCTGGGTCCTCCTCGGCCCCAACGGTGCGGGCAAGACCACTCTCATGTCCGTCGCCTCCGCGCAGATGCACCCGACGTCCGGCGTCGCCGGCATCCTCGGCGAGGTGCTCGGCGCCGTCGACGTCTTCGACCTCCGTCCGCGCATCGGCCTCACGAGCGCGGTCCTCGCCGAGCGGATCCCGCGCGGCGAGACCGTGCGCGACCTCGTCGTCTCCGCGGCGTACGGCGTGGTGGGGCGCTGGCGCGAGGAGTACGACGAGATGGACCACGCGCAGGCCGAGGCACTGCTCAGCGAGCTCGGCTGCGGTGGCTTCATGGACCGCACCTTCGGCACCCTCAGCGAGGGTGAGCGCAAGCGCGTGCAGATCGCCCGCGCGCTGATGACCGACCCCGAGCTGCTCCTGCTCGACGAGCCCGGCGCCGGCCTCGACCTCGGCGGCCGCGAGGACCTCGTCTCGACCCTCGCGGTCCTGGCGTACGACGAGTCGTCGCCGGCGACCGTGCTCGTCAGCCACCACGTCGAGGAGATCCCGCCCGGCTTCACGCACGCACTCGTCCTCAAGGACGGGCGGGTCATGGCGGCGGGCCCGATCGACGAGGTGATCACCGACAGCGTCCTGTCGGCGACGTTCGGGATGCCGCTGCGGGTGACCCACGAGGACGGCCGCTGGCAGGCGCGCCGTTCGCACCGCCACCTCGGCTGACCAGCCGTTTCCCGGCCCGGGAGCGGGGCCTGGGGAGATCGGTGTCAATTCGTTGGTGGTTCCCGATAGATTCCGGCCATGGAATGGATCCGGGACCATGCGTGGGAGGCCTGGCTGGCCCTCGCGTTCGTGCTGGCCGCCGCCGAGATCGCGAGCATGGACTTCGTCCTGCTGATGCTCGCGGCCGGCGCGCTGGCAGGCGTCGTCGCCGCGCTCGCGGGGGCCGGCGGGGTGCTGCAGTGCGTGATCGCTGCAGTCGCGGCCGTCGCTGCGCTCGGCCTGGTGCGCCCCGCGCTGCTGCGCCGGCTGCACAGCTCGCCCGAGACGCCCCTGGGCAAGGACCGTTACGTCGGCATGCGCGCGGTCGTCACGTCGCGCATCGCCGCGCACGAGCGGGGCGCTGTCCGGCTCGACGGCGAGACGTGGACGGCGACGGCTGCCGCGGGCGTCGTGCTCGAGCCCGGCCAGCCGGTCGACGTGATCGAGATCCGGGGTGCGACAGCCGTCGTTCGCCCGACTGTTGAGGGCCCGGAAGAAATGGGGGAGTGAGATGGAAGCCGTAGGAGTCATCCTCGCGCTCGGCCTGATCCTGGTGGTGGTCTTCCTCGTGAAGACCGTCCGGATCGTGCCGCAGGCGTTCGCGGGGATCGTGGAGCGGTTCGGCAAGTACCACGCGACGTTGCCGGCCGGCCTCAACATGGTGGTGCCGTTCATCGACAACGTGCGCTACATGATCGACCTGCGGGAGAACGTCGTCTCGTTCCCGCCGCAGCCGGTCATCACCGAGGACAACCTGACCGTGTCCATCGACACCGTCATCTACTTCCAGGTCAATGACCCGGTCGCCGCGACGTACGAGATCGCCAACTACATCCAGGCGATCGAGCAGCTCACCATGACGACGCTCCGCAACATCATCGGTGGCATGACGCTGGAGCACGCGCTCACCTCGCGCGACCAGATCAACACCGGCCTGCGTGGCGAGCTCGACGGCGCCACCGGCAAGTGGGGCATCCGCGTCAACCGTGTCGAGCTCAAGGGCATCGACCCGCCGGCCTCGATCTCCGACGCGATGGAGCAGCAGATGCGCGCGGAGCGCTCCAAGCGCGCCGCGATCCTCACGGCCGAGGGTGAGCGCCAGTCCGCGATCCTCACCGCCGAGGGCAACAAGCAGTCCGCGATCCTGACCGCCGAGGGCGCCAAGGCGTCGCAGATCCTGACGGCCGAGGGTGACCGCGAGGCTGCGATCCTCCGTGCGCAGGGTGAGGCCCAGGCGATCGCCCAGGTCTTCCAGGCGATCCATGACGGCAACCCCGACCAGAAGCTGCTGGCCTACCAGTACCTCCAGGCGATGCCGAAGCTGGCCGAGGGCTCGGCCAACAAGGTCTGGATCCTGCCGAGCGAGTTCAGCAAGGCGCTCGACGGCCTGGGCCGGCTCGCGCCGGAGGGCGACCAGAAGGCGTGAGCCCGCTCGAGATGGCGGCGATCCTCCTCGCGGGGGTCGCCGCCGGCACGATCAACACCGTGGTGGGGTCGGGGACGCTGGTGACGTTCCCGACCCTCCTCGCGTTCGGCGTCCCCCCGGTGACCGCCAACATCTCCAATGCCATCGGCCTGGTCCCCGGGTCCGTCTCGGGCGCCATCGGCTACCGCCGCGAGCTCGCCGGGCAGCGCGAGCGGGTGATGCGCCTGGCCTCCGCGACGCTGATCGGCGCGACCGCCGGAGCGTTGCTGCTCCTGGTGCTGCCGTCGGCGGCGTTCCGGGCGATCGTGCCGGTGCTCGTCCTGCTCGGCCTGGTCCTCGTCGTCCTGCAGCCCCGCATCTCGCGCGCCGTCGCGCGCCGCCACGAGCGGCTCGGTGGCCTCCCGGCGAACGGCGCGGGCTGGGTGTGGCCCGCGATCCTCGGCGTCGGTGTCTACTGCGGCTACTTCGGCGCCGCGCAGGGTGTGCTCTGCATGGCTGTGCTCGGCGCCGGTGTCGACGACACCCTCCAGCGGCTCAACGGCGTCAAGAACGTCCTCGCCGCCCTCGGCAACGGCGTCGCAGGCGCCGTCTTCGTGATCGCCGCCTTCGGCTCGATCGACTGGCTCGTCGTCGCGCTCATCGCGGTCGGCGCGACCATCGGTGGCCAGCTCGGGGCCTCGTGGGGCCGCCGCCTCCCGGCGCCCGCCCTGCGCGCCCTGATCGTGGTCGTCGGCACCATCGCCCTGGTGCGCTTCCTCTTCGCCTGACCGCAGCCCGCTCGGCCAACCCGGCCGGGCGCAGCCAGCTCAGTCGACGTGAGCGTCGAGCCAGCGACCGAGCTCGTCGTAGAAGCGGCCCCGGGGTTCGGGCCGCGACAGGGCCAGGTCGTGGAGCCCACCGTCGATCGACACCACGGTGACGTCCGTGCCGAGCGTCGGAGCCCAGCGCCCGATCTGCGCGACGTCGAGCACGACGTCGCTCGAGAGCGCGACCTCGTCCACCACGGGCGACGAGCCCGAGCGTGCCGAGGCGAGCACGAGGACCGGCACGGTCAGGCCGAGGCCCGCCTGGAGGCGGGCGTGGCCCTTGCGGATCGCGCTGATCCAGCCGAAGCGGACGGGGAAGGAGTCGGCGGGCTTCCAGCCGAGGTCGTACTCCCACTCGCCCGCGAGGGTGCGGTGGAGGCTCTGGCCGTAGGTGCCGCTCACGTTGCGCGGCATGACTGCCATCGGTGCGAGGCGTCCGAGCACGTGGATCACCGAGGTGCCCCAGCTCCTCATCCACGCCGGGCCCTGCAGGTCGAACCACGGAGAGTTGAGCACGATGCCGGCGGTCGCGACGGCCCGGTCCGCCACCCACAGCGGCACCGTCAGCCCGCCCGTGGAGTGCGCGCTGAGGACGACGTGGTCATGACCGTCGCGCTCGGTGATCCGCTGCCACGCGGCGTCGAGCTCGGACCAGTACTCCCGGAGGTCGGCCACGTAGTTCGGCGTCTGGTGGGGCAGGATCGAGCGGCCGTACTTGCGCAGGTCCAGCGCGTAGAAGTCGTAGCCCCGCTCGGTCCACCACTCGGCGTACCCGGTCTGGAAGAAGTAGTCGCAGAAGCCGTGCACGTAGAGCACGGCCTTGCGCGTCGTGGCGTGCGCCGGGCGCTTCACGAGGGTGGCGACGACACGGCCCTCGTCGTCGTCGGGGAGCTCGATGGTCTCGGCGGTGTACGGGTCGCCCAGGACGTCGGTCTGCGTCATGCGGGGGAGTCTGTCAGGCGACGGCGCAGCACGAGGAGCAGACCCGCGACGAAGCCTCCGAGCGTTCCCAGTGCCTCGTCGCCGAGGGTGTCCTCGTAGGCGGTATCGAGCTCGGTGCCCCGGCGGATGAAGGTGTACCACTCGCCGAGCTCCCACCCGATGGCCAGCAGTGCCCCGATCCCGGCCACCAGGAGCACCACCTGCCAGCCTCGCGTGATGCCGGTGGTCAGCAGCAGGCCGATGCCGGCGCTCAGCGGGATCCAGTTCATGAAGTGGTTGAGGTCGTCCCACCACACGACGGTGTCGTAGAGGTCGAGCGTGTTGCCGGTGACGTCGACCAGCACGGCACCATCACGAGAGTGAAGGCCGCCCACGGCACGGGGGAGTAGAGGCCGGAGCGCCGCTGGTGCAGCCACCACAGGGCCGGGACGGCAAGCATCATCACCGGGTACGCCGCCAGCCGGGCGCCGAACGCCTTGCCCTCGAACCGCTCGATGCCGGGCACGAACGTCGCAACGGCGAGCTGGGCGATCGTGGCCGCCAGCACGAGCACGGCCGTGGCCAGGAAGATCCGCGGGCCGGGCCGCCGCTCGCTCATGCGCTGGAGTCTAGGTTCCCGGCTGGAGGGAATGGGGGAGGACGGTATATGGTTGACATGTCATCTACCAAGGAGTGATGGACATGCAGCTCGGCATCTTCACCGTCGGCGACGTGACGCCGGACCCGACGAACGGCACGACGCCGACCGAGTACGAGAAGATCAAGAACACGATCATCCTGGCGAAGAAGGCCGAGGAGATCGGGTTGGACGTCTTCGCGACCGCGGAGCACCACAACCCGCCGTTCGCCTCCCCGGGCAACCCGCCGATCCTGCTCAGCGCCATCGCCGCCCAGACCGAGAAGCTGATCGTGAGCACGGCGACCACGCTGATCACGACCAACGACCCGGTGCGGCTGGCCGAGGACTACGCCTACCTGCAGCACGTCTCCGACGGCCGGATGGACCTGATGCTCGGCCGCGGCAACACCGGCCCGGTCTACCCGTGGTTCGGCAAGGACATCCGCGACGGCATCCCGCTCGCGATCGAGAACTACGACCTGCTGCACCGGCTGTGGCGCGAGGACGTCGTCAACTGGGAGGGCAAGTACCGCACGCCCCTCCAGGGCTTCACCTCGACGCCGCGCCCGCTCGACGGCGTACCTCCGTTCGTGTGGCACGGCTCGATCCGGAGCCCCGAGATCGCCGAGCAGGCGGCGTACTACGGCAACGGGTTCTTCGCGAACCACATCTTCTGGCCGGCCTCGCACACCGAGCAGATGGTCCGCCTCTACCGCCAGCGGTTCGAGCACTACGGCCACGGTGACGCCGACCAGGCGATCGTCGGCCTCGGCGGGCAGTTCTTCATGCGCAGGAACAGCCAGGACGCCGTCCGGGAGTACCGCCCGTACTTCGACGTCTCGCCGGTCTACGGCCACGGTCCGTCGCTGGAGGACTTCTCCTCGCAGACCCCGCTGACGGTCGGCTCGCCCCAGCAGGTGCTGGAGCGCACGCTGGGCTTCCGCGACTACGTCGGTGACTACCAGCGCCAGCTCTTCCTGGTCGACCACTCCGGCCTGCCGATCAAGACGGTGCTGGAGCAGATGGACCTGCTCGGCGAGATCCTCCCGGACCTGCGGGCCGGCTTCGCGGAGGGCCGGCCGGCGCACATCCCCGACGCTCCGACCCACGGCGCGCGCGTCGCTGCTGCCGGCGGAGCCCACGACGCGACGGTGTACGCCGGGGCCGACGCCGCGACCGGCAGCCGGGCGGAGGACGCGCGATGACGCGTCACCTCGTGGTCGTGTCGGCGGGGCTGTCGAGCCCGAGCTCGACGCGGATCCTGGCCGACCAGCTCGCCGCGGCGGTCGAGGAGCGGCTCGTCGGGCGCGGCGAGGACGTGCGCATCGAGGTCATCGAGCTGCGCGAGCACGCCCGGGCCCTGGCGGACAACCTGCTGACCGGGTTCCCCTCGGGTGCGCTCGCGCAGGCGGTGCAGGCGGTGGCGCAGGCGGATGCCGTGATCGCGGTGACGCCGGTCTTCTCCGCGTCCTACTCCGGGCTCTTCAAGACGTTCTTCGACGTCCTGGAGCCGGGGGCGCTCGAGGGGAAGCCCGTGCTGATGGGCGCGACGGCGGGCACGGCCCGGCACTCGCTGGTGCTCGAGCACGCCCTGCGGCCGCTCTTCAGCTACCTCAAGGCGACGCCGGTGCCGACAGGCGTCTTCGCCGCCTCGGAGGACTTCGGCTCGAACGGCGCCTCCGAGCAGGGCAGCCGACTGGCCGCGCGTGTGGACCGCGCCGCGGCCGAGCTGGTCGCGCTGCTCGACGGTCCGTCGGCCCGGGCCGACGTACCCCCGGCACGGAAGCTGCAGGGGAGCACCGAGTTCGACCCCGAGGCAGCGGACTTCGTCAGCTTCGACCAGCTGCTCGGGGGCTGACGCTCAGAACTGGTAGGTGCCCGTGATGATCGCGCGGCCCAGCGTCTTGAACGCCAGGTTGAAGCCCACGACGGCAGGCGATGCGGAGGCGTCGACGCCCAGCTTCTCCTCGCCGACGGCGGTCACCACGAAGAAGTAGCGGTGGACCTGGTCGCCCTGCGGGGGAGCGGCCCCCATGAAGTCGAGGCTGCCGCGGTCGTTGCGCACGTGGAAGGCGCCCGCGGGAAGCGAGGCGTCACCCGCGCCGGCGCCGGTGTCGAGCGAGGTCACGTCGGCCGGGATGTCACAGACCACCCAGTGCCAGAAGCCCGAGACGATCGGGGCGTCGGGGTCGAAGCAGCTGACGACGTACGACTTCGTGCCCTCGGGCGCGCCGCTCCACCTCAGCTGGGGCGAGGTGTTGCCGCCGGCGTGGACCTGGGCCTGGTCCAGCGGCTGGCCGTCGGCGACGTCGGTGCTGGTCACCGTGAACGACGGGACGGAGGGCAGCAGCGCATAGGGATCGGGGTGCACAGGGCGGTCGAGGCTCATGCGAACGAGACTAGGACCACGTGCCCCGCCGGTGGAACGGTGTCGGGGTCAAGGGTGTGTTGCGGAACAATGGCCGGCGTGAGTGAAGTCCTGAGCAGCACGATTGCCCGCATCCAGCCGCTCGACGCGGAGGCGGTCGCCGCCGCCGAGACCGCGCAGGCCGGCCTGGTGAAGCCCGCCGGCTCGCTCGGCGTCCTCGAGGCGCTGTCGGCCCAGCTCGCCGGCATCGCGCGCGCCTGCCCGCCGCCGGTCCCGGCGAAGCCCGCTGTGGGCGTCTTCGCGGGCGACCACGGCGTCCTCGCGCAGGGCGTCACGCCGTGGCCCTCCGACATCACCTTCGTGATGTGCAACGTCTTCCAGGCCGGTGGCGCGGCCATCAACGTCCTCTCCCGCGCCGCGGGTGCCTCCGTCACCGTCGTCGACATGGGTGTCGCCGGCCCGTACGCCGAGGGCACGGGCCCCGGCGCCGAGCTGGTGTCGAAGAAGGTCCGTCCCGCCACGTCCGACCTCGCCAAGGGTGCGGCCATGTCGCGCGACGAGGCGATCCAGGCGCTCGAGGCAGGCATCGCCGTCGCCGACCAGCTCGTCGACGGTGGCGCCGACCTGCTGGTCACCGGTGACATGGGCATCGGCAACACGACCCCGTCGGCGGCCCTGATCGCCGCCCTGACCGGCACCGCGGCCGACGTCGTGACCGGTCGCGGCACGGGCATCGACGACGAGACCCTCGCGCTCAAGACCGGCATCGTGGCGTCCGCCGTCGAGCGGATCGCCGAGGGAGCCGACGCGATCGACGTGCTCGCCGAGGTCGGTGGCTTCGAGCACGCCGGCATCGCGGGCTTCGTCCTCGGTGGTGCGGCTCGTGGCGTCCCGGTCGTCCTCGACGGCGTGATCGCCGGCTCCGCCGCACTCGTCGCGCAGGGCATCGCCCCGACCGCGATCGACTACTGCGTCGCCGGCCACCGCTCGGCCGAGCCGGGCCACCGCATCGCGCTCGAGAAGCTCGCGCTGCGCCCGCTCCTCGAGCTCGACCTGCGCCTGGGCGAGGGCACCGGCGCGGTGCTCGCCACCCCGATCGTCCAGGCCTCCGCGCGCATCCTCAACGAGATGGCGACCCTCGAGTCCGTCATGGCGGGTGGCCAGTGATGGCTGCCGACGTTCCGACGTACCCCGTCGGGCTGCGGCTCGCCGGCCGCAAGGTCCTCGTCGTCGGCGGCGGCCACGTCGCCCAGCGCCGGATCCCGACGCTGATCGCGGCCGGTGCCGACGTCCACGTCGTCGCCCGCGAGGCGACGATGGCGATCGAGGGCATGTCCGACGAGATCACCCTGACCATCCGCGACTTCGAGCCGGCCGACCTCGACGGTGCCTGGTACGCCATCGCCGCGACCGACAACGCCGACACCAACGCCCAGGTCGCTGCCGCGGCCGAGGAGCGCAGGATCTTCTGCGTCCGCTCCGACGACGCCTCCGAGGCGACTGCCTGGACGCCCGCGGTCGGCCGTCACGACGGCCTGACCGTCGCCGTCCTCGCCAACCGCGAGCCGCGGCGTTCGGCTGCGGTGCGCGACCAGATCATGGAGGCGATGCGCTCCGGCACCGCGATCCGCTCGGACTCCGACACCCCGCGGACCCCGGGCGTGACGCTCGTCGGCGGCGGCCCGGGTGACCCCGACCTGGTCACCATCGCCGCCCGCAACGCGATCCTCTCGGCCGACGTCGTCGTCGCCGACCGCCTCGCGCCGCGCGAGCTCCTCGCCGACCTGGCCCCCGACGTCGAGCTGATCGACGTGGCCAAGCTGCCGCGTGGGCGCTACGCCAGCCAGGAGTTCATCAACGAGGTCATCGTCGACCGCGCGAAGGCCGGCAAGCGTGTCGTCCGCTTCAAGGGCGGCGACAACTTCGTCTTCGGCCGTGGCTACGAGGAGATCCAGGCCTGCAACGCCGCCGGCGTGCCGGTCACGATCATCCCGGGCCTCTCCTCGTCGATCTCGGTCCCGGCCCGTGCCGGCATCCCGGTGACGCACCGCGGCGTGACCCACGAGTTCACCGTGATCTCCGGCCACATCCCGCCGGGGCACCCCGACTCGCTGGTCAACTGGTCCGCCGTCGCGCAGATGCAGGGCACGGTCGTGCTGCTTATGGCGGTCGAGAACGGTCCCGCGATCGCGGCCGCGCTCGTCGCCGGCGGCCGCCCCGCCGAGACGCCCGTGGCCGTCGTCATGGACGGCACGATGCCCGACGAGCGCGTGGTCCTCTCGACCCTCGGCACGCTCGCCGCCGACATCGCGGCCGAGGGCGTGACGCCGCCGGCGATCATCGTGATCGGCGAGGTCGTCGCGGTGGCCAACCCGGAGCACTACGGCCGCTGAGGCCCGTCATGGCTGAGATCGTCGAGGTCGCCGACCTCGCGGACCCGCGGCTCGCGGACTTCCGCGACCTGCGTGACGTCGACCTGCGCGTCTCGCTCGAGGCGGAGCACGGCCTCTTCCTGGCCGAGGGCGCCAAGGTCGTACGCCGTGCGGCCGAGGCCGGCTTCACCCCGCGCGCGTTCCTGCTCCAGCCGAAGTGGGTCGACGGGCTGGCCGACGTGCTCGTTGCGACCGACGCGCCCTGCTTCGTGCTGCCCGAGCGGGAGATCGAGCAGGTCACGGGGTTCCACCTGCACCGCGGCGCGCTGGCGTCGTTCGAGCGCAAGCCGCTGCCGGACCTCGCCTCGCTGGTCGGCCGCCCGGGGCGGCTGCGGATCGCCGTCCTCGAGGACCTCGTCGACCACGGCAACGTGGGGCTGATCTTCCGCAACGCGGCCGCGCTCGGCGTCGACGCGGTCGTGCTCACCGAGCGCGCCGCGGACCCGCTCTACCGCCGCGCCAGCAAGACGAGCATGGGCAACGTCTACGCGATGCCCTGGACGAGGGTCCGCGGCATGGAGGACATCCTGCGCGTGCTCCGCGAGCACGACGTCGTGCCGGTGGCACTCACGCTGGCCGACGACGCGATCACGCTCGACGAGCTCGCCGCGATGCAGCACGAGCGCCTCGCCTTCGTCTTCGGCACCGAGGGCGCCGGCGTGCACCCGAAGACAGAGGCCCAGGTCGACCACCGGGTCCTGATCCCGATGGAGCCCGGCGTCGACTCGCTCAACGTCGCCGCTGCCACCGCGGTGACCTTCTACGCCACGCGTTGACGTCCTGAACTTCCTCCCACGGGCGGACGCCACGCCCGGTTCGCGCTCGCTAGGGTGCGTCGCATGACGAAGAAGGTCGCACTGGTCACCGGCGGTTCGAGCGGCATCGGCGAGTCCGCCGTGGTCGAGCTCCTCGGCAAGGGCTTCACCGTGTACGCCGCGGCGCGGCGTACGGAGCGGATGGCGGGTCTCGGGGAGAAGGGCGCGCACGTCGTGGCGCTCGACGTCACCGACGACGCCTCGATGGTCGCCTGCGTCGACCGGATCATCGCCGAGCAGGGGCGGATCGATGTGCTCGTCAACAACGCCGGCTACGGCTCCTACGGTGCGGTCGAGGACGTCCCGATCGAGGAGGCGAAGCGACAGTTCGAGGTCAACGTCTTCGGCCTCGCACGGCTGTCCCAGCTGGTCCTGCCGCACATGCGGGCCCAGAGGTCTGGCCGGATCATCAACATCTCCAGCATCGGCGCGCGCCTCTACGAGCCGTTCGGTGCGTGGTACCACGCGACGAAGTTCGCAGTGGAGGGGCTCAGCTTCTCGATGCGGCTCGAGGTCGCGCCCTTCGGCGTCTCCGTCTCGTGCGTCGCGCCCGCGGGGGTCGTCACCGAGTGGAACACCATCTCGCGTGACTCCCTGCTCGAGACCTCCGGCGGCACCGCCTACGGGCCTTGGGCCCGACGGGCCTTCAAGGTGCTCGAGACCGCCGACGGCCCCGCGATGTCGTGCACGCCGGATGTCGTCGGCCGGAAGATTGCCAAGGTGGCCACCGCGAAGCGGCCGAAGGCCGTCTACCCGGTCGGCAAGGGCGCGCACCTGGTCCGCGGCTCGTTCGACGTGATGCCCAAGGGCGTCACCGACCTCATGCTCGGCCAGGTCTACGGCACCGGCCGCAAGGGCTGATCAGGAGGCCGATCAGGCCTCGTTGGCCGGCCAGGTGAGCGGGAACTCCTCGATCGCCTGCTCCATCTGCTTGCGCAGCTTCTTCTGGGCGCCGAAGGCGAGCCGGTCTCCGAAGACCGTGCCCTCGAGGTGGTCGGTCTCGTGCTGCAGGCATCGCGCCAGCAGTCCGTCGCCCTCGAAGTGCACCGGCTCGCCGTCGAGGCCGAAGCCGTCGACCGCGGCGTAGTCCGGGCGGCTGCACGGCACGAACGCGCCGGGGTAGGAGAGGCAGCCCTCGTCGCCCTTGTCGAGCTTGCGCGCCTTGCCCGTCGGGACGGTCACCACGGGGTTGCAGACCACGCCGGCGACGTGCTGGCCGGTGGCGTCGGGGCAGTCGAAGACGAAGACGGCGAGGTCCTCGCCGATCTGGTTCGCCGCGAGGCCGACGCCCTCCGCGGCGTACATCGTCGCGACCATGTCGGCCACGAGCGCCCGCAGCGACTCGTCGTACGCCGTGACGCGCTGCAGCGCGCGATGCATGACGGGCTCGCCCCAGCGCGTGATCGGGCGGACCGTGCCGCCGGTGGGCAGTGGTCCGTGGGGCGTGAGCGGGGGAGTGGCGGCGTCGGACATGCCCCGAATCCTAGTGGTCCCGAAGTGTGGCGCGCGTCTCTGTAGCGCAGTGTGTAACTGAGAGTTACAGTTGCTCGCATGTCCCAGAACACTGTCTCGCGGGCAGGCGGCAAGTACGGCCTGTCCAGCAAGGAGAAGCGCGACCCGATGGGTATCGCGATCCTCGCCCTCAACAAGCTCGGTCAGAGCCCCCTCCTCGACAAGCTGAAGATGCGCAAGCAGGCGGAGGAGATCATCTTCCAGAGCACGCGTGGCGGCTTCAAGGTCGCTGCTGCGGCCAGCCGCACCTTCTCCCGCAAGGGCAAGAAGGGCGCCCCGGGCACCACGGTGCCCAAGGCGCAGGCGAAGGGCCTCTTCGACCTGACCCCGACCGAGGACGAGCAGATGCTCGTCGACGTCGTGTCGGAGTTCGCCGCCGAGGCGGTCCGCCCGGTTGCCGCGGAGGCCAACGAGGCCGCCGCGACGCCGCAGGACGTCCTCGCCGCGACGCTCGAGATCGGCCTGCCGATCCTCGGCGTCTCCGCCGAGCTCGGTGGCATCGCCGAGGAGCGCTCCGCCGTGGCCGGCACGCTGGTGCACGAGGCGCTCTCCAAGGGCGACATGGGCATCGCCGTCGCCGCGCTCGCGCCCGGCGCCGTCGCCACCGCCCTGTCGCTGTGGGGCACCGACGAGCAGCAGAAGACCTACCTGCCGGAGTTCACCGAGGCGGCCAACGTCCCGGCCGCCGCGCTGGCGCTCACCGAGCCGGCCGTCCTCTTCGACGTCTTCCAGCCCTCCACCACGGCCGTCCGCCAGGGCGACAAGCTGGTCCTCAACGGCGTGAAGTCGTTCGTGCCGCGTGGTGCCGAGGCCGAGCTCTTCATCATCGGCGCGTCGCTCGAGGGCAAGAACGTCCTCGTCCTCGTCGAGGCGAGCACTGACGGCATCCGCATCGAGGCCGACCCCGCGATGGGCCTCAAGGCAGCCAGCCTGACCAAGGTCCACCTGCGCGACGTCACCGTCGACGCCGACGCGATCCTCGGTGCGACCGACGGCTCGACGTACACCGAGGCCGTGCGCTACTCGCGCCTGGCGTGGTGCGCGCTCGCCCTCGGCACCGGCCAGGCCGTGCTCGACTACGTCGTGCCGTACGTCAAGACGCGCGAGGCGTTCGGCGAGCCGATCGCCCACCGCCAGGCGGTCGCGTTCATGGTCGCCAACATCGCGATCGAGCTCCAGGCGATGCGCCTGGTCACCTACAAGGCCGCGAGCCGCATCGCCCGCGGCGTCGACGCCAGCCGCGAGGTCGCCCTCGCCCGCAAGATCTGTGCCGACAAGGGCATGCAGATCGGCCTCGACGGCGTCCAGCTGCTCGGTGGCCACGGCTTCACCAAGGAGCACCCGGTCGAGCGGTGGTACCGCGACCTGCGGGCCATCGGCATCCTGGAAGGAGGCGTCCTCGTCTGAGCCCCGGCTCAGATGAAGGAGAAACAGCCATGATCTATCTCGAGACCCCCAAGAAGCACCGCGCGCTCGTCGACCAGGTCCACCAGGTCGCGATGAACATGCTGCGCCCGGTGTCGCGCAAGTACGACCTCGCCGAGCACGAGTACCCCAAGGAGCTCGACATGCTGGCGGCCATGGCCGACGGCCTGGACCAGTCGGGTGCCTCCGAGGGCGCCGGCGCCACCGGCGTACGCCGCAGCGCGGACGACGACACGTCCAACAAGAACGGCTCCAACATGGCCTCCGCCCTCTCCGTCCTGGAGATGTGCTGGGGCGACACGGGCCTGACCCTCGCCATGCCGCGCCAGGGCCTGGGCAACTCCGCCATCGCCTCCGTCGCGACGGACGCTCAGCTGGAGAAGTTCAAGGGCACCTGGGCGTCGATGGCGATCACCGAGCCGTCGTTCGGCTCGGACTCGTCCGCGATCACCACGACCGCGAAGAAGGACGGCGACGCCTACGTCCTCAACGGCGAGAAGATCTTCGTCACCTCGGGTGAGCGCTCCGACTCGATCGTCGTCTGGGCGACGCTCGACAAGTCGCTCGGCAAGGCCGCGATCAAGTCGTTCGTCGTCACCAAGGACATGCCGGGCGTGAAGGTGGAGCGGCTCGAGCACAAGCTCGGCATCCGCGCCTCCGACACCGCCGTCATCACCTTCACCGACGTCCGTGTCCCGGCGGAGAACCTCCTGGGCAACCCGGAGATCAACGTCCAGGAGGGCTTCGCCGGTGCGATGGCGACCTTCGACAACACGCGTCCGCTGGTCGCCGCGATGGCGGTCGGCTGCGCGCGGGCGTCGCTCGACCTGACCCGCGACCTGCTCGCGCAGGCCGGCGTCGAGATCGACTACGACAAGGCGGCCACCCTGCAGCACGCCGCCGCCGCGAAGTTCCTCCAGCTCGAGGCGGACTGGGAGGCGGCGCACCTGCTGACCCTCCAGGCGGCCTGGATGGCGGACAACAAGAAGCCCAACTCGCTCGAGGCCTCGATGTCCAAGGCGAAGGCGGGTCGCGTCGGCTCCGACGTCACGCTCTCGTGCGTCGAGCTCTGCGCGGGCATCGGCTACTCCGAGGCCGAGCTCCTCGAGAAGTGGGCGCGCGACTCCAAGATCCTCGACATCTTCGAGGGCACCCAGCAGATCCAGCAGCTGATCGTGGCGCGCCGGGTCCTGGGCCTGTCGAGCTCCGAGCTCAAGTGAGTCCTGCCTGACGCACGCGCGACGGCCCGTCCCCGAGGGGGACGGGCCGTCGTCGCGTTGCGGGGCTGGGCTCCGCGGTCAGGCGAGCAGGAAGCGCGGCTTGCGCCAGTGCCGCCGTTCGTACGCCGCGAGCACGGCCTCGGCGGTCTCCTCGACGCGGTCGTGGGGGAGCAGGGCGATCGCGGAGCCGCCGAAGCCGCCCCCGGTCATCCGGGCGCCGAGGGCGCCGTGGGCGAGCGCGGTGTCGACGGCGGTGTCGAGCTGCTCGCAGGAGACCGCGAAGTCATCGCGCAGCGACTCGTGGCTGGACGTCATCAGTGCGCCGGCCTCGGCCCACTCGCCGGTGGCGATCGCCTGGGCGAACTCCTCGACGCGACGGTTCTCGGTGACGACGTGGCGCGCGAGCGGGAGCCAGGGACCGTGCGCGGTCACCAGGTCGGCCTCGTCGACGTCGCGGAGGGTGCCCACGCCGAGTGCCTTGGCCGCCGTCTCGCAGTCCGCCCGCCGGGTGGCGTACTGACCGTCGGAGAGCTCGTGTGGCGCGCAGGTGTCGATGACGAGGAGCGCGAGGTCGGGCGGCGCCCAGCCGACCGGGGTGCGGCTGCCGTCGGCGAAGTCGAGCAGCAGCGCCTCGCCCGGGGTGGCCAGGAGCGCAACGGTCTGGT
Source organism: Nocardioides phosphati (assembly GCF_014646375.1). Taxonomy (GTDB): domain Bacteria; phylum Actinomycetota; class Actinomycetes; order Propionibacteriales; family Nocardioidaceae; genus Nocardioides; species Nocardioides phosphati. The sequence goes on from NZ_BMNI01000006.1 coordinate 152,857, forward strand.
CCATGCCGCCGGTCGGCGCACCGGCGCGCTCGTGCTCGGCACGGATCGTCGCGCGCAGCAGCACCTCGGGGTCGATCGGACCGACGAGCGCCGCGAGGGCCATCGCGACGGCACAGGAGAGCGCGGCGGAGGACGAGAGCCCCGCGCCGACGGGCACGGAGGAGGCGACCGCGATGTCCACGCCGGGCACGTCGACGCCCTCCTCGCGCAGTGCCCACACCACGCCCGCGGAGTACGCCGCCCACCCGCTCGCCTTCGCCGGGTCGCCGGCGAACGCACCGGGTGCGAGCGTGCTCACCGCGCGGACGAGGTGGTCGCGACGCCGCGCCACGACGGCATACGTCGCGTGGCGGAGCGCCAGCGGGAGGCAGAGGCCGCCGTTGTAGTCGGTGTGCTCGCCGATCAGGTTGACCCGGCCGGAGGCGCGCCCGGCGGCCACCGGGACGGTGCCCAGCGCGGACTGGAGCAGCGTGGCGGCACGCTGGACGTGCTCGCCCGCCGAGCCGGGGTCGATCAGGTGCATGGGAGCACCTTGGCAGATGCACCCGTCAGAAATGCGGAGCGGCCCGCCACGAGTAGGTGGCGAGCCGCTCGGCGGGGACGAGCAGGGTCAGCAGGTGTGGTCGCCCGCGACGTTGCTGACGACCTTGCCGTCCTTGACGGTCAGCGTGCGGGGGCGGTCGGCCTTGGCGCCGACGCAGGCCTCGACGGTGCCGTTCTCGGAGGAGATGACGTCGACCGAGAACGGGATCTTCTTGTTCATGTACCGGCTGACGTAGACGGTCGCGTTGCGCAGCGCGGCGCCGTCGGAGACAGCCTCGAGGGCGGTGCGGTCCATGCCGGTGTCGGCGGTCATCGCCTGGCGTGCACCGAAGAACTCGGCGACCGTCACGGAGTCGTCGTCATCGGCGAGCTGACCCTTGGCGCCGAGGCCGACGGTCGCGAGGCTCGCCACCTTCTTCTGGGCCTCCGGGCTGAGCTTGGCCGTCGCGTCCTCGAAGAGCGCCCGGCCCTTCTCCCTGGCCTTCTCCTTGACGTGGTCCTTGACCTTGTCGGCAGCCTTGGAGGCGGCGTCGGAGGCCTTCTCCTTGGCCTGGGTGCCGACCGACGAGGCGGCGCTGGAGGCCGCGGACTTCGCCTTGTCGGCGGCGTCCTTCGCGTCGGAGCAGCCCACGAGGGAGGCGGCGAGGGCGGTGGCGGCGGCAGCAGCGGCGAGACGCTGGATGCGCATGGTGAGTCCTTCCGATTGGTGGAACCCCGAGAGGGGACATGCAGGAGTGACGCTGTCACAGCTAGGTTCAAGCCGTGACTCACGTCTCGGATATCGACACTACCCAGATCCTGCCGCGGGGTCTGACGCCCCTCATCGTGTCGGCAACGCGCGCCGAGGCGGCGTACGTGCCGGCGGGCCTCGAGGTCATCGTGACCGGCCTGGGCAAGACGGCGGCGGCGACTGCGACCGCCCAGGCGCTCGCCGGGCGTGACCTGACGCGCCTCGTCATCGTCAACATCGGCACGGCAGGCGCGCTGCGCGACGACGTCGTGGGGCTCCACGAGCCCGGCGTGGTGCTCAACCACGACATCAATGCCGAGGCGATCCGTGCGCTGGGCTACGACCCGCAGGAGCGCCTGGTCCTCGACGCGGCGCGATCGACCGTGCTCGCGACCGGCGACGTCTTCGTCACCGACCCGCTCATCCGTGCCCGTCTCGCCGAGCAGGCGCACCTCGTCGACATGGAGGGGTACGCCGTGGCCTACGTGGCCGCGCGCTTCGGCGTACCGCTGCGGATGGCGAAGCACGTCTCCGACAACGCCGACGAGGGCTCGTTCGACTGGCCCTCGATGGTTGCCCGGTCCGCCCGCGAGCTGGGTGCCTGGCTGGAGGCCGTGCTCGACTGAGGGCTAGCGCCGCTTGCCGCGCTTCGGCGCCGCCTTGCGGGCGGCCTGCTTCCGGGCAGGCTGGGCGCCACGCTTGGCCACGGTCTTCTTCGCGGGCTGCTGCGGCTTCTTCGCGACCTTCTTCTTCGGGGTGGCGGGCGTCGGCGTCTCGCGCGAGCTCTGTGCGGTGCGGCCCCGGACGATGCCCACGAAGGTCTCGAGGCGCGGGTCCTCGTCGTCCGCGCGCCAGGCGATGCCGACCGGGTGAAGCGGGCCGTCGGCCAGGGGCCGGGCCACGACGTCCTTGCGGTGGTGCAGTCGCGCGACCGACATCGGGAGGACGGCGACGCCGCCCTCGCTCGACGCGACGACCTCGACGGCGTCCCTCGCCGACATCGCGGGGTAGGGGAGCCGCTCGACCGTCGCGACCTCCGCCCACGCGGGCAGGTCGGCGGGATCGGTCACCAGCTGGTGGCCGGCCAGGTCGGCGACCGTGAGCTCCTCGTGGAGGCTCAGGTCGTCCTCCACGGAGACGACCACGACCGACAGCTCCTCGTAGAGGGGGATGACGTGGAGGCCGTCGCGCTCCACCGGCAGGCGCACGAAGGACATCGAGGCTCGTCCGTCGCGGAGGACGGCCAGCTGGTCGGCCACGTCGGTGATCGTCAGGTCGAGGGGAGCCTCCGGATAGCGCTCGCGCCACCGCTTCGACCACTTGTCCGGGGAGACGCCGGCGACGAACGCGACGCGAAAGGGCTCCTGCATGCGGTCAGGCTAGTGCTGTGACGTGGGAGGCATGCCCGGGTCGACTGTCCTGTGAGCCGGAACGCATGGGGCCGATGTGCATTGCTCCCGATGTTCCTGCTAAGTTTCTCTCGATCTCGCGCGGGTGGCGGAATAGGCAGACGCGCTAGCTTGAGGTGCTAGTCCACGTATAGTGGGTGGGGGTTCAAGTCCCCCCTCGCGCACGCGAAATCTCGAAGGCCCGAGACTGCAAAGTCTCGGGCCTTCGGTCATTTCTCCGCCGTGTCGTCGCGCGCTCCGTGGCCCGCACCGGGAGAGGATTCAGCAATGGCCCGGAGACGTCGCAGCAGCACCTCGTCGCGCGCGAAGTCGACGCCCCGCCCGCTTCCGTTCGTCGGCCCGGGGGAGCGGCTCTGGATCCTCGACGTCCCCTACGGCACCACGGTCGAGGGCGCCAGCTGGCACTCCGCCGTCAAGATGCACGTGTACGTCGGCCGCTCGCTGCCGGCGCACCTCGCGGCGTACCACCCGCGGGCGCACACGCTCGGCCGCTTCCTCGAGGACCTGCACAACGAGGGCGACCCCCTGCCGACGCCGGAGCCGACCGACCTCTTCGACCCGCGCCAGCTGCAGTACGAAGGCGCCGACGCGATCGCCAAGCGCGCGGCTGCCGGCGGGCGCCTCTTCCTCCTCGCCGACGAGCCGGGCGTCGGCAAGACCGTCACGGCCGTGCTGGGCGCGATCGCGGCAGCCGAGCTGCGGGGTGGCTCGCAGGTGCTCGTCGTCGCGGACCGCCCGGCTGCGATCACGATCGGCCACTGGTGCCGCACGATCGACGCGCTCGGTGACGCCGGCCTCACCTGGGTGGTCACCACCTGGGACCGGCTGGAGAAGGTCGCCCCCTACGCCTGGGACGTCGTCGTCGCCGACGAGGCCCACGCCCTGCGGCGTACGACGACGAAGCGGTGGAAGCAGTGGGTGAAGGTGTCGGGGCTCGCGAAGCCCCACGCCACCGCGCCGTTCGTCATCGCGACCACCGCGACGCCGGGCCACACCCCGCTCGAGCTGCCGTATCTGGCGCCGGGCTACGCCCAGGTCCACGACGAGCCGATGAGCGCCTGGCACAAGGCGACCGCGCCGGCGGAGGCGTTCGCCGACGCGCTGGAACGCCATGGCGTGGGTGTCGAGCCCGGGCGCTACGGGGCGTCCTGGACGACCGACCCCGAGCGCCGGCGCAGTGACCTCGAGCTCGTGCGCGGCTGGCTCGCCGACGCCGAGCCCGCCGCGATGCTCCACCGCGCCGCACCGTGGGGGCCGGTGCCGATCTCCGGGCTGCCCGTCGAGCTGACGCCGGCCGAGCGCGAGGCCTACGAGGCCGGCTGGGGCGAGTTCTGCCGCGAGATGGACCTCGCCCGCCGTGGCCGCAACTCCGCGAAGGGCCGGGCCGCGCTGTTGCGGTTCCGGCAGAAGGCGGGCCTGATCCGCGTCGACTCCACCGTGCAGTGGATCGCGCAGCAGGTCGAGAAGGAGCGGCAGGTGGCCTGCTCGGTGGAGTTCGTCGAGACCGCCGCCGACCCGATCGTCGAGAGGCTGCGCGATGCCGGGCTCGAGGTCGCCTGCATCTACGGGCGTGACCGCTTCGACACCGAGGCCGAGCGACTCCGCTTCCAGACGGGCAGGGCGAAGGTCGTCGTCTTCACAACCGTCGCCTCGATCAGCCTGCACGCGGGGGAGTCGCTCCCCGACGGAACGCAGGCGTCGACCGAGCCGCGCGTCGGCCTCTTCCACCAGGCCCGCTTCTCCGGCATCGCCGGGCGCCAGGTCACCGGGCGCACCCACCGTGACCACCAGGTCTCGCCGTGGCACATCGCGTGGGCTGAGGACACCGTCGAGGAGCAGGTCGGGCGGGCCATGGTCGAGCGCATCGCGGCGGCGTCCGACACGGTCGGTGGCGACACCGCCGGGCTCGCCGACGTGGCCGCGCTGCTCGGTGCCGACTGGCTGCCGGCGGCCTCCCTCACCGAGTAGCGGACGCGTCGCCGGACCGGCCACTCGACCGGCCACTCGACCGGGCGCCGGACTGGTGCGCCCGCACCCCGGCGTACGCCGTAGGCTTGTGCCCCGTGAAGACGTTCGAGGAGCTCTGGGCCGAGCTCAGTGAGAAGGCCCAGACCCGTCCTGAGGGGTCCGGCACCGTCAAGCAGCTCGACGCCGGCGTCCATGCGATCGGCAAGAAGCTGATCGAGGAGGCCGCCGAGTCCTGGATGGCCGCCCGCTTCGAGGGCAAGGAAGCGACCGCGCTCGAGATCAGCCAGCTGCTGTACCACGCGCAGGTCCTGATGCTCGCCTCCGGCCTGACGCTCGACGACGTCTACTCCCACCTCTGAGAGGTCCTCTCATGCTGCGCATCGCCGTCCCCAACAAGGGGTCGCTGTCCGAGTCTGCTTCCGCCGTCCTCCAGGAGTCCGGCTACCGGCAGCGCTCGCACACCAAGGAGCTCGCGCTCATCGACGCCGAGAACGGCGTCGAGTTCTTCTACCTGCGCCCGCGCGACATCGCGCTGTACGTCGCCGACGGCACGCTGGACGTCGGCATCACCGGCCGTGACCTGCTGCAGGACTCCGGTGCCAAGGCCGACGAGGTCCGCAGCCTCGGCTTCGGCCGCTCGAAGTTCCACTTCGCCGGTCCCGCCGGCAAGTACTCCGAGCTCGCCGAGCTCGAGGGCAAGCGCATCGCCACGTCGTACGTCGGAGTGGTGGAGGCGTTCCTCTCCGCCAAGGGCATCGACGCGACCGTCGTGCACCTCGACGGCGCGGTCGAGACCTCGATCCAGCTCGGTGTCGCCGACGTCATCGCCGACGTCGTGGAGACCGGCTCGACGCTGAAGGCCGCCGGCCTGGCGACGTTCGGCGAGGTGATCCTGGAGTCCGAGGCCGTGCTCATCACCCGCGAGGGCGCCGAGCTCGGCGAGGACTACGACGTCTTCCTGCGCCGCCTCGAGGGCGTCCTCGTCGCGCGCAGCTACGTGATGATGGACTACGACATCCGTGCCGACCAGGTCGAGGTCGCCACCGCGCTGACCCCGGGCCTGGAGTCGCCGACCGTCTCGCCGCTCCACCGCGAGGGCTGGGTCGCCGTCCGCGCGATGGTCCCGCGCAAGGGTGCTCAGAAGCTGATGGACGACCTCTACGGCATCGGCGCCCGGGCCATCCTGACCACCGACATCCACGCCTGCCGGCTCTGATGTCCGCGACGGGCCCCACCAGCGGCGCGGAGGGCGTGAGCCTGCCGAGGACCTGGCGCCCGTTCGGCGTCCGGGCTGCGGGGGGCATCTTCGGCCTCGCCCTGGTCATCGTCCTGGTCGCCGCCTGGATCTCGTTCCCGGCCTCGGTGCGGGAGCAGTTCACGCTGTGGCAGCGGATCACCACGATCGCCCTCTTCGGCGGCTTCCTCGCCGTCGAGTGGGGGCTCATGCGGTGCCGCGCCACGGCCACGAGCGACGGCCTGACCGTCGTCAACGGCTACCGGTCCCGCCGCTTCGAGTGGGCACAGATCGTCGCCGTCCGCATGCCGGCCGGCGCCCCGTGGCTCTCGCTCGACCTCGATGACGGCACCACCTGCGCCGTCATGGCGATCCAGGGCTCCGACGGCCTGCGCGCGAAGCGTGCCTACGTCGCGCTGAAGGCACTCGTCGGCTGACTCAGCTTCGCTGAGCGGCGCGCGCTGCCGGCAGGTCAGACCGCGCGGATTCCCCAGACGGCCGAGAAGGTGTCCTCGGGCTCGATGGTGACCAGGTCCTCGCCGGTGCGGAAGGCGTTGGCGTTGGCGGTCATCGGCTCGACCGCGAGCGAACGACGGGCGTGGCCGGCGACGTCGTCGGCGCTGTAGAGCTGGAGCCAGCGGTGCTGCTCGTCGACCCAGAGCAGGACGGCGCGGTCGGCCCGCAGGACCACCTCGGCGCGGCCGTCGCGGCCCCGCCGCAGGTCGGTGAAGGCGTCGTTGAACACGGTCTCCTTGACCGGGCGCCACACGCGGAAGTCGTAATCGGTGGCCTCGACGTCCTCGCTGCCGGCCGGCAGGAGCCGCTCGGGGTCGGCGAGCGCGCGGGTGCCGGCGGGAAGGAGCAGCTCGCAGTCCTCCAGCGGCGCGCCCACGGTGAGGTAGGGGTGCGCACCCGAGGCGTACGGCGCGGGGGCCTCGCTCAGGTTGGTCGCGCTCTGCGTGACGGTGAGCCCGTCGGCGCTGACGTCGTACTGGACGTGGAGGTCGAGCAGCCAGGGGTAGCCGCTCTGGGCCATCAGCCGGTAGGTCAGCGCGACGCTGGTGTCGGTGTGCTCGAGCACCGACCACGCGGCCCAGCGGGCCAGGCCGTGCGAGGCGTTGTTGCGCTTCGGCTCGGTGAGCGCGAGCTGGTAGTCGGCGCCGCCGAAGGAGTACTGCCCGTCCTCGAGGCGGTTCGGCCACGGCATCAGCAGCTGGCCGCGCCCCAGGCTCGCCATCTCGTCGTCGGCGAACCCGTCGATGAGGTCCTCGCCCTCGAACGTGAGCACGCGCAGCGCGGCCCCGCTCTCCGTGATGACGGCGCGGTAGCCACCGGCGCTGATCTCGAACTGCTCTCCCGACGGGCTGACCATGGAGTCAGCCTAGGGAAAAGTCGGCCCTTTCCGCGGGGGCGTCCACGGCGAAGTGCGCCGCCTCCGCGCGCTGCCACGCCTCCAGCCGCGCGCGGTACGCCGACGGGTCGGCCGCCGCGACGTCGTGGAGCAGCTCGTCGCGCCGGAGCGCGCGGTCCAGGCGGCCGGCTGCCCCGCCCGTCTCGCCGGAGAGCCAGACCAGCGTCGTGAGCAGGTCGGCGATGCGCCGGTGCCCGGCGCCCACGCCTTCGACGACGAGCAGGTCGACCGGGGTCACGCGGATCTCGTCACCGGGGGCGTCGGCCTCCCAGTCCCAGGTCGTGACCTCGCCCGGCCGGCCCTGCGCGAGAGGCCGGAGCAGTGCGTCGAGCGTGCCGCCGATGCCGGGCAGGCCGGACCAGCCGGCGTACAGGGTGTCCAAGGGGAGGATCCGCGCGCTGAGCGCCGGGGGAGCGGCCGCGAGGAGCCGCCGCGCCAGCGTGGACTTGCCGCTGCCGCTCGGGCCGTCGACGGCGATGAGCCGCCCGCTGCCGAGCGTGGGAGGGCGCGACAGGGCGAGGTCGATGATGTCTCGTGCGGTCGCGTCGCTCATGCCTTCCGAGAGTAGAGGTCTGCCCGAACCGTGGCGGACGCCGGCGATCGACCCGCGCCTCCTTCTCCGCGACATCTAGGCTGGGCGCATGGTCAACACCGGGCGCTTCGACGGCGCGAAGCTCATCGAGGCCAACTTCCCCGACGACGACGGCTCCCAGGCGCCGGATCTCGCGGCCGCGCTCACGTCGTACGCAGCGGCGGAGCCGGGTGCCTATGTCGAGGTGGTCCGTGCGCTGCAGCCGAGCCGCCTGCTGGTCCCGGTCGTCGCGCTGCTCGGCGAGGTCGAGTACGACGAGAACGGGCTGGCGCACGACAAGTCGAGTGACATGGCGACCGTGCTGATCCAGAACGCCGCGGGGGAGAAGGGGCTGCTCGCCTTCACCTCGACCGCGAGCCTCGCGGCATGGAACGCCGAGGCCCGCCCGGTGCCCGCGCCGGCTCCCGTCGCGGCCAACTCGGCGCTGCAGGAGGAGGCGGTCGCGTTGCTCGTCGACATCGCCGGACCGGTGCCGTTCACGCTGACCGGGGCAGACCTCAAGGGTGTCGCCGCCGGCTGGGAGCTGGTCCAGGTCGAGGGCGAGTGGGCCTGGGCGGCGCCGGCCGAATGAGCACCGGCCACGCCAGCCGACGCCGTCGCGCGGCACGATTCGGAGTGAGCGGGATCATCCGTTAGTCTTGTGCTCGACCGATCTGCGCCCGCGTGCTCGCACAACGACACAGGTCCACCAAGCGGAGGCTCAGGCTTCCCACCCGCATCGACCGCCACAGGTCGTCGGGTCCGGTCCCGCGGAAGCGGCGTACGACGTACGTCATTTTCTGCGAGAGGTGTGCTGCATCCGTGCGGGGCACCCGTCGACTGGCCTTCGCTTGCGAGCGGAGGCCTTTTTTCTTCCTCCGGGTCGGCCCAGCAGACAAGTCACCAGGAGGACACATCAGCACCGAGCTGCGCATCAACGACCGGATCCGGGTTCCCGAGGTCCGCCTCGTTGGACCCAATGGCGAGACGGTTGGCATCGTGCCCACGCACGAGGCTCTGAAGCTCGCTCAGGAAGCTGACCTCGACCTCGTCGAGATCGCGCCGATGGGCAAGCCCCCCGTCTGCAAGCTGATGGACTACGGCAAGTTCAAGTACGAGAACGCCCAGAAGGCGCGTGACGCTCGCCGTAACCAGACGAACGTGATCATCAAGGAGATGAAGCTTCGTCCCAAGATCGACGGTCACGACTACGAGACGAAGAAGGGCCACGTCGTCCGCTTCCTCAAGGCCGGCGACAAGGTCAAGATCACGATCATGTTCCGCGGTCGCGAGCAGCACCGTCCGGAGCTCGGCTACCGCCTGCTGCAGAAGCTGGCCGAGGACGTCGCGGAGCTCGGCTTCGTGGAGTCCAACCCGAAGCAGGACGGCCGCAACATGATCATGGTCCTCGGACCGAACAAGAAGAAGGCCGACGCGATCGTCGACGTGGAGGCGGAGAAGGCTGAGCGCATGGCCGCCCGCGCCGCCGACCAGGCCGCCGAGCAGGCCTCGCGCGACGCCACGAAGCCGACCGAGCCCAAGGTCCGCAAGGCCAAGCGCGCCAACGAGGCGCTCGACCCCGACATCGACCTCTGACGAGATCCCGCTCGTCACGCGACCAGTAGAGATAGAGAGCAAAGAGATGCCGAAGAACAAGACGCACTCCGGTGCCAGCAAGCGCTTCAAGGTGACCGGCTCCGGCAAGATCCTTCGGGAGAAGGCCGGCAAGCGCCACAACCTCGAGAAGAAGGCCTCCAAGGTCACCCGCCGCATGACCGGCACCGTGGAGCTGGCGAAGGCCGACAACGCCCGCGCCAAGAAGCTTCTCGGTCTCTGACCTTCCCTTTTTCCCCGATCTTTTCCCTGCGCCTGAAGAAGGCGCGGGGCTAGCACCAAGGAGTACGACATGGCACGCGTCAAGCGCGCAGTGAACGCGGCGAAGAAGCGCCGCGTAACCCTCGAGCGGGCCTCCGGCTACCGCGGTCAGCGTTCGCGCCTGTACCGCAAGGCCAAGGAGCAGGTCACCCACTCGCTGGTCTACAGCTACAACGACCGTCGCAAGAAGAAGGGCGACTTCCGCAAGCTGTGGATCCAGCGCATCAACGCCGCGGCGCGCGCCGAGGGCATGACCTACAACCGCTTCATCCAGGGCCTCAACCTGGCTGGCGTCGAGGTCGACCGCAAGATCCTCGCTGACCTGGCCGTCAACGACGCCGCCACGTTCTCGGCGCTGGTCGCCCAGGCGAAGGCTGCCCTTCCGGCCGACGTCAACGCTCCGGCCTCTGCCTGAGCCACTGTCGCCTGTCGACGACTGAGCATCTGACGTGGCGAGCTTCCCGACTCCCCTGACCGCTGGAAACAGCCGGGTCAAGGAGGCGCGGAAGCTCGCCCGTCGCTCATTTCGGGCCGAGCAGCGGCTCTTCCTCGCCGATGGCCCGAAGGCCGTCGAGGGCGCCCTGTCGATCCCGGCTTGCGTCGTCGAGGTCTTCGCGACGCCCGCCGCCGCCGAGCAGTACGCCGGGTTGCTGGGCGACGCGGCCGTCACCCTCGTCGACGACCGCGCACTCGCGTCGCTCTCCGACTCGGTGACGCCAGCCGGGCTGGTGGCTGTGGGCCGCTTCCTCGATCGCCCCCTCGCCGACGTGCTCGCGGGCGCTCGCCTGGTGGTCATCGCCGCCGACGTGCGCGACCCCGGCAACGCCGGCACCGTGATCCGCTGCGCGGACGCGGCTGGTGCGGACGCCGTCATCCTCGCCGGTGACGCCGTCGACCTCTACAACCCGAAGACGATCCGGGCCTCGGTCGGATCGGTCTTCCACCTCCCGATCGCGCTCGAGCGCGACCCGCTGGCGGCGGTGCGGGCCGCGCAGGCCGCGGGGCTCGGCGTACTGGCTGCGGACATGGACGGACGCGACCTCTTCGCGGCCGACGACCTGCTGGCGAAGCCGACGGCCTGGCTGATGGGCAACGAGGCGTGGGGACTGCCCGACGCCCTCCGCGACGCCGCCGACGAGGTCGTGAGCATCCCGATCTACGGCAAGGCCGAGAGCCTCAACCTCGCGACCGCGACCGCGGTCTGCCTCTACGCGTCGGCGCGCGCCCACCGCTGATCATCGCCATCCTCGGGTGGGCCCCTGTTTCGGTCCGAGTCGGTCCCGGCTGTCGGTGCTCTCTGCCACGCTGATCCCCATGACCAGCGAGTCCCTCACTCCGGCGCACGGCACAGCCGATCCGCGCCGCTGGCAGGCCCTTGGTGTCCTCGGCCTGATCCAGTTCATGCTCATCCTCGACGTCACCGTGGTGAACGTCGCCCTGCCCCAGATCAAGATCGACCTCTCCATGTCGGAGTCCAGCCTGGCGTGGGTGGTGGAGGCCTACGTCCTCGCGGCCGGCGGCCTGCTGCTCCTCGGTGGAAGGCTGGCCGACCTGCTCGGCCGCCGCGTGACCTTCCTCGTCGGCGTCGCGCTCTTCGGCGTCGCGTCGGCGACGTGCGGCTTCGCCCAGACCGGCCTGATGATGGACGTGAGCCGCTTCGTGCAGGGCATGGGCGAGGCGCTCGCGGCGCCCGCCTCGCTCGGCATCATCGCGGTGCTCTTCACCGATCCGCGCGAGCGGATCAAGGCGCTCGGCATCTTCGGCGGCCTGGCCGGCCTCGGCGGCACGTCGGGCACGGTCATCTCCGGCTTCATCACCCACGTCGACTGGCGCTGGATCTTCTTCATCAACATCCCGGTCGCGGTCGCTGCGCTCGTCCTCGTCCCGCGGCTGGTCTCCGAGAGCAGGTCGCCCAACCCCCACCGCCCCGACTTCCTCGGCGCCATCACCGGCACCGCGGGCCTGCTGTCGCTGGTCTACGGCCTGCTGCGCGCGGCCGACCACGACTGGACGGAGGCGGGCGTCCTCGCGGCGCTGCTCCTCGGCGCGGTGCTGATCGGGCTCATGGTCCTGATCGAGGCCAGCTCGAGCGATCCGCTCATCCCGCTGTCGTTCTTCCGCAACCGCACGCGCGTGGTGACCAACATCGTCACGCTCTTCTTCTCGACTGCCTTCTTCTCCTACTTCTTCCTGCTCACGCTCGTCGAGCAGCAGATCCTGGGGTGGAGCTCGATCAAGTGCGGCCTGTCCTACCTGCCCTTCGGCCTCTGCATCGGCGCGGGCATCGGCATCGGCACGGGTCTGATGCCGAAGGTCGGGGTCAAGGCCCTCCTCGCCGCCGGCTTCGCGATCGACGCCGTCGGCATGGGCCTGGCCACCCTCATCGGCACTGGCGACTCCTACGTCGCCCACATCCTCCCGGGCATGGTCCTGCTTGCCTTCGGCTCCGGGCTCAGCTTCCCGGCCATCGGCAACGCCTCGCTCCACCAGGTGACCGCCGAGGACTCCTCGCTGGCCTCGGGCGTCCAGCAGGCGATCCAGCAGATCGGCGGCGCGCTCGGCCTCGCCACGCTCGCCAGCATCGCGGTGAAGCACGCCGCGAAGAACGTCTCCGCCCTGGGCGTGCCCGACCTCGCCGGTGGCGCGGTCATCGCCTACTGGGTGGGCGCGGTGTCGCTCGCCATCGGCGGCGTCCTCGTCCTCGTCTTCATGGAGTACGTCGACCCGGTGCCGAAGATGCCCGGCGTCGAGATCGCGCCCGAGCCCGAGCCGGCCTGACCGGCACCGCACATGGCCGCGCCCACCCTTCCGGGTGGGCGCGGCCGTTGTCGTTGCCGCCGGGTCAGCTGGCCGCCGTGACGGTGCCCTTCGGCACGCGGTCGACCAGCTCGCCGGGACTCAGCTGGGTGGCCCGCCGCGAGGCCCGGACGAAGGTGGACACCCTGGCGTCGATCGCGTCCTGCCGTGCGTCGTCGGAGGTGAAGTCCTCGTCGGGCATCTCGAAGGAGATGTTGCTCCAGAAGAGCTCGGTGCCGGCGCGGCGCACGACGACGGCGCCCATCTCCTCGAAGCCGAGCCGCACCCCGTCGCCGTCCACCGCCTGGCAGCGGTCCCACTCCGGCGCCCTGCCCGCGCACAGGTCGCCAGGTGGCGCCTTGCGCAGGGTGAGCGTCGGCGCGAAGCCCGTGCCGTAGGCGAGCGTCACGCTGTGGTCGGCGTTGACGACGAAGGAGCGCGGCCCGTGGCCGGCGTACGACGGAGCGAAGAGGGCGGGAGCCGACGCGTCGCGGAGTGCGGCGACGAGCCGCTCGTCCCGGTCGGAGGAGCAGGCGGCGAGGGTGGAGGCGGCCAGCGCGACGCCGGCCGCCCCGACGGTGAGGCGTCGGGTCATGGCTCAGTGCACCACGTAGCCGTCACCGCGGGGGACCAGTGCGAACTCCCACTGGAAGATCCCGCCGTAGGCGCCGGCCTCGATCCGGCCGTGCTGGCTGGGCCAGCCGTCGAACTCGCAGGTGCCCCGGTCGAGGTAGCGCTGGATCCGCGGCGGGACCGGGGTCGCGGCGGGCCAGACGCGCGCGTCGATGTCGGTGACGGTCCACGAGGGTCGGCACATCGCGGAGCGGTCGCCGTTGCCGATCAGTCGCAGCAGACGGGTGCCGTGGTCGACGACGACCAGCGAGTCCCAGAGAGGGTCGCTCCGGAGGTGGATCGTCTTCAGGTGGCCCGTGCCCTTCAACCACAGGAGGGACTTCCGCGCACCCGCGGCGAGCAGGTAGTCCTCGCCACCGGATCCGCCCTCGTGGGCGGGGTGCGCGAGCGACGCGCGGGTCCACTGCCGGCCGTCGTCGCTGGCGAGGACGAGGGCCACCGGTGCGTACTGCTCGACGCTCGGGCGCCAGGCCAGGTCCTCGGGATAGCAGTAGACGACGGCCATCGCAGATCCGGTCGTGGTCGAGCTGCTCCGCGCCCACCGGCAGAGGTGCCCTGCGGGGGCGGTGGCCACCGTGCGCGGCGACGACCACGTCTCCGAGCCCGCGGGCCGCAGCTGGACGACGACGTGGCGGAGGTCGGGGGAGCCGAGCAGCGCCCTTCCGCCGCCGACGTCGATGTCCATCGGTGCGATCGTCGAGCGGCCCTGGGTGTCCCGGTAGGCGATCGGCCGCACCTCCGGGACGTCTGCCCGCCACGCACCGTCGTGACGGACGAAGACGAGGCGGTCGACCGAGGAGTCGACGTACACACCGACGCGGTCGGGGTCGCCGGGCTCCAGCTCCGGTGCGTAGGCGCGACACCTCGCGTCGGGGAAGCCCGGGCCTGTGGCGACCCGGGAGAAGGCGACGGTGGCGCGTGGCGCGGCGTACAGGTCGTAGTGGCAGAGGTCGCCGGCGCGCCGGGCACCGGTGGCGAGCCAGGAGCCGTCCGGCAGCGTCTGGATCGCCATCTCGGCCGGCAGCCCGGTGATGCTGTGCGTGCGGAAGCGGCCGTCCTCCCAGAAGGCGACGCTGTGGTCGCTCATGCCGAAGTCGACCAGCGAGCCGTCGTCGGCGACGTGGGCGGAGGAGAGGCCCTCGGGGTGCTGCGCGGCCGAGCACGTGTGGTCGCGACAGACGACGATGACGCTGCGGCGGGGGGAGTAGTCGTCGTCGAGCTTCTCCTGCTCCCAGAAGTCCGCGCTGATAGCCGCGGTCCCCTCGCGCTCGCGCAGGCGGAGGTCGTGGGTCCACAGCGGCTCGTCGGCCACCTTCTGCGGGGTGGACCAGCCATCACCGTCTCCCCACTGCACGGTCAGGTCGTGGCCGGTCAGGCTGCCGACGGCGAGCCGTTCGCCGCCGGGGAGGTGGGCGACGTGCGCCTTCTCGAACGCGTAGTGCGCCAGGTCCTGGTCGTACGCCGGCCCGCCGTCGTCGCACGCGACCAGCGGGGTCACGAGCAGGCCGGCGACGGCGAGGGTCCGGCTGAGCATCCGCATGCGGTCTAGATTGCACCCGTGACCCCCGTTTCGGCTGCCGACGCCCTCGACGTCCTGCCCGATGGCGTCGTGATCGCCGACGGCACGGGCCAGGTGCTCCTGGTCAACGCCGTGGCGGCGTGCATGCTCGGCGTCGATGCCGCCGCCTCCGTGGGCTGCGAGCTCGCCGAGGTGCTCCGCCTGCAGGACACCGAAGGCTGCACGTGGGTCGGCAGCAACACGCCGTACGCCGGACTCCGCAGCCGCACCGGCGTCCCCGAGCAGTCCTGGCTGCTGCCCGACGGCACCGAGGTGCTCGTGGCGGCGCGGATCCACCGGGTGGCAGGGGAGATCGACACCGTGGCGATCACGCTCCGTTCCGGCCGCGGACGGGCGCGGCTGGACCGCGAGCGGTCCGACCTCGTCGCCACGGTCGCGCACGAGCTCCGCAGCCCGCTGACGGGCGTGAAGGGGTTCGTGCAGGCCCTGCTGAGCCGGTGGGACCACCTCAACGACGACCAGAAGAAGCTGATGCTCACCACGGTGCACAGCGACTCCGACCGGCTCAGCCGGCTGATCGCCGAGCTGCTCGACGTGGCGCGCATCGACACCGGGCGGCTCCAGCTGTACGCGCGGCCCTCCGACGTCTCGACGCTGGCGGCGCGCGTGGTCGACTCGGTCTCGCAGAGCACGGCCCGCAACCTGGTGCTCGACCTCGAGCGTGGACTGCCGCTGGTGCAGGCCGACCCCGACAAGTTCGTCCAGGTGCTCACCAACCTCGTCGAGAACGCCGTCCGGCACGGTGATGGCACGGTGCTCGTCACGGCCCGCGCGGCGACCGGTGCTGACGACCGCCCTGCGGTCGCGATCACCGTCGAGGACGAGGGGGCGGGCATTCCGGAGGAGATCCGGCGGCGCGTCTTCACGAAGTTCTGGAAGCACGGCGCGAGCGGTGGGTCCGGGCTCGGGATGTACCTCGTCAACGGGCTGGTCCGTGCCCACGGCGGGCAGGTTGAGATCGGCGATGCGGCCACGGGCGGGGCGCGCGTCT
Organism: Nocardioides phosphati; assembly: GCF_014646375.1. Taxonomy (GTDB): domain Bacteria; phylum Actinomycetota; class Actinomycetes; order Propionibacteriales; family Nocardioidaceae; genus Nocardioides; species Nocardioides phosphati. The sequence goes on from NZ_BMNI01000006.1 coordinate 168,597, forward strand.
CCGTGGTCTGGCCCGCGGCGGAGTGAGCCCCCGGCGTTCCCTAGACTGGCCCGCGGTGGCCGACGGCCGGGGCTCGGTGGGCGAACCCCCGGGTTCGGTGGTCGAGCCTGTCGAGGCCACCTCCTGAGCAGAGTGAAAGGCAGTCATGTCGGGCCCGAACACCGAGTACGACCCCGTCGAGGTCACGCCCCTGCAGGCCGCAGAGGTCGAGGCGATGCGCGACGCCGCGATCGCCGCGATCGGCGCCGCGAAGGACCTCGAGGAGCTCAAGCAGGTCCGCCTCGAGCACGCGGGTGACCGCTCACCGCTGGCGCTCGCCAACCGCGAGATCGGCGCGCTGCCGCCGCAGGCCCGCAAGGAGGCCGGCGCCCGCGTCGGCCAGGCCCGTGGCGCGGTCAACAAGGCCCTCGCCGAGCGCACCACCGTGCTCGAGGCCGAGCACGAGGAGCGGATGCTCGTCGAGGAGACGGTCGACGTCACGCTGCCGACCGACCGCCGCGCGCCCGGCACCCGCCACCCGATCACCACGCTCTCCGAGCGGATCGCCGACGTCTTCGTCGCGATGGGCTGGGAGGTTGCCGAGGGGCCGCAGGTCGAGGCCGAGTGGCTCAACTTCGACGCGCTCAACCTCGGCGCCGACCACCCGGCCCGCACCATGCAGGACACCTTCTGGCTGCAGCCCGCCGACGCCGCGCTCGTGCTCCGCACGCACACGTCGCCGGTGCAGGCGCGCACGATGCTGACCCGCCAGCCCCCGATCTACGTGGTCTGCCCCGGTCGCGTCTACCGCACCGACGAGATCGACGCGACGCACTCGCCGGTCTTCCACCAGGTCGAGGGTCTCGTCATCGACAAGGGCATCACGATGGCCCACCTCAAGGGCGCGCTCGACCACTTTGCTGCCGCCATGTTCGGCGAGGGCATCTCGACGCGCTTCCGGCCGTCGTACTTCCCCTTCACCGAGCCGTCGGCCGAGGTCGACCTCGTCTGCTTCGTCTGCCGCAACGGCGAGGTCGGCGACCCGGCCGAGTGCCGCACGTGCCGCGGCGAGGGCTGGATCGAGTGGGGCGGCTGCGGTGTGGTCAACCCCAAGGTCCTCGTCGCCTGCGGTGTCGACCCCGAGGTCTACACCGGCTTCGCATTCGGCATGGGCATCGACCGCACGCTGATGTTCCGTCACAACGTCGAGGACCTGCGCGATGTCTTTGAAGGAGACGTCCGCTTCGCTGCGCCCTTTGGAGTCGAGATCTGATGAAGGCCCCCGTTTCCTGGATCAAGGAGTACGTCGCCCTCCCGGACGACCTCTCCGTCGACGCGCTCGCCGCGCGGCTCACGGCCCTGGGCCTCAAGCTCGAGGCGCTGCACACGCCGGCCGATGCCATCACCGGCCCGCTCGTCGTCGGCCGCGTGCTGACGATCGAGAAGGAGCCGCAGAAGAACGGCAAGGTCATCAACTGGTGCACCGTCGACGTCGCCGACGCCAACGGCACCGGCGAGCCGCAGGGGATCATCTGCGGAGCCCACAACTTCGTCGAGGGCGACCTCGTCGTCGTCTCCCTGCCGGGTGCGGTGCTCGCGGGCGGCTTCGCCATCTCCGAGCGCAAGACCTACGGCCACCTCTCCGCCGGCATGATCTGCTCGCGTGCCGAGCTGGGCCTCCCGGCTGACGGCGACGGCATCATCGTGCTGCCCGCCGACTCGGCCAAGCCCGGCGACGAGGCCATGCCGCTGCTCGGCATGGACGACGCGGTCATCGAGTTCGAGATCAACCCCGACCGCGCCTACGCGCTCTCGCTCCGGGGCGTGGCCCGCGAGGCCGCTCTCGGCTTCGACGTGCCGTTCGCGGACCCGGCCGAGTTCGAGCTGCCCGCGGCCAACGACGCAGGGCACCAGGTCGTCGTCGAGGACGAGGCCGGCTGCCCGGTGTTCGTCGCGCGCACCGTGACCGGCTTCGACCCCGCACGTCCCACGCCCGAGTGGATGAAGCTCCGCCTCGAGCAGTGCGGCATGCGCTCCATCTCGCTCGGCGTCGACATCTCCAACTACGTGATGCTCGAGCTGGGCCAGCCCAACCACTGCTACGACGCAGCCAAGGTCGCCGGCCCGATCCGGGTCCGTCGCGCGACCGCGGGGGAGAAGCTCACCACCCTCGACGACGTCGTCCGCAAGCTCGAGCCGGCCGACCTGGTCATCGCCGACGACAACGGAGCGATCGGCATCGCCGGCGTCATGGGCGGCGCCTCGACGGAGGTCTCCGACTCCACGACGGAGATCGTGGTCGAGGCCGCCCACTTCGACCCGGTCACGGTCTTCCGCTCGCAGAAGCGCCACAAGCTCGGCTCGGAGGCGTCCAAGCGCTTCGAGCGCGGCGTCGACCCCGAGCTGCCGCAGGCTGCGGCCGACCGCGTCGTCCAGCTCCTCGTCGAGCTCGGCGGTGCCACCGCGGGTGAGGGCGTCACCGTCGTCGGCCAGGCCCCGGAGCGTCGCGTCGTCACTGCCCCTGTCGACCTGCCTGCCCGCATCACCGGCATGCCGATCCCGGCCGAGACCACTGTCGCCCACCTGCGCGCGATCGGTGCGGACGTCACGGTGGAGGGCGACGAGCTCACGGCGGTCGTCCCGTCGTGGCGCCCCGACATCAGCCAGCCCTTCGACCTGGTCGAGGAGGTCGCGCGGATCGTCGGCTACGAGGACGTCCCCTCCGTGCTGCCGACCGCTCCGGCCGGGCGTGGCCTGACCGAGGTCCAGCGCCTGCGTCGCCGTGTGGGCCGCGTGATCGCGGGTGCGGGCTTCAACGAGGTCATCTCGTACCCCTTCACCTCCGAGGCCGACTACGACGCCCTCGCGCTGCCCGCCGACGACGCGCGCCGGCGTTCGCTGCGCATGGAGAACCCGCTGAACGCCGAGCAGCCGCTGCTCGCCACGACGCTGCTCCCGGGCGTGCTGCACACGCTGGCCCGCAACGTCGGTCGTGGCAACGCCGACGCCGCGATCTTCGAGACCGCGCTCGTCTTCCAGCCGACCGGTGACGAGAAGGCGCCGATCCTCGGCACGGACCGTCGTCCGACCGACGAGGAGTGGGCCGCCATCGAGAAGGCCGTCCCGGCCCAGCCGCAGCACCTCGCGCTCGCCCTCACCGGCGCCCGTGAGGACGACGGCTGGTGGGGCCAGGGCCGCGCTGCGGGGTGGTCCGACGCGATCGCCGCCGTGCGTGACCTCGCTGGTGCACTCGGTGTGACGCTCGACGTCGAGGCTGCGGCGGTCGCGCCGTGGCACCCCGGCCGCTGCGCCGCCGTCTCCGTCGACGGCGTCCTGCTCGGCCACGCCGGCGAGCTGCACCCGAAGGTCTGCAAGGCGTTCGGGCTCCCGGCCCGCTCCGCGGCCGCCGAGATCGACCTCGACGCCCTGCTCGAGCACGCCACGTCCCCGCAGGCACCGCGCTTCTCGTCGTACCCGGTCGCGAAGGAGGACGTCGCGCTCGTCGTCGACGCCTCCGTCCCGGCCGCGGCGGTCGAGGCCGCGCTGCGCGAGGGTGCGGGCGAGCTGCTCGAGTCGATCCGGCTCTTCGACGTGTTCACCGGCGAGCAGGTGGGCGAGGGCAAGAAGTCGCTCGCCTTCGCGCTGCGTTTCCGTGCCGCGGACCGCACGCTCGCCGAGGGCGAGTCCGGCGCTGCCCGCGACGCCGCGGTGGCCCGTGCGGCCGAGGTGACCGGCGCCGTCCAGCGCTGAGCTACAGCTGACGCTCGAGGCCGGCCAGCACGGCCTCGAGCGTCGGCTCGACCACCAGGTCGCGCACGGTCTGGGAGTCCATGAAGTCCTCCTCGGCGAGCCGGTGCAGCATCGCGACCAGCGGGTCCCAGAAGCTGTCGGGGTTGAGCAGGCCGATCGGCTTCTCGTGCAGGCCGAGCGTGCGCCAGGTCCAGACCTCGAAGAGCTCCTCGAGGGTGCCGAGACCGCCGGGCAGGACGAGAAAGGCCTCGGCCTCGACGCTCATCATCGCCTTGCGCTCGTGCATGGTGTCGACGACGTGCATCTCGACGCGCTCCTCGTGGAGCCGGGCCCACTCACGCTCGACCATGAAGCGCGGGATCACGCCGTAGACCCGGCCGCCGTGGTCGAGCACGCCCTGGGAGACGCGCCCCATCAGGCCGCCACTGCCTCCGCCGTACACGAGCTCGATGTCGCGCTGGGCGAGCCCGCGGCCCACGTCGTACGCCATCTCGGCGTACGCCGGGTCGGAGCCGTCACGGGAGCCGAGGAAGAGCGCGAGTCGTCGGAGCATGCCCCAAACCTAGGCACGCCCTGATCCGCTAGCGTCGGCGCCATGCCGCTGTACGAGTTCGAGGGCAAGCGCCCCACCGTCCACCCCGACGCCTTCATCGCCCCGACCGCCGTGCTGATCGGCGACGTGACGGTCGAGAAGGGCGCGAGCGTCTGGTACGGCGCGGTCCTGCGCGCCGACATCTGCTCGATCGTGGTGCGCGAGGGCGCCAACATCCAGGACAACTCGGTCGTCCACGGTGGCCCCGACGTGACCGTCGAGATCTGCAAGCACGCCGCGGTCGCGCACAGCGTCGTCTTCCACGGCGACTACCTGGGGGAGAAGTCGCTGGTCGGCAACGGCAGCGTCGTCCTCGACAACGCACGGATCGGGGCGGGCACGATGGTCGCGGCGGGCTCCGTCGTCTCGGCCAACAAGGAGATCCCCGAGGGCGTGCTCGCGCTCGGCGCCCCGTGCGAGGTGAAGAAGCCGATCGCCGGCACGGCGGCGGAGTTCTGGGTCGAGGTCAACGGTGCGTACTACGCCGAGCTGGCCGAGCGTCACGCCAAGGGCGTCACCCTCGTCGAGGACTGAAACCCAGTGCACATGTTCATGCAGAGGGATGTATAGTCATGCATATGAGCAAGGTCAGGATCGCCGTTGCCGGAGCGAGCGGATACGCGGGCGGTGAGGTGCTGCGCCTGCTGCTCGGCCGCGACGACGTCGAGATCGGCGCGCTGACCGGCGGCTCCAACGCGGGGGAGAAGCTGGGTGTGCTCCAGCCGCACCTCGTGCCGCTGGCCGACCGGGTGCTCGAGCCGACCACCGCCGAGACCCTCGCCGGTCACGACGTGGTCTTCCTCGGCCTGCCCCACGGCCAGTCCGCGGCGATCGCCGAGCAGCTCGGCGACGACGTGGTGGTCATCGACTGCGGCGCCGACTTCCGGCTCACCGACAGCGCCGAGTGGGAGAGGTTCTACGGCGGCAGCCACGCCGGCTCGTGGCCGTACGGCCTCCCCGAGCTGCCCGGCCAGCGGGGCGAGCTCGCCGGTGCGAAGCGCATCGCGGTCCCGGGCTGCTACCCGACGGTCTCCACGCTGACGCTGGCTCCGGCTGTCCAGGCCGGCCTGGTCACGCCCGACGTGGTCGTCGTGGCCGCGTCCGGCACCTCCGGTGCGGGCAAGTCGCTCAAGGCAAACCTCCTCGGCTCCGAGGTGATGGGCAACGTCTCGGCGTACGGCGTCGGCGGCGTGCACCGGCACACCCCGGAGATCACGCAGAACCTCTCGCTGCTGACCGATGACGAGATCACGGTCAGCTTCACCCCGCTGCTCGTCCCGATGCCGCGCGGCATCCTCGCGACGTGCTCGGCGCCCATCACGGCCGGCGTCACCGCCCAGCAGGCGTACGACGCCTACGCGGCGTTCTACGCCGACGAGCCGTTCGTCACCGTGCTGCCGCAGGGCGTGTGGCCGCAGACCAAGAGCGTGCTCGGCTCCAACTCCGTGCACGTGCAGGTGACCGTCGACGAGACCGCCGGGCGCCTGGTCGCCGTCGGCGCCGTCGACAACCTGGCCAAGGGCACCGCCGGCGCCGCCGTGCAGTGCATGAACCTCGCGCTGGGCCTCCCCGAGGGCACCGGCCTCACCACGATCGGACTCGCACCATGAGCACTGAAGACATCACCAACGACGTGCTCGACCTCGACGCCGTCACGGAGGCCGTCCCCGCCTGGACGACGCACCAGCTGACCCTTGCGTCGTACCCCGAGAAGCTGGCGATCGTGAAGCTCGCCGCCGGCGCCGAGATCCCGCAGTGGGCGGAGTCGAGCTCGCTCTTCAGCGTGACCGCGACCGCCACCGAGACCAGCCTGATCTGCGCCGGCCGGTCGGTCCCGACCAAGACGCCGAGCATCAAGCCGCTGATCGCCTACCGGGTGGTCAGCGAGGTCGAGGAGGGCGCGGTCGGCATCCTCGCCGCCCTGCTGGTTCCGCTCGCCGACATCGGGGTGCCGGCGTACACGTTCTCCACCTACGAGACCGACTGGGTGATGGTCCGGGTGAGCGACTCCGACAAGGCCGCGGAGGAGTGGCGACGACGAGGGCACACCGTTGCCGCCGCCGTCCCGATCACCCCCCAGAAGACCCAGAAGAAGGGTCCGAAGGCTCCCCAGAAGGGCCCCAAGAAGTGAGCATCACCCACCCCGCCGGCTTCGTCGCCTCCGGCGTCCACGCCGGCCTCAAGTCCAACGGCAACCTCGACCTCGCCCTCGTCGTCAACCAGGGCCCGCGCTTCGACTCCGCCTCCGTCTTCACCGCCAACCGCTGCAAGGCCAACCCGGTGCTGTGGTCGCAGGAGGTCGTCAAGGACGGCGTCGTCAAGGCGGTCGTCCTCAACTCCGGCGGCGCCAACTGCTACACCGGCCCCGAGGGCTTCCAGACCACCCACGCGGTCGCGGAGAAGGTCGCCGAGAAGGCCGGCATCGGCGCGATCGACGTCGTCGTCTGCTCGACCGGCCTGATCGGCCTGGCCAACGACCGGCAGAGCCTGCTCGACGGCGTGGAGGCGGCCCACGCGGCGCTCTCCGCCGACGGTGGCGAGCTCGCCGCGCAGGCGATCATGACCACCGACTCGGTCAACAAGCAGTGCGTCGTGCAGCGCGACGGCTGGAGCATCGGAGCGATGGCGAAGGGCGCGGGCATGCTCGCTCCGGCGCTCGCCACGATGCTGGTCGTCATCACGACCGACGCGATCGTGCCCGCCGACGAGCTCGATGCCGCGCTGCGGGCGAGCACCCGGATCAGCTTCGACCGCCTCGACTCCGACGGCTGCATGTCGACCAACGACACGGTGACCGTGCTCGCGAGCGGCGCCTCCGGCGTACAGCCGGGTGCGGAGGAGTTCACCGCCGCGCTGCAGGAGGCGTGCGTCTCGCTCGCGAAGCAGCTCCTGGCCGACGCCGAGGGCGCCGACCACGAGATCTCCATCGAGGTCCTGCACGCCGCCACCGAGGACGACGCGGTCGAGGTCGGCCGCTCCGTCGCGCGGTCCAACCTCTTCAAGGCCGCCGTCTTCGGCAAGGACCCCAACTGGGGCCGGGTGCTGGCCAGCGTCGGCACCACCCAGGCAGCGTTCGACCCGGCCGACCTCGACGTCGCGATCAACGGCGTCTGGGTCTGCAAGCAGTCCACGCCCGCCGAGGACCCGGCCACCATCGACCTCGAGCCGCGCAAGGTCACCGTCACCATCGACCTCAAGTCCGGTGACGCCACCGCCACGGTGTGGACCAACGACCTGACCCACGCCTACGTCCACGAGAACAGCGCGTACTCCTCATGAGCGACCTCCACGCCAGTCACAAGCCCTCCCTCACCGCGGAGCAGAACGCCCACGTCCTCGCGGGCGCGCTGCCGTGGCTGAAGCGCTACCACGGCAAGATCATCGTGGTGAAGTACGGCGGCAACGCCATGACCGACGACGCCCTCAAGGTCGCCTTCGCCGAGGACATCGCGTTCCTCCGGCTCGCCGGCTTCAAGCCGGTCGTCGTGCACGGCGGCGGCCCGCAGATCTCGAGCATGCTCGACCGGCTCGGCATCGAGTCGGAGTTCCGCGGCGGCCTCCGGGTGACCACCCCCGAGGCGATGGACGTCGTGCGCATGGTGCTCGTCGGCCAGGTGCAGCGCGAGCTCGTCGGCCTGCTCAACCAGCACGGCCCGCTCGCGGTCGGCCTCTCGGGCGAGGACGCCGGCCTCTTCACCGCCACGCCGACCAACACGATCGTCGACGGCGAGGAGGTCGACCTCGGCCTCGTCGGCGAGGTCGCGAAGGTGCGTCCCGAGTCCGTACTCGACCTGGTCGAGGCCGGCCGGATCCCGGTGATCTCGAGCGTCGCGCCTGACGAGTTCGGCACCGTCCACAACGTCAACGCCGACACCGCAGCAGCTGCCCTCGCGGCGGCGCTGGGGGCCGAGAAGCTCCTCGTCCTCACCGACGTCGAGGGCCTCTACCGCGACTGGCCGCACAGCGACGACGTCATCGGCGAGATCAGCCCCGAGGCGCTCGCGGAGATGATCCCGAGCCTTGCCTCCGGCATGGTCCCGAAGATGCAGGCCTGCCTCAACGCGGTGCAGGCAGGCGTCCCGCGGGCGACGGTCGTCGACGGCCGCACGCCCCACGCGGTGCTCCTCGAGATCTTCACCGACGCCGGTGTTGGGACCCAGGTGCTGCCGGGCGTCGAGACCAAGCTGCGGCAGGCGAAGGTCCCCGCCAGCGACAAGTCCGCGAAGGAGGCGTGATGACCAGCCAGAACGAGTGGACCCAGCGCTACACCGGCGCCGTCATGAACACCTTCGGCACCCCCAAGCTGGTCCTCGTCAAGGGCGAGGGCGCGCACGTCTGGGACGCCGACGGCAAGGAGTACGTCGACCTGCTCGGCGGCATCGCCGTCAACGCGCTCGGCCACGCCCACCCGGCGCTGGTCGCCGCGGTGACCGAGCAGCTGCAGACCCTCGGCCACATCTCGAACTTCTTCGCCAGCGCCCCGCAGGTGGAGCTCGCCGAGCGGCTCGACGCGATGGTCGGCGGCCCGGAGGGGGAGACCCGCGTCTTCTTCACCAACTCCGGCGCCGAGGCCAACGAGGCGGCATTCAAGCTGACCCGGCGCACCGGCCGCACGCACCTCGTCGCGACCGAGGGTGCCTTCCACGGCCGGACGATGGGCGCGCTCGCGCTGACCGCCAAGGAGGCCTACCGGACGCCGTTCGAGCCGCTCCCGGGCGACGTCACCTTCGTGCCGTACGGCGACGCCGAGGCGCTCGCCGCGGCCGTCACCGACGAGACCGCGGCGGTCATCCTGGAGCCCGTGCAGGGCGAGGCCGGCGTGGTCATCCCACCCGCCGACTACCTCGCGCAGGCGCGCCACATCACGACCGCCCACGGTGCGCTGCTCTGGCTCGACGAGATCCAGACCGGCATCGGCCGCACGGGCAGCTGGCTCGCCTTCCAGAACGAGGAGCTCGCCGACCCGCTGCCGGTGGTGCCCGACATCGTGACCCTCGCCAAGGGCCTGGCTGGCGGCATCCCGATCGGCGCTTGCGTGGCGACCGGTGCGGCCGCGTCGCTGCTGCAGCCGGGCAACCACGGGTCGACGTTCGCGGGCAATCCGGTCGCGGCGGCTGCTGCGCTGGCCGTGCTCGACACGATCGAGAAGGACGGGCTCCTCGAGCACGTCCAGGCGGTCGGCGAGCGGCTCGCCGGGGGCCTGGCAGTCGAGCCCCGGATCACCGAGGTCCGTGCTGCGGGCCTGCTGATCGGCGTCGAGCTGGCGGACGGCCTCGACTCCGCCGTCGTCGTCGGCAAGGCGCTCGAGGCCGGCTTCATCGTCAACAACCCGACGCCCTCGCGGCTCCGGTTCGCGCCTCCGCTGGTGCTCACCGAGGCCGACGTCGACGCCTTCCTCGCCGCCCTGCCCGCGATCCTCGATGCTGCACAGAAGGAGGCGACCGCATGACCCGCCACTTCCTGGCCGACGACGACCTGAGTGCTGCCGAGCAGAAGCAGGTCCTCGCCCTGGCCCAGTCGCTCAAGGCGGACCCGTACGTCGCCAAGCCCCTCGAGGGCCCGCGCACCGTCGCGATGGTCTTCGACAAGCCCACCCTGCGCACGCAGGCGTCGTTCTCGGCCGGCATCGCCGAGCTCGGCGGCAACCCGATGGTCGTCGACGGCAAGCTCGCCGGCATCGGCGTGCGGGAGTCCGTCGCCGATGTCGCCCGCGTGCTCGGCCGGCAGGCGAGCCAGATCGTCTGGCGCACCGACGCGCAGGCCAAGGTCGAGGAGATGGCGCAGTACGCCGGCGTGCCGGTCGTCAACGCCCTCACCGACGACTTCCACCCCTGCCAGCTCCTCGCCGACCTGCTCACGATCATCGAGCACAAGGGTGCGACGGCGGGGCTGACCGCGACGTTCCTCGGCGACGGCGCCTGCAACATGGGCAACTCCTGGCTGCTCGCGGGCGCGCTCGCGGGCATGCACGTCCGGATCTCGAGCCCCGAGGGCTACGAGCCCGCGCAGGAGATGGTCGACCGGGCCAACAAGCTCGGTGCCGAGACCGGGGGCACCGGCCAGCTGGTCCGCGACCCGCAGGCCGCGGTCGCGGGCGCCGACATCGTCATCACAGACACCTGGGTCTCCATGGGCAAGGAGGCGGAGGCAGCCGAGCGCCTGGCCGACCTCGCGCCGTACGCCCTGACGGCGGAGCTCCTTGCCGGCGCGAAGCCCGACGCGATCGTCATGCACTGCCTCCCGGCGTACCGCGGCAAGGAGATCGCCGCCGAGGTCATCGACGGCCCGCAGAGCGTCATCTGGGACGAGGCCGAGAACCGGCGCCACGCCCAGAAGGCGATCCTCACGTTCCTGTCCGAGCACGCGACGCCGACGGCCGAGCAGGACTGACATGAACGTCCACGCGCTCAAGCCACTCACGAAGGCCGCCCGCCAGGCGCTGATCCTCGACCTGCTCGGTGGCCACGAGGTCAAGTCGCAGACGGAGCTCGCCGAGCTGCTCGGCGAGCGTGGCCTCCACGTCACCCAGGCGACGTTGAGCCGTGACCTCGACGAGCTGGGCGCGGTCAAGGTCCGGGGCGCCTCCGGTGCGCTGGTCTACGCGGTCTCCGCCGAGGCCAACCGCGCGCAGGGGGCGGGGGAGGCCGCCGCGGCCTCGCACCGCCTGGCCCGGCTCTGCGCCGAGCTGCTCATCAGCGCCGAGGCGAGCGCCAACCTCGTCGTGCTCCGCACCCCTCCGGGCGCGGCGCAGTTCCTCGCGAGCGCCATCGACCGTGCGGAGGTCCCCGATGTGCTCGGGACCATCGCGGGGGACGACACTGTGCTCGTGATCGCGCGCCCCGCCGACGGCAGCGCGCTCGCCCGACACTTCACCCACCTGGCCGACGGCCACACCGACTGATCGCAAGTAGAAGGAACACGAACTTGAGCAAGGTCCTCACCTCCCTGCCCATCGGCGAGAAGGTCGGCATCGCCTTCTCCGGAGGCCTCGACACGTCGGTGGCGGTCGCCTGGATGCGCGACAAGGGCGCGATCCCGTGCACGTACACGGCCGACATCGGCCAGCCCGACGAGCCGGACATCGCCGGCGTCCCGGTGCGCGCGAAGCAGTACGGCGCGGAGATCGCGCGCGCGGTCGACATCAAGCCGCAGCTCGTCGAGGAGGGCCTGGCCGCGCTCGCGTGCGGCGCGTTCCACATCCGCTCGGGCGCGAAGGCGTACTTCAACACCACCCCGCTGGGCCGCGCCGTCACCGGCACGATGCTGGTTCGCGCGATGCAGGCCGACGACGTCAACATCTGGGGCGACGGCTCGACGTACAAGGGCAACGACATCGAGCGGTTCTACCGCTACGGCCTGCTGGCCAACCCCGAGCTCCGCATCTACAAGCCGTGGCTCGACAACGACTTCGTCACCGAGCTCGGTGGCCGCCACGAGATGTCCGAGTGGCTCGTCGCGCACAACCTGCCCTACCGCGATGCCACGGAGAAGGCGTACTCCACCGACGCCAACATCTGGGGCGCGACGCACGAGGCGAAGATCCTCGAGCACCTCGACGTCTCCTTCGAGGTCGTCGAGCCGATCATGGGTGTGAAGTTCTGGGACCCGTCGGTCCAGATCGAGTCGGAGGACGTCGCCGTCACCTTCGAGGCCGGCCGCCCGGTCGCCCTCAACGGCAAGCGCTACGACGACGCCGTCGCGCTCGTGCTCGAGGCGAACAAGATCGGTGGCCGCCACGGACTCGGCATGTCCGACCAGATCGAGAACCGCATCATCGAGGCCAAGTCGCGCGGCATCTACGAGGCGCCCGGCATGGCGCTGCTCTTCGCGGCGTACGAGCGCCTGCTCAACGCCGTGCACAACGAGGACACCCTCGCGAACTACCACAACGAGGGCCGCAAGCTCGGTCGCCTGCTCTACGAGGGCCGCTGGCTCGACCCGCAGTCGCTCATGCTCCGTGAGTCGATCCAGCGCTGGATCGCCTCGCTCGTGACCGGCACCGTCACGCTGCGCCTGCGCCGCGGCGACGACTACACGATCGTCAAGACCGAGGGCTCCAACTTCTCCTACCACCCGGAGAAGCTCTCGATGGAGCGCGTCGAGAACGCCGCCTTCGGCCCCACCGACCGCATCGGCCAGCTGACGATGCGCAACCTCGACATCGCCGACTCGCGCGCCAAGCTCGAGCTGTACGCCGGCCAGCCGCTCGACCAGGGCACCGTCCTGGTGGAGAACGGCACGCTCTTCGGGGAGCTCCCGGCCGGTGGCTTCGACCAGATCGCCGTCGCCGCGGACATCGACCAGGACGCCGAGCAGATCCAGGACGAGGTCGCCTTCGAGAGCGGCACCGACTGATGTCGGAGGCCAAGGCTGACGCCACCAACACCGGCAAGCTCTGGGGCGGCCGCTTCGCCGGCGGCCCGTCGCCGGAGCTCGACGCCCTGTCGCGCTCGACGCACTTCGACTGGCGCCTGACGCCCTACGACCTCGCGGGGTCGAAGGCGCACGCCAACGTGCTGCACGCCGCCGGCCTGCTGACCGACGCCGACCACGCCGAGCTGCTCCGCGGCCTCGACGTGCTGGGGGAGAAGTACGCCGCCGGCGAGCTGCACCCGGACCCGTCCGACGAGGACGTGCACGGTGCGCTCGAGCGGCTGCTGCTCCTCGAGGTCGGCCCCGACGTGGGCGGCCGCCTGCGCGCGGGCCGCTCCCGCAACGACCAGGTCGCCACCCTGTTCCGTGCGTTCCTGCGGGACCACGCCCGCGTGGTCGCCGACAAGGTCCTCGACCTCGTCGACGCGCTGCACGGCCAGGCCGCGCAGCACCACGGCGCGATCATGCCGGGGCGCACGCACCTCCAGCACGCGCAGCCGGTCCTGCTCAGCCACCACCTGCTTGCCCACGCGTGGCCGCTGCTCCGCGACGTCCAGCGCCTGCGCGACTGGGACGCCCGCGTGGCCGCGGAGTCGCCGTACGGCTCGGGCGCGCTCGCCGGCTCCAGCCTCGGCCTCAACCCGCAGGCCGTCGCGGCGGAGCTCGGCTTCACGGGCTCGACGCCGAACTCCATCGACGGCACCGCGAGCCGCGACTTCGTGGCGGAGTTCGCCTTCGTCTGCGCGCAGATCGGCGTCGACGTCTCCCGGATCGCCGAGGAGGTCATCCTCTGGTCGACCAAGGAGTTCGACTTCGTGAAGCTCCACGACTCCTGGTCGACGGGGTCGAGCATCATGCCGCAGAAGAAGAACCCCGACATCTCCGAGCTGGCCCGTGGCAAGGCAGGTCGCCTGATCGGCAACCTGGCCGGCCTGCTGGCCACGCTCAAGGCACTCCCGCTCGCGTACAACCGCGACCTGCAGGAGGACAAGGAGCCGGTCTTCGACTCCGTCGACACGCTCGAGGTGCTGCTGCCGGCGTTCACCGGGCAGATCGCGACGCTGACCTTCAACACCGCCCGGATGGCAGACCTCGCCCCGCAGGGCTTCTCGCTCGCGACCGACATCGCCGAGTGGCTCGTGAAGCAGGGCACGCCGTTCCGCATCGCCCACGAGGTCGCGGGGGAGTGCGTGCAGGTCTGCGAGCAGCAGGACAAGGAGCTCGCCGACCTCACCGACGAGGAGTTCGCGTCGATCAACCCGGCGCTCACCCCGCAGGTCCGCGAGGTGCTGACCGCCGAGGGCTCCGTTGCCTCGCGCGACGGCCGTGGTGGCACCGCCCCGGTCCGCGTCGCCGAGCAGCTCGACGAGTGCGCCGCGGTCGCCGCGGGGCACCGTGCCTGGCTCAGCTGACGCCGTGAACCCGCTGCGCACCGCGCTGGAGCGGCCGGTCCTCGAGGCCGCGCCGCTCCTGCTCGGTGCCGTCCTGCGGCACGACGGTGTCGGCGTCCGGATCACCGAGGTCGAGGCGTACGACGGCCCCAACGACCCCGGCTCCCACGCCTTCCGGCAGACGCCCCGCAGCTCGGTGATGTTCGGTCCCGCGGGCGTGCTCTACGTGTACTTCACCTACGGCATGCACCACTGCGCCAACGTCGTCTGCGGACCCGAGGGGCAGGGGAGTGCCGTCCTCTTCCGTGCCGGCGAGGTCGTCGAGGGCGTCGACATGGCGAAGGCCCGCCGCGGCACCTCGGTCGAGCGCGAGCTGGCCCGCGGCCCGGCGCGCCTCTGCTCCGCGCTGGGCATCCGCCTGATCCACAACCGCACCGACCTCGCCGACGGTGCGGTCACCCTCGAGCTCGGCGAGCCCGTCGACCCCGCCTCGATCAGCACGGGTCCTCGCGTGGGCCTGCGGGAGGCCGCGGACCGGCCGTGGCGCTTCTGGATCACCGGTGAGCCGACGGTCTCCACCTACCGCCCCGCCGCGCCGAAGCGAGCCCGCTGACCATGCTGCGCCGGCTGACGCTCGTGCTGCTCGCCGCGATCCTCGTCGGCGGCGTCGCGCAGGCCTGGCTCTGGCGTCTCGGCGTCGAGCCGCTCACCGCGGTCGTCAACACCCAGTTCGCCTGGGCCGTCATCCTGTACGCCGCCGGCTGGGCGGCCCCGCGTCGCACCCGCTGGGCAGCGCTCACCGGCGCTGTGACAGGCGGCCTCCTGATCGGCGGCTACTACCTCTGCCAGGCGCTCGCCGACGGCACCGGCTCGGCAACGGCCCAGTTCGCGAAGTCGCGCGGTGTCGCCTGGGTGGCCGCGACCATCGCGGTCGGCATCGTCCTGGGCGTGCTCGGCGGCTGGAGTGCACGCGCCGGCGATCGGCCGGTCCGGGCCGCGTTCGCACTGCTCACCATGGCGGCTGCCCTCGTACTCGGCCCGCTCTTGCTCGTCGGGCTGTACGGCGGTGAGGTGTCCGCGACCTCGCGGCTCGTCGTACCGGTGGCCTACGGGGTCATCGGTGTCGCGCTCGCCCTCCACGCCGTACGCCGCGTGCCCCGCCACTGCCTGGCGCGAGGAGCCGTTGCCGCGCTGGTCGCGAGCGCCGCCGGTCTCGGGGTCCTGGTCCTCCTGATGACGCGGGTTCTCTACCGCACCTTCTGAGACGCCGACCGCTGCGCGGCGGCGTGTTGCGCCGGCCTCCCGTGGCACCCGTGGGGCCCCGGCGGCCGGCGGCGACTAGGGTTGGCCCGCACCATCCACCACCGAGAAAGGCCGATCGTGGCTGTCGACCCGAACCTGCTGGACGACCTCGAGTGGCGAGGACTCCTCGCGAACTCGACCGACCTCGACGCACTGCGCGCCGAGCTCAGCGAGGGTCCGGTCAAGTTCTATGTCGGCTTCGACCCGACCGCGCCGAGCCTCCACCTGGGCAATCTGGTCCAGATCCTCACGGCCAAGCGCCTGCAGGACGCCGGCCACGTGCCGTACGCCCTCGTGGGCGGGGCCACCGGCATGATCGGCGACCCCAAGGAGTCGGGTGAGCGCACGCTCAACACCCTCGACACCGTCAAGGACTGGGTCCGCCGCGTCCAGGCGCAGATCGAGCCGTTCCTCTCCTTCGAGGGTGACAACGCCGCGACGATGGTCAACAACTACGACTGGACCGCGCCGCTCTCGACGATCGACTTCCTGCGTGACGTCGGCAAGCACTTCCCGGTCAACCGGATGCTCGCCCGCGACGTGGTGAAGTCCCGCCTCGAGCAGGGCATCTCCTTCACCGAGTTCGCCTACGTCCTGCTGCAGTCGATGGACTTCCTCGAGCTCTACCGCCAGCACGGCGTGAAGCTCCAGTTCGGCGGCTCCGACCAGTGGGGCAACCTCACCGGTGGCGTCGAGCTGATCCGCCGCGCGGCCGGTGGCAAGGCCCACGCGTTCTCCACGCCGCTCGTCACCAAGTCCGACGGCACCAAGTACGGCAAGACCGAGGGCGGCGCCCTCTGGCTCGACCCGGAGCTGATGAGTCCCTGGGCCTTCTACCAGTTCTGGCTGAACGTCGAGGACGTCAAGGTCGGCGAGCTGCTGCGCATCTTCACCTTCCTGCCGCGCGAGGAGATCGAGGAGCTCGACGCCCAGACCGCGGAGAAGCCGTTCCTGCGGGCCGGCCAGAAGGCGCTCGCCGAGCACGTGACGACGCTGGTCCACGGGCGCGGCGAGACCGAGAAGATCAAGGCGGCCGCTGCGGCCCTCTTCGGAGGCGGCGACCTGCACACGCTGTCGGTGCCCACCCTCGCTGCCGCCCTGGGCGAGGCGGGCGCGGTGAAGCTCGAGAAGCCCGGCACGATCGTCGAGCTCCTGGTGGCGGCCGGTCTCTCCAAGTCCAACGGCGAGGCCCGTCGCACGATCAGCGAGGGCGGTGCCTACCTCAACAACCAGCGCATCGAGGACCCCGAGCACGTGCCCGCCGAGTCCGACCTGATCGGTGGCGCGTGGTTGGTGCTCCGTCGCGGCAAGAAGAACCTCGCCGGTATCCAGATCGGCTGACACTCCATGACGAAGGCGCTTCACGGTCGCTGGCTCGATGACATCAGAGCCCGCGCCGAGGAGCGCCTTCCGTCGTCTGTGTGGCGCTACGTCATGGCGACCGCCGGCGAGGGCATCACGGACGCCGCGAACGCGGAGGCCTGGCGGTCGGTGAGGTTCACGCCGCGGGTCCTGCGCGACGTGCGCGAGATCGACCTCGGCGTCTCCCTGCACGGCGATGACTACCGGCTGCCGTTCGGCGTCGCACCCACCTCCCTCCAGCGCGCGGCGTACGACGACGGAGAGCTCGCCATGGCGCGGGCGACCGCGGCGACCGGCGTTCCGCACGTCGTCTCGAGCAACGCCGGTCACCGCTTCGCCGAGATCGGCGCCGCCGGTGGACCGTGGTGGCTGCAGGCCTACCTCACCGCGACGCGCGAGGACTGCCTGCCGATGCTGGAGGCTGGGGTGGCTGCGGGAGCGCGGGCGATCGTGCTGACCGTCGACACCCCCTTCCCGGGCGCGAAGCACGACGTGGCCGACGACGACTTCGCTGAGGTGGACCTCTCCTGGCACCGGATCAACTACGCCGGGCTCGCGCCGAGCACCCAGCGCGGTGCGTGGGCAGCCGACCTCGCTCCCTCCGACATCACGTGGCTGGGGGAGCGGACCGGCCTCCCGGTGGTCGTGAAGGGAGTGCTCCACCCAGACGACGCGGACGCCTGTGTCGACGCGGGAGCCAGCGCGGTGTGGGTGAGCAACCACGGTGGGCGTCAGCTCGACCGCGCCGTCGCCACCGGGGAGGTGCTTGCGCATGTCGCCGAGCGCGTCGCCGGCCGCGTTCCCGTGTATGTCGACGGTGGTGTGCGCGGCGGAGCTGACGTGATGGCCGGCCTGGCGCTCGGTGCGGATGCGGTCTTCCTCGGCCGCGTCCCGTTCCTCGCCCTGGCCGCCGGGGGAGAGGACCTCGTGCGCTCCGTGTTGACCACCGTTGGGGCCGAGCTGGAGGAGAACGTGCGGCTCTCCGGCGCCCGCAGCGCCGCTGAAACCCGCCCGATCAGGCGCGAAACAGGCCAAAACCGGCCCTGACCTGCGAAAACACTGAATGTGGCCGCGGTCACTCCGACCCGATTTGCAAGGTCCGGGAAACACCGTCTAATGTTTCACCTGTCGCCGGGAACGGCGGGAGGAACGGCCGAGAGGCCGGGCCGACCGGCTCCCGGCTACAGTCTTCCCGAAGACACCTCCGAGGTACGGGTTTGCCAGTCATGGCGGCCGGAAAAGCTCGCGAGTTGCTGTGCGCCAGGGGAGGCCGAATCCAAGCCCCGCAGGGGATGCAGGAAACTGCAGAACCACGGTGCGCGCTGGATCCTTGAGAACTCAACAGTGTGTCAAAAGTCGACGAATTAATTTTTACCCGTCCGACACTTTAATCCTTC
>NZ_BMNI01000007.1 GCF_014646375.1 Nocardioides phosphati
AGGATTCACCCGGTGGCCGCGCCTACGTTGGAGGCACGCGCTCACTCAGGACGTCGTACACCACTCTGCTGGACTCCACTCGGGGAATTCGAGCCCCCGCAGCCTGTCGGATCACCGCCGGTCACTCGACGGGCACTTCGATTCCCAAGTCGCCCTGGGGCTCAACCAGGCCAGCCGAAGATAGTCCTCATGAACTACTCCCCACGGCCCGCGCGGATCAGCCGATCCGTTGGGCTGCTGCGGCGAGTCGGTAGGAGTCGGTCCCGGTCTCGATGATGTTGCCGCCAAAGGTGAGCCGGTCCACGATCGCGGCACAGAGTCGGGGGTCGGTGAAGGTTCTGGTCCACCCCGCGAACGACTCGTTCGAGGCGATCGCGACGGAGTTCTTCTCCTCCCGCTCGGTCAGGACCTGGAAGAGGAGTTCGGCACCGCGCTTGTCGAGCTCCATGTAGCCGAGTTCGTCGATGCACAGCAGGTCCACGCGGCCATAGCGGGCGATGGTCCGGGCCAGCTGCTTCTCGTCGGCGGCTTCGACGAGCTCGTTCACCAGCCGGGAGGCCAGGGTGTACTTGACCCGGTACCCATTCTCCGCCGCGGCGGTGCCCAGGGCGATCAACAGATGTGACTTCCCGGTGCCGGAGTCACCGATCAGACACAAGGGCTGGCCCTTCCTGACCCATTCGGCGGTCGCCAGCTGGTGGATGGTCGCGGGGTTGATGTTCGGGTTCGCCTCGAACTCGAAGTCGGCCAGGAACTTCGGCCGCGGGAACCCCGCACCGTTCACCCGACGGATCGTCGAGCGACGATCACGGTCATCGCACTCAGCGAGCAGGAGTTCGGCGAGGAACCCGGTGTAGGTCAACTGGTCCTTGTTCGCCGCCGCCACGGCGTCACCGACGAGGGCTCGCAGCGTCGGGAGCCGCAACCTGCGGCAGGCCTGGTCAACCGCCGCAGCCGCGGCTTCCTCAGTCAGCCCGCGCCGACGGCGCAGGGTGGTGGTGATGGACGTAGTGGTGCTCACGGGGTCTCCTCAACACTCAAAGCAGGACGGGCGGGGCGGGCTTGTTCGGTCGGTGGGGCTGGGTGGTTGTCGGTGCCGGTCCGCAGGCGCAGCAGCTGGTCGTACTTCTCTACGCTCGGCAGCGGGCGGGTGTCCGGTGGAAGGCCGGCGATGACCGCGGCCGGGTCCAGCAGCAGCCGCTCGGTCAGGCTCACCACCTTCCGCCGCCGCGCTTCCGCAACGACGTCACGAGCGACATCTTGTTGCTCGTCGAGGTGACGTTGTGCGACGAGGTGACGGCCAGAACCGGCCCCACCCACGGCGCCAGCGTGCTCGACCACCGCGATGGCGTCGGTCTTCGCAAGGTGGAGTCGTGCTTCCAGGGCGACGACATCGGCCGACGTTGCCCCGACGCTGATGGCTGCGGTGAGTCCGGCCTCGACCGCAGCTGCGGGCAGGTGGCGGTGCAGCAGGAGCACGTCGATCAACTCCCGGGTGCCATCAGCATCGCCGAGTCGGCGGCGCGCATTGGCCCAGAACGCCTCATGCGCCGCGGTGAACACCCCGCTCGCGCGGGCCTGCGCGAGTGCCGTGGATCCGGGTAGCGCGCCGGGCTTGCCTTTGAGGACCTCGAGGTAGTGGTCGAGGTCGACGCACTGGCCGCCCTTGGTGACGACCCGTGGGTGGCGGGCGATCTGTGTGCGGCCGCTCTTGTCGGGGTCAAACACGACGACCTCACTGGCGCGCAGCGACACCCGGACACGGCGGTGGATGAACCGCGCCGGTACCGAGTACCTGGCCATGCGCACCGTGATCAGCGAGGACCGGTCGACGCGTGGGGTGAGGATCAGTCCGGGCTCGAACCCCTCGACCGGGACCGGCGCCAGCAGCTGCCGCTCCTGGGCGAAGTCATCGGCGACGGTGCGGATGCGGTCGTTGATCCGACGCCGCTCATCGGCCAGGTCCCACTCCCGGATCTTCTCGTTGAGCTCATCGAGGGAGTCGACGACCGGCATCGGCACCAGATGGGTGCGGCGGAACCGGCCGACCTCGCCTTCGACGCCACCCTTCTCATGCGCCCCGGCGATGCCGGGCTGGCAGTAGAACGCATCGAACCCGTAATGCGAGCGGAACAGCAGCCAGCGGGAGTTCTCCACCCGATCACGAGCCGGGTCGTGCCCGCGGGCGACGACGACCTTCGACACCGCACTGGTGAGGTTGTCGTACCTGATGTGCCTTGTCGGGATGCCGCCGATCTCGTTGAAGGCGTCGATGTGCCCTTCCAGGAACGCTTCCTGGCCTTCGGTGGCATAGACCCGGTGGATCGCCTTGCCGGAGTAGGAGAGCCGGAAGGTGAACATCCGGCACTTCGTCTTCACCCCCGCGAGGATCACGTACACCTCGCCAAAGTCGACCTCCGCCTCAGCGGCAGGCGCGTGCTCTTGGGGAACCATCACCTCATTACGACGACCGGCCGCGAGGTCGATCTGCGCGCGGCGAACCCTCACGTAGTCCCTGACTGTTGAATACGACAGGTTCGTGGCGGCGTGCTCCTCAATCAGGCGCACGTGGACCCGACGAGCGGTGTGCCGCTGCTTCCGTGGAGCGTCCAGGTCACAGGTGAGCATCTCGTCGATCGCCGACTTGAACGGCGCCAACCGCGGCGACATCCGGACCGGGGTCTTCCTAGGTGGCGGCTCGGCGCCCTCCAGCGCCTGACGGACCGTCCGACGGTGCACACCATGCTTCTCCGCCAGCGCACGGATCGACATCCCCTCCACCCGCGCATCACGACGGATCGCCGCGAAAACCTCCACCCGATTCACCACCCAACAGCCCCTTCCCGATCAGCGAACCTGTCGGGATCACCGTCAACCGAGGTGGGGCCAAATCAGACCGTCACAACCATCCCCGGCGTGTCGCAAGTGGGGCCAAATCAAGCCGTCATGCCGGGGCCAACTCAGAGTGTCAGAGCCACCGGGTCGAGGCGCCGGCGGGGAGCCGGGGCGGGCTCGTCACGCTTCCGTACACCGTGACCACCGGCGGCCCGGAGGCTCAGGGCCAGGCCCACGTCCAGGTCGTGCCGGCCGGCACGCAGACCGTCGCTCCGCGCGCCGAGCCGGACGTCGCTGCCGGCGAGGTGGACGCTCCGATCGTGGTCAAGCCGCTCGACAACGACATCCCCGGGGCAGACGGCTCCGACGCGGGCGCCCACCTGGAGCTCGCCGGTCGCGTCGCACCGGTCGGCGGCCTGCAGGTCGACACCGACCGCGAGTCCGGCCGGGTGACGGTCACGGGCGCGGCGCCCGGCAGCTACTACCTGTCGTACCGCGCGGGGTTCGGAGCGGCCGAGCGGGCGGAGGGCCGGATCCGTGTCGACATCGCGCCGGCCTCGCCCCACGGCGACGCGCCGATCGCCGCACCCGACACCGCCACCGTGCACGGGATCTCGCCCATCACGGTGGACGTGCTCGCCAACGACATCGACCCGCGTGGCCAGGTCCTCGTCGTGCAGAACGCCAGGCCGTCGCAGCCCGACAGTCAGCTCCAGGTGGCGGTCATCGACGGGCGGTGGGTGCGCGTGTCGGCAGTCGACGCGGCGATGGCGCCGGCCAGCCAGTCGGTGACCTACACGATCAGCAACGGCTCTGCCACCGCCGAGGGCTCGATCAACGTCACGCAGCGGGGCGCCCTCACCGGGGCCGCCAACGCACCCGTGGCGCAGACGGACCGGATCACGGTGCGCGCAGGCGACACCGCCACGGCACCGGTCCTCGACAACGACGCGACGCCCTCGGGTGACCCGGTCGGGCTGCTGATGGACCCGTCGGTCGAGCCCATGGGCGAGCTCCGCGTCCTCAGCGCCGTCAAGGGCGACGTGGGCACGGCGTACGTCGCGGGCCGGCAGGTGCGCTACGTGGCGCCCGAGAAGGTCACCGGCGCGTTCGACGCCGACGTGCAGTACGTCGTGGAGAACACCGGCGACCCGTCCGCCGAGACCTCGATCGGCACCCTGAAGGTGCACGTCACGCCGCCCCCGTCCGCGACGAACCCCGACCTCGAGCCGACGCCGCGCGCGCTCGAGGCGCGTGTCGTCCAGGGCGATGTGGTGACCCTGAAGCTGCCGCCCACCGGCTCCGACCCTGATGGCGACTCGGTCGCGATCACCGGGGTGGCCACGGCGCCCCAGCTGGGCCGGATCCTGGCGTTCGGTGCCAACTCGCTGACCTATCAGGCCTACCCCGATGCCGACGGCACCGACGAGTTCACCTACGAGGTGAGCGACCGCTTCGGCGAGCGTGCGAGCGGCACGGTGCGCGTCGGCGTCGTCGAGGCAGGGGAGCCGCAGGCTCCGCTCGCGGTCAACGACGTGTGGTTCGCCGACCCCTCACGCACGGTCGACGTCGACGCTCTGGGCAACGACCTCCGTACGCCGGGAACGCGGGTGGAGATCCAGCCCCTGACCGACGCGGGCGCCGGAGTGAGGCTGCAGTCGAACCAGGGGCCGGTGAGCGTGCACGCGCCCGCTGACCGGGCGACCCGCAACGTCACGTACACGATCAGCAACGGGCTGGCGGAGTCGCGCGCGGTGGTCTCGATCAAGGGGCGCGAGGGCTACAACAACCCGCCCGTGACCCGCGACCTCTATGCCACGCCGAAGCCCGGCGCTGACTCCGTGACCGTCGACGTGCTCGCGGCTGTCTTCGACGTCGACGGTGCGGAGTCGGACCTCAAGCTCGACGCCCTCTCCGGTGGAGCCGGAGCCGGTGGCAAGGCCGGCACCCGGATCGAGGGCGGCAAGGCCGTGATCCCCGTCAAGGACGTCGCGCAGGTGCTCGCCTACCGGGTGGTCGACGGCGACGGCGCTGCAGCCGCAGCGGCCATCTACGTGCCCGCCCGCCCGACGGGCGCGCCGTACCTCAAGCCGGGTGCGTCGATCACGCTGAAGCCGGGCCAGACCAAGGACGTGGACCTGTCCGACCTGGTGGTGGACCCCGAGGGCGACGACGTCGTCCTGACGACCACCGACGCGATCTCGGCGTCGCCGACCGACCGGCTCCAGGTGCGGGGCGCCGACAAGGACACGCTGACGGTCTCCGCAACGAAGTCCGAAGGCCCGGGATCCGTGGTGTTCGAGGTCTCCGACCGGGCCCGGTTGACGGACCCCGAGGCGCACACGGCGTACATCTCGGTGCCCGTGCAGGTGGGTGACGTCAAGCCGGTCATCAACTGCCCGACGGTCCCGATCGAGGTGCCCGAGGGCGGGGTGAGCAAGCGCGTCGACGTCGCCTCGATCTGCCACGTGTGGACGGCCGACCCTGCGCAGGCCCGCCACCTGCGCTTCACGTCGCACTGGAGCTCCCAGCCGACGGACCTCTCGCTGGACAGCACCGACGACGGCGTGCAGATCCGCGCCGGCGCCGGCGCGCGCCGCGGACAGACCGGTGTCGTCGCCCTCGGAGCCCGCGGCTATGACGCGACCGGGGAGCTGCTGGTCCGGGTCGTCGCGCTGCCGGCCCCGCGGCTGGCACCGATCAGGCTGGACACCGAGGCAGGCAAGCCCGTGACGGTCGACGTCGACGGCTACCTGACCTCGCCCCTCCCGACGGACACCCGTCAGGCAAGGGTCATGGAGGTCACCGGGGCAGCCGGGGCGACTGCCGTGAGCAGGACGTCGGGGTCCAAGCTCACCTTCACGCCGAAGCCGGACACGCACGGCGTGATGCGCTACCGGATCGAGGTCAGCGACGTCGGCGGGAGCACGACCAGCCAGCGTCCTCGTGCCGCCGGCGACGTGACCCTCGCGGTGGTCGCGCGGCCCAGTGCGCCGACCGGCCTGGCGGCCGGGCAGGAGATGCTCGCCAACACGGTCGCGCTCACCTGGCGCACTCCCGACAACAACGGCAAGCGGATCGACGCGTACCAGGTGCAGTACTCCGGCGCGACGCACGGCACCTTCGCCTGCTCCGGATCGCCGTGCCGGGTGACGGGCCTCCGCAACGGCGACGTGTACTCCTTCAAGGTCCGGGCCCACAACGCCACCCAGCAGAACGACGGCTGGTCGGAGTGGAGCAACCAGGCGAAGGCAACGCCTGACGCCCTCACCGGGCCCCCGTTGAACCCGCAGGTGGTCCTGCAGCGTGACCGCGCGGTCACCGTGAGGTGGTCGCCGCCGGCGAAGTGCGACTGCAGCGACGTCCAGAGGTACCGCGTGTCGTGGCCGGGCGGCGTCAGGGACGTGTCGGCGACCACCCGGCAGACGGTGGTCTCCGCGCCCAACGGCGACGTGATCAGCGTGCGGATCGCCGCCCTCAACAAGAAGGGCCTCAAGCTCAACGACGGTCCGTCGACCAGCGTCACCGGCACCGGAGCCGGCCGGCCGCCCGTACCGGGTACGCCGACCCTGGCCCCGAGCAACCGGCCGGGCAACGCCTCGAAGGCGATCGGCATCTCGTGGGCTCCGGTGGGCGCCAACGGGCCGGACCCCGTGAAGTACCAGGTGCAGCGCACCGGCGGCTCGGGCACGCGGGTGGTCTGTGACTGGACAACCGCGACCCGCTGCGCCGACGAGGTCACCAACGACGGCACGACGTACCGCTACTCCGTGCGCGCGAAGAACGCCGAGGCCGACTCCCCGCGCGAGACCACGGAAGCAGGCAGGGCGCTCCACATCTCGGCGTACGGCGGGGCTCGCTCGATCCAGGCGTCCGCACCTCCGGCGCCGATCCGGATCCGCAGCCTGGTGCCGACCGGGCGCAACGGCGAGGCGAGGATCGTCTTCGACGTGGGCGCGTCCCACGGCGGGTCCAACACGGTGACCTGCTCGCCGCGGTGTGGGCAGTGGTCGTTCCCGACCGGTGGCAGGACGGGCGTCACGAGGACGCTGACCGGCTTCACCAACGGCGTGAGCACGAAGGTCACGCTGAAGGCCTGCAACGGGGCGACGCCGACCAACATGTGCGTCTCCGACGCACGCAGCGTGGTGACCTACGGTCCGATCGGGGCGATCTCGATCAACGCCACTCCCGACCGACCCGCCGTCGGCGACCGCACGACCAACTGGTCGATCTCCGTCAACCCCAACGGAGCGCCCGTGAAGTGGGTGGTCCGCAGCTCCGTCAACGGCATCATCGCGCAGGGCAAGAGCGGCAACCGCAGCTTCAAGCGCTCCGGCGGCGAGACGCTCGGCTACAGCACCACCGTGACCTACACCCTCACCGTCACCGACGCCAGTGGTCACGGTCGCACCGGCAAGAAGACCTCCAACAACGCCCGCACCGGCGCCAAGCCGACGTGCTCGAACACGCCGTCGCTGTGCCCGCCGCCTCCTACGAGCGGTGGAGGCGGTGGTGGCGGAAGTACCCCCTACCTGACGTTCAGTCAGAGTTCTACCGGAACGTGCGGTAGTGCGACTGCCTGTGATGCTCTCGGGCCGGCGTATACGACGTACGTCACGGGCCACAACTTCGCGAGCCCAAGTACGTGCACAGGGCCCTACGTTGGTGAGGACTTCGTCCTCGGCAACAACACGCACGAAGCCGGAACACTGCCGGCGGGCTACACGGTCCGGGTGTCCTGCCGCAACGGAGCCTCCGGCAGCTACACGATCAAGGCGCGCTGAGTTGGCGGTGGCCGTAGGGTGCACTGCGTGGACGACAGCCTCTTCGCGTACGGCGGGTCCCCGGCGTCCGGGGCGGACGTGCCGGGGGCCGGGTCCCTCGGCGTCAACACCCACGCCTCGGCGCCCCTCGCCGTAAGGATGCGGCCGCGGACGCTCGACGAGCTGGTGGGCCAGGAGCAGCTGAGGGCTCCCGGCGCGCCGCTGCGCCAGCTGGTGGAGGGCGACCAGTCGCTCTCGCTGCTGCTGTGGGGTCCGCCGGGCACGGGCAAGACGACGATCGCGGCGATCGTCTCGGGCCAGACCAACCGACGCTTCGTCGAGGTCTCCGCGGTCTCGGCCGGCGTCAAGGAGGTCCGCGCGGCGATCGACGGCGCGCGCCGTGAGCTGGTCGCCACGGGGCGCGAGACCGTGCTCTTCGTCGACGAGGTGCACCGCTTCTCCAAGGCGCAGCAGGACGCCCTGCTGCCAGGGGTCGAGAACCGCTGGGTCACCCTCGTCGCCGCCACCACCGAGAACCCCTTCTTCTCCGTCATCTCGCCGCTGCTGTCGCGGTCGCTGCTGCTCCGGCTCGAGTCGCTGACCGACGACGACGTACGCCGCGTGATCGACCAGGCGCTCGTCGACGAGCGCGGGCTGGCCGGCGAGGTCGACCTCGACGAGGACGCCGCCGCGCACATCGTGCGGCTCGCCGGGGGAGACGCGCGGCGTTCGCTGACCTACCTCGAGGCCGCTGCGGCGGGGGCGCGATCGACCGGCGACAAGACCGCGAAGCCGGTGATCACTCTCGCCGTCGCGGAGACCGCTGTCGACGTCGCCGCGGTCCGCTACGACCGGCAGGGCGACCAGCACTACGACGTCATCTCGGCCTTCATCAAGTCGATCCGCGGGTCCGACGCCGACGCGGCGCTGCACTACCTGGCGCGGATGATCGAGGCAGGGGAGGACCCCCGCTTCATCGCCCGCCGCCTGGTCATCTCCGCGAGCGAGGACATCGGTCTGGCGGACCCCAACGCCCTGCCGATCGCAGTCGCCGCCGCCCAGGCCGTGCAGCTGATCGGCATGCCGGAGGCACGCATCAACCTCGCCCACGCCACCGTCGCGCTGGCGGTCGCGCCCAAGTCCAACGCGGCGTACGTCGGGATCAACGAGGCGCAGGCCGACGTCCGGGCGGGCAAGGTCGGCTCGGTGCCGCCGCACCTGCGCGACGGCCACTACGCCGGGGCGAAGAAGCTCGGGCACGCGGGTGGCGCGGCGAAGCCCTACGTCTACGCGCACGACGAGCCGTTCGGGATAGCCGAGCAGCAGTACCTCCCCGACGTCGTGGCCGAGGCGGCGTACTACCGGCCCACGGAGCTCGGTGCCGAGGCCGCCATCAAGCAGCGCTGGGAGCGGGTCCGGCGGATCATCCGCGGCCAGAAGGGCTGATCGGTAACGCGTCGACATCTTCCTGGTGAAGGCTGGACCCGAACCGCTGGAGGACCCATGAAGACGCCCTGGACCGAGGAGCACGCGCGCCTGGTCGGCGCAGCCGCACCCGTCGTGGAGCCCGCGGGTGACGCCGACATCGACCGCGTCTGGAACCGCATCGCCGACGACATCGGAGACGCGCGGCCTCGTCGCCGGCGTCGCCTCCGGATGGCTGTGGGCGCCGGAGTGGTCGCGGCTGTCGTGGGCGTGTCTGGTTTCGCCGCCGCGGACATCTTCTCGGCGCACACGGGCCGCGGACCGAGCGACGCCGAGGACCTGCTCCTCGGTGGCCCGGGCGAGAAGCTCGACCCTGCTGGTGCTGACTTCGCGGCGGCGGTCAGCGAGGAGACCGACGGCATCCCGTTCCCCTCGGAGGCTGCGCGGCAGCGGACGGTCGACTTCTGGACCGCAGACCTCACCCGTGACCACCCGGCACCGAGGACGTCCGCAGTGTCCACCGGCGCGCTGCGCGCCTGGATGGCGAGTGACGCGGTCTGCTTCTGGGCCAACGAGTGGGCGGCCGCGACGCGCCACGGCGATGACAGCGCCCGCAGCGAAGCGGTCGGGATGATCGACGCCGCCGACACCTGGCCGGCTGTCACCGACATCGATCCGCACCCGTACAGCCGTCCGCAGACCCAGCAGGTCAGGGGCGCGGACGGTTCGGTCCACACGGAGCACTACGAGGACGTCAGCCAGTTCTTCTACCTGGCGCGGGTGGAGCGAGCGGCCGCCGGCGCCGATCCGGACGAGATGGCCAGGGCGCTCCTCGCCAGCGGACACGGGTGCTGGGCCCACCAGGTGCCCGACCTGCCGATGGCCGATCCGATGTACGCCGAGAGCCACGGATGGCGCCCGTGACCACCGCTGCTGAGTTCGAGGAGCTCTACCGCGCGACCGCGGGGGAGCTCTTCGGCTACTTCCGGCGCCGCACTGGCGTCGATGCGGAGGACCTGGTCGCCGAGGTCTTCACGATCGCCTGGCGCCGCCGTGGAGACCTGCCACCCGAGCCGTTGCGACGAGCGTGGCTCTTCGGGGTGGCGCGCAAGCTGCTGATCGCGGACATACGCCGCTCGGCGCGTGCCGCAGCGGCGGCAGAGGACCTGGCCACGCTGTCACCAGACGTGGCCGACCCCGTCAGCCGCAACGCTCCGGTCGTGGCTGCCGCCCTCGCCCGGCTGTCACCGGCGGAGCGCGAGATCATCGAGCTCACCGAGTGGGAGCGCCTCACGCCGGCCGAGGTGGCCGTCGCACTCGGCGTACGCGCGGGCACGGCCCGGGTTCGTCTCCACCGTGCCCGCCGGGCGCTGGCCGCGGACCCGGAGCTGCAGGCGCTCCTCGGCCGGCGCACGAACCAACACGTAGACGTGTCACACACGGCCCGCCTCGCGGAGATCGCGGATGGTTGACGGGTCAACGTGTTGGTTCGGGCAGTGCGCGGGCCGCAGGCGGCTTCTCGCCTGAACCGGCGTACGACGGGCACCACCACCGCGATAAGGTCGGGCACTGTGATCCTCGCCCTGCTCGCCCTCGTCCTGGTGGTGCTCGCGGCCGTCTGCGTCGCCGGCGTCGTCCTCGTGCGCCGCGAGCGTGAGCGCACCGAGGCGGAGCTCGCCCGGACCCGCGCCGAGGCCGCCGAGCTGCGCGCGAAGGTGGAGGCGCTGGCCCGAGCCGCGCAGGCGCCCCGGGAGCCCGAGGAGTTCGTGATCACCAGCCTCGGCGACGATCCCGACGACGTGGCTCCGACCGGCTCGGCCACCAGGGACGACGCACCCACGCAGCGCATCGACGGACGGCTCTTCGCCGACATCGTGCTGCGCGAGTCCGTGGTCAAGGCCGCCGCCCTCGGCCACGGCGTACGCCGTGCGCTGGCGCCAGAGGTCCGCAACCGGATCCGCTTCGAGATGAAGCGTGAGGTCAAGCGCTCGCGCAGGGCCCGCAAGGACGAGTACCGCCGGGTCCGCGACGAGATCCGCGCCCGCGAGCGAGCCGCCCAGCGCGTGGACCGGACAGCCGCCCAGCGCGTTGACCAGCGCGTCGACCAGAGGGTCGGCGGATGAACCCCGTGCCGGGCCGGGCGGCGATGTTCGTCGCCGGCGTCGGCGTCGGCGTCTACGGCATGGTCAAGGCACGCCGCGCGCAGGAGGCGCTGACCCCCGACGGCCTGCGTGACCGCGGCCGCGCCCTCGCACTCGGCGCCCGGATGCTCCGCGACGAGGCTGCCCAGGCCCGCACCGACAAGGAGCACCAGCTCCGCGAGAGACTCGGCCTCGCACCACTCGCACCCCCGACACCCGCCCTCACCGGGCCCCAGCACGCACAGATCGAAAGAGGCACAGACTGATGGAGACCGCCGAGATCCGCCGACGGTTCACCGCCCACTTCGCGGCGGCCGGACACACCGTCGTCCCGTCGGCGTCGCTCCTGCTCGACGACCCGAACCTCCTCTTCGTCAACGCGGGCATGGTGCCGTTCAAGCCGTACTTCCTCGGCCAGGAGACCCCGCCGTACACCCGGGCGACGAGCGTGCAGAAGTGCATCCGCACGCCCGACATCGAGGAGGTCGGCAAGACGACGCGTCACGGCACCTTCTTCGAGATGTGCGGCAACTTCTCCTTCGGCGACTACTTCAAGGAAGGCGCGATCGAGCTCGCCTGGGATCTCGTGACGAAGTCCCAGGCCGACGGCGGCTTCGGCCTCGACGAGTCCGTCCTCTACCCGTCGGTCCTCGACGGCGACGAGGAGGCGGTGTCGCTCTGGAAGCGCATCACCGGTCTTCCCGACGACCGCATCGTGCGTCTCCCGGCCAAGGAGAACTACTGGTCGATGGGCGTGCCCGGACCGGGTGGCCCGTGCTCGGAGATCCTCATCGACCGCGGTCCGGCCTTCGGCGCCGACCGCGACTGGGACGCCGGCGACCGCTACCTCGAGTTCTGGAATCTCGTCTTCATGCAGGACGAGCTCTCCGCCGTCCGCAGCAAGAGCGACTTCGACATCGCCGGCCAGCTGCCGAAGAAGAACATCGACACCGGCATGGGCCTCGAGCGCGTCGCGTACCTGCTCCAGGGCAAGAACAACATGTACGAGACCGACGTCGTCTTCCCGGTGATCGAGAAGGCGATGGAGCTCACCGGCAAGAAGTACGGCGCGAACCCCGAGGACGACGTCCGCTTCCGCGTCGTGGCTGACCACATCCGCTCGAGCCTGATGCTGATCAACGACGGCGTGACGCCGGGCAACGAGGGCCGTGGCTACGTCCTGCGCCGCCTGGCCCGTCGGGTCATCCGCAACATGCGCCTGCTCGGCTACGAGGACCCGGCGCTGCGCGAGCTGCTCCCGGTCAGCCGTGACCGGATGGGCCAGACGTACACCGAGCTCTTCGACAACTACGACCGGATCCTCAACGTCGCCAACGCGGAGGAGGACGCCTTCCGCAAGACGCTCACCTCGGGCACGCAGATCTTCGACCTGGCCGCGGCTGACGTGAAGAAGACCGGCGCGACGACGTTCGGGGGCGACAAGGCCTTCCAGCTCCACGACACCTACGGCTTCCCGATCGACCTGACCCTCGAGATGGCGGCCGAGGCCGGCCTCTCCGTCGACGAGCAGGGCTTCCGCAGCCTGATGGCCGAGCAGCGCGAGCGCGCGAAGGCCGATGCCCGTGCCAAGAAGGGCGGCCACGCCGACCTCACGGTCTACCGCGGCATCCTCGACAGCAACGGCCCGACGGAGTGGCTCGCCTACACGACGCTGGAGACGGAGTCCCGCCCGCTGGCCCTGCTGCGCGAGGGCAAGGACGTCGACGTCCTGCGCTCCGGCGAGGTCGGCGAGCTGGTCCTCGACCGCACGCCGTTCTACGCCGAGTCGGGTGGCCAGGCCGCCGACGCCGGCATCATCGAGTTCGACGGCGGCCGGTTCGAGGTGCTCGACGTGCAGCGCCCGGTGAAGGGCCTCGTCGTGCACCAGGTCCGCGTCGTCGACGGCGAGTACGCCGCGGGCTCGTCGTCCGCGGCCACGCTGCACGCCCAGGTCGACAAGGAGTGGCGCACGGGTGCCCGACAGGCGCACTCCGGCACCCACGTCATCCACGCCGCGCTCCGCGAGGTGCTCGGCCCCACCGCCCTGCAGTCGGGCTCCTACAACCGCCCGGGCTACCTGCGCCTCGACTTCGGCTGGACGCAGTCGCTCACCCCGACCCAGCTCAAGGACGTCGAGGAGGTCTCCAACGCCGCGCTGCGCGCCGACCTCCCGGTCTCGTGGGACTACATGACGCTCCCGGAGGCCAAGGACTGGGGCGCGATCGCGCTCTTCGGCGAGACCTATGACGACACCAAGGTCCGCGTCGTCGAGATCGGCGGCCCCTGGAGCCGCGAGCTCTGCGGTGGCACGCACGTCGACCACTCCTCGCAGATCGGCACGCTCGTCGTGACCGGTGAGGCGTCGGTCGGCTCGGGCAACCGCCGCATCGAGGCGTTCACCGGCATCGAGGGCTTCAAGTACCTCGCCCGTGAGCGCGACGTCGTGGGCCAGCTCACCGATCTCCTGAAGGCCCAGCCCGACGACCTCGTCGGCCGCGTCTCCGACATCGTCGAGCGCCTGCGCTCCGCCGAGAAGGAGATCGAGAAGGTCCGCGTGGGCCAGCTCCTCGCGGCCGCGGGCGACATCGCCGCGGCGGCCGAGACGGTCAACGGCGTCAAGGTCGTCGCCAAGCGCGTCGACGGCGCCAGCGGCGGCGACGTCCGCACGCTCGTCACCGACGTCCGCGCGCGCTTCGCCCCGAGCGAGGCCGTCGTGGTCGTCGTCCTCGGTGTCGCCGACGGCAAGGTCTCCGTGGTCGCCGCGACCAACGAGACCGCGCGGGACAAGGGTCTCTCCGCCAACGACCTGCTGCGTGCCGTGAGCCCGCTGATCGGCGGCAAGGGGGGCGGCAAGGCCGACATGGCGCAGGGTGGCGGCACCGAGACCGGCCAGGTCGATGCTGCACTCGCGGCTGTCGTGGCCTCCGTCCAGCAGACCGTCCAGGCCTGAGGCCCGATGCGCATCGGCGTACGACTGGGTGTGGATCCGGGCGATGCCCGGATCGGCGTGGCGCGGTGCGACCCGATGGGGATCATCGCGACTCCCGTCGAGACCGTGCCTCGCGGTGACGGCGACATCGCCCGGATCGCGGCGATCCTCGAGGAGGAGAACGCCGTCGAGGTGATCGTCGGACTGCCGCGCTCCCTCAACGGCTCCGAGGGACCGGCGGCGGTCAAGGTGCGGGCATTCGCCGGGGCGCTGGCGCGCCACGTTGCGCCCGTGCCGGTCAGGCTGTGTGATGAACGACTGAGCACGGTCACCGCCGAGGCCCAGCTGCGCTCGCAGGGACGCAAGGGCCAGAAGCGCCGCGCGGTCGTCGACCAGGTCGCGGCCGTCGTGATCCTGCAGAACGCGCTCGAGACGGAGCGGGCCCGGGGGAGTGCCCCCGGCGAGATCGTGAGCATCACCGACAACGTGGGCACCGAGGGAGACAGCGAGTGACCGAGCAGCACCCCGACCAGGTCCCTGAGGGCGCGCCGCACGAGGGCCACCACGCGGGCGAGCACAAGTCGCCCGCGGGGCACCACGGTGACCTCGCGGGAGCACTCGGCATGGCCCACGACCACGCCGGTGACCACCGGCAGGGCCGGCGGCGGGCCGGCAGCGGCTGCCTGCTGCTGCTCATCCTCGTCGCGCTCATGGGCGGCGTCGCGTATGTCGGTCTGACGAAGGGCGTCGACTGGGCGCGCGAGCAGTTCGCCGAGCCCGCCGACTACGCCGGCCCCGGCACGACGCCGGTCCTCGTCGAGGTCGCGTCGGGCGACACGGCCGACCAGCTCGGCGTGAAGCTCCGCGACGCCGGAGTCGTGCAGTCCGCCGAGGCTTACATCAACTACGCGCGCTCGCACGCCGACGCCTCCTCGCGCATCCAGGTCGGCTTCTACGAGGTGAAGAAGAAGATGAGCGCCGCCGAGGCGTTCGGGGTGCTGACCGACCCGAGGAACATCCGCACCGAGAAGGTGACCGTGCCCGAGGGGCTGCGTGTCGTCGACATCGTCGGCCTGCTCGCCAAGCACACCGACTTCTCCCGCGCCCGGTTCCAGAAGGTGCTGGCCAACCCCAGGCCGCTCGGCCTGCCGGCGTACGCGCACGGCAACCCGGAGGGCTACCTCTTCCCGGCGACGTACGCCTTCAGCCCGCACGCCAAGCCGGCCGACATGCTGAAGCAGATGGTCGACCGCTGGCGGCAGGCGGCTGCCGACGTCGACCTGGAGGCCTCGGCGAAGCGGCTCGGCTACACGCCGGCGCAGCTCATGACGGTCGCCTCGCTCGTCGAGGCCGAGGGCCGGGGTGACGACATGGCGAAGATCGCGCGCGTCATCTACAACCGCATCGAGCACCCGGGCACCGCCGGGACGGTGGGCAAGCTGCAGATCGACGCCACGGTCAACTACGCACTCGGGCGCATCGGCGTCGCGCACACCTCCACCAAGGACCTCGAGGTCGACAGTCCGTACAACACCTACCGCAACACGGGCCTGCCCCCGGGGCCGATCGAGGCGCCCGGCGACGACGCTCTCGCCGCGGCCGCCCACCCCGCGAAGGGCAACTGGTACTACTACGTGACGGTCAACCTGCGCACGGGCCTGACGAAGTTCGCGTCGACCGCGGCGCAGTTCGAGAAGTTCAAGGCGGAGTACAAGCACTACTGCGCGACCCAGTCGGACCGGTGCTGATGAAGTGCGCCGTCCTGGGTGACCCGATCGCCCACTCGCTCTCCCCGATCCTGCACAAGGCGGGGTACGCCGCACTCGGCCTCGACTGGACCTACAAGGCGCGGCGCGTCGCGTCCGGGGGCCTGGAGGAGTTCCTCGCCGGCTGCGGTCCGGAGTGGCGTGGTCTCTCGCTGACCATGCCGCTGAAGCGCGAGGCGATGGCGCTGGTGGACACGGTCACGGACCGGGCCCGGCTGGCCGGCGCGGCCAACACGCTGGTGCTCGACGAGGGCACGATCCACGGCGACAACACCGACATCCCCGGCGCGGTCGCAGCGATCCGCGAGCGCTACGACGGCCGGGTGCTGAGCGCGACGATCCTCGGTGGGGGCGCAACGGCGGCCTCCGCCGCCCTCGCGCTCTGCGACCTCGGCGCCACGGACATCCGGCTGCTGGTCCGCGACGCCGACCGTGCCGCCGACACCGTGGCCGCCATCCACCGGCACCCGTCGGCCCCGATGGTCACGGTGGGCTCGCTCGCCGACGACTTCGCCGAGGGCGAGGTCCTCGTCTCGACCATCCCGGCCGACGCGCAGACGCCCGACCTGGTCTCGCGCTGTGACGACGTCGAGGTCACCTTCGAGGTGCTCTACCACCCGTGGCCCACGCCGCTCGCGCGCGCGACCAACGGTGTCCTCGTCGGCGGTCTCGACCTGCTGGTCCACCAGGCGGCGATCCAGTTCTCGCTCTTCACCGGCCACGAGGCGCCACTCGCGGAGATGCGCGCAGCGGGCGAGGCCGAGCTCGCGGCCCGGACGGTCTGATGCATCCGGTCGTCGCGGCCTGGTGCGCGGTGGTCGCCGGCGTGTCCGGCTGGTTCGTCCCCGCGCTGGTCGCGCGGCTTCCCGAGCCGCCGGCCCCGGACGTGGCCGAGGGCGAGGAGCCACCCACCCCCAAGATCCCGTACGCCGACCTCGCGGCCGCCCCGGGCCTGGCCTGGAAGGCGGCGCTCGCTGCCGCTGCCGCAGGTGCTGCCTTCGGCGCCGTGCTCGGGGCCGACTGGTCCCTGCTCTTCCTGCTCTACCTCTGCCCGGTCGGCGTCGCGCTCGGCTACGTCGACTGGCGCCTGCGGCTGCTGCCCACGGCGCTGATCCGGCCGTCCTACCTCGTGGTGGGGGTGCTGCTGGTCGCGGCCGCGCTGCTCGAGGGTGAGCCACGCCGTCTGCTGCACGCGATCATCGGGCTGGTGGTCCTCCGTGGGCTCTACTGGCTGCTCTGGCGGTTCACCCCCGGCATGGGCTTCGGCGACGTGCGGCTCGCCGGTGTGATCGGCCTGGTGCTCGGCCATGCCGGCTGGAGCGCCCTGCTCGTCGGCGGCTACGCAGGCTTCCTGCTCGGCGTCATCCTGTGGGTGCCGATGCGGCTGCTGCGGCTGACCACCGACCGGTCGTTGCCGTTCGGGCCGTTCATGCTCGTCGGGGTCGTGGTCGGCGTCGTCTGGCAGACCGTCGTCGCCTAGGCATGGACGGGAGCGACGTCCGCCGGGGGAGCAGCGCGCAGATGCATGCATGCACGCATGAAAGGATGACCCCATGCTTCGCTGGCTCACTGCGGGCGAGTCCCACGGACCGTCGCTCACTGCAATCCTCGAAGGTCTCCCGGCACACGTCGAGGTGACCTCGGCCGACATCGCCGACTCCCTGGCCCGTCGCCGCCTCGGCTACGGCCGCGGTGCCCGCATGGCGTTCGAGCAGGACGTCGTGACGATCACCGGCGGCGTCCGCCACGGCAGGACCCAGGGTGGCCCGATCGCGCTCAGCGTCGGCAACTCCGAGTGGCCCAAGTGGGAGACCGTCATGTCGGCCGACCCGGTCGACCCGAGCCTCCTCAAGGAGACCGGTCGCAACGCCAAGCTGACCCGGCCGCGCCCGGGCCACGCCGACCTCGTCGGCATGCAGAAGTACGACTTCGACGAGGCCCGCCCGATCCTCGAGCGCGCTTCCGCCCGCGAGACCGCGGCGCGTGTGGCGCTCGGCCGCGTTGCCTCCAACTTCCTCGCGCAGGTCCTCGACGTCGAGATCGTCAGCCACGTCATCGAGCTCGGCGGCGTGCGCACCACGGGCACCGACCTCCCGGTGCTGGCCGACCTCGAGAAGCTCGACGCCGACCCGGTGCGCTGCCTCGACGCAGCGTCCTCCGCGGCGATGGTCGCGCGCATCGACGAGGCCCACAAGGCCGGCGACACCCTCGGCGGCGTGGTCGAGGTCGTCGTCTACGGCCTGCCGCAGGGCCTCGGCTCCCACGTCCACTGGGACCGTCGCCTCGACGCCCGCCTCGCGGCCGCGATGATGGGCATCCAGGCGATCAAGGGCGTCGAGATCGGCGACGGCTTCGAGCTCGCCGCCACTCCCGGCTCGCTGGCCCACGACGAGATCATCCGCGACGAGACCGGCACCATCCGGCGTACGTCGGGGCGCGCGGGTGGCACCGAGGGCGGCATGTCCACCGGTGAGGTCCTCCGGGTCCGCGCCGCGATGAAGCCCATCGCGACCATTCCGCGGGCGCTCAAGACGATCGACGTCGCCACCGGCGAGGAGGCCGTCGCCCACCACCAGCGCTCCGACGTCTGTGCCGTCCCGGCCGCGGGCATCGTGGCCGAGGCGATGGTCGCGCTCGTGCTCGCCGACGCGGTGGTCGAGAAGTTCGGTGGTGACTCCGTGCAGGAGACCCGCCGCAACGCGCAGGCGTACCTCGACGCCATCAACTTCAAGTGAGCAAGCCCCGCGTCGTGCTGGTCGGTCCCATGGGGGCCGGCAAGTCGACGGTCGCGCGCCGCCTCGGCGCCCACTGGGGGCTGCCCGTCCGCGACACCGACCAGGACATCGAGGCGACCGCCGGCAAGCCGGTCAGCGAGATCTTCGTCGACGAGGGCGAGGAGCACTTCCGTGCCCTCGAGGTCGAGGCGGTGCGTGCTGCGCTCGAGGGCCACGACGGTGTCCTCGCGCTGGGTGGGGGAGCCGTCCTCGCGGAGGCCACGCAGCAGGCGCTCGAGGGCCACACGGTCGTCTACCTCGAGGTCGGCCTGGCCGATGCAGTCAAGCGGGTCGGGCTCGGCCACGGCCGCCCGCTGCTGCTCGGCAATGTCCGCGCCCGCGTGATGAAGCTCCTGGAGGAGCGCGCCCCGATCTACGACGCCGTCGCGACGATCACCGTCGACACCAACGGCCGTACCCCCGACGACGTCGCCGCGGAGGTCATCCGCCGCGTGGAGGAGACCGCATGAGCCAGACCGAGACCGTGCTGCACGTGGGCGGCGCCTCGCCGTACGACGTGGTGATCGGCCGCGGCCTGGCCGACCGGCTCCCGGGGCTGCTGGGCGAGGGTGTCCAGCGGGTCGCCTTCCTCTACGCCGCCGAGCTCGAAGAGCTCGCGCAGCCCGTGCTCGACGCGATCCGGCCGCACTACGACGTGCTGGCACTCGGCCTGCCGAGCGGCGAGCAGACCAAGGACGCCGACGTCATCTTCCAGTGCTGGGAGGCCCTCGGCGAGGCCGGCTTCACCCGGTCCGACGCGGTCGTCACCTTCGGTGGCGGCGCGACCACCGACGCCGGCGGATTCGTCGCCGCGTCGTGGCTGCGCGGTGTGAAGGTGGTCCACGTGCCGACCACGCTGCTGGCCATGGTCGACGCCGCCGTGGGCGGCAAGACCGGCATCAACACCGCTGCGGGCAAGAACCTCGTGGGCGCCTTCCACGAGCCGGCCGGCGTCCTCGTCGATCTCGACACGCTGCTGACGCTCCCGCGCGCGGAGCTCGTCGCGGGCTTCGGCGAGGTTGTCAAGTGTGGCTTCATCGCCGACCCGGAGATCCTCGCGCTGGTCGAGGCCGACCCGGCTGCGGCCACCGACCCGGCGGGTGACGTGCTGCCCGAGCTCGTGCAGCGCGCGATCCAGGTCAAGATCGACGTCGTGGTCGACGACCTCAAGGAGACCGGCGGCCGTGACGGCCACCCGGGGCGCGAGGCGCTCAACTACGGCCACACGATGGCCCACGCGATCGAGCGTGCCGAGGGCTACACGATGCGCCATGGCGAGGCGGTCGCCATCGGGTGCGTGTTCATCGCCGAGCTGGCCCGGCTGACCGGCCACATCGACGCCGAGCTGGCCGCGCGCCACGCCTCGACGTTCTCCGCGGTGGGCCTGCCGACGACCTACGACCGGGCCTCGTTCGACGACCTGCTCGCCGCGATGCGGGTCGACAAGAAGTCGCGCGGCAACACCCTGCGCTTCGTCGTCCTGGACGACCTCGCGAAGCCGGTCGTCCTCACCGGCCCGTCCGAGGAGCACCTCCGCGCGGCGTACGACGTGATGGCGGGCGCGACCGGGCAGGATGCCTGACATGCAGCGCGTGCTCGTCCTCAACGGCCCGAACCTCGGGCGCCTCGGCCGCCGCCAGCCGGAGATCTACGGCACCACCACGCACGACCAGCTCGCCGAGCTGTGCGCGCAGTGGGGCACCGAGCTCGGCCTCGCCGTCGAGACCCGGCAGACCAACCACGAGGGCGTCATGCTCGACTGGCTCAACGAGGCTGCCGACGACGCGACGCCGGTCGTGCTCAACGCCGCCGCCTGGACGCACTACTCGTGGGCGATCTTCGACGCCTGCGCCCAGCTCGTGGGGCCGCTGGTCGAGGTCCACATCTCCGACCCGAAGCAGCGCCCGGAGGAGTTCCGCCACACCTCCGTCGTCACGCCGTACGCCGCGGCCGTGATCGCGGGCCAGGGCATCGACGGCTACCGCCAGGCGCTCGGCGCGATCGCGGGTCTGCTGCCTGCCGACTGACCGCCGTCCAGCGCGCGTCAGCGCTTGTAGACGAAGACCCAGCGCTCGCCGAGCTCGGCGCGCAGACGGCCGAGCAGTGCCTGCGCGTCTGCGTCGTGCTGCCGCTGGCGTGACTCGGTGTGCCACCGGTCGGCCCACTCCTGCAGGTCGCGCGCGAGCGCCACGCTGACGCCGAGCTCGCGGACCAGCTCCTCGGGCTCGCCGAACATGAGTCCGTCCTGGTCCCACAGCGGGACCGGCACGGTGTCCTCACCCATCAGCCGGATGACCGTGCCGTCGGGCGGCGGCTGCCACGGG
Source organism: Nocardioides phosphati (assembly GCF_014646375.1). Lineage (GTDB taxonomy): Bacteria > Actinomycetota > Actinomycetes > Propionibacteriales > Nocardioidaceae > Nocardioides > Nocardioides phosphati. The sequence continues at coordinate 20,961 of NZ_BMNI01000007.1, forward strand.
TCGTCCGAGTCCGGGATGCGGCTGCCGTCGGGCATGAACGCGAACCAGCCCGACGTCCCGTCAGGGGAGAGGAGGCGGTCGGGAGGCAGGTCGCTCATGGGGCGATTGTGCTCCCGCCGGCGTGCACCGCGGGACACATTTCTCCGCTCGGCGCCCGGGTCGCCGTGGGCGGAGGACGCAGCCCGGGGGAAGTGTGTCCGCTCGGGTACATCGCTCCAGCACACCCGCCGGAACCGGGAGGCTCCGGCGCGCGTCGTACGGACATCTCACCTATCGAGGAGTCCCCATGACCAGTCCCCGTGCCCTCGTCGTCGGCGTCGCCGCCCTCGTCCTGCTGCTCGTGCTCGCCGCGCTCGCGGCGTACACCCTCGGCGCCCAGCGCCATGACAAGGCTGGCGACCAGGCCGTGACCGTGTCCGGCTCCGGCAAGGTCACCGTCGTACCCGATCTGCTGATCGTCGACCTCGCCGTGAAGGTCACCCGCCCGACCAACGCGGAGGCGCTGGCCGAGGGCAACAGGGTCGAGAAGAAGGTCACCGACGCCCTCGAGAAGGCGGGCGTCGCGAGGAAGGACATCCGCACGACCGGGTTCTCGGTCAACCCGCACTACGTCTACGACCGCGACGGCGAGCACCCGCGGGGGTTCGACGCCGAGCACGCGATCCGCGTCTACGCCCGCGACCTCGACACCGCCGGCCGGATCCTCGGCGACGCGGTGACCGCCGGTGGCGACGACGTGCAGATCCGGAACACCCAGCTCACCCTCTCCGACAAGGCCAAGGCGATGGACGAGGCCCGCGCCAAGGCGGTCAAGGACGCCCGCAGCCGTGCGAAGGCGTACGCCGACGCCGGCGGTCGCGACCTCGGCAAGGTGGTCCGGATCCGCGAGCGCGAGGCGTCGTCGGGCTACGTGCCGTCGGCTGCGGCCGACAGTGCGGCCGTCCTCAAGGAGAGCCGCGGCGCGGTGCCGATCGAGCCGGGTGAGCAGAAGCTCCGCGTCGATGTCGAGGTCGTCTTCGAGCTGGAGTGAGCGCCGGTTCGTGCCCGGGCAGCCGCCACGTCTAGACTTGGCGGCTGCTGCGGCCGGCCAGCCGGACGCGCACCCTGATCACTGACACATGAAGAGGTTCACGCGCGCATGGCTACCACCAACGACCTGAAGAACGGCATGGTTCTCAACCTGGAAGGCCAGCTCTGGCAGGTCGTCGAGTTCCAGCACGTGAAGCCGGGCAAGGGCCCCGCGTTCGTCCGCACGAAGCTCAAGAACGTCGAGTCGGGCAAGAACGTCGACAAGACCTTCAACGCCGGCACCAAGGTCGAGACCGCCACGGTCGACAAGCGCACGTACCAGTACCTCTACAACGACGGCCAGGCGTACGTCTTCATGGACGGCGACACGTTCGAGCAGGTCGAGGTCCAGCCGGAGCTCATGGGCGACGCGCCCAACTACCTCCTCGAGAACATGGACGTCATCATCGCGATGAACGAGGGCCGCGTCCTGTACGTCGAGCTCCCGGCCTCGGTCGAGCTCGTGATCCAGTACACCGAGCCCGGCGTCGTCGGTGACTCCGCGACCGGCCGCACCAAGCCGGCCACGCTCGAGACCGGGCACGAGATCCAGGTCCCGCTCTTCATCGAGAACGGCGAGAAGATCAAGGTCGACACCCGCGAGGGCGGCGCCTACCTGTCCCGAGTGAAGGGCTGATGAGCGCTCGCGGCAAGGCCCGCAAGCGGGCTCTTGACCTGCTGTTCGCCTCCGAGCTCCGCGGGGAGAGCGCGCGCGACGCGCTCGACCGCGCGATCGAGGACGGCGAGGGTCCGACGAACCCCTACACGACGACGCTGGTGCTGGGCGTTCTCGAGCATGCCGAGGAGATCGACGTGCTGCTCACCGAGTCGGCTCAGGGCTGGTCGCTCGAGCGGATGCCGGCGGTCGACCGCAACGTGCTCCGTCTCGGCGTCTACGAGCTGCTGTACGTCGACGACGTGCCCGCCGCGGTTGCCATCACCGAGGCGATGAACCTGGTCCGCGACCTGTCGACCGACGAGTCACCGGCCTTCGTCAACGGCGTGCTCGGCGCGATCCAGCGCAAGTCCGCCTGAGCATCGCCTTCGGCCCGTCGTGGTCCCTGCGGGGAGCACGACGGGCCGTTCGCGTTCCCGGCCTCGTCCCGGAATCGGGTGGGCGGAAGTGCAGCGGATTGACCCGTCGGTAACTTAAGGTGCTGTGGTGCAGATCACCCGCCGTAGCCTGATCCGGACCGGTCTCGCGGCAGCAGCCGTCGCCGGCATCGTCCGCCCCCAGCTCGCCCTCGCGGCCGGCTCCGTCTCCGCAGCCGGTACGACGCTGGCCCGCACGTGGCAGCGCGGTCCCGCGGGCACCGGCGGCTACCGCAAGGTGGTCGCAGGACCGGGGGAGCCGCACACCGTGCGCACCGAGTTCGTGGTGCCGGCGGCCGACCGCGCCACGCGCCGTCGCGGCGTACTCGCCTTCGCGCAGCTCTCCGACGTCCACATCGTCGACGCGCAGTCGCCGATGCGCCTGGAGTGGGTGGACCGCTTCGACGACACCGACATCGACGGCGACCCGACGACCGGGCTGGCCTCGTCGGCGTACCGGGCGCACGAGATGCTCTCGACGCAGGTCGCCGACGCGATGGTCCGCGCGATCAACGACGTCGCGTCCGCCTCACCGGTGACCGGCCTGCCGCTCGACTTCGCGATCCAGACCGGCGACAACGCCGACAACGCGCAGTACAACGAGACGCGTTGGAACATCGACGTCCTCTCCGGCGGCACCGTCCTCACGCCGGACTCGGGCAACCGGTCGAAGTGGGAGGGCGTGGCCGACCAGGACTTCCTGAGCTACGACCCGCACTACTGGCACCCCGACGGCCAGCCGCTGCTGCGGCCCGTCGACCTGCCGCGCCGCGAGTACGGCTTCCCGACGGTGCCCGGCCTGCTCGATGCCGCACGCCGTCCGTTCGCACCCGTGGGCCTGCGGATGCCGTGGTTCACGGCGTTCGGCAACCACGACGGGGGAGTGCAGGGCAACTTCCCGCCGGGCACCCTCGGCGCCGGCATGAGCGCCATCGCGACGGGCAGCCTCAAGATCATCAGCCCGCCCGCGGGCCTCAGCCAGGCCGACCTGCTCCACGCCCTGCGCACCGACCCGCTCGGCCTGCTCAACAACCTGCTGAACACCCTCGAGATCGGCACGCACGTCCGGCTGGTCAGCCCCGACAAGGACCGCCGGATCCTGAACCGGCGCCAGATCGTCGAGGAGCACTTCACCACCACCGGCACCCCGGTCGGCCACGGCTACACGGCCGACAACCGCGCGCAGGGCACGGCCTACTACACGTTCGTGCGGGGCGACGTGCAGTTCCTCGTGCTCGACACGGTGAACCCCAACGGCTATTCCAACGGGTCGATCGACCAGCCGCAGATGGACTGGCTGACCGCCGAGCTGGCGGCGCCGCGTGCGGCGCTGCAGGTCGTCTGCAGCCACCACACGAGCGAGACCATGGACAACCCGCTCATCGTGACCGGGGGCGACCTGTCGCCCCGCGTCCAGGGCCCCGCGGTCGTCGCGCTGCTCCAGGACCACCCGCGCGTCATCGCCTGGGTCAACGGCCACACCCACCGCAACCAGGTCTGGGCCCGGCCGGGCGGCAAGCGCGGCTTCTGGGAGATCAACACCGCCTCCCACGTCGACTTCCCGCAGCAGTCGCGTCTGCTCGAGATCGCCGACAACGCCGACGGCACGCTGTCCATCTTCTGCACGATGGTCGACCACGCCGCCCCGGCGTCGTACTCCGGGAGCCTGGCGAACACCGTGCAGCTGGCGGCGCTGGCGCGCGAGCTGAGCGCCAACGACTGGCAGGAGCACACCTCCAACCGCAGCGGTGCGCTGAGCGACCGCAACGTCGAGCTGGTGATCCAGAAGCCGTAGCGGGCGACTGCGCGGCACGCGATCGGGGAACCGTCTGCCCGTGAGCGTCAAGGGCGAGGTCGAGCGGGCCGATCGGAGCGACCTGCTGGACGCGGGTGTGCGCTTCGGACTGGTCGCCTACGGGCTGGTCCACCTCGTCCTGGCGTGGCTCGCGCTGCAGCTGGCGCTGGGGAACCGGCAGGGCCGGCTCGACCGGCGAGGCGCGGTTCACCAGCTCGCCGAGCAGCCGTTCGGCATGGCCGCGGTCCTGCTCGTCGCCATCGGCATGGCCGTCCTGGTGGTCTGGCGGGTCCTCGAGGTGTTCGTCGAGCACGGCGACGAGGACCCGGGGGAGCGCTGGCGGCACCGTGCCGTGGCAGCCGCCAAGGGCATCGCCTACGGCGCCATCGGCGCGAGCGCAGTCTCCGTCCTGCTCGGCCACGGCAGCTCGCGGCCCGGCCAGAAGGAGCAGGGCTGGTCCGCCCGGATGATGGGCTGGCCCGGCGGACCGTGGCTCGTCGCCGGGGTCGGCGTCGCGCTCCTCGGCTACACGGTCGGCATGTGCTGGCGCGGGCTCAGCGGTCGCCACCGCGAGCACCTCGATGCCGAGGGGCGCAGCGGCGAGAGTGGCTCGCTCTACCTCCTCGTCGGCACCATCGGGTACGTCGCCAAGGGACTCGCCTTCGGGATCGTGGGAGGACTCTTCATCTGGGCCGCGGCCACGCACGACCCGCGGCGCTCGGGAGGGCTCGACCAGGCGCTCGGACGCCTCCTGCGCGAGCCCGCCGGGCCCTGGCTGCTCGGCGCGATCGCGGTCGGACTCGCCTGCTACGGCGTCTTCCAGCTCGTGCGGGCGCGCCACCTGTCGCGGTGACGGGCCCGCGGGACCGGGTTCGGGGATGCGGCCGTGCGCCTGTTAGGGTGGGCGTCGTTCGACATCCTTTAACGAGCCGTCCCGTGAGGCGGAGAAGGAGTCAGCAGCGCTGATGCCTACCCATGACCTGGTCCCCGAGGGTTCTTCCCCCGATGAGTCGACCGGTTCCGGTCGCGTCGTGCTCGACTCGCAGGACGTCAACCGCGCGCTGAGCCGCATCTCGCACGAGATCCTCGAGCGCAACAGGAACGCCGCCGACCTGGTGCTCCTCGGCCTGCCCACGCGCGGCGTCCCGCTCGCCCAGCGGATCGCGGAGAAGATCCAGGCCGTCGAGGGCACGACCGTCCCGGTCGGTGCGCTCGACGTGACGATGTACCGCGACGACCTCAAGTCGCACCCCACGCGCAGCCCCCACAAGACCCAGGTGCCGCCCGGCGGCATCGACGGCAAGACCGTCGTGCTCGTCGACGACGTCCTCTACTCCGGGCGCACGATCCGGGCCGCGCTCGACGCGCTGTCCGACCTCGGCCGGCCGGCCGTCGTACGCCTGGCGGTGCTGGTGGACCGTGGCCACCGCGAGCTGCCGATCCGCGCCGACCACGTCGGCAAGAACCTGCCCAGCGCCCGGACCGAGCGCGTGAGCGTCCGGCTGGCCGAGACCGACGGCACCGACGAGGTGCGCATCGCAGAAGGGACGGGGGCGTGAAGAAGCACCTGCTCTCCATCGACGACGTCACCGCCGACGACATCGCCACGCTCTTCGAGACCGCCGCGGAGATGCACGACGTGCAGCGCCGCGACGTGAAGAAGCTGCCGGCGCTGCGTGGCAAGACCGTGATCAACCTCTTCTTCGAGGACTCCACCCGCACCCGGTCGAGCTTCGAGATCGCGGGCAAGTGGCTCTCCGCCGACGTCATCAACCTGTCCGCCAAGGGCTCGAGCACCTCCAAGGGCGAGTCCCTGCGCGACACCGTGCTGACGGTGACCGCGATGGGCATCGACGGCCTGGTCATGCGCCACTCGGCCTCCGGTGCCGCCCAGCAGGTGGCCGGCTGGCTCGACATCCCGGTCATCAACGCCGGCGACGGCACCCACGAGCACCCGACGCAGGCCCTGCTCGACGCCTACACGCTCACCCGGCACCTCGGCTCGCTCGAGGGGCGCCACATCGCGATCATCGGCGACCTGACCCACTCGCGCGTCTTCCGCTCCGGGGTGAAGTGCCTGACCAAGCTCGGCGCGGAGGTCACGGTCGTTGCCCCGCCGACGCTGATGCCCAGCGGCATCACCGCCTGGTCCAAGGACGCCGGCTTCGCCACGTCGTACGACGTCGACGCGGTGCTGCCCACCGCCGACGCCGTGATGATGCTCCGCGTCCAGAAGGAGCGGATGAGCGGCGGCTACTTCCCGACCGCGCGGGAGTACACCGTCGGCTACGGCCTGACCCGCGACCGCCTCAAGCTGCTCAAGGACGGCGCGCCGATCCTGCACCCCGGCCCGATGAACCGCGGGCTCGAGATCGCGCCGGAGGCCGCCGACGCCGCCACCAGCGCCGTGCTCGACCAGGTCTCCGCGGGTGTCGCGGTCCGCATGTCCGTGCTCTACCACCTGCTGGCCGGCCCCAGCACGACCACTGACCACGCGGGGGAGTGACTCCATGACTGACAAGACCCTCATCAAGGGCGCCCGGATCCTCGGCGGCGAGGCGGCCGACCTGCTGCTCGTCGACGGTGTGATCGCCGAGATCGGCAGCGGCCTCAGCGCCGCCGGCGCGGTCGAGGTCGACGCCGACGGCCTGGTCGCGCTGCCGGGCTTCGTCGACCTGCACACCCACCTGCGCCAGCCCGGCCGGGAGGACGCCGAGACGATCCTGACCGGCTCGCAGGCGGCTGCGGTCGGTGGCTTCACAGCCGTCCTCGCCATGGCCAACACGAACCCGGTGACCGACACGGCCGAGGCCGCCGAGCGGGTCTTCGACCTCGGTCGCACCGCGGGCCTGGTCGACGTGCAGCCGGTCGGCGCGGTCACCAAGGGCCTCGAGGGCCACGAGCTCGCCGAGCTCGGCCTGATGGCCCGTAGCCGCGCCAAGGTCCGGGTCTTCTCCGACGACGGCAAGTGCGTCCACGACGCCCGCGTCATGCGCCGGGCGCTGGAGTACGTCAAGGCATTCGGCGGCGTCGTCTCGCAGCACGCCCAGGACCCGACGCTCGCGCCGTACGGCAGCGCGTGCTGCCACGAGGGCGAGCTCTCCGGCCAGCTCGGCCTGCCCGGCTGGCCCGGCGTGGCCGAGGAGGTCATCGTCGCGCGCGACGTCATGCTCGCGCGCCACACCGGCAGCCGCGTGCACGTCGCCCACGTGTCCACGGCCGGCTCGGTCGAGGTCGTCCGCTGGGCCAAGGCGCAGGGCATCGACGTCACCTGCGAGGTCACGCCCCACCACCTGATCCTCACCACCGACGAGCTCGTCGGCTACGACCCGACGTACAAGGTCAACCCGCCGCTGCGCCCGGCCGAGGACGTCCAGGCGCTCCGGGCCGCGCTCGCCGAGGGTGTCATCGACGCCGTCGCGACCGACCACGCCCCGCACGCACGCCACGACAAGGAGCACGCCTTCGTCGACGCGGCGTTCGGCATGCTCGGCCTGGAGCAGGCGCTCTCCGTCGTCACCACGACGATGGTCGAGACCGGCCTGCTCGCCTGGGCCGGCGTCGCCCGGGTGCTCTCGGTCAACCCGGCGCGGATCGCCGGCCTCGACGGCCACGGCCGCGAGCTGGCCGTCGGCGCCCCCGCCAACCTCACCCTCGTCGACCCGTCGGCGAAGGTCACCGTGGACCGCGACGCGAGCGTGTCGCTGTCCCGCAACAACCCCTGGCACGGTCGCGAGCTGACCGGTGCCGTGCACGCCACCTACCTGCGTGGCAACGCAACCGTGATGGAAGGAAAGCTGGTCTGATGCTCAAGCCCGCCCTGCTCGTTCTCGAGGACGGACGCACCTTCCGCGGCGAGTCCTTCGGCGCCGAAGGTGAGACCTTCGGCGAAGCCGTCTTCTCCACCGGCATGTCCGGCTACCAGGAGACGCTGACCGACCCGTCGTACCACCGCCAGGTCGTCGTCATGACCGCGCCGCACGTCGGCAACACCGGCATGAACGACGAGGACCCGGAGTCCCGCAAGATCTGGGTCGCCGGCTACGTCGTGCGCGACCCCGCCCGCGTGCCCTCCAACTGGCGCTCGGTCCGCTCGCTCGACGACGAGCTCAGCAAGCAGGGCGTCGTCGGCATCTCCGGCATCGACACCCGCGCGCTCACCCGCCACCTCCGCGAGGCCGGCGCGATGCGCGTCGGCATCTCCACGGTCGAGACGGACCCGGCCGCCCTCCTGGTCAAGGTGCAGCAGTCGGCCGAGATGGCGGGCTCCAACCTCTCCGACGCGGTCACCACGCAGGAGGCGTACGTCGTCCCTGCGGTGGGCGAGAAGAAGCTCACCGTCGCCGCTGTCGACCTCGGCATCAAGGCGAACACGCCGCGGATGATGGCCGAGCGCGGCATCGAGGTCCACGTGCTGCCCTCGACCGCCACGCTCGAGGACGTCCAGGCGGTCAACCCCGACGGGCTCTTCTTCTCCAACGGCCCGGGTGACCCGGCCGCGACCACCGGCCAGGTCGAGCTGCTGCAGGCGGCGCTGGGTGCGGGCATCCCGTACTTCGGCATCTGCTTCGGCAACCAGCTCTTCGGCCGCGCGCTCGGCTTCGGCACCTACAAGCTGAAGTACGGCCACCGCGGCATCAACCAGCCGGTGATGGACCGCACGACCGGCAAGGTCGAGGTCACCGCGCACAACCACGGCTTCGCGGTCGACGCCCCGCTCGAGGGCTCCACCACCACGCCGTACGGCGAGGCCACGGTCTCGCACATCAACCTCAACGACGACTGCGTCGAGGGCCTGGAGCTGCAGGACGAGAAGGGCCTCAAGGCCTTCTCCGTGCAGTACCACCCCGAGGCGGCAGCCGGCCCGCACGACGCGGCGTACCTCTTCGACCGCTTCGTCGAGCTCATGAACAACCGGAAGGCCTGATCACAGATGCCCAAGCGCGACGACATCAAGTCCGTCCTCGTCATCGGCTCCGGCCCGATCATCATCGGCCAGGCCTGCGAGTTCGACTACTCCGGCACCCAGGCCTGCCGCATCCTCAAGGCGGAGGGCCTGCGGGTCATCCTCATCAACTCCAACCCGGCCACGATCATGACCGACCCGGAGTTCGCCGACGCGACGTACGTCGAGCCGATCACGCCCGAGTTCGTCGAGAAGGTCATCGCCAAGGAGCGCCCCGACGCGATCCTGCCGACCCTCGGTGGCCAGACCGCCCTCAACGCGGCCATCGCCGCGCACGAGAACGGCGTCCTCGAGAAGTACGGCGTCGAGATGATCGGCGCCAACTTCGACGCGATCCACCGCGGCGAGAACCGCGAGCTCTTCAACGCGATCGTCGAGAAGATCGGCGGCGAGGTCTGCCGCTCCGAGATCTGCCACACGATGGACGAGGTCGTGGCGGCTGTCGACAAGCTCGGCGGCGTCTACCCGGTCGTCATCCGCCCGTCCTTCACCATGGGCGGCACCGGCTCCGGCATCGCGTTCAACGAGGAGGAGCTGCGCCGCCTGGCGGGCGCCGGCCTCTCCGCGTCGCCGACCACCGAGGTCCTCATCGAGGAGTCGATCCTCGGCTGGAAGGAGTACGAGCTGGAGGTGATGCGCGACAAGAACGACAACGTCGTGATCATCTGCTCCATCGAGAACTTCGACCCGATGGGCACCCACACCGGTGACTCGATCACCGTCGCCCCGGCGATGACGCTCACCGACCGCGAGTACCAGCACCTGCGCGACCTGGCGATCGGCATCATCCGCGAGGTCGGCGTCGACACCGGCGGCTGCAACATCCAGTACGCCGTGAACCCGGCCGACGGCCGCGTCATCGTGATCGAGATGAACCCGCGTGTGTCGCGCTCCTCCGCGCTGGCGTCCAAGGCCACCGGCTACCCGATCGCCAAGATCGCCGCGAAGGTCGCCATCGGCTACACGCTCGACGAGATCGCCAACGACATCACCGAGGACACCGCCGCGTCGTTCGAGCCCACGCTCGACTACGTCGTCGTGAAGGTCCCGCGCTTCGCGTTCGAGAAGTTCCCGACCGCCGACGACACCCTCACCACGCACATGAAGTCCGTGGGCGAGGCGATGTCGATCGGCCGCAACTTCACCGAGGCGTTCAACAAGGCGCTCCGCTCCATGGAGAACAAGGCCGCCCCGTTCCGCTTCACCGGCGACGCGGGCGACAAGGCCGAGCTGCTCGAGCTGATCAAGCGCCCGCACGACGGCCGCGTCCAGAAGGTCATGCAGGCGATCCGCGCCGGCGCGACGCAGGAGGAGATCTTCGAGTCCACGAAGATCGACCCCTGGTTCGTCGACCAGCTCTTCCTCATCCACGAGGTCGCCGAGGCCACCACCGCGGCGCCCGCGCTCGACGAGGCCACGCTGCGGCTCGCCAAGCGCCACGGGCTCTCGGACGCCCAGGTCGCCGACATCCGCGGTCTGTCCGAGGCCGAGGTCCGCGCGGCGCGCTGGGCCACCGGCGTACGCCCGGTCTACAAGACGGTCGACACCTGCGCCGCCGAGTTCGCGGCCAAGACGCCGTACCACTACTCGTCGTACGACGAGGAGACCGAGGTCATGCCGCGCACCAAGCCGGCGGTGCTGATCCTCGGCTCGGGCCCCAACCGCATCGGCCAGGGCATCGAGTTCGACTACTCGTGCGTGCACGCCGCCCTGGAGCTCTCCAAGGCCGGCTACGAGACGATCATGGTCAACTGCAACCCGGAGACGGTCTCGACCGACTACGACACCGCTGACCGCCTCTACTTCGAGCCGCTGACGCTCGAGGACGTCCTCGAGATCTACCACGCCGAGCTCGCCTGCGGACCGGTCGCCGGTGTCATCGCGACGCTCGGTGGCCAGACGCCGCTCGGCCTGGCCCAGGGCCTCAAGGACGCCGGTGTCCCGATCGTCGGCACGCAGCCCGAGGCGATCGACCTCGCCGAGGAGCGCGGCGCCTTCGGCCGGGTGCTCGACGAGGCCGGCCTGGTCGCGCCGAAGCACGGCACGGCGGTCTCCTTCGAGGACGCCCGCGACATCGCCCACGGCATCGGCTACCCGGTGCTCGTGCGCCCGTCGTACGTCCTCGGCGGCCGCGGCATGCAGATCGTCTACTCCGACGACCAGCTCGAGTCCTACCTCGCCGCGGCGACGGACCTGATCAGCGAGGACCGTCCGGTCCTCATCGACCGGTTCATCGACGACGCCGTCGAGATCGACGTGGACGCGCTCTACGACGGCGAGGAGCTCTTCCTCGGCGGCGTCATGGAGCACATCGAGGAGGCCGGCATCCATTCCGGTGACTCGAGCTGTGCGCTCCCGCCGATCACCCTCGGCGCCGCCGAGATCAAGCGGATCCGCGCCGCGACCGAGGGCATCGCCAAGGGCGTCGGCGTGCGTGGCCTGATCAACATCCAGTTCGCGCTCGGCTCCGACGTGCTCTACGTGCTCGAGGCCAACCCGCGGGCCTCCCGCACGGTCCCGTTCGTCTCCAAGGCGACCGGCACCTCGCTGGCCAAGGCCGCGAGCCGCGTGATGATGGGCGAGACGATCGCCGAGCTGCGCAAGGCCGGTGTCCTCCCGGCGGAGGGCGACGGCGGCATGCTGCCGGCCGACGCCCCGATCGCGGTCAAGGAGGCGGTCCTGCCGTTCAACCGGTTCCGCACGCCGGAGGGCAAGTTCGTCGACTCCGTGCTCGGCCCGGAGATGAAGTCGACCGGTGAGGTCATGGGCTTCGACGCCGACTTCGGCACGGCCTTCAGCAAGGCCCAGGCCGCGGCGTACGGTCCGCTGCCGACGTCGGGCAAGGTCTTCATCTCGATCGCCAACCGCGACAAGCGCTCGATGATCTTCCCGGCCCGGGTGCTGGCGGACTACGGCTTCGAGCTGCTCGCCACGCAGGGCACGGTCGAGGTGCTCCGCCGCAACGGCATCGACGCCACCGTGGTGCGCAAGCACTTCGAGGGCGAGGGCGACGAGGGCGAGAAGACCTCGGTCCAGATGATCCTCGACGGCGAGATCGACCTGATCGTCAACACCCCCAACGGCTCGGCCTCCGAGGCGCGTGTCGACGGCTACGAGATCCGTGCCGCCGCCGTCCTCACCGGCACGCCGTGCATCACCACCGTCCAGGGCGCGGCTGCCGCGGTCCAGGGCATCGCGGCGGTGCGCGGCGGCGACATCGGCGTCCGCTCCCTCCAGGAGTGGGCCGAGATCATCACGCCGGAGATCGCCGCCGCCCCGGTCGAGGTGCAGGGGTGAGGAAGCCCTACGACGTCCTCTTCGACGGCGTCTTCTCGAAGATGGATCCCGAGAAGGCGCACGAGCAGGCGTTCGCGGCGATCCGTGCGGGCAGGCTCGCCACGAAGGCGTGGGGCTGCACGCTGAAGGCGGAGCCGGTCTCGGCGATGGGGCTGCAGTTCCCCAACGTGCTCGGCCTCGCCGCGGGCTTCGACAAGAACGCCGTCGGCATCGACGCGATCGCGGGCCTCGGCTTCGGTCACGTCGAGGTCGGCACGGTCACGGGCCACGCCCAGCCGGGCAACCCGAAGCCGCGTCTCTTCCGCCTCCTCGACGACCGCGCGGTCGTCAACCGCATGGGCTTCAACAACGACGGTGCCGAAGTCGTCGGGCGCCGGCTCGCCGAGCGAGCCGCGCGTCTGGGTGACAGGCGCGGCCCCGTGGTCGGCGTCAACATCGGCAAGACCAAGGTCGTGCCCGACGACGACATCGCCGCCGTCATCGCCGACCACGAGCGGTCCGTCGACCACCTCGCGCGGTACGCCGACTACCTCGTCGTCAACGTCAGCTCGCCCAACACCCCGGGCCTGCGCAACCTCCAGGCGGTCGAGAAGCTCGCTCCGCTCCTCGAGGCGGTGCGCAGGCGCACCGACGAGGTGGTCACCGACCGTCGCGTCCCGCTGGTCGTGAAGATCGCGCCGGACCTGGCCGACGACGACGTGCTCGCCGTCGCCGACATGGCGAAGGCGATCGGCCTCGACGGCATCACGGCGACCAACACCACGATCTCGCGCGACGGGCTCGCATCCCCGGCAGCCCGTGTCGCCGAGATCGGTGCAGGCGGCCTCTCCGGCCGACCGCTCACGCAGCGCTCGCTCGAGGTGCTCCGGCTCCTCAAGGGTCGCGTCGGCGACGACCTGACCCTGATCGGCGTCGGCGGCATCACCACCGTCGACGACGCCCGCGCCCGGCTCGACGCTGGCGCCGACCTGCTGCAGGGCTACACGGCGTTCATCTACGAGGGCCCGCTGTGGCCCCGCCGGATCGTGCGCGGGGTGCAGCCCCGCCGATGACGGACCGCCAATGACAGGCCAGGCCACCGCGGAGGTGCGGGTCAGCGAGCGCGTGGGTGCCTTCCAGCACGTCACGCTCGCGGCACCCGGCGTCGTGGAGACCTTCCGGCCGGGCAACTTCGTCAGCGTTGCGCTCGGCAGCCCCGGCCCGGGTGACGCGCACCTGCTGCGTCGCAGCTACTGGGTGCACCGCGTGCGGGCCTCGAGCACGCACGGCGCCACCGTGGACCTCGTGGTCCGGCCCGACGGCGTCGGCGGGCAGTGGCTCGCCGGACTGCCGGTCGGGTCACCGGTCGACCTGGTCGGTCCGCTGGGCCGCCCGTTCGCCCAGCCCAAGGAGGCCGTGCCGTGCCTCCTCGTCGGTGAGGGCTACGCCGCGAGCGCGCTCTTCCCGCTCGCCGAGCGCCTGGTCGAGCGGGGCTGTCCGGTGACGTTCCTCCTCGCCGGCGACACCGCCTCGGAGGTGATCGACGGCCTCGACGTACGCCGCTCGGCCCGGGCCGTCACGGTCGTCACCGCCGACGGTTCCATGGGAGCGCAGGGGAGTGTCGCGCAGGCGCTGCCCGGTGCGCTGCAGCGCTCGGAGGCGTCGGTCGTCTACGCCGCCGGCCCCACCAGCACGCTCCACGCGGTCGCCGGCATCTCCGAGCAGCACGGCGCGTGGAGCCAGGTCGCCCTGGAGGTCCCGCAGCCGTGCGGCACCGGCCTGTGCCACGGCTGCATCGTGCCCGCCGTCGGCGAGGACGCCATCGCGCACCGGGTCCGCGCCTGCGCCGAGGGACCTGTCTTCCGTGGCGACCGGATCCAGTGGGGGCTGCTGTGATCGCCCTCCACGTCGCCGCGGGCTGCGGCGGTACCGGCCGCGAGCTCGCGCCGTACGCCGACCTGACGGCGCTCGCCGGCTTCGTCACCCGCACGCTGACCCTCGACCCGCGTCGTGGCGGGCGCCTCCGCATCGCGGAGTCCCGCGGCGGCCTGGTCCGCGCCCACCAGCTGCAGAACCCGGGCGTGGACCGCTTCCTGACCGCTGAGCTGCCCTGGCTGGCGCAGCAGGGCGTGGCCACGTGGGCCTCGGTCGCGGGCTCCAGCCCTGCCGACATCGCCGCCGTCGTACGCCGCCTGGCGACCGCGCCCGGCCTGTCCGGCATCGAGCTCAACCTCGCCGTCGACGATGCGGCCTCGCAGCGGCTCCACGACGGCTCGACGCCCCGCGGTGCCGCCGAGGCCGTCCGGGCCGTGCTCGACATCCTGCCCGACAACCTCGCCCTCCACGTCAAGCTCGGTGCCGACGTACGCCGCCTGCCGGCCGTCGCCCGTGCCGTCGCCGAGGTGGGCTGCGACGCGCTCGTGATCGGCGGCGCGCTTCCGGCTGCGCTCGACAACGGCACGCCCGCGGAGCTGTCCGGCCCGGCGGTCCTGCCGGTCGCGCTCCGCGCCGTCCGCACCGTGCGCGCCGAGCTGCCGGAGTTCCCGCTGGTCGGCGTCGGGGGAGTGGCCACCGCCGCCGACGTCCGCGCCTTCGGGGCCGCCGGCGCCGGCGCGGTGCAGGTCGGCTCCGCCCTGCTGCACGACCCGTCCGCACTCGCCCGCATCACCTCCGAGCTCGAGGAGCAGTCCTGATGACTCAGCCGTTCGGCGCCCGCCTCCGCGCCGCCATGACCGACCGCGGCCCGCTCTGTCCCGGAATCGATCCGCACGCCTCGCTGCTCGAGGCCTGGGGACTGCCCGACACCGCCGATGGCTGCGAGCGCTTCGCCATGACGGCGGTCGAGGCCCTGGCCCCGGTCGTCTCCTCGATCAAGCCGCAGTCCGCCTTCTTCGAGCGCCACGGCTCGCGCGGCGTCGCCGTCCTCGAGAAGGTCATCGCCGCGTCCCGCGAGGCCGGCTGCCTGGTCATCCTCGACGTGAAGCGGGGCGACATCGGCACGACCGCCCAGGCCTACGCCGACGCCTACCTCGACCCGGCGAGCCCGCTGGCCTCCGACGCGATCACCGCCAGCCCCTACCTCGGGTTCGGGTCGCTCCTGCCCATGATCGAGACGGCTGCGCGGCACGGCGCCGGCGTCTTCGCGCTCGCCCTCACCTCCAACCCCGAGGCGCCGCGCTTCCAGCACGCCCGCACCGCAGACGGCTCCACGATCGCCGGCGAGGTCCTGGCCGGCCTCCGCGCCGCCAACGAGGGCGCCGACCCGCTGGGCTCCTTCGGCGCCGTCGTCGGCGCGACGATCGGCTCCACCGACGAGGCGCTCGACATCAACGGCCCGCTGCTCGTGCCCGGCATCGGCGCACAGGGCGGCACCGCCGAGGACGTACGCCGGATCTTCGGCGCCGCGGTCCGCAACGTCGTCCCGACCTCCACCCGCGAGATCCTCGGTGCCGGTCCGTCCGTGCAGGCGCTGCGCGATGCGGCGGCGCGGGCCAACGACCAGTTCGCCGCGCTCCTGTGAGGCCGTGCCGATGCAGCCGATGAAGCCGCTCGTCGCCGTCGCCCTCGTGGCGGCCTGCCTCACCACCACCGCCTGCGCGAGCGAGCAGGAGCAGTGGTGCGGCCACGTCAAGGACGCCGCGCCCACGCTCGGCAAGGCGCTCGACGAGGGCGGCGCCAAGCAGGGCCTCGTCGAGGCGTTGCCCACGCTTCGCGACCTCGCTGACGCGGCTCCCGACGACGTACGGGGTGAGTGGCGGACGCTCGTGGGCGCCGTCGAGGACCTCGCCGAGGCGCTGAAGGCCCACGACACGAAGGCGACCCACCAGGCGGCGCTCAAGCTGGCCTCGCCTGACGTCCGCCACGCTGCCGACACGGTCGAGCAGGAAGCCCGCGACGTCTGCCACACCGCGCTCTTCTGACCGCGACCTGCTCACTTGTCCGGTCCGCGTTGCCCGGTGTGGGATGTCGTGACTAGATTGGCCGCCTGCCCGCCCGACCCGACGCGAGGACCTGACACGTGGCCCTGCCCCAGCTGACCCCGGAACAACGCCAGGCTGCCCTCGACAAGGCCGCCGCCTCCCGCCGGGAGCGCGCCGAGGTCAAGAACCGGCTGAAGAATTCCGGCGCCTCGATCATGGACGTGATCCGCGAGGGCCAGGTCAACGAGGTCGTCGGCAAGATGAAGGTCGTCGACCTGCTCCAGTCGATGCCGGGCCTGGGCAAGGTGCGCGCTCGCCAGCTCATGGAGCGCCTCGCGATCGCCGAGAGCCGCCGCGTGCGCGGCCTGGGTGCCAAGCAGGTCGCGGCCCTCGAGGCCGAGTTCACCCGCGACTGATGGCTGATGCGACTGCCGGTCCACGCCTCCTGGTGCTGGCCGGCCCGACGGCCGTCGGCAAGGGCACCGTGGCTGCCGCCGTCCGTGAGGACTACCCCGACGTCTGGATCTCGGTCTCGGCGACGACGCGCAAGCCGCGCCCCGGCGAGGTCGATGGCGAGCACTACCACTTCGTCTCCGACGAAGAGTTCGACCGGATGATCGCCGAGGGTGACCTCCTGGAGTACGCCGTCGTCCACGGCCACGCCAAGTACGGCACCCCGCGCAAGCCGGTCGAGGCCGCTCTCGCCGAGGGCCGGCCCGCCATGCTGGAGATCGACCTCCAGGGCGCTCGGCAGGTCAAGGCCAACATGCCGGAGGCCCTCCTGGTCTTCCTCGCGCCCCCGTCCTGGGAGGAGCTGGTCCGCCGGCTCGTCGGTCGCGGCACCGAGACGGAGGCCGAGCGCGAGCGCCGGCTGGCGACCGCGAAGGTCGAGCTGGCCGCCGAGGCGGAGTTCGACGTGACGATCGTCAACCACGAAGTTCACGAGGCAGCCGCGGAGTTGGTAAAGTTGATGCGTGTCTGAGTCGGCGTCGCCGTCTCGCACTCCTGTTCCACCCCAGTTCCCCGAATTTAAGGCGTTCCCACGTGTCTGCTCCCACCGGCGAGGGTGTCACCAACCCGTCGATCGACGACCTGCTGACGAAGACCGACTCGAAGTACAAGCTGGTCCTCTACAGCGCGAAGCGGGCCCGGCAGATCAACGCCTACTACTCGCAGCTCGGCGAGGGCCTTCTCGAGTACGTCGGCCCGCTCGTCGACACCCACGTGCAGGAGAAGCCGCTGTCGATCGCGCTCCGCGAGATCAACGCTGACCTGCTGACCTGCGAGGACATCGACCCGGCCGAGATCGCCGCTGAGGAGGCCGCCCAGGCCGCCGCGGCTGCCGACGCCGGCTCGTTCACCGCCTCCGAGTGATCCGGGGCTGAGTCCGATGTCGCCGCGGGTCGTCCTCGGCGTCAGCGGCGGCATCGCGGCGTACAAGTCGTGCGAGCTGCTGCGGCGCTTCACCGAGTCCGGCCACGACGTGACCGTCGTTCCCACGGCGGCCGCACTGGAGTTCGTCGGGGCGCCCACCTGGGCTGCCCTGTCGGGCAAGCCGGTGGCGGCCGACGTGTGGACGCGCGTCGAGGCGGTTCCGCACGTCCACATCGGCCAGCACGCCGACCTGGTCGTGGTCGCGCCCGCGACCGCGGACATCATGGCCAAGGCCGCCCACGGCCTGGCCGACGACCTGCTGACGAACACCCTCCTCACGGCGCGCTGCCCCGTGGTCTTCGCCCCGGCGATGCACACGGAGATGTGGGAGCACCCGGCCACGCAGGCCAACGTCCGCACGCTCCGTGAGCGCGGGGCTGTCGTCATCGAGCCGGCCGAGGGCCGCCTGACCGGCAAGGACACCGGCAAGGGCCGGCTGCCCGACCCGGCGGAGATCTTCGAGCTCGCGCTCGACGTGCTCGCGCGCGGCGCGGTCGCGCCCGACCTGGCCGGCCGCCACGTCGTGGTCTCGGCCGGCGGCACGCGGGAGTACCTCGACCCGGTGCGCTTCCTCGGCAACCGCTCGAGCGGCCTCCAGGGCTACGCACTGGCCCGCGCGGCGGCCGCCCGCGGCGCCGAGGTCACCCTCGTGGCTGCCAACGTGACCTTGCCCGATCCCGCAGGCGTCAAGGTCGTGCGCGTCGAGACGACCGCACAGCTGCGTGACGCCGTGCTCACCGCAGCCCCCTCGGCTGACGCGGTCGTCATGGCCGCGGCACCCGCCGACTTCCGGCCCACCGCCGTCAGCGACGCCAAGATCAAGAAGGCCGACGACGGCTCTGCTCCCTCGATCACGCTCGAGCAGAACCCCGACATCCTCAAGGAGATCTCGCAGCACCGCCTGCGCGAGCACCAGGTGGTGGTCGGCTTCGCCGCCGAGACCGGAGACGCGACCGGGTCCGTCCTCGAGCTGGCCACGGCCAAGCTGGCCCGCAAGGGCTGCGACCTCCTGGTCGTCAACGACGTCTCCGGTGGCGCCGTCTTCGGCAGCCCGGACAACGAGGCGGTCATCCTCGGGGCCGACGGCACCCGGTCCGAGGTCCCGCGGGGGAGCAAGGCGAGCATCGCCCACGCCATCTGGGACCAGGTCACCGCCGTTCTTCGCCCCTGAAACGGCACCGCGGACCTGTAGGGTCCGTCCTATCTTTGAGTCAGACATCGCACCAATGCATGGGAGTGGAACGACTGTGGCTGGACGCCTCTTCACCTCGGAGTCCGTGACCGAGGGTCACCCCGACAAGATCGCTGACCAGATCAGCGACACGATCCTCGACGCGCTGCTGACCGACGACCCGATGAGCCGCGTGGCCGTCGAGACGCTCGTGACGACGGGCCTCGTCATGGTCGCGGGCGAGGTCACCACCTCGACGTACGCCCCGATCGCCCAGCTCGTCCGCGCGAAGGTCCTCGAGATCGGCTACGACGCCTCCGACAAGGGCTTCGACGGCAACTCGTGCGGCGTGCAGATCGCCATCGGCGCCCAGTCGCCCGACATCGCGCAGGGCGTCGACGACGCCTTCGAGGAGCGCGTCGACGGCTCCGGCGACGAGCTCGACAAGCAGGGCGCCGGCGACCAGGGCCTGATGTTCGGCTACGCCTGCGACGACACGCCCGAGCTCTTCCCGCTCCCGATCAAGATGGCCCAGACGCTCGCCGAGCGACTGACCGCGGTGCGCAAGGACGGCACGCTGCCGTACCTCCGTCCCGACGGCAAGACCCAGGTCACCATCGAGTACGACGAGGACGACCGCGCCGTGCGCGTCGACGCCGTCGTCCTGTCGACCCAGCACTCCGAGGACGTCGACCAGGAGACCCTCGCCAAGGACATCACCGTCCACGTCATCGAGCCGGTCCTCGAGCAGTTCAAGGGCTCGGTCCCGTCCGAGGGCCACAAGCTCTACATCAACCCGACCGGCCGGTTCGTGATCGGCGGCCCGATGGGTGACGCGGGCCTGACCGGTCGCAAGATCATCGTCGACACCTACGGCGGCATGGCCCGTCACGGTGGTGGCGCGTTCTCCGGCAAGGACCCGTCGAAGGTCGACCGCTCGGCCGCCTACGCCATGCGCTGGGTCGCGAAGAACATCGTCGCCGCGGGCCTGGCCCGTCGCGCCGAGGTCCAGGTCGCGTACGCCATCGGTGTCGCCAAGCCCGTCGGTGTCTTCGTCGAGACCTTCGGCACCGGCGTCGTCCCGGACGAGAAGATCCAGGAGGCCGTGCTCGAGGTCTTCGACCTGCGCCCGGCCGCGATCCTGCGCGACCTCGACCTGCGCCGCCCGATCTACGCCAAGACCGCGGCGTACGGCCACTTCGGCCGCGAGCTCCCCGAGTTCACGTGGGAGCGCACCGACCGCGCCGAGGCCCTCAAGGCCGCGGCGGGCATCTGATCCAGCGCACACACGACCGCGTCGTACCCCTGTCCACAGGCGGTACGACGCGGTCGCTGCGTTGTCGGGTGCTTCTGCCAGAGTTCTGCCCGTGAGCCGCGTGACCGAGGAGGAGCAGCCCGAGCTGGTGCCCGGGCTCGTGCGCGCGCAGGTCAAGGCGGCCAGGACGCGGGCCGCGAAGGCCGCCGCGCCGGTGACGAGCGCGTCGGTCGATCCCGTTGCGCGGGTGCTCGTCGACACCGGGCTGCCGCACCTGGACCGCACGTTCGACTACCTCGTGCCGGCCACGATGGCCGACGACGCTGTGCCGGGGTCGCGGGTCAAGGTCCGGTTCGCCGGCAAGGACGTCGACGGCTTCGTCGTGGAGCGTGCCGCCGCGAGCGAGCACGACGGGCGGCTGCAGCCGCTGCGGCGCACCGTCAGCCCCGTGCCCGTCCTCCAGCCCCAGGTCCTCGAGCTCGTCACGCGGATCGCCGCGCGCTACGCCGGGTCCCGCGGGGACCTGCTCCGGCTCGCCGTGCCGCCTCGCCACGCCACCGTCGAGCAGGAGCCCGCGCCCGAGGCTCATGGCGCCGTCGCGCAGCGCTACGACGCTCGGCTCGCGCAGCCGTGGGCCACCGTGGAGGACGGTGTCGAGCTCGTCACCTCGCTCGCGGCGGGGGCAGCACCGCGCGCCGTGTGGTCCGCGACGCCCGGCACTCTCCGCGGGCGGCCGACGTGGGTCCTCCAGATCGCCTCCGCCGTCGCCGCCACCGTCGCAAGCGGCAGGGGAGTGCTGGTCATCGTCCCCAATGCGCGCGAGGCGCAGATCGTCTCCGACGGGCTCGCTCCCGTCGTGGAGCGGCACCTCGTGCTGCAGGCCGACGCCGGGCCTGCCCAGCGCTACCGCGACTTCCTGGCAGTGCTGCGGGGTGGCGTCGACGTGGTCGTCGGCACCCGCGCGGCGGCGTACGCGCCGGTCCGTGACCTGGGTCTGGTGATCCTGTGGGACGACGGCGACGACTCGCACGAGGAGCCCCGCGCGCCGTACCCCCACGTGCGCGAGGTGCTCCGCACACGCGCGGAGATCGAGGGGGCCGCCCTGCTGGTCGGCGGGCTGAGCCGCACCCCCGACGCGCAGCTCCTCGTGCGCACCGGGTTCGCCCGGTCGCTGGCGCCCGCGCGCGAGGCCCTGCGCGCTGCCCTTTCCGTGGCCGTGGCGGGCGCCACCGACCGCGACCTCGAGCGCGACCCCTTCGCCCGGAGCGCGCGACTGCCGCAGCAGGTCCACCAGCTCCTGCGGGCGGCTCTCGACGCCGGCCCCGTCCTCGTCCAGACACCGCGGCGCGGCTACGCCGCCGCGCTCGCCTGCGAGCGGTGTCGCACGGCCGCTCGCTGCGCAACGTGCGCCGGCCCTCTCACGCTGGCTTCCCCGACCGCACCGCCCACCTGCGGCTGGTGCGGGCGCGCGGAAGAAGCCTGGGCCTGCCGGGTCTGCGGGCACCGCGGCCTGCGCGCGCCCGTCGTCGGCGAGGTCCGCACCGCGGAAGAGCTGGGCCGTGCCTTCCCGGGCGCGCGGGTGGTCGCCTCCGGCGGCGACCGGATCCTCGACGTCGCTCCCTCCACGCCCCGCACGATCGTGGTCGCGACACCGGGTGCCGAGCCACCCTCAGCGGAGGGCTACGCCGCTGTCGTGCTGCTCGACACCTGGCTGATGCTCGCCCGCCCCGACCTCCGCGTGCGCGAGGAGGCGCTCCGCCGCTGGATGACGGCGTCCGCCGTCGTCCACCCGGGCGGGCGCGTGCTCGCCGTGGGCGATGCCGCCGACCCGACCCTGCAGGCGCTCGTTCGGTGGGACCCCGTCGGTCACGCCGAGCGCGAGCTCGCCGACCGCGCCTCGGCCCACATGCCGCCCGCCTGCCGCGTCGCGACGCTGACCGGCACCCTGGGCGCCGTCGACGACGCGATGACGGTGCTGTCGCTACCTCCCGGCACCGAGGTGCTCGGCCCGGTCGAGCACGGCGATGACGTGGTCCGCACCGTGCTGCGCGTGCCGTGGGCGGCCGGAGAGGGGCTGACGGACGCCCTCGCTGAGCTGCAGCGCCTCCGCTCTGCTCGCCGGCTCGATCCCGTGCGCGTGCAGGTCGATCCCGTCACCCTCTGACCCCTCTCTAGACTCTCCTGCGTCATCCAGTGAAGGAGTTCCGTGGCCGTCCAGCCGATCCGCCTCTTCGGGGACCCGGTGCTGCGCAAGCGCGCCACCGAGGTCACCACCTTCGACCGCGAGCTCCAGCGGCTCGTCCAGGACCTCACCGACACGATGCTCGAAGCGCCCGGCGCCGGGCTCGCCGCTCCCCAGATCGGTGTCTCGCTGCGCGTCTTCACCTGGAACGTCGACGGCGAGGTCGGCCACCTGATCAACCCGACCCTGGAGCTCTCGCAGGAGATCCAGGACGGCCTCGAGGGCTGCCTCTCGCTGCCGGAGCTCACCTACGAGTGCAAGCGCGCTATGTCCGTCGTGGCGCAGGGCTTCGACATGCACGGCGATCCGCTGACCATCCACGGCTCGGAGCTGCTCGCCCGGGCCATCCAGCACGAGACCGACCACCTCGACGGCGTGCTCTTCATCGACAAGCTCGACACCGACGCGCGCAAGGCCGCCATGCGCCAGATCCGCGAGTCCGACTGGTTCGGCGACGCCGGCCAGCCGCAGATCAAGGTCTCGCCCCACCGCACCAACGGATTCGGGTTCTGATGCGCCTCGTCTTCGCCGGCACCCCGGAGGTCGCCGTCCCGTCCCTCGACGCACTTGCTGCATCGCCCCACGAGGTCGTCGCGGTCGTCACGCGTCCTGACGCCCCTGCCGGCCGCGGGCGCAAGCTGCTGCCGTCACCGGTCGCCGTACGCGCGGAGGAGCTGGGCATCCCGGTCCTCAAGCCGTCGCACCCGCGCGACCCGGAGTTCCAGGCGGCGCTCAAGGAGCTCGACCCCGACTGCTGCCCGGTCGTCGCCTACGGCGCCCTGCTTCCGCAGAGTGCGCTCGACATTCCGCGTCACGGCTGGGTCAACCTGCACTTCTCCCTGCTTCCCGCGTGGCGTGGCGCGGCACCCGTCCAGCGCTCGATCTGGGCCGGCGACGAGATCACCGGGGCGACCACGTTCCGCATCGTCCGGGAGCTCGACGCAGGGCCGACGTTCGGCATGATGACCGAGCGGGTCCGGCCCACCGACACGGCCGGCGACCTGCTGGACCGGCTCGCCGAGGGTGGTGCCGAGCTGCTCGTCCAGACGATCAGCGGCATCGAGTCCGGCCAGCTCGAGGCCCGCGAGCAGGAGACCGAGGGGCTGCTGTCCTACGCGCCCAAGATCCAGGTCGACGACGCCCGGATCTCCTGGAGCGAGCCCGCCGTCGGCGTGGACCGACGGATCCGTGCCTGCACCCCCTTCCCCGGGGCGTGGAGCACGTTCCAGGGCGAGCGGATCAAGATCGGGCCCGTCACCCCCGGCGCCACGTCCGACCTGGCCCCGGGGCAGCTCGAGGTCACCAAGAACGCCGTCTACGTCGGCACCGGTTCGACCGTGGTCAAGCTCGGCGAGGTCAAGGCGTTCGGCAAGAAGCAGATGGCGGCGGCCGACTGGGCGCGAGGCATCCAGGACTTCCCCGCAGACGCGAGCTTCGAGTGACGACCAGCCGCCCCGCGACATTCGAGGACATCCACGCGCCGGGGCCGACGGAGGTCGACCCGGCGACAGGCGCGCCGTACGACGACCTGCTGGTGGTCGGCACCGGCTCGGCGGCGGACACGGTGGCGCGGGCCGGCGACGAGCAGGCCTTCCTCACGGAGCGCGGCCATGGCTGACCCGCGCCGCAAGGGCAACCGCCGCCCGGCTCCGCAGGCGGGTGGCCGACCGCCGAAGCCGCGTCCAGCCGCCGATCCCACCCGCCGCGCGGCGTACGACGTGATGACGGCCGTCCGCGTCGACGGCGCCTACACCAACCTGCTGCTGCCCCAGGTGCTCCGCAAGTACGACCTCGAGGGCCGCGACGCCGCCTTCACGACCGAGCTCGTCAGCGGCACGATCCGCCGCCAGGGCACCTATGACGTGATCATCGGCGCCTGCGCGGACCGTCCGCTCGCGCGGATCGAGGCCAAGGTGCTCGACGCACTGCGGCTCGGCACCCACCAGCTGCTCTCGATGCGGGTGCCGGCCCACGCGGCGATCTCGACGACGGTCGACCTGGTCCGCAGCACCGTCGGCCAGGGTCCGGCCGGGTTCTCCAACGCCGTGCTGCGGCGCGTGGGGGAGAAGCCGCTCGAGGAGTGGGTCCGCCTGCTCGCGCCGACGAAGGTGCACGAGTTCGCGGCGTTCGCCCACTCGCACCCGCTCTGGGTGGTCGACGCCCTCGCCGAGGCGCTGGCCGCGGAGAAGCCCGCCGACGTCCGGTCGGAGCTCGACGCGCTGCTCGCCGCGGACAACGCCGCCCCCCGGGTCATGCTCGTCGCACGCCCCGGCCTGGCGACGCTCGACGAGCTGGTCCTCGCCGGCGGCGAGCCCACCGGCCGCTCGCCGTACGCCGTGGAGCTGGGTGGCGGCGACCCCTCGGTCATCCCCGCCGTGGCCGAGGGCCGCGCGGGGGTGCAGGACGAAGGCTCGCAGCGTGTCGCGCTGGCGCTCGCCGCAGCTCCGCTCGAGGGCCGCGACGAGCGCTGGCTCGACCTCTGCTCGGGCCCCGGCGGCAAGACCGCCCTGCTGGCTGCCGTGGCGGCACAGCGCGGGGCACTCGTGGTCGCCAACGAGCGCCAGCACCACCGCGCCCGGCTCGTCGCGCAGGGTGTTCGCGCGGCAGGCGCGGGCATGGCCGGGGTGATCACCGGCGACGGCACGCAGCCTGCGTGGGCCTCTGCGGCGTTCGACCGCGTCCTCGTCGACGCGCCGTGCTCGGGGCTGGGCGCGCTGCGGCGCAGGCCCGAGGCGCGCTGGCGCAAGACACCTGCGGAGGTCGAGGAGCTCGTACCGCTGCAGACTGCGCTGCTCGACACCGCCGTCGACGCGGTCCGGGCCGGTGGCGTCGTGGTCTACGCGACGTGCTCGCCCGTCCTCGCGGAGACGCGCGGGGTGGTCGACGCAGTGGCGCGCACACGCACCGACGTCACGGTCGAGCGCACCGAGCAGCTGTGGCCACACCGCGACGGCTGCGACGCGATGTACCTCGCGGTGCTCCGCCGCGGCTGACGCCCGCGCCCCTATGCTCGGGCCATGGCCAGCCCATTCGTCGAGATCGAGGTCCCGCCGACCGACGGCGACGGTGAGCTGCGCACCGTCAAGGTGACCAACCCGGACCGGGTCTACTTCCCGGCGACCGGTGCCACCAAGCTCGACCTCGTCGAGTACTACCTGAGCGTCGGCCCCGGCATCGTCAACGCACTGCGCGAGCGTCCGTGCATGCTGCACCGCTTCCCGAAAGGGCTCGCGGGCGACAAGGTCCACCAGAAGCGGATCCCCGGCGGAGCACCGCCGTGGGTCGAGACGGTCGAGCTCTTCTTCCCGCGCTGGGGCCGCACGGCCGACGAGCTCTGCGTGACCGAGCTCGGCTCGGTGATCTGGGCCGTGCAGATGTCGACGGTCGAGTTCCACCCGTGGAACAGCCGGCGCGCCGACACCGAGAAGCCGGACGAGTGGCGGATCGACCTCGACCCCGGACCGGAGTGCGACTGGGCGACGGTCCAGCGGACCGCCGCCATCGTCCACGAGGTGCTCGACGAGCTCGGGGCCGTCGGGTTCCCCAAGACCAGCGGCGGCAACGGCATCCACGTCTACGTGCGGATCCCTCCCGACCACGGCTTCCAGGACGTACGCCGCGCGGCCCACGCCTTCGCCCGCGAGGTCGAACGCCGCTCGCCGGCCGAGGTGACGACCGCGTGGTGGCGCAAGGACCGCGACCCCTCGCAGCTCTTCATCGACTACAACCAGAACACCCGCGACCACACGATCGCGGCGGCGTACTCCGTGCGCGGTGTGCCGACCGCTCGCGTGTCGGCGCCGGTGACGTGGGACGAGATCCCCGACTGCGAGGCGGAGGACTTCACCATCGCAACGATGCCGGCGCGCTTCGCCGAGCTCGGCGACCTGCACGAGAGCATCGACGACCACCCGTGGGACATCGGTCCGCTGCTGGAGTGGGCAGACCGCGACGACGCGGCAGGGGAGTCGGCGCCAGCCGCCGAGGAGTAGTGGGCGAGGAGCAGTGGGAAAGCGATTGCACGCGACGCGGTGGTCACTTCCAGAAACAGACCTTGTCGGCGACCTTTCCCGCAGCGTCACCCACTGCATCGGCCGCATCGCTCGCGGCACCTGCGGCGCGTGACGTCGCCTCACCGACGGTCGACGCCATGTCACCTGCAAGATCGATGGCGTCGTCAACGCCCTCGACGGCTGCGTCGACCGACGACCGTCCGAGCTCGCTGGCCGCAAAGCTTCCGACGGCAGCGCCCACGACGGCGCCCGCAGCCGTGCCGACGACGGGAATCGCAGAACCGAGCGAAGCGCCGACGAGGGCGCCTTCGATCGCGACCGCTCCTCCGAGCGTCGCGCGCGTGGCCGTTCGGCCGATTCGATCAGCCGTCGACAGGCGCGGATCGTCTGCATCCGCCTGCCACTGGCCCTGGCCCTCGGTGACGACCGTGAGCACGTTGCCGACGGGCCCGGCTGCCTTGGCGACACGGCTCACCATCGGACCGACGCGCGTCACCGCCGCAGCGGCTCCTGCCACGTGAGGGCTGTCCGAGCCGAGCGCCCTCGCCACTCCGCTCACACGGGCTGCTCTGAGCCGCGCCTTCGTCGTGTCGCTCAGCAGGTCGGCTGCGCCAGGGAGCCCGACGAGCCACGAGCCCTGCCCGAGCAGGTCGTCGTCCGGACCGGGAAGGTGGAGAACGCCGTCCACGACGGTGCTCACCAGGCGCTCCGCGAGGGGGCCTGCGGTCACCGTCCTCAACACACCCGCCAGTGCCTGATGAGCCCGGAACTCGTCGTCCCGCACGTCCCGCACGGCCCGCGCAGCAGGGTGGTGTGCAGGCGCCGTGAACCCATCGGCCGTCACGGCAAGTCCGTCGGAAAGGGCCCGGGTGCGGGCGTGATCAAGATCGGCGGCCGCGCGGGAGAGCGCTCCCGCAAGGTGGCGGACACCGTCCCCGAGCATCCGCATGCGCTGCGCGACCCGGCGTCCGGATGCGACCTCCGCAGCAACGCGCACTGCTGCGCTCTCGCTCGCGGTGCCGATCCAGACTGGCGTCACCACCCTCCGCGAGACCGCGGTGGTCACGCGGTCCACCTCGGCTGCCATCTGGTGCAACCGGGCTGCGAGAGCGCCGCAGGCAGTCGGGTCGCCGTCGAGGCGGGTGGGCCACCAGTCGGCCATCAGTCACCCCAACCCTGCAGGGCTTCGGCGACGGCTGCATCGGTCGCGGCGTACGACCGGGCAGCGGCCTCGAAGGCAGCAGCCAGCGCTGTCAGCCCGCCTCCGACCGACGCCGCGTCCTGGACGACCTGCAGCACGGCGGCCGCGATCTCGTCACTGGAACGCCCGGCGTCGACCCTCCGTGGCGTCGACAGTGCGCGCAGGCCCGAGCCCGCCGCCGCAAGCACGACAGCAGTGTCGGGAAGCTCGCCGGGGTCGACGCTGAATCCGTTCGTCATGCCTGTGACTACCCAGGTGGTCCACCGCCGATCCAGCGGGTAGGAGGGCCTGTGGAAAGACCTAGACTGCGGCCGTGGCCACGTGCATGCAGATCACCCCGTCGATCCTCAACGCCGACCTCGCGAACCTCGGCGCGGAGGTCCGTCGCATCGGCAGCGCCGACATGGTGCACATCGACGTCATGGACAACCACTTCGTGCCGAACCTGACCCTGGGCCTCCCGGTCGTCGAGTCGCTGCGCAGCCACACCGACCTGCCGTTCGACGCGCACCTGATGATCGAGGACCCCGACCGCTGGGCCCCCGCGTACGCCGAGGCGGGCTGTGCCTCCGTCACGTTCCACGTCGAGGCGGCCAAGGCCCCGGTCCGGCTGGCCCGTGAGATCCGCAAGCAGGGCGCCCGCGCGTCGATGGCGCTCAAGCCCGCCACGCCGATCGAGCCCTACGAGGACCTGCTGGCGGAGCTCGACATGGTGCTGATCATGACCGTCGAGCCGGGCTTCGGCGGCCAGAAGTTCCTCGACATGTGCCTGCCCAAGATCCGCCGCACGCGGGCGCTGATGCAGAGGCACGGCGTCGAGACCTGGCTCCAGGTCGACGGAGGCGTCTCCCTTGAGACGATCGAGCGCTGCGCCGAGGCCGGCGCCGACGTCTTCGTCGCAGGCTCGGCCGTGTACAGCGCCGCCGACCCGGACGCCATGGTCAACGAGCTCCGCGCGAAGGCCGAGGCGGCCCGCGCCTGACGGCGCGACAGACCAGACAGACTCACCGGCCGGATTGACCGGCCGGATTGACCGGCCAGATTGACCGGCCAGACTGACCGGCCGGGCCTATCGCCCCGCCGGAATTCCCGTGCGGCCACATGGCACACCCCACATGGTTGAGACGTCAGCCATGTGTCAGGATGGGCGCGACGAGTTGACACTCGCGTGCACTGGGGGCGGTGAAATTCCGCACCGGCGGTGACTGGATCAGTCCAGAAGTCCGCGACCCGGCCGCAGCCAGCGGCCGGTTGACCAAGTGAGAATCTTGGACCGACGGTAAGAGTCCGGATGGAAAGCGCACGCAGCAGGTCACCTGTCGGCGCCCTCGAGCACCGACAGCGCCCGCTGGCAGCCCCTGGAGTCCGCGACCGGACCTTTCAGAGAGCCATGGGATTCACGAGCGAAGAGCACGACGCGATGCGCCGCGCCCTCGAGCTGGCCGCCACCCCCGGCGTACCCCTCGGGCCGAACCCGCGCGTCGGCTGCGTCGTCCTCGCACCGGACGGCACGACCCTCGTCGAGGGCTACCACCGCGGTGCCGGCACCGCGCACGCCGAAGCCGCCGCGATCGCGACCGCGCAGGAGCAGGGCATCGACCTGACCGGCGCCACGGCCGTCGTGACGCTCGAGCCGTGCAACCACACCGGGCGCACCGGGCCGTGCGCCCAGGCCCTCATCGCCGCGAAGGTGGCCCGCGTCGTCTTCGCGCAGTCCGACCCGAACCCCGAGGCCGCCGGGGGAGCGGAGACGCTCCGCGCCGCCGGCGTCGACGTCGAGCACGGGCTGATGGCAGCCGAGTCGCAGGAGCTCAACCGAGTGTGGAGCTTCGCGCTCGCGCACCAGCGGCCCTTCGTCACCTGGAAGTTCGCCACCACCCTAGACGGACGCTCCGCGGCGGCCGACGGCACCAGCAAGTGGATCACCAGCCGCGCCGCCCGCCTCGACACGCACCGGCTCCGGGGGCTCGCCGACACGATGCTCGTCGGCACCAACACCGTCGAGGTCGACGACCCCCAGCTCACCGTGCGCGACCCCGACGACCAGCCCCTTGCCGACCAGCCGCTGCGGGCCGTCATGGGCCTGCGCGACCTCCCGGCCCGCTCGCGGATCTTCGACGGCACCGCCGGCACCACGCACCTGCGCACCCACGAGCCGGCCGAGGCGCTGGCCCAGCTCTTCGCGAAGGAGCGGCGTCACGTCTTCCTCGAGGGCGGTCCGACGCTCGCCGCGGCGTTCTGGAAGGCAGGCCTCGTCGACGAGGTGATCGTGTACGTCGCGCCGGTGCTGCTCGGCGCCGGGCGGAATGCGGTCGACGACCTCGGCATTCAGACCATCACCGACGCGGCGCACCTGCGGGTCACCGACGTCGCCGTCATCGAGGCGGACGGCGAGGACACCTGCGTCCGCCTCACCCTGACCACCCACGGCACGCCGCTCCGCGGCCTGGCCACGCACGAGGAGGACTGATGTTCACCGGCATCATCGAGGAGCTCGGGACGGTCGAGGCGATCGAACGCCTCGACGACGCGATCCGGCTCACCATCCGCGCCCGCACGGTGCTCGAGGGCACCGGCCTGGGCGACTCGATCGCGGTCAACGGCTGCTGTCTCACCGTCGTGACGAAGTCCGACGACCTCTGGACCGCCGATGTCATGCAGGAGTCCCTCGACAAGACCTCCGTCGGGGACCTGCAGGTCGGCGACGAGGTCAACCTCGAGCGCGCCGTCACCGCCGACAAGCGCCTCGGCGGCCACGTCGTCCAGGGCCACGTCGACGGCGTCGGCCAGGTCGTCTCCCGCACGCCCAGCGAGCACTGGGAGCTCGTGGAGCTCCAGGCGCCCGCCGGCATGGGTCGCTACCTCGTCGACAAGGGCTCGATCACGATCGACGGCGTCAGCCTCACCGTCGTCGAGGCCCGCGACGACGACACGTTCACCGTCAGCCTCATCCCCGAGACCCTCACGCGTACGACGATGGGTCGCCGCCAGCCCGGTGACCGCGTCAACCTCGAGGCCGATGTCATCGCCAAGCACGTCGAGAAGCTGCTGACCAGCGGCTATCTGCAGAAGCTCATGAAGGAGCAGTCGAAGTGACCACCGTCCAGGACCCCAACGCCCCGCAGCCCGGCGAGGCCCAGCACGGCGGCGTACGCCTCGACGACGTCGAGAAGGCGATCGCCGACATCGCTGCCGGCAAGGCCGTCATCGTCGTCGACGACGAGGGCCGCGAGAACGAGGGCGACATCATCTTCGCCGCCTCGAAGGCGACCCCGGAGCTGATGGCGTGGACGATCCGCCACTCGTCCGGCGTGATCTGCGCCCCGATGCCGGCCGAGATGCTCGACCGCCTCGAGATCCCGCTGATGACGCCCCACAACAAGGACGCCTATCGCACGGCCTACACGATCTCGGTGGACGCGCGTGACGGCACGACGACCGGCATCTCCGCGGCCGACCGCGCCCGCACCGTCAAGGTCCTCGCCGACTCCGCGACCGAGCCGTGGGAGCTGACCCGCCCGGGCCACGTCTTCCCGCTGCGCTACCGCGAGGGCGGCGTCCTCGTCCGTCGCGGCCACACCGAGGCCGCCGTCGACCTGGCCCGCCTCGCCGGCCTCACGCCGGTCGGCGTCCTGGTCGAGGTCGTCAACGACGACGGCACCATGAAGCGCGCGCAGGAGCTGCGCGACTTCGCCGACGAGCACGGCCTCTGCATGATCTCCATCGAGGACCTGGTGCGGCACCGCCGTCGCACCGAGGTGCTCATCGAGCGCGTCGCCGAGACGAAGCTCCCCACCAAGTACGGCGAGTTCCAGGCGTTCGGCTACAAGGTCACCGTCGACGGCAGCGAGCACATGGCGCTCGTCCGAGGCGACATCCAGGCCGCCGTCGCGGCCGGCGAGCCGGTGCTGACCCGCGTGCACAGCGAGTGCCTCACCGGCGACGTCTTCGGGTCGGAGCGTTGCGACTGCGGCCCGCAGCTCGAGGAGTCGCTGCAGAAGGTCGTCGAGGAGGGCACCGGCATCGTGGTCTACCTCCGCGGGCACGAGGGCCGCGGCATCGGCCTGGCCGCCAAGCTGCAGGCCTACCAGCTCCAGGAGAACGGCCGCGACACCGTCGACGCCAACCTCGACCTGGGCCTGCCCGCTGATGCCCGCCACTACGGCGCCGCGACGCAGATCCTGCGCGACCTCGGCGTGACCAACGTCCGGCTGATCACCAACAACCCGGACAAGTGCGCGAGCCTCGCCGACTTCGGCATCGCTGTCGCCGAGCGCGTCACGCTCGACACGCACGTCAACGAGAACAACGTCGCCTACCTCCGCACCAAGGCGGAGCGCATGGGCCACACCATCGACCTGGACACCCTGGAGGGCAACTCATGAGCGGCGCCGGCGCACCCACCGCAGCACCCACGGACGCCTCGGACCTGCGGGTCGCGATCGTGGCGGGCACCTGGCACGAGCAGGTCATGGAGGGCCTGCTGGCCGGTGCACAGCGCTGCCTCGACGCGTACCAGGTCACCGATGCCACCGTCGTCCGCGTGCCGGGTGCCTTCGAGCTCCCGATCGTCGCCCGCGAGCTCGCGCTCAAGGGGTACGACGCGGTCGTCGCGTTCGGCGTCGTCATCCGGGGCGGCACGCCGCACTTCGACTTCGTCTGCAACGCCGCGACCGACGGGCTGACCCGCGTTGCGCTCGACACGGGGGTCCCGGTGGGCTTCGGCGTGCTGACGACCGACAACGACGAGCAGGCGCTCGACCGTGCGGGCCTCGAGGGCTCCAAGGAGGACAAGGGCTGGGAGGCCACGTCTGCCGCGATCGTCACCGCCCAGACGCTGAAGAAGATCCGCCAGGGCTTCTGAGCAACGCCTCACGCAGGCCCCGACCGTCCGCGACGGTCGGGGCCTGCGTGCTTGGATGGCCCCATGCCCACCGCCGCGCAGCCGCAGCCGACGTACGACCCGGCGGCCGACGTCGTCGAGATCTGCCGTGACCTGATCCGGATCGACTCCACCAACGACGGCACCGACCAGGGTCCGGGGGAGCGCAAGGCCGCCGAGCACGTGGCGGCGCTTCTCGACGAGGTCGGCATCGAGTCAACGTTGCTCGAGTCCCGCCCCGGCCGCACGACGCTGGTCGCCCGCATCGGCGACGGTCCCGGCGAGCCGCTGCTCGTCCACGGCCACCTCGACGTCGTGCCGGCCGATGCCCACGACTGGACCGTGCACCCGCTGAGCGGCGAGATCCGCGACGGCTACCTCTGGGGCCGAGGCGCCGTCGACATGAAGGACTTCGACGCGATGGCGCTCTCGGTCATCCGCGCGAGGGCCCGCGCCGGCCGGCTGCCCGAGCGGCCGATCGTGCTCGCGATGACCGCCGACGAGGAGGCCGGAGGGCACCTCGGCGCCCAGTGGCTGGTCGAGAACCATCCCGACCTGGTCGGCGACTGCACGGAGGCGATCGGTGAGGTCGGCGGCTTCTCGACCACCGTGCGCGGGCAGCGGATGTACCTCATCGAGGCTGCCGAGAAGGGCATGGCCTGGATGCGGCTCACCGCGAAGGGCCGCGCGGGGCACGGCTCGATGATCAACCACGACAACGCGGTGACGGCGCTCGCGGGGGCGGTCGCCCGGATCGGCACCTACGAGTGGCCGGTGCGGCTGACCCCGACGATGGAGGTCCTGCTCGCCTCCGTGGGCGAGGTCGCGGGCGTCCAGGCGACGCCCGACAACGCCGAGTCGCTGGTCGAGGAGTTCGGGGGAGCGGCCCGCATGCTCGGCGCGGTCATCCGCAACACCGCGAACCCGACGATGCTCGACGCCGGCTACAAGGTCAACGTCGTGCCCGGACAGGCCACGGCGCACGTCGACGGCCGCTTCCTGCCCGGCTTCGAGGACGAGTTCTTCGCGACGCTGCACGAGCTGGCCGGCCCCGACATCGCCTTCGACTTCGTCTCCCACCAGCAGCCCTGGGAGACGCCGTACGACGGGGGACTGGTGCGGGCGATGGAGCGGTCACTGCTCGCGGAGGACCCCGACGCCCTCGTCGCGCCGTACCTCATGAGCGGCGGCACCGACGCCAAGCACTTCCGCAAGCTCGGCATGCGCTGCTACGGCTTCGCGCCGCTCCGGCTGCCGGCGGACCTGGACTTCACCGCCCTCTTCCACGGCGTCGACGAGCGGGTGCCCGTCGACGGCCTCGAGTTCGGCGCACGGGTCTTCGACCGCTTCCTCGACCAGGCGTAGCCCACGGACTGGGGTCGACGCACGCGCGACCCGGTGCCACGATCGTCAGATGGCGATCGACGACACGATCCCGCCGGAGCTCGATGACTTCCGCGGCGAGTCGTTCCAGAAGGACCACGTGGCAACCGACGCGGACGCCGAGCTCGCCGGTCTGGTCTTCGTCCTCGACGCGCAGGAGCGGCTCCCGTCGGTCCAGCGCCTGCGTGCGTGGTCGCTGGCTGCCGTCGCGCCTCAGGCCGGCGATGTCGCCGTCGACATCGGCTGCGGCACGGGCGCCGAGGTGTGCCGGATGGCTGCGCTCGTGCGCCCGGCCGGCCGCGCCGTCGGGATCGAGCCACACCCGGGGCTCCGTGCGGTCGCCAAGACACGCGCTGCCGACTCGGGCGCGGAGTTCGTCGACGGCGAGGCCCTGGCCCTGCCGTTCGACGACGCGAGTGTCGACGTGGTGCGCTGCGAACGCGTCTTCCAGCACCTGCCCGACCCCGCTGGTGCCGCGCGTGAGATCGGACGGATCTTGCGACCGGGCGGACGTGCTGTGGTGATCGACAGCGACTGGGCCTCGGCCGTGGCGCGGCCGGCAGACCCCGACGTGCTCCGGCGGTACAACGAGTCGATGTGGCGGCGCATCCCCAACCCGTTCGCCGGCCGGGACCTCCGCCCGCAGCTGCAGGAGGCCGGCCTCGTCGTCGACGCCGACATCGGGTCGACGGCGGTCGTGTTCCCCGACGTCCTCCTCGCCGACCCCGTGATGCTGCGGGTCAACTGCGGTCTGGCCGTCCAGGAGGGAGCGTTGACGCAGGACGAGGCCGACCGCTTCGTCACGGAGTTCACGCAGGCGGCGCAGCGCGGGGAGGCGTTCCTGGCGGTGACGATGTTCGCCGTGGTCGCCCGTCAGACCACGTAGAAGAGCGGTCGTTGCTGGCGGATGATCTTGCGCTTCACCACGATCCGGCGTACGCCGTCGTTGCCGATGGCGTGGCGGGCGAGCTCCCAGCCGCCGGTCTCCGCGAGGTCGACGAGGTAGCGGGTGACGAAGGACCGGCTCGCGTCACGCGGCAGGACGTGCTGGTCGAACTCCCACTCGAGTCCGGGCTTGAGCGCCCTGCGTGCGACTGCGGCCATCGGTCACTCTCCTGAGACGTCGTCCAGTGCGTCGGTGATCGCGGGAGGCAGCTCCAGCTCGTCGGTGCCGAGCACCGCCTTCAGCTGAGCAGCGGTGCGGGCGCCGACGATCGGGGCTGCGACCCCGGGACGGTCCCGTACCCACGTGAGGGCCACCTCGATCGGGCTCCAGCCCAGCCCGTCGGCGGCGCGGCAGACGGCCTCGACGATCCGGTGCGAGCGCTCGTTGAGGTAGGCGCCGACGAAGCCGGAGAAGTGCGCGGAGGCGGCACGCGAGTCGGCCGGGGTGCCGGTGCGGTACTTGCCGGTCAGGACACCGCGGCCGAGTGGCGACCAGGGCAGCACCCCGAGGCCCAGCGCCTGCGCGGCGGGGACGATCTCGGCCTCGACGGACCGGTTGAGCAGGGAGTACTCGACCTGCGTCGAGGCGAGCGTGGCCCGACCCGGGACCGCTCGCTGCCACGTCGCGGCCTGCGCGGTCTGCCAGCCGGTGTAGTTGGAGACGCCGACGTACGACGCGCGGCCGGTCGTCACGGCGTAGTCCAGGGCCGAGAGCGTCTCCTCGAGGGGCGTCTCGTCGACCCAGGTGTGGACCTGCCAGAGGTCGACGTGGTCGACGCCGAGCCGACGGAGGGACGCGTCGAGCTCGGCCACCAGGCGCCCCCGGGACACGTTGGTCTCACGCTCGCCGCGGCGACGGGAGATGCCGGCCTTGGTGGCGATGACGACGTCGTCGCGGGAGACCGCATCGCCGAGCAGCGACCCGATCAGCTCCTCCGACGCCCCGTCGCCGTAGCCGGCAGCAGTGTCGAGCAGCGAGCCACCCGCGGCGACGAACGACGTCAGCATCTCGCGGGCTTCGTACTCGTCGGTGTCGCGGCCCCACGTGAGCGTGCCGAGGCCGAGGCGGGAGACCTGGAGCCCGGTGGAGCCCAACGTGCGCTGCTGCATGCACAAACGGTATCCACAGGGGCGCAGGCGCCCGCGCGCGCCACGCCGCCGCGCGACGTACGGTCGGCCACATGGTGGGGATGCGGGAGCTGGCCGAGGCGCAGGCCTACGAGCGGCGGAGGAAGGTGCGCGCGTTCGTGGCGGGCGACCCGGCGCCGCCCCGGGGCGACGGTCCGTCCGCGTGGCGATCGCTGCTCGGTGGCGCGCTGCTCGCGATCGTCCTCATCGTGGGTGTCGTCATGATCCCTTCAGCCTTGCACCCGTAGGCTGCGGGCCGTGCTCAACTACTTCGACGCGGTCATCCTCGGAATCGTCGAGGGGCTCACCGAGTTCCTCCCCGTCTCCAGCACGGGTCACCTGACGATTGCCGAGAAGGCCCTCGGTCTGTCGGTCGACGACAAGGCCGTCACGGCGTACACCGCGGTCATCCAGATGGGCGCGATCGTCGCCGTCCTCGTCTACTTCTTCAAGGACATCCTGGCCATCGCGCTGGGCTGGCTCGGTGGCATCGTGCAGCCGGCGAAGCGGGGCACGCTCGAGCACCGCATGGGGTGGTACATCATCGCCGGCTCGATCCCGATCGCCGTCGTGGGCCTCGCCGCGAAGCCGCTGATCGAGGGCCCGCTGCGCTCCCTGTGGGTCGTCGGCGCTGCTCTGATCCTGTGGAGCGCGGTCATGTGGTGGGCGGAGAAGCGCGGCACCCAGGAGCGCGGCGAGAAGAAGGTGACGCTGACGGACGCCATGATGATCGGCGCGATGCAGTGCGTGTCGCTGATCCCCGGTGTCTCCCGCTCGGGAGCGACCATCTCGGCTGGCCTGCTCCGTGGCCTGGACCGCGTCACGGCGACTCGCCTGAGCTTCTTCCTCGGCATTCCGGCGCTGCTGGCGGCCGGCGCACTCGAGCTGATGAAGCCGGAGATCCGCGACCTGCCGGTCGGCCCGATGGTGGTCGGCGTCGTCGTCGCGTTCGTCGTCGCCTACGCGTCGGTGGCCTGGCTGCTGAAGTTCGTCGCCGGTCACACGATCGTGGCCTTCGTGCCCTACCGCCTCGTGCTCGGCGTCGGCCTGCTGGCGCTGCTGGCCGGCAGCGTCATGTCCGCGACCTGACCTACAGCCAGCCGGAGCGCTTGAACCGGAAGTACAGGTACGCCGACGTGCCCACCATGAGCAGCACCGCCATCGGGTAGCCGAGGAGCCAGTGCAGCTCGGGCATGTGGTCGAAGTTCATGCCGTAGACACCCGCGATCAGGGTCGGCACGAGGACCAGCGCCGCGCCGGCCGAGATCTTGCGCATGTCCTCGTTCTGCTGCGCCGACACGGTGGCGAGCTGCAGCGAGATGCGCGCGGTCTGCGCCTCGAACGCGCCGGACAGCAGCGAGTCGAGCGCGTCGATCGACTCTGCGACGCGGCCCAGGTGGTCGGCGACGTCGCGGAAGTACGGCGCGGCGTCGGGCGTCATCCCCGGCACCATGCCCGACGCGGCGCGGTTCATCGGCTCGCGCAGCGGCAGCACCGCCCGGCGTACCTCGGCGAGCTCGCGCTTGAGGATGTAGATGCGCTGCGTCTCGTCGGTCTCCTCCTCGGCGAAGACCGAGGTCTCGACCTCGTCGACGTCGATCTCGAGCTCGCCCGCGACCTTGAGGTACTCGTCGACGACGCGGTCGCAGACGGCGTACGCGACTGCGGAGGGGCCATGGCTGAGGATCGCGGCGTTGTGCTCGAGCATCACGCGGGCGCTGTGCAGCTCGGCGCCCTGGCCGTGGCGCACGGTGACGACGAAGTCAGGTCCGGTGAAGACGTTGATCTCCCCGGTCTCGACCGCGTCGTTCTCGTCGACGTACCAGAGCGTCTTGAGCACCAGGAAGAGCGAGTGGGGGTAGCGCTCGAGCTTCGGGCGCTGGTGGGCGAGGAGCGCGTCCTCCACGGCCAGCGGGTGCAGGTCGAAGATCGACGCCACGCGCGCGAGCTCGTCCTTCGTCGGCTCGTGGAGGCCGACCCAGACGAACTCGTTGGCGGCATCGCACTGGTCACGGAGGGCGGTCAGGTCGTCGAGCGACCGGTCCAGGGGCACCCGGACCCCGTCACGGTAGAGAGCGCTGTCGACGATCACGGCATGACAGTAGTCCCGACTAGGCTCGCGAGCATGGCAACAGTCATCCTCGTGCGCCACGGCCGGAGCACGGCCAACACCTCCGGTGTCCTCGCCGGGCGCACGCCGGGAGTCCGCCTCGACGACGTCGGCCGCTCGCAGGCGCAGGCTGTCGCTGACCGGATCGCCGCTGCCGGGCCGGTGGTCCTGGCCGCCAGCCCGCTCGAGCGCTGCCTGCAGACGGCCGCCCCCATCGCCGAGGCGACCGGCCTCGACCTGACGATCGACGAGGCCCTCCAGGAGGTGGCGTACGGCGCGTGGCAGGGCCGGGCGATCAAGGACCTGCTCGAGGAGCCGCTGTGGAAGACGGTGCAGGCGACGCCGTCGGAGGCGACCTTCCCCGACGGCGAGTGCCTGGGCGACATGGCGGCGCGCATCGCTGCGGCACTGCGTGGTCGCGACGCCGAGGTCGAGGCCGCCCACGGCGCCGGCGCGGTCTGGGTGGCCGTGAGCCACGGCGACCCGATCAAGGCTGCCCTGGCCGACGCGCTCGGCATGGAGTTCGACCACTTCCAGCGGATCCACGTGGACCCGGGATCGGTATCGGTCGTGCGCTACGGCAGCACCCGCCCGACGGTCCTCGCGATGAACACCCATGCCGGTGACCTGGCCTGGCTGAAGGCCCCCGTCGCCCGTCCCGACGACGCCGAGGTCGGCGGGGGAGCGGGTCCCGCGCCGTCTCCGCACGGGTCCTAGGCTGGCGTCATGGATCCGGTGATGCACTCGTTCGACCCGCCCGAGCGCTTCGTGGCCGGCACGGTCGGCGCGCCCGGGCAGCGCACCTTCTTCCTCCAGGCGCGCTCCGGGCGCCAGGTGGTGAGCGTCGCGCTCGAGAAGCAGCAGGTGACCGTCCTGGCGCAGCGCGTCGACGAGCTGCTCGACGAGCTCATGCACGCCGACACCGACATCCTGATCCCGGCGGTCGCACCGCTCGACCTCGCCGACGACGGCCCGCTGGAGCAGCCGATCGACGAGCAGTTCCGTGCGGGCACCATGACCCTGTCGTGGGACACCGATGACGAGCGGATCGTGATCGAGGTCTACCCCATCGACGCGGCGGAGGAGGAGCCGGAGGTGGCGGGCGAGGTGCTCGTCGTACGTCTTCCGGCGGCGTCCGCGCGTGCCTTCGTGGAGCGGGCCCGCAAGGTGGTCTCCGCCGGCCGCCCCGACTGCCCCTTCTGCGGGGAGCCGATCGACCCGGTCGGGCACCTCTGCGTCCGGGCCAACGGCTTCAAGCGACGTGCCTGAGGCCGCGGAGCTCGTCCTCGAGGGCCGGCTGACCACGGCGTCCAACGCGACGTTCCTGGCCCGCCTCGACGGTGACCTCGTCATCTACAAGCCGGTCGCGGGGGAGCGGCCGCTCTGGGACTTCCCGGGCGCGGTGCTCGCCCACCGCGAGGTCGCGACGTACGCCGTCTCCGAGGCGCTCGGCTGGCACGTCGTGCCCCGCACGTGGCTCGGCGACGGGCCGCACGGTCCCGGCATGCTCCAGGAGTGGATCGAGGAGGACGGCGCCCCGCCGGCCGTCGACGTCGTCCTGCCCGGTGAGCAGCAGCCGGGGCAGCGGGTGGTGCTCGAGGCCCGCGACGAGACCGGGCGACCCGTCCTGCTGGTGCACGAGGAGTCCGCCGCGCTCCGGCGGATCGCGCTGCTCGACGTGCTGGTCAACAACGGCGACCGCAAGGGTGGCCACGTGCTGAGCCGCGGTGAGGGCCGGTGGGGCATCGACCACGGGGTGACCTTCCACGTCGAGCCGAAGCTCCGCACGGTGCTCTGGGGCTGGATCGACGAGCCGCTCACCGCCGCTGAGGCGGGTGACATCGCCCGGGTGCTGGCCGACGACGCGCTGCTCGGCGAGCTGCGTGCGCTCCTTCCCGGCCCCGAGGTCGACGCCTTCGTCGCGCGTGGCCGGGCCCTGCTCGCCGCAGCCGTCTTCCCGCCACCATCGGGGGACTGGCCGGCGATCCCGTGGCCCGCGCTCTGAGCGTGGGTGCGACCGTCTAGAGTTCCCACATGCGCGCCTGGTCCGCCCCCGAGATCTCCCCCCTGCACGTCAAGGGACCCGTCGTCCGGGTCCACGACACCGCCACGGGCGGGCTCGTCGAGACCAACCCGGCCGCGGGCGGAGCCCGGATGTACGTCTGCGGCATCACGCCGTACGAC
This sequence comes from Nocardioides phosphati, assembly GCF_014646375.1. Taxonomy (GTDB): domain Bacteria; phylum Actinomycetota; class Actinomycetes; order Propionibacteriales; family Nocardioidaceae; genus Nocardioides; species Nocardioides phosphati. The sequence continues at coordinate 61,026 of NZ_BMNI01000007.1, forward strand.
GCCACCCACATGGGCCACGCCGCGACGTACGTCGGCATGGACCTGCTCAACCGCGCCTGGCGCAACGCCGGCCACGCGGTGACCTTCGTGCAGAACGTCACCGACGTCGACGACCCGCTGCTCGAGCGCGCGACCAAGGTCAACGTCGCCTGGGAGGAGCTCGCGCTCCGCGAGACGCAGCTCTTCCGCGAGGACATGGAGGCGCTCCGCGTCCTCCCGCCCGACCACTACGTCGGTGCCGTCGAGTCGATCCCGCTCGTGATCGCGCTCATCGAGAAGCTCCAGGCTGCCGGGGTCGTCTACGACGTCGAGGGCGACCTCTACTTCGAGGTCGCCTCCGACAAGGCGTTCGGCGAGGTCTCCGGCCTCGACCGCGAGCAGATGCTGGCGATCTTCGGCGACCGCGGCGGCGACCCCGAGCGCCCCGGCAAGAAGGACCCCCTCGACTGCGTGCTCTGGCGCGCCGAGCGCGAGGGCGAGCCGAGCTGGGAGAGCCCGTTCGGCAAGGGTCGGCCCGGCTGGCACATCGAGTGCACCGCGATCGCGCTCGAGCACCTCGGCACGTCGTTCGACGTCCAGGCCGGCGGCTCCGACCTCGCCTTCCCGCACCACGAGATGTGCGCGGGCGAGGCCCAGGTCGCCGAGGGCGAGAAGTTCGCCCACGCCTACGTCCACGCCGGCATGGTCGGCTACGACGGCGAGAAGATGTCGAAGTCGAAGGGCAACCTGGTCTTCGTCAACGAGCTCCGCCGCAGCGAGGTCGACCCGGCTGCCATCCGCCTGAGCCTCCTGCGCCACCACTACCGCGAGGACTGGGAGTGGACCAGCGAGAACCTCTGGGCCGCCCAGGACACCCTCGAGCGCTGGCGTGACGCGCTGCGCCACGGCGTCGGCGCCCCCGCAGCCCCCGTCGTCGAGCAGGTGCTGGCCGCGATCGCCACCGACCTCGACGCCCCCGCCGCCGTTGCTGCGGTCGACGCGTGGGCAGCAGCCACGACTGCCGGGGACCACAAGGACATCTACGCCGCGGACCAGATCCGCGCTGTCCTCGACGCTTCCCTCGGCCTGAAGCTCTGAGGCGGGCGCGGTCCCGGACCGCACTCGCACGGCAGGCCGCCGGAGGCGGCCCTCAGGCGGAGCGCGCCGCCGAGACCGCTCGACGCCGCGAGCGTCGACCCGTGGTCGGGCTCGTCACTCCGAGTCGCGGCGCTTGAGGTAGCGCTCGAACTCGCGGGCGATCGCCTCGCCCGAGGCCTCCGGCAGGTCGGCGGTGTCGCGCGTCTCCTCGAGCGCACGGACGTACTCCGCGATCTCCTCTTCCTCCTCGGCCAGCTCGTCGACGCCGCGCTCCCAGGCGCGGGAGTCCTCGGGCAGGTCGCCGAGCGGGATGGCGCAGCCGAGCAGGTCCTCGAGCTCGTGCACCAGCGCGAGCGAGGCCTTCGGGCACGGCGGCTGCGCGACGTAGTGCGGCACGGCGACCCAGTAGGAGACGGCCGGGATGTCGAGCTTTCCGCAGGCGTCCTGGAAGACGCCGACGATCCCCGTCGGCCCTTCGTGCGACGACTGCTCGACGCGGAGCCGGTCGACCAGCTCCGGCTCCGTGGCCGAGCCCGTGACGGGCAGCGGCCGCGTGTGGGGCGTGTCGGCCAGGAGCGCCGCGAGCGTGATCACGAGCGATCCGCCGAGGTCGTCGCACGCCGCGAGCAGCTCGGCGCAGAACTGGCGCCAGCGCATGTTCGGCTCGAGCCCACGGATCAGGATGACGTCGCGGTCCAGGCCCGGGGGAGAGGCGATCGCGATCTGGGTCGACGGCCAGCCGATGCGCCGGTGCCCGTCGGGGCCGACCTCCACGGTGGGCCGGTTCATCTGGAAGTCGTAGAAGTCCTCGGGGTCGATCGCGCCGATGACCTCGGCGTTCCAGACCTCCATCAGGTGGTCGATGACGGACGACGCGGCGTCACCCGCGTCGTTCCACCCCTCGAAGGCGGCGATCACCACGGGGTCGACCAGGTCGCGCACGTCATCCATCTCGATCACTCCGCCAGCCTAGGGCGTCGGTGATACGGGGTGGGCGCAACCACACCTCGCCCCCTAGACTGGTCGGCGGCCGAGAGGCGTTGCAACGGGACCCGTCGGGATGACGCGCCCGCCACGCTCGGCTTGACTGACCAAGGACGCCTTCCGATCTGGAAGGGACCCCGTGACCGACGCTGCCACCCCCGCTGGGACCAACGTCCGCCCGGACGCGACCGCTGAGCTGACTGCCTTGCTCGCGGAGCGCATCCTCGTCATCGACGGCGCCATGGGCACGATGATCCAGCGACACACGCCCGGTGAGGCGGAGTACCGCGGCGAGCGGTTCAAGGACTTCCACCTCGACGTCAAGGGCAACTCGGACCTGCTGGTCCTCACGCAGCCCGACATGATCCGTGGGATCCACCGCGAGTACCTCGAGGCCGGCGCCGACATCGTCGAGACGAACACGTTCGGTGCCACCACGATCGCCCAGGCCGACTTCGAGATGGAGTCGCTGGCCTACGAGATGAACGTCGCCGGCGCGCGGCTGGCCCGCGAGGCGTGTGACGAGTTCAGCACGCCCGAGCGCCCGCGCTACGTCGCCGGCGCGCTCGGCCCGACCCCCAAGACCGCGAGCATCTCGCCCGACGTCAACGACCCGGGTGCCCGCAACGTCTCCTACGACGAGCTCGTCGCGGCGTACCTCGAGCAGGCCAACGGCCTCGTCGACGGGGGCGCCGACATCCTCCTGATCGAGACGATCTTCGACACCCTCAACGCGAAGGCGGCGATCTTCGCCGTCGAGACGCTCTTCGAGGAGCGCGGCCGCCGCTGGCCGGTCATGATCTCCGGCACGATCACCGACGCGTCGGGGCGCACCCTGTCGGGCCAGACCACCGAGGCGTTCTGGAACTCCATCCGCCACGTCCGCCCGCTCTCGGTCGGCCTCAACTGCGCGCTCGGCGCCGCGGAGATGCGGCAGTACCTCGCGGAGCTCTCCCGCCTCGCCGACTGCTTCGTCTCCGCCTACCCCAACGCCGGCCTGCCCAACGCGTTCGGCGAGTACGACGAGACCGCCGCGCAGATGGCGACCGTCGTCCAGGAGTTCGCCGCGTCGGGCCTGGTCAACATCCTCGGTGGCTGCTGCGGCACCACGCCGGACCACATCCGCGCCATCGCCGAGTCCACGGTCGGTCTCGCCCCGCGCGTGCCCCCGGCGCTGCCGACGGCCATGCGCCTCTCGGGCCTCGAGCCGCTCAACATCACCGAGGAGTCGCTCTTCGTCAACGTCGGCGAGCGCACCAACATCACCGGCTCCGCGCGCTTCCGCAACCTGATCAAGGACGGCGACTACGACACCGCCCTCCAGGTCGCCGCGCAGCAGGTCGAGTCCGGCGCGCAGGTCATCGACGTCAACATGGACGAGGGCATGATCGACGGCGTCGCCGCGATGGACCGCTTCCTCAAGCTGATCGCCTCCGAGCCCGACATCAGCCGTGTGCCGATCATGGTCGACTCCTCGAAGTGGGAGGTCATCGAGGCCGGCCTCAAGACGATCCAGGGCAAGCCGATCGTCAACTCGATCTCGATGAAGGCCGGCGAGGAGGAGTTCCGCACGCAGGCCCGCCTCTGCCGCAAGTACGGCGCGGCCGTGGTCGTCATGGCCTTCGACGAGGACGGCCAGGCCGACAACCTCGAGCGCCGCAAGGAGATCTGCGCGCGGGCCTACCGGATCCTGGTCGAGGAGGAGGGCTTCCCGGCCGAGGACATCATCTTCGACCCCAACGTCTTCGCGGTGGCCACGGGCATCGAGGAGCACGCGACGTACGGCGTGGACTTCATCGAGGGCACGCGCTGGATCAAGGAGAACCTCCCGGGAGCCAAGATCTCCGGCGGCATCTCCAACGTCTCGTTCTCGTTCCGCGGCAACAACCCGGTGCGCGAGGCGATCCACGCAGTCTTCCTCTTCCACGCGATCAAGGCCGGCCTGTCGATGGGCATCGTCAACGCCGGCGCGCTGGTCGTCTACGACCAGGTCGACCCCGAGCTGCGCGACGCGATCGAGGACGTCGTGCTCAACCGCGTCGCCGACACCCAGGCCGCGACCGAGCGGCTGCTCGAGCTGGCCGAGGCGCACCGTGGCTCCGGCGAGGTCGCCGAGGCAGCTGCCGAGGAGTGGCGCTCGCTGCCGGTCCGCGAGCGGATCACGCACGCCCTCGTGAAGGGCCTCGACGCCAACGTCGAGGCCGACACCGAGGAGCTGCGCCAGGAGATCAAGGCCGCGGGCGGCCGCCCGATCGAGGTCATCGAGGGCCCGCTGATGGACGGCATGAACGTCGTCGGCGACCTCTTCGGTGCGGGCAAGATGTTCCTCCCGCAGGTCGTCAAGAGCGCCCGCGTCATGAAGAAGGCCGTTGCCTACCTCATCCCGTTCATCGAGGAGGAGAAGGCCGCGCTCGGCACGACCGGCCAGAAGGACACCAACGGCACGATCGTCATGGCGACGGTCAAGGGCGACGTCCACGACATCGGCAAGAACATCGTCGGCGTGGTCCTGCAGTGCAACAACTTCGAGGTCATCGACCTCGGCGTGATGGTGCCCGTGCAGAAGATCCTCGACGCCGCACGCGAGCACGAGGCCGACATCATCGGCCTCTCCGGCCTGATCACCCCGTCGCTCGACGAGATGGTCACCGTCGCGACCGAGATGCAGCGTCAGGGCTTCGAGATCCCGCTGCTGATCGGCGGCGCCACCACTTCGCGCGCCCACACGGCGGTCAAGGTGGATCGCAAGTACGACGGTCCGGTCGTCTGGGTGAAGGACGCCTCGCGCTCCGTGCCGGTCGCCGCGACCCTGCTCAACGACGACCTGCGCCCGAAGTTCATGGGCGAGATCCAGGCCGACTACGACGCGCTGCGCGAGCGCCACGCCTCCAAGAACGACCGCCCCATGGTCACGCTCGAGGCAGCCCGGGCCAACGCGCCGCAGCTCGACTGGTCGGCGTACCACCCGCCGCGGCCGCACCTGCTGCTGCAGCAGAGCCACGACGTCAGCGCGGTCGCCAACATCGGCGAGCGCCACAAGACGCAGTACGTCCGGGTCTTCAAGGACTACTCGCTGACCGAGCTGCGCAAGTACATCGACTGGCAGCCGTTCTTCAACGCCTGGGAGATGAAGGGCTCGTTCCCCGACATCCTCAACAACCCGGCGTCGGGTCCGGCCGCCCGCAAGCTGTACGACGACGCGCAGGCGATGCTCGACCAGCTGATCGAGGAGAAGTGGCTCACCGCCTCCGGCGTGATCGGCCTCTTCCCGGCCAACGCGGTCGGCGACGACATCGAGCTCTACACCGATGACAGCCGCACCGAGGTCCGCACGGTCCTGCACCACCTGCGCCAGCAGGGCCAGCACCGCGAGGGCATCGCCAACAAGGCCCTGTCCGACTACGTCGCCCCGAAGTCGACCGGTCTCAAGGACTACGTCGGCGCGTTCGCCGTCACGGCCGGCCTCGGCTCCGTCGAGAAGGTCATGGAGTTCAAGAAGGACCTCGACGACTACAACGCGATCCTGCTGGAGTCGCTGGCCGACCGCCTCGCCGAGGCGTTCGCCGAGCGGATGCACGAGCGGGTCCGCAAGGAGCTGTGGGGCTACGCGCCCGACGAGCACCTCGACAACACCCAGCTGATCAAGGAGCAGTACGCCGGCATCCGCCCCGCCCCGGGCTACCCGGCCTGCCCCGAGCACACCGAGAAGCGCACCCTGTGGGAGCTCCTCGACGTCGAGGCGACGACGGGCATCGAGCTGACCGAGTCGATGGCGATGTGGCCGGGCGCGTCGGTCTCGGGCTTCTACTTCAGCCACCCCGAGTCGCAGTACTTCGTCGTGGGACGCCTCGGGCGCGACCAGATCGCCGACTACGCCGAGCGCAAGGGCTGGACCCTCGCCGAGGCGGAGCGGTGGCTCTCCGCCAACCTCGCCTACGACCCGGAGGACTGACGCAGCCGAGCGTCCGGCGAGCTTGCTCGACAGGACCGAGGCAAGGAAGTCTGCGGCGTCAGCCGCTGGACTGATCCGGGGACGGAGCTCCAGCAGGCGCCCCGGTCGGCTCATAGGAGTCGGCCGGGGCGTTCTCGCGTCGTGACAGCGCGATCAGAGGCACGGCGACCGCCGTGATCGCCGCCGACACGACGTACGACGCGGCGTACCCGCGCACGTCGGCGACCCGGCCGAGCACCGGCTGTGCCCAGACCCCGCCGGCGGAGCTCATCAGCGAGTCCGCCGAGAGCAGCGTGGCGCGCTGCTTCGACGGGATCAGGCCGTTGAGGTAGCTCTGGCGCACCGGGGTGAAGGCGGCGAAGGTGAGTCCCCAGAGCCCGGTCAGGCCGAGCACCGCGCCGAAGGAGTCGACGGTGCCGATGGCGACCATGGCCGCCGCGGCGACGACGGTGATGACGATCATCGCCGAGGTGCGGCGCCGGGCGAGGCGGCGTACCTGGCCGGCTGCCATGCCGCCGGCCATCTGCGCGACCGCGACAGCCGCCGCGACGAGCCCGGCGACCTGGTAGGCGTGCGGGTCGCCGTAGAGCTGCAGGAGATAGGGCTGCAGCGCGTAGAAGGCGTAGATGCCGACGCCGCCGGTCGCGATCGCCTGCACCATCAGCCAGCGGATCGGCGGGACCTTCCAGCCGAGGTCGACGGTCTGGCGGGCGAGCCGGGCGATCTCCTGACCGGTCGAGCCGTGGCGCTCCGGGGTGAAGCCGAGGTCGCGCATCGCGACGGCGGCGAAGCCGAACATCACCGCCAGGACGCCAGCGCGGAGCAGGTAGGGGACACCGACGCTGGTGTGCTGGGCGACCCAGCCGCCCGCCACCGAGCCGACGAGCATGCCGGCGCCGGAGACGAGCTGGCCGCGGCCGAAGACGCTGTCGAGCGTGCCCTCGTAGCCCACGCTGTCGAGGGCGTCGACCAGCCAGGCCTCGACGGCACCGGAGAAGAAGGTGAAGCCGAGACCGATCAGCACCGACGCAGCGAGCCACGCCCAGAAGGGCCCGTGCACCTGCCACAGGCCGACGTAGGCCAGCGTCGAGACGGCGAGCGTCACCGTGCCGAGGAGGTACGACGCCCGGCGTCCGACCGTGTCGGCGATGATCCCGGTCGGGATCTCGAAGAGCACCATGCCCGCGGTGAACGCCGCGTTGGCGGCGAACGCCTCGAAGTTCGAGAGCCCCGCGTCGAGCAGGAAGATCGTGTTGATGCCCCAGATCAGCGACGCCGCGAGGGTGTTGCCCAGCATCAGCACCAGGTAGGTGCGCTGGACCGAGCGCGGCGTCGTCACGCTCCGCACGCTAGCCGCCGGAAGCGGCCAGCGTGCGGAGTCGGGTCAGGCGCTCTTCTTGAGGTAGCCCGTGTAGGCCTTGAGCAGCACGAGGGAGACGGCCTTGAGCGCCGCCTGCTCGACGAGCGGGACGCGGGAGCCGGCGCTCAGCGTCCACTCGATCCGGGTGCCGTTGCCGGCAGGCGAGAGGACGACCTCGCCGGCGTAGTCCTTGAACGGCACTCCCGCGAGTGCCTTGTAGCCCAGGCGCGTGGGAGCGTCGTACGCGGTGATCTCCTCGACGATGGCCGGCGCCGGGCCGGGCGCGGCGATCCGGCGTACGGCGCCCACGCCGTCACGCTCCGGGGCGCCGGGCTTCTCGACGGTGGCGGTGATCGGGCCCCACTTGCTCATGCCGGCGTGGTCGGCGAGGACCGCCCAGGCCTTCTCGATCGGGACGTTGACGGTGGCCGTGCTCGTTGCTCGCATGGGGGGATCCTAGGATCCTCGTGTGAACCACGCGGCGGTCCTCTGGGACATGGACGGCACTCTCGTCGACACCGAGCCCTACTGGATCGAGACGGAGTTCGAGCTCGCGGAGCGCTTCGGTGGCACCTGGTCGGAGGAGCACGGCCTCGCGCTGGTCGGCAACGACCTGCTGGCGTCGGGCCGTTACATCCTGCGGCACATGTTCGCGGCCGACGCCCCGGGAGCGCAGCTCACACCGGAGCGCGTCGTAGACCTCCTCCTGGACGGCGTCGTCGCGCGCGTCGAGCAGTCCGTGCCGTGGCGGCCGGGCGCGCGGGAGCTGCTCGCCGGCCTGGTGGAGGCGGGCGTGCCGTGTGCGCTGGTCACGATGAGCTACCAGCGCTTCGTCGAGCCGATCCTGACCCAGCTGCCGGCGGGAGCGTTCAGCGAGATCGTCACCGGCGACAAGGTGGCACAGGGCAAGCCGCACCCGGAGGCCTACCTCAAGGCAGCGGCCGGCCTCGGCGTCGCGGCAGCGGACTGCCTCGCCATCGAGGACTCCAACACCGGCGCCACCTCGGCGGAGGCTGCCGGGTGCACCGTGCTGGTCGTGCCATGCCACGTGAGGGTGGAGCCGGGGGAGCGGCGAGTCTTCCGCGACACGCTCGAGGGCATCGGCGTCGACGAGCTGCTCGCGCTCGGCTGAGCTCAGTCGTCGGTCAGGTCGGTGGCCAGCTCGCCGGCAGCCTCGATCGCCTCGCGGAACATCGGCAGCGGGAGGATCTCGCCGCCGAACTCCGGGCAGTGCGCCTGGAACGAGCACCAGTCACACAGCCGCGACTTGTTGGGCTTCCAGTCGCCGGTGAGCTGCGCACGGCGGATCGCGGAGAAGATCGCGTCGACCTTCCGCTCCGTCGCCCTCAGGTCGGCCTCGTCGGGGGAGTAGCGCAGCACCTCGCCGTTGCCGAGGTAGATCAGCTGGAGCATCGCCGGGATGACGCCGCGCGTCTTCCACCACACCAGTGCGTAGAACTTCATCTGGAAGAGCGCCTTGGCTTCGAAGCCCTCGCCGGGAGCGCGGCCGGTCTTGTAGTCGACCACTCTGATCCGGCCGTCAGGAGCGACATCGAGCCGGTCGACGAACCCCCGGATCAGCAGCTTCGAGTCAAGGAGCGCCTCGACGTACAGCTCCCTCTCGGCAGGCTCGAGCCGGGTGGGGTCCTCGAGCTCGAAGTACTTCTCCAGCGAACGCCGGCACTCGCTCAGCCAGGCGCCGACCTCCGGGCCGTCCTCGCCGAACATGCCCTCGAGCTCGGGCTCGGCCTCGAGCAGCGCCTCCCACGACGGGACCAGCATCTCCTGCGCCCGCTCGGGGGTGCGCTCGGCGGCGGAGAGGTCGAAGAGGTCCTCGAGCACCTTGTGGACGACGGTGCCGCGGACGGCGGCGGGCGACGGCGCCTCCGGGAGCTTGTCGACCGACCGGTAGCGGTAGAGCAGCGGGCAGGTCATGAAGTCACCTGCACGGCTGGGGGAGAGCGCGCCGATGACGTCGACACCGTCGACGGGCGTCGAATGGACGTCGGCAGGAGAGCTCATGCCTGCAATCTAGGGGAGGGCACCGACACAGCGGACCGGGCCGCCCCCGCTTCCGCTAGCCTCGGGCCGTGCCTGCCGATGACCCGACACCGAGCGACAGCGACGCCCGCGTCCGCCCGCCCGTGCCGCCCGGCCACTACCGGATCGGCCGCTTCCTCGGCGTCAACGTGCTGATCACGCGCTCGTGGTTCCTCCTCGCGCTGCTGATCGCCTACGTGATGGCACCGGTCATCGAGGAGGTCGAGCCCGGCCTGGGCGGCTGGAAGTACGTCGCCGGGCTGGTCCTCGCGATCGTCTACGCGTTCACGATCCTCGTCCACGAGGCGGCCCACGCGGTCGCGTCCCGGCGCTACGGCCACCCGGTCGAGAACATCACGCTCCACTTCCTCGGGGGCCACACGAGCATCGACGGCGGCGCGCGCAGCCCGATGCAGGAGTTCGTGATGTCGGTCGTGGGTCCGCTGGCCTCGCTCGCGGTCTCCGCGGTCGCCTGGCTCGTCGTAGAGCTGCTCCCGGACGGCCTGACCGGCCTCGTGATCGTCACGCTCGCCTGGGCCAACCTCGTCCTCGGAGTCTTCAACCTGCTGCCCGGCCTGCCACTCGACGGTGGCCGGGTGCTGAAGGCCCTGGTCTGGGGCGTGACCCGCAACGAGGTGCGCGGCACGCTGGTCGCGGGCTGGGCCGGCCGCGTTCTCGCAGTCGTGTCGCTCTTCCTCCCGCTGCTCATGCACCGGCTCTTCGACGTGGTCCCGGACACCTCGTCCTACGCCTTCGCCCTGGTCCTGGCCGTCTTCATCTGGATGGGCGCGACTGCCGCGATGCAGGGCGCGCGCCTCCGCCGGCGGCTGCCGTCGCTGGTCGCCCGCCGGCTGGCGCGGCGTACCCTCGCGGTCCCGGCGGACCTCCCGGTGGCCGAGGCTGTCCGCCGTGCCCAGGAGTCCGAGGCCGGCAGCATCGTCACCGTCGACCCCGACGGCCGCCCGGTCGGCATCGTCCACGAGGCCGCCGTGCTCGCGATCCCCGAGGACCGTCGTCCGTGGGTGCCGGTCTCGGCCGTCGCGCGCAGCCTCGTGCCCGGGATGACCCTCCCCGTCGACATCAAGGGCGAGGAGCTGATCCGCGCGATCACGTTCCTCCCCGCCCACGAGTACCTCCTGGTCGAGCCGGACGGCAGCATCTACGGCGTCCTCGCGACCGCCGACGTGGACCAGGCGTTCCGCGAGCGCCACCGCTGACCGGGCGCGCGGGCAGCGCCGATAGGCTGGCCCGCATGCCTGACGCCACCTCCGAGCAGACTCCCGAGCCGACGCACGAGTCCCTCCCCGAGCTCGCCGACGTCGCCCCCGAGGCCTGGTCGGGCGTCCACCGGGGAGTGCTCCGCGAGGGTGAGTGGATCCGCCTGGTCGACTCCAAGGGTCGCAAGCACAACTTCGAGCTCGTGGCCGGCAAGCGGTTCTTCAGCAACCGCGGCCACCTCGAGCACGACGACCTGATCGGGCGCGAGGAAGGCTTCACCATCCGCTCCTCGATGGGTGGTGAGTACCTCGTCTTCCGGCCGCTGCTCAGCGAATTCGTCGTCTCGATGCCCCGCGGCGCCGCGGTCATCTACCCCAAGGACTCCGCCCAGATCGTGGCGATGGCGGACATCTTCCCCGGCGCCGTCGTGGTCGAGGCCGGCGTCGGTTCGGGAGCCCTGACCTGCTCCCTGCTGCGCGCGGTCGGCCCCTACGGCACGGTCCACTCCTTCGAGCGCCGTGAGGAGTTCGCCGACGTCGCCCGCCAGAACGTCACGCAGTTCTTCGGCGGCGCACACCCCTCCTGGAGCCTCCAGCTCGGCGACCTGGCCGAGGCGCTCCCTGCGTCCGGCATCCGCGCCGACCGGGTCATCCTCGACATGCTCGCTCCGTGGGAGTGCGTCGACGCCGCAGCCGACGCGCTCACCGCCGGCGGCATCCTCCTGGCCTACGTCGCGACCACGACGCAGCTGAGCCGCTTCGTCGAGACGGTCCGCGTGCACGGCGGGTTCACCGAGCCGCAGCCGTGGGAATCCCTGGTCCGCGACTGGCACGTCGAGGGCCTCGCGGTCCGCCCCGGCCACAAGATGATCGGCCACACGGCGTTCCTCGTGACCGCGCGCCGCATGGCGCCGGGGGAGAAGCCGCCGCGCAAGACCCGTCGTCCGGCACCGGGTGCCTACGGCGTCGACTACACCGGTCCGCGCCCCGCCGACCTGCCCGAAGCGTCGGTCGAGGAGCACCTCGACGCGTAACGGCTCGATGAAGTTGTCCACCTCCGCGCGGCTAACCCCTTTCCCTCCACGGGTATCTGGGTAATGTCACAGCAAGGAGGTGGCGCACATGTCGGCATCCGACCCGGACCTGAGATTCCTGGAGGCACAGCGGTCACTCGCTGCTGTCACCGCGCAGAACGAGCGGCTCGCGCAGACGCTGCGAGACGCGCGTGACCAGATCGTCGCGCTCAAGGAGGAGGTCGACCGGCTGGCCCAGCCCCCGGCCGGCTTCGGCACGTTCCTGCAGCGCAACGACGACGACTCGGTCGACGTGTTCACGGGCGGGCGCAAGCTCCGCGTGCACGTGAGCCCCAACGTCGACCTCGACACGCTGCAGCGTGGCCAGGAGGTCATGCTCAACGAGGCGCTCAATGTCGTCGCGGCGTTCGCGTTCGAGCAGATCGGCGAGGTCGTGATGCTCAAGGAGGTGCTCGCCGACGGTGAGCGCGTCCTGGTCATCGCCAACGCCGACGAGGAGCGCGTCGTCCGCATCGGAGAGCCGCTGCACGGCGAGAAGCTCCGCGCGGGTGACTCGCTGCTGCTCGACGCGCGCGCGGGCTACGTCTACGAGAAGGTCCCGAAGTCGGAGGTCGAGGAGCTCGTCCTCGAGGAGGTCCCCGACATCCACTACTCCGACATCGGTGGCCTCAGCGCACAGATCGACCAGATCACCGACGCCGTCGAGCTGCCCTACCTCTACCCCGAGATGTTCAAGGAGCACCAGCTCAAGCCGCCCAAGGGCGTGCTGCTCTACGGTCCTCCTGGCTGCGGCAAGACGCTGATCGCCAAGGCAGTCGCCAACAGCCTCGCCAAGAAGGTCGCGGAGAAGACCGGCCAGGAGGGGAAGTCCTACTTCCTCAACATCAAGGGCCCCGAGCTCCTCAACAAGTACGTCGGCGAGACCGAGCGCCACATCCGCCTGGTCTTCCAGCGGGCGCGCGAGAAGGCTTCCGAGGGGACTCCCGTCATCGTCTTCTTCGACGAGATGGACTCCCTCTTCCGCACGCGCGGCTCGGGCGTCAGCTCCGACGTGGAGAACACCATCGTCCCGCAGCTGCTCAGCGAGATCGACGGCGTCGAGCTCCTGGAGAACGTCCTGGTCATCGGCGCCTCCAACCGCGAGGACATGATCGACCCCGCGATCCTGCGCCCCGGCCGCCTCGACGTGAAGATCAAGATCGAGCGTCCCGACGCCGAGTCCGCCCGCGACATCTTCTCGAAGTACCTGGTGCCGTCGCTGCCGCTCCACGAGGACGACCTCGCGGAGTTCGGCGGCTCCCGCGAGGCCACCGTTGCCGGCATGATCCGGGCCGCGGTCGAGCGGATGTACACCGAGACCGAGGAGAACCGCTTCCTCGAGGTCACCTACGCCAACGGCGACAAGGAGGTCCTCTACTTCAAGGACTTCAACTCGGGCGCGATGATCCAGAACATCGTCGACCGCGCCAAGAAGATGGCGATCAAGGACCTCCTCGACCACCAGCAGAAGGGCCTGCGCGTGCAGCACCTCCTGCAGGCCTGCGTCGACGAGTTCAAGGAGAACGAGGACCTCCCCAACACCACCAACCCCGACGACTGGGCCCGCATCTCCGGCAAGAAGGGCGAGCGGATCGTCTTCATCCGCACGCTCGTCACCGGCAAGCAGGGCACCGAGCCGGGCCGCTCCATCGACACGGTCGCCAACACCGGCCAGTACCTCTGAGGGGCACCCGATGAGCGTGGTGCGCGTCATGGGCACCGAGGTGGAGTACGGCATCTCGGTGACCGGCCAGCCCACGGCCAACCCCATGCAGGCGTCGTCCCAGGTCGTCAACGCGTACGCCGCGGCGACGATGCGGGCGCGCCGCGCACGGTGGGACTTCGAGGAGGAGTCGCCGCTGCGTGACGCCCGCGGCTTCGACATGTCGCGGGCCAAGGCCGACGCCAGCCAGCTCACCGACGAGGACCTCGGCCTGGCCAACGTCATCCTCACCAACGGGGCCCGGCTCTACGTCGACCACGCCCACCCGGAGTACTCCACGCCCGAGTGCACCAACCCGCTCGACGTCGTCCGCTGGGACCGCGCGGGGGAGCGGGTCATGCTCGAGGCGTCGCGGCTCGCCGCCCAGGTGCCCGGCACCGCGCCGATCCTGCTCTACAAGAACAACACCGACAACAAGGGCGCCTCCTACGGCGCCCACGAGAACTTCCTGATGCGGCGGTCGACGCCGTTCGGCGAGATCGTGCGCCACCTGACGCCCTTCCTCGTCAGCCGTCAGGTCCTCTGCGGCGCAGGGCGCGTCGGCATCGGCCAGGACGGCTCCGGCCACGGCTTCCAGATCACCCAGCGCGCGGACTTCTTCGAGGTCGAGGTGGGGCTCGAGACCACCCTAAAGCGGCCGATCATCAACACGCGCGACGAGCCCCACGCCGACCCGGCGACGTACCGGCGGCTCCACGTGATCATCGGCGACGCCAACCTCGCCGAGACATCGACGTACCTCAAGGTCGGCACGACCTCGCTCGTGCTGGCCATGATCGAGGACGGCTTCATCGACCGCGACCTGGCGCTCGCCACCCCGGTGTCGAGCCTGCGGGCGATCAGCCACGACCCCACCTGCACACTGGCTGTGGCGCTCAAGGACGGCCGGCGCCTCACCGCCGTGCAGCTCCAGCTCGAGTACCTCGACCTCGCGAAGAAGTACGTCGAGGACCGCTACGGCGTCGACGCCGACGCGCAGACCCGTGACGTGCTCCACCGCTGGGAGTCGGTGCTCGACCGGCTCGAGCGCGACCCGATGCTCTGCGCGACGGAGCTCGACTGGTGCGCCAAGCTGCAGCTCCTCCAGCAGTACCGCGATCGAGACGGCCTCGACTGGGAGGCCCCCAAGCTCCACGCCATCGACCTGCAGTACGCCGACATCCGCCCCGAGAAGGGTCTCTACCACCGCCTCGTCGCGCTCGGGCGGATGAAGACGCTCATCGAACCGACGAGCGTCGAGCGGTCGGTGCACGAGCCTCCGGAGGACACCCGCGCGTGGTTCCGCGGCAAGTGCCTGGCCAAGTACGGCGACGGCGTGGCCGCCGCGTCGTGGGACTCCGTGATCCTCGATCTCGAGGGCCACGAGTCGCTGCACCGGATCCCCACGCTCGACCCGCTGCGTGGCACGCGGGCCCATGTCGAGGCGCTGCTGGACCGGTGCGAAACCGCCGAGCAGCTCTTCCGTGAACTCACTGGCTGATCGGACTAGTGTCGAGCCATGGCCCAGGAGCAGAAGCACCCGAAGAAGTCTTCGGAGGAGTCCGTCGAGCAGGTCGATGACGTCACTGCCGACGAGACGGTCGCCGAGCGCAAGGAACAGCTCGACGAGGACATCGACGCGATCCTCGACGAGATCGACGACGTGCTCGAGACCAACGCCGAGGACTTCGTGAAGTCGTTCATCCAGAAGGGCGGCGAGTGAGCGCCCTGCAGGGAGGGGGAGCCAACCCGTTCGTCGGGCTCCCCGCCTCCTTCATGACGCCCGGCACCTCGTCGTTCAGGGACTTCCTGGAGACCCACCAGCCCGACCTGCTCCCGGGGAGCCGTGCGACCGGCCTGACCGGCGCGGGCGACCTCGCTCCGCACGGCACCACGATCGTCGCCGCGACGTTCGAGGGTGGCGTGGTCATGGCCGGTGACCGCCGCGCGACGATGGGCAACATCATCGCCCAGCGCGACATCGAGAAGGTCTTCCCGGCCGACGAGTTCTCCTGCGTCGGCATCGCCGGCACGGCGGGCCTCGCGGTCGAGATGGTCCGGCTCTTCCAGACCGAGCTCGAGCACTACGAGAAGATCGAGGGCTCGACGCTGTCCATGGACGGCAAGGCCAACCGCCTGGCCGCCCTCATCCGCGGCAACCTCGGCCTCGCCATGCAGGGCCTCGCCGTCGTCCCGCTCTTCGCCGGCTTCGACCTCGACGCCGGCATCGGCCGGATCTTCTCGTACGACGTCACGGGCGGCCGCTACGAGGAGACCGCGTTCCACTCCGTCGGCTCCGGCTCGCTCTTCGCGCGCGGGTCACTCAAGAAGCTCTACCGCGAGGACCTCGACGCCGAGCGCACCGTCCAGGCGGTCGTGGAGGCGCTCTACGACGCCGCCGATGACGACTCCGCCACCGGCGGACCCGACGTGACCCGTCGGATCTTCCCGGTCGTCCAGGTGATCACCGCCGACGGCGGTCGTCGCATGGCCGACGAGGAGGTCGCGACCATCGCCGACCGCGTCATCGACGGGCGGATGCGCCGCCCTGATGGTCCCGCCGCCGAGCTGGAAGGCCCGCGCCGATGAGTATGCCGTTCTACGTCTCGCCCGAGCAGATGATGAAGGACCGGGCCGACTTCGCACGCAAGGGCATCGCGCGCGGCCGCTCGGTCATCGCGGTGCAGTACGCCGACGGCGTGCTCTTCGTCTCCGAGAACCCCAGCCAGGCGCTGCACAAGGTCTCCGAGATCTACGACCGCATCGCCTTCGCGGCGGTCGGCCGCTACAACGAGTTCGAGAACCTCCGCATCGCCGGCGTGCGGCTGGCCGACATGCGCGGCTACGCCTACGACCGCCGTGACGTCACGGGGCGCGGCCTGGCCAACGCCTACGCGCAGACGCTCGGCACGATCTTCAGCAGCGGGGGAGAGAAGCCCTACGAGGTCGAGATCTTCGTCGCCGAGATCGGTGACGCCGCGACGGGTGACCAGCTCTACCGCCTCACCTACGACGGCCAGGTCGCCGACGAGCACGGCTATGCCGTCATGGGCGGCGCAGCAGACGTCGTCGCGGGCTACCTGAAGGAGCACTACGCCGAGGGCTCCGACCTGACGTCCGCGCTCCGCCTCGCGGTCGCCGCCCTCGGTCACAGCGAGGCGGGGGACCGCGTCGTGCCCCACGACGACCTCGAGGTCGCGGTGCTCGACCGGACCCGCATGCAGCCGCGCAAGTTCAAGCGGATCCGCGGTCAGCAGCTGACCGACCTGCTCGGCCCGCGCGGACCGGAGCAGCCCGGCGCCCCCCTCACCGACGACGGCGCCACTGCGGCCCCTGCCGCGGGCTCGGCGACCGACGACCCGGCGGACCCCACCGACACCGTCAGCGGCAGCGTCGCGCCGCTGGAGGACCCCGTCTCCGGCGAGCCGCTTCCGCCCGTCACCGGCGGCGCACCCCAGCAGGGCACCGAGCCGGCGGTCGGCCCGTCCACACCGCCGCCGGCTCCGCCTGCCTGAGGCGGTCAGAGCTCCAGACGCTTGCAGGCGGGTCCGTCGAGGACGGACCCGTCGGCAGCGAACCGTGAGCCGTGGAGCGGGCAGTCCCAGCTCTGCTCCGCGTCGTTCCACCGCAGCCGACCCCCGAGGTGCGTGCACACCGGCGCGCTCTCACCCGACCTGCCAGTCAGCTTCGAGAGTGGGCCGCGGGTCACGTGGCCGGCGACCATCTCGGCCGCGACCTTCGCGTTGGCCAGCAGCACGTCGGGCAGCCCCCGCAGGTCGGCAGCCGACCAGGTCGACCACGCCGGCTCCCACGGCGGCAGCTCACCGCCGAGGATCCGCTTGGACAGCACGAGCGCGCCGGCAGCGGCGTTGGTGAAGCCCCACTTGGCGTAGCCGGTCATCACGAGGACCCGTTCGTCGTGGGGCACCAGCGCGCCGGCGTACGGCAGACCGCTCGGGCCGTGCCAGTCCTGCGCGGACCAGCGGTGGGTGACCTCGCCGCCGGGGAAGTGCTCGTCGGCCCAGGCAGCGAGGTCGACGAGATGGCCCGCCTCATCGGGTCCTCGGCCCGTGACGTGGTTGTTGCCACCGACGAGGAGGACGTCGTCGGCTGCCGGACGCAGCGAGCGCGTGGGGCTGTCGACGGAGAGGTACATCCCGTCAGGCGGGGTGACGCCGCGCACGGCGACCGCGTAGGAGCGGTGGGCGGTCAGGCGGCCGAACCAGCCCCCGCGGTCGAGCACGGGACAGCCCGTCGCGAGCACGAGCCGGTCCGCCCGCACCCGGGCTTCAGCGTCCGTCGCGACGAGCACGTTGTGGTCGTCGACCTCCGCGCCCATGAGCCGGGTGCCCTCGTGGACGACGCCGCCGTGCGCCTCGAGCTCGGCCACCAGCGCATCGACGAGTTGCACGGGGTCGATGAGCACCTGGTCCGGCAGGCTGATCGCGTCCGTCACCGCGAACGGGAGGGCGGGGTCGGCACCACGCTCGACCACGAGGCCGGCAGCCTGCGACGCCTGCGCCTCCTCCGCGACCTTCACCGCACCCTCGTCGGTGGTCGCGTAGGTCCACGCGGTGGCCGTGCGATGGGGAACGGCGTTGTCCTCGAGGAAGCGCCGCAGCCACGCCTGGCCCTCGCGGTTCCCCTCGACGTAGTCGCGGGCGAGCGAGGAGTTGTGGTGGTCCATGATCGTGCTCATCCGGCTGCCTTGCAGGATGCTCACCTTGGCCGTGCTGTGGCCCGTCGTGCCCTGCCCGACCCGGCGCGCCTCGAGCACGGCGACGCTCTTGCCGGCACGCGCCAGCAGGACGGCGGCGAGCAGTCCGCTCACACCGCCGCCGACGACGACCACGTCGTACGTCGAGTCTCCGGCGGGGGCGGGCCGGGCGGGTGTGTCGGGGGAGCCCCAGAAAGCGTGCGACATGCCCGTGCCGTACCCGCCCCGTTCGCTGGGATGCGGGTCTAGTGTCGGGACATGGACCGTCGGATCTTCGGGATCGAGAACGAGTACGGGGTCACCTGCACCTTCCACGGGCAGCGTCGGCTCAGCCCCGACGAGGTCGCGCGCTACCTCTTCCGCAAGGTCGTGTCGTGGGGACGCAGCAGCAACGTCTTCCTCCGCAACGGTGCGCGGCTCTACCTCGATGTCGGCAGCCACCCGGAGTACGCCACGCCGGAGTGCGACGACGTCGCCGAGCTGGTCGCCCACGACAAGGCGGGGGAGCGGATCCTCGAGGGGCTGCTGGTCGACGCGGAGCACCGCCTCCACGAGGAGGGCATCGCCGGCGACATCTACCTCTTCAAGAACAACACCGACTCGGCCGGCAACTCCTACGGCTGCCACGAGAACTACCTCGTCAGCCGCCAGGGCGAGTTCAGCCGTCTGGCCGACGTGCTGATCCCCTTCCTGGTCACGCGCCAGGTGATCGTGGGCGCGGGCAAGATCATCCAGACGCCGCGGGGTGCGTCGTACAGCGTGAGCCAGCGGGCCGAGCACATCTGGGAGGGCGTCTCCTCGGCGACCACCCGCAGCCGCCCGATCATCAACACCCGCGACGAGCCGCACGCCGACGCCGAGCGCTACCGCAGGCTCCACGTCATCGTCGGCGACTCCAACATGTCCGAGACGACCACGATGCTGAAGGTCGCGAGCTGCGACCTCGTGCTGCGGATGATCGAGGCCGGCGTGGTGATGCGCGACCTCACCATGGAGAACCCCATCCGCGCGATCCGCGAGATCGCCCATGACATGACCGGCCGCAAGAAGGTCCGGCTCGCCAACGGCCGTGAGGCGAGCGCGCTCGACATCCAGCTCGAGTACCTCACGCGCGCCCGCGACTTCGTCGACCGGCGCGACCTGCGTACGCCGGTCATCGACCGCACGCTCGACCTCTGGGAGCGCGGCCTGAAGGCGATCGAGTCCGGCGACCTCTCGCTGGTCGACCGCGAGATCGACTGGGTGATCAAGTGGAAGCTGATCGAGCGCTACCGGGCCAAGCACGACCTGCCGCTGGGCCACGCGCGCATCGCCCAGCTCGACCTCGCCTACCACGACATCCGCCGCGACCGGGGGCTCTACAACCTGCTCGCCCGCAACGGCGCGGTGGCCCGTGTGACCGACGACCTGAGCGTCTTCCGCGCCAAGTCGGTGCCTCCGCAGACCACGCGCGCCAAGCTGCGCGGGGACTTCATCCGTGCGGCGCAGGACGGCCGGCGCGACTTCACCGTGGACTGGGTCCACCTCAAGCTCAACGACCAGGCCCAGCGCACGGTCCTGTGCAAGGACCCGTTCCGTGCCGTGGACGAGCGGGTGCAGCGACTCATCGACGGCATGTGAGTCCGTTCAGGCTCGGCTCAGCCACGTTGGCTAGGCTGCGCACGACTTGATCCAGCACCTGCAAGGGGAATCCGTGCGCCGCCTCGTCGTCACCTCCACCGTCCTCGCCCTCTCGACCGCCGGCCTCGCCGCCTGCGGCTCCGGCGACGACTCCCACCTGACCGGCAAGGTCACCGTCTCCGGTGACTTCGGCAAGCAGCCGACGGTGAAGTACTCCGGCAAGGTCAGCACGGACAAGACGATCATCAAGGTGCTCCACAAGGGCACCGGCGCGACCGTCGCCGAGGGCGACTCCGTCACCGTCAACATGTACATCGGCAACGGCTACGACGGGAAGAAGGCGCTGAGCACCTTCGACGAGGGCCAGTCGCCGTCGCCCGTCGACGTCAGCAAGTCGACGCTCCCCGCGATCGAGAAGGCGCTCAAGGGCCAGAAGATCGGCTCCCGCGTCGAGGTGATCGCGGCGCCCAAGGACACCTGGGCCTCGCAGGGCGGCAACGCCCAGCTCAACATCGGCAACGACGACACCACCGTCTGGGTGATCGACCTTGTCAAGAAGGCGCCCAAGCCGCTGACCGGCCCCCAGGGCAAGACGCTGCCGACCCCGGCCGGCGCACCGAAGCTCAAGCTGACCAAGGGCGTCCCGAGCGGCTTCGACTTCACGGGCATGGCACCCGTCGGCAAGACCACAAAGGTCTACACGCTGATCAAGGGCAGCGGCCCGGCGCTGAAGGTCGGCCAGAACGTCAAGATGGACTATCTGGGTCAGGTCGTGAAGGGCAAGGTCTTCGACGGTTCCTACGCGGCGGACCGGCAGCCACTCGACCTTCCCAAGCCGCTCGGCCAGGGCGGCGTCATCCAGGGCTGGGACAAGGGCCTGGTCGGTGTCACCGTCGGGAGCCGGGTCATCCTGGTCATCCCATCGGCCGAGGGCTACGGCGCTCAGGGCCAGGGCGCGGACATCCCGCCCAACGCGGACCTGGTCTTCGTCGTAGACATCCTCGCCGCCAACTGACGACTTCCAGCACTACTGTTGTCCCGATCAATCGGGTCAAAGGAATCGAAACACAGCATTCTCGGGGGACATATGAAGCGTCTTGCGTCAGTTCTGGTCTTGCTCGTCTCGGCACTGCCGATGGTTGTCGCGTCCGCGTCACCCGCATCAGCCGACTCGTGCACCCCACCGTGGAAGTACTCGACTTCTGAAGGCCGGGTCGTCTGGATTCCAAGCTCATTGAGTGCGGGTCCGTTCCAGTGGGGCGGGTCGCAAAGCATCAGCTGGTCGGACGGGTCCATGACCGCAAGCACCGCCGGTCGCGCCCATACCCTGGGGGTGTCCGGCGGCGTGAGCTTCCCGGTATGGCAGGCATCTGCCAAGTACGACTACCAATGGAATCGCAGCACGACCGACACGAAGTCTTTCACCCAGACGTTCACGACGCAGAGCCCAACCAAGCCTGAGAGCGTCCAGTGGCGCTGGCGGCTCTACCAGCGCGGTTGGCTCTTCACCGGCACCAAGTCTCGGCACATTCCAATTCCGTGTATTGCAGCTGGCGACTACTACAGCAAGCGCCGGTACGTCGTCCCGACCACGCGGGCCATCTATTCATTCCATGTCGAGCGTTACGCGCTGCGCGGTTACCTGCTGGACGCGGACGGCGTGCCGTTCAAGCCTTGGTGAACACGTTGGGTGGTTCGCGCTGAGCGCCTTAAGGTTTCGATGAACGGCGGTCCGAAGTTCCGTGCAGAAGACTGAGCGGCTGCTCAACCTCCTGATCCTGCTGCTCGTGCAGCGGCGGTTCGTCAGCAAGGCACGTGTGCGTGCCCTGATCGACGACTACCGCGACGCCTCCGACGAGGCCTTCGAGCGGATGTTCGAGCGCGACAAGGGCGAGCTGCGCGCGCTCGGCGTACCCCTGGAGACGGGGCAGGTCGACGGGTTCTTCGACGACGAGCCCGGCTACCGGATCCCGGCCGACGAGTTCGCACTGCCCGGCATCGAGCTCACCGCCGACGAGGCGGCCGTGCTCGGCCTGGCGACGCGGGTGTGGCAGCACGCCGGCCTGGCCGCGCACACGTCCGACGCGCTCACGAAGCTCACCGCCGCCGGGGTCGAGATCGACCGCGGGCGCCTCGACATGCTCGCTCCCGAGATCACCACCGAGGAGCCCACGTTCGACGCGCTCTGGCAGGCCACCCTCGACCGCCAGCGGGTCTCCTTCGAGCACCAGCGCTCCGGCGCGACCGCACCCACGAAGCGGACGATCGAGCCCTGGGGCCTCGTCTCCGCCCAGGGCCGGTGGTACGTCGTGGGCCGCGACCTCGACCGCGACGCCGAGCGGATGTTCCGCCTGTCGCGCATCCACGGGAAGGTCAGCAAGGTCGGCCGCCCCCGGTCGTACGACGTGCCCGACGGCCTCGACCTGCGTGCGGTCACGCGCCGGCTCGGGCCCGGGCCGCGCACCGAGGAGGCCTCCGTCCTCGTGCGGACGGGCGCGGGCGCTGCGCTGCGGCGCACGGCCTCGTCGGTGGAGGAGGGCGTGACCGGCCCCGACGGCACGCAGGCGTGGGACCGGCTGCGGCTGGCCGTCTCCTCGGTGCGGTGGCTCGCCGACGAGGTGCTGGCGCACGGCACCACCGTCGTGGCGGAGTCGCCGCAGGCGCTCGTCGACGACGTCGTCGGGCGGCTCGACGCGCTGCTCGCGGCCGGAGCGTCCGCGTGAGCAGCGCGAAGGACCAGGTCGGGCGGCTGCTGGCGCTCGTGCCGCTGATCCGGCGGCGCGGCGAGATCCACGTCGACGAGGCGGCGTCCCTGCTCGGCGTGACGTCGGCGCAGCTCCTCGGTGACCTGCAGGTCCTGATCTTCTGCGGCTGGCCGGGCTGGTTGCCGGGCGACCTGATTGAGGTCGACCTCGACGCGCTGGAGCCCGGCGGTGACGGCATGATCCGCATCGCCAACGCCGACTACCTCGCTGCGCCCCTCCGGCTGAGCCGCGCCGAGGCGTCCGCCCTGCTGGTCGCCCTGCAGACGCTGCGCAGCAGCGCGGGCGCCGACGTCCTGCCGTCGATCGACAGCGCGGTCGCCAAGATCGAGGAGGCGGTCGGCGGTGCACCGGTGGCATCGGTCGTGCCCCCGGCCGGTCCGGCGGCCGCGACGCGCCGGGTCGTCGATGGGGCACTCCACGACGGACGGCAGCTGCGGCTGCGCTATCTGGTCGCCTCGCGCGACGAAGTCACCGAGCGCGTCGTCGATCCGGTCGCCGTCGTCACGGCCGGGGGAGTGGCCTACCTCGACGCGTGGTGCCACCGCGCGGGCGACCGGCGGTCGTTCCGCCTCGATCGTGTCCTCGAGGCGGAGCAGCTGGCGACCCCTGTCGCCCACCACGACCTCGCCCCACTCGACCTCTCCGAGGGCATCTTCCGGCCCGCTGACGACCTGCCCGTCGTCACGCTGCGCCTGCGGCGGCCCGCCCGGTGGGTCGCGGAGTACTACCCGGTCGAGAGCGCCACCGAGCGTCCCGACGGCGACCTCGAGGTGACGCTCCGGGTCGCCGATCCGGCCTGGCTGCAGCGGCTGCTGCTCCGGCTCACGCCCCACGCCCGGATCGCCGGACCCGAGGAGTTCACCCGGGCGTACCTCCAGAACGCCACCGCCGTCCGCTCGATGTACGCCACCCACGTAGGATGAGTTTGCACACCGCGACCCGAATCCGTGAGGACCACCATGAACCCCCTGTTTGAGATGCCCGGCGGCATGGAGCTCATCCTGATCCTCGCTGTCGTGGTGCTGCTCTTCGGCGCCAAGAAGCTCCCCGAGCTCGCGCGCAACAGCGGCCAGGCGCTCCGGATCTTCAAGGCCGAGACCAAGGGCCTGCGTGAGGGCGACAAGGACACCACCGTCGAGGGCACGGTCGTCGAGGGCGACAAGCCCCGCGACGTCAGCTGAGGCACCCCCACATGTACGGATCCGGCCTCGTCCGGCTCCTTCGTGGCACCCCGGTGCACCCGGTCGGCCCTGACGGCCGCATGGCGGTCTCCGACCACTTCCGTGAGTTCCGCGCGCGCCTGCTGAAGATCACGCTGATCTGGCTGATCGGCTTCGCGCTCTCGCTCTACTTCCACGACCAGCTGCTCGACATCGTCTTCGGGCCATACCGCGAGGCCCAGCGAGCGCTGCCCAACGGCACCACCGAGACGATCATCCAGGGCGCCGCGCAGCCGCTGATGGTCTACCTGTCGCTCTCCGCGCTGGCCACGACGGTGCTCAGCGCGCCCCTCTGGCTCTACCAGCTCTGGGCGTTCGTCGTCCCCGGCCTGCACCGGCACGAGAAGAAGTGGACCGCGATCTTCGTGACCGTGGCGGGGCCGCTCTTCCTCGTCGGCGTGACCATCGGCTACGTCACCCTGCCGAAGGGGCTCGAGGTCCTGATCGGGTTCACCCCCGACAACTTCAAGAACCTCGTCGACTTCAACCACTACCTGACCTTCTTCAGCCGCACGCTGCTGGTCTTCGGCATCGCCTTCGAGATCCCCGTCTTCGTGGTGCTGCTCAACCTGGCCGGGGTCGTCAAGGGCCGCACCCTCGCGGAGTACCGCCACTGGATCATCATCGGCGTCTTCGTCTTCGCAGCGGTTGCGACGCCGTCCACGGACCCCTTCACGATGACCGCCATGGCCATCCCGATGTGCCTGCTGTTCCTGTTCTCCGAGGTCATCGCCCGCGTGCACGACCGCCGCAAGGCGGCACGTGAGCCCTTCACCGGCCTGTCGCCCGACGAGGCGTCCGTCATCTGACGAGGCCGCGGACTAGGGTCGTCGTGTGACCTCTCCGAGCGAGCAGTACGCCGCGTTCCGCCAGCGCCAGGAGCACCCGGTGCTCAGCGAGTTCACGGCGCTCTACCCCTTCCCGCTCGACGACTTCCAGCTCCGCGCGTGCAAGGAGCTCGAGGAGGGCCGCGGCGTCCTGGTCGCCGCCCCGACGGGCTCGGGCAAGACGATCGTCGGCGAGTTCGCGATCCACCTCGCGCTCACGCAGGGCCGCAAGTGCTTCTACACCGCCCCGATCAAGGCGCTCTCCAACCAGAAGTTCCACGACCTCGTCGAGCGCTACGGCCCGGAGCAGGTCGGCCTGCTCACCGGCGACAACTCGGTCAACAGCGAGGCTCCGATCGTCGTCATGACGACCGAGGTCCTCCGCAACATGCTGTACGCCGGCTCCCGCACGCTGGCAGGCCTGAGCCACGTCGTCATGGACGAGGTCCACTACCTGGCCGACCGCTCCCGCGGGGCCGTCTGGGAGGAGGTGATCATCCACCTGCCCGACTCGGTGGCCCTGGTCGCGCTCTCCGCCACCGTCTCCAACGCCGAGGAGTTCGGCGAGTGGCTCAACACCGTGCGCGACGAGGTCGTCACGATCGTCGAGGAGAAGCGGCCGGTCCCGCTCTTCCAGCACGTCATGGTCGGCCGCCACCTCCACGACCTCTTCGCCGACTCCGACGTCGACGCGAAGGCCGGCTTCGTGCGCGAGGGCGCGCCGGTCAACCCGCAGCTCATGCGCGTCGCCCGCGACGACTGGGCCTCGAGCCGCACCCGCGACCGGCGTACGCCGCGCGACAGCCGGCAGGGCAACCAGCGGGGGGCGGGCCAGAAGAACGTCGGCAACGGCCGGCGGGTCTGGATCCCGAGCCGCGTCGAGGTGATCGACCGCCTCGACCGTGAGGGGCTGCTGCCCGCGATCACCTTCATCTTCAGCCGCGTCGGCTGCGACGCGGCGGTGCAGCAGTGCCTCGACGCCAACCTGCGGCTGACCAGCCCCGAGGAGCGTGACGAGATCTTCGCGTTCGTCGAGGCGAAGGTCCGCCACCTGCCCCACGCCGACCTCCAGGTCCTCGGCTACCACGAGTTCCTCGACGGCCTCACGCGCGGAGTCGCCGCCCACCACGCCGGCATGCTGCCGACGTTCAAGGAGTGCGTCGAGGAGCTCTTCCAGCGTGGCCTCTGCAAGGTCGTCTTCGCGACCGAGACGCTCGCGCTCGGCATCAACATGCCCGCCCGCACCGTGGTCATCGAGAAGCTCACCAAGTGGAACGGCGAGACCCACGCCGACATCACGCCGGGGGAGTACACCCAGCTCACCGGGCGCGCCGGCCGCCGTGGCCTCGACGTCGAGGGCCACGGCGTGGTGCTGTGGCAGCCGGGGATGAACCCGAAGGAGCTCGCCGGCCTCGCCTCGACCCGCACGTACCCGCTCCGGTCGTCGTTCCGGCCCAGCTACAACATGGCCGTCAACCTGGTGAACCAGGTCGGCCGCGAGCGTGCGCGTGAGCTGCTGGAGGCGTCGTTCGCGCAGTTCCAGGCCGACAAGGCTGTCGTCGGCCTGGCCCGCCAGCACCGCAAGGCGGAGGACGCCCTCGACGGCTACAAGGAGGCGGCCAGCTGCCACCTCGGCGACTTCATGGAGTACGCCGCCCTGCGCCGCAGGATCTCCGACCTCGAGAAGTCGGCTGCCCGCGACCGCCGCAGCGACCGCCGCGAGGAGGTCGTCGCTGCGCTCTCGAAACTGAAGCCGGGCGACGTCATCCGGGTGCCCAACGGCAAGTTCGCGGGCTACGCCGTCGTCGTCGACCCGGGCCTCTCACCCGACGGCCCCCGTCCGTACGTCGTGACGCTGGACCGGCAGGCCCGTCGCCTCGCGCTGATCGACTTCCAGGTGCCGATCGCACCGCTCTCGCGGATCCGGATCCCGAAGAACTTCAGCGGGCGCAACCCGCAGCAGCGGCGTGACCTCGCTGCCGCGCTGCGCGAGAAGACGACGTACGGCTTCCCGGACGAGCACCGCGAGGGGCCTGGCCGGCCGCAGGGACGCAGCCACGGCAGGGGTGATCGGGTCGGCGACGAGGTCGACGCGCTGCGGCGACAGCTGAAGCACCACCCGTGCCACGCCTGCGACGACCGCGAGGACCACGCGCGCTGGGCCGACCGCTGGTACAAGCTGCAGCGCGACTCCGACACGCTGCAGCGGCGCATCGAGTCGCGCACCAACACGATCGCGCGGCAGTTCGACCGGGTCTGCGACGTGCTCTCCAGCCTGGGCTACCTCACCGAGGAGGACGGCACGACCGTCGTCAGCGAGCAGGGCCGCCACCTCATGCGGATCCACACCGAGATGGACCTCGTCGCGGCCGAGTGCCTGCGCGCCGGGCTCTGGAACGAGCTGGATGCCTCCGAGCTCGCGGCCGCCCTCTCGGTGCTCGTCTTCGAGGGCCGCCGCGCCGACGACTCGGCCGCTCCGAGGCTCCCCGGAGGCGTGGTGAAGGACGTGATCGGCGAGATGGTCCGCCTGTGGTCCGGCCTCGACGCCCTCGAGAAGGAGAACCGCCTGGACTTCCTCCGCGAGCCCGACCTGG
This sequence comes from Nocardioides phosphati, assembly GCF_014646375.1. Lineage (GTDB taxonomy): Bacteria > Actinomycetota > Actinomycetes > Propionibacteriales > Nocardioidaceae > Nocardioides > Nocardioides phosphati. Next base: position 88,174 of record NZ_BMNI01000007.1, read on the forward strand.
GCTTCGCCTGGGCGGCCTACCGGTGGGCCGAGGGCGACGAGCTCGACGACGTGCTCCGCGAGACCGGTCTGGCCGCCGGTGACTTCGTGCGCTGGACCAAGCAGCTGCTCGACCTCACCGACCAGGTCGCCGCCGCGACCGGCGACGGAGGCATGCGCACCGTCGCCCGCGAGGCGAGCGCCCGCATGCGTCGCGGTGTGGTGGCCTTCTCGACGCTCGGCGACGAGGAGTAGCTCAGCCCGCGATGTGGGGGAGCAGCGCGAGGTCGCGGAGCAGTGCCTCGGCGCGTTCGTCACCGAGCACGGCCCGCAGATCGTCCTCGAGAGCGCGCTCAGCCTCGGCCAGACGGTCGGCCAGTGCGGCGCCGCGCGAGGAGAGCGCGACCACGACCCGGCGCTTGTCGGCCGGATCGACGCGGCGGAGGACGAGCGCGCTCTCCACCAGCCTGTCTACGAGCCGCGTCAGGGTGGCGGCGGGGACCACCGCCGACTCGGCGATCATCGACATCGTCAGCCCGGGCTCGATCCGCAGGACGGCGAGGATGCGCCCGTGCTCGACGGTGAGGTCCTCGGCCTCGAGGTGGGGCTGGATCCGCGCGCGCACGGCGTGCTCGGCGTGGCGCAGCGCAAGGCTGAGGCCGACGGCGCTGGTGCGGACCTCGCTCATCGCTCACCCTTCCGCTCATCGGAGGAACTCCGGCCCGTGGGACGGCCGAGGTCACCTATCCTAGAGGCTCCCTGCCGAGTTCCGGAGGCTCCGTGACCGCTCCCGTGTCGAGCACCCGCCGCCGCCGAGCCACGCTTCCCGTCGCGTTCGTCGTGCCGTTGCAGGGACCGACCGGCATCTACGGTCCGTCGTGCCTCGCCTGTGGCGAGCTGGCGGTCGAGCAGCTCAACGCCGCCGACGGCGTCGCCGGCCGCACGGTCGAGCTTGTCGTCGTCGACGGCGGACGCTCGCCCGAGCAGGTCGCCGCGGAGGTCGGCATGCTGGTCGACAGCGGCCGCGTCGAGGCCGTCGCCGGCTGGCACATCTCCGCCGTACGCCGGGCGGTCGCGCGCCGCATCGGCGGACGGGTCGTCTACGCCTACGCCGCCATGCACGAGGGCCGCGACGACACGCCCGGCGTCTTCATGCTGGGCGAGCGTCCGGTCAACCAGCTGCTGCCGGCCGCGCACTGGATGCGCAACGAGCTCGGCACGGGCCGCTGGGCGATCGTCGGCAACGACTACGTCTTCCCGCGCGTCACTGGCGCGACGGCGCGGCTGGCGCTCGAGGACAGCCCGTCGCGCATCGTCAGCGAGACCTACGTGCCCCTCGGCACGACGGACTTCGCGCCGGTCCTCCGCGACCTGGAGAAGGACGGGGTCGACGGCGTGATGATGCTTCTGATGGGCCAGGACGCGGTCCACTTCAACCGCCAGTTCGCCAGGCTCGGGCTGCACGAGCGCCTCACCCGGCTCAGCCCTGCTGTCGAGGAGAACACCCTGCTCGCCGGCGGTCCCGACGCCCATGACGGTCTCTACGCTGCCGCGGCGTACTTCGACGGCATCGGGACGAGCGAGGGGTCGGCCCTGGAGGCCGCTTACTACGCGCGCTTCGGCCCGTGGGCACCGGTGCTCAACGCCGTTGGAGAATCCTGCTACGAGGCGATCGTCTTCCTGGCACGCGTCGGGCGGATCTGTGGCAGCCTCGAGGTCGACGCGATCGACGCGTTGCGGTCGGGCCACTTCTACGACAGCCCCCGAGGGCTCCTGCGGCTTGATGGCAACCTCCTCGACCAGGACGTCTATCTCGCGGCCGCGCGCGGCATGGAGTTCGAGGTCCAGGAGCAGATCGCGCGCACCAGCTGATCCCAGGTCGCGGCGTCGTGCGCCAGGTGGGCCGCGTCCGCCAGCCGCCGCAGGAGTACGTCTCCGCTCTCCAGCTCGAACCGGCCCGACGGGTCAGCCGCGCCTGGTCCCGGCGCTGGCAGCCCGAGCGCGAGGACCGAGCCGATGACCCGGTGACCACCGAGCAGCGGGCCCACCGCTGCCGGTTCCAGACACAGATCCTCCACGAGGAGCGGACTGCCGTCCGCGGACGTGACCTCCTGGAGCAGGCGGACCACTCCGGGCGACTCACCGTGGCGGCCCAGCACGACCGTCTCGCGCAGCACGACCGCTGCACCCGCGCCGACCCGCACCCGCGTCGTACGCATGACGTCGGCGCCTGATGCGACGACGAAGGGCTCGCCCCGCCAGAGGAGCGCACCACCGTCGGCGACGTCGATCTGGACCGTCCACGTGGCGTGGCCGCCGTCCATCGCGTAGGCGACCGTGCCGCCCGGCTCGAGCAGCTCCAGCAGGACGCCGGGGCCGACCGAGACGTGCAGCTCGATCGCATCACCGGCGAGCAGCAGTGCCCCGTCGGGCACCAGCGAGACGCGGGCATGATCGCGGCCGGAGCCGACGAGCATCGGTCGCACCACGGGGGCGTGGTCCGCCCCGGTGACGGCCGACAGCTCGACCCGCGCCCGCTCGCCGTCAGCCGTGACGCGGACCGTCGTACGGCCGGTGCGGAGGCGGGGGTCAGTGGCTGTGGACACGGTCGTCGTGAGCGTGGGAGTGCGGCGCCATCGGGCCGGGATCCTGCGGGACCAGCTCGCCGCTGCGGTGGTGCTCCAGCTGATGGCGGACCCACCCGGTCAGCTCCGCGACCGACGCGGTGTCAAGACGCGAGAGGGCGATCACCGGCCGTCCCGAGCGTGCTGCCTCGGCGTCCGCGACCATCTGGTCGCGGTCCACTCCGACGTACGGCGCGAGGTCGGTCTTGTTGACCACGAGCAGGTCCGCACGCTCGATGCCGGGTCCGCCCTTGCGCGCCACGTCGCCGCCGCCGGCGATGTCGAGGACGAAGATCTGCACGTCGACGAGCGCGGGCGAGAAGGTAGCGGTGAGGTTGTCGCCGCCCGACTCGATCAGCACGACGTCGAGGCCGGTGTAGTCGCCCTCGAGCTCCTCGACCGCGATCAGGTTGGCGGAGATGTCGTCGCGGATCGCGGTGTGGGGGCACGCGCCGGTCTCGACCGCCCGGATCCGGTCGGGGTCGAGCACCCCGGCGGCGCGCAGCATCCGCGCGTCCTCGTCGGTGTAGATGTCGTTGGTGACGACGGCGAGCTCGAGCGGCGCCGAGAGCTCCCGACAGAGCAGCGCAATGATGCTGCTCTTGCCGGTGCCGACCGGACCACAGACCCCGATCCGCAGCGCGCGGTCCGAGCAGGGAACACCGTTGAACGCGAACCTACGCACTGAACAACCTCCGAGTGGTGTGGGCATGGGCCTCGGCCCATGCCTCGAGCTGCGGCGCACCCGCCGCGGGAATCGAGGAGGGCTCGGTGAGCCCGGCGACGTCGGCGGCCAGGGCCTCAGCCAGCGGCAGGACGTCGTGCACCCAGCAAGCCACGTCGGCCGGGTCGAGCGGGAGGAGCTTGAGCGCGGCCGACGCCACGGTCTGGACGTCGTCGTAGGCCACGATGCGGGCCAGTGACGCCGGAGAGAGCCCCGTCGATGCTGCGATCCCGGCGAGGACGAGCGCGCGGCCCGGAGCAGCGAGGTCGCTCACGGTCGCGGTCGCCGCAGCATCGGGCCAGATCCGGTGGACCAGCCGGAGCAGCGCCTTCCCCTGCGCCCTCGACGTACGCCGCATGGCTGAGCTCGGCGTGCGCGCCGCCCACGCCGCCTCGACAGGGGAGAGCGGTCGGTCCTGGCGCAGGTGGTGCAGCGCGACGACCGCCGTGGCCGCCTCGACGCGGGTCACGCTGGTCAAACGGGTCCGGAAGTAGCCCGGCACATCCGTCAGCCCGTCGCGCACGGCTGGCTCCAGCCCCGCCGACTGGGTGTGGCCGGCGGTCGGCAGACGCGCGTCGGCCAGCAGCATCAGCAGCAGCTCGCTCGATCCGGTCAGGGGTTGCATCACGGACTCAGAAGAGCGAGTACAGCTGCGCGAGCGGCAGCCGGGACGCAGGGGTGGGGACCACGAGCTCGCCCTCGACGTGGATCGCGAACGTCTCGGGGTCGACGGCGATCGCGGGCAGGGCGTCGTTGTGGATCATGTCCGCCTTGCCGATGTCGCGCGTGGGCGTGACTCCGACGAGGCGGCGCCGCAGTCCGAGCCGGTCGGTGAGACCGTCCTCGATCGCCGAGGGCGCCACGAACGTGACGCTGTGATCGGCGCCCGCTCCATCGGCCGGGTCAACGAGCGTGTGCCGCATCAGCCGCGGCTGCGGGGTCGGGATCGAGGCGTTCGGGTCGCCGAGAGCGCCCCACACCAACATGCCGCCCTTGAGCACCACCTCGGGCCGGATGCCGAAGAAGCGCGGGTCCCACAGGACCAGGTCCGCGAGCTTGCCCGGCTCGACCGAGCCGACCTCGTGCGCGATGCCGTGGGCAATGGCGGGGTTGATCGTGTACTTGGCGACGTAGCGCTTCGCGCGGATGTTGTCGGCCGCGCCTCCGAGCGAGCCGAGCCGATGCTTCATCGTGTGGGCGACCTGCCACGTGCGGCAGACCACCTCGCCGATGCGGCCCATCGCCTGCGCGTCGGAACTGGTGATCGACAGTGCCCCCAGGTCGTGCAGCACGTCCTCGGCCGCGATCGTCGTCGCCCGGATCCGCGACTCGGCGAAGGCGAGGTCCTCGGGCACCCTGGGATTGAGGTGGTGGCAGACCATCAGCATGTCGAGGTGCTCGGCGACGGTGTTGACCGTGTGGGGGAGCGTCGGGTTGGTCGAGCCGGGGATCACGTGCGGCAAGGAGGCCACCGTGAGGATGTCCGGGGCGTGCCCACCGCCCGCGCCCTCCGCGTGGAAGGCGTGGATCGACCGGCCGGCGATCGCAGCGACCGTCGACTCGAGGTAGCCGGCCTCGTTGAGGCTGTCGGAGTGCAGCGCCACCTGCAGACCGTGCTCGTCGGCAGCGCGGAGAGCCGCGCCGATCGCCGCCGGGGTCGAGCCCCAGTCCTCGTGCACCTTGTACGCCGCCGCTCCCGCCAGTGCCTGCTCGGCCAGGCCCGCGGCCGAGACCGTGTTGCCCTTGCCCATCAGCAGGACGTTGAGGGGCAAGGAGTCGAGCGCCCGGTGAACCGACTGCAGGTGCCACGCGCCCGGGGTCACCGTGGTCGCCTTGGACCCCTCAGAGGGACCGGTGCCGCCGCCACCTACCGTGGTGATGCCCGTCGCCAGCGCCTCGACCAACTGCGACCTCGACAGGAAGTGCACGTGCACGTCGATGCCGCCCGCGGTCAGGATCCGACCCTCGCCGGAGATCACGTCCGTCGACGGCCCGATCTGCAACAGCGGATGGACGCCGTCGGCGACGTCGGGGTTGCCGGCCCGGCCCAGCGCCACGATCCTCCCGTCGCGGATGCCGACGTCGGCACGGATGATGCCCGTGTGGTCGAGCACGATCGTGTTGGTGATGACGGTGTCGGGGGCGCCCTCCGCCCGGGTCGTCATGCCCTGCGCCATCGACTCGCGGATCGACTTCCCACCCCCGAAGACCGCCTCCTCGCCACCCACGGTGAGGTCCTGCTCGACCTCGATCCACAGGTCGGTGTCGCCGAGGCGGACCTGGTCGCCGACCGTCGGCCCGTAAAGGGCGGCGTACTCGGCGCGGGAGATGGTGGCCATCAGTGCTCCTTGACCTGGATGCCGGGCACCACGCCACGGCCGCCGAAGGCAACGATGTCGACCTCGCGCGAAGCCCCGGGCTCGAATCGGCGCGACGTTCCCGAGGGGATGTCGAGGCGGAACCCGCGGGCTGCCTCACGGTCGAGGTCGAGCGCCGCGTTGACCTCGGCGAGATGGATGTGCGAGCCGATCTGGACCGGCCGGTCGCCGGTGTTGAGCACGACGATCCGACGGCGCTGGTCCGGGCTGCGGTCGGCGTTGAGCTCGATGGTGCCCTCGACAACGCGGAAGGCGCCGGGACCACTGGTTGCGTGGGACATCGTGGTCTCCTCAGGCGATCGGCTGGTGAAGCGTGACGAGCTTGCGCCCGTCGGGGAAGGTGGCCTCGACCTGGACGTCGGTGAGCATCTCGGCGACCTCCGGCAGGACCTGGTCTCGGGCCAGGACCTCGCGCCCCAGGACCATCAGGTCCGCGACTTTGAGGCCGTCGCGTGCGCGCTCGATGACCCACGTGGACAGCAGCGCGACGGTCTCCGGGTAGTTCAGCCGCACGCCGCGCGCCAGCCGGTCGCGTGCGACCATGCCCGCCACGGCAAGCATCAGCTTCTCGGTGTCAGCAGGTGTCAGGTGCACGTCACACCGCCATCGCTGCGCGCACGTCGCCCACCGCGCCCTCGCCACCGTCGCCGGAGGAGGTGATCCGGCCGGACTCCAGGACGTAGTACGTGTCGGTCGCGCGGAGGGCGAACCCGACGTGCTGCTCCACGAGCAGCACCGACAGGTCCCCGCGGTCGGCAAGACGGGTGATCACCTGCTCGATCTCCTCCACCACGTTGGGCTGGATCCCCTCGGTGGGCTCGTCGAGGATCAGCAGGCGTGGCTTCGTCAGCAGCGTGCGCGCGATCGACAGCTGCTGGCGCTGCCCGCCGGACAGCAGACCGGCACGCCTGCCGAGCTGGGCACGCAGGGCCGGAAACGTGTCGAGCACGCTGTCCACTGCGCTGCGCTCGGTGCTGATCAGGTGGAGGTTCTCCAGCGTGGTCATCTGCGGAAAGCACAGCTGCCCCTGCGGCACGTAGCCCAGGCCGCGGCGTACGCGGGCGCTCGGACGCAGCTTCGTGACGTCCTCACCGTCCAGCAGCACCTGGCCGCGCCTCACCGGCAGCAGCCCGCAGGCCACGCGCAGGAGAGTGGTCTTGCCGGCGCCGTTGTGACCCATGATCGACGCGGCCCTGCCCGCGGGGATGCTGATGCTGACGTCGTCGAGCACCATGGTCCGGCCGTATCCGGCGGTCACCGACTTGAGCTCAAGCATCGACGCTTCCCTTCACCGTGCGGCCCAGGTAGACCTCCTGGACGGCCTCGTTGGCCTGGATCTCCGCCACGCTTCCCTCGGCGAGCACCCTGCCGGCATGCATCACCGTCACCACGTCGGCGTGGTTGCGGACGAAGTCCATGTCGTGCTCGATGACGACGATGGTCCGATCGCGTCCGATCCGCCGGAGCAGCTCACCGGTCTCGGCACGCTCGTCCGCGCTCATGCCGGCGACGGTCTCGTCGAGGAACATGACCCGCGCGTCCTGCACCAGCAGCATGCCGATCTCCAGCCACTGCTTCTGCCCGTGTGCCAGCACCCCCGCGGGTCGGTGCCGCAGCTCGGACAGGCCGATGGTCTCCAGCGCCTCCTCGACCGCGGTCGGCACGCCGCGGCGGGCGAGCGCCAGTCGCCAGGCCGGCCGGTGGAGACCCGCCGCGATGTCGAGGTTCTGCAGCACGGTGAGCTGCTCGAACACGGTGGCGGTCTGGAAGGTCCGCCCCACCCCGGCACGCACGATCTTGTGCGAGCGGAGTCCGAGCAGCTCCTTCCCTCCGTACGTCGCGGACCCGGTGCCCCTGACCAGTCCCGTGAGGGCGTCGACCAGGGTGGTCTTGCCGGCACCGTTGGGCCCGATCAGGAAGTGGAGCTCGCCCGGCGCGAACGAGACGTCGACGCCGGAGATCGCCTTGAAGCCGTCGAAGCTGACGCTGAGGTCGCGCACGAGGAGCGCGTCGGGATGGAGGTGTCGTCCGGTCATGCCGAGGCCGCCTTCCGGTGAGAGGGACGTCGCCCGACCAGCAGCCCGGCCATCACCCCGGCGCCACGCGTGGCAAGGGAGGCGATCCCGCCGGGAAGCGCGATCGTGACGACGACGAAGAGGAGACCGAGCACGTAGATCCAGGTGCCCGGCCACTGCTCGGACAGGGTCGACTGCCCGTAGCCGACGGCGAGTGCTCCGAGCACCGGGCCGAAGAGGGCGGCCCGGCCACCCAGAGCGACACCGGCGATGAAGAAGATCGACGCCGCGGCATCCATCGACTTGGGCGCCATGATCCCCGCGATCGGCACGAACATCGCGCCGCCGATGCTCGCCATCACCGCGGCCACCACGAACGCGACGAGCTTGACGTTGGCCGGGTCGTAGCCGAGGAACCGGACCCGCTCCTCGGCATCGCGGGTCGCGACGAGCAGCTCGCCGAAGCGGCTGCGGTAGAGCTGCCAGACCACGACCAGGCAGCCGATCAGCAGGGTTGCGGTGATCGTGAAGATCAACCTGCGGTTGAGCGGGTCGTCCAGGGTGTAGCCGAAGAACGACGTGAAGCCGGAGAGTCCGGTGTCGCCGCCGGTGTACTTGATCGTGCCGCTGATCAGGGTCGCCAGCGCCACGGCCAGGGCCTGGGTCAGGATCGCGAAGTAGGCGCCCTTGACGCGCCTCTTGAAGATGGCGAAGCCGAGGATGCTGGCCACCACCACCGGAGCCACCACGATCATCGCGATGGTGAACACACCGCTGCGGAACGGCTCCCAGAACGCCGGGAGCGGAGCGAGCGGGTCGTACAGGATCATGAACGTCGGGATTCCGCCGTCACCGACCGACTCGAGCTGCATGTGCATGCCCATCGCGTAGGCGCCCAGCGCGAAGAAGACGCCCTGCCCCATCACGAGCATGCCGCCGCGTCCCCAGGTGAGGCCGATGCCGACGGCCACCATGGCCCAGCAGCAGTACTTGGCGAGGTTGTTCAGGCGCAGGTCGCTGAGGACCGCGGGTGCCACCACCAGCAGGGCGAGCGCCAGGGCGGCGATGCCGAGCAGTGGCAGGGACGACTTCAGCCTGGTGATCATGCGAGCCCCCGGGTGCGGACGGTGAACAGGCCCTGCGGGCGGACCTGGAGGAAGATCACGACCAGGACGAAGACGATGACTTGGGCGATGCTGCCGGTGGTCCAGTCGGTGAAGAAGGCGGTCGAGACGCCGACCACCCACGCGGCGATGATGGTGCCCTTGAGCTGCCCGAGTCCGCCGGCCACGACCACGAGGAACGCCGAGACGATGTACTTCGTCCCGAGCGTCGAGTCGGTGGCGGCGATCAGCGAGATGGCCACGCCTGCGACGCCGGCGAGACCCGAGCCGACGAAGAAGGTGACCCGGTCGACCATGCGCGTGGAGACGCCAAGCGTTTCGGCCAGGGCCCGGTTCTGCACGGTGGCGCGGATCTGGCGCCCGAACGACGTGAACTTCAGGACTGCCGCGAGCGCGCCCAGGCAGGCTCCGGCGAGGAGGATCGTGAAGAGCTGGCGCAGCGGCCACTCGTAGCCGAATACGTCGAGCTGGTGGTCGAGCCAGTCGGGGGTGACCACGCCGACTCCCTGGCTGGGGAAGGTGTCGAGCACGAGCTGGCGCAGGATCATCGCGACGCCCACCGTCGCGAGCAGCGTGTCCAGGGGCCGGTCGTACATCCAGCGGATGACCGTCGCCTCGAGCACGACGCCGAGTGCGCCGGCGACGACGAAGGCGATCGGGAGCGCCAGCAGGATCGAGAGGTTCGTGCTGGCCACCATCTGCTGCGTGACATAGCCGGTCAGGGCGCCGGCGAGCAGGAACTCGCCGTGCGCCATGTTGATGACGCCCATCTGCCCGAAGGTCAGGGCGAGGCCCAGCGCTGCGATGAGCAGGAGCGCACCGTCTGCGGTGCCGTTGAGGAGGGGGGCGATCAAGGAATCCACGCGGGGACCTTCCGTGACGTTCGTTCAGAGCGTCGATGCGAAGCGTGACGAGGAACCGGGGAGCGGGGCCCCGCGCCCGAAGACGCGGGGCCCCGTCCCGGGTGCAGCAGGATCAGCCGGCGGCCTTGACGAGCGCGTCGCGCGTCGCGGCCGGGAACCAGTCGTAGCCCTTGAGGTACGGGTCCGGCTTGATGAACTCCGGCGACTCCCAGACGATGTCGAACTGGTTCTGCTTGTTGATCTTGCCGATGTGGCCCGGCTTGTAGATGTGGTGGTTCTCGCCGTCGAGCGTGACCATGCCCTCCGGTGCGTCGAAGGTGATCTTGCTGGCCTTGGCGGCCGCGTTGATCTTGTCGACGTCGAAGGAACCGGCCTTCTCCACGAGAGCCTTGTAGAGGTAGAGCGAGATGTACGCCGCCTCCATCGGGTCGGACGTGACGCCCGAGCTGCCCGGGTACTTCTTCCAGTCCGCGATGAACTTGGGGTTCGTCGGCGTCTTCAGCGACTCGAAGTAGTTCCACGAGGCGTAGTTGCCGGAGACGTCGTGGCCCATGGCGGGCGCCTCCTCCTCGGCGATCGAGACCGAGATGATCGGGGTCTTCTTCGGGGTCAGGCCGGCGTCGTAGTAGGCCTTGATGAAGCCGACGTTCGACGAGCCGTTGATCGTGTTGAAGATGAAGTCGGGCTTGGCCTTGACGATCTTCGCGACCTGCGTGGTCCAGTCGGCCTTGTCGAGCGGGACGTACTCCTCACCGACGATCTTGATGCCGAGCTTCGCGGCGTACAGCTTGATGATCGCGTTGGCGGTGCGGGGGAAGACGTAGTCGGAGCCCGCGAGGAAGAGGGTCTTCACACCCTGGGACTTGAGGAAGTCGAGAGCGGGGATGATCTGCTGGTTGGTCGTCGCGCCCGTGTAGTAGATGTTCTTCGAGGACTCCAGGCCCTCGTACTGGACCGGATAGAAGAACAGGCCGTTGTACTTCTCCACGACCGGCTTCACGGCCTTGCGCGAGGAGGAGGTCCAGCCGCCGAAGGTGGCCGCGACGCAGTCCTTCGTGAGGAGCTTCTCCTCCTTCTCGGCGAAGGTCGGCCAGTCGGTGGCGCCGTCCTCCTGGACCGGGACGATCTTCTTGCCCAGGATGCCGCCGGAGGCGTTGATCTCGTCGGCGGCCATGTGCAGCGTCTTGGAGACCGTCTTCTCCGAGATCGCCATGCCGCCGGTGAGCGAGTTGAGGAAGCCGAGCTTGACGGTGTCGCCCGAGGTGTCGACACAGGACTTGGGCGCGGCGGTGGGAGCGGCGTCCTTGGTGGTGGCGCCGCCGCAGCTGGACAGGAGGAGACCCGTCGTCAGCGCGGCAACCGTCACGGACATCATGCGATTGCGGGATTTGAACACCTTGGTATGACCTCTCGGTAGGACCACTCGGTGAAGCACGGATGTGCTCTCGTGGCCCTGACCGTAGGAAGCCGGCGTTTCGGTTATTACCGAATGGAATTAAATCCCTGTAACGCGGGCCAGCGTCGCGCTGAGGCGCTCGACCGACGACCCCAGGCCCCACTGCACCTCGAGGTCGGAGAGCTGGTCGGGGAACACCGGCGCTGCGGGCAGCGCCATGTCGTGGTCACCGAGGTCGATGTCGCGGGCGACGGCGACGACCGTCGGCGCCACGGCGAGATAGGCCGCCGCGTCGCGGATCTTGCCGCGCGGTCCGGGTGCGAGTTCGCTCGCCGGGTCGTCCACCGCGGTCAGCAGGGTCGGGACGTCGGAGAAGCGCTGCAGCAGCGTCGCGGCGGTCTTCTCGCCCACGCCCTTCACGCCCGGCAGGCCGTCACTGGCGTCGCCGCGCAGCGTCGCGAAGTCGGCGTACTGGCGCGCCTCGACGGCGTACTTCGCCCGCACCCAGGCCTCGTCGACCTTGTCGTGGCGCGACACCCCGCGACCGACGTACAGCACACGCACGCCGGCCGCGTCGTCGACGAGCTGGAAGAGGTCGCGGTCGCCGGTGACGATGTCGACCGGCATGCCGGCGCCGGTGGCCAGCGTGCCGATCACGTCGTCGGCCTCGTACCCGTCAGCGCCGATCACCGCGATGCCGTACGCCGCGAGCACGTCGCGGATCACCGGCACCTGCACCAGCAGCGGGTCCGGGACCTCCTCGACATCGGGTTCAGCGGTGCGCTCCTCGACCACCCGGTGCGCCTTGTACGTCGGGATGAGGTCGACGCGCCACTGCGGCCGCCAGTCGTTGTCCCAGCAGCAGACGAGGTGCGTGGGGGAGTACTCGTCGACCAGTCGGCTGATGTAGTCGAGCAGCCCGCGCACCGCGTTGACCGGTGTGCCGTCGGGCGCGCGCATCGAGTCAGGGACGCCGAAGAACGCGCGGAAGTAGAGCGAGGCGGTGTCGAGGAGCATCAGGCGCTGGGTCACCCGGGTGATTCTGCCGGACGGCCCGGCATGACGCGTTCTGACCATCTTCGGCAAAGTGCCACGAAATGGCGTCCTTCGCTGTCCGATGTGGGTACCGTCACTCCATGCGCACCGACTTCGGAGGCGTCTCGCTCCAGTCACAGGCACTCGGCCTGGTGCTCCGACACAGCGCCCGCCGGGTGATCGGAGCATGGTCGCTCGCGCCCACGCTGCCGTGGCCCTACGCCGTCGTGGACCACCTGGGCCAGCTCCAGCGCAAGGTTCCGGGCACGCGCTTCGCGACGACGGTGGTCGGCGGGTGCCGCGCGCGCATCGTCAGCCCGGCCCGGCCAGTCGCCGGTCGCCACATCCTCTACTTCCACGGCGGCGCGTTCCTGATCGGCGGCTGGCACCTGCACGGCGGCCTGCTCTCCCGCATCGCGGCCGCCACCGGCGCCACGATCACCTCGGTGGAGTACCGCCAGCTGCCGAAACACTCGATCGAGCAGTCGATCCGCGACGGCGTCGCGGCGTACCGCCACCTCCTGGCGCACGGCATTCCCGCCCACGAGATCGTCTTCATGGGCGACTCCGCCGGCGGCTTCCTCACCTTCACCGTCGCCGACCGCGCCCGCGCCGAGGGCCTGCCCGCGCCGGCCGGCCTCGTGGCCATGTCGCCGCTCGTCGACCTCGACTTCCTCCGTACGCCGCTGGGCCGGCGTCGCCGCGGTGACCTGCTCTTCGGGCCGCGCGCACTCCAGACCTTCGCGCGGATCGCGGCGGGGCTCCACCCCGACGGCGTCCACACCCCGATCGACTGCGAGCACGCCAGCCTGCCGCCGGTGCTGCTGCAGATCAGCTCGAGCGAGGCGCTCTACAAGCAGGTCCGCCGGCTCGCGGAGCTGCTCGAGGCCGCGGGGGTCCCGACGGACCTCCACGTCTGGCCCGGGCAGATCCACGTCTTCCAGGCCGCCTCCATCCTTCCCGAGGCGGCCGAGGCCATCTCCGCACTGGCCACCTGGTCGGCCCGGCAGTGGGCCGCAGCGTCGGGGGAGGGCGCCACCCGCGCCGCGTCGGCCTGAGCCCCACGGCGGGCGGTCGGCGTGTCCCCTCGCGACACGCCGGACGGCAGATGAATCAACAGGAAATGCACGGCAACGAGAGCCCGCGCTGACCTGCAGAAACACCCGTTGTCGCAGGTCAGCGGCGGGTTGACATCTGCGTTGGGAAGCAGCACATTCGGGCAGTCCGCTCGCGCAGCCGTCGCGATCGAACCATCCGGCAGGCGCCGGGCTCCTCGGGTCCCACCAGTCCCGCACGAGTCCGACGGCCACCGAATGGGGACCCGCTTCGGGAGCAGACGCGTAGGAACCCGACTCCCTAGACAACTTCCCGTCCGCGACAGCCAGTCGCGCGTTGGGTGGGCCCGAAGGGTCGGATCACTCCTTCGCCTGCGGAGGGAGGGGTGCGGGGCACGCCGGTAGCATCACCGCCGTGCCCACCCGCCTCCTCGTCGCCACGACGGCCGGGGTGGTCACCGCACTGGCCTTCGAGCCGGTGACATGGGCCTGGCTGATGCCAGTCGGGCTCGCGGCCTACTTCCTCGCGGTCCGCGGCGCGGGCACCGTCCGCGCCGCGGTCGCCGGCGCGGCGTACGGCCTGGGCTTCTTCGGCGCCCACCTCTGGTGGCTGCGCACGCTCGGCGACTCCCCGTGGATCGCGCTGACGGTCCTGCAGGCGGGCTACCTCGCCGTCCTCGGCGCGGTGCTCGCGCGCCTCGGTCACCGCCGCCACTGGCCGGCCTGGTACGCCGTGGCGTGGCTCGCGCTCGAGACGGTGCGGTCATCGTTCCCCTTCGGCGGGTTCCCGTGGGGGCGCCTCGGGCTCGGCGTCATCGACACCCCCGTCGCGGCGTGGCTGCCGTGGATCGGTGTCCCCGGCGCCACGCTCGTCGTCGTCGGCCTCGGTGCCGGCCTCGCGTGGCTCGCGTCCGAGGGACGGGGGAGGGGAGCGGTCCTCGTCGTCGCGGGAGCCGTGGTGGTGCTGGCGATTCCCGCATGGGTCCAGCCGCCGCGCCACGAGACGGGCGCGGTGACCGTCGCCGTGGTCCAGGGCGATGTACCGGGCGACGGCACGTTCGTCGCCGCCCACCACTACGAGGTGACCCGGTCGCACTCCGACCTCACGGTGCAGCTGGCCGCCGAGGTCGCGCGCGGCACGCAGCCAGAGCCCGACCTCGTCCTCTGGCCCGAGAACTCGACCGCCGTCGACCCGTTCCTCGACGCGCGAGTCCACGGATACGTGATCCGCGCCGTCGACGCGATCCAGCGGCCGATCCTCTTCGGCACGATCACCGAGGACCCCCACGACGCGACGAAGGTCCTCAACCAGGGCATCGTCCTGGACCCCGTCACGGGCGTGGGGGACCGCTACGTGAAGGCGCACCCGGTGCCGTTCGGCGAGTTCGTTCCGTGGCGCGGGCTGTTCGGCACCCGCTTCACCGAGGACCTCGGGCTGGTCCGGCGCAACATGGTCGCCGGCACGACCAGGACCCCGCTGACCATCGACGGCACACGCATCGCCGACGCGATCTGCTTCGACGTCGCGTTCGGCGACACGCTCGGGCCGCAGGTCCGTGACGGTGCCCGGCTCGCGGTCGTGCAGACCTCCAACGCGACGTTCATCAACACCCGGCAGGTCGACCAGCAGTTCGCGATCACGCGGGTGCGGGCCCGCGAGCTCGGGCGCACGATCGCCGTCTCCTCCACCAACGGCCGCACCGCCATCATCGACGCCGACGGGCGGGTCGTCGACACCGCCCAGACCCGCACCAGACAGGTCCTCGTGGACCGCCTCACGCTCTACGACAGCCGTCCTCCCTCGCTCTGGATCGGTCCCGTCCTCGGTCCCGTCGCCGTCACGTCCACGGTGCTTGGCCTCGCGTTCAGCATCCACACGTATCGTCGACAGCGTCGGGAGGCAGAACGGCGTGAGCGAACAGAGGGAGTGCACTGACGTGGAGGGCGCACTGGGCCGCACCGTGATGGTGGTGCCCACCTACAACGAGGCGGAGAACCTCGCCTGGATCGTCGAGCGGCTGCGCCGCGCCGAGCCCGAGGTCGACGTGATGATCGTCGACGACGGCTCGCCCGACGGCACCGGAGAGATCGCCGACGGCCTGGCCGCGGCGGACCCCCAGGTGCAGGTCGTGCACCGCAGCGAGAAGGCCGGCCTCGGGGCGGCGTACCTCCACGGCTTCCGGGTCGCGCTCGCCCAGGGCTACGACGTCATCGGCGAGATGGACGCCGACGGCTCGCACCAGCCGGAGCAGCTCTACCGCCTGCGCTCGGCTTTGCTCGACGCCGACCTCGTCATCGGGTCGCGCTACGTCCCCGGCGGCTCCGTGGTCAACTGGCCGCTCTTCCGCCGGCTCCTCTCGGCGCTCGGCAACCTCTACGTGCGGCTGCTGCTCGGCATGAAGGTGCGCGACTCGACGGCGGGCTACCGCCTCTTCCGGCGTACGACGCTGGAGAAGATCGACATCGGCTCCGTCAACGTGACCGGCTACGTCTTCCAGACCGACATGGCCTGGCGCACGGTGCAGGCCGGCCT
This sequence comes from Nocardioides phosphati, assembly GCF_014646375.1. GTDB lineage: Bacteria > Actinomycetota > Actinomycetes > Propionibacteriales > Nocardioidaceae > Nocardioides > Nocardioides phosphati. The sequence continues at coordinate 103,899 of NZ_BMNI01000007.1, forward strand.
GACCGTGCGCGAGGTGCCGATCGAGTTCGTCGAGCGCGTGCGCGGCGACTCGAAGATGAGCAGCGACGTGGCGATCGAGTCACTGCAGCGGATCACCTGGTGGGGCCTGCGGCAGCGCACCTCCCGCGTGCTCGGCGCCTTGCGGCCCGTGCGACGCTGAAGGGGTGACCTCTTCCGTACGCCGTGTCCCCGGCTGGCTGCTCGCCCTTCTCTTCATCGGCGTGCCGCTGCTGGAGCTGATCGTGATCGTGCGGGTCGGGCAGACGATCGGCGTCGGCTGGACGATCCTGCTGCTGATCGCCGACAGCCTCTTCGGGGCCTGGCTCCTCAAGCGCGAAGGATCCCGCGCCCTGGCCGCACTCGGCGCCGCGTTCTCGTCCGGCCGGATGCCCGCCCGCGAGATCGCCGACGGCATGCTGATCCTGGTCGGCGGCGTGCTGATGCTAACGCCCGGCTTCCTCTCCGACGTCCTCGGCTTCCTCTGCATCCTGCCGATGACGCGCCCGCTCGCGCGCGGCCTGCTGACGCGGTTCGTCGCGGCCCGCCTCGTGGTGCTGCCCGGCGGTGGCTTCGGTGGCGGTGGCTTCCCCGGTGGCTTCCCGGGCGGCGGGTTCCCCGGCGTACCTCCCGGAAATGGACCGCGACCCCGCCCCGAGGGCCACGGTGACGTGGTCCAGGGCGAGGTCGTGGAGGACTGACGCAGGGGTCAGTCAGCGGTCACGCGTTGGCCTTCTTCTTGGCCTTGCTCGGGCGGTGCAGGTGCGCGGGGCCGATCTCGCCGCCACGGAGCAGCTCGAGCCGCTCGGTGAGGATGTCCTCGAGCTCCTCGACGGATCGGCGCTCGAGCAGCATGTCCCAGTGGGTGCGGACCGGCTTCTCGGCCTTCTCCTCGGGGAGGATGCCGGCAGCGCTCAGGGCGACGGTGCCGCAGCGCGGACACTCCCACTGCGCCGGGATGTCGGCCTCGACGGACATCGTGATCTCGAAGAAGTGGCCCTGCGGGCAGTTGTAGCCGACCTGCTGCCGGGCCGCGAACTCGATCCCGCGCTCGTCCTCGAAGCTCTGGCCTCCAAGACGAGCTCCACGCAGTGTGCGCTCTGCCATTGCTACCTCCGGATTGACGTCGGGTGATGAGGGTCTCGGTGATGGGACGGACGGGTCGTGGTCCCATGACGCGAGCAGGAGACACCTGATGGTGTCGTTCTCCTCCAACGTACGCGCACGCGCAAGGATTCCCTGCTCAGGAGTTGCCGGCCTCACGCATGCCGCGGGCCGTGTCGACCCGCAGCAGGAGGCCGCCACCGAGCACGAAGAAGACGATCAACGCGAAGATCGCCGGCCGGTAGGACCCACTCAACTGGTAGACGAGGCCGAAGGTCAGCGTGCCGAACCACGACGTGCCGCGGTCCATCGCGTGGTACAGGCTGAAGTACTCCGCCTCCTTGCCCCGCGGGATGAAGAGCGAGAAGTACGACCGGGCCAGCGCCTGCGTGCCACCGAGCACGATGCCGATGGCGACGCCGAGCACGAGGAAGGGCAGGACCTGCTCCTTCGGCACGATGAGCGCGACGGTGACGATCGCCATCCAGCCTCCCAGTCCGGTGAGGATGACGTGCTTCGCGCCGTAGCGGGCAGCAGCGCGCCCGAAGGCGAGGGCGCCGAGCATCGCGACCAGCTGCACGAGCAGGTAGGTCCCCAGCACGAAGCCCTCGTCGAAGCCGAGCTCCTCGGTGCCGTAGATCGACGCGGAGCCGATGACCGTCTGGATGCCGTCGTTGAAGAAGAGGTAGGCGACCAGGAAGGTCAGCGCGACGGGGTAGTTGCGCAGGTCGCGGAGGGTCGCCCAGAGCTGGCCGAAGGAGCGCGCCAGCAGCCCGCCGGCCACCTGCTCGACCGCGGCCGGCTCGTGCCGCCTGATGCCGCGCCACGGGACCACGATGAACGCCGCCCACCAGACCGCGGCGGACAGCAGCGAGAGCCGGACCGCCAGCTCCTTGTCGATCCCGATGGCGCCGGGGAAGCTGACCACCAGGAAGTTGACCGCGAGCAGGAGGCCTCCGCCGGCGTACCCCCAGGCCCACCCGACCGACGAGACGCGGTCGCGCTCGGCCTCGGTGGAGATCAGCGGGAGGATCGAGTCGCCGACGACGACAGCGCAGCCGGCGCACAGGTTCGCGACGATGAACATGACGCTGCCGAAGGCCCAGTTGTCGCCGGTCATGAAGAAGAGCAGTCCGGACGCGAGCGCGCCGGCCCAGGCGAAGCCCGCCATCAGGTCGGGCTTGCGGGCGGTGCGATCGGCGACGGCCCCGATCAGCGGGTAGAAGAGCGCGCTCATCAGGGTCGACAACGTGATGACGTACGACGGCAGCGACCCGGGCGCGATCGCCAGCCCCAGCACGTGCAGCCGCCCGCGCTCGCCGGCGGCGTTCTCCGCGATCGAGATCAGGTACGGCGCGAACAGCACGCCCGCGACCGTGGTCTGGAACGCCGACGTGGCCCAGTCGATGACGTACCAGGCCCGCTGCTCGCGGGCCCGGTTGAGCGGCTCGAGGTCGGCGATCGTCGTCATGAGGCGTCCTGGTCGTCGACGGCGGGCTCGTCGTGATGGTCGTCCTGGTCGTGGGGCCACAGCCCCAGGTCGGTGAGCACGTCGCGCAGGACGTCGGTGCGGTCGGTGAAGATGCCGTCGATGCCCATGGCGTGGAGGCGGCGGATCTCGGCCTCGTCGTCGACCACCCACACGTGGACCTCGGCGCCGGCGGCGTGCGCCTTCCGGACCAGCCGCGGCGTCACGACCTTGATGAACCGGCGGTGCCGCACGGGCACCTGCAGCGCGGCGGGCCGGCCACCGAGGAGGCGCGTGAGGAGCGGCCCGCCCGGCACCAGGAGGTACGCCGCGATCTCGAGCGGGTGCGCCGACGTCGGCACGCTGCCCCCGGTCAGGCGCCGGAACTCGCGGAGCGCGGCGGGGGAGAAGGAGCCGACCATCACCCGGTCCTGCAGGCCCCGCTCGGTCACGAACCGCGCCAGCGGGGCCGCGGCCGCACGCGCCTTGATGTCGATGTTGAAGCTCGCCTGCGGGAACGCGTCGACCAGCTCCTCGAGCGTGGGCACCGGCTCGCGGCCGCCGACGCGTGCGGCCTGCACCTCGGCGTACGTCAGGTCGGCGATGGCACCGGTGAGGTCCGTGACGCGGTCGAGACGGGGGTCGTGGAAGGCGAGGAGGACGCCGTCGCGGGTGACGTGGACGTCGGTCTCGAGGTGCCGGTAGCCCAGGGCGACGGCGTGCCGGAAGGCCGCCATCGTGTTCTCCAGGCCCTCGAGCTCGGGGTGGCGGGCACCCCCGCGGTGCGCGAACGGGATCATGCAGCCATCGTGGCAAAGATCCGGTCACGCCACATGGTGCGACCTGCTCACAAGGGGGCTCCGGAGGAGTACCTTCGGGCCATGGATGAGGAGTCGATGGCCTGTCCGCGCTGCGGGGCCGAGATGGTGGAGCGCGGCGTCGGCCGCCTCGAGGTGAGGCAGTGTCCCGAGGGCCACGGCATCTTCCTGCAGCGGATCGACCTCACCGCGATGATCGAGGCCGAACGCGCGTGGCACGAGTCCGACGGCCGCCACACGATGGCGATCCCGCGGATCACCGCGGGCATGACCGCCCCGCCGCCGAAGCCGCCGCGCGCTCCCGCCTGGATCGCCACGCTCTTCGACTGACCACCCCCTGAACCGCGCGAGCCCGCCACGACCATGTCGCGGCGGGCTCGTCGTACGTCTGGGTCAGATGTCCCCGATCAGATGTCGCGGCGCCGGACTTGCGACACGTCTTGCGGGGCTCGCCTCCGCAACACCTGGCTGCGCTCGGCGTGGCTCCGGCTCACTCCTCAGATGTCGCGGAACGGCACGATGTTGGCGCCGAGCTCGTTGAGCCGCTCGGCGAGGTCCTCGTAGCCACGGTGGATGACGTACGTCGAGCGGAGCACGCTGGTGCCCTTCGAGGCGAGCATGGCGAGCAGGATGACGACGGCCGGGCGCAGCGCCGGCGGGCAGACGATCTCGGTGCCGGAGAAGTGCGTCGGCCCCTTGACCAGCACGCGGTGCGGGTCGAGCAGCTTGACGTCGGCGCCGAGCTTGGTGAGCTCGGTCAGGTAGATCGCGCGGTTCTCGTAGACCCAGTCGTGGAGGAGCGTCGTGCCCTCGGCGACGGCCGCGATGACCGCGAAGAACGGCAGGTTGTCGATGTTGAGGCCCGGGAACGGCAGCGGGTGGATCTTGTCCAGCGGGGCCCGCAGCTTCGACGGCTTGGGGGTCAGGTCGACCAGGCGCGTGTGGCCGTTCTCGGCGAGGTACTCCTCGGAGATGTCGTAGCGCAGACCCATCTCCTCGAGGGTGGCGAGCTCGATCTCCATGAACTCGATCGGCACCCGCTGGATGGTGATCTCGGACTCCGTGACGATCGCGGCGGCCAGCAGCGACATCGCCTCGATCGGGTCCTCCGAGGGCGCGTAGTCGACGTCCACGTCGATCTCCGTGAGACCGGTGACGGTGAGGGTCGTCGTGCCGACGCCCTCGACCACGACGCCGAGCTTCTGCAGGTAGAAGCAGAGGTCCTGGACCATGTAGTTGGACGAGGCGTTGCGGATGACGGTCGTGCCGGGGTGGAGGGCAGCGGCCATCAGCGCGTTCTCGGTGACGGTGTCGCCACGCTCGGTCAGCACGATCGGGCGGCCCGGCTCGACGGCCCGGTTGACGCTCGCGTTGTAGGAGCCGTCGGTCGTCTTCACGGTCAGGCCGAAGGGGCGCAGCGCGGAGAGGTGCGGCTCGACGGTGCGCTCGCCGAGGTTGCAGCCACCGGCGTAGGGGAGCGCGAACTCGTCCTCGCGGTGCAGCAGCGGGCCGAGGAACATGATCACCGAGCGCGTACGCCGGGCGGCGGCCTCGTCGATGTTCGACAGGTCGAGCGTGGCCGGCGGGATGATCTCGAGGTCGTTGTCCTCGTTGAGCCAGCGGGTCTGGACGCCCAGGCTCTCGAGCACCTCGATCAGCCGGTTGACCTCCTCGATGCGGGCGACCTTGCGCAGCGTGGTGCGGCCCTTGTTGAGCAGGGAGGCGCAGAGCAGCGCGACGCCGGCGTTCTTGGAGGTCTTCACCGCGATGGTGCCGGAGAGCTTCGTCGGGCCGGTGATGCGCAGGTGGGTGGGGCCGGCGCCCAGGGAGACGATCTCGGAGTCGAGCGCGGCGCCGATGCGGGCCAGCATCTCGAGCGAGAGGTTCTGGTGGCCCTTCTCGATGCGGTTGACGGCGGACTGGCTGGTGCCGAGCAGGTCAGCGAGCTGCTGCTGGGTCAGGCCGCGGTGCTTGCGCGCGTCGCGGATCAGGTTGCCAATGCGTCCCAGGTAGTCCTCGGTCATGCCTCCAAGGTATCTCAGATATGAGATACGTCAACGACGCCCGGCCGGGGGGCGCGTCACGCCCGCCGGAGGGTGCGCGTCACGCCCGGCGGGGGAGGAGGACCGTCAGCGCGAGGTGGCGCACCATCGCGACGGCGACGACGAGCCAGGCGCCCGCCGCGACCCAGAGCTCGGTCGCGCCGATGCCTTCGACGAGGGGCAGGTGGTCGGCCTCGCCGAGGTGGATGCCGGCCACGGCGTACATGCCGAGCGGGAAGACGATGCTCCACAGCGTCGGCTGGTAGGTGAGCGGGACGCGGCGTACGACGTGGCGCCACCAGCCGGCCGCCACCAGGACCGGGATCAGCCAGGTGGCGAACGCCCAGACCACGACCGCGAGTCCTGCGATCAGCCCTCGGGTCACGTCGACCATCGGTGCGTCGGCCATGTCGACGATCCGGGCCCCGGCCAGCACGGTGATCGCGAGCGCGCCCATCGAGACCCAGTACGGCGGCGTGAGCTCCTCCGGGCCGAACGGGTACAGCATCAGCCGCAGCGCCACGATCACGCCGGCAGAGGCGTAGAGGAAGCAGCCGACCGACCACGAGGTCACGGCCAGCAGCGCGAGCTCGCGCCGGCCGGTCGTGTAGACGGGCTCGAGGCTGGCAGCCGCGGCGGCGACGGACTGGCTGGCGACCACCCAGATGAACCAGGTCCCGTTGGCGTGCCGGACGACCGGTCGCTCCTCGTGGCCCAGCACCGCGGTCCACGGGATGACGTAGCCGAGCACGAGCCAGGTGAGACCCGAGACGACCAGCAGGCCGGCGGTCCAGCCCGGGTGCCCCTCGATCGCGAGGCGGACGCCGAGGACGTTGGTGCCCGCGACGAACGTGAAGAACCCGAACGCCCGCTGCGGGTCGCGGAAGTCGCTCGCCACGGCATGGCGGAAGCGGGCGAAACGCACGCCGTTGAGCACCAGCAGCACGACGTACGCCGTGGCGCAGACCGCGAGGAGGACGTGGGACAGGAGCAGGAAGCCGCGCAGGTGGAAGCCGGCCGAGAGGATCCCGCTGGCCATCACGAGGGCGAAGTAGCCCGGCGTCAGGCCCTCGACGGCGGAGCCGGCGCGCGAGCGCAGCGTGGAGGTCACGGGTGGGAGGGTAGTGGGTCGGGCGCGTCCTTCCCGTCGCGTGGCAGGATCGGCGCCATGCGCGCAACGACGATCCACGGGCCCCGCGACATCCGATTCGGCGAGGTCGCCGACCCCCGCATCGAGCAGCCGACCGATGCGATCGTGAAGGTCGTCGCCGGCTGCATCTGCGGCTCGGACCTGTGGCCCTACCGCGGTGAGAACCCGATCACCGAGGGCAGCACGATCGGCCACGAGTGCATCGGCGTCGTGGAGGAGGTCGGGGCGGAGGTCCGCTCCGTCAAGGTCGGCGACTTCGTCGTCGTGCCCTTCGACCACTGCGACAACACCTGCGTCCACTGCGCCGCCGGCATGCAGTCGGCCTGCACCAACCTCGGCTTCACCGTCAGCGGCCAGGGGGAGTACGTCAGGGTCAACCAAGCCGACGGCTCGCTCGTCGCCGTGCCCGGCACGCCTGACCCCTCGCTCATCCCGTCGCTGCTCGCCCTCTCCGACGTGATGCCGACGGGCTGGCACGCAGCCGTCGCCGCCGGCGTACGACGTGGCGGGACGGCGGTCGTCGTCGGTGACGGCGCCGTCGGTCTCTGCGGCGTCCTCGCCGCCCGTCAGCTCGGCGCCGAGCGGATCATCGCGATGTCGCGCCACGAGCCGCGGCAGGAGATCGCGAAGGCGTTCGGCGCGACCGACATCGTCTCGGTGCGCGGCAAGGAGGCCACCGAGGCGGTCCTGGAGATCACCGGGGGAGTCGGGGCTGACGCCGTCCTCGAGTGCGTCGGCACCGACGACTCGATGAAGACCGCCTTCCACGCCGCGCGCCCGGGCTCGACCGTCGGCTTCGTCGGCGTGCCGCACGGCGTGGTGCTGCCCGTCGGCACGATGTTCGGCCGCAACGTCGGGCTGGCCGGCGGTATGGCGCCGGTCCGCAAGTATCTCCCCGAGCTCCTCGGCCTCGTGCTCGACGGGTCGATCGACCCGGGACGGGTCTTCGACATGACGCTGCCTCTCGACCAGGTCGCCGAGGGCTACCGCGCCATGGATGAGCGGCGGGCGATCAAGGTGCTCCTGCAGCCGTGACCGCGATGGCGATCCGCCCCGACGACCTCTCGCACGCGGCGGTGCAGGCACTCCTGTCGGAGCACCTCGAGGACATGTACGCCACCTCGCCACCCGAGTCGGTGCACGCGCTCGACCTCGACGCGCTGCGGGCTCCGGACATCGCCTTCTACAGCGCCTGGGACGGCGACACCCTGCTGGGCTGCGGGGCACTGCGCGACCTGGGCGACGGGCACCTCGAGATCAAGTCGATGCGTGCCGCGCGCGACCAGCGCGGGCGCGGCACCGGTGCGGCGATCCTCCGGCACCTCCTCGACGAGGCGGTACGCCGGGGCGCAGTGCGCGTCTCGCTCGAGACCGGGGTCGAGCCGTACTTCGAGCCGGCGCGCCGCCTCTACCAGCGCCACGGCTTCGTCGTCTGCGCTCCGTTCGCGGACTATGTGCCGGACCCCAACAGCGTCTTCATGACGCTGTCGCTCCCGGCCTGACCGCGTGGGTCAGAAGCTGCCCGGAGCGTCCGGCGGCGTGCAGTCGCACCGGTCGCACGGCAGGTAGCGGTGGGCGGCGTGGCCACATCCCGCACACGGCAGATCGTGGGCGAGGTGGACCGTGTTCTCCTCGTACGTGTCCCACATGAGCAGCTCCTCGAAACGTCCTGGTGCTCATGAGACGTCCGGTCCACCCGGGCGTGACGCGGTTGTCAGGAAAGTTCCACGAAGATCCCGCGAGCGTGGTCCTTGGCGACCTTGCCCGCGCTGAAGACCCGGCCACTCATGGCGATGTGGACGCCCGCGGGCAGCAGCTGCACCGCGGTCATCGCCGCCCCCAGGTTGTACGCCGCGTCGCTCGGCGCCATCGCCGCCGGACGCATCGCGCCGGTCAGCACGACGGTCTGGTCGGCCGCCGCGAGGTGCTCGTCGAGGAAGGCGGCCGTCTCGGGCATCGTGTCGGTGCCGTGCGTGACCACGACGAGGCGACCCGGCAGTCCGTCGATCACCGCACAGAGCGCAGCACGGTCTGCGTCGGTCATGTCCAAGCTGTCGAGGGCGAGCGCCGGCGTCACGTCGTACGTGTTGTCGGTGAGGATGGGGGAGAGGAGCGTGTCGGCCGCGGGTGCGCCGATCTCGAGCTCACCGGTGAGGGCGTAGACCTTGTCGATGGTCCCGCCGGTCGCGACGACATGGATGTGCGGCATGCGGGTGACGATATCCGTGCACACTGCACGAACCGTGTGCGGGAGGCGCGTCGCCGGGTTAGGTTGGCGAGATTCACTTGCCACGAGGTGCCGGGAGCCGACAGATGACGCAGGGCCGTGCTGTGCTCGCGCTCGTCGCTGCCGTCGTCGTGGTGACCGGCTGCGAGCCGCTGTTCGTCAGCGCGCCGGCGACGCCGACGCCGACGACGGCAGTCGTGCTGCCGAAGGACGAAGCGCGGGCGGTGAAGGCGCGGCCGACCGTGGAGATGCGCCAGGAGGCGTCGCGTGGCGGTGGGCGCACGCTGTCACCGGAGCAGCTCGCCGCGATGACCCAGGCGCGCACGAGCGTCACCGACGGCCAGATCATGCGCGAGCTCGCCGACACGGCCGAGCGGATCGCCGCGCAGATGGCCGCCGGTGGGCCGGCGCCTGCGCCGGGCACGGTGCGCCCGGGCACGAACCGCGCACTGGGCTACCGGCTGATGACACAGTTCGGCTGGGGCGCCGACCAGTGGCCGGCGCTCGATGCGCTCTGGTACCGCGAGTCCGGCTGGAACCAGCTCGCCCAGAACCGTTCGTCGGGCGCCTACGGCATCCCGCAGGCGCTGCCGGGCAGCAAGATGGCGACCGTCGGCCCGGACTGGAAGACCAACCCGGAGACCCAGATTCGTTGGGGTCTCGCGTACATCGGAGCGAGGTACGGCAGCCCGCAGGCTGCGTGGCGCCACTCCGAGAAGTTCGGCTGGTACTGAACCGTCGACGTGCTGCCCGACGTCTAGTCCGCGCCACATGGTCACTCGAACCAGAACGGCAAGGAGATGATGAACGCGGGACCGAAGAGCAGCGGGAGCCACAGCAGCGCCCAGCGCTCGTGTCGCATCTTCGCCACGACGGCCGTCACGAACGCCACGATCGACACCAACGTTCCGCCGAACAGCCCGGTGAGGACGAAGACGCCCTTCCAGCCGGCGAAGTCCTCGTCATTGGCATCGAAGCCCACGATGGCAAGGACCGTGAGGCCGGACGCGGTCAGGATCACCGCGGCCACCGCCAGGCCGTTGGCCCACCAGACCAGACGACGATCGTGCATCGACGTCAACACCGGGTTCTGCGCAATCGTCATCTTCTTGCCTTCCTTCCGGAACCGCACCACGTCGTGCAGGTGCGCCTAAGGAAAGCCTCGCGCTGGTCCTGTGCGAGCCGACAGGGCCGCGGGTCTGGTTCGGCAGGGGTCGTTGGTCATCCAGTTGCCCAACAACAGCCCCACTCTGCCGTCCAGGCAAGACGACAGATAGATCCGATAATGGACATTATGTCATTCCGTGTGCGCAGAGGCCCCGCTCCCCGCGGAATGCCACGCGCATGTGGCCGGTTGCCTGCCCATGCCCGGTGACCTCGTCCACGCGTTCGCCTTGCAGCGGTTCAGCCCGCTGCGCTTCGACCCGGACCACGTGATCCCCGAGGCCCACGTCGACGCGCTGCTCGAGGCCGCCCGGCGTACGCCGTCGGCAGGCAACTCCCAGCCCTGGTCGTTCGTCGTCGGCCGCCGCGGCGACGACGTGCACACGCGCCTCGTGCGCCATCTCGCGCGGAGCTCCGGCGCCTGGGCGCCCGCCGCCAGCCTCCTCGTCGCCAACCTCACGCAGCGACACGTCGAGGGCACCGACCTGGAGTACTCCGAGTTCGCCCACTACGACCTCGGCCAGGCCGTCGCCCACCTGACCTTCCAGGCCCACCACCTCGGGTTGGCGGTCCACCAGTTCCGCGCCTTCGACCGCGACGCGCTCGCAGCCGAGTTCGCCGTGCCCGCCCACTGGGAGGTGACCAGCATGGCCGCGCTCGGGCTCCCCCTCGGCGACCCGCATGCGCACCAGGGCGCAGGCACCAGTCGCGAACGACGTACGCGCGACGCGATCACGTGGGCTCGCGTCGGGCGGACACAGGCCGGCTAGCCGACAAGACCCAGCTGGGTCAGCAGGCCGAAGAGGTCGACGGCGTGCCAATGCTCGGCGAGCTGGCCGTCGTCGGTGAGCCGGTAGATGTCGATCCCGCTGCCGACGAAGGTCCGCCCGGTGGCGGGCGCACCGAAGAACTCCCCCACGTGCGTGCCCGTCTGGCTCCAGCGGACGACCACGCGGTCGCCCTCCGCGACGACGTCCTCGACCGTGAAGTGCGGAGCGAGGGCGCCCACGAGCATCGAGACGCGGTCGACGAGGCCTTCGCGCCCGGTCCCCTGCCCGGGCAGCGGGTCGTTCTCGGCGTACTCCTCGACGGCGAGCTCGGCGATGCCGGAGAGGTCCCCGGCGTTGAAGAGGTCGTAGAACCGGCGGGCGGTCTGCTTGTTGGCGTTGGTGTCCATGCGGCCAGCCTCGACCCCGCTCCCCCGGGCCGCCACGAAAAGTGACCCACCGACTTCGTGCTCGGACTAGTGTCCGGCCATGGGCAGCCTGGGACGGACCCTGCGCACCCTCCGCGAGGACGCCCACCTCACGCAGGAGGAGCTCGCGGAGCGCTCCGGCCTGAGCGCGCGCACGATCAGCGACATCGAGCGTGGCCTCCGGCGCCGCCTGTACCCCGACACGGCCGGCCGCCTGGCTGGCGCGCTCGGCCTGGCGGGCAGCGCCTCCGACGAGTTCAGCGTGCTCGCGCGTGGGCAGGCTGTGGAGGCTCCCGGCGAGCTCGACCTCGGCTACCGGCACCGGTTCGTGACGGTGCACCTGGAGCGGGTCGAGCAGGTCGGCCGGGAGCTCGGCCGCGAGGACCACTGGTACGCCGCCCTCGACGCGGACGCCGCCAACGTCGAGGTCGCGCTGCGGTGGGCCCACGAGGACAGCGACGCCGAGTCCGTGCTTCGGCTGAGCCTCGGCCTGTGGCAGTACTGGCAGGCACGCGGCGAGCTGGCACGCGGCCGCGCCTGGCTCGAGCGCGGTCTCGCGGGCGCGGTGGCGCTGCCGTCCACGCGGCTGAAGGCGCTCTGGGCGCTCGCGTGGCTAGCGTTCGAGCAGGGTGACGATGCGTACGCACGCGAGTGCGCCCGCCTGCTCAGCGAAGCGGCCGCAGGGACGGGTGACGACACGGCCAGGCGCAACGCCGCGACCGTGCGCGGCATGGTCTCCCTCGCCGGAGCTGATGCGTCGGGCGCACTGCGCGAGCTCACCGAGGCGCTCTCGTACGCCGAACGGCTGGACCAGCCCTGGCTCGTGGCGACCTCGCACCTCAACCTCGGACTGGCCCTCGTCGCGTCCAACGACCCCAGTACCGCACGGGCCTCGTTCAACGAGGCCCTGCGCCGCTACGAGGAGCTCGGTGACGAGCGGTTCCGGGCGCGCTGCCTCGGCTACCTCGGCCTCTCGGCGCTCGCCGAGGACCAGCACGGCCGCGCCCAGTCCCTCTACAGCCAGAGCCTTGCGGCGTTCGTGAGCCTGGCCGAGCCGAAGGGCACGGCCGAGGGCCTCGCCGGTCTCGCCGCCGTCGCCGCCACGAACGGCGACCCCGTGCGCGCCGCCACGCTCGGTGCCGCAGCGGAGCGGCTCCGCGAGTCGTACTCCGGTCGGGCATTGCCCCTCGACGCCCGGCTGGTCGAGGCCCGCCTCGAGGGCGTACGGAGCCAGACCACTGTCGAGGCCTGGGCGAGCGCCTGGACCCGGGGCCGCGCCCTGCGCCTCGAGGAGGCGGTCACCCTCGCGCTCGGCGAGTGAGGGCCCGCCCACTACAGTCGCCGCCATGCTGACCCGTACGACGCTCGTCGCCTCGCTCGCCCTGGTCCCGGCCCTCGCCCTCTCCGCCTGCGGCAGCGACTCGGGCGACCAGGCCGCATCGCCGTCCGACGGCTCGGGCACCTGCTCGTACCCCTCGTCGGGGCCGGCCGCGCGTCCCGTCAAGGCGCCGGCCGCGGAGCCGACCGCCACCGGTGAGGTCGCGGCGACCATCAAGACGAACGTCGGCAACCTCGCGATCACCCTGGACGGCAAGGCCGCGCCGTGCACGGTGAACTCGTTCCTCTCGCTCGCCGCGCAGGACTTCTTCGACGACACGCCCTGCCCGCGTATCGCCGACGGCCCCGGCTTCGCCATGCTCCAGTGCGGGGACCCGACCGGCACGACCGGCGGCGGTCCGGGCTACACCGTCCCCGACGAGGTCACCGGCGACGAGGCCTACCCCGCAGGCACCCTCGCGATGGCCAACACCGGAGCCCCCAACTCCGGCGGGTCCCAGTTCTTCCTGGTCTTCGGTGACACGCAGCTCAACCCCGACTACACCGTCTTCGGCCACCTCGCCCCGGCCGGCATCAAGATCCTCAAGGCCGTCGGCGCCAAGGGCGACGACGGATCCAACCGGGCCGGTGGCGGTCACCCCAACCAGCCGGTGACGATCAAGGACGTCGCGGTCAGCGCGGCGAAGTAGTCGACTCCCCCAGCCGCATGACGACCGGGGCGCCCGCCTCGACGGTGCGGCTGACGGTGCACCAGCGCTCGTGGGTCCGCTCCACGGTCGAGGGCAGGATCGCGCGCGCCGCGTCGCCCTCGGGCCCCTCGGGGAACTCGATCTCGAAGGTCACCGTGAGCTGACCCATCCGGGTGCCGCCCTCGTCGCGCTCCTTCTCCCCCGTCGCGACGGCGCGGAACGTCGTCGCGGCCGCACGCCGGGCCGTGATCGGGTCGATCGTCACCGCTCCGCAGCCCGCGAGGGCAGCCAGGAGCAGCTCGACGGGCGTGAAGTCGGGGTCCGTGCCGTCGCCGAGCGTCACCACTCCCCCGCGCTCGTTGGTCGCGCGGAACCGCGCCGGGCCGATCTTCTCCAGCTCTACCTGGCGGTGCGTGTCACCCATGCCGAGGACAGTACGCCGAGGCAACCGGCCGGCTCGCGGCGTGGGTCGCGGGTTCTGTCGGTGGTCGCTGTTTGGATGGTCACATGCTTCTCGTCGGTGTGCTCCTCGGTCTCCTGCTCGGTGCTGTCGTGGGCTGGCTCGCAGCCCGCCTCCGCCAGGCCGAGACCCTGCCGCTCCCCGCAGCGGAGGACCCCGAGATCGCTGCTGCGCGCCACCGGGCCGAGATCGCCGCGGTCCGCCAGGAGGAGGCCGAGGCGCGTGCGGTGCTGCAGGCCGACGTCGCCCACGCCGAGGCCACGGTCGCCGGACTCCGCGAGTCGGTCGCCAGCCTCCAGCAGAGCCTGGTCAACGCCCGTGCCGACCACCAGGCCCTGCTCGAGGCGCACCGCCGCGAGCAGGCCGAGCGCGAGCGCGCCGAGGCGGGCCAGACCCAGGTCCTCAAGACCCTCACCCCGGTCGCCCAGCAGCTGCAGGCGATGCAGCGCAAGGTCGACGAGCTCGAGCGCCAGCGCTCCCTGCAGCACGGCGAGCTCGCCGAGCAGCTCCGCACGACCCGGCGTACGGCGGAGGAGTCGCGCAAGGCGGCCGACACGCTGGCCTCCGCCCTCGGCAACAACGCCACGCGGGGCTACTGGGGCGAGACGCAGCTCCGCACGCTGGTCGAGTCCGCGGGCCTGCTCGCCCGGGTCGACTTCACGACCCAGGCCTCGATCACCGCCGACTCGGGCGCGCGCCGTCCCGACATGGTCGTCAACCTTCCGGGCGGCAAGCAGATGGCAGTCGACGCGAAGGCGCCGTACACCGCCTTCGTCGCAGCCTTCCGGGCGGCCTCCGACGCCGACGAGCGGCAGCGCCTGCTCGTCGACCACGCCCGCAAGATCCGCGGGCACGTCGACGCGCTCTCGGGCAAGACCTACTGGACCGGTCTGGCCGCGAGCCCGGAGTTCACGATCGCCTTCATCCCCAACGAGCAGCTGCTCAACGCCGCGCTCGAGGTCGACCCCTCGCTGATGGAGTACGCGTTCGGCAAGGGCGTCGTGCTGGCCACGCCGGCCAACCTCTGGGCGGTGCTCAAGACGGTGGCCTACACCTGGCGCCAGGACGTGCTGACCGAGGATGCCAAGCGCCTCTTCGACCTCGGCCAGGAGCTCTACCGCCGGATCTGCACGCTCGCCGGCCACGCCGAGAAGATGCGCAGCTCCCTCGAAGGCGCCGTCAACCACTACAACTCGTTCGCGAGCTCGCTGGAGTCGCGCGTCCTCGTCACCGCCCGCAAGCTCGACCAGGTCGACGAGGCGAAGCTGCTCGCGACCCCCACGCTGATCGAGAAGACGCCCCGCCGGATCGTGGCGGCCGACTTCGAGGCGCTCCGCGACGTCGACCGTGACGAGCTTCCGCTCCACTTCGAGCCGATCGACGCCGAGGTCGTCGACGACGACTCCGCGGCCGGCTGAGAGCCGGCCTGGCGGCGGTCAGAAGGAGGGCAGCCGCCCGGGCGCGAGGATCACGAAGGCCGCGATCAGGCCGAGGGCGACCAGCCAGACCAGCAGTCGCGCGAACTGGCGGCGTCGACGACGACCCCGCCGGTTGGTGCCGTTGCCAGCCAGCGGGCGGCGCTCGCGCTCCTCGAGGCGGTCTGCGAAGACGCGGAGCGTCGGGTCATCGGGGGCGCGCCAGCCGGGGACATGCGGCTCGAGCGACTCGGGCCTGACAGCGTCGGTCGCCATCTCCCCCACCGAGGGCACGACCTCCGAGGAGGCCGGTACGGTCGGCGCGGCGAAGCCGGCAGCGACCTGGACGGGCTGAGGCACGGCCGCGTCGCGCTGAACCTGCTGCGGCACCACCGGCGCCGGTGCGGGCGCAGTGTGCTCGACGTCCTCGGGGACGGAGGGCGCAGCAGCAGCCGCGGGGGTCTCGAGCAGCGGCGCCGTGATGACCGGGATGTTGCCGGTCAGGTGGCTCCAGTCCTGCGGCGGCGGAACCGGCGCGCTGAACGGGATCCGGCACAGGGTGCACTTCTCCGCCTCAGCCGGCGACAACGTGCCACACCACTCACAGCGCTTCTCGTCCACCGTTGTCGCAGCTCCCCATCTCCCGACCCGATTGCTTCTGAAGGATAGTGGTCCGGACCACGGACTTCTGCCGAAACCACTGAAATCGGTCGACGAAAAGATTGGATGTCCAACCTCTTCCCCACGAGGTTACTGACCAGTATGTTGCCGGGTGTTACCCACGTCACACCGAGGAGTGTTCATGCGTCTCACCCGAGCAGTGGCCGGTGCCGTCGGCGCCGGGGCCGCCGTCCTGGCCGGCATCACGGCCCTTCCGTCCCCCGCGCTGGCAGATGGCCCGGGCGTCGGTACGCCCTGGGTCGTCTCCGTCGGCGACTCCTACATCTCGGGAGAGGCCGGCCGCTGGGCCGGCAACACCAACAACGGTGAGTCGATCCACGACGCCGGCGGTGCCGCGACGTACTTCGACAACGCCACGCACACGGCCGAGACGATCAACCGCTGCCACCGCTCCACGGCCGCCGAGATCTACATCGGCGGCGGGGTCAACGGTCTGAACCTGGCCTGCTCGGGCGCCAAGACCGGAACCGTGCCCAGTGACAGCAGCGGCTACTTCAAGCCCGGCCTGGACTTCTACAACGGCACCCAGGGCAAGGGCCAGGCGCTGATGCTCCAGGACTTCGCGACCGGTCACAACGTGAAGATGGTGTCGCTCTCGATCGGCGGCAACGACTTCAACTTCGGCGCGATCGTGCAGCAGTGCGTGACCGACTTCCTCGGCTCGCCCTCCTGGTTCAAGGACTACTGCAAGGACGACAGCGTCGTCACCAACGCGATGAGCAGCGCCAACGTGGCCACGCAGCGCGCCAACATCAAGAACGCGCTGCTCAACGTCCGCACGGCCATGCGCAACGCCGGGTACGCCGACGGCTCGTGGACGCTGCTCGTCCAGAACTACGAGTCGCCGCTGCCTGCCGGGACGGCGTTCCGCTACTCCGAGTCTGGCTACACCCGGCAGAGCACCGGCGGCTGCGGCTTCTGGAACGCCGACGCCGACTATGCCAACGGCACGATCCTGCCGACGATCAACAACACGATCACCGGCGCGATCGGCGACACCGGCATGACCAACGTGAAGACGCTCAACCTGAGCAGCGCCTTCAACGGCCGACGCCTCTGCGAGAACACCGTCGGCCTCTACGAGGAGCAGGGCCTCAGCAGCTGGACCAGCACCGGTGCGGTCGACAAGACCGAGTGGGTCAACACGATCCGCACGGCGACCGCGACGGGCAACTACTACATCCAGGAGTCGCTGCACCCGAACTACTGGGGCCAGCTCGCGCTGCGCAACTGCGTCCGCCAGGCCTGGAACGGCGGAACGCCGCGGAGCGGCAGCTGCGTCAGGGGCGCCAACGGCTTCAACGCCAGCGGCGAGCCCAACATGACGCTCAACTGATCCCCTGAACGCCGAGGCGGCACATCCTGCGTGTGCCTACCACGCAAGATGTGCCGCCTCGCCACACCAGATCTGCCGCCTCGGCGGGTGGGTCAGTCGGCGAAGGCCTCGGGCGGAGGGCAGGCGCAGACCAGGTTGCGGTCGCCGTACGCGTTGTCGATGCGCGCGACCGGCGGCCAGTACTTGTCCGGGTCGATCCCCGTCGGGAAGACGCCGAGCTCGCGGGAGTACGGACGGTCCCAGTCGCCGACGATCGAACGCGACGTGTGCGGCGCCCGGGCGAGTGGGCTGTCGTCGTGGCCCCACTCCCCCGCCTGGACCTTGGCGATCTCGCCGCGGATCGCGACCATCGCGTCGATGAAGCGGTCCAGCTCGGCGAGGTCCTCCGACTCGGTGGGCTCCACCATCAGCGTGCCCGCCACCGGGAACGACATCGTCGGCGCGTGGAAGCCGTAGTCGATGAGGCGCTTGGCCACGTCGTCGACGGTCACGCCGCTCTCCTTCGAGAGGCCGCGCAGGTCGAGGATGCACTCGTGGGCGACCAGGCCGTTCTCGCCCTTGTAGAGCACCGGGTAGTGCTCCTCCAGGCGGGCAGCGACGTAGTTGGCCGACAGCACCGCGGTCGCCGTCGCCTTGGTGAGGCCGGCGGCGCCCATCAGCCGCACGTAGGCCCACGAGATCGGCAGGATGCCCGCCGAGCCGTACGGCGCAGCGCTGATCGCGCCGATGCCCTCGCGCTTCTCCACCAGCGGGTGCTGCGGGTGCGTCGGGAGGTACGGCGCGAGGTGGGCGCCGACCGCCACCGGGCCCACGCCCGGGCCACCGCCACCGTGCGGGATGCAGAACGTCTTGTGCAGGTTGAGGTGCGAGACGTCGCCGCCGAACTCACCCGGGCGGGCGTGGCCGAGCAGCGCGTTCAGGTTGGCGCCGTCGACGTAGACCTGGCCACCGTGGGAGTGGACGATCTCGCAGAGCTGCGTGATGCCCTCCTCGTAGACGCCGTGCGTCGAGGGGTAGGTGACCATGATCGCGGCGAGGTCGTTGCTGTGCTCGTCGCACTGCTTCTGCAGGTCGTCGAGGTCGATGGTGCCGTCGTCGTTGGACTTCACGACCACGACGCGCATGCCGGCCATGACCGCCGACGCGGCGTTGGTGCCGTGCGCGGAGGCGGGCATCAGGCAGACGTCACGGTGGGTGTCGCCGTTGGCGAGGTGGTAGGCCCGGATCGCCAGCAGGCCGGCGAGCTCACCCTGGGAGCCGGCGTTCGGCTGGATGGAGACCGCTGCGTAGCCGGTGACCTCGGCCAGCCAGCCCTCCAGCGCGGCGACGAGCTGGTGGTAGCCCTGCGCGTCCTCGGCCGGCACGAACGGGTGCAGGTCGGCGAAGCCCGGCAGCGAGATCGGCTCCATCTCCGTCGTCGCGTTGAGCTTCATCGTGCACGAGCCGAGCGGGATCATGCCCTTGTCGAGCGCGTAGTCGCGGCCCGCGAGCTTGTGCAGGTAGCGCAGCATCTGCGTCTCGCTGCGGTGCGTGTGGAAGACCTCGTGCGTGAGGAACGGCGTCTGGCGCGCCAGCTCCCCCGGCAGGGCCGACGGCGTGGTGCGGTCGAGCTCGTCGAGGTCGAGCGCGGTGATGCCCTCGATGGTCGGGCCGAACGCCGCGAGCACCTTCTCCACCGTCTCGTGCGTCGTCGCCTCGGAGGTCGAGAGGCCGACGGTGTCGGCGTCGACGAGGCGCAGGTGCAGCCCGCTCCTGCGCGCCGCGGCCACCACGGCCTGGGCGCGACCCGGCGTCGCCACCGTGAGCGTGTCGAAGAAGGATTCCGAGCCGAGCTCGTAGCCCAGGGACTTCAGGCCAGCGGCGATCACGGCGGCATAGCGGTGGGTCCGGGTCGCGATCGCGGTCAGCCCCGCGGGGCCGTGGTAGACGGCGTACATCGCGGCGGTGACGGCGAGCAGCACCTGCGCGGTGCAGATGTTGGAGGTCGCCTTCTCGCGGCGGATGTGCTGCTCGCGCGTGCCCAGCGCCAGCCGGTACGCCGGACGGCCCTCGGCATCGATGGAGACGCCCACCAGGCGCCCGGGCATGTGGCGCTCGAGCCCCTTGGAGACCGCCATGTAGCCGGCGTGCGGGCCGCCGTAGAAGAGCGGGACGCCGAAGCGCTGCGACGAGCCGATGACGACGTCGGCGCCGAGCGCACCGGGCGCCTCGAGCAGCGTGAGCGCCAGAAGGTCCGCGGCGACGACGGCGAGGCCGCCCTGGGCGTGGGTCGCCTCGATGGTCGCGCGCGGGTCGCGGACGGCGCCGGATGCACCGGGGTACTGGATGAGCGTGCCGCAGACCTTGCCCTCGGGAAGGCCCTCGGCGAGGTCGCGCACGACGACCTCGATCCCCATCGCCTCGGCGCGCGTGCGGACGACGTCGATGGTCTGCGGCAGCGCGTCGGCGTCGACGACGAACGGGCCCTCGGCCTTGCGGTTCGCGCGGCGTACGAGGGTCATCGCCTCGGCCGCGGCCGTGCCCTCGTCGAGGAGCGACGAGTTGGCGATCGGCAGGCCGGCGAGGTCGCCGATCATGGTCTGGAAGTTGATCAGTGCCTCGAGGCGGCCCTGCGAGATCTCCGGCTGGTACGGCGTGTACGCGGTGTACCAGGACGGGTCCTCGAGCACGTTGCGACGGATGACCGGGGGCGTGATCGTCGCGTGGTAGCCGAGGCCGATCAGCGGCTCTCCGGGAAAGTTGAGGCCGGCCAGCTCGCGCGCCAGCGCGCCGACCTGGGCCTCGGTCATCGCCGGCGGCAGGTCGAGCTCGGCGGCAGGGCGGATGCCTGCGGGCACCGCGGCGTCCATCAGCGCCTCGAGCGAGTCGTGGCCGAGGACGCCGAGCATCGAGGAGATGTCGGACGGCGTCAGGCCGATGTGCCGGTCGACGAACGGCAGCGCGGCGTCGAGGTCGTGGAGGCTGGGCAGATCAGTCACGGCGATCTCCATCGGAAGCGTCCCGTGGGACGGGTCGGGTGTCGCCTCCCCCTCTGTCACGCCCGACGCTGGACGCTCCAGAGTTGCCTCACTCCGCGTGGTCCCTGGCGCCTGAGAGTTCCGGGGAGGAATTGCCCCTTCGGCGCTCCGCTGACGCGGAGTCTCTCCCACGCGGTGTCAGCAGCGGGGAAAGGTTACCTCAGCGATCCCCGGCCCGAGGGCGATCAGCGCCGCTCTCAGGCGTGGGTGTGACCGGCGTGACGCGTGCGCGCGCGTTCCTCGGCGTAGTGCACGGTCTCGTACGCCGCCAGCGCCCACACGAGCGCGGCCAGCAGGACGATCTGGCCGAGCGCGGGCAGTCCCCCACTGACCAGCCACGCCACCGCGACCACGACGGCGAGGCCGGCGCGCGGCGTGCTGAACCGGTGGAGTGTCCGGAGCTTGAAGCCGATGTGGCCGAGCAGGTAGAGCAGCACACCGCCGAAGAGCGCCGCAGCGGGCAAGGCGCCGAGCGGGTCGGTCAGCTGGTGCTCGTGCGGGTTGCCGACGTACTGCATCGCCTTCTTGAGGCCCAGCGCCATCAGCACGATGCCGGCCATGAGCGGCAGGTGCAGGATCGAGTAGGCATCCCGCGCCATCGACACGTTGCCGCCACCGCGCACCACCTCGTCGAGGGCTTCCTCACCCTTGAGCGCGCTGATGTCGAAGTAGATCCACCACATCGCCGCCGCCAGCGCGACACCCGCGGCGGCCGCGGCGATCACCGGCCAGGAGATCGGCTGGTCGTTCGTGCCCGCACCGATCGCCACGATCGACTCGCCCAGGCCGATGATCACCATCAGGCCGTGCCGCTCGGCGAAGTGGCCCGCCGAGCGCAGGCGCCAGCCGCTCGCGCCGCCCAGCACGGTGCCGCCGTAGTCCGAGGCCAGCGCCGCCAGCCAGAAGTACGTCGCGGTGTACGGCGAGTCCGTGTGCGCAGCGAGCACGAGGAACGCGGTGCTGAGGATGATCGTCGGGCAGAAGCGCAGCAGCTGGCGACGCAGCGCGGCGTCGCCCTCGGCGTACACCCAGAAGAGGGCGAGGTGCGTCAGCCGGAAGGCGAAGTAGCAGCCGGCGATGACGTAGGGACCGTCGAGCCCGCCGGGCAGGTCGTGGAAGGCCTCGGGGATGGCCAGGGCGACCAGGAACATCACCGCCATCGCGAGCAGCAGGATCAGGCGCACCGGCCCCTCGTCGGCGCGGACCAGGTTGCAGAGCCACGCGTAACCGACCCAGCCCCACCAGAAGAGCGCCAGGACCGCGAGGCCCTGCACGATCCGCCAGCCGTCGAGGTCGTGCGCCATGAACGCCGTGACCTGCGTGACCGCGAAGACGAAGACGAGGTCGAAGAAGAGCTCGAGGGTGGTGGCGGACTGGTCCTCTTCGGTCTCCTCCATGCGCGCGTCCATGCGGAAAAGACTAACGACCCGCTCCCCTGTCGGGGGCGGGTCGTCGGCCGGAGACGTGGTGCGAGGTCGGTGGAGGTCAGCCGATCTTGCGGGCGCGGCGCGCGGCGAGCTCGTCGCTCGCGCTGGAGGTCGCGGCCGCGTCGTCGGCGCGCTCGCTCGGCAGCTCGGAGAGCGTGCCCTCGATCTCGCGCCAGACACCGCCGATGGCGATGCCGAAGACGCCCTGGCCGCCCTGGAGGAGGTCGATGACCTCGTCGTTGCTGGTGCACTCGTAGACCGAGGCACCGTCGGACATCAGCGTCACGCGGGTCAGGTCGTCGGTGCCGCGCTCACGCAGGTGGGTGACCGCCGTGCGGATCTGCTGCAGCGAGATGCCCGCGTCGAGGAGACGCTTGATCACCTTGAGGATCAGGATGTCGCGGAACGAGTAGAGCCGCTGGGTGCCGGAGCCGGAGGCACCCCGCACGCTCGGCTCGATCAGGCCCGTGCGGGCCCAGTAGTCGAGCTGGCGGTAGGTGATGCCGGCCGCGTTGCACGCCGTCGGACCGCGGTAGCCCGCGTCGCTGGGCAGGGGGGACACGTCGTCGGTGAAGAGCAGACCCTGCTCCTCAGCCTCGCCAGCTGCCATCTCGGCAGCGGCGGTGTCCTTCACACCTTCGTTCAGCTCCACGTCGACCTCCGTCGTCTCGCTCCGTTTGCCTGCAACTCCCGGGGGAAGGTCCGCCATGGTGGAGACCACAGCGGTGGAGTTACAACGAAGACACTCCAAGGTAGGCCCGGGCCCCCATCGGGTCAACGCGACACCCCGGTGTGTCTCACCCTCAAGTTGAAGGTGAGGGTCAGTTGGCTCAGGGCTCGAAGTCCTCGGGCGTGACGTGGTCGAGGAACTCCCGGAACCGCTCGACCTCGTCCTCCTGCTCCTCAGGCACGGCGAGCCCGGCCTCGGCGAGGACCTCCTCCGCACAGACGATCCGCGCACCCGTGCGCAGCGCCAGGGCGATCGAGTCGGAGGGCCGCGCGCTCACCTCGACGCCGGAGGCGAAGTGCAGCTCGGCGTAGAAGACACCGTCCTGCATGGAGGTGATGCGGACCTCCGAGAGCGTGTTGCCCGTGCTGGCGATGACATCACGCAGCAGGTCATGGGTCAGCGGCCGCGGAGGCACGACGCCCTGCTGGGCGAAGGCGATAGCGGTCGCCTCGACGGCGCCGATCCAGATGGGCAGGTAGCGGTCCCCCGCCACCTCGCGCAGAAGCACGATGGGCTGGTTGGAGGGCATCTCGACCCTCACTCCGACGACGTCGACCTCGCGCACACCCTCACCCTACTCGCGCACCGGAAGGGCGTCAGCGGCCGCGGCGCAGACCGCTCTTGACGAGCGTGGCGTGCAGGCGCACGGAGAGCGCGGCGATCGCGGCGACGGTCTCGTCGGCCCGCGCGGAGGCGGCCGCGTCGCGGCCGTTGCGCACCGGTGCGGTCATCTGCTCGACCAGGCCGACCTCACGGTCGGCAGCGGCCTTGAAGGCGCGCAGGTGGCGCGGCTCGAGGCCGAACTCGGCGAGCTCGGCGGCAGTGCGGGCGATCAGCAGCGCGTCGTCGTCGTACAGGCTGGTGCCGGTGCGGGGACGGACCAGGCCGAACTGCTCGAGCTCGGCGAGCTGCTCCTCGGTGATGCCGGCGATCTTCACCAGCTCCTTGCGTGAGAGGCGCGTGTCGCCGCGCTGCAGGAAGGACTCGGCGCTCGGCATGCCGTCGGCAGCGAGCGAGACGGTCGGCACGGACGGAACGACCGAGGCGATCGGCGGCGGCTCCTGGCCACGGTCGATCGCGTCGAGGTGCTCGCCGATGACCTTGAGCGGCAGGTAGTGGTCACGCTGCATCCGCAGGATGTAGCGCAGCCGCTCGACGTCGGCGTACGAGAACTTCCGGTAGCCCGACGCGGTGCGCTCGGGCTTGATCAGCCCCTCGGCCTCCAGGAAGCGGATCTTCGGGATCGTGACCTGGAAGTCGTCACGGAGCAGGTCGAGGACCTGTCCGATGTTCATCCGCGCTGACGCGGACGACTCCTGGGTCGCTCCCATGCTCAGGCTCCGGCGTGGCCGGCGAAGAAGACCAGGCGGTACTTGCCGATCTGGACCTCGTCACCATCCTGCAGCGTCACCGAGTCGATGCGGTCGCGGTTGACGTAGGTGCCGTTGAGCGAGCCCACGTCCGTCACGGTGTACGCCGACCCGTCGCGGCGGAACTCCGCGTGGCGGCGGGAGACGGTGACGTCGTCGAGGAAGATCTCGCTGTCGGGGTGGCGACCGGCGGTCACCACCTCGGCGTTGAGCAGGAAGCGGGAGCCGGCGCTCGGACCGCGCTGCACTACGAGCAGCGCCTGGCCCTCGGGGAGCGCGTCGACGGCCGCCGACTCGGTCTGGGCCAGCCCGCGCTCGGCGACGTCGAACGTGATCGTCGCGGTCGCCTCGCTCTCCGACTCCGCCGCGGCGGAGCCGGCCAGACGGGTGCCGCACTGGGAGCAGAACCGCGCCTCGGCGGGGTTCTGGTGACCACAGTTCGTGCAATAGGGCATCTCTGCCACCCTCCCTGGTCCGGCATCACCCTCAACGGGAGGTCGAGGGTGTGCGTCCAACGTATCAGCCCTGCAGGGACGCCTCGTAGGCCGCCGCGTCGAGAAGTCCCTCGACGTGCGACGCGTCAGCGGGGACGACCTCGAAGAGCCAGCCCTCGCCGTACGGGTCCGAGTTGACGAGCTCGGGCGTTGCCTCCAGGGCCTCGTTGCGCGCGACGATCTCGCCGGCCACCGGGCAGTAGACGTCGGAGACCGACTTCGTCGACTCGAGCTCACCGATCGCGGCGCCCGCCTCGACCGAGTCACCGACCTCCGGGAGCGAGACGTAGACGATGTCGCCGAGGGCGTCCTGGGCGAAGTCGGTGATGCCGACGCGCACGGAGCCAGCCGCGTCGCCCGGGGTGCGGACCCACTCGTGCTCACTCGTGTACTTCAGGTCGTCGGGGGTCACGGTTGCTCCTCGGATCAGGTCTCCGGCAAGGCCGGAGGGGGCGGTTACGGGGCAGGTTAGCGGTCGGAATCGGGCGCGGCGAACTGCGGCGCGCGGTCGGGAACCACCGCGTCGACGACGACCTCGTCGTCCTTCGACGTGGTGAGCGTGCCGCCCACGGCCTCGACCCGCTCGAGCGGGCCCTGGGGGAAGTCGAGCGCACCCTCGAGCGCACCCGGCTCGCCGATCACGTCGATGACGTACGGCGCCTCGACGCTCTGCCCGCCGACCCGGATGCCCTGGGTCGAGTCCTCGAACGAGGTCTGGGCCACGACCCGGACCCTGTCGTTGAACTCCATCGCCTCGGCGCCCGTCGCCCGGAGCTCCTGGACCATGTCGAGCAGGAGGGCGGCGGTGACCTTGGACTCGGGGTCGGTGATCGTGATGCGTACGCCGGATCCCCGCGCCGCGAGGGTGCCGGACAGGATGCCCAGCGCGGTCTGCTCCTGCTTGGCCAGCTGGACGGCGGTCTGGCGGCTGTTGGTGCTGCTCGTGAGCCGGTCGCGATCGGTCTTGAGCCGGTCGATCTCCTTCTCGGCGCGCTCGGTGCTCGCCGCGAGGCCGTCGAACGCGCGGACGAGGTCGGTCTGGCGCAGGCCGGTCAGGTCGTCGTCGGACTGGCGGGCGACCTGGGTCGCGCCGGCGAAGCCGAGGCTGAACAGCAGGCCGGCGACGATCCACTGCCCACGGCTGGGTCGGCTCAGCAGCGAGGCACGGAGCCGCTCCCGGGCGGTGGTGGGCGGTACGGCCAGCCCGTCGGGGTTGTCAGGCATGGAACACGTGCCTCCGGATGGCCGCCGCGTTGGAGAAGATCCGGATGCCGAGGACGACGATGACACCGGTGGTCAGCTGGCCGCCGACACCCAGCTTGTCGCCGAGGAAGACGATCACCGCCGCGATCAGCACGTTGCTGACGAACGAGACCACGAAGACCTTGTCGTCGAAGATGCCGTCGAAGTAGGCCCGGAACGCACCCAGGACAGCGTCCAGGGCCGCCACCACCGCGATCGGGAGGTACGGCACGAACGGCGCCGGCACGTCGGGCTTCAGCAGCAGGCCGACGACGACGCCGGCCAGGAGTCCCAGCACTGCGATCACGGGATGTCCTCCGGTTTTTTCGGTGGCGGCACGGGCTCGGCACGCACCAGGTCGGGGCGCGCGGCCGCGGGCAGCCGCAGGTGGTTGTCATTGTCCATGCTGAACACAAAGCCGTAGCGGGACCGGACGCCGAGGAAGGTCACGCCGGAGCTCGTCTCGACGAACCGGCTCTGCAGGGCGTTGACGTCACCCACCGCGAGCACGGTGTACGGCGGGCGCAGCGCGCGGTCGTGGACGAGGATCGCGCTGCCCGCCGTGCGGATGCCGGTCGTCACCGTGAGCCGGATGCCGTTGACCGCGATCGCCTCGGCCCCGGCGGCCCAGAGGCCGTCGACCAGGGTGGCCAGGTCCTCGTCGCGCACCACTCCGTCCTCGGAGCCGTCCGCGGCGTCGTCGAGCGTCGCGCGTACGCCGGGGCCTCGCACCGCGGTGTAGCCGGCGAGCGCGCCGACCTCGTCGTTGGCGCTCGCCAGCGCGCGCTCACGCCGGGCGAGGGAGGCCTGGCGCGTGGTGAGCGACTCGATCTCGTCGTGCAGGTCGCCGATCTGGCGGTTGGCGTCACGCAGGGCGTCACGCTTCACGCCGATCTGCTGGACCAGCCCGTCGCGAGCCAGTGCATCGGCGCCGGCCGATGCCCGCGTCTGCACCGCCGCGACGACGAGCAGCAGCCCGAACACGCCCACCACCACCGCGGCACGCCAGCGGTGCGCCGGGTCCGCCTCGCCGGACTCCCCCGCTGCCTGCCGCGCCTCGGCCACGTGCTGGTAGTCGAGGTCCAGGGAGTTGCGCGTCACGACGTCCAGCAGGGGCATCGTCACGTGGGCCGGCAGGGGCGAACGGTCAGGCATCGGGCCGGACCGCCCTCGGGTCGGGAGCCGCCAAGAGCTTGCGGACCTGCCAGGCGTAGAGCACTCCGGCCCACCAGTAGAGCGCGATGCCCCACCACGCGAAGGCCCAGCCGAAGACGTTGGCCATCGTCGCCCCGACCGAGTCGCCCTGGCCCAGCAGCAGGAGCGGGAAGGCGTACAGGAGGTTGAAGGTCGCGGCCTTGCCGAGGAAGTGCACGGGCAGCGCGCTGTAGCCGCGGCGCCGCAGGAACGGCACGAGGCCCCACAGGAAGAGGTCGCGTGCGGGGAGCACGACGGCGACCCACCACGGCACGACGTCGCGCAGCGCGAACCCGACGACCACGGCCAGGATGTAGAGGCGGTCGGCGACCGGGTCGAGGATCTCGCCGAGCGCCGAGCGCTGGTCGAGCTTGCGCGCGGCGTATCCGTCGGCCCAGTCGGTGATGCCCGCGAGCGCCAGGACACCGAGGGCCCACCAGTCCGCCTCGGGACCGAGGAGGAGCCACAGGAAGAGGGGAACACCGGCGAGGCGCACGAAGCTCAGGGCATTGGGCAGCGTGAGCACCCGGTTGCTGCGTCGTACGGCCTGCACGTCTCCCCTGCCGGTCACTGCTGGTGGTGGCGCGCGGACGCGCTCTGGTCGATGGGAACCCTAGTCGGAGTCAGTCGTCGTCGTGGTGCGCCGCGTCGCGAATCTCCCCGACCAGCTCCTCCAGGACGTCCTCGAGCGTGACGAGACCGATGACCTCGCCGTCTGTGCCGACCACCCGTGCCATGTGGGCGCCCCGGCGCTGCAGGGTCTCGAGCGCGTCGTGCAGGACGTCGTCGGGCCGCACGCTCGCGAACGGGCGGATCCACTTGTCGTCGATCGGGCGCAAGCGGCGCGCCTCGTCGATCTCGAGGACGTCCTTGATGTGGACGTAGCCGAGCCAGTCGCCGTCGTCGCCGGTCACCGGGAAGCGCGAGAAGCCCGTGGCGGCGCAGAGCTCCTCGACGGAGGCAGCCTCGGCTCCGCGCTGGAGCGTCGTCACGCCCTGCGGCTCCAGGACCACGGCTGCGACGGTGCGCTCGGTGAAGCCGAGGGCGCCGGCGAGGCGGCCGTACTCGTCGTCCTCGAGGAGTCCCTCGCCGCGCGACTCCTCGACGAGCGCCGCGACCTCGTCACGGGTGTACGTCGACGAGACCTCGGACTGCAGCCCGACGCCGAAGATCCTGAGGATCCCGGCGGCAAGGGCGTTGATGACCACGATGACCGGGCGGAGCACCACGACGAAGCACCAGACGGCCGGGCCGAGGATCAGCGCGGCGCGGTCGGGGCCGGCGAGCGCGATGTTCTTGGGGATCATCTCGCCGAGCACGACGTGGAGGTAGACCACCACCGCGAGCGCGATCACGAACGAGACCGGGTGGAGCAGGTCGTGCGGCAGGTGGGTGAGCTCGACGAGCGGCTCGATCAGGTGGGCGACCGCGGGCTCGCCGACGGCACCGAGCACCAGGGAGCAGACCGTGATGCCGAGCTGGTTGACGCCGATGACCAGGGAGATGTTCTCCATCGCCTTGAGCGTCGTGCGCGCCAGCGCCGAGCCGGCCTCGGCCTTCGGCTCGATCTGGGTACGCCGCGCGGCGACGAGCGCGAACTCGGCGCCGACGAAGAACGCGTTGCCGAGCAGCAGGCCCAGGGCCAGCAGCACCGCGGGAAGGCCGCTCATGCGTCGTCCTCCCCGGCCTCGGGATCGGCGCTCTCCTCGACGGTGAGCCGGATCCGGTCGATGCGGCGGCCGTCCATGCGCTCCACGTGCAGCCTCGCCGTACGCCGGACGGCCGGGCGCTCCGGGTCGGCCTGCAGGTCGACGAGCGCGACGTCGCCCGCCATGGGGACCCGGCCGAGCGCACGGAGGACGAGGCCGGCGATGGTGTCGTAGTCGTCGTGCTCGGGCAGCTCGATGCCGGTCTCGTCCTCGACCTCGTCGGGACGCAGCAGGCCGGAGAGCGACCAGGAGCCGTCGCGGCGGCGGTGGACGCGCGCGCCGAGCCGGTCGTGCTCGTCGGAGATGTCGCCCACGATCTCCTCGACGACGTCCTCGAGCGTGACGATGCCGGCGTGGCCGCCGTACTCGTCGAGGACGACCGCGAGCTGGAAGCCCTCGCCGCGCAGCAGCGAGAGGAGCGGGTCGAGGCGCAGCGAGTCGGGCACGACGATCGGCGGGACCATGATGTGGCGGACCCGCGTCGTGGACCGCTCGTGCACCGGCAGGGCGACCGCGTGCTTCACGTGGACCGTGCCGACGACCTCGTCGCCCTCGCCGTAGACGGGGAAGCGCGAGTGGCCGGTCTGGCGGGCAAGCTCGATGACCGCGAGCGCGCGGTCGGTCGAGTCGACGCTGTGGACCCGGACCCGCGGCGTCATGATCTCGCCGGCGGTGCGGGAGCCGAACTCCACGGAGCGGTCCATCAGCTCGGCGGTGTCGGCGTCGAGGGTGCCCTGGTCGGCCGAGCGCTGGATCAGCGACTGGAGCTCGGCGGGACTGCGCGCGGACCGCAGCTCCTCCTGCGGCTCCATGCCGAGGCGGCGTACGACGGCGTTGGCGGAGCCGTTGAGCAGCCAGATCGGGAAGCGGTTGACCGCGGTGAACCCGCGCTGGAAGCGCTGGGTCGCACGCGCGACCTGCAGCGGCCGGGCGACCGCGAGGTTCTTGGGCACGAGCTCGCCGAAGACCATCGTCGCCAGCGTGCTGAGCGTCAGGCCGAGGCCGAGCGCCACCGGCGTCACGGCGCCGTCGGGCAGGCCCGCCGCGCGCAAGGGTCCGTCGACGATGTCGGAGATCGCGGGCTCGGCGAGGAAGCCGATCGCGAGGTTGGTCACCGTGATGCCGACCTGGGCGCCCGAGAGCTGCGTCGAGAGCGCGCGCAGCGCCTTCTGGACGCCCGCGGCACCGGCGTCGCCCTCGGCGGCGAGCCGGTCGACCTGGCCCCGGTCCACGGTGAGGAACGCGAACTCCGCCGCGACGAAAGCGCCCGCGGCCGCGATGAGGAGGAGGGAGACCACCAGCAGGATCCACGCGGTCACTGGCTGGCCCCTGGGTCGCACTTCACACCCCGCACCCTACTGGCCTGCGCTAGCGTCACGTCGCGATGGACCTCCTCACCGGCGTCACGACCCTCTCGGTCGTCCTGGCCCTCGCGCTCACGCTGTCGCTCGTGCTCCTCGTCGTCAGCCGCGTCCAGCTCCGTCGCGTACGCCGGCAGCTCACCGCGGTCGAGAACGCGGTCGAGCCGCTGACCAACCGCGCCGCGAAGGCCGCTGGCTGGGCGGTGCGCGGAGCCGTCGGCACCGCGGTGCGGATCCGCGAGCAGGGAGTGGGCGGCATGCTGCGTTCCTCCATCGAGGAGCTCACCGGCTTCGCGCTCGAGGACAAGCAGGCGATCGACCGCGTGATCGGCGACGACGGCACGGTCACGATCGTCTTCTCCGACATCGAGGACTCCACCGCGCTCAACGAGCGGCTCGGCGACGCCGCGTTCGTCGCGCTCCTCGACGCCCACGACCAGGTCATCCGCAAGCTCGTCGCCAAGGCGGGCGGCCACGTGGTCAAGTCCCAGGGCGACGGCTTCATGCTCGCCTTCGGAGACCCCGCCGCAGCCGTCGGCGTGGCGATCTCGATGCAGCGCGCGCTCACCGTCTCGCGGCGTCGCGCGCTCCGGCGTACGCCGATCAGGGTGCGGATCGGCGTGCACGCGGGCCGCGTCGTCCACCGCGAGGGTGACTACTTCGGCCTCAACGTCGCGATGGCCGCCCGGGTGGCCAGCCTGGCCACGGGCGGCGAGATCCTCGCCACCGAGGGGGTCCGCGACGCTGTCACCGACCAGCACTTCCGCCTCCGGATGCCCGCCGCGAGCCTCAAGGGCATCCCGGGCCACCACCAGCTGTGGTCGGTCGACTGGACCCCGGTGGACCCCCGGGATTGAGCCCGAATCTGGCTCTGTTGAGCCAGAAAGTGCCACTGACCGCTAGATTGGAAGACCCGCGAACGCAAAGGAGGGACGCCCATGACCGAGACCGACGACGTCGCCGTCGCCGTGCCGGCCTCCCCTGCGTCCATGACCTTCGCCGACTTCGGCGAGGCGTTCCTGCGGAAGGTCGTCCACCGCCGTCGCGTGCTCGAGGTCGTCGAGCGGGTGCTCGGCGAGAAGATCGAGCTCGGCCCGATCGGTGCCGGGCCCGGGCGCAAGTTCGCCCGCGTGCACGCCACCGGATGGTTCCAGCCGATGTCCGGCGTCGAGATCCCCGGCCCCGACATCGCCTTCCGCGTGATCATCCCCGTCGACGTGGACTTCGCGATCGAGATCGCGCGCGACGTCAACCGCTTCCGCGCCCGCCTCCTGGTGCCGGTCACCGTCAAGCTCCGGCTGGAGCCGCCGCTCGACCTGATGGTCGACGTCGTCCTGCCCGAGGAGGACGAGGTCTCCCTCCAGGTCGAGACGGACAAGCGGCGCTCGGCCGTCCTGCAGCGCGTCGCGGGTCTGGAGACCGAGCTGCGCCGCTTCATGATGCGGGTGATGGAGAAGGAGTTCGCCAAGCCGCACATCCAGCGGATCATGCGGATCGACCTGCTCCAGCTCGTCGACGACTCGTGGCCGCACCTCGTCGACAGGCTCCTCCCCGACGACCCGCCGCCACACCACGACCCTGGTGCAGAAGCACCCGCTGACCTGCTGTAGGGTTCCACTGCTCCCGCTCGCCGGGGGTGTTCGGGCTGTAGCGCAGCTTGGTAGCGCACCTGACTGGGGGTCAGGGGGTCGCAGGTTCAAATCCTGTCAGCCCGACCGAAGGACGAGGCCGGATCCGCGAGGGTCCGGCCTTCGTCATTCCCGGGCGCGATAGCGTGCGCGGGTGCTGATCTCCCACCGCCTGGCCGCCCGCGCCATCCACGCCGCCTGGCGCCGGATGGAGTTCTGGGGCTCCGTCGCCCCCGGCACCGACAAGGCCGACGAGTTCGGCACCTTCGGCCGGGGCTCGATGATCACCTTCCCGTACGCCGCACTCTTCGGCTGCGCGGAGATCCACCTCGGCGAGGACACGCTGATCGGCCGTCACTGCTCCCTGAGCGTCGGCTACGGCGACGAGGACCCGTCGCTCCCCCACCGCGGCCTCGTCATCGGCGACCGCTGCGTCATCGGACAGCGCGCCACGATCACCGCGCACGCGTCGATCGAGATCGGCGACGACGTCTGGTTCGGCCAGGACGTCTTCGTCTCCGACTCCGGCCACGGCTACCAGGACCCCGATACCCCGATCGGCGTCCAGTGGGGCGAGCGGTCCCCCGTCGCGATCGGCTCCGGCTCCTGGATCGGCCACGGCGCGATCCTTCTGCCCGGCACGCGCCTGGGCCGCAACACCGTCGTCGCGGCCGGCAGCGTCGTCCGTGGCGAGTTCCCCGACCACGCGGTCGTCGGTGGAGTGCCTGCCAAGGTGCTGCGCACCCTCGAGCCCGGCCTCGGGTGGGTCACCGCCAGCGGCACCGGCGAGGTGCGGCCGATCTGGCGCCACGAGGACGTCGAGCGACTCCTCTCCGGCGAGGCCTGAGCCCCGGAGCAGCGCCGGCTGACGCCGTGCGTCAGGCGATGACCGACTCGGCCGCGAGCAGGCCGAGCTCGCCGAGCAGCGCGTCACGGCGTACGACGAGCTCGCCGACCGTCTCGACGAAGCGGCGCGTGCTGTCGCCCACCGCGAGGTCGTCGAAGTAGTGGTGCCGCATCGCGACGCGCGCGAGGTGGTGCGCGTCGTGCTCCAGGCGGTCGGTCACCAGCGCGGTGAGCTCACCGATGTTGTCGCAGTCGACCACGTCGGCGCAGCGGCTGACCGGGACCTCCAGGCGGAGGCGGTCGGCGTCGTGGTGGCGATCGGTGATGAGGATCGGCTTGTCGGTCTGCAGGTAGAGCCAGTCCAGGCCGACCGACGACACGTCGGTGACCATCGCGTCGCAGCTCGGGAAGACCGCGAGGATGTCGCCCGTGAGCACGGCCTCGTGGCCGGCGTCGGCGTCACGGCGTACGGCGTCGGCGAGCAGGTCGAGGATCGCCAGGTGGTTGTCGCGGATCGCAGGCGTCTCGCTGGTGACGACGCGCGGGTGCGGCTTGTAGACGACCCGCGCGTCAGGGACGGCGAGCAGGGACCGCACGATCTCGGGGCCGAAGAGGTCGACGGAGGTGTAGTCGTTGTACTCCGCGTCGCCCTCCCAGGTCGGCGCGTAGAGCACCGTGCGGCGCGCGGACGGCTCGACGATCGGGTCGGGCCGCAGGTCGAGCTGGGGGCGACCGATCCGCACCAGGCGCGACTCGTCGAGCTCCATCAGCGCGGCGCGGTGGCGCTGGACGGCCGCCTCGCCGGCCACGAACACGCGGTCGTAGGCCTTGGCGTTGTTGCTCACCATCGACTGCTTGTCGCTCTCGCCGTGGTTGATGTGCACGTGCAGCATCCGGCTCTGGAGCAGCGAGTTGAAGTTGAAGAGGCTGTTGTTGCAGTAGACCGCGACCTTGGGGTCGATCTCGGCGTACAGCTCGGCGAGGTCGTTGAACCCCGGCGCGTCGAAGACCCGCAGCCGCGTGTGCTCACGGACGATCGCGGCAGTCTCCTCGTTGCGGGTCACGATGCCCGTCGGATGGGTCGCGTCCAGACGCTCCAGCACCGGCAGCCACTGCAGCAGCTGGTAGACACGGGCCGGGTCGTCCGCGAAGTACGCGATCACGTGAGGGTTCTGCACGTCCGAATTTTACGGTCTCCGGACCAGTGCTCGTGACCACGGGTTTCCGGATCCGCCGCAGGTCAGGAGCGGACCTGCCTCGCGCTCCACGTGGCGCCGTCGTCGCCGCTCCGTGCCACCGTGTCGCCGCCCACGACGACCGCCGTGTCGTTGTTGGTGAAGAGGCCCCAGGGACCGTGTCCCTCGACGCAGTGGGCAGGCTGGAAGTGCGTGCCACCGTCGGTCGAGCGCTCCACCTGGACGCCCTCGCAGCCGGCGTCGGGGACGAGCGCGAGCGCCGTGGTCGCCGAGACGAAGCCCACGGCCTGGACGTCGTGGTTGTTGCCCAGGATCGACCAGTCGTCGCCGCCCGAGACCGTGCCGAGCAGGCGGCCGTCGGTGCAGGCGAGCCGTGCGACGTGGTCGTCGATCCCGGTGATCGCCCCGGGCTCGCAGGGCACGTCGACCTGGCCCGACGGCGCGTGCACCTGGTTCATCGTGCCGGGGATGAGCGACCAGATCGCGGGGAGGGCGTCGAGCGCCTTCCAGGTGCGACCGGCGTCCGTGGTGCCGTAGCCGACCGCCTTGCAATCGGTGTCCACGCCGACGAGCGTCGCGGTGTCGTGGCCCGTCACGGCGATGCCGCCGACGGCTGCGAGGCCCTTGACATCGCTGGTCAGCACGCTGCCCTTGGTGTCGATGACCGCGACCTTCGCGGTGCCGTTCGACGTGCAGTCGCGCCGCTCGGCGACCATCACCGGCCCGCCCTCCGCGGACGCGCCCACGACGAGCGCGGTGCTCTGGCTCCCCGCGTCGCCCGCCGGCGAGGCGGAGGCGGACCCGGTCGCCTTGCCCGAGGGGTGGGCCGACGGCGACGCCGAGGCGGTCGCCGAGGTGCTGACGGACGGGACGACGAGCGGCCCGCCTGCGCCCGGGGGCGCGGGGTCGGGCTTGACGACGAGGATTCCCAGGCCGATGGCGAGGACTGCTCCCGCCCCCAGGGCGAGATCGGTGATTCGAGGCACGGCGAGAGGCTACCGGTGCGGGAGGTGTGCCGTCCGGTACTCCGGGTACCTCGCCATCACCGCTTTCCGGACCCAGGAGGGAACCAGTGAACGACGTCGTCGAGCTGATCATGAAGGACCACCGCGAGGTGGAGCGTCTGTTCGAGCAGCTGCGCACGGATCCGGCCAGCCGCCCGGGTGCGCTGCCGGTGCTGACGACCCTGCTCTTCGCCCACAGCCGTGCCGAGGAGTCCGAGGTCTACCCGGTCGTCGCCGACGAGGTCGGCGCCTCTGACCACGTCGAGCACAGCCAGGAAGAGCACGTCGAGGCTGACGAGCTCCTGGCGAAGCTCGCCGACACCGACCCGGAGAGCCCGGAGTTCCTCACTGCCCTCGAGGAGGTCGTCAAGGCGGTCTCCCACCACATCGAGGAAGAGGAGGAGACCGTCCTCGCCGACATGCGTGGCGGTCTCTCCGACGAGCGGCGCGCCGAGCTCGGCGCCGCGTTCCTCGCGACGCGCGAGCAGCACCTGGGCGAGCAGCCCGAGGACATCACCCGTGACGAGCTGCGCCAGCAGGCCGCCAACATGGACGTCCCCCAGCCCCGGGGCACGACCAAGGACGAGCTCCAGCAGAAGCTGCGTGAGGAAGCCAGCAAGTGACGTACGCCGCGGGGGCGGCGCGCGCTACTTCTTGCGCTTCTCCCGCGGCTGCACCTTGATCTCGATCGGCGTGCCGACGAAGCCGAACTCCTCGCGCAGGCGGCGTTCGATGAACCGCTCGTAACCGGCGTCGAGCTTGCCGGTCGTGAAGAGCTTGAACGTCGGGTGCGCGACCGAGACCTGCGAGCCGAACAGGATGCGGGGCTGCTTGCCACCGCGCACCGGGTGCGGGTGCTCCTGCACGAGGCGGCCGAGGAAGCCGTTGAACGTGCCCGTCGAGATGCGGGTCTCCCAGCCCTCGAGCGCGCGGTCGAGCGCGGGCACGAGGCGGTCGATGTGCCACCCCGTGCGAGCGGTCAGGTTGATGCGGGGCGCCCACTGGACCTGGACGAGCTCGCGCTCGATCTCGCGGTCCAGGTAGTAGCGGCGCTCCTCGTCGACGAGGTCCCACTTGTTGAAGGCGATGACGAGGGCCTTGCCCATCTCGCGGACCATCTGGATGATCCGGACGTCCTGCTCGGCGATGCTCTGCTCGGCGTCGAGGACGAGCACCGCGACCTCGGCCCGCTCGATGGCGGTCGCGGTGCGCAGGCTGGCGTAGTACTCGTGGCCGGAGGCCTCCTTGACCCGCTTGCGGATGCCCGCGGTGTCGATGAAGCGCCACTCGCGGCCGCCGAACTCGATCAGCTCGTCGACGGGGTCGACGGTCGTGCCGGCGGCGTTGTCGACGACGACGCGCGTCTCGCCGGCGAGCTTGTTGAGCAGCGACGACTTGCCGACGTTCGGACGGCCGACGATCGCGATCCGGCGCGGGCCGCCGATCTCCTTGCCCTCGCGCTGCGGCGGCGGCTCGGGGAGCACGGCCAGGACGGCGTCGAGCATGTCACCGGTGCCGCGGCCGTGGGCGGCGGAGATCGGGAACGGCTCGCCGAGGCCGAGGTTCCACAGCGAGTACGCCTCGATCTCGAGCGCCATGTTGTCGGTCTTGTTGGCGGCCAGGATGACCGGCTTCTTCGACTTGCGGAGGATCTTGACGACCGCCTCGTCGTCGTCGGTGATGCCCACCGTGGCGTCGACGACGAAGAGCACGGCGTCGGCGAGGCTGACGGCCACCTCCGCCTGCTGCGCGATGTTGAGGGCCAGGCCCTCGGCGTCGGGGATCCAGCCGCCGGTGTCGACGACGGTGAACGCGCGGCCGTTCCAGGTGGCGTCGTACGAGACGCGGTCGCGGGTCACGCCCGGACGGTCCTCGACGACGGCCTCACGGCGGCCGATGATCCGGTTGACCAGCGTGGACTTGCCCACGTTGGGGCGGCCGACGACGGCCAGCACCGGGACCGGGCCCGTGTCTCCGTCGTCGTGGGGGTAGGCCTCGTCGTACTCGCTCATGCGTGGTCGTCCTGTTCAGCTGGAAGGGTGCCGGGAAGTTCCCGCCCGGTGAGGACCTTCGCGTCCTCGAGCGCCGCACGGAGGTGCTGGCGCAGCGACGCCGTGGCCGACCCGACCTGTTCCTGGGTCCGCGGCCACGACACCGCCTGCAAACGGTACGGGGCGGCGAAGACCATGTCCAAGTGCGCGCCCCGCGGCGGCAGGCTCGAGGAGCTCCCGCCCGGCTCGCGCGTGCCGAACAGCGTGACCGGAACCACGGGTGCGCCCGTCACCAGCGCGAGGTACGCCGCTCCCCCGTGGACCTCGCGCAGCTCACCGTCACCCCGGGCTCCCTCCGGGAAGATGCCGACCACGTCACCGCGCTCGAGCACCGCCAGGCAGGAGCGGACCGCCGCCGTGTCGGGATGCATCCGGTCGACCGGGATCTGTCCGGCGGCACGCAGGAAGGGCGACAGCGGCCCGGCGAAGAGCTCGCGCTTGGCCAGTGCGTGGACCGGCCGCGGTGCGAACGCCGCGAGCAGCGGACCGTCGAGGAAGCCGATGTGGTTGCTGGCCAGGATCACCGGCCCGGTGGCCGGCACGTGCTCGCCACCGTGCAGCCGCACGTCGTACTGGCGGCGGACCAGCCACCGCGCGGCCGGACGCGCGCGACGCAACAGGGCCGTGGGCGGGACCTGCGCAGCAGTCATCGGCGGGCGTTCGGCGCCGAGGCTCAGCGGACGGCGGCCTCGACCAGCGCGACCACCTGCCCGATCACCTCGTCGAGGGAGTACGGCGTGGTGTCGATGTGGTGCGCGCCGTCGGGCATCGTCAGCGGCGCGGTGGCACGGCTGGAGTCGATCTTGTCCCGTGCAAGGAGCGAGGCCTCGACCGCGGCGGCGTCACTGCCGCCCTCCTCGAGGGCGCGACGCGCCGCACGGGCAGCCGGGTCGGCGGTCATGTAGACCTTGACGGGCGCGTCGGGCGCCACGACCGAGCCGATGTCGCGGCCCTCGACGACGATGCCGCCCGCGCCGATGATGTCGCGCTGCAGCTGGAGCAGGCGGGCCCGGACCTCGGGCACCGCGGAGACCGGGCTGACCGCGCCGGTCACGGCCTCGCCGCGGATCGCCTCGGCGACGTCGGTGCCGTCGACGGTGATCGTCGGCGCGAGCGGGTCGGTGCCGGAGACGATGTCGGGCTTGCCGGCCTGCTCGGCGATCGCCGCGGGGTCGGTGAGGTCGACGCCCTGCTCGAGCATGAACCAGGTCATCGCACGGAACATCGCGCCCGTGTCGAGGTAGCGGAGGCCGAGCCGGTCGGCCACGCCGCGCGAGGTGCTCGACTTGCCGGAGCCCGAGGGTCCGTCCATGGCGACGACGATGGTGGCGAGAGTGGTGCTGCTCATGAGGCGGGAGCCTACTGGTGGACGGCCCACCCGCGCGCCTCGAGCGCCGCGACCAGCACCTCGACACGCGCGACCTCGACCACGAGCTCGACCTGGCCACCGGCACGTGCCGGGTCGTGGTCGATGCGGACGTCCTCGACGTTGACGCCCGCCTCGCCGACGTCGACGAAGAGCCGTGCCAGCTCGCCCGGGTGGTCGGGCACGTGCACGAAGACGGAGGCCATGGGACGCACGGGGCCGCCGTGCTTGCCCGGGATCGCCCGCGTGCCCGCGACGCCGTTGGCGAGCACGCCCTCGAGTGCCTCACGGTCGTCGCTGCGGATCGCCGCCTCGAGCAGGTCGAGGTCGGAGCGGATCTGGCCGAGCAGCTCGAGGATCGCGGGCGCGTTGGCCGGCACGATCTGCAGCCACATGCCCGGGTCGGTGCCCGCCACCCGGGTGACGTCGCGGACGCCGGGTCCTGACAGCGAGAGGTGGCCCTCCGGCGCCTCGGCCAGCCGGCCCGCGACGAGCGCGGACATCAGGTGGGGCACGTGGCTGGTGCGCGCCACGGCACGGTCGTGGTCGTCGGGGTCGAACGCGAGCGGCATGGCGCCGGTCAGCGCGACCAGCTCCTCCACCAGTCCGCGAGCGGCCCCGGAGGTGCTCGTGTGCGGCGTGATCGCCCAGGGACGGCCCTCGAAGAGCGTCGGCGTGGCGGTGAGCGGGCCACTGTGCTGGGTGCCCGCCATCGGGTGGCTGCCGCAGTAGCGGTCAGCGGCGACATGGCTGGCGACCGTGGCGAGGGGGCCCGACTTCACGCTTCCGACATCGGTGACGACGGCCGCCGGGTGCGCCTCGAGCGCAGCGACGATGACATCGCCGAGATGGTCCGGCGGCACGGCGACCACCACGAGCTGCGGCTCAGGCTCGTCACCCGTCACGGGTACGCCGGCGCCGAGGCCACTCGCCGTACGCAGGTTGTCGGGGTTGAGGTCCTCGAGCTGCACGTCGAGGCCGCGGGCGCGCAGCGCGAGCCCGATCGACGCGCCCAGGAGGCCGGCACCGACGATCCGCACGGGGCCGGTGAGCTGCCCCGCCGGGCGCTCAGGCATCGGCGGGCCCGTCGGCGACCTCGTCGGGAACCTCGCGGACCTTGGTCAGGTCGCGGCGCAGGTTGGCCGCGCCGTGGAGGTAGACGTGGGTCACGTCGGCACGCGGGAGGTCGGTCTCGACATGGGCCATCATCCGGACCACGCGGGGCATGGAGCCCTCGATCTCGAGCTCCCGGGCGCAGACGAGCGGTACGTCGTGGAAGCCGAGGATCCGCGCGGCGTACGCCGGGAACTCGCTGGTCAGGTCGGACGTCGAGGTGAAGATGATCGAGATGAAGTCGTCGACGGTGATGTCGTTGGCCTCCATCACGCCGCGCACCATCTCGGCGACCCGGTCGAGCATCTGCTCGCGGGTGTCGCTGTCGAGCTGGGTGGCGCCTCGCACCGCGCGCACTGCCACGGGATCTCCTCAGGGCTCAGGGTTTCCGACGCGCAAACCCTAGCGGGCGCGCCGCCGTCGCCGCGCCCCACGGGCCCCGCGCAGTAGGGTCCGGACATGGCCGACGGAAACCGCACCACCTATGTCCTCGTCGATGGCGAGAACATCGACGCCACCCTCGGCGGCAACATCCTCGGCCGTCGCCCGCGCGCCGACGAGCGTCCGCGGTGGGACCGCGTGCTGCAGTTCGCCGAGGAGCGGTGGAAGCAGCCGGCCCAGGGCCTCTTCTTCCTCGCGGCCAACAACGAGCTGCCGATGGCGTTCGTCCAGGCGCTGATCGCGATCGGCTACCGGCCGGTGCCGCTGTCCGGCGCGCCGGGCGAGAAGGTCGTCGACATCGCCATCCAGCGCACGCTCGAGGCGCTCCAGGACCGCGACGACGACGTCATCCTGGTCAGCAACGACGGTGACTTCGTCGACGAGATCGACGAGCTGCTCGACGGCCGCCGGGTCGGCGTCGCGGGCTTCGTGGAGTTCCGCAACAGCGGCTTCCAGCAGCTCGTCGGCGCGGGCCTGCAGACGTTCGACCTGGAGTACGACGTCCAGGCGTTCAACGAGCCGCTCCCCCGCATCCGGATCATCCCGATCAACGAGTTCGACCCGGCGCAGTTCCTGCTGTGACCCTTGCGGGTCGACCGGCCCTCGCGGGCCGGGCGGCTGGCTAGAGCAGCTCCATCCGGGCGTACGGGCTGGTGACGCGGACCTTCTGCGACCCGAAGTCGACGAGCACGGCGTGGGGCTCGACACCGATCACGCGGCCGAGGCCGTAGGTGTCGTGCGAGATCCGGTCCTCGAGCGCGTACTGCACGATCGGGACCTCGACCTTCGGGGCGAAGGGGCTGGAGGCGAGGTGGCGCGGACCGCGGGCCGACATGGTGCTCATCTCCGCCAGTATGCGCCCTCGGACGCACTTTCCCTGCATGCCGAGGGAAACTGCCTCGCCGGAGCGCTCAGAGGCCGACGCCGTCGAGCAGCGCGCCGAGCTCGTCGTCGGTCAGCTCGCGGACCTTGCCGACCTGCAGTCCGGTGAGCGAGACCGGGCCGAACGACGTGCGGGTGAGGCGGCGTACGGGATGGCCGACGGAGTCGAGCAGCCGCCGCACGATCCGGTTGCGCCCCTCGTGGATGGTCAGCTCGACGATCGAGCGGCCGGTCGGGTTGCCCTTGGGCCCGGCGACCAGGCGCACGTGGCTCGGGTGCACGGGGCCGTCGTCGAGCTCCACGCCTCCGCGGAGCTTCTTCAGTGTCGCGGGCCAGACGTCGCCGTCGACCTCCGCGACGTACGTCTTGTCCACTTCGTACGACGGGTGCGCCATGCGGTGCGCGAACTCACCGTCGTTGGTGAGCAGGATCAGGCCCGAGGTGTCGGTGTCGAGGCGGCCCACGTGGAAGAGCCGCTCCGGGCGGTCGTCGACGAAGTCGGTGAGGGTCTTGCGGCCCTCGGGGTCGCTCATCGTGGAGACCACACCGCGCGGCTTGTTGAGCACGAGGTAGACGTGGGGCGAGACCGGGGGAAGCCGCTTGCCGTCGACGTGGATCACGGCGGTGGCCGGGTCGACCTTGGTGCCGAGCTTGCTCACGACCTCGCCGTTGACCTCGACCAGCCCGTCGAGCATGAGTTCCTCGCACTTGCGCCGCGACGCGACGCCGGACTGCGCCAGGAACTTCTGCAGCCGGACCAGGCCCTCGTCGTCGGTCTCGACCTGGGAGCGCGTGAAGCGGTTCGTCTCGCCGCTCATGCCGACCCCTCCGCGAAGGCGGCGGCCAGCTCGTCCTCGAGGTCGTCCATCTCGGGGAGGAAGGGCGCCAGCTCGGGCAGCTCCTCCAGCGAGGTGACACCGATGCGCTCGAGGAAGTAGCTCGTGGTGCGGTAGAGGTTGGCGCCGGTCTGCTCGTCGCTGCCGGCCTCCTCCACCAGGCCGCGCGACAGGAGGGTGCGCATGACGCCGTCGACGTTGACGCCGCGGATCGCCGAGACCCGGGCGCGCGAGACCGGCTGCTTGTACGCAACGACCGCGAGGGTCTCGAGCGCCGCCTGCGTGAGGCGCGCCTGCTGGCCGTCGAGCACGAAGGCCTCGACCACCGCGGCGTACTCCTCGCGGGTGTAGAAGCGCCAGCCTCCGGCGACGTTGCGCAGCTCGAAGCCGCGGCCCTGCTCGGTGTAGTCCTCGGCGAGGGTCTGCAGTGCGCCGACGACCTCCTCGACGGGGTAGCCGACGGCGGAGGCGAGCGTCATCGTGTCGAGCGGCTGGTCGGCGATCATCAGGATCGCCTCGAGCGCCGGGTTGAGGTCGGCGACGGCGACCGACAGGGTCGTCTCCTCGGTCTGGTCAGTCATCGCTCTCCTCCGGGAGGGGTACGTCGTCGGTCGGGTCGACGGGGGCGCCCTCGAACTCGTCGATCTCGAAGTCAGTGTCGTCGTCGCCGGTCCACCGCACCGACAGGTCGCCCAGCGGCGAGACCTGGTCGAAGGCGATGGCGCCCTCGCGGTAGAGCTCGAGCAGCGAGAGGAACCGCGCCACCCGGGTGAGCGTGTCAGGAGCGTCGCCGCACAGCGCGCGGAAGGTCAACGTGCCCGACCGCTTGAGCCGGTCGACGACGATGCCCGCCTGCTCGCGCACGGAGACGGTGTTCTGGTGGATGTGGTGGGTCGGCAGCGCGAGCACCGGCTTGGGTGCCATCGCCTTCGCAGCCAGCGCGGCGAACTGGTCCAGGCCGATGCCGATCAGCACCTCGGGCAGGAGCGACGCGAAGCGCTCCTCGAGGCCGACGGCCCGAGGGTGGCGCTTCTCCTCCCCCGCCATGCGCGCCTCGAAGACACCGGCGACCTGCTTGAACGCCTTGTACTGCAGGAGCCGGGCGAAGAGCAGGTCACGCGCGTCGAGCAGCGCGAGGTCCTCTTCGTCCTCGACGTCACCCTGCGGCAGCAGGCGGGCCGCCTTGAGGTCGAGCAGGGTCGAGGCGACCAGCAGGAACGAGGTGGTCACCTCGAGGTCCCAGGCCTTGCCGCCCGCCTTCACGTGCGCGATGAACTCGTCGGTGACCCGCGAGAGGGCGACCTCGGTGATGTCGAGCTTGTGCTTCGAGATCAGCGACAGCAGCAGGTCGAACGGACCCTCGAAGTTGTCGAGCCGGACCTCGAAGCCGCCCGACTCGGCAGCGCCCTCGATCGCGTCGGACGGAAGGGCCTCGGCAGGAGCCTCGGGGGCTGTGGTCACCGGGCCCTCAGCCGGCGGACGAGCGCGGAGTCCTCACCGTGGGCCTCGAACTCGGCGAGGACGAGCGCGACCGCCTCGCGGACGACGCGGCCACGGTCGGCGGCGATGCCGTGCTCGCGACGCAGCACCAGGCGGGTGTGCTCGATGTCCATCAGCTCGTCGGAGGTGATGTAGACGGTCATCTTCTCGTCGTGCCGGACCCGACCGGAGGACGCGCCCTTGCGGGCCGGCGCCGCCGGAGCGGGCGCCGGGTCCGTGCTGCCGAGGTTGGGGACGGCCTGCAGCGACGCGGCGGTCGGACGGAAGAGGTCGTCAGCCGCCGGCATGCTCACACGTCGAGACACCGAGCTGCCACCTCCCTGGCGAGCTGGCGGTACTGGTCGGCGCCCGACGACGTCGCGGCGTACGTCGTGATCGGCTCGCCGGCGACCGTCGAGTCGGAGAACTTCACGGTGCGGCGGATCACGGTGTGGAAGACCGTGTCGCTCCAGCCGCGGACGAGCGTCTCCATGACCTCACGGCTGTGGAGCGTGCGGCCGTCGAACATCGTGCCGAGCAGGCCGTCGATCTGCAGGCCCGGGTTGAGGCGGCTCTTGACCTTGTCGATCGTGTCCTTGAGGAGGGCCACGCCGCGGAGCGCGAAGTACTCGCACTCGAGCGGGATGATCACGCCGTGGGCCGCGGTCAGGGCGTTGACCGTGAGCAGGCCGAGCGACGGCTGGCAGTCGATCAGGATGACGTCGTAGCGGTCGCGCACGGCGGCGAGCTTGCTCGCGAGGACCTGCTCGCGGCCGACCTCGTGGACGAGCTGGATCTCCGCGGCGGAGAGGTCGATGTTGGCGGGCAGCAGGTCCATGCCCTCGACGTTGGTGGCGACCACGACGTCGTCGAACGAGGTGGCCGGGTCCATCAGCAGCTGGTAGGTGCCGACCTCGATCTCGTTGGGGTTGAGGCCCAGGCCCACCGAGAGCGAGCCCTGCGGGTCGAAGTCGACGAGCAGGACCTTGCGGCCGTACTCCGCCAGGGCGGCACCCAGGTTGATCGTGGTGGTCGTCTTGCCGACGCCGCCCTTCTGGTTGCACATCGCGATGACGCGCGCGGGTCCGTGCGAGGTGAGCGGCCGCGGGTCGGGGAAGACCGGCATGGGGCGGCCGGTGGGGCCGAGCTCGCCGGTGAGGGCGGGCGTGGCGGGGGCGGAGGGGAAGGCGCTCACGGTCGCTCCTGCGTCGGTGGGGACCGGCGGCCGGACGAGGGGCGGCATCTCCGGCGCGGTCGTGCCCGTGGGGGTGAATCCGCTCATCAGCCAGCTCTCCTCGAGGTCGTGGTCCGTTTGTCGACACGGCGACAACTCGCCGTGTTGACCGGACTCTAGGGGTGCCCTCTGACAGGTCACAAGGCGGCCCTGCGTTGTCCACCGGCACCATCGAAATCTGTGTACGACGTGTGGAATCGCCCCCGCTCAAGTGCACAGGAAGGCCTTGCCTGTGGAGCAATCTGTGGACGAAACGCCGGGCCTGACAGTGGCGTCCGTGGACGCTCGCCGCCGTCGTCCGGCCCTGCGCGTCGATGCGCATAGGGTCGTTCCATGGACCTCGCCGCCCGCATCCGCGACCGCCAGGGCCGCTTCGTGCTCTTCGCCCTGACGCCGCCCCGCCGCGCGACCGCGCCCGAGCGCGTCGCGGAGATCGCAGAGGCCACCAAGGCCCGGCTCCGGCCGCTCGACCTCGACGGCCTGGTGCTCTACGACATCGACGACGAGAGCTCCCGGAACCCGTCCGAGCGCCCCTTCCCCTTCACGCCGACGCTCGACCCCGCGGCGTACCTCTCGGGTGAGCTGGCCGAC
This sequence comes from Nocardioides phosphati, assembly GCF_014646375.1. Lineage (GTDB taxonomy): Bacteria > Actinomycetota > Actinomycetes > Propionibacteriales > Nocardioidaceae > Nocardioides > Nocardioides phosphati. Next base: position 148,194 of record NZ_BMNI01000007.1, read on the forward strand.
TGGGAGACCCCCGTCGTCGTCTACCGCGCCGTCGGCAAGTACGACGCCGGCTCCCTCGAGCGGTGGGTCAGCGACCAGGACCCCGGCCGCACGCTCTCCGTGCTCGTCGGGGCCGCCTCCAGCGACAGCCGGCCCCCGCTCGCGCTGGGCGAGGCGCAGGAGCTGGCCACCACGACCAACCCCGACCTTCTCCTCGGCGGCGTCGCCATCCCCGAGCGCCACACGCGCCGCGGCAACGAGCACGAGCGGCTGCTCGCGAAGCAGGCGGCGGGCTGCCGGTTCTTCGTCACGCAGGTCGTCTACGACGTCAACGCGGCCAAGAACCTCGTCTCCGACTACGCCTACGCCTGCCGCGACGCCGGCATCGCGCCGGTCCCGGTCGTCTTCACGTTCTCGGTGTGCGGCTCGATGAAGACGCTGGAGTTCCTGCGCTGGCTCGGCGTCGACGTCCCCCGCTGGATCGAGAACGACCTGCGCCATGCCGAGGACACGCTGCAGGCGTCGTTCGAGCAGGCGCTCGACGCGGCGACCGAGCTGGTGGCCTACTGCGAGCGGCTCGGGGTGCCCTACGGGCTCAACGTCGAGAGCGTGTCGATCCGCAAGGTCGAGATCGACGCCTCGGTCGAGCTGGCGCGCCGGCTGATCGAGCACGTCCGCCGTCCTGCTTGACCTCGAGCGCACTCGAAGGCGCAGACTGGTCCGGTGTCCTTCACGATCGCCGAGGTCGCCGAGCTGACCGGCCTCACCGCCCACACCCTGCGCTACTACGAGCGCGACGGGCTCCTGCTCGGCCCGGTGGAACGAGCGGCATCGGGCCACCGTCGTTACACCGAGCGCGACCTCACCTGGATCACGCTGATCACGCGCCTGCGCGCAACCGGGATGCCGATCCGCGACGTGAAGCGGTACGCCGCGCTGGTGCGCGCCGGAGCCGGCAACGAGCAGGAGCGGCTCGACCTCCTGCTCGCGCACCGGTCACGGGTCGAGGCGCAGCTCGCCGAGATCACCGGGCACCTGCGCGCCGTCGACCACAAGATCGGGATCTACGAGGGAAAGGTCGAGCAGGCGCTTGACTTCAAGCGCGCTCGAACGCGTTGAGTGGACGGCATGACGACTCCACGACGCATTCTCGGCACGGCTTCTCCCCTCGACGTCTCGGCTCTCGGCCTCGGCTGCATGGGCATGTCGGAGTTCTACGGCACTCCGGACGAGGCGGGTGGCATCGCCACCATCCACCGCGCGCTCGACCTGGGCGTGACCTTCCTCGACACGGCCGATATGTACGGCCCCTTCACCAACGAGCAGCTGGTCGGCCGCGCGATCGCCGACCGCCGCGACGAGGTCCAGCTCGCGACCAAGTTCGGCAACCAGCGTGCCGCCGACGGCAGCCGCCTGGGCATCAACGGACGCCCCGAGTACGTCCACGCCGCCTGCGACGCGTCGCTCGAGCGGCTCGGCGTCGACCACATCGACCTCTACTACCAGCACCGCGTCGACAAGACCGTGCCGATCGAGGAGACCGTCGGCGCGATGGCAGAGCTCGTGGCGGCCGGCAAGGTGCGTCACCTCGGCCTCTCGGAGGCGTCCGCGGAGACCATCCGTCGGGCGCACGCCGTCCACCCGATCACCGCGCTGCAGACGGAGTACTCGCTCTTCACCCGCGACCTCGAGGACGAGATCCTGCCGGTGGTGCGCGAGCTGGGCATCGGCCTGGTCCCCTACTCCCCTCTCGGGCGCGGCCTGCTGACCGGCGCGATCACGACCGAGAGCGGGGCCGACGGCACCGCGGACTTCCGCCGCTCGGCGTACTTCCCGAGGTTCCAGGGCGACGCGCTGGCGCAGAACCTCAGCCTCGTCGACAACGTCCGCGCGATCGCCGAGGCGAAGGGGGCGACGCCCGGTCAGGTCGCCCTCGCGTGGGTGCTCGCGCAGGGCGATGACATCGCGCCGATCCCCGGCACCAAGCGGGTGCGGTACCTGGAGGAGAACGCCGGTGCGCTCTCCGTCGACCTGACCGCCGACGACCTGGCTGCGCTCGAGCGGGCCGTGCCGCGCGACGCAGTCGCCGGCGACCGCTACGGCGACATGTCGCACATCGACGCCTGACGCACGCGTGTTGCGCTGTCGCTGACACCCGCGCAGGCGTCAGAGGCAGCGGAACGCCGTGCCCCGCACGACGGCCTCACCACAGGCATCGGTGGCGTCGAGGTCGACCTCGGCCTCGATCACCCAGTCGTGGTCACCCTCGGGGTCGGCGATCGTCTGGACCGCCTTCCAGAGCCGGCCGCTGCGCTCGATCGTCAACATCTTCGGCCCGCGGGCGTCGCCGTCGGTGCCGATCGTGTCGTGCTCGGCGTAGTACGCCTCGAGGGCGTCGTCCCAGCGACTGCGGGTCATCGCCACCTCGGCGGGCGGCTCGGTGCGGTCTGCAGCGTCGCGCTCGAGTCGCATCAGCCCGTCGAGGTCGTCGCGCGCACAGAGCTCGACCCGGCGCCACATCGCGTTGCGGACCATCACCAGGAACGCCGCGGTGTCGGTGAGCGCGCGCGGCGGCTTCGGCGGCTCGTGGTGACTGACCTCGGGGGCGACGTCGTCGGGGTGGGCCAGCGCCTCCCACTCGTCGAGCAGGCTCGAGTCGGTCTGGCGCACCGTCTCCCCCAGCCACTCCACGAGCTCCTCGAGCTCGGGCGTGCGCTGGGCGTCGGGCACCGTCTGCCGCAACGTGCGGTAGGCGTCGGTGAGGTAGCGCAGCACCAGCCCCTCGGATCGCGCGAGCTGGTAGCGGGAGACGAAGTCGGTGAACGACATCGCCTGCTCCCACATCTCGCGGACGATGCTCTTCGGGCTGAGTGCGTCATCGGGGAGCCAGGGGTGCTTCGACCGGTACATCTCGTACGCCGCCCCCAGCAGCTCGGCGAGCGGCTGCGGCCAGGTGATCTCCTCGAGCAGCGCCATCCGCTCGTCGTACTCGACGCCGTCGGCCTTCATCTCCTGCACGGCGGCGCCGCGAGCGACGTACTGCTGGGCGAAGAGGATCTGCCGGGGCGCCTCGAGCACCGACTCGATGACCGAGACGGTGTCGAGCATGTAGCTCTCGGACGCCGGGTCGAGCAGGTCGAGCACCTCGGTGGCGAAGTGGGCCAGCGGCTGGTTGAGCGCGAAGTCGGCAGGCAGCGTGTCGGTGAGGACGTAGCGCCGGCCGAACTCGTCGAGCTCGTCGAGGCGGGTCAGCACGCCGCTGGCCACGAGCGACCTGGTCAGCCGCAGCGCACGACGGGTGAGCCGGAGCTGCGAGCGGCGGTCCTCGTGGTTCTCCTGCAGGAGCCGGCGCATCGCCTCAGCGGTGTCCTCCTCGCGGGCTGCGACGTTGAGGAGCATCGAGTTGTCGACCTTCATCCGGCTCTGCAGCGGCTCGGAGGTGCCGTCGACGAGCTTGGTGAAGGTGGCCTCGGTCCAGACGACGGAGCCCTCGGGCGGCTTGGAGAGCTGGGCCTTGGAGTTCTTCTTGCCGGCGGCGCGCCGCTCCTCCGCCTTCGCCTTGGCCTTCTCGTTGGCGATGACGTGCTCGGGCGCCTGGACCACGACGTAGCCGGCGGTGTCGTAGCCCGCCCGGCCGGCCCGCCCGGCGATCTGCAGGAACTCGCGCACACGCAGCACGCGCGACCGGCTGCCGTCGTACTTGGCCAGGCCGGTGAAGAGCACGGTGCGGATCGGCACGTTGATGCCGACGCCGAGGGTGTCGGTGCCACAGATGACGGTGAGCAGTCCCTGCTGCGCGAGCTGCTCGACCAGGCGGCGGTAGCGCGGCAGCATGCCGGCGTGGTGCACGCCGATGCCCGCCTTGAGCAGCTGGCTGAGCGTCTTGCCGAAGCCCGCGCCGAAGCGCACCGGCGCGATCCGCTCGGCGATCGCCGCCTTCGTCTCGGCGGCCACCGGCAGCTTCGCCTTGAGCAGCGACGTCGCGTGCTCGACTGCGTCCTTCTGGGTGAAGTGCACGACGTAGACCGGCGCCTGCTTCGTGGCGACGAGCTCCTCGAGCGCCTCGGACATCGGCGTCAGCGACCAGCTGAAGTGCAGCGGGATGGGCCGCTCGGCGCCGTCGACGAGCACCGTCTCCCTCCCCGTACGCCGGGAGAGGTCCTCGCTGATCGGCGTCACGTCGCCGAGGGTCGCGCTCATCAGCAGGAACTGGGCGTGCGGCAGCTCGAGCAGCGGGACCTGCCACGCCCAGCCACGGTCGGGCTCGGCGTAGTAGTGGAACTCGTCCATGACGACGAGACCGACGTCGGCGGCCCGCCCCTCGCGCAGCGCGATGTTGGCGAGCACCTCTGCGGTGCAGCAGATGATCGGCGCATCGGGGTTGACGCTCGCGTCGCCCGTCAGCATGCCGACGTCCTCGGCCCCGAACACCTCGCAGAGCGCGAAGAACTTCTCGCTCACCAGTGCCTTGATCGGCGCGGTGTAGAAGCTCACGCGGTCGTCGGCGAGCGCGGCGAAGTGGGCGGCGATCGCGACCAGCGACTTGCCCGAGCCGGTCGGGGTCGCGAGCACGACGTTGTTGCCCGCCAGGATCTCGAGGACCGCCTCCTCCTGGTGCGGGTAGAGCTCGATGCCGCTCTTCTCCGCCCACGCGGAGAACGCGTCGTACCCGGCCTCTCCGTTGGTCGTGCTCATCGGGCCCTCGGGTGCGCGGTGGCGAAGACCTCGCGGAGGTTGTCGACGGTGACCAGCGTGTAGACCTGCGTCGTCGTGACGCTGGCGTGCCCGAGCAGCTCCTGCACGACACGTACGTCGGCGCCGCCGTCGAGCAGGTGCGTCGCGAACGAGTGGCGCAGCGTGTGGGGCGAGACGTCCCTGGTGACGCCGGCGAGGTCGGCGGCCTTCACCAGCACGGCCCACGCCGACTGGCGCGAGAGCCGGCCGCCGCGGGAGTTGAGGAAGACCGCACCGGACGGCGTCTGCGGACCCATCAGGTCCGGCCGTGCGTCGCGGAGGTACGCCGCCACGGCATCGCGCGCGTAGGAGCCGATCGGGACCAGCCGCTCCTTGGAACCCTTGCCGCGCAGCAGCACCTGGCCGAGCTCCAGGTCGATGTCGTCGATGTCGAGGCCGACGGCCTCGGAGATGCGCGCGCCGGTGCCGTAGAGGACCTCGAGCAGCGCCCGGTCACGGAGCGCCAGCTGGGTGCCCGCAGCGCCTGACGCCTCGAGGATCGCCTCGACCTCCGAGAGCGGGAGGGCCTTGGGCAGCCGCTTGGCCGGAGCCGGTGGCTTCACGGCGGCGGCCGGGTCGTGGGTCGCGAGTCCGTCGAGCACGGCGAACTTGTGGAAGCCGCGCACCGCTACGATCGTGCGCGCCGCGCTCGTCGAGCCGAGTGGCGGGTGGTCCGCGTCGCCCTCACGCAGGCGCACGAGGAAGTCGGAGACCGTCTGCTCGGTGATCGCGTCCATCTCGGTCACGTCGCGAGCAGCCAGGTAGGCGGCGTAGCGCCGGAGGTCGCGGCGGTAGGAGCTCAGCGTGTTGGCGGCCAGGCCACGCTCGACGGCGAGGTGGTCGAGCCAGGTGCGGATGGCGCGCTCGATCGGCGAGCCGCTCACGCCAGGCCCTTGGCCCGCGCCAGCAGCAGGGCCAGCGCGATCGGCGCGTCAGCGATGCGGCCGTCGAGCACCGCGGCGTACAGCTCGTCGAAGGGGGCGCGGAAGACCTCCATCTCGGCCTCCTCCGCATGGAGCGCGAAGTCGCCGCGACTGGCCGGAGTGAGGCCGCGGGCGAGGTAGAGATGGTGCTGCTCGGCGCTGATGCCGGGGCTGGCCCAGACCGAGGCCAGGTGGACCCACTCGTCGGCGGCGAGCTCGACCTCTTCGCGGAGCTCGCGCTTCGCGACCTCCAGGGCGTCCTCTCCCGGCTCGTCGCAGAGCCCGGCCGGCAGCTCGACGAACGAGATCTGCGCAGGGTGCCGGTACTGCTGGAGGCAGGGCACGCGCCCGTCCTCGTCGATGGCGAGCACGATCGCCGCGCCCGGGTGCTCGACGACGAGACGCCGGAACGGCGCGCCCTTCCCGTTGCCGTCGGCCCCCGGAAGCCGGACCTGGTCGGAGCGGAGCGCGACCACCCAGCCGTCCCGATGGAGGTCCTCGGAGGACCCCACCGGCCACGACTCGGGGCGGTCAGCGATCGGCACGGTGCGGATCAGTCCTCGATGCGGTCGTCGGGGGTGTCCTCGACCTTGTGCAGCTTCGACTCGTCGATCGGGATCCGCAGCTCGCGCTGGCGCTCGATCGCGGCCTTGACCAGGCCGGCGAAGAGCGGGTGCGGCCGGGTCGGGCGCGACTTCAGCTCAGGGTGCGCCTGCGTGGAGATGTAGTACGGGTGGACGTCCTTCGGCAGCTCCACGAACTCGACGACGTCGAGGTCCGGGTTGATGCCGGAGAAGACCATGCCGGCGTCCTCGAGCTGCGCGCGGTAGGCGTTGTTGACCTCGTAGCGGTGGCGGTGGCGCTCGGTGATGAGCTCCTCGCCGTACACCTCGCGGGCGAGCGTGCCCTTGCCGAGCTTCGCCGGGTAGGAGCCGAGGCGCATCGTGCCGCCCAGGTCGCCGCCGCCGCCGACGATGGCCTTCTGCTCCTCCATCGTGGCGATCACCGGCTCGGGGGTCTCGGGGTCGAACTCCGTCGACGCCGCCTTGTCGAGGCCCAGCACGTTGCGGGCGTACTCGATGACCATCGACTGCAGGCCCAGGCAGATGCCGAGCGTGGGGATGCCGTGCGTGCGGGCGTACTGCAGCGCGCCGAGCTTGCCCTCGAGGCCACGGATGCCGAAGCCACCGGGGACGAGGATCGCGTCGACGTCGGCGAGGTGCTTCGCGGCACCGGCGGGGGTCTCGCACTCGTCGGAGGCGATCCACTCGACGTTGACCTTCGCCTCGTTGGCGAAGCCGCCGGCGCGCAGCGCCTCGGCCACGGAGAGGTAGGCGTCGGGCAGGTCGATGTACTTGCCGACCAGCGCGACCGTGACCTCCTCCTTCGGGTGGTGCACCCGCTTGAGCAGGTCGTTCCAGACCGACCAGTCGACGTCGCGGAACGGCAGGTCCAGCTTGCGTACGACGAGGGCGTCGAGGCGCTCGCGGTGGAGGACCTTCGGGATGTCGTAGATGGACGGCGCGTCGGCAGCCGTGACCACGGCGTCCTCGTCGACGTCGCACATCAGCGCGATCTTCGACTTGATGCTCTGCGGCAGCTCGCGGTCGGCGCGGCAGACCACGGCGTCCGGCTGGAGACCGATCGTGCGGAGCGCGGCGACGGAGTGCTGCGTCGGCTTGGTCTTCAGCTCCTTCGACGGACCAATGTAGGGCACCAGGGAGACGTGGATGAAGAAGACGTTGTCGCGCCCGATCTTCTGGCGGACCTGGCGCGCGGCCTCGAGGAACGGCAGCGACTCGATGTCGCCGACGGTGCCGCCGACCTCGGTGATGACGACGTCGACGTCCGGCGCGTGCATCGCCAGGATCCGGTCGACGATCTCGTTGGTGATGTGCGGGATGACCTGGACGGTCTCGCCGAGGTACTCGCCGCGACGCTCCTTGGCGATCACGTTGGAGTAGACCTGACCGGTCGTCACGTTGGCGTTGCCGACGAGGTCGGTGTCGAGGAACCGCTCGTAGTGACCGATGTCGAGGTCGGTCTCGGCGCCGTCCTCGGTCACGAAGACCTCACCGTGCTGGAACGGGTTCATCGTGCCCGGATCCACGTTGAGGTACGGGTCGAGCTTCTGCATCGTGACCCGCAGACCGCGAGCCTTGAGAAGAGCACCCAGGCTGGAGGCGGTGAGGCCCTTGCCGAGGGACGACGCAACGCCTCCGGTGACGAAGACGTGCTTGGTCTGCGCGGCACTGGCCAAGGGAACTCCCGTTGTCGAATCTCTATCGGCTACGGGGTTCGATCCTATCCCACGAATCGGGCTGGGCGCGCCTCGGACGCGCGCTCAGCCGCGCGCGGCGCGCGCAGCCTCGAGCAGCTCCTCCGCGTGGGCGAGCGCCGTGTCGGACTCGTCCATGCCGGCGAGCATGCGCGAGAGCTCGCGGGCGCGCTCGTCGTCGCTCAGAACGGTGAGGCCCGAGGTGGTCACCACCCCGTCGGTCGACTTGGCGATCACCACGTGCCGGTCGGCGTACGCCGCGACCTGCGGGAGGTGGGTGACGACCAGGACCTGCGACGTGCGGGCGAGCTGCGCGAGGCGGCGGCCGATCTCGACGGCGGCCTTGCCACCGACGCCGGAGTCGACCTCGTCGAAGACGAACGTCGGCACCGGGCTGGTGCCGGCCAGCGCCACCTCCAGCGCGAGCATCACGCGCGAGAGCTCACCACCGGAGGCACCCTTGTGGAGCGGGCGCGGCTCGGAGCCGGTGTTGGCCGCGAGCAGGAACTCGACCTCGTCGACACCGTGACCGGCGTAGCGCAGCCACCGCTCCCCCACGTGGAGCGGCAGCGGGCCGTCGCTCCCGGTCGCACCTCCGGAGGGCGCAGCTTCCTCGACCTGGGTGACGGCGAGGGTGACGCGGGCATGGGGCATCGCGAGCAGGCCGAGCTCGGCGGTGATCTCCTCGGCGAGCTTCCCGGCGGCGGCCTGGCGCGCCTCACTGAGTGCCAGCGCGGCCTCGGCCAGGCGAGAGCGCAGGTCACCGCGCTGCGCACGGAGCTCGGCGATGCGGTCGTCTGTGCCGTCCAGCTCGAGCAGTCGCAGCGAAGCCTGCTGGGACCAGGCCAGCACCTCGTCGATCGTCTCGCCGTACTTGCGGGTCAGGGCGACCAGCGCGGCCCGGCGTTCGGAGACGACCGCCAGGCGCGCGGGATCGGTGTCGAGCCCGGCGGCGTACGACGCGACGTCGGCCGCGACGTCGGCCAGCAGGTAGCTCACCTCGGCCAGACGGTCGGCGAGGCCTGCCGCCTCGTCGTCGTGCTCGCGGACGCCGTCGAGGAGGCGGCGGGCTGCGGAGACGGCGCCCAGGGCGTCGGGCTGGTCCTGCTCCGAGGAGAGCGCCTCACGGGCCTGCTCGGCAGCGCCGCGCAGGGTGTCGGCGAAGCCCAGGCGGGCCTCTTCGGCAGCAAGCGCGACGTCCTCGCCGGGCTCCGGCTCGACTGCGCCGACCTCCTCGAGGCCGAAGCGGAGCAGGTCCGCCTCGCGGGCGCGCTCGCGGGCGTGGGCGACCACGTCGGCGAGCTCGCGCTCGGTCGCCCCGAGCTCCTTGTGGAGCCCGCGATAGGTCTCGAGCAGGGCGGCGACCTTCTCGCCACCGAACCGGTCGAGCGCCTCGCGCTGGGCGCTGGCCTTGAGCAGCCGGTGCTGGTCGGACTGGCCGTGGACGGCGACGAGCGCGTCGGAGAGCTCGGTGAGCTGGGCGGCGGGCACGGAGGCGCCGCCGACGAAGGCACGAGAGCGGCCCTCGCTCGAGATGTTGCGGGCCAGCAGCACGCGGCCGTCCTCGACCTCTCCCCCGAGCTCCTCGACGGCAGCAGTCAGGTCGGCCAGGCGCGAGGCGTCGACGACACCCTCGACGCGCGCAGCCCTGGCTCCACGACGCACGGCACCGGAGTCGGCGCGGCCGCCCATGAGCAGGCCGAGCGCGGTGACGATCATCGTCTTGCCCGCGCCGGTCTCACCGGTGATGGCGGTCAGGCCGGGTCCGAGCTCGAGCGTCGACGACTCGATGACGCCGAGGGACTGGATCCGGATCTCTTCGAACATCAGTCGTTTCCGTTCTCGCGCATCCGGCGCTCCGCAGCCCCGCGCCAGCCCTCGACCGACAGGCCGAACTTCGCGACCAGGCGGTCGGTGAACGGCGAGTCGTGGAGCCGGACGAGCGGGACCGGGGCCCCGCGGCGTACCTCGATGCGGGCGCCGGGCGGCAGGTCGACGGTGCGACGACCGTCGCACCAGAGCACGCCGGCGCCCTCGTTGGTGGACATCACCTCGACCGCGATGACCGAGCTCGGGGCGACGACCATCGGGCGGGCGAAGAGTGCGTGCGCGCTGAGCGGCACGATGAGCAGCGCCTCGACGACCGGCCACACGACCGGCCCTCCCGCGCTGAAGTTGTACGCCGTCGAGCCGGTCGGCGTCGCGCACACGACGCCGTCGGCGCCCCAGCGCGACAGCGGCCGACCGTCGACCTCGACGACGAGCTCGAGCATGCGCTCGCGGGCGGCCTTCTCGACGGAGGCCTCGTTGAGCGCGAACGTGTTGGCCACGACCTCGGCACCCTGCAGGACCGTCACGTCGACGGTGAGGCGCTCCTCGGTGGTCCACCGCCGGTCGACGATCGCCTCGATGGTGTGCTCGACGTCGTCAGGCTCGGCCTCCGCCAGGAACCCGACGTGGCCGAGGTTGACGCCGAGCAGCGGCGTGCCCGACCGGTGGGTGATCTCGGCGGCGCGCAGGATCGTGCCGTCGCCGCCGATGACCACGGCGAGCTCGCAGTGGACCGCAGCCGAGCCGTCGTCGGCCACGACCTCGATGCGGGACTCGTCGGGGCGCAGGCCCAGGTCGGCAGCCTCGGCGGCGAGCAGACGCACCACGATGCCGTGGGCGGAGAGCGACTTCACGAACGCCCGGGCGATCTCGCAGGCCTGGTCGCGCGTGGTGTTGGCGACCAGCAGGACGCGGCGGACCGCGACGTCGGCGGTCACGGCGGGATCTGTGGTCACGGGTCCACCTTCTCAGAAGGCACCGACGGACGCGCGCCTGTCTCCACCGCGATCTCCGCCGGGCCGATGGTGGCCGGGCCACGACGCAACCAGAGGAAGAACTCGACGTTGCCCGACGGGCCGGGCAGCTTGCTGGTCGCGACGGCGCGGGCGCCCCAACCGCGCCGGGCGGCGGCGTCGGCGACGGCGGTCACCGTCTCGGCACGCAGCGCCGGGTCGCGGACGACGCCGCCCTTGCCCAGGCGCTCCTTGCCGACCTCGAACTGCGGCTTGACCATCAGCGCGAGGTCCGCGTCGGGGGTGCACACGCCGAGCAGGGCGTCGAGGACCAGCTCGAGGCTGATGAAGGAGAGGTCGCCGACGACGACGTCGACGTGGCCGCCCAGCAGCTCCGGGGTGATGTCCCGGATGTTGGTGCGGTCGTGGACCTGGACCCGGTCGTCGTTCTGCAGGCGCCAGATCAGCTGCCCGTAGCCGACATCCACCGCGACGACCTCTCGGGCGCCGGCGCGGAGGAGCACGTCGGTGAAGCCGCCGGTCGAGGCGCCGGCGTCGAGGCAGCGGCGCCCCTCCACCGTCAGGCCGAGCGGCCCGAACGACGCGAGCGCGCCCGCGAGCTTGTGTGCCCCGCGCGAGGCGTAGCCCGGGTCGTCAGGGTCCTCGACGACGTAGACGTCCGCATCGGTGGTCACCTGTGTGGCGGGCTTCGTCGCGACGGCACCTGCGACCTTCACCCGGCCCGCGGAGATCAGCTCCGAGGCGTGGGCCCGCGACGTGGCCATGCCGCGGCGGACCAGCTCGGCGTCCAGGCGGAGTCGACGCGGTGGCATCAGCCCTGCGGGCCCGGCAGCGTGGGCGGCTTCGGGCCGGCGGGGGCGTCGAGCGCTCCCCGGAGCTGCTCGTGGGCGCTCTCGAAGATCGCGACGTGCTCGGAGACCGGGACCTCAGCGAGGCCAGCAAGACTGGAGATGACGCCGTCGACGGCCGTGTTGCCCGTCGACGCAGGCGTCGCCTGCTCCGCCGCGCGATCGAAATCCTGTTCGGTCATGCGCACCACGGTACCGAACCGCGCACCCGACCCAGCGCCACCGGCCGACCCGTGTCGTCCAGGTGTCGCCACGCAGCGCAGGCGACCACACGCCACCAGTCCTCTGGGGCGCCGTCGCCGTGCACGACGAGCTCACCCGCGACGACCTCACCCGACCAGCCATTGAGGTGCCAGGCGCCGCTGGCGACCCGCGTCGGAGCCTCGTGCGCGACGAGCAGGCCGCCCAGGTCCGCAGCGACGTACGTCGGGCGCAGCGGCGCCGCCGCGGCCGCCAGGTCGTCGAGACCGCTGACTCCGGTGAGCACGAGCAGGGAGTCGACACCAGCCACCTGCGCACCCTCGATGTCGGTGTCGAGCCGGTCGCCGACCATCAACGGTCGCCGCGCGGCCATGCGGCGTACGGTCTCGTCGAGCAGGGGGCGCTGGGGCTTCCCGGCGACGATCGCCCGCCTCCCGCTGAACTCCTCGATCATCTTCACGACCGCGCCGTGGCCGAGACCCACGCCGTTCGACGTCGGGATCGTCAGGTCGGCATTCGTCGCGACCCAGGGACGTCCGTCGCGCACGAGGATCGACGCCTCCAGGATGCGGCGCCAGGGCAGGTCGGGTCCGTAGCCGGTCACGACAACCTCGGCGGCGGCGGGGTCGGCGGTCGGCACCAACTGCTCGGCGAGCAGGGCCTCCTCGACGCCGGGTCCTCCGCAGAGGAAGACCATCGTGCCGGCACCATGGCGCTCACGCACCACGCGTGCGCCCGCCTGCGCCGACGTGACCACGTCGTCCGCACGTGCGGGGACACCGAGGGCGCTGAGATGCTCGGCGACGGCTGCGGGCGGACGCGCGGCATTGTTGGTCACGAAGGCGACCGCCATACCCAGCGCGCGTGCCGCGTCGATGGCCTCGGGCGCGCCGCCGACCGCGTGGTCACCGACGTAGACCACACCGTCGAGATCGAGCATCGCGAGGTCGTAGACGCGCGCCAGCGGCTCCCCACACGAACCGAGCACTTGCCGTCTCCCCCTACGATGCAGCCTCATGGACACGCCACCGGAGCAGGAACCACAGCTGGTGCTGCGGCCGTTCCGCGCGTTGCGACTCCGCGAGAGCTTCGTGGGCGCACCGGTGGCCAACAGGATCTTCGCGCGACCCTACCGGTCGGCCGCACGCCGCCTGCAGGACTGGCAGCGCCAGCGCCACGTCCGGATCGACGGCGAGCCCGCGCTCTACATCCACGAGTACACCTCGTCGGGCGTCAGCGTCCGTGGGATCGTCGGCGAGCTCGACGTCACGCGCGCCGGTTCGGCCGTCCTCCCCCACGAGGCCGTGCGCATGGAGCAGGTCGCCGAGCTGGCGGAGCGCATGGAGACGCTGGCGCTCAACCCGGCGCCGATCCTCCTCATGCACCGCGGCACGCCGGCCCTCCGGACCGCTGTCGGCCTGCTGACCGAACGCAAACCTGATCTCTCCTTCACCGACCCCGGCGGGCAGCACCACCGCATGTGGCGCGTGCAGGACACGGACGACGTCCAGCTCATCGGCACGCTCGTCGCAGCGACGCGCGCCGTCATCGCCGACGGGCACCACCGCTACGCCGCTGCACTGGAGCTCGCCGCACAGCGCCCCGGGACCGGGTGGGAGCAGACGCTGGTGATGCTGGTCGACCAGTCGGACACGCCGCTGCAGCTCGGGGCCATCCACCGCTCCGTCGTCTGCCTGACCCTCGAGACCGTCGCCGCAGCCGCCATCCTTCGCGGGGACGACTACCGCCCGCACGCGAGCAGGCGCGAGGCACTCGCCAGCCTGGAGCACGCCCTGGTCCTCCACGACGGCGAGAAGTGGGCGAGCCTGCACCCGCGCGGACTCCAGCTTCCCGTCTTCGCGCTCCACGAGGACCTGCTGCCGGCGTGGGGTGTCGACGACGCCCGCGTCCAGCATCACCACACCGCCGGGCAGGCCCTGGCCCGCGCCCGGGACGGCGTCGCGATCCTCCTGCCCGCCCCCTCCTTCGAGCAGGTGGCCACAGCCGCGCGGGCCGGCCAGCCCTTCCCGCAGAAGGCCACGTCGTTCCAGCCGAAGCCGCACCTGGGCGCGCTCATGCGGGATCTGCGCGACTGACCGCTCGCCGCCCCTCAGCGACCTCGATCTCGACGAGCGGCACCACTCCCGCACCTGACCGGAAGACCCGCCGCCGAAGGGCGCCGCTCACCTCCACCTGCTCGCCCACGACCCACCGCGCGACGGTGCGACGCAACCGCGCCGACCACACCGCACAGTCGACCCAGTCCGAACCGGGCCGGGCAGAGCCCCCGGGTCGCGGCACCGACAGCCGGAACGACACCACCTTGTCACCGCTCGGCAACACCCGCTCCTCAGGACGGCGGGACACCCTGCCCACCAGACGCACCTCGTTGGTCATCTCTGCACCTCCGCGCCCATGGGACCCGAAATGACAACAGGCCCGGACCACCGGGGTCCGGGCCTGTGCAAGGCGTCTGGCGGCGCGCCGCTGTGTGCAGAAAGCGGGTCTCAGCCGAGCCGCTTCTCCAGCTCAGCAGCGCGGTCCATGGCGTCGGTGATCTCGTCACCGTCGATGCCAGCGGTGCGGTGGAACCACGTGAGCGCATCCTCGAGGCGGCCGGCCGCCTCGAGGGTGTCGGCGTACGCGTAGCGCAGCCGCACCACCCAGGAGGCCCGCGAGCGCGAGCTCAGCGGAGCGAACTCGAGCGTCCGCAGCGCGGCGTCGAGCTCGCCGAGGTCGCGACGAGCGCCAGCCTCGACGATCGTCATCTCCGCCTTCGCCTCCGGCTCGAAGTTCGCCACCGACGGGCTCTTCGCCAGGGTCAGGGCACGGTCCGGACGGCCGAGGGCTCGTTCGCAGTCCGCCATGATCGGCAGGTACGCAGCAGAGCCGTTCATCCGCTTGGCCGCGCGAAGCTCGGCGAGGGCCTCGGCGTACTCCCCCGCTGCGTAGGCAGCCTCACCGCAGGCCTCACGAACGACGGCCAGGCGAGCCGCGCGGGCTCGCGCAGCGAGGGTGTGCTTGTAGGCAGTCTCGGGGTCCTCGTCGATCAGGAGGCCCGCTGCTGCGAGGTGACGCGCGACGCGGAGCGCCAGCTTCTCGGGCAGGCCCTTCAACTGGGCCTGCACGGAGCGATCGAGCTCCTTGCCCGTGACCTCCTCGGGGATCTCCGGACCGTCATAGCGGGACTGCTCCTCGCTGCGCGGGCGCTGGTCGTCCGTGGGACGCTTCCAGTCGTCCTTGCGCGCCGGGCGCGAGCCGGGCTTCCGGTCACCGTACGACGGCTTCCCGTCGCGCGACCCGGGCTTCCCGTCACGAGCCGCCGGCTTGCCGTACGACGGCTTGCCGTCGCGCGAGGCAGGCTTGCCACCGCGCGAGGGCGCTTCGTCCCGGCCGGCGGCACGGAAGTCGGACTTGCCGCCCCCGCTCCGGCCGGCAGGCTTGCCATCACGAGCGGCGGGCTTGCCGTCGCGGCTCGTGGGGCGACCACCGCCCTGGGGACGTCCGCCACGAGGGGCGTCGGAACGACGGGGACGGAACTGGTCAGCCATGGGGGCAACCTTTCAACACATACGGCGGCGTGCAGGAGGCATGCTCCCTGCACGGGGTGTGGACAAAAGACTAGGGGCCCCCGCGAAGGCGGAGGCCCCTAGTGAAAAATTGTCCGGCGACGTCCTACTCTCCCACAACCTCCCGGTTGCAGTACCATCGGCGCTGTCAGGCTTAACTTCCGGGTT
>NZ_BMNI01000008.1 GCF_014646375.1 Nocardioides phosphati
ACCGAGGAGGTCGCCATCAGCGCCTAGCGACACGCCCGACGGAGGATTCGTTTCGTACACCACGCCTAGGGACTTGACCCGCCGAGCTACGTGTTCTCTGAGGCGCTGCGCTCCCTCCCGAACGTTCGGAGCTCGCAGCGGAACGTCAAGCAGACGCCCGTGTGGGGCCACGGCTACAGGTACGTCGATCCCACCCACGGCCCTCAGGACAACTCGGCCTTCTACAAGCGGATGCAGACCGAGGTGCCGGAACACTGGAAGGACCTTCCGGCCGTCGCTCACATCGGCGCGAGAGATCCCCTCGGGAAGAAGTCCGTGCTGGCACAGTGGACAGCGGCGATTCCCGCGTTGGACGTGCACCGCTACCCGGAGGTCGGCCACTTCGTCGCTGAATCCAAGGGCAAGGAAATCGCTGACAGCATCCTCGCGATGCTCGGGCACTGAAGCTCCACCACGGGTGGTGGCACTCCTCCCCCACCACACCCCTCACATCGAGATGTGCCCGCAATGGCCGAGGGCCCCGCCGCGCTGCTGCGCGACGGGGCCCTCGGTCGTGAGGCGGCGAGATCAGTTCTGGTAGGAACCGAAGTCGAAGTCGTCCACGGCAACAACCTGGCCACCAGCGCCGAAGTCGTAGTCGTAGGAGTCGTAGCCGGTGACGGAGTACGCCGCGGCGCGGGCCTCCTCGGTGGGCTCCACCCGGATGTTGCGGTAGCGCTCCAGACCCGTGCCGGCCGGGATCAGCTTTCCGATGATCACGTTCTCCTTCAGACCCAGCAGGGAGTCCGAACGGCCGTTGATCGCCGCGTCGGTGAGGACGCGGGTGGTCTCCTGGAAGGAGGCCGCGGAGAGCCACGACTCGGTCGCGAGCGAGGCCTTCGTGATGCCCATGAGGACCGGACGACCCGAGGCGGGCTTGCCACCCTCGGAGACGACGCGACGGTTCTCGGACTCGAAGATCACGCGGTCGACCAGGTCGGACGGCAGCAGGTTCGTGTCGCCGGACTCGATGACCGTCACGCGACGGAGCATCTGGCGCACGATGATCTCGATGTGCTTGTCGTGGATCGACACACCCTGCGAGCGGTACACGGACTGCACCTGGTCGACGAGGTGCTCCTGCGCCTTGCGGATACCGAGGATGCGCAGGACGTCCTGCGGGTCCTCGGTGCCGACGATCAGCTTCTGGCCGACCTCGACGTGCTGGCCGTCAGCGACGAGCAGACGCGAGCGCTTGGAGACGGGGTACTCCTGGACCTCGGAGCCGTCGTCCGGCGTGAGCAGGATCTTGCGCGCCTTGTCCGACTCGTCGATCTCGATGCGGCCAGCCGCCTCGGCGATCGGCGAGCGACCCTTGGGCGAGCGAGCCTCGAAGAGCTCCACGACGCGGGGAAGACCCTGCGTGATGTCGTCCGCGGAGGCCACACCACCGGTGTGGAAGGTACGCATGGTCAGCTGCGTGCCGGGCTCACCGATGGACTGGGCGGCGATGATGCCGACCGCCTCACCGATGTCGACGAGCTTGCCGGTCGCAAGCGAACGGCCGTAGCACTTCGCGCAGGTGCCGGTCTTGGCCTCGCAGGTGAGGACCGAGCGGACCTTGAGCTCGGTGATGCCCGCCTCGACCAGCTGGCCGATGCGCACGTCGCCGAGGTCCTCGCCGGCCGCGACGAGCAGCTCGCCGGAGGCCGGGTCGACCACGTCGACGGCCGACGTACGGGCGTACGCGGCGACCTCGACGTGCTCGTGCTTGACCACACCGTTGTCGGTCTGGACGCCGATCTTCTTCGGCAGACCACGCTCGGTGCCGCAGTCCTCCTCGCGGATGATGACGTCCTGCGAGACGTCGACCAGACGACGGGTGAGGTAGCCCGAGTCGGCGGTACGCAGGGCGGTGTCGGCGAGACCCTTGCGGGCACCGTGCGTCGAGATGAAGTACTCGAGGACGGAGAGACCCTCGCGGAAGTTCGACTTGATCGGCCGCGGGATGATGTCACCCTTCGGGTTCGCCACGAGACCACGCATGGCGGCGACCTGACGGATCTGCATCATGTTTCCGGAGGCACCCGAGTCGACCATCATGTAGATCGGGTTGGCCTTGTCGAAGTTGACCTCCATGGCCTTCGCGACCTCGTTGGAGGCCTGCGTCCAGATCTCGATGAGCTCCTGGCGACGCTCCTCGTCAGTGACGAGACCGCGCTCGAACTGCTTCTGGACCTTGGCGGCCTGCTCCTCGTAGCCCGAGAGGATCTGGGCCTTGGAGTCCGGCGTGACGACGTCCTCGATGGAGACGGTGACACCGGAGCGGGTCGCCCAGTGGAAGCCGTTGTCCTTGAGGGCGTCGAGGGACGCAGCGACCTCGACCTTGGTGTAGCGCTCGGCCAGGTCGTTGACGATCGCGCCGAGCTGCTTCTTGCCCACCTCGTAGTTGACGTACGGGTAGTCGTCCGGGAGCGCCTCGTTGAAGATGACGCGGCCCAGCGTGGTCTCGAGGAGGAACGTGTCGCCCTCGATCTCGGAGCCGAGCGGCGGGACGACGCCCGTCAGGCGGATCTTGACCTTCGACTGGAGGGTGATCTCCTTGCGGTCGAACGCCATGATCGCCTCGGCCGGCGAGGAGAAGACCCGACCCTCGCCCGGACCCTGACGGTCCGTGGTGAGGAAGAAGAGGCCGATGATCATGTCCTGGGTCGGCATGGTCACGGGGCGACCGTCCGACGGCTTCAGGATGTTGTTCGTCGACAGCATCAGGATGCGGGCCTCGGCCTGCGCCTCCGCGGAGAGCGGCAGGTGGACGGCCATCTGGTCGCCGTCGAAGTCAGCGTTGAACGCCGAGCAGACGAGCGGGTGGAGCTGGATGGCCTTGCCCTCGATGAGCTGCGGCTCGAACGCCTGGATGCCCAGACGGTGCAGCGTGGGGGCACGGTTGAGCAGCACCGGGTGCTCGGTGATGACCTCTTCGAGGACGTCCCAGACGACCGGGCGGGCGCGCTCGACCATGCGCTTGGCCGACTTGATGTTCTGCGCGTGGGACAGGTCCACGAGGCGCTTCATCACGAACGGCTTGAAGAGCTCCAGCGCCATCTGCTTGGGCAGACCGCACTGGTGCAGCCGGAGCTGCGGGCCGGAGACGATGACCGAACGACCCGAGTAGTCGACGCGCTTGCCGAGGAGGTTCTGGCGGAAGCGACCCTGCTTGCCCTTGAGCATGTCGGAGAGCGACTTGAGCGGGCGGTTGCCCGGACCCGTCACGGGGCGACCACGACGGCCGTTGTCGAACAGCGAGTCGACGGCCTCCTGGAGCATCCGCTTCTCGTTGTTGACGATGATCTCCGGCGCACCGAGGTCGAGCAGTCGCTTGAGTCGGTTGTTGCGGTTGATCACGCGGCGGTACAGGTCGTTGAGGTCGGAGGTCGCGAAGCGGCCACCGTCGAGCTGCACCATCGGGCGGAGGTCCGGCGGGATGACCGGGACGGCGTCGAGGACCATGCCGATCGGCTGGTTGCCGGTCTTGCGGAACGCGTCGACGACCTTGAGGCGCTTGAGGGCGCGGACCTTCTTCTGGCCCTTGCCGGTCGCGATGGTCTCGCGCAGCGACTCCACCTCGGCCTCGACGTCGAAGTCCTGGAGGCGCTTCTGGATCGCCGCAGCGCCCATGTGCCCCTCGAAGTACTTGCCGAACCAGTTCTTCATCTCGCGGTAGAGCAGCTCGTCGCCCTCGAGGTCCTGGACCTTGAGGCTCTTGAAGCGGTTCCACACCTCGTCGAGGCGGTCGATCTCGCGCTGCGAGCGGTCGCGGATCTGCTTCATCTCGCGCTCGGCGGCGTCCTTGACCTTGCGCTTGGCGTCGGACTTGGCGCCCTCGGCCTCGAGCGCAGCCAGGTCCTCCTCGAACTTCTTGGCGCGGTCGTCGATCGCGGTGTCGCGACGACCCTCGAGGCGCTTGCGCTCGAGGTCGACCTTGCCCTCGAGCGAGGACAGGTCGCGGTGACGCGCGTCCTCGTCGACGGAGGTGATCATGTACGCCGCGAAGTAGATGACCTTCTCGAGGTCCTTCGGGGCGAGGTCGAGCAGGTAGCCCAGGCGCGACGGGACGCCCTTGAAGTACCAGATGTGGGTCACGGGAGCGGCGAGCTCGATGTGGCCCATGCGCTCGCGGCGGACCTTGGAGCGGGTGACCTCGACGCCACAGCGCTCGCAGATGATGCCCTTGAAGCGCACGCGCTTGTACTTGCCGCAGTAGCACTCCCAGTCCCGGGTGGGACCGAAGATCTTCTCGCAGAAGAGGCCGTCACGCTCGGGCTTGAGCGTGCGGTAGTTGATGGTCTCCGGCTTCTTGACCTCGCCGTGGCTCCATCCGCGGATCTCGTCCGCGGTGGCCAGGCCGATCTTGAGCTGGTCGAAGAAGTTGACGTCGAGCACTTGGCTTGTGTCCTTCGTTAGTACTGAAGAGAAAAGACTTGATGACCGAGGGCCGCGCGTACGCCGGTCACCCGGCGTACTGGTGACTCACTCAGACTTCTTCGACAGAGGGGTTCTCGCGACGGGACAGGTCGATGCCCAGCTCCTCCGCAGCGCGGAAGACGTC
This sequence comes from Nocardioides phosphati, assembly GCF_014646375.1. GTDB lineage: Bacteria > Actinomycetota > Actinomycetes > Propionibacteriales > Nocardioidaceae > Nocardioides > Nocardioides phosphati. The sequence continues at coordinate 4,589 of NZ_BMNI01000008.1, forward strand.
CTCATCGGCGTCACGCAGCTCGATCATGGAGCCGTCCTGCGAGAGGACCTCCACGTTGAGGCAGAGCGACTGCATCTCCTTGACGAGAACCTTGAACGACTCCGGGATGCCCGAGTCGGGGATGTTCTCGCCCTTGACGATCGCCTCGTAGACCTTCACGCGGCCGGGCACGTCGTCGGACTTGATGGTCAGGAGCTCCTGCAGGGCGTAGGCGGCGCCGTACGCCTCCATCGCCCAGACCTCCATCTCACCGAAGCGCTGGCCACCGAACTGGGCCTTACCGCCGAGCGGCTGCTGGGTGATCATCGAGTACGGACCGGTGCTGCGCGCGTGGATCTTGTCGTCGACAAGGTGGTGCAGCTTGAGGATGTACATGTAGCCCACGGAGACCGGCTCCGGGAACGGCTCGCCGGAGCGACCGTCGAACAGGCTCGCCTTGCCCGACTCACCGACGAGACGGTCACCGTCACGGGTCGGCGTGGTGGAGCCGAGCAGGCCGATGATCTCGTCCTCACGGGCACCGTCGAAGACCGGCGTGGCGACCTTCGTGTTGGGCGCGGCCTCGTCGGCACCGATGGAGATGAGGCGCTTGGCCCACTCGGTGTCGCGCAGGTCGGCGTCGATGTGCCAGCCCTGCTTGCCGATCCAGCCCAGGTGGAGCTCCAGGATCTGGCCGATGTTCATACGACGCGGGACACCGAGCGGGTTGAGGATCACGTCGACCGGGGTGCCGTCCTCCATGAACGGCATGTCCTCGACCGGCAGGATCTTCGCGATGACGCCCTTGTTGCCGTGACGGCCGGCGAGCTTGTCACCCACGGAGATCTTGCGCTTCTGGGCGACGTAGACGCGGACCAGCTGGTTGACGCCCGGGGGCAGCTCGTCGCCGTCCTCACGGTCGAAGACGCGAACGCCGATGACCGTGCCGGACTCGCCGTGCGGGACCTTCATCGAGGTGTCGCGGACCTCGCGCGCCTTCTCACCGAAGATCGCGCGGAGCAGGCGCTCCTCCGGGGTCAGCTCGGTCTCACCCTTGGGCGTGACCTTGCCGACGAGGATGTCGCCGGTCGAGACCTCGGCGCCGATGCGGATGATGCCGCGCTCGTCGAGGTCGGCCAGGCCCTCCTCGGAGACGTTCGGGATGTCCCGGGTGATCTCCTCGGGGCCGAGCTTCGTGTCGCGGGCGTCGACCTCGTGCTCCTCGATGTGGATCGAGGTGAGGACGTCCTCCTGGACGAGGCGCTGCGACAGGATGATCGCGTCCTCGTAGTTGTGGCCCTGCCAGGGCATGAAGGCCACGAGGAGGTTGGTGCCCAGCGCCATCTCGGCGTTGTCGGTGCAGGGGCCGTCAGCGATCGGCGAACCGGCCTCGAGGCGGTCACCCTCGGCAACCAGCGGGCGCTGGTTGATGCAGGTGCCCTGGTTGGAGCGCTTGAACTTCGCCATGCGGTACGTCGAGTACGTGCCGTCGTCGTTCATGACCTCGACGGCGTCGGCAGAGACGTCCTTGACGACGCCGGCCTTGGACGCGGTGACGACGTCACCCGCGTCGACGGCGGCGCGGTACTCGATGCCGGTGCCGACGATCGGGCTGTCGCTCTTGATGAGCGGGACGGCCTGACGCTGCATGTTGGCGCCCATGAGGGCACGGTTGGCGTCGTCGTGCTCGAGGAACGGGATGAGGGCGGTCGCGACCGACACCATCTGGCGCGGCGAGACGTCCATGTAGTCGACGTCCTCGGGCAGGATCTCGGAGACCTCGCCCTGGCGCAGGCGCACGAGCACCCGCTCCTCGGCGAAGCGGCCGTTCTCGTCCAGGACCGCGTTGGCCTGCGCGATGACGAAGCGGTCCTCGTCGTCGGCGGTCAGGTAGTCGATCTGGTCGGTGACGACACCGTTCTCGACCTTGCGGTACGGCGTCTCGACGAAGCCGAACGGGTTGATCCGTCCGTACGACGCGAGCGAGCCGATCAGGCCGATGTTCGGGCCTTCCGGGGTCTCGATGGGGCACATGCGGCCGTAGTGCGACGGGTGGACGTCGCGGACCTCCATGCCGGCGCGGTCACGGGAGAGACCACCCGGGCCGAGCGCGGAGAGGCGACGCTTGTGCGTCAGGCCCGCGATCGGGTTGGTCTGGTCCATGAACTGCGAGAGCTGCGAGGTGCCGAAGAACTCCTTCAGCGCCGCGACGACCGGGCGGATGTTGATCAGGGACTGGGGCGTGATCGCCTCGACGTCCTGCGTCGTCATCCGCTCACGGACCACGCGCTCCATGCGGGCGAGACCCGTGCGGAGCTGGTTCTGGATGAGCTCGCCGACCGTGCGCATGCGGCGGTTGCCGAAGTGGTCGATGTCGTCGGCGTCGACCGGGGTCGGCACCGCGTCAGCGGCGTCGCTCGTGCTGGGCAGCTCGATCTCGCCGGCGTGGAGGGCCACGACGTAGCGGATCGTCGCCACGATGTCGTCGATGGTCAGCGTCTGCTGGTCGAACGCCTCGTGGGTGCCGAGCTTCTTGTTGATCTTGTAGCGGCCGACCTTCGCGAGGTCGTAGCGCTTCGGGTTGAAGTAGTAGTTGTTCAGCAGCGTCTGCGCAGCCTCACGCGTCGGCGGCTCGCCGGGACGGAGCTTGCGGTAGATGTCGAGCAGCGCGTCGTCCTCGCCCTGGGTGTTGTCCTTCTCCAGGGTGAGCATCATCGACTCGTACTGGCCGAACTCTTCGCGGATCTGCTCGTTGGTCCAGCCGAGGGCCTTGAGCAGCACGGTGACGTTCTGCTTGCGCTTGCGGTCGAGGCGGACGCCGACCATGTCGCGCTTGTCGATCTCGAACTCGAGCCAGGCGCCACGCGACGGGATGACCTTCGCGGTGTAGATGTCCTTGTCGGACGTCTTGTCGGCGGTGCGCTCGAAGTAGACGCCCGGCGAGCGGACGAGCTGCGAGACGACGACACGCTCGGTGCCGTTGATGACGAAGGTGCCCTTGTCGGTCATGAGCGGGAACTCGCCCATGAAGACGGTCTGGCCCTTGATCTCGCCGGTCTCGTTGTTGGTGAACTCAGCGGAGACGTAGAGCGGGGCGGAGTAGGTGAAGTCCTTCTCCTTGCACTCCTCGACCGTGTACTTCGGGTCGTAGAAGACCGGGTTCTCGAACGAGAGCGACATCGTCTCGGAGAAGTCCTCGATCGGGGAGATCTCCTCGAAGATCTCGGTCAGACCCGACTTCGTGGAGACGTCCTCGCCCGCGTCGATGCGACGCTGGACGACTTCCTGCCACTTCTCGTTGCCCACCAGCCAGTCGAAACTGTCAGTCTGGAGGGCGAGGAGCTGCGGGACCTCGAGAGGTTCGGTGATCTTCGCGAAGGAGATGCGACGGGGGTTACCAGCGGAGCTGCGCGCGGCCAAGAGGTGTCCTTCTGAGGGAACGCGGTGATCTGGCGCCGCCGACCACGAACCAGCCACCTGGAGGCAGGCCGCATATGAGGGCAGACGCAAAGAAGAAGGTTAGCGCAGAAGCGCGCGCGTCACAAACCCTCAACCGGGAAAAATCCCGGAGGGTACGACGATGATGAACGCCGGAGCGTCACCGGTCAAGCAGGACGGCTCGTCCGCATGTCGTCGACGAGCCAGGTGCCGTCGACCCGGCGCATCGAGAAGGTCACCTGGTCGCGGTAGACGACCGGCTCCTTGGCGCCCTTCTTGCTGGTCGGGCGGTCCACGAAGAGCAGGACGTCGACCGTCTTGCCGGAGGCGTGGCTGATCGCCGAGCCGAGCACCGTGGCCGCGACGACCGCCTGCACCTGCGGGGCGTTCTGCTTGATCAGGGTGAAGGTCTGCTCGTAGTCCTTGCGGAACTTCGAGGTCATCTGCGCCGTCGCGGCCTTCTCGTCCTGGTCCAGGTGGCGGTAGTCGTAGGACAGCACCGGCACGGCCGCCTTCTCCGCAGCGTTCGCCGCGTCGACGAGCCGCTGCTGGGAGTCGGGCACGCCCGCCGCCGGCAGCGCACGACCGAGTGGTCCCGCGGCGAAGATCGCAGCGAGCACGGCCGCCACGGTCAGCCCGGCCAGCAGCGTGAGCACCCACGTGGGCACGTCGCGTCCGCCGGCGACGACCGGAGCGGCAGTGGGCGCGGGGGCCTCCGGTTCGGCGACGGCGACGTCCCCAGCCGGCTCCTCGGCCGGCTCCTCGGCAGCGACCGGGTCGCTGTCGTCGTCCTCCGCAGGCGCGGTCTCCGCGTCGTACTTCGCCCGCTTGGCGGGGTCGAGGAGGACGGCACCGGCCTGGTTGAAGACGTTGAGCTTCGGGTCCGTCGGGTCCATGTCCGCGACGGCACCCTTCCAGGCGGCGCGGATCTCGTCGGTCGAGGCGTCGCGGGCGACACCGAGCACGGCGTACAGGTCGATGGCGCTCACTTCGCGGCCTCCCCCGTCACGGGCGTGAAGTCGTCCACGCGCCACTCCCCCTTGACCCTGACCAACTCGACCTTCGAGCGGGTCTGCTCCGGGGCGTCGTAGCTGCCCTTGCCGATACGCGCGGTCCTCTCCCACGCCACGAAGGCCGTGGCCCGGTCGCCCTCGACGGACGCGACCCCGACAGCACTGACCTTGGCGACCTTCTGGAGCTTGATTTGGGCCACGCCCTGCTCGAGCGCCGGGACCTGCTTGTCGAAGCTGGCGCGGAACTTCGTGGTGAGCAGCGACCCGACCCGACGGCGGTAGTCGGGCATGGTGCCGTCCTTGAGGTCCTGGGGGCCGAAGGTGCCGACGTTCAGCACGAACTGCTCGGCGACATCCTCGATGCCAGCGCGCTCCGACGCGGTGCCGTACCCGCCACCGGCGGGCGCCTCGACGTCGCGGTTCTGGAGCGTGCGCACCACGAGGAGCGCGAGGGCGGCCGCCAGCAGCAGGCTGAGGACGACGAGCAGGGCTCGTCGGGCCGGGCGCGCGGCAGTGCCGGGCTCGTGCGTCATCTGGTCACTTCCTGTAGGAGGTGGTCACTCGCCGAGCGGCTGCAGATAGAGCCACTTCCAGGTGTCCGCACCCAGGCCGGCCGGAGCCGGTACGTCGGTACGACGGTCGGCCGCGGGCACCTCGTCGGTCCAGGTGACCCTACCCGTGTCCGGGTCGTAGGTCGCGACGACCGGGGCGTCGACCGCGGGAGCCACGCGGTCACGCGGAGCGTTCTGCGCGCCACGTGCGTTGCTCTTGGTCGGCGGCTCGGCGCAGTGGGCGTCCATGACCATCGGCCGGTTGCTGCCGTCGAGGGGCGCCCGGCGGTCGGTGCTCTGGTAGCCGTCGTGGCAGACCGAGGGGTTCGGGGTGAAGACGAGGCCGAAGTGGGCGTCGTACAGCCCGGTGACGGGGTCCTTGGCGGTCACCGTGAAGCCACCCTGCACGACGTAGGGGTAGGCGACCAGCATGGTCTCGACGCCGCGGAGGTGGCGCTGAACCACCTCACCGGTCGTGACCAGGTTGTTGAGCAGCTCGGAGAGGTCGACGCCGTGCTGGTGGAGGAACTCCTTGAGCACGCTCGCGGTGACCGCGCCGCGCTCAATGAGGACGCGGATGTCCTTGTCGGAGCCACGGACCGTCGAGGAGAACAGCGCCAGGTCGCGGGCGAAGCCGCGGATCGAGTCAGCCGAGGCCAGCTGCCCGTCGAGCACCGTGCGACCGTCACGGATCAGCGCGGTCGTCACGTCGAAGTTGTCGCTGGCGGTCTTCAGGAAGCGGTCCTGGGTGTCGATCAGGGTGCCGAGGTCGTCGCCGGTGTCCTTGAAGGCGAGGCCCATCTCGCTGACGACCGTGCCGAGGGCGTCCTGGTCGACGTCGGAGACCGTACGGCTGACGTCGGCGAGGAGCGTGGCGGTCGCGATGGGGGTGCGGGTGTCGGCCTCGGCGACCTGGCCACCCTCGCGCAGGTAGGGCTTGCCGTCGCTGCGCGGCTGGAGGTCGACGAACTGCTCGCCGAGGGCGGAGCGGTTCGCGACGACGGCCAGGGTGTCGGCGGGGATGTTGTCGTGGCCGCTGTCGATCGACATCACCACGTCGACGCCGTCGCGGGTCGCCTTGAGCTCGGTCACCTTGCCGACCTGGACGCCGCGGTAGGAGACCTCGGCGCCGTCGTAGATGCCGCCGGACTGCTGGAAGTGGCCGGTCACGTCGTACGAGCTGTCGTAGAAGAAGCGGTCCAGCTGGGCGTAGCGGGCACCCACGAAGGCACACCCGATGACGGTGATGAAGGCGAAGAGGATCAGCTGGAGCTTCGTGCGCTGCGTGATCATCGGGCCACCCCCGGGACGAGGAGGGCCACGAGGTCGGGGTCGTAGCGCTTCATCAGGTCGCGGTAGCTCACCCGCGTCGTCTGCCCGGGGGCGCTGCGCAGCAGCTTGGGCAGGCTGCCGGTGATCTGGTCGAGCGGGTTCGTGCTCGTCGTGCCGCCCGAGGTGCCGGAGGGGCACAGCACGGGGAGCTGGATCGTGCCGCACAGCGGCAGGGTGCCGCCACCGCCCGGGCCGCCGGTGCCACCGCTGGTGGTGCCGCCGCTCAGGTCGACGTCGAGCTGGACCGAGAGGTTCACGTAGTCACCCATCCGCAGGTCGCGCGCCGTCTGCGGGTCACGCGAGAGCAGGTTGGCGTCGGGGAACGGGTAGGTGAAGAAGATCTGCAGCGCGTTGGGCAGCGCGTCGCCGGCGTCGGCGAGCGCCGAGAGGACCGGGTCGAGCTGGTGGAACGCGTCGATCGTGGAGGCCTTCGAGGCCTTGATCACCCGGACGCCGACATCGCTCAGCTGCGCCAGCGCCTTGAGCATCTTGACCAGGTCGTCGCGCTGGCGGTTGAGCGACTCGAGCGCCGACGGAAGCTCCTCGAGCGCGGAGTCGATCGCCGGCATCTGCTTCTCGACGCTGACGGCGAGGCGGTTGACCGAGGTGATCGCGTGGACGATGTCGCCCTTGTTCTTCTCGAGCTTGTCGACCAGCGTCGAGAGCTGGGTCAGCACCGAGCGGGCCGAGCCCTCGTTGCCTTCGAGGGCCAGGTTGAGCTCGTGGGAGATGGTCTTCAGCTGGGCCACGCCGCCGCCGTTGAGGATCAGGCTCAGCGCGCTGAGCACCTCCTCGACCTCGGGGTTGCGGCCTGTGCGGGCGAGCGGGATGTCGTCGTGGTTCGCGAGCCGCTGCGGGCTGGCGCCCGAGGCGGGCGCCGCGAGCGAGACGAACTTCTCGCCGAGGAGGCTGGTCTGGCGGATCGTGGCGACCGCGTTGGACGGCAGGTCGACCTTGTCGTCGAGCTCGAGGGTCACCTTGGCGTGGTAGCCGTCGAGGTCGACCTTGGTCACCTTGCCGACGGTCACGTCGGCGACCTTCACCGACGACTCGGGCACCAGGTCGAGGACGTCGTTGAACTCGACGGTCACCGTCATCGGGTGGTCACCGGTGTCGGCACCGCCGGGCAGCGGCAGGCTGTAGACGTCGAAGCGGCAGCTGCTCAGCGTGAGCAGGCCGACGACGAGCAGGACGGCCAGGCGTACGGCGCGGGCGGGCGTCATCGGGCCACCTCCACGAGTCCACCGAGCGTCGGGTCGTACGGCGCGGGCGTCGCGCCCCGCTGCAGCGCCGCTGCGCGGCCCAGGGCCGGGAGCTTGAGCCCGTCGAGGAGATTGCAGACGGTCTTGCTGTTGGTCAGGCCGCACAGGACGGTGGCAGGGTCAGCGGTGAGCTGATTGAGCACTTCGCCGAGGTTGGCCCGGGTGTCGAGCGTGCCGTTCTGCGGGTTGTAGGTGTGGCCGAGGTTGACCAGCGCGACCGGAGCCGCGGACAGGGTCTCGTCGAGCGCGGCGCGCTGGCGGACCAGCACCTTCGCGACCCGGTTGAGCCCCGTGATGTTGCGGCCGAGGGAGTCCTCGTTCTCCTTGACGAAGGTCGAGACCTGGCCCATCGCGACCGCAAGGTTGCGCAGCGAGGCCGCGAGGTCGGTGCGCTCCCCCGCGAGCAGGGCGGAGACGTCGGCGAGTGACTTGTTGAACGTGCGGACGGTGTCGTCGTTCTTCGCGAGCGTGTTGACGAACCGCTCGAGGCGCGCCGCGGTGCTGAAGAGCTCCTCGCGGTTGTCGTCGAGGGTGCCGGTCAGCTTCGACAGGTCCTGGATCGTCTGGTTGAACTTCTCGCCCTGGCCACTGAAGTTCTTGGCCGTGGAGACGAGCAGGTCGCTCAGCGCACCGTGCTTGTTGGCACCGTCGGGACCGAGCGCGGTCGTGAGGTCGTCGAGGCTCTGGTAGATCTGGTCGAGCTCGAGCGGCACCGCGGTGCGCGAGGTGTCGAGGACCGCGCGGTCGGCGAGCGTCGGCCCGCCGTCGTACGCCGGGGTGAGCTGGACGAAGCGGTCGCCGACGACGGACGGCGCGATGATGACCGCCTTCGCGTCCTCGGGGATCTTGACGTCTGCCGGGTAGGACATCGTGACGACGACGTCGGTGCCCGAGGGATCGACCTTGTCGACGGTGCCGACGGGGACGCCGAGCACGCGCACGTCGCTGCCCTCGTAGACCGAGACGGTCCGCGGGAAGTGGGCGACGAGCGTCTTGCGGTCCTCGCCCGAGAGCAGCACGAACGCCGTGGCCAGCACGAGGATGAGCAGGATTCCGGGGACCAGGAACTTCTTCATCGGCCCTCCCCTGCCGGCGCGACGCGGTTGAGCTGCGGGCCGGGCGGCATGTTGGAGATCCAGGTGTCGAACCACGGGCCGGTGCCGAGCGTGTTGGCGAAGACCCGGTAGAAGGGCGCCATCAGCCGCAGGGACTGGTCGAGGTTGTCCTGGTTCTTGTTGAGGACGCGCAGCACGCTCTCGGTGTGGGCGAGCGCCGGCGCGAGGTCCGCGCGGCTCTGCTTGACGAGCGCGGTGAGCTCCTGGCCGAGCGTCGAGGTCGACACCAGGAGGTTGTGGATCGCCTCGCGGCGGGCCACGACAGCGCGGAAGAGCACGTCGGCATCCTTCATCAGGCCGATCAGGTCGTCGTCGCGCTTGTCGAGGACGGCGGAGACGGTGTGGAGGTTGCGGAGCAGCGTGTTGAGCTGGTCGTCGCGCTTCGCGACGTTGCGCGACAGGGCCGAGACGCCGGCCAGCGCCGCCTTGAACTCCTCCGGCGTGTTGCGCGTCAGGGCGGCGAGCGTGCGGAACGACTTGGCCAGCTGGTCGGTGTCGATCTTGTCGGCGGTGTCGGCCAGGCCGCTGAACGCGTCGACGACGTCGTACGGCGAGCTGGTGCGGTCGACCGGGATCGTCGCGCCCTCCTTCATCTGGCCGGGGCCCGACGGCTGGAGCGCGAGGTACATCTGGCCGAGGATCGTCTTCACCTTGATCGCCGCTGCGGTGTCGGGGCCGAAGTCGGCACCCGAGTCGACCTTGAAGGCGACCTTGACGTGGTTGCCGTCGAGGCCGACGTCGGTGACCTTGCCGATGCGGACGCCGGCGATGCGGACCTCGTCGTCGGCCTTGAGCCCGCCGGCCTCGCTGAAGGACGCGTAGTAGGTGTCGCCGCCACCGATCACCGGCAGGTCACCGGCACGGAAGGCTGCCACCATGGCGGTGCCGATCACCGCCAGGCTGACGGCGCCGACGACGACGGGATTGCGCTCTCGGAACGGGATCATCAGAGGTTGCACCTCGAGGCCGCGGTCTTGTAGTCGATCGGCAGGCGCTTCCCGCCCGGCAGGATCACCCGGCCGTGGAACTCGCACAGGTAGAAGTTGAAGAACGAGCCGTAGACCGCGGTGCGGCCCATCTTGGTCAGCTTGATCGGCAGCACCTGCAGGACGCGGTCGATCTCGCCCTTGTTGCGGTCGAGGTTGCCGGCCACGCGCCGCAGCTGCTTGAGGTCGGCGACCAGGTCGGGGCGGAGCCCCTTGACCAGGCTGGCGGTCTGGACGGAGAGGTCCGAGATCTGGTCGAGCGGGCCGAGCAGCGCGTCACGGTCCTGGTTGAGGCCGCTGACGAGCGTGCGGAAGCTGACGATCAGGCGGCCCAGCTCGTCGTCACGGTCGGCCACGTGCTTGAGGACCGTGTTGAGGTTGTCGATCAGGTCGCCGATGACCTTGTCGCGGTCGGCCAGCGTGGAGGTCAGCGACGCGGTGTCGGAAAGCAGCCCCTCGAGGGTGCCGCCCTCGCCCTGGAAGACCTGGACGATCTCGTAGGAGAGCTTGTTGATGTCGCGCGGCGACAGGGCAGCGAAGAGCGGCTTGAAGCCGTTGAAGAGGACCGTGAGGTCGAGGGCTGCCGTCGTGTGGTCGAGCGGGATCGTGGCGTTCTCGGCGAGCTTGCCCGTCTCCCCCGGCTCCTGCGAGATCGCGATGTAGCGCTGACCGACGAGGTTGCGGAACTTCACCGTCAGGTGCGACGCCTGCGTCAGCGGCGTCTGGTCGCGGACCGTGAAGGTCACGCGCGCCCGGGTGCGGTCGACGATGTCGACGTTCTTGACGGTGCCGACCTTCACGCCCGCCATGCGGATGTCGTCGCCCTTGAAGACGCCGGTCGCGTCGGAGAAGACCGCGTGGTACTGGCGGGTGCGCTCGAAGCTGAGGTTGCCGATGGTGGCCGCCAGCAGCGCGGTCGCCATCGCCGTGATCACCATGAAGATGCTCAGCCGGACGAGGTCGCCGGTGGTCTTGCGGTCGAGTCCCTTGCGGCTCACTGGACGCTCACCTCCGATCCACGGGCCATCGGCGCCAGCATGAAGACCGCCACGTCCGGAACGGAGGACGCGCCGGTGCCGACGACCGGGGAGAGCAGGACCCGCAGGGCCTCCGCCTCGGCCGACGTGCCGGCGTACGGCGTGAAGTCGCTGTCGGCGGGGGCGACACGCTGCGTGCCCTTGCCGGTCGGGACCTCGACGCCGTCGTTGAAGTCGGGGACGGCGGTCCACGGGTGCGCCTGGTCGTTGACGTCACGCGGCAGCGTGAGGCAGGTCGGCTTGTTGACCAGTCCATTGACCGGCAGGTCGCCGACGTTCCAGCCACGCGGCTGGTGCTTCAGGATCTCCGCGTTGATGTGGAGCATGTGCCCGCGGAACGTCTGCCGGATCTGCTTCTCCTGCGTGACCATGCCCTGGAGGAAGCAGGCGTACTGCGGGGAGTACTTCGCGAGCAGCTTGAGCTGCACGGAGGAGAGCTGGCCGAGGCGCACGATGTTCTTCTCGTTGGCGTCGAGGAAGCTGCGCGCCGTGTCGGAGAAGGCGCTCACCTCACCGAAGAGCTTCTGCAGCTTCGCCTCGCGGGTCCGCAGGGTGTTGCCGGTGTAGACGGAGTTGCGCAGGATCGTGCCGATCTCGGGGAGGGCGGCCGCGTAGACGTCGGAGACCTTCGCCGTCTCGCGGATGTCGGCGATCAGGTCGTCGACCTTCGGGTTGAACCGCTTGAGGTAGTCGTCGAGGGTGACCAGGCCGTTGCCGATCTTGGTGCCACGCCCCTCGAGGGCGGTCGCGATCGCGTTGAGCGTGTAGTTGAGCTGCTCGGGCTTGATCGCACGCAGGAGGGGCAGCAGGTCGTTGAGGACCTTCTCGACCTCGGTGGAGACCGCCGTGCGGCTGATCGTCGCGTGCGGCCGGAGGGGGCTCGCACTGTCTCCGCCCGCGCTCTCGAGCGAGACGTACTTCTCGCCGAAGAGCGTCTTGGGCAGGATCGCGCCCGTCACGTCGCCGGGGATCGCCTTCATGCTGTCGGGGTAGATGCCCAGCTGGAGCTCGGCACCGTCACCCGCGGGCTTGAAGCTGCGGACCTGGCCCACGATGACGCCGCGGTACTTCACGTCGGCGCGCTCGGGCATCTGCAGCCCGATCGTCGAGGACTGCAGGGTGACCGGCACGAAGTCGGTGAACTTCTGGCTGAAGATCGCGTAGGTGAACCACAGCGAGGCTGCCATCAGCAACAGGAAGACCACGCCGATCAGGCGGTGGCTGCGCAGGATTCCCATGTCAGCCCGCCAGCCTGACGGTGGTCGAGGCTCCCCAGATCGCCATGGAGAGCAGCAGGTCGAGGACGTTGATCGCCACGATCGACGTCCGGACCGCCTTGCCGACCGCGACGCCGACACCCGCCGGACCGCCCGAGGCGGTGTAGCCGTGGTAGCAGTGGATCAGGATGACGACGACGGCGAAGACGAGCACCTTGCCGAAGGACCAGAGCACGTCGCCCGGCGGCAGGAACGCGTGGAAGTAGTGGTCGTAGGTGCCGACACTCTGCCCGTAGCCGCGGGTGACCACGAGCCGCGTCGCGAAGTACGACGACAGCAGGCCCACGACGTACAGCGGGACGATGGCGACCAGACCCGCGAGGATGCGTGTGGTGACCAGGAAGGGCATCGACGGGATCGCCATGACCTCGAGAGCGTCGACCTCCTCGGAGATCCGCATCGCGCCGAGCTGGGCGGTGAAGCCACACCCGACGGTCGCCGCGAGAGCGATGCCCGCGACCAGCGGGGCGATCTCGCGGGTGTTGAAGTACGCCGACACGAAGCCGGTCAGCGCGCCGGTGCCGAGCTGGTTGAGGGCGGCGTAGCCCTGGAGGCCGACCTCGGTGCCGGTGAAGAAGCACATCGAGACGATGACGCCGACCGTGCCACCGATGACGGCAAGTGCACCCGTGCCGAGCGTGACCTCGGCGAGCAGGCGGAGGATCTCGCGCGACCAGCGCTTGATCGCGACCGGCGCCCACACCAGGGCGCGCAGGTAGAAGGCCAGCTCGGCGCCGAGGTGGTCGAGGAAGGAGAGGAGGCGCTGCGGGAGCGCGAGGAGGGCACCCATGCGCTCAGCCTGTCTTCGGGGGGACGAGCTGGATGTAGAGCGCGCTCATCACGAAGTTGACAACGAAGAGAAGCATGAACGTCACGACGACCGAGATGTTGACGGCGTCGCCGACGCCCTTCGGTCCGCCGCCGGCGTTCATGCCCATGTACGACGCGACGATCGCCGCGATCAGGCCGAAGACGAGCGCCTTGACCATGCCCTGCCAGAGGTCGGGCAGCTGCGCGAGCGCGGTGAAGCTCGACAGGTAGGCGCCCGGGGTGCCGTGCTGGAGGATCACGTTGAAGACGTAGCCGCCAGCCACGCCGACGACGCTGACCAGGCCGTTGAGGAAGACCGCCACCAGCATGCACGCGAGCACACGGGGCACGACGAGGCGCTGGATCGGGTCGATGCCCAGCACCATCATCGCGTCGAGCTCCTCGCGGATCTTGCGCGCGCCGAGGTCGGCCGCGATCGCGGAGCCACCGGCACCGGCGATCAGCAACGACGTCGCGATGGGGCCGGCCTCACGGACGACGGCCAGCACGGACGCGGAGCCCGTGAAGGACTGCGCGCCGAACTGGGCGATGAGCCCACCGACCTGCAGGGCGATCACCGCTCCGAACGGAATCGCGACGAGCGCGGTCGGAACGATGGTCACCGAGGCGATGAACCACGCCTGCTGGAAGAACTCCCGAGTCTGGAACGGTCGTCGGAACAGCCCCCGTGCAACATCCAGCGCGAACGCGAAGAGTTTGCCTGCCGAACCGATAGGCGCGAGAGCCCTGGAAGCGGTCACTGCTGTCATGGCTGTCTCTGATCAGCTTCTCTCGCTGATCAGACCTCGCCCTTCGACGATGCGTTGGCGGCCAGGATCGAGTCCGCCCTGAAGGAGCCCGGAGGCGGCGTGACGCCGTTGAGGCGGCACCACTCACCCGGCGGACGCTGCGACTTGCGCGGGATGCCGTTGGAGGTCTCGAGCTGGAGCGGGATCGGCGGCAGCGGCGGAAGGTCCATGTCCTTCTCGGCAGCCAGCTGGTCGGCGTCCTTCTCCTCGGACATGCCGATCGGGCCGACGGTCTGCGCGTTGAGGAACTGGCGCACGACCGGCTCGTCGGACGACAGCAGCATCTCGCGCGGGCCGAACATGGCCAGGTGCTTGTGGTAGAGCAGGCCGATCTGGTCCGGGACGACACGCACCGAGTGGATGTCGTGCGTGACGATCATGAACGTCGCCTCGATCTGCGCGTTCAGGTCGACGAAGAGCTGGTTGATGAACGACGTGCGGACCGGGTCGAGACCGGAGTCAGGCTCGTCGATGAGGAGGATCTCGGGGTCGAGGACCAGCGCGCGAGCCAGGCCGGCACGCTTGCGCATACCACCCGAGATCTCGCCGGGGAGCTTGTACTCCGCGCCGATCAGACCGACCAGGTCCATCTTCTCGAGGACGATCTTCTTGATCTCCGACTCCGACTTGCGCGTGTGCTCGCGCAGCGGGAAGGCGACGTTGTCGAAGAGGTTCATCGAGCCGAACATCGCGCCGTCCTGGAAGAGGACACCGAAGAGCTTGCGGACCTCGTAGAGGTCCTTCTCCGAACAGTTGGCGATGTCGGTGCCCTCGATGATGACCGAGCCCCGGTCAGGCTTGAGGAGACCGATGAGGGTCTTGAGGAGGACCGACTTGCCGGTGCCGGACGGGCCGAGCATGACGCAGATCTCGCCGGCAGGCATGGTCAGCGTGACGTCGTTCCAGATGAGCTGCTTGCCGAAGGACTTCGTCAGATGCTCGATCTTGATGTCAACACCCATGAGGGCTCCTCTTCCTAACGTGCGTCTCGGGAACTTCGACCGGGGTCGACTCCCCCACGGAGCACTCAACGTGACCGTGAGCGCAAAGTTACGGCCTTTCGTGGCCCACGTCACCCGATGCCCACTATTTGTACTCGCCGGTAGCCAGGGCGCCACGACGTACGGCGGGAATGCGGGAAATGGCAGACCGGGCGGCCACCCCCGCAGGGATGACCGCCCGGTCCGTGCGACTCAGGGAGTCAGGGTCACTTGAGCGTGACGGTGGCGCCGGCGCCCTCGAGGGCCTCCTTGGCCTTCTCGGCAGCGTCCTTGGCGACGCCCTCGAGGATCACCTTGGGAGCGGCCTCGACCAGGTCCTTGGCCTCCTTCAGGCCGAGGTTGGTGAGCGCGCGCACCTCCTTGATGACGTTGATCTTCTTGTCACCGGCGGCGGTGAGCTCGACGTCGAACTCGTCCTTCTCGGCAGCAGCCTCGGCGGCCGGGGCGCCCGGGGCGCCAGCAGCGGCAACGGCGACCGGAGCGGCGGCGGTGACGCCGAAGGTCTCCTCGAACTCCTTCACGAACTCGGAGAGCTCGATGAGGGTCAGCTCCTTGAACGCGTCAAGCAGCTCGGCGGTGGTGAGCTTCGCCATGATGGCGGTCCTTTCGTAAGTCCGGCCCGGAGGCCGGCCAGGGTTTCAGGTGGTGTGGTGCGTCAGCCCGAGGATCAGGCGTCGGCGGACTCGGTCGCGTCGTCGGCCGCGGGGGCCTCCTCGGCAACCGGGGTCTCCTCGGCAGCGGCCGGGGCACCGGCACCACCTGCGAGGATCGAGGGGTCGTTCGCGGCCTTGGCCTCGAGAGCGGCAGCAAGCTGCGCGGTCTTCGACGGCAGGGCGTTGAACACGTAGAGCGCCTGGGCCAGCGTCGCGGTGAGAGCACCGGCAACCTTGGCGAGCAGGACCTCACGCGACTCGAGGTCGGCCAGCTTGGCGACCTCGGCAGCGTCGAGGACGTTGCCGTCCAGGAAACCACCCTTGATGACAAGGGCGGGGTTCGCCTTGGCAAAGTCACGCAGACCCTTGGCCGCCTCGACGACATCGCCCTTGATGAAGGCGATGGCGGTCGGGCCGGTCAGCAGGTCGTCGAGACCCTCGAAGCCCGCCTCACGGGCGGCGATGAGGGCCAGCGTGTTCTTGACCACGGCGTAGTCAGCGTTCTCGCCGAGGGAGCGTCGCAGCTGCTGAAGCTCCGCAACGGAGAGACCGCGGTACTCGGTCAGGACGGCACCGTTGGAGGCGTTGAACGTGTCAACGACCTCGGCAACAGCGGCTGCCTTGTCTGCCCGCGCCATGGGTCTCCTTCCGATTCGATGAGACCACCCCCGGATCATGCAAAAACGCCCCGGCGCAAGCGCTCAGGGCGTTCATGGACCTCGCGGTCCGGCTCTGGTGCACCTGCGCAGGTCGTCCGCTTCGCGGATCCTTCGGTCACCCTGCTGGGCAGGGAGACGACCGGCGGTCTCTGGTTTCAGGTGCAGAGCCTACGCGGCGCTCCCCGCGCCACCAAATCGAGGTGGCGCGGGGCGCGCACGGCGTACGTCGGTCAGTTGCTGCCGACCTCGGTCTTGCGCTCCGGCCTCGCCTTCAGCACCGTCGACTGGACCTGCGCGGCGGGCGGAGCCTCGATGGCCACGGGGGCACCGTAGCCGGTGAACGTCTGGATCTCCTCGGACTTGATGGCGCCGATGTCGCTCGGCGTGGTCATCTTCACCAGGCGGTCCTTGTTGTCGACCCAGACGTCGAAGACCTCCATGTCGCCGGGGTTGCCGACGACCGGGTTGCTGGTGACCTCCTTGACCTTCTCGATCGCCACCGTGACCCGGTAGTGGACCGCCACGGCGACGCCGACATTCTCGGTGCCGATGACCTGGAAGCCGGCGGGGTCCTCGAAGATCGCCAGCTGGCGGCGCGGGTCCACCTCGTTGTCGAGCGCGTCGACGAGGACCTTCGACTTGGTGCTGTCGAGCTTCGCCCACGGCTTGCTCTTCGACAGTCGCGGGTCGTTGATGTACCAGGTGCCGTCGACGTAGCGGGCCTCGCCGGCCTCGCCGGTGGCGCCGCGCGGCGCGAAGGCGACGTCGACCTTCTTGCCGTCCCAGGTGACCTTGCCCTCGACGACCGACTGGATCTTGTCGTTGAGCGTCGTGGTCTGGACGTAGCTCCAGGAGCCGGCCTTCTCGCGGGCGTCGATCAGCGCCTTGGCGAACTCGTCCTTGCGGAGCTCGTGCAGGCCGCCGAGGGAGTCCCCGTCGTCGTCGCCCTTCTTCTGGAGCACCACGACCGCAGCCACGAGCAGGGCGAGCACCACAAGGGCTCCGAGGACGATCAGGACGTTCCGGCGGGTACGGGTGGCCGGGCTCACGACGTGGGACATGGGCGGTAGTCAAACATGACGAAGGCCCCACCCGTGGAACGGGTGGGGCCTTCGCGGCTGATTCTCAGGAAGAGACTCAGGCCTCGTCCTCGGCCGCGACGTTCTTGGTGCGGTTGGGGTCGATCTGGATGCCCGGGCCCATCGTCGTGGAGACGGTGACCTTCTTGATGTAGCGGCCCTTGGAGGAGGCCGGCTTCAGACGCAGGATCTCCTCCAGCGCGGCGGCGTAGTTCTCGGCGAGCTGCTGCTCGGAGAAGGAGGCCTTGCCGATGATGAAGTGGAGGTTCGCGTGACGGTCCACGCGGAACTCGATCTTGCCGCCCTTGATGTCGGCGACGGCCTTGGCCACGTCGGGGGTGACGGTGCCGGTCTTCGGGTTGGGCATGAGGCCACGGGGACCGAGCACGCGGGCCACGCGGCCCACCTTGCCCATGAGGTCCGGCGTCGCGACAGCGGCGTCGAAGTCGGTCCAGCCGCCGGCCACCTTCTCGATGAGCTCGTCGCCACCGACGAAGTCGGCGCCGGCCTCACGGGCGGCGTCGGCCTTGTCGCCGTTGGCGAAGACGAGGACGCGGACGGTCTTGCCCGTGCCGTTGGGCAGGGAGACGGTGCCGCGGACCATCTGGTCGGCCTTGCGCGGGTCGACGCCGAGCGACATCGACACGTCGACGGTCTCGTCGAACTTCTTCTTGCTGGCACCCTTGGCGATCTTGATCGCGGCGAGCGGGGCGAAGATCTCGTTCTTGTCGAACGTCGCCGCCGCGGCGCGGTAGGTCTTGCTGCGCTGCATGATTCTTCCTTCGGTTGTTAAGAGGAGATGTGGTCAGCGGGCCAGCGCGGCCCTCCCACGGTTTCAGTCGGTCGTGACGCCCATCGAGCGGGCAGTGCCCTCGACGATCTTCATCGCGGCCTCGATGTCGTTGGCGTTGAGGTCAGGCAGCTTCGTGGTCGCGATCTCGCGCACCTGGTCCTTGGTCAGCTTGGCGACCTTGTCCTTGTGCGGGACCGACGAGCCCTTGGCGATGCCGGCAGCCTTCTTGATGAGCTCCGCCGCCGGCGGGGTCTTCGTGATGAAGGTGAAGGAGCGGTCCTCGTAGATGGTGATCTCGACGGGGATCACGTTGCCGCGCATGGCCTCGGTCTGGGCGTTGTACGCCTTGCAGAAGTCCATGATGTTGACGCCGTGCGGACCGAGGGCGGTACCAACCGGCGGGGCCGGCGTCGCGGCACCAGCCTGGAGCTGCACCTTGACGAGCGCGGCGATCTTCTTCTTGGGAGGCATTTCAATCTCTTTCTGTCTCGTGGTCGTTAGCGAGGCGCCTCACGCCTCTGCCACCTGCGTTGCGCCTGCCCCGTCGTACGGCGGAGCGGGCGATCAGCCAGTCCGGAAGGTCAGACCTTCTGGATCTGGTTGAAGCTGAGCTCGACCGGGGTCTCCCGGCCGAAGATCTCGACGAGCGCCTTGACACGCTGCGACTCCGCGTTGATCTCCGTGATCGTCGCGTGGAGCGTGGCGAAGGGACCGTCGACGACCATGACGGAGTCGGCGACGTCGAAGTCGGCGACCTCGACCGGCTTGCGCGCGGCCGGGGCGGAACCACCGGCGGACGGCGTGCCGGACGCAGCAGCCTCGGCCTCGGCAGCCGCGACGACGGCCGGGGCGAGCATGTCCTCGACCTCGGACATCGAGAGCGGGACGGGCTGGTGCGAGTGGCCGACGAAGCCGGTCACGGACGGGGTGTGGCGGACCGCGGACCAGGACTCGTCGGTGAGGTCCATGCGGACCAGGACGTAGCCGGGGAGCACGGTGCGCTTGACCAGCTTGCGCTGGCCGTTCTTGATCTCCGCGACCTCCTCGATGGGGACCACGATCTCGTGGATGTAGTCCTCCATGTTGAGGGAGATGATGCGGTTCTCGAGGTTCGCCTTCACACGGTTCTCCATGCCGGAGTAGGTGTGGATGACGTACCAGTCACCGGGCTTGGCCCACAGGTCGCGACGGAACTGCTCGAGCGGGTCGGACTCCTCGGCGGCGTCGTCGGTCGCCTCGTCAGCCTCGTCCTCGTCAGCGGCGTCGGCCTCGGGGGCGTCGCCCTCGGCGCCGAGGTCACCCTCGACGTCGACCTGCTCGGCCTCTGCGGCGTCGACGGACTCGGGCGCCTCGACGATCTCGTCGCCTGCTGCCTCGTCGTACTGCTCCGACACGTGCTGCTCCGTCATCTTTCGTGTTCCTGAAACCTCGGCGGGAGGACCCGCCGGGGAAGTGCTGGCGTCTTAGCGGGCGTCCGGGCCCGAGAAGATCGAGAAGATCAGCTTGCCGAAGCCGAGGTCCAGGACCGACACCAGCGCGCACATCACCACGACGAACACCAGGACCACGAAGAAGTACGTGACCAGCTGCTCGCGCGTGGGCCAGACGACCTTGCGCAGCTCAGCCAGGACCTGGCGGTAGAAGGTGACCGGGCCGGTCTTGGGCCGGGCCGGAGCCTGGTCCTGCACGGCGTCGTTGTCCGACACTCCATTCACCTTCCGCTGACTGCGCTTGCGCCTTTGCAGGGCACGAGGGACTCGAACCCCCAACCCCCGGTTTTGGAGACCGGTGCTCTGCCAATTGAGCTAGTGCCCTCCGATGCTGCCCGACTCCTCCAAACCCGGTGGGTGGGCATGGCGAAGTTTTGGTGGGAAACACCAAACCGGAACTCTACGGGGTCCGCCGATCCGATGTCGAACCGGGGCCGCCTCCCCCGTCCTCACCGCCTCACGGCCGACGGGTCTGCGGACACCGGGTCGAGGTGTGCCCGCACGCGTGGAAACATGGGGCCCGTGACCGAGCAGAAGCCCCTCGCCGACCGCAGCCCCGACGAGCTCGCCGCGTTCCTCGCCGAGCAGAAGGCGGCGTACGACGCGCTGCAGGCCCGTGGCCTGAAGCTCGACCTCACGCGTGGCAAGCCCGCGCCCGAGCAGCTGGACCTGTCCAACGCCCTGCTCACACTGCCGACGACGTACAAGGACGCCGACGGGGTCGACGTCCGCAACTACGGCGGGCTCGAGGGCATCCGCGAGATCCGGGAGATGTTCGCCGAGCTGCTGTGGTGCGAGCCGTCGCAGATCGTGGCGGGTGGCAACGCCTCGCTGGTGATGATGCGCGAGGTGCTGACCGACCTGTGGCTGCATGGGGCCGTCGACGGCGAGAAGCCGTGGGGCCAGGAGGAGAAGGTCACCTTCATCTGCCCGGTCCCGGGCTACGACCGCCACTTCACGCTGCTCGAGTGGTTCGGCATCGACACCGTCACCGTCGCGATGAACGCCGACGGCCCCGACATGGACGAGGTCGAGCGCCTCGCGGCGGCCGACCCGAGCATCAAGGGCATCTGGATCGTGCCGACGTACGCCAACCCGACGGGCTCTGTCGTCACGCAGGAGGTCGCCGCGCGCCTCGCGTCGATGCCGACCGCCGCGCCGGACTTCAAGATCCTGTGGGACAACGCCTACGCGCTGCACCACCTGACCCAGGACGAGGCCAAGACGGCCGACATCATCGGCCTCTGCTCGGCCGCGGGCCACCCGCACCGCCCGATCCAGTTCGCCTCGACCTCGAAGATCACCTTCGCGGGCGCCGGCGTCGCCTTCCTGGCCGCCTCGGTCGAGAACGTGACGTGGTACACCACCCACCTCGGCAAGGGCGCGATCGGGCCCGACAAGGTCAACCATCTGCGCCACGTGGAGTTCTTCGGCTCCGCTGACGGGGTGCGCCAGCACATGGCCAAGCACCGCGACATCCTCGCGCCGAAGTTCGCGGCCGTGCTCTCGGTGCTCGAGGAGAAGCTCGGTGGTCTCGACGTGGCCACGTGGACCGACCCGACGGGTGGCTACTTCGTCTCCCTCGACGTCCTCGACGGGACGGCCTCGCGCGTCGTGCAGCTCGCCAAGGACGCCGGCATCGCGCTGACGCCCGCCGGTGCGTCGTTCCCGGGCGGCAACGACCCGCGCGACCGCAACATCCGTCTCGCGCCGTCGTTCCCGTCGCTGGAGGCGGTGCGCGACACGATGGAGGCCGTCGCCACCTGCGTACTGCTCGCCTCCGCGGAGAAGCTCGGCGCCTGACAACGATCAGACAACGAACGGGCCGTCCCCTCCGGGGACGGCCCGTTTCGGTCATCGGGGCCGGTAGGTTCCCGTCATGGCGCGGCCGCTCGACGTACTCCCGAAGGCGCACCTCCACCTGCACTTCTCCGGGTCGATGCGGCACTCCACGCTCCTCGAGCTCGCGGAGCGTGACGGCATCGCGCTCCCCGACGCGCTGGTCGAGGAGTGGCCGCCCCGGCTGTCCGCCGCGGACGAGAAGGGCTGGTTCCGCTTCCAGCGCCTCTACGACGTCGCACGCTCCGTCCTCCGGACCGAGGACGACGTACGCCGGCTGGTGCGGGAGGCCGCCGAGGACGACGCCCGCGAGGGTGGGCGCTGGCTGGAGATCCAGGTCGACCCGTCGGGCTACGCGGCGCGCTTCGGCGGGATCACGGCGTTCACGGACCTCGTGCTCGACGCAGTCGCGGCGGCGTCGAGCGAGACCGGCGTCGGCATGGCCGTGGTGGTCGCGGCCAACCGCACGCGGCACCCGATGGACGCACGGACCCTGGCCCGCCTCGCCACGCAGTACGCCGGGCGGGGAGTCGTCGGCTTCGGGCTCTCCAACGACGAGCGGCGCGGGTCGACGTCCGAGTTCGCGCCGGCGTTCCGGATCGCGGAGCGCGCCGGGCTGCTGCTCGCGCCCCACGGCGGCGAGCTGCGCGGAGCCGACAACATCCGCGCCTGTCTCGACGAGCTGCGCGCCGACCGGCTCGGCCACGGCGTCCGCAGCGCGGAGGACCCGGCGCTCCTCGAGCGGATCGCGGCCTCGGGCGTGACGCTCGAGGTCTGCCCGGTCTCCAACGTCGCCCTCGGCGTCTACTCCGACCTCACCTCGGTGCCGCTCCCCCAGCTCCTGGCCGGCGGGGCGCAGATCGCCCTGGGCGCGGACGACCCGCTGCTCTTCGGCTCACGCCTCGAGGGGCAGTACGCCACGATGCGTGCCGCGCACGGGCTCAGCGACGAGACGATGGCGGAGCTGGCCCGGATGTCGTTCGGGGGCTCGCGGGCTCCCTCGGACCTGGTCAGCCGGGCGATGAAGGACATCGACGCCTGGCTGGCGTCCTAGGGCGGGCTCAGAGCTCCAGCTCGTCGGCGAGCGCGCGCAGCGCCTTGGCGACCGGACGGACCGCCTTGGGGTCGGGACGGCGGCCGTGGCGGTAGCCCTCACCGATGCCGTCGAGCAGCACGATGAGGTCCTCGATGATGGTCGCCATCTCGTCGGGCTTCTTGCGCTGCGCGTCGCGCTGGTTGCGCGCGACCGAGGCAGGGGCGTCGATGACGCGCACCTGCAGCGCCTGGTCGCCACGACGGCCCTGGGCGATGCCGAACTCGACGCGGGTGCCGTTCTTGAGCGAGGTCACGCCCTCGGGCAGCGCCTCGGCGTGGACGTAGACGTCCGGCCCGCCGTCGTACGACAGGAAGCCGAAGCCCTTCTCGGCGTCGTACCACTTCACCTTGCCAACGGGCACTGCTCTGACCTCTTCCGTGCGCTGCTTGCGCCCCCGGCGGGGCGCGACGCCCAAGGGTAGTGGGCGCCGCTCAGCGCTGCGAGCCGGTTTGCCCCGCGAGGTGGCCGGCCAGCCAGGCGGGGAACGCCGTCAGGTCCTCGAGTACGACGTGGGTGCCGGCCGCCTCGAGCTCGTCGCGCGTGCAGCCGCCGGTGAGGACGGAGACGCTCGTGACGCCGGCGGCGAGCGCGCCCTCGACGTCGTGGACGTGGTCCCCGACGTAGACGCTGGCGCTCTCGCGCTGCAGCACCTCGGCCTTGCCGACGCCCCAGACCCACCCCTCGAGGTGGTCGATGTCGAAGCCGAGGTGGTCGACGTGGAGCTGGGCGTTGGGCGCGAACTTGCCGGTCACCAGCACGACGCGGCCACCCGCCGCACGCACGGCCGCGATGGCCTCGTGGGCGCCCGGGAAGGCAGGCGTGGCGTGGACCGCGTGCTCGGGGTAGATCGCGCGGAACCGGTCACCCGCGGCCGGGATCTCGTCGGCCGGCAGGTGGTCGGCGAGGAGGTGCTCCAGCGGCGGGCCGAGGCGGGCGGTCATCTCCGCGGTCGGGAAGGCGATGCCGAGCTCGTCGCCCAGGGCCACCAGCGTCGCGGCGAAGCCGGCACGGGTGTCGATGAGCGTCATGTCGAGTTCGAACCCGACGACGAGCCGCTCGGGGCTCGTCGCCGGGTCGGCGCCGATAGACGCATCGGCAACGTGCTCCCGTTCAACCACTTGTACCGACGGAGTAGGTCACACTTGAGGTTCGATTGTCATACGAGCTACACAGCACCTGGCCCAAGGGCATTGTTCGGGTTCCCGTGCACGAGTCCGTCGGGACCACAGTGCGCATTCGAAAGACTGGCTTTTCCCCCCGCTTGACCTTCACAACCCGCTCCATCGTGAGGTGGTTGATCTTGGCAAGCCGGTTGGCATGAAAATGGCCCTGGGTCCCCGAATGCGAGACAGTGAGGGACGCACGACTGTCACAGAAATTGACAGACCCGGCGTCCATAGCAGCACTCACGAACGGCCAAGGTGTCGACAGCGTGAGTCGTAGCTTGTGACACCCATCATCCTTCGCGGCAATCGACTTGGAGTCGTAGAAGTCCACGATCGTCGCATTGCGAGTTGTCAGATAGAAGTCTGCCCATGCGCCTCGATCGGTGCCCGAGTGATCAGTGACATCGACGTCCACGTCTACAAGGTAGAAATCGTATCCCTTTAGCCCATCGAGAATGTGATACGCGTTGAGGGAGGTCCGCAACGTGCCACGTGCCACCCGATAGCCATACACCTTGAGTGGGTTACACAGTTCCCCGACGTAGATGTCGTTGCACGTATACACCGCGCCGTAGTTCTTGAAAGACCGCTCATAGCGCCCCGATACCGGCCTCTGGCCGACCAACTTCGCTTGCTGGGTCACTTGCACGTCGGCGCTCGCCGAGCCGGTCGGCACCGAGAGGAGTCCCACTGCGACTACTGCCGCGACCGCAAGAAGGCGAAACCGTTGCATGTGAACATCCCCCGAGATCCTCAATTCATTGCCATCCACAGGCAATGGGTGCGGGCATTACATCACATAGGGACCCGGGCGACCTCGGGGGCAACTACGCATCGCGGGTCACGAATGCCGCGAACGCACCTGCCGTGATCAAGGCACTGAAGCCACCGAACACAATCGTCCCTCCCAGGAGGCTTAGCGGGTCACCGAACATCTGACTCGGGTGCTGTAGCCCAAAGGTCCCTCCCGGCAGAGCCCCGAAGGTCTGCATGATCCGCCCGCCAGCATTGAACGGCAGGAATCTCGTGGCATGCTCGTAAACCTTGTTGCCGGAGAATGCGCTGACCATCACGGCAAAGGCCTTCACGAGGGTCTCGATGCCCATCGGCCACAGGAAGAGCATGACCAGGGCGAAGGTCTGGTGACGCACGAGCACCGTTAGCGACATCGCGAGCCAGGTGACGAGCACGCTGTAGAGGACGTGGCGCAGAATCGTGACGAGGATGTCCTCCGCCTCATAGCTGACGTCGATGCCCATGAAGAAGATCGACGCGACCAGCAGCGACAGCAGGCAGCTGGTCACCACGAGCACGACGACCCAGGCGCCCACCACGACGTACTTCGCCGAGAAGACCGCCCAGCGCTGGGGGACGGCGGTGAGCGTCGCGCGGATCATGCCGTGGCGGTACTCGTGGCCCCAGGCGAGGACGCCGACGATGGCCGCGACGAAGGCGACGAGGTAGAACATCGGGTCGACGATCGAGAACTGGGTCATCGCGGCGTCGACGTAGAACTTCGCCATGTCGCCCGAGAGCTGCTGGCCGTTGAGCTCGTCGGTGTGGAGGTTGAGCCGGATCACCAGCGAGGCGATCGCGGTGAAACCGACGCCGACGAAGAGCACGCCGAAGGTCAGCCACCACGTCGAGCGCAGGGTGCGCAGGCGCGTGATCTCGTAGCGGAGTGCGGCGGTCATCGGGGGCCCTCCTGCGGGGTCGTCGGGGGCTTCGGCGCGTGCTGCTCCGGGGCGTGCGCGTTGTACTCCGCGGAGCTGCCGGTGATCTCGAGGAAGGCCTCTTCGAGCGTCGCCTGGTGCGTCGACAGCTCGTGGACGCGGATCGCGTTGTCGAAGGCGAGGTCGCCCACGGCCCGGGCGTCGAGCCCGGTCACGGTGAGCTCGCCCGCGGCGGCCAGCTGGACGCTGCCGACGCCGGCGAGCTTCGCGCCGATGAGCGAGGCCAGCTCGCTCGCCTGCGGGGTGACCACCCGGACGTGGTTGCGGACGCTCATCTTCGTGAAGTCCGCGACCGGCCCGTTGGCGATCATCCGGCCCTTGCCGATGACGACCAGCTCGTCGGCCATCAGCGCCATCTCGGAGAGCAGGTGGCTGGAGACGAAGACCGAGCGGCCGTCGGCGGCGAGCGCCTTGAGCAGCTCGCGGAGCCAGTGGATGCCCTGCGGGTCGAGGCCGTTGGCGGGCTCGTCGAGGATCAGGGTGTGCGGGTCGCCGAGCAGCGCGGCGGCCAGGCCGAGCCGCTGGCCCATGCCGAGCGAGAACGTGCTCGGCTTCTTGCCGGCCACGTCGTGGAGGCCGACCAGGCCGAGCACCTCATCGACCCGGGAGTCGGGGATCCTGTTGGCCGCGGCCAGCATCCGGAGGTGGTTGCGCGCGGAACGCGTCGGGTGGAAGGGCTTGGCCTCCAGCAACGCCCCGACCTCGCGCATCGGCTGCGCGTACGACGTGAACGGCTTGCCGTCGAACGTGCAGGTGCCGGAGCCGTTGTCGAGCCCGAGCATGAGGCGCATCGTGGTCGACTTGCCGGCGCCATTGGGGCCGAGGAAGCCCGTCACGGTGCCCGGGCGGACGTCGAAGGAGAGCCCCGACACGGCCGCCTTCCCGGCGTACGACTTGGCCAGGTTCCTGGCCTCGATCATGGCCATCGCTGGCCCCCTTTCGCGAGCGTCACCGGCGCGCAGGGCGCCCGGCGGTACCGGAGCAGTGTGACGTGCGAGGCCAAGCGTGGGCTGAGAGACGCGCCGCCGAGTAGTTTGGGGCCCAAATGACCGTCCCTTCCGCTCCGCGCTCGCTCGCCGACCAGCTGCGTCGGTGGCCCGAGGAGCGCCTGGCGCACCTGCTGCGCCTCCGCCCCGACCTGGCCACCCCTCCCCCGCAGGACTCCACGCAGCTGGCCTCGCGGGCGGCGACCCGCGCCTCCACGCTGCGGGCGCTCGACCGGCTCACCCTCGCCGACCTGGCGGTGCTCCACGACCTGGTCGGCCGCGGCGCGACCCCGCGGGCAGAGCTCGAGGCCGCGGACTCGGTGGCGCGGCTCGAGGAGCTGGCGCTGGTCTGGGAGGGCGAGGACGGGCTGCGGGCGGTCACGGTCGTCGCCGAGCTGCTCGCGCGCGCGACGGCGCCCGGCGGGCCCGTGCCGGAGCCCGAGCTGGTCACGACTACCCAGTCCCCGACGCTCGTCGCGCGCACGGCCGCGGGCGCGGCGTTCGACGCCGTACGCCGGATCGAGGTGCTGCTCGACCACTGGGGCACCCAGCCGCCGACGCTCCTGCGGACGGGCGGCCTGGGCGTACGCGACCTGAAGACGGCGGCACTGCTGCTCCACGTCGACGAACGCGAGGCTGCCTTCCTCGTCGACGCCGCCGCGTCCGCATCGCTGCTCGCCCCCGGCTCCGTCGGCGAGGCCGACTGCTGGCTCCCCACCGATGCGTACGACGCGTGGTGCCGCCTCGAGGCCGCCGAGCGGTGGGAGCGGGTCGCCCGCGCGTGGCTGGCCTCGCCCCGCACACCCTCGAAGGTCGGTGGCCGCGACCTGGCCGGCAAGGCGGTCAACGCGCTCGCACCCGGGCTCGTCGACCCGCACCAGGTCGACACGCGGCTGGTGACCCTGCAGCAGCTCGCGGAACTGGGCGAGGACACCGGGCTGGCCACCGGCACCGGCCTGCCCTCGCTCGTCGCCCGCGTCCGCTGGCTCCGGCCACGGCGTCCCGCCGACCAGCCTGCCCTCGTGGCGTCCGCCGTCGAGGAGGCGTCGGTGCTCGGGCTCGTCGCCATGGGCGTGCTGACGCCCGCCGCACGCGCGCTGCTCGCCGGCGACGCGGCCGCCGAGGTCCTCGCTCCGCTCCTGCCCGAGCCGCTCGACCACGTGCTGATCCAGGGCGACCTCACCGCGATCGCCCCCGGTCCCCTCCTTCCCGCGCTCGCCGCGCAGCTGCAGCAGGTGGCCGACGTCGAGTCGCGCGGCGGCGCCACCGTCTACCGCTTCTCCGCCTCGTCGATCCGCCGCGGGCTCGACGCGGGCTGGGCCGCGGCGGAGATCCACGACTTCCTCGCGTCGACCTCGCGGACGCCGGTCCCCCAACCGCTGACCTACCTCGTCGACGACACCGCCCGCACCTACGGCACCGTGCGCGTGGGCTACGCCGAGGCGTTCCTCCGCTCCGACGACGAGGCCGCGCTCGCCCACCTCGTCGCCGACCCGAAGGCGGCACCGCTCGGCCTCCGCCTGCTCGCACCGACCGTCGTCATCAGCACGGCCCCGATCGACGTCCTCCTCGCGCGCCTCCGCGACCTCGGCCTGGCCCCGGTGGTCGAGGCCTCCGACGGCACCGTCCACGTCGCCCGCCCCGACTCCCTCCGCTCCCGTACGCCGAAGGCGGTCCCCGCAGGCCGTGACGCCGCCCGCGAGGCCGTCCAGGTCAGCGCCGCCGTCGCCGCCATCCGCACCGGTGACCGCGTCGCCAGCTCGCGCGGCCGCGACGTCATCGCCAACACCCCTGCCGGCGCCCTCGCCGCCCTCCGCGCTGCCATCGAGGGCGGCACCAGCGTCGTCATCGAGTACCTCGACAACCACGGCACCCGCTCCGAGCGCATCGTCGACCCCCACCGCGTCGAGGGCGGCCAGCTCACGGCGTACGACCACCGCAGCGAGGACGAGCGCGCCTTCGCCGTCCACCGCATCGGCTCCGTGCGCCCCACCGACTGACCCGCCGCGACGACGGGAGCGCGCAAGGCGAGGCAGCGACGAGGTGGCGTGGCGGCCGCGCGCAGCGCCGGGGTCGCCCGGCACTTGAGGGTGCTAGCGAGCGCAGCGAGCGAGCCCGAAGCCGGGTGAGGCCGGCGCGGAGTGCGGCCGGCGGGCCGCCCCACGGCACGGTCACCACCCACCACCCCACCAACTAGACTCGCGCGGTGAACGACGGCCCCCTCATCGTCCAGTCGGACAAGACCCTCCTCCTCGAGGTCGACCACCCCAAGGCCCCCGAGGCCCGACGGGCGATCGCGCCGTTCGCGGAGCTCGAGCGGAGCCCGGAGCACATCCACACCTACCGGCTGACCAACCTCGGCCTGTGGAACGCCCGCGCCGCGGGCCACGACGCCGAGCAGGTCGTCGACGCGCTCCTCGCCCACAGCCGGTACGCCGTGCCGCACGCGCTGCTCGTCGACGTCGCCGAGACGATGGCGCGCTACGGCCGCCTCACGCTCGAGAAGGACCCCGACCACGGCCTCGTGCTGCGCAGCACCGACCGCCCGGTGCTCGAGGAGGTCCTGCGGGCGAAGAAGGTCGCCGGCATGCTCGGCGAGCGCATCGATGACGACACGGTTGCCGTGCACGGCTCCGAGCGCGGCAACCTCAAGCAGGCGCTGCTCAAGCTCGGCTGGCCCGCCGAGGACTTCGCCGGGTACGTCGACGGCGAGGCGCACCCGATCGAGCTCGACCAGAGCGACTGGCACCTGCGCCCTTACCAGGCGGAAGCGGCTGAGTCGTTCTGGCACGGCGGCTCCGGCGTCGTCGTGCTCCCGTGCGGCGCCGGCAAGACGCTGGTCGGCGCGGCGGCGATGGCCCACGCCAAGGCGACGACGCTGATCCTCGTCACCAACACGGTCTCCGCGCGCCAGTGGAAGGACGAGCTGGTCAAGCGCACGAGCCTCACCGAGGACGAGATCGGCGAGTACTCCGGCTCCGTGAAGGAGGTCCGGCCGGTCACCATCGCGACGTACCAGGTGCTGACGATGAAGCGGAAGGGCGCCTTCCCGCACCTCGAGCTGCTCGACGCCCGCGACTGGGGCCTCATCGTGTACGACGAGGTGCACCTGCTCCCCGCTCCGATCTTCCGGATGACGGCTGACCTGCAGGCCCGCCGGCGCATCGGCCTGACCGCCACGCTCGTGCGCGAGGACGGCCGCGAGGGCGACGTCTTCTCGCTGATCGGGCCCAAGCGCTACGACGCTCCGTGGAAGGACATCGAGGCGCAGGGCTACATCGCGCCGGCCGACTGCGTCGAGGTCCGCGTGACGCTGCCGCACGGCGAGCGGATCGTCTACGCGACCGCCGAGCCGGAGGAGCGCTACCGCCTGGCCGCCTGCACCCACCACAAGATCGACGTGGTCAAGCGGCTGGTCGAGCAGCACAAGGACCAGCCGACGCTGGTGATCGCGCAGTACCTCGACCAGATCGAGGAGATCGCCGGCGCCCTCGACGCCCCGGTGATCACCGGCGAGACCACGGTGAAGGAGCGGCAGCGACTCTTCGACGCGTTCCGCCACGGCGAGGTCGGGCTGCTCGTGGTCAGCAAGGTCGCCAACTTCTCCATCGACCTGCCCAGCGCCGAGGTGGCGATCCAGGTCTCGGGCTCCTACGGCTCGCGCCAGGAGGAGGCCCAGCGCCTCGGCCGGCTGCTGCGCCCGGGTCGCGACGGCAAGGTCGCGCACTTCTACACGATCGTCAGCCGCGACACCGTGGACGCCGACTTCGCGCAGAACCGCCAGCGCTTCCTCGCCGAGCAGGGCTACGCCTACCGGATCGTGGACGCGGACGACATCGGGGCATGACGTCGGGCGTGACCTCGACGTCCGAGGCCGTTCAGGAGACGTGCGGCGCTGGTCCGGTCTAGCCTCCGCGTGTGAAGCGCGTCCTCCGTCCGACCCTCGCCGGCCTGGTCTGCACGGCGCTCCTGCTCCCGGCCGGCTGCTCGCCGTTCGGTGACGACAAGCCGAAGGGACCGACGTACCCGAAGGCGTGGGATGCGCGGGTGGTGCCCTACGTCAAGCTCGCGGCGAAGCTTCGCCACCTCGAGTTCAAGCACCCGGTGAAGGTCGAGTTCCAGACGCCGAAGGTCTTCGAGAAGGGGCTCGCCGCCGACGAGGACGACCTCGACGCCAAGGACCGCAAGGAGCTCGAGCAGTTCACCGGCATGCTGCGGGCGCTCGGCCTCGTGCACGGCAAGGTGGACCTCTTCAAGGAGCAGGACAAGCTGAACCAGGGCGGCACGCTCGCGTACTACTCCTTCGACGACAAGCAGATCCGCGTGCGTGGCACGCGGATCACCCCGGCGGTGAGGTCGACGCTCGTGCACGAGCTGGTCCACGTCCTCCAGGACCAGAACTTCGACGCCGGTGCCCGCAGCAAGAAGCTCTCCGACGCCGACGACAGCTCCGGCATGGCGTACGACGCGCTGGTCGAGGGCGACGCGCGCCGCATCGAGACGAAGTACGCCGCCCAGCTCGGCCCGAAGGCCCGCCGCGCGCTGCAACGCGACCGGGACCGGCAGACCGACGACGCCGAGGAGTCGATCAAGGGGGTGCCCGAGGTGCTCCAGACGATGATGGGCGTCCCCTACGTCCTCGGCGAGGCGCTGCTGGCGGTCGCGACCCTCGACGGCGAGGACGAGGTCGACAAGCTCTTCCGCAAGCCGCCCACGACGGAGGAGAACCTCGTCGACCCGTTCACGATCACGTGGGACGACGAGCACGCCCGCACGGTGGGCACGCCGACACTGGAGAAGGGGCAGAAGAAGCTCGACAGCGGCACCTTCGAGTCGACCGGATGGCTCTTCACGCTGGCGGCACGGCTTCCGCTGCCGCAGGCGCTGCAGGCGACCGACGGCTGGGGCGGCGACCACTACGTCGCCTACACCGAGGACCACCGCACCTGCGTCAAGGTCCGGTACGTCGGCGACACCGCGCGCGACGCCCACGAGTTGCACACCGCGCTGACCCGGTGGATCGCGCGCGGTCCGGCCGGAACCGCGAGCGTGAAGGAGGTCGGCGACGACGGGCTGCTGTTCACCTCCTGCGACCCGGGCACCGACGCGAAGGGATCCGGGGAGCACTCCGACGCCGCGCTCGAGCTCGCCGTCAGCCGGACCTACGTCGCCCGGAGCCTGCTCCAGCAGGGGTGGCCGCACCGGCAGGGCCGCTGCTTCGCGACCGAGCTGGTCAGCCACTTCACGCCCGCGGAGATCCAGGCGAAGACCGCCTCACCCGAGCTGACCGCGCGCTTCCGCGCTGCGGCGCAACGCTGCCGCTGACCGACGATCCGCTGGTCCGGGCGACGCTCGCGTCAGGACGAGAGCGTCAGACGTCGGTGTACTGCACGTGCGCCGAGTGGAGCGCCGCCACGTAGACGCACCGCGTGACGGCGATGGGCCGGTTGCGGTGCAGCGCGCGGCGGCTGATCTGCAGGACCGGGTCGCCGGGCTCGATGCCGAGCAGCGCGGCCTCGTCGGGCGTGGCCACGGCCGCGGTGAAGACGTCCTCGGCCCAGGTCGGCCGGAGCGCACGGCGGTCGAGGACGGCGTACAGGCTGGCGGGCATGGCGGGCTGGAGGAAGCCGGGGAGCATGACCTCGTTGAGGAACGTGTCCTCGATGCAGATCGCGACGCCGTCGCCGCGGCGTACGCGCTTCCAGCGGATCACCGGGTCGCCGGCGGTGAGGCCGAGGGCGCGCGCGATGCCGGCACCGGCCTTCTCGACGCGGGCGAGCAGCGTGGTGGAGTCGGTGTCGATGCCCCGCCGGCGCATGTCCTCAGTGAAGCCCTGGATGCCGGTGGCGGGCAGCTGCGGCTCGGCCACGAACGTGCCGCGTCCCGGGCTGCGCTCGAGCAGGCCCTCGGCAACGAGGGCGTCGACTGCCTGGCGCACCGTCATCCGCGCCACGCCGAACTGCTGGACGAGCTCGCGCTCGGAGGGAAGGGCCGTGCCGGGGTCGGCGTCGGCGGCGAGGGAGCGCAGGTGGTCGCGGACGAGCACGTACTTCAGCTTGGGCGTACTCGTCATCTGCTGCGCCCCCGACCTCGTTTCCATTTGCAGAGTGTCCTCGATCGGCCCGACGTTGCGGCGCACTCACTGCGGAAATGGCCCAATTGGACTAGGCCACCCCTCGGGGCGATCGAATCTCTGTTCGATCCACTGCTAGCCTGTGGCCATGAGCGTCGAGTTCCAGGGCGACCTGTTCGACCTGGCCTCCGAGGCGTCACTCGGCCGTCTGCGGGGGTCGGTGCAGCGCACCGTCCTCGGCGACGGCGCGTGGGTCGACGTACGCCGCTCATGGGTCCGCGGCGCCAGTGACGTCTTCCGGTCCCTCGTCCGCGACGTCCCGTGGCGTGCCGAGCAGCGCGAGATGTACGACCGCGTGGTCGACGTCCCCCGCCTTGTCCACACGTACGCCGCCGACGACCGCCTCCCCCACCGGCTGCTCACGAGCGCGCGCCAGGCCCTGACGAACCACTACCTGCCCGAGCTGGGCGAGCCCTTCGAGACGGCCGGGTGCTGCTACTACCGCGACGGGCGTGACTCGGTCGCGTGGCACGGCGACCGGATCGGCCGCGGCTCGACCGAGGACACGATGGTCGCGATCCTGTCGTTCGGCGACCCCCGCCGGCTGCTGCTGCGGCCGGAGGCGGGCGGCGCCTCCATCGCCTTCACGATGGGCCACGGCGACCTGCTGGTGATGGGCGGCTCGTGCCAGCGCACCTGGCAGCACGCGGTGCCGAAGGTGGCTGCCTCCGGCCCCCGCATCAGCGTCCAGTTCCGACCCGCCGGCGTCAGCTGACCCACGGGGCGGACGGGGAAAGGCAAAGGGCCCCGGAAGACACCGGGGCCCTTCTGTTCGGCCTGCAGGGTGGAAGCCCCGTTCGGCCGAATACGCCAAGTCTCGCACGCCCGTGGGCCGTGGGTGAAATGCACGAAGGGCCCCGGCCGAAGCCGGAGCCCTTCGCGATGCTCTCGAACGGGTCGAGCAGCCGGATCAGAAGTCCATGCCGCCCATGCCGCCATCGCCACCCGGCATGGCAGCGCCAGCCTTCTCCGGCTTGTCGGCGACGACAGCCTCGGTGGTGAGGAAGAGCGCCGCGATGGAGGCGGCGTTCTGCAGGGCCGAGCGGGTGACCTTGGCCGGGTCGATGATGCCCGCAGCCATCAGGTCGACGTACTCGCCGGTGGCCGCGTTGAGACCGAAGCCGGGCTCCAGGTTGGCGACCTTCTCCGCCACGACGCCGCCCTCGAGGCCCGCGTTGATCGCGATCTGCTTCAGCGGAGCCGAGATGCCGACCTTGACGATGTTGGCACCGGTGGCCTCGTCGCCCTCGAGCTCGAGCTTCTCGAACGCGACCTTGCCGGCCTGGACCAGCGCCACGCCACCGCCGGGCAGGATGCCCTCCTCGACAGCGGCCTTGGCGTTGCGCACGGCGTCCTCGATGCGGTGCTTGCGCTCCTTGAGCTCGACCTCGGTGGCCGCGCCGACCTTGATGACGGCCACGCCGCCGGCGAGCTTGGCGAGGCGCTCCTGGAGCTTCTCGCGGTCGTAGTCGGAGTCCGACTTCTCGATCTCGGCGCGGATCTGGTTGACCCGGCCCTCGATCTGCGCAGCGTCGCCGGCACCCTCGACGATGGTGGTCTCGTCCTTGGTGATGACGACCTTGCGGGCCTGGCCGAGCAGCTCGAGGCCGGTCGACTCGAGCTTGAGGCCGACCTCCTCGGAGATGACCTGGCCGCCGGTCAGGATCGCGATGTCCTGGAGCATGGCCTTGCGGCGGTCACCGAAGCCCGGGGCCTTGACGGCGACGGACTTGAAGGTGCCACGGATCTTGTTGACGACCAGGGTCGACAGCGCCTCGCCGTCCACGTCCTCGGCGAGGATGAGCAGCGGCTTGCCCGACTGCATGACCTTCTCGAGGATCGGCAGCAGGTCCTTGACGTTGGAGACCTTCTGGTTGGCGATGAGGACGTAGGGGTCCTCGAGGACCGTCTCCATGCGCTCCGGGTCGGTCACGAAGTACGCCGAGATGTAGCCCTTGTCGAAGCGCATGCCCTCGGTGAGCTCCAGGTCGATGCCGAACGTGTTCGACTCCTCGACCGTGATGACGCCCTCCTTGCCGACCTTGTCCATCGCCTCGGCGATGGCCTCGCCGACGGTGGCGTCGCCACCGGCGGAGATGGTCGCGGTGGCCGCGATCTGCTCGCGGGTCTCGACGTCCTTCGCCTGCGCGAGGAGCTGCTCGGTGATGGCGGCGACAGCCGCCTCGATGCCGCGCTTGAGGCCCATCGGGTTGGCGCCCGCGGCGACGTTGCGGAGGCCCTCGCGGACCAGCGCCTGCGCGAGGACGGTGGCCGTCGTCGTGCCGTCACCGGCGACGTCGTCGGTCTTCTTCGCGACCTCCTTGACGAGCTCGGCCCCGATCTTCTCGTAGGGGTCCTCGAGCTCGATCTCCTTGGCGATCGAGACACCGTCGTTGGTGATCGTGGGGGCGCCCCACTTCTTCTCCAGGACGACGTTGCGGCCCTTGGGACCGAGGGTGACCTTGACCGCGTCGGCGAGGGTGTTCATACCCCGCTCGAGGCCGCGGCGGGCCTCCTCGTTGAATGCAATCAGCTTCGCCATGACTCTGCGATTCCTTCGCCATGAGTTGGTGTGTGGGGACCGTGGCGGGCTGCCCGCGACGGACGATCCTCGCTGCCGGCAGACCCTTCCCGCCGACCACGAGGACCTCAGCTGGCGCCGGGTCCGGTTGTCACTCTCATGTCGAGAGTGCCAGCGTCATGTTTAGCACTCGACCCCTGAGAGTGCAAAGCCCCCGATCGAGTGACACGGGCCGGACGCAGACCTAGGCTGGAGGCCGGTCGGCTCGGCGGCTCGCTCCACGCCGTCGCCGTCCCTTCCGGAGGAAGCCATGTCCGTCCGCCCCCTCCTCCTCCGCGGCCTGACCGCGGTCGCCATCGGCTTCACGCCGGTCTGGCTCGCCTCCCCCGCCCACGCTGCGACGCTCAGCTGCAGTGCCAGTTCCGGCACGCTGAGCGTCAACGCCGCGAACTACGCCTACAACGAGCGGTTCTCCGTCGAGGGGCCCTCGCATCACCTGTGGATCCACGACGGCTCGGGGGCGGTCAACGGCGACGAGTGCGGCGTCGACGTACGGACGGTCAACACGATCGTCGTCAACGCCGACTCCTTCGCCGACGACTGGATCGTCGACGTCAGTTCCGACTGGACCGGCCTCGACGGCACCGACGCGCTGCTCACCCTGCCGGCCGGCCAGTACGACACCGTCAGGTTCGACGGCACCAGCGCGAACGCGCCGGTCACCGTCGACTGGGTCGGCAACAACACCACGTACCAGTTCTCGACGGACGGCGACCTCACGCCCGACATCGCCTTCGACGGCCAGTGGGGCGCCGAGGGCTACGGGTTCCGGGGCGCCACGGGCGGCCACAGCACCGACACCATCGACCTCGGTGGCGTGCCGTTCCAGACCAACGTGCTGACCATCGGCGGCGGCGACGGCAACGACGCCCTCACCGGCTCCGACGGAGCGGACACCATCAGCGGCGGCGCCGGGGACGACCAGCTCGACGGTGGGGCCGGATCCGACACGGTGAACGGCGACGGGGGCGACGACCTGACGTACGGCGGCGACGGCTCCGACGTCGTCATCGACTCGGACGGGGCCGACGCGCTCGACGGCGACCACCCCGGCGGCGAGGACGGCTACGCCGACGTCATCAACGTCCATTGGGACGGCTATCAGGACCTCATCGGCGACGCGACCGCCAGCTTTGACAAGGCGGTCTTCTACACCGATGGCGCCCCGGTCACTGCCAGGCTCAACGGAGTAGCCGACGACGGTGCGTTCGGCGAGGACAACCTGCTCGGAGCCGACTCGGTCCAGACCTTCAACGGCGACGACGAGATCGTCGCCGACGGCTTCCACTCGATCAGCACCGGTGCCGGCAACGACACCGTCGCCCTGGGCGAGAACTTCGACGGCATGCTCGACTGGCAGGCCGGAGACGGCACGGACACCCTCGACGCCTCGAGCTTCAACGGGTCCCTGCACGGATCCTTCTACTCCGGTGGAGCGATGCTGATGACCGAGGGCCTCGCACCGGGCAACATCGACGGAGCTGGCTGGGAGGCTGTCAACGGTGGCCTCGGCAACGACGACTTCAGCGCCGGCTGCGCCTGCACGGTGCGCCCCGGAGCCGGCCACGACACGGTCACGCTCGGGGCGGGCGGCACCTACCTCGCGGGCCTCGTCGGCAACGCGGGCGGTGCCGACGGGCCCGACATCGTGAACGTCGTCGACGGCGAGTCCGGCGTGACCGCGGACTACTCGAACCGGGCCGCCTCCGTGTCGCTCACCATCGACGGCGAGGCGAATGACGGCGCATCCGGCGAAGCCGACACCCTCGGCTTCGGCATCACGCACCTGATCGGGGGCACCGGCAACGACACCCTCGCGGGCAGCAGCGCGGCCGACACCCTCGACGGCTTCGTCGGGGACGACACCCTCCTCGGCCGGGGCGGCAGCGACAGGCTGATCGGCGACGACGGCGCCGACAGGCTGTACGGCGGCTCCGGAGACGACACCGTCCTCGGGCAGGCCGGCGCGGACCGGCTCTACGGGGGTGACGGTGACGACGTGCTCCGCGGCGACTCCTCGACCGGTCCGTACGGAAACGACGTCCTCGACGGTGGAAGCGGCGACGACGACCTCTTCGGCTACGGCGGCAACGACCTCTTCACCGAGGGCACCACGGCCAACGGCTCGGACCTGATCGCCGGCGGTGACGGCACCGACACCGCGTCGTACGCCTCCCGCAGCGCGGCGGTGAAGCTCTCCCTCAATGGCCTGTACGACGACGGGGCGTCGGGCGAGTCCGACCGGATCGGCAGGGACGTTGAGAACCTCACCGGCGGCAAGGGCGCGGACACCCTCACCGGCAGCGACCCGACCACCCCCGGCACAGGTGCCAACGTGCTCACCGGCGGAGCAGGCAAGGACAAGCTCTACGGGCTCGGCGGCAACGACACCTTCCAGACCGTCGACGGCCTCGCCGACGCCCTCAGCGGCGGCAGCGGCACCGACCGCGCCCACCGCGACTCCATCGACACGACGAGCTCCGTGGAGCAGCGCTTCTAGCGGACCAGGGGCACGTGGTGCCCGAGCGGCACCTCGACCTCTCCCCCGAACGCCGCCACGACGCTGGGCAGCATCGCCTTCGCCGTACGCCGGTAGCCCAGCGAGGACGGGTGGAAGCGGTCGACGCTGAACATCTCGTCGGGGTTCGTCACGAAGAACGGACCGGCCATGCGGGCGAGGTCGACCACCCGCGCGCCGAGCGCCAGCGCCGCGGTCCGCTGCGCCGTGGCGAGCTGGCGCGACGCGAGCGAGCCGAGGCTGCGCAGCGGCTGCGGGACGGCCCGGAGCATGCCCAGGTCGGGGCAGGTGCCGACGACGACCTCCGCGCCGCGCTCCTGCAGGCGACGGATCGCCGCCTCGAGGTGGGCCACGCTCTCCGGCACCGGGTGCCGGTGGGTGACGTCGTTGCCGCCGACGACGATCACCGCCACCTCCGGCCGGTACGCCGCCGGCAGGCTGTCGATCTGCTCGGCGAGCTCGCTGGTGTGGTTGCCGACCCGGGCGGCCGTGGTCAGCCGGACCGAGCGGTGGATCCGCTTGGCCGTGCCCTTGGCGAGGCGGGCGCCGAGCGTCTCGGACGGCAGGTCCGCCCCGAGCCCGGCGGCCAGGGAGTCCCCGAGCATGAGGAGGTCGGCCGGGTCACCGAAGCGCTTCTTGTAGACCTTGTCGGCGTTGGGTGCCTGCTCACCCAGCGGCTTGCCGATCACGTCGCGCGCGATCGCGGCCTGGCGGTGGAGCAGCTCGCGGCCGCCGTACGTCAGGCCGCCGACGGCGGCGCCGACCGCTCCGATGACCACGCCTGCACCGATCCAGCCCTCTCGCCTCATGGCTGCTGTTCAACCACAGCCCCGTGAACCGGCACCCAACCGGAGGTGGCCTCAGTGCTTCGTCCAGCGCTCCGTCTGGGTCAGGTACAGCAGGTAGCCCAGGGCCGGCAGCACGATGGCCGCGGCCAGCGCCACCGCGATCGTGAGCGCCTGCAGCGTGGCGGGCGCACCAGCTGCGTCGGCGAAGGTGACCTCGTCGACGAGGATCCACGGGTACTGCGCCACGCCCCATCCGAGCACCACCGTCGCGACCGCAGCAACAGCGGTGAAGCGCGCGAGCCCGTAGGTCCGTCGCGCGATCAGGACGAGGGTCGCGACGCCGGCCACCGCCGACAGGAGCACCAGCGGCAGGGCGCGGCCGGAGAGCCCGTCGTAGAGCGTGGGCGCGTCGTGCATGAGCGGGAACAGACCCGCGAAGACGACGAGGCCGGTCACTGCCCCCACGCCGAGCGTGCGGATCCGGAGCACCTCGGCGAGGTCGGTCTGGTCGGCGCGCGCGGCGTCGGCGACCAGGAACGACCCGGCGAGGAAGGCACACGTGCCGCCCGCGACGAGGCCACCGACGATGCCGGTCGGGTTGAGCCAGGACGTGATCAGGTCGCCGTGGCCCCCGGCGGGCACGCGCCCGGAGGCGATCGCCCCTGCTGCGGCACCGAGGAAGAACGGTGCGACCAGCGACGAGATCCCGAAGACCACACCGAAGAGGCGCGCCTGGCCCAGCGTCGCGGCGTACTTGCGGAAGGCGAAGCTCGCTCCGCGCAGCACGATGCCGAGCAGGCCGAGCATCAGCGGCAGCCACAGCGTCGTCATCGCCGCCGCGAACGCCGTGGGGAACGCCGTCCACCAGGTGACCAGCACGAAGATCAGCCAGACGTGGTTGGCCTCCCAGACCGGGCCGATGCTGTGGTCGATGAGGGTGCGCAGCCGCGCTCCCCCGCGCGCTCCACCGGCGGTGATGTCGAAGAAGCCGGAGCCGAAGTCGGCGCCGCCGAAGACGGCGTACGCGAGGACGCCGACGAAGAGGGCCGCGGCGACGACCGTCTCGATGCCCATCAGTGGGCCGCCGTCGCGTCGTCGAGGTGCGCCGGACCGTACGGCGAGGGGAGGTCGGTCTCGCCCTCGCGCCAGCGGCGCGACATCCCCCGCAGCACGACGTACGCCGCGGCGGTGAGGCCGGCGTACAGCAGGGCCACGCCGCCCAGCGAGAACCAGAGCCACGGGTTGTCGGTGGCCGCCTCCTCGGTGCGCATGATCCCGTAGACGATCCACGGCTGGCGCCCGACCTCGGTGGCGATCCAGCCGAGCTCCATGGTGAGGATCGCGAGCGGGCCGGAGAGCGCCATGAAGCGCAGGAACCAGCGCTTCTCGAGCAGGTCGCGGCCTCCGAGCACCGGGAACCGGCGCCAGCGGAGCAGCCAGTAGCCCGCCACCGCAGCGGCCAGCAGCGACCCGAACGCGACCATCAGCTGGAAGGACCAGCGGGTCATGTTGACCGGCGGCCGGTCGGCCTCGGGCACGGTGTCGAGGCCGGGCACCGGCTTGTCGAAGGAGTTGCGCGCGATCAGGGAGCCGAGCGCGGGGATCTCGAGGTCGCCGTGGACCTTGCCGTCGGAGCCGAGCCAGCCGCCGATCTTCAGCGGGGCGGGCGCCTCCTCGGTCGTCGTCGCCAGCTCGAACGCCGCGAGCTTGGCCGGCTGCGTGTCGGCCAGGCGGAGCCCGAGGACGTGGCCGACGAGCGGCTGCACCAGCGCGAAGATCGTGGCGAACACGAACGGCACCATGAAGCCGAGGCGGTGGTGGGTGTCGCGACGCCCGCGGAGCATGCCCACGGCGTACACGCCGGAGACGGTGAAGCCCACGACGACGAAGGCGGCGACCCACATGTGCGCGAACATCAGGTAGACGCCGTCGTTGAACATCGCCGCCCACGGGTGGACGTCGACGACGCGCGCATCGGGGCCGACCCCGTCGAGCCGGAAGCCTGCCGGGTTGTTCATCCATGCGTTCACCGCGAGGACGCAGAAGGTGCCGACCACGCCCGCGACCGCCATCGGCACGAGCGTGAAGAGGTGGATGCGGGCGGGCAGGCGGCCCCAGCCGTAGAGGTAGATGCCCATGAAGATCGCCTCGACGAAGAAGGCGAGCCCCTCGAAGGCGAACGGCAGGCCGAGCACGTCGCCGAACTTCCCCATGAGACCGGGCCAGAGCAGTCCCATCTCGAAGCTGAGCACCGTGCCGGACACGGCACCGATCGCGAAGAGGACCGCGGAGACCTTCGACCAGCGCTTCGCCAGCTCGAGGGCGGTGGTGTTGCCGCGCAGCCCGAGCCAGTGCATCACGAAGATCATCGAGGGGAAGGCGACACCGAAGCAGGCGAGCACGATGTGCCAGCCCAGCGAGAGCGCCATCTGGTCGCGCGCGGGGAGCAGCCCGCTCGGCGCGTCGGCCGCAGCAGCGGCGAGGAGATCGAGAGCCACGAGGCCGAGGCTACGCAGCGCACCCACCGCACACACCATGACAAGCGTCACCGTCTGGCCGGGGCGCGTCGGACGATCGCGTGGGTCCCGCGGGAAGGGGGTCGAAGGTCCCTCTCCCGTGAGTATCCGCGCCCATGCGTCGGGGCGGTCCCGGGGTCACAGTGACGACATGGACACCTCTGCCCCCGCCGCGGCGACCGAACGCCCGGCCTCACCCGCCCAGCTCGCCTGGCTCACCCGCGAGGCCGCCCGCTGGGCCGCGGACGGCGTGGTGAGCACCGACCAGGCGGCCGCGATCGTGGGCGGCTACCGCGTCGTACGCCGCTGGTCGCTCGCCGCCCTCGGCCTCTGGCTCGGCGCCGGCTTCGTCGGCGTCGGCGTCATCTGGCTCGTCGCCGCGAACCTCGACCGGTTCCCGCCCCTCGGCCGCTTCCTCACGGTGGCGCTGCTCTGGCTCGCCTCCGTCGCCGCCGCCGAGATCGCCGCCCGCAGGATCCGGACCCGTCGCTCGCCGGTCGTCGGCGGACTCCGCGGCCTCGCCGTCCTCCTGTACGGCGGGGTCGTCCTGCAGGCGGCCCAGAGCCTGCAGGTGCCGGCGTTCGACGCGACGCTGATCGGCGTCTGGGCGGCCGGCGCCCTCCTCTACGCGTACGCCGTCCGCGGCCTCGCCCCCTTGGTCGTCGGCATCGTGCTCGGCTCCGGATGGCTGGTGTGGACGCTCGGCGAGCGCGCGGCAGGCCCGTTCGGCGTCCTGCTCGCGTTCGGCGCCCTCGGGGCGGCCGGCTTCGCGCTCGCGCGACTGCACCACGGCCAGGCCGGTGGCTTCGCCGCGACGTGGCGGCTCGCCGGCGCCGTCGGGGCCCTGGCCGCCCTCTTCGTGGCCGCGCTCCCGTGGAACTACGAGCTGACCGACGCCGGCTGGCCCGGGTGGACCGCGATCGCCCTGGCCGTGGGCCTCGCCGCCCTCGCGGCGGCCCGGGCCCGCGGTCTCGACCTGCTCGAGGCCATCGCCGGAGTGCTCGTCCTCGTCCCGGCGCTCGCCGTCGGCGCGTGGTCGAGCCACGCCTCCAGCGACATCGGCGCCGCCGACATCACCCGGGCGGTCGTGGCCGTGGCGGTCTTCGTGGCAGCGGCTGCCGCGGTCGCCGCCATCGGCGTACTCCGTGACGAGCCGCACCTGACGTGGCTCGCCGTGCTCGCGCTGGCCGTCTTCACGACCGTGCAGGCGTTCGCGGTCTTCGCCGAGGTCATCACCGGCGCCTGGCTCTTCGTGGCCCTCGGCATCGTCTTCGCCGCGACCGGCTGGGTGGCGGACCGGGGCCGGCGCGAAATGGCCACGGCACTCGACGTCATCACCGCGGAAGGAACCGACCGATGAGCACCCTCTCCCGCCGTACGACGTGGGTCGTCGTCGCGACCATCGCCCAGCTCCTGCTCGTGCCCGTGGCCGTGTACGGCCAGCTCTCCGCGCG
This sequence comes from Nocardioides phosphati, assembly GCF_014646375.1. Taxonomy (GTDB): domain Bacteria; phylum Actinomycetota; class Actinomycetes; order Propionibacteriales; family Nocardioidaceae; genus Nocardioides; species Nocardioides phosphati. Next base: position 46,683 of record NZ_BMNI01000008.1, read on the forward strand.
ACTCACCGGCGAGGAGCTCCTGCTCCGGGTCGGTCCCGTGGACCCGATCGACCCGCTCCGTGGCGCCTACGTCGACCTCGCCTACCCGGACCTGCAGCCGACCGAGGCGGAACGCAGGGGCTTCGAGGACCACGAGCGCCGGGGCACCCTCTACGTCGTGCTCGAGGAGAACGACGGCCTCATGGTGGCCGGGCGGTTCAGCCACACCCGGCCGGGCCGCGGGACCTACCTCGCCTGCGACGACCGTGAGTGGCGCCTGCGCTGCGGCATCGAGTCGCTCTTCCTCTCCCAGGACGAGGCCGCCCGCGTGCAGCGCGACATCAACCAGAGCGGACTCGCGAACGAGCGCTTCGACGACCAGGGCAACCCGGTCCCGGACGACCGGGACTCGGGCTACGCGGCGCGGATCAAGGTCGACGGTCGGGGCCACGCCGCCGTGGTCGCGCTCGTCAAGCGCTGAGACCTCCCCGCACGAAAGGGTCAGGCTGACGACCTCGCCCGGGATGACACTGCCGAAATGTCAGACGCGGCCACGCTGTCGGGCTGACAGGGTGGCCGCGTCCACGCGTTGCTCGGGCGTTCAGCAGCCGCCGGCGACGGCGGGGATGACCGAGATCTGGGTGTTGTCGGGCGTCGCGGTCGCGAGGTTCTCGAGGAAGCGGACGTCCTCGTTGCCGACGTAGACGTTGACGAAGCGGCGCAGGTCGCCGTTGTCGTCGAGGATGCGCGCCTTGATGCCGGTGTAGCTGGCCTCGAGGTTGTCGAGGACCTCCGCGAGGGTCGCGCCCTCGGTGGTGACCTCGGACTGACCGCCCGTGTAGGTGCGCAGGATGGTGGGGATGCGGACGGAAACGCTCATGGCTGCTGTTAGCTCCTGATCAGATGAGGCCGGAGGCCTTGAAGGCGTCGTACGACGGGTCGATTGTCGCCGCGGCGCCCACCTGGTCGGCGATCGCGTCGAGGGTCTTGAGGCCGTGGCCGGTGTTGATGACGACGGTCTCGAGCGAGGTGTCGAGCTGGCCGGTCTCGACGAGCTTCTTCAGCACGCCGACGGTGGTGCCGCCGGCGGTCTCGGTGAAGATGCCCTCGGTGCGGGCGAGCAGGACGATCGCGTCACGGACCTCGTCGTCGCTGATGTCCTCGACGGCACCGCCGGTCTCGCGGCAGATGTCGAGCACGTAGATGCCGTCGGCCGGGTTGCCGATGGCGAGCGACTTGGCGATGGTGTCCGGCTTGACCGGGCGGATCGCGTCGACGCCGGCCTTGTAGGCGACCGAGACGGGCGAGCAGCCGGTGGCCTGCGCGCCGAAGACCTTGTAGGGCTTCTCCTCGACCAGGCCGAGCTTGATCAGCTCCTGGAACGCCTTGTGCACCTTGGTCAGCTGCGAGCCGGAGGCGACCGGGATGACGATCTGGTCGGGCAGGCGCCAGCCGAGCTGCTCGGCGATCTCGTAGCCCAGCGTCTTGGAGCCCTCGGCGTAGTAGGGGCGGACGTTGACGTTGACGAACGCCCAGCCCTCCTCCTCGCCGGCGATCTCGGAGGCGAGCTTGTTGACGTCGTCGTAGTTGCCGTTCACGGCGACCAGCGAGTCGGTGTAGATCGCGGAGTTGACCTGCTTCGGCTTCTCCAGGTTGGCCGGGATGAAGACCATGGTCTTGATGCCGGCGCGGGCGCCGGCGGCAGCGACGGCGTTCGCGAGGTTGCCGGTCGAGGGGCACGCGAAGACCTTCGCGTGGAGCTCCGTGGCGGCGCTGAGCGCACAGGCGACGACGCGGTCCTTGAAGGAGTTGGTGGGGTTGGTCGAGTCGTCCTTCACCCACAGGTTGTCGATGCCGAGCTCGCGACCGAGGTTGCGCGCCTTCAGCAGACGGGTGAAGCCGGGCTCCATGTTGGGGCTCTGCTCGATGTCCGACGGGACCGGCAGCAGCGCCTTGTAGCGCCAGATGTTGGCCGGGCCGGCCTCGATCTCCTCACGCGTGATCGCGGGGAAGTCGTAGGCGATCTCCAGCGGGCCGAAGCACTCCGGACACGCATAGAAGGGGCCGAGGTCGATCTTGTGGCCACACTCGCGGCACGACAGGTTGGTGGCGTGGCCGAACGCGCCGTCCCGCAGGGCCTGGACGCCGGTTTCAGCAGCAGTCTCTACAACGCTCATGAGGAACCTCCCTCTCATCTTCCCCACGCCGTCTTTCGCCGCGGGCCGGAATTAGCACCGTTTCCACGACTGCCGAAGCAGGGGGTACGTGGCGGTTGCCGGGACTTCGTCGGGCCGTTCCCTCAGTCCCTCTCGATGAGCAGGCACAAGACTACGGGTACGCCGAAGCCGCGCGCCAATCGGTTTCAGGATGCGGCTGCGTCGGCGGCGAGCTTCGCCAGGAAGGTCAGCACCCCGTCGGGACCGGAGACCACGACGTCGCTCAGCGGCACCAGCGCGCTCTCCTCGTCGGAGGCCGAGCAGACCAGCAGCGTGGGCAGCCCCTCCTCGCGCAGCTCGGCGACGGCGTGGAACGCATCGAGGTCGCCGAGGTCGTCGCCGACGAAGCAGAAGCCACCGGCTCCGAGGTCGCGCGCGAGCTTGCGGACGACGTCGCCCTTGTCGGCGCCCGGGGCGCGCACCTCGATGACGTGCCGGCCCGGCTCGACCTTCATGCCGTGGCGCTGCGCCGAGATGGCGAGCTCCGGCAGCAGCAACTGGAACGCCGCGTCGGCGTTGGGCAGGCGGCGGGTGTGCACCGCGACCGCGAGCCCCTTCTCCTCGATGAAGGCGTCGGAGGCGTCGCAGCGACGCAGGATGCGCGGCAGCTCGCCGAGGAACGACGCCAGGCCCTGCGGCGGTCGCGGGCCGATCACCCGGCGGTCGCGCGAGCTCCACCGCTCGTTGCCGTACTGACCGAAGACCTGCAGCTCGCGGCCCTGGTCGGAGAAGGAGGTGCCGACGTCGTCGAGCGAGCCGAGCGCGACCACCTGGCGCGCGGGGCGACCGGTCACGATCACGACCCCGCGGACCTGGGCGGCCAGCGTCAGCAGCACGCCGGGGCCACGCGGGTGGATCCGCGCCTTCTCGGGATCCTCGACGATCGGCGCGAGCGTGCCGTCGAAGTCAAGGCCGACGACGGTCTGCGCCGCGACCCGGGCCAGGGCGGCGTACCGCTGCATGGCGTCCGGCGAGGTGAAGCGCATGGTCCTACTCAACCACGGGACGCGTCACGCACCCGTGGCGGTCGTCACCCGGGGCTCAGCCCTCGACGTACGTGCGGTCGAGGATGACGGTCAGGCGGTCCGGCTTCATGGGGTCGACCGACGGCCGGATCCGGCGGATGCCGAGGTCCTTGCCGAGCAGCTTCGCGGCCTCCTCGAGGCGCGGGCCGTAGTAGACCGTCGGAGCGGGGACGCTGCCGGGCCAGTTGTCGGTGCCGAGCACCTGCCAGCCGAGAGTCGCGGCGTCGGCGGCCGTGCGGGCGGCGAGCTTCTTGATGCTGGAGGTGTTGTAGACCTCGACGTTGACCTCGTTGCGCTGCACCGGCTTGGGAGCGACGGAGGCGGTCGGCGAGACCGAGGTCGTCGGGTGGACCGAGACCGAGGTGGTCGGGTCGGGCGCGGAGACCGGCTCCATGCCACTGCCGGAATCGTGCGTGGCGATGAGGGCGATGCCGGCCATGGCGACGGCGACGACGCTCAGGACCACGACGAACGACGGGGCCGCGGCGCCCTGCTCGTCGCGGACCCTGCGGGAACCGGGGCGGGCCATGCTCAGAGCTCGAAGCCGAGGCGGCGGGCCGAGCGCTGGCGCTGGCGGGCAGCACGGAGGCGGCGCAGGCGACGGACCAGCAGCGGGTCGGCCTCGAGGGCCTCCGGCTTGTCGATCAGGGCGTTGAGCACCTGGTAGTAGCGCGTGGAGGACATGTCGAACTTCTCGCGGACCGCCTGCTCCTTGGCCCCGGCGAACTTCCACCACTGGCGCTCGAATTCGAGGATGGCGCGATCGCGCTCGGTGAGCGTGACACCCTCGGTGCCTTCTCCGTGGTTGACCGACTCGGCGGCGTCCATGCGTCTCGACCCCTTCGCGCTTGGAACGTGCTACTGCCCGTATTGACCGGGCACGGCCCATCCTGACACGTAATCACACACGTGTCATTCGCTTGTACGGCGTGCCCGCAGGTGGTCCGAAACACCTGTGAACGACTGTGACCAATGGGACGCATTCGCTGGACAGGACCCGTGTCGGCAGGGAAGATCACCGTGGGAGGTACGTCACATTCCGCGAGAGGACCCTGCCCGTGACCGACAAGAACACGGTTGCCGCACTGCGAGCACTCGACCGTTTCTCCAGTCTTTCCGACGATGAGCTCGCGATGCTGGCCGACGCCGGCACCGCCGTGCACATCCCCGCCCACTGGGGCCTGATCTGGGAGAAGACCCCGGCGGACAAGGCGTACATCATCCTTTCCGGCGAGGTCTCGGTCCGGAAGGGTCGCGAGGAGATCGCGCGCCTGGGCCCCGGCGACACCGTGGGAGAGTCCGCGATCGTGGGCCACCGCCTGCGCAGCGCGTCCGTCGTCTCCGTGACCGACCTCGAGGTCCTCCACTTCACGAGCGAGAAGGTCGCCGAGCTCATGGGCAAGTCGGCTACCTTCAAGGCAGCCCTGGAGACCACCACCGCCGAGCGTCTCGGAGACTCCTGACTCTTGAGCACTGACTTCGACGAGGCCGGGGGCGATCAGCCCCCGGCCTCGTCTCTTTCTGCAGCACACGACCTCGCCGCGACGTACGACGCGGTCGAGGCCGTGCTGCTCGGCGACGGCCCGCGCTACACCCGCCTCGAGGTCGCCGAGGCGACCGGCGTCCCCATCGAGCGGCTGTCGGAGCTGTGGCGTGCGCTCGGCTTCCCGGGCACGCGCGACGACGAGCGCCACTTCACCGACGACGACCTCGAGGCGCTCCGCGTGATCCAGACGCTCGTCGGTTCCGGCGTCATCCCGCAGGCCGACGACATCGCGATCATCCGCACGCTCGGGCGCACCTTCTCGCGGCTCGCCGACTGGGAGGCCGGCCTCTCCCCCGAGATCGCGACGCTCCCTCCCGCGCAGGCTGCCGAGGCGACCCGCGCCCTGATCCCGATCGTGCAGCAGCTCCACGACTACGCGTGGCGCCGGCACCTGGCACGGGCCACCGCCCGCGAGCTCCTGGGCGCACCCGTCGAGGGAGCCGAGCTCTGCGTCGGGTTCGTCGACATCGTCGGCTTCACCAGCACCAGCCGCAAGCTCAGCCAGGCCGAGCTCGCTGCGCTCATCGAGCACTTCGAGCAGACCTCCAGCCAGGTCGTGACCGCGCACCGCGGACGCGTGGTCAAGACGATCGGCGACGAGATCCTCTTCATCGCCGACGAGCCCGACGACGCGATCGCCATCGGTCGCGAGCTCACCTCCCGCCACGAGCAGGACCCCGCCTTCCCGCAGGTGCGGGCCGGACTCGCCCACGGCCCCGTCCTCGCCCGGCTCGGCGACGTCTTCGGCGAGACCGTCAACATCGCGGCCCGGCTCACCTCGCTCGCCCGTCCCGCGACCGTGCTCGTCAACGACACCCTGCGCGCCATCCTCCCCGAGGACGTCGCCGTACGCCGGATCCCGCCCGCGTCGGTGCGCGGCTACCACCACCTCGAGGCGTGGGTCCTGCGCTGAGCACCCTCCCGGGCGGCGTTCGGGCCGTCCGCTAGGTTCGTGTCGTGACCGCCAACGGAAATGCCGACCTGGTCATCGTCGCCAACCGACTCCCTGTCGACCGGGTCATCGAGCCCGACGGCACGCCGCGCTGGCGGCGTTCGCCCGGAGGCCTCGTCTCTGCCCTCGAGCCGGTGATGCGGGTCCACGACGGCGCCTGGATCGGCTGGCCCGGCGGCGCCCAGGAGGACGACGACGACCTCGCGCCGTTCGTCGAGGACGGCATGCAGCTCGTCCCGGTGCCCCTGAGCGCGCAGGAGGTCGAGGAGTTCTACGAGGGCTTCTCCAACGGCACGCTCTGGCCGCTCTACCACGACGTCGTGGCCAAGCCGCTCTTCAAGCGTGAGTGGTGGGAGGCCTACCGGAAGGTCAACCAGCGCTTCGCCGAGCGCGCGGCCGCCGTGGCCGCCCCGGGGGCGATGGTGTGGGTGCACGACTACCAGCTGCAGCTCGTGCCGCGGATGCTCCGCGAGCTCCGGCCCGACCTGCGCATCGGCTTCTTCCTCCACATCCCGTTCCCGCCCGCCGAGCTCTTCTCGCAGCTGCCGTGGCGCCGCGCCGTGCTCGAGGGGCTGCTCGGCGCCGACATCGTCGGCTTCCACCTCCCCGGCGGCGCGCAGAACTTCGTGCGCCTCGTGCGCCAGCGCGTGGGCCACAAGACCCACCGCGACCTCGTGACGCTCCCCGACGGCCGCCAGGTCCGCGCCGCCGCGTACCCGATCTCGATCGACGCGGCCGACTTCGAGGAGCTGGCCCGCTCCCCCGAGGTCAGCCGCCGCGCGGAGTCGATCCGTGCCGCGCTCGGCCACCCGAAGCGGGTCCTGCTCGGCGTCGACCGCCTCGACTACACCAAGGGCATCTACCCCCGCCTCCGCGCGTACGCCGAGCTGGTCGCCGACGGCACCTTCGACGTCGAGGACACCGTCTTCGTGCAGGTCGCCACGCCCTCGCGCGAGCGCGTCGACGAGTACCGCCGGATGCGCGACGAGATCGACATGCTCGTCGGCCGCGTCAACGGCGACCTCGGCAAGATCGGGCACCCGGCGATCTCCTACCTCCACTCGTCGTACCCGCGCGAGGAGATGGCCGCGCTCTACCGCGCCGCCGACATCATGGTCGTCACGCCGTACCGCGACGGCATGAACCTCGTCTGCAAGGAGTACGTCGCCTGCCGCTACGACAACGACGGCGCCCTCGTGCTGTCGGAGTTCGCCGGCGCCGCGCACGAGCTCAACCAGGCCTGGCTGGTCAACCCCTACGACATCAACGGCATGAAGGCCGCGATCGTCGAGGCGGCCAACGCCGAGCCGAAGGAGCTCACGCGCCGGATGAAGGCGATGCGCAAGACGGTCCGCGAGCACGACGTCGACCGCTGGGCGACCGGCTTCCTCGAGGAGCTCGACGCTGTCCGCCCTCCCAGCCGGCGGCGCGTGCGGCGGCCTGCGATCTGAGTGAGGGGGCTGGGCTGCGCCAGACTCCCGGCTCCGCCCACCCCACCCACGCCTCGCCGACACGGCTCTTGATCACGCGGCGTTGCGACGCGACGCCGGCCGGCACCAACACGGCGGAGACTTCGTGCCACCGAGGGGGCCTTTCTTTCCGGCTTGTCCCGACCCCGCCGGCCGGGAGAAGAAGCGGTGGACTTCTGGTCACCAGGTGACGAGAAGTCCACCGCCTCTTCCAGGTCCTCGGGAGACTCCGCGGGCAGAGGCCCAACACACTCTGGCGAAGCCCTCCGCTACCGCCACCGGTGTCGGACGCAGCCCGGAGCGCGCCGGAGCGCCTACTTCCCCGGCGCCTTCGTGTCCTCGGGCAGCCGGGGGCGCATGATCTCGGCGATCTCGTCGCGGATCATCTTGGAGGGCAGTCCCCAGCCGGCCTGGTAGCCGTACACCTCGTCGAGCGGGCGCTTGGTGTGGACGCCGTCGACGATGTCGATGTCGTGGACCGACAACAGGCCGGGGTGGGCGACACCGCAGGCCTCGGCGACCTTGAGCAGGTCCCGGCGCATCGTCTTGAGGTAGTTCGCGACGCGCACCGACTTGTCGGTCGGGTCGAGGCCGTGGGTCAGCCAGGGATTCTGGGTCGCGACACCGGTCGGGCAGTGGTCGGTGTGGCACTTCTGGGCCTGGATGCAGCCGAGTGCGAGCATCGCGCCACGGGCGGTGTTGACCATGTCGGCACCGAGCGCGAAGGCGACGATGGCGTTCTCCGGGATGCCGAGCTTCGCCGAGCCGATGAAGGTGACCTCGTCGGTGCGGCCGGCCTCGGCGTACAGCTTGTAGACGTTGGTGAAGCCGAGCCGGTACGGCAGCGACACGGAGTCGGTGAAGACGAGCGGGGCGGCGCCGGTGCCGCCCTCGCCGCCGTCGATCGTGATGAAGTCGACGTTGCGGTCGGGGCCGGACTTGTCGAGCAGGTGGTGCCAGAAGTCCATGTGGCCGACGGCCGACTTGATGCCGACCGGCAGGCCTGTCTCGGCTGCCACCATCTCGACGAAGTCGAGCATCGAGTCGACGTCGTTGAACGCCGTGTGGCGCGACGGGCTGGAGCAGTCCTTGCCCATCGGGATGCCGCGGATGGCGGCGATCTCCTCACTGATCTTCGCCGCCGGCAGCATGCCGCCGAGGCCCGGCTTCGCGCCCTGCGAGAGCTTGATCTCGATCGCCTTCACCGGCGCGGTCTGCACGACCTCCTTGAGCCGCTCGATGTCGAAGCGGCCCTGCTCGTCACGGCACCCGAAGTACGACGTGCCGATCTGGAAGACGATGTCGCCACCCTGGCGGTGGTGGTCGGACAGGGCGCCCTCGCCCGTGTTGTGGAGGACGCCGGCGATCTTCGCGCCCTTGTTGAGCGCCTCGACCGCGGCGCCCGACAGCGAGCCGAAGCTCATCGCGGAGATGTTGAGGATGGAGTTCGGCCGGAAGGCGTGCTTGCGGTCGCGCGGCCCGCCGAGCACCTTCGCCGACGGGATCGGCACCTCCTCGCCGGCATGGATGGCCGTGGACGGAGCGACGTCGGAGAAGGTCCGGTGCTTGATGATCGTGTAGCCGTTGGTGTTCTCGACGTCGTTGCCGGTGCCGAAGCCGAAGTAGTTGTTCTGCAGCTTGGCCGACGAGTAGACCCAGCGGCGCTGGTCGCGGCTGAACGGCCGCTCCTCGTCGTCGTTCGTGACGATGTACTGGCGCAGCTCGGGACCGATGCTCTCGAGCCAGTAGCGGGCATTCGCGATGACGGGGAAGTTCCGCTTGAGCGCATGGCTCTTCTGCGTGAGGTCGCGCGTCGCGAGAGCGCCGACTCCCGCCGCCCCGACCGCCACCAGTGCTTTCCAGTTCATGCACCGTGTCTAGCGTCACACCCGCCTGATGTCGATAGTCTTCCGCGCATGGATCTGATCCCCAAGCCTGATCAGGTCGCCTCAGCGGCGAGCAACGTGGCGCACAAGGTCCTCAAGGGCGGCCTGGCCGACCTGCGGCCGATGCCCCGCACCCTCATCGACGAGGGGCCGCTCCGCTACGTCTTCCGCTACGACGCGGCCGAGGGCGTCGACCCGTTCGGCGACCCGGTCCTGCTGGTGATGCCGCTCGCGGCGCCGTCGAGCTGCTACGACCTGCGCCGCGGCTGCTCCCTCGTCGAGCACCTCGTCACGCGCGGGCGCCCGACGTACGTCGTGGAGTACGGCGAGGTGAAGTTCAAGGACCGTGCGCTCGGGTTCGAGCACTGGGTCGACGAGGTCCTGCCTGCCGCGATCGACGCGGTCCACCGCGACACCGGCCGCCGCCCCGTCCACCTGGTCGCGTGGAGCCTCGGCGGCATCTTCTCCGTGCTGACGCTGGCTGCCCACCCCGAGCTGCCGGTCGCGTCCCTGACGACGCTCGGCTCCCCGTGGGACATCAGCAAGGTCCCGCTCATCGCGCCGTTCCGGCCGCTGCTCAACGCCAACATGCCCGAGGCGCTGCGGGTGATCACCAAGGGCTACCAGCTCGCGGGTGGCGCTCCGAAGGCGCTGGTCCGCTGGGGCTTCCAGCTCTCCGCCGTCGACAAGCTGCTCACCAAGCCGCTGGTCACCGCGCAGAACCTCGACGACGCCGACTTCCTCGCGCAGCTCGAGGCGGTCGACGCCTTCGGCCGCGACATGATCGCCTACCCCGGCCGCACGTTCGGTCAGCTCTACCACCGCGTGGTCCGCAACAACGAGCTCCGCACGGGCCGGCTCGACCTCGGCGACCACGCGATCGACGTACGCAACGTGAAGGTGCCCGTGCTGGTCATGGGAGGCGAGACCGACGGCATCGCCCCGCTGGGTGCGGTCCGGCCGATCGTCGCGATGCTGAAGGGGGCTCCCGCCGTGCGCTGGGAGGCGGTTCCGGGCGGCCACCTCGGCATGCTCACCGGCCGCCGCGCCCGCACCACCACGTGGCCACTGATCGACGCCTGGCTCGACCAGTGGGCCTCGGCCGGCACGTCCCGCATGGGCATCGGCGCCAACCCCAAGCGCCGGCACTCCTCCGCCAACTCGCGGGCCCTCAAGTGAACCCCCGCACCGCGCCCCTCCTCCTCGCCGTGGGCGTCGTGCTCGGCTCCGCCTTCACCCTGTACGCCGACCTCCCGGCAGCTGCGCTGGCCGGCTGGGTGGTGGCGCTCGTCGGTGTCGCGTGGCTCGCGAAGGCGGCCGACGACGAGGTGGTCCGGGGCGACGGAGTCACCCGCGACAGCTTCCGCCTGGCCCGCACGGGCGCCGTCCTCGGCGTCGCCGCCAGCGCTCTCCGCATCGGAGGCGTCGACGACGCGGCCTTCGTTGTCCTCGGCATCCTGGCGACCGGCCTCGTGCTGCGCGGGTCTGCGGCGGCGATCGCCGCCGCCGTGCCCGAGGAGTGGCGCTCCGCGGCCGGCACCCGCATCGCGCGCTTCGCGATTGCCGGAGTGGCCGTCCTCTGCGTCGCGGCGGCCCTGGAGCTCGCGGGCACCGGGCCATCGTGGACCTCGGAGGTCGCCCTCGTCCTGCGCGGTGTGGTCATGGCCGCCGTCGTCTGGCTCGCCGCGTACGCCGTGGCCTCGCGCGAGGCGCTCGCGACGGGTGGCGCCACGGCCTAGCAGCCTGGCGCCGAACCGATCCGGTCCTGCGCACGACGATCGCACCGCATCGCCACGACCGAAGTGCTCAATCCCGCTTGATCACCGCCGCGGCCTCACACTCGATTGAGGTCCTTGCGCGGCCAGTGCCGCGCGCGGGACGGGCGGTCGGGGCCGCACCTCGCTCCTATGCCCGGCGCGCGGCGTACGGCTCGAGGTAGCGGGTGAGCAGCCGGCGGCCCTCGGCGATGAGAAACGGGTCACCGTCGGGGTCGCTCTCGAAGGCGAGCTGGAACATCCGGTCGCCCATCTCGACGACGAACTCGCCGACGCGCTCGGGGGTCTCCGGCGCGATCACGCCGACGGCGGTCGCGTAGGGGAAGAGCTCGGCGGCGATGCTCCGGTTGTGCTGCATGCAGTGCTCGTGGACGGCCGCGTTGGTGCGCCCGCGCAGCCAGATCCGCATGAACGCCGGCCGGCGGGCATAGACCGCGAGGAACGAGCCCATCACCGTCTCGATCAGCTCCGCGACGGAGGCCGGCTGGTGCGCCGCCAGGTCGAGGCGGATCTGGCCGTCCATCTCCTCGGTGTCGCGCTCGACGATCGCGAGGAGGACGGCGTCGCGGTCGGGGAAGTACTGGTAGATCGAGGCGACGGGGATCCCCGCCTCCTGCGCGACCGCCGTCGTCGTCAGCTCGTCGACGCCGCGCTCGACAACGACCCGTGAGGCCGCGTCGAGGATCAGCGCGACCCGGGCGCGCGAGCGCGCCTGCGTGGGCACGCGCCGGCGCGGAGCGACGAGGTCGGGCGAAGGGGTGACACGGGACACATCCGGAGCCTACCCTCAAACCTGAATCACATTCACGTTTGCCACAGGAGCCGCCATGCCGATCGACCTCAGCCGCCGCCACCTGCTCGGAGGCGCCGCCCTGACGCTCGGCGCACTGGCCACCGAGGGCCTCACCGCCGAGGCGAACGCCGCGACGCTGCAGGGCGCGCTGCCCGCCTCGGTCGACACCGTCGTCATCGGCGGCGGCCTCTCCGGGCTCGTGGCTGCCCGCGACGTGGCACGTGCGGGGCGTTCGGTGCTGGTCGTCGAGGCCCGTGACCGCGTCGGCGGCCGCCTGCTCAACCACCAGCTGACCAGCGGCGGCACCATCGAGGCCGGCGGCGCGTTCATCGGCCCGACCCAGGACCACGTCGCCGCGCTCGCGGCGGAGCTCGGTGTCGCGACGTTCCCGGAGTACGTCGACGGCAAGAACGTCTACGTCTCGAAGCTCCTCGGCCGCCAGACCTACACCGGCACCGTCCCGCCGGACCCGACCATCCTGCTCGACGCGCTCCTGCTGCTCCAGACGCTCAACAGCTGGGCCGCCCAGCTCGACGTCGCCGCCCCCTGGGCCCACCCGCGCGCGGCGGAGTGGGATGCGACCACGCTCGCGGCGTACATCAGGACGCACTCGCTCAACGCGGCCGGCATCACCAACCTGATCCGCTGCTGGACCCAGCCCGGCTTCGGCGCCGACCCCGACCAGCTCTCGCTGCTCTTCGTCCTCCACTACATCGCCTGCTCCGGCAACGAGACGACGCCCGGCACCTTCGACCGCAACGCCGACACGGCCCACGGCGCGCAGGAGCGACGGTTCGTCGGCGGCTCGCAGCTCCTTCCGCTGCGGCTGGCCAGCCAGCTCGGCGACCACGTGGCGCTCGACGCCGCCGTCAGCCAGGTGGACCAGCTCGACAGCCACGCCGTGGTGCACACCGCCCGCGGCCGGGTCACCTGCCGGCGCGTCATCGTCGCCGCTCCCCCGCCGCTCGTCCTCGACATCGTGTGGAACCCGGGCCTGCCCACCGCTCGCCGCCAGCTGCTCGAGCAGATGCGGATGGGCCGGCTGATGAAGTGCGACGCGGTCTACCCGACGCCCTTCTGGCGCGAGGCCGGCCTGTCAGGCATGGGCATCAGCGACTCCGGCGCCGTCCGGGCCGCCTTCGACAACTGCGTGCCGTCGACCGGCCACGGCATCCTGCTCGCCTTCGTCGGCGGTGCGACGTGGGCGCAGTACGGCACGCTCTCGGTCGATGCGCGGCGCCAGGCTGTCCTCGAGGGCTTCGCGCGGATGTTCGGCAAGCAGGCGCTCAGCCCGATCGACTACACCGAGCACGACTGGACCCATGAGCGGTGGACCCGCGGGGCGCCGGTCGCGGTGATGGGCCTCGGCACGCTGTCGACCGTCGGCTCCTCGATCCGTACGCCGCACGGCCGCGTGCACTGGGCCGGCACCGAGACCTCGACGTACTGGACCGGCTACATGGACGGCGCCGTGCGGGCGGGACAGCGGGCGGCTGCCGAGGTCCTCACCTGACGCGACCAGGGTGGCGCGGCGCTGAGCCGCCGGCGCTAGGTTGGCGCGCGTGAGCACGCTCGACGCACTCGTGGAGAAGGGCCTGGTCGCGCGCGACTGGGCCGAGGCACTGGCCCCGGTGGAGCCGCAGATCGAGGCCATGGGCGCCTTCCTGCGCGCCGAGCTCGCGGCCGGCCGGCGCTACCAGCCGGCAGGCGATCGCGTGCTGCGCGCCTTCCAGCGGCCGCTCGCGGACGTTCGTGTGCTCATCGTGGGCCAGGACCCCTACCCGAACCCGGACCACCCGGTCGGGCTGTCCTTCTCCGTTCCGCAGGAGGTGCAGCCGCTGCCGCCGAGCCTGGCCAACATCTACGCCGAGCTGCAGACCGACCTCGGCATCGCACCCGCTCCCCACGGCGACCTGTCTGCCTGGGCGGACCGCGGCGTGATGCTGCTCAACAGGGTGCTCACGGTCGAGCCCGGGCGCTCCAACAGCCACAAGGGCAAGGGCTGGGAGAGCGTCACCGAGCACGCGATCCGCGTCCTCGCGCGCCGCGGCGGACCGCTCGTCGCGATCCTCTGGGGGAACGACGCGCGGCGCCTCCGCCCGTGGCTGGGGGACGTGCCGGCCATCGAGTCGGCGCACCCGTCGCCACTCTCGGCGTACCGGGGGTTCTTCGGGTCCAAGCCGTTCAGCACCGTCAACACACTGCTCGAGCAGCAGGGCGGGACAGCCGTCGACTGGTCGCTGCACGGGGCCGCCGGGCCAGATCTGGGAAGTCGTTGACGCCGATGCCGCAGCGGGCATAGGTTGCAGCCGACGCCATGGGAGTGGCGTCGATCACACCGGATCTTGGGAGGGATTCATGAAGCTCACGCACGCCCTGGCCACGGGAGCCGCCGGCCTCAGCATGGCCGCCGCCGGACTCGCCGTCGGTGCCACGCCGGCGCAGGCCGCGCCGCACCGCACCTCGACGTACGGCCTGTCCTGCACCTACAACCTCGACGAGGTCGCCGGCACGCTCGCCGGCAGCTGCGTCGGGCGCACCCCGCTCGGCACCGCGACTGCGACCTTCAGCGGCACGTGGAGCGGCGACAGCGCGGCGGGCACGATCGCCGTCGACACCTGGTTCGGTGACTTCGGCGGCACGTTCTCGGGCAGCGGCTGGTCCACGGGCTCCGCCACCGGCAGCTACACGCTGACGACGCCGTTCGGCCCGCTCGCGGGCACGTTCAGCGCCACCGGCAGCTGACGCACCCCGCACACGACGTACGGCGCGGCCCCGGCACGGGGGTCGCGCCGTTCGTGCTTTCGCGGACGGGATTCCCGGAATAAAGTTGACGCGTCAACCATTGGAGGAGTCATGACCACGGACCGCATGCCCGCCCTCTACATCGGCCACGGCTCGCCCATGCTCTTCGAGGACCCCGTCTGGCACGGGCAGCTGCAGGACTGGGCGCGCGACCTGCCGCGCCCCAAGGCGATCCTCATCGTCTCCGCGCACTGGGAGAAGGCGCCCCTCTCCCTCACCGCCAACGGCGCTCCCCTCGTCTACGACTTCGGCGGGTTCGCGCAGAAGTACTACGAGATGACCTACGCGACGCCCGACTCCACGTGGCTCGCGCAGCGGATCACCAAGGCGATGCCCGACGGCCTGGAGGTGCACCAGCACCGCACGCGCGGGCTCGACCACGGTGCCTGGGTGCCGCTCAAGATCATGTACCCCGAGGCGGACATCCCCGTCCTGCAGATGTCGATGCCGACCCGTGACCCCTTCCAGCTGCTCGGCCTCGGCCAGCGGCTGCGGGAGCTCCGCGACGAGGGCGTGCTCGTCATCGGCTCGGGCTTCATGACCCACGGCCTGCCGTTCCTGCGCGACTGGTCGATCGAGGCGAAGGCCCCGGGCTGGTCCTCCGACTTCGACCTCTGGGCCAAGGAGGCCCTCGAGCGCGGCGACGTCGACGAGCTCGCGGCGTACCAGTCGAAGGCGCCCGGCATGCCCTACGCGCACCCCACGGTCGAGCACTTCACGCCGCTCTTCCTGGCGCTCGGCGCTGCCACGGATCCGACCGCTGCGCCGGACCAGCGGATCGACGGCTTCCACGTGGGGCTGTCGAAGCGGAGCTTCCAGGTCGCCTGACCGGCCGGAACCGCAACTGGTCGTGATTGGCCGGAATCCGGGCGGATTTCGTGCCAGTCAAGACCAGTTGCTGCGTGGAGCCGCGTGTCGGAATCGAACCGACGGCATTCCGCTTACAAGGCGGACACTCTGACCAACTGAGTTAACGCGGCATGCGTCGAGGACGCGCGGGACAGCCTAGCGATCAGCGGTTCAGGTACTCGAACGCCGCCTGCTGCCAGGCGCCGTGGGGCCTTCCGGGCTTCTTCTGGCCCACGCCGAGGTCGACCAGCCAGCGGAAGCCGCCGGGGCCTCCCTCGGGGGCCTTGCCCCACTCGAGGTCGATCGAGAACCGCGACCCCTCCGGCAGCGTGCGCAGCAGGTCGAGCTGGGCCCTGATCATCGGCCAGCGTGGGTCGGCAAGCGGGTCGGCCGCGAGCTCCCTGGGCCCGGCCATGCCCGGCAGGCGCAGGTCCATCCGGATCTCGATCGCACCGGGGTGCGTGTCCGTGGGGCGCGGGTCGACGCCCGGATCGCTGCCGACGAAGTTGACCCGGGCCCGTGCGCCGCGGACGAGGCGCGCGTTGGCCACCGCCTTGTCGTACGTCGTGAGGTGCTGCCGGCGGACCGCCTCGGAGCTGCCGAACGACGCGGGCAGCTGCCAGTCGTCCTGGGGCGCGTCGGGCACCAGCTCCTGCGGGGCGTGCAGGTCGGCGCCCGGCACCTTGGCCAGCTCGGGGTGGTCGAGCAGCGTCCGCAGCGCCGCGCGCGGCTGCGGGGTGAGCACCGTCCACCCGTAGCCGCGGACCGTCACCGGCGCATCGAAGACCTCCCGGGCCCGCAGCAGCACCGCCGCGCTCGCGACGTTCTGCCGGTGGCTGCCGGCATCGGTGATGATCGCGTTCGGCCCCCGGCCACCGTCGTCGCCCCAGCCGTCGCGCACCGCGACGGTGTCGCCGCCGACGTACAGCCGGACGCCGTCCTCCTCGCCGTGGTCGCCCTGGTACCAGCGCGCCAGGCCGTCGAGCGCTCCCGCGACCTGGTCGCGGGTCGCGTGGGCGTCCATGTCGACGACTGCCGTGTAGCTCCAGGCGCCGGTGTCGATCGCCTGCTTGTGCACCGCCGCCGCGCGGACGCCGGGGAGGCCGCGCAGGTCGTCGACCCCGTAGGTGCCGATCCCGCAGGCCGCAAGCACGACGACGGCCGGGACCAGACGGGCGGCGAGGGCGAGGCGCTTCATGGGGCCATCATGCAGGCGAGCGTCAGCGGCGCGGGTCAGCGGCTCGGGTCAGCGGCGCGGGTCAGCGGCGCGGGTCAGCGCCAGCGGCTTGTAGGCGCCGACCGAGAAGACGCCGTTCGTCTGCAGCGTCACGCCCTGCAGCCCCACCGGCCGGCCGTCGGCGTACGTCACGAGGGTGACCATCGCGGCCCGGCGCAGCTTGCTGCCCAGTGCGAAGGCGTACGCCGCCCCGCCCGTCGTGCCGACCGTGTAGGTCCAGCCGGTGTCGCCGTTGGCGCCCTCGACGCGGTCCGGGCCGACCTCGACGTGGACGTGCCCCGAGAGGACCAGATCGACGCAGCCGCGGCGCAGCGACTCGGTGCCGGCGTCGGAGTCGTGGACCAGCAACGTGCCGACCCGCTTCCCCTTGCAGGCGACGTCGGCGATCGCCTGGCCGAGCTCGGGCACCGACATCGTGGTGTCGTCACGCCAGATGCCGAGGCCGCTGGCCCGCGGGTCGTCGGCGGAGAGCAGCGTCGACCCGCCGGGGCCCTCGACCACCTTGCCCGTCGGGACCACCCAGCCGTGGTCATGGAGGTAGTCGCGCACGAAGGTGCCCTGGTCGTGGTTGCCCGGGGCGACCCAGCGGTCGAGGTCGTGGAAGGCGTCGTCGAGCGAGTCGAGGCTGAACGCCTCCCACGCCTCCCCCGAGGACGTGTCGTCGCCGGCGTCGAGGATGGCGGTGGCGCCACCGGTGTCGCCGATCGCCCGCACCACCTCGTCCATGCCGATGTTGTCGTGGCGGTCGGCGACCAGCAGGGCAACGGTCTCGCCCTTCTCCGGTTGCCGCAGGTCGAGGCCCCGCGCCTTGGCCGCGGCCCGGGCGTAGAACTCCTTGCCCTGGCGGTAGGACTGCACCGCGCTCGCCAGCAGGCGCCGCGTCGCGTCGGTCGTGCTGCCCTTGGCGACCTGGACGTCGTGCAGCTCCTTCGGCAGCGTCAGCTCGGGGGCGACGTCGGCGAGCGGCTCCCACTCGTCGGCCACCCAGAGCGGGTCCGGGCTGCGCCAGGGCTGCCAGGCGAGCAGCCCCGTGGCCAGCGCGCCGACCAGTCCCACCGCGACCCACTGCCGGCCGGCGTGCGGCTCGACGGGCTCTCGTCGCCGGCGTACGGCGACGAGCTCGAAGGCGGCGAGCGGGATGAGCGCCGCGGACCCCCCACGCAGCGCGGCGTCCACCGCGAGATGGCGTACGGCGGAGCGCACCCGGTCCACCTGGCTCTCGGGCCGCACCGCGATCTGCGCCCAGCGCTCCACCAGCTGGTCGGTGGAGGAGGCGCGGGTGTTGCCGAGGGTCAGCTCGACGCCGATCCAGCTGTGCGACGGCAGCCGCAGGTCGGGCAGGAGCGGACCGGTGCGGATCGTCGTCCAGCGGCTCAGCTGGGGTGCCACCTTCGTGTCGTGGCTCGCCAGGGTGATCGTCGTGGAGCTCGTGATGAGCACCGCGAACGAGAGCGCGGCTGCCAGCAACAGCCAGGCGAGCACATAGCCCAGCAGGCGCCTGATCACGCCTCCACCCTAGGCAGGCCACCGTGAGTGCCCTCGCGATGCGCGCCGGTGATGCACGCCCAGCCGCTCAGGTTCCCTAGACTTCACCGGTGGCCCTCAGGATCTATGACACCGCCCGTCGCGACGTCGTCGACTTCGTGCCCCTCGTGGAGGGGCAGGTCGGCGTCTACGTCTGCGGCCTGACCGTGCAGTCCGAGCCCCACGTCGGCCACATCCGCTCGGGCGTCAACTTCGACGTGCTGCGCCGTTGGCTCACCGCCTCGGGCTACGACGTGACCTTCATCCGCAACACCACCGACATCGACGACAAGATCCTCGCCAAGGCCGCCGAGCAGGGCCGCCCGTGGTTCAACCTCGCCTACGACATGCACCGCGAGCTCACCAAGGCGTACGCCGCGCTCAACGTCGCGCCGCCGACGTACGAGCCCGCGGCGACCGGCCACGTGCCGGAGATGGTCGAGCTGATCCAGCTCCTCATCGAGCGTGGGCACGCCTATGCGGCCGCCGACGGCTCGGGCGACGTCTACTTCGACGTGCGCTCGTTCGCCGACTACGGCTCGCTGACGCACCAGAAGATCGACGACATGGAGGCCGCGGCCGACGCGGACCCGCGCGGCAAGCGCGACCCGCGAGACTTCGCGCTCTGGAAGGGGCGCAAGCCGTCCGAGCCGGAGACCGCCTCCTGGCCGAGCCCGTGGGGCCGCGGCCGCCCGGGCTGGCACATCGAGTGCTCGGCGATGGCCGGCAAGTACCTCGGCGAGGCGTTCGACATCCACGGCGGCGGCGTGGACCTGCGCTTCCCCCACCACGAGAACGAGCAGGCCCAGTCGCGTGCCGCGGGCCATGGCTTCGCGACGTACTGGATGCACAACGCGTGGATCACCACCGCCGGCGAGAAGATGAGCAAGTCGCTCGGCAACTCGCTGGTCGTGCCGTCCGTGCTCGAGCGCGTGCGCCCGATCGAGCTGCGGTTCTACATGGTGGCGGCGCACTACCGGTCGAACGTCGAGTTCAGCTTCGAGGCGCTCGACGAGGCCGCCGTCGGGTTCCAGCGCATCGAGGGCTTCCTCGACCGCGCCGGCATGCCCGAGGCCTCCTCCGAGCTGCGCGTGGCCTTCGCCGACGCGATGGACGACGACCTCGGCACCCCTGCTGCCGTCGCCGTCATCTACGACGCGGTCCGCGACGGCAACAAGCTGCTGGGCGACGGCGACACCGAGGGTGCGGCCGGCGTCGCGTCCGACGTACGCGCGATGCTCGACGTGCTCGGCCTCGACCCGCTCGACCCTGCCTGGGGCACCGCTGCCTCCGGCACGAACGACAAGCTCATCCAGGCCGTCGACGCCCTCGTCGCCGGCCTCCTCGAGCAGCGCACCGCTGCTCGCGCGGCGAAGGACTTCGCTGCAGCCGATGCCATCCGAGACCAGATCAAGGCGGCTGGCATCACCGTCGAAGACACCCCCTCCGGGGCGAAGTGGAGCATTGACTGATGGCCGGCAACTCGCAGCGCAAGGGCGCGATCAAGAAGAGCGGCAAGGGCAACCCCACCGCGGGCTCCGGCGGCCGCGTCCGCCGCGGGCTCGAGGCCAAGGGCCCGACCCCGAAGGCGTCCGAGCGCGAGTACCACAAGCAGTACAAGATCAAGCAGGCCAAGGAGAAGTCCGAGGCCCGCCGCCCGCAGCGCAAGCGCAGCGCCGGTGACGCCGAGTGGATCATCGGGCGCAACCCCGTCGTCGAGGCGCTCCGCGAGGGCGTGCCGGTCAACGGCCTGTACGTCGCCGAGGGCGCCGAGCGCGACGCCCGCCTGCGTGAGGCGTTCCAGCTGGCGGCCGAGCTCGGTGTGCCGCTGCTCGAGGTCACGAAGCCCGAGCTCGACCGCATGTGCGGCTTCGGCGGCAACCAGGGCCTCGCGGCCCGCGTGCCGGCGTACCAGTACGCCCACCCAGACG
Organism: Nocardioides phosphati; assembly: GCF_014646375.1. Taxonomy (GTDB): domain Bacteria; phylum Actinomycetota; class Actinomycetes; order Propionibacteriales; family Nocardioidaceae; genus Nocardioides; species Nocardioides phosphati. The sequence continues at coordinate 66,670 of NZ_BMNI01000008.1, forward strand.
ACCTGCTCGACGTCGCCCGCGAGGCGCAGGAGCCCGCGCTGATCGTCATGCTCGACCACATCACCGACCCGCGGAACCTCGGCGCCATCGTGCGCTCGGCCGCGGCGTTCGGCGCGCACGGCGTGGTCATCCCCGACCGTCGTTCGGCCAGCATGACCGCCGCCGCGTGGAAGACCTCCGCCGGCGCCGCCGCCCGCATGAAGGTCGCACAGACGGTCAACCTGAACCGTCAGATCAAGGAGTACCAGGAGGCCGGCTGCACCGTCATCGGCCTCGACATGGACGGTGACCTCACCACCGCCGGCATCCACGAGGTCGCCGACGAGCCGCTGGTGATCGTCGTCGGCTCCGAGGGCGACGGCCTCTCGCGCCTGGTGTCGGAGAACTGCGACCGGATCATCTCCATCCCGATGGTCAACTCGGTGGAGTCGCTCAACGCCGGTGTGGCTGCCTCCGTCGTCCTGTACGCCGTGGCGCAGCACCGCGCCTGAGCGCCTCCGGCCTGCGCCGTGCCCGACGTAGGGCCTGCGCCGAGCTGTCGCCCGGCTTAAGGTTCGCGCTCCGCTCGCTGGCGCTCGCTCCGGCTCAATGCGCCGGGCGACAGCCCGGCTCCGGCCCGCCGCCCGTCACCGCGGGCACCCACGACGGAAGCTCCGTGCCAGCATCTGGTGCGGAGTTTCCGCGTTGTGGAGGCTGAAGACTTCTCGTCACATGCTGACGAAAGCCTTCACCGTCTTGCCCGCCTCGTGGCGAAGCGACGCGTCGGCGCCGTTCGGCGCGCTAATTGGCGACGCCTCGGCCGGCGAGCTCAGCTCAGGCCGTAGCCGGTCGGGAAGGTGTGGGCGGCGTCGCGGACGGCGTAGACCAGGCCGTGGGACTTCCGCTGCCAGGCGGCCTCGAACTCGCTCCGCTTGTAGGTGCGCCGGACGGTGGAGTCGCTCGAGGCGGCCGGGTCGTTGACGATGACGTTGCCGGCGGAGGTGAAGCCCGAGATCACGACGAGGTGGCCGGCGGTGCTGCTGATGGGGGCCCCGGTGAGCTGGCCCGACGAGAACGAGATCGACGCAACCAGCGGGATCCCGCGGGCGATGAAGCGCTCCGCGTCACGCAACGAGGCGAGTCGGGTGACGGCGGCGCGGGCGGCGCGGCTGCCGGCGTAGCCGGTGTTGAACGGCCAGTTGCCGGCGCCGTCGTAGGTGAAGTCGAAGACGCGGCGGGCGACCTCGTCGACCCACGGGTCGGCGTAGGCGTCGTCGACCCAGGCGTACTCGGCCGCGGTCGGGCGGACGCCGTAGTAGGCGAGCACCATCGACAGGGAGGTCGGCGAGCACCAGGCCTGGCCGCCGCCGCCGTACTCGGGGTACTGGCCGCGGTGCGTCATCTGGGAGTACGCCGGCACGGCGAGCGACTTCGCGCCCAGCAGCGGGGCGGAGGTCGCCGGCAGCGACGAGGCGAGCTGCGAGGCGACCGCACCCAGCGCGCGGACCGCGGGCGTCGCCGTGGTGCCGACCCGGCGCGCGACCCGCACCTTGAGCGTGTACGCCGAGAAGGTCACCCCCGACGCGGCCTTCAGGGTGTCGGTGGCGACCGTCGAGAGGCCGTCGGCCTGGCTGCCGGAGGCGCTGCTGCGGAAGGCGGCGAAGTTGAGGGTGGTCCAGCGGCCGAAGTTCTGCCAGGACGTGAGCCTGCCGTCGGTGGTCCGGGCGCGCACCTGGACGGAGAGGTAGGTGCCCTTGGGCGTCGTGGCGTTCCACGACGGAACCAGCTCGGTGAAGCCGTGGCCGGGCGTCACCCACGGGGCCTGCCAAGCGCCGTAGTCGAAGGTCTTGTCGTCGACCACGACCGTGCCCGCCGGGGTGCCGATGCTCAGCACGCCGCTGGTCGCGCGGCTGCCGTTGAAGGTGCCGGCGTCCCAGCCCACCTGACTGGCGGTCTCGCGGTAGGTGTTGCGGGCGGGTGTGGTCGCGGCGAGCGTCGCCCGGGCCGGGCCCTCGTGCCGGGCCCCGGCGCGCGGGCCGGCCACCGCCGCCTCGGAGGCGGCGCGATGCGCGGCCACGCCGTCGAGCATCGCGACGTAGGCGATCAGGCCGGCCATCACCGTGATCACGAGGGCGAAGCGCAGCCGCAGCCCGTCGAGTCGCGGGTCGAGCAGCAGCCGTTGCAGTCGCACGTCCTGACGATAGCGACGCGCAGGGCTCAACCGACGCTGAATCGCCGCGTGTGCCAGCCGGTCGCACCCGCCGGGACCACGTCGCGCTCGACGCCCGTCTGCACGGAGCCGTCGTCGCCGACGGCGCGCACCCGGACCTCGTGGTCCCCCGCCGCGAGGCTCTCCGTCGCGGACCACTGCACCCACGTGTCGCGGTTGGGACCCCCGTCGGCACGGAGAGCGGTGCCCGCGGTCTCCGCGCGGAGCCACGGGCCACCGTCGACGGCGTACTCCACGGCGGCGATGCCGGTGTGCTGGGCCCAGGCGACGCCCGCGAGGCGCACCTCGCCGGCCTCGAGCTCCTCCCCCTCGCGGGGCACGTCGACGCGCGAGCTGATCTGCAGCGGCGCCTGCTCGGCCCACCCCAGCTCCGTCCAGTACGCCGAGATCCGGTCGAAGCGGGTCACCTCGAGCGACACCACCCACTTGCACGCCGAGACGTAGCCGTAGAGCCCCGGCACGACGACGCGCGCCGGGAAGCCGTGCTCGATCGGCAGGGCCTCGCCGTTCATCGCGAAGGCGACCATCGCCTGCCGGCCGTCGGTCAGCGCCTCGAGCGGGGTGCCGCAGGTCCACCCGTCCTCGGAGGTCTGCAGGACCGCGTCGGCCCCGGGCTTCACCCCGGCCTCGGCCAGCAGCGGAGCGATGCGCACGCCGCTCCAGCGGGCGTTGCCGATCAGGTCGCCGCCGACCGGGTTGGAGACGCAGTTGAGGGTGATCCAGTCCTCGGTGACCTCCTGGTCGAGGAGGTCCTGGTAGGTCATCACGACCTCGCGCTCGACCATGCCGTGGATCCGCAGCCTCCACGCCGCGGGGTCGATGGCGGGCTTCGTGAAGGCGGTGTCGATCCGGTAGAAGGCGGCGTTGGGGGTCTGCCACGGCGCGACCCCGTCGACGCCGACCGAGACGCCCTTCGGCACGCGCGCGGGCGTGACCGGCAGGTTGAGCAGCCGCCGGGCCTGCTCCACGCGACGGCGCCCGTGACCCAGCAGCGGACCGAGGACGGCGGTGGCTCCGGCCATGGCGGCGACCAGGCCGGTGCGCACCAGCACCGAGCGGCGCGTCGGCCGGTCGAGCTCGCCCAGGGCGGGGTCGCCGAGGGAGGGGTCGCCGTGGACCGGGTCGCCGTGGACCGGGTCACCGACCCCGGCGCCCGCCGCGCGGGCCCGGTCGAACGGCTCGGTGAGCAACGCCAGGGCGACGATCCAGGTGACCACGCCGAGCGCCACCGGCACGGCGTCGTCGGGCGCGGAGTCGTCACGGGTGAGCGCCGCGACGGCAGCGATGCCGCCGAGGGCGGCGTACAGCGGCAGGGGCGCCCACCACGCGCTGGCCGCGAGCCGGCCGGCGGCGAAGAGCAGCGCGACCGTCAGCACGGCGATGATCAGGCCGAGGACGAACTTGTCCGACGTGCCGAAGCGCTCGATGAACCAGTGCGAGAACGAGCCCGGCGTCAGGTCGATGACCAGCTCGGCCACCGCGTCGAACGGCGTCAGCCGGCGTCCGAGGAACTGGGCCGATCCGTAGGCCACGCCGAAGCCGGCGGCACCGGCGACGAGGCCCGCGGTGCCCCAGCGAAGTCGGACGGTGCTCACACCCCCATCGTCGCATCCGCGATGATCGTGCCGTGACCAGCATTCCCCGCATCGGCATCGGCACCGACGTCCACCGCTTCGCCGAGGGCGTGCCGATGATGCTCGCCGGCCTCCACTGGCCCGACGAGCCCGCGGGCCTCGAGGGTCACTCCGACGCTGACGTCGCCTGCCACGCCGCCTGCGACGCGCTCCTGTCGGCCGCGGGCCTCGGCGACCTCGGCAGCAACTTCGGCACCGCCGAGCCGGAGTGGGCCGGCGCCGCGGGCACCGCCCTCCTGGCCGAGACCGTACGCCGGGTGCGCGCCGCCGGCTTCACCGTCGGCAACGTCGCCGTGCAGGTCGTCGGCAACCGCCCCCGCATGGGTGCGCGCAAGGCCGAGGCCGAGCAGGTGCTGGCCGAGGTGGTCGGCGCCCCGGTCTCGATCTCGGCGACCACGACCGACGGCCTGGGCCTGACCGGCCGCGGCGAGGGCCTGGCCGCGATCGCGACCGCCCTCGTCTACTGAGCCGTCAGGCGGCGAGGCGCAGCGCGCCGAGCGCCTCGCGGTAGCGGAGAGCCACCAGCTCGGCGATCTCGGCGTCGGCGCCGAGCACGTCGGAGACCCAGCGGGCACCGGCATCGGTCGCGAGCGTCGCGGCCTTGCGCGAGAAGAACCCCGGCGACAGCAGGTACGTCGACACCGCGACGTCGCCGTAAAGCGACGCCTCGGCGACCGCGTCCTCGATGGAGCGGCCGGCACCGGAGACGGTCGCGACGAGCACGGGCCCGCCCCAGACGGCCGCGAGGTGACGCTGCGCGAGCGCGAGGTCGGGCACCGCGTCGGGGTCGTTGGAGCCGGCAGCGACCATGACGACCGGGCCGCCGGGGCGTGCGCCGGCCTCCAGCAGCCGGCGCCGCTGCACGCCTGCCAGCACGGGGTCCGGACCGAGCGGGCGCGTGAGTGCCGCCGGACCGCGCGAGCCGTGCACGGCAGCCGGGATGTCGACCTTCACGTGGAAGCCGGTCGACAGCAGCAGGGGCACCACGACGGTCGGCTCGGAGGACCCGGCCAGCACGTCGTTGACGATCGGCGCGCACAGCTCGACGTACGACGTGGTGGCGGGGGCGCCGAGCAGCGCCGAGGCCTGCGCGGTCAGGTCGGCCGCGATCGCGTTGCCGGCGGTGAGGCGCGTGCCGTGGGCGACGGTGACGAGCCTGCTCATGCGTCGACCACCAGTCGGTAGCCGCGCTTGACGACGGTCTGCACGAGCCGCGTGCCGATGGCGGCACGGAGCCGCGCGACGGCCATCTCGACGGCGTGCTCCGAGGAGGCCTGGCCGGTCGGGAGGCAGGCCAGCAGGTCGCGCCGGGAGACCACGTGGCCGGGGTTGACGACGAGCGCGTGGAGGACGGCGAGCGGCGCCGGCGAGAGCCGGACGTCGATGCCGTCGACGAGGATCACGTCGCCGTGGAGGAGCAGGGTGTGGCCCGCGACCTCGAGAGCGGTGCCCTCGCGGCGGGACGGGAGCTCGGTCTCGAGCAGCTTCACCATGGCGGCGAGCCGGTTGCGTTCGGGCTGCACGGTGGGCACCCCCCACATCTCGAAGGCAGCAGCGGTGACCGGGCCGACGCAGGTCGCGACGACGTCGGCCTGGAAGGCCGCGAGGACCTCCTCGCGGCGACCCACGACACCGGCCATCTCCATGAACGCCCCGACGGCGGGCGCCGAGGTGAAGGTGACGGCGTCGAGCTTGCGGTCGGCGACGTGGTCGACCATGCGGAACACGGGCTCCGGGTCGCCGGCGCCCTCGATCCGGTAGATCGTCACGACGTGGACGTCGGCGCCCTGGCGCCGGAGCGCGTGCGCGACGTTGTTGAGCGACTGGCCGTGCTCCTGGACGACGATGCGCCGGCCGGTGAGGTCACGCCCACGCAGGTGCGCCAGCACGTCCTCGAACGTCTCCGACTCCGGCGACCACAGCTCGCGCAGGCCGTGCGAGCGCAGGGCGCCGACGGACTTCGGGCCGCGGGCCAGGATCTCGGCGTCGCCGAGCGCGGAGAGCAGCAGGTCCTGCAGGCCCCACGACTCCGCGGCGGTGAACCAGGAGCGGAGGCCGATGCCGGTGGTCGCGACGAAGATGTCGACCGGTCCACCGAGCACCTCGAGGGTGGCCTGGCGCAGCGCCTCCTCGTCGATCGCGTAGGGCTCGATCGACAGGACAGGGGCCGTCTCGACGACGGCACCGCGGCGTTCGAGCAGCGCCACCTGCTCCTCGACCTTGCGGGCAGCGGTGACGCCGATGCGGTAGCCGTCGAGCGGGCGGAGCCCCTCCTCGACGGGAGCTTCGGCGAGCATCGTGGTCATCCCCTCTTCGGGTGCTTCAGCCTCGGTCCGACCAGCACGACACCATCCTCCACCTTGACCTCGTACGACGGGATGCTGACGCCCTCGTCGTCGAGGCAGGCGCCGGTGCGGAGGTCGAACGCCTGCTTGTAGACCGGGGAGGCCACGAACGGCGTCTCGCCGCGCGTGCCCACGATGCCGCGGGCGATCACGCTGGACTTGGAGAACGGGTCGTAGTTGCCCAGCGCGAACACCTGGTCGTCGTACGTCCGGAAGACGGCGACGGCCTGGCCGTGGACGAGGGCCGTCGCGCCGCGCTCGACCTCGAGCTGGTCGAGACGGCAGACGGGGATGAAGCCGCCGGAGACGGTCGTGGTGCTGGTCACTGGGGCGCTCCAACCGGGATGGACGAACCGAGGGAGACGGGCTCGTCGAAGTTGACGGGGCGGATCTGGCCACGGTCCTCGGTGAACGAGATGTTCGGGTCCGGGGTGCCCGGGGCGTTGATGAACGAGACGAAGCGCGCGAGCTTCTCGGGGTCCTCGAGGGTCGCCTTCCACTCGTCGAAGTACGAGTCGATGTGCTGGGCCATCTCGGCCTCCAGCTCGGCACCCAGGCCCAGGGCGTCGTCGACGACGATCTCCTTGACCCGCACGATGCCGCCGTCCAGCGAGTCCATCCAGGTCGACGTCCGCTGCAGGCGGTCGGCGGTGCGGATGTAGTACATGAGGAAGCGGTCGAGGTACTTCATCAGCGTCGCGGAGTCGACGTCCGACGCGAGCAGCTGGGCGTGGGCCGGGATGGCGCCGCCGTTGCCGCCGACGTACAGGTTCCAGCCCTTCTCCGTCGCGATGACGCCGAAGTCCTTGCCGCGCGCCTCGGCGCACTCGCGGGCGCAGCCGGAGACGCCGCCCTTGAGCTTGTGCGGCGAGCGCAGGCCGCGGTAGCGCAGCTCGAGCTCGATCGCCATGGCGACGGACTCCTGGACGCCATAGCGGCACCACTCGGAGCCGACGCAGGACTTCACCGTGCGCAGCGACTTGCCGTAGGCGTGGCCGGACTCGAAGCCGGCCTCCACGAGGCGCTTCCAGATGTCGGGGAGCTGCTCGACGCGGGCACCGAACATGTCGATGCGCTGGCCGCCGGTGATCTTCGTGTAGAGGCCGAAGTCGCGGGCGACCTCGCCGATGACGATCAGCTTCTCAGGCGTGATCTCCCCGCCGGGGATGCGAGGGACGACGGAGTACGTGCCGTTCTTCTGCAGGTTGGCGAGGTAGGCGTCGTTCGTGTCCTGGAGCGAGCCGACCGTCTTCTTGTCGAGGACGTGGCCGTTGAACTGGCTGGCCAGGATCGAGGCGATGGCCGGCTTGCAGATGTCGCAGCCACGGCCGGTGCCGTGGGCGGCGACCACCGCGTCGAAGCTGGCGAGCTTGCCGATCTTGATCAGGTCGAAGAGCTCCTGGCGGGAGTGGTCGAAGTGCTCGCAGATCGCCTTCGAGACGGCCTTGCCCGCCTTCTCCATCTCCTCGGTCAGGAGGTTCTTGAGGATGTTGGTGCAGGAGCCGCAGACGGTGCCCGCCTTCGTGCACTGCTTGATCGCCGGGACGTCGGTGAGCTCCTCGTCGTGGATCGCCTTGCAGATCTCACCCTTGGTGACGTTCATGCAGGAGCAGACCTGCGCCTCGTCGGGCATGCCGATCTGGGCGGTGCCACGCGACGCGGGGAGGATCAGGTCCTCGGGGTTCTCCGGCAGCGCCATGCCGCTGGAGACCATCGGCCGCAGGATGCCGTACGACGAGGCGTCACCCACGAGGATTCCGCCGAGGAGCTGGGTGCAGTCCTCGCTGATGACCAGCTTCTTGTAGATGCCGGCGACCGCGTCGGAGTAGACCAGCTCGAGCGAGCCCTCGGTGGTCGCGAACGCGTCACCGAAGGAGGCGACGTCGACGCCCATGAGCTTGAGCTTGGTGGACATGTCGGCGCCGAGGAACTCGCCGGCGCCACCGAGCAGGTGGTCGGCGGCGACCTCGGCCATGGAGTAACCGGGGGCGACCAGACCGTACATCCGGCCACCGGGGGCCGCGCACTCGCCGATCGCGTAGATCGACTCGTCGGAGGTCTGCATGTTCGGGGAGACCAGGATGCCGCCGCGCTCGGCGACCTCGAGGCCGCAGTCGCGGGCCAGCTGGTCGCGCGGGCGGATGCCGGCGGAGAAGATGACGATGTCGACGGGGAGGACCTCGTCGTTGTCCTTGAACTTGAGGCCGGAGACCTTGCCGTCGGTGTTGCCCTCGGCGTCCTCGTCGACGAGCTCTGCGTCGGTGTACCCCTCGATGTATTCGGTCATGACGCCCGTGTGGACGGTGAGGCCGAGCCTCTCGATGTGACGCTTCAGCGTCGCGCCACCGGCGTCGTCCACCTGGACGGCCATGAGGCGGGGGGCGAGCTCGACGACGTGCGTCTCGACCTCGAGCTGGTGCAGCGCGTTGGCGGCCTCGAGACCGAGCAGACCGCCACCGATGACGACGCCGGCCTTGGCGGTCTTCGCCGCCTCCTCGATCGCCTGGAGGTCTTCGATCGTGCGGTAGACGAAGACGTTCTGCAGGTCCTTGCCCGGCACCGGCGGCACGAACGGCGCGGCACCCGTGGCGAGCACGAGCACGTCGTACGCCTGGGTGGTGCCGTCGGAGAGCGCGACCGTCTTGGCGTCGCGGTCGATCGCGGTGACCTGGGTGTTGAGCACGACCTTCGCCCGCGGGTCCTCGTACTGCCCGCCGGGCAGGAAGGAGAGGGCGTCGGCGCCGACCTCGTAGTACGACGTGAGGGCAACGCGGTCGTACGCCTCGCGCGGCTCCTCGCCGTAGACGATGACGTCGTAGCGCTCGGTGAGGCCACGCTCGATGGCGGCCTGGACGAAGCGGTGACCGACCATGCCGTGACCGGCGACAACAAGGGTCTTGCGAGTGCTCATGGGGACCTGCCTTTCAGCTCGGTCCCTACGCTAAGCAGGCAGTGTGGCCCCGGAGTTTCCGAATGTTTCGGTGAGGAAACAGATGCCTCACCCTCCGGCCCGAATGTTTCAGGCAGCGCGTTCCCCCGCTCAGCGCACCCACGGGACGAGGCGCGGCTCACACGGGGCCGACACGGTCCTCACCCGGGGCCCACGCCGCTGACGCGCGCTGCCCGGGCGACCGCTCGTCGCGTCAGACGGGGGTGCGCGCCGCCTCGATGAGCTCGCGCACGACCGAGCCGCAGCCGCCGCAGCCCGTGGTGGCGCGGGTCTTCTCCTTGGCCTCCGCGAAGGTCCGGCAGGAGCGGATCCGCCCGGCGCTGACGCCCGCGCACGCGCAGACCTCGGCGTCGTCGGGAAGCAGGATGGAGCTGTCGCCCTCGGGCCGGTCGGCCATCAGCAGCTCGCCCGGCTCGGCGTCGGCCAGGATCGTGCGCCGGTCGAAGAGCTGGGTGATCAGGCCGATGCGCGACAGGTCGCCGATCAGGGTTCCGGCGACGATGACGTTGCCGTCGACCACCAGCTTGCGGTGCGTGCCGACGATCGGGTTGGTCACCTCGACGACGTCACCCTCGGTGTGCTCGGGGTCGCCCAGGACGGCGACGTCGAGGCCCGTGGCACGCAGCCGTGCGACCGAGCGGGAGCCTTCGTACTTCACGTCCTCGCCGGTCAGGTGCGCGGCGAGCAGGCCCGCCTGCTCCCACGCGGGCGGCACGAAGCCGGTCACCTTGCCGGCGTGCTCGGCGCAGTCTCCGATCGCGAAGATCGCGTCGTCGTCGACCGACTCGAGACGGTCGCCGACGACGACGCCACGGCGTACGGTCAGGCCGGCACGGCGGGCCAGGGCGGTCGACGGGCGGCCGCCGGCGGTGAGCACGACGAGGTCGGTCTCGAGCATGAAGCCGTTGTCGAGCTTCAGGCCCTCCTCCGTCAGGCGTACGGCGCGGGCGCCGGTGTAGACCTCGGTGCCGAGCTTCTTGAGGTGGCGCTTGAGGACGGTGCCGCCACGACGGTCGACCTGCTGCGACAGCAGGTGCTCGGTGCCCTCGACGACCTCGGTGGTGACGCCGCGGACGCTGAGCGCACGCGCGACCTGGAGGCCGAGCAGGCCACCGCCGACGACGACGGCACGCGAGCCCTCGGGCAACGCGTCGACGGCCTCGATCAGCCGCTCGCAGTCGGCGAGGCTGCGGAAGGCGTGGACCTTGGGGTGGAGCGCGCCGTCGAGCTGCACGAGGCCGCGGATCGGGGGCAGCGTCGGGATGGCGCCGGTCGCGAGGACCAGCTTGTCGAACTCGATCTTGGTGCCGTCGACCAGCATCACGTCGCGCAGCTCGCGCTCGATCTCGAGCACGCGCGCACCCGTGCGCAGGTCGATGCCCTGCGCGGCGTACCACTCCGGCTGGCGCAGCGTGAGCGCGTCGATCGGGTGCGTGCCCTCGAGCACGGCCGACAGCAGGATCCGGTTGTACGCCGGGTGGTCCTCGTCGCCGAGCACGGTGATGTCACCGTCGTAGCGGCGCGCCACGAGCTCCTCGACCAGCCGGGTCGTCGCCATGCCGTTGCCGACGATGACCAGACGCTCTCGCTTGTTGCTCATGCCGTTGCCGCACCTTCCGCCGCAGTGATCCGGGCTGCGCAGACCTTGAACTCCGGCATCCGGGAGTAGGGGTCGAGCGCGTCGTTGGTCAGCTTGTTGGCACCCACCCAGTGGAACGGCACGAAGACCGTGTCGGGCCGGATGGTGGTGACAACCCTGACCGGGGCCACCATGACACCACGTCGCGTCTCGAGCGTCACCGACATGCCCTCGACGTAGCCGGCGCGTCGCGCCAGCGTCGGGTGCATCTCGATGAAGGCGCCGTCGTCGGGCAGGTCCTTGACCCGGCGGGTCTGGGCGCCCGACTGGTACTGCGCGAGCACGCGGCCCGTGGTGAGGAAGAGGGGGTACTCCGCGTCGGGGACCTCGGCCGGGCCGTGGTGCTCGACGGCGATGAACTTCGCCCGCCTGTCGGGGGTGAAGAAACGGTCGGCGAAGAGCCGCTCGGTGCCGACCGTGCCGTCGGCGTTGACCTGGCCGGCGGGTGCGGGCCAGAAGACGCCCTTCTGCTCGCGGACCAGGTCGTAGGTGATGCCGGAGTAGTCGGCCTTGCCGCCCGCGCTGGCGCGGCCGAGCTCGGCGAAGATCTCCTCCGGCTCGGTGGAGAAGGCGACCGGCGACTTGAGCCGCTCGGCGAGGCCGCTGATCAGGTCGAGGTCGCTGCGGACGCCCGCCGGCGGCGTGACCGCCTGGTGGCGCAGGATCACGCGACCCTCGAGGTTGGTCATCGTGCCGGTCTCCTCGGCCCACTGCGTGACCGGGAAGATCACGTCGGCGCGCGCCGCCGTCTCGCTCATCACCATGTCGGCGACGACGAGCAGGTCGAGCGCATCGAGCCGCTCCCCCACGTGGTTGGCGTTGGGGGCGCTGACGATGATGTTGGAGCCGAAGACCAGCAGCGCCTTGGGCCCGTCCTCCTGGCCGAGCGCGTCGAGCAGCTCGTACGCCGAGCGGCCCTTGCCGGGGATCGACGCAGGGTCGACACCCCACACGCCGGCGACGTGCTCGCGCGCGGCCGGGTCGTCGATCATCCGGTAGCCGGGCAGCTGGTCAGCCTTCTGGCCGTGCTCGCGACCGCCCTGGCCGTTGCCCTGGCCGGTGAGGCAGCCGTAGCCGGCGTACTGCTTGCCGGGCATGCCGAGCGCGAGGGCGATGTTGATCCAGGCCACGACGGTGTCGGCGCCCTGCGCCTGCTGCTCCGCGCCGCGGGCGGTGAGGATGGTGACCTTCTCCGCGGTGCCGAGGAGCTCGGCGAGCTCGCGGAGCTCGGGGGCCGTGATGCCGGTGACGCGCTCGCCGCGCTCGGGCCACCAGGCCATGACGGAGGCCTTGACGTCGTCCCAGCCGGTGGTGCGCGCGGCGACGTACTCCTCGTCGACGTGGCCGTTGCCGATGATCAGGTGGAGCAGCGTCTGCGCGAGGGCCAGGTCGGAGCCCGGGGTCGGCTGCAGCACGACGTCGGCCTTGTCGGCGGTCGAGGTGCGGCGCGGGTCGATGACGACGACCTTGCCGCCGTTCTCGCGGAGCTTGACGAGGTGGCGCGCGGCGGGCGGCATCGTCTCGGCGAGGTTGGAGCCGACCAGGACCAGCACGTCGGTCTGCTCGATGTCGGCGAGCGGGAACGGCAGGCCGCGGTCGACGCCGAAGGCACGGATGCCGGCGTTGGCCGCGGAGCTCATGCACCAGCGGCCGTTGTAGTCGATCTGGCTCGTGCCCACGGCGACGCGGGCGAACTTGCCGAGCTGGTAGGCCTTCTCGTTGGTCAGCCCGCCGCCACCGAAGATGCCGATCGAGTCCGGCCCGTGATCGTCACGGAGCTCGGTGAGCCGGCCGGCGACGAAGTCGAGCGCCTCGTCCCACGGCACCGCCCGGTACTCCCCCGTCGCGTCGTCCTTGATCAGCGGCGTGGTGATCCGCTCCGGGTGCTTGAGCAGCTGCGCGGACGTGAAGCCCTTGCGGCACATGGCGCCCTGGTTGACCGGGAACTCCGGCCACTCCGAGACTTCGACGGTGCCCCCACGAGTGGCCGGTCCGGACAGCCGCATGCCGCACTGCAGGGAGCAGTAGGGGCAGTGGGTGGTGGTGCTCATGGGATCTCCTCGACGGGCAGCGGGCAGGCCCGACTGTGTCAGATGCGGGCGTGGGCCAGGCTCGGAATGCGGTCGGTGAAGAGGTGCTTGCGCGTGAACTCGAACCACGTCAGGCCCAGGCAGAAGACGTAGTAGCCGGCGAAGACGACGAACGCCGTGCGCACCGCGGCGAACGGGTCCGCCACCCACGGCGCACCGAACGCCATCGGGATCAGGAAGCCACCGAGGGCACCGACGGCACCGGCGATGCCGATGACGGCGCTCGCCTCCTTCGTCGCGCGGACGACACCGGCCTCGTGCTCCTCGGACGTCTCCGCGTCAGCGGTGTGCTTGTGCCGCCAGATCAGCGGGATCATCCGGTACGTCGACCCGTTGCCGACGCCCGTCGCGGCGAAGATGAAGGTGAAGCTCAGCAGGAACCACACGAAGAGGTGCTCGTTGCCGAGCGCCACCGCGGGGTCCTTGGCCGGGTTGGGCGTGACCTGGGCGAGCGTCGCGAGGACGCCCAGCGTGCCGAGGATCATCGCACCGAAGGCCCACAGCGTGACCCGCGCGCCACCGAACCGGTCGGCGAGCCAGCCGCCGACCGGGCGGAAGAGCGCACCGACCAGGGCGCCGATGAAGGCGAAGTACGCGAAGTGGATGCCGGTGACCTGGCCCGTCTCGGGGTGGATCACCGCGAAGTTGAGCCGGATCAACAGCGGCATGGCGGCGGCGTACCCGATGAAGGAGCCGAAGGTGCCGATGTAGAGCAGCGCCATCACCCAGGTGTGCCGGTGGCCGAAGAGGGCGAGCACCGCCTTGGGGCTCGACTTCGCCGCGCGCAGGTTGTTCATGAACCGGAAGGCGCAGAGCGCCGAGACGGCGGCGAGCGCGGCGTAGAGGTAGGCCGCGGCCTGCAGGTGGAGGTGCCCACCCTTGACCAGGCCGAAGAGGCCGCCGGCGCCGACGACCATCGGCACGAAGAACTGCATGACCGCGCCGCCGAGGTTGCCGCCGGCGGCGTTGAGGCCCAGCGCGAGGCCCTTGGCCGAGGCGGGGTAGAAGAAGTTGATGTTCGCCATCGAGGAGGCGAAGCCGCCGCCACCGAGGCCGACGAGGAGCGCGATCCCCACGAAGACGGCGTACGGCGTCTCGGGCCGCTGCACGAAGAAGGCGAAAGAGAGCGTCGGCAGGAGCAGCAGCGAGGTCTTCACCGTCGCCCAGTTGCGACCGCCGAAGCGCCCCAGGAGGAACGTGTAGGGCAGGCGGAGCAGCGCGCCGACGAGGTTCGGCAGCGCAACCAGGAGGAAGAGCTGGGAGGTCGAGAAGTCGAAGCCCGCGAACGGGAGGTAGGCCGCGAGGACCGAGAAGAGGAGCCAGACCGAGAAGCCGACGTGCTCGGCGAAGATCGAGCAGAGCAGGTTGCGGCGGGCGACCGCGCGGCCGACACCCTCCCAGTAGGCGTCGTCCTCCGGGTGCCACTCGTCGATCCAGGTGCCGCCGGCGGGCGCGGTGGCGGGGACGTGCGGTGGTGCAACAAGCGTGGGGGTCATCGAGCCAGCTCCTCGAGTCGGGTATCGCTGTTCACGCTAGGTGTGCCGGATTTCGCCGCCGTTCCCCCATGTTTCGGGCAGGTGACAACCTTTTCCCACCCGCCCAAAGGTGCCGTACGCCGCCGGGGAGCTGGGCCCGGCGGCGTACGGCGTCTGGGGTGGCTCGGCGAGCGAGCCGGTGGAGGCAGGTCAGATGTCGGCGTGGCCGAGCGAGCTGCCGCCCTTGCGGATGTAGTTGAACCAGGTGACGACCAGGCACACCGCGTAGAAGGCGGTGAAGATCAGGAACGCCGTCTTGCAGGCCGCGACCGGGTCGGTGACCCACGGCGAGCCGAACGTGATCGGGATCAGGAAGCCACCGATGGCACCGATGGCGCCGGCGATGCCGATGACACCCGAGGCCTGCTTCGTCGCCCTGAGCAGCGCCACGTGACGCTCCGGCGTGCCCTCCTCGGTCGCCTCGACCGCGTGGTGCTTCTGGATGAGCGGGATCATCCGGTACGTCGAGCCGTTGCCGATGCCGGTGGCGGCGAAGACGAAGAGGAAGAAGCCGAGGAAGAGCGCGAAGTGGTGCTTGTTCTCGTTGACCGCCGCGACCACGGCCGGCTTGTAGCCCGGGAAGGTGCTCGGGTCGGCGACCCAGCCGGCGAGCACGTCAGCCGGCGGGACCGGGACGGGCGTGAGCTGCGTGAGCGACCAGAAGATGCCGAGCGTGCCGAGGATCATCGCGACGAACGTGTAGAGCGTGACCTTCGCGCCACCGAACTTGTCGGCCAGGATGCCGCCCACGGGGCGGGCGACGGAGCCGACGAGCGCGCCGAGGAACGCGTAGTAGACGAAGTTGATGCCGAGCGGCTCGGCGGTCGGGACCGGCTGGCGGAAGAAGTTGATCTTGATCAGCAGGGGCATCGCGGCCGAGTAGCCGATGAACGAGCCGAAGGTGCCGATGTAGAGGAACGACATCACCCAGGTGTGCTTCTGCTTCAGGACCGGGAGGAGGTCCTTCGGCGACGACTTGGCCTCACGCAGGTTGTTCATGAAGAAGAACGCGGCACCGGCGGCGATGACCGCCAGGGCGATGTAGAGGAAGCCGGCGTACTCGAGGTGGACGTCCGGGACCTTCTTGCCGTCGACCATCTTGGTGGCCAGCTTGAAGAGGCCGAAAGCGCCGCCCGCGCCGACGATGATCGGCAGGAAGAACTGGATGATCGCGACGCCGATGTTGCCGCCGGCGGCGTTGAGACCGAGGGCCTTGCCCTTCTCCGCAGCCGGGTAGAAGAAGTTGATGTTGGCCATCGAGGAGGCGAAGTTGCCGCCACCGAAGCCGGCCGTCGCGGCGATCAGCATGAACGCCCAGAACGGGGTGTCGGGGTTCTGCACCGCGACCACGTAGAGGACCGTCGGGATCAGCAGCAGGAGCGCGCTGACCACGGTCCAGTTGCGGCCGCCGAACTTGCCCACGGCGAACGTGTAGGGGATCCGGATCAGCGAGCCGACGAGGTTCGGCACGGCGACCAGGAAGAAGAGCTGCTGCGGCGTGAAGACGAAGCCCTGCTTGGCGAGCAGGGCAGCGCTGACGCTCCACAGCAGCCAGACCGAGAAGCCGAGGTGCTCGGCGAAGATCGACCAGAGGAGGTTGCGCTTGGCGATGGCCTTGCCGCCGCCCTCCCAGAACGCCGCGTCCTCGGGACGCCAGTCCTCGATCCAGGTGCCGCCCTTGGCGGTCACGGTGGCGCTCTGGGCGCCGGTGTCGGTGATCGTCACTGCAGTTCTCCTTGCGGAATGCCCCTGGCGTACGCCGCGTCGGCGCTGACGTCGCGTGGACCAGGGGTCGGACCTGCCGATGGTTGCCATCGGATGCGAGGAGCGTCGCAACCGGACATTGCGAATCAATTCACAAAGGTCCTGCGCGGCGTCAACATGAACGCACCGCCTCACGGCCCGTGCGTGACGATCGGGTTGCGCGGTGTTTCGGCGAGGAAAACGCCCCGTCACCGCAGCGCCATCTGCCGCGGCCGCGCGCGTGAGCGGCGTACGCCGGAGGGTGTGAGGTCGTGCGATCGGGGCGGCGACGGCCCGGCGCCGCGGCGGCGAGGTGCCGGAAATGCCGAAGGCCCCCGGCAAGAGCCGGGGGCCTTCGAACGCTCAGCTGTTGATGCGCTCAGTGGAGCGGGATCAGGACGCGAGCACCTCGTCGAGCAGGGCCTCGGCCTTGTCCTCGTTGGTGTTCTCGCAGAGCGCGAGCTCGGAGACGAGGATCTGGCGCGCCTTGGCCAGCATCCGCTTCTCGCCGGCCGACAGGCCGCGGTCGCGCTCACGGCGCCACAGGTCGCGGACGACCTCGGACACCTTCATGACGTCGCCGGAGTGCAGCTTCTCCAGGTTGGCCTTGTAGCGGCGCGACCAGTTGGTCGGCTCCTCGACGTGGGCCGCACGCAGGATGCCGAAGACCCGGTCCAGGCCTTCCTTGTCCACGACGTCGCGCACGCCGACCAGGTCCAGGTTGCACGCGGGAACACGGACCACGAGGTCCTGCTGCGCCACGATGCGGAGAACCAGGTACTGCCGCTCTTCACCCTTGATGGTGCGGTACTCGATGTCCTCGATGACGGCCGCCCCGTGATTCGGGTAGACAACCGTTTCGCCGACGGTGAAAGTCATATGTCAGGTACCCCTTCCTAGGTGACTAGTCTAACACGTGTCGCGAGCACCCCTTTCGTGTGTTTGTGCAGGTCAGGACGGCAATGAAGGCTTGACAGATCTGTGACCCCTGTGGTGGGACCCCGGTTCCGAACAGGTGTGCGGTTCGGCCGGACGGTTATCGGTTCCGGACGCGATGTCCCCCGATCGGCCGGTCCGGCGTGACGGAGCCCACCGGGAGGGCCTCGTCGGTGAATACTGGGCCGCATGTCCGCCAAGTCGATCCGGCTCCCCCGCAAGCGCACCGCCTCCGCCCGGCCCGGCCCCGCCGTACGCCGGCTGCGGCTGCCTGCGCGCGCCGACCTCGCCCGCAGCCTCCCGGTCAGCCTCTTCCGGGCCAGCCACCCGCGGCAGGCCGCCCTGACCGCGCTCTTCGTCGCGGTGGGCGCGGCGATCGACGGCCGCCCCCTCGCGCAGGTCGCGCTCGTGCTGGCCACGGTGCTGACCGGCCAGGTGATCCTCGGCTGGCACAACGACCTCATCGACGTGCAGCGCGACCGCCGCCACGGCTTCCCGGGCAAGCCGATCGCCCAGGGCGTCGTCGACCACGGCACCGTGTGGTTCGCCCTCACGATCGCGGTGCTCCTCGTCGTACCCCTGTCGGTGGCCAACGGCGTGATCGCCGGCGCGACCCACCTCTTCATCCTGGGCATCGCAATGCTGACCAACTCCGGCGTGCTGCGCCGGACCCGGTTCTCCTTCGTGCCGTGGATGCTCAGCTTCGCGCTCTGGCCCGCCTTCCTGTCGTACGGCGGCGCGCACGGCACCGAGGGCGGCGACCCGCCCGGCATCCTCATCACGATCCTCGCCGCGCTGCTCGGCCTGGGCGTCCACGTGCTCGTCGCACTGCCCGGCCTGGTCGCCGACAACGCCGACGGAATCCGCCACTTCCCGCTCCTGCTGGCCCTCCGCACGGGCGCTCCGAGGCTGCTGCTCGTGGCCGGTGTGTGGACGGGGCTGCTCGGAGTGGGCATTCTCATCACGGGCGCGACCCTCGGCGTGGCCCGCTGACGCTACTCTTAGCCCGCACTGACGACTTTGACGAAGGCCTCATAGATGCTGATCAGCAACCGGACCGCGCGCCTCCTCGGCGCCGGCGCGCTCCTTCTCGCCGCCCCGGCGCTCGCCTCCTGCACGGAGCAGGCGACCGACCACATCTACACGCCGGCCGCCGGCACGAACCACCGCGACGCCGCGGTCGACGTGCTCGACGCCGTGATCGTGGCCAACGACGACCAGCCGGGCAAGGGCACCCTCGTGTTCACGGTCGTCAACAACAAGGTCGACGCCGTGGGCTCCACGAAGGACGTCACCGACAAGCTCACCGGTGTCTCCGGCGACGTCACGGGCATGCTCAAGAAGCCCGTCGCGATCGCGCCGGGTGGCCACGTCACCCTGGCGACCAGCACGGTCGACATCCCCAACGGTGTCGGCGGCATCCCGGTGACCGGCAACTTCTCGCTCGGTGACGTCGTCGACGTCGAGTTCGACTTCGCCAACGCCGGCGCGGTGACGCTCGGCGTCCCGGTCGTCCACAACTCCGAGGGCGGCCAGTGGGCCGGGCAGAACGGCGCCCCCGACGCGGCTGTGCCGATGCACGGCGAGACCGTCGAGGAGATGCAGAAGAACAGCCACGAGTCGAGCTCCACCGAGGGCGACGGCAACTGATGACGTACACGCTCGTCCTGCTCCGCCACGGCGAGAGCGAGTGGAACGCGCTCAACCTCTCCACGGGCTGGGTCGACGTCAACCTGACCGACAAGGGTCGCGCCGAGGCCGTCAACGGCGGCACGCTGCTCAAGGAGGCCGGCGTCCTCCCGGACATCGTCCACACCTCGCTGCTGCGCCGCGCGATCAACACCGCCAACCTCGCGCTCGACACCGCCGACCGCCACTGGATCCCGGTCAAGCGCGACTGGCGGCTCAACGAGCGCCACTACGGCGCCCTGCAGGGCAAGAACAAGAAGGAGACCCTGCAGAAGTTCGGCGAGGAGCAGTTCCAGCTGTGGCGCCGTTCGTACGACGTCCCGCCGCCGGAGCTCGACGACAGCTCGGAGTTCTCGCAGGCCGACGACGTCCGCTACGCCGACATCGACGTCCCGCGCACCGAGTGCCTCAAGGACGTCGTCGAGCGTCTGGTCCCCTACTGGGAGGGCGAGATCGTGCCCGACCTCAAGGCCGGCAAGACCGTCCTCGTCACCGCCCACGGCAACTCGCTGCGCGCGCTGGTGAAGCACCTCGACGGCATCTCCGACGAGGACATCGCCGCGCTCAACATCCCGACCGCGCAGCCGCTGGTCTACCGCCTCGACGAGTCGCTCACGCCGCTCGTCGCCGGTGGTGAGTACCTCGACCCCGAGGCTGCTGCCGCCGCTGCCGCCGCGGTCGCCAACCAGGGTCGCTGACCCACCCGCCGTACGCCGAAGGGCCCCTCTCCCACCGCGGGAGAGGGGCCCTTCGCCGTGGGTGCGGGCGGCGGGTCAGGGGCGCTCGCCGGTGACGACGTACGCGACGCGTTTGGCGACGGAGACCGCGTGGTCGCCGATCCGCTCGTAGTAGCGGCTGATCAGGGCGAGGTCGATGACAGCCTCGACGCCGTGGCGGCCGTCGCCGTCCACGAGCGCCGTGAGGGTGCGGGCGCGCAGCTCGTCCATCTCGTCGTCGAGGGCGCCGAGGGCGACCAGCCCGGCGACGTCGCGCCCGGCGATGATCTCGCCACAGCTGCCCATCATCTCGACGGCGATCTCCGCCATGCGCGCCACGACGGGCGCGAGGTCGTCGGGCACGGCGTGGCCGGGCACCCGCATGCGGGCGACCTTGGCGACGTGGGTGGCCAGGTCACCGGCACGCTCGAGCTCGGTGCCCATGCGGAGCGCGGCGACGACCGTGCGCAGGTCACCGGCGACCGGCTGCTGCAGCGACAGGATGCGGAAGCACTTCTCCTCCGTGCGGTCGCGGCGCGCGTCGATGTCGGCATCGCCGCTGATCACGCCCTCGGCAAGCGGGCCGTCCGCGTTGACGAGGGCCTCGGTGGCACGGCGTACGGCGGTCTGGACAGAGGCGGCGAGACCAGCGAGGTCGTCGAAGACGACGTCGAGCTGCTCGGAGAAGTGGTGGCGCATCCGGCCACCGTAGGGAAGCCGGGTGACGACTTGGGGCCGACCGGTGAACGGCCGGCGAATTCTTGCCGGGAGGCGTCCAGACGGGCAACACAGGATGACGGAGTGCGTACGATCGCGGCGTGACCACCGACCTGCTGCAGGCGACGATCGCCGCTGCCGCAGGCCTTGCCGTCGGCGGAGGCGCCACCCTCGCGTGGCACTACAGCGACCGGATCCTCAACCGCGAGCCCGAGACCCCCGCGCCGGCCGTACCGCCCGGCATCACCTCGGTCCTCTCCGTCCTGCGGCAGAGCGCCGTCGTCGTCGACGACCAGGACGTGGTGCTGCGCGCGAGCGCGCCGGCGTACGCCTTCGGGCTGGTGCACGGCAGCGGGATCCGCGACGACGCCCTGGCCGCGCTGATCCGCCAGGTGCGGCGCGACGGCCAGATCCGCGAGGCGGAGTTCGAGCTCGCGATGGGCACCCGCGGCCAGGTCCGCCACGTCACCGCCCGCGTCGCACCGCTCGGCTCGCGCCTGGTCCTCGCCCTCCTCGAGGACCGCACCCGCGAGCGCCGCGTCGACTCGATCCGCCGCGACTTCGTCGCGAACGTCAGCCACGAGCTCAAGACCCCGGTCGGCGCCATCCGGCTGCTCAGCGAGGCGGTCCACGACGCGTCCGACGACCCGGAGGCGGTCGAGCGGTTCGCGGGCCGGATGCTCAAGGAGAGCGACCGGCTCAGCCACCTGGTCCAGCAGATCATCGACCTCTCGCGGCTCCAGGGCGACGAGCCCGTCGCCCAGCCCGAGCCGGTCGCCGTCGACGAGATCGTCGCGGTCGCCGTCGACACCAGCGCCATCGACGCCCAGGCCAAGGGCATCGCCGTGGTCAGCGGGGGCGACACCGGTCTCCTCCTCAACGGCAGCAAGGACCAGCTGACCGTCGCGGTCAGCAACCTCGTCGCGAACGCCGTCCACTACTCGCGCGAGGGCTCCTCCGTCGCGGTCGCCGTGCGTGGCCTCGACGAGACCCTCGAGATCGCCGTCACCGACCAGGGCATCGGCATCCCCGCCGGCGACCTCGACCGGATCTTCGAGCGGTTCTACCGCGTCGACCCCGCCCGCCACCGCTCCACCGGCGGCACCGGCCTCGGCCTCTCCATCGTCAAGCACGTCGCCGCCACCCACGGCGGCGAGATCAAGGTCTGGTCCGTCGAGGGCGAGGGATCGACCTTCACCCTGACCCTTCCCCGTTTCATCCCCCACCAGGAGGAGAGCTCATGACCCGCGTACTCGTCGTCGAGGACGAAGAGAGCTACATCGACGCCCTGACGTACATGCTGCGCAAGGAGGGGTTCGAGGTCGCGGTCGCCACCAACGGCAACGACGCGCTGACCGAGTTCGACCGCAACGGTGCCGACATCGTCCTGCTCGACCTCATGCTCCCCGGCCTGCCCGGCACCGAGGTGTGCCGCCAGATCCGGCAGACCTCCTCGGTCCCCGTGATCATGGTGAGCGCCAAGGACGACGAGGTCGACAAGGTGGTCGGCCTCGAGCTCGGCGCCGACGACTACGTCACCAAGCCGTACTCCCCGCGCGAGCTGGTCGCCCGGATCCGCGCGGTCCTCCGCCGCGGCAGCGACACCGGCGACCTCGCCCCGCAGACGCTCGAGGCCGGCCCGGTTCGCATGGACGTCGAGCGCCACGTCGTGACCGTCGACGGCGTCGACACCCGGCTGCCGCTCAAGGAGTTCGAGCTCCTCGAGATGTTCCTGCGCAACCCCGGCCGCGTGCTCACCCGTGGCCAGCTGATCGACCGGGTCTGGGGCTCCGACTACGTCGGCGACACCAAGACCCTCGACGTCCACGTGAAGCGGCTGCGCGCCAAGCTCGAGCCGGACCCGTCCGACCCGAAGTACCTCGTCACCGTCCGCGGCCTGGGCTACAAGCTCGACCTCTGACGCACCCGCGCCGACGGGCCGCTCCTCGGGAGGAGCAGCCCGCCCGGCCGTCGTTGCGGTGAGGTCAGTCGGCGACCTTGACCAGGAGCTTGCCGACGTTGCGCCCCGCCGGCAGCCCGCGGAACGCCTCCGGCGTGTTCTCCAGGCCGTCGACGACGTCCTCGAGGTACCGCACGGTGCCGTCGGCGATCCACCCGGTCATGTCGCGCTGGAACTCCGCGCCGTGGGTCGGCAGGAACTCGTCCTGGATGAAGCCGCGCACCGTGAGGCTCTTCGTCAGAACCCGCCGCATGAACGCGGGCAGCCGGTCGTGGTCGCCCACCGGCTCGGTGCCGTTGTAGCCCGCGACCAGGCCGCAGACCGGCACCCGCGCGAAGCGGTTGAGTCGCCGGGTCACCTCGGTCGCGACATGGCCGCCGACGTTCTCGAAGTAGACGTCGATGCCGTCCGGCGTCGCGGCGGCGAGGTCGTCGCGCAGCGTCGGTGAGCGATGGTCGACGGCCGCGTCGAAGCCGAACTCCTCGAGCAGCAGCCGGCACTTCTCCGGGCCACCGGCGATGCCGACGGCACGCGCGCCCTTCGCCTTCGCGATCTGCCCGACCGCCGAGCCGACAGGACCCGTGGCCGCCGCGACGACCACGGTCTCCCCCGGCTTCGGCTGGCCGATCGCCAGCAGCCCGCCGTACGCCGTGAAGCCGGGCATGCCGAGCACGCCGAGCGCCGTCGTGACCGGCGCCGCGTCGGGGTCGAGCTTCTTCGTCATGCGGGCGTCGACCACGGCGTGGCTCTGCCAGCCGGTGTAGGCGAGCACGACGTCACCCACGGCACGACGGTCGGAGCGCGAGGCGATGACCTCGGAGACGGTCTGGCCGACCATCACGCCGCCGAGCGGGACGGGGTCGGCGTACGACTCGGCGTCGCTCATCCGGCCGCGCATGTAGGGGTCGAGCGAGAGGTAGAGCGTGCGGAGCACGACCTGGTCCTCCGCAGGCTCGGGGAGCTCCTCGGTAACGATCTCGAAGTCGCTGTCGAGCGGCTCGGCGACGGGTCGCGACGCCAGCCGGACCTGGGTGGTGGTGACGGCCATCGGCTACTTCCCCTCGAAGAACGTGCGGGGCACGTCGACGAGCATCGTGTCGATCTGCTCCTGGGTCATCCCGTGCTCGAGCACGTAGGGGAAGACGTCCTCGAAGAGGTGCGTGTAGTGCCACTGCGGCAGGAAGGCCATCACACCGGGGTCCACCCAGTCGATGTGGCAGCTGGCGTCCTGCGAGAGGACCATCCGGTCGGTGTAGCCGCGGCGCACCATCTCGAGGAGCGTGGCGGCGCGGTCCTCGAAGCTCACCTCGAGGTTGATGCCGAAGCGGTCCATCCCGAGGACGAAGCCGGCGTCGGCCAGCTCGGCGAGGTGGTCGCAGTCGCTGGTGTCGCCGCTGTGCCCGAGCACGATCCGGCCCGGGTCCACGCCCTCCTCGTCGCACATCACGCGCTTCACGTGGAGGCCCGCACGCGTGCCGGGGTGGGTGTGCACGGTGATCGGGACGCCGGTCTGCAGGTGGGCCTTGGCGACGGCCCGCATCACGCGCTCCACCCCCGGCGTCAGCCCCGGCTCGTCGATGGCGCACTTGAGCATGCCGGCCTTGACGCCCGTGCCGGCGATGCCGTCGCGGATGTCGCCCACGAACATGTCGACCATCGGGTCGGGCACCGACGCGCCGACCATCTCGTCGAGCGCCGGCCCGCGGTAGTGGAAGAACCAGGGCACGTCGTTGTAGGTGTACATGCCGGTCGCCACGACGATCTGGAGCGGCACCTGCTCGGCGATCCGCTGGATGCGCGGGAGGTAGCGCCCCAGCCCCACCACGGTCGGGTCCACGATCGTGCGTACGCCGGCGTCCCAGGCGCGCTGCAGCTTCACGACGGCGTCGGCGACCCGCGCGTCCTCCGAGCCCCACTCGTCCGGGTAGTTGGCCTGCACGTCGGAGGTCAGGACGAAGACGTGCTCGTGCATGAGCGTGACGCCGAGGTCGGCGCTGTCGACGGGGCCGCGGACGGTGTCGATGGTGGTCATGAGCGGCCCTCGCGGCGGTCCGCCTGGCGCCGGAGCTCGGCACGGGCGAGGGCGTTCTTGTGGACCTCGTCGGGACCGTCGGCGAAGCGCAGCGTGCGGATGCCGGCGATCATGTTGGCCAGGGGGAAGTCCTGGGACAGGCCGCCGGCGCCGTGGGTCTGGATCGCCTTGTCGAGGATCCACTCGACCGCCGCTGGCGTGGCGATCTTGATCATCTGGATCTCGGTGTGCGCGGCCTTGTTGCCCTGGGTGTCCATCAGCCAGGCGGCCTTGAGGCAGAGCAGGCGGAGCTGCTCGATCCGGACCCGCGACTCGGCGATCCAGTCGCGGATGACGCCCTGCTCCGAGAGCTTCCTGCCGAACGCGACGCGGCTGTCGGCGCGCTCACACATCAGCTCGACGGCCCGCTCCGCGATGCCGATCGACCGCATGCAGTGGTGGATCCGGCCCGGGCCGAGGCGCATCTGCGCGATCGCGAAGCCGTCGCCCTCGCCCATCAGGAGGTTCTCCGCCGGGACGCGTACGTCGGTGAAGCGCAGCTCGGCGTGGCCGCCGTGCTCGTGGTCGTCGTAGCCGAGCACGTGCATCGCGCGGACCACCTCGAAGCCGGGGGTGTCGCGCTCGACGAGGATCATCGACTGCTGGCGGTGCCGGTCGGCCGTGGGGTCGGTCTTGCCCATCACCACGAAGATCTTCGCGTTGGGGTTCATCGCGCCGGTGATCCACCACTTGCGCCCGTTGAGCACGTAGGAGTCACCGTCGCGCACGATGCTGAGCTCGACGTTCGTCGCGTCGGACGAGGCCACGTCGGGCTCGGTCATCGCGAACGCCGAGCGGATCTCGCCGTTGAGCAGCGGCTCGAGCCACTTCTTCTTCTGGGCGTCGCTGCCGGCGACCGCGAGCACCTCCATGTTGCCGGTGTCGGGGGCGGCACAGTTCATCGCGGCGGGCGCCAGGTGCATGCTGCGGCCGGAGATCTCGGCGAGCGTGGCGTACTGGACGTTGGTCAGGCCGCCGCCCTCCTCGCCGGGGAGGAAGAGGTTCCACAGGCCGCGCCTGCGGGCCTCGGCACGGAGCTCGCCGATGACCGGTGCGGAGTCCCAGGCCCAGCGGTCGTCGAGCTCCTCGAGCTGGTCGTGGAAGACCTTCTCCGCCGGGTAGACGTGGTGCTCCATGAAGTCGAGCATCGAGGCGCGGAGCTCCTCGGTACGGGCGTCGAACGCGAAGTCCATCAGTGGTTCTCCTTCATAGCAGCAAGGCCGGCGTCGAGAAGCGGATGGATCGCGTCGCCGATGGTGTCAAAGCCCTCCCCGACCGTCTGGCCCTGGAGGAAGCGGAAGTGGATGCCCTCGAGGATCGCGGCGAGCTTGTACGCCGCCAGCCCCAGGTAAAACCCGAAACGGGACAGGTCACGGTCACTGCCCTGGGCGTAACGCTCGACGATCTCCTCCTCGGACAGGAAGCCCGGGGCGGCCGAGGCGTTGGTGACCGCGAGGCCGCCGTCGGCCTCGCCGAGCCGGTGGTACATCAGCATCAGGGCGAGGTCAGCGAGCGGGTCGCCCAGCGTCGCCATCTCCCAGTCGAGCACGGCGGTGCACTGGTCGTGGTCGTCGACGAGGACGTTGTCGAGGCGGTAGTCACCGTGCACGATGCCCGCCGCGGACTCCTCCGGCACGTCGGCCGCGAGCAGTGCGTGGAGCTCGTCGGCCGCCGGCAGGTCGCGGCAGTACGACGCGTCCATCTGCTTCTTCCACCGGGCGACCTGACGGCCGAGGTAGCCCTCGGCCTTGCCGAAGTCGCCGAGCCCGACCGCCACCGGGTCGACCGCGTGCAGGGCGGCGAGGGTGTCGACCAGCCGCTCGGAGATCGTGCGGGTGCGCTCACGCCCGAGCGCGACCAGCTCATCGGCGAGCCGGTACGGCGTGCCGGTCACCCGCTCCATCACGTAGAACGGCGCACCGAGGACGCTGTCGTCGGCGCAGAGCCCGAAGGTCCGCGGTACCGGCACGGCGGTGTCGCGCAGGGCGGTCATGACGCGGTACTCACGCGACATGTCGTGGGCCGTCGCGAGCACGTGACCCAGCGGCGGGCGGCGGACCACCCACTCCTGGGCGCCGTCGGAGACGACGTACGTGAGGTTGGACTTGCCGCCGGCGATCATGGTCGCGCTCAGCGAGGAGCCCGCGCCGGGGATCTCCGCGGCGAACCAGGCGCCGAGCTTCGCCAGGTCGAGGCCGCGGGGCGAGCCGGACGCGGAGTCGGTGGTGGTCATGCGTGTGCCTCTCGGGAGGTGGGGGCGAGTGCGGGCACGAGGGCCGCGAGGGCGGCCCGGGTGCCGGCCGGATCCGTGTGGAGGAGGGCCCGGAGGCCGGCGGCGCGGGCGCCGAGGACGTTGGGCTCGGCGTCGTCGACGAAGAGGACGCGGTCAGCGGGGAGGCCGAGGCGCGCGACGGCGTGCGCGTAGATCGCCGCCTGCGGCTTGCGCAGCCCGACCTCGCCGGAGATGACGATCGGGTCGAAGAGCGTGTCGATCCGCTTGCGGGGGTAGGTGTTGCCCCAGCTGTTGGAGAGCAGGCCGACGCGGACTCCGCAGGCACGGAGCTCCTCGGCCAGCGCGAACATCGCGGCTTCGGGCCGCATCTCGGCGAACATCCGGCCGAGGATGCCCGTCGGCTCGGGCACCTCCCCCTCGACGGTGGTCAGCTCGGCGGCGAAGAGCTGCTCGAACTCCTCGATGCTGATCGCGCCGGTCTCGAGGCGGTGGATCGGCGTCTCCCAGTCGACGGTGCGGGAGAGCCACTGCTTCAGGGTCCGCGTGAACGACGCCGGGTCGATGCCGTCGGCCGCGTGCCACGCCCGGATCGACTCGCCCACGGGGCCGGTCATCACGCCGCCGTAGTCGAAGAGGACCGCGTCGACGAGCGGCTCGGGGCCTGCTCCGCTCACGACGCCGGCCCTGCGGCGTACACGACCCGGCCGACGGTGACGCCGTCGGCGAGACGCTGTACGCCGTCGGCCACGTCGGCGAGGGCGAGCCGCTCGCTGACGAGCGGCTTGACCAGGCCCTGGTCGGCCAGCTCGGTGAGCGCGCGGTGGCACTCCTGGACGGCGGGCGGGTCGTAGAGGTTGTAGAGGCCCCAGTGGAGGCCGACGATCGAGTAGTTCTTGACCAGCGCGTGGTTGAGCGCGGCCGACTGGATGTCGCCACCGGCGAAGCCGACCACGAGGATCCGGCCCTCGAAGGCGATGCACTTGGTCGAGCGGGCGTAGGTGTCACCGCCGACCGGGTCGTAGATGACGTCGGCACCGCGGCCGCCGGTCTCGGCCTTCACGACCTCGACGAAGTCCTGGGTGTGGCGGTCGATCACCACGTCGGCGCCGAGCCTGCGGGCGACCTCGGCCTTGTCCGGGCCTCCGACGACGCCGATCACGCGGGCGCCGGCGGCCTTGCCGAGCTGGACGGCGGCGCTGCCGACGCCACCGGCCGCGGCGTGGACGAGCAGGGTCTCGCCCGCCTTCAGCTGCGCGCGACGGTGCAGGCCGAACCAGCCGGTCTGGTAGCCGATGTAGAGGCTCGCGGCCTCGGCGTCGTCGAGCACGGCCGGGGCGGGGAAGGTGAGGCCCACGTCCATCACGGCGAGCTCGGCGAAGCCCCCGTGCGGCAGCACGGACGCCCCGACGACGCGGTCACCGACCTCGAACCCGCTCACGTCGGGACCCAGCGCCACGACCTCGCCGCAGAGCTCGACGCCCGGCGTGAAGGGCAGCTCCGGCTTGACCTGGTAGAGCCCACGGCACATCAGCGCGTCGGGGAAGTTCGCCGGCGACGCCAGGACGCGGACGACGAGCTGCCGCGGCCCCGGCTCGGGGTCGGGGACGTCGACCAGCTGCATCACCTTCGCGGGCTCGCCGAGCTCGCCCACCTGCCATGCCTTCATCGAGCACCCTCCTGGGAGTCCATCGCCTGCTGCAGCCTGTTCATGCTGCCGAGCCACCGATCGGTGTCTGCGACGCGGGCCCGGTAGTAGTCGCCCGCCTCGGGGTGCGGGAGGACGAGGAACCGGTCGTCCTGGAGCGCCGCCCAGGTCATCTCGGCGACCTCCTCCGGCGTACGTGCTCCGTCGCCGACGAGGATCGGCCGCATCGGGCCGCTGTCGGCGAGCATCGCGGTGTCGACGCCCTGCGGGCAGATCGCCTGCACGACGACGCCCTGGTGGCGGTAGGTCGCGGAGAGCCACTCCGCGAAGGCGACCGCACCGTGCTTGGTCACCGAGTACGTCGCCGTGCCCAGCGCCGTCAGCAGGCCCGCGGCCGAGGCGGTGACGACGTAGCGACCGCCGCCGCGCTCGATCCAGCCGGGGACCAGGAGCCGGGCGGCGCGGACGTGCGCCATCGTGTTGATCTCCCAGCTGGCGGCCCACTCGGCCTCGCTCGCGTCGAGCCCGAGGCCCCGGACCACGCCCGCGTTGCCGAACCACGCGTCGACCTGCCCGAGGTGCTCCTCGGCGGCCTTCACGAGGGCGGCCACGCCGGCCTCGGAGGCCGCGTCGCCGGGCACGGCGTGGGCGCCGATCTCGGCGGCGGTCACGGCGAGGCGCTCGGCGTCGATGTCGTTGACGACGACCCGCGCGCCCCCGGCGACCAGGCGGGCGGCGAGCGCCCTGCCGATGCCGCCGGCCGCGCCGGTGACGACGACGCCGCTGTCCTTCAGGGGGTGGCTCACTCGATCGCCCCGGCCAGCTTGAGGCCGCCGTCGGCGACGACCAGCTGACCGGTCAGCCACGAGGCCTCGTCCGACAGCAGGAACGCGACGAGGCTGCCGATGTCCTCCGGCTCGCCGAGTCGCTTGAGCGGGTAGCCCGCAGCGACGGCGTCCTCACGCCCGTCGTACAGCTTCTCCGCGAAGCGGGTCTTGACCACCGCTGGCGCGACGGCGTTGACCCGGACCGACGGCGCCATCTCGACCGCCATCAGCTCGGTGAGCGAGGCGAGCATCGCCTTGCTGGCTCCGTAGAAGCCGATGCCGGGAGCAGGCCGGACGGCCGAGAACGAGGAGACGTTGACGATCGCGCCGCCGTGCTCCTGCATCCACGCTCGCCATGCCTGCTGCACCCACGCGACGGCGGCGATGCAGTTGACCTCGACCACCTTGCGCGCGACGTCGAGGTCCAGGTCGACCAGCGGCCCGTACGCCGGGTTGATGCCGGTGTTGTTGACCAGGATGTCGAGGCTGCCGAAGGTCGCGATCGCCTGCCGGACCGTGTCGGCCTGGTGCTCCGCGTCGTCGGCCTTGCCCGCGACGCCCAGCGCGACGGAGGGCCCGCCGAGCGCGGCGACGGCTTCGTCGAGCGCCTCCTTCTTGCGGGCGGTGATGACGACGCGGGCGCCCTCGGTGACCAGCCGCTCGGCGATGGCCAGGCCGATGCCGCGGCTCGCTCCGGTGACGATCGCGGTCTTCCCCTCGAAGCGCATGCTCATGTGACCCAACCTCTCAGTTCCCTCGACGGATGACCAGACTTTCATACCATCCGGTCGGTATAGCGTGGAGGACGGCGTCGTCCGCTGTCAACGGCCTGCCCGAAGGGGCGGAGTCAGCCCGCGGTGATGCCGGCGAGGAAGAGGTCGGCGAACGAGCGTCCGACCTCGGCGCCACTGAGCCGCCCCCGCGGGTTCCACCACATCGGCAGGTGGTGGACCGAGCCGAAGAAGTAGTCGACAGCGAGCTCGGGGTCGACCTCGGCACGGAACGCCCCGGCCTCCTGGCCCGCGACCACCATCGAGCGGAAGAGCTCGTGGTAGCGGCGACGGTCACGGCGTACGGCGCGCTGCTGGGCCTCGCCGAGCTGGTGCAGGGAGCGGAAGAAGATCGTCGCGCTCTCGATGTTCTCGATCGTGGTGGCGACGACGTCGGTGGCGGCGGCGTGGACCCGCTCGGCGATCGGGAGGTCCTGCGCGGCGACCCGCTCGAGGCGCTCCATCTGCATCCGCAGCACGCGGGCGTAGATCTCGTGGAGGAGGTCCTCCTTGGAGCCGAAGTAGTGGTACATCGCGCCCTTGGTGACCCCGGCCGCGGTCACGACGTCCTGGACCGACGTGCCCTCGAACCCCTTCTCGGCGAAGAGCCGCAGCGCGGCGCTCACGAGGCGCTCGGGCACGGTCCGGCCGTCGACCGTCGAGGGCGGCCGACCGAGGCGGCGTACGGGCTCGGCGGGTGCCACGGGTCCTCCACTTCGGGTCGGGGTCGGGACCACACCCTAGCCGCGGCGTGCTACACCAGACCTGTCCCGCCGGGCGTCCGGCGGGCACTTCCACGCGCAGCCCTCATCCCCCGGAGGAAATCGATGCACCGCACCGTCTACGACGAGGACCACGAGTCGTTCCGCCAGACCCTTCGCGCCTTCATCGACGCGGAGGTCGTGCCCCACTACGACGAGTGGTTCCAGGCCGGCATCGTGCCGCGCGAGCTCTACACCAAGCTCGCGGAGCTCGGCATCTTCGGCATCGAGGTGCCCGAGGAGTACGGCGGCGCCGGCATCGAGAGCCACAAGTTCACCGCGATCCAGTACGAGGAGACCGCCCGCGCGGGCGTGACCTTCGGCGGCTCCGGCGTCCACGTGCTGCTCGCCCTGCCGTACATCAAGATGCTCGCGACCGAGGAGCAGAAGCAGCGCTACCTGCCGAACTTCGTCTCCGCCGAGGAGATGTGGGCACTCGCGATGACCGAGCCCGGAGCCGGCTCCGACCTCGCCGGCATGCGCACGACGGCCAAGCGCGACGGCGACCACTACGTGCTCAACGGCGCCAAGACCTTCATCACCGGCGGCGTCCTCGCCGACCGGGTGATCGTCTGCGCCCGCACCAGCCCGCCGCGCGACGACGACCGCCGCTTCGGCATCTCGCTCTTCGCCGTCGACGCCCACTCCGACGGCTACACGGTCGGCCGCAAGCTCGACAAGCTCGGCCTGCGCACCTCCGACACCGCCGAGCTCTCCTTCGAGGACGTCCGGGTCCCCGTCGAGGACCTCCTCGGCGAGGAGAACCAGGGCTTCTCCTACCTCGGTCGCAACCTGCCCTCGGAGCGCTGGGGCATCGCCCACGGCGCCTACGCGCAGGCCGAGGCCGCGGTCCGCTTCGCCAAGGACTACGTCCAGCAGCGCACGATCTTCGGCAAGACGGTGGCGTCGTTCCAGAACACCAAGTTCGAGCTGGCCGCCTGCAAGGCGGAGGTCGACGCCGCCCAGGCCGTCGCCGACCGCGCCCTCGAGGCGCTCGACGCCGGCGAGCTGACCCCCGCCGAGGCGGCGTCCGCGAAGGTCTTCTGCACCGAGGTCGCGCACCGCGTGATCGACCGCTGCCTGCAGCTCCACGGCGGCTACGGCTTCATCAACGAGTACCCCATCGCCCGGCTGTACGCCGACAACCGCGTCAACCGCATCTACGGCGGCACGACCGAGGTGATGAAGACGATCATCGCCAAGGACATGGGGCTCTGAGCCCCGCGCGTCCCGGCGCCGCTGCTGCCCCTCGGTCAGCCGGCGTCGGGGCGCAGGTGCTGGAACGCCTCGAGGTTCTTCGTCGACTCGCCGTGCGAGAGCCGCCACTCCCACTCCTTGCGGATGGACGAGGCGAAGCCCAGGTCGAGGATCGTGTTGAACGAGTTGTCGGCGACGTTGAGCACCGTGCCGAGGATCCGGTCGAGGTCGTCGGTCGTCACGCTGCTCAGCGGCAGCCGCGCGTCGAGGTAGATGTCGCCGTCCTTGTCGACCGCGAACGCCACGGCGTACAGGCGGAGGTTCTTCTCGAGCAGCCACCGGTAGACGCCGACGTGGTTCTCGTCGGGGTTGCGGCAGACGAACGCGTGGATGCCGAGCGCGTGCGGACCGAGGTCGAGGCGGACCGGGGTCTGCAGCTTCTTCTCGCCGGGCAGCGCGAAGGAGAGCTGGCCGGGGACCTTCTCCTCGTAGTCGATGCCGTTGTCGTCGAGCCAGGCGCGCACGACGGCGGCCTCCTGCTCGGGGATCTGGTTGGCCAGACCGGACAGGTCGTCGGGCAGCTCCGCGGGCGATGTCATCCGACAGCCAGCTCCTCACGCATCAGGCGGGCCGCCTGCTCATAGACCTCGAGCGTGCGGTCCGCGGTTCGTTCCCAGGAGAAGTGTCGCGCCTGCTCGCGCGCACCGATCGCGAGGTTCAGCTCGAGGACGGGGTCCTCGATGACCCGGCGCAGGGCGTTGGCCCAGTCGCGGGGCTCGTGCGTCGGCACGAGGAGCCCCGAGTGCCCCTGCCGTACGACCGTCGGGAGCCCGCCGACGTCGGCCGCGACCACCGGGGTCCCCGTCGCCTGCGCCTCGACCGCGACGAGCCCGAAGGACTCGTTGTAGCTCGGCACGGCCACGAGCGTGGCCGCCGCCATCCACAGCGCGAGCTGGTCCTGCCGGACCGGCGGCACGAAGCGGACGACGTCGTCGATCCGGAGGTCGCGCGCGAGGTCGGCGAGTGCCGTGGGGTGCTCGAGGCCGGAGCCGGAGGGGCCGCCGACGACCGGCACGACGAGGCGCGAGCGGAGCGCGGGCGACTCGGCGAGCAGCACCGCGACCGCGCGGAGCAGCACGTCGGGAGCCTTGAGCGGCTGGATCCGGCCGGCGAAGAGCAGCACGTGGGCGTCGACGGGCAGCCCGAGCGCCTCGCGGGCGGCGGCCTTGTCGACGGGGCGGAAGCGGTGGAGGTCCACGCCGGGGTGGACGACCTCGACGCGGCCGGGCTCCGCGTCGTACAGGTTGATGAGCTGCTTGGCCTCGATGTCGGTGTTGGCGATCAGCATGTCGGCGGACTCGACGACCTGCTCCTCGCCGATGACGCGGGCCGACGGCTCGGGGGTGTCGCCCTCGGCGAGGGACTCGTTCTTGACCTTCGCCATCGTGTGCATCGAGTGGACGAGCGGCACGCCCCAGCGGTCGCGCGCGAGCGCGCCGACCTGGCCGGAGAGCCAGTAGTGGGAGTGGATCGCGGCGTAGCGACCAGGGCGGGCGGAGGCCTCGACGCGCATGACCTCGCGGGCGAAGGTGCACATCTGGCCGGGCAGCTCCACCTTGCCGAGCCCCTCGAACGGGCCGGCGTGGATGTTGCGCACCAGGATCCGGTCGCCGACCTCGACGACCTGCGGGGCGCGACTGGAGGTGGCCCGGGTGAAGACGTCGACCCCGATGCCGCGCTCGGCGAGGCGGCGCGAGAGCTCGAGGACGTAGACGTTCATGCCGCCGGCGTCACCGGTGCCGGGCTGGTCGAGCGGGGAGGTGTGCATGCTGACCATCGCGATGCGGGTCATGCGTCCTCCTCCTCGAGCAGACGGCGGGCCCGACGCGACATGCGGGGGCTCCAGCGGCGACAACCACGTACCCCGTGCCGGCATTCCCGCAACCACCCGCGGCCGGCTGCGGTCAGGCGAAGACGATCGTGCGGACGCCCACCATCAGGACGCGGTCCTCGGCGTGACGGGCGACGGCGCGCGAGAGCACGAGCCGCTCGACGTCGCGGCCGTGGGCGACGAGCTGGTCGGCGGTCCACGCGTGGTCGACGCGGGTCACGTCCTGCTCGATGATCGGCCCCTCGTCGAGGTCGGCCGTGACGTAGTGGGCGGTCGCGCCGATCAGCTTCACGCCCCGCGCGTGCGCCTGGTGGTAGGGCTTCGCACCCTTGAAGCCGGGCAGGAACGAGTGGTGGATGTTGATGATCCGGCCGGGCAGCTGCGAGCAGAGGTCGTCGGAGAGCACCTGCATGTAGCGGGCCAGCACGACGAAGTCGACGGCGTGCTCCTCGACGAGCGCAAGCAGCTGCGCCTCGGCCGCCGGCTTCGTCTCGCGCGTCACCGGGACGTGCACGAACGGGATGCCGTGGCGCTCCGCGATCGGCTGCAGGTCGGTGTGGTTGGAGACGATCACCGGGATGTCGACCGGCAGCTCGCCGTTCTCCCAGCGGTAGAGGAGGTCGAGCAGGCAGTGGTCCGCCTTGCTCACCATCAGCAGGACGCGCCGCCTCTGCGACTCCGGCCGCAGCGTGATCGTCACGTCGTACGCCGCCAGTGCCTCGTCGATCAGGCTCCGCACCGCCCCGGCGTCGGCCAGCGGGCTGTCGAACTCCGTGCGCATGCTGAACGTGCCCGTGTCCGGGTCGGAGTACTGCTTGTTGTCGACGATGTTGCCCTGCGCCTGCACGACGCCCTCGGCGAAGGCGCGGATGATGCCGGGCTGGTCGGGGCAGCGGAGGGTGAGCACGTAGCGGTCCATAACGGCCCCCATCATGCTGCACGCCGCTTGAGCGCCGCCTCTCCGCGGGTCCACAGCCGCCAGGCGAGGACGCCGGCGACGAGCGAGAGCAGGGTGGCGAGGACGGGGATCCGGTTCTCCAGGTGCGGGTAGATCTCCCAGTGCACGAGGTAGATCCACATCGACGACGACGCCAGCGCGCCGACCACCGGCACGACCCGCGCCGGCACCCGCACGTCGCGGAGCCAGGTCAGCGCGAGCACGCCGAGGACCACGTAGGCGTCGCGCGCGGGCTCGTGCTCGAAGAAGCTCCAGAGCGTGCCGGCCGCGAGGGCACTGACCAGCAGCCGCTGGCGCGTCGACGCCGCACGGGCGGCGGCCCAGCCGAGGGCGAAGATGAAGAAGACGATCTGGGCGCGGTGCATGTAGTCGCCGCCCCCGAGGTGGAGCGGGCCGAGCACGAACGCGCGCTGGTCGAGGTCGCCGCCCGGCCAGGCGCGCAGGCCGTAGCGCGGCACCAGCCCGACCAGTACGAGCGCCAGGGGGAAGCCGAACGGGTGCCGCCGGTTGAGCCGGTCGAGCGCCGGCACCGCGAGGAGCGCCGCAGCAGCGAGCATCAGCAGCAGCGCGACCTCGATGAACCAGTAGCGCCACTGCGGGTTGACCCAGTGGTCGGGACCGAGCAGCCAGTTGAGGAGCAGCACCTGCTTCCACCCGACGCCCGCCTTGTACGTCGACACGATGCCGATCACGAGCACGGCGGGGCCTGCGATGCGGGCCGCGCTGCGGAGGACCGCACGTGTCCGCTCGGCGCGCGGCAGGTCGGCGTGGAAGCGGGAGAAGTTGAAGCCGAGCACGGCGAAGAGCGTGTGGGCGCCGCCCAGCAGCACGAAGAGGTTGGCGTGGCTGCCGACGATCGTGACGATCGCGAGCGCACGCAACAGGACGGTCGTCTCGACGGTCCGCGAGCTGCGGAACCAGCGGGACGGCCGCGCGTGGGCACGGTCGGTCGACGCGTGCCCGGCGAGCTCCTCCGCGCTGCGCGAGGTCCAGTCACCCGGGAGGCCCCCGAGCAGTGCCTCGAGCCGCAGCGACGCCTCGACGTACGACAGGGAGTCGCCGCCGAGCGAGCGGAAGGAGTCGGCCTCGGTGGCGGGTCGTCCGAGCAACGTGGCGAAGAGCGCGGCGACGTGCGCGCCGGTGACGGCATCGGGCACGGCGCCGGGCAGGGCGACGTCCGCGGCCCCCAGCGCCGCGATCGACCGGTAGTCGACCTTGCCGCTGGCCAGCCGCGGGAGGTCGGCCGGCGTGACGATGCGTACGCCGGCGGGCGGGAGGCCGGTCGCCTCACGCACCGCGTCGCGCACGCGCGCGGTGTCGACCGCAGCAGCACCCGAGGCGACCGCGACGACGAGGGCGTCTCCCCCGTCGGCGGCCGCAGCCACCGTGCCGGCGGCGAGCAGGGCCCGCTCGACCCTGTCGAGGTCGACCCGGAGGCCGAAGACCTTCGCGATGCGGGAGCAGCGGCCGACCACCTCGAAGAGGCCGTCGTCGCGCTGGCGGCCGAGGTCGCCGGTGCGCAGCTCGTGGACCGTGCGGCCCAGCGCGAGGTCGTCCGGCGTCGTCGCGTAGCCGAGCATCACGTTGTCGCCGCGGTAGACCAGCTCGCCGATCTCCGGGTCCGCGTGCAGGTCGGGGCGGTGCTCGACCGTGAGCGAGCCGCCGGGGATCGGGATGCCGATCGTCTCCGGGGCGGCCTCGGCGAGGTGCGGCGGCAGGAAGGCCATCCGCGCGGTGGCCTCGGTCGCGCCGTACATGACGACGAGGTCCCAGCCGTGCGCGGCGCCGCGCCGCGCGTGCCGCTCGACCGCCTCGGGGGCGAGCCGCCCGCCGGCCTGGGTGAGGTAGCGCAGCGTCGGCAGCTCGGCGCCGGTGAAGCCCAGCGTCTCGAGCATCTCGAAGGTGTGCGGCACGCCGGGGAACGTGGTCACGCCGGCCGCGCGCGCCTCCTCCCAGAAGGCCGCGTCGGTCACCGAGCGGTCGGTCAGGTGGACCGTCGCACCCGCGACCAGGTGGCTGTGGACGACGCTGAGGCCGTAGCAGTAGTGCACGGGGAGCGTCGTCGCAGCGACGTCGGAGGCGCGCACCCCGAGGTAGTCGGCGATCGCGCGGGCGTTGGAGAGCAGGTTGTCGTGGCTCAGGCGGACCAGCTTCGGCGAGCCCGTCGAGCCGGAGGTGGAGAGCAGCAGCGCGAGGTCGGGGTGGAGCTCGTGCGCAGAGGTCGCACGGCGCTCCTCGAGGCCGGACCCGTCCCACACCACGTCCGGGTCGTACGCCGCCACGAGCGCGTCACGCGCGGCCCCGGGCCCGGTGAGCAGCACGGGGCAGCCGGCGGCCGCAGCGCCCAGCCAGGCGACGAGGGTGTCGGCGTCGTTGGCCGCCTCGACGAGCACCAGCCGGCGAGCCGGGCCGAGCGCGGCGGCGAAGGCCTCGACGCGGCCGGCCAGGTCGGCGTACGAGAGGCCGGATCCGGCGCCGTTGCCCGTCAGCGCCGTCTGCTCGCCGTGGCGGGCGAGGAGGCGCACGAGCGGCGCGACACGGCGTTCGCCGGCGGGCAGCTCGAGGGGATGGGTGACGGACACCGGACGATGATATGAGGTAAGCCTTACCTGTGTCGCCGCGATCTGCGTCACGGAGGTCCGGGCGGCCCTCCCTCGAGCGTGTCCATGACCGGGATCACCTGCGGCACGCCGGTCAGCTCCAGCACCCGCCGGATCGGCGAGCCGGGCGGCACGACGAGCCGCAGCTCCTGGCGGCTGTAGGCGATCCGCTGGCGGAGCTGGAAGAGCATCGCGATCCCGGAGCTGTCCAGGAAGGACACCGCGGAGAGGTCGACCGTGATCGTCGTGGCCCCGCTGCGGACCGCGTCGCCGATCTCGTCGAGCACGTCGCGCGCGTTGGAGAGGTCGATCTCGCCCCTCACCTGCACCACCCGCATGTCGGCGACGTCCAGGGCCACCACGTCGGCGATCTCGCTCATGTCCCCTCCTCCGGCCGGAGGTCCCGGCGCATGACGACCTCGGTCCCGTTCGCCATGCGGCGCACCTCCACCTCGTCCATCACGGCACGCGCGAGGTGGAGTCCCCAGCCGCCGCCGCGGTCGGCCTCGGGACGCCACACGCCCCGGTCCCGGACCACGACCTCGATGCCGGACCCGGCCCGCCGTACGTCGAGCTCCAGGGTCCCGGACACGCCGCCGTAGGCGTGCTCGACGACGTTGTTGCACGCCTCGCCACAGGCGAGAAGGACCTCTCCCGCGACCTCGTCGTCGACGCCGGCCTCGCGCAGCCACCGCCGCATGGCGAGCCGGACCTGGACCAGCAACTCCGGCTCCGCGGGGACGTCGATGTGCAGGGGCGCGCCGTCCGACGGGTGTGTCCGCAGCACGAGGAGCGCGACGTCGTCCCCGACGGTCTCCTGGTCCTCCAGCAGGGCCAGGAGACCGTTGCACATCTCCTCGACGCCGGCTCCGGCCAACGTCGCGGCGCTCGCCCGCAACTGGTCGAGCCCGACCTGGATCGAGATGCCACGCTGCTCGACGAGGCCGTCGGTGTACATCACCAGCGTGGCGCCGGGACGGAGCACGAGGCTGCCCTCGGCGTACCTGGTCGTGGCCGAGACCGCGAGCGGCGGAGACGACGCCTCGACCGTGAACGCCGCACCCTCGGCATCGACCACGAGGGCCGGCGGATGGCCGGCGTTGGCGAACCTGACGATGCTCGAGGCCGGGTCGTAGAGCAGGTAGAGCAGGGTCGTCATCGTGGCGCCGGGCGACTGCGCGGCGAGCTGCTGCAGGCCGGCCATCACGGAGACCGGGGACGGGTCCTGCAGCGCGTAGGCCCGCACGGCCATCCGCACCTGGCCCATGGTCGCGGCGGCCTCGAGGCCATGGCCGGCGACGTCGCCGATCACCAGGCCGAGCCGGCCCGCGGACAGCGGCACCACGTCGTACCAGTCGCCGCCGACCTGCATGTCGGAGCTGGCGGGGATGTAGCGGGCCGCGATCTCGACGCCAGGCGTCGCCGGCAGGCGCCCCGGCAGCAGGGTCTGCTGCAGCGCCACCGCGATCTCGTGCTCACGCTCGCGGCGCGCGTCGGCGCGGACGAGCAGGAGCGCAGCCGTACGCCGCCGCTCGGTCACCACGGCGGCCAGGAAGAACGACATCAGGGCGACGCTCGCGTTGAACGCCTGCAGGGTCAGCATCCGGGCGAGGAGGCTGCCGTGGTCGAAGGTGCCGACCCCCTGGGCCGCCGACCACGTGGTCGCCACCGAGGCGGCCAGCGCCGCCGGCGCGGCCCCGCGCAGCTGCAGCCGCCAGGCCGCCAGCCCGAGGAACGGCAGCATCGGGAAGAGCACCGGCAGGTCCGCACGGAGCCCGAGCAGGGAGATCACCGCGACGCACACGCAGATCGCCCCGGCCTCGACCCACTCGCGCAGGCGCCAGGCGGGCTGCTCCCAGAAGAGCGGCACGGCGAGGAGCATCGGCGCAACCAGGAGGACTCCCATGGTGTCGCCGGTCCACCAGACCGCCCAGGCCCCGAGGAACCGCTCGCTCGCGACGGCTCCGGAGGCGACGAGGGTCGCGGTGCCAATGGTCGCGCTGACCACGCCACTCGCCAGGGCGCAGACCACGACCAGGTGGGCGTCGCGCTGCCGGTCGAGCTCGCGCCGGAAGCCGAACCGCTGCAGCAGCAGCGCGGCGGCGAGCGGCGCCAGCAGGTTGCCCACGGCCGTGACGCCGGCAGCGAGCGGGTTCGCGCTGATCGGCAGGTTGACCAGGAACGCCGCGATCACCACCGCCGGCCACATCGACCGCCCGAAGAGAACGAACGCCGCCACCGCGATGCCGGTCGGTGGCCACAGGGGCGTCACGTTGTCCGCGACCAGGGAGAGCCCGAGCCCCAGACGTGCGCCGACGTAGTAGGCCAGCGCCACGGCGAGGAGGGCGGCGATCCGTCGGGTCGCACCGCCAGCCGCCTCGTTCATTCGCCCAGAATGCCCGAGTCGCCGCGCGATCGACGACCTTTCCGCGGACCGGCCGTCGATCGCGCGGCGACCGATCTGGCAGACTCCCCGCATGCAGACGATCGGTCTTGTCGGTGGCATGAGCTGGGAGTCCAGCGCGGAGTACTACAAGCTGCTCAACACGGGCGTGGAGTCACGCCTGGGCGGCCTGCACTCGGCCCGCACGGTGATGGCGTCGGTCGAGTTCGCCGAGCTCACCGCCCTCCAGGAGGAGGAGCGCTGGGACGACGTCGCCGAGATCCTCGCGAAGGCCGCTCGCGGCGTCGAGGCAGCCGGAGCCGACTTCCTCATGCTCTGCACCACGACCTTCCACCGCGTCGCGGAGCAGGTCGAGGCCGCCGTCGGCATCCCGCTCCTCCACCTCGGTGACGTCGTCGCCGAGGCCGTGAAGGCGCAGGGCATCGAGAAGGTCGCCCTCATCGGCACGACGTTCGCCATGTCGCGCACCTTCTTCACCGACCGCATCGCCTCCCACGGCCTCGAGGTGATCGTCCCCTCGGCCGACACGCACGAGGAGATCAACCGCGTCATCTACGACGAGCTGGTCCACGGCAAGGTCGTCGACTCCTCCCGCAAGCGCGCCATCAAGCTCATCGACAGCCTCTGGGAGCAGGGCGCCGGCGGCGTCATCCTCGGCTGCACCGAGCTGGAG
The DNA here is from genome assembly GCF_014646375.1 of Nocardioides phosphati. Taxonomy (GTDB): domain Bacteria; phylum Actinomycetota; class Actinomycetes; order Propionibacteriales; family Nocardioidaceae; genus Nocardioides; species Nocardioides phosphati. The sequence goes on from NZ_BMNI01000008.1 coordinate 106,863, forward strand.
CTCCTCGTGAAGCAGTCGGACGTCGACGTCCCCGTCTTCCCGGGCACGACGCTCCACGTGAGCGCTGCGCTGGACCGCGCGCTCGCCTGAAGCCGGGAGCGGACCTCAGGCCGGAGCCGGGCTCCTGCCCGGCTCAGTGAGCCGGAGCGAGCGCCAGCGAGCGCAGCGCGAACCTTGAGCCGGGCGGGAGCCCAGCGCAGGCCGGAGACCCGCAGCCGACCCTCAGGCCTCGGGTGTGGACTGGTGGAAGCGCTGGGCCCAGGTGTGACCGGCGCGGATCCAGAGCGAGCTGGTCAGCACCGCACCGTCGTCGCCGATGATCCGGCCGAGGACGAGCAGCGCGCCGGGCGCCAGGCGCTCGACGCGGGTCAGGTCGAAGCTCACCTCGCTGTCGTAGGGAGCGATGGCCTCGATGGCGTCGGCGCGTGACCAGAGCACGCCCGAGGCGGGGATGCCGCTCCACGAGGGGTCCAGGAGGCGGGCGACCGCGGCGGGGTCGCGGCGTACCTCGTCGGTGAGGAGGGAGCGCTCCAGCGCGACGACCTCCTCCTCGTCGGTGAGGACCTCGCCGAAGAGGTCGGGCTCGGGCGCGACCACCGTCGGGGCGTACGCCGCGTGGGCCTCGCCGCGGGCGACCTCGGCGACGCCGGTGCCGCTGTAGCCGGGGCCCGGGTCGGGGGCGACGCCGAGCTTCCAGGAGGCGGCTGCCGCGTTCGCGAGCTTGTCGGCGGCCTCGTTGAGCTCGTGGCCCGCGTGTCCCTTGACCCACTCGAAGCGGACGTTGGGGCGCATGGCGGCGTCGAGCGCCTTCATGATCTCGACGTTCATGACCGGCTTGCCGTCGGCCTTCTTCCAGCCCTTGCGCTTCCAGCCGGGCATCCACTTCGTGATCGAGTCGATCGCGTAGCGGCTGTCGCAGTAGATCAGCAGGTCCTCGTCGAGGTGCGCGGTCTGCTGGAGCAGGTCGAGCACCCCGGTCAGCTCGCCCATGTTGTTGGTGCCGTGCGCCCAGCCACCGCAGGCCCAGTGCTCCTCGTCGACGTACCAGGCCCAGCCGGCCGGGCCGGGGTTGCCGAGGGCCGAGCCGTCTGCTGCCGCGATGATCGTCACGGCGGCACATCCTTGCATGGCCACAGGCGCGGCTTCGCGTGACCACCAGCGCGGCTTCGGCCGGGCGCGTAGGTTCGGGGGCGTGGCAGACGACGAACGCTCCCGCATGCGCAAGAGCTCCCTCGGCCGTACGGCGCGGCTCGCGGCGCTGCCGGCGGCGTACGCCGGTCGCACGGCGCTCGGGGTCGGCAAGCGGATCGGCGGCAAGCCGGCCGAGGCGGTCCTGAGCGAGGTCCAGCGCCGGACCGCCGACCAGCTCTTCACGGTCCTGGGCGAGCTCAAGGGCGGGGCGATGAAGCTCGGCCAGGCGCTCTCGATCTTCGAGTCGGCGCTGCCCGAGGAGATCGCCGGGCCGTACCGCGAGGTCCTCACGAAGCTCCAGGACGCCGCTCCCCCGATGACGATCCGGATGCTCGACGAGGTCCTGAGCGAGGAGCTGGGCGCGGGCTGGCGCGAGGAGTTCGCGAGCTTCGACGACAGGCCGGCGGCGGCCGCCAGCCTGGGCCAGGTGCACAAGGCGGTGTGGGCCGACGGCACCCCGGTGGCGGTCAAGGTGCAGTACCCCGGTGCCGCGAAGGCGCTCGCCTCCGACCTGCGCACGCTCTCCCGGGTCGCCCGGCTGATCGGCCTGATCGCGCCCGGCGTCGACATCAAGCCGCTGCTGGAGGAGATCGCCGACCGCGCCGTGGAGGAGCTCGACTACGAGCTCGAGGCGTCGGCCCAGCGGGTCTTCGCGGCCGAGTTCGAGGGCGACGCATCGGTGACCGTGCCGGCCGTCGTCCACGCCAGCAAGCGGGTGCTGATCACCACCTGGCTGGACAGCCCGCACTCGCTCGCCCACGTGATCAAGGACGGCACCCCGGAGGAGCGCCAGCGCGTCGGCGAGCAGTACGCCCGCTTCCTGATCAGCGGCCCGGCGCGCACCGGCCTGCTCCACGCCGACCCGCACCCGGGCAACTTCCGCGTGATGACCGACGGCCGGCTCGGCGTCGTCGACTTCGGTGCCGCCGCCCGCCTGCCCGACGGCCTGCCGGCACCCCTCGGCGGCCTGCTCCGCCTCGCCGCGGACGACGACTGGGACGGCGTCGCCGACGAGATGCGCGCCCAGGGCTGGCTGCTCCCCCACACCCGCTTCGAGAGCAGCGCGCTGCGTGACTACCTCCGCCCGCTGCTCGCACCCGCCCGCGAGAGGACCTTCGCGTTCTCCCGCGACTGGCTCCGCGGGGAGGCCACGCGCGTCGCGATCCCGACCCCGGAGAACCTCAGCCGGGCGTTCAAGATCAACCTGCCGCCGGAGTACATGCTGATCCACCGGGTCTGGATGGGCGGCATCGGCGTCCTGTGCCAGCTCGAGGTCGAGATCGGCTTCCGTGGCCTGCTCGAGGAGCACGCGCCCGGCTTCGCCTGAGCGGTGGACTACGACAGCTGCGCGAGCCGCTCGGCGTACTCCTCGATGCGCCGCTCGACCTCGGCTGCGCCGGCCATCCGCGCCCCCTCCACTGTGACGTCACGCTCACGATGCCAGAGCACACCCCGAGCGCCGATAGAATCGCGAGGTTGCCCGCCTGTCTTCGGGCACCCCAGACCGTTTCACCGTTCTTTGAATCCCACTTGAAAGCAGGCTGCCTCCGCATGGCCGCAACCACCCGCAACGACATCCGCAACGTCGCCATCGTCGCGCACGTCGACCACGGCAAGACCACGCTCGTCGACGCGATGCTCAAGCAGGGTGGCGCGTTCTCCGCCCACCAGGTGGAGTCGGGCGTCGAGGACCGCGTCATGGACTCCGGTGACCTCGAGCGCGAGAAGGGCATCACGATCCTCGCGAAGAACACCGCCATCGCCTACAACGGCGAGCACGCCCCCGCCGGCGGCATGACCATCAACATCATCGACACCCCCGGCCACGCCGACTTCGGTGGCGAGGTCGAGCGCGGCCTGTCGATGGTCGACGGCATCGTCCTCCTCGTCGACGCCTCCGAGGGCCCGCTCCCCCAGACCCGCTTCGTGCTTCGCAAGGCGCTCAACGCCGACATGCCCGTGATCCTGGTCGTCAACAAGACCGACCGTGGCGACGCGCGCATCGACGAGGTCGTCGACGAGTGCTACGAGCTCTTCATGGACCTGCTCGACGACTCGCACAGCCACGACGCGCTCGACTTCCCGGTCATCTACGCCTCGGGCAAGGCGGGCATCGCCTCCCTGGAGAAGCCGGCCAACGCCTCCCTCCCCGCGGGCGACAACCTCGAGCCGCTCTTCAAGACGATCCTCGACACGATCCCCGCGCCGGCGTACGACGACGAGGCGCCGCTGCAGGCCCACGTCACCAACCTCGACGCCTCGCCGTTCCTCGGTCGCCTGGCGCTGCTGCGCATCAAGCAGGGCAACCTCAAGAAGGGCCAGCAGGTCGCCTGGATGAGGGCCGACGGCACCATCAAGAACGTCAAGCTCACCGAGCTCCTCGTGACCGAGGGCCTCGAGCGCGTCCCCGGTGAGTCCGCGGGCCCGGGCGACATCGTCGCCATCGCCGGCATCCCGGACATCATGATCGGCGAGACCATCGCCGACCCGGAGAACCCCGTCGCGCTGCCGCTGATCAAGGTCGACGACCCGGCGATCTCCATGACCATCGGCACCAACACCTCGCCGCTCGTCGGCAAGGTCAAGGGCTCCAAGGTCACCGCCCGCATGGTCAAGGACCGCCTCGACCAGGAGCTCATCGGCAACGTGTCGCTCAAGGTCCTCCCGACCGAGCGTCCCGACGCCTGGGAGGTCCAGGGCCGTGGCGAGCTGGCGCTCGCGATCCTCGTCGAGCAGATGCGCCGCGAGGGCTACGAGCTCACCGTCGGCAAGCCGCAGGTCGTCACCCAGGAGATCGACGGCAAGCGCCACGAGCCCGTCGAGCGCCTGACGATCGACGCCCCCGAGGAGTACCTCGGCGCGATCACCGAGCTCCTCGCCGTCCGCAAGGGCCGCATGGAGAACATGACCAACCACGGCACCGGCTGGGTCCGCATGGACTTCGTCGTCCCGGCGCGTGGCCTGATCGGCTTCCGCACCGACTTCCTCACCGAGACCCGCGGCACCGGCATGGCGTCGTCCATCTCCGAGGGCATGATGCCGTGGGCCGGCGAGATCCGCGCCCGCAACAACGGCTCGCTCGTCGCCGACCGCGCCGGCTCGGCCACCGCCCACGCGATGACCTCCCTGCAGGAGCGTGGCGTCATCTTCGTGAAGCCGGGCACCGAGGTCTACGAGGGCATGATCATCGGCGAGAACTCCCGCCAGGACGACATGGACGTCAACATCACCAAGGAGAAGCAGCAGACCAACATCCGGTCCGCGACCTCCGACAACTTCGAGAAGCTCACGCCCCCGCGCGAGCTCTCCCTCGAGCAGTGCCTGGAGTTCTGCCGCGACGACGAGTGCGTCGAGGTCACCCCGGAGATGACCCGCATCCGCAAGGTCGTCCTCGACAAGAACGAGCGCGCGAAGATCACCTCGCGGGCACGCAAGGGCTGATCGCTTTCGTACGCCGCAGCGGCGCCGCATCCCTCCGGGTGCGGCGCCGTCGCGCATTTGCGGCAGCGCCCCTCGGACGACGTACACCTCGCGCGGTCAGATGCCGCCCATCACCCGGCGGTCCAGACCTGGGACGTGATCGACGTACGTCGTCTGAGGGCCGAGCGCCACGAGATCGGTGAGCACCTCCCGCACGTCGTCCTGCCGGGCCATGACGTCCTCGTAGACGAAGCGCACGACGCGCCACCCCGCGCGCACCATCGCGGTGTAGCGCCGACAGTCGTAGCGGAACGCCGCCTTCTCCGTGCGTGGAGCGGCTGCTGCGCCTGGTGATCGAGGCCGAGTCACACGAGTTCCACAGAACGCCTCTCCACAGCCCTCACCCGACGTACAGCGCTCGGTTCTGCGGGCGCGTCGAGCCTCGTGGACGAGTAGCGGGCGCGCCGCTCACGCCGCGAGGCGTACGTCGTTGGGGGGCGTTGTCGAGGGTCCCGATCTCACGCGCCGGGGACCCGGCGTACCCGGCGGGGAGGCGCGGGCCAGAATGGGCGCACCAGACTTCATGAGGAGACACAGATGCAGGTAGAGAACACCGCCGCGATCGTCACCGGTGGCGCGTCCGGACTCGGCGCCGCGACCGCGAAGGCGCTGGCCGAGAAGGGCGCGACCGTCTTCGCGTTCGACCTCGCCGGCTCGATCGAGAAGGCCCCCGAGGTCGCCGGTGTCCACTACGTCGCCGTCGACGTGACGAACGTCGACCAGGTGCGTGAGGCCGTCGCGACCGCTGCCAACGCGGGCGTCCCGCTCCGCACCGTCGTCAACTGCGCGGGCGTCGGCACCGCCGGCCGGATCCTCAACAAGGACGGCTCGGTCGGCGACCTCGCGAAGTACGCGATGGTCATCAACATCAACCTGGTCGGCACCTACAACGTGCTCGCGCTCGCCGCCGAGCAGATCGCGAAGACCGCGCCGCTCGCGGACGACGCGCGCGGCGTCATCATCAACACCGCCTCGGTCGCCGCCTTCGAGGGCCAGGTCGGCCAGGCCGGCTACTCGTCGTCCAAGGGCGGCGTCGTCGGCCTGATGCTCCCCGCGGCGCGTGACCTCGCGACGTACGGCATCCGGGTCTGCACGATCGCTCCCGGCATCGTCGAGACGCCGATGCTCGCGGGCGTCAACGAGGAGTTCCAGAAGACGCTCGCCGCCGGCGTGCCGTTCCCGAAGCGGCTCGGCCGCCCGGACGAGTACGCCCAGCTCGCGGCGTTCATCGTCGAGCACGACTACCTCAACGGCGAGGTCATCCGCATGGACGGCGCGATCCGCCTCGCCCCGCGCTGATCCGCTCTCCTGCCGAGACGGCAGGAGCTGCGTGCCGAGAGGGCAGATGTGGTGCGGATGCGCGCCACATCTGCCCTCTCGCCGTTCCAGATGTGCCGCCTCGGCCCACCAGATGTGCCGCCTCGGCGGGGTCAGGTGAGGCGCTGGACGATGGCCCGGGTGAGGGCGGTGGCGTAACGATCGCGGCCGGTCGAGCTGGTCATCCGCGCGGCGTCGGTCGCGTTGCGCATGTTGCCGAGCTCGACCATCACGGCCGGTCGGTCCGACCAGTTCAGGGTGCCCAGGTCTCCGCGGACGTCGAGGCCGTCGCCACCCGAGACGTACGGCGCGTAGGGCAGCCCGGCGTTGTGCAGCGCGGCCAGCACCTGCTTGGCGAAGGCGAGCGACGAGGTGGCGATGTCGTCGGTCCAGCCGGCACGCGACTGGGGCGCGATGACGTGGAAGCCGGCACCGCAGCCGTTGCACCCGTCGCCGTGGATCGAGATCTTGAGGTTGGCGTGGGTGCCGTCGGCGAACCGGTTGCCGCGGCGGCCGCGGTAGGCGACGCACGGCCCCCAGCGGTCCTGGCGGTTGCTCGTGCGGGTCAGCACGACGCGTGCGCCGCGGGCCTCGAGCTTCGCCTTGAGCAGCAGGCTCACCTGCCACGCGAACGTCGCCTCCGGGTAGCCACCGTTGGTCGCGGTGCCGGTCGTGTTGCACGGCTTCTGGAAGCCACCCGCGTCGACCGGCGCGTTGATCTGGTCGGGGTAGTTGTGGTTGCCGAGCTGGTGGCCGGGATCGATCACGATCGTCTTGCCGGCCAGCGTCGTCGACGAGACCTCCTGCAGGGCAGGAGCAGCCGCGGGTGCGCAGCCCGCCAGGCTCCCCGCGCCGAGCGCGGCGAGGATCGGCACACCAGCCACGAGGGATCTCACCGGGCCAGTATCACTGACTAGGCTGCTCACGGGCGGAACCCGCAGCGATCGCGCGGCGGCGCCCCACGACGTACGACGGAGGAGTGGGCATGGGCTGGCTGGTGACCGGAGGCGCGGGCTACATCGGGGCGCACGTGGTGCGGGCGTTCCAGGCGGCCGGCATCGAGGCGAGCGTCCTCGACGACCTCTCCACCGGCTTCGAGGCGTTCGTGCCCGACGGCGTGCCGCTCATCAAGGCAACCCTGCTCGACCGCGACGCCGTCCGCGAGGCGGTGCAGGGCGTCGACGGCGTCGTCCACGTCGCCGGCTACAAGTACGCCGGGGTCTCGGTGCAGCGCCCGCTCCACACCTACGAGCAGAACATCTCCGCGATGGTGATCCTGCTGCAGGAGATGCGCGACGCGGGCGCCGACCGGATGGTCTTCAGCTCCAGCGCCGCGACGTACGGCACGACCGACGTCGACCTGGTCACCGAGCAGACGCCGAACCACCCCGAGTCGCCCTACGGCGAGACGAAGCTGATCGGCGAGTGGCTGCTCAAGGACGCCGGCGTGGCCCACGGGCTGCGCCACACGAGCCTGCGCTACTTCAACGTCGTCGGCTCGGGCAGCCCCGACCTCTACGACGCGAGCCCCCACAACCTCTTCCCCCTGGTCTTCGACGCCCTCGTGGAGGGCCGCACCCCGAAGATCTTCGGCGACGACTACAACACTCCCGACGGCACGTGCGTGCGCGACTACATCCACGTGGCCGACCTCGCCGAGGCCCACGTGGCCGCGGCGCAGCGCCTCGCCGCGGGCGAGCCGATCGAGCCGGTCTACAACCTCGGCAGCGGTGCCGGCTCCAGCGTCCGGCAGATCATGGACACCATCCGCGAGGTCACGGGCATCGACTTCGAGCCCGAGATGCACCCGCGCCGCCCCGGCGACCCCGACCGGATCGTGGCCGCCGGCGAGCTCGCCGCGCGTGACCTCCACTGGCAGATGCGCCACACCCTCGAGCAGATGGTCGCCACGGCGTGGGAGGCCCGCCAGAAGGCCGGCGACGCCTACCGCGGCTGACCGCGAGCGCGCACCGGGCGCACACCGGGCGCACATGCAGCGTGGATCCGTCCAGTGCGCGGCACAGGCGTGGGACGCATCACCCGCCCCCTGCGCCTCTGGCAGAATCCCCGCCATGCCTTCTGCCCTCATCACCGGAATCACCGGTCAGGACGGTCCGTACCTCGCCGAGCTGCTGCTCGAGAAGGGCTACGACGTCTACGGCCTGATGCGCGGGCAGAACAACCCGAAGCGCGCGATGGTCGAGCGCGAGCTCCCCGACGTCAAGATCCTCACCGGTGACCTCACCGACCAGTCGAGCCTGATGCGCGCGCTCAACGACAGCAACCCCGCCGAGGTCTACAACCTCGGCGCGATCTCGTTCGTGGCCTACTCCTGGGAGAACGCCAAGGTCACCTCCGACGTGACCGGCATGGGCGTGCTCAACCTGCTCGAGGCGGTCCGCCTCCACGGTGGCGACGACCCGCGCGCGGTGAAGTTCTACCAGGCCTCCTCCTCCGAGATGTTCGGCAAGGTGCAGCAGGTCCCGCAGACCGAGGACACGCTGCTATGGCCCCGCTCGCCGTACGGCGTCAGCAAGGTCTACGGCCACTACATGACGATCAACTACCGCGAGTCGTACGGCATGCACGCCTCGAGCGGCATCCTCTTCAACCACGAGTCGCCGCGTCGCGGCCCGGAGTTCGTGACCCGCAAGGTGTCGCAGGCCGTCGCGCGCATCAAGCTCGGCCTCCAGGACGAGCTGGTCATGGGCAACCTCGACGCGCAGCGCGACTGGGGCTTCGCCGGCGACTACGTCGAGGCGATGTGGCTGATGCTCCAGCAGGAGAACGGCGACGACTACGTGGTCTCCACCGACGAGACCCACACGATCCGCGAGCTGCTCGACCTCGCCTTCGCCCACGCGGGCATCGAGGACTGGGAGCGCTACGTCCGCCAGGACCCGGCGTTCATGCGTCCGGCCGAGGTCGACCTGCTCATCGGTGACTCCTCCAAGGCCCGCGAGGTCCTCGGCTGGAAGCCGAAGGTCAACTTCCCCGAGCTCGTCGCGATGATGGTCGACTCCGACCTCGCGGAGCAGAAGAAGCTCGCCGGCCTCTGATGGCAGGCGTCTCTCGGGCCTTCGTGACCGGTGCGTCCGGCCAGGACGGCAGCTACCTCGCGGAGCGGCTGCTGGCCGACGGCGTCGAGGTGCATGCCCTGACGCTGTCCGGCGAGGTCCCGGAGTTCCTGCCGGCCGACGTCGTGCTCCACCGCGGCGACCTGTGCGACGTCGCGGCGACCCGGGCCCTGGTCGCCGACCTCGCGCCCGACGAGGTCTACAACCTCGCCGCCCTCTCCTCCGTCGCGGCCTCCTGGGAGGACCCCGACCTCAGCGCGGCCGTCAACGGCGGCGCAGCGGTTGCCCTGCTGGAGTCGGCGTGGCGCGTCGCGCAGGCGCATGACAAGCAGGTCGCCTTCGTGCAGTGCTCGAGCGCGGAGATCTTCGGCGAGCCCTCGGAGTCACCCCAGACCGAGGCCACCCCGCTCCGCCCCGTCAACCCGTACGGCGCCGCCAAGGCCTACGCGCACCTGATGACCGGCGTCTACCGCTCCCGCGGCCTGCACGCCTCGAGCATGGTGCTCTACAACCACGAGTCGCCGCGGCGTTCGCCCCGCTTCGTGACCCGCAAGATCACCTCGACCGTCGCCGCCATCGCGGCCGGCACGGCCGACGAGCTCGTGCTCGGCAACCTCGACGCCCGCCGCGACTTCGGCTGGGCCCCGGACTACGTCGACGCGATGGTCCGCGCCGCCCGCCACGAGCAGGGTGACGACTACGTGATCGCCACCGGCGCCTCGCACAGCGTGCGCGACTTCGTGGCCGCGGCGTTCGAGCAGGCCGGGGTCAGCGACTGGGAGGCGCGGGTCCGCGTGGACCCCGCGCTCCTGCGCCCCACCGACCCGACGGACCTGCGCGGCGACGCCACCCGGGCCCGCACGGCGCTGGGCTGGGCGCCCACGCTGGAGTTCACCGACATCGTCAAGCGGATGGTCGAGACCGACCTCGCCCTGGCCTGACCGGCTCGCCTCCGCGCCCCTGGCGCGCGTCCGGAAAGGACACCGGAGACGACACAAGGCCCGCCCGCGCCGTAGCGCGAGCGGGCCTTGTGCTCAGGAAGCGTGAACCCGGAGGGGTCAGGCCTTCTTGGCGGCAGCCTTCTTGGCCGGAGCCTTCTTGGCGGCAGCCTTCTTGGCCGGAGCCTTCTTCGCAGCAGCCTTCTTGGCCGGAGCGGCCGGGGCAGCCTCGGCGACCGGAGCGGCAGCCTTCTCGGCCTTCGCGGGGAGGTACTTCTCGGCGGCCGGGAGGTACTTCTCGACGAGCTTCTGCGCCTTGGCGGTGAGCTCCTCGACCGACTTGGTCAGCTCGGCGAGGCGGGCGTTGATCTGCTCCTGCGCCTTGGCCGGGAGGCCCTTGGCAGCGGTCTGCAGCTCGGTGATCTTCGCGAGGATGTCGGCCTGGGTCTCCTTGACCGACGCCTCGATCTTGCCGGGGGCAGCCTCGATGGTGGCCTGCAGGTCCTTGACCTGGGCGACAACCTTCGCCTGCGCGTCCTTGGCGGTGGAGGTGGCGTCCTTCTGGACGTCAGCAACCTTCTCCTGCAGGTCGGCAACGATCTTCTTCACGTCGAACTTCTTGGCCATGGCTGGCTCCTTCTGTTTGTTGCGCGACCGGCGACGGTCGCGAGGTCCGGTGGGCGGGGCCGCCACACCTTCGGGGTGGGTCAGCTCTCGCCCTCGCCGCTCTCCGCCGCGTTGATGGCGAGGAACGACGCGTAGACGTCGAGCAGGGACTGCTTCTGTCGCTCGGTCAGGCCCGGGTCGGCCAGCACGGCCAGCTCCACGGAGCCGCCCAGGCCGTCCTCCGGAGAGAGGATGCCCGCGCGGATGTAGAGCTGCTCCGCGGAGATCCGCAGGGCCTTCGCGATCTGCTGAAGCACGTCGGCGGAGGGCTTGCGCAGACCACGCTCGATCTGCGACAGGTACGGGTTCGACACACCGGCAACCTCGGAGAGCTGGCGCAGGGAAAGCTTGGAAGCCGTCCGCTGCTCCTTGAGGTACTCCCCCAGGTTGTCGACCGTCTTGCCGACCACGCCCTTTGCCATGCCCCCAGTATTGCTAACTATTGTTAGCGATAGCAACCGCAAGCGGTGTGAACTGGCGCACGCAGATAAGGGATTCCCCCTCAAAACAAGGAGAAACCCGACTCGCTAGTGGTGCTAGCCGTTGTACGCAACGGCGCCGCGCAAGCACTCGGCAAGCACCGCTCCCCGTGATGCGGGGAGAGCCTGCGGGTGCATGGGAGGATGGCGGACGTGTCCAGCACTGCGAACCCCCAGCCCCTTCCGCAGCACTGCCCCACGCCGCGCGAGCTCGACGACCTCGAGCTGCTGCTGTCGGGCGCCCTCGCTCCCCTCACCGCGTACGACGAGCCCGGATCCCCCGTGACGCTCACGCTCCCCGACGGCCTGGCCGCCGAGCCCGCGGTCGAGCTGGTCGACCCGGAGGGCCTGCCGCTCGCGACGGTGACGCGTCAGGACGGCCGCTGGGTGCCCACGGCCCTGGGCGCTCCGGCGTACGGACCGTTCCGGAGGCTGCACCTCTCCCCGGCGCAGGCCCGCGAGCACTACGCCGGCGCCACCTGGGTGCCCGTCGCCGACGCGCTCACGACCGCCGAGCTCGAGCAGCTCGCCGCCGTGGAGGGCCGCGTCGTGCTGGTCGCGCTCACCGGCCACGGCACGCCGGCCGACCTCTCCGCCGTCGGCCTGGTGCGTGCCACCCTCGCCGCCGCCCGCGCCCTGCCCGACGCCGCAGTCGTCGTGGTGCCGCTCGCGGCCCACGGTGACGCCGAGGCCGACCATGCGCTCGGTGCGCAGGTGCTGGCCACCTACGCCGGCGACGACACGGTGCTCGCACTGGCGGACGCCGACACGGACGCCGAGCTGCCGGCCGAGGTCGCGGAGATCGTCGACTTCGACCGCCCGCCGCTCGACCGCCGTGGGCTGGTCCTCTTCTTCACCGGCCTCTCCGGCTCGGGCAAGTCGACGCTGGCGCGGGCGCTGCTCGACAAGCTGCTCGAGCAGGGCGAGCGCACGGTCACGAGCCTCGACGGCGACGTCGTACGCCGCAACCTCAGCGCCGGCCTCACCTTCAGCAAGGCCGACCGCGAGACCAACATCCGCCGCATCGGGTGGGTGGCCGCCGAGATCGCCCGCCACGGCGGCGTCGCCGTGGTCTCGCCGATCGCGCCGTTCGACGCGACCCGCCAGGACGTGCGCCGCTACGTCGAGGAGGCGGGCGGCACCTTCTTCCTGGTGCACGTCGCGACTCCGCTCGAGGAGTGCGAGCGCCGCGACCGCAAGGGCCTCTACGCGAAGGCGCGCCAGGGCCTGATCCCGGAGTTCACCGGAATCTCCAGCCCCTATGAAGTCCCTGAGGATGCCGACGTTCGGGTCGACACGACCGGCCGCTCGGTCGAGGATGCGCTGGCGGACGTCGAGAAGGCGCTCGCTGCTGCCGGCCTGCTGGAGGTGTGATGGTCAACGTCCTCTTCGTGTGCACGGCCAACATCTGCCGCTCGCCGTACATGGAGCTCGCGGGACGGGCGATGCTCGGCCCCGACTCCACGCTGAAGCTGAGCTCGGCCGGCACGATCGGCTTCCGTGACAAGCCGATGGACGCCACGATGGCGACGGCGTTCGACCACAGCCCCGAGGTGACGCCCGAGGCGATCGCGGCGTTCCGCAGCCGGCGCCTCACGAGCGAGCACATCGACGAGGCCGACCTGGTGCTCACGGCCGAGTCCGAGCACCGCCAGTTCATCCTCACCGACTACCCCGCAACCTTCCGCAAGGTCTTCTCGCTCGGGCAGTTCGCGTCGGGCGTCCAGCGCGTGGATTCCTCGCTCAGCGGAGTCGACCTTGTGAAGACTGTGGCCTCCACGAGCGGGGTCGCCCAGGTCCGCGTCGACGTCGCCGACCCCTACCGGCGCGGTCGCCGCGCGGTCGCCGCAGCCGCCGCGCAGATCGACGAACTGCTGGCGATCGTCATGCCGGCACTGGAGGAGCGGAACTGATGTCGAACCAGACCGGTCAGCCGGAGGTCCCCCAGCGATGACGAACGACGAGCCCCTCTTCGGAGGCATCGACTTCGAGCGCTCCCCGCGCCAGCGGCGGCGGCGCAAGCGCAAGCGCTTCAAGACGCTGCGCCGCGCCTACGTCCGGATGGTCCCCTACCGGATCCGGCGGTGGATCGACGACAACCCGGCACTCGCCGCGATCGTCGGCCTGCTCCTGCTGCTGCTCCTGATCATCCTGCTCTGGCTGCTGTGGCTCTGGCTCCACCTGCACCGCGCGCCCGGCTTCGACCCGGACCTGGGCGACAACCGCCCGCCGTTCCTCGGCGGCGAGAACATCCTGCTGGTCGGCCTCGACTGCGACGAGGCGGCCCCCAAGAGCAACGGCCTGCGCAGCTGCAGCGACAACGACGGCAAGATCGACCTGTCGAACCTCAACGGCCAGGACCTCACCTCCACCGGCGTACGCAGCGACGTGATCATGGTCGTCCACGTGGAGGAGGACGGTCAGCACGCGCAGGTCGTCTCCATCCCCCGCGACTCCTACGTCAAGGTCGACGGCCACGGCTCGACCAAGATCAACGCGGCCTTCTCCTACGGCGGCCCGAGCCTCCTCGGCCGCACGATCGAGCAGAACTTCCACGTCCACCTGACCCACATGGTCGTGACCGACTTCAACGGCTTCCGCGGGATCACCGACGCCCTCGACGGCGTGCAGGTCTACGTGCCGACCGACGTCTTCGACCACCGCTGCAACTGCGTCAGCTGGCACCAGGGCTGGCAGACCATCAAGGGCGAGAGCGCCCTGGCCTACGTCCGCACCCGCTACGGCCTGCCGCGCGGCGACTTCGACCGTGTGCAGCGCCACCAGAACTTCCTGCGTGCCGTCGTGGAGCGCACCCGGAGCATGTCGGTCCTGGCCAACCCGCTCAAGGTCACGAAGCTGGTCGACCAGATCACCGGCAACCTGGCGCTCGACAACGAGTTCAGCGACACCGAGGTGATGAAGCTGGCCTTCGCCGGCCTCAAGCTCAAGCTCGGCAACATGTCCTTCGCCACCGTCCCCTACCAGGGCTCGGCGATGGTGGGCGACCAGTCGGTCGTCCTCCTCAGGCTGAAGCAGGCGGTCGCGCTCTTCGACGCCGTCCAGCGTGACCACTTCGTGTCGTACCTCCGCGACCACCACGTCGAGACGCTGCCCGGCAACCGCCAGGTCAAGTAGCACCGGCGGCGTACGACGCAGCGGAGCCGGTAGCAACGAAACGAAGAGCCCCGAGTCCTGCGACTCGGGGCTCTTCGTTCGTTCCGGAGGGGCGGGGTCAGCCCCTGCGGTGGAGTGGCGTCCGCTCGAGTTCGGCCACGGTGGGCGCCCCGAACATCGGGAGGCCGTTCTGCTTGCGCAGCAGGCCCCAGACCAGCGGCACGAGCAGCAGCATGACCAGGCCGACCACCGCGACGGTGATCGCCTCGAGCGTGTCCTGGCCCTCGCCGTACGGGTGCAGGCCGGCCTTGAAGAGCAGAGCCGTGCCGGACATCGTCAGCACGATCACGATGCCGCGCCGGATGATCGACTGCGCGACGCGGGGCGCCAGGCGCGAGCCGAGGACCGTGCCGGGGACCGAGCCGAGCACGAGCGGGAACAGCAGGTCCCACTCGAGGCCGTGGATCGCGATGTTCGAGAGTGCCGCGGCGAGCACCAGCGGCACCGCCTGCATCAGGTCGGTGCCGACGAGCTTCACGGCCGGCAGGCCCGGGTAGAGCATGAGCAGCGCGATCATGATCACCGAGCCGGAGCCGACCGAGGTGACGCCGACCAGCAGGCCGCCCAGCGCGCCGACCAGCACGGTCGGCACGAGCCGGATGTGCGGGTTGGCGTCGGGCTCGCCGCCGCCGCTGTTGACCCGCCGCATGTTGATGAGCAGGCGCAGGGCGTACGTCGACGCGGCGAAGAGCAGCGCGATGCCGATGCACAGCTTGAGGGTGTTCTCGAGCTGCGCGGGGTCGTCGATGAGGCCGTTGAGCAGCCACGGACCCAGGAACGCCATCGGCACCGAGCCGGCGATGAGGTACGCCGCCAGGCGGACGTTCGGGGAGCCCTGGCGCCAGTGCGTGATCGCGCCACCGGTCTTGTAGATGGCCGCAGCGGTGAGGTCGACGGTGACGATCGCCGCCGTCTGCCCCACACCGAGGAAGATCAGCGCCGGCGTCATCAGCGCGCCGCCACCCATACCGGTCAGCCCGACGATGATGCCGACCAGGAAGCCGGCGGTCAGGATCTGGAAGAACTGACCCGTAAGGAGATCGGCCACGGTTGCACCCTTGTTCGTCTGGCGGGATGTCGCACGAGCCACAGGTGATCGGAACAGGCCGCGCGTGGTCGCAAACCTTACTGGGTCGATCGGGATTGTGGGCAAGTATCGAGGCCTCGGCGTGACCCCGGCCACGGCGCGGCGCGGACCGCGGCGGGCACGGGGCCCGCACGCGGTTAGGATGCTGGTTGCCATAAGCGACGAGAGGTCACCCCAAGCTCATGACAGAAACGCACGCCGACTACCAGCTGAGTCAGCTCGACCAGCTGGAGGCGGAGTCGATCCACATCTTCCGTGAGGTCGCCGCCGAGTTCGAGAAGCCGGTCCTGATGTTCTCCGGCGGCAAGGACTCCATCGTGATGCTCCGCCTGGCGGAGAAGGCGTTCTACCCCGCGAAGATCCCGTTCTCGATCCTCCAGGTCGACACGGGTCTCGACTTCCCCGAGGTCATGGAGACCCGCGACCGGTGGGTCGAGCGGCTCGGCATCAACCTCGTCGTGGCCTCCATCGACGACGCGATCAAGAACGGCATCATCCCCGACGCCGCGAAGATCAGCCGCAACCGCCTGCAGATCCCGACGCTGCTCAACGCCATCGAGGAGAACGGCTTCACCGCCGCCTTCGGTGGCGGCCGTCGCGACGAGGAGAAGGCCCGCGCGAAGGAGCGCGTCTACTCCCACCGCGACGAGTTCGGCCAGTGGGACCCGAAGAACCAGCGCCCCGAGCTCTGGTCGCTGTACAACGGCCGCCTCCACGAGGGCGAGCACATGCGCATCTTCCCGATCTCCAACTGGACCGAGCTGGACGTCTGGGACTACATCGGCCGCGAGCAGATCGAGATCCCGTCGATCTACTTCAGCCACCAGCGCCGCGTCTTCGAGCGCGACGGCATGCTGATGACCGAGACGCCGCTCAACCCGTGCCGCGAGGGCGAGGTCGTCTCCGAGCGCACCGTGCGCTTCCGCACCTGCGGTGACATCACCCTGACCGGCTGCGTCGAGAGCACGGCCTCGACCATCGACGAGATCATCGACGAGGTCGCGATCGCCCGCGTCACCGAGCGCGGCGCCACCCGCGGCGACGACAAGTTCTCCGAGGCCGCCATGGAAGACCGCAAGAAGGAGGGCTACTTCTGATGGCCACTGCTGAGAAGAAGCCCATGGACCTCCTGCGGTTCGCCACCGCCGGCTCGGTCGACGACGGCAAGTCGACGCTCATCGGTCGCCTGCTGCTCGACTCCAAGTCGATCTTCGAGGACCAGCTCGAGGCCGTCGAGGCCACGTCGGTCTCCAAGGGCTACGACTACACCGACCTCGCACTGCTGACCGACGGTCTCCGCTCCGAGCGCGAGCAGGGCATCACCATCGACGTGGCGTACCGCTACTTCGCGACGCCCACTCGCAAGTTCATCATCGCGGACACGCCGGGCCACGTGCAGTACACCCGCAACATGGTCACCGGTGCCTCCACCGCCGACCTCGGCCTCGTGCTCGTCGACGCCCGCCAGGGCCTCACCGAGCAGTCGCGCCGTCACGCGCTGATCCTCTCGCTGCTCCGCGTCCCGCACCTCGTGCTCGCGGTCAACAAGATGGACCTCGTGGACTACTCGCAGGAGGTCTACGACAAGATCCACGCCGAGTTCACGCAGTTCGCGACGAAGCTCAACATCCCGGACCTCGAGGTCATCCCGATCTCCGCGCTGGCCGGCGACAACGTCGTCAACCGCTCGGAGAACATGGCGTGGTACCAGGGCCCGACGCTCATGCACCACCTCGAGCACGTCCACGTCGCCTCCGACCGCGACCTGATCGACGCCCGCTTCCCGGTGCAGTACGTCGTCCGCCCGAAGTCGGACGAGTTCCACGACTACCGCGGCTACGGCGGCCAGGTCGCCGGCGGCGTCCTGAAGCAGGGCGACGAGGTCGTCGTCCTCCCGTCCGGCATGACGTCGAAGATCGCTGGCATCGACCTCTTCGACAAGGAGATCGACATGGCGTTCCCGCCGATGTCGGTCACCATCCGCCTCGAGGACGACGTCGACGTCTCGCGCGGCGACATGATCGCCCGCGTCAACAACGCGCCGACCGCCACGCAGGACATCGACGCGATGGTCTGCTGGATGACGACCGCTCCCCTGCGGCCGAAGGCGAAGCTGGCGATCAAGCACACGACCCGCAACGGCCGCGTGATGGTGAAGGACATCCAGTACCGCCTGGACGTCAACACCCTCCACCGCGACCAGGAGACCAAGGAGCTCGGCGTCAACGAGATCGGCCGCGTGCAGCTGCGCTGCACCGTCCCGCTGCTCGTCGACCCGTACTCCAAGAACCGCACCACGGGCTCGTTCATCCTCATCGACGAGACCACCGGCGTCACCGTCGGCGCGGGCATGATCAACGGCTGACACACGTCGTACGCCGGGCGGCGGTCACCCTTCGCGGGTGGCCGCCGCTCGCGCATTTCGGCGAGCGTCGGAAAGTGCCGGCGCCGAGCATTGCCGACCGGTCAGGCGCCGATCACCCGTCGGTTTCGTACGGCGCCGACTCCTTCTGCCCCGGATAGAAGTAGCGCTTCCACTCGTCACTGAGGGGTCCGACCTCGATGCCCCGCTCGCGGAGCGCCCGGGCGACACGTTGGATGGTGCGTGCGGGTTCGCGAGCGATGCCCTTGGAGAGCACGTCGACCTGACGCCAGCCGTCGACGTCGGCAGCCTCGCGACGATCGATGTCGGACTCCCACTGCTCGACCACCTCGACGTGCTGGCGACCCTGGTACTCGACGGCGACCCGCGCCTCAACGTGGCCCAGGTCGTGCTTGCGGAGCAACCTGCCACCAGCGTCGCGGATCTCCACCTGTGTCTCGAGGCGAGGAAGGCCAGCGAAGTGGAGCAGCAGCCGCAGCCTCGTCTCCTGCGGCGACTCCGCGCCGGTGCGCATCAGCTCGACCGCCGCCAGGGCTGCTCGCACCCCTGGATGCGCACTCGTCCGCAGATAGTCGCGGATCCGGCTGATCGTGGTGAGCTTGCGGTGGAGCAGGGCATCTCCAGCGATGACCAGGTCGACGAGACCGAGGACTTCGGCGAGCTGCTCGATCAGCGCCTCCGGCGACGCCACCGGCAGACCCTGGAACCAGACCGCCGGCGACCGGCGTACGACGCAGGCGATGTCGGCGTGACGCCTACGCATGCGTTCTTCCGGAACGACGACGGTGGCACGAAAGCCGCGGGGCACGGCGATGCCGTAGACCGCGGCGGCCAGCTGATGGCTCACGTGCGCGTGGCCATCGAAGAGCTTCAGGGCTGCCTGCGCCCGCAGTCGCGGTGTCACCGGCACAGTCGCGAGGACGTGGACGGAGCGATGCAGCCGCCGGAACCTCTTCGCCCGCAGCTGCCGCTCGGTCATGCCAGCGGCCAGCGCCTCCGCAGTCGTGAACGGCTGCGTCAGGACAAGGGGCTTCTCGGAACCAGGCACTCCGCGAGCATCGAACAGAACCGCGTCGGCCGTCGGCTCTCATCCACAGGCCCTGAAGCGCCGGCGCCGAGCAGTTGCGACGGGGCGGACGGCAACGAGACGACCGAACGAGCCGGTCC
Source organism: Nocardioides phosphati (assembly GCF_014646375.1). GTDB lineage: Bacteria > Actinomycetota > Actinomycetes > Propionibacteriales > Nocardioidaceae > Nocardioides > Nocardioides phosphati. Next base: position 125,822 of record NZ_BMNI01000008.1, read on the forward strand.
CGGCAGAAGACGACCCCGGCGCCCTCTAGGGTCGGATCCATGCCGTTCCGCCACGTCGTCCTCTTCCGGCTCCACGAGGGCGCCTCTGCCTCCGACGCCGTCGCCGCACTCGAGGCGGCACGGCCGCGCCTCGGCGCCAGCCGCTGGACGATCACGACCAGCCTCGACGACCGCAAGGGCACCGTGGGTGGTCGAGGACGCGACGTTCGACGACGAGGCAGCGTTCCAGGCCTGGCGGGTCTCCGAGCAGCACCTGACCGCGGTGGCCCACATGAAGGAGAACGCCGACTGGCTGGTCGGCGACTGGGTGGAGTGACACACGCAGCCTGTTCAGTTTTCAGGACTGTTCAGTTATCTTGAACGCAGGCCGAAACTGAACGGAGGCATGCATGCGACCCTACGAGAGACTGGTCCTCGACCAGGTGATGATGCAGCTCGACGACCTCCGCATCGACGCACACGAAAGTACTACCGACGAAGCACTGGCGGCACTCACCTTGCGTCGGGGGCGTTCCGAGGCGTCGTACCTCGTCGAGCTCGCCGACACCGTCCGCAACCGGATATCGCATGCGGATCCGCCGGCGAGCAGGACGCTGGCTATCTCCGACCACATCCATCCACGAACCGCCGACCTGCTGCGGCACGCGGGAGTGGAGTACGTCGACGCACTCGGCAACGCCTCACTCGAGTTCGGCGATGTCATCGTCCACGTCCGGGGGCGGCGCAGCCAACCGAAGCGGGTCGACTACTACACCGACACGCCTCGGCTCGTCCTCCCCCGCGCCAGCGGCAACCTCTTCAGCGCGGGACGGTCTCAGGTCGTGTGCGCGCTCCTCACCTGGCCGTCGCTCTGGCATGCATCAGCACGCGAACTCGCCTCCAGCGCAGGCGTCTCCGTTGGCCTCGCCCACGGAGCCCGCAACGCGCTGCGCGATCAGGGCTACGACGCGACGGCGTCCCACGCTGACCATCGCCTGCTGGATCTGTGGGCTGCCGCATTCCCCACCGGGCTCGCCCGACGACTTCACCTTGGCGAGTTCCGCGGTGACCCCGAGCGCCACCCCGATGGCGCGGGGATGCCGATCTACGTAGGGGGCGAGGCCGCGATCGCATCGCTCCTCCGGCCCGCCACGACCACCCTGTACACACCCGAGCTGACTCCTCGCCTGATCATGGCCAACAGGTGGCGCACCGACGGTCCGCCCAACGTTCTCGTCCGGAAAGCCTTCTGGCACGTGCCCGACGAGGCAGCAGACCCGACGGCGACACCGTGGCCACTCGTCTATGCCGAGCTGTTCACCAGCGAGGACCCCCGGCTGCGGGATGCGGCCGAGCAGTGGAGGCGCAGCGTTGTTTGACCCAACTGCCGCGCATGAGGGCCTTCTGACCCCGATCGACACCGTCGTCTCCGCGCTACTCAAGAAGGCACCAGGTCTCGCTCCCGACCGGGTGATGCTCATCGGTGCCATGTGCCGCGACGTCATGCACTCAGCCCTTGGTCACGAATTCGGCACACGAGAGACCTACGACCTCGACCTGGCTCTCGGTCTCCGCTCTTGGACACACTTTGAAGAGGCCGCGAAAGCGTTCACACCTGTCTCCGACAGCGGAGTCTGTTTCCGGATCGAACACCGCGACGTGGATCTCCTCCCCTTTGGCGACGTCGAAGACCCTGTCGGCTCCGTCGAGCCCCCGACCCGTCGTGAAACGCTGAGCGTCTGGGCATTCGAAGAGATCCATGCGGACTCCTTGCCGTTGGCGCTGCCGACGGCTGGCGTCATTCGCATTCCGACCGTCCCGGGCTACGTCGCCGCGAAGGTCGGCGCGTGGCTCGATCGCTGGGAGCGCGGGGAGTACAAGGACGCGACTGATCTCGCCGTGGCACTCCACTGGTATGCAGAGTCGCGCGCTGTCACCGAGCGCCTCTATGACACGGAGGAGGGACAACAGGTCAACATCGCACACGACTTCCATGGCCTGCGTGCCGCGGCGCATCTCCTGGGGCGCGACGTCGTGAGGACGATCGGACCCGAGCGGCAACAGGAGATGCTGGCACGTTGGCCGGGCGACCAAGGGCTCCTCGAGCGGCGCCTTTCCACGGACCGCGGAACCTTCGGCGCTCCGTGGCCCGGCCGCCCGGCGCAGGCAACGCTCGTCGCTGCGTTCACCAGCGGCCTCAGCGCGATCCCCGGAAGCTGAACTCAGCAGGCCGGCAGCTCGACCGGTCCCCCACCGCTGTCGACGCCCGGAGTCACGCGGATCGAGACGGGCTCGCGGGACGGTGTCGTCATCCGCCAGGTGACGACGTGGTGCCCGGCAGGCTCGAGCTCGAGCGCCACGCTCGTCGTCGCGTGGCCACGATAGGGCGTCACGACGGCGTTCTCCTGGGGCTCCGCGTCAAACGTGATCCGGTCGAGCGTCCCCTCCTGTGGCGCGAAGAGCTCGACCGAGACCAGGTGCGTGCCCTTTGGGATGCCGTGGCTGCCCGGGCTCACGTACGCCGGCAGCGGCTTGCCGGCCTCGAGCGAGCTGCGTACGCCGAGGGTGCCGGTCATCGTGCGCCCGGAGGCGTCGCACGACGTCGTCTCGACGGTCACCTCCGGGTGGAAGAACCAGCCCATCTTGGAGCCCGTGGAGTCGTTGAAGTAGACACCCGCCTGGGGTGCCGGCACCGACGCATCCGGCACCTCACCGGCCACCTGGGTGCCGGTGAGCAGCTGCTGCTCCTCGGGGTGTCTGGAGTTGACCAGCAGGCGTCCCTCGCGGGCGCCGCGGGCCAGGCCGTCGAGGAGCGCCCGTGCGTCGACCGACCCAGTCGTCAGGCGGGAGAAGACCGCGCTGGCCACCTGCTGGAACCAGCGGTCCTGCTCCAGGGGGTCGGCGTAGCGCACGTAGGCGCCGTGCAGCAGCTCGTGGGCGACATTGTCAGCGGTGAGCTCGGCACCGCGGACCTGCACCGGACCGGTCGCGGCCAGCAGGTAGCCGAGCGCCACCGGGTCGACGGCGACCGCACCGTCGAGGGCAGGGCGACCGCTGCGGTCCCAGTGCGCCCGCCACAGCTCGGTCACGCGCGGGAAGTGCGGCGTGAACCCGGCGTCGCCGGCATAGATCGCCATCGCCGGACCGAAGCGCTCCTGCTCCTCGGCGGTCAGCGGGAGCACCTGGGCTCCGCTCGGCAGGGCCCCAGCCGGGATCTGCTCGGCGAGCTCAAGGCGCCCGTCGCGGGCTTCGAGCACCGCCAGCGCCCCCGGGAAGCCCCCGGCAGCACGAGGCTCGGCCGGGCTCTGGAAGGCGAGCAGGATCCGGCGCTCCCCGGAGCCGCCGAGCATCGTCGGGAGGAGCTCCGTGGCCACCCGGCCGGCCTCCAGCCCGTCGGCGGCGGCGTCGATGTCGTCGGTCAGCGTCCGCAGCGACCGGGCCAGCGGGCCGACGAGCCCGCTGCAGTCGACCTCCGCGAGCTCCTCCGACGCGTCGCCGAACGCCGCGGCCGCGGCCGCCATGGGCTTGCGCAGCATCGCGATGCGGTCGAGGTCGACCTGCCCGTCGCGCGGCGCGAAGCCCTCGGGGTCGGTCACCCCGGCCTCCAGGAGCGGCCGTACGCCGTCGCGCGCGGCGGCAGCGCCGACCCGGCTCAAGGTGGCGACCGCTCGGGCGTCGTCGCCCACGAACGGCACGCCCTCGAGGACGGCCCAGGTCCACCCCGACGTACGCCGGTCGGCAGAGGCGAGGTGTGCCTCGAACCGGTCGGCGGCCTTCTCGGCGGCATCGGACGTCCCAGGGTCCTCCAGTGCCGCGCGAAGGTCGCGCGCGGCGGCCTCGCCGTCCAGCAGGTCGGAGCGGACGCCGAGGGCGACCCAGGCGGCGTACGCGAACGCCACGACGGCCGCCGCAAGTGCGGCGGCCGTCAGACGACGACGGGTGATGGTCACCCTCAGAGGCGGCGGAACGAGGCGCGCGTCGAGCAGCCCTTGTAGACCGAGTCAGCCGGGGTCCTGAACCGCGCAGCCACGGTGATCTTGCCGCGGGCACGCAGCGGCACGAAGCCGTAGCGCGTCGTCTTGCCGCCGTAGCTGCGGGTCGTCGTGCGGATGACCTTGCCGGCGCGGTTGCGGAAGACGAACTTCACCGAGCCGACCGGCCGGCCGTTACCGGCGGTGGGCACGGCCTTGAAGTCGATGAGGATCGACTGGCCTCGGGCGACCGTGGTGTCGACGATGCGCTCGGAGCACGCCGTCGCGATCGACTTCGGGTAGACGACGGCCTCCGCCGGAGCGGCGATGGCCAGGCCCGACAGGGTCATGGCGGCAGCGGCGAGCGCGATGCGCTTCATCATGTGGTGGCGTCCTTCCAGACGTCATGTGGCAGCGGTCGGTCCGCGCCCCTCCGCGGGCATTCTCGGGGAGCCGACAGCGCACGGACGGAAAAACATGAAACTGCACAGAAATCGGAAGGACTGGTCCAGACCGGCCACCTCCCCGTATGTCGAACAGGGCCGTCGGCGCGACGGTCGATAGCCTGTCCCTGGCACCCGCGCCAGCAGCAGTCGAGACCAAGGGACATCGCAGTGAAGGACGGCCCCACCGCATGAAGATCATCAGCGTGGTCGGAGCACGTCCACAGTTCGTCAAGCTCGCACCGATCGCCCACGCGGCTGCGGCCGCGGGCGTCGAGCACGTGGTCGTGCACACGGGCCAGCACTACGACGAGAACATGTCACAGAACTTCTTCGACGAGCTCGGCATCCCGACCCCCGACGTCAACCTCGCGGTCGGCTCCGGCAAGCACGGCGCGATGACCGGCCAGATGCTCATCGGCCTGGAAGAGGTCTTCGAGGAGCACCGCCCGGACTGGGTCCTCGTCTACGGCGACACCAACTCGACGCTGGCCGCCGCGGTCGCCGCGACCAAGATCCACATCCCACTGGCCCACCTCGAGGCCGGCCTCCGCTCGTTCAACCGACGGATGCCCGAGGAGCACAACCGCGTCCTCACCGACCACTCGGCCGACCTCTGCCTGGCGCCGACGCAGGTCGCGATGGAGCACCTCGCCAACGAGGGGCTCGCCGCACGCAGCGTCCTCGTCGGCGACGTGATGACCGACGTCCTGCTCGCCACGGCCGACCGCGTGCGCAACGCTCCGGTCGCCTCCCCCATCGACACCACCGAGCCCTACGTCGTGGCGACGATCCACCGCCCGGACAACACCGACGACCCGGCCCGGCTCGCGTCGATCCTCGACGCCCTCGCGGGCCTCGACAAGCGCGTCTTCCTGGCCGCCCATCCCCGACTGGTGGCCAAGGCGGAGGCCCACGGCCTCAAGCTCGACCAGGGCGCGATCACGCCGGTGGCCCCGCTCTCCTACCCGCAGCTGGTCCAGGCAGTCAGCGCCGCGAGCGCCGTGGTCACCGACTCGGGCGGCCTGCAGAAGGAGGCGTTCCTCCTGGGCGCGCCGACGACCACCATCCGCAGCGAGACCGAGTGGGTCGAGACCCTCGAGGGCGGCTGGAACCAGCTCACCAACGACCCCGCGGACGTCGCCACGAGCGTCGCCCGCCCGGCGCCGACCGCGGACCGCGGCACGCCGTACGGCGACGGCAACGCCGCCACGCTCACCATCCAGACCCTGGCCGACCACGCCACCCAGCCGTGAGGACACCCATGAACGAGTTCATTCCCCCCGCCAAGCCGATCATCGGTGACGAGGAGCGCGAGGCCGTCGACCGTGTCATGCGCTCCGGCATGATCGCCCAGGGTCCCGAGGTCAAGGCGTTCGAGGAGGAGTTCTCCGCGCACTTCGGCCTCGACCGCGCCTGCGTGGCGGTCAACTCGGGCACCTCCGGCCTGCACCTCGGCCTGCTGTCCTCCGGCATCAAGGCGGGCGACGAGGTCATCGTCCCCAGCTTCACGTTCGCGGCGACGGCCAACTCCGTCGCGCTCACGGGCGCCACCCCGGTCTTCGCCGACATCGACCCGGAGTCGTTCTGTCTCGACCCCGAGAGCGTGCGCGCCAGCATCACCGAGCGCACCGCCGGCATCATGCCGGTGCACCTCTACGGCCACCCGGCCAACATGCCCGCGCTCCGCGAGATCGCCGACGAGCACGGCATCCAGCTCTTCGAGGACGCGGCCCAGGCCCACGGCGCGAGCCTCGACGGCACGCCAGTCGGCGGCTTCGGCTCGTTTGCGATGTTCTCGCTCTACCCGACCAAGAACATGACCTCCGGCGAGGGTGGCATGGTCTCCGTCGCGACCCCCGAGATCGAGCGCCTGCTGCGGCTCTACCGCAACCAGGGCATGGAGGTGCAGTACGCCAACGAGGTCGTCGGCTTCAACAACCGCATGACCGACATCCACGCCGCCATCGGTCGCGTGCAGCTCACCAAGGTCGGCGGCTGGACCAAGCAGCGCCAGGAGAACGCCGCCTTCCTCAGCGCCAACCTCCAGGGCGTCACTGCCCCGCCCGTGGCCGACGGTGCCGTGCACGTCTACCACCAGTACACGGTCCGCGTCGCCGAGGACCGTGACGGCCTGGCCAAGGCGCTGCGCGAGGAGTTCAACATCGGCAGCGGGATGTTCTACCCGATCCCCAACCACCGCCTTGCGCCGTTCCAGGCCGACGTCGACCTGCCCAACACCGAGCAGGCCGCGCTGGAGTGCCTCTCCCTGCCCGTGCACCCGAGCCTGAGCCAGGGCGACCTCGAGCGGATCGTCGCGGCTGTCACCAAGCTCGCCTCCGCCGGCGCCTGACCCAAGCGCCCGAGCCGTTCACTGACGGCTGACCCTCCGACGATCCGGCCACTGCCGTACGATCGGCGCTTGGGGGCTACACAGACCGGGCTGCTCACCTCCACGGACGCCCGCCGACGGCGGATCGACAAACAAGAGGAGTTAGTCAGCAGCATGTCCGCCCGTCCAGCAGAACAGATCCGCATCGGCGTGATCGGCCTTGGCTACGTGGGGCTCCCCCTCGCGGTGTCCTTTGCCCGCAAGTACGACGTCGTCGGTTTCGACATCAACAAGGATCGAGTCGGCGAACTCAACGCGGGCCACGACCGGACACTTGAGGTCAGCTCGGAGGAGCTCGCCAGTGTCGATCGGCTCACGGTGTCGAATGACCCAGCGGCGCTCGATGACGTCAACGTCTACATCGTGACGACACCGACCCCCATCGACCGCCACAAGCGTCCCGACCTCGGCCCGGTCTTGGCTGCCACACGCACGATCGCGGGTTCGCTCCGTCCGGGTGACATCGTGGTCTACGAATCGACCGTCTACCCCGGCGCGACGGAGGAGGACTGCGTCCCGCTGCTCGAGTCCGAAAGCGGCATGACCTTCAACAAGGACTTCTTCGTGGGGTACTCCCCCGAGCGCATCAACCCCGGTGACAAGGAGCACCGCTTCGAGACGATCGTGAAGGTGACGTCGGGTTCCACTCCAGAAGCCGCCGACCTCGTCGACAGGCTCTACTCCAGCGTCGTCACCGCCGGCACCCACAAGGCTCCCTCGATCCGGGTCGCCGAAGCCGCCAAGGTCATCGAAAACACCCAGCGGGACGTCAACATCGCGCTCGTCAATGAGCTCGCCCTGCTCTTCAACCGCTTGGGCATCGACACCCTCGACGTTCTTGAGGCCGCTGGCACGAAGTGGAACTTCCTGCCCTTCCGCCCCGGGCTCGTAGGCGGCCACTGCATCGGCGTCGACCCCTACTACCTCACGCACAAGGCACAGGAGGTCGGCCATAACCCGGAGATCATCCTGGCGGGACGCCGTCTCAACGACTCCATGGGCTCGTACGTTGCCACGCAGCTGGTGACCACCATGCTGCGCAAGGGCATCGACGTGCGCTCGGCGCGTGTACTGATTCTCGGCCTGACGTTCAAAGAGAACACCCCCGACCTCCGCAACACCAAGGTGGTCGACATCGTCTCCGAGCTTGAGGCGATGGGCGTCACGGTGGACGTGCACGACCCGTGGGTCGACCCAGCGGAGGCTAAGCATGAGTACGGCATCGACGTGATCCCCAGTCCAATCGAGGGCAGTTACGCAGGCGTTCTACTTGCCGTTAACCACCGCGAGTTCTCTGGTTTCACCGTCCACCAGATCCATGCCCTCGGCGACCCTACTGGCCACGTCGTCTACGACCTCAAGTCCGCCTGGCCCGTCGACGCCGTCGACGTCCGGCTCTGACCATCCCACGAAGGAACCCATGCGCATCCTCATCACCGGCGGCGCCGGCTTCATCGGACACAACCTCGCCCGCGAAGCGCTGGCAAAGGGCCACGAGGTCCGCGTCATCGATGACCTCTCCAACGGCTACGCCGACAACCTCAATGGGCTCGACGTCGACTTCCGCAAGGCGAGCTTCCTCGACGAGGACGCCGTGGCGTCCGCGGTGAAGGGCGTCGACTCGATCGTCCACCTCGGCGCGCTCGGGAGCGTCCCCCGCAGCGTCGCCGACCCTCTGAGGAGCCACCACGCCAACGCCACGGGCACACTCACGGTGCTTAACGAGGCGTGCAAGGCCGACGTCGGCCACCTGATGTGTGCATCTTCCAGTTCGGTCTACGGCATGAACCCGGCACTTCCCAAGGGCGAGCGCGAGTGGGTGCGCCCGATGAGCCCGTACGCGGTCAGCAAACTGGCCACCGAGCAGTACACCCTCGCCTTCCAGCAATCCTTCGGCATGGAGACCCTGGCGTTCCGCTTCTTCAATGTGTTCGGCCCCGGCCAGCGCGCCGGCCACGTCTACGCGGCGGTCATCCCGACGTGGATCGACGCGATGATGAAGGGCGAGCCCGTGTGGGTTAACGGCGACGGCAGCAACTCCCGCGACTTCACGTACGTCGGCACCGTGTGCGCAGTCCTTCTCGACGCTGCCGAGCGGCGGGTGTCCCACCCCGAACCGACGAACCTGGCGTTTGGAACGAACACGAAGTTGCTCGACCTGATCGCCGAACTCGAGGCTGCCACGGGCATCACCGCCGACGTGCGCCATCGCGCTCCCCGCCTTGGCGACGTCCCGCACTCTATGGCTGACAACACCACTCTGCGTTCGCTGTTTCCTGCCGTGACGCCGGTCAGCCTGCGTGCGGGACTCGAACAGACCGCGGGTTGGTTTCGTGAGGCTTCCGAGACGCATTTCGTGTGAGGTCTAGCACTGCCCGGCCGGGCTTCGGGCGAATTGCGTAGCAGGCCAGCAGCGTGGCAACGCAGATGAGGCTTCCGCGACTGATCCCGAGCGCATTGTTTGCGGGCACGAAGGCGATCAGGGTGGCCGCTTGCGCCACGAGCAACAAAGAAAGTCTGCTTCCGTACACCAGTGCCTCGAACCACCAGCGTGCAAACCACCACCCAACGAGGATCATGAAAAGAGCTGCACCTGGAAATGTTAGATCCGAGGCGAGCCACGGATAGATAGTTGCCCAATAGGTGCCAGAGGGCCATCCAGTCCGAGCCTCGGTACGCGCGGGATAGGTGTCCCGCGACGCGGTTGCACCCATTCCGTACTGAGCGAGGTAGGAGTCGAGGGCTCGCGAAGCACCCCGGCCCTTTGTCCAGTGAAACGGTGTGTCCAGGTTATATGCCAAGCCGCGATAGCCATGAGTTGGATAGAACATCGTCACCGATGCGCCCCGACCGAAGCTGTCACCAAATACTGAGGCAACTATCGGATTCGGCTCGAAAGCGGACGCGTTGCCGAATTGGATCAGGCGCTGTGACTGGTTGTAGGACATGTAGGCGGCGAATGCTATAAGCACCAGCGCCAGTGCGATGACGGATCGTTGTTGCCCAAGCGTGCGCGCGGCTACTGCTCCACGGGCACGCGCGACAGCAACACCGACTGCCAGAAAAATAAGCAGGTTTCCTAGGCCCACCAGAGTGCCAATGGCAAGGAAGAATGAACTGTAAGCGCACACGGCAATCACGGAAAAGATCCGCAGTGCCACCGGAAGTCGGCGCCAGTAGACCACAAGAAAAGGCAGGAGTGGCGCCGAGAAAACCGCCGCGATCGTGATCAATTGGATGACGCCGTTGGATGCCTCGCTTGCATTCTGTCGCTCATAGGTAGCGAATTTCGCCGCATAAGCGCCGCCAGGGTCCGCCAGGGACGTCAGGATGGCGGGCACGCTGGCAACGCTGTACTCCCGCAGGTAGCTGACGCCGTACGCCAAGTAATAGAGTGCGCTCGCTAAGACAAGAAACTGTGCCCCACGGCCCGGGAATTCGGGCAGGTCGACTGATGGGTCGTACGTCCCGATTCGCGCCTTCATGCTGAGCACATATCCGAGCGCAAGGAAGCCTGTCGCGGCAAAGACGAACACGGCCAGTTTCGGGCCGTTAGTGAGGTTCTCCGTGTCACCAAGGATCAAGAATAGGAAGTAGGTACCGAGCAGCCAGAAGAGAGAGATCTTCAGAGGCCCGTAAAACGCAAGTGGGCGCGTAGGGAGGGCCTCACGCATGTCGGCGCTGCTCAGGACGCCACCTCCCCGAGGAAGTCCCGGATCCGGCGACCCTGCACATCGGGCGACCTCGTGGCGCGCACGAAGGCTGCGGCCTCGGCACCAATGCCGCTAACCGCGGGGGCGAGACCCGTCTCGATCGCCTGGCGCAATCCACGCGGGTCCGTACTGTCTGCCCACACCACAAACGGCTGGTAGTCGGCGGGGATCGACGGGAGCCGCGTCGACACAACTGGAACACCCGTAGCCATGTACTCGATCAGTTTCGAGGGAAAGCTGTACCGAACGAAGTCCTGATCAGTCGGGCGCGGCTGCACAAGGAGGCTTGCCCGCAGGTAGCGACTCTGAAGCTCAGCGGGATCCAGAAGCATGGGAGCCACGATACGCGGGTCTTCGACGCTGAATTGCTCAAGTGTCGGGGCAGCGTCACCGCTCCCATAGAACTCCACACGCACATCCAAGTCGGATTCCATCACCGCCCGGGCCAGGTTCAGTACGCCGTACTCCTGGACAAGGCCGCCGGCGTACACGATTCGCGGAGGACCGGAGGCGCGACAGGGCACGGAGGTCTCAGGCAGAGCAACAAGGCCCTCCATCACAAGGTAGGGAATACCGGGCGCGAAGTCCGATGCAAGTGGCTTGCTCAGCACAATAACCGCGTCGAAGCCACTGAGCGCGCGTCGGGTGACCCGGATGTCGAGTCGCTTCAGCACCCGCGCCAGCAGTCCGTCCGAGCGGCGCACAACGCCTGGAGGGTCACTGAGCACTGCGGCGATCGGAACGCCCAAGAGCGCACGAACCACGCGCGCGTACCAGAGAAAGGGCGAGTGCACACCATGAAGCAGGAGCCACTCGGAACGATGCTGGCGAATGCGAGGCGTAGCAAAGAGAAGGCAAGCGATGAAACGCGTTAGGTGCTTGAGGACTAAAGCATTGACGCACGGTAGGAGGAGCCCCGATAGCCCACGCTCAGAGAAGATCCGACGCCCCACGAGCAGGCGCGGCGAGGCGGGGAAGTTGGAGACTGGCAGGGTGGAGACCAAATCCAACTCCACCCCGTTTTGGCGGAGTGCATCCACCAGCGCCCAGGCAAACTTCTGTGTCTGGGTCGGCATGACCGGGTCGTCACGGAGGATCTGCTGGAAATCGGTGTCTGGAATCGTGAAGCCAAGCAGGGTTGCGCGCACGTCAGTCCCCCAGCATCTCGCGGTAGATCGCGTCCAATGTTTCGGTCATGCTTGCAATCGAGTAGTGATCCTCCACAACTTTGCGCGCCTCGCTCCCAAGAACCCTCCGCAGCTCGTGGTCCTCCACGAGCGCGACAATCGCCTGCGCGACAGAGAGTGATTCATCCGGCTCGACCAGAAGGCCGCCACCTCGCGACACCACTTCCACGTTTCCCCCGACACGCGATGCGATGACGGGAAGTCCCGCTGCCATGGCTTCGAGGAGCGCATTCGAAAGATTCTCGTGCAGGGACGGAAAGACGAAGACGTCACTGGCTTGTAGCAGCGTTGCCACGTCGTACCGACGTCCCAGGAAATCGACCCGGATGCCGGTTCCGGCATACGCCTGCTCGATAGTTGCCCGTTCAGGTCCGTCACCGACGACCAATAGTCGAACGCCGCCCGCGACCTCCGCTCCAACAAGCCGGAGCGATCCAGCAAGAGCTCGGTGGCCCTTCTCAAAGGTAAGTCGGCCAACACTGATCAGGATGGTTTCGTCACTGGCAATCCCAAGGGCAATGCGCGTGCTCTCGCGATCGCCCCCTCTCGAAGGGGACAACTCGACGCCATTCGTCATCGGCCCGACGAACTTCGCCTGATGGCGGCGGATGAAGTCCCGTTGCGCCGCTGAGTGGCAGACCGTGGTCACATGGCTTGCCATACGGAGGGTCGCTGGCTCTAGTAGGTCTCGCACAACGCGATGCCTTAGCCCGCCGACGTTCACCAGATCGCGAACGGAGCCATGGACGCTGACGAGAATCCTAGGAACACCTGCACGCCGGGCGGCCAACACCGCGTGAAATCCTTCGTTGCCGAGGCCTCGGGCATGAACGATGTCCGGCCTCACGTCACGCAGCATCGCGGTCCACGCACGCAGCCGGGAGCGGTCGATTCCGCCTGTTGCGGTCTCCTGATGCATGCGCACGAACTCGTACTCCGCGGCGAGGTCTGATGCAAGGACCCGTTCGAGCGCACCCACCGGCCCGCCGGATCCCGCGTCGCCGAATGAGTGCTGGACCACGATCGGCCGGTTCCGCATCATTCCTCCACAGCTCGGCGAACCAGCCCGTTGAGGGCATCCGCATAGGTTCGAAAGTCGAAATACTCCTCGGCTCGATGACGGGCCGCGGCCCGCATGCCGGCGCGGCACTCCTGCGAGAGCGCAAGCGCCTCTGCGAGCGCGTCGGCAAAGGCCTGCGCCGTAGGCTGTCCACAGACAAAACCCGTCCGACCGTCGGCCACAACCTCCCCAAGGTCCGACGTCAGGTTGCAGATCACCGGGGTACCCACAGCCATAGCCTCCGCTACCTTCGTGGGGAACCCCGCGTGCGCGTAGCGCTGATCACTGCGGAGCAGGGGGACAAAATCCGCGTTCGCAACACAGTCGATCGCATCCTGTCGGCTCACGTGTCCCAGAACCTGGATCCCCGTGCCCTGGGTCGAGATGCCGGCCGACGCGAGTGTCCGCTCGTCCGGACCGATGATCTGAAGGCGGATTAACTCATGATGAGGATCGACCAAGCGCAACCCAGCGACGATCTCGGCCAACAGGTCCTTCTTGCCGGGCATGCCGGCGTAAGCCAGTTTCAGCCGGCCGTCACCCGGTCGTTCGACGAACTGTGTGGCGGCAACATCCAGCGTCGGTGGCACCCGAATCACGTCGCACCCGCGGCTCGCGTAGTAGCGGGCCAAGAATGAACTGATTGCGATCACTCGTCCATAACGCGGATACGTCTGCCGCATCGCGCGCTCGTTCGCGAGAGCCCGCGGGCCAACACTACCTCCAGGGATGTGACTCCGGTCGTACCACTCGACTGAATCGAGGATAGCTGGGACGCGGTGCTGCCGCGCCCATCGCCGGAGAACCGCCGTGTGCATGGCATCACCGCCGTACGAGATCACTACGTCAGGAGGTGACAGCCGGGCGAGCCGTCGCGATAAACGATCGGCGCTGAGCCTCCCCACGAGGCCGCGCCGCCCATCTACTGCGAAGGAAAGTCCGCGCAGTCCCGCAGCAAGCTCGACGTCTGCTGATTGTCCATCGTGCCCAAGAATCGTCACGTCGTGGCCATGGACGCCAAGTGACCGCGCTATTCCGATGACACGTTGAAGTCCCGCAGAGGGTCGGACCACTGACATCTGACCGACGATCACAATCTTCATGCGTTGCCAGACCCGTCGATTCCCAAAATGGACTCGTGCTGAGCAATCTCGTCTTCAGAGAAGCGGGAGCGGAGGAACCGGGCCGGATTTCCTCCGACGATCGTGTAGGCAGGCACGGACTTTGTGACTACGGAGCCCGCAGCGATGACCGCCCCACGGCCGACAGATACGCCGCCCAGAATCGTCGCTCCCTGGCCAATCCACACGTCATCCTCGATGACCACTCCCAAATCGTCGCTCGCCCTCTTCTCCGATGGTCCGACCGAGTCCATGTAACGGCCCACAACATCAATGCGGTGATTGCCGCCGCGAACGACAACCTCCGGGCCAAACATCACATGGTTCCCGATCACGATCGAGCTGTTGGTCGCAAGCAAGGTTGGTCGCGCTCCCAGATTGACGAAGTCACCGAGGAAGATGGTGTCAAACGAGTAGGTGCCGCGCGGATCGAAACGGACGCTGGCGCCGCATGACGCGAACCGTCGGGCCCCGTCGGCCCCCTCGATCCCCTCGACGAGCCGTCGGATGAATCGGATGACTCGCGCAAGCGATCGAATAGGGACGAAGATCTGGCGCCATCCTGCGGGGCGGCCGTGCGAGACCAACACGTCAGGAATTTCCCGCGTCTGGGTAGCCGTAGATCCGCCGCAATTCACGGTCCTTTGCTTCGCCCACCAAGTGTCCGATTCCCAAGGACTTGGCCCGCATCTTTGCCAGATACTCGTCGACCGAGCAGATTAGGCGTGCCGGGTTGCCAGCCACAACGGAGTTATCCGGGACATCGCGAGTGACCACTGCATGCGCCCCCACCACGACACGGGATCCGATGGTCACGCCCGGCAAGACAAGGGTATTCACACCGAAGTACACGTCATCGCCGATTCTAATCGGCGCACTCCATTCGAGGTCCGGCTGCTCCTTACGCAGGATCATCGTTCCCCCGTCGTGGGTCACGAACTGGCAGCCAGCCGCCACAATGACGTTGTCGCCAAACGTGATCATCCACGGCTCCGACCCGAGGGTCGCGCGCGAGATTCCATAGAACCGGACCCGGCCATTCAAGTTCGCACCGAGCCTGCGTGCGAAGGCTTCAGGGTCCATGTTTGCCTGGACACGATCACGAACTCTTCCGAGAAGCCCCATTATCCAATCCTCACTTCCGCCCGCACGTCCCTCGCTAGGACGTGGCGACATCCAAAAACTGCAATCGGTCCGATCACCAATGCATGGACTCCCGCACCCACTAAAGCGATTGCCCAGAGACCGACGTGCACAGCGACGAAGTACTTCACCAGCACGGCCGCGATGAGTAGCACTGGCCACGCAAGCACTTGCGGCACGAGCATTCCCGCGGCGTTCTGCACCAGGAGGTACGGCGACGTCGCAGACACGACGGCCCACATCAATGTCAAAGCGAGCATGACCCGCCGGTCAGCATGGAAGCCCGCGCCGAGCAGAAACTCCAGAACAGGTCCACCCACCATGGCACCGAGAAGACCCGCGGCCGCAACCACGGCCACACTCAGGAGGGACATGCGTCGCGTCGTCCGCCTGACCCAGAGCACGTCACCTCGCTCAAGCGCCTCTGCGTTGGCAGGCCACATCGGCAGTACCGCCACCGACACGATGGCACCCAGTATGAGAAAGACCCGAACGGTCGCACTGAAACTCGCAAGCTCAGCATCACTGGAAGTGTGGGCGGCAATCGGAAGATCGACGTTCATCGCAACAGACGAGGTCGCCTGCACCAGGAGAAAAAGCCCACCGATTCGGAGCAGCTCGCGTGAGGCGGAGCCAAGCGGCCAGACCCAAACAGGCCGAAGCTCTGGCCTGAGTGCGAAAAAGCTGACACTCGCGGCGAGTGACGCGACAATCGGCCCGAGGCCAATGACGGCCACAGTAGGGAGGAAGCCCGCACCGAGGGCGATCATCACGGACGCCGCAGCAAGGGCGAACACCGGGCCCACCATCTGAAAGAGATGGCTGCGACCGACCTCCTGCGCTGCGTATTGGATCCGCTGGATGAGCCCCAGCGGCACGTTGATGAAGAGAAGGCCAAAACAGACCAGAACTGTCGCATTCACGTGACTCGCATGATCGGTACCGAATACCGGCGCCAAGGACACCAGATGCACCAACACGAGCAGCCCGGCGAGCAGCACCAAGGCCAAGAGCGACAAAGTCGAGTAGGCGACGCTGATGAGATGGCGCGACCCAGCCATGTCGGCCCTCGCAAGAGATGCCGACAACCGCGTCATCAAACCATTCCCCAGACCAAGGTCAGCCCAGAGAAACATGCTGGTCGTCGCGACAACCGTTGCCCACACGGCGTACTGCTCCGGCCCGAAATAGCGATAGGTCAAGGGGATCATGACGAGTGGCACGGCGAGCGAAAGGCCACGAGCAGCAGTCGACATGAGGACACCGTGCGCGAGGCGTCGCGTGCGTGCCCGATCGGCTTCGGCAGACATCACGTGGTTCGGATTCCGGCCCACTGGTGGTGTCGGGCGGCAGTGGAGAGGATGAACTTCACCGTGCGCTGCGAGGTGTTGACCACTTCATAGCCCGCGGGGACCGGGACCGGCTCCCATTTCATCGCGACCGCCGTTGCCGCGACAACATCGGCCGCCTCCAAGCCAGTCATGATGATCGCCCCCGCATCGAGTGCTTCGGGCCGCTCGATCGAGTCCCGCAGCGTGATCGCCGGGAACCCGAGGATCGACGACTCCTCTGAGATCGTTCCGGAGTCCGACAGCACGCACGCAGCGTCGACCTGGAGCTTGTTGTAGTCATGGAACCCGAACGGCTCCATCCAGCGGATGTCGGTTGCCCCGAGATCGGCACCGAGCGTTTCGAGTCGCTTCCGCGTACGCGGGTGCGTGGACACGATGACGGGATACTGCCACTTCTCGTAAACGGCAAGCAGGCAGTCGACGAGCTTCTGAAGGCGCGCCGGCGAGTCGACATTTTCCTCGCGGTGTGCGGAAACCAGAAAGTAACCCTGGGGCTCGAGCTCGAGGCGGTCTAGTACGTCGGATGCGTCAATCGACGCGCGCTGCGACTCGAGTACCTCGCGCATGGGCGAGCCCGTGATGATGATGCGGCGCGGGTGCAGCCCCTCGGCCAGCAGATTCCGGCGGGCGTGCTCGGTATATACGAGGTTGAAATCCGCGACGTGGTCGACGAGGCGACGGTTCGTCTCTTCAGGCACGTTCTCGTCGAAGCAGCGGTTGCCCGCCTCCATGTGATAGGTCGGGATCCTCATCCGCTTGGCCATGATCGTGGCGATGCAGGAGTTGGTGTCGCCGAGCACGAGCACGGCGTCCGGCTTCTCGGCGAGGATGACCTTCTCTGTCTCGATCAGCACCCCGCCGAGCACTGCGCCCAGCGACGAGGTGTCGACACCGAGGTAGTGATCAGGCGCCCGCAGGCCGAGGTCGTCGAAGAAGACCTGGTTGAGGTTGTGGTCGTAGTTCTGCCCGGTGTGGACGAGCACATGGTCAACGGTTGCGTCGAGGCGCTTGATCACGGCCGCGAGCCGGATGATCTCCGGGCGCGTGCCGACGATGGTCATGACTTTCACTGGGCGGCCTCCTGGACGACCTTCATGGGGTACTGGTCCGGATTCACCGGATCGAGCAGCTGATCCGCCCAGAAGGCGGTGATGACGTCCTCGTCGCCGACGTTGACGATGTTGTGGACCCACATCGTCGGCATGTCGAGGTGCGCGGGTTGGTCGCCACTGACGCGGAACGCCAGCACCTCGTCGTGGAACAGCCGGCGCAGCTTGATCTCGGCCTCACCCTTGAAGACGACAAAACGCTCGATCTTGCGCAGGTGGTAGTGCTCGCCGCGGGTCTGGCCCGGCTTCGTCGAGGAGACGTAGGCCTGACCCTGACCTCCGTGCGAACGGACGGTCTCGATGAGTTCGCCGCGGTTGTCCGCATGCACGGGCTTCATGATCGGGTATCCGTGCGGCCAGAGGGCCGCGCGGTAGGTGTTGAAGAGATCCAGCCGGAACTTCGACGACACGTCGGGGATGTCGCCAGTCATCGCGTACGTCGCGTGGAACTCGTTGAGCATGTCGAGCACCTCGGATATGCCGTGTGGTTCGCCCGCGGGCCGGATCGTGGCATCCTCGCGCACCTCGGCTGCAGAGAGCAGCACCTCTGCAGCGTCCTGCGCGTGCAGCAGCGGGATCTGCCGGTCACCGGTCACGGACGGCTGGCGTCCGTGTGCCACCTCGTGGGCGAAGGTCGCGATGAAGGAGTTGTACGCCGGACGTCCGTGCTCACCGAAGAGGTTCGGCAGCTCGACCGTTGCGAGCGTGCCGGGCAAGGCAGACAGGATCTCACCGGCCCGGGACTTGCCACGGCCGTAGGGCGTATCGAGGTCGACCATCACCGTGCTGGCGTAGACCACGTGGACGGGACGCTCGCCGAGCGCATCGGCCAGCGACTGCGCGAGGGCGATGTTGCCCTGCTCGATCTCCTCGTCAGTTTCTGCACGGTTGACCCCGGCAATGTGAATCACCGTGTGCACGTCCGCGAGCATTTTGGTGAGGCCGTCGGGGTCACCAAACTCCTCGCGTCCCAGAAGCACCGGTTCCTCACCTCGGGTGGCGAGAAGCCGGCAGGCAGTGTGCCAACCGAGGAACCCTCGGGCTCCGGTGATCGCGATCGTCACGAGTCATCATCCTTCGTCAGCTGTCCAGGCCATTGATAGCAGTTCATCTCCCGCCCCTCAGGCGTCGAGTAGTGGCCGACGAGTAGCCAGCCTGCCCGCTGATAGAAGCGATTCGCGCGCTCGTTCTGGTGTCGATCTGTCGTGAGATGTGCGCTCCGCACACCGAGCGCGGCGGAACCTTCCACGAACGCCCGCAAAAGCGATTGGCCAGTGCCTGCAGGCGCGGTCGGCTCAACGCAGATAGAGCTGAGCAGCGATCCCGTCATCCTCACGGGATAGTCGCCGCGGTAGGTCACGGCGCGAAGGACGCGGGGCAGGCGGCGTGGCTGACGGATCAGGAGCCCGATCGATGCGAGGCCGAATGCCCACCAGCGGCGGATGAGCATGCGCTTGAAGAATCCCTGCGGAGTGGTCGTGCCGACCACGACACCCTGTAGCGCCCCACCTGGGTCCACCGACACCGCAGTGATCGCGCCGTCAGCATCGACGAACGAGCGGTAGAACTCGCGCAGGAACCGCTCTCCGAGTTGCGAGAGGAAGAACGCCGGGAACGCGCGGCGGTGCAGCGACGCACACGCGTGGACGTCGCCTGCATCGAGTGGCCGGATCGTCATGGGCACCTCCCGGCGACCGCGTCCTCGAGGAGCGCCTCGACCCGAGACACACCCAGGGAATAGCTGAACTGCTTGTCGTAGACCCGCCGAAAAGCGGCGCCTCGTCTGATGACGTCGTCGCGACCCGCGTCGGCAACCTCACGCAGGACATTTGCGAGCGCGGCGACATCGCCAGGGGCGACCGTCCATCCGCCAGCCGCACGAACGACGTCCGCAGCGTCCCCCTCAAGGGTCCCGACGATGGCCCTGCCAGACGCGAGGATCGACTGGATCTTGCTCGGCATCGTGATCTTCGCCAGCGGGTGACTGTTCAGCCCGACGAAATGGACGTCAGAAGCAGCCATGAGGTGCCTCATCTCCGACCTGCCCAGACGGCCAAGGAAACGCAGGTTGGTTGCACCTTCGCCCTTGGCGAGCGTACGAAGGCCCTCCTCCTCCGTGCCCGACCCGGCGATGAGACAGGTCAGGGGGCTGTCCCTCACCTGCGCGACTGCGCGAACCAAGGAGCTGAGGTCCTGGGCGCTGCCGAGCGTGCCCGCGTACACGAGGAGGGTGTGATCGTCCGGCACCTCGAAACTCGAGCGGTCATCCGAGGGCTTGGAGAACTGGAACGCAGCTTCGTCAGCCCACATCGGAGCGTATGCAAGCTTCGACGTCGGTACTCCCCTGCGGGCGAGGACTTCACCGACGCCGGGTGAGATGTAGGCGACCTTGTCCGCCTTTCGGTACATCCGGTTGGTCCAGCGATCGAGCGAGGCGTGGATGAACCTGCCCGGTCCCGCACCGTCTGCGAAACCGCTCGCAAAGAGTGTGTCGGGCCAGAGATCGAGAGCGTGCACGACCGTGGGGGTGCCGTGCCGGCGGAGCTGCGCAAACATCGGCAGACCGATCGTCACCGGCGAGTAGTTGACCCACAACGCATCGACACCCCGCAGGGCACCGAGCCCCGAGGCATAGGCCGAGCCGGCGAAGCTTCCGTAGTTGGCCATGCGCTTCACTGTCGAGCCATCGTGGCTCGCGTAGACCGCGACCCGGCGAACATGCACCCCGTCGAGCACCTCGTCCATACGACGACTCTGCGTGTAGCCGTCTGCGATCTCTCCGGTGGGGTAGTTCGGAAAGCCGGTCACGACCCGTACCTCGTGGCCACGTGCGACAAGGCCCCGAGCCAGCGCCCCAGGAAGACTCGCAGGACCCGGCTCAGGGTCGTACCACTGCGTCAGCATGCCGATGCGCATCCTCAGCCACCCACCGTCGCCTTGACAGTCCCGAGCAAGATGCCGAGATCGCCCGTGATGGTCTGGTTGCGCACGTAGTCGACGTACAGCGCGAGCTTCTGCGGCATGACTTCCTCGAGGTACGCCCGCTCTGGGTCGTCGGCCTCGGCAAGGATCTCCTCCTCGCGGCGAAACGTGAGGGACGCGGGATCAGTGATTCCCGGTCGCACCGACAGGACCTCGCGGCGGATGTCCGCCGGCCAGTGAGCGACGTACTTCGGGACCTCGGGCCGCGGGCCGACGAGGCTCATCTCCCCTCGCAGGACATTGATGAGCTGCGGGAGCTCGTCGAGCTTCGTCGACCGTAGGACGGCGCCCACGAGGGTGATCCGAGGGTCACCACCCGCCGTGACCTCAATACCCGGCTCACCGAGTCGCATCGAGCGGAACTTGAGGATCTCGAATTCCTCACCCTCGCGGCCCACCCGGACCTGACGGAACAGGGCGCCACCGGGCGACGTGAGCGCGACAGCAAGTGCGAGCACCACCATGACCGGAGAGGCGACGACGAGGCCGACCCCCGCGATCACCACGTCGAGAACACGCTTCACGCCAGCGCCTCTCGCGTCGCGGCGATGACGCGCTCGACCTGCGCCTCATTCATCGACGAGAAGATCGGCAGGCTCACGACGCGATCGAATTCACGCGACGCAACCGGGAAGTCAGAAGCCACGTGACCAGCGCGGTCTCGCCACACAGGTTGGAAGTGCAGCGGGATGAAGTGCACGCTGGTGCCAATCTTCAGGCTGGATAGGTACGCGACGAACGCGTCACGAGCGGCTTCGTCGGCGAGCCGGATGATGAAGAGGTGCCACGCGTGGACGCCGGACTCCACAACGGGAGGCAGCTCGACGTCCAGATCTGCAAAAGCAGTGAGGTACCGCTCGGCGATCGCCTGCCGCTTGCCCCGCATCTCTTCCGCGCGCGAGAGCTGCACGAGGCCCATCGCCGCCGCGGGGTCCGGGAGGTTGTACTTGTACCCCGGCGCCACGACCTCGTAGCGCCAGGGCGAGGCGGTGGATCGGTACCGGTCAAAGGCGTCACGGCTGATGCCGTGAAGTCGCATGACGCGCGCACGCTGGGCGATCTCGGGGTCGCGGGTGACCAGCATGCCGCCCTCGCCCGTCGTCATGGTCTTCGTGGCATAGAAGCTGAAGACAGTCGCCTCCGACGTCCCCGCGCCGACCCGCTGATCGCCGTCGGCACACGGATAGGCGTGGGCCGCGTCCTCGACGACCTTGAGGAAGTGCCGATCCGCGAACGCTGCGAGGGCCTTCGCGTCGATCGGGTAGCCAGCGATGTGCACCGGCATGATCGCACGGGTGCGTTCTGTGACCTTTTCTGCCGCCGCGGCGAAGTCGATATTGAGAGTGTCGGCGCAGACATCGACGAGGATCGGCTCAGCGCCGAGGTAGCGCACGACCTCCGCCGTCGCGGTGAATGTCCAGGTCGGGACCAGAACCTCGTCACCCGGGCCGATACCGATGGCCTCGAGGGCGAGATGAAGCCCCGCCGTCGCGGAGTTCACCGCGACGGCCTCGATGCCCTCACCAAGCGAGGCGGCGAAACGCTCCTCAAACTCGCGGGCCTTCGGTCCGGTCGTCACCCAGCCGGACCGGATGGTCTCGGCAACGGCAGCGATCTCCTCCTCGCCGACGTCGGGCAGGGCGAACGGCAGCGGCGGCAGCTCGCCGGTCACGACCCGGCTACCAGTAGCTTCTGGAAAGCCGGGAGGGCCGCGAGCACCTGCTTCACACCGTCGACGTCGAGCTGCTCGGTGTTGTGGGAGTGGTAGTCCTCAGTCGCAGCCTCACGGACGTCACCCTCGTCGAAGAACTGGCCATAGTTGAGATCGCGGGCATCGACCGGGACGCGGTAGAAATCACCTTGGTCCTCGGCGCGCACAAGTTCCTCGCGACTCGCGAGAGTCTCGTACAGCTTCTCCCCGTGACGGGTGCCGATCACCTTTACGTCCGCCTCAACCCCGATCAGGTCAGCGACCGCCTCGGCAAGGGTCTGCACGGTACACGCTGGCGCCTTGCGCACGAAGAGATCGCCGGGGGTCGCGTTCTCAAAGGCATGCTCGACGAGGAGCACAGCCTCCTCCAGCGACATGAGGAAGCGCGTCATCTGAGGATCGGTCAAGGTCAGCGGCTTGCCGGCCCGGAGCTGTTCAACGAAGAGCGGGATGACCGAACCACGCGAACACATCACGTTGCCGTAGCGGACCGTCGAGACCACCGTCTTGGACTGCGGGTTGTTGCGCGCGAAGGCCTGCGCCGTCTTCTCCATCATCGCCTTCGAGATGCCCATGGCGTTGACGGGATAAACCGCCTTGTCCGTGCCCAGACAAACCACCGAGCCGACGTCGTTCATGTGAGCAGACTCGATGACGTTGGAGCTGCCCTGGACGTTGGTCTTCACCGCCTCCATCGGGAAGAACTCACACGACGGGACCTGCTTGAGCGCCGCGGCATGGAAGACCAGGTCGACGCCTCGCATCGCACGGTCCACGCTGTCGTAGTCACGGACGTCGCCAATGTGGAACTTGACCCGGTCGTCGCCAACGCGGTTGCGCATCTCGTGCTGCTTGAGCTCATCGCGACTGAGAATCCGGATCTCCCCCACCCCACCCTCGAGCAGACGAGTGACCATGGTGGAGCCGAACGAGCCAGTGCCGCCGGTCACGAGCACGACAGTGTCATTGGTAATCAACGGGGATCCTTCGTTTCAGGTCAGCGGCGGGTGGCAGGGCGGGGAACGTGCAAAGCATCTCCGACGGCGCACCAACCGGTCAGAGTTGCGCGGGCCTCATCGCGGCTAACGTAGGCCGGAATGTCCAGCACGACGCCATCGACCAGTGGCGGCACCGGCACGTGGCTGATCAGATCGTGGTGTGGGCGGTGGTCACCCTCGTCGTTGGCAATGAGGATCTCGTCCAGCTTCTCGCCGTCGCGCAGGCCGGTGTAGACGATCTCGATCTCCTTGCCGGATTTTTTGATCAGGGCGCGCGCGACGTCGTCGAGGCGGACGGGCTCGCCCATATCGAGGATGAGCGCCTCCCCGGCAGAGCCGATGGCACCCGCCTGGAGGACGAGCTGGCAAGCCTCGGCGATCGTCATGAAGTAGCGGGTGACGTCCTTGTCGGTAACGGTGAGTGGCCCACCGGCGGCGATCTGCGCGGCCCACGCCGTGAGGACGGAGCCGCGACTGCCGAGCACGTTGCCGAACCGCACCGAGAGATAGATGCCGTCCGACCGCCGGGCGTAGCCGGCCGTGATTCGCTCGGCGACGCGCTTGGAGAGGCCGAGGATCGAGGTCGGGTCGGCTGCCTTGTCGGTAGAGATGTTGACGAAGCGCTCGACCCCGACCCGGCGAGCCGCCTCCAGGGTGTTGAGCGTGCCGAGCACGTTGGTCTTGAAGCCCTCGAGCGGATACTGCTCGAGCATCGGGAGGTGCTTGAGCGCGGCCGCGTGGAAGACCACCTCCGGTCGGCGCTCGTCGAAGATCCGGTTGAGCGCAGCGGCATCCCGGATGTCGGCGAGGATCACCTCGTCGGTGTGCAGCAGTCCGTGACCCGACAGGGAGAGCTGCACGCCGTGCAGGGCAGACTCGTCGCGGTCGAGCATCATCAGCTCGGCCGGCTCCCACCGAGCGATCTGGCGGCAGAGTTCGGAGCCGATGGACCCGCCGGCCCCGGTGACCAGCACCCGCTTGCCTGCGATGATGTGGGCGATCTCGGCAACGTCGGTCTCGATCGGCTTGCGCCCCAGGATGTCGGCCATGTTGATGTCACGCACGTCGCGGATGTCGACGCGGGAGCCAAACATCTCGGCCACCGATGGCAGCACCATGACCGTCGCGCCGGCAGCGGTTGCCGCTGCGTCGACCCGCTGGAGGAACTCGTGGTCGATCTGCCGCATGGCGACGATGACCTTCTCCGCGGCCTCGCGGCGGACCACACCCTCGAGCTCTGTGGTGCGCCCCTTGACCGCCACGCCCTCGATGCGGCGGTGCCGCTTCCACGGGTCGTCATCGACCATCGCGACGGGGATGTAGGGCGCACCCGGGGTCGAGCGGATGGAGCGGACCAGGGCCTCGCCGGCGCCGCCAGCACCGACGATGACCGCACGGACCGCGCTGTCGGCTCCGGGGGCGTAACCCAGGCGGATCGCCAGCCGGCGCCAGGCTGCGCGCGCCCAGAGCGCGAGCACGAGCGCCACACAGGTGGCGGCGATCGGGACGGTGCGACCCACTTGGATGTCGGGCCCGAAGACGTTGACAACCTCAGCGGCGAGCAGGGCTACCAGCGCCGCCATGCAGACGGCGAGCGTCTCGTCCACCGAGCCGACCGCCACTCGACCTGCGTAGGTCTTGAGAACAAACCCCACCGCGACAAAGAACGCGACGCTGATGCCTGCCAGCCCGAAGACCCAACCCCATGGAACGTCGGATGCAGCTGCGTCGTAGCGCAGCAGCGACATGGCGGCATAGGCACCGACAAGCGCAACGACATCGAAGCCGAGCAGGATCGCGACGCGGAACCTGCGCAGGCTGAAGATGAGCGCGCTGCCGCGCCCCTCCGAATAGTTGCTCTCCCCCATAATGTTCGCGAGTGTAGCGAAGATCGGCCTTCTGCCGCATTCGCATCGGACAAAACCACCCGGTCGGGCCATGTGGCCTACGCTTCCGGGGACCGCCCGGTCATGGGGGAAAGTAGAGGACAACCGTGGAGCTACGCGATTACCTGCACGTCTTCCGTCGCCGCTGGCGCTGGGTCGCCTTCGGCCTGATCGTCTGCATCGCGCTGGCGGAGGCGTTCGTGCTGCGCGCGACCCCGCAGTACCAGTCGCAGACCCAGATCTTCATCTCCACGTCCTCGAGCGACACGACAGCGGCCAACCAGGGCGCCATCTTCTCGATGCAGCGCGTCGCCTCCTATGCCGACCTGGCTAAGGGACGCGACCTGGCCGACAACGTCGTCGATGACCTCGGCCTCGACCTGACGCCGGCCGAGCTGGCAAGCAAGGTGACGGCCCAGGCGGTGCCCGAGACCGTGCTCCTGCAGATCACCGTGACCGACCCCGACCCGGAGCTCGCGCGCGACATCGCGGCGTCGTACGCCGACGAGCTGGCCGACCTGGTCGCCGAGCTCGAGACACCGCCGGGCAAGGACAAGCCGGTCCTCAAGGCGACCACCGTCGAGTCGGCCAATGTGCCGACAGCGCCGGTCTCCCCCAACGCCCTCCGCACCCTGCTCATGGGCGCCGTCCTCGGCCTGATGCTCGGCTTCGGCCTGGCCGCGCTCCGCGAACTGCTCGACACCAGCCTCAAGACCGCCGATGACATCGAGGCGATCACCCCGGCGCCGATCCTGGGCTGGATCCAGAACGACGCGATCGTGGCCAAGGAGCCGCTCATCAGCACGATGAGTCCCCACCACCCCCGCGTCGAATCCTTCCGTGTGCTGCGCACCAACCTGCAGTTCGTCGACGTCGACGCGCAGAGCAAGGCATTCGTCATCTCCTCCGCCGTACCCGGCGAAGGCAAGTCCTCGACCGCGAACAACATCGCGATCACCCTCGCCATGGCCGGTGTCCGGGTCCTCCTCGTCGATGGCGACCTGCGCCGACCGCGCGCCAGCGCGATCCTCGGCGTGGATGAAGCGGTCGGCCTCACGACCGTCCTCGTCGGGCAGCTCACCGCAGCCGACGTGATCCAGGAGCACCCGACCGGTCTGCACGTGATGGCCTCCGGCGCCGTGCCGCCCAACCCGGCCGAGCTGCTGCAGAGCCAGGCGATGACCGACTTGATCGCGACGCTGCGCACGTCGTACGACGTGGTCATCTTCGATGCCTCGCCACTCCTGCCGGTCACGGATGCAGCACTCCTGGCCTCCAAGACCGACGGAGCCATCCTCGTCGTCCGCCACGGCAAGACCAGCCGCGAGCAGGTCCGTGGTGCGTGCGAGCGCCTGACCCAGATCGACGCGGCTCCGCTCGGTGTCGTCTTCAACCGCGTGCCCCAGAAGGGCAGCGGCGAAGGCTACGGATACGGGTACGGCTACGGGTACGGCTACGCCCCCGTTGCGCCTGAGACGCCCGAGGGCGGCAAGCGCAAGGGCAGCAAGCCGTCGAAGGTCAAGGCCGGCAAGGGCGCCCCCGTCGACGGCCCTGTCGACGCCTCCGCTGAGCGCTGACGATGTCCTTCCTCCGCCGGCACAAGGCCCTCTCGGTCCTGGGAGGGTTGCTGGCGACCCTGCTGCTGGTGACTGCGGGCTGGGTGGTCTACCTCGACCGTCAGGTCGCGGGCATCGACCGCTTCGGCGCCGGCATCGACCGGCCCAACCGTCCCGTGCGTGCCGAGGGCGAGGCGCTCAACATCCTGCTCATCGGCGCTGACGACGGCCACGGCGCCGACGTGCGCGACATGCTCGCCAGCGGCCAATGGACCCCCGGTGTCATGCGAAGCGACACGATGATGGTCTGGCACCTCTCGGCCGACCGGAAGACCAGCCAGCTGGTCTCCTTCCCCCGTGACTCGTGGGTGCCGATCCCCGGTCACGACACCCAGAAGCTCAACGCCGCGTTCTCCTTCGGCGGACCGGCGCTCCTGGCGGAGACGCTCGAGGAGAACTTCGACGTCTTCATCGACCACGTCGCGATCGTCGACTTCGAGGGCTTCAAGGCCGTCACCAACGCCCTCGGCGGCGTCACCGTGACCGTGGACGGCGTGGAGCAGACGGTCAAGGGCAACGAGGCGCTCGACTACGTGCGGGCCCGCAAGACCCTGCCTGGCGGTGACTTCGACCGGATCCGTCGCCAGCAGAACTTCCTGCGCGCGATCGTCGCCAAGCTGAAGTCCAACGGCACGCTGCTCAACCCGATCAAGCTGACCCGCCTGGTGCGCAACCTCAGTGACCTCGTCGCCGTCGACGACAACCTCACCTCCGGCGTGATCCGCGACCTCGCCATCGACATCGCGCGCTCCCGCGGCGGCCAGGTCCAGTACGTCACCGCGCCGCACGACGGCACGGCGATGGTGGGTGCCGCGAGCACCGTCTCCCTCGACATCGCACAGACCACCGCGCTCTTCGACGCGATCGAGAGCGACGACTTCGCGGCGTACAAGGCGGAGTACGGCGTCGACGCCCTCCCGGCGCCCGGCGACGTCAACTGACCCTGTCCTCCGATCGGTCAGACTTTCGTCCACCCGGAGTCGGGTGATCGGACGACGCCTGTCGACCACCCGCGCTCAGGGGTACCCGAGGGGCCCGGGCAACGGACCTGACTGGTCCAGACAGGCGGTTCGGAGATAGCGCTGCTTCCCTGCCAGCGTTGACCACATGCGTCACAAGCTCCTCAAGCGCCTCCACCTCTGGCGCGGACACCAGGTCTCCAAGGCATCCCGCTCCGCCCGCGTCAGCTGCTCCTGTGGCGCCGGCTGGCTCCGCTGACCGTAGGATCTGCGCCGTGACCCAGTTCGACAACGTCTCCGTGACCAAGCAGGCCAACGTCTACTTCGACGGCAAGTGCGTCTCCCACAGCATCGAGCTGGCGGATGGCACCAAGAAGTCCGTCGGCGTCATCCTGCCCTCCCAGCTCGTCTTCACGACCGGCTCTCCCGAGACGATGGAGCTCGTCGCCGGCGCCTGCCGCGTCCGCCTGGCCGGCTCGCAGGAGTGGACCGACTACACCGGCGGCCAGTCCTTCGACGTCCCGGGCGACTCGTCGTTCGACATCGAGACGACCGAGACGCTGCACTACGTCTGCCACTTCGGCTGACAGCCACCGACAGACGCCGACCCGCGCGACCGCAGCGCACGGACGGTGCTGCGCCGGATCGAGCGGCGTCTGGCCCAGACGGGCTGAGGTCTCGAAAGTCTCGACCACCGGGCGCGCCCGCAGGCGAGGTCGGAATTCGCCGGTCCCGGCAGAAAGGGACCCCTCGGGCAGCCCGACAACGTCGGAATCCGACGGCGCCGGCGAAATCGGCGCGGCGCGTACCCCGCACACGCAGACCGGCTCCCCGCCCGGAGGCATCGAGCCGGTCTGACATCGTCAGGAGCGCGACGGCGGGCGGAAGCTGGCCAGGTTGAGCGCCACCTTCCACCGGGCCAGCCGGCTGAGCGGCTCGACCATCTTCGCCCGCTGCGCGTCGACCTGACGCCACAGCTCCTCGGCCTGCTCCTCCGTCGGGTCCACCCGACCGAAGACACCGGCGTCGGCGCCACGGGCGACCGCACCCAGGCCCTCGACCGGGATCCCGGCCGCCTGCTCACGGCGGGTCGCCCGGCCGCTGACCGCGTGACCGTGGTCGCGGGCGTGGTCGAGCAGGTCACGCCACGCACCGGCGACCCGGGCCGCGGCCGGGCCCGTCGTACGGCGGATGCGGCTGCGGCGCTTCTTGAGGAACAGGATCAGGCCGGCGATCGCGGCGAGCATGAGCAGCGGCAGCACGACCCACTTGAGCAGCCACCAGACGAAGCCCGGGATCTCGAAGCCCGAGTCGCGGTGCTGGTCGAGGCGGTCGAGGCTGTCCTCGACCGGGTCACCGGCACTCGACGGCGGCCGCACCGGCGCCGGCGGCGGGACGACCTTGCCCGCGACGAGCTTCTTCTGCTGCGGGGTCTCCTGCTCGGGCGGGGTGTCGCCCATGAACTCGTCGGTGTCGAGCACGCGCCACGTGCCGTCGCCGGCGCGGAGCTCCACCCAGGCGTGCACGTCCTTGCCCTTGATGACGCCGCCGGCCGGGACCTTGGCACCCATCGCGACGCGGGCCGGGACCCCCGCCTGGTTGGCGAGGATCGCCATCATCGCGGCGTACTGCTCGTCGTTGCCGGCCATCTGCTGGTCAGCGGCGACGAACTGGCTCAGCCGCAGCAGCGAGTGGCCCGGACGGAACTGCTCGGCGCCCTCACCGCCGTCGGTGTACTTGCCCGAGGACTTCATCTCGGCAGCGATCGCGAGGACCTGCTGGAGCGGCGTGGACGCGTTCTGGCCCGCGAACTGGGTGGCCAGCTCCTGGAAGCGGCTGGCCGCCTCGATGCCGGGCAGGGCGCCCAGCCAGGTGGTCCCCTTCTTGTCGAGCTCGTCGTCGGCGAGGACGGCCCGGAAGGTGTAGGTGTCCCCCGGGTTGATGCCGCCCGGAACGACGCCGGTGTTGGTCGCCAGGTTGTAGCGGAAGGCGTCGGTCTGGTCCTCCAGGCCCTTCCCGAGCGTGATGCCGGTCAGGGCACCCGCCTCGGGGAGCCACACGCCCTTGTAGCCCTCCTCGACCTTGACGGTCGCGGTGACCTCCTTGCCCCGGGCCGGGTTCTTGATGACCGAGCCGACCTTCTGGAAGGTGTCGCGGTTGCCGGACTCGGTGCCGGAGTCGTTGGCGGCGCCGAAGACGATGCCGTTGTAGCTGTCCATGCCGGCGAAGCGGACCCGCGTCCCCTCGGGGAGGCCCTTGACCGCGAGCAGCGGCTTCTCCTTGAGCTGGTACTGCGGAGGGCCCTGGTAGCCCTCGGTGTACTTGCGGAACGACGCGAGCGGCGAGGGGTACTGGCCGACGTCGAACGGCGGCTCGACCCAGGTGCGGAGCACGGTGCGCTCCTCCCCCGTGCCCGGCAGGCGCGGGCCGATGGCGAGGGCGCCGCCGGCAGCCACCGCGCAGAGGACGGCGCCCAGCACCAGACGGCTCGTACTGCGGCTGCCGATGGTCACCGTCATGGACTGCCAGCGGGCGCGGACGACGACCCACGCGACGCCGAGGACGGCGACCACGAGGCCGATGACGGCCAGGTGGGTCGCGTCCTGCACGCCGAGCAGGATCACCGCGGCGAGCAGGGCGAGGGCCCCGACGAGCGGGATCCAGGCCGAGCGGAGCCGGCGCGCGAGCGTCATCGTGCCGGCGCCGGCAACCAGGCCCAGGAGGTACGGCAGGGCGAGCAGCGGTCCGCCGTCGACCGGCGGGAGCGTGGTGAGCAGCTCCTTCCAGCCGTGCACGGACTTGTCGGCGAGGTCGACCAGCGTGTCCGGCAGCGGCAGGGCCGAAGCGGCGCTCTCCGGACCGGCGACAGCGCCGCCGAGCAGGAAGAAGGCCACCACGACGAAGAGCGCGAGGACCACGACGGGCTGGCCGAGCTCCACCGCCAGGTGGGCGAGCAGCGCACCGAGCACGAGGCCGAGCAGGCCGGCCACGAGGAACATCGAGCCGTGGAAGGTGTCCTGGAAGCCGATCATGGCGGCCGTGCCGAGGGCGAGCACGAAGAGCAGGTCGACGAGCGCGCGCCCGGTCGGGACGATCGAGGCTGGGCGCTTCATCACAGACCCCACTTCAGCAGGCCGGGGAGCTCGGAGAGTGCACCGAGCGTGAGCAGGGGCAGGTCGGCGACCGACTTCAGCGACGCCGACGCGGTCGGGTCGATGATCATCGCGATCTTGCCGACCTCGATCGGGAAGTGCGCACCCGCCCGCTGCAGCGTCGTGAACGGTGCATGCGGACCCGTGACGAGGCAGACCAGGCTGGTGTCGGGCGCGAGCCGTGCGCCGCGGCCTGCCACGTCGATGATCCGCTTCCCGGCCAGCTCGGCACGCGAGCACGCGTCGAGCGCGGAGCGGCCGGTGCCGCGGGTCATCGCGTGCTCGCCGCAGAGGAAGGTCGCGTCGAAGCCGTCCATGATCGCGCGGACCAGCAGGGAGGCCGCCGCACTGATCGCCAGCTCGAAGTCCTCCGGGTCGCGGTACGACGCCGGGTCGCTGTCGACCACGATGTTGAGGTGCGAGCGCCGGGTGTCGAGGAACTGCCGGACCAGCAGCTGACCGTGGCGCGCCGAGGAGCGCCAGTGGATGTGGCGCAGGTCGTCGCCGGGGGTGTACTCCCGCAGCGCGTGGAAGGCGAGGTCGCTCTGGGAGACGTTCTCCGAGACGTTGCCCTCGAGGTCGCGGATCAGGCCGGCTCCGAGCGGCTCCAGCGGCGTGATGACCGGGTGCACGAAGATCTCGTGGACGTCGGACCAGGTCACCTCGCGGCGGAAGAGGCCGAGCGGGTCCCCACGACCCGTGGTGACCGGACCGACCTCGATGACGCCGCGGCGTTCGGTGGGGACGACGAAGAGCTCGGAGTGGGAGTTGCCCGGGCGCAGCGCGGGCAGGTCGAAGGCGACGCCGCCGCGGCCGACTGGGAGCTCCAGGCGCACCGGCAGGAGCGGGGTCTTCGCCTTGTTCTTCACCTCGACCTCGCCGGTGACCGGGTCGCCGACGGTGACCCGCGGCGGCTCCGTCGTCATCCGGACCTCGAGGTTGGTGTGGCCGATCATGAAGAGGGCCGCCAGCACCAGGAGCGTGAGGACGCCGGCGGCGACGACCGCCATCTCCCTCCAGCCCCCGAACGCCGCGGCGAGCCACGCCACGACGCAGACCACCAGCAGCGCACGCGCAGCCGGGGTGAACGTCGCCCACGCGGGTGCCACGCGCTTGCGCACGGGCTCGCTCAGCTCACCGGCCCGCTCGCGCCCCTTCTGGAGCGCCGGGCTGACCTTCTGGAGCACCGGGCCTGCCTTCCTCAACGACGAGCGCATCGCGTCCGTCGCGCCGCGCGCGGCACCGGCCGCCCGGCGTTCACCGGACGGCGCCGCGCGCCTCCCCTTCGTCCGTGCCATGGGTTCAGGCGACCCGCTCGCTGGGCGGGGTGACGTCGTCGAGGAGCTGGCTGATGACCTGCTCGACGGTCACGCCGTTGAACTGGGCCTCGGCGTCGAGAAGCAGGCGGTGGCAGAGCACCGGGACAGCGAGGTCCTTGATGTCGTCGGGGATCAGGTGGTCGCGCCCGTCGGCCAGCGCCCACACCTTCGCCGTACGGACGTAGGCAAGGCAGCCGCGGACCGAGAGGCCGAGCTTGACGTGCGGGTGGCGGCGCGACTCCTCGGCGAGCTGCGAGACGTAGCGGACGATCGCCGCGTCGACGTGGACCTTGTCGCCGAGCTCGGCCATCTGCGCCACGGTCGCCGAGGTGATGATCGGCTCGACCAGCGTCGCGCGGTCGCGGACCGAGGCGTTGAGCAGCAGGTCGACGGTGTTGGCCTCGTCGGGGTAGCCCACCGAGGTCTTCATCAGGAAGCGGTCGAGCTGCGCCTCGGGCAGGCGGTAGGTGCCGGCCTGCTCGATGGGGTTC
Source organism: Nocardioides phosphati (assembly GCF_014646375.1). GTDB lineage: Bacteria > Actinomycetota > Actinomycetes > Propionibacteriales > Nocardioidaceae > Nocardioides > Nocardioides phosphati. The sequence continues at coordinate 158,406 of NZ_BMNI01000008.1, forward strand.
TGCGTGGCGATGACCATGAACGGCTTGCCCGCGTCATGGGTGGTGCCGTCGACGGTGACCCGGCCCTCCTCCATGACCTCGAGGAGGGCGGACAGACGAGCTGCGCGCCGTCCTTGATGTCGAAGGTGTTGACCGCAGCCTTGTCGTCGCCGCACGCCGTGACGAGCGTGCCCTTGTCGCCACTCCCCCACGCCGCGAAGGCGCAGCCGTTGGCCATCTCGACGGGAGCGGCGATCGACGACTGGGCGCCGACCTTGGCGACCTCGCGCTTGCCGCCACCGTCGACCGCGACGGCGATCAGCGCGTCGGGCGTCGCCACCAGGACGTCGTCGGACGCCGGACCGGACTGCTGCAGGACCGAGCCCGCGCCGAAGTTGCCGAGCGCCTCGGAGGGCGTCAGGACGTTGCCCTTGTCGTCACGCACCACCGGCGTCGCGCCGACGACGGTCATCGCGGCGAGATCGCCCTCGCGGTCCGGCGACAGGTCGTCGGTCTCGGGCTTCTCGAACGTCTCGGCAGCGCGGCGCAGGGTGACGACCTTGCCCTCGTCGCCCGACGCGGCGTACAGGGTGCCGTCGACGCCGGCGGCGCCCACCGCGCCACCGCCCACCGTGGCGAGGGGCTTGGCGTCCTTCGTGACGCCGGTGAGCGTCGTGGTGCCGCTGTCCGGGTCGACCGTCGTGGCCCACACCTTGCCCGTGGAGGGGTCCAGCGCACCGAGGCTGCCCCCGCCGAAGAGGGTGGCTGAGCCGGCCGCCGTGACGGCCTGCTCGGGGAGGCCGGCCGACATCGCGGCGTCGATGGGCAGCAGTGAGTTGGACGCGCGGTTGACCGAGACGACGGCAGAGCCGTCCTGCAGCACGTCGAGGTTGGGGTTCGCGCTGAACGCGGCGCCGTCGAAGACGCGCCCGTCGATCTGCGCGACCGGGACGTTCTGCCGGCCGACCGCACCCATGGCCTGGTTGGTCACCCAGACGCCACCGTCGTTGAGCTCGGCCTTGTGCACGGGATAGCCGTCGGCGTTGACCGCGTAGGCGACGAGCACGCCGGACACGACCGCGAGCGCCGACCACGATGCGATCGTGACGCGGTGCCGCCGCACAAAGCCCTGCCTGGCTACCCCATCAGCCACGGTCTATCCCCCTTGTTCACTGCAAACTTCCGGGCCAACCTAACCTCAACCGGTCAAGTCCCTAGGCGTGGTGTACGAAACGAATCCTCCGTCGGGCGTGTCGCTAGGCGCTGATGGCGACCTCCTCGGTGAT
>NZ_BMNI01000009.1 GCF_014646375.1 Nocardioides phosphati
AGGATTCACCCGGTGGCCGCGCCTACGTTGGAGGCACGCGCTCACTCAGGACGTCGTACACCACTCTGCTGGACTCCACTCGGCAGACAGTCCAGTCGGGGTCAAGGGCGATGGTCACCGTTTCCACCGTGCTCATCGCGCTTCCTGACCACGCGGCTTGCGAACCGACCTCGCGTAACCACACTCGCCGCGCCGCACGTTGTTCGGCGCCTCAGCCATGAACCGCGCCAGGGCCTCACGACTCATGTCGATGCGGTCATGCTCATCAGCGACACACTGGTCATTGAGGAACGTGCGCGCCCAACGAACAGCCTGCGCACCCGTCATGCCGAAGTCAGCCATGAAACGGCGCGCGACCTCGTCGCGGATCTGCCGGGGGAGATTCCCGGCCCGCCCGATGTGCTCGGGGGCAGCCTCCAAGGTGGGCGCGAGGCCCGGGGGAGCGGCACTCATGACGCGCGCTCCGTTGGCAGCGTCTCGATCCACTCCGCAAGGTCGCCGGCGAGGATGATCGCCTTGGTGCCGACGTAGTGCGCGATGAGGTTGTGCTGCTGGATCGCTTCACGGATCCGGTCCTGCCCGATGTGGGTGGCCTTGGATGCCGACTCGATGGTGAACGAGATCATGCGGCGCCGTCCGAAACCGCGACCGCCGGCACGAGTGACCAGACGGAGACGTTGAGCGCGTCCGCAATGCGGTAGAGCTCGTCCACTGCGAACGGGCGACGGGCCGACAGTCGGTCGGCGAGTGCGACGCGAGACATGTCGACCTTGCCCGCGAGTGCGACCTGGGTCATCTGCTGTCGGGCCATCGCGGCGCGCACTTCGGCGGCGACCGCTTCCCGGCTACTGGGCTCTTCCATGGCTGTAGTTCTATCGGATATCCGATAACGATGCAAGCACCTATGGACAAAAAGTTCAGATATCCGATACTTTCGTGGGCATGGTCAAGCCACAGGACGCCGCTAGTGAGTTCTCGCGGACCCTCGCGAGTCACCTCCGCGACGTGATGCACGAGGGTCACGTGACTCAGATGATGATCGCCCGCGAGATGGGTCGATCCCAGGCGTTCGTGTCCGAGCGCACGGGAGGCGTGCGGCCGATCGACACCGACGTTCTAGACGCCGTGGCCCGCCTGCTCGGATGGTCGTCGGGCCGACTGTGGGCCGAGTTGGGTCAGCGAATCACCCGGAATCAGTGACCACACACTCGTGCCGAGCGCGGTCGCCACTCGGTGCATGACGTCCACGCTCCACGGTGCCTCGCATCGGAGCAATTCGGCCAGTGCGGCGGGCGCGAGGCCGATCATCTGCGCCAAGCGGCCAAGGCCGACCTTGTGCACTCGCATGCCGTCCCGGACTGCGCGGCTTACCTGCTCCCTCATGTCTAGGACCCTAGGCGTGACGCCCGACACGCGCACGGAGTAACAGGCTGTATGACCCAAAGGGACTAGGGCGGCGTAACCCGGTCGGGTGCATATGCACCTCGCTCTAGCGTCGCGGCGTGCCCAATCAGCCGAAGACTCCGAACCGCGTCGTGCGGGTGCCGGACGAACTCTGGCGGGCGGCACAGCGGGTCGCAGCCGATCGCGGCGAGACACTAGCGGCAGTCATCCGCCGCGCGTTGGAGAAGTACGTGCGCGATCACCCCTTCGGCGACTGACCCAACTCGCGCCCGATCGCAGTCATGGCGGCGTTGACCCTCGCGTCGGACGTGTGGGTATAGACCTTCTCGTTCACGTCCTCGGAGGCGTGACCGAGGATCAGCTTGCGGACATCGGCTGGGACGTCGAGGTCGCGCAGGATCGTGTTACAGGTCTTCCGGGCGCTGTGGGGCGTGGGTCCTTCGATGTTGACCGCGGCGAGGGCTGCCTTCCACCGCTTGTCCCACTCGGACAGGCTGATCGGGCGACCATCCTTGCCTTTGCCCATGCCGCCCGTCGAGCGATGGAAGATGAGTCCTTCGATTCCGGGCGGGCAGGCGGCAAGGAAGATCTGCAAGGTGAGGCGCAGGGGCTCGGGCATCGTGAATGCACGCCACGACGTTGAAGTCTTGGGGCGCACGAGGTAGGTCATGCCGTCGAGGTGCCGCGCTTCGGTGTGCTCCGGGATCTGCACGACCTTCTTGGGGCAGTATGCAGCCCGCTGCTTGCCGCACGGATAGACCTCGTCCTCACCGGACTCGCCGCAGCCATGCTCGGCAGTAAGGGTCTGTGCCTGCCACGAGATCTCGATGGCGCCGGACTCGAGGTCGATGCAGTCACGGGTGAGGCCCAGCAGCTCGGAGGGCCGAACGCCGATCCACAGTGACGTGGCGAGCATGGCGAGCGTCTGGGGCACCGTGCCGTCGTCGGGTGTGTGTGCGTCGAGCACGGAGCGCGCCTCGGCGGACGTCATGTACGCGCGCGACTTCTTGGCGGACTTCGGCGCCTTGTGCACGCGGGCGGGGTTGCGGGAGATCTTCTCGCGCACCACGGCGTATTGCAGCAGCGACGACAAGGTGGAGTGGGCACCCTGCGCGGTGCGCTTCGACAGACCCAGCCCGTCGGGCGCGGGGGAGGTCAGCCAGCGGTGCCAGTCGGTGATGGCGTCGGCGCCGATCTTGTCCAGGCGCATGCGTCCTAGGCGGGGGAGGATGTAGCGGTTGATCTCGGTCCGGTAGCCGGACCAGCGCGTCACCTTGATCTCTTCGGGCGCGTAGTCGGACCACCAGACCTTCGCCCAGTCGTTGAGCGTGGGGACGCCGACGCGCAACGTTCCGGCTGCTGAGGACTTGGCGGCTTCCCGCAGTGCGCGGACGGCATCAGACCTCTTGGCGCGGACGATGACCTTGCGTCGGCGCTTGCCGTCAGCGGCCTTGTCGAGCTCGACGGTGACGCACCACATGCCGTCTGAGGCGCGCTGGTAGATGCTGCCGGTGCCGCGGGGTCGTCGCTGGTTCGCCATGTTGGTCCTCGTCTCGTCTTCTCATGCTTAGGCTAACGTATGGCTAACGTTGTATTGGTAGCCACGCTCAGATGTCTGGTCTACCGTCCGGTTTACACCCGGACGGTCGGGGGTTCGAACCCCTCCGCGCCCACCGTTCGTCGCGGCGTACGTGCCGTTGGGCGACGTGCCTCTCGCCAGGCTGTCGGAGGCCGTGCCAGAGTCGGACCATGAACGTCGCCTTCAGCGTCCGTGACTTCCTCGACCGCGCCGAGACCGTGTACGCCGACCGCGTCGGCGTGGTCGACGAGCCCGACCAGCCGGCGTCCCCCCTGGGGGAGCTGACCTGGCGCGAGGTCGCCGACCTGGCCCGCCGCCAGGCGGCCCGGCTCGACGAGCTGGGCATCGCGCCGGGTGACCGCGTGGCCGTGGTCTCGCAGAACAGCGCCCGCCTGCTGACGTCGTTCTTCGGCGTCGCCGGGTGGGGACGCGTGCTGGTGCCGGTCAACTTCCGGCTCTCGCGCGACGAGGTCGCCTACATCGTCGAGCACTCGGGTGCGCGCGTGCTCTTCGTCGACCCCGAGCTCGACGAGGCGCTCGCCGACGTGACGGCCGAGCACCGCTTCGTGCTGGGCCGTGACGAGGAGCTCTACGCGCCGCCGGGGGCGGAGCCCAAGGCCTGGGAGCCTGACGAGTCCGCGACCGCGACGATCAACTACACCTCCGGCACGACCGCGCGGCCGAAGGGCGTCCAGATCACCCACCGCAACATCTGGACGAACACCGTCGTCAGCGGCCTGCACATGGGGCTGAGCGACCGCGACGTCTACCTCCACACGCTGCCGATGTTCCACGCCAACGGCTGGACGATGCCGTTCATCTGCACGGGCCTCGGCGTCAAGCAGGTCGTGCTCCGCAAGGTCGACGGCCCGGAGATCCTGCGGAGGGTGCGCGACCACGGAGTGTCGCTGATGTGTGCAGCGCCGGCGGTCATCAACGCCGTGCTCGACGCGCTGCCCGCATGGGAGGGCGAGGTGCCGGGTCGTGACCGCGTTCGGGTGGTCGTCGCCGGTGCGCCGCCGCCGACGAAGACGATCGCGCGGATGGAGCGCGAGCTCGGGTGGGAGTTCATCCAGATCTACGGGCTCACCGAGACCTCGCCCCTGATGACCGTCAACCGCACCCGCCACGAGTGGGACGACCTGTCCCCGGAGGAGCGCGCGGCGAAGCTGGTCCGCGCCGGTGCTCCCGTGATCGGCATGCGGGTCCGCGTCGACCGCGAGGGCGAGGTGCTCGCCCGCGGCAACCACGTGCTCGACGGTTACTGGGAGCAGCCGGAGGCGAGCGCGGACGCGCTGGTCGACGGGTGGTTCCACACGGGCGACGGCGGCTCGCTCGACGACGAGGGCTACGTGACGATCAGCGACCGCAAGAAGGACGTGATCATCACCGGCGGCGAGAACGTCTCCTCGATCGAGGTCGAGGACTGCCTCTTCTCGCACCCGGACGTCGCCGAGGTCGCGGTGATCGGCGTACCGAGCGAGAAGTGGGGCGAGACGATCAAGGCACTCGTCGTACGCACTCCGGACGGCGCTGCCGACGAGGCCGAGCTGATCGCGTGGTGCAAGCAGCGACTGGCCGGCTACAAGGCGCCGACGTCCGTCGAGTTCCGCGACGCGCTCGACCGCACCGCGACCGGCAAGCTGCAGAAGTTCAAGCTGCGCGCGCCGTACTGGGAGGGGCGCGACCGCGCGGTGAACTGAGCCGTGGGAGCAGGCCGGATCCGCAGGTACCTCGCCGAGCAGCAGGACGCGCTGCTCGAGGGGTCGCGGCTGCTCGCCGCCGCCGACCGCTCCGGCGTGCACCCCTCCCGCGTCGCCGTACGCCGGGCCCGCAGCACGCTGCGCACGTTCGCTCCCTGCTTCGACACAGGCGCGCGCCGGCAGCTCGACGCGGCGCTCGTCGCGCACGCCCGCCGGCTCGGGACGGTGCGCGACCACGAGGTCCTCGTCGAGGTCCTGGCCGGCCAGTGGGCGCGCGAGGACGACGGGACGCCGGCCGGCCTGCGGGCCTGGCTCAGCGCCCGTCTCCAGGCCGACCTCGAGGCAGGGTGGCGCGAGACGGTCGCGCTGCTGGCGGCCGAGGACCACGACGAGCTCCCCCGGCGCTTCGCGGCGGTGCTCTCGGCCCCGGCCGGCGATGGGAGCGTCCGCAAGCGCGCGGCCCACGCGGCCCGGCGGGCCGAGCACCGGCTCGCCGCCGCGGGCGGCGACCCCGAGGCGCTGCACGACGCCCGCAAGGCCGCCAAGCGCGCCCGCTACGCGGCGGAGGCGGTGGGCGACGACGACGCGGCCGGGCAGTTCCGCGAGGTCCAACGGGTCCTCGGGGCGCACCACGACCTCGTGGTGGCGGCGCAGTGGGTGCTGGCCGCGCCCGTCCTGCCGGCGGTGCAGCCCGACGCCCGGCAGCTCGCCGTACGACTCGAGGCGGCGGCGGCCGACCTGCTGGCGGACCTGCCCTGACCACGTGTCTCTAGGCTGGGCGCATGAGCCAGACCCTCGGTGACGTCGTGTCCCTGCTGCACACCTGGTATCCGCCGGCGACGGCCGACTCGTGGGACGCCGTGGGCCTCGTGCTCGGCGACCCGGAGCAGCCGGTCCGCAAGGTCCTCTTCGCCGTCGACCCGACGCTCGAGGTCGCGCAGGAGGCAGCCGAGTGGGGCGCGGACCTGCTCGTCGTGCACCACCCGCTCTTCCTCAAGCCGGTCACCGGCTTCCCGGCCACCACCCCGAAGGGCCGCACGGCAGCGACGCTGATCAAGGCGGGCTGCGCGCTGCTCACCGCCCACACCAACGCCGACCAGGCCGAGGACGGCGTCTCGGAGGCCATGGCGAAGGCCCTCGGTCTCGACGACCTCGCGCCGATCGTCCCCGCCGCGAGCGCCTCCTACGACCGCCTGATCGTCTACGTTCCGGCCGACGCAGCTCCGCCGGTGCGCGCTGCGATGGCGGAGGCGGGCGCCGGTGCGCTCGGCCACTACGACCACTGCTCGTGGCAGAGCTCCGGCGAGGGACGTTTCCGGCCGCTCGAGGGCGCGGACCCCGCGATCGGCACGGTCGGCACGCTCGAGGTCGTGCCGGAGGAGCGGATCGAGGTCGTGCTCCCGCGCTCGCGGCGTACGGCGGTGGTGCAGGCGATGATCGCCGCCCACCCGTACGAGGAGCCGGCGTACAACCTCGTGGAGATGGCCGACCCCGGTGTGGCCAGCACGGGCACCGGACGCCGCGGCACGATCGCGCCGATGTCGCTGGCGGCGTTCGCGGAGCTCGTGGTCGCAGCCCTTCCGGAGACCGTCGGCGGGATCCGGGTCGCCGGCGACCCCGAGCGCGAGGTGAAGCGCGTGGCGGTGTGTGGCGGTGCGGGCGACTTCCTGCTCGACCAGCTGGCCGGATCCGACGTCGACGTCTACGTCACCTCGGACCTGCGGCACCACCGCGCGTCGGAGTTCGTCGAGGCCGGGGGACCGGCGCTGGTCGACGTGTCGCACTGGGCAGCGGAGTCGACGTGGCTCCCGGTGGTCAGCGGCAAGGTGCAGGAGGCGTTGGGCGATACGGTGGAGACCCGCGTCAGCGCGATCCGCACGGATCCGTGGACGACGCGCCTCTGATCTCTCGACAACTCAACCCAGGAGTACCCGGTGAAGGCCGACCCCGCCATCCAGGCACAGCTTCTCGACGTCGCGGAGCTTGACGCCCGCATCGCGCAGCTGACCCACCAGCTGAAGTCGCTGCCGGAGATCGCCGCGCTGGCCGCGCTGGCCGACGAGGAGAGCGAGCGCACCAACCGGATGCGCGACGCGAAGATCCGCGTCGACGACCTGACCAAGGAGCAGAAGAAGGCCGACGCCGACGTCGAGCAGGTCAAGACCCGCCGCGAGCGCGACCGCAGCCGGCTCGAGCAGGGCGTGATCACCGACCCGAAGCAGATCCAGGCGATGACCCACGAGCTGGAGTCGCTCGAGCGCCGCATCGGCGTCCTCGAGGACGAGGAGCTCGAGGTCATGGAGATGCTCGAGGCCGCGCAGATGGAGCTCGACAGGGCGGAGGCCGAGGTCGCCGACTCGGTCTCGCGCCGCGAGGAGCTCGAGGCCCGTCGCGCGGAGAAGTCGGTCTCGATCGAGCGCGAGCTCGACGGGGCCCGTCGTCGCCGTGCGGAGGCCGTCAACGGTGTCGACGCGCCGCTGCTCGCGCTCTACGACCGGCTCCACGAGTCCCGCGGGATCGGCGCCGCGGCGCTGCGTGCCCGCACGTGTGGCGGCTGCCAGCTCAACCTCAACGCCGGCGACCTCGCCGTCCTCGCGAAGGCGCCCGCTGACGAGGTGCTCCGCTGCCCCGAGTGCGACCGGATCCTGGTCCGCACCTCCGAGTCGGGCATCTGACGCAGATGTCCGGCGGCAACGCGGCTGGTCTCGACGGCTCCACCTCGAGCGCACCCGCGCGCGGGTGGGGCCAGCCCGGCATGGCACCCACGCGGATCATCCTGGTCCGCCACGGCGAGACCGACCACACCACCGACAAGCGCTTCTCCGGCGGCCTCGCCTCGGCCAACCCGCCGCTCAACGACCTCGGGCGCCGTCACGTCCGCGAGACCGCCGAGTGGCTGGCCACCGTCGCCGAACAGATCGACGTCGTCATCTCCTCACCCGTACGCCGCACGCTCGAGTCGGCCGAGATCGTCGCCGAGGTGCTCGGCAAGGACGAGGTCCTCGTCGACGACGGGTTCGCCGAGATGGAGTTCGGCCGCTGGGACGGGCTCACCTTCATGGAGGTCTCCGAGCAGCACCCCGAGGACCTGCAGAAGTGGATGGGCGACCTTGATCACCCGCCCGGTGGGGGCGAGTCCTTCCGCCAGGTCGAGGCGCGCGTGCTCGACGGGCTGACGCGGGTGATCTCGGCCCACGCGGGGCGCACGATCGCGCTGGTCTCGCACGTCACGCCTATCAAGACCCTGGTCGCGCACGCGCTCGGCGCGCCGCTCGACTCGCTCTACCGGATGGAGCTCCAGCCGGCGTCGATCACGATGCTCTCGTGGTTCCTGGGCGGTGCCGACGGCGACCAGCCGATGGCGTCGATGCGGCTCTTCAACGTGACGCCCGGTGCGCACTGGGACGGCGCGTTCCCCCTCTGACCCCGGCGGTCAGAGCTCGGAGACGACCACGTCGAGCTGGGTGCCCTTCTTGGTGGGCGCGTGCACCTCGACGTCCCAGCCGAGCTCGACGAGCAGGTCCGCGAAGCCGTCCGGCGTCCGCGGCGCGCCACCGTGCTCGAGCACGGCGCGGACGATCCGCCCCTTCGTCGCCTTGTTGAAGTGCGACACGACCTTCCGCTGGCCGTTGTGCTCGTGGAGCACCCGGACGGTGGCCACCTGCGGCGCGAGGTCGGCCGGCGGGCGCCAGAACGCGGCGTACATGCCGGACCGGAGGTCGACGAGGAGTCCCTTGCCGAGGGCCTCGCGCATCACCGGCTCGAGCGCCTCGCGCCAGACCCCGGCGACGGGGCCGAGGCCGGGCAGCGTGACGTCGCCGGAAAGCCGGTACGCCGGGATCGCGTCGCCCGGCCGGACCATGCCGAAGAGCGACGAGGCGATGCCGACCCGGGCGGTGGCGCGGCGCTTGGCGGCGGGGGAGAGCGTGGCGAAGTCGAGCGCGTCGTAGAGGACGCCGGTGTAGATCCGGTCAGCGCGCGCAGTGGCGGCCGTCCGCAGGGCGGCGTTGGCGTGCACCAGGTCGCTCTGCGAGGGCCCGAGGCCGAGGGTGGCGGCCGCGTGCGAGAGGAGCACGGCGTTCTGCGTCGGGACCGAGGGGTCGCGCCCGACGTCGCACAGCTCGACGAGCGCGTCGAGCACCTGGGACCGCGCAGGCGTCAGCGCGGGGGAGCCGAGGGAGGCGAGGTCGAGCGGCTTTCCGCGTCGGGGCGCGGCCTTGCCCTCGCTCGGGGGAAGCAGGATCAACACGCCCCAAGGCTAAGGCCGCACGGGTCCCGAAACCCCGACTGGCTAAGGTGCTGGACATGGCGAAGCGCGTGGTCCGGGTCCATTCAGTCTCCGACGGTGTGGCCGCGGCCACGCTCCGCGAGGGAGTCGCTGCCCTGCAGGCGGAGCTGGGCGTCACGCCCGCCTTCCCGCCGGACGTCGACGCGGCGGCCGCGCAGGCGGCCGCGCACCCGCGGCTGCCCACGCTCGACCGCACCGACGTGCCGCTGGTGACCATCGACCCCGAGGGCTCGATGGACCTCGACCAAGCGCTGCACATCGAGCGCGTCGACGCAGGCGGCGGCTACGTCGTGCACTACGCGATCGCGGACCTGGCTGCCTTCATCACGGCCGGTGACCCCGTCGACCTCGAGGCGAACCGCCGTGGCGAGACGCTCTACGGCGCCGACGACAAGGTCCCGCTGCACCCGACGGCGATCTCCGAGGCAGCCGGCTCCCTGCTCCCCGACCAGGTGCGCCCGGCGCTGCTCTGGACCGTCACCCTCGACGCCGACGGCAACCAGACCGACGCCAAGGTCGAGCGCGCGCTCGTGAAGTCCCGCGCGAAGCTGTCCTACAACGGCGTGCAGGGCGAGCTCGACGCCGGCAAGGCCGACCCCGTCTTCGGCCTGCTCAAGGAGGTCGGCGAGCTGCGTCTGGCCCTCGAGGCGAAGCGCGGAGGCGTCACCCTGCCGATCCCAGAGCAGGAGATCGACATCGACGGCGACACCTGGCGGCTGGAGTTCCGCGCCCAGGCACCGGTCGAGCAGTGGAACGCCCAGATCTCGCTCCTCACCGGCATGGCCGCCGCGAAGATCATGCTCGACGGCGGCGTCGGCATCCTCCGCACGCTTCCCGACCCCGACCCCCGCGACGTCGCGCGGCTCCGGCGTACGGCGCAGGCGCTCAAGGTCGACTGGCCCGAGGGTCTCGACTACCCGGCGTTCGTGCGCACGCTCGACCCGACGAAGCCGGTCCATGCGGCGATGGCCAACGCGTGCACGCGCCTGCTCCGTGGCGCGGGCTACGTCGGCTTCAACGGCACGAAGCCGGAGCAGACGCGGCACAGCGCGATCGCAGCGGAGTACGCCCACGTCACCGCGCCGCTGCGCCGTCTCGTCGACCGCTACGCCCTCGAGTGCTGCGTGGCGCTGTGCGCCGGCCAGCCCGTGCCGGAGTGGGTGATCGAGAAGCTCGAGGTCGTGCCGGAGACGATGCGCGAGTCGGGTCGCCGGGCGAGCGCCTACGAGCGCGGCGTCGTCGACCTCGTCGAGGCCGGCGTCCTCGCACCGCACGTGGGGGAGAGCTTCAGCGCCGTGGTCGTCGACATCGACGAGAAGCAGCCCACCCGCGGGCGGGTCACGCTCGCCGAGCCGGCGGTCGAGGCCGACGTGACCGGCACCGCGAGCCTCCCGCTCGGGCAGGAAGTCAGCGTCCGGCTGACCGAGGCCGACCCCGCCAAGCGTCGCGTCACCTTCACGGCCTGAGCCCGCGGGCCGGGTGCCCTACACTCGGGCCTGCGGAAGGGCTGGCCGGGCGACCGCGTTCGCTCCCCTCGGGGAGCGGCCGAGGAAGGTCCGGGCTCCACAGGGCAGGGTGGTCGCCAACAGCGACCCGGGGTGACCCGCGGGACAGTGCCACAGAGAACAGACCGCCTCCGGCCCGATCTCGATCGGTCCGGGGGTAAGGGTGAAACGGTGGTGCAAGAGACCACCAGTACGCCGGGTGACCGGCGTAGCTAGGTAAACCCCACCCGGAGCAAGCTCAAACAGCATGTGTGCGAGGCGCGCAGCGTCGAGCAGAGGGCGGCCCGCCCGAGCATGCGGGTAGAGCGCTCGAGCCTGTCGGCAACGGCAGGCCTAGATGGATGGTCGCCAGCCGGTCGGTCGTGAGGCCGGCCGGGGAACAGAACCCGGCCTATGAGCCAGCCCTTCCGCCCACCACCGTGGCAGGCTGGGGATGAGAACGCACCCCGACGGCGTTGGAGGCCGCGTGGACGAGCAGTTCGAGATCGACAAGTTCGAGATGCAGGCGCCAGCCCTGATCTTCCCGGGGCAGCTGGCCCCCGAGCGCGCGTACGGCGCGGCGTACGACCTGCTGGTCCGGCGCGAGCCGGCGAAGGCGCTGGAGCTCGTCGACGCTGCCCTCGAGGACGAGCCCGCCAACCGCGGGCTGCGCTCGCTGCGCGCGTGGGCCTACCTGCTCCGGGCCCAGCTCCAGAAGGCCGAGGCCGAGCTCCGCAGGCTTGTGGAGGAGGTCCCGGACGACGAGTGGGCGCGGCACGCGCTCGGCCGGGCGCTGGAGCGCCAGAGCCGCTTCAACGATGCGCTGCCGCACCTGCGCCTGGCCGCCGCGATGACCGGCGACCCCGAGCACGAGGCGGCCGTCCTGCGCGTCGAGCGTCGCCTGATGGGGCTGTGACCGTCCGCGCTCAGGAGAGCCGCGTGACCTGCACGTCGACGAACATCGTCGAGGCGCCGGCGCCGGAGTAGACGCCGCCGAGCGGGCGCACGTCACGGTAGTCGCGGCCCGCCGCCAGCATCACGTGCCGGTCGCCGACGTGCTCGTCGTTGGTCGGGTCGAAGCCGCGCCACCCGGCGTCCCACCACTCGACCCAGGCGTGCGACTCCCCGGTGACGGCGGTGCCGATCATCGGCTCCTTGTCCGGGTGGAGGTAGCCGGAGACGTAGCGGGCGGGGATGCCGATGCTGCGCAGCGCGCCGACGACGAGGTGGGCCAGGTCCTGGCAGACGCCAGCCCGCTGCTCCCACGCCGCCTCGGCCGTCGTGAGGACGTCGGTCGAGCCCGGCTGGTAGGTCATCTCGTCGTGGATGAGCGAGCAGATCTCGCGCGCCGCGTTGCCGGGCCGAGCGGCCCGGTCGGCGATGGCGCGGACCCGGGCAACGAGGTCGGCAGGCGGGTCGACGAGGGGGTCGCCTGCGAGGTACTCGCACTGCTCGTCGGCGACCCGCTCGTCGAGGATCTCCGACCAGGCCAGGGCCGGGGGCGGCGAAGGCGCCCGGTTGGTGTGGACGGTGGCCACCGAGGTGACCCGCAGGGAGTCGTGGGGGTCGGTGACCTCGAACGACGTCACCTGCGTGCCGAAGTAGTCGCGGTAGGCCCACGTCCACGGCGTCGGCTGGATGTCGAGGCGCGCGTGGACGACGATCTGCTCGGCCGACGTCGCCGGAGTCAGCCGGGCCTCGTTGTACGACGCGGTGGCGCCCGCGTCGTAGCGGTAGCCGGTGGTGTGCACGATCCGGAGCTGCATCAGACCCGCCCTCCCAGCCAGGCGCGGGCCTCGGCTCCTGCGAAGTAGCGGCGGTCGACCGCCTGGGTGGTCGCTGCGCACGTCTGCTGCAGCAGCTCCATCTGGTGCGGCAGGTCGACGACCAGGTCGGCGAGCGCGCGGTACTCGAGGTTCGCGCGTGTGCGGCCGATCAGCCGCTGCGCGTCGTTCTGGAAGCCCGCCCGCTGGCCGCCCGACTCGAGGTTCGTCAGGCAGAGCTCGGCACGGCTCAGCGCATGCACGATCGAGCGCGGGAAGAGGCGGTCGAGGAGCAGGAACTCCGCCGCCTCACGGTCGGTCTCGAGCCCGCGGTAGGTCCGCAGGAAGGCCTCGTAGCCACCGCACGCGCGCAGCGTCGCGGTCCACGCGGCGCCGCTGCCCGAGGAGGCGAGTGCGGCCGTGGCGACCAGCCGTGCGGTCATGTCGGCGCGCTCGATGGAGCGCCCGAGGACGAGGAACTGCCAGCCCGCGTCGCGGGTCATCGTCGCGTCCGCCATGCCGTTGACCAGTGCTGCCCGGTCCTGGACCCAGCCGAAGACACCGGCCGGTCGCAGGGTGCGGAACCGTCCTGACGGGATCGCCCGCCAGGTCGTGTTGATCGACTCCCACAGCGGCTCGGAGAGGGTCTCGCGGGCCCGGCGTGCGCTCTCACGAGCGGCACCGAGCGTCGAGGCGATCGATGCGGGGCTCTTCGGGTCCCAGGCCAGCATCTCGAGGACGGTGCGGGTGGTGACCGGGCCTTCGGGGGCCTCGACGCCCATGATCGACAGGAGCGTGCGACAGGTGGCGGACTCGTCGACGGAGGAGTCCTCGAGCATCAGCTGGAGCTGCACGTCCAGGATGCGCGCCGTGTCCTCGGCGCGCTCGATGTAGCGGCCGATCCAGAAGAGCGACTCGGCGATCCGGCTCAGCATGTCCTCGCCTCCCCGCTCTGCTGCTGTTGTTGTTGCTGCTGTTCGTGCAGGCCCACCCCGGTGCCCGGCCCGCCTTCGAGGGGTACGCCGTCGGGCTGGTGCACCGCGGGCGCCACGGAGCGCTCGATCGTCGCGCTCGCTACCACTGCAGGCTGGTCGGGATCGGCCAGCACCCAGGTGTCCTTGGAGCCGCCGCCGCGCGAGGAGTTCACGATCAGCTCGCCCTCGGCCATCGCGACGCGGGTCAGGCCGCCGGGGAGTACCCAGACCTGGTCGCCGTCGTTGACCGCGAACGGGCGCAGGTCGACGTGACGCGGGGCCATGTGGCCGTCGGCGTACGTCGGGACGGTGCTGAGCTGGATCACCGGCTGGGCGATCCACGACCGGGGGTCGGCGAGGATCCGCTCGCGGAGCTCGTCGAGCTCCTGGCGGGTGGCCGCAGGCCCGATCACGATGCCCTTGCCGCCCGAGCCGTCGACCGGCTTGACCACCAGCTCGTCGAGGCGGTCGAGCACCTCCTCGCGGGCGACGGCGTCGCCGACCCGCCACGTGTCGACGTTGCGCAGGATCGGCTCCTCGTGGAGGTAGTAGCGGATCAGGTCGGGCAGGTACGTGTAGACGAGCTTGTCGTCGGCGACGCCGTTGCCGATCGCGTTGGCGATGGTGACGTTGCCGGCGCGGGCGGCGTTGACCAGCCCCGGGCAGCCGAGCATGGAGTCGCCGCGGAAGTGCACCGGGTCGAGGAACTCGTCGTCGACGCGGCGGTAGATCACGTGCACCGGCGCGAGGCCCTGCGTCGTCCGCATCAGGATGCGGCCGCGCAGGCACACGAGGTCACGGCCCTCGACCAGCTCGACGCCCATGCGCCGGGCCAGGAGGGCGTGCTCGAAGTAGGCGCCGTTGTAGACACCGGGCGTCAGCACGACGACGGTCGGGTCGGGCACGCCCGCCGGCGCTGCGGCGCGCAGGGCGGCCAGCAGCCGCTGCGGGTAGGAGGCGACCGAGCGGATCCGGTGGCGGCCGAACGCCTCGGGCAGCGCCGCCGAGATCGCACGCCGGTTGGTCAGCACGTAGGAGACACCCGAGGGCACGCGGACGTTGTCCTCGAGCACGCGGAACTCGCCGTCCTCGTCGCGGACCAGGTCGATGCCCGACACCTGCACGCGTACGCCGTTGGGCGGCTCGATGCCGGCGGCAGCGCGGTGGAAGTGACTCGAGGTGGTGATCACCGCGCGGGGGATCACGCCGTCCTCGAACACCCGCCCGGCGTCGTAGACGTCGGCGAGGAACATCTCGAGGACCTTGACCCGCTGCTGCACCCCGGCGTCGACGTGCGCCCAGGCGTCGGCCTCGATCACCCGCGGCAGGATGTCGAGCGGGAAGGCCCGTTCCTCGCCGCCGATGTCGAAGGTGACGCCCTGGTCGAGGTAGCCGGTGCGCAGCGCCTCCACGCGCGCCTTCAGCTCGACGTCGGTGAGGTCGCCGAAGGCGGTCCGGAGGCCGGCGTACGGCAAGCGTGCGCCGTCGACGCCGAACATCTCGTCGTACGCCGCGCCTGGTGTGTATCCGCTGAAGGGGCCCTGCATGTCGAGCAACGTAGGGCCTCCCGATTTCGGCGCTGTTGCAACGACGTGTCTACCAGAGGGGACAGTGACGCACCACGCGCAATCGTCTGCTCAGGGCTTGAAGACGACCGGCACGGAGCTCTGCGTGAAGTCCCAGATCTCCGTCGCCGTGCGGCCGCTGACGCGGATGCAGCCGTGCGACTCCTTGAGGTTCGTGCCGAGGTACCAGTCGGGGTGGATCTGGCTGCCGCTGGACTTGTACTCCGGCACGCGGTGGAAGCCGACGCCGCACAGTCCGGTCTGGATCCGCGTGTAGTGCTCGAGCCAGAGCGTCCTGGAGTAGTCGGTGTTCCACCGGACGTGCGCGGGGCGTCCGCAGTCTGATCCGCTGCGGTAGGTGCGGGCGGAGAAGACGCGGGGGTTGTCGATGATCCCGCCCTGCCAGCGGACGGTGCCGTCGGCGCGGACCAGCCAGACGTAGTTCTGCGTCCGTGACACGACGATCCGCTTCCCGCTGCCCGAGGCAGGGACGGGCCGGCGGTCGCAGCGGACCTTCTTCGCGGCCTCGAGCTTCGTCCACGTGCCACTGTCGAGGCTGCCGGTCTGGGCCAGCCAGTTGGCGGCCTGGAACTTGATGACCGCCGCCTTCGTGCGTGTGCCGAACGCGCCGTCGACCGTGCCGGCGTCGCAGCCCGCGTCGTCCAGGAGCCGCTGCGCGACGCTCACGGTCCGCGCGGCAGCTGCCGGGGGAGCGGTGGCGACGAAGCCGCCGAGGGCGAGCGTGCTGCTCAGGAGTACGACGAAGGTGGAGCCGAGGTGCGCCATGGTGGGCCTCCAGGATGAGGGGTCATCCGTGAGACGCGCTCGAGGCCCTCGAGGTTGCGTCCTACAGGGAAATTCCTCGACCGATCCCGGCCTCAGGGGTTGGTGAGGATCTCCGCGCCGTCGGCGGTGACGAGCAGCGTGTGCTCGAACTGCGCGCTGCGCTTGAGGTCGCGGGTCACGACCGTCCAGTTGTCGGGCCACATCGTGTAGTCCTGCGTGCCGAGGTTGAGCATCGGCTCGATGGTGAACGTCATGCCCACCTGGATCAGGTCGTCGTAGTGGTCCTGGTCGTAGTGGGGGATGATCAGCCCGCTGTGGAACGACGTGCCGATGCCGTGGCCGGTGAAGTCACGGACGACGCCGTAGCCGAAGCGCTTGGCGTAGGACTCGATGACCCGGCCGATCACGCTCGTGCGGCGGCCCGGCTTCACCGCGTTGATCCCGCGCTGCAGCGCCTCGCGCGTGCGCTCGACCAGCAGCCGCGACTCCTCGTCGACGTCGCCCGCGAGGAACGTCGCGTTGGTGTCGCCGTGGACCCCGTCGAGGTACGCCGTGATGTCGATGTTGACGATGTCGCCGTCCTCGACGACGCGGCTGTCGGGGATGCCGTGGCAGATCACCTCGTTGACGCTCGAGCAGAGCGACTTGGGGAAGCCGCGGTAGCCCAGCGTCGAGGGGTAGGCGCCGTGGTCGCAGAGGAACTCGTGCCCGATCCGGTCGAGCTCGTCGGTCGTCACGCCGGGCACGATCGCGGCGCCCACGAGCTCGCGCGCCTGGGCGGCGAGGCGGCCGGCGACGCGCATCTTCTCGATCGTCTCGGCGTCCTTGACCTCGGAGCCGGTGAACTTCGCCGGGGCCGGCTTGTCGACGTACTCCGGCCGCGGGATCGAGGCGGGAACGGGGCGGCGCGGGGAGATCGTTCCGGGCGCGACAGGGGCTGCGACGGGCATGTGCTGAGTGTAGGTTCGCGCTATGAGCGAGAACGACGCGGAGTACTGGTTCTGCCTCAAGCACCACACGGTGGAGCCCGGCGCGGGCTGCCGCGCCAACGACCGGCTCGGTCCCTACCCGACCGAGGCCGAGGCGGCCCGCGCACTGGAGAAGGTCGCCGAGCGCAACGAGGCATGGGACAACGACCCCGAGTGGAACGACGAGGGGTGAGCGCCGCGGGGGAGTCGCGGGAGGCGACCCCACGCCGCGGCCAGCCGGTCGCGGAGAAGATCTCGCCGTGGCCGTTCGTCGGCATGGCCGGAATGGCCTGCACCTTCTTCCTGAACGCTGCCTCCGGCCTGCTCGTGCCGCCGTGGGCGGTCGCCGTCCTGCTCGCCCTGTGGGGCGGGCTGCTCCTGCTCGGCTTCCGCTGGTGGACGCCGCACCCGCGCCGCGTGGCGCTGCTCCCGGTGGTGTCGGTGCTGCTGTGGTTCGGTCTCGTGAACCTCGGCGCACTCCTCTTCCACTGGACCGCCTGACCGCTGGGCCCCGGACCCCGTCCGCCGGGGCGGCAGAAGTTGTGCAACCAGAAGGTTGACAATTGGCCACGTCGGGCGTTGACTGATCATCAACCAGTCGGTTGATCGAGGAGGCGTTGTGACGGACCAGCTGTCGAAGGCGTTCGCGGCCCTGGCAGACCCCACCCGGCGTGACCTGGTGGCCCGTCTTGCCGCGGACGGCGACGCGACCCCCGGCGAGCTGGGCGCGCCGTACGCGATGAGCCTGCAGGCCGTCTCCAAGCACCTGAAGGTGCTCGAGGAGGCTGGCCTGGTCACGCGTTCGCAGAAGGGGCGCCGGCGTCCGGTGCACCTCGAGGCGGACGTCTTCGACCTGATGACGAAGTGGATCGAGCGCTACCGCCGCGAGGCGGAGGAGCGCTACGCCCGCCTCGATGCCGTGCTGGGGAACCTGACCGGATCCGACGACCGAGAGCGAGATGTGTCATGAGCACCGTCGTGCACCACGAGACCGCGATCGAGGCCCCTGAGGGGCTGCCGACCATCGAGATCACCCGCGAGTTCGACGCGCCCGCGGAGGCCGTCTTCCGGGCCCATGCCGACCCGCGCCTCTTCGCGCAGTGGGTCGGGCCGCGCTCGATCGCCACGCGCGTCATCGACTGGGACTGCTCGACCGGAGGGCGCTGGCGCTACGTCGCCGAGCGTGACGGCGAGGAGGTCGCGACGTTCTTCGGCTCGTTCCACGAGGTGCGGCCCGGTGAGCGAATCGTCCAGACCTTCACCTGGGAGGGCGCGCCCGACAGCGTCTCCCTGGAGATCCTCACCCTCGAGGAGCTCGACGGCGGCCGATCCCGGCTGCACGCGGTCTCGGTCGGGGAGAGCGTCGAGGCACGCGACCGGATGATCGCCGCCGGCATGGAGTCGGGGATCATCGAGGGCTACGAGCAGCTGGACGAGCTCCTCGCTTGAGTGCTCTTCTGAAGCGCATGACTTCATTGTCGTGAAATGAAGGTATTGTCTTCACATGGAGACCCAGCAGCCCGTGGCGACCGTGATCGGCGACGTCGTGGGCTCGAGGTCCGCCGCCAGCCGGGCGGCACTGCACGCGCGCGTGGTGGGCCTGCTCGCCGAGGCGAACGCCGCCGCCCCTCTCGTGCCGCTGCGGATCACGGTCGGGGACGAGTTCCAGGGCTGCTTCGCCGAGGTGGGCGCAGCGCTCCGGGCGGTGCGTGCGCTGCGTCTGGCCGGTCTCCCGGACGTCGACCTGCGGTTCGGCATCGGCTGGGGCCCGGTCGCGGTGCTCGAGGAGTCGCCGCGGGTCGAGGACGGCCCGGGCTGGTGGGCTGCTCGTGCCGCGATCGAGACAGCCGCCGACGAGGCCGGGCGGCCGGGGCGGCGACTGACCCGCTCGGCGTACCGGTGCGCGGAGGGGGTGGCCGGCCCCTCGGAGGCGGCCGTCAACGCCGCGCTCCTCCTGCGTGACCAGGTGATCGGCGCGCTCTCGCCCCGGTCACTGTCGGTGGTCCGTGGTCTGCTGGACGGGCGAACGCAGGGGGAGATCGCCGCCGCCGAGGGAGTCTCGGCATCGGCCGTCTCCCAGCGCGTGCGCAACGACGGCCTGGCGACGCTGGTCGCGGCCGAGGCGCTGCTCGAGGAGGTGCGATGACCTGGCTGGCCCTGCTGCTCACCGGTGTGGCCGTGACCGACCTGGCCCACTCGGTGCTGCAGCGCCACGTGGTGCCCCAGTGCGTCGGCGCGCTCGCCGCCGTGGCACTCGCGCTGCTGGCGGGGCTGACCTCGACTCGTGACGTCGTTGCGCTGGTCCTCGTGATCGTGGCTGTGCTCGCGTGGGGCTACTCCGTGAGCCGGGGGTTCGCCGCGGGCGGGCGTGCCTGGGTGCCGCTCACGGTGCTCGCCGTCACCGTCACGGCCGCGGTGGCGACTGCGCCGTTGGCTCCCTCGCCGCCGACCGACGGGCTGGTCGAGCGCTGGCTCGACGCCATGCCGTGGCCACTGCTCGACGGCGTCGGCCCCGAGCGTGCCCTGCTGCTCGTCGCGTTGATGCTGGTCCAGCTCTCGACGGGCAACGTGGTCGTGCGGCTGGTCCTCGCCGCCACGGGCACCGTGCTGCCCGCGCAGCACGGCACGTCCGGCGACCCCGAGATGCGCCTCAAAGGTGGTCGCCTGCTCGGCCCCATGGAGCGCCTGGTCATCTTCGGGCTCGGGCTCGTCGGAGAGCTGACCGCCGCCGGCATCGTGATCGCGGCCAAGGGCCTGCTCCGCTTCCCGGAGCTGCAGTCGAAGGGCGAGCAGGAGCGGATCCACCAGCTCACCGAGTACTTCCTCGTCGGCAGCTTCGTCAGCTGGCTGGTGCCGCTCGCGTCGCTCGTCCTGCTCGCCTAGACCGTGCCGGCCTGGCCGCCCGAGCGGCAGGCACCGCAGCTCAGAACGAGTGCTCGGCGTCGGGGAAGGTGCCGCCCTTGACGTCGGCGGCGTACGCCTTCGCGCCCTCGAGCAGGACCGACCGGACGTCGGCGTACTGCTTGACGAACTTCGGCATGCGACCGGAGCGGATGCCGAAGGCGTCGGTCCAGACGAGGACCTGGCCGTCGCAGCCGACGCCGGCGCCGATGCCGATGGTGAGGATGTCGAGCTCCTTGGAGACCTGCTCGGCGACGTCCGCCGGGACCATCTCCATGACGACGGCGAAGGCGCCGGCCTCCTGGACCGCGCGCGCGTCGGCGAGGACCTTCTCGGCGCCCGCGCCACGGCCCTGGATCCGGTAGCCGCCGAGGGTGTGCTCGCTCTGCGGGGTGAAGCCGATGTGGGCCATCACCGGGATGCCGCCCTGGACCAGCTTGGTGATGACCGGAGCCATCTCGGCGCCACCCTCGAGCTTCACGCAGTGGGCGCCGCCCTCCTTCATGAACCGGACGGCGGTCAGGTAGGCCTGCTCGGGGCTGGCCTGGTAGCTGCCGAACGGCAGGTCGCCGACGACCATCGCGCGCTTCGCGGTCTTGCTGACGGCGCGGGTGAGGGGGAGCAGCTCGTCGACGGTGATCGGGAGCGAGGTCTCGTTGCCGAGGACGTTGTTGGAGGCCGAGTCGCCCACGAGCAGCAGCTCGATGCCGGCCTCGTCGAAGATCTCCGCGGTGTACATGTCGTAGGCGGTCAGCATCGTGACCTTCTCGCCGCGCTGCTTCATCTCCGCGAGGTGGTGCGTGCGGATCCGCTTGATCGGCGCGGCCGCTGCGGGCGCACTGCCGGTGCCGTACGGCGCGGCGACCTCGCCGCTGACTGCCGGGGTGGACGGGGACTGCTGCTCGCTCATCGCGATCTCTCCTGGGGTGAATCTCGAGGCTCCCTGACGGAGTCCCCGGACGCACTCGCAAGGCTAGACCCGTGGCGGCATCCGGCGGCATGTCTGGTCGGTCACGTCATCGGGTGTCCTTCGTGCGGCTGCCTCACCGCCAGCTCGTCAGCTCGTACGCCGCCTGCCCGAGCAGCCAGTCGGCCGCGAGTCCGGCGCCGGTCGCCGTGCGGGCGGGGACGGTCGGCGGCGTGTGGTCCGTGACGACGTCGCCGACTGCGGCGAGGGTGCTCGAGCCCGGCAGGAGGTAGCTGCAGTGGATCGCCACGAACGCGTCCGGCTGGTCGACGTGCGGAGCCGCGACGTGGTCGGTCGGCAGCCGGGTGGCGCCGAAGTCCCGTGCAGCCGGGTCGTGGCCGAGCGGGCCGGCGTGGTGGCCCTCGGGGCTGCCGATCCAGGTGACGGGGTCGAGGTCGTTGGCCGCCACGAAGGTGGGCAGTCGCAGCCCGCTCGCCCGGTCGACGCCGGCGCCGGGACTGCCGAGCAGCACCAGCCGGTCGGCGTCGAGGCCGTCGGAGGCTGCGTGGGCGGCGGTCGTGGAGCCGTAGCTGTGGCCGATCACCGTGACGTCCTGGTCGTGCCGGGTGGCGTCGGCGACGAAGTCCCGCAGCTCGTGGCCGCCCTCCTCGGCCGCCCCCGGACCGGCCACACGGATCGTGTCGGCGAGGTCGCGCGGGTCGAGCCGCCCGCGGTGGAGGTCGTCGTCGGCCGGCGCGTCGTAGCCGACCCAGGCCACGGTCGACGTGCGGTCGTGCGGCGCTCGCAGCTGCGTGGCGCCCCGGACGGCCAGCGCCATCGCCCCGACCTCGCCGATCGACCTGGCGTCCGTCGTCATCCCGGGGACGACGACGGCCACGTGGTCGGCGGCGGAGGGTGCGCCGTACGCGATGACGGCGGAGCCGTCGCCGTCGAAGGCGGACGGGTCGAAGTCGAGGAGGAAGGTGTCGGTGCCACCGTCCGCGAGGGCGGCACGCGTCGCGTCGGCGGAGGCGGAGTCGTCGAGGGCCAGCAGCGCGCGGTACGCCGCGTCGAGGGCCTGCTCGTGCGTGAGGGCCGGGCGGGCCGCCAGTGCCTCGACGAGCGCCTCGACCAGCGCGTCATCGGCCCGGTCGACCGCCCGTTGCCAGCCCCGCCACGCGGCAGCGAGGTCGTCGTGGCGCCGCCAGGCGCCCGCGCGGATCGCGGGCGCGTCCGGCCGGCCGTCAGGCAGGGCGACCAGCTGCGCGAGTGCGTCGGCCTCCGCGTCACTGCGGACGAGGAGCCGGGAGCGCTCGGTCGCGAGGTGCTCCAGCGCACACGCCCAGCTGGCGAGGGCCGCGGCTCCGACGAAGCCGGCGTCAGCGCGGTGTGCAGCGAGCCGCCCGAGCCGGTCGGCGCGCGCGGCGGCGGAGTCGGCCGCGGTGCCGGACCAGCCGCTCCGTGCGGTGTCGAGCACGCGCGTGGTGCGAGCGCCTGCCGAGCTCACGGCGCGTGCCATCGCCACCCAGGTGCGGGCTGCGGTCGCGACAGGACTGACGGGAGGAGCGGGCGGCGGCGCGGCGGGCAGCGGGGGGAGTCCGGTCATGGGGGCAGGTTGCGCCCGGACGGGCGACCCGGCAACCGGTGCGGCGCCGCCCTGTGGAGGGCGGCGACGGCCATCCCGCCGTTCCCTACAGTGGGGCCGTGGACTTCTACTCGTCGTACGCCCAGGGCTTCGCGCGCGTCGCGGCGGTGACCGTGCCGGTGACCGTCGCGGACCCGGCTGCCAACACCGCGGTGATCCTCGAGCAGGCGCGTGCGCTGCACGAGCAGGGCGTGGGGGTCGCGGTCTTCCCCGAGCTCAGCCTCACCGGCTACGCCGTCGACGACCTGTTCCTGCAGGACACGCTGCTCGAGGCGACCGACGCCGCGCTGGCCGACCTCGTCGCGGCGAGCCGGGAGCTGCGCCCGGTCCTCGTGGTGGGTGCTCCGGTCGCCGACGGCACCCGCGTGCTCAACTGCGCGGTCGTCATCCACGACGGCACGGTGCTCGGCGTCGGGCCGAAGTCCTACCTGCCGACGTACCGCGAGTTCTACGAGCGCCGCTGGTTCGCTCCCGGCGACGACCGCAAGGGCACGATCCGGGTGGCGGGCCAGGAGGCGCCGCTCGGCAACGACCTGCTCTTCGCCGCCACCGACGTCCACGGCCTCGTCCTCCACGTCGAGGTCTGCGAGGACATGTGGGTGCCGGTGCCCCCGAGCGCGACTGCTGCCCTCGCGGGTGCGACGGTGCTGGCCAACCTCTCCGCCAGCCCGATCACGGTCGGCCGCGCGGAGTCGCGCCGGCTGCTCGTGCAGAGCGCGAGCGCGCGCTGCAACGCGGCGTACCTCTACTGCGCGGCGGGCCAGGGTGAGTCGACGACGGACCTCAGCTGGGACGGCCAGACGATGGTCTACGAGCTCGGCGAGCTGCTCGGTGAGACCGAGCGCTTCCCCGAGGGCCCCCGGGCCACCGTCGTCGACGTCGACCTCGACCGGCTCCGCCAGGAGCGGCTGCGCCAGGGCACGTTCGACGACAACCGTCGCGGACTCGGCCTCTCGACGACGTCGAGCTTCCGCACGATCGAGTTCACGCTCGACCCGCCGACCGGTGACATCGGGCTGCTCCGCAAGGTCGACCGCTACCCGTTCGTGCCCGACGACGTCGCCCGCCTCGACCTCGACTGCTACGAGGCCTACAACATCCAGGTCTCCGGGCTCGAGAAGCGGATCAGGGCGATCGGCCACGACAGCAAGATCGTGATCGGCGTCAGCGGCGGCCTCGATTCCACCCACGCGCTGCTCGTGGCTGCCAAGGCGATGGACCGGCTGGGCCGGCCCCGCACCGACATCCACGCCTTCACCATGCCGGGCTTCGCCACCGGCGACACCACCAAGTCCTACGCCACGCGGCTGAGCAACGCGCTCGGGGTGACCTTCCAGGAGATCGACATCAAGCCGGCCGCGCGCCAGATGCTCGACGACCTCGACCACCCCTACAGCGAGGGCGAGAAGGTCTACGACGTCACCTTCGAGAACGTCCAGGCCGGTCTGCGCACCGACTACCTCTTCCGGCTCGCCAACCACCGCGGTGGCATCGTGCTCGGCACCGGTGACCTCTCCGAGCTCGCCCTCGGCTGGTGCACCTACGGCGTCGGCGACCAGATGTCGCACTACAACGTCAACGCGGGCGTGCCGAAGACCCTCGTGCAGCACCTGATCCGCTGGGTCATCGCGCACGGCGAGTTCGCCCCCGACGCCAACGAGGTGCTCGGCCAGATCCTCGCGCAGGAGATCACGCCCGAGCTGATCCCCACCGAGGAGGGCGTCAAGCCGCAGGCGACCGAGGACTCGACCGGTCCCTACGCCCTGCAGGACTTCACGCTCTTCCACGTGCTCCGCCACGGCATGCGGCCCAGCCGCATCGCGTTCCTGGCCTGGCACGCCTGGAAGGACGCCGACGCAGGGGAGTGGCCACCGGGATTCGGGGCGGCCGACCGGCCGGCGTACGACCTGGCGACGATCCGGACGTGGCTCGACGTCTTCATCCGGAAGTTCTTCGCCAGCCAGTTCAAGCGCTCGGCGCTGCCCAACGGCCCGAAGGTGAGCGCCGGCGGCACGATGAGCCCGCGCGGCGACTGGCGGATGCCGTCGGACGCCAGCCGTACGGCGTGGCTCGCCGAGCTGGAGAACGTCCCGCGGGACTGACAGCAGCGAGCCGCCGGTCCGGGGTCGGATCCGGGCCGGCGGCGTGACTGTTGCGAGAAGGAGGCAGCGAGCCGGAGGCTCAGCCGTCGTGGTGGTGCCAGGTGGTGGACATGCGCGCCATCGCGACGGCACAGAAGGCCAGCGCGAGCGATCCGATGCCGAAGATCGCCATGCCGCTCATCGCGAAGAAGTTGACCGCGAAGAGGACCATGTAGAGCGCGGCGACATCGCCACCGACGCGCGGCATGAAGAAGACGAGTGCAGCGATGCCGAGCTCGATGACGCCGAGGGTGTAGAGCTCCGTGTCACCGCTCCCCGGCAGGACGTCGTGGACCCAGGAGGCGAGGAAGTCGCCCCAGGCGACGTTCATGAAGCCGGCGAACTTGTCGAGGCCGTAGAGCAGCGGGAGCGCGATGAACGTGCCCCACATGGCGAGGTAACCCTGGCGTGCTCCGTCGACCTCGGCGATGTGCGCCAGGTCGTGCATCTCGTCGCGCATGTCATGCATGGCGTGGGTGAGTGCCATGACTGTGTTCCTTTCGAGGGCTCCCCAGGTCTTGGGGAGGTTCACTTCGACGGTAGACCTGTGAGGCGCTGGTCACAAGGTGACCAAAGTCCGCATTTCTGCAGGTCAGACGTCGTTTCACTGGACTGCTCGACCCGCCTCCCGCGCAGGGTGGGGGCGAGGCAATAGGGTGTGGCCCATGGGCAAGCAGGAAGACTTCGTTCTCCGCGCACTCGAAGAGCGCGACGTCCGGTTCGTGCGCCTCTGGTTCACCGACGTGCTGGGCTCGCTGAAGTCCGTCGCGGTGGCCCCGGCGGAGCTCGAGGGCGCCTTCGAGGAGGGCATCGGGTTCGACGGCTCGGCAATCGAGGGCTTCGCCCGCGTGCACGAGTCCGACATGCTCGCCGTGCCCGACCCGTCGACGTTCCAGATCCTGCCGTGGCGCGGCCATGACGACGGTCGCGCGACCGCCCGCATGTTCTGCGACATCCAGATGCCCGACGGCTCCCCGTCGTACGCCGACCCGCGGCACGTGCTCAAGCGGACCCTCAGCAAGGCCGCGGAGAAGGGCTACACCTTCTACACGCACCCCGAGATCGAGTTCTACCTCTTCAAGGACAGCTACCAGAAGGGCAAGCGTCCGAGCCCGGTCGACCGCAGCGGCTACTTCGACCACACCGCGCAGTCCTTCGGCGCCGACTTCCGCCGCGAGGCGATCACGATGCTCGAGGCGATGGGCATCTCGGTGGAGTTCTCCCACCACGAGGGCGGCCCCGGCCAGCAGGAGATCGACCTCCGCTACGCCGACGCGCTGAGCACGGCCGACAACATCATGACCTTCCGCACCGTCATCCGTGAGGTCGCGCTGGGCCAGGGCATCTGGGCGAGCTTCATGCCCAAGCCGTTCAGCGAGCACCCCGGCTCCGGCATGCACACCCACGTGTCGCTCTTCGACGGCGACCAGAACGCGTTCTACGAGGCCGGCGCGGAGTACCAGCTCTCCGAGACCGGTCGCCGCTTCATCGCCGGCATCCTGCACCACGCCGCCGAGATCACCTGCGTGACCAACCAGTGGGTCAACTCCTACAAGCGGCTGGTCAGCGGCGGCGAGGCCCCGTCGTACATCTGCTGGGGGCACAACAACCGCTCCGCCATGGTCCGCGTGCCGATGTACAAGCCCAACAAGGGCCAGTCGACCCGCATCGAGCTCCGCACGATCGACCCGGCCTGCAACCCCTACCTCGCGTTCGCGGTGATCCTGGCCGCCGGCCTCAAGGGCATCGAGGAGGGCTACGAGCTGCCGCGCGAGGCCGAGGACGACGTGTGGGCGCTGTCCGACCGCGAGCGTCGCGCGCTCGGCATCAAGCCGCTCCCGAAGAACCTCTCCGAGGCGATCGAGATCGCCGAGTCGTCGGAGCTGCTGGCCGAGACCCTCGGCGAGCACGTCTACGACTTCTTCCTGCGCAACAAGCGCAAGGAGTGGGAGGAGTGGCGCTCGCAGGTCACGCAGTACGAGCGCGACCAGATGCTGCCGATCCTCTGATCCACGCCCTCACTAGGTTGGTGGTGTGAGCCCCAGCGACCGCAGGACCGACCGGAGCACCCTGCTCCGGCTGGGCTTCCAGGACGTCGACGCGGCGCTGGCCGGCCTCACCACCCTCGGCCCGTACGCCGACGGCCTGCGCGAGGCGCTCGGCCGCAGCGCCGACCCCGATGCGGCGCTGGCGGCCCTGGTCGCACTCGCGTCCGGGCCCGACGGGGCGGCGTTGCTGCCGGCCCTCGCCGAGGACCCGCCGACGGCGGCCCGGCTCCTCGCGGTGCTGGGGGCCAGCACGGCACTCGCCGACCACGTGGTCCGCGTCCCGGGTGCGTGGCGCGAGCTCGCCGACCCGCTGCTGGAGTCGACCCGCCCGCCGGCGTTCGCACTCCGGGCGGACCTGCTGCGCGCGGTCGGGGCCTCACCGGCGGAGGAGTCGCCTGTCGCGACGCTCGCCGATGCGGAGGCCGTCGACGCGCTCCGGCTCGGCTACCGGCGGCTGGTGCTCCGCCTCGCCGCCCGCGACCTCGCCCACGGTCTCGCCGTCGAGGACGTCGCCGCCGAGCTCTCCGACCTCGCAGCCGCGACCCTCGAGGCGGCACTGGCGGTGGCGCGCACCCGCGTGGGCGAGGCGGCCGGCGACGTGCGCCTCGCCGTCGTCGCGATGGGCAAGTGCGGCGGGCGCGAGCTCAACTACGTCAGCGACGTCGACGTGGTCTTCGTCCACGAGCCCGCTGACGGGGTCGACGACGCCGCGGCCGCGCGGACCGCGGCGCTGCTCGCCGGCCACCTGATCAGGATCTGCTCGGAGCACACCGCGGCGGGCACCATCTGGCCGGTCGACGCCAACCTGCGGCCCGAGGGCTCTCAGGGGCCGTTGAGCCGCACCCTCGCCAGCCATCGCGCCTACTACGAGCGGTGGGCGAAGACGTGGGAGTTCCAGGCGCTGCTCAAGGCCCGCCCGGTCGCCGGCGACGGCGCGCTGGGTGCGGCGTACGTGGAGATGGCGGAGCCGTTCGTCTGGGGTGCGGTGACGCGCGACGGCTTCGTCGCGGACGTCCAGGCGATGCGTCGCCGGGTGGTCGCGCACATCCCGGCGCAGGAGGCGGAGCGACAGCTCAAGCTGGGCTCGGGCGGCCTGCGGGACGTGGAGTTCGCCGTGCAGCTGCTCCAGTTGGTGCACGGCCGGGCAGACGAGGCGATCCGTGACCGGGGCACGCTCCCGGCGCTGGAGCACCTCACCCAGCGCGGCTATGTCGGCCGCGAGGACGGCGGCGCGCTGCAGGAGTCGTGGCGGTTCCTGCGCCGGCTCGAGCACCGGATCCAGCTGCAGCAGATGCGGCGTACTCACGTGGTGCCCGACGACCCCGATGCGCTGCGGCGGCTCGGCCGCTCGATGGAGCTCGGGCGCGACGCCGCCGCCGAGCTCGAGAAGCAGTGGAGGGCGCACCGCCGCGAGGTCCGGCGGCTCCACGAGAAGCTCTTCTACCGACCGCTGCTCAGCGCCGCCTCGCGGCTCCCGGGCGAGGGCGCGGTGCTGAGCGCCGAGGCCGCGCGGGCCCGGCTGGCCGCCCTCGGCTACGCGGACCCGGCCGCCGCGCTACGTCACCTCGAGGCGCTCACCTCAGGGGTCAGTCGGGCAGCCGCCATCCAGCGGACGCTGCTGCCGGTCATGCTCGAGTGGTTCGCCGACGCGCCCGATCCCGACGCGGGCCTGCTCGGCTTCCGGCGGATCAGCGAGGCGCTCGGCACCACCACGTGGTACCTCCGACTGCTCCGCGACGAGGGCGAGGTCGCCGAGCGCATGGCGCGCCTGCTGGCCACGTCGCGCTATGCCACCGACCTGCTCCAGAGGGAGCCGCAGGGCGTGCGCGTCCTCGCCGAGCCGCTCCGGCCCCTGCCGGGGGAGGCGTTGCTCGCGGAGATGCGGAGCATCGCGGGACGCCAGCCCGACGCGGTCTCCGGCGTCCGCGCGATCCGGGCCGTGCGCCGCCGCGAGCTGCTCCGCATCGCTGCCGGCAGCCTGGTCGCCGGCACCGACGTCGCCGAGGTCGGGGCCGGCCTCTCCGCGCTCACCGACGCGACGGTCGAGGCAGCGCTGGAGGTCGTCATGGCCCACGTCGCCCGGCAGCGGGGCTTCACCGAGCCACCGACCCGCATGGCGATCGTGGCCCTCGGTCGCTACGGCGGGGCGGAGCTCTCGTTCGGCTCCGACGCCGATGTCATGTTCGTCCACGAGCCCGTTCCCGGCCCGGACGCGTCGCGCGCCACGGCGTACGCCCAGGGGGTGGCGCTGGAGCTGCGCCGCCTTCTCGCTCTCCCCGGCTCTGACCCTGCACTGGACCTCGACGCCGACCTCCGGCCGGAGGGGCGGCAGGGGCCGCTGGTCCGCACCCTCGAGTCCTACGCCGCCTACTACGCGAGCTGGTCGCGCACGTGGGAGGCGCAGGCGCTGCTCCGTGCCGATGCGGTGGTCGGCGACCCCGAGCTGCGCGAGCGCTTCACGGCCCTCATCGACCCCTTGCGGTTCCCGCCGGGCGGCATCGACGACGACGCCGTCCTGGAGGTACGCCGGCTCAAGGCGCGCGTCGACGCCGAGCGCCTGCCCCGTGGAGCCGACCCGCACACCCACCTGAAGCTCGGGCGCGGCGGCCTCGCCGACATCGAGTGGACCGTCCAGCTCCTCCAGATGCGGCACGCCGGTCGGCACCCCTCCCTGCGCACGCCGCGTACCCTCGCCGCGCTGCAGGCAGCCGCCGACCTCGAGCTGCTGAGCGCGGACGACGCGCAGGACCTCGTGCTCGCGTGGCGCCTGGTCTCGCGCGTGCGTGATGCGGTGACGCTCGTGCGCGGGCGGCCCGGTGACGCGGTGCCGAGTGACGCGCGCGAGCGCGCGGCCGTCGCCGCGGTGCTCGGCTATGCGCCGGGGGAGTCGACCGCGATGCTCAACGACTACCTCCGCGCGACGCGCCGGGCGCGCGCCGTGGTGGACCGGGTCTTCTGGGACTGACGCCTGTAGCCAGCAACTGGTCTGCGATACGGTGCCGCTGGCGCCGTGACCTCGTGGGGAGTTCTGCCCATCGACGTCCCGACGGCTGCCACCTTAGGTTTCGGGGGACGACCGGTTCGGGTCCGGTCAGGCGAGGAAGGCAGCACCCATGGCGTTTGTCGGAATGGATCCGGAGCGGATCCGTCGCGTCGCGGAGCAGCTCCGTCAGAACAGTCACCAGCTCACCATGGTCAACGAGGCCGTGCAGCGGCTGATCAACCAGGCTGCCCAGGCATGGGAGGGCCAGGACACGGTCGACTTCTCCGACGCGTGGTCGGGCCAACACCGGCTCACCCTCCAGCAGTGCGCGCAGCAGCTCGAGCAGATGTCGAGCGACGCGGTCGAGCAGATCGCCCAGCAGGAGACGACCAGCGGCATCATTCCCGGCGGGCCCGGCAGCGCCCTGCCACCCGGCGCCGTCCCGCCCGGTACGAAGCCGTCCGGGCCGGGTGGCCCGGCAGACTCCGATGGTGATGGCGACGAGCCGTACGAGGACCCGGAGCAGGCCGACGGCACGGTCCGCGAGAAGTTCCGCGGCAAGTACAAGCACGATGAGTACGGTCACGACTTCGACCATGACGGAGATGACCCGCAGCACCGCGCCGACGACCGCACGGACACCAAGGACGGCTACACCGAGAGGGGCAAGCCCGGCCTCGATGTGAAGCTCCACGAGGGCGAGGCGTCTGCGGAGCTCGCCGGCGGCGAGGTCGAGGGCACCCACAAGGCGGGGGACGTCGACCTCTCCGGCAAGGCGGAGTATCACGTCGGCGAGGCGAAGGCCGACTATCACGCGGGCCTGACCGAGGACGGGCTGGCGGTGGGCGGCAGCGCCGGCCTCGTGGCCGTGGGAGCGAAGGCGTCCGGGAAGGCCAAGCTCGGGGTTGCCGAGGTCGGGGGCTCCGCTGAGGCGTCGGTCGAGGCGAGCGTCTCCGGCGACGCGTCCATCGGCAAGGACGGGCTGCATGCGGGTGTGGAGGCCTTCGCCGGAGCGCGGGCCCGCGCAGACCTGAGCGCATCCGTTGCCGGTGTCGGTGGCACCGCCGGCGTAGAGGGGTGGGCCGGAGTCGGTGCCGAGGCAGACGTGACCGTGGGCAAGGGTCCGGACGGGAAGTTCCACATCGGTGGCGAGCTCGGGGCCGGCCTGGGACTCGGTGGCAAGGTCGACTTCGACGTGACCGTCGATCCGGGTGCCGTCGTCGACGCGGTCAGCGATGCTGGCGGCGCCGTTCTCGATGCCGGCAGCGACGCGGTCGATGCGGTAGCCGACTCGAAGTACGCCCCCTGGAACTGGTGATCTCGATGGAGAACAACATGAACACGATTCCGGTCCCGCTCACGCTCGAGGAGCCGAGCAAGTACTGGCGCGCCGTCGAACCCGCGTCAGTGGGAGTGACCAGTGCGGAGTTCGTCGCCCTGCGCTGGGTCCCCGAGGGCGAGTACACGCCCACACTGACGGTCGGTGGCGCGGTGCGGCCGGCAGGTGTGTCCGCTGAGGGACTGGCGGACGAGGCGCTCGAGAGCTTCCGAGCCGATGGCGTCAGTGCCACCGTGGCCGAGCGGAAGCCCTTTGGCGCGGACGGCCTCAAGGGCATCATGCAGCTGCTCGACTGCGAGCTCCCCGGCGTCCCGGACCGGTTGAAGGCGATCCAGGTGATCATGTCGTTCGCCACCAGCAATCCCGACGAGCAGGCGATCGTGGTCAACACGGTCACCTGCACCAATGAGCAGTTCCCCACGGTCCGGCCCGAGTTCGCGTCGTTCATCAGCGCGGTGCGGCTGGATGAGGAGCGCCTGTCGCAGGCGCCGGAAGGCGAGTGAGCGTGTCGATCATCAGCAAGGCGTCGAATCTCGTGGCCCAGGCCAGGGCCGAGGTCGAGAAGCACGAGTCGAAGGACCCGTACATCGCCGGCCGCGTGCGTCAGGTGATCGGAGGGGCGCTGATCGCAGACGGCCTCGTCGGCCTGGAGAACCCCTTCGGGCGTCGCTCGCGCCCGGGCATCCTGGGCGCTCTGGTCTTCCTCGGGCTCGGCCTCGTCTTCGTCGTGCTCGGACCCATCGTCATGACGCGCGGGGTTGACGTCGACGCGACGGCCACGGGGCACCTGACCTCTGTGAGCGCCCCGGACTCCGACCGCACGTGCAGTGCGACGGCAACGTTCGAGGTCGACGGCCGGACCTATCGTGCGTTCTCGGAAGGGTCGTCGTCCGGCCTGTGCAAGCGGTCCGTGGGCGAGGCGATCGGGGTCAAGTACAACTCCGCAGACCCCAGCCAGAACCGCATCGGTGTCTCGGTCTTCGGCATCGTCGGCTGGATCTTCCTGGGGGTCGGCCTTCTCTTCGCGCTCATCGGGCTGGTGCTGGTCAGCCTGCGCGCTGGCAGCATCTACTTCGGCTGGAAGCTCTGGCGTTCCGGAGGACGACTGGTGAAGGCGAACCCGCCGACCCCGGGCGCTGACGACATCGCGTCGCGCGCGAAGGCCGACTTCCTCCGCGTCCTGCGTGGAGGGGGAGGCGTCCGTTCCGGGATCGCCGGTGCGATGCCTCCTGCCGCTCCCGCCGGTGGGGTGCCTGGAGCCGTGACTGCTCCCGCCGTCGTCGCTCCCGATGTCGTGGCAGCGGGGTGGTACCCCACGGCCGACGGGACGCACGAGCGTTGGCACGACGGTTCGGGCTGGACCGACCAGGTGCGCCCGCGCAGCTGATCAGACGGTGCGGCGGTACTCCCCGCCGACCTCGAAGAACGCCTCGGTGACCTGCTGGAGGGTGCAGGTACGAGCGGCCTCCATGAGGACGGCGAAGACGTTCTCGCCGGAGGTCGCGGCGTGCTTGAGGCGGGCGAGGGCCTCGGTCGCCTCGCTGCGGTGGGCCTCGCGGAACGTGCGGACCCGCTGCAGCTGCGACTGCTTCTCGGTCTCGGTGGCACGAGCCAGCTGGACCTCGTGCGGCTCCTCGTCCGACGACGGTGCGCGGAACGTGTTGACGCCGATGATCGGCAGCGAGCCGTCGTGCTTGCGCTGCTCGTAGAGCATCGACTCGTCCTGGATCCGGCCGCGCTGGTAGCCGGTCTCCATCGCGCCGAGGACGCCGCCGCGCTCGTTGATCCGGTCGAGCTCCTCGAGCACGGCCGCCTCCACGAGGTCGGTCAGCTCGTCGATGATGTACGAGCCCTGGAGCGGGTTCTCGTTCATCGCCAGGCCCCACTCCCGGTTGATGACGAGCTGGATGGCGAGCGCGCGCCGCACCGACTCGTCGGTCGGGGTGGTGACCGCCTCGTCGTACGCGTTGGTGTGGAGTGAGTTCGCGTTGTCGTAGATCGCGCAGAGAGCCTGGAGCGTCGTGCGGATGTCGTTGAACGCCATCTCCTGCGCGTGCAGCGAGCGGCCGGACGTCTGGACGTGGTACTTCAGCTTCTGCGAGCGCTCGTTGGCGCCGTACTTCTCCTTCATCGCGACCGCCCAGATCCGGCGGGCGACGCGGCCGAGCACGGAGTACTCCGGGTCCATGCCGTTGCTGAAGAAGAACGACAGGTTGGGCGCGAAGTCGTCGATGTCCATGCCGCGCGCGAGGTAGGCCTCGACGTAGGTGAAGCCGTTGGCGAGGGTGAAGGCGAGCTGCGTCAGGGGGTTCGCTCCGGCCTCGGCGATGTGATAGCCGGAGATCGAGACCGAGTAGAAGTTGCGGACCCCGTGCTCGATGAACCACTCCTGCACGTCGGCCATGCAGCGCAGGCTGAACTCGGTGGAGAAGAGGCAGGTGTTCTGCCCCTGGTCCTCCTTGAGGATGTCGGCCTGGACCGTGCCACGGACGGTGCGGAGCGCCTCCTCCGGGTCGCGGCCGAGTTCGCGGGCCTGGTCGATGACCGTGTTGAGGAAGAAGGCCAGGACGGTCGGCGCGGGGCCGTTGATCGTCATCGACACGCTCGTTGTCGGGGAGCAGAGGTCGAAGCCGTCGTAGAGCGCCTTCATGTCGTCGAGGGTCGCCACCGAGACGCCGGAGGTGCCGACCTTGCCGTAGACGTCGGGCCGCTCGTCGGGATCGCGGCCGTAGAGCGTCACCGAGTCGAACGCCGTCGAGAGCCGCGTCGCGGGCTGTCCCTCGGACAGGAGCTTGAAGCGGCGGTTGGTGCGGAACGGGTCGCCCTCGCCGGCGAACATGCGGGCCGGGTCCTCGTTGTCGCGCTTGTAGGGGAAGACGCCGGCGGTGAAGGGGAAGTGGCCGGGCAGGTTCTCACGGCGCAGGTAGCGGACCAGCTCACCGTGGTCGGTGCCGCGCGGCACGGCGACCCGGGGGATGGCCAGGCCCGAGAGCGACTCGCGGGTCTGTGCGGCCTCGCGCTCGCGAACCTCCGGCCAGCCGGTCAGCGCCGCGGACAGCCCGTCCGGCAGCGGCTTCACGTCGCGGCCGGCACGGACGGCGCGCGAGCCGAGCGCGCGCACCCGCTGGATCGCCTGGTGGTCGGCCGCGAGCTCCGCCAGCTCCTCGGTCTCCGCGTGGTAGCGCCGGACGGTCTCGGTGATCTCGGCCAGGTAGCGGCTCCGGTCGGCGGGCACGACCTGGTGCAGTCCCGACGAGTGCCGTACGTCGACGCGGGGGAGCACGCCCTCGCCTGCGGGCAGGCCGTGGTCGTGCAGGGCGTCGCGCAGGTGCTGGTAGAGCGCGGTCACGCCGTCGTCGTTGAACGTGGCGGCGCTGGTGCCGAAGACCGGCATGTCGCTGGGAGAGGAGCCGAAGGCCTCGCGGTTGCGGACCAGCTGGCGGCCGACGTCGCGCAGGGCGTCGGCTCCGCCGCGGCGTTCGAACTTGTTGATCGCGACCGTGTGGGCGAAGTCGAGCATGTCGATCTTCTCCAGCTGCGACGCGGCGCCGAACTCCGGCGTCATGACGTAGAGCGCGTGGTCGACGAAGGGCACGATCGCCGCGTCGCCCTGCCCGATGCCCGGAGTCTCGATGACGACGAGGTCGAAGCCGGCCGCCTTCAGCACCGTGATCACGTCGTCGAGGTGCTCGGGCACCTCGTGGGCACCACGGGTGGCGAGGGAGCGGAAGAAGACCTGCTCGCCCTCGACCGCGTTGGCCCGGATCCGGTCGCCCAGCAGGGCGCCGCCGCCACGCCGGCGCGTGGGGTCGACAGCCACCACGGCGATGCGGAGCTTGTCGGCGAAGTCGGTGCGGAAGCGGCGTACGAGCTCGTCGGTGAGGCTCGACTTGCCGGAGCCACCGGTGCCGGTGACGCCGAGCACGGGCACGGTGCGGGCGGTCGCGGCGGACCGGATCTGCTCGAGCACCTCGGGCGTCAGCCGGCCGGCCTCGGCGCCCGTGATCGCCCGCGCGACCGCCGGCCGGTCACCCGTCAGCACCGCGTCTGCCGTCGTCGGGGCGAGCTCCCACAGGTCGGTGTCACAGCGTTCGACGACGGTGTTGACCATGCCGGCGAGGCCGAGCCGCTGGCCGTCCTCGGGGGAGAAGATCGTGACGCCGGACTGGCGGAGCCGGGCGATCTCGTCGGGGACGATGACGCCACCCCCGCCGCCCACGACCTGCACGTGGCCCGCGCCCGCAGCGCGGAGCGACTCGACGAGGTACTCGAAGTACTCGACGTGGCCGCCCTGGTACGACGAGACCGCCACGCCCTGCACGTCCTCCTCGAGCGCCGCCTCGACGACCTCGCGGACCGACCGGTTGTGGCCCAGGTGGATCACCTCGCAGCCCTGCGACTGCAGGATCCGCCGCATGATGTTGATCGAGGCGTCGTGGCCGTCGAAGAGGCTCGACGCGGTCACGAGGCGCACGGGGTGGGTGGGGACGTGCAAGGCGGTCACAGAGGGGCTCCCGGGGATGCTTGGATGTCCTAGCACTTCAATACTAGGACATCCAAGGAATAATGGCGACGCCGTCGTCGGGTGTCGCCGCCGGTCACCCGGGAAGGGTCAGCGCGGAAGGTCGCCGAGTGCGGCGCGCAGCGCGGCCAGGGCGTCGTAGAGCCGACGAGTGCCGGTCGGGTCCAGGCCGGGGTTCGTGAAGACCTCCGCGTTGAGGGCGGCCGTGGCCTCCTCGACCACGCGCGCGCCCTCGGGCGTGAGGGAGGCATGGATGACCCGGCGGTCCTCCTCGGACCGCGCGCGCTCGACGTAGCCCTGCTGCACGAGCCGCTCGACGGCGCTCGTCACCGTGGTGGCGTGCACCTGGAGGAGCGAGCCGAGCCGCGACATCGTCATCGAGCCCGAGCGGGTGAACGAGATCAGCCGCATCACCTCGAACCGCGCGAAGGTCAGCGCGTAGGGGCGCAGCGTCGCGTCGATGCGCTCCTGGAACAGCTGCTGGACCCGCGTCAGCGTGGTCACCATCGCCATGCCGTCGGCAGCGTCTTCCCAACCGTGGCGGACCCACTGGGCGCGCGCCTGCTGGATCGGGTCCTTCGCCTCGGGCATGGGGCTCAGGCTAGCGGGACGGGTCCGCCTCGGCGTCCCAGCACGCCGCAGCCACGTCGACGGCACCACGACGCAGGGGAGTGCCCTCGAGGTGCCAGTGCTCCTGGGCGTCGATCACGAGGTGCGCGGGCAGTGTGCCGTCCGCGCGTACGACGCGCCACCAGGCCACGCTGTCGCCCTCGCGCTTCATGACGCCGCCGACGCCGCGCGGGCCGCCCTGGCCGAGGATCCGCGCGATCGCGCCGTACGTCAGCACCCGGCCCGGCGGGATCTCCTGGACCAGGCGCAGCACGTCCTCGGTGAACTCCTCGTTCATGGCCGCTCGCGCAGAGGGGTCAGGCGACGTCGGAGACGTCCGGGACCTCGAGGCCCAGGACAGCGGCGGTGCGCTTCTGCACCTCGCGCGCCAGGCCCGGCTCGTCGACAAGGTTGTGGCCGTGGCTCGGGACCATCTGCTTGAGCTGCGGCTGCCAGCCGGCCCACTGGGCGGGGAAGCAGCGCTCGAGGATCTCGAACATGATCGGCGCGGCGGTCGAGGCGCCCGGCGAGGCGCCGAGCAGGCCGGCGATCGAGCCGTCGCCGTGGGTGATGACCTCGGTGCCGAACTGCAGGACGCCGTTGGGGCGGATCACCTGGACGCGCTGGCCGGCGGTGATCTTCTCCCAGTCCTTCGGGTCGGCGTCGGGGAAGAAGTCGAGGAGGTCGCGGAACTTGGTCTTCGGACGCGAGATCAGCTGCGTGATCAGGTAGATCGTCAGCGGGACGTTGGCCAGGCCCGACTTGATCATCGGGATCAGGTTGTGCCAGCGGATCGCGAGGAACATGTCGAGCAGCGAACCGTGCTTGAGGTAGCGCGGCGAGAAGCCGGCGTACGGGCCGAACATCAGGCTGGTCTTGCCGTTGACGACGCGCGTGTCGAGGTGGGGGACCGACATCGGCGGGGCGCCGACCGCGGCCTTGCCGTAGACCTTCGCGTGGTGCTGCGCGACGAGCTCGGGGTTGTCGGTGCGGAGGAACTCGCCGCTGACCGGGAAGCCGCCGAAGCCCTTGATCTCGGGGATCTTCGACTTCTGCAGGAGGGTCAGCGCGCGGCCACCGGCGCCGACGAAGACGAACTTCGCGCGGTGCTCGAACTTCTGGCCGGACTTCTTGCCCTTGACGATCCAGGTGCCGTCGTCGGCGCGCTTGACCTTCTTGACGTCAGCGTCGTAGTCGACGGTGAGGCCGCGCTCGGCCACGCTGTCGAGGAGGAGCTCGGTGAGCGCGCCGAAGTCGACGTCGGTGCCCTGCACGGCGTACGTCGCGGCGATGGGCTCGTCGGCGAGGTCCTCGGCGGTGCGGCCCTCGAGGAGGAGCGGCGCCCACGCGCGGATCTGCTCGGGGTCCTCGCTGTAGAGCATGCCCTCGAAGAGGGGGTGCGCGGAGAGGAGGCGGTGGCGCTCGCGGAGGTAGGCGACGTTCTCGTCGCCCCAGACGAACGACATGTGCGGCGTCGCGTGGATGAACCGGTCAGCGGCCGGGAGGCGGCCGTTCTCGACCAGGAACGCCCACAGCTGGCGCGAGAGCGCGAACTGCTCGTTGACGACGACGGCCTTGGAGATGTCGACGCTGCCGTCCTCGGCCTGCGGGGTGTAGTTGAGCTCGCACAGCGCGGCGTGGCCGGTGCCCGCGTTGTTCCACGGACCCGTGGACTCGCGCGCCGGGCGGTCGAGCCGCTCGAGCACCCGGATGCTCCAGGTCGGCTCCAGCTCCGCGATGAGCGTGGCGAGGGTGGCACTCATGATGCCGCCGCCGATGAGGAGGACGTCGGTCGTGGTCTGCTGCGACTGGTTAGTCTCGGTCACCGGGCCATTCTGGCGCCATGTGAATGCTTTCACGAAGTTGAGCCTGCACTTTGGGACGAACTTTTGAGCAATGTCACACAGCGCCGCCCTGCGCGAGGCTGCGCAGGGGCTGGTCGGCCCCTGCGCGAGCCCGCGCAGCACGTCCGGGAGCTCAGCCCAGGTTGAGGCTCCGGCCGACGATCTCGGTCATGATCTCGCTCGTGCCGCCGTAGATCCGCTGGACGCGGTTGTCGATGTAGGCGCGCGCGATCGGGTACTCGAGCATGTAGCCGTAGCCGCCGTGGAGCTGGACGCAGGCGTCGACGACGCGGCCCTGCACCTCGGTGGACCAGAGCTTCGCCTTGGC
The DNA here is from genome assembly GCF_014646375.1 of Nocardioides phosphati. Taxonomy (GTDB): domain Bacteria; phylum Actinomycetota; class Actinomycetes; order Propionibacteriales; family Nocardioidaceae; genus Nocardioides; species Nocardioides phosphati. The sequence continues at coordinate 37,782 of NZ_BMNI01000009.1, forward strand.
GGCGTCGGCGACGGAGAGACCGCCGTCGTTGTGCTCGAGGATGCAGCGGTCGATGTAGGTCTGGGTGATCTCGACCTCGGTCTCGAGCAGGGCCAGGCGGTGGCTGATCGTCTGCAGCGCGCCGATCGGCTTGCCGAACGCCTTGCGGTCGCGGACGTACTGCTTGGTCCACTCGAGCGCGGCGCGGGCGCCGGCAATGGCGCCGATCGCGATGTTGAGGCGCTCCTGCGGGAGGTTGTTGGTGAGGCCGAAGAAGCCCTCGCCCTCCTTGCCGAGCAGGTTGGCGGCCGGCACCCGGCAGTCCTCGAAGATGAGCTCGGAGGTGTCCTGCGCGTGCATGCCGACCTTCTCGAGGTTGCGGCCGCGCGAGAAGCCCGGCGTGCCCTCCTCGACGACGATCAGCGAGATGCCCTTGTGCGGGTGCTCGCCGGTGCGGCAGGCCAGGATCACGAGGTCGGCGTTCTGGCCGTTGGTGATGAACGTCTTGGCGCCGTTGACCACGTAGTCGTCGCCGTCGCGGACCGCCTTGGTGCGGATGCCGGACAGGTCCGAGCCGGTGCCCGGCTCGGTCATCGCGATCGCGACGATCGACTCACCCGAGGCGACCTTCGGCAGCCAGCGCGCCTTCTGCTCGTCGGTCGTGAGCTCGAGCAGGTAGGGGAGGCAGATGTCGGAGTGGAGCGTGGGGCCGAGGATCGCGGGGCCGACTCCGGCGTACGCGCCCTCCTCGATGAAGATCGCGTTGTAGCGGAAGTCGTGGAAGCCGGCCCCGCCATACTCCTCGGGGACGGCGGCCGTCAGGCCGAGCTCGGCGAGGCCGGTGAAGAGGGACTTCGGCACGATGCCGGCCTTCTCCCACTCCGGGTACGCCGGGACGACCTCGCGCTCGAGGTAGGTGCGGACGCTCCGACGGAAGTCGTCGTGCTCGGGCTCGAAGATGTTGCGGTCCATGACCGCATGTTAACGGTCGTTAACCAGCCTGCGCGGCGAGGGCGGGGGCGCTTCCGTCCAGGAGCACCTGCGCGACCTGGGCAGGATCGTCGGCCATCGGCACGTGGCCGCAGCCCCGGAGCACCACGTGCCGGGCCTGCGGCATCCGGCGGCGGGCGATCGCCGCGTGGTACGGCAGCAGGATCCGGTCGTGCTCGCCCCACGCGATGGTCACCGGTACGTCGCTCGGCACGGCTGCTGCGAACGGCTCGGCCGCCGGGAAGATCTGCTTCATCGCGGGAATGGCGCGTCGCATGCCCCGCAGGTCGTCGACGAAGACGTCGTGGGGGATCAGGTCGCTGCGCCGCGAGACCATCGCGCCCATCACGCGCCGCGCGTGCGGCGAGCGGGCCAGCCGGGGGACCGCCGGCGACAGCAGGTTGGCGCTCGCGGTCAGCCAGGTGAAGACGGCGCGCACGTACACGAAGTCCGGCGCGCCCCACCAGAAGGCGGCAGGCGAGAGGGTCGTGGCGCTGCGGACCAGCCCGTCAGCAGCCGCCTCGAGGGCGATCCGCCCGCCCAGGGAGTTCCCGGCGATGTGGGGGCTCTCCAGGTCGATCTCGTCGAAGAGCCCCTGGAGGGCCACGCGGAGGCTGGCCTGGACGTCGCCGTCGCGGACCACGAGGTCCGGCGACTGGCCGTGGCCGGGCAGGTCGAAGAGGATCACCTGGCGCTGCTCGGCGAGCTGGTCGAGGACGGGGTACCAGGCCTGGCGGCGGTGGGTGAGGCCGTGGACGAGGACCAGCGGCTCACCGCTGCCGTGCACTTCGTGGGCGAGCATCGGTCAGGGCCTCCGGTGGGTGATGTCGACCAGTGGCAGCCGCAGGGCTGCCGGTGCCGATGACGGTACGGCGGGGGAGCGGGGCGCGACCGGAGGGACCGAGACGTAGTCCGCGCCGAGCTCCGGGCGTGGGTCGGCCTCGCCCTTGTTGGGCCAGAACGCCATGGCGCGCTCGGCCTGGGCGGTGATGGTGAGCGACGGGTTCACGCCGAGGTTCGCCGTGATCGCGGACCCGTCGACGACGTGGAGGCCGGGGTGGCCGTAGAGCCGCTGGTAGGCGTCGATCACGCCGGTCGCCGGCGAGTCGCCGATGGTGCAGCCGCCGATGAAGTGGGCGGTGGCGGGCCGGCCGAACGGCTCGCCGACGCTGGCACCCGCCATGCCCTTCTTGCCGTCGCGGTCCATCAGCGCCGCGAGGCGGCGTACGACGTCGTGGCCCTGGGGGATCCAGGTCGGGTTGGGCGCGCCGTGGCCCTGCTTGGAGGTGAGCATCCAGCCCCATGGGGTCTTGCGGGGGAAGACCGTGATCGAGTTGTCGGTGGCCTGCATGACCAGCGCGATGACGGCCCGCTCGGACCAGTGCTTCACGTCGTACAGGCGGTGGGCCTGCGGGATCTGCCTGGCGTACTCGACGGCCCACCGGCGCTTCACGCCCGGCCCGCCGGGCACGAGGACGGTCTGCAGCAGCGAGATGAAGTTGGAGCCGTGGCCGTAGCGGCACGGCTCTACGTGGGTGACCGCGTCGGGGTGGAACGACGAGGTGATCGCGACGCCTTCGGAGTAGTCGACGCTCAGGTCGGGCGCGAGCGCGCCGAGGATCGCCTCGGAGTTGGTGCGGGTCAGCTCGCCGAGCCGGTCCGAGACGCGCGGCAGGTCGCCCTCGGCCTTGAGCCGGTGGAGCAGCTTCTGCGTGCCCAGGGCCGCGGCGGAGAAGACGACGTGGTCGGCGGTGAAGGTCTTGACCGCCGTGCGCCGTGAGAGCTTCGCCTTGGTCCAGCGCGCCTCGACCGTGTAGCCGCCCTCAGGCCGGGGCCGAACCCGGGTGACCGTGGTCAACGGGTGCACGACGGCGCCGTTCTTCTCGGCCAGGTGGAGGTAGTTCTTGACCAGGGTGTTCTTCGCGTTGTGCCGGCAGCCCGTCATGCACTCGCCGCAGTTGGTGCAGGTACGCCGGGCCGGTCCCTCGCCGCCGAAGAACGGGTCGGACACCTCGTCCCCGCCGCGCTCGCCTGCGGGCCCGAAGAGCACCCCGACGGGCGTCGGGTGGAAGGTGTCGCCGACGCCGAGATCGTCAGCGACCTGCTTCATCAGCGCGTCGGCGGGTGTGAACCCCGGGTAGGTGGTCACCCCGAGCATCCGCTTCGCCTGGTCGTAGTACGGCGCGAGCTCCGTCTTCCAGTCGGTGATGTGTGACCAGGCGGGGTCGTCGTAGAACGGCTGCAGCGGCTCGTAGAGCGTGTTGGCGTAGACCAGCGAGCCGCCGCCGACGCCCGCTCCTGCGGCGATCAGGCAGTCCTTGATCACCTCGATCCGCATGATGCCGTAGCAGCCGGCGGCGGGGGCGAAGACGTAACGCTTCGCGTCCCAGCTGGTCGCGGCGAAGTCGGCGTCCTCGAAGCGGGCCCCCGCCTCGAGGACACCGACCGTGTAGCCCTTCTCGGTCAGCCGCATAGCGGTGACCGAGCCACCGAAGCCGGAGCCGATGACGAGGACGTCGTAGTGCGTGGTCACCTCGCGAGGTTACTGAGACACAGTGTCTGGTGTACCGAAACCACGGGGTGTCGCCCGTCACATCCGACCATGGGTCAGGCCTTGGGCTCAGCGTCGCGCGGCAGGCCCAGCATGCGCTCGCCGATCAGGTTGAGCTGCACCTCGGTGGTGCCGCCGTAGATCGTCGTGGCCCGGCCGCCGAGCAGCTGCTCGAGGGCGTGGTCGGTGCGCGCGCCAGGCACGGAGAACGCGCCCGCGACGTCGAGCTCGGCGGTGATGAACTCGGCGATCTTCTGGCTGATGCTCATCGCGAGGAGCTTGTTGACGCTCGCGGTGGTGCCGCTGTCGGAGCCGAGCAGCTGCTTGAGCACGATCCGGTTGCTCATCACGTCGATCGCCTGCGACTCCGCGAGCAGGTCGCCGAGCTGGTGGCGGGCGACGGCGGAGAGATCCCGGCCCTTGGCGAAGCGGAGCAGGTCGCCGTCGTTGGCGTACGCCGCCATCTTGCCCGACAGCGCGACGCGCTCGCTGGCCAGCGCCGTGCGGGTGACCTTCCAGCCGTCGTTGACCTCGCCGACGACGTACTTGTCCTCGATGAAGACGTCGTCGAAGAAGACCTCGTTGAAGAGGGCCGAGCCGGTCATCTCCCGCAGCGGGCGGACGTCGACGCCCTCCTTCGTCATGTCGAGAAGGAAGTAGGTGATGCCCTCGTGCTTGGGAGCGGCTGGGTCGGTGCGCGCGATCAGGATGCCCCAGTCGGAGAACTGCGCCATGGAGGTCCAGATCTTCTGGCCGTTGATCTTCCAGCCGCCCTCGACCTTGGTCGCCTTGGTCTGCAGCGAGGCGAGGTCGGAGCCGGAGCCCGGCTCGGAGAAGAGCTGGCACCACATGATGTCGCCGCGGAGCGTCGGCAGGCCGAACTCCTCCTTGAGCTCCTCGGAGCCGTAGCCGACGATCGAGGCGAGGGCCCAGATGCCCATCAGCAGGTTGGGGACCTGGACGCCGGCAGCCTTGATCTCCTGCGCGATGACGACCTGCTCCAACGGTCCGGCAGCGCGGCCGTACGGCTTGGGGAAGTACGGCAGCACCCAGCCGCCGTCGCCCAGGGCGGCCAGCCGCGCGTCCTCGTCCTCGATCGCCTGGATTGCGTCGAGCTCGGCGCGGATCTGCGCGCGGATCGTCTCGGCCTCGGCCGGCAGCTCGATGTCGAGCGGACGGAGGTTGCCGGCCAGGGCGTCGTCGGCGACGCGCAGCGCGCGGGCCTCACGGGTGCCGAGCAGGGCGCGGAGCGCGAGGGCCCGGCGGTAGTAGAGGTGGGCGTCGTGCTCCCAGGTGAATCCGATGCCGCCGTGGGCCTGGATGCAGTCCTGGGCCACCTTCACCGCGAGGTCCGGCACCAGGACGGCCGCGACGTTGCCGGCGAAGTCGGCGGTGTCGTCACCCTTGTCGATCGCGGTGGCGGCGTCCCACACGGCGGCGCGCGACTGCTCGAGCGCGATCGCCATCCAGGCGCACTTGTGCTTGATGCCCTGGAAGAGGCCGATCGGGCGGCCGAACTGGACCCGGATCTTGGCGTACTCGGACGCGGCGGCGACGCACCAGGAGATGAGGCCGGTCGCCTCGGCACCGAGGACGACGGCGGCGATGGAGCGGGCCCGCTCGGCGGCGAGGCCGCTGAGCACGTCGCCCGCGGCGACGGTGAGGTCGGTGGCGGAGACCCGCGCTGCCCTGCGGAGCACGTCGACGGAGTCCTGCGGCGTGACGCTCAGCTGGTCGGACCCCACCACGATCCACCGGACCACGCCGTCGAGGTCGACCGGCAGCACGACGAGGTCGGCCACGTCGCCGGAGGCCACGCCGTCCCAGGTGCCGGTGACGGTCACCCCGCCGTCGGCGGTGGCGACCGCGGTCGGCAGGGTGGCGCCCTCGGGGGCGACGGCGCCGATCGTCGTACCGTCGATCAGGCCGGCGATGTGCCCGGTCGCCGCGCCGCCGGCCGCCTGCAGCAGGGCGGAGGCGAGGACGGTCGGCGTGAACGCGCCGGGCAGCGCGTGGCGGCCGAGTGCCTCGAGCGCCACGGCCAGCGTGGTCAGCCCGCCGCCCGAGCCACCGAGCTCCTCGGAGATGTGCAGGCCGAGCAGCTCGTACTCGACGAGCGACTTCCAGAACGGCGGGAACTTCTCGGGCTTCTTGGCATCGACGATCGAGCGGATCGCGTCGGCGGTGAAGAGGTTCTCGGCGAGGTCGGCGACAGCGTCGGCGAGGTCGAGGTGCTCCTCGATGATGCCGAGTCCGAGCTCGTAGTTCTGGCGGGCCATGTGCAGATCTCCTGGAGGCGGTGGTGCGGGGGGCGGGCTGGACGTGGGTGGGTCAGCCGAGGCGGTCGGCGAGGTCGCCGATCTGCCAGGGGCCCTCGGACTCGATGCACGCGACCTCGTGCCAGCCCTGGAACTCCTGGATCACACCGCCCTGGACGCCGAAGAACTTGCCGGTGAGCTTGCAGTCCTCGGCCGCCAGCCGGGCGACGATCGGCGAGATGTTGGACGGCGCGAACGCGTCGAACTCACCCTCCTCGACCTCGGCGGCGAACATCGCGCCCATGCCCGGGGTGGCCAGGGTGAGGCGGGTGCGGGCGATCGGGGCGATCACGTTGGCGCGGACGCCGTAGCGGTCCAGTTCCTCGGCGGCGACCATCGTGAGCGCCGCGACGGCGGCCTTGGCGGCGCCGTAGTTGGCCTGGCCGGCGTTCGGCATGAACGTGCCGGACGCGGAGGCGGTGTTGATGATCGAGGCCGCGACCGGCTTGCCCTGCTTCGACTGCTCCTTCCAGTACGCCGCAGCGTGGTGGATCGGGGCGGCCGTGCCCTTGAGGACCACCGCGAGGACGGCGTCCCACTGGTGCTCCTCCATGTTGGGGATGAAGGCGTCACGCAGGATGCCGGCGTTGTTGACCAGGATGTCGAGGCCGTCGAAGACGGTGATCGCCTGGTTGACGAGGTTCGCAGCGCCCGCCCACGACGAGACGTCGTCGGTGTTGGCGACGGCGTCACCACCGGCCGCGATGATCTCGTTGACGACCTGCTGCGCCGGGCCGGCGTCCGAGCCGCTTCCGTCGTTGGCGCCCCCGAGGTCGTTGACGACGACCTTGGCGCCCTCGCGGGCGAGGAGGAGGGCGTGCTCGCGGCCGATGCCGCGACCGGCGCCGGTGACGATGGCGACGCGTCCGTCGAGAGTTCCCATGGTTCTGTTCCTTACGAGTCGGGGTGGAGAAGAGGTTCAGGCAGTGAAGACGGCGAGGCCGTCGCGGATGACGAGGTCGTCGCCGACCGAGGTCTCGAAGCCGACGGCGCGGTCGCCCTCGGCGGTCGCGGGGAGGTCCCAGAAGCGCGTGGTGATGTCCTGGCCGGGCAGGACCGGCTTGGCGAAGCGGACGGCGAAGCGCTTCAGCTTCGTGACGTCGCCGTCGACGAAGGACTCCAGGGCGGCCCACGAGGTGAACGCCATCGTGCAGAGGCCGTGGTTGATGATGCCCGGGAGGCCGGACATCTGCGCGATCTCCTCGTCGAGGTGGATCGGCATCGGGTCACCCGACGCGGGGGAGTAGCGGAACGTCTGGTCCTCGTCGACGTGCGCGGTGACCTCGGCGACCGGCGTACCGGTGGTGAGGGCGGGGTCCAGCGCGTGGCCGGGAGCCAGCTCGCCGACGTTCTTGCCGGCGTCGACGCCGCGGAAGAACGCGGTGATGAACTGCTCGTTGACCAGCACGCCGTCCTGGTTGACCGTCTCGGCCTTGATGACGACGGTCGAGCCGGTGCTCAGCGCGGCGTACCCGGTCGAACGGGCACGGCAGGTGAGGACGTCGCCGGGCTTGATCGGCGCGTGGAAGTGGAAGTCCTGCTCGCCGTGGACCAGCTTCATCAGCAGCTCGACGGGAGCGACCTCGAGAGCGGCGGGCGCCATCGAGAAGAAGGTGGGGACCACCGCGAAGACGGGGGAGGCGATCTCACCCTTGAGGTGGGCCTCGATGGGGTCGTTCGTCGCGGCGGCGTACTCCGCGATGCGCTCGCTGGTGACCTCGAAGACGACGTCTTCGGTCCACTCGCCGATGCCGTCGTCGTTGAAGGTGACGGGCTTGGTGGCACGGGGAGCCTGGGTGTCGGTGCTCATCGCGGAGTACGCCTTTCGCTGCGTGGGGTTTGGCAGGGCTGCGTGGATCAGGCGGCGACGAGTTCGGCCAGCTTGGCCAGCGACTCGGTCAGGTCGGCCTCGGTGTTCTTGGCGATCGCCTTGCCGATCGGGCCGACGACCATCGTGCCGTTGAACTCGGCGTCGATCGTGGCGTCCGAACCGGCGCCGTTCTCGGCCACGGACATCGTGAACTTGATCTTCACGCCGGCCATGCCGGTGCCCTCGATGGTCATCGACTTGGGGGCGTTGGCCTCGGTGACGGTCCACTCGATCTTGTTGGCCATGCCCATGACGGAGACGACCTCGGTGATCTGGGTGCCAACGGTGATGGCGTCGGGGGCCGGCAGCTGGGACTTCCAGCTCTGGTGGATCTTCAGCCAGTCCTTGTAGCCCTCGAGGTTCGCGAGGGCGCCGTACGCGGTGTCGACGTCGACGGGCAGGGACTGGGTGACGGAAACGCTGGCCATGGTGGCTCCTTGGTGGGGTGGTGAGTGGTGCGGTTGAGGTCGTGCTGGACGATGCCGGGGCGACGTACGCCGCCCCGGCACCGGTGGTGCGGGGGACCCGAATGTCAGGCCGGGCGCTGGGCCCTGCGGTACGCCGTGACGACGACGGCGCCACCGAGGCCGATGTTGTGCTGCAGCGCGACGCCGCCGGGCTGGCCGGCGCGCTCGACCTGGCGCTTGTCGGCGGTGCCGCGCAGCTGCCAGGTGAGCTCGGAGCACTGGGCCAGGCCCGTGGCGCCGAGCGGGTGGCCCTTGGAGATCAGGCCTCCGGACGGGTTGACGACCCAACGACCCCCGTACGTCGTGTCGTCGTTGTCGATGAGCTTCGCGGCCTCGCCGTCGGCGCAGAGACCGAGCGCCTCGTAGGTGATCAGCTCGTTGGCCGAGAAGCAGTCGTGCAGCTCGATGACGGAGACGTCCTCGGGCGTGATGCCGGCCTGGGCGTAGACCTCCTGCGCGGCACGGCGCGTCATCTCCTTGCCGACGAGCGACTGGGCGGAGTTGTCGGTGAAGGTCGACTCCATGTCGGTGACCATCGACTGGCCGATGACCTCGACCGCCTGGTCCCACAGGTCGTGCTCCTCGACGAACTTCTCGCTGGCGAGGACGACCGCGCCCGAGCCGTCGGAGGTGGGGGAGCACTGCAGCTTGGTGAGCGGGCTGTAGATCATCGGCGCGTCCTGGATCTGCTCCAGGGTGTACTCGGTCTGGAACTGCGCGTACGGGTTGTTGACCGAGTGCTTGTGGTTCTTGTGGCCGATCTTGGCGAAGTGCTCGAGCGTCGTGCCGTACTTCTCCATGTGCTCGCGGCCGGCGGCACCGAACATGAACGGCGCTGCGGGCAGGGAGAACTCCTGGAGCTCGGCGAGCGCCATCAGGTGGTCGAGCATCGGGTTGGTGCGGTCGTCGAAGTGCGACGTCAGCGAGCCCGGCTGCATCTTCTCGAAGCCGAGGGCGAGGACGCAGTCGTAGAGGCCGCCCTTGATCTCGCGGGTGGCGAGGTAGAGCGCCGTGGAGCCGGTGGAGCAGTTGTTGTTGACGTTGGTGATCGGCACGCCGGTCTTGCCGAGCTCGTAGACCGCGCGCTGGCCCGACGTGGAGTCGCCGTAGACCCAGCCGACGTGGACGGCCTGGATCGCGTCGTACGCGATGCCCGCGTCCTCGAGCGCCTTCGTGCCGGCCTCGCGCGCCATGTCCGGGTAGTCCCAGTCCTTCGAACCCGGCTTCTCGAACTTCGTCATGCCGACGCCGATGACGTAGACCTTGTTGCTGCCCATGGAAGAGCCCTTCGTTGCTCGGGAGACCACGGCTCGGATCTACCGTGGACACACTGTCGAAGATAAAACTATGTTGGACACCGTGTCCGGTCAAGCAACTTCGTTAGAGTTTCTCGCATGAGCCAGTTGGTGGAGGACAGCCGCAGTGTCGACGGGCGTGACCGGCGGTGGGAGGACCACCGCCAGGGACGCCGCGAGAGCCTGCTCGCCGCCGCCCTCGAGCTGATCGACCGCGACGGCGGAGACGTCGGCGTGGCGGCCATCGCCGCCCAGGCCGGCATCCCGCGCTCGGTCGTCTACAAGCTCTTCCGTGACCGTGACGACCTCGACGCGCAGATCCGGCTCCGGATCATCAACGACATGAACGCCACGCTCGCACCGCTGCTGGTGCCCCGGGGCACCGTGCGGGAGATGGTCGGCCGCGGCGCTCGCACGTACGTCGACTGGGTCAGCGACCACGCGAACCTGCACCGCTTCCTCGGGGCCGGATCGGCAGCGCGCCCGATGCACGGCTCGCCGCAGGCGACCGGCGGCAAGACCGCGTTCGCGATGGGGCTGCGGGAGCTCATCCAGGGGGTCTTCCCGCTCGTCATCGACGGCAAGCTGCCCCGTGGCGCCGCCGAGAACCTCGCCTTCGCGATCATCGGACAGGTCGACAGCGTCGTGAACCGCTGGCTGCTGGCCGGCCGCTCGCGCAGCACGAAGAAGGACCTCGTCACCTTCCTGACCGATGCCACCTGCGGCACGATCCAGGCCACCGCGCGCCTCGCGGGCGTCGAGCTCGACGTCGACACCGACTTCGGCGTCACCGCCTGAGCCGCCCTTTCGGCGCGCCGGGGGTTACCGTGGACAGCATGTCCATGTAATCATCTCCGCATTGCGGCATCCGCTCCGCCATGGAGGCGCGACGACGACGGATGCCCCTGCGAGGAGGAATCCCCATGCACGAGTGGTCCGACATGGACGAGGCGATCCGCGAGGGCGTGCGCGACTGGATCGCGAAGAACGCCGAGCCGCAGCGCGACGCGATCGAGACCGGCGAGATCCCGCCGTACGACATGGCCCGCCAGTTCTTCGCCGACTTCGGCGTGACTGACATGGCACGCGACGCAATCCGCAAGATGCTCGCCTCCGAGCGCAAGCGCGCCGAGCGCACTCCGGAGGAGCGCGAGGCGGCGAAGGCCGCGCGCGCGGAGAAGAAGAAGGACGGGGCCGCCGAGCCCAACCCGATGCTCGACATGCTCGGCATGGGCGCCGTCGTCGGCTCCGAGCTTGCTGGCGTCTCGCTCGGGACCATGGTCTCGGTTGGTGTGTCGATCGGCCTGGGTGCTGCCACGATCCTGCAGAAGGGCACGCTGGAGCAGAAGGAGAAGTACGTCGAGAAGATCGCCACGCTCGAGCACATCGCCGCCTGGTCGATCACCGAGCCTGACTCCGGTTCCGACGCCTTCGGTGGCATGAAGACCACCGTTCGGCGCGACGGCGACGCCTTCATCCTGACCGGCTCGAAGACCTTCGCGACCAATGGCCCCGACGCCGACGTCGCCGTGGTCTACGCCAAGCTCGACGAGGGCGACGGCACCCCGATCCGCGACCGCCAGGTACTCGCGTTCATCCTGGAGAAGGGCGACCCGGGCTTCACCCAGGGCAAGCCCTTCAAGAAGATGGGCCTGATGTCCTCCCGTACCGGCGAGCTCTTCTTCGACGACGTTCGGCTCGGCATGGACCGCCTCCTCGGCGGCGAGAAGGCCCTCGAGAAGGGGTCCTCGGCAAACGACGGTCGCCAGAGCGCCCGGGACGGCTTCGTCATGGAGCGCGTCGCCTGCGCGATCGGCTCGCTCGGCATCATCAACGAGTGCCACCGCCGCTCGGTCGACTACGCGAAGAAGCGTGAGCTCTGGGGCAAGCCGATCAGCGACTTCCAGCTGATCCAGCTCAAGCTCGCCAAGATGGAGGTCGCGCGCCTCAACGTGCAGAACATGGTCTTCGTCGCCCTCGACGGCATCAAGGCCGGCAAGATGCCGACCCTCGCCGAGGCGTCCGCGATGAAGCTCTACTCCACCGAGGCGGCCACGGACGTCGCGATGGAGGCGGTCCAGCTCTTCGGTGGCAACGGCTACATGGCGGAGTACCGCGTCGAGCAGCTCGCCCGTGACGCCAAGTCGCTGATGATCTACGCCGGCTCCAACGAGATCCAGGTGACCCACGTGGCGAAGGGCCTGCTCGCCGGCTGACGGCCACCTGACACGTTGCGAGCCCCCGGCACGCCGTACGTCACGGCGTGTCGGGGGCTCGTCGTTCCGCAGATGGCCTCCCGGTGCGCGGTGCGCCCCGGCGTACGTCAGGCGTAGGCGTAGTCGTCGAGCGGGAAGTGCGCGTTGCGCCACCGGACCTCGGGCGTGAGCCCGGGCCGGAGCGGGACGTCGCCGTCCTTGGTGAAGTAGTAGCTGTTCGCCCCGGCGCACGACGGCTGCCAGAAGACCTGCGGTCCGCGCCGCTTCCGCACCGATGCCATGTACCGCTCGTGCGCCCGGGAGGTCACCTCGACCTCGGCCGCCCCGCGACGCCGGGCCTCCTTCAGGACGCGCACGATGTGTCCGGCGGTCGCCTCGGCGAGCTGGAAGTACGACGATCCATTGTAGCCGTAGGGCCCGAAGGTCGTGAAGAAGTTCGGGAAGCCGGGGGCGGACACACCCTGGTAGGCCTGCAGCCGTTCGGTCTCCCACCAGTCGGCGATGACCAGGCCGTCGCGTCCGACGACGTCGTAGCCGGGCAGGGCGTCCTTCTCGGTCACCTTGAAGCCGGTGGCGAGGAGCAGGACGTCGACCTCGTGCTCCGTGCCGTCGGCCGTCACGACGCCATGCGGCGTGACCTCGCGGATGCCGTCCGTCTGCAGTGCGACGTTGTCGCGGTTGAACGTCGACAGGTAGCTGTTGTGGAAGCTCGGCCGCTTGCAGCCCAGGCCGTAGCGCGGCGTGAGCTTGTCGCGGGTCTCGGGGTCGTCGATCTGCGACCGCAGGTAGCTGCGGGCCACCGGCTCGAGCACCTTGCCGGCCTGCAGCGCCCCGCCGTAGTGGGCGAGGAACGGGAACGTCGCCTCGACGAAGAGGTCGCTGGTGAGCCGCGCGAGGCGGTTGACACCGGGCAGGTGACGCAGGCCCACGCGAGCGGGCGCGCCGATCGGGAAGTCCGCCTTGGGCAGGCACCAGATGGGAGTCCGCTGGAAGACGGTCAGGTGCTCCACCTCGGGCGCGATGGAGGGGATGATCTGCACCGCAGACGCACCGGTGCCGATGATCGCGACCCGCTTGCCGGCGAGCGCGACGTCGTGGTCCCAGCGGGCGGTGTGCATGACCTCGCCCGCGAAGGACTCGAGGCCGGTGATCTCGGGGTACTTCGGCTGGCTGAGCGGACCGCCCGCGTGCACCACGTGCGTCGCGGTGAGGTCGCCGGTCGTCGTCGCGACGTCCCACACGCAGGTGGCCTCGTCGTACGTCGCGCTGGTCACGCGGGTCCCGAACCGGATCCGGTCGGCGAGGCCGAAGCGCTCGACGAGGTGCTCGGCGTACTGCTTCAGCTCGGCGCCCTTGGCGTAGCTGCGGGTCCAGTCCGTGCGCTGCGCGAACGAGAACTGATAGCTGAACGACGGGATGTCGACCGCGACGCCGGGGTAGGTGTTCCAGTGCCAGACGCCGCCTGCGCCGTCGGCGTCGTCGACGAGGAGGACGTCCTCGAAGCCCGCCCGCTGCAGGGCGATGGCGACGCCGAGGCCGGAGAATCCGGCGCCGACGATGACGACGTCGTGGTGCTCGATGCTCATGACGACGACGTTACTGAGACGCGGTGTCCGGCGTACATGAGGACCGGCGGTGTCTCCGGTCACACCGGCTGTCAGCCGTCGTGGGCGGCGAGGTGCGCCAGCACCGCCGGCCAGGTCTCCTGCTGCGCGCGCGGCGAGGCGATCAGGCCGAGGTGGCTGAAGCCCTTCACCTTGAGGAAGGTCACGTCGGCGTTGCGGTAGGCCTCGACGCCCGCCTCGACCGAGGCGGCGTTGGCGAGCACGTCGGCGCTGCTGCCGATCAGCAGCAGCGGGGTGACCAGCCGGTCCATCTCGACGACGAGGTCGTCACGCAGGTGCACGGCGCCCTTGACGAACTCCTGCTCGCAGACGAGCCGGACGATCGCCTGGTTGAAGAAGCGCCCCGGGTAGCCCGGCATCGCGTCGACGAACTGGTCGACCGCGTTGATCCGGGCCAGCACCTCGGGCTGGTGCAGGTTGCGGAGCAGCGTCCAGGGCTTGGTGATCTCGCGGACCGGCGCCATCCAGCGGTAGCCCAGCCGGGTGAGCGGCGCCGTCGTGCCGCCGGCGATCGCCATCGGGGTCACCACGAACGACGGGCCCAGGTGGTCGTAGACCCAGAAGAGCCCCTTGTACGCCGGGTTGCGCCGGTAGTCGGTCGGCGTGCCGAAGCAGCTGATCGAGGCGATCGGCAGGTCCGGGTGGTGGGCGCCCATCAGCAGCGACATCGTGCCGCCGTGCGACCAGCCGACCAGGTGGACCTTCGCGCCGCCGTGGGCTGCGGAGATCCGCTCGACCGCGGTCGGCAGGATGCCGTCGATCCAGTCCTCGAAGCCCATCCCGCGGTCGCTGAACCGGATCGCGCCGTAGTCGATCGTGTACGTCGGACGGCCCGGGCCGCTCCCGTCAGCACCGGTCAGGTGAGCAGCGAGGCTCTGCCCCTCGCGCAGGTCCCAGCAGGTCACGGGGACGGCGAGCGGCGTCACCAGCAGCACGGGGTTGCCGCTCACCGGGGCATCCGGGGCGACGCGCTCCACGCGGGCGTGGGGCTCGTCGTACAGAAGCTCGGTGGGGGTGCGCTCGTGCTCGACGCCGTCGCCGAACCAGGAGATGTCCCACGCGTTGCGGGCCATCTGGCCCGCAACGCGGAGGGTGGAGATGCTGCGGCCGGTGAGAGTGCTCATGGTGCTCAGTTCGGGGAAGGGAGCCGGGTCAGCCGGCGGGGGTCTCCCACTGGACCAGGGTGCGCTTCAGCACCTTGCCCGTGGGGTTGCGGGGGAGCTCGTCGAGGAAGACGACGTCGCGCGGCACCTTGTAGCGGACCAGGTTGTCGCGCACCAGGGTCCGGACGTCGTCCGCGGTGAGCGTGGCTCCGTCGTGGCAGGCGATGAACGCGCGCAGGCGCATGCCGAAGTCGGGGTCCTCGACGCCGACGACGGCGGCCTCGCGGACGGAGGCGTGGGCGATCAGGAGCTCCTCAACCTCGGCCGGGAAGACGTTCTCGCCACCGGAGACGATCATGTCGTCGTCGCGGCCGTCGATGTAGAGCAGGCCGTCCTCGACGTGGCCGACGTCGCCGGTCGACAGCATGCCGTCGATGATCTCCTTGTGGCCGCCGCCGGTGTAGCCCTCGAAGGGCGTCACGGTGCCGACGAAGACGCGGCCGCGCTCGCCCGGGGCGACGGGCTTGCCGTCGTCGCCGATGAGCTCGACGCGACAGCCGAGCATCGGGGTGCCGACGGAGGTGGGGTGGGCGCGGACGACGTCGGGGTTGGCCATCGTCGCCAGCGAGACCTCGGTGGAGCCGTAGAGGTTGTAGATGACGTCGCCGAAGCGGTCCTGGAACTCGGCCGAGACGGCCGCCGGGAGGGCCGAGCCGCTGCAGAAGGCGGCCCGCAGCGACGAGGTGTCGTGGCGGTCGGTGACCTCGGTCGGCAGCGCGATGATGCGCTGCAGGAGCACGGGGACGACGCAGATCGCGGTCGCCTTGTGCTCGGCGATGTCGGCGAGGAAGGTCTCGGGGTCGAAGCTGCGGCGCAGCACCACGGTCGAGCCGAGCGCGATCGTCATCATCGTCATGATCAGGCCGGTGCCGTGGAAGAGCGGCGGGCCGATGACCGTGGCCTCGCGGGTCCGCATCGGCAGGCGGTCGAGCATCGCGCCGGGCAGGGTGTAGCCCTTGGGCTCGGTGCGGGGCGCGCCCTTCGGGGTGCCGGTCGTGCCCGAGGTGAGCAGGATCAGGCGGCCCGGACGGGCCGGGCTCGGCGGTGCGACGGGGGAGCCGGCGGCCAGGTACGCGTCGAGGTCGTCCTGCGCTGCGGTGATGTCGGTGGTGACGACCGGGATGGTCAGGTCGGCGGCGAGGGAGGCGAGGTCGGCGTCGATGAAGAGCGCGTCGACGCCCTCCCGGGTGGCGACCTCGGCGGTCTGCGGCGCGGAGAACGCGGTGTTGAGCCAGACGGTGTTGAGGCCGGCGCGCGACGCGGCCCAGGCCACGATCAACGGGCTGCGGTGGTTGCGCATCAGGATGCCGATGGTCTGGCCCGGCTGGTACGACGCACGCAGGGTGTTGCTCAGCTTGTTGATCGTCCGGTCGAGCTCGGCGTAGGTGATCGAGCCGCGCTCGTCGGCGATCGCGGGCTGGTCGCCGTGGCGCCCCGCAGCCGCCGTGACCGCGCCGCCGAAGGGACCGTAGCGACGCATCGCTCCCGCCATCGAGACGATCTGGTGCGGTCGGGAGACGGGCAGGACGCCAGCCTTGGCCATGGCGGCCAGCGACCGTCCTTCGAGGAGCGCGCGGTGCAGCATCGAGGTCCTTCCGGAGTGCGGCGGGAGTGGGTCCGCGACGCGCGGGCGCGCCGTACACGGGTCTCTTCGGAGGGTAGTTGCGTTTTGAGAACGCGGCAGTACTTGAAGGGCGTGAGTTGCGTCGCGCGATCCGCGTACCCAAAGGTCAGCGGCGGCGGTCGCGCAGCGCACCCGTCGACCACAGCGCCCACGCGACGAGCAGCGGCTGGCCGAAGAGGCGGGCCAGGCGCTTGCCGTCGGTGTCGAGGCCGAACGCGTCCTTGTGCTCGACGTACTGCGCGATGTTGCCGGGGAAGACCGCGATGAAGAAGGCGGCGACCACGAAGCCGATCGTCACGCGCCGCCGCGCCCACAGCAGCAGGGCGGAGCCGAGGGTGATCTCGACGGCGCCCGACGCGAGCACGACCAGGTCGGTGTCGACCGGGAACCACGACGGCACCTGGGCCTGGAACTCCTTGCGCAGGAAGGTCAGGTGGCCGATGCCGGCGAAGGCGAGGAAGGCTCCCAGCAGCAGGCGGGCAAGCGTGCGCGGCAGGGACGTGGGCTGGCTCGACGGCTGGGTCTGCGAAGTCATCTCTGCAGCATGCCGGACGCGGGGCCGGTTGTGCGCCATGATCGGCGCCATGCCGATGACGAACGCCGAGGCCCACCGGATCGCCCGCGAAGAGGGCGTGAGTGGACCGTTCTACCTGACCGTGAAGCTGCTCGTCGGGCTGGTCTTCCGCCTGCTCTGTGGCTTCACCGTCCACGGCAAGGAGAACGTCCCGAAGAAGGGGCCGATCGTCATCGTGCCCAACCACAAGAGCTTCTGGGACCCGTTCTTCGTGGCGCTCGTGCTGCGCCGTCCGGTGCACTTCATGGGCAAGGCGGAGTACGCCGAGGGGCGCTTCGCGAAGCCGTTCCTCGCGCTCGGCTACTTCCCCGTGCGCCGTGGTGAGTCCGACGCCGACGCACTGGAGACGGCCCGCGCGATCCTCGCCCGCGGCGACGCCCTGGCGCTCTTCCCGGAGGGCACCCGCGTGCGCGGTGACTCTCTCGGCTCGCCCAAGCGCGGTGCTGCTCGCCTGGCGATCGAGGCGGGTGCGCCGCTGGTGCCGGCGACCATCACGGGCACCGAGAAGCGCCGCTGGCCGCTGCCGCGCAAGGTGACGCTGACCTTCGGCGAGCCGGTGTCGGTCGCCGACCTCGAGGCCACGCCCGAGGACGCCGCCGAGGCGATCGGGCGCGCCTGGCCGCAGGTGTCGGAGGAGTACACCCGCTGGCAGAACCGCCCCGGCGCCATCGCGGCGGCTGCCGCCGCTATCGGCGTCGGCGCGTGGGTGGTCCGTCGCAGGCGGCGCTGACTCCGGGCCGGTGACCCTGCCGGTCAGGTCGCGGGCGCCGAGCCGAGCGCGAGCCGGATACCGCGCCACGGACCGTCCGCCACCAGCTCGAGGCGGCCACCGGAGGCCTCGGCGGCGCGCCGTGCGATGTCGAGACCGAGACCGGTCGAGCCGCGGTCGCTCCGCCCCCGGGCGACGGCGTCGGCCGGAAGCCCGGGACCCTGGTCGAGGACGTCGACCGCCCAGCCGTCCGCGACGGGCAGCACGCGTACGCCGAGCGCGGTGCCCTCCGGGGTGTGCGCGATGGCGTTCTCGATGAGCGCGTCGACGGCATCGGCCAGGTCCTCGACAGCGAGGCGCACCGGCGCCGGCAGCTCCGGGAGCCGGACGTCGCACGCGCGGTACTGGTCCTCGGCGAGCGGGCGCCAGAACGCCACCCGGTCGCGGACGACGCCGGCCGCATCGCTGACCGGGTGCAGGCCCTCGCGGTCACCCCGCCGCGCCGCCCGGATGATCTGGGTGAGGCTCCGCTCGACGCCGGCGATGTGCCGCTCGAGATCGGTGCGCGCCGCTCCTTCGGGCAAGGCCTCCACGCCGAGCCGGACGGCGGTGAGCGGCGTACGGAGGCGGTGGGAGAGGTCCGCGGCGTTTTCCCGCTCCATCGTGAGCAGCTCCGAGATCCGCGCGGCGAGGGCGTTGAGCTCACGCCCGACGGCAGCCACCTCGACGGGCCCCGACTCCGGCGCGCGGGCGTCGAGGTCGCCGGTGCTGAGCGCGTTCGCGGTGGCCGCGGCGCGGCGCAGCGGGCGCACGATCCGGGCGCCGAGCAGCTCGGCCGCGGCCCAGGCGAGCGCGACCAGCAGGATGCCGGCCAGTGCCATGGCGACCAGCTGGTTGCGGATCGACGCCCGCACGGAGTCGCTGTCGAGGACGGCGACGATGCGGGCCTCACCCGCGCCCGTGCGGCAGAAGATCTGGACGAGCCGTCCACCCGCGACCGAGGTCACGTGGGGCTGGGAGACCGTGCCGAGGTTGTCCTCATCGCCGTCGCCCAGCCGGGGGGCGCGGGTCCTCAGGGCCGTCCTCAGGCGCCCTGCCGGAAGCGTGGCACCGGTGGCATGCCCGTCGGGGTCCAGCACGGTGACCGGCGTCCGCGTACGCCGGTTGAGCCGGTCGACGTACGACGTCAGCTCGGTGTGGTCGTAGGCCGCCGCGGTCATGTAGTCGGCGGTGCTCTGGGCCGCGTAGGTCGCGCGCTGCTGGGCCTCGTCCCACGCGTGGTCGTGGACGAGGAAGGCGAGGGGGAGCGCGGCGAGCAGCGTCACCAGCACCGCCGTGCCGACACCGAGGACCGTGATCTGGGTGCGGAGCCTCACGACGCCGTCCCGGGGTCGACCAGCTTCACGCCGACGCCGCGCACGCTGACGAGGTAGCGCGGCGCGGCCGCGGTCTCGCCGAGCTTGCGGCGCAGCCAGGAGAGGTGCACGTCGACGGTCCGGTCCGCACCGCCCCACGGCTGGCGCCAGACCTCGGCCAGCAGCGTCGGCTTGGACACGACCTCCCCGGCACGCTGCATGAGGACCTGCAGCAGGTCGAACTCGAGGCGGGAGAGCTCGAGGGGTGTGCCGTCGAGCGTCGCCTCGCGCGACCGCGGGTCGAGGCAGAGTCCGCCGACGGTGAGCGTCGGGTTCGCGTCGACGGCCGCCGCGGTGCGCCGGAGCACCGCCCGGATCCGCGCATCGATCTGGGCGACCGAGAACGGCTTCACGAGGTAGTCGTCGGCGCCGGCGTCGAGGAGCCGGACGATGTCGCTGTCGTGGTCGCGGGCGGTGGCGACGATGACCGGGGTGTCGCCGAGTGCGCGGATCACCCCGAGGACGGCCTCTCCGTCCATGTCGGGAAGGCCGAGGTCGAGCACGACGACCTCGGCGGGCGAGGCGGCGACGGCGGCGATCGCGTCGGCGCCCTTCGCCACGGACGTGACGACGTGGCCGAGCTCGCCCAGGCCGCGGGTCAGCGCACGGCGGATCGCGTCGTCGTCCTCGACGACCATCAGATGTGCCACGCGGCCCACGCTAGTCACTCGGGCGGCCGCGCAGACCGTGCTTGACGTGGACTTGACGTTGCGTTGCGGCGCCCCTGACGCCGGCCTCCCCAGACTCGGGCCATGTTCAACCTCATCAACGGCCTCCCGGTGCACCCGCTCGTGGTCCACGCCGTCGTCGTCCTGCTGCCCCTGGCCATCCTCGGCACGATCGCGCTCGCGGTGCGGCCGGCCTGGCGCGACACCCACGGCCTGCTCCTCATCGGGGTTGCCGCCGTCGCCACCCTGCTGATCCCCGTCGCCACCTCGAGCGGCGAGGCCCTCGAGAAGCACGTCGGCGACCCGGGGCGCCACGCAGCCCTCGGCGACCAGCTGATCTGGTTCGCGCTCCCACTGCTGGTCCTCGACGTGGCGCTCGTCGTCCTCCACAAGCGCGGTACGTCCGGTCGCGCCGTCCTGGGCGGGGTCGCTGCGGTGGCCGTGGTGGCCGCGCTCGCTGCCGGTGTCCAGGTCTACCGCGTCGGTGACTCCGGAGCCCGCGCGGCGTGGGGCGACCAGGTCTCCTCCTCCGTGCCGGCAGCGGACCCCGGCGACTGAGATGACCGGCTCGGGCCTCTCGCGGCGGTCGGTCGTGGCGCTGGCCGCGACCGCCCCCGTCGTCGCCGCCTGCGGTGCGCAGCCGGGTCAGTCGACGGCGGCACCCGCCTCGACCGCCGCCACGCCGACGGGCTCACCGGGGGCCGCGCTTCGGCGTACGTCGGAGGCGCACGTGGCGAAGGCGCGCCCGGCTGCCGGGCCCGTGCTCGCGACGACGGCGCAGGTGCCGGTCGGCGGGGCACTGGTCGTCCCCGCCGAGCAGGTCGTCGTCACGCAGCCGTCGGCTGGTGAGTTCCACTGCTTCAGCTCCGTCTGCACGCATGCGGGCTGTCCGGTGCGCGCAGGCGCAAGGCTGGTCTGCCCGTGCCACGGCAGCCAGTTCGCGCTCGCCGACGGATCGGTGCTGCGCGGTCCCGCTGCCGCACCGCTGCCCAGCGCCGGATCACGGTGCGGGGAGACGAGATCCGGCTGGCCTGACCGCGCGCGCCATCACTCGACGAAGACGTAGGGGCTCCGCGCCGCCTGGGTCGTCACCGTGAGCGCGGTGACCAGCATCGCCAGCCCGATGCAGGACAGCACCACCAGCTGGAACTGCGCGGCCTCGCCGGGCGGCGCGCCGGCGAAGAGCGCACCCACGAAGGCACCCGGCAGCGTCACGAGGCCGGTGGCGCGGGTCTGGTCGAGGTTCGGCAGCAGCGACTCGGCGACGGCCGTGCGCAGGATCTCGTCGTAGGCCCGGCGGGGGCGGGCGCCGAGTGCGAGCCAGCCCTCCACCTCGCCCCGGCGTACGGCGGCGTCGTGGGCGAAGCGGCGCCCCGCCAGCGTCGAGGCGCTCATCGCGTTGCCGATGACGATGCCGCTCAGCGCGATGACGTGCCGCGCGTCGAAGGGGACCAGGCGCAGGCTGAGGGCCAGGGCCAGCGCGGTGCCGGCCCCGGCGACCACACCGATGGCCGCGATCCGGCGACCGTGCGGGATCGCGTGGATCCGGCCGCCGGCGGTCACGGTCGCCGTGAGCAGCATCAGCGCGAGGAAGCCGACCGCGCTCAGCGGCGCGGAGAGCACACCCTTGAGCAGGATCGCGATCACCGCCAGCTGGGCTGCCGCGCGGGCGAGGGCGGCGACCGGTTGCCAGCCGATCCCGACGCGGAAGGCGCGCGCCAGGGCGACGGTCGCGACTGCGACCAGCACGAGCCCCGGCACGAACCACGCGGTCATGGCAGCGCTCAGTCGTCC
Organism: Nocardioides phosphati; assembly: GCF_014646375.1. GTDB lineage: Bacteria > Actinomycetota > Actinomycetes > Propionibacteriales > Nocardioidaceae > Nocardioides > Nocardioides phosphati. The sequence goes on from NZ_BMNI01000009.1 coordinate 59,040, forward strand.
GAGAAGTCGAGCACGTGCCGCTCCGCGCGGAGCGGGCCGATCTGCGCCGCGACCTCGCGGTGCACCGGGTGCTCCTGGTAGGCCGCCAGCGCCGCCTCGTCGGTGAACCGCGAGACCAGCACGACGTCCGCGGACGCCTCGAGGCCCTCGGCGCGGATGCCGACCCGGAACTCCAGCATGCCCGGCACGAGGCCGGCACAGCGGTCGAGCGCAGCCTTGAAGGCAGGCGCGTCCGCGGGGTCCTTGAGGCTCCACATCACGACGTGGCCGATCATCTGCTGCTCCTTGGGTCAGGGGCCGCCCACGCTAGTCCGGCTCAGGCACGCAGCAGGAGAACCCCGAGCGTGGCGAGACCGAGGACCTTGGCGAGCTCGAGGGCGACGTACCAGAGGTGGGCGTGCGATCGGGGCCCCTCGTGGCCGGCCAGCACCGCGTCCGAGCGACGGGTGAGCGCCGGCCGGACGGCGAGGAGCTGCGCGGCGAGCGCGAGGCCGACGGCGGCCGCGGCGAACGGCGTACCGCGCGGGGCGGGGGAGGCCGCGACCAGTGCCGCGACCACCCCCGCGAGGGCGACGACCTCGACGGCGTTCAGCGCCCGGAAGACGAGCCGGCCGATGGCGAGCCCCGTGCGCAGGTCGACCCCGGGCGCCCGGAACTTCAGCGGCGCCTCGAGGAACGAGATCGCCAGCACCATCCCGAGCCAGAGCCAGGTGAACGCCGTGGCGACGGCCGCCGCCGCGGTCACGAGGCGAGCTCCCGGGCGGGGCCGAAGACCTCGTAGCGGATCCGGTCGGCCGCGACACCGCGGTCGATCAGGGCGCCGTTGACGGCCGCCATGAAGGGCACGGGTCCGCACAGGTACACGTCCGCGTCGCCGGGGAGCTCGACGTCCGCGAGGTCGATCAGTCCCTCGGTGAGATCCGCCCGCTGGGGGCGGACGCCGAGGTCCTCGTACCACCGCACCATGGTCGCGCCGGGCAGGCCGGCGACCAGGTCCTTCAGCTCGGCGCGGTGCGCGTGCGCGGCGGGGGTGCGGTCGGCGTGCAGGACGGTCACCGGCCGCTCCGAGCCGGTGGCGCGCAGGTGGTGCAGGAAGCCCAGCATCGGGGTGATCCCGATGCCCGCCGAGACCAGGACCAGCGGGCTCTCGCCGTCGGTCAGCGTGAGCTCGCCGAACGGCAGCGAGACCTCCAGGTGGTCACCCTCGAAGACCGCCGCGTGCAGGTGGTTCGACACCTCGCCGGCGGGGGCAGTCGTGCCGTCCGCACCGTCGCGGGGGAGCACGGCCCGGACGGAGAAGGCCCACGTCCCCGGCTCGGTGCCGATCAGGCTGTACTGCCGGATCTGCCGCGCGCCGTCGGGCAGCCGGACGCCGATCGAGACGTACTGACCGGGCTTCGCGGCGGGCAGGGGAGTGCCGTCGGCAGCGGCGACCACGAACGACACGGTGTCGGGCGCCTCCTGCGTACGCCGGCGTACGACGAGGTCGCGGAAGACGTCGCCAGGGGTGGTGCCGGCCTCGGCGTACAGGTCCTTCTCGATAGCGATGAGGGTGTTCGCCATGTGCCAGTAGACCTCGTCCCAGGCCGCGGCCACCTCCGGGGTGACGGCGTCGCCGAGGACCTCGACGATGGCGGCGAAGAGGTGCTCGTGCACGACCGGGTACTGCTCGGCGACGACGCCCAGCGAGGCGTGCTTGTGCGCGATCCGGCCGAGCACCTCGCGAGGATCGGGCCCGTCCTCCGCGACCAGCAGCGTGGCGTACGCCGCGATGGCGCCGGCGAGAGCACGCTGCTGGTCGCCCTGGGCCTGGTTGCCGCGGTTGAAGAGGTCGCGCTCGAGGCCGGGATGTGCGGCGAAGAGCCGCCGGTAGAAGACGGGGGTGATGTCGCCGATCGCGGCGCCGATGACGGGGAGCGTCGCGCGGACGACCTCGGTCGAGGTGGACGAGAGCATGGGGTCTCCTTGGGGGTGAGGGCTCAACGCGGATTCGTCGGGCCCAGGGACAGCAGCAGAGGTCCGGTCGGCGACGAGACGACGTCGGCGATGGTGACCGGGTCGAGGGCCGCGTAGAACGCCTCCTGGGCGCGCCCGAGCGCGGACCGGAGCCGGCAGCCTCCGCGGAGGGGACACGGGTTCTTCCCCTCGCACTCGACGACCTCCCTGCCGTCGCCGAGGCTGCGCACCACGTGACCCACCGAGATCGCGCCGGCGTCGGTCGCGAGGGCAAGACCCCCGGACCGTCCGCGACGTGCCTCCACCACCCCGAGCTTGTGGAGGGCGGTCACCACCTTCGCCGCGTGGGTCGGACTCACCGCGAGCTCCTCCGAGAGGCGGGCCGTCGAGGCCAGCTCCCCGTCGTCGAGGACGGCCAGCCGCATCACGATGCGGAGGGCCAGGTCGGTGAAGCCGCTCAGCTGCATGCGCTCACCGTAGCTAAAAGGCGAATCAGAAATACCGAATATCTGCGGTGAAGCCGGTCACGGTGGGCGCAGCTGGTGTCCCGGGCGTGTGTGGCTTGGGTACGGCGGGCACCGGGGTGCATGATGTGGATCACACGACCGTCACCCATGCGGTCCGTGCACACCGGGCCGCCCCAGAGGGCAGCCCACAGCACCCCGGACGGACCACCCGCACCGTCCGGCTCACCTGAGGAGCCATCCGTGTCCGCAGTAGCCACTTCAAGGACTGCCACCGCCGCACCCCCTGCGAGCCGTCCCGCCGGGCTGGTCTTCGACCGCACCGACGAGCTCGCCACCGCCGCCCACGAGCAGGTCGTCTTCTGCCACGACCGCGCCACCGGCCTCCGCGCGATCATCGCGATCCACGACACCACCCTCGGCCCCGCGCTGGGTGGCACCCGGATCCACCCCTACGCCTCCGAGGCGGAGGCGCTCACCGACGTCCTCCGGCTCTCGCAGGGCATGACCGCCAAGTCGGCCGCAGCCGGCATGGAGCTCGGCGGCGGCAAGGCCGTCATCATCGGCGACCCGCGCACGGTCAAGACCCGCGAGCTCCTGCTCGCCTACGGCCGCTTCGTCGACTCGCTCGGCGGTCGCTACGTCACCGCCGGTGACGTCGGCTCGACCGCCGACGACCTCGACGTCGTCGCCGAGGCCACGCGCTGGGTCGTCGGCAAGAACAAGGGCGGGTCGGGCGACAGCGGCTACTCCACGGCGTACGGCGTGTTCTGCGCGCTCCGCGCCGCCGCGCGGCACCGCTTCGGCCAGGGTGGCCTGGCCGGCAGCACGATCGGCGTCGAGGGTGTCGGCAAGGTGGGTGCGCGCCTGGTCGGCCTGCTCGCGGCCGCCGGCGTCGAGCGGATCCTGGTCAGCGACCCCAACGCCGAGGCGACCGCCCGGCTGGCCGGCAACTACGCCGCGGTCGAGGTCGTGCCGTCGGTGGTCGATGCGGACGTCGACGTCTACGCGCCGTGCGCCCTGGGCGCGACCCTGACGCCGCAGAGCGTTGCCGCACTGCGTGCCCGGGTGGTCTGCGGTGCCGCCAACAACCAGCTGCTGACGCACGACGTCGCCGACCTGATGCACGCCCGCGGCGTGCTGTGGGTCCCCGACTACGTCGCCAACGCGGGCGGCGTGGTGCAGGTGGGCGGCGAGCTCTACGGCCACTCCCACGAGACCGTCGAGCGCGGCATCGAGGCGATCGGCCACACGACCGACGAGGTGCTCACGACCGCCGAGGACCTCGGCATCACCACCGCGGCTGCCGCCGACGCTGTCGTCGAGGCCCGCCTCGCAGCGCGTCGCGCCGAGCTCGGCCGTCAGGAGATGGGCCGGTGACCGCGGTCTTCGAGCCCGGCACCGTCTTCGAAGCGTATGACCTGAGCGACCGCTACCGCGCGGGCGCCGGTCCGGTACTGCTGACGGGTGTCCAGGCGATCGCACGCATGCTGGTCGAGCAGCGCGCCCTCGACCGCCGGCGCGGCCTGCGCACGGGGCTCTTCATCTCGGGCTACCCGGGCAGCCCGCTCGGCGGGCTCGACCAGCTGCTGCTGCAGATGCCCGAGCGGATGGCCGACAACGGGATCACGGTGGTGCCCGGACTCAACGAGGAGCTCGCCGCCACCGCGGTCTGGGGCACGCAGTCGTCGGTCACGCTCGACACCGACCGCTTCGACGGAGTGACCGGCGTGTGGTTCGGCAAGGGCCCCGGTGTCGACCGTGCCTGCGACGCGATCCGCCACCTCAACATGTACGGCGGCCACCCGCAGGGCGGCGTGCTCATGCTCGTCGGCGACGACCCGGCGGCGAAGTCCTCGACCGTCCCGGCGGTCAGCGAGCGGACCCTCGCCTCGCTCGGCGTACCGGTGCTCTTCCCGCGCAACGCCTCCGAGATCGTCGAGCTCGGCCTGCACGGCATCGCGATGGCGCGCGCCTCGGGCTGCGTGGTCGCGCTCAAGGTCGTCGCCGACGTGGCCGACGGTGCCTGGGTCGTCGACGGCTCGACCTCGCTGGTCGATCCCGTCGCTCCCGAGATCTCGTGGGAGGGCCGCCCGTGGACCTACGAGCCGACGAAGATCGAGCTCTACCCCGACCGGATCGTCGGCGCCGAGGCGAAGCTCTACGGCCCGCGCATGGCCACGGTCACGGCGTACGCCGCGGCCAACGGCCTCAACCGGATCGACGTCGAGGCTCCGGGCGCGAAGCTCGGCATCGTGGCGGCCGGCAGCTGCTACGACTCGCTCCGCCAGGCGCTGACCGACCTCGGCGTGGGTGTCGAGGACCTCGAGCGGGCGGGGGTCCGCGTGCTGCGGATGGGGATGATGTGGCCGGTCGAGCCGACCGTCATCGACACCTTCGCCGACGGACTCGACGAGCTCCTCGTCGTCGAGGACAAGACCGCCTTCCTCGAGCAGGGGATCCGCGACTTGCTCTACGGCCGCGAGGGCGCACCCCGGATCCTCGGCAAGCGCGACGCGCTCGGGGCTCCGCTCGTCCCGTACGACGGTGAGCTCACCGCCGGCCGGCTCCTCGCCCCGCTGCGCCGCGTGCTGACGACGGCTGGGCTCCGCGACCGCCTGGTGCTCGTGCCGGAGCCGCCGAGGCGGATCGACCTGCCGCTGCTGCCGACCAGCCGCACGCCGTACTTCTGCAGCGGGTGCCCGCACAACCGCTCCACCGCGCTGCCCGAGGGGTCGATCGGCGGGGGCGGCATCGGCTGCCACACGCTGGTCACGATCTCGCAGCGCGAGGACAGCAAGGTCATCGGCGTCACCCAGATGGGTGGCGAGGGCGCGCAGTGGATCGGCCAGGCGCCATACGCGAAGGCGGAGCACCTCTTCCAGAACGTCGGCGACGGCACCTTCTTCCACTCCGCCCAGCTCGCCGTCCAGGCGTGCGTCGCGGCAGGCGTCGACATCACCTACAAGCTGCTCCACAACGACGTCGTCGCGATGACGGGCGCGCAGGACCCGCAGGGCCGCTTCGGCATCACGAAGCTCGCGCACAACCTGGTCAACGAGGGCGTCGCGAAGGTGATCATCTGCGCCGACGAGCCCGAGCGCTACCGCCGCCGCGACCTTCCCCGAGGCGTGGAGCTGTGGCACCGTGACCGGCTCGACGAGGCGCAGAAGGTGCTCCGCGACATCAAGGGCACGACCGTCCTCGTCTACGACCAGCACTGTGCCGCCGACGCGCGCCGCCAGCGGAAGCGGGGCACGCTCGCCCCGCGCACGAAGCGGGTCATCATCAACGAGGCGGTCTGCGAGGGCTGCGGCGACTGCGGCCGCAAGAGCAACTGCCTCTCGGTCCAGCCCGTCGAGACGGAGCTCGGGCGCAAGACCCGCATCGACCAGACCGGCTGCAACACCGACTACACCTGCCTGTCGGGCGAGTGCCCGTCCTTCGTGACGGTCGAGGTCGACCCGTCGGCGAGGGTCGCCCGGCGCGAGGCGCCGGCCGCCCCGGACGTCGCGGATCCCGGCTACGGGGCGCTCGACCGCACGTGGAGCGTCTTCATGGCGGGCATCGGCGGCACGGGCATCGTGACCGTCAACCAGGTCCTCGCCACCGCAGCGCTGCGGGCCGGCTTCGGCGTGGAGTCGCTCGACCAGGTCGGCATGAGCCAGAAGGCCGGCCCGGTCACGGGCCACCTGCGCTTCGGCCCGGGTGCCGTGGAGCCGTCCAACCGGGTCACGCCCGGGTCGGCCGATGCGCTGCTCGGCTTCGACCTGCTGACCCTCGCGGAGGCCCGTAACCTGCAGTACGCCGGCCCCCGCACCCGCGCGGTCGTCTCGACGAGCCCGACGCCCACCGGCCCGATGGTCCACGACCCCTTGGTGGCCTACCCCGCGGAGGCCGACCTGCTCGACCGCGTCGACAGCACCGTCGCCGGGGTCGAGTCCTTCGATGCGCTCGCCGCTGCGGAGGCGCTCTTCGGCAGCACGGCGGCCGCCAACTTCCTGCTCGTCGGTGCCGCCTACCAGTCCGGCGCGCTGCCGATCCCGGCCGAGGCGATCGAGGAGGCGATCGGCATCAACGGCGTCTCCGTCGCGGCCAACGTCGCCGCCTTCCGCTGGGGGAGGGCAGCCGTCGCGAAGCCCGACGCGTTCGCCGAGGCGACGCGGGGGCCGCAGCGCCGGGCGCGCGCGGTCGGCGTACCGGGGCTGCGGGAGTCGACGGTCGACGGCGCCGTGCGCTCTCTGGTGGCGGACCGTGCGGGGCGACTTGTCGACTTCCAGTCCACGAAGGTCGCGGCCGGCTACGTCGCACTCGTCGACACGGTCTGGGCCGCCGAGCGGGCGGTCACCGACGACACCCGCCTCTCGCAGGCCGTCGCCCGCCACCTGTTCCAGGTGACGGCGTACAAGGACGAGTACGAGGTGGCGCGGATGCTGACCTCGCCCGAGGCGCTCGCGGCGGTCGCCGCCGACGTCCCGGGCGGCGCGCGGGTCACGTTCAACCTGCGGCCGCCGGCGTTCGCGTGGTTCCTGGGGGAGCGCAAGATCGGGCTCGGGCCGCGCTGGCACTGGCTGCTGCGGCTGCTGGCGATGCTCAAGGTGCTGCGCGGCACGCCGTTCGACCCCTTCGGCCGTGCCCACGTACGCCGGATGGAGCGCGCCCTGCGCGACCACTACCGGTCGCTCGTGGCCGGCCTCACCGACGGGCTGACCGCCGAGGGCTATGACGAGGCGGTGCGGCTGGCGGGGCTCGTGGAGGTCGTGAAGGGCTACGAGTCGGTGAAGCTGGGCAACGTGGAGCGCTACCGCGCCCTGCTGCGGTCGAGCGGGATCGAGCCGACCTTCTGACACGATGGCGGGCATGAGCAGGCAACGACTCGACGACCTCGGTGACGCGTGCACGCTCGAGGAGGCGCTGGCCCTCTTCGACTCCCTCGACGCGGTCCGCGCCGACGCGATCCTCGGCCGGTGGAAGGGGCGCGAGCTGCGCACCGGCCACCCGATGGACGGCGCGCTCGAGGCGTCGGGCTGGTGGGGCAAGTGGTTCGACGGCGTCGACGAGGTGCACCCGCTGGTCTTCCGGACGCCGGGTGGCGACCTGGTCAGCCTGGATCCCCGCCGGGTGCCGCTCGGGCTCGCGGGCACGCTGCCGCTGGGGGCGATGGCGACGGCGCGGCGCTCGCTGGGCGTGCTCAGGATCGCGATGCAGACGGCCAGGCCACGGGCACGGCTGCGGCACGTCGAGCACCGGGGCGTGGTGACGGCCGCGATGGTCTACGACCACCTGCCGATCATCGACGTCTTCCGGCAGGTCGACGCCGACACGCTCCTGGGCGTCATGGACCTGCGCGACTCGCCGCCGTACTGCTTCGTGCTCGAGCGAGCCTGAGGGAACCTCGCAGAGCTGACGGGGCAGACCCGAGAACGCACGCGGGCCCGCACCGCGGCCGCTGCGGAGGGATGGAGCGGCGGCAGTGCGGGCCAAGGAGGGTCGGCTCGGTCCCTGGAGGGGTGGGACGCCGGGTGCGCTCCTGTGCTGCGTACCCCTGAAGTCTCGCTCACCGGGGCCCGGACCGGCAGGGCCCGCAGGGCCCTTGGGGGCGGGACCTTGGTCCCTTCGCGGCGAGGTCCGGTGCCTCTCGTCGGCGCCGCGCGGGGTCGAGCAGGCTTGACCCATGGAGAAGTCGATGACAGGCCCTGTGGTGGCTGGCTGGGACGCGAGCGCGGAAGCGCGGCTCGCCCTGCAGCATGCGCACCAGCGTGCGCTGCGTGAGGACGTCGAGCTGCGCGTGGTCATCGCTCGCGGTGACATCGGCCGGGTCTCGGTCTGGGCCGACGAGTGGACGCGTGGCCTCGCGGAGGAATGGAGCGAGTCTGCGCGCAAGCTGCTCGCCGAGCTCGGTCGGCCGGAGTCCGTGCCGGACATCCTCGTGGGGACGCCGGCCGAGGTCCTGATCGCAGAGAGCGCCACGGCCTCCTGCGTGGTCGTCGGCGCCGGAGGCCACGGACCGCTCTTCGGCCGCTTGCTCGGCTCCACCAGCCAGCACCTGACCCGTTACGCGACCGGCCCGCTGCTGGTCGTCCGGGCCGGAGGCGTGGCCACCGGCCCCGTGGTCGTCGGTGTCGACGGCTCGGCGCTGAGCCTGCGTGCCCTGGAGTTCGCCGTCCGGGAGGGCGAGGCCCGCGGCGTGCCGGTGGAGGTGCTCTACGTGCCGCCGCGGCTCGAGGGCTGGGCCTACTTCGAGGGCGCCACGTCGTCCGAGCTGGTCCGTGAGCTCGAGGAGCACGACGCCGAGGTCAGCCAGGCCGTCTCGCGGGCGCTCGCCCAGCACCCCGGCGTACCGGCCACCGTGCGTACGCCGGGCGGCTCGGCCGCCCACGAGCTCGCCTGCGCCTCCGCGAACGCCTCCCTCGTCGTCGTGGGGAGTCGCGGAGCGGGCGGCTTCACGGGCCTCCTGCTCGGCTCCGTCGCCAACGCCGTCCTGCACCGGTCGCACTGTCCGGTCGCCATCATCCACTGAAAGCCTGAGAGGACCCCACCATGCGTGCGATCGACGAAGCGCGGAAGCTCTACCAGGGCGAGCTCGTGACCGTGTCCCGTCCGGACTGCCTGCGCCTCCTGGCGCTCAGCCGGATCGGCCGGGTGGCGTGCAACAGCGCCGGCGGGCCGCTGGTCGTGCCCGTGAACGGCCGGTCCCACGGCACCGACGTCTACTACCGTGTGCGGGAGGGGTCGCATCTCGCGACGGCCCTGCGCGAGGGCCACGCGTCGTACGAGATCGACGGCTTCGACGACTTCCACCAGGTGGGCTGGAGCGTGCTCGTCAGGGGCCGCGTCAGCTGGATCGCGTCCGACGAGCTCCCCGAGCACCGCTCGGAGTGGCCGTCGCCGTGGGCCGGGGGCAAGCGCGACATCTGGGTGCGCCTCCAGGGTGACGACATCGACGGACGGCGGCTGCTTCCGTGAGCCCGAACGCCCACGCGCGTACACGTCGATCGGGTAGAACGGTCACATGACGATCAAGGTCTTCCTGCTCGACGACCACGAGGTCGTGCGCCGCGGCCTCCGCGAGCTGCTCGAGGCGACGGGTGACATCGAGGTCGTCGGTGAGAGCGGCTCCGCCGTCCGCGCGACCGCCATCATCCCCGCGCTCCGTCCCGACGTGGCTGTCCTCGACGGCCGGCTGCCCGACGGCAGCGGCATCGACGTCTGCCGTGACGTGCGCTCGGTCGACCCCTCGATCCGGGCGCTGGTCCTCACGTCGTACGACGACGACGAGGCGCTCTTCGCAGCGATCATGGCTGGCGCCTCGGGCTACGTGCTCAAGCAGATCACCGGCACCGACCTGGTCGACGCCGTACGCCGGGTGGCGGCCGGCCAGTCGCTGATCGACCCGTCGCTGACGATGCGCGTGCTGGAGCGGGTGCGGCGTGGCAAGGAGGAGACTCCGTCGGAGCTCGACTCCCTGACCGAGCGCGAACGCGAGATCTTCGCGCTGATCGCCGAGGGGCTCACCAACCGCCAGATCGGCGAGCAGCTCTTCCTCGCCGAGAAGACCGTGAAGAACTACGTCTCCAGCCTGCTGGCGAAGCTCGGGGTCGAGCGGCGTACCCAGGCTGCGGTCCTCGCGGCGCGCCTGCTGCGCTGACCGGCCCAGACGGAGACCGGGCACGACAGGGCGCGTCGGCCCCAGGGCGCGTCGGCCTCAGCGCGCGACGGGCACGGCCAGCCGCAGGATCGTGCCCCGCGGCTGGGCGGGGACGAGGTCGAGCTGGCCACCGAGGTCCGCGGCACGCGTGCGGAGGTTGCGCAGGCCACTCTCGCGGCAGCCGGCCGGGATGCCGACCCCGTCGTCGGTGACGACCAGCGTCACCTCGCGGGCGTCACAGGAGATCTCGACCGTCACCGTCGCCGGGTGCGCGTGACGGGCCGCGTTGGAGAGCGCTTCGCGCAAAGCGGCCAGCAGGTGGTCACCGATGTCGTCGGGGACACCGGTGTCGATCGGTCCGGACGTGCGCACGGCGGGGGCGAAGCCGAGGACCCGTTCGTACTCCAGCGCGAGCCCGGTGACCTGGGCGCGCAACGAGGTCGAGCCACGCTGCTGCAGCGCGAAGATCGTGCTCCGGATGTCGCGGATCGTCGTGTCGAGGTCGGCGACCGTGCTGTCGATGCGCTCGGCGACGACGGGCGAGAGGACCTGGCCCCGCACACCCTGGAGCTGCAGTCCGGTCGCGAAGAGCCGCTGGATCACGAGGTCGTGGAGGTCGCGGGCGATGCGGTCGCGATCGGAGACGATCGCCAGCTGCTCACGGTCGGCGACCGCCCGCGCACGGTCGAGCGCGAGGCTGGCCTGGTCGCCGAAGGAGGCCAGCATGTCGAGGTCGGAGCTGAGCATGCCGCGCTCCTGGCGCGGGTCGAGCTCGACCACCAGCACCGTCGGCCCGAAGAGCTCCGCGCGGATCGGCACGGCGACGGCGAGTCGCTCGTCGGCCAGCGGGACCGGATCCGGACGATCGCCTGCGAACGCCGCGCGCACGGCGTCGGCGGCGATCGTGACCACCTCGTCGGCCCGCTCCGCCTCGCGTCCCTCGGTGCTGAGGACCGCCGGCTTGCCGTCGGGCCCGGTGTGGAGCACGGCGACGGTGGGAGAGCGCGAGACGATGCGCGCGGCCACGGCGACGAGGTCGAGGGCCTCGTGGACCGACGCTCCCGGGCGCAGGGCCTGGTCGAGCCGGGAGGTCGCCTCGAGCCAGGTGCGCTGCCGCTCGGAGAGCGCGTAGGCGCGGGCGTTCTGCACGACGACGCCGGCGGCGCTGGCGAGCGCCTCGACGAGCATCTGGTCCTGCTCGGTGAACTCGGCGCGGTCGGCCTTCTCGGTGAGGTAGAGGTTGCCGTAGGCGACGCCGCGGACGAGCACGGGCACGCCGAGGAAGCTGGTCATCGGCGGGTGGTTGGCGGGGAAGCCGAACGAGGCGGGGTGCTCCTGGAGGTGGGCGAGGCGGAGCGGGCCGGGGTGGTGGATCAGCAGGCCGAGGATGCCGCGACCGCGGGGCGCGTCGCCGATGGCGGCGCGGCCGGCGTCGTCGACTCCGTGCGTGATGAACGCCGAGAGGTCGTCGTGGTCGCCGATAACACCGAGCGCCCCGAACTGGGCGCCGGTCAGCTCGCACGCAGACTCGACGATGCGCCGCAGCACCTTGTCGAGCTCGAGGTCGGAGCTCATCGCCGCCACGGCGTTGAGCAGCGCGCGCGCGTCGCTGCTCAGGCCCTCCACGCTCCCTGGCATGAGCCCATGGTGGCACCCTCTTTCAACGTGGGGGCGATTTTCACCCCACTGAACGGACATCCATGCGGGTCATTCCGATCCGCCGACCGGTCAGCTGGTCCCAGCGCACCCGCAGGTAGAGCGTGCGGGCGCCCCGGGCCCACGGGTCGGGGTCATGGAATGCGTGGAGGAACTCCCGGACACCCTGCTCCTCGATCCGATCACAGCGACCGGTGGCGACGACGCTCCAGCCGGACCTGCTGAGCGGGTCGATCTCGTCGACCTCGTAGGCCACGCGGGCACCCCAGGCGAGGAGGCCCAGCTGGCTGTACGGCGAGGTGCGGATGATGATCGCGTCGTCGTGCACGACGTGGTTGACCGGCACGATGGTCGGCCCGTGCGGAGTGCTGAACGCGCACCGCCCGACCCTCGCCTGGGCGAGCAGGTCCACGCACTCGCGGTAGCGCAGCTCGGTGTCCATGGCTCCAGCGTGCGTGGGGGGTGCGGCGTACGCATGGGCCTGAGGTCCTCTTCCGCAGGGACCTCGCGCCCTGTGCCCGCGTGGCCGCGGGCAGCAGTCTGGACGTGGCAGCAGACGGAAGGAGACCACGATGTGGCATGACTACGCCGCCCACGGGTGGGCCTGGATGGGCTTCATGATGCTGGCGTCCGTGCTGGTGATCATCGCTGCGGCGCTGTGGTTCGTCGAGCTGGCGGCCGGCTGGCCGTGGCGTGACCGCGACCATCCCGTGCGGGACGAGATCCGGCACCTCGAGCACCGTGCGCCCGATCCGTTCGAGGTGCTGGACCAGCGCCTCGCGCGGGGCGACCTCGACCCCGAGGAGTACCGCGCCCGACGGCGGGCCCTGACCGACGGTCGCGACGCGAGGTGAGCGCTCGGCGCTGCCTTAGCCGGCGACGGGGAGACGCAGCTCGCCGGGCGCGCCGGCAGGGACGGCCGGCGCCTTCGGCGCGACCGGCGCGATCCGGGTGTACGCCGAGCCGAGTGCCGGCCGCGGGTCGGCCTCGCCCTTGTTGGGCCAGAACGCCATGGCGCGCTCGGCCTGCGCGGTGATCGTGAGCGACGGGTTGACGCCCAGGTTGGCCGTGACCGCGGAGCCGTCCGCGACGTGCAGTCCGGGGTGGCCGTAGACCCGCTGCCACGGGTCGACGACACCGGTCTCCGGCGAGTCGCCGATCGCGCAGCCGCCGATGTAGTGGGCGGTCGCGGGGATGTTGAAGACGTCGGTGGCCACCGAGCTGGTGACGCCGTCCGCCTTCCTGGCGTACTGGCGGGCGATGTCGTGCGCCACCGGGATCCAGTCGGGGTTGGGCTCGCCGGTGCCCTGCCTCGTCTTCAGCAGGCCGCCCTTGCGGAAGGAGGTCAGCGAGTTGTCCAGCGCCTGCATGACGAGCAGGACGACGGTCCGCTCGGCCGCCTTGCGCGGGTCGAGCGCGCGGAGCGTCTGGCCCGGGTGGAGCAGCATGAAGAGCAGGAAGCGCAGGAACCGGAAGGCCCCGCCGTCGATCATCGGCACCGCCTGGGCGTACATCGCCCCCTGGCCCTTGCCGTAGGTGCAGACCTCGATGTGGGTCGAGGTCTCGGGGTGGATCGAGGAGGTGATCGCCACGCCCTGCGCGAAGTCCTCGCGGCTCTTGCTGGCCACGCAGATGATCGCCTCCGAGTTGGAGCGGGTCAGCTCGCCGAGCCGGTCCGACAGCCCGGGCAGCGTGCCCTCGTCCTTGAGCTTGTGCAGCAGCTTCTGCGTGCCGAGCGCAGCGGCGGCGAAGACCACCTCCCGGGCGGTGAAGCTGCGCCTGCCCTTGCGCAGCCTGCCGTTGGAGCGCTCGGTCTCGACGACGTACCCACCGTGGCCGTCGGGGCGCACCTCGGTGACGGTCGTCAGCGGGTGCACCTCGGCGCCGTTCTGCTCGGCCAGGTAGAGGTAGTTCGTGACGGTGGTGTTCTTGGCGTTGTGCCGGCAGCCGGTCATGCACTCGGAGCAGTGCACGCAGCCGGCGCGGCGCGGCCCCGCACCGCCGAAGTAGGGGTCGTCGACCTCGACGCCCTCCTGGCCCTCGTTGAAGAAGACGCCGACGCGGGTGCGGTGGAAGGTGTCGGCCACGCCGCGGTCGCGGGCCACCTCCAGAAGCAGGTCGTCGGCAGGTCCGGTGCGCGGGTTCTCGATGACGCCGAGCATCCGCTCCGCCTGGTCGTAGTACGGCGCGAGCTCGTCGTTCCAGTCGGTGATGTGCGCCCAGGCCTTGTCGGTGTAGAACGCCGGCAGCGGCTGGTAGAGCGTGTTGCCGTAGATCAGCGAGCCGCCGCCGACGCCGGCCCCGCTGAAGACCATGCACTTGCCGAGCACGCTGATCCGCTGCGGGCCGGTCATGCCGAGACGGGGCGCCCAGATCGACTTGCGGACGTTCCAGTTGCTCTTCGGGATGTCCTCCGGCGCCCAGCGGCGGCCGGACTCCAGCACCCCGACCCGGTAGCCCTTCTCGGTCAGGCGCAGTGCGGTGACGGAGCCACCGAAGCCGGAGCCGATGACGAGGACGTCGTAGTCGTAGGCAGTCACGGAAGGCTCCTGGGGGGATCGGCACCGGGTGATTTCCGCAGCATAGGGCGCGCCACGGACGCGCGCGGCCCTTCTGCGCCTGCCGTCAGCTCCGCCCGCCGTCAGGTCAGGCGTCGACGCCCACGACCCAGATCCAGTTGCCGTCGGGGTCCGTCACGGAGAACATCCGCGGCACCGTGCCGTCGCCGCCCATCGGCTCGCCGACCTGGAGGCCGTCGATGCCCTGCATCCGGGCGAGCTCACCGTCGACGTCGGGCGTCTCGACGCCGATCGCGCCGCCGCCCGGCTCGCCGTTCATCGGCGGGTTGAGGGCGAGGCGCGCATCGGAGCCCGGGGGAGCGACCTCGACCCAGCGGCCGGCCTGGTCGCCCTCGCCGAAGGAGACGTCGGAGCGGAGCTCCCAGCCGAGCTTGTCGGTGTAGAAGGCGACCGCGGAGTCCTGGTCCGCGACGCTGAACATGGCAACGCCGATCTTGCTGATGGTGGTCATGCCCACCACCTTCCCGCCGTACGACGGAGCCCGCAAGGGCCGCCCGGACCCTCGTCTCCGCGGGCCGGCGGGTCAGCCGAGGCGGCCGCTGAGCAGCTCGTGGCGCTCGGCGCTGGCCTCGTTGAGCCCGGTGATCTCGACGGTGGCGCCGCGGCGGGCGTACTTGGTCGTGATCGCGTCGAGGGTGGCGACGGTCGAGGCGTCCCAGATGTGGCTGGCGCCCAGGTCGATGACGACACGCGCCGGGTCCTCGGCGTACGCGAACTGCGTGTAGAGGTCGTTGCTCGAGGCGAAGAAGAGCTCGCCGGTGACCCGGTAGAGGGCGTAGGGCCCGTGCTCGTCCTCGCCGAGCGTGCGGTGGGTCTCGGTCAGGTGCGCGACGCGGCGGGCGAAGAGCACCGTCGCGACCAGCACGCCGACGATGACGCCGATCGCGAGGTTGTGGGTGGCCACCACGACCGCGACCGTCGTCAGCATGACCGTCGTCTCCGAGCGGGGCATCCGGCGCAGGCTGACCAGGCTGTGCCAGTCGAAGGTCATCACCGAGACCATCACCATGACGGCGACGAGCGCCGCCATCGGCATCGCGCCGACTGCCTCGCCGAGCACGACGACGAGCACGAGCAGGAAGACGCCGGTCAGGAACGTCGACAGCCGGGTGCGGGCGCCGGCGGCCTTCACGTTGACCATCGTCTGGCCGATCATCGCGCAGCCCGCGATGCCGCCGAAGAGGCCGGTGACGAGGTTCGCCGCTCCCTGGCCGATGGTCTCCCGGGTCTTGTCGGAACCGGAGTCGGTGAGGTCGTCGACGAGCTTCGCGGTCAGCAGCGACTCGAGGATGCCGACGAGCGCGACACCCAGGGCGTACGGCGCGATGGTCCGGAAGGTCTCCCAGGTCAGCGGCACGTGCGGGAGCACCAGGGATGGCAGGCCGTGCGGGAGGGCGCCCTCGTCGCCGACGGTGGGCAGGTCGAGGCCGGTCAGCACGACGAAGCCGGTCAGGACGATGATCGCCACGAGCGGCGACGGGACGACGCTGGTGAGGCGGGGCAGCAGCACGATGATCGCGATGCCCACGGCGACCAGCGGATAGACCGCCCACGGCACGTGGAC
Source organism: Nocardioides phosphati (assembly GCF_014646375.1). Classification (GTDB taxonomy): domain Bacteria; phylum Actinomycetota; class Actinomycetes; order Propionibacteriales; family Nocardioidaceae; genus Nocardioides; species Nocardioides phosphati. The sequence goes on from NZ_BMNI01000009.1 coordinate 74,907, forward strand.
GAGGTGCGGCACCTGCGCCAGGAAGATCAGGATCGCCAGCGCGTTGACGAAGCCGACCATGACCGAGCGCGGCACGAACCGCATCAGGCGCGCGGCACCGGTCAGGCCGAGCGCGACCTGGAAGACGCCGGCGAGCAGCACGGTCGCGAGGAAGTACTCCATGCCGTGGTCGCGCACCACCGGGGCGATGACGAGCGCGACGGAGCCCGCGGCTCCGGAGATCATCGCCGGGCGACCGCCGAAGACCGAGATCGCGACGGCCATCGTGAACGACGCGAAGAGTCCGACCGACGGGTCGACGCCGGCCAGGATCGAGAACGACAGCGCCTCGGGGATGAGCGCCAGCGCGGTCACCAGCCCGGCCAGGACCTCGATCCGGAGCAGACGCGGCGAGCGCAGGGCGTGGAGGACGGTCGGCGAGGTGGTCACGGGTGACCATTCTCCCGCCTCCGGACGGTGCTCACGACCAGAGCAGCATGCCCGCCGCCCGCCGCTCGGGCTCAGTCGTGGAGCCGCGTCAGCGGACCGGGCCTGGTCCGCGCCTCCACCCTGCGCCCGTCCCAGTCGATGGTGACGTCGTCGAGCGAGAGCTCGCCGGTGTGCCGGTTGAAGTGGCGCAGGGTCTTCGCGAGCAGCACCGGCCGGGTGACCCGGTTGCGGTCGTAGCCCATCAGGGTGCCGGGTCGCCCGCGGCTGACGATGATGGCGTGGACGGTGGGGTGCTCGCCGGGCTCGAGGCGGAAGTCGCGCACGCGCTCCCGCAGCGGCCCGTCGGGCCCGGTCACCTCGCTCTCCAGGAGCGTGGACGCCCGGCGGAGCACGAGCCCCTCCGCAGCCTCCGGCTGCGGGATCACCACGCCGCTGCGGCGCTTCCGCAGGGTCACCTCGCTGTCGAGCTGCTTGACGTCCTCGATCGAGATCCAGCCCGGCCGCTCCCGATCCCGCCACTGCGGCGCCAGTCGGTGCCACCAGGCGAGGGCGTGGTCGTCGTGGCGCGGGGCCATCCGCGGCACCAGGGCGGCAGCCCCGAGCAGCAGGCCGGTGACCTCCAGCCGGCCGTCGGCGTACTCCGTGAGCTCGAGGTCGTCCACCTTGCCGACGAGCGCGCCGTCGGTGTCGACCACCTGGCGGTCGAGGAGGTGGAGGGCGGCGTCGAGGTGGCCGTGCAGGCGTGCCATCAGGCCCCCATTCCGGTGATCACCATCAGCGGCAGCGCGGCGACCGCCACCACCGTGAGGAGCACCAGGTAGACGAGGCCGAGCCCGTTGGCGAGCCGGCCGTTGACGTACTCGCCGAGGTAGTCGGGATCGTTGGCCACGACGAGGATCGGGAAGTAGGTGAGCGGCAGCGCGACGGCGGAGAAGACCACCGAGGCCTCGGTCACGAGGATCGGGTCGACGGCGGTGAGCAGCACAGCCACCGCTGCCAGCGTGGAGACCAGGATCATCGCGTGGAACCGGGTCGCCTCGCGCGTGGTGACGTACTTGCCCCACTGCCAGCCGAAGTACTGCGCGATCGAGTAGCCCACGCTCAGCCCGGTCTCGCACGCAGCACCGAAGGTGGCCGCGACGAAGCCCACGATGAGGATCGCGAGCCCGATCTTGCCCAGTGCCACCGCGACGGGCAGCCCGACCTGGCCCAGCGAGTCGACGCCGATGCCCTGGGGCAGCAGCACCGCCGTCGCGACGCCCGCGATCGACAGCGAGAGCAGGCCACCGAGGGGGAAGCCGATGAAGACGTTGGCCCGCATCACCCCCAGGTCCTCCGGCGTCCACTTCTCCTCGACGCCTCCGCTGGAGAAGAAGAAGACCTCGTACGGCGTCATCGCGGCGCCGAAGAGCGCGACCGCGTAGTAGGCCCACGTCGTCCACTTCTCGCCGCCGGGCTTGGCGAAGCGCGCGGCCTGGCTGACGTAGTCACCCCAGTCCGGGCCGAGCTGCCAGAGGGCGACGGAGAAGACGATCAGGCAGAGGCCGAGGAGGCCGAGCACGTTCTCCATGTGGGAGAACTTCGCCCGCCACAGCACCAGCCAGACCACGAACGCGACGAACGGCACCAGCAGCAGGTAGCTCACCGAGCTGACCAGCTCGAGGGAGAGGGCGACGCCACCGATCTCGGCGATGAAGGTCAGGAAGGTGACCAGCATCGACGCGGTCAGGTTGAGCATGCCCAGGCGCGGGCCGAGCCGCTCGCGCACCAGGTCGAACGTCGCGCGGCGCGAGACCGCTGCGACGCGGCCCGACATCTCGGCGTACACGCAGATGCCGAGGACGCCGACCACCACCACGAGCCCCATCGACATGCCGAACCGTGAGCCCACGACGGCGTTGGTGACGAGGTCACCGATGTCGACGAAGCCGCCGATGGCGGTCAGGATGCCGAGGGCGACGGCGAGGTACTTCTTCACAGCGTCCCTCCCGCCTTCTGCAGCTGGTCATGGAGCGCGTCGAGGTGGTGCCGCAGGCGCGGGTACGACGCCTGGTCGCCGCTCACCAGCGCCTCGCGCGCCGTCTGGACGGCGTCGTCGGCCTCCGCGAGCAGGTCGCTGACGTGGCTCGCCTCCTTCTCGATCGAGGCGGGCGGCTGCAGCGTGTCGACGCTGTCGACCGCCTTGCCCATCGCGTCCTCGGCGTGGACGAGCGTGGCGACGCCGTAGCCGCCGAGGACGTGCTGGCGCTCCTCCTCGCGCAGCACCATCGACGCGGTGCCCACGAGCGCCACCGCGTCGTCCAGCGCCGTGCTCGCCGTGTCCCGCCAGGCGGCGGCGTCGGGGCGGGCGGGCACCAAGCCGCAGCCGGTGGTCAGCAGGAGGGGAGCGACGAGGAGGCCGGCGACGGAGCGCCCCACCGCCCGTCGCCGACCACCCCGGAGTCCGTCGTCGTCGATCACGCTGGGGCTGTACCCCGCGGGGCGCTACCTGATCCGTGCGTTTGCGTCCGGTCGGTCGAGCAGGGCCTCGAGCACGAACTCGAGCAGCGACCGCGCCACGTCGTACGCCGCGGGGTCCTCGCTCGTGCGCGGGCCCGCGACGTTGAGGGTGAGGTCCGGCGAGCGGAGCCCGGTGAGCCACGCCGTTGCCTGACCCGGGTCGGTGGTCTCGAGGCACGGGCGGTCCTGGTCCGCGGCGGCACGGAGCGTGACGTCCGTGCCGGGGGAGGTGACGCCGGGGCGGCGGATGACCAGCGTGGCGTCGCTGTCGCGGACGTTGCGCAGGGTGCGCTCCGCGGGGTCGGCCGTCTCCGTCGCACGCAGCCCCGGGTAGCGCGCGAGCACGCCCGGGGGCTCCGGCAGGTCCTCCGCCCAGCCGCCGGCCGGGCACCAGCCGCCGTACGGGAGACCGTGGGTGATCGCGACGTCGAGTGCCGCCCGGTCGACGCCGGTCTGCCCGCCGGCGACGACACGCAGGATCAGGGACGAGGTCACCTCACCGCGGTACCCGCGGCGGACGGGGTCAGCCGGTGATGTCGCGCCCGAGGATCTGGCGCGCGATGACCCACTTCTGGATCTCGTTGGTGCCCTCGTAGATCTCCCCGATCTTGGAGTCGCGGTAGAGCGCCTCCACCGGACCCGGCGTGCCGTCGGCCGCGAGCTCGCGCGCGAAGCCGAAGCCGCCGTACGCCTGGACCGCGTCGCGGGCGATGTCCACGGAGAGGCGCGTGCCGTAGAGCTTCGCCATCGCCGCCTCGGGCTCGGGGAACGGGTTGCCGGCGTCGAGCCGGAGGGCTGCCTTCAGGTAGAGGTTGCGGGCGTTCTCGATCTCGCAGGCACGGTCGGCGAGCAGGAACTGCCAGTGCTGGTTGGCGCCGACCTTGCGGCCGAAGGCCTCGCGGGTCGACACCTGCGCCACGATCAGGTCGAAGGCGCGCTGGGCCATGCCGACACCTGCCGCCGCGATGCCGATGCGGCCGAAGGTCAGCGTCTGCAGCGCCTGGCGCAGGCCGTTGCCCTCGACACCGCCGAGCAGCTCCCTGTGGTCGATGCGGACGTCCTTGAAGTGGACGTCGGCGGTCAGCTGGCCACGGTTGCCCATCTTGCGGTCGGGAAGGCCGACGGTGACGCCCGGGAGCGAGGTGTCGACGATGAACATCGACATGCGGTCGCCGGTCTTCGCGAGCACGACGATCTCGGCGGCGACGGGCGAGTTGGAGATCCACCGCTTGTGCCCGTTGAGCACCCAGGCGTCGCCGTCGCGGACGGCCTCGGTCCTCAGCGCCTCGATGGAGAGGTCGGTGGATGCCTCGGGCTCCGTGGTGGCGAAGGCGCCGACGATCTCACCGCTGACGATCCTGGTCAGCCAGCGCTGCTTCTGCTCGTCCGTGCCCTGGTTGAGCGCGTTGCCGGACAGGATGCAGTGGACGTCGAAGACCGCGCCGATGCTGCTGGAGTGGTAGGCGAGCTCCTCGATGGTCGCGGCTGTCGCGGTTGCCGGGTGCTCGAGGCCGTGCCCGCCGACCTCGGCGCCGAAGCCGACGCCGTACAGGCCCTCGGCGGCGAGCGCGTCGAAGACCTCGCGCGGGAACCCGTCGACCTGCTCGTCACCGTTGGCGATCTGGCCCGCCGCCGGCGCGACGACGCGGTCGGCGACCTCGCGTGCCCGGACGCGCGCCTCGAGGACGTCAGCGGGGGAGAGCAGGTCGTGGAACAGGCGGTCGTACTGGCGCGCGACGATCATGCGCGGAACATATCATTCGCAGTGCGAACGAATTCACTCCTCGGGCGCCTCGAGGGCCGCCGTGAGCGCATGACTGCGCGCGAGTGAGTCGAGCGACGCCTGCAGCTCGCCGAGGCCGGACCGGCCGAGCTCGGCCTCCAGCACGGCCTCGACGTCGACGAGGCGCGCCACGATGCGGTGCAGCAGCTGCGCCCCCTCGTCGGTGAGGGCGACGACGTAGCGCCGGCGGTCGGACGGGTCGCGCTCACGGGCCACGGCCGCGAGGGACTCAAGGTGCTCGAGCGTCCCGGCCATGGTCGCGGGGTCGATGCGCAGGTGCCGGCCGAGATCGACCTGACCGGTCGGTCCCAGGTCTGCCAGCGCCTGCAGGACGCTGAAGTGACGCACGCGGACCCCGAGCGGACGCAGCGCGCGCTCCTGCAGGCGGAAGGTGACCTGGCCCAGCCGGGTCAGCAGGCAGCTCGCGCGGTCAGCGATGCTGCCGGGCACGAGGCTCGGGGTCGCGGGCCGCTCGGGCTGGTCCACCGACTCCGCTGCAGGCCCCGTCATGCGCGGAAGGCTACCCGCACCTGCGGGGGCCGCTCACCAGGCGGGAGGCACGACCTGCACGCCGGCGAGCAGCAGGATGTTGAGGTCGAGCAGCCACTCGACGCGGGAACGCTCCTCGAAGAGCCGGTTGGCCTCCGCGACGTGCGCGCGCCCCTCCGCGCGACTCCAGCCGTTGACGGCGCAGAGGTGGTCGAACGCACGCTCGTGGTGGCCGCGCAGCCCGGCCAGGCCGAGGTGCGTGCTCTCGTGGCACCGGGTGCACAGGCAGACCAGTCGCCGCAGGCGCTGCACCGGCATGCCGAAGCTGACGAAGGGCTCGTCGGCCGGGGCCTCGTCGTACTCCCAGCGCTCGTGCGCCTCGAGCCAGATCTTCTTCGCCCGGTCGCTGGGCGAGCCGCACGCCTCGCAGCGGTTGCCGGCCCGGCCGTAGACCATCCGGCGCACGCGGTCCCAGTCGCCGGGGGCGATGTGGGACCGGACGTTGGTGAACCAGCAGGACGCGGGCACCAGGTCGACGAAGAGCGGCGCGCCGCCGGGTGCGGGGTTGAAGGTGCGGTCCTCGCCGGGCAGGACGGTGGGGAGCGCGGGCGGGGGAGTCACGGGGCCATCCTGCCGGGCTGTGACCCCGGCCGACGGCGTACGCTGCGCGTGCCGGACAAGGGAGAACTTCATGGTGGCGAGCCGATCGGCCCGAGAGCGCAAGGCAGCCGCCGAGGCCGGCCCGCTGGCGCAGGTGCGCATCGACCTCGGGGACGACGACCAGTTCGTCTACAAGATCCGCTGCACCCGGTGCACGGTCCGCGACGGCGTGAGCTGGTCCGCGTGGCGGCGGGGCGAGGACAACGGCTACATGGCCGCCATGGACCGCTGGACCTTCCACCTGGTCGAGAAGCACCCGGGCGCCGACGCCCCGTGCCTGACGTACGTCGACGCGGCGCAGCAGCGCCTCGAGGAGCGCCGCAGCCGCTGACCCCGGCCTCAGGGCCGGTCAGGGGGCGGCGACCGTCTCCTTCACCAGCAGGTCGACGACGGCGTTGAGCCCGGAGTCGCGGAAGACCTCGCGCTGGCGGACCGCGCCGTTGCCGAGCGCGAAGAGCCGCTCGACCCGGTTGTCGACACGTCGCTCGTCGCCCGCTGCGCGGAGCGCGGGCCGGACGTGGTCGACGAGCGTGGCCACCACCTCGCGCGCGGTGGCCGGCTTGAAGGTCAGCGGGTCGATCAGGTCGCCCTGCGTGCCCCAGCGCGCCGCCTGCCAGGTCGCCACGCGCAGCAGCTGGGTCGAGGCCTCCGGAGCCGGTACGCCGCCGGCCCACTCCTGCGCGGCCGTCTCCACGAGCGCCCGGCTCAGGGCAGCGATGAGCACCGTGTCACCGACGTCGAGGCAGACGTCAGCGACCCGGATCTCGACCGTCGGGTGGTGGGCGGAGGAGCGGGCGTCGAAGTAGACCATCCCCTCGTCGATCAGCACCCCGGTCGCGATCAGGCGGTCCACGGCGGTGCGGTAGCCGTCGGCGCTGCCGAAGACGTCGTACGGACCGGCGGCGGGCCAGCGGTCCATCACCTGGGAGCGGTAGCTGGCGTAGTCGCTGTCGGCGCCCTGCCAGAGCGGGGAGTTGGCGCTGAGGGCGAGCAGTGGGGGCAGCCAGGTCCGGATCCGGTCGAGGACGCCGACCGCCTCCTCGTCGGAGTCGACCGCGACGTGCACGTGGCAGCCGCAGGTGAGGTGCTCGCGGGCCATCATCCCGAACTGCTGCGTCATCCGGTCGTAGCGCTCGCTGTGCACCGCGAGCGGGACGACCGGCACCGGCGAGGTGCCGCTCGCCATCAGGAGCGCACCGCCGCGCTGGGCCGCGGAGGAGGCCTTGGCACGCCAGGAGACGAGCTCGGCCTGCAGGGACTCCATCGTGTCGTGGGGCGAGGTGTTGGCCTCGAGCTGCTGCTGCTTGAGCTCGGCGACCAGCGAGCCCAGCTCGTCGGGCGCGTTGCCGACGAGGGGCGTGGCGAGCTGGAGCACCTCGGCGGCCGTGGGCCGGCTGTCGTCGAGGTGCGCATCGACCACCAGGAACTCTTCCTCCACGCCTACGGTTCGCACGCCTCCACTGTGCCCCGGTTGTCCAGGGTGATGCTGCGTGCCAGTGTCGAAGCAGGAACGTCACGACGACAGGAGCACCCATGTGCCGACTGCTCGGCTACGTCACCGCAGAGCCCACCTCGCTCGTCGATCTGCTCGGCCGCGAGGACTTCGCCGCCTTCACCGCGCTCACCTCCGTCCACGACGACGGCTGGGGCATGGCCTGGTACGACGCCGGCGACGGCCGCCTCCACCACGCCCGCTCCGCGCGGTCGGCCGAGAACGACCGGTCCTACGCCGAGCTGGCCGAGCAGCCGCTCGCGCGGGTCGGGATCGTGCACCTGCGCTGGGCGACGCCGGGCATCCCGATCCGGGTGGAGAACTCCCACCCCTTCGTCGACGGGCAGCTCGCGATGGCGCACAACGGGTCGATCGCTCCCCTCGACCGTCTGGAGGCGCTGCTGACCCCCGCGAGCCGCGCGAAGCTGCTGGGTGGCACCGACAGCGAGCGGTACTTCCGCTACGTCGTGCAGTGCATCGAGGCCGCGGGCGACGAGGCCACGGGCCTGGGTGAGGCCGTCACGACCCTGTCCGCGGAGTTCCCCCACGCCAGCCTCAACGCCCTGCTGCTGACGCCCGGGCGGCTCCGTGCGGTCCACGTCAACAGTCGCGCGACGCCGCCGTCCATGCTCAAGGACCTCCGCGGCATGGGCATCGCCGCGGAGCCGATCCGGCACACGGACGACGACTACTTCGCGATGGACTTCCGACGTACGCCGGAGGGCACGCAGGTGATCTCCAGCGGCATCGACCCCGACGGGTGGACACCCGTCTCGGATGACTCGGTGGGGGTCATCGACGTCCAGTCGGGCGAGCTGGAGTGGCTGGCACCTGCGCCGTCGTGACCCTGCGGCTCAGCGCCGCTGGGCGCTCTCGAAACGGGCCCAGTCACGTGCCCAGTCGCGGTAGCGGCGCTGGTCGAGCAGCCGACGGAGTCCGGCGAGGAGCAGCGCGAGCAGGCCCACCGTCGACAGGAAGACCGCGGTCGCGCTGAGCACGGCGACGGCGGCTGCGTCGCCGCGGGACAGCGGCGCGGAGGTGAGGTCACCCTTGTCGGTCACCCACACCGTGGTCAGGTCTCCGCGCTCGGCGCCGGGGGCGACGACCGAGGAGCCGACCCGATCGACGCCCGCCTGCGTGGACCACGCGACCCGGGCGGTGCTGACCGCCACGGCCCGGCCCGGCACGGAGATCGCCCGGGGTGTCGACACGATGGTCGCCGTGACCGCGTGGTGTGCCGCAGCGGTGTGCGCGGCTCCCGAGTGCTCGCTGCCGAGCACCAGTACGCCGACCGCGACGGCCGCCCAGAGGCCCAGCACCGACAGGAGGAGAGCTGCCACGCGCGCACCCGCCTCCAGACGGTCGCTGGGCCGGCGCAGGGGGTTCTGCGCCACGCCGGTCCGGCGGGCCAGGGCCCGCACCGCGCGGCGTACGACGCCGGCGGACTGCTGTGGTCCGGTTGGCCGGTTGTCGTCCACGGACCTCGCCATCGCGCTCACCTCCGGTGTGTCGTCCGCCTTGCTCCTGCTCCTCCCATGGCACACCGCCGTGCCGCGCCCGTGGCAGGGGCGAGGGCTCCGCGACAACCGGGACCAAGGTCACGGTTCGGCCGGGCCGGGACCTTCGGTGGGTCGAGCGGTGACCTCCGCACCTGGTGCCGTCGACCGGACCCGAGGATCGTGGAGGACGTGGCGAACCCCGTCCTTCCGGGCGGTCGGATCCACACGCCGGCCCGCCGGCAGCCGCGAAGTCCTGGTGGTCCCTGACCACAGACCCGCCGTCGTCACGACGGATGCAGCGGCAGCGACGGCGGGCCGGCCTCCGTCTCCGTGGGGAAGGCCCTGCCGGAGACGCCGCCACCTCAGGAGAGGAGGCGACCGCCGTCGACGACGAGCTGGGTCCCGGTGACGTACGACGCGAGGTCGCTCGCGAGGAAGAGCACTGCGCGCGCGATGTCGTCGGGGACGCCGATGCGGCGCATCGGGACCTGCGCCAGGAAGGCCTCGAGCACTGCTGCCTGGTCGACACCTGCGTCCGCTCCGGACTGCATCGCCGCGACGCCGGGCGTTGCGATCGCGCCGGGGGCGACGGCGTTCACCTGGATGCCGTGGGGTGCCAGCTCGAGGGCGAGGTTCTTGGTGAAGCCCCAGACGCCGTGCTTGGAGGCGTCGTAGTGGGCGAGACCGACACCGGACGGGTGCAGGGCGTCGATCGAGGTCACGTTGATGATCCGCCCGCCCGAGTCCTGGCTGCGCATCCGCAGCGCGGCCTCGCGGGCGCACAGGTAGGTGCCGCGCAGGTTGGTCCGGATGACCCGGTCGAAGTCGTCCGGAGTCATGTCGAGCACGGGCACGCTCGGGAAGATGCCGGCGTCGTTGACGAGGATGTCCAGGCGCCCACGCCAGCCGATCGTGTCGGCCACCAGGCGGTGCACGTCGTCGGCGTCGCCGACGTCGGCGTACATCGCGAAGGCGTCACGTCCCTGGGCGCGGAGCGCGTCGGCGGTGGCCTCGGCGGCCGCGAGGTCCGTGTCGGCGATGACGACGGAGGCGCCGGCCTCGGCGAGCCGTTCGACGATCCCGCGGCCGATGCCCATGGCGCCGCCGGTCACGATCGCGGTCCGTCCGGCGAGCGAGATCAGGTCGGTGATGGCGGGAGGGTTGATGGTCATGGATCTGCCCGCCCTCAGTGCCCGGCGTCGGAGCGGGTCTCGGGGACGACGGCGACGTTCGAGTGCGACCGCTCGACGACGGCCGTGGCCACCGCTCCGGTGACCAGCCGCGCGAACGTGTCGACCGGGTGCCGCCCGACGACGATGAGGCTCCACTCCCCACTGGTGTCGCGCAGGCAGTCCTCGGCCATGCCGCGGGTCAGCCGGAGCTCGACCTCCACCTCGGGGAACTTCGGTGCGATGCCCGCGACGCTCTCGGCGAGCAGCACGCGGTACTCCTCGAGGGCGGTCTCGGCGGGGGACACCGGTCCGGGTCCCTGGGCGGCCGCCACCGCGTCCCACACCGCGTGGACCACGGTGAGCGGCTGGCCGGTGAGCGAGGCCTGACGGAACGCGAACTCGACCACGGGCAGCGACTCGGGGGTGCCGTCGGCACCGACCAGGATCCCGGCTGCCGGGTGCTGCTGGGTGCGCTGGGGACGACAGACGACGACCGGGCAGGATGCGTCGCGGCTGACGGCCGCGCTGACCGAGCCGAGGAGCTTGCTGCAGAAGAGGCCACGGCCGCGCGAGCCGAGCACGATCATGTGGACGGTGCGCGAGAGCTCGATCAGCAGGTGGCGAGGCTCGCCGATCTGCGCGAACCCCGTCACCTCGAGCCCGGGGTGGAGACCTCGCGCGGCGGCGATCGCCTCGCGGGCGAGGGTCTGGCCGCTGTCGAGCAGGTCCTGCGGGCTGTAGGAGTAGACGGCGCTCATGGCGCCGATGCCCGCCGCCGGCATCACGGCTCCGTGGACCAGCGTGAGGATGATCAGGGGGCGCCGCTCGAGGGCGGCCTGGTCGGCGGCCCAGTGCACCGCACGGCCGGCGTGCTCGGAGCCGTCGGTCGCGACGACGATGCTGCTGGCAGGGACGGTGTAGGCACCGGTGGCTTCAGTCGTGGTCATGGATCCAGCCTCGGCCGGGCTCCGCGGCACCGCCACGGTCCGTCGCCCTGAGGGCGGTGGGACCTTCGGCTCGCGGTGTCAGGTCGACGGTGCGGTCGACGAGGCCCAGACCGGCGCTGCCGTGCGTGATCCAGAGCACCGAGCGCTCGCGCGGCCCGCCCAGCACCTCGTGCGCGAGCGCCTCCGCGGTCGGGTTGTCCAGGTGGGCCGTGGGCTCGTCCAGCACCAGCACGGGGTGCCCGGCGAGCAGTGAGCGCGCCACTCCCACCCGGGCACGCTCACCACCCGAGAGGCCGCCGTGGCCGGCTCCGAGCCACGTGGCGAGGCCGTCGGGGAGCCCGTCCAGCCACGGTCCCAGGTACGCACGGCGGAGTGCTTCCTCCACCTCCGCGTCGCTCGCCGCCGGACGGGCCAGGCGGACGTTCTCGGCGACGGTCGTCGCGAAGACGTGCGGATGGTCGTCGAGCAGCCCCACCTGCCGGCGTACGTCGTCGGGGGTGAGGCGGGCGAGGGGAGCGTCACCGAGCCGGGCGTCGCCCGCGACCGGGTCGAGGAAGCGCAGCAGCACGGCGGCGACGGTGCTCTTGCCGGAGCCGGAGGGGCCGACGAGGGCCACGCGGTCGCCGGGGCCGAGGTCGAGCGTGGCCGGGCTCGTGGCCGGCGCCTGAGGTGACCAGCGGGCCGCGACGTGGTCGAGGGTGACGGCCGCGCCGTCCGGCAGCAGGGGGCTGGGCACGTCCGCGACGGCCGGCGGCGTCGACTCGAGCACCCGCAGCCGCTCGTCGGCCGCAGCGGTCCGCGCCGCGAGCACGCCGGCATCAGCGCACGGTACGGCGACGTCGGCGAGGGCGAGCGGGAGCAGCACGAGGAGCGCCATCACCGGACCCGGGAGCGTCCCGTCCGCTACCGGGCCGGCGGTCAGCGCGGCCATGGCTGCCATGCCGAGGCCGCTGCCCGCGAGGACCACTGCCCGGCCCGCGGCCAGCCAGCGGGTCGCACCCGTGGAGAGCTCGCCCATCCGCGCGCTGAGCCAGGCGGCGCGGTCGGCCGCGGGTACCGAGCGCTGCCACATCCGCAGCTCGCTCGCGACCTGGACGGTCTCGACCACGGCCTCCGACAGCTCTGCACGCATGCCGACGAGCTGGCCCTCGGCTGCCCGGGCCCCGTGGCGCGCGAGCAGGAAGGCGAGGCCGCCGAGCGCAGCCGCGGCCGCCACGACCAGTCCGGCCGCAGGGAGCAGGAACCACGCGACACCGCTGGCCAGCAGGCCGACCAGCACCAGCTGGGCCAGCGGCATCCGGACCCGGAGCTGCCGTTCGACCACGCTGTCCACGTCGTCGACGACGCTGCTCAGCAGGTCGCCCCGGCGCCGGCCGAACCGGCCGGGGACCAGCGGCACCAGCGCGTCGTACACCTCGACCCGGCGGCGGGCCAGCAGGCGCAGGGCCGCGTCGTGGGACCACAGCCGCTCGACGTACCGGAGGACCGGACGGGCGAGGCCGAACGCCCGGACACCCACGATGGCGACCATCAGCGTCAGTACCGCCGGGCGGGTCGATGCCTGGACGATCAGCCAGCCCGCGGTGGCGGTCAGGGCGACGCCCGAGGCCGAGGCGAGGGCGCCCACGACGGTCGCCCCGGCCAGGCCGCCGCGTCCCCGTCCGCCGGTCGGCGTCGGGGCTGCCGAGGTCGCGGGCAACGGCGAGGCAGGCAACGGCGCTGCGGGGCGCCGGCCGGGATCGGGCGCTGCGCTGCCCGTCGTGGGCAGGGCGGCGAGGGGCGGAGCGGGCAGCTCGACGTGGTGGCTGGCCAGCCCCACGAGCAGCGGACGGTGGGCGACGACCACCACCGCGCGGTCGCGGGCGAGGGTCACGAGCGTGTCGGCGACGACCTGCTCGGTGAGGTCGTCGAGGTGGGCGGTGGGCTCGTCGAGCAGCACCCACGGCCGGTCAGCCACGACGACGCGGGCCAGCGCGAGCCGGGCACGCTCTCCGGCGGAGAGGGTCGCGCCGTCCTCGCCGAGGGGCGTGTCGAGCCCGCGGGGCAGGGCCCTCACCCGCTCCGCGAGGGCGACCTCCGCCAGGGCGAGCCAGAGCAGGTCGTCACCGGCCGTGGGGCGTGCGAGCCTGAGGTTGTCGGCGATGCTGCCGCTGACGAACAACGGCTGCTGCGGAAGCCAGGCCACCTGCGCCTGCCAGGCAGGACCGCCGATCTCGGAGCCGCCCGCGGAGATGCTGCCGGCATCGAGGGGGAGCAGGCCGGCGACGGCTGCGAGCAGTGTCGACTTGCCGCAGCCGGAGGGGCCGGTGACGGCCGTGAGGCCGCGCGCGGGAAGGACCGCGGACACCTCCAGGACCGCCGGGAGGGTGCGCCCCGGCCAGGTGACGCTGATCCGGTCGAGCACGAGGTCGGCACCGGCCGGGGCGGGCTGGTCGACGGTCGAGGCGGGCCCGGTGGCGAGCAGGTCGTGGGCGGCGGTGAACGTCGCGGCGCCCTCCGCTGCGGCGTGGAACTCCGCCCCTACGCGACGGAGCGGCCAGTAGGCCTCGGGCGCGAGCAGCAGGACGACGAGGGCGGTGCGCAGGTCGAGCGTCCCGCCGGCCAGGCGTACGCCGACGGTGACCGCGACCAGGGCGACCGACAGGGTCGCGACCAGCTCGAGCACGGCGGAGGAGGCGAAGGCGATGCGGAGGGTGCGGAGGGACGCGCGGCGGTACCGGTCGGTGACCTCGGCGATCCGGGCCGACTGGGCGCGGGCGCGCCGGTGCGCGACGAGGGTCGGGAGGCCGCGCACCACGTCGAGGAAGTGGCCGGACAGCGAGGCCATCGCCTGCCACTGCTCCTCGGCACGGTCGCGTGTGGCCATCCCGACGAGTGCTCCGAAGAGCGGGACCAGCGGCAGGGTGGCGACCACGATGACGGCGCTGAGGAGGTCCTGGGTGGCGATCGCCACGACGGTGAGGGGCGGCAGGACCCCGGCCACGACGACCGCAGGCAGGTACCGGGTGAGGTACGGCTCGGCGGCCGCCACGCCGCGGGTCGCGAGCACGGCCTCCTCGCCGCTCCCGTCGCTGGCGCCGGCCCGGGCGACGTACGCCTGGACGAGGCGGTGCCGCAGCACGGTGCCCACGACCGAGGCCGCGCGCGCGGCGCACAGGTCGCCGACCGCCCCGAACGCGGCGCGCAGGGCCAGGACGCCGAGCACGGCGGCCGCCCACCAGGTCAGCTCGCTCCCGCGGAGGACGGCGACCACGAGACCGGCGACGACCCACGCCTGCGCGACCACGACGGCACCGGTGGCCACCCCGGCGCCGACGACGCCGGCGAGCGGGAGCCGGGCCGGCGTCAGCAGGGCCCGCAGGCGCGGGTCGGTGGGCCTCATCGCGCCGCGGTGGCCGGGACGGGCGCCTGCGGGATGTGGTGGGTCGCGATGCGCTGGCGGAAGACCCAGTAGGTCCAACCCTGGTAGGCCAGCACGAGCGGGGTGAAGACCACCGCGGTCACCGTCATGATCTTCAACGTGTACGCCGTCGCGGCGGCGTTGGTCGTCGTCAGGCTCGCGCCGCCGGCGAGGGTGCTCGGCATGACGTCGGGGAAGAGCGCGAGGAAGAGTCCGGCAACGGCCAGCGCGATGGTGACGAAGGTCCCGAGGAAGGCCCAGCCCTCGCGTCCCAGGTGGGCCGTGAAGCCGGCGCCCACGAGCGCGAGCGCGGCGAGCACGAAGGTGAGTGCGGACGCAGCGGTGCCGGTCTGCTGCTGGGTCCAGCCCAGGAAGGCCACGGCGAGCACCGCGGTGACGGCGACGGCGGGGACCGCGAGGCGCCGGGCGCGGTGGCGGATCTCGCCGTCGGTCTTCAGAGCGATGAAGAGCGCTCCGTGCGTGACGAAGAGCGCGAGCGTGGTGAGCCCGCCCAGCAGGGCGTACGGGTTCAGCAGGTTGAAGAAGCCGCCGACGTACTCGAGGTGGCGGTCGATCGGCACGCCGCGCAGGATGTTGGCGAAGGCGACGCCCCACAGCACCGACGGCACGAGCGAGCCGATGATGATCGCGCGGTCCCAGTTGGCCTTCCAGCTCGCCTCGGGGCGCTTCGCGCGGTACTCGAAGGCCAGGCCGCGCACGATGAGCGCGACCAGGATCAGCAGCAGCGGCAGGTAGAAGCCGCTGAACAGCGTGGCGTACCACTCCGGGAACGCCGCGAACGTCGCGCCGCCCGCGACCAGCAGCCACACCTCGTTGCCGTCCCAGACCGGACCGATGGTGTTGATCATGACGCGCCGCTCGGCGTCGTCACGGGCGAGGAACGGCAGCAGCAGGCCGACCCCGAAGTCGAAGCCCTCGAGGGTGAAGTAGCCGATCCAGAGGACGGCGATCAGGACGAACCAGACGGTGGTGAGCTCCATGGTCTTCTCTTCTCGGGGCAGTCAGTAGGCGAACGCGAGGGGACGGTCGTCGGGGCTCAGGCCCGGGTCGGCGGGGGTCGGCAGCTCCTCCGCGCCCTTCGCGATCCAGGTGAGCATCAGCCGGATCTCGACGACCGCGAGCACGCCGTACACCGCGGTGAGGGTGAGCAGCGAGGTCCAGGCCTCGGCGGTGGTGAGGCCCGGCGAGACCGAGTGCTCGGTCGTCATCAGGCCGAAGACGGCCCAGGGCTGGCGCCCCATCTCGGTGAAGATCCAGCCGAAGGAGTTGGCGAAGAGCGGCAGGAACGGCACGGCGAGCGCGGCTCCGAGCACGGCCCGGCCCTGCGGTGTGCGCCCCCTGCGCGTCGCCCACAGCACCCACGCACCGACGGCGGCGCCCGCGAAGCCCAGGCCCATCATCAGCCGGAAGGTCCAGTAGGTCAGCGGGATCACCGGCGTGTAGTCGCCGGGGGAGTAGTACGCCGCGCCCGGGTCGGCGCCGTACGTCTTCTCGTACGTCGCGCGCAGGTCGTCGATGCCCTTCACCTCGCCGCTGGGCGAGCCGGTGGCGAGGAACGAGAGCAGGCCCGGGATCTTCACCGAGAACGTCTCGTGCGAGCCGTCGAGCGAGCCGAGCTGGAAGACGGAGAACGCGGCCGGCTTCTCGGTCTTGTAGAGGCCCTCGGCGGCCGCCATCTTCATCGGCTGGACCTCGGTCATGATCTTGCCCTGCAGGTCACCGCTGACGAAGACGCCCAGGGCCGCCACGAGCATGATCCAGGCGCCGGTGCGCACCGCGGGGCGGTACAGCGTGCGGTCCGCGTCGGTGCGGGCGCGGCGCAGGTGCCACAGCGCGATGCCGACGACGAAGGCGGCACCGGTCATGTACGCCGACAGGACGACGTGCGGGAAGGTCACCAGCTGGACCTTGTTGAAGAGCACCGCGGCGAAGTCGTTCATCTCGGCGCGCCCCGTCCTCGCGTTGAAGGCGTAGCCGACGGGGTGCTGCATCCAGGAGTTCGCCGCGAGGATGAAGTACGCCGAGAACAGGGTGCCGACGTGCACCAGCGCGATGCAGGCCGCGTGCAGCTTCGCGGGCAGCCGGTCCCAGCCGAAGATCCACAGGCCGAGGAAGGTCGACTCGAGGAAGAAGGCAAGCAGGCCCTCGATGGCGAGGGGCGCGCCGAAGACGTCGCCGACGAAGCGCGAGTAGTCGCTCCAGTTCATGCCGAACTGGAACTCCTGCACGATGCCGGTCACCACGCCGATGGCGAAGTTGATGAGGAAGAGCTTCCCGAAGAACTTGGTCAGCCGCAGCCAGCGCTCGTCACCGGTGCGCAGCCAGGTGAACTCGTAGCCGGCGATGATCGCCGACAGCCCGATCGTGATCGGGACGAAGAGGAAGTGGTAGACGGTGGTGATGGCGAACTGCCACCGCGCGATGTCGGTCGGGTCCACGGGAGGCTCCTGGCACGGGTCGGGAGGGCGGGCCGGCAGTTGCCCGGCTCCGACCACGCTAGGAAGCGGGGAGGGTCGGCTCCCACGGTCGGACCTCCCGTCCCTGCGGGACCTTGGGCCCCGCCGCGAGGTGACCTGTCGCCCGCGCGGCGCGGGACCTCAGCGCGCGGCGGAGGCCGGGTCGGTGCTCAGGATCCGTTGCGCGAGGGCGCTCGTGGCCGGGTCGCCGAGGAAGTCGACGACGCGCGAGACCCGCTCCCACGGGAGCGGCAGCAGCCCCGGCGTCCCGGGTACGTCGGGGGTGAGGCCGAGCTCGATGTCGGAGCGCCCGGTCATCATCCGCACGTTGAAGTCGTAGCGCTGGCGGGCGCCGTCGGCGGTGAGCGCCTTGACCACGCGGCTGCCGATCTTGCGGGTGCCGGTGTCGGCTGCCCACTCGTCGAGGACGGCGACGACCGCCGCGCCGCCGTTGTGGTCGATGTCCGCCCAGACGCCCTCCATCGGCCCGAGCTGCGCCAGCAAGGCGGCCGCTGTCTTCTCGCCGATGCCGCTCACGCCGGGCAGGTTGTCGCTCGCGTCGCCGCGGAGGGCGGCGTACTCGAGGTAGCGCTCGGCGTGGACGCCGTACATCGCGTGGAGGCTGCGGCGGGTGAGCAGGGGAGAGCCGTTGATGCCGCCGTTGATCAGGCGGAGGACGCGAGTGTGGTCGCTGATCAGGGCGAAGGCGTCGCGGTCCGAGGTGACGACGACGCAGTTCCAGTCGTTGGCCTGCGCCCAGGCGGCGGCCGAGGCGTTGACGTCGTCCGCCTCGAGGCCCGGGGGAGTCAGGGTGGCGAGGCCCAGCGCGTCGAGCAGCGAGCCGGCCCGCTCGAGCTGGTCGACGAGGCTGGCGTCCTTCTCGGCCCGCCCCGCCTTGTAGTCCGGGTAGAAGTCGCGGCGCACCGACGCGGTGCGGTCGTCGAGCCCGAAGACCAGTGCGTCCGGCGCGAACGTGTCGATCGCCTCGAGGATCTGGCGCAGCATGCCGTGCAGCGCCCACGCGGGACGGCCGGCGCGATCGGTCATGCCGGTGTGCGCCCGCGCGTGGTGGTTGCGGTGCAGCAGGGAGGGGGCGTCGACGACGAGCAGGAGCCGGCGGCCGTTCGGAGAGGTCGACATCGCGGTCATCGTAGGCGGCCCTTGACAAGCGGGGGCCGCCGGGCGCATCGTCCTAAGCATGGTAGGAACTCCTACGCGCGATAGGATTGCCGAACGACGTGAGGCAAGTCGCCGCGAGATCCTCGACGCGGCCTGGGACGTGGCGCACGAGAAGGGCATCGCGGCGCTCACCCTCAAGGACGTCGCCGAGCGCGTCGGCATGCGACCGCCGTCGCTCTACACGCACTTCGCGTCGAAGAACCACGTCTACGACGCGATGTTCGGCCAGGCCTGGCAGGGCTGCCTCGACGAGATGAGGGCGACCTGGGAGCGCGGGCTGCCCGACGAGCCCCGCGCCTCCATGCTCGTGATGATCCGGGCCTACTTCGACTACGCCGTGGCGGACCAGGCGCGCAACCAGCTCATGAACGCCAGGATCAGCGTGGACTTCCAGCCGAGCGAGGAGGCCTACGCGCCCTCCCTCGCCCTGTGGCAGCTCACGCGCGACCACCTGGCCACGATCGGGGTCACCGCGGAGGCGGACCTCGACCTGCTCGCGGCGGTGGTGGGCGGCCTCGTGGACGCCCAGCTCGCCAACGACCCCGGCGGGGACCGCTACGCCCGGCAGCTCGAACGGGCGGTCGGGATGCTCGCCGACCACTTCGGACTCTGAGGAGACCGGCATGACCACGCGCACCGCACCCAGCCCCACGACGTACGACAGCAGGTTTGACCGCGACACCGCGATGGCGCTCGCCGCGGAGGAGTACGCCCGCTTCGCCGGCCTGCTCGGCGGGCTCTCCGACGACGACTGGCGGGCGCCGACGAGCTGCCCGGGCTGGACGGTGCGCGACATGGCCGGCCACACGCTCGGCATGGCCGAGCTCGGAGCGTCCCTGCCGGAGATGGCACGGCAGCTGATGGCCGCCTCCCGGACCGCGAAGCGCACCGGCAAGCCACAGATCGACGCGCTCACCGAGCTCCAGGTCCGCAAGCACCAGGACCTGGCCAACGACGAGCTGGTGGCCGCGATGGAGCGGATCGGGCCTCGTGCGGTCGCGGGCCGGCGGCGCCGGCCGGGCCTCATGCGGGGCCAGGTGATCACCGACAGCGGCCCCGACGGCACCACCCCGGAGCGGTGGCGGGTGGGCTACCTGATCGACACCGTCCTCACCCGCGACCCGTGGATGCACCGCAGCGACATCGCCCACGCCCTCGGGCGCCCGATGCAGCTGACGGCCGAGCACGACGGGGTCTTCGTGGCCGACGTCGTGGAGGACTGGGCGGTGCGCCACGGCCAGCCCTACGAGCTGACGCTGACCGGCCCCGCCGGTGGGCACTGGTCGGCCGGCGTGGGTGGGGAGCAGTTCACGCTCGATGCCGAGGAGTTCTGCCGGGTCGTCTCCGGGCGGGGCGCCGCCGACCACGGCCTGCTGACGACGTTCGTGCCGTTCTAGGCAGGGGCCGGTGTGGCCCGGGGTGCCGGACCCGGGCCGGAGCCCACCGGCTGCCCGGCGCTCACCACCCGTTCGGCACGGGGGTTGACACTGGGGTCCGTGGCGCCCGCCAGCCACCCGGCGTACGTTGACGGATGGGCCCGGCCGGGGCCCGCCCCGCGCCTCGACCGGTGTTCCTCCGATCCCGACGAGCGTGGAGGCAAGCGATGTTCATCCAGGTTGTGCAAGGCCCCTGTTCACGGCAGGACGAGGTCCATCAGCTGCTCGACGAGTGGCGTCGGGACCTGGCGCCCGGCGCCGACGGCTGGTTGGGCGGCACCTACGGCTTCACCGACGACGGCCAGCTGATCGGCGTCGTCCGCTTCGACTCGCGCGAGGCTGCGACCGCCAACTCCGAGCGCCCGGAGCAGGGTGAGTGGGCACAGCGGCTGACCGCCCTCATGGACGGACCCCTCGAGTTCCACGACTGCGACGACGTCACGCTGATGCTCGACGGAGGCTCCGACGACGCCGGCTTCGTCCAGATCATCCGCGGCAAGGTCGACGACCCGGAGCGGCTCAAGGCGATGATGGCTGACACGCGGGCCCTGCACGAGGCGCGCCCCGATGTCATCGGGGCCACGCTCGCACTCGAGCCGGACGGCACGTTCACCGAGACCGTCGCCTTCACGAGTGAGGCCGAGGCGCGACGCGGCGAGCAGATCCCTCCGCCCGCCGACGTCCAGCGCGAGCTCGCCTACGCGATGCAGTCGGCCACCTTCTACGACCTGCACCAGCCCTGGTTCGAGAGCGCCTGACCCGACGTACGACGCGACCGGAGCGCCCTCACGCCACGCGGTAGGGCGCTTCCGGTGATCGTCCCTGGAAGGCGAGGATCGCGGGGTTGACGACGTGCCCGTCGCGAATCTCGATCGCGCGGCTCAGCGTCTCGTCGGCGTCCCACGCGGCGCCGCCCGCGAGCACGCGCCGGAGGAACGGGATGAGGGCGCTGCTGTTCTCCCAGGTCGCGGAGTTCCACAGGTACGACGGCGAGTGGTCGACGCCGTAGTAGAGGACGTTGTCGCCCACCACGAACGTCGGGTCGTCGAAGCCCGTCGGACGGGCGAAGCTGAACCCCATCCCGAGGTCGCACGACACGTCGACGATCAGGCTGCCCGGACGGAACGCCGCCAGGTCCTCGTCCTGCAGGTAGACGAGCGGGTTCGCGGTGTCCTGGAAGGTGCAGTTGACGACGATGTCGTTCTCCGCGAGGTACGCCGGCAGCGGCTCGCGGCCGCGCTCGGTGATCACGTCGCTGCCGTTGACCGGGTCGTGCTCGAACTGCCGGATCCGCACCGAGTGGATCGGTGAGCCGACCGCCGCGACGTCGCGGTTGGTCAGCACCGCGACCTCGTGCACGCCGTGCGCGTTGAGCGCGGTGACCGCTCCGCGCGCGGTGGCGCCGAAGCCGATGACGACCGCGCTCAGCCGGCGGCCGTAGTCGCCGGTGAGCCCGGCGAGCTCGAGTGCCTGGAGCACCGAGCAGTAGCCGGCCAGCTCGTTGTTCTTGTGGAAGACGTGCAGCCCGACGGCGCCGTCACGCGTCCAGTGGTTCATCGCCTCGAAGGCGATCAGGGTCAGCTCGTTGTCGATCGCCGCCTGGGTGAGCGCGGTGTCCTGGACGCAGTGCGGCCAGCCCCAGAGCACCTGCCCGGATCGCATCGCCTGCACGTCGGAGAGCTGCGGCTTGGGCAGCAGCACGACCTCCGACTCCGCCAGCAGCTGCTCGCGCGAGGCGAACCCCGCGACGTACGGCTGCAGGGCGGCGTCCGCGACGCCGAACTTCGCGGCGTACCCGTGCTCGAGGGTGATCCGCGCGCGGAGGTCCGCGTCGAGGTGGGGGAGGTGGTCCGGGTGGATCGGCAGCCGGAACTCGTTCTCCTTGGCTGAGGACCCGATGACGCCGAGCGTCGCGAGCGTCACTTCTTCTTGCCCGGATGGACCTTGTCGGCGAGCGTCTCCGGCTGCCCGAGGTTGCGCTTGTCGGCGCGCTTCTCCTTGATGGACTTGCCGGTCTTCTTGGTCATGCTCTGGCGCGGCGACTTGTCGCTCATGTGGGTTCTCTCTGAGAGGAAGCCTGAATGGCTCCTGCCGGTGACAGTACGCCCCACCCCGCGCCCCCGCGTCGGCGGCGGTCTGGCACGCTCGCCACATGAGCGACCTCGTGGACATCCTGCGGGCACGACGGTCCGGACCGGGCGGTCCCGGCGCGCGTCCGGATGGCCACCGCGTCGCCCTCGCCATCGAGGGCGGCGGCAACCGTGCGGCGTACTCCGCGGGGATGGCGCTCGCCCTCGACGAGCTCGGGCTCACCGGTTGCTTCGACGCGGTCTACGGCACGTCGGGCGGCGCGCTCAACGCCGCGTGGCTGCTGACCGGCGAGGCGCAGAAGTGGCTGCCGAGCTGGGGTGCTCCTGAGGTGGCCAGCGCCGGTGTCACGAACCCCCGGCGCCTGCTGCGCGGCGGGCCGCTCGTGGACCTCTCTGTGCTCATCGAGCACGTCTACGAGCAGATCACGCCGATGGACTTCGAGGCGATCCTGGCCAACCCGGTCAGCTTCCACCCGATGGCGACGGACGCGGCGACGGGGGAGGCCGTCGACATCCATCCCTGCATCGTCGACCGGGCCACGCTCCAGACCGCGCTCAAGGCGAGCTCGTGCCTGCCGATGATCGCGGGCCGGCCGGTGCGGCTGGGTGGCCGCGCGTTCGTCGACGGCGGTCTGTCGGAGGCGATCCCGTACCTCACCGCGCTCCGCCAGGGCGCCACCCACGTCCTCGTCCTGCGCACGCGGCGCGAGGACCAGACCGTGACGACCTCACGTGCGGAGCGAGTGCTGCTCGCGCCGTACTTCGCGGCGTTCGCACGGGGTGCGGGGCGCAGCCACGGCCGCCGGCACCTGACGTACGCCGCGGCAGACGCGGCGCAGGTGGGCGGCGAGGTCCTGCAGGTGCGTCCGCCGCTCGGCTCCGCCGACGTCGCCCGCCTGGGCGGCTCGCTCGACCTCGTCACCGAGGCGATCGAGGTGGGCCGACGGGCCGTGCACGCGCTCTTCGGCTGAAGGCGCGCAGGTCGCTCGCTGCTGTCACCTCGCAGTTCGCCGGCGCCACGCGCCCACCGCGGCGACGCCGAGCGCCCAGAGCGTGATGCCCAGGCCACCGACCGCGAAGAGCCCGTCGAGCGCGTCGGTGAACGGGATCGTCACCGCCGCTGCTGCGAAGCAGAGGCCGCCGACCACGCCGAGGACTGCCGTCACGCGGTTCCCGAGATCGGTCGCGACACCGCCGACGAGGGCGAGCAGGGCGATGCCCACGGCCCACGGTGCGTCGGCCAGCGTCTCGTCGATCGTCATGAAGACGCTCAGCGCGCTCTGCTGCCCGTCCGCGAGCGACGCAGCTCCGAGCGGTGCCAGCAGGTGGGGCACCATCGCGACCGTCGTCGCCGCCGAGACGACCACCATCACCCCCGCCGTACGCCGTGTGGCCGGTGCCAGCGGGTGGTGGTGGAGCCGCGCCAGCGCGACGCTGAAGAGGGCGAACGAGACCAGCAGCCCCACGTGGGAGGGGTACCAGGCGCCGTCGAGCAGCATGTCGTGGAGCTGCGCGACCTTGTTCCCGGTGCCGCTGTCGTTGGGGTGCAGCGCGCCGCCGACGTTGAAGGCGACGGCCGCGCCGACCAGCGCGGCGATGGTCGCGCTGTCGAGGGCTCGGCCCGAGCGCGTGGGGGAGTCGAGTGTGGTGGTCATCAGGGTCTCCTCGGGTGGGGACCTCCAACGTCCGCCGCCTGAGGGCCTGGCCGGTACGGGGCTGACCCTGCAAGCGGGAGGCAGGGTTTTCCCCGGGGTGGGAGGCCCCGCGCTGTGCCACGATCAGGACGTGGCGACACAGGTGCGGCGCGAGGCGCTCTCCCTGCTCGTGGGGAGCCTCTCCTGCGTGCTCGTCGCGCTCGGCTTCACGCGCGGGATCTGGTGGAGCAACCTGCACAACGGCATCCTCGGGATCACGCTCTCGCTGGTCGGAGCCTGGCTCGCCACGGAGCGTCCGCGGAGCCGCGAGGGTGTGCTCTTCCTCGCCGCCGGGCTGGTCGAGGCGGTCATGTTCGTCGGCCGCCAGGTGGGGCACACGGCGACCGGCACGGTGGCGTCGTGGCTCGGCTGGCTCGGCGTCTGGCCGATCGTCGTCGGGATGCTCGCGACGACTGCTGCGGTGGTCTGCTTCCCCGACGGACATTTGCCGGGGCCGCGGTGGCGTCCGGCCGCGCTCGTCGCCTGTGTCGTCGCCGCCGTTGCGGCCCTGCTCTCGGCTCTGTGGCCCGTCGAGTGGGACTCCGCAGGGCTGACCCTCGCGCCGCCGTTCAGCCTGCCCGGCCGCGGGTTGGCCGACACGCTCTGGCACGCGCTGGCCCTGCCGCTCTACCTCACCCTCCAGCTCTCGTGGGTCGTCGCGGTCGCTGTGCGCTGGCGGTCGGGGCGGAGCCGTGCGCCGCTGCTGGGGCTGCTCCTGGGAGTGGCGGCTGCCTTCGTCGTCCTCGTCGCCGGGCTGATCGCCACGCACTCGCCCCGGCCCGGGCTGGTGATGGTCTCGCTGGTGCCGTTGGCTGCGGGGTGGGCGGCCGTCCACGGACACGTGCTCGCGCGCTACCGCGCCCTGTCCTGGCTCACCGGCGCGCACGACGACTCCGTCGGCCTGCCGACCGCGCTGGCCCGCACGGCTGCGGAGGCGCTGGACGCAGGCGCAACGAGCGTGTGGATGGGTGATGAAGCCGCCCTCCACGCAGTCGGCGTGTGGCCCGAGCCGGACGCCGACCCGGCGCCCGCCCCGCTCGTCGGGCTGCCCGACCGGGTGTGGCCGGTGCGGTCAGGTGAGGCGCTCGTCGGTGCGATCGTCGTACCGGGTGCTGCGGGACTCACGCGCCGCGAGGAGCGGATGATGCAGGACCTCGTCGCCCAGGCCGCGCTCCTCCTGGACCGTCTCACCCTGGCCGAGGTCGTACGCCGCGAGCGCACCGCCGGCCACCTCGAGCACCTGACCCCGCGGGAGCGCGACGTCCTCGAGCTGATGGCGCGCGGACTGACCAATGCGGCGATCTGCCAGGAGCTGCACCTCAGCGTGAAGACGGTCGAGCCACTGATCAGCACCGTCTTCGCCAAGCTGGGGCTCCACGCCGATCCGACCGTGAACCGCCGCGTCCTCGCGGCGCTGGAGTACCACCGCGGGTGAGGACGCCGCCGCCCCGGCCGAGTCTGCTCAGCTCGTCGTGCCGACCGTCCGGGCGGAGCGGTCAGGCGCTGGGCGTGGCTTCCTTCCAGGCCGACTGCTTGCTGTAGCCGACGCTGTTGTGGAGCCAGACGCGTGCCCGGTAGCGGCGGCCGTTGTCGAGGGCGCCGAAGGTGTAGGTGCTGCCGGTCGTGGTCGCCTTGCGGGAGGCGATCCACTTGCACGTGCCGCTGGAGCTGCAGACCCGGGACTGGAGCTCGACGGTGCTGCTCGTCGCGAGGGTGCCCTTGGTCCACCTGAAGGCGAGCTGGTGCGAGGCCGGGCGGCTTGCGTACGGCGTGGCCGGCTGGTCCGGCGTACCTCCGCTGGGGATGCACGTGCCGTCGGCGGGCGGGAAGTACTGGTGGGGCTGGGTCGTGGGGACGAGCAGGTTGTTCCAGGTCTTCGCCGTCGTGCCGCTGCGGTAGCTGACGGCGTCGGGGTACTGCTCCTCGGGCCAGGTGACGCGGGCACCGGTGTCGGCGCGGCACGCGTTCATGGTCTTGATCTCGACCAGCTGGCCGCCGCGGGAGACCGCGAGGTAGAGGTACTGGATGGTGCTGGTCGTGCACGAGCCGCTCTGGCCGACCGTGCCGAGCTGGGTCGACGGGGTGACGTAGGCGCCTTCGGTGACGCGGATCGAGCCCAGATGGCCGTACGTCGACGTGACGCCGTTGCCGTGGTCGACCCAGACCCAGTTGCCGCGGTGGCTGCCCCGGGAGTCGCACGGCATCGGGGCACCGATGTGCACGATGCCGGCGCCCATCGCGTGGACCGGGTCGTCGGTGGGGTACTCGCCGTGCGTGTCGGGGACGCCGTTCTTCTGGCGGATCGCGTCGAGGTCCATCTCCCACGTGCCGTGGTGGGGCTTGCCGTCCTTGGTGCAGTTGGTGTTGTAGCAGTCGTTCTGGGACCAGTCGCGCAGCGGCCACCAGACCGGGTCGGAGTACGGATGGCTCGCGTCGACGGTGACCGCCGCCGCTGCCGGCGCGTGTGCCGACGGCATCGACAGGCCGGCGACGGCAGCCGCGGTTGCGGCAACCGTGATGACGACGTGACGCAGTGACATGAGCCCTCCCCGCTCTCCGGTGTCCGCACGCGAAGGGGGCGGAGACACCGGCGTCCATGGTCACACGGCTCCGGGGGCCTTCGCAGGCGTTGTGCGGACTGATCCGTCGAGATCTCGCTCGCGGACCTGGCCGGATGCCACGGCCGCAGGCTCGACGGCGTCCTAGTCCTCGTGGCCCCCGTGGCCCCGGTGGCCCGGGTGGCCCTCGTGGCCCTCGTGGCCCGGGTGGCCCGGGTGGCCCGCGTGGGCCTCGGGGCTGCCGCCCATCATCCGCAGCATGGCGACGCCGCCGGTGCGGACGAACCGCACGAGCAGCACCGCGGTGAGGAGCAGGAAGGCGATGTTGAGCCACGTCGTGTAGTTCCAGGTGAACGAGGCCTCGACGACCTTGGCGCTGCGCTCGTCCGGGATCAGCCCGAGCGGTGCGAAGACGAGCTCGATGACGTAGCCGGCTCCGACCATCGCGAGGTAGAAGATGCCGGTGATTCGCAGGGCGGCCCGGGTGCCGTAGTACTTCCGGTAGATCAGGATGATCGGCACGATGATCAGGTCCGCGAAGAGGAAGCTGACCACGCCGCCGAAGCTGATCCCGCCGTTCCAGAGGACGGCCGCGAGCGGGACGTTGCCGATCGAGCAGACGAAGCTGACGACGGCGACGAGCGGGCCGATCAGCGGGCCCCAGACCTTCGCCGCCGTCGGGTCGTCGGTGAGGAAGAACGCCTGCAGCCAGTTGGTCGGGATCCACGCGGCGAAGGCGCCGGCGATGAGCAGGCCGAGCACGATGTCGCGCAGCACCGAGGCCCAGTCCATGACGTAGTAGTGCGCCACCGAGGTGAAGCCGTCACCCGAGAAGAGCCGTTGCCACAGGGTGCCCTCGCGCTTGACCGACATGTCCATCGCGGCGTGCCCCTCCATCGAGCCGGTCAGTCCACGCTCGGCCTGCGCGCGGGCGGCGTCGACGATGCGGCCGCGCATCCAGAGCCGGAAGGCCAGGGCGACGAGCACGATCATGATCGGCCCGCCGACGAACTCCGCCAGCGTGAACTGCCACCCCATCAGCAGCGCCAGGATGATCCCGAGCTCGATCACCAGGTTGGTCGAGGCGATCTCGAAGGCCATCGCCGCGCTCAGCGAGGCACCCTTGCGGAAGAGCGAGCGGGCGAGTGCCACCGCGGCGTACGAGCAGGAGGACGAGGCGGCGCCCAGGCCCGTCGCCCACGCCAGGTGGCGCGGTGAGTCGCCCTCGAGCAGCCGGGTGACCTGCTCGCGGCGTACGACGGCCTGGATCACGCCCGAGAGCGTGAAGCCCAGGATCAACGGCCACAGGATCTCCCACCCCATGGCCGCCGCCATCTGCAGCGCGTGCCCTGCCTCGGCAAGAGGATTCATCGTGGTCCCTCCTCGTGTCGACGATAGCCGCGCCCGTGTCCACGGTCACGGCCGTACGCCGACGGCTGCCGTGGCCTGCTTCCACGGATCAGCACACGTGCTGCGGGTCCCAGCCCGCGGCACCGTGGTGCATCCCGGGGTTGTGCACGCCGTCGAAGCCCATGTTCTTCTCGCACTGGCGGACGTGCTGACCGAACGCGTCGTCCGCGTGGGCCGGCGCAGCCGCGCCCGCTCCCAGCAGCACTGCCGCGACCAGCGCGACCTCGATGACTCGCCTCATGACCGCTCCTCTCGTCGGGTCGAGTCTCGTCGGCACGAACCGCCCGCCGGCAGGAGCGACCGGCACACCAGCGCGGGCCCTTGGTCCCTGCGTGCCCGGTCCCTGCGCGCCCGAAGCGGCCGGCGCGGGGCGACTGTCGGTGGGCGCCGCTAGTGTCCTCCGGGTGAAGCGACGATGAGCAAGATCGATGACCTGCGCGCCCTCCGTGAGGCGCGCTATGCGCAGCAGGCCGCGCGCCCGGCGACGGCGGCCCGTCGGCCCCAGCCCCTCAAGACGACGCCCGCCGAGCCGGCGGCCAAGGTCGCCAAGGCTGCGGTGCCGGCGTCCGATGAGCTCTGCGGCCACCGCAACATGAGCGGCCGCACCTGCACGCGGGAGCACGGCCACAGCGCCAAGAGCCACCGCTACTCGTGAGGCGCCCGGCTCAGTAGCCGCCGAACGAGTCGATGCGGATGTCGTCGTGGTCCGCGCCGGCGTCCATCAACACGACCTCGGTTGCCTCGATCATCGCCGGCGGCCCGGCGATGTAGTAGTAGTGCACGGCATCGCTGACGGTGTCGGCGAGGATGCGGCGGCGTTCCTTGCTCTTCATGCCGGCGGTGACGACGTAGTCGATCGTGACGCCGGGGAGCTGCCTGGCCCAGGCGTCGAGCTCGTCGCGGAAGAGGAAGTCGTCGGTCCGGTTGAGATAGATCAGGTGCGCTTCCTCGGCGCTGTCGGTCTCGGCCATCTGGGCGATCATGCTGCGGAACGGCGCGACGCCCACGCCCGCCGCGATCAGCACGCTCGAGCGGTGCTGGCGCAGCGAGAAGTCGTAGTCGTTGCCGTACGCCGTCATCCGCATCGTGTCGCCGGGCTTCGCCTCCTGCAGGCCCCGCTTGAACGCGCTCTGCCCGATCTTGAACGTGATCGCGATGTCCGGCTCGCCGGGGGAGGAGGACATCGAGTACGTCCGGCCGCCCGCCAGCTCGCGCCCGGGGAACTCGAGGTCCATCCAGTCGCCGGCCTCGAAATCGAAGCCGCGCGGTCGCTCGAAGACGAGCGTCAGGTGGTCGGCGTTCTCCTCGCGGCGTTCGGCCACGACGAGCGGGATGTCGACGAGCTGGTGCGGCATGTGCGTCCTCCTGGTGGTGCCCAGCAGGTCGCGCTGAAGCGCCCCGATCCTACGGAGCAGGAGACGGCGTCGCGCAGGGGACGCGGCTCACCGGCGCCCCGCGACGGATCGCCCGGGGGATCTCGGCGACCTTCTCCACGACGTCCAGGAGTCGCAGCTGGTCCTCGGGGGAGGCGGGGGAGTCGAGCGTGACGCGGTAGGTGATGCCCGTCGAGCTCCAGTCGTCCGCGAAGGCACCGTCCGCCTCGACCCGCACTCCGTCCACGGTGATGCCGAGCGCCGCCGCCTCGCGATAGGTGTCGTTGAGGACGCAGAGAGCGACCGACAGGTGGAGGACGTGCGCGCCGTTCGTCACCGGTGCCGCGATCACTCCGGCGTCCGTCCAGGCATGCGCCAGGTGCACGCCGTCGGCAGCCCGGAGGCTCCCGGCGGTGGCGACCACGCCCAGGGGTGAGAGCTCCATCTGCCGATCGTAGGGCGCGACGTCAGAAGAGTTGCGCCTTCGCGAACCCGGCAAGGAGGACGACGAGGCCGCCGATCTCCGCGGCGATCAACAGGAACATGAAGGTGTGCAGCAGGGCAGCGCTCGGGTAGGGGTCGGCGAACTGGTTGGTCGTCCGGGCTCGCATCCCGTGGACCTGGTAGCCGGCGATGGCGCCGACGAAGAAGACGATCAGCGCGCCGGCAGCCACCATGTCGACCACGTCGCTCCACGCGCTCAGCTCCACGAAGGTCGCCACCAGCAGCGAGGCGAAGCTGTAGAGCAGCGCCGCGCGGTGGGCCGTGTCGATGTACGGGTGCGCGAGGTGGTCCTCAGACGTCGCCATCTGCTGGTACTTCACGACGCCCAGCAGCAGCGCCCACAGGAAGATCAGCCCGGCACACAGCAGCACCACGTCGGTGCTCCATCGCAGATCCATCGTCAGCCTCGTCTCGTCGGTCGGCGGTGGGTCCATGTTCGACCTACGGACGGCAGGGCGCGCGGCGAACGCCCGGATTCATGGGGTCGCCCTCGGGTCAGACGGGGCCGCCCCTCTCCGTGTGATCGCCGGGCGTGGGTTGAGCAGCCCCGCTCCGTCCCTTCTGGGCCGTGCGGTACGACGGCCGGCGCAGCGCCGCGACCCACGCGTACGGAGGGAGGCCGGGGACGGGTGCCGCGATCGGGTCGAACGACAGCGCCGGGCCGGCGTACCGACCGTCGAGCACCAGGCGCCCGAACGGCTTCCACTCGCCCGTGCCGAAGGCGCGCTCCAGGTGGAACACCCCTTGTCCGTCGGGCCGGAGGCCGAGCACGACGGGCCCCTGCGGAGTCCGGTACGGCAGCAACGTGGTGTACGGCTGCCGGTCTGCCTTCCACGCGGCGGTCAGCAGGAAGCGGGTGAGCCGGCCCCAGCCGGTCGTCGCGAACAGCAGGTCGGACTCGCGGTCGCCGAGCTGCAGGCGGAGCGCGATCCCTCGAACGTCGGGCCAGGGACGCGGCAGGCCGATGGCCCGCGACATCCGCACGACCACCTCGTCGGTGCCGGTGTCGTCGAGCCAGGGAACGCCGGAGTCGCCGCCGCCGAAGCGAGTCACGGTGCCCCGGAAGTAGTCACCGCGCGGGTGCAGCGGCTTCTCGTCCGGCCGCGCGAGCTTCAATCCCCGCACGGCCGTCGCCAGCGCTGCGCCACCGACGCGCGCGGGCAGCGCCATGGCCCGATCGACAGCGCCAGTCATGGTCCCCGAGCGGTCCGTCATGGTCTCCCCGCCTGTCGTCGTCTGAGCCGGTGTGTCAGGGCTCGCGACGTACCCGTGGCACGGCCGGACAAACGAGCGCCCGGGTCACGGCGTGGCGTTGGCGACGACGACCGCGGCGATCATCATCGCCAGGGCGACGAGGGAGACCGCGGCGAAGTAGAAGACGTGCACCCGCATCCCGTTGCCCTGCCCGTGGTGGCGCGTGAGGTCGGCACGCTGGCCGATGACGGCCGCGTGCGCGAGCGCTTCCGGCGTCATCAGGTGCCTGCGGAGGTGCTGTGCCCGAGCCGTGTCGATGTCGTTCATGGTGCCGACTCCCTTGCTGGTTGGTGGGCCTGCGTCCGGTCGACCTCGGTCCACCAGTGATTCGGCGCCGGTCGGCATTCGGCTTGGTGCGGTTGCGCGCGCCGATGCCGACGAGCATGATCGCCAGCAACCCGGCCACGATTCAGAGTGCGGGGTTCACGGGCTTATCCAAGCCCAGCCGGGCCAGCCGTGCGAAGGACCTTCACCCTGGCTTCGTTGGCTGACGGATGCTCGAGCGCCACAAGCAGTCCCCGCACCTGGTCAGCAGCGTCACTCAGGTCCTCCGCCTGCGTGACGCCGACGCCGTCGACGTGGAGCTCCCAGCCGCCTGCCCACGGCACGGCCCGCGCGACGACGACATGGGTCTGGTCGTGGACGTCCGGGCAGTCGGCGTAGCAGCAGCCGCACAGGGGAGTGCCATCAGCCGCAAGCAGGTCGGCATCGTTGCCGCACGCGCAGCTACACAGCGGGCACCCGCATCGCGTTCCGTCTTCGATCTCGCCCATGGGTGAAGGGTGGACGAAGCGCCCGACACAAGGGGCCAACGTCGCACCCGCCCAGCGTGGCCGGCTCAGCTACCGGTCGATCCTGACGCTCCCACGCCAACGCAATGCGTCGACAGTGTCGGCTCTTCTCCCTACCCTTCGAGCGTGACGATCTCTCCTGCGGGCGACCTGAATCTCGGCCACCTGTTCGCTGCGGCCGGGCTGGACCCCGCTGACGTTCTCGTTGTCCGGCACACCTACAACGTCAACGGTCTGGTGCGCGGGGAGACGACGCCCGAAAAGGTGCTCGCCTATGCGCGAGAACAGCGCCTCAAGTTCAACGCCGACCAGCCGCGGATCTGGCTCAACTTCCTGGCGGAATCGGGGCGTCGTTGCCGTTACTGGGGTGCGTTCGAGAACTTCGGTGAATCTGTCGACGAACGCACCCACGAGGGGCGCTTCTTCGACCTGCGGCCGTCGACGGCACTGTCGTCGCTGGCAAATCGCCTCGTGACCGAATGGTCCAAGGACGCGATCAACTGGGCGAAGAGGGGCGAAGTAGCAGCCGCGTTCCCGGTCGTCGAGATCGCCGATCCTGAAGTCGTGCCCTTCCCCGGGTACGACAACGTCCTTCTCGATCGCCCCGCACTGCGGGAGGTCCTCGAAGACTCCCGCTACGCCGCCTGGCGGACCGCTCTCGGCAGTGTGCAGGGGATCTACCTGATCACCGACACGAGCACTGGAAAGCACTACGTCGGCAAGGCCGACGGTTCGGATCGACTGCTGGGCCGATGGGCTGAGTATGGGCGCGACGGACACGGCGGCAACGTGGCGCTCCGCGACCTGAAGAGCGTGGATGCGGAGCACTCGCGCCACTTCCAGTGGTCGATCCTGCGGGTATTCGGCCCGTCCACGCCGATGGCCGAGGTCGACGCAGCCGAGTCGCACTTCAAGCGCGCTTTGATGAGCCGCGAGTTCGGCCTCAACCGGAACTGACCCGGCCGAACACACGCACGGCCAGCGTCCGTTCACTACGGTTGCAACATGCCATCGACCGCCGTCCTGGAAGCACTCGCCGCCTTCGTCGAGGAGCGCGACTGGGCGCAGTTCCACTCGGGCGCCAACCTCGCCAAGAGCGTCGTGATCGAGTCCGGCGAGTTGCTCGAGCTCTTCCAGTGGACCGATGAGGCCCCACGTGATGACGTCGCCGCCGAGCTGGCCGACGTCCTGTCGTACTGCTACCTGCTGGCCATGAAGCTCGACCTCGACCCGGACAAGATCGTGCTCGACAAGCTCGAGGAGACGCGGGTGAAGTACCCGGTGGAGAAGGCGCGCGGCCGGAGCGAGAAGTATGACCAGCTTCCGGATTGACCGGTTCCGCTTCGACCGGGCCAACCTCGAGGCCTGGGCGGGCACGGATCCCAAGCACCTGAACTGGCCGGTCGTCTACGCGCTCGACGGCCCGAACCACGTGTATGTCGGCGAGTCCTCGCGTGGCGCGTCGAGGCTGCGGCAGCACCTCGACTCGAAGGAGAAGGCGGCGCTGCGTGCAGCCCGCGTCGTCGTCGACCCGACGTTCAACAAGTCCGTCTGCCTGGACCTTGAGTCGTTCCTCATCCAGATGTTTGCCGGCGACGGCACGTTCAGCGTGCTCAACAAGAACATCGGCGTCTCCGACCGCGACTACTACCGCCGTGACGACTACCAGGCGACGTTCGACGCGATCTTCGAGGAGCTGCGGGAGGCGGGCCTCTTCACGCGGACGATGCCAGAGATCAAGAACTCGGACCTCTTCAAGCTCTCGCCGTTCAAGGAGCTGACCGAGGACCAGGCGGGCGCCGTCGAGGTCATCGTCGAGGGGCTCTTCGAGGACCTCGCCGCGGGTACGTCCAGTCGGATCGTCATCCAGGGTGCACCCGGCACCGGCAAGACGGTCGTCGCGATCTACCTGATGAAGCTGCTCAGCGACATCCAGAACTCCTCGGAGGACGAGGTTGTCGAGGGAGACGAGCGCCTGTCGGACTTCTTCCAGCCTGGGTACTGCGAGCTCCTGCAGGGCTTCCGCGTGGGCTTGGTGGTCCCGCAGCAGTCGCTGCGTCGGTCGATCGAGCGGGTCTTCAGCAAGACTCCGGGCCTTCACCGCAGTCAGGTGCTGAGCCCCTTCCAGGTCGGCGGACGGGCTGAGGGCTTCGACCTGCTGATCGTCGACGAGGCGCATCGCCTCAACCAGCGCGCGGCGCAGGCAGCGGGCCCGCTGAACCGTATGTTCGCCGACATCAACAAGGCCCTGTTCGGCGAGGACGACGTCCAGCTCACGCAGGTTGACTGGATCATGAGGAAGAGCCGGCACCAGATCTTCCTTGTCGACGGCGAGCAGTCCGTACGCCCGGCAGACCTCGCGCCCCACACGGTGCGTGCGTTGGTCGAGTCAGCCCGGGCCGAAGAGCGTCACTACGTACTTCGCTCGCAGATGCGGGTGAAGGCTGATGACGACTACGTCGCCTATATCCGCAGCGTGCTCGACGGGACGGTGACGGAGCGGCGCGAGTTCGGCGAGTACGACCTGCGCCTCATCGACGACGCGGGGGAGTTGCAGGACGAGATCCGGAAGCGCGAGAAGGAGGCCGGCCTCGCCCGGATGGTCGCTGGCTTCGCGTGGCCGTGGAAGACGAAGAACGACCCCGAGGGCTTCGACATCGAGCTCGACGGCGTGAAGCTCCGCTGGAACTCGACCGACGTCGACTGGGTGTCCTCGAAGACCTCACCCGACGAGGTCGGCTCGATCCACACCATCCAGGGCTACGACCTCAACTACGCCGGCGTCATCATCGGCCGCGACCTGCGCTTCGACCCCGAACTGGGTCGCCCGGTCTTCGACCGGAAGCAGTACTTCGACCCCCGCGGTACGACGAACAACCGCGCGCTCGGGATCGTCTACACCGACGACGACATCCTGCAGTTCGTCCGCAACATCTACGGCGTGCTGCTGACCCGCGGCATGCTCGGCACGTACGTCTACGTCTGTGACGAGCCCCTGCGCGCGTACCTGCGGCGCTGGCTCTGACACACCCGCGTCAAACGCGGCGGAATGACGCATCCGGGCTCGGCGGTCATCGCGGACGTAAGCGGATGCGCACCGCACCGCTATTAGGCGTGAGCTGGGAGCACACGGGTATTTGTACCCCAGACTGTCGGTGGTCGGGCCTAGACTCCGGGCATGAGTCGATATAGCGGCGGATGCACAGCGCCAGTCCGCGGCCACATCCGTGGCGGCGGTGCCGATTGCCCGGTTCACGGTTACGGCCGATCGCAGTCCTATTATTCGCCCGCGACCTACTACAGCCAGTCGCCAACCCGGCGGGCGACCGGCGGAGGCGGCTCGGGAGGGGGCGGTGGTACCAAACCGCGCTGGTCCTCCAGTACCTCGACCGTTGCGTACACGCCCGAACAGGTACAGGCCCTTGACCGTTACCGCACGACGGTCGAGACCGTAGGGATCAAGTCTGACCTCCGCGACTTGTTCCTCTGCCATGCGTGGGACGACCGGCAGAGTATCGCGATGGAGCTTCACGATGCCCTCATTGCGAACGACGTCTCGGTCTGGTTCAGCGAGAAGGACATTCTGCTTGGCCAGCCGTTCATGCGCGAGATCGACCGTGGCCTGGCGCGTTCCCGCGTCGGCCTCGCCCTCATCACGCCGTCCTTTCTGAAGCGCGTCGACGGCGGCGGGGTGTCGGACAAGGAGCTGTCCGAGCTGCTGTCTCGCGACCTCCTTATCCCCGTCGTTCATGGCACCACATACGAGGAGATTCGGAAGGTAAGCCCGCTACTCGGCTCGCGGAACGGCCTGGACACTGCGGAAGATTCGATGGACGTCATCGCCACCAAGATCGCTGAATTGGTCAGCCTCGACGTCACCGTCTGAGCACGCTCGCTGTCACCCGCTCCTACTCTGCGCCGGCCGTCAACATTGGGCTGCTCCGCGATCGGCGGGAAACCAGTTGCGGCGGCAGGCGGCGGGCGGGCGCTCGCAGGTCCGCGGTCTGGCCCACAGAGTCTTGGAGCCCCGGGGAGTCTGCCCCGGGTCTGGTCGACACCCGCTTCACGAATATGCGGAATGCTCGGCAAGGACGCGGGAACGAATCCCTTACTCGATGGTCTTGAAGAGATGCACGCGCGGGGAACTGTCCATCAAGTCCTCAGCGAGCGCCTCGTCCGCCAGGAGACGTCACACCCCGCGCGTCGCGACGTTGCCGATTTCGGCAAAAGTGTCGGCGCCCACAGCTAGCCTCACCAACGTGGAGATCGCCGCCTATCAGCAGGTCGTCGCGGACGCTCAGGCCGACGACGACACAGCTCACGAGCTCGTGCCCTTGCTTGGCACGGGTGCGCATGTCGGGGCGATCCTTGATGCGCAGCAGAGGTTCCTGCGAAATACTCTCTCTGCTGCAGGCCGAACACGTGCCATCGAACGAGCGGTCGGCCGCTTGGTGCGCTGGTGCACGGTGGTGGCGAATGGTCTGGGTCTCGACTTTGATGAGGTAGCTCGTGCCAACCTGCGGAAGGTAGACCAACGGCACCGGAGTCTTGGACACGGAGGCATCACCGCCGAGATGCCGGTCGAAGGACGCTCGCTCACCTTTTCGTACTACGCCCGGCTCGCAGCCGAGACCGACCAGGACATCGGTGCTGGCTCGGACCCGTTGGAACTCAGCGTCCCCCTCCTCGGCTTGGCTGGCGAGGTCGGCAGCCTTTTCGTAGAACAGAAGAAGCGGTACCGGGGCGACTCCAAGATCAGCAACTGGCAAGCCTTCGTCGCCGAAGAGCTCGGTGACCTGCTGTGGTATTCCTCGGCGGTTTGCCGACACCTCGGCGCTGACATCGACACGGTCATGAAGGGTGACGCCGACCGCCTGCAGGGCGTGGAGCCTGTCAATCGAGCGCAGCGCCACAAGCCGTTCGACGCAACGTTCCCGCAGGAGGAACGGTTTCCCCGACAGCTGCAGTTGCGGTTCGTGGAGGACCGTTCGAGCGGTGAACCCAAGGTGACCATGACGCTGATCGACGCGGTGCCAAACGCGTTTCCAGACGGCGCCATCCCGCTCGCAACCGGTGATATGCCGAAGATGAAGGGCTATACGGTCGGACAGCAACTTGGCGACCAGGTCGACAACAATTCGCATCGCGACGACGCCTATCGCTACCACGATGCGATCCATCTCGGTTTCCTCGCGGTTCTGCAATGGTCGCCGAACCTTCGCAACCTCCTCCGAATCAAGCGAAAGTCGGTGCCAACGATCGACGATAATGAGGACGGTGCCCGGGCAGTTTTCGCGGAAGAAGGCCTGGCAGCAATACTCGCTAAGCAGGCGTTCGTCAACGACGATTACCTCGAGGTGCGCAAGGTTCCAGAAGAGCTCCTTGAGCTGATTGCCAGCGTCACCGACGACCTTGAGGTCTCAATCCTGTCCGTTTGGCTGTGGGCAGAGGCCATCTGTCAAGGCTTCCAAGTCCTGCGTCTGCTTGCCCTTAACCGCGGGGGCTTCGTCTTAGCCGACCTTGACGCGGGTCAGTTGCGGTACTCCAAGACCCCGTTCTCGCTGGAAAGAGGTACTCCATGACCGCATCCGACGTCCGGCCGCCGAATCCGCCGTGGACATCGCTGACCGATAACGGTGGCGGATATCTCTCGGTTTATCTCAACGACCCGCTTGCGCGGTGGCCGGTCCGCGAAGTCACCAAGCCGGCGGACAACAAGAGTGACCCGAACATTGAAACCAGTACCTATGGTCTTTTCTCGACCTGTGAGCCTTCAATGCGCAAGGCCATCGTTTCCAACGGCGCCGCCACGATCTTCTTCATGACCAGCCGTCACAGGGTCCGCTGGTTGACTGGCTACTACCACATTGGCTGGTCTGCTCCGGGTGTGCGGGGCGCCAGCCGAGGTGACTATGCGCTAGCTGCCGACGCGATCAAGTTCGTCGACCCGATCGACCCGAAGACCTTGGCGAAGCCGGCCCGCGCAGCTCTCCTGGTGCGCTTCCGTACCCAAAAGCCGATCGGGCCAGACATCGTGCAGCAGCTACGGAGCGAGATCGACGGCAAGACCGACCGGACCGAGGATTATCTCGCTGAGGTCAAGCGCCTGGAGCAGTTCTCCCTGGAGCACTCTGGGTTCGCATACCCGTCCTGGGGAAGGGCCGACGGGTTTAGTTGGGACGACGCACCTACCTACCTGCCTAGCGGTGCCGAGGCCGGCGCCGTGGAT
Organism: Nocardioides phosphati; assembly: GCF_014646375.1. Lineage (GTDB taxonomy): Bacteria > Actinomycetota > Actinomycetes > Propionibacteriales > Nocardioidaceae > Nocardioides > Nocardioides phosphati. The sequence continues at coordinate 112,272 of NZ_BMNI01000009.1, forward strand.
GCACCCAACAGCAGTCCGACGGGGCGCTGGCGCTGCGCACGCTGCGACCGCGTCGTGGCGAACAAGGCGCTACTCAAGCGTTGCCCGGCTTGCGGCGACACCGGCACCCTCTCGCCGGATCTGGACGCTGACTGATGCGCAGGGTGTTCCTGTCATATCAGCATCGCGACCAGATGCGGGCGAAGGGCTTCAACCTCATGTCCTACAACAAGAACCTCAAGCTTGATCTCTCTATCAGGCACCTGCTCGACCCGGTCAACAGCGAGAATCGCAACTACATCTCGAGCAGGATCAAGGACCAGCTGAAGGGCACCAGCGCGACCGTTGTCTTGATTGGGAAGGACACCGCTCAGAGCGAGTGGGTCGCGCGCGAGATCGAATGGAGCCGTGAGAAGGGAAACGCGTTGGTCGGGATCAGGATCGACGAGGGCGCCGAGATCCCTGCCGGCCTGACTGAGGCGGGGGCGGAAATTCTTGACTGGAACACGCCCTCTGACGCCGCCGAGTTCGGTCCTGCCGTGGAACGTGCCGTCCACGGCACCAGTCGAGGCAAGGACATGCCTCGAAACTCCATCAGCCATTGCTCGCGCTGACGATCCCGTTTCGAGCGCACCACATCGTGTGCTCACGAGAGATGGCTTCCTCGGCTTCGCCGACCACTCGAGGCCATGCCGCCTCATCGGCGTTCCTCGCCAAGGTGGCGGCCATGCCCAACTCCTGAGCGGCGAGAGCGTAGGCACTCGCGTTGATGCTGTGTTGGCGCAGTTGCGATTCGGCCACCAGAGCGGCACCGATGGTCGCGGAGACCCCCACGAGGTCGATGCTGATCACACCCTGGGCGCGCAGGAGGCCGAGGACGAGGCCGAACAGGGAGCAGAACCCAGCGCTCCATAGGAGTCGACGCCCGCGCGTGCGGTGAAAGCGTGCCTTTGAGGCGTACCAGCCACGCTGATCTTCAATCCGTCCCACGACGTAGGCATCTCGTCGACTCGTAAACGAAGCGGCGCGTAGGGCGCGCATCCCAGTCGTGATCTGCTCACCCGTGGTGATGGACGTGCTTACGTGACTGAGCTCATCCACGATCTGGCGCAGTCGGTGGACCAGTGCTTCGTCGACGTCGGGCGTGCCAATCGGAAACGGGTCCGCGCCAGTGACGTAGCACCAAGTCAGGGACTTGACCGACTCTGCCGCCGCGCGGCCCTGATACCAGTCCTCATCGGGCTTGCCGAGTCCAAGGTAGAGAGCCAGGACGATGGAGGCTAGGAAGACGGAGTGGAGTCCAGCAGAGTGGTGTACGACGTCCTGAGTGAGCGCGTGCCTCCAACGTAGGCGCGGCCACCGGGTGAATC
>NZ_BMNI01000010.1 GCF_014646375.1 Nocardioides phosphati
ACGCGGTGGCCGCGTCTTCGTCTGCCGTACACGCCGGCGACGGTCTCGGCGACCGCGCTACACCACTATCGGGGACTCAACTCTTAGTTCTGTCGCTTCGTAGCTGAGCAGGCTGAAGGTGCGACTGGCGAGCCACTCGTCTGCGTAGGCACGGAACGTGATCCGACCAGCGTCGACATCGAGGTACGTTCCGCGCAGTTTGTCGGCCTCGACAGTGCTACGAAAGGCAACCGCCTCGGCTTTGCGTCGAAACGTCTTGCGTCGCTGGCGGCCTTCGGGGTCGCGATAGTTGACGACGTAGCGGGGGCTTCCGTCCGCGGCAGGCTTGCCGGCGCCGACGCTAGCCATGTTGGGCGTCGCTTGCCGCGGTTGCTTGCGTCAATGTGGGCAGGTGCAGGGGCCGAGCACCTGGGATGGGATGGTGGGAGAGGAGTCCAGCGGATGCGAGGCTGGGCTGCAGCAGCTCACTGCGCTTCCTCGAGCCTCACCGTCCAGGTGATGACCGTTGCAGCCCGCCAACGCAGATGCTTGCCGACCCGGAACCCCGCCGGGCCGTACCCGGAGGTCCGCCAGGAATAGATGGTCTGCTTGGTTACGCCGAGATACGCCGCAACGTCGTCGATGTCCCACAGCTCCTGAGCATCGACCAGTCGCGGAGTAGCGACAGTCGTGGACCGCCGTCGTGGCCCGAAGGCGCGCGCGACGGCTGCCGGTGTGTTGGATTCGCTCGCCATGATTCAGCCCCTCCTCGCGGTGCCGACGGCCACTGGGCCTCTGGACACCAAGGTCCGCGAGCGCACCGGGAGCGATCACAGTCGCGCTGGATCTTGGGGCCTTGGTGTCGGGGGAGGGGACCGCCCCTGGTCGGGCCACATGGTGGATTGCAGACACGGCGCGGAACCGCGTCGGTCGCCTGCGGCCGTATCTGAGCCACGGAGTCTGGCTCAGCCAGCGACGGATACGCCCGCCCCGTGGAAGCCAAAAATGTACCAAAAATGTAACAAGCGAGCGGCTAGCAACGGCAAACGCCGCCGAGCGACCAGAAGGTCGCCCGACGGCGTTTGTGCAGGTCAGAGGCTGTTTTTTGCGGTCATTCGTGGTTGCTTCACGACCGCAGAAGGCGGCCCGATTAGATGTCGTAATACAGCTCGAACTCGTGCGGGTGAGGCCGCAGCTGGACGGGCGCGATCTCCTGGGTGCGCTTGTAGTCCACCCACGTCTCGATCAGGTCCTGGGTGAAGACGCCGCCCTCGGTCAGGAAGTCGGAGTCGTCCTCGAGCGCCTCGAGCACGGCGTTGAGCGAGGTCGGCACCTGGGCGATCTCGGCCATCTCGTCCGGCGGGAGCTCGTAGATGTCCTTGTCGATCGGCTCGGCCGGCTCGATCTTGTTCTTGATGCCGTCGAGGCCGGCGAGCATCAGGGCTGAGAACGCGAGGTAGGGGTTCGCCGACGGGTCGGGGAACCGGGCCTCGATGCGCTTGGCCTTCGGGTTGGCGCCGGTGATCGGGATGCGCACGGACGCCGAGCGGTTGCGCGAGGAGTAGACCAGCGAGATCGGCGCCTCGTAGCCCGGCACCAGGCGGTGGTACGAGTTGACCGTCGGGTTCGTGAAGGCGAGCAGGGCGGGCGCGTGCTTCAGGATGCCGCCGATGTAGTGGCGCGCCATCTCGGAGAGCCCTGCGTAGCCGGTCTCGTCGTAGAAGAGCGGCTCGCCGCCGTTCCACAGCGACTGGTGCACGTGCATGCCGGAGCCGTTGTCACCGAAGAGCGGCTTGGGCATGAAGGTGACCGACTTGCCCGCCTCCCACGCGGTGTTCTTGATGATGTACTTGAACTTCATGACGTCGTCCGCGGCCTTGAGCAGCGTGTCGAAGCGGTAGTTGATCTCCGCCTGACCGGCCGTGCCGACCTCGTGGTGCGCACGCTCGACGAGGAGCTGGGCACCCTCGAGGTTCTTCACCATCTCGTCGCGCAGGTCCGTGAAGTGGTCGTACGGCGCGACGGGGAAGTAGCCACCCTTGAAACGCGTCTTGTAGCCGCGGTTGGGCTGCCCGTCGGGGCTCTCCTTGCCGGAGTTCCACCAGCCCTCGACCGAGTCGATGTGGAAGAAGCCCTCGTTGGCACCCGTCGAGTAGCGCACCGAGTCGAAGATGTAGAACTCCGCCTCCGGCGCGAAGTACGCCGTGTCCGCGATGCCCGTCGAGGCGAGGTACGCCTGCGCCTTGCGCGCGATGTTGCGCGGGTCGCGGGAGTACGCCTCACCCGTGATCGGGTCGTGGATGAAGAAGCTCAGCACGAGCGTCTTCGCCGTACGGAAGGGGTCGATGTACGCCGTGGTGACGTCGGGGAAGAGCGACATGTCCGACTCGTTGATCGCCTGGAAGCCGCGGATCGAGGAGCCGTCGAAGGAGAGGCCGTTCTCGAAGACGGACTCGTCGAACGACGAGACCGGCACCGTGAAGTGCTGCTCGATGCCCGGCAGGTCAACGAAGCGGACGTCGACCATCTCGACGCCTTCGTCCTTGATGAAACGGAGCAGTTCGTCCTGGGTCGTGAACATGTTGGGCAGGTTACTCCCGCCGTGGCGACGCCGACAGGGTGTCGCCACCTCGCGTCACGTCCCGCCGTGTCTAGCGGGGGAGTCGGGGCAGCCGGAGCACGTAGAGGTCGTCGACGACGGTCACCCCGCGCACCTCGCTCGAGCCGCGGCCGACGAGCTCGAACCCGAGCCGCAGCAGCAGCCGCGATGACGCGTGGTTCTCCGGGTCCGTGGCGGCGTCGACCCGGCGTACGCCCTCGGCCTCGAGCAGCGCGATCATCGCGCCGACCGCCTCCGTCGCGTAGCCCTGGCCCTGCGCCGCACGGGCCAGCGTGTAGCCGATCGTGGCGACCTCACCCTCCGCCGTCCGGTGCACCCCGATGTCACCGACCATCGCGCCGTCGTGCTCGATGGCGACCTGCTGCCAGTCGCCGAGGACCGGCCACCCCAGCGCTGCTGTCGCCGCCACGAACTCGTCGGCGTCCGCCAGCGTGAACGGCAGGTCCCAGCCCTGCAGCACCGCCACCGCCGGGTCGTTCCGGTACGCCGCGAGCGCGGGCGCGTCGCCGGCCTCCATCAGCCGGAGGGTCAGCCGCGCGGTCGTGAGCGGCAGGGGCAGCGTCATGCCGAGAGCCTAGGAGACGAACCCCGTCAGCGACCGCCTGCCGGCAGCTCCTCCAGCAGGACGTCGGGGTGGTTGCGCGCCACGTAGCCGGCCGTCCACTGGTCGCTGAAGAGCGCCAGGTAGGTGCCGTCGCTGCGCTGGAGCACCTCGGAGTTGCGGACACCGCGCAGGGCGTCGGCGCCGGCGGCGTCGGTCTTGCGCGCGGAGGAGTAGGGCAGGCTCGACAGCCGGATCGGCGAGTTGAACTCGTTCTTCATCCGGTCCTCGACGACCTCGAACTGCAGCGGACCGACGGCCGCGAGCACCGGGCTCTGGTCGCCGCGCAGGTCGGAGCGGAGCACCTGGACCACGCCCTCCTGGTCGAGCTGCTCGATGCCCTTGCGGAACTGCTTGAACTTGCCGATGTCGGCCGCGGTCGCGGTCATGAAGTGCTCCGGCGCGAAGCTCGGGACGCCCGGGTAGTCGATCGGCTTGCCGACGTACATCGTGTCGCCGACGCGGAGCGCCTGGGCGTTGACCAGGCCGATGATGTCGCCCGGCTCCGCGGTCTCGACGGACGTGGCCTCGCGGCCGAACATCGTCTGGGCGAACTTCGTGGCGAACGGGCGCCCGGTCGGCGCGTGCGTCACGACCATGCCGCGTTCGAAGGTGCCCGAGACCACGCGGGCGTAGGCCAGGCGGTCGCGGTGGGCGGAGTTCATGCCCGACTGGACCTTGAAGACGAAGGCGCTGAACTCGTCGTCCGGCTCGCGGATCGACCCGTCGGTGCCCTCCGTGGCGGACGGGCCGGGGGCGAGGTCGAGCAGCAGGTCGAGCAGCTGCGCGACGCCGAAGTTCTGCAGTGCCGAGGCGAACATCACCGGCGTGGTCTCGCCGGCCAGGAAGCGGGCCTGGTCGTGGTCGGCCTCGTCGAGCTCGAGCAGCTCGTGGCCTTCGACCGCCTCGCGCCACGGGAGGAGGTCGGCCTCCTCGACCTCGTCGGCCGTCATCCGCCGCTCGGGCGCACGCGTCGCGCCGCCCGCCGTACGCGTGTACTTCACGAACTCGCCCGTACGCCGGTCCAGCACGCCGCGGAAGTCCCCGGCCTCGCCGACGGGCCAGGTCAGGGGAGTGGGACGCAGGTTGATCTGCTTCTGGATCTCGTCCATCAGGCCCAGCGGCGAGAGGCCGGGGCGGTCCCACTTGTTGATGACCGTGATCACCGGGATGCCGCGCAGCGCGCAGACCCGGAAGAGCTTGAGGGTCTGCGGCTCGAGGCCCTTGCCGGCGTCGACGAGCATGACGGCCGAGTCGACCGCGGAGAGCACGCGGTAGGTGTCCTCGGAGAAGTCGGAGTGGCCCGGGGTGTCGACCAGGTTGATGACGTGGTCGTTGTAGACGAACTGCAGCGCCGCCGACGTGATCGAGATGCCGCGCGCCTTCTCCATCGCCATCCAGTCGGAGACGGTCGCGCGCCGGTCGCCCTTGCCGTGGACCGCTCCGGCCTCGGTGATCACCCGCGCGTGGAGCGCGAGCGCCTCGGTGAGCGTGGACTTGCCCGCGTCAGGGTGGCTGATGACGGCAAAGGTACGGCGGGGGCGAGTGTCGGGCACTGGCCGGATTCTACCGGCACCCGACGGACTTGTCGGACGCCGCGAAATGCCGGAAGCCGGCACCCCGCGAGGGGCACCGGCTTCCGTCGTACGACCGTGAGGTCAGCTCATCAACGGATGAAGAGCATCTCCTGGTAGGTCGGGAGGTTCCACAGGTCGTCGGCGACGACGCCCTCGAGGCCGTCAGCGGCCTCACGGACCTTGAGCATCGCGGGGAGGACGACGTCCTTGACGTACTGCGCCTCGGCGATGCCCTCGTGGTCGTGCTGACCGGCGACGGCGGCCTGCAGGCTCTTGAGGCCCGCACGCAGGGCGGCGACCAGCTCGGAGACCTCGTTGAGGTCGGAGAGGTCACCCTCGACACCGGCGGCCTTGAGCGCCGCGATGTTGCCGGCGAGCTCGGTCTGGTAGCGGACGGCCGACGGAAGGATGATCGTCTTGGCGATCTCCTCGGTCAGGTTCGCCTCGACGTTGACCGCCATGAGGTACTGCTCGAGAGCGACCTCGTAGCGGGCCTCGAGCTCGGCCTCGTTGAAGACGCCGTACTTCGAGAAGAGCGCCTTGGCCTCGGGGGTCTGGTACTCCGGAAGGGCGTCGACGGTGGTGTCGAGCTTCTTCAGGCCACGCGCCACGGCCTCCTCGTGCCACTCGGTGGAGTAGCCGTTGCCGTTGAAGACCGCGGCACCGTGCTGCTCGATGACCTTGGCGAGGATCTGCTGGACGGCGGCGTTGAACTCGGTGCCGGCCGCGACGAGGGCCTCGATCTCGGTGGCGAGGTAGTCGAGCGCCTCGGCCATGATCGTGTTGATCACGATGAGCGGGGCGGCGACGGTCTGGTCCGAGCCGACGGCGCGGAACTCGAAGCGGTTGCCGGTGAAGGCCATCGGCGAGGTGCGGTTGCGGTCGCCGGCGTCCTGGGTGAGGACGGGGAGGCTGTCGACACCGACGGAGAGGGCGCCCTTCTGCTTCGAGGAGGTCGCACCACCCTTCGCGATCTGCTCGAAGACGTCCTGGAGCTGGTCGCCGAGGAAGATCGAGATGATCGCCGGCGGGGCCTCGTTGGCGCCCAGGCGGTGGTCGTTGCCGGCCGACGCGATGGCGACGCGGAGCAGGCCGCCGTGGAGGTGGACGGCGCGGATGACGGCGGCGCAGAACACGAGGAACTGGGCGTTGTCGTGGGGGTTGTCGCCCGGGTTCAGGAAGTTGCCCTGGTTGCCGTTGCCGAACGAGAAGTTGACGTGCTTGCCGGAGCCGTTGACGCCCGCGAACGGCTTCTCGTGGAAGAGCGCCTCGAAGCCGTGCTTCTTCGCGATCGCCTTGAACGTCGACATGATCAGCTGCTGGTGGTCAGCGGCCAGGTTGGCCTTCTCGAAGACCGGGGCGATCTCGAACTGGCCGGGGGCGACCTCGTTGTGGCGGGTCTTGGCCGGGACGCCGAGCTTGAAGAGCGCGCGCTCGGTGTCGAACATGAAGTTCTGGACGCGCTCCGGGATGGCACCGAAGTAGTGGTCGTCGAACTCCTGGCCCTTCGGCGGCTTGGCGCCGAAGAGGGTGCGACCGGCGTTGAGCAGGTCGGGGCGCGAGTTGACGAAGGAAGTGTCGACCAGGAAGTACTCCTGCTCCGGACCGCAGTAGGACACGACGTTGTCGATGTCCTTGTGGCCGAAGAGGGCGAGGACGCGCTTGGCCTGGTCGGACATCGCGTTCTGCGAGCGCAGGAGCGGGGTCTTGTAGTCGAGGGCCTCACCGGTCATCGAGACGAAGATCGTCGGGATGCAGAGGGTCGAGCCGTTGTCGTTCTCGAGGATGTACGCCGGCGACTGGACGTCCCAGCCGGTGTAGCCGCGGGCCTCGAACGTGGCGCGGATGCCACCGTTGGGGAACGACGACGCGTCGGGCTCGCCCTGGACGAGGATCTTGCCCTGGAACTCCCAGATGGCGGTGCCGTCGCCGACCGGCTCCATGAAGGAGTCGTGCTTCTCCGCGGTCAGGCCCGTGAGCGGGTAGAAGACGTGCGCGTAGTGGGTCGCGCCCTTCTCCATGGCCCAGTCCTTCATCGCGGCGGCGACGACGTCGGCGATCGCGGGGTCGAGCTTCTCGCCCTTCTCGATCGTCGCTGCGACGGACTTGTAGACCGACTTCGGGAGGCGCTTGGCCATCACCGGAAGCGAGAAGACGTTCTCGCCGAAGATCTCCGGCGAGTCGCCGGTGCCGTTGAAGAAGGCGGCCGGGGCCTCGTTGGCCTCGATCTCGCGGATCGCACCCAGGCGGGTGGGGTTCGCAGTCATTGAAGTGCTCCTAGCTCGGCGTTCCAGGTGCCGAAATGATCGATTCAAGGCTGCACGCTAGGCGTGCTGCGTTTCGCGGCCGTAGCCGAATGTTTCGGGCGTGTTAACTCGTGCTGAGGAATCCGTGAGTCCGTGAGGACCGCCGATTTCCACGAGCGCGCGGCAGTGATCCTGACACCCGGTAGGTTGGCGCGGTGCTAGAGACCGCATCGTGGCTGCGCCGCATCATCGCCCTCTTCATCGACTGGCTGGCCTGCGTCGGTGTCGTCCTCGCCTTCTCCGGTTCGTCGTACTTCGGCGACGGCCCGCGGTCGGGCCTCTACGTCTTCGCGGTCTTCGTCGTGGAGAGCGCCTTCTTCACCGCGCTGATGGGTGGATCGTTCGGCCACCTGGCGACGCGGCTGCGCGTGATCCGGGCCAACGGCCGGCCCCTCGACCTGCTGCGCTCCATCGCCCGGCCGGTGCTGATCCTGCTGGTGATCCCGCCGCTGGTCGCGGGCCCGGACCGCCGCGGCCTCCACGACATGATCCTGGGCTCGTACGTCGTCCGCCTCGACGACCTCCAGGCCGGCGCGAAGGTGGGCGCGTGAGCCCCCGCCGCCCGGCGTACGCCGCGGGGCTGTCGACGCTCGCCCTCGTCGGAACGCTGGCGCTCGCCGGCTGTCGCGGAGACGAGCCCGGTGTGGCCAAGGCGCCGTGCGGGCTGACGGAGGCCCGCAAGGGCCACCTGACCGTGAAGACCGCACCCGCCGCGCTGGCGAAGGCGGCAGGCGGCCGCAAGACGGTCAGCTTCCGTCAGGAGCTGACCCGCGACAAGCGGACCGCCGCGATCGAGGGCTCGGCCGACTCCTCACCCGACAAGCTCTACGCGCTCGAGCAGACGCTGCCCGGCGACGACGGCTCGGTGAAGCTGATCGTCAAGGACGACAAGGTCTACGTCTCGGCCGGCAGCGACCACCCCGGCAAGTTCTACGCCGTCGACCCCTCCGACCCGCGTGACCCGCTCGCTGCCCCGATGAAGGCGTGGTTCGACCAGGCGGGGGCGAGCAATGCGGCCACCGCCTGGACCGTCGGCCTCCAGGCGGTCAACTACGTCGGCAAGGAGACGATGGACGACGGCACGCCGACGGAGCTCTACGAGTTCGACATCGACCCGCGCCTCGCCGCCCGCGCCCAGGGCATCACGCCGCCGGCCGGGCTGGGACAGCACGCCACGTCGTACGTCTGGATCGACAAGTGGAACCTGATCCGCAAGGTGACCACGGAGACCGGCGACGAGCAGACCGTCGAGACGTTCACCAACTACTGCGAGCCGATCGACGTGAAGGCCCCGAAGGCCAGCGACATCATCGCGCGCTGACGGGCCCGGAACGGCGACAGCCTGACACCTTCGCCCGGACTGACACGTCGGAGGTGTCAGTGGGGGCGAGAGTGTCAGGCTGACACGTCGACGCGGGGGAGCGGCAGGCTCAGCGGCCCTTGATGTTGCCGCGCTGGCCCTTCATGCTCGTCGGCATCGGGCCCTTCGGGATCGGCATCATGCCGCGCTGGGCGTCGAGCGCCTTGAGGCGGTTGAGGATGTCGGTCATCTCGGCGGGCTTCACCTGGCGGCCGAGCTTCTGCACGTGCTTGAGGAGCTTCGGCAGCGGGACCTCGCCGTCGCCGTCGCCGAGGATGACCTCGTGGACCGGGGTGGCCTCGCCGAGGACGCGCTGCGTGGAGCGCTTCTCGGTGACGAGGAGCTGGCGCAGGCGCGCGCCCTGGCCCTCACCGACGAGGACGACGCCCGGAGGGCCGACGACGCGGAAGACCATGTCCTGCTGCTTGGTGAACGCGACCGGCTGGGTGTTGACCTTCCAGCCACGGCGGAGCATCGAGAGTGCCGCGACGGACGCACCGCGCTGGCCCTCCATCTGGTTGAACGCCGCGCGCTGGGCGCGGCGGCCGAAGACCAGCAGCGCGCCCATCACGCCGAGGACCAGGGCCGTGATGACCGGGATGAGCCAGATCGGACCCCAGCCCGGCAGCGCGCCGAGCAGGAAGCCGAAGGTGGCGAAGACGACGAACGCAACGAGGATCCAGAGGCCCAGGGTGCGGTCGGTCTTGCTGGCCATCTTGTAGGCCTGGATGAGCTGCTGGCCGCGCTTCTGCGGTGGTGCGGTCGGGGTCGACATGATCGTGCCTTCTGTCGTGAGGGAAGTCAGGAGCTGACGGTGGCGAGCGGCTCGCCCCGCGACTCGATGGCCTGACGGTACAGCCGTCCGGCGCGGTAGGACGAACGCACCAGCGGTCCTGAGAGGACTCCCGAGAAGCCGATCTCCTCCGCCTCGGCGGCGAGCTCGACGAACTCCTCCGGCTTCACCCAGCGCTCCACCGGGTGGTGGCGCAGGCTCGGGCGGAGGTACTGCGTGATGGTGACCAGCTCGCAGCCCGCCTCGTGGAGGTCGCGCAGCGCCTCGCTGATCTCCTCGCGGGTCTCGCCCATGCCGAGGATCAGGTTGGACTTGGTGACCAGCCCGAACGCCCGCGCCTGCGTCAGCACGTCGAGCGAGCGCTCGTAGCGGAACGCCGGACGGATCCGCTTGAAGATCCGCGGCACGGTCTCGAGGTTGTGCGCCAGCACCTCCGGGCGGGCCTCGAAGACCTCACGCAGCAGGTCGGGCTCACCGTTGAAGTCAGGGACCAGGTTCTCCACGCCGGTGCCCGGGTTGAGCTCGTGGATCGCGCGCACCGTCTCGGCGTACAGCCAGGCACCGCCGTCAGGCAGGTCGTCGCGCGCGACGCCGGTGATCGTGGCGTACTTGAGCTCCATGGAGCGGACCGACTCCGCCACGCGGCGGGGCTCGTCGCGGTCGAGCGGCTGCGGCTTGCCGGTGTCGATCTGGCAGAAGTCGCAACGGCGCGTGCACTGGTCCCCGCCGATGAGGAACGTGGCCTCGCGGTCCTCCCAGCACTCGTAGATGTTGGGACAGCCCGCTTCCTGGCAGACCGTGTGGAGCCCTTCGGACTTCACCAGCTTCTGCAGTGCGGTGTACTCCGGGCCCATCTTCGCGCGGGTCTTGATCCACTCGGGCTTGCGCTCGATCGGGGTCTCCGAGTTGCGCACCTCGAGCCGGAGGAGCTTGCGGCCGTCGGGCTGTGTCGCAGGGGTCGCTGCGGAGGGTGTGGTGGGGGTGGTCACAAGGATCGAGTCTACGCGGCGCGCGGGCGCGGCCTTGCGTGGCGTACGAGGGTCAGACGCCGGGGCGCACCAGGCTGATGCGCGGCGGCTCGGGACGCGCCTCGTAGTCCGGGGTCGGCACGTAGGGCTCCCACGCGAGGTACGTCGCAAGATGCTTCTCGACGACCGGCACCACCTCGGCGACGGTCACGTCGCGACCGAGCTCGAGCGAGAGCGAGGTGACCCCGGCGTCGGCGATGCCGCAGGGCATGAAGCGGTCGTACCAGTCCATGTCGACGTCGCAGTTGAGCGAGAAGCCGTGCATCGTCACGCCGCGGGCGACGCGGATGCCGATGGCCGCGACCTTGCGCTCGGGACGGCCGGTGGCGGGGTCTGCCTTGAGCCAGACGCCGCTGCGACCCGGAACGCGCGCGGTCGTCACCCCGAGCTCGCCGCACGCCCGGATCAGCGCCTCCTCGACCCGGCGTACGTAGTCGACGACGAGGACGTGGTCGGGCAGCCGCACGATCGGGTAGCCGACCAGCTGGCCGGGCCCGTGGAAGGTGATCTTGCCGCCGCGGTCGACGTCGATGACGGGGGCACCGCCCGGGTCGGCGGGACGCTCGTGCGGATCGGTGCGCTTGCCTGCGGTGTACGTCGGGGGGTGCTCGAGCAGCAGCACCGTCGGGGTGCCACCGGCGACGACGGACTCGTGGACCTGGCGCTGCAGCTCCCACGCCTCGAGGTAGTCGACGGCGCGGGGGCCGATGCCGGCGATGGTGAACTCGAGGGGGTTGTCGATCGGTGCGCGCACAGGATCAGCGTAGTGCGGCCGCGATGACGTCCCGCACGTCGTGGTCGGCGAACTGGTAGCCCGACGAGCGGAGCGCCAGCGGAGTGACCCGCAGCGATCCGAGCAGCTCGGGGGAGACCCGGCCGGCAGCGGTCTCGAGCACCTTGGAGGGCACGGCCAGGCGGGCGCGGCGCCCGACCGCGTCGGCGAGCGCCTGGGTGAACTCGGTGTTGGTCGGTGTCATCGGGCAGCAGATGTTGACCGGGCCGGCCAGTCCCGACCCGACGAGGTGGCGCACGCCGCCGACCCAGTCGCGCAGGGAGACCATCGGGAAGTACTGCGAGCCGCCGCCGAGTCGGGCGCCGAGCCCGAGACGGAAGAGCGGGAGCAGCTGCTTCAGGGGCGCGCTGTCGCGGTCGATCACCGGAGCGGTGCGCAGGAGGCAGACGCGGGCGCCGGCGTGGCGCGCGACGGTCGTCGCCGCCTCCCACTCGCGGACGACGGAGGTCATGAAGGAGCCGCCGTTGGAGCTGCCCGTCTCCGCGACGAGCGCGGTGCCGTGGTCGCCGTAGAAGCCGACGGCGCTGCCGTTGAGGAGGGCGGGTCGGCCGGCGTCGCGCTGGTGGGCGGCCGCGACCGCCGTCGCCAGGGTGCGTGTCGCGTCGACGCGGCTGGTGCGCAGTTCGGACGCCCAGCGCCGCGAGTGGGGATTGCCTGCGGTGGGCGCGCCACAGAGGTTGATCACCACGTCGGCTGCGTCGACGACCTCCTGGGGCACGACGCCTGCGGCGGGATCCCACCGCACCTCGTCCGTGGCGGTGGGCGGACGGCGTACGAGCCGGGTGATCTCGTGGCCGTCAGCACGCAGGGCATCGGTCAGGTGGGTGCCGAGAAAGCCGGACGACCCGGCAAGCAGGAGCTGCACGCTCCCACTCTGCCGGGTCGTCGGTAGCCGGACCAGAGGTACCGGCGGAATGTCTCAGCTGAAGTGGATCTCGTCGTCGACGAGGGGCGCCTTCTGGATGAACTTCTTGTCGAAGTACCAGTTCTGCTTGAGTCGCCACGGGTCGCGGTTGCCCGCCTTCGGCATCTTGTGGGCGGCCCGGGCCAGGTAGCCCGAGTCGAGCTTCATGATGTCCTCGGGCTCGAGGCCACCCTCGACCTGCGGCACGACCTTCGTGAAGTTGTTGTCATCCATGTAGTCGAGCAGGCGGACGATGTACTCGCAGACCAGGTCGGCCTTGAGCGTCCACGACGCGTTGGAGTAGCCGATGATGAAGGCGAAGTTCGGGATCTCGTCGAGCATGAGCGCCTTGTAGGTGAACTTCTTGCCGAGGTCCACCTTCTCGCCGTCGACCTCCACCGACGCGCCACCGAACATCAGCACGTCCAGGCCGGTCGCCGTGACGATGATGTCCGCGTCGAGGTGCTCGCCGTTCTTGAGCTGGATGCCCGTCGCGTCGAACTTCTCGATGTGCTCGGTGACGATGTCGACCTTGTGGCTGTGGATCGCCTTGAAGAGGTCGGCGCCCGGCACCACGCACATGCGCTGGTCCCACGGGTTGTACGGCGGCACGAGGTGCTTGTCGTAGTCGAAGTCCTTGGGCAGGTGGATCTTCGCCCAGCGCTTGATCAGCTGCTTGGTCGCCTTCGGCTGGCGGCGCGCGAACTCGAAGAAGCCGATGGTGACCGACGCGTAGCGCGCGTGGATCGCCTTGGCGGCGAGGCCCGCGGGCAGCGTCTTCTTCAGCACCGAGGCGACCGGGTCGATCTTCGGCTGGCTGATGATGTACGTCGGGGTCCGCTGCAGCATCGTGATGTGCCCCGCGTCGGGTGCCATCGACGGGATGAGCGTGATCGACGTGGCGCCGGAGCCGATGACCACGACGCGCTTGCCGGTGTAGTCCAGGTCCTCCGGCCAGTGCTGCGGGTGGACGATCTGGCCCTTGAACTCGTCGGCGCCGGGGAACTCCGGGGTGTAGCCGGCGTCGTAGTTGTAGTAGCCCGTGGTGTTGACCAGGAAGTTCGCGGTCAGCGTCTCCGTGGTGCCGGTCTCGCCGTTCTCGACCGTGACCGTCCAGAGGTTCTGCTCCGACGACCAGGAGTACGCCGTGGCCTTGCGCTGGTAGCGGATGTGCTTGTCGACGCCGTACTCGGCAGCGGTGTCCTTGAGGTACTGCAGGATGTCCTTGCCGTCGGCGATGGCGTCCTTGCCCGTCCAGGGGCGGAAGCCGAAGCCGAGGGTGTACATGTCGGAGTCGGAGCGCAGGCCGGGGTACTTGAAGAGGCTCCAGGTGCCGCCGAGCTCCTCGCGCATCTCGAGGATCGCGTAGCTCTTCGCCGGGAAGGCCTTGCCGACGTGGACGGCGGCGTCGATGCCGGAAAGTCCGGCGCCGACGATCAGGACGTCGAGGTGCGTCGCTTCGGTCATCTCAGTCACTCCTTGTTGTCGACCGCAGCGGCATCGCTGGCGTCGTTGGCGAGGTTGCGGGCGCTGGTGGCGCGGCCCAAGGCTGCCACCTGCTCGTCCATCTGGGGGAGAAGTCGGGGAACGTGTCGCAGGATCGGGATCGCGCCGGCGGCCGAGTTGACCACGTTGCGGTTGATGCCGATGCCGCGGACCCATCCGGGGCAGTAGACGTGGCGCTGGCGCTTCTCGACGCCCTTCACGAACGCGTTGACGCACGACTCCACGTCGGTGGTCTTGCCCAGCGGGTACGGCAGCTTCTTGAGCAGCTCCTGGAACGCCGGCAGGTCGGCCTTGGCGTCCTGCACGAGCGGGGTGTCGATCCACGACATGTGCGCGCAGCCCACGGTGACGCCCTGGTGGGCGACCTCGAGGCGGACCGCGTTGGCGAAGTGCTCCGCCCCCGCCTTCGACGCGTTGTACGCCGACAGGCCGGGCGCTGCCGCGAAGGCGGCGAGCGAGCTGACGACGAGCAGGTAGCCCTTGCTGTCGATCAGCGCGGGGAGCGCCGCCCGCGCGGTGTGGAAGACACCGAGCACGTTGATGTCCATGACCCGCTTGAAGATGGCGGGGTCGGTGTGGAGGACGGAGCCGTAGCTGGCGATGCCGGCGTTGGCGATCGCGGCGTCGAGGCGGCCGAACCGCTCGACTGCGGCCGCGACGGCGGCCTCCATCGCCGGGAGGTCGCAGACGTCGGCGACGACGCCCAGGGCCTTCTCCTCGCCGATGGCAGCCACGGTCTCGTCGAGCGCGGCGCGGTCGAGGTCGGTGAGGACCACGCGGGCGCCGCGGGCGGCGAGCGCCTTGGCGGTCTCGGCGCCGATGCCGCGGGCACCGCCGGTGATCAGGACGACCTGGTCGATGTCGGAGTTCATGCAGTCACCTTCTCGCGGACGGGGGCGGGCAGTCGACCCATACCGGCGGCGCGGTTGTAGCACCAGCCGAAGAGGAGCAGGACGATCACCCAGAGCGAGAAGACGACCACGTTGCCGCCGACCCAGAGCCAGGCCGGGATGTCGTCGCGGCGCTCGCGCTGCAGCAGGTGAGGCTCGTACTGCGACGCCACCGTGCCGCCGTTGGCGATCCGGATCTCGCGGCCACGGGGGCCGGTCACGGCGGGGTCGTCGTTGAAGAAGACCGGGAAGGCCATCATCGTGGTCGTGCCCGTGTGCAGGCGGATCATCGACTTCCAGTGGCCGTAGAGCGGCAGCGGGTACTTCGTGCGGTACTGGCCCGGGGTGCCCGTCGCGACCATCGGGGTGCGGACGATGCCGGGGACGCCGGCGTACGGGTCGGTGGGGATCTTCGCCGTGGGCTCGATCGCCGCGTTGGGGTAGCCCTGCCAGGCCAGAGCGGTGAACCACACCGCGTCGGTGGTCGGGTCGTCGCCCTTGAAGGTGATCGTGACGTTGGCGAGGCACTGCTCGGTGGCGGACGTGCACGCGGTCTGACCGCCGGTGACGTGGTCGTACGTGAGGACCGCGTGGACCGGCTTGGTGCCGGTCGGCGGCGCGAAGACGCCCATCAGGCCGAGGAAGATCGCGAAGCCGGCGAGGCCCACGTAGCGGAACGAGCGGGTCTCGGTGGCCTCCGGGCCCTCGGCCACGTCGCCGGCGACCTGCTGGCAGCGACGGTAGATGTAGACGCCGAGCAGGGAGCCGGCGACACCGGCGACCGCGCTGACCGCGATGAGCAGCGGCCACGAGCCCGTGCCGAACGGCTGCGGGACCGGCATGTGGTCCTTCGACCAGAGCAGCTCGAAGTAGTAGCCGAGCGAGCCGCCGAGCGCACCCGAGACGAGCGCGAACATGACGATGTTCTTCCGGCGGTCGACCGAGAGGGCGAGCGCGACCAGCTCGACGAGGATCGCGAACGGGATCGCGGTCAGGAACTGGATCGTGATGACGTTGGGCAGCGCCGCGATGACGGCGACCAGGAACCAGTGCGCGAACTGCCAGAACGCCGCGACGCCGAGCGAGCCGCCGGGGCCGAACCAGAGGCGGGCCATCACGCAGCACATGCCGAGCGTGACGCTGAAGATGATGCCCTGGGTGGCCGCGGGGAACTGCGGGATGCCGAGGTCGAACTCCATCAGGAACGCGAACGGCACGATGCACAGCGCCATCGCGGTCAGCATCAGCCAGCGGCCGGCGCGGTTGTTCATCGCGCGGGCACCGACCTGCTTGGCCTCGGCCAGGAGCAGCGGGAGGCAGAGCGGCGAGGTGATGGCGCCACCGATCATCAGGACGTGCGTGGGGCCCCACTCGGTGACGTCCTGGCCGAAGAGGATGTGCCACAGGTCGTCGAGCGGGAAGCCGGTCACCGCGATCGAGCCTGCGAAGAAGAGGATCAGCGAGCTGAACGGCACGCGCCAGCCGGGAGCGATCTTCAGCGTGCGCCTGGGCAGCGGGTCCTTGGCCATCGCCATGATGACCAGGGCGATGTTGAGCAGGCCGAGCAGCACGAGGTAGATCGGGTAGTGCGCGGGGCTGGCGAAGGCGCCGTTGTCACGACCGCGCTGCATGTGCACCGGGACGTCCCAGTAGACGCCGAAGCCGGCGGTCAGCAGGACGAACGGCATGATCGCGAACGGACCGGCGGCCCACGCGGGAAGCCCGACCTTCTCGCCGAACCAGTCGAGGCCGCGGCCCAGCAGGGTCCGGTGGCCGGTGCGCTCCCGGATGAGGAGCCAGCCGGTCACGGCGAAGTACACGAACGCGATGCCCGATGCGATGAGCACGTCGTGCAGCGACGCGCCACCAGCGGTGGGGGCAGCGAGGGGGAGAAGCATGGTCACTCCTGGTGCAGTGATTCCGTGACCGTCTTGTCGGAACGACGTGTCACAGACATGGTGTCGCACTCAAGTTAGTGGACGGGTGTGCACTGATGTGGCCGGTTTCGGTGTGACCTGAGTCGTTGGAGAGTGACGCTGCTCTCGTTGCGTGCGGGGCTGGATCCTCACTCCGACGTCGTACGCCGGCGGCGACTGTCCGACCCCAGCGCAGCGCGGTTGTAGCACCGGCCGTAGCCGAGCAGGACGGCCACCCAGAGCAGCAGCACGACGGCATTGCCGGCGTTGAAGAGCCATGCGGGGACGTCGTCCTTCCGCTCGCGCTGCAGCATCTCCGGCTCGAAGTGGCTGGTGATCGTGTCACCGTCCGCGGCGTGGATCAGCCGGCCGCGCTGGCTGGTGATGGCGGAGTCCTCCGGCATGTAGAGGACCCAGGTCATCATCGTGCGCGGCAGCGTGTGGAGCCGGACCATCGTCTTCCACTGGCCGTAGACCGGCAGGGGCACCTCCGAGCGGTACTCACCCGGAACCCCGGTCGGGAGCAGGTGGCTGCGCACGATGCCCGGAACGTCGGCGACCGGGTCGCGCGGGACGTCGGCGCTGCCGTCGTCGCCCTGCCAGGCGAGGGCGTAGAACCAGGCCGCGTGCTTGACCACGCTCGGGTCCGAGAGGCGCAGGGTGAGCGTCGCCAGGCAGCGCTCGGCGGAGGCCGGGCACTCGGTGGTCCCGGTCGAGGCGTCCTCCCAGTGCACGGTGGCATCGGCCGGGGTGCCGGCGGCCGGCGGCGCGAAGCAGGCCATCAGGACCACGAAGCTGAGCAGGCCGGTGAGGCCGTACCAGCGCCGGCCCGCGGCCATCTCGGGCAGGGGGACCGGGGTCGGTGACCCCTCGGCGACGAGCACCAGTCGTCGAACCTGCCAGGTCGCGAGGAGGCCACCGCCGATCGAGGCCAGGGTTCCGACAGCCAGGTACAGCGGCAGCCCGTCGGCGTCGAAGGGCTGCGGCAGCGCCATGAACTCCCGGGACCAGAGGAACTCGAGCGAGAGGCCCACGGTGCCCGCAAGAGCGCCGCTCACCACGACGAACGGCAGCACCCGCTTCCCGCCGCGGCGTACGCCGAAGGCCAGGGCGACGAGCTCGATAATGAGGACAGCCGGCAGGGCGCTGAAGGACCGGATCGTCAGCAGGTCGCCGAAGAGGCTGATGCCGCCGATCAGGTAGCCACGCATGATCCACCACCAGGCGAAGGTGATGAGGGCACCGCCCGGTCCGAACCAGAGCCGCGAGCCGATGGCCGTCCAGGTGATGACGAAGCCGAAGATGATGAACTCGGTCGTCGCCGGGAACTGCGGCATGCCGACCTCGAACTCCATGAGGAAGACCGAGCAGACGATGCTCAGCGACAGGAAGCTGGCCATCACCCAGCGCCCGAGCCGCCCTGACATCAACCGCGCGCCGGTCTGCTGGGCCTCGGCGAGCATCAGGGGGACGCTGAAGATCGAGGTGACCGCGCCGCCGATCATCAGCACGTGGGTGGGACCCCACTCGGTGACGTCCTGGCCGAAGAGACGGTGCCACAGGTCGTCGAGCGGGAAGCCGGTGACCGCGATGAAGCCGGACAGGGTGAGGATCACGGAGCTGTACGGCACGTGCCAGCCCGGAGCGATCCGCAGGGTGCGGCGCGGAAGCGGGTCCTTGGCGAGTGCCATGACCAGCAGGCCGAGGCAGTTGAAGAAGAGCAGCGCTAGGAAGATCGGGTAGTGGCTCGGGTTGGCCAGCGGGCCCGGGTCGCGTCCCTTCTGCAGGTGCAGCGGCACGTCCCAGTAGACGGCCGCTGCGACCAGCCAGACGGGGACCATGACGACCACCGGGATGGCGGCCCATCCCGGCAGGCCGACGCGGCGACCGAGGGCGTCCGAGGCCCGGCCGAGGAGCGTGCGGTGGCCCGTGCGCTCGCGCACCAGTGCCCACCCGGTCACGGCGTAGAAGGCCGCGGCGATGCCGGCGGCGTACAGGATCTCCGAGAACGCGGCACCTCCGGCCGCGGGCGCTGCCTCGAGGGCGAGGGTGTCAAGCATCGGGTCTCCTCGGAGATCAGGCGGGAAACGGAGCACGGGTGCGCGCCGCAACTATCCGGTTCGCGGTGTCGCGGTAATCTTCAATCTAGCCTGCCGCGCCCGCCCGAGCGGGCTGTGCGCCCTGTGATCTCCCGCGCAGTGCTCACCCCGACGTCGTACGCCGGCGACCTCCGGCCGGGGAGAGCGCGGCGCGGTTGTAGCACCAGCCGTAGAAGAGGAACATCGCGATCCAGGTGGCGAGGACCAGCAGGTAGCCGATGGTGAAGGCGGCCGCGGGGATGTTGTCCTTCTTCTCGCGCTGGAGGAACTTGCTCTCGAGCTGCGTCTTCACGGTCGCCCCGTCGGCGACCAGGACCTGGCGGCCGGTGGCGGCCTTGATCGCCGGGTCGTCGGGCGCGTAGATCGGGAACGAGACCATCTGGCTCGGCGCGCGGTGCAGGCGGAGCAGCGTCTTCCACGGGCCGTAGATCGGCACCGGGTCCTTCGTCGTGTACTGACCGGGCTTGCCGGTCGGCTCCAGGGCGGTGCGCACGATGCCGGGGACGTGGGCGGAGGGGTCCGTCGGGACGTTGTCGCCCGCGCCGTGGCGCGGGTTGCCCTGCCACGACAGCGCGTAGAACCAGATCGCGTCCTTCGCCATGTCCTTGCCGTGGAAGGTGAGCGTCACCCTGGCGAGGCAACGCTGCTGCCCGTCGCACGCCTTGCCGCCGGTCGAGACATCGCTGTAGGTGACCGTGCCGGAGTAGGTGTCGCCCTCACGCGGGACGGCGAAGGCACTCATCAGGCCGACGAAGATGACCAGGCCGACCAGGCCGAAGCCGCGGTACGGGAGCTGCCTGGGGTCGGACGGCGCCTCCGCAGCGGCGGCGAGCCGGATCCGGCTGAGCATCCACAGGGCCATGAACCCACCGCCGACACCGGCCACCGTCGAGACGGCGAGAAGGAACGGCAGCGCGTCGGCGTCGAACGGCTGCGGGAGCGGCATGAAGACCTTCGACCAGAGCCACTCGGCGTACATGCCGAGGGAGCCGACGAGGAGGCCGGAGAGCAGGGCGAAGGGGATGGCGCGGTTCGTGCGGTTGGGCCGCAGGGCGAGCCCGACGAGCTCCACGATGACCGCCGACGGCACGAGCAGGAGGAACCGCGCGAGCAGCACGTCCGGGAGCACGTCGATGGTCACCCAGAGGAAGGCGTGGACCAAGAGGTAGCCCCCGGCGACGAGCAGGGCGCCACCCGGGCCGACCCACAGCCGGACGGATGTGCAGATCCATGCCGCGAGGAAGCCGAAGATGAGGAACTCCGTCACCGCCGGGAACTGCGGGACGCCGAGGTCGAACTCCATCAGGAAGGCGAACGGGATGCCGCACAGAGCGATCGCCAGGCCGGTGACGACGCGGTGGCCGAAGATGCGTCCCATCAGCGCACGCTCGCCGACGGTGCCGATCTGGGCGGCCTCCGCGAGGAGCAGCGGGATGCCCAGCACGAAGGTGACGGCGCCGCCGATCATCATGGTGTGGGTCGGCCCCCACTCGGTGACGTCCTGGCCGAAGAAGCGGTGCCAGAAGTCGTCAGCGGGGAAGCCGACGAGCGCGATGAGACCGGCGCCGGTGATGATCACCGCACCGAGCGGCACCCGCCAGCCGGGCGCGAGGCGGATCGTGTGCCGGGGGAGCGGGTCGCGTGCGAGCGCCATCGACAGGATGCCCGCGTGGCAGAAGCCGAGGATCCCCAGGAAGATCGGGTAGTGGCTCGGGTTGGCCAGCGGCCCTGCGTCACGGCCCTTCTGCATGTGGATCGGGACGTCCCACCACACGCCCCAGGCGCAGGAGAGGATCGAGACCAGCCCGAGCACCGCAGGAAGTGCCACCCAGCGCGGCAGGCCGGAGATCTTCGCGGCCCAGTCGGCCAGCGCACCCACGGGATTCGGCTTGTCGAGCCGCTCCATCAGGGTGACCCAGCCGAAGAAGAGGATCACCACGCCGGCGATGCCCGCGGCGATGAGGATCTCGTGGAAGGCAGCACCTCCGGCGGGCGGTGTGGCGGGTGCGGCGAGCGTGATCGGCATCGTGCCTCCTGGCGACGGGTTACTGAGCCCCACAATGGCGCTTGTCACACGCCGCGGGAAGCACTTCGGGGCGTTTCGCGGAAAGACGAAGGCCCGCACCCCTCGCGGGGTGCGGGCCTTCGTGGTGGAGCGTTGGGCGTCAGACCTCGAACTGGGCAGCCTCGATGCGCGCCTTGATGTCGCCGAGGAAGCGGTACGCGTCCGCGCCGTCGATGAGGCGGTGGTCGTAGGTGAGCGTCAGGTAGGCCATGTGGCGGACGCCGATCGACTCGCCGGCCTCCGGGTCGTCGATCACGACAGCGCGCTTGACGACGGCACCGGTGCCGAGGATCGCGACCTGCGGCAGGTTGATGATCGGCGTGTCGAGCAGCGCACCACGCGAACCGAGGTTGGTGATCGTGAACGTGCCACCGGCGAGGTCGTCGGGGGTGATCTTGTTGGTGCGGGTGCGCTCCGCGACGTCGGCGATCTTCTTCGCCAGACCAGCGACCGACAGGTCGCCGGCGTCCTTGACGACCGGGGTCAGCAGGCCCTTGTCGGTGTCGACGGCGAAGGAGAGGTTCTCGCGGTCGAAGTACGTGACCTCGTTCTTCTCCGAGTCGAGCTGCGCGTTGAGCTTCGGGTGCTGCTTCAGCGCGTCGGCCGCAGCCTTGGCGAAGAACGGCGTGTAGGAGAGCTTCACACCCTCACGCGCCAGGAAGTCGGCCTTGGACGCCTCGAGGATGCGGGCGATGCCGGTGACGTCGACCTCCATCACGCAGGTGAGCTGCGCAGCGGTCTGCAGCGACTCGACCATGCGCTTGGCGATGACCTGGCGCAGGCGCGAGAGGGGCTCGGTCTTGCCGCGCAGCGGGGAGGCGGCGGCCGGAGCGGCGGTCGCGGCGGCGGCCGGGGCCTCCGCGGCGGCGGGAGCCTTGGCCGCGTCGAGGACGTCCTGCTTGCGGATGCGGCCGCCCACGCCGGAGCCCTTGAGCGTCGACAGGTCGACACCGTGCTTCGCGGCAAGCTTGCGCACCAGCGGCGTGACGTACGACGGGGCGTCGCCGCCGGCGGGAGCCGCCGGGGCAGCGGGGGCAGCGGGGGCAGCGGCGGCGGGCGCCGGGGCGGCGGCCGCGGGAGCAGGGGCGGCCGGGGTGGGCTCGATCGGCTCGTTGGCGGGCGCCTGCGCCTCGTTCTGCGTCGGGGGCTCCTCCGCGGGAGCGGCGGAGGCCGGGGCAGCCGGGGCCGGGGCAGCCGGGGCGGACGCGCCGTCACCGACGACGGCGAGCTCCGCGCCGACCTCGACGGTCTCGTCGACCTGGACCTTGATCGCCAGGAGCTTGCCGGCGACCGGGGAGGGGATCTCGGTGTCGACCTTGTCGGTGGAGACCTCGAGCAGCGGCTCGTCGACGGCGACGTCGTCGCCGATCTGCTTGAGCCAGCGGGTGACGGTGCCCTCGGTGACCGACTCGCCCAGGGCGGGCAGGGTCACGGAGGTGCCGTTGGCGGAGCCGGCGTCGGAGACGGCCGGGTTGTCGGCGGGCTCGGGGGCCGGGGCCTCCTCGGTCGCGGCCGGAGCGGCAGGGCCTGCAGGAGCGGCCGGCGCCTCGGCCGCGGGAGCGTCGGCGGCAGGGGCGGCAGGGGCGGCGGGAGCGGCGTCAGCCGGGGCAGCGGCGCCGTCACCGGAGCCGACGACGGCGAGCTCGGCGCCGACCTCGACGGTCTCGTCGGCCTGGACCTTGATCTCGAGCAGGGTGCCGGCGACCGGCGAGGGGATCTCGGTGTCGACCTTGTCGGTCGAGACCTCGAGCAGCGGCTCGTCGACCGCGACGGTGTCGCCGACGTTCTTCAGCCAGCGGGTGACGGTGCCCTCGGTGACGGACTCGCCCAGCGCGGGCAGCGTCACGGAGGTGCCGGAGGCGCCACCGGCGGGCGCGGCCGGGGCTGACGGGGCCTCGGGAGCGGCGGGCGTGGCGGGGGCCTCGGGGGCAGGAGCCTCAGCAGCAGGGGCCTCAGCGGCGGGGGCCTCGGGCGCGGCAGGGGCGGCCGGGGCAGCGCCCGCTTCGCCGTCGGCACCGACGAGCGCGAGGACGGCGCCGACCTCGACGGTCTCGTCCTCGTTGGCGCGGATCTCCACCAGCGTGCCCGCGACGGGCGAGGGGATCTCCGTGTCGACCTTGTCGGTCGAGACCTCGAGCAGCGGCTCATCCACTGCGACCGTGTCACCGACCTGCTTCAGCCAGCGGGTGATGGTGCCTTCCGTGACGGACTCTCCGAGTGCCGGCAGGGTGACTTCGGTGGCCATGTGCGTCCTTTGCTCCAGTTCTCCCGGGCCTCTCTCAGCCCGGCTCAGCCGCGTGCGGGAACCATCTTTGCACTAACAGCCTCACGGCTGTCACGGGCATGCGGGACACTCGCACCATGGGACTGTTCCGCCGCCGTACGACGGGTGTGTCGACGCCACAGGACGAGGCGCACCTGCTCGAGTTCATCCGCACGCGGCGTGGTGTGGAGGGGTTCGTGGAGCCCCCGACGGTGATCAGCGGCATCACCCTGCTGCTGGTCGCGCACGACGGCGAGTGGACCCGGCGACGGGTCCCGTCGGTGCAGTGGGCGCACCGTTTCGCCAACAAGCACAGCGTCCCGTCGTACGACGCGGCGGTGGTCGGCATCCCGCAGAGGATGCGTGACTGGAACGCGCGCCAGAAGCCGTAGCGGCCTCAGGCGAGCGCGGCGACGTACTCCACGAGGGTGCTGACGCCGAAGCCGGTGCCACCGGTCGTGACGTGGCCGGCAGGCCCGCCGGAGGCCCACGACGGGCCCGCGATG
Source organism: Nocardioides phosphati (assembly GCF_014646375.1). Taxonomy (GTDB): domain Bacteria; phylum Actinomycetota; class Actinomycetes; order Propionibacteriales; family Nocardioidaceae; genus Nocardioides; species Nocardioides phosphati. Next base: position 23,207 of record NZ_BMNI01000010.1, read on the forward strand.
TCGAGGTGCGCCCAGGGGCGGCCGTCGACGAACTCGCGGAGGTACGCCGCGGCGAAGAGGCCGCCGCCCCAGCGCACGCCGTCGTAGTGGGCCAGGTCGGCGATCTTGCTGGAGCGGACCCGCTGGGCCATCTCCTCGGGGATCGGCATGCGCCAGACCGGCTCGCCGGCGAGCTCGGAGGCGGCGGTCAGGTCGGCAACGACCTCGTCGTCGCCGATGAGGCCGGCGATCTTGTCGCCGAGCGCCATCACCATCGCGCCGGTGAGGGTGGCGATGTCGACGATCGCGTCGGGCTCCTCCTCGGCGGCGAGCGCGAGCGCGTCGCAGAGCACGAGGCGGCCCTCGGCGTCGGTGTTGACGATCTCGACGGTGGTGCCGTTGCGGGCGGTCATCACGTCGCCGGGACGCATCGCCGCGCCGCTGATCATGTTCTCCGCGAGGGGTGCCCAGGCGGTCACGCGGACGGGCAGCCCGAGCCGGGCGATCGTGGCGATCGCCGCGACGACGGTGGCGGCGCCGGCCATGTCGGACTTCATCGTGGTCATCGAGGACGACGGCTTGATCCAGTAGCCGCCGGTGTCGAAGGTGATGCCCTTGCCGACGAGCGCGACGTGCCTCGTGGCGCCCGCGGGCTCCCACGACAGGCGGACCATGCGCGGCGCGTGTGCGGAGCCGCCGCCGACGGCGAGCACGCCGCCGCAGCGCTCCTCGCGCAGGCGCTGCTCGTCCCACACCTCGGCGGTCACGCCCTCGGGAAGGCTCTCGACCATGGCGCTCGCCAGGGACGCGGGGAACAGGTCGTTGGCCGGCGTGTTGACCCAGTCGCGCACCTGCGCGGTCGCTGCGGCGACGAGCTGGGCGCGCTCGAACGCGGCCACCGTCTCCTTCTGGCGCGCGGTCGGGGTGAGCACGATGACCTCGGGGGCGTCCTTGGCCTCCGCCTTCGAGTCCTTGCGGTAGCGGTCGAACGTGTAGCCGCCGAGCACGTGGCCCTCCGTCACGGCGGCCACCAGAGCAGGCTCGGTCGCCGGCAGGGCGAGCGCGACCGTCGCGGCGTTGGGCACCGAGCGGGCGGCGGCGCCGGCTGCGCGGCGTACGGCGTCGGGGGTGAGCGCCTCCTCGGCGCCGAGCCCGACGAGGACCAGCAGGGGAGTGCCCAGGGTGCCGGCGGTGGGCACCTTGGCGGTCTCGCCCGCCTTGCCGGTGACGCCGAGCGTGGCCAGGAGCGGGGCGAGCTTGCGGCCGTAGGCGGCTGCGACGTCTTCACCGCCTGCTGCGAGCACCGGGCCCTTCGCCGACTTCACGACACCGACGACGACGGCGTCGGCCTTGGTCTTGGCGGGGCTCGCGCTGCGCAGGATGTAGGTCGTCACGCACCGGAACTTACTCGTTGTAGGTTCAGCGCCATGACTGACCTGCTGACCTCGCCGCTCCACGACCGTCACGTCGCCCTCGGGGCGAAGTTCTCGGAGTTCGGCGGCTGGTCGATGCCGCTGCAGTACCCGTCGGGCGTCGTCGCGGAGCACGACGCCGTGCGCAACGCCGTCGGCATCTTCGACGTCAGCCACCTGGGCAAGGCCATGGTCACCGGCCCCGGTGCCGCGGCGTACGTCAATGCGACGCTGACCAACGACCTCGACCGGATCGGTCCCGGCCAGGCGCAGTACACCCTCTGCTGCGACGAGGAGACCGGCGGCATCGTCGACGACCTCATCGCCTACCTGCAGGACGACACGCACGTCCTGCTGATCCCCAACGCCGCCAACACCGCCGAGGTCGTCCGCCGGCTGCAGGCCAAGGCGCCCGAGGGCGTCAGCGTCACGAACCACCACGAGGAGTACGCCGTCCTCGCCGTGCAGGGCCCGAAGTCCGACGAGACGCTGGCCAAGGTGGGCCTGCCGACGGGCCTCGACTACATGGCCTTCGTCGAGGCGGAGTTCGAGGGCACCGGGATCGTGGTCTGCCGCACCGGCTACACCGGTGAGCGTGGCTACGAGCTGGTCGTCAAGAACGCCGCCGCCGGTGCTGTCTGGGACGCCCTGATGGCCGCGGGCGAGGAGTTCGGCATCGCGCCGTGCGGCCTCGGCGCCCGCGACACCCTGCGCACCGAGATGGGCTACCCGTTGCACGGGCAGGACATCTCGCCGTCCGTCACGCCCAACGAGGGTCGCGTCGGCTGGGCCGTCGGCTGGAAGAAGCCGGCGTTCTGGGGCCGCGACGTCCTGCTCGCGGAGAAGGAGGCCGGCCCGAAGCGCATCCTGCGCGGGCTGGTCGCCGCCGGCCGCGGCATCCCGCGTCCGCACATGCCGGTGCTGCTCACCCATGACCTCCGGCTCGGTGAGGTCACCTCCGGCACCTTCTCGCCGACGCTCAAGAAGGGCATCGCGCTCGCGCTGCTGGCCGCCACGATCGAGGAGGGCCAGCAGGTCATGGTCGACATCCGTGGTCGCGCCGAGGCGTTCGATGTCGTGAAGCCGCCGTTCGTGGAGACGTCGGTCCGCGAGGGCTGATCGTTCTCGGTGGCGGGGGCTGGTCCGGCGCGCTGCGCCGGCCACCTGCCCTCCCTGGTTCGGCGTCGGCCGCGACGCCCTGCGTGGTCACCCTCGGCGCGGCCGGCGCCGAAGCCTCAACGCTCGGGCAGGCACCCGGCTCCGCGCGCCGCACCACCACGGCGTACGCCGCGCCGCAGGGTCAGGCGAAGAGCGCGGCGAGGACGAGCGTGGCGGTGAACGTCGTCTCGACGACCGCGCCGTAGACGTCGCCGGTGGTGCCGCCGAAGCGGGCGACGGCACGGTGGGCGAGCAGGTGGCCGACGGCCGTGCCGCCGAGCGCCGCGAGGACGAGGGCCTCGACGTGCGCCGGCTCCATCCAGCCGGGGAGGCCTAAGAGGCCGGTGCCGGCGACGACGAGCCCGATGGCGAGCACCAGGCCGAGGGCCAGTTGCCGGGTGGAGACGCTGCCGGCCATCGTGACACCGAGCCCGTCGGCGCGAGCCGGTGAGAAGCGGGGGCCGCACAGGACCGGCAGCATCGTGCGGCTGGCCACGAGCGCGACGACGACGGCGGCGAAGCCGCGCCCCGACGCGACCAGGTCGCTGAGCGCCACGACCTGCAGCAGCAGGACGACGACCAGCGACGCGACACCGAACGGGCCGATGTCGGACTGCTTCATGATCTGCAGCGCGGGTTCGCCACGGCGTCCGCTGCCGAGGCCGTCGGCGACGTCGGCGAGGCCGTCGAGGTGCATGGCGCGGGTGAGGACGGCGAGCGCTCCGACCACCAGCGCGGCGAGCAGCGCGGCGGAGCCGTGGCCCCAGCGCCACGCCAGCTGCAGGGGGACGCCGACCACCAGCGCCAGCGCGAACCCGGCGAGCGGGGCCAGGGTCATCGCCCGTCCGGCGACGATCCGGTTGACGAGCCGCGGTGGGTTGACCGGGAAGACCGTGAGCGTGCCGAAGAGGAGCCGCAGCGGGTCGAAGAGTGCCGGCCGCAGCGGCCGCGTGGTCGGTCCGCCCGAGGCGCCGCCGGCTCCTCCGAGGTCGCTCACAGCCGCACCTGACGCCCGGCGACGCACCAGACCACGTCGTCGACGACACGACCGAGCGCGGCGTTGAGCGCGCCCATCTCGTCGACGAAGCGCCGGGTGCCCGGGTCCGCCGGCACGACGCCCTGGCCGACCTCGTTGGTGACGAGCACGAGCTCGCGGCCGGCGCCGGCCACGGTGTCGACGAAGTCGGCGACCTCTGTGCGCAGGCCCTCCGCCCCGCGGGACCAGCCCTCGTCGGTCCAGCAGTTTTGGGCGTCCATCAGACGCGTGAGCCACAGCGTCATGCAGTCGACGAGGATCGGCCCGCCTGGCTCCGAGACGAGGCGCGCGACGTCCATGGTCTCCTCGACCGACCACGACGCGGGGCGCCGCGCCCGGTGGACAGCCACGCGCTCCGCCCAGTCGGTGTCGTCGGCGGCGGCGGGGTAGCCCGTGGCGACGTACGTCGTGTCGGGGCGGTCGAGCAGCAGCGACTCGGCGTACCGGCTCTTGCCGGACCGCGCGCCACCGATCACCAGGGTCTTCACGCCGGGGAACCTACCTGCTCTGCCTCTAGGGTGGCCTCATGAGCCAGTTCGACCCGTCGGGAACCCGTTCGACCGAGACCAAGCCGTGGCGCTGGCGGCTCGAGGACGGCGCGGGCGGCGAGGTCGCCGCGCCGGCCGAGCTCGCCGACCAGACCTTCGCGAGCCAGGCCGACGCGGAGTCGTGGGTGGGGGAGTTCTGGCCCGAGCTGGCGGACGCCGGCGTCGGTGCCGTGACGCTCTTCGAGGCCGACCGCCAGGTCTATGGCCCGATGTCCCTCGAGGCGTGACCGCAGCCCTTCCTGCCGACGTCGCGGAGGTCTGCGCGACCTGGCTGGCGCTCGTCGACGACCTGGCTCCCGGGCTCGTCACGGGCCTGCATGTGCGCGGAGGCCTCGGCTTCGGTGAGTTCGTCCCCGGCACGAGCGACGTCGACATGGTGGCCGTCCTCGCGCGCCGACCGGACGACGGCGATGTCGCTGCGCTCGAGGAGTCCCACGAGCGGCTCGGCGAGTCCGGCCCCGGGGCACCGCTCGACGGATTCCACCTCTTCGCGGGCGACCTCGCCGGCGACCCCGACGACTGCCCGGACCTGCCGTGCATCCTCCACGGGTGGTTCGACCCGGCGGGCCGGTTCGACGTCACGCCCGTCGGCTGGCACGAGCTCGCGCACCACTCGATCGCCGTACGGGGTGAGCTGCCCGCGGTGTGGACCGACGCGACACGCCTGCGCGCCTTCACCCGCGGGTGCCTCACCGGTGAGTGGCGCGGCATCGCCGAGTCCCTCGAGAAGTTCCCCGCCGAGTCGGCCACCGAGGAGGCGAGCTGGCACGTGCTCGGTGCAGCACGCATGCACCACCTGCTCGTGACCGGCGGCCCGACCTCCAAGTCGGCCGCCGGCCGCTGGGCGCTCACTGCGATGGAGGAGCGGTGGCACCCCGTCCTGCGCGAGGCTCTGCGGATCAGGGGAGCCGGGGACGACGCCGCGATCGCGCCGCAGTACGCCGACCCGGCCGACCGCGGCCGCGACGTCGCGGCGTTCGTGGCGCACGTGGTTGCGTCGGCCTGAGCCGTCCCTGACCTAGGCTGAGCGTCGTGCAGACCTATCTCGACCTCCTGACCCGCGTCCTCGAGGAGGGCACCGAGAAGGGTGACCGCACCGGCACCGGCACGCGGAGCGTGTTCGGCCACCAGATGCGCTTCGACCTCTCGGCCGGTTTCCCGCTGCTGACCACGAAGAAGATCCACACGCGCTCGGTCTTCGGCGAGCTGCTCTGGTTCCTCCGTGGCGACACCAATGTCCGCTGGCTCCAGGAGCGCGGCATCACCATCTGGGACGAGTGGGCCGACGACAACGGCGACCTCGGTCCGGTCTACGGCGCGCAGTGGCGCTCGTGGCCGGCTCCCGACGGCCGCCACATCGACCAGCTCGCGAAGGTCATCGACCAGATCCGCACCAACCCCGACAGCCGCCGCCACATCGTGAGCGCGTGGAACCCTGCCGAGGTCGACAACATGGCGCTGCCGCCGTGCCACTCGCTGTTCCAGTTCTACGTGGCCGACGGCAAGCTCTCGTGCCAGCTCTACCAGCGCTCGGCGGACATCTTCCTGGGCGTGCCGTTCAACATCGCGTCGTACGCCCTGCTGACGCACATGGTCGCCCAGGTGACCGGCCTCGAGGTCGGCGACTTCGTGCACACGCTCGGCGACGCGCACCTCTACTCCAACCACGTCGAGCAGGCGAGGCTCCAGCTCACCCGCGAGCCGCGCGCGCTCCCCACGCTCGTGCTCAACCCCGACGTCAAGGAGATCGACGCGTTCGAGCTCGACGACATCGCGGTCGAGGGCTACGACCCGCACCCCGCCATCAAGGCCCCGATCGCCGTATGACGACTCCCGCGGGCCGCGAGGTCACGATGGTCGCCGCCGTCGCCGACAACGGCGTGATCGGCGGCGAGGGCGACATGCTCTGGCACATCCCCGAGGACTTCGCGCACTTCAAGGCGACGACGATCGGCCACACGCTGATCATGGGCCGCACCACCCACGAGGGCATCGGCAGGCCGCTCCCGGGACGCACCACGATCGTCCTCACCCGCGACCCCGCGTGGAGCGACGAGGGCGTGCTCGTCGCGCACTCGATCGAGGAGGCGCTCGCGCTCGCCGACACGCTGCCCGGCGCCGTCATGATCGGCGGGGGAGCGGCCGTCTACGACGCCGCGATGCCGTACGCCGACGTGCAGGTGCTGAGCGAGATCCCGCTCGCTCCCGAGGGCGACGCCCACTACCCGGCGTTCGACCGGGCGGAGTGGGTCGAGGAGCGTCGTGAGCAGCGCGACGGCTTCGTCATCGTGTGGTGGCGGCGCGCCGTGGAAGGCACTCCGACCGTTTTGGCCTGATTGGCGCCTCAGGGTGGCTAATGTTCCGCCCATGCTGGAGCCAGCCCCCGGAGTCGAGTTCGGCCGTTACGTCATGGTCGGGCAGCCGGCGTACCACGGAGCGGGTTCGCTCGTCGCCGCGCGTGAGGCGCGGTCGGGCGCCCGCCGCACCCTGTGGCTGGTCATGCCGCACGTCGTCGCGGAGCCCGAGCAGCGCGCGCCCGTCGTGAGCGCGGCGCTCGCGCTGAGGAGGCTCGCGTCGCCCCACCTCGTGCAGCTCCACGAGTTCGGGGAGGTCGACGGCCAGCCGTTCTTCGCCACCGCCCCCCTCGACGGCGTGGACCTCACCCAGGTCTGCACCCCCGACGGCATCCCGCCCGAGGACGCCCTCGACCTCATCGCCCAGGTCGGCACCGGCATCAACCACCTGCACCACGCCGGCCTGGTCGACGGTGCGCTCGGCCCGGGTCGGGTGCTGGTCGAGGACCGCGAGGGCGGCATCCACGCCTCCGTCGCCCACGCCGGCATCCTGCCCGTCCTGATGTCGAGGAGCGCCCTCTTCGGCAGCCAGAAGCAGGAGGCGCTCGACTTCGGTGCCCCCGAGGTGCACCGGGGCGAGGCTCCCACCGTGCGCTCCGACGTCTACTCCCTGGGCTGCCTGCTCTGGCTCGCCCTGACCGGCGAGCCGCCCTTCGCGTCGTACGCCGCCCACGGCCCGGCGCCGATCCCGCAGGTCGCCGGCGACGGCCCTGTGGAGCAGGCGATCAACAGCGTCCTGCAGCGCGCCCTGGCCAAGGACCCCGCCGACCGGTACCGCGACGCCGCGGCCTTCGTGGCCACCCTCCGCTCGATCGCCGCACTGGCGCGCGAGGGAGTCGTCGGCGAGCTGCCCGCGCGGGTGGTCCCCCGTGGCCCCGGCGAGCCGGACGTGCAGGTCGCGTTCCCGGCGGCGCCCGCCACCCACCGTGCCGAAGCTGCGGGCGAGGAGGAGTCGGCTGCCCCCGCGCCTGTCGCCGAGGCCCCCGCGACGCCTCGCGCCGCGCCTCCCGCCGAGCAGGAGCCTGCGTCTGGACCTGCTCCGGCGGCGTCGCCGGCACACAGGGCCGCGCATGCGGCGTTCGTCCCCGAGCCCGGGCTGGCCGCGGCGTGGGAGCCCCCTGCGGCTGCCGGCGAAGCCGCCGTCGTGCCGGCCGTCGTGCCCGCCCTGCTCACCGAGGCGCCGGAGGCGGAGCCCGATCGCGCGCTGAAGGAGGCGATGCGGCACTGGGCGGCGCGCACCTCCGCCCAGCGCAAGCTGCACGGCCCCCGCACCGGACGCCGCGTCCTCCGGGCCGGCGCAGCCGCAGCCGTCGTGGGTGCCCTCGCGCTCGTGACGGTCTGGGGTGCCCGCCACACCGACCTCCTCGACCGCACGGAGCCCGCCTCGGCCACGAGCACGTCGGCCAGCACCGTGCCCTCCGCGACCGCCCCTGGGGCGGAGACGCCCGCCCCCCTCGAGCGGCTCTTCCCGATCGCCGGCGCGAAGGTGTGCCGCTTCGACACCGAGCAGGCCGCCCACCGCATCGAGCGGTGGACCTGCCAGCGCACCGGCTACCGCGTGGTCCTGACCCACTGGGACAGCCACGCCAGCGCCCGCGACCTCGTGCCGCACGGAGGCGCTGGCGGCGTCCGCGAGCGGTGGATGCTGCGCGGCACCCACGCCGGCACCCAGTGGACCTGGCGCTCGGCCGCCGGGCCGCGGCCCTACCGCTGGACCGGGGTGTACGCCGACGTCCCGTACGCCGTCGTCATCGAGGCCTCGAGCAAGGCGCGTCGCCGCGAAGCACGCGCGCACGTCGTGATCCATCCGTCCACCGTGCTCGGCTGACCCACACCCGTCGCCTCCGGGCGATAACCTTGGGCCATGACTGCTCCCGCCGCCCCCTTCGGCCGTGTGCTGACCGCGATGGCAACGGCGTTCACGCCGGCCGGCGAGCTCGACCTCGACGCGATCGTGCGCACCGCGACCCACCTCGTCGACAACGGCCACGACGGCATCGTCGTGTCGGGCACGACGGGCGAGTCCGCGACCACGACGATCGCCGAGGACGGGCAGACCCTCTCGGCGGTGAAGGACGCGGTCGGTGACCGCGCGAAGGTCGTCGCCGGCATCGGCACCAACGACACGCGCCACACGATCGAGCTCGCGGAGCAGGCGGCCAAGCTCGGCGCCGACGGCCTGCTGCTCGTCACGCCGTACTACAACAAGCCCTCGCAGGCCGGCATCGTCAACCACTTCCAGCAGGTCGTCGACGCCACCGACGTCCCGGTGATGCTCTACGACGTCCCCGGCCGCACGGGCACCAAGCTCGCCCCGTCGACGTACGAGGCCTTCGCCGGAAACGAGAAGGTCATCGCCGTCAAGGACGCCGCAGGCGACCCGACCCAGGCGACGTTCCTGCGCTCGCTCGGCTACGCCGTCTACTCCGGCGACGACGGCCTCACCCTCGGCTTCCTGGCGTACGGCGCGTGTGGCGTCGTCTCCGTGCTCGGCCACGCCGCCGGCAAGGAGCTCAAGGCGATGATCGAGGCGTTCCTCGCCGGCGACCTGGCCACCGCGCAGGAGATCAACGCCCGCCTGGTGCCGGCCAACAACGCCGTCATGGGCGTCGCCAACTACGGCGCGACGACCGCGAAGGGCGCCCTCCAGGCGCTCGGCGTGCTCGACAACCGCGCCGTCCGCTCGCCGTTGCTGGCCCTCGACGAGGACGAGTACGCCGCGCTGCGTGCCGGCCTCGCCGCCTCCCAGCTGATCTGACCGTCACTCCCGTAAGGACCTCATGAGCCACCCGCACCTCGAACTCTCCGCCCCTGCCGAGCTCCCCGAGGGAGCCCTGCGCGTCATCCCGCTGGGCGGCCTGGGTGAGGTGGGCCGCAACATGACGGCCTTCGAGTACGCCGGACGGCTGCTCATCGTCGACTGCGGCGTGCTCTTCCCGGAGGAGAACCACCCGGGCGTCGACCTGATCCTCCCGGACTGGTCCTCCATCCGTGACCGCCTCGACACGGTCGAGGCGCTGGTGCTGACGCACGGCCACGAGGACCACATCGGCGCCACGCCGTACCTGCTGCGCGAGCGGGGCGACATCCCGCTCGTCGGCTCCGAGCTGACCCTGGCGCTGCTGGGGTCGAAGCTGCGTGAGCACCGCCTGCGCGAGACCGTGCACCACAAGGTGAAGGAGGGCGACCGGGTCTCGTTCGGCCCCTTCGACCTCGAGTTCGTCGCGGTCAACCACTCGATCCCGGACGCGCTGGCCGTCGCCATCCGCACCGGCGCTGGCATGGTGCTGCACACCGGCGACTTCAAGATGGACCAGCTCCCGCTCGACGGCCGCATCACCGACCTGCGTGCCTTCGCGCGACTCGGCGAGGAGGGCGTGGACCTCTTCATGACCGACTCGACCAACGCCGAGGTCCCCGGCTTCACGACGGCCGAGCGCTCCATCGCTCCGGTGTTCGACCGGGTCTTCCACCAGTCGTCGCAGCGGATCATCGTGGCCTGCTTCGCCTCGCACGTGCACCGCGTCCAGCAGGCGCTCGACGCCGCTGCCGCCCATGGCCGCAAGGTGGGCTACGTCGGCCGCTCGATGGTCCGCAACATGGCGATCGCCGAGGAGCTCGGCTACCTCAGCGTGCCCGCCGGCGTCCTCGTCGACGCCAAGGAGCTCGCCAAGCTGCCTCCGGAGAAGCAGGTGCTGATCTCCACCGGGTCCCAGGGTGAGCCGCTCTCGGCCCTCTCGCGGATCGCTCAGCGCAACCACCACTTCGTGCACATCGAGGAGGGCGACACCGTCGTCTTCGCCTCGTCGCTGATCCCCGGCAACGAGAACTCCGTCTACCGCGTGATCAACGGCCTGGCCCGCTGGGGTGCGAACGTCGTGCACAAGGGCAACGCCAACGTGCACGTCTCCGGCCACGCCTCGGCCGGCGAGCTCCTCTACTGCTACAACATCGTCAAGCCGCGCAACGTGCTGCCTGTCCACGGCGAGATCCGGCACATGCAGGCCAACGCGGCCCTGGCCCGGGCCACCGGCATCCCTGCCGAGCACGTCGTGATCGCCGAGGACGGCGTGGTCGTCGACCTGGTCGACGGCAAGGCGCAGATCGCCGGCAAGGTCGACTGCGGCTACGTCTTCGTCGACGGCTCGTCGATCGGCGACATCACCGAAGCCGACCTCAAGGACCGCCGCGTGCTGGGCGAGGAGGGCTTCATCACCGTCATCACGGTGGTCGACCTCCAGGCCGGCAAGGTGCTCTCCGGGCCCGAGATCCACGCCCGCGGCTTCGCCGAGGACGAGAGCGTCTTCGACACGATCAAGCCGCAGATCGTCGACGCGCTCGACAAGCTGCTGGCCGAGGGCGTTGACGACCAGCACCAGCTCCAGCAGGCGGTACGCCGCACCATCGGCCGCTGGGTCGGCACCAAGGTGAAGCGCCGCCCGATGATCATCCCGGTCGTCATCGAGGCCTGAGCACTCCGGCCCGGCCGGCCGGCCCGCCGCCCGGCCCGGCCGGACTGTCAGGCCAGCAGGCCGGCAACGATCAGCGCCTGCCCGAGGTGGTAGGTCACCATCACCATCAGGTGGCCGCGGGGGAGGGGAGCGACGAACCGGTCCCGCGCGAGGATCGAGTCGCTCGCCACGAAGACGGCGCCGCCGAGCATGACGAGCGGCAGGGCCGTGGCGAACCCGAACGCCAGCATCGTGGCGATCACCAGCGTGTAGAGCGCCACCGGGACGGCCAGCGCAGGGCCGTCGGTGCGCCAGGCGTTGGGCAGGACGTCGCGCGTGAAGAGGAGCGCAGCGAGCATCAGGGCGCCGAAGATCAACGGGCCGGCGCCGTGCGCGGCGTCGCGGAAGCCGCTCCACGAGGCGCCTGCGTCGACGAAGACGAGCAGGTAGGCGAGGTGCCCCACGAGGAACGCCGCCAGCCCGAGCTTGAAGCGCGTCACCGAGCCCGAGAGCAGGAAGACGTCACCGAGCAGGCCGAACCCCAGCGCGACGAAGAGCCAGGGGCTGAGGAAGAAGTCGACGTACCTGCCACCGCCGATGATGTCGCCCCCACTGGCCAGCACACGGTCGTCGGCGAGCACCGCCACCACCGGCACGGCCAGCAGTGCGAGGGTCGCCAGCGGCTTCAGCACCGCCTCCGCCCGGCGGTCGCCCCGCGCGACGGCGATCCAGTCGGCGAGGGCGACGAGGACGAAGAGGGACCACGCGGCGTACGTCATGGGCGGATCTTGGCAGAACGGACACGGCGACACGCACTCCTGTGGTCCCTGTGACCAGTGGGGCGATCGCCTAGGGTGCTGAGCATGGCGACCCGTACGTCTTCCCCGACGGGTTCGCGGAGCAAGAGCACGTCTCAAGCCTCGCGTTCCCGTAGTACCGGCAGCCAGGCCAAGCGACCCTCGACGTCCGCGCGCAAGCCCTCCCAGGCCCGCCCGGCACCGCGAGCGGTCCGCAGTGGACCTGGCCCGATCTTCCGTGCCTTCCAGGCCCTCTTCCGCGCGCTCGTCGCGATGTGGATGGGCCTGGCTGCGGGCATCGGCTCGATCGCGCGCTCGATCGGCCACACGGCTGGTGAGCTCGAGCCCGAGCACCGTCGCGACGGCGTCGGACTGTCGCTGATCGGGCTCTCGCTCGTCGTCGCCGCTGCCGTCTGGTGGGACCTCCCCGGATCGGTCATGGAGGGCACCCGCACGGTCGTCGCCGGCTCGGTCGGCAAGGTCGCCTGGTTCGTGCCGCTGGCGCTGGTCTTCATGGGCTGGCGCACGCTGCGCGACCCCGAGCGCAACGGTCCCGCCGGCCGCCAGGTGATCGGCTGGTCGGCGTTCCTCTTCGGCATCCTGGGCATCGTCGACATCGCCAACGGCAGCCCCGCACCGGGTGACGTCGCCGGGCTGCAGCAGGCGGGTGGCGCGGTCGGCTTCGTCGTCTCCTCGCTGCTCCTCGACCTCCTGCAGTCGCCGTACGTCGTGGTGCCGCTGCTCGCGCTCGTGGCCGTGTTCGGCGTGCTCGTGATCAGCGCGACGCCGGTCTACCTGATCCCCACGCGCCTCCGCGAGCTGCGTGACACGCTCCTCGGCACCCACCACCTGCCGGCTGACGACGCCCGCGGCCTGCCGCGCGGCCGCAACCACACGGTGGGCGAGCTCGAGCCGTTCGAGACCCCGGTGCTGGAGGACCGCGAGGTCAAGAAGCGCAAGCGCCTGGCGACCGGCATCACCGAGGCCGACGCCGTCGACGTGGCCGCGTCGTTCGACACCGCGACCCCCGACGAGGAGCCGACCGGCCCGATCGCCGGCCTGGTGTCCCGGGTGAGCCCGAAGCCGAAGGCCAAGGCCGAGAAGGCCGACGCGGCCGACCTCGAGCCGCCGCCGCACTCCCAGCTGCCGCAGCGCGTCGAGCAGCTCTCGCTCTCCGGCGACATCACCTACACGCTGCCCGACTCCAAGGTGCTCAAGGCCGGTGACGCCCACCAGGCCCGCACCAAGGCGAGCGACGACATCGTCCACCGCCTGCAGGGTGTGCTCGACGAGTTCGGCATCGACGCCCAGGTCACGGACTACACCCGTGGCCCGACCGTCACGCGCTACGTGGTCGAGGTCGGCACCGGCGTCAAGGTCGAGAAGATCCTCGGCATCCAGAAGAACATCGCGTACGCCGTCGCCTCGGCCGACGTCCGCATCCTCAGCCCGATCCCCGGCAAGTCCGCGGTCGGCGTGGAGATCCCGAACCCGGACAAGGAGATCGTCACCCTCGGCGACGTGCTCCGCTCGGGCAACGCCCGCAACAGCCACCACCCGATGGTCGTCGGCCTCGGCAAGGACGTCGAGGGCGGCTTCGTCGTCGCGAACCTCGCCAAGATGCCGCACCTGCTCGTCGCGGGCGCCACGGGCTCCGGCAAGTCGTCGTTCATCAACTCGATGATCGCCTCGATCCTCATGCGGGCGACGCCCGACGAGGTCCGGATGATCATGGTCGACCCCAAGCGCGTCGAGCTGACGGCGTACGAAGGCGTCCCGCACCTGATCACGCCGATCATCACGAACCCGAAGAAGGCCGCCGAGGCGCTCGAGTGGGTCTGTCGCGAGATGGACATGCGCTACGACGACCTGGCCAACTTCGGCTTCCGGCACATCGACGACTTCAACAAGGCGGTCAAGGCCGGCCAGGTCGAGCTCCCGGCAGGCAGCGAGCGCGTCCTCGCGCCGTACCCGTACCTGCTGGTGGTCATCGACGAGCTCGCCGACCTGATGATGGTCGCCCCGCGCGACGTCGAGGCCTCGGTCGTCCGCATCACGCAGCTCGCGCGTGCCGCCGGCATCCACCTGATCCTCGCCACGCAGCGTCCCTCGGTCGACGTCGTGACCGGCCTGATCAAGGCCAACGTGCCGTCCCGCCTCGCGTTCGCCACCTCCAGCCTCGCCGACTCCCGCGTCGTCCTCGACCAGCCGGGTGCGGAGAAGCTCGTCGGCCAGGGTGACGGCCTCTTCCTCCCAATGGGCGCTTCCAAGCCGATCCGGGTACAGGGCTCCTGGGTGGGCGACAAGGAGATCGAGGAGGTGGTCCGTCACGTGAAGGGCCAGCTCGAGCCGACGTACATCGAGGAGGTCACCGCGCCGGCGAAGTCCGACAAGGTCCTCGACGACGACATCGGCGACGACCTCGACCTGGTCATCCAGGCAGTGGAGCTCGTCGTGTCGACGCAGTTCGGCTCGACCTCCATGCTCCAGCGCAAGCTGCGTGTCGGCTTCGCCAAGGCCGGCCGCCTCATGGACATCCTCGAGAGCCGCGGCATCGTCGGCCCGTCCGAGGGCTCGAAGGCCCGCGACGTCCTCGTGAAGCCCGATGAAGTCGATTCCGTCATCGCGACCCTGCAGGGGGAGATGTGAGCACCAACCACGCCATGCCGCAGCCGGAGGCCCCGGAGCCGAAGGGCACCCGCGAGCCCACGGGCTCGATCGTGCTCACGGCCGCGCCCGACGCCGTCGAGGTGCGCCGCAACGGCGGCCTCGCCGCGCTCCTCGGTGGCGCGTCGTGCGCCGTCGCGATCGGCTACCTCGCCCGTGCCGCCTCGACGGGCGCCGTGCTCGACTGGGGCCTCGCGGTCGTGCTCGGCGTTCTGGGTGCGTACTACCTGCACGGCTTCGTCGACGCCCGTACGCCGCTGATGGTGGCCGACACCCAGGGTGTCCGGATCCGCCTCGGCCGCGCCTGGCGCGGCATCCCCTGGGGCGGCCTCGCCGCCGTCGAGGTCACGCCGCGCAACGGCGTCGCCCGCGACGGCCGGCTCACGCTCGTCCCGCGCAACGCCGAGAAGGTGCTCGCCTCCTTCGACGCCTCCGGACGCCGCCAGGGCCGGTTCGCGGAGCGGCTCTACGGCTCACCGTTCGCCGTGCCGCTGGGCCTGTCGACCCGGGTCACCGGTGTCTCCGCTGCCAACGGCGACGACCTGACCACCGCCCTGCGCCAGCTCGCCGGCAGCGGCGCCCGTGTCGTCGAGCTGGTGCCCGAGCACGCGTCGCCGGCCGAGCCGGTCGAGGTCGTCGAGACCGCCGAGACCGAGGCGCCCGGCCGCAAGCTCCCCGACCCGCGGCCGGTGGTCGCCCACGCGATCTCGACCGTCTCCGACACGCTGAAGAGCCGGGCCGACGCCCGTGCCGAGCGGCGTACGGCGAAGGAGGAGGCAGCCGAGGAGGCACGCATCGCCGCGGAGGCTGCTGCGGTCGAGGCTGCGACGCCGGTCGACGCCTCGCCGACGCCCGCCCCGATCCGCGAGGCGCGCGCCGCGCGTCGTGCCGAGCTCAAGTCCGTCGCCGCTCCGGCCGCCGACGACATCGACGGCCGCAAGCTGCGCCGCCCGGGCTCGGTCGACCTCGTCGAGGAGAAGCCGACCTGGGGTGACCGGGTCCGTCCGCTCGCCCGGGTCCGCGACGCCGTCGAGCCGCTCGTCATCGACGACTTCGCCGTGCAGCCCGCACCCGACCCGGTCATCGGCCCGGAGCTCAAGGCCGCCCGCACCCGCATCGGCCTCAGCGTCGAGCAGCTCGCGGAGCGCACCCGGATCCGCCCGCACGTCATCGAGTCGATCGAGGTCGACGACTTCGTGCCGTGCGGCGGCGACTTCTACGCCCGGGGCCACCTCCGGACCCTCGCCCGCGTGCTCGGCGTCGACGTCGACCCGCTGCTCGCGACGTACGACGAGCGCTACGCCGACGCCGAGATCAACCCGCGCCGCGTCTTCGAGGCCGAGCTCGCCTCCGGCATGACCGGCGGCCTGCGCCCGATGAAGGGTGGCCCCAACTGGTCGGTCCTCGTGGCGGCCGTGATGGCGGTCGTGCTCGCCTGGTCGATCGCGCGCCTGGTCATGGACGACCCGGCCGAGGTGCGCACCCCGGCCGGTCCCTCCATCGTCACCGGCCCCGACGGCTCGGGCGTGCCGAACTACATCGGCACGCAGCCCGTGAAGCTCCACCTCGAGGGGCTCGAGGACGGCGCGAAGGTCGTGGTCCGTGACGACGACGGCAACGTGGCGTTCCGTGGCGACATCGGCCCGGCGGCCGGCCAGGAGCTCACCGTGATGCCGCCACTGACGGTGAAGGTGCTCGACCAGGGTGCTGTCCAGATCACCATCAACGGCAAGGACAAGGGCGTCCTGGACGGCGCGACCGACACCAAGGTCAGGACCTTCAAGCCGAAGCAGTGACCCCACCTCGCACGACGCCCCGGGGGCGGCAGGACATCGTCCTGCCGCCCCCGCTGCGTTGCGGGGTGTGCCCGAGCCCGTGACGGGTACGTCGTCCATGCGGCCCCGGTACGCCGGATGCCCGCTGCCGACGAATGGAGGGATTGCCGTGCACACCACAGCCCTGACCGACCTCGCCGCTCCCGCGGTGGAGCGGATGGCTCCTGCCCTGGACCGCGTGAAGCCCGCGGTCGAGCACGTGAGGCCTGCGCTCGAGAACGCGATCGAACACGCGAGGGACCACGTTCCGACCCACTTGCCCGACCAGCTCACCAGCCACCTGCCCGGCCACAAGGGGAAGTGCGGACGGACCGCCCGCGCGAAGAAGGCCGCCGGCAACCACCGCGGTCTGCTCGCCCTCGGCCTCCTGGCCGTTGCCGGCGCCGCCGGCTGGTACGCCATGAAGCGGGGCGGCACGCCCACGTGGGCGCCGACCCACTCCGGCGCTCCCGCGTCGAAGGGCCCCAGCGCGTCCGACTCCAAGGCGCCCACGTCCGGCTACGAGAAGCCCGACCTGCAGGCGACGGGTGCTCCCGGCCAGCAGGGCGGCTATGCCGACCGCGGTGCCGAGGACGGCTTCGGCGGAGCAGCGATCGGCGGAACCGCCGAGGCCAGCGAGGGCCGCTACGGCACCGGCTCGGCCGAGCCGCTGGCCGACGGCGGCGCGCCGGGTGCGGCGTACACGATCAAGGGGGACGAGAAGGCGAAGACGTTCCACACGCGGGAGTCGCCCGACTACGCCGTGACCACCGCCGACGTCTGGTTCGCCGACGTCGAGGCGGCGCGTGCCGCGGGCTTCGCCGCCTGGGACGACAAGTAGGCACGCGTCGGCCAACCCCGACGGGCGCCCTTCCTCACGTACCGACGTGACGAAGGGCGCCTCGCGTGCTTTCGCTGGCGCCGGTGCGTGCGTGGGATACTCGCCGGGCCATGACGAAGCCCCCTGCCACGCCCACCGCACCCTCCGAGGAGGGTCTCCTCTCCGTCGCGATGGTCACCCTCGGGTGCGCCCGCAACGAGGTCGACTCGGAGGAGCTCGCCGGCCGGCTCCAGGCAGGTGGCTTCCGCCTCGTCGCCGACCCGGAGGACGCCGACACCGTCGTCGTCAACACCTGCGGCTTCGTCGAGGCGGCCAAGAAGGACTCCGTCGACACGCTGCTCGAGGCCGCCGACCTGAAGGCCGCCGGCAAGACCCAGGCGGTCGTGGCCGTCGGCTGCATGGCGGAGCGCTACGGCAAGGACCTCGCCGAGAGCCTGCCCGAGGCCGACGCGGTCCTCGGCTTCGACGACTACCCCGACATCGCCGCCCGGCTCAAGGGGATCCTGGCGGGGGAGCAGCACCACTCCCACACGCCGCAGGACCGCCGGAAGCTGCTCGCGGTCTCGCCGACCTCGCGCGACGCCTCGGCGATCTCCGTCCCGGGCGTCTCCGACGGCTCGGGCTCGGGTGACCTGCTCGGCATGCCGTTCCGGGCACGCCTCGACTCCGGCCCGATGGCCCCGCTCAAGCTCGCCTCCGGCTGCGACCGCCGCTGCACCTTCTGCGCCATCCCCGCCTTCCGTGGCTCGTTCGTCAGCCGCCGCCCCTCCGACGTCCTCAACGAGGCCCGGTGGCTCGCCGCCAACGGCGCGCGCGAGGTCTTCCTCGTCAGCGAGAACAACACGTCGTACGGCAAGGACCTGGGCGACATCCGCCTGCTCGAGACGCTGCTGCCCGAGGTCGCGGCGATCGACGGCCTGGAGTGGGTGCGCGTCTCCTACCTGCAGCCCGCCGAGATGCGCCCGACGCTGATCGACGCGCTCGCCTCCACGCCGGGCGTCGTCCCCTACTTCGACCTGTCGTTCCAGCACGCGTCGGCGACCGTGCTGCGCCGGATGAAGCGCTTCGGTGACCCGGAGAGCTTCCTCGGCCTGCTCGACCAGGTCCGCGCGAAGGCCCCTGAGGCCGGCGTCCGCTCCAACGTCATCGTCGGATTCCCGGGCGAGACCGAGGAGGAGTTCCAGACGCTCTGCGACTTCCTCGAGGCGGCTCGCCTCGACGTGACCGGTGTCTTCGGCTACTCCGACGAGGACGGCACCGAGGCGGCAGGTTTCGACGCGTCGACCAAGCTCCACCAGGACGAGATCGACGAGCGCGTCGCGCACCTGACCGCACTGGTCGAGGAGCTCACCGCGCAGCGCGCGGAGGAGCGGATCGGTGAGCGCGTCGAGGTGCTCGTCGAGTCGCTCGAGGACGAGGACGGCGATCGTGCCGTGGTCGGCCGCGCGGCGTTCCAGGGTCCCGAGGTCGATGGCACCACACTGGTCCTCGACGCCCCCGAGGGCGTGAAGGTCGGCGACATGCTGACCGCAGACGTGACCGGCTCCGAGGGCGTTGACCTCGTCGCCGGTTTCCAGGCGATGCGCAAGGAGACCAGCCGATGACCACCGAGACCACGGTGACCAAGCCGAGCAACTGGAACGTCCCCAACGCGCTCACCACGCTGCGGATCGTCATGGTGCCGTTCTTCGGCTACGCGCTCCTGCACGACGGCGGCGACTCGATCGCCTGGCGCATCGCGGCCTACGTACTCTTCGCGCTGGCGATGGTCACCGACAAGATCGACGGCGACCTCGCGCGCAAGCACAACCTGGTCACCGACTTCGGCAAGATCGCCGACCCGATCGCCGACAAGGCGATCACCGGCATGGCCTTCATTGGTCTCTCGATCGTGGGCAGCCAGTCCGGCGAGGCGTGGTACGTCGCGGGCGGCGAGATCTGGTGGTGGGTGACGATCCTCGTGCTCGTGCGCGAGTGGAGCGTGACCCTGCTCCGCCTGTCGATCATGAAGGACGTCGTCATCCCGGCCGCGCAGCTCGGCAAGATCAAGACCACCGCGCAGGGTGTCGCACTCGGCCTGCTCTCCCTGCCGCTGGTCGCCGACGACCACGCCTGGGGCACCGTGGGCGAGGTCATCTTCTACGTCGCGCAGGTCATCCTCGCGGTCGCCGTGGCGCTGACGCTGTGGTCGGGCTACGAGTTCTTCCGCGACGCGTTCCGGCAGAAGCGCGCCCACACCGCCTGACCTCTGCACCGGCGCGAGCCGGATGGACGGAGCGGAACAGAGCCGGACGGATCCGGCGTCGAGGCCGGATCGTGACCTTCTGCTCACCCGGTCGTCACTTGGCAGGGCCAACCTCGGCCGGGTGATCACCTCCCGGGTCGCGGCCCCCGTCGCCGCGCTTGCGCTCGTCACCGCCCCTCTCGCCCTCGGCCTCGCCACTCCAGCACGGGCGGCCACGGCCGTCACGATCGCCGACGTGCAGGGCACCGGGACCGCCTCGCCGCTCGTCGGCCAGTCCGTCACGTTCCGCGGCGTCGTGACCGCGGCGTACCCGACGGGCGGGCTCAACGGCATGTACGTCCAGACCGCCGGCTCCGGGGGTGCTACGGACGCGACGCCGGGCGCCTCCGACGCGGTCTTCGTCTACGGCGCCAACAGCCAGCCTGCCGGGGTCACCGTCGGTGACTCCGTCGAGGTCACGGGCACGGTCAGTGAGTTCCAGGGGCTGACCGAGGTCACGCCGGCATCGGGTGGGGTCGTCGAGCTCGCCGACCCGCTGGAGGCGGTGACGCCACTCGCTGCTGCCTACCCCACGACGACCGTGGCCCGCGAGGCCCACGAGGGTGAGCTGCTCGCCCCGACGGACAGCTTCGCTGTCACCAACGTCTACTCCACCAACCAGTACGCCGAGATCGGGCTCGCGACGGGCGGCAAGCCGCTGGTCCAGCCGACGGAGGTCGCGCGGCCGGGCACGGCGGCGTACGACGCGGTGGTGGCGGACAACGCCGCGCGCGGGGTGGTGCTCGACGACGGCGCCTCGCTCAACTTCATGACCAACGGCTCGCCGAACCAGGACGTGCCGCTGCCCTGGCTCTCGCCGGCGAACCCGATCCGCGTCGGCGCCACGGCGACGCTGAAGGCGCCGGTCATCCTCGAGTGGCGCAACAGCACGTGGAAGCTCCAGCCGACGCACCGCGTGACCGACGCGGGCGCCGACGTCGCGACGTTCGAGGACACGCGTGCGGCCAACGCGGCGCCGCAGCCGGTCGGTGGCGACCTGAAGCTCGGCACGTTCAACGTGCTCAACTACTTCAACACCACCGGCACCGACTACGTCGCCCACGGCGGCACCTGCTCGTACTACACCGACCGCGACCAGGACCCGGTCACCGTCAACACCTGCACCGGTCCGTCGGGTGAGCCGGGGCCGCGCGGTGCCGCCGAGCTCGAGGACTTCCAGCGCCAGCAGGCCAAGATCGTCCGCGCCATCAACGGCCTCGGCGCAGACATCGTCTCGCTCGAGGAGCTCGAGAACTCCATCAAGCTCGTCGGCGAGACCGACCGCGACGACGCGGTCCGCCAGCTCGTCGGCGCCCTGAACGACGCCGCCGGCGCCGGCACGTGGGCGTACGTCGCGTCCCCGGCCGAGGCGACCACGCCCGAGGCCGTCGCCCAGCAGGACGTGATCCGCAGCGGCTTCATCTACAAGCCCGCCACGGTGGCGCCCGTGGGGGAGTCCGACCTGCTCCTCGACACCACGGCGTTCGCCAACGCGCGCGAGCCCCTGGCGCAGGCCTTCAAGCCGGCCGGAGCGCCCGACTCCGCGGTGTTCGCGGTCGTGGTCAACCACTTCAAGTCGAAGGGCGACAGCAACCCGCCCGCGACCGGCGACAACGCCGCGGGTCCGCAGGGTGCGTTCAACGGCGACCGCACGCGGCAGGCGCAGACCGTCGCGGCGTTCGCGCAGCACTTCGCGGCCGACCACGGCACCGCGAAGATCTTCCTGACCGGCGACTTCAACGCCTACTCGCAGGAGGACCCGGTCGTCGCGCTGCGCGACGCGGGCTTCTCGACGATCGACTCCGACCAGGCCGGCGACGACTCCTACTCGTTCAGCGGCCTCTCGGGCTCGCTCGACCACGTCTTCGCCAACGACGCGGCGAAGGCCTCGGTGACCGGCGCCGACGTGTGGGAGATCAACGCCGACGAGTCGGTCGCCTTCCAGTACAGCCGTGACAACTACAACGCGACGCAGTTCTACGCGCCCGACCAGTTCGCAGCGTCCGACCACAACCCGGAGCTGGTCGGCATCTCCACGGCGCCGCCCACCCCGGCGACCACCGACATCCAGGTGCTCGCCACCAACGACTTCCACGGCCGGATCAGGTCCAACGGCGCCGAAGCGGGCGCAGCCGTGATCGCGGGCGCGGTGAAGCAGCTCCGGCAGGCCAACCCCCACACCGTCTTCGCGGCGGCGGGCGACCTGATCGGCGCCTCGACGTTCGAGTCGTTCATCGCCCACGACAAGCCGACGATCGACGCGCTCAACTCCGCCGGTCTCGAGGTCTCGTCCGTCGGCAACCACGAGTTCGACCAGGGCTACGACGACCTGCTGCACCGCGTGATGGCGCCGTACGACGCGCAGACCAACCCGTACGGCGGTGCCGCGTGGAAGTACATCGGCGCCAACGTGCACAAGCCGGGTGCGCCGCAGTCGGACCTGCTGGACCCGACGTACGTCCGTGAGTTCGACGGCGTGCAGGTCGGCTTCATCGGAGCCGTGACCGAGCACCTCGACGAGCTCGTCGCCCCCGGCGGCATGGAGGGCGTCGAGATCGAGGACGTCGTCGCGGCGACCAACCGTGAGGCCGACCGGCTCCACGCGGCGGGCGTCGACGTGGTCGTGCTGCTCGTCCACGAGGGCGCGCCGACGACCGACTGCGCGGCGATGGACGACGACCCGAGCTCCGACTTCGGCTCGATCATCACCGGCGTCGACGACAACGTCGACGCGATCGTCTCGGGACACACGCACCTCGCCTACGACTGCTCGTTCCCCGTGGCGGGCTGGGCCGGGCGGCCGGTGGCCGAGCGGCCCGTGGTCTCCGCGGGGCAGTACGGCTACAACCTCAACCAGCTCAGCTTCACGGTCGAAACCGCCTCCGGCGACGTCGTTGCGAAGAAGCAGGCGCTGCTTCCGCTGGCCGGCAGGTTCCCCGCGGACGCCGACACCCAGGCGATCGTCGACAAGGCGGTCGCGGAGGCAGACGTGCTCGGCGCCCGGCCGCTGGGCGAGATCGCCGGCCCGTTCAACCGCGCGAAGCTCTCCAGCGGCTCCGAGAACCGCGGCGGCGAGTCCACGCTCGGCAACCTGGTCGCCGAGGCGCAGCGCTGGGCGACGTCCTCCCCGGAGACCGGCAGCGCGCAGATCGCGTTCATGAACCCCGGCGGCCTGCGTGCCGACATGGTCGGCAACAACGCCGCCGGCTACCCGGCCGTGCTGACCTACAAGCAGGCCGCGACCGTGCAGCCCTTCGCCAACACGCTCGTCAACATGGAGCTCACCGGCGCGCAGGTCAGGCAGGCGCTGGAGCAGCAGTGGCAGCCCGCGGGCGCCTCGCGGCCGTTCCTGCGGCTCGGCACGTCGAAGGGCTTCCGCTACACGTACGACGCGCCCCGACCGGCCGGTGAGCGGATCACCGGCATGTGGCTCGACGGCGCGCCCCTCTCCGCGACCGGCACCTACTCGGTGACCGTCAACTCGTTCCTGGCCTCCGGGGGCGACAACTTCGGCGCCTTCGCCCAGGGCACGCACAAGGCCGACACCGGGCGGATCGACCTCACCGCGATGGTCGACTACCTCGCGAAGTACGCCGCCGACGCGCCGCTGCCGGTCGACGCCGCGCAGGTCTCCGTGGGCGTCCAGTTCCCGGCGGGCGCGCCTGTGAGCTACGTGCCGGGCAGTGAGGTCGCCTTCGACCTGACCTCACTCGCCATGAGCACCGGGCCCGACCCGAAGGACTCCGCGGTCACGGTCTCGCTCGGGGACCGCGAGCTCGGCACGTTCCCCGTCGACAACACGGTCGGCACCACGCCGGGCGACGAGTACGGCACCGCCTCGGTGAAGGTGGCGCTGCCCGCGTCGGTCACCCCCGGCAGGGTCGAGCTGACCGTCCGCGGTGCGACCACCGGCACCGTCGCCACCGTTCCCGTCACCGTTGCGAAGGCCGACTCGAGCGTCGTCGCCACGCTGTCGCCGGACACCGTCAAGGCGAAGAAGGGCACCGCGACGCTCTCGGTGAAGGTCGTGTCGTCCGTGCCCGCCACCGGACGCGTCGAGGTGTACGCCGACGGCCGGCTGCTCGGCACGGCCGCGCTCGCCGACGGCGCGGCGTCCCTCGTCGTCGGGCCCTTCCGGGACCCCGGCACGGTCACACTCGAGGTCCGCTACCCCGGTGACGACCGCGTGAGCCCGTCGTCGACCACGACCGGGCTGCGCGTCGTACGTGGGAAGGTGTAGCCCGCGCTGGCTAGTCTCGGAGCATGTCCGATGAGGAGATCACCGAGTCGCCGACGGTGGCCGCGCAGCTCGTCGCGACCCTCCAGGTGCGCGGCGAGACCGTCGCGACCGCCGAGTCGCTGACCGGCGGGCTCGTCGCCGGCGCACTCACCGCGGCGCCCGGGGCATCGAAGGTCTACGTCGGTGGTGTGGTCACCTACGCGACCCACGCCAAGGAGGAGCTGCTGGCAGTCCCGCCCGCGATCATCGAGGACCACGGGGTCGTCTCGGCGCCCTGCGCCGAGGCGATGGCCGCCGGCGTACGCCGTCTCCTGGGCACGACGTTCGGCGTCGCGACCACGGGAGTCGCCGGTCCGGAGACGCAGGAGGGCAAGGCGGTCGGCACGGTCTTCGTCGGGCTGGCCGGCCCCGGTGGCGTGGTCTCGGTGCAGCTCGATCTCGACAGCAGCCAGGACCGGGTGGCGATCCGCGAGGAGACGGTGGAGGCCGCGCTCGCGCTGCTTCTTGAACAGGTGCCGCGGGAAGAACCACGCCTCGGGTAGCGTTGCCCCCACCCGGAGAGATAGGAGATCGCCATGGTGCTGTTCCGTCGAGTGCTCGGCGACGTTCTTCGTCACCAGCGCGTCGAGCGCGGCATGACCCTGCGCCAGGTCTCCGCGGGTGCCCGTGTCTCCCTCGGCTACATCTCCGAGATCGAGCGCGGCCACAAGGAGGCCTCCTCCGAGCTGCTCGCGTCGCTCTGCACGGCGATGGACGTCACGCTCTCCGAGGTGATCCGCGAGGTCTCCCACCAGGTCGCCCTCGAGGAGGCCGCGCTGGCCCCCATCCCGCTGCCGATCCGCACCGAGGCCGTCTCCACCTCCGCTGCCTGACGTCGTCAGAGAGGCAGGGTGCGTGCGCTCCGGAAGCGGCGCGGCGTCCCGTCGACCGGGTCGGTGAACTCCAGGTCGCTGGCCAGCAGCTGCAGGGGTGTCGTGAAGTCGTCGACGTCGGTCACGGTCACGTCGGGATAGAGCGGGTCGCCCACGATCGGGATGCCGAGTCCGTGCAGGTGCAGCCGCAGCTGGTGCGTGCGCCCGGTGCGCGGGCTCAGCCGGTAGACCGCAAGGTCGTCGCCCACGCGTGACTCCAGCTCGACCAGCGTCTCCGCGTTGACCGGCGCGTCGGGAACCACCGCGGCCTGCCACTGCCCGGCCGGCTTGGTGATGTGGTTGCGGACGACGGTCGGCTCGGCACGCGCTGCGTCGTACGGCGCGAGGGCGCGGTAGGTCTTGCGCGCGGTGCCGTCCTCGAAGATCCCCTGGTACGCCGCGCGCCACCGGCGTCCGGTCGTCAGCAGCAGCACGCCGGAGGTCACCCGGTCCAGCCGGTGAGCGGGGGAGAGCTCGGGCATGCCCAGCTCCTCGCGGGCGCGCACCACCACGCTCTGCACGACGTGGCTCCCGCGCGGGATCGTCGAGAGGAAGGCGGGCTTGTCCACCACGACGACGCGCTCGTCCTGGTGCAGGACGGTCAGCTCGCCGGGGACGACGGGCTCGTCGCGCAGGTCGCGGTGGAACCACACGAACGTGTGGGCGCGGTAGGGGTCGTCGGCGCGCACCGGCGTGCCGTCGGCCCACACGAACCGCCCCTCGGCGAGGAACCTGTCGACATCAACGCTGGGCTGCTCGCCCGGCTCGAGCGACGGGGTGCTCTCGGCAAGGGCGTGCAGACCGGTCGCCTCCTTGCTGCGGGGCGGCAGCCGGTGCCGGAGCCAGTCACGCATCGACCCCTCGTGCTCCGGGACGGTGCCGGCGTGCGGCGTACGGACCCAGGCTGCGCTCAAGCCGTGGCGCAGGGGCAACGGGGAGCGGGGAGGCACCCGCAGATCCTAGGCGCGCTCCGGGGCTACTCCGTCAGCCGCATGTACACGCCCCCGCCGGCCTCGAAGCCGAACGACTCATAGAGGCCCGTCGCGTCAGGGGCGGCGAACAGGCTGAGGTGGCCCGCGCCCTCGACCTGCTCGTGGGCGAGCAGGCGCTCCAGCAAGCGGTGCGCGACGCCGTTCTCCTGCTCGTCGGGATGGACCATGACGTCGACGATGACGACGTAGAAGCCGTCGCCGATCGCACGCGCCAGCCCGATGAGGCGGCTGTTGTCGTCGCGCTCGGTCGCCGTCGCGAGGGAGTCGCGCAGCGCCTCCGCGGCGCGCTCCGCGGACATCGTGGGCCACTCGACGGCCGCACGCAGGGCGACGTACTCGTCAGGGGTCAGCGTGGGCTTCATGGTCTGTCCTTACCCGAACGTCGTGGATCGCAGGCGTATCGGGAGACCGGCATCAGCGCTGGCAGCTGGGGCACCAGAAGCGGACCCGCTCGCGCCCCTGCTCGCCCTGCTGCTCGACCCGGACCGCCGTGCCACAGCGCAGACAGGCGCGCTGGCCGTAGACCCAGTGGGAGCGGCCGCGCCGGAGGTCGCCCGTGGTCGGCATGCCCGGATGCTCGCGATTGATCATCAGCAGCTCGCGGGCGCGGCTGACCAGGCGTGGGAGGGCGTCGACCTCGCGCACCGGGGTGGTCGGCAGGCGTCCGATGAGGAAGCAGAGCTCGGCTGCGTAGACGTTGCCGATGCCGGCGAGGTTGCGCTGGTCGAGCAGCGCCTCGGCGATCGGCCGGTCAGGGTCGGCCGACAGGCGCTCGACGGCGAGGGCGGCGTCCCAGTCAGGACCCAGGAGGTCGGGACCGAGGTGGCCGACGACGTCGGCCTCCCGCTCACGGGACACCAGCTCGACGATGCCGAGCGAGAAGCCGACCGCCTCCACCTCGCCGGCCCGGAGCACGACCCTCGCGGTGTGGGCGGGCTTGCGCCAGCGCGCCCCCGAACGACCGACGACCCACGACCCTTCCATCTTGAGGTGCGTGTGGAGGGTGATGTCGTCACCGATGCGGGTGAGCAGGTGCTTGCCCCGCGCGACCGTCTCGACGACTGTCTGGCCGGCGAGGTCGGCGGTGGCGTGGGCAGGCACCCGGAAGTCGGTGTGGGTCAGCACGCGCCCTGAGAGCGCCTTCTCCAGGGTGCGCGCCGTTCGCCACACCGCATCGCCTTCAGGCACGGATCCTCAACCCCTTCGGTGTGGCCACGAACCCCGCAGCGGTCAGCGCCTCGCGCAGGGGCGTGGAGCCGGAGCCGAGCACCTGCTCGCCGTCAGCCCGCTCGACGGTCAGGCGACCGAGCTGCCCCCGGCGTACGGCGTCGGCGAGGGCACCACAGGCAGGGGTCAGGCGCTCGTGGTCGTCGGAGAAGGTCAGCAGCGTGCGGCCGCCGCGCTCGACGTAGAGGACGAGGGCGCCGTCGACGAGGACCACCAGCGCACCCGCCTTGCGCCCCGGACGGTGCCCCGGACCGGTCTCGGCCGTCGGGTCGGAGACCGGCCGCTCGGGCCAGGGCAGCGCAGCGCCGAAGGGGTTCGCCGGGTCGGTGGCCGCCAGTGCCACGGCGACCTTCTCCTCGGCGGGCTCGCTGAAGGTGCGGAGCCGGTCGACGGCACCCGCCGAGCCGAACTGCGCAGCCCCGAGGCCGGCCACGAAGTACCCGCGGCGGCAGCGCCCGCTGTCCTCGAACTGGCTGAGCACCTTGTACGCCGCGGCGAAACCACCCGGCGCGCGCTCCGCCTGCACGGCCCCGCGTGTGACGACGCCGTGGCGCTCGAGCAGGCCCTCGGCGAGCGCATGTGCGCGCCGCGTCGGGTCGAGGTCGACGGTGGGGAGGGCGCTCCAGCGGCCTGACGTCTGCGGCGGCCCACCGCGGCTGGGCATCGCCGGACGACGTGACGCCATGCGGGCCCGCGGCGCAGGCCGGCGTGACCGGTGGGCACCACCGCCACCGACGAGCGACCGCAGGGGCGCGAGCGTGTCGTTACCGATGCGACCGGCCCACACGAGCTCCCACAGGACCGAGGCCAGGCCGGCGTCGTCGGTCGCGCCGACCGCGTCGGAGAGCTGGCGGAAGAACCAGGCGCCTCCGGGGGCGAGCGCGTCGAGCACGGCCTGGTGGAGCTCGGAGTGCTCGAACGCGACGGGCACCGGGAGGGTGAGCTCGGCCTGGTCGGCGAGGTGGAGGGAGACCCAGCCGTCGTCGCCCGGCAGGGCTCCGTGACCGGCCCAGAGCACCTCGCCGGTCGCGGTGAGCTCGTCGAGGAAGGCGGGGGAGTAGTCGCGCACCCGCGACGGCAGGATCAGCGACTCGAGGGCCGAGGCAGGCACCGGGCAGCCGGCGAGCTGCTCGACCGCGGCCACGACGCCGTCGACCCCGCGGAGCGCCCCCTTGATGCGGGTGACGCCCTGCCAGTGCGGCAGGAAGCGGCCGAGCGCCTCGGGGTCGACCGGCTCGACCTCGGCGCGCAGTCGGGCGAGCGAGCGCCGACGGAGCCGGCGGAGCACTTCGGCGTCGCACCACTCCGAGCCCGCACCCGCAGGACGGAACTCGCCCTCGAGGACGCGCCCTTCACCGGAGAGCCGGGTGAGGGTGTGGCGCACGACGGCCACACCCAGGCCGAACCGTGTCGCGACCTCGTCAGCCGTGAACGGTCCGTGCGTGCGCGCGAAGCGGGCCACCAGATCGCCCAGCGGGTCGTCGACCGGCTCGGTGAAGACGGCCGGCGTGCCGGGCGGGACGGGGACGCCCAGGCCGTCGCGGAGCCGTGCGACGTCCTCGATCGCGGCCCATCGCTCGACGCCCGCGACACGGAGCAGCACGGCACGACGAGCGTCCGCGAGCGAGGCGGTGGCCGCACCGGCGTCGTCTCCCGCGAAGCGCGCCGCGATCTCCTCCGGGGAGAGGGGCCCGAGCAGGCGGAGCAGGTCGGCGACTCCCTCGGCGTCGCGGGCCCGTCGGTCCTCGACGAGGCGCTGCAGCTCGGCCTCGGTCTCGGCCAGCACGACCGGGTCGAGCAGCTCGCGCAGCTCCGCCCGACCGAGCAGCTCGGCGAGCAGGCCCTGGTCGAGCTGGAGCGCAGCCGCGCGGCGTTCGGCGATGGGGGAGTCGCCCTCGTAGACGAACTGCGCGACGTAGCCGAAGAGCAGCGAGCGCGCGTAGGGCGACGGAAGCTGCGTGTCGACGTCGACGACCTGCACCTCGCGCTGGTCGATGCGGCGCAGCAGGCCGATCAGCCCGGGCAGGTCGTAGACGTCCTGGAGGACCTCGCGGACCGCCTCGAGCACGATCGGGAAGGAGGGGTACTTCGCGGCCACCTCGAGCAGCTGGGCCGATCGCTGGCGCTGCTGCCAGAGGGGCGACCGCTTGCCGGGGTCACGACGGGGGAGCAGCAGTGCCCGGGCCGCGCACTCGCGGAAGCGTGACGCGAAGAGCGCCGAGCCACCGACCTCGGCGGTGACGATCTCCTCGATCTCACCCGCCTCGAAGACGACGATGTCGCCCGACGGCGGCTCGCCCGAGGTGTCGGGCACGCGCAGCACGATGCCGTCGTCGGAGGCGACCGCGGACGCCTCGACGCCGTAGCGCTCCCGCAGGCGCGCGTTGATCGCCAGCGCCCAGGGGGCGTGGACGGGCGTGCCGTACGGCGAGTGAACGACGAGCCGCCAGTCACCGAGCTCGTCACGGCAGCGCTCGACGACGATCGAGCGGTCGCTGGGCACCACCCGGGTGGCCTCCGCCTGCTCCCCGACGTACGCCGCGAGGTTGCTCGCCGCCCACTCGTCGAGGCCGGCCTCCCGCGCGCGCTCGACGGCGGCGGCTGTCGGGAGCGCGGAGAGCTCGCGACCGAGCGCGCCGACCGCCTCGCCGAGCTCGGCGGGCCGGCCGAGGGTGTCACCCTTCCAGAACGGGAGCCGCCCCGGCACCCCGGGCGCGGGGGTGACCAGGACCCGGTCGTGGGTGATGTCCTCGATCCGCCAGCTGGTGGCGCCGAGCGCGAAGACGTCGCCGACGCGGGACTCGTAGACCATCTCCTCGTCGAGCTCGCCGACGCGCTTGCCCGTCTTCTCGGAGCCGACCAGGAAGACGCCGAAGAGTCCGCGGTCGGGAATCGTGCCGCCCGAGGTGACCGCGAGCCGCTGGGCGCCCGGCCTGCCGGTCACGACCCCGGTCACGCGGTCCCAGACGACGCGCGGCCGGAGCTCGGCGAACTCGTCGGACGGGTAGCGCCCGGCCAGCAGGTCGAGCGTCGCCTCGAACGCGGAGCGCGGCAAGGTGGCGTAGGGAGCGGACTTCCGGGCCAGGTCGAAGAGCTCGTCGACCTGCCAGGCGTCGAGGGAGGTCATCGCGACGACCTGCTGTGCGAGCACGTCGAGCGGGTTGGTCGGCACGCGGAGCGACTCGATGGCGCCGGCCCGCATGCGCTCGACGGCGACGGCGGTCTGCGCGAGGTCGCCGCGGTGCTTGGGGTAGAGCACTCCGCGGGAGACCTCGCCGACCTGGTGGCCGGCGCGTCCGACGCGCTGGAGCGCGGAGGCGACCGACGGTGGTGACTCGATCTGCACCACGAGATCGACCTCGCCCATGTCGATGCCGAGCTCGAGGCTCGAGGTGGCCACGACGCAGGGGAGCCGGCCGCGCTTGAGGTCGTCCTCGATGAGGGCGCGCTGCTCCTTGGAGACGGAGCCGTGGTGGGCCTTGGCGATGACCACCTCGGCCGCGTAGGAGACGCCCGACTGAGCGATCACCTGTGCCGGCGACTCCACGCCCGTGCCGACGGGGGTCCCGGCGCGCGCGGTCGCGATCTCGTTGAAGCGTGCGGTCAGCCGCTCGGCCAGGCGCCGGGAGTTGGCGAAGACGATCGTCGAGCGGTGCTGCTCGATCAGGTCGACGACGCTCTCCTCGACGTGGGGCCACAGCGAGCCGCTGCGCGCGGGATCGGCCGACTGCTCGTCGTACTCCCCGGGGCTGGTCATGTCCTCGACCGGGACGACGACGCGGAGGTCCCACTCCTTGCTGGACGGCGGCGCCACGATCTCGACGGGAGCCGAGCCGCCGAGGAAGCGCGCCACCTCCTCGAGCGGGCGCACGGTCGCGGAGAGGCCGATCCGCTGCGCGGGCTCGGGGAGCAGCGCATCGAGGCGCTCGAGCGACAGCGCGAGGTGTGCACCTCGCTTGGTGCCGGCGACGGCGTGGACCTCGTCGAGGATCACCGTCTCGACACCGCGCAGCGCCTCGCGCGCACCGGAGGTGAGCATCAGGAAGAGCGACTCGGGCGTGGTGATCATGATGTCGGGCGGGGCCGTGGCGAGCTTGCGCCGCTCGGCCGCGGGCGTGTCACCGGAGCGCACGCCGACCCGCACGTCGTTGACGGGGAGACCGAGGCGGTCGGCGGTGTGGCCGATGCCGGTCAGGGGCGCGCGCAGGTTGCGCTCGACGTCGACCGCGAGTGCCTTGAGCGGCGAGATGTAGAGGACGCGGCAGCGCAGCCGCGGGTCGTCCGGCGGCGGCGTCGTCATCAGCCGGTCGACCGACGCGAGGAACGCCGAGAGCGTCTTGCCCGAGCCGGTCGGCGCCACCACGAGCGCGTGGCGCCTGGCCGCGATCGCCTCCCACGCACCTGCCTGGGCAGGCGTCGGCGCAGCGAACGCGGCGCGGAACCAGGTCCGTGTCGCCTCGCCGAAGCGCTCGAGCGGGTCTGCCATGGCACCCATCCTTGCGGACGGCACCGACAACGTCAGTCGGCGTTGTCCGTCAGCTCGTCGGCCTCCCTGCTGTTGGCCTTCGCGACGCTGGCCGCGAGGGCCCGCGCATCGCGGTAGAGACCGGCCGTCTGCTCGGTCGCGGCGACGTCGTCGCTCGCCTCCAGCTCCTTGCGGTACGCCGCGACCCAGGCCCGCGCGAACCCTGCGTCGGACGCCTTCTCCAGGTCGGCGAAGGCGTGCGCGCCGGCGTCCTCCGACGCGTGGTCGCGGATCGTCGCCGGCACCTCGCGGCCCCAGTCGGTGATCCAGGTCGTCACCTGGTCGATCTCGGCGGCGCGCACGGTCCGTGCTCCGTCGAGGAACGCGGCCAGGTCGTCGCCGAGCGGGCGTCCGACGGTGACGTCGATCAGGGCGAACTCCCTCGACCGCTGCACCAGCAGGTCGCGGGCGAACCTGGCGTCCGCACTGTTGAAGACGGTGCCGTTGAGCGCGGTCGTGCGGGGCAGGGGCGCGGCCTTCTCCTCGCCGCAGGCGGCCAGGCCGGAGGTGACGGTGAGGGCCAGGAGGGCGGCGACCAGGCGGCGTACGGACATGGCAGGGATGGTGCCATGCGTGGCAGGAATCCCGGCGACGCACGCGCGACGTGGCTGGTTGAATTGACGGCATGTCGACGCTGCAGCCGATCCCCGATGACAAGGACTGGACCTGGGTCCTGTCACGGCCCTGCCCCGAGTGCGGCTTCGTCCCCGACACGTGCGAGAGCCGTGAGTTCGGCGAGATGCTCCGGATCAACGCCCAGCGCTGGGCGGCCGTGCTCGAGCGGCCGGACGTCGCAGCGCGCCCGGAGGACCGGACGTGGTCGCCGCTGGAGTACGCGTGCCACGTGCGCGACGTCCACCGGATCTTCGCCGAGCGCCTCGTGCTGATGCTGGAGGTCGACAACCCGCAGTTCCCCAACTGGGACCAGGACGCCACCGCCGTCGCCTCCGACTACGCCGCGCAGGACCCGGCCGTCGTCTCCGCGGAGCTCGTCGAGTCCGCCAACCACGTCGCCTCGCTGTACGACGGCGTCACCGGCGACCAGTGGACCCGCCTGGGCACGCGCAGCAACGGCTCGGTCTTCACCGTCGACACCATCGGCCGCTACCACCTGCACGACGACGTCCACCACCTGTGGGACGTGCACGGCTGATGCGGCACACGGAGTTCTGGGACCGTCTGGAGACGGCGCTGGGCGACACGGCGTACGCGCGCTACTGGGCGGGCAGCCAGGTGATCGGGAGCCTCGGCAGCCGCACGGTCGAGGACGCGCTCGCCGCGGGGGAGAGCCCCAAGGTCGTCTGGCGGGCGGTCCACGACGTGCTCGGCCTGCCCGCGAGCGCGCGGTGAGCAGCACGTGACGCTCGCGCCGCAGCTGGTCGACACGGTCGCGCTGCAGCGGCGTACGGTCCGGAGCCTGGTCGCC
This sequence comes from Nocardioides phosphati, assembly GCF_014646375.1. GTDB lineage: Bacteria > Actinomycetota > Actinomycetes > Propionibacteriales > Nocardioidaceae > Nocardioides > Nocardioides phosphati. The sequence goes on from NZ_BMNI01000010.1 coordinate 55,869, forward strand.
ACTCAGGCGGTCGGTGCGCTCGGCATCACGATCGCGCTCGCGACGGCGTCACTCCTGGCACGCGACCTCAGCGGCTCCGACAGCCTGGCCGGGCTCGCGCAGACCAGCCAGGTGCTCGGTGCCGCCGTGGCGTCCTGGACACTCGCGTCGGTCATGGCGACCCGCGGACGCCGCGTGGGCCTGCTCGCGGGCATCTGCTTCGCGACCGTCGGGTCGCTGCTGTGCGTGGTGGCCGGCGCGGTCGGCTCGATGGGCCTGCTGCTGCTCGGCACGTTCCTGGTCGGCTCGATGACCGCCGCGAACGCTGCTGCGCGCTACGCCGCGACCGACCTCGCGGTACCGGCGACCCGCGCCCGCGACCTCTCGACCGTCGTGTGGGCCACGACCGTCGGTGCGGTGCTCGGGCCGAACCTCGCCGAGCCGTCGGCCGACCTCGCCGACTGGCTCGGCCTCCCGCCGCTCACGGGGCCGTTCCTGGTGGGTGCGGTGGGCATGGCGCTCGCAGCTGTGGTGGTGGCGCTGCTGCTGCGTCCTGACCCGCTGGTGGTGGCCCGCCGGCTCACCGGCGACGCCGCGCCGCAACGGAGGGGGCCGGGCGGCGTGCTGGGCGGTGCGGTCGCGGTGATACGGGTCGAGCCGCTCGTCGCCTGCGCGATGACAGCGGTCGCCGCTGCCCACGCTGTCATGGTCGGCGTCATGGTCATGACGCCGCTCTACATGGAGCACGGGGGCGCGCACCTGCACGTCATCGGCCTCGTCATCAGCGTCCACGTGCTCGGCATGTTCGCCTTCGCGCCGCTGGTCGGGTGGTTCACCGACCAGCTGGGTCGCCCCCGGATGATCGTGCTCGGCGCGCTCGTGCAGCTCGTCGCGGTGGCGCTGGCGGGTGTCTCGCCGCGCGGCAGCTCGTGGCAGGTCTTCGCCGGGCTCTTCCTGCTCGGCGTCGGGTGGTCGTTCGTCACGATCGCCGGCGCGACCCTGCTCACCGATCGGACGCCGCTCGCCGCCCGCACCGACGTCCAGGGCGCCTCCGACCTGGTGATGGGACTCTCGGCCGGGGCCGCTGGTGGGGTCTCCGGACTCGTCGTCGGCACGCTCGGCTACGGCTGGCTCAACGCGTTCGCGGCGGTCCTGGCTGCTGTCGTCCTCGCTGCCGGCACCGTCGCTGCCCGCACGCGTCAGTAGGCGACGCGGTCCTGGCGCTGCAGCCACGCCTCGAACGGCGCCCGGGCCTCCGGCGTACGCCGCTGCTCGATGGTCGCGGGCCAGTCGTCGCGCTGGCCGGCGAAGAGCTCACGGAAGGTCTGGTCGGAGAAGCCGGCCCACGCGGCGTCCTCGCGGTCGGCGGTGAAGACGATGCGGTCGACGCGCGCCCACAGCGCAGCCCCGAGGCACATGGGGCACGGCTCGCACGAGGCGTAGACGGTGACGCCGCGCAGCTCGTTGCTGCCGAGCGCGCGCGTGGCGGCGCGGATCGCGACGACCTCCGCGTGGGCCGTCGGGTCGAGGTCGAGCGTGACCCTGTTGGAGCCGGACGCAATCTCCACGCCGTCGCGGACCAGCACGGCGCCGAACGGACCGCCCCCGTCCGCCACGCTCTGGCGCGCCAGCTCGATGGTCCGGGCCAGCCAGGTGTCGTCGTCCATGGCGCGATCCTGACACGCCGGAAAATCAGCGCGTGTCGCAGCCCCCTTCGAACAGATGTTCGGCTAGCGTTTGATCACCGGGTACGACGGGTGGGCGGAGTTCTCCACAGGCTTCGACGGTGCTGACCAGGCACTGTCGGTGGTTCGTCCTAACGTCGCCGATGTACCCGACTGGTGACTACGCGACAGGATGATGAAGATGGCAGCTGGAGACCGTGGCAAGGCGCTCGACGCAGCACTTGCGAACATCGAGAAGCAGTTCGGCAAGGGCTCGATCATGCGCCTCGGCGATGAGACCCGGGCTCCGCTCGAGGTGATCCCGACGGGCGCGATCGCCCTCGACGTGGCCCTCGGCATCGGTGGTCTGCCGCGTGGTCGCGTGGTCGAGGTCTACGGCCCCGAGTCGTCGGGTAAGACGACGGTCGCACTCCACGCGGTCGCCAACGCGCAGCGCAACGGCGGCCTGGTCGCCTTCATCGACGCCGAGCACGCCCTCGACCCGGAGTACGCGAAGAACCTCGGCGTCGACACCGACGCCCTGCTGGTCTCGCAGCCCGACTCCGGTGAGCAGGCCCTCGAGATCGCCGACATGCTGATCCGCTCCGGCGCGCTGTCGCTGATCGTCATCGACTCCGTCGCCGCGCTCGTGCCCCGCGCCGAGATCGAGGGCGAGATGGGTGACAGCCACGTCGGCCTCCAGGCCCGCCTCATGTCGCAGGCGCTCCGCAAGATGACCGGTGCGCTCAACCAGACCGGCACGACCGCGATCTTCATCAACCAGCTGCGCGAGAAGATCGGCGTCATGTTCGGCTCGCCGGAGACCACCACCGGTGGTCGCGCGCTGAAGTTCTACTCCTCGGTCCGCCTCGACGTGCGCCGCATCGAGACGCTCAAGGACGGCACCGACATGGTCGGCAACCGCACCCGCGTCAAGGTCGTCAAGAACAAGGTCGCCCCGCCGTTCAAGCAGGCTGAGTTCGACATCATGTACGGCAAGGGCATCTCCCGCGAGGGTGGCCTCATCGACGTCGGTGTCGACGCGGGCCTCGTCCGCAAGGCCGGTGCCTGGTACACCTACGAGGGCGACCAGCTGGGCCAGGGCAAGGAGAACGCGCGCAACTTCCTGCGTGACAACCCCGACCTCGCCAACGAGCTGGAGAAGAAGATCCTCGAGAAGCTCGGCGTCGGCCCGTCCGTCGACGCGCCGGCCGAGGAGCCGACCAACGTCGACTTCTGATGACGGAGCACGACAAGACGGCGGCTCCGGCGTGGCACGGCGACGTGCACGCCGGGGTCGCCGCCTGGCTCGGCCAGGCGGGTCCGCCTCCCGACTTCGCGGTGGGCGCGTCCTCCGACGCCTCCGCGCCACCCCCGGAGGACGTCGAGGCCCTCGGGCCGGAGGCCGACCACGAGGCCGTGGCCCGCAAGATCCTGCTGGACGCCCTGACCGGTGCTGCTCGCTCGCGCAAGGAGCTCGCCGACAAGCTGGCGAAGAAGGACGTGCCGGCTGAGATCGCGACCCGGCTCCTCGACCGCTTCGAGGAGGTCGGCCTGGTCGACGATGCTGCCTTCGCCCGTGCCTGGATCGCCTCGCGCCAGCCCGGCAAGGGCCTCGCCTCTCGGGCACTCGCCCAGGAGCTGCGCCGCAAGGGCATCGACGACGAGGTGGCCCGTGAGGCGCTCGACGAGATCGACCCTGACGACGAGCGCGAGGTCGCCGAGCGGCTCGTGCAGCGCAAGCTCCGCTCGATGAAGGCGCTCGACCCCCAGGTCGCGACCAGGCGCCTCGTCGGCATGCTGGCCCGCAAGGGTCACAGCCCGGGCCTCGCCTACGCGGTGGTGCGTGAGGCGCTGAGTGCTCCCGACGACGAGGAGTTCGACGCATAGGCGCATGGGGCCGGCGTCGGCGATTTCGCCGTTCATGACTCCGCCACCGCCTTGCGCTTGTAGCGTCCAGCCATGTCTGAGTTCGCTCCGGGTGTCGACCCGACCGCTGCCGTGTCCGCTCCCGCCCGCGAGAGGGTCGGTCTGGGCCTCCTTGCCGCCGCCGGCGTGGTCGTCCTGGGCGTGGCCCTCACGGTCGTCGTGTGGCGTCTCGGCTTCGTCGCGTCGATCACCAGCTTCGTCCTCGCGGCCGGTGCCGTGTTCGCCTACAGCAAGGCGGCCGGTGCTGACCCGCGCCGTGGCCTCCCGGCCCTCGTGGTCCTGATCATCGCCGGTGTGGTCGCCGGCTGCCTCGCCCTCATCGGCAGCGATGCCTGGGATGCGTGGGCGGAGGTCGCGGGCCCTGGCTCGGGCACGTCCCGCTCCCACTTCGTCACCTCCGCGATGACCGACAGCACCATCATCGCGGCCTACAAGCGCGACCTGCTCTTCTACGTCGGCTTCGCCGTGCTCGGAGCGTGGAGCACCTTCCGGCGGCTGCTCGCGCACTGATCCCCACCGGCGCCCTAGGGTGTCGCCATGAGCTCGTTCACGGCTGTGCACCGCCTTCCTGCCGGGCCCGTCGACCTTTCCTCGATCGACCCGGCCGGCCACCCGGCGTACGACGGGGAGAAGGCGGACGGCGAGCAGGCGCTCCTCGACCTGGGTCCGGAGCTGGCCGACCTGCAGGAGCGGCTCTACGCCAACAAGGAGGGGGGCCGGAGCGTCCTGCTGGTCCTGCAGGGCATGGACACCTCGGGCAAGGGCGGCGTGCTCGAGCACACCGTCGGCCTGGTCAGCCCGGCAGGGCTGAAGATCACCAGCTTCAAGGCGCCCACCGATGAGGAGAAGCAGCACGACTTCCTCTGGCGGATCGAGAAGGCGCTCCCGGGACCGGGATTCATCGGGGTCTTCGACCGCTCGCACTACGAGGACGTCCTGATCGGCCGCGTGCGGCAGCTCGCTCCCGCTGACGAGATCGAGCGCCGCTACGGCGCGATCAACGACTTCGAGCAGCGCCTGGCCGACAACGGCACGACGATCGTCAAGTGCATGCTCCACATCTCGCCGGAGCAGCAGAAGGAGCGGCTGCTCGCCCGCCTGGACGACCCGGCCAAGCACTGGAAGTTCAACATGGGCGACCTCGACGAGCGCGCGCTCTGGCCGGAGTACCAGAAGGCCTACGCGATCGCCCTCGAGCGCACCAACACCGACGCGGCGCCGTGGCACGTGATCCCGAGCGACCACAAGTGGTACCGCAACCTGACCATCGGCAACCTGCTGCTCGACGCGCTGCGCGGGCTGGACCTGGAGTGGCCGAAGGCTGACTTCGACGTGGACCTGGCAAAGCAGCGGCTCGCCGACGAGGAGCCGGTCCGGTGATCCCCACCGTCACCGTCACGAGGTACGTCGCACCCCTGCGCGAGGGCGGTTCGCTGCCCGGCATCGTCGAGGCTGACGACCTCGGCACCTACGTCTGCAAGTTCCGCGGCGCCGGCCAGGGGCTGCGGGTCCTGGTGGCGGAGACGATCGTCAGCGGTCTCGCGCTGCGCCTCGGCCTCCAGACGCCGCGCCTCGTGGCGCTCGAGCTCAGCGACGCCATCGCACGCTACGAAGCCGACGAGGAGATCCAGGACCTGCTGAAGGCGAGCGTCGGCCTCAACCTCGGCGTCGACTTCCTGCCCGGCTCGTTCGGCTTCGACGGCACCACCGCACTGCCCCCGGGCCAGGCAGGCACGGTCTTCTGGCTCGACGCCTTCTGTGCCAACGTCGACCGGTCCTGGCGCAACCCCAACCTGCTGCTCTGGCACGGCGAGCTCTGGGTGATCGACCACGGCGCCTCGCTCTACTTCCACCACGGCTGGAGTGGGGGAGTCGGCGATCCTGCGCGCTTCGCCGCGCTCCCGTGGAGCTCCGACGACCACGTCCTCCTCGAGGCCGCCAAGGCCGACGACCTCGACGCGATCGACGCGCGTGCCCGCTCGGTGCTGTCGCGCGACGTCTTCACCGAGCTCCTCGCCCAGGTGCCCGACGCGTGGCTCGAGCCGGTGCCGGGGGTCGACAGCGCTGACGGGATGCGGGCGGCGTACGTCGACTTCCTGGACGCGCGCCTGCAGGCCACCGGCTGGTGGGAGGCGGTCGCGCGATGACGACGCGGCACCCCTACCAGTACGTCGTCCTGCGCTGCGTGCCTCGTGTCGAGCGCGAGGAGTTCCTCAACGTCGGCGTGGTCGTCTACTGCCAGGAGACGAAGTTCCTGGCCGCTGCCTGGGCGTGCGACAACGCGCGCCTCCAGGCGCTGGACCCCACCCTCGACGTGAGCCGGGTCTGCGACGCACTTGCCTATGTCGAGGGCGTCTGTGCCGGTGATGCCAGTGTCGGCGCCGCCGGCCGCGGTGACCTCGGCACCCGCTTCGGGTTCGTCAAGGCGCCCCGCAGCACCGTGCTTCAGCCCGGCCCCGTGCACGGTGGCGTCACTGCCGACCCGGCCCGCGAGCTGGAGCACCTGCTCCAGCGCTTCGTGAGCTGACGCGTCGCCGCCTGCACCTCGCCCCCGCCGCGCAACAGCCGCCGGGGCGGCAGATGTTGCGCCCCGAAATGGCAGATAGCGCGTGACACGTCACGCGCTATCTGCCATTTCGCCACTCCACATGTGCCGCCTCGGCGGGGAACGGAGCGATCAGACGGGGACCAGCTCGACGGCGCCGACGGCGTACCGGGCCAGGATCGTGCGGGCGAGCTCGGGGTGGGCTCCGAGCGGCTCGGAGACGGCCACCGCGCCGGCCTCGATCGCGAGCTCGGAGGCCCGGTCGATCAGCGACCCGGGAGCCAGGAAGAGCGACGCGACCGCGATGTGGCGGCGTCCCTCGTGCCGGAAGGCCCGGACGGCCTCGCCAGTGGCCGGGGGAGCCGACGACGCGTAGGCGGCCTTGACGGGGAGCTTGTGGTGTGCGCCCCACACGCGGGCAAGACGGGCGACCGCCTGGTTCGCGAGGGGGGCCGAGGACCCGGCAGCAGCGAGGACGAGGGCGTCCAGCTCGCGACATCGCGCAGCGGCGAGCGCCTCGCGCAGGCGCTGGTCGAGCACCTCGAGGAACGACATCTCGTGTCCGAGGATCGCCGTCGCGCGGATCTGCAGGCCCTCGTGGCGCGCGGCCTGCTCGGCCACGGCCGACGGGACGTCGATCCGGGCGTGGAACGCCTCGGACAGCAGCAGGGGTACGACGACGATCTCGTCGAAGCCGGCCTTGACCAGACGGTCGACGACCGTGGTGAACGACGGGCGCGACAGGTCGAGGAACGCGGCCTCGATGCGGAGGTCGGGGCGCATGGCCCGGACCTCGGCTACGAGGGCGTTGATCGTCGCGGCCGACCGCGGATCACGAGAACCGTGAGCCAGGGCAACCAGTGCAGGAGCAGCCATCGTGTGCGGCCTCCCTTCGGGATATCGGTGCGAGAGCGACAACGCTGTCGATCAGTCGGGGTTATGCAGTTGTGGAACTCAGGAGCGGACTCAGGTGTGGATGCCGCACTCGGTCTTGTTCTGGCCGGCCCAGCGCCCCGAGCGCGGGTCGTCGCCCGGCTTGACCCGGGAGGTGCACGGCCAGCAGCCGATCGACGGGTAGTCGTCGTACACGAGCGGGTTGACCAGCACACCGTTCTCGGCGATGTAGGTCTCGACCTGCTCGTCGGTCCAGCGCGCGATCGGCGAGACCTTGACCTTCTTCTTCTTGGCGTCCCAGCCGACGACGGGGGCCGTGACCCGGTTGTGGGTCTCGGCACGGCGCAGGCCCGTGGCCCACGCGTCGTAGCCGTCGAGCGAGGTGGCCAGCGGTTCGACCTTGCGCAGCTTGCAGCAGAGGTCGGGGTCGCGCTTGTAGAGGTCGGGGCCGTACTGCGCGTCCTGCTCGGCGACCGACTGCACGGGGGTGATCGTGATCAGGTTGACCGGCAGGGTGTGCTTCACCGCGTCGGCGGTGCCGATCGTCTCGGCGAAGTGGTAGCCGGTGTCCAGGAAGACGACGTCGATGCCCGGCACGACCTTCGAGGCGAGGTGCGCGAGCACGGCATCGCCCATCGAGGAGGTGATGCAGAAGCGCTCGCCGAACGTCGCGGCGGCCCACTCGATGATGTGCTCGGCAGGGGCGAGCTCGAGCTCGGCGCCCACGTGGGAGACGATCTCGCGCAGCTCCTCCTGGGAGCGGCCCTCGATCTGCGAGCCGCGCGACAGGCGGGCAGCGCGCGTGGTGGCGGCCGTCATGAACGGTCCTCCGATCCTTCGACGGGCTCGACCGGCCCGTCAGGAGAAGCAGGGGGACGGATCAGGCCGAGCATGGTGACGGTGAACGCCCGCAGACAGCTGCGGCATTCCCACTCGCCGGTCGTGGCGGAGTGCGGACGGATGTCCTCTTCGCCACAGAACGGACAGTGGAAGATCTCCGCGCGGGAGCTCATCGTCGTGGTGGTCATCAGCGCAGCAGGTCCTCGTCGGCGCGCTGCACCCAGCTCTGGAACGACTCGCCGGACTCGCGGCCGGCGAGGTAGTTCGTGACCAGCTTGGTGACGTAGTCGTCGAGACCGTCGCTGGTCACCTTGTGGGCGCGCAGCTTGCGGCCGAAGTTGGCGCCCAGCGCCAGGCCGCCACCGAGGTGGACCTGGTAGCCCGAGACCTGGTTGCCGTTCTCGTCGAGGACGAGCTGGCCCTTGAGGCCGATGTCGGCGACCTGGGTGCGTGCGCAGGCGTTGGGGCAGCCGTTGACGTTGATCGAGATGGGGGAGTCGAGCTCGGGGAAGCGCTTCTCCAGCTCGGTGATCAGGTCGATCGAGCGCTGCTTGGTCTCGACGATGGCGAGCTTGCAGAACTCGATGCCGGTGCAGGCCATCGTGCGGCGGCGCCAGTTGGACGGCTTGGCGGTCAGGCCGATCTTCTCGAGGTCCTCGACCAGCGCGTCGGTCTTGTCGCCGTCGACGCCGATCACCACGAGCTTCTGGTACGCCGTGAGGCGGACGCCGTCGGCGCCGTGCTTCTCGACCAGGTCGCCGAGGCCGGTGAGCGTGGTGCCGTCGATGCGGCCGACCACCGGGGTGGCGCCGATGTAGAAGCGGCCGTCCTTGGCCTCGTGGACGCCGATGTGGTCACCCTGGTGCTGCGGGGTCTCGGGCGACTCGAGGCGCGCGAGGTCGACGCCGAGGTACTTCTTCTCGAGCACCTCGAGGAACTTGTCACGACCCCAGTCGGCGACCAGGAACTTCAGGCGGGCGCGCGAGCGGAGTCGGCGGTACCCGTAGTCGCGGAAGATCGAGACGACGCCCTCCCAGACGTCGGGGACCTGCTCGATCGGCACCCACACGCCGAGCTTGGTGGCGAGGTGCGGGTTGGTCGAGAGGCCGCCGCCGACCCAGACGTCGAAGCCGGGGCCGTGCTCGGGGTGGACGTTGCCGACGAACGAGACGTCGTTGATCTCGGGCGCCACGTCGTGCGACGGGTGGCCGGTCAGCGCGGTCTTGAACTTGCGCGGGAGGTTGGAGTACTCGGGGTTGCCGATGTAGCGACGCTTGATCTCCTCGAGGGCGGAGCTGCCGTCGATGATCTCGTCCTTGGCGATCCCGGCGACCGGCGATCCGAGGAAGCCACGCGGGGAGTCGCCGCAGGCCTCGAGGGTGGTCAGGCCCACGGCCTCCACGCGCTCGAAGATCGTGGGGACGTTCTCGATCTCGATCCAGTGGTACTGGATGTTGTTGCGGTCGGTGATGTCGGCGGTGTTGCGGCCGAACTCGGTGGAGATGCCACCCAGCGTGCGGAGCGCGTCGGCGTTGAGCACCTTGCCGTCGGCGCGGACCCGCAGCATGAAGTAGCGGTCGTCCAGCTCCTCTTCCTCGAGCTGGGCGGTCTTGCCGCCGTCGAAGCCCGGGGCGCGCTGGGTGTAGAGGCCCATCCAGCGGAAGCGGCCCCGCAGGTCGGCCGGGTCGATCGAGTCGAAGCCCTTCTTCGAGTAGATCCCGAGGATGCGACCCCGCACGTTGAGCGGGTTGTCGTCCTTCTTGGACTGCTCGTTCTTGTTCAGCGGCTCGCGGTAGCCGAGCTCCCACTGTCCCTCGCCTCGCTTGGGACGCGGGATCTCCACCTTCACGGAGGCGGTGGGCTGGTCGTTCATCGATGTCCTTAGAACGGGGCAACGGGAATGCGGAGGCAGGCGCGGCCCACGTCCAACATTGACGAAGCCAAGTCTCACGTTGCGGACACCCTGGCCACAAGGCGAAATCTCGTGATGTGGACGGTTAGTCCGTGATCTGAGACACCCGGCGTTCGTCGGGCGTTCATCCGGGCGTGACTGCTTGCCGACACCAAGGAAGAGGGTGACGGTGGTCACCGCGGAGCACGCGCGCGCGAGTCACTAGGCTATGCGGCATGACCGCCGCGCCCACAGACCTCGCCGCCCTGACCTCCTCTGCCTACAAGCAGGCTCTCGAGGTGATCGCCTCCGTCGAGCCCCGCATCGCCGACGCCACGCGCCAGGAGCTGGCCGACCAGCGCGCGTCGCTCAAGCTGATCGCGTCCGAGAACTACGCCAGTCCCGCGGTCCTCCTGACGATGGGCACCTGGTTCTCCGACAAGTACGCCGAGGGCACCGTCGGCCACCGCTTCTACGCCGGCTGCCAGAACGTCGACACCGTCGAGACCCTCGCCGCCGAGCACGCCAAGGAGCTGTTCGGCGCGGAGTACGCCTACGCGCAGCCGCACTCCGGCATCGACGCCAACCTCACGGCGTACTGGGCGATCCTGGCGCAGCGCGTCGAGGGCCCCTGGCTGGAGAACGCCGGCGTCAAGAACATGAACGACCTCTCCGACGCCGACTGGGAGAAGCTGCGCCACGAGCTCGGCAACCAGCGCCTCCTCGGCATGAGCCTCGACTCCGGCGGCCACCTGACCCACGGCTTCCGCCCGAACATCTCCGGCAAGATGTTCCACCAGCAGCAGTACGGCACCGACCCCGAGACCGGCCTCATCGACTACGACGCCCTGCGCGCGAAGGCGAAGGAGTTCAAGCCGCTCATCCTGGTCGCCGGCTACTCGGCGTACCCCCGCCGCGTGAACTTCGCGAAGATGCGCGAGATCGCCGACGAGGTGGGCGCGACGCTCATGGTCGACATGGCGCACTTCGCCGGCCTCGTCGCGGGCAAGGTCTTCCAGGGCGAGGAGAACCCCGTTCCCTACGCCGACGTCGTCACCACCACCACGCACAAGTCGCTGCGTGGCCCGCGCGGTGGCCTGATCCTCGCCACCAAGGAGTACGCCGGCAACGTCGACCGCGGCTGCCCGATGGTGCTCGGCGGCCCGCTGTCGCACGTCATGGCGGCCAAGGCCGTGGCGCTCGCGGAGGCGAAGACGGAGGCGTTCCAGACCTACGCGCAGAACGTGGCGGACAACGCCAAGTCGCTGGCCGAGGGCTTCCTGACCCGCGGCGCCAAGCTGGTCACCGGTGGCACCGACAACCACCTCGTGCTTCTCGACGTCACGAGCTTCGGCCTGACCGGCCGCCAGGCCGAGCAGGCGCTGCTCGACGCCGGTGTCGTCACCAACCGCAACTCGGTGCCGGCCGACCCCAACGGCGCCTGGTACACCTCCGGCATCCGCTTCGGCACCCCGGCGCTGACGACCCGCGGCTTCGGCCACGACGAGTTCGACAACGTCGCCGAGCTGGTCGTCGACGTCCTGTCCAACACGACGCCGGGCGTCACCAAGGACGGCGGCGCGTCGAAGGCGACGTACAAGCTGGCCGACGGCATCGCCGACAAGACGCGCGCTGCGTCGGCCGAGATGCTCGACAAGCACCCGCTCTACCCCGGTCTCGACCTGGCCTGAGCGCCGCTCGACACGACGCCCCGCACGGTTGTGCGGGGCGTCGTTGCGTTGTCAGGGGAGCAGCGCCCGGCGTCAGCGCCAGTGGTAGGCGACCTCGGGCCGCCCGCTGCCGCCGTAGCGCGGCGTGCGCTCCACCGACCCGGTGTCGGCCAGGTGCTCGAGGTAGCGCCGGGCGGTGACGCGCGAGGAGCCGATCCGCTCGGCGAGCTCCGTCGCGGACATCCCGACGCCGGCCTTGCGGAGCACGGTGACGACCTCGCGGAGCGACTCGGCCGACATGCCCTTGGGGAGTGGCGCGTTGGTGCCGCGGGCGTGCAGCGTGCCGAACATCGCGTCGAGCTCGTCCTGGGCCACCTCGCCGCCGCTCGCCCCGAGGCGCTCGCGGTAGGCGGCGTACTGCTCGAGCTTGCTGCGGAAGGTGGCGAAGGTGAACGGCTTGAGCAGGTACAGCACCACGCCCTGCGCGACCGCTGCACGCACGACCTCGGCATCGCGCGCCGACGTCACCGCGATGACGTCGCAGAGGTGGCCGGCCGCCCGCAGCCGCTGGAGCAGGCCCAGTCCGTGGCCGTCCGGCAGGTGCATGTCGAGCAGCACCAGTTGTACGTCGGGGTCGCCGGTCAGGTGCCGCATCGCCTCGCCGGCCGAGCGCGCGACTCCTGCCACCGTGAAGCCGTGGACACGCTCGACGTAGGCCGCGTGTGCACGTGCGGCGACCTCCTCGTCCTCGACGACGAGGACCCGGATCGTCATGCGTCTGCTCCGACCTGCACCTGGAAGCGGGCACCGCCGAGGGGCGAGGCGTCGACCGCGATCTCGCCGCCGTGACGGCGTACGACCTGGGCGACGAGGGCGAGACCGACCCCGCGTCCGGCCGCGGCCTTGGTCGACCAGCCGCGCTCGAGGACGTGCGCCGCGGCGTCGGACGCGATGCCGGGGCCGCTGTCATCGACCGTCACGGCGAGGCGGCCGGCGCCTCCCTCGAGGGTGACCCGGACCCGACGGTCACCGCCGGGCGCTACCTCGGCGACGGCGTCGAGGGCATTGTCGACGAGGTTGCCGACGACGGTCAGCAGCTCGCGTGGCTCGAGCGGCAGGTCGCCGGAGAGCTGCCCCTCGACCGACAGCGAGATCCCGCGCTCGGCAGCCTCCGCCGTCTTGCCGAGGAGGAGGGCGGCGAGCACAGGCTCCTCGACCGATGCGGCGAGCCGGTCGGCGAGCAGCTGCGCGACCTGGAGCTCTTCGGTCGCGAAGTCCACCGCCTCCGCGGGCTGGCCCATCTCGATGAGGGAGACCACGGCGTGCAGCCGGTTGGCGGCCTCGTGGTTCTGCGCCCGCAGGGAGTCGGTCAGCCCGCGGACCAGGTCGAGCTGCCCGCTGACCGCCTGGAGCTCGGTGCGGTCGCGGAGGGTCACGACGGCGCCCACGGTCCGGCCGCGCCAGGTCGCGGGGGAGGTGCTGACCACCAGCACGTGACGCTCGGTGACGTAGATGTCGTCGGCGTCTGCACGGTCGCCGACCGCGGCGCGCACGAGCGCCGGCGGCAGCCCGAGCTCGCGCAGCGGCCGTCCGATGACGTCGTCGGGGAGCCCCAGCAGCCGCCGGGCCTCGTCGTTGACCAGCTGCACCCGGTTCTCGGTGTCGAGCAGGAGCAGGCCCTCGCGGACAGCGTGGAGGACGGCCTCGTAGTACTCGTACATGCGCGTGATCTCCGCGGCGCCCATGCCGTGCGTCTGGCGGCGCAGCCGGCGGCTGACCAGCAGCGCACCGAGCCCGCCGAGGGCCAGGACCGCGAGCCCGGCGAGGGCGAGCGGTGCCAGCGCGTGGACCAGCTCGCTGTTCAGGCGGTCGAGGGTGATGCCGACCGCCACGTAGGCGACGACGTGACCGTGCTCGAGCACCGGCACCACCGTGCGGACCGACGGGCCGAGCGTGCCGGCGTACTCCTGCGTGAAGGGGCGGCCGTCGGGAGCCGAGCCGAGGTCGCCGATGAACCTCTTCCCGATCTGCGCCGGGTCGGGGTGGGTGCAGCGGGTGCGGTCCGGCCGCATGACCACCACGAAGTCGGTGCCCGTGTCGTGGCGCACCGCCTCGGCGTACGGCTCGAGGCTCCGGCACGGGGCGGATGCGCGGAGCGCGGTGCGCACGGTGGGGGAGTCGGCGACGGCCTGTGCGACCACGAGCGTCTCCGCCGACGCCTGGGTGCGCACGTCCCTCCGCGCGTCGTACGCCGCGAGGCCGAGCGCGACGGCGACGAGGAGCCCGACCAGCACGAGCTGGAGGAGCAGGATCTGCCCGGCGAGGGAGCCGGCGCGGCGGGGCCTGCGCATGACGGCGATTCTGCACCCTGCGAACTCTGTGAACACAACGGTGACCACCGTCACAGTCGCGCCGAGCATGGAGGCACACGGGAGGTTCCCGATGCATCACTGGAGGACAGATGAGCCAGCAGCAGACCGGTCTCACGGCACCGCGCCGCAAGGACCGCACCCACTACCTCTACCTGGCGGTCATCGCGGCCGTCGGGCTCGGCATCCTCGTGGGTCTCGTGGCCCCGGACGTGGCCGTGCAGCTCAAGCCGCTCGGCGCGGCGTTCGTCGCCCTGATCAAGATGATGATCCAGCCGGTCATCTTCTGCACGATCGTCCTCGGCGTCGGCTCGGTCCGCAGCGCGGCGAAGGTCGGCAAGGTCGGCGGGCTCGCGCTCGGCTACTTCATCGTCATGTCGACGGTCGCGCTCGGCATCGGCCTCGTGGTGGGCAACATCCTCCACCCGGGATCGGGCCTGCACCTGACCAAGACGGCTGCCGCCGCGGGCAGCGGCCTCGCCGAGGGCGCCCACGCCACCACGACCGACTTCCTGCTCGGGATGATCCCGACCTCGATGCTCTCCGGCCTCACCTCGGGCGAGGTCCTCCAGACGCTCCTGATCGCCCTCCTCGTCGGCTTCGCGCTGCAGGCCATGGGCGGCGCGGGTCAGCCGATCCTGCAGGGTGTCGGCCACCTCCAGAAGCTCGTCTTCCGCGTCCTGTCGATGATCATGTGGGCCGCGCCCGTCGGTGCGTTCGGCGCCATGGCCGCCGTCGTCGGCGAGACCGGCGTCGACGCGCTGAAGAGTCTCGCCGTGCTGATGCTCGGCTTCTACATCACCTGTGCGGTCTTCGTCTTCGTCATCCTCGGCACCGTCCTGCGGATCACCACGGGCGTCAACATCTTCAGCCTGCTGCGCTACCTCGGCCGGGAGTTCCTGATCATCGTCTCCACCTCGTCCTCCGAGTCGGCCCTCCCGCGCCTCATCGCGAAGATGGAGCACGCCGGCATCGACCGCCCGACGGTCGGCGTCGTCGTCCCGACGGGGTACTCGTTCAACCTCGACGGCACCGCGATCTACCTGACCATGGCGTCGCTCTTCATCGCCTCGGCGATGGGCAACCCGCTGTCGATCGGCGAGCAGGTCTCGCTCCTCCTCTTCATGATGGTCGCCTCCAAGGGCGCGGCCGGTGTCACCGGCGCCGGCATGGCGACCCTCGCGGGTGGCCTCAGCTCGCACCGTCCCGAGCTCCTCGACGGCGTCGGCCTCATCGTCGGCATCGACCGCTTCATGTCGGAGGCGCGCGCCGTCACCAACTTCGCCGGCAACGCCGTCGCCACGCTCGTCGTCGCCGGCTGGACCGGCGGCATCGACCGGGGGCAGCTGAACCGGGCGCTGTCGGGTGAGGACCCGTTCGACGAGACGTCGATGGTCGACGACGGGCACGGCCAGCCGGCCGCCGTCCCTGCCGCGCGTACGCCGGAGCGCACCGCGGAGCCGACGCCCGTCTGACCGCGCGGTGTGACGTGGAGCGGGCGGGTCGGGCACGGAAAGTGCCCGGCCTGCTCGCTACGGTGACCCCATGACGACGGAGAAGCTCTTTGCGCTGCTCCGTCGTATCGCCCGTCGCGGGGCCCACGACCTCTGGCGCCTGATCACCGCGACGGTCGCGTCGTGCCTGCGCTGGAGGGTCACCGGCCTGGCCGCCGAGGCGGCGTTCTTCGCCGTGCTGTCGGTGCCGCCGCTGATCTTCGCGCTCACGGGCGCGATCGGCTTCTTCGTCCAGGAGTTCACCGCCGCGCAGCTGATGGAGATCCGCACCGACGTGATCGACCTGGCCAGCCGCGCGATGACGGAGAGCACGGTCAACGCAGTGATCGCGCCGACGTTCGACATCGTCATGAAGGGCGGCCGGCTCGACGTCATCTCGATCGGCTTCGTGCTGGCGCTGTGGTCCGGCAGCCGTGCGCTCAACGTCTTCGTCGACACCATCACGATCATGCACGGGCTCGGGGGAGAGCGGGGCATCCTCCGCACCCGGGCGTTGTCGTTCGGGCTCTACGTCCTGGGCCTGCTGACCGGCATGGTGACCATCCCCCTGGTGGTGGCCGGCCCCTCGCTGGTGCGCCGCTGGATCCCCGACCGGCTCGACTTCCTCGAGGGGCTCTACTGGCCGATCGTGCTCCTCATGTGCGTCTGCTTCCTCGCGACGCTCTACCACGTGAGCGTCCCCGCCCGGGTGGCGTGGCGCTACAACCTGCCGGGGGCCGTCTTCACGATCGTCTGCTGGGTCGGTGGCTCCTGGCTGCTCCGCACGGTGCTCACCGCCACCGCGGGGGAGTCCACGAGCGTCTACGGTCCGCTCTCGGCGCCGATCACGGTGCTGATCTGGCTCTACATCGTGTCCATCGCGGTCCTGATCGGCGCGGCAGTCAATGCGTCGGTCGACGTCGTGTGGCCGCAGCTGACGAACAGGTCCGTGCCAGACTGACGCCCGTGGGAAACGTGAACCTTCCGACCCCTGTCGTCATCGCTGCGGGCGTCTTCGTCTTCGCCGGCGGCTACCTCACGGGTGCGGTCACCGGCTGGGACTCTCCGGACCGCACGTCGGCGACCGTGTCGTCGTACGACGGGGGCTCGCACCGCCTGTGCCTCCACGGCGACGCGGTGAGCGAGCTCGACGGCGCGAAGGGTGACACGATCTGCGGTCAGTGGCGTCGGGTCGAGGGCTCCGCCGTCCCGGCCGAGGGCGACACCTTCCGCTTCGTCTCCTCACTCCACAAGGGGCAGTCGGGCAGCGCCGACGACCGGATCACGATCTTCGGCGAAGTCGCGGACTGAGTCTCCGCCCGCCGCGTGCTGCACCTCCGGATCGTCGCTCCCGCCGCATCGTCGCCGGCCGTCCTGGCCCTCCTGCGGGCTGACCCGTCGATCTCCAGCCTCACGGCGGTGCCCGGGGCGTCCCTGCTCCCGGAGGGCGACCTCATCGAGGCTGACCTTCCTCGCGAGGCGGCCAACGAGATCGTCGAGGCGCTGCGCGCCCTCGGCGTGCACCGCTCAGGCACGCTCCACCTCGAGCCGGTCCGGACCTGGGTCTCACGCAGTGGCTTCGACGCCGAGCGTCGTACGCCGGGCAGTGGCGCGGACGCGGTCGTCTGGGCCGACGTCGTCCAGCAGGCCTACGAGGACAGCGAGCTGAACTGGATCTTCCTCACCTTCATGTCGCTGGCCACCGTGCTCGCGGGCATCGCGATCGTGCTCGACTCCCAGATCCTGGTCATCGGCGCGATGGTCCTCGGTCCGGAGTTCGGTGCGGTCGCCGCGCTCGGTGTGGCCTTCGTGCGCGGTCGGGGAACGCTGCTCCTGGCAGCCTCGCGAGCGCTGGTGATCGGCTTCGCGGTCGCGATCGCCGTCACCGGCCTGCTCGCCCTCGTTGCGCGCGGGGCGGGCTGGATCACGCTCGCGCAGGTGACGGCTCCCCGGCCGGCGACCGGATTCGTCTACGAGCCGGACCACTGGTCGATCGTCGTCGCGCTGATCGCGGCGGCAGCCGGCGTCCTCTCGGTGACCTCGTCGCGTGTGGGCGGGCTGTCAGGGGTGTTCATCTCGGTCACCACGATTCCCGCAGCCGGAAACATCGCCCTCGGACTCGCGTTCTGGGTGCCTGCGGAGATCACCGGGAGCCTCCTCCAGCTCGGCCTCAACCTCGTCGGCATGGCTGCAGCGGGCTGGCTGACCCTCGGGGTCCAGGAGAGGGTCTGGCAGCGGTTCTCGATCCACCGCGCGCGGATGCTCGACGCCCGCCGCCGTGCGGACGTCTACGACGACTGAGTTCACCGACTGTTTCCCGAGTCGGCGGCGCTCGGGCGCATCCTCTGCCGCGCCCCGGGTACCCGTGTCGTGAACGCATCCGACACGAAGGAGGACCCATGGGGTTCGATGACAAGGCCGAGAACAAGTTCGAGGAGCTGTCGGGCGAGGCCAAGGAGAAGTACGGCGAGGCCACCGACAACGAGGACCTCGAGGCGGAAGGCAGCGTCGACAAGGCGAAGGCCAACCTGAAGCAGGCCGGCGAGAAGGTCAAGGACGCCTTCAGCTGACCGTCACAGACCAACGACGAAGGCCCCGGAGCTGTTGCTCCGGGGCCTTCTCTCACGGTGGGTGATACTGGGTTCGAACCAGTGACCCCTTCGGTGTGAACGAAGTGCGCTACCGCTGCGCCAATCACCCGTGGTGTGCGTGAAACCTTAGCGCACAGGCCGGACGGACCCGAAACCGGGCACGCCGTTGCGTCACATGCCGGGAAGCTCGGGCACCGCGTCGTTGATCGACTGCACCCTGTCCCAGCCGCTCACGGCCAGCTGCGGCCAGCCGAGCTGCCAGACCAGGACGGTTGCGACGGCACACACGAGCGCCACCGCGAGGGCGGTGAGCGCGAGCCGCTTGCGGCGTACGGCGGGGTCCATGGTGCGTGCCTTCTCGGCGGCGTCCTGGGCCGTGCGCTTCGCCGTGGCCAGCCAGCGGCGGGCGAACTCCCACTCGGTGGCGAGGATGGCGAGTCCCGCGATGATGCCGACGATGCCGGGGCCGGGCGCGACCATCATGACCAGCCCGGCCACGAGGACGAGCACGCCGATGGCCGTGACGACCACCTTCGTGGCCGCGCCCGTGACCGGGTGGGCGTGCAGGCGCGTGTGGAGTCGCTTCAGCCAGTGGGGCCCCGTGTCGCTCACGGCCCGAGGCTAACCGGGCCGCCTAGACGTGTGATCGCGACCACGTCGGGGAAGTTCGGAAAACCGCGTCATGACGTCGCGCCCGGTCCGTTCCTCTTGCGAAGGGCCCGCGACGAGGGGCCCGATCCCCGGAGGTAGCCACCATGAACTTCGACGACATCAGGACCGCCCAGGTCTCCGAGTCCGTCAGCTTCGACTGTGTCGACGGCGCCGGGCAGACGATGACCCTGCCGGGCGAGCTGGGCTACACCTCCACGGATCCGTACGCCGTCACCGCGACGTTCCGGACGGCCGGAGGCGACGTCGTCTGGACGTTCGCCCGCGACCTCATGGTCCGCGGCCTGACCGCCCCGGCCGGCGACGGCGATGTCCACGTCTGGCCGTGCCTCGACGGCGAGGGCCAGGCCGTCGTGATCATCGAGCTCCACTCGCCCGACGGCGAGCTGCTCGTCCAGGTGGCCACGAAGGACGTCTACCGCTTCGTCAACCGCACGCTCGCCGCGGTGCCGCTCGGCACCGAGGGTGAGCACCTCGATCTCGACGTCCTCATCGGTCAGCTGATGGCTGCCTGAGTCACGTCGCTCGTCGCCAAGGTCCGAACCCCGGAGGGAGGGGTTCGGACCTTGTGTATTTCCGCGCGTACTTCTGCGGGCACGTCGTCAGTCGTCAGTCGTCGGTCGGCAGTGAGGCCAGCGCGCCTGCGGCCGCCTGCGTGACGCGCCCCGGCCCGCCGATCTCACGGCCGTCGACGGCTGTCACCGGCTGGACCCCCCGGAGGCTGCTGGTCAGGAAGACCTCGTCGGCCTCGAGGAGCACCTCGTACGGCGCGTCGACCTCGCGGGCGTCGGTCGCGGCGAGGACCAGCTGGCGCGCGATCCCGGCGAGAAGTCCGGTCCGGACGGTGGGCGTGCGCAGCTCGCCGCCGACGACGTAGAAGACGTTGCTCGTGGCGCCCTCGCAGAGGCGGCCGTCGGTCGCGGCGAGCACGGCGTCGCCAGCGCCCTGCTCCTTCGCCCAGGCGACCAGAGCGCGCCCCTGGGCGCCCAGGGCCTCCGTCTTGGCTCCGGCAGCGGGATCACCCGGGTCGCGGGCGTCCGGGGCCCTGACCACCGTGGTCGTCGGCGCGTGTGGCACCAGCGGCTCGACGCGGGCGGCTGCCTCGGAGCCCTGCCACGTGATGCGCAGGCGGCCGAGGGGGAGCGGCGCGTCCCCGAGCGCGGCGGTGACCACCCGGCGTACGGCGGAGGGGGTGGGGGAGTCGAGCCCGACGATCCGCGCGCTCTCCGCTAGCCGGGCGAGGTGGAGGCCGAGGTGCTCGGGGCGGCCGTCGACGACCTTGACGGTGGTGAAGACGCCGCCGTCTGCCGTTGTCTGCATGGGAAAAGCCTCCCACCCGACACGCGCCAGACCCCGGATTTTGCGTGCCCGACCCGTTCCGCTAATGTTCTCGTCGTTGCCCGGGGCGGAAACGCCAAGGGAAAACAAGCGGACGTAGCTCAGTTGGTAGAGCACAACCTTGCCAAGGTTGGGGTCGCGAGTTCGAGTCTCGTCGTCCGCTCGGAGAAGTCAAGTGCACCTTGACTGGGCCACACCAGGCCTCCATGGTGGGTTGGCCGAGAGGCGAGGCAACGGACTGCAAATCCGTGTACACCGGTTCAAATCCGGTACCCACCTCCACCTCACCACCACAAATCAAGACTTGGGCGATTGGCGCAGCGGTAGCGCGCTTCCTTGACACGGAAGAGGTCACTGGTTCAAACCCAGTATCGCCCACCACCACGAAACAGCCCCTGACCAGCGGAAATGCAGTCAGGGGCTGTTGGCATTTCGTACCGCGGGTCGATCGAATTTGCCGCTGAGGGACTAAGTGAGGGACTACCGCGATTCAGGCGCTCATTCGGGTGGCATCTCGAACAGCGCATCCATGGCAGTCGCCCCGTGCTCGATGATCGGCCGTAGTTCGTGCCGGTAGACCTGCTCGGTCACCCGAGTCCCCTTGTGGCCGACAGCGCGCGCGATCTCCTCGATGCTCAGGCCAGATGCCGAGAGCAGCGAGACGAATGAGTGGCGGAGATCCCGTGGCGTCCACTCGTCGGGGTCGATGTTCGGCGCCAGCTTGAGCGCACGGCGGAAGTCGCGGCGCACGTTCGCCGCATCCATCACGGTGCCATTGGACGTCGCGAAGACAAGTCCCGGGTCCGCCCACGTGTCCGACTTCAACCGCTGTTCAGCCTGACGGACGCGGTGTTCCTTCAGCCGTTGTGTCACCAGGCCCGGGAGCGCGATCGTCCGCCGCGACTTTGGGGTCTTGGTGTCACCGGAGCGGCGAACGGAATGCCAGACCTCTACCTGGGGTGGATCGGCCTCGAGGTGCACGTGCTCCCATCGAAGTGCTCGAAGCTCCTCTGTTCGGGCTCCGGTGAGGAGGGACATCACGATGTAGGCGTGCAGCGGGTCGCTCACCGTGTTGGCAACAACAGCCTGTGCCTGCTCCATCGTGAGGGATCGTGACTTGCGTCCCTCTCGCCCGCGTGGCACCTGGCAAAGGTCGACGACGTTGCGGTCAACCATGTCGCGCCGCATTGCCTGCATGACCGCGCGCTGCAGGATCCACCGAACGCGCCGGAGGCTGCTCGTCGACAGGCGCGGTGCGAGGTCGTTGAGCCACCGGTCGACTTCATCGGCCCGGAGGTCACGCAGTTTCCGGCCGCCCAGCCTGGGCTGGATGTGATTGTCGATGAGGTTCTTGTTGCGCTTGCGCGTCTCGTCGTCGACGTTTCCCTGGCCGTAGTCGAACCAGTCCGCCATCGCGTCAGACACCTTGTAGTGCTCCGACCCCACTGCCAAGCCGGCCTCGTACGCCTTCACCCTCTTTGCGAGCTCGCGCAACGCAGCCGACTTGCTGGTGCCGGACGCCTTGCGTTTGATGCGCTTGCCTCGTCCGTCGTAGCCGACCGTCTTCTCTGCAATCCAACGCTCGCGCATCTCGTCCCAGTGGACTCCGCCTTCGTTCCGGGGCCGGCGCTGTCGCTGTTCGGTCATGCGGCACCTCCTGTGCTCGCGCGTTCGACGTACTCCGCCAGTGCTGAGATCGGTACCAAGCGCAGGCGACCCTCCTTGATCGTGCGGAGGCGATCCGACCGGATCAGCTCGTAGACACGGTCACGGCTCATGCGCAGCGCCTCAGCTGCTTCCGCGACGGTGTAGACCACGGGCGGCACCTCCCAATGCTTCTCCTCCATGTTGCTTCCTTCCCGAGATTGCCGATTCAGTTCTCCACAGGTCCCAAGTCGGGACCAGCGCGAGTCAGTTCCTTCGCTCGCTCGTACTCGTCCTTCCACGCGCGTCGCTGGCGGAGGTCAAGTCCCTAGGCGTGGTGTACGAAACGAATCCTCCGTCGGGCGTGTCGCTAGGCGCTGATGGCGACCTCCTCGGTGAT
>NZ_BMNI01000011.1 GCF_014646375.1 Nocardioides phosphati
AAGGATTCACCCGGTGGCCGCGCCTACGTTGGAGGCACGCGCTCACTCAGGACGTCGTACACCACTCTGCTGGACTCCACTCTCCGGCAAGCGGCTGAGCCGCACCCCCTACCGGATTCGAACCGGCGCTACCGCCGTGAAAGGGCGGGGTCCTGGGCCGCTAGACGAAGGGGGCCCGCTCCGCCGCCTGGGCGCCGGAGCCCGCTCAGCATAGGGCCAGCCGCTGAGCACCCCCAAATGGTCGTTTTCACGCCTCCGGCACCTCTGCTGTATGGTTTCCGACGGCCCGGCCAGGTAGCTCAGTTGGTACGAGCGACCGACTGAAAATCGGTAGGTCGGCGGTTCGACCCCGCCCCTGGCCACACCACGAAAGCCGCAGGTCTCCGGACCTGCGGCTTTCGCCATTTGAGTAGCCGGACGCAGTCGGGCGAGGCCTCGGTGGCGGAGGATCGAGCCATGTTCCTCTACGCCGACCCGACGGCCTGCCCGCGCTGCCGCACGGCTCTGCAGCCCGGCAGCACCGACTGCACACGCTGCCGGGCCCGCCTCGACGACACCGCGGCGTACGACGTCTTCGTGGCGCTGCAGCAGGTCGACCGGCTCGTCACGCGCCTGGTGGAGCGCCCGGCGGTGGCCCCGACCGAGGTCGCTGCCGCCACGCCGGCGGCAGTCCCGCTGGCGGAAGCCCCGCCGGCACGGGAGGCGGCACGTTCGGCCATGTCGGGCCTGACCGTCCCGAAGGTCCTCCTCGGCCTCGGCGCCCTCTGCCTGGTCGTGGCGGCGCTGGTCTTCCTGGTGGTCGCTTGGGCCGCCCTCGGCGTCGGTGGCCGCACGGCGGTCCTGGTCGGCTTCACGGTGGTGGCCGGCGGCCTCGCCGCCTGGAGCGCCCGGTCGGGGCTGCGGGCGGGCGCAGAGTCCATGACCACGGTGGCCCTCGGCCTCCTCCTGCTCGACCTCGCGGGCGCGAGGAGCTCGGGCTGGTTCGGAGACCTGGGCGCCAGCGGTTTCGCGCTGCTCGCCGGCAGCGTCGTGACGCTCGTGGGGGCGGCAGCGACGCTGGCCACCCGGCGTACGACGGAGCCGCGGCTCCTCAGCGCGGAGGTCGCCGCCTCGGGCGGCATCGTCGCGGCCCTGGCCGGTCTGCAGGGGACGGTGACGTTCTCCGACGCTGCCTGGATGCTGACCTGCCTGGCCGTGACCGCGGTCCTCGCCCTGGCCGGCCGGCGTCTCCGGCTCGGCCTGCCGACGTGGACCGCGGTCGCGCTCACCGCGATGGCGTGGGTCGGGCTCGCGGGCATCGGCGCGGTCCGCAGCGTCAGCCACCCGTCGTGGGCCGAGCTCGCCGACCACGTCCGCATCTGGCCGCTGCTGGTCGCGGCCCTCCTGGCCGCCGCGCCCGCCACCGTCAGGCGCCTGCCGGTCGACGCGCGGGCCGCGGGCGCTGCTGTCAGCACGTTCCTCCTGACCCTGCTGGTCGCGGTGCCGGGCCTCGACGAGGGCGTCGTGCTCGTTGTCCTCGTCCTGGTCGCCGTCGTCGCCGCGCACGCCGCAGCCGGCTGGCTGCTCCCCCGCCCGTGGCGCCAGGTCAGCACCGCGCCCCTCGCCCTGGCCGGCTGTACGACGGCGCTCGCGGCCGCCGCGGCCGCGCTCGGCTCCGTGTCCACGTCGCCCCTGCTCACGCACGGGCTGTGGGACGCGACGGCGACCGAGATGATCGCTCCCGACCGGATGGACGCCGTGTGGGCGCTGCTGATGCCGCTCACGGCAGCGGCAACCGCCGTCGCGGTGGTGACCCTCGTGCGCCTGGTGTCCGCCACCTCCGGACGTGCGCTGGTCACACCGGCGGTCGCGTGCGTCCTCGCCAGCTGCGCCTTCTGCCCCGTCATCGTGGGCGCCCCGCGCTGGACCGTCGTCGCCGTGCTCCTGCTCGTCGCGGCGGGCCTGCTCGCCTGGGCGCTCAGGCGCTCCGCGCCCGTCAGCGGGCTGGTCGCCGTGCCGCTCGTCGCGCTGGCCTTCGCGTCCGCACTCGCCGACGACGGCCTCACCGTCACCGTCCTCATCCTGCTGACCGCCGTGCTCGCCGCCGCTGGCACGCCGGCGGCACCGCGCTGGGCCCGCACGAGCTCGCCGTGGCTGCTTCCTGCGAGCGTCGCGGCCACTGTCTGGTCCGTCGCGTCGGTGCTCGAGGTCGACGGCAGCTGGCGTGCCGTGCCCGTCCTCGCCATGCTTGCCGTGCTCGCCGTCCTGCGGCCCGCGGTCGCCCACGAGGTGTCCGGCCTGGTGATCGCCCTGCTGGCGATGGCGGTCTCCACAGGCTTCGGCCAACCCGACCTGCGGCTCGTCGCGGCCGAGCTGACCGGGCTCGCGCTCGTCGCGACGTACCTCGGCGTGCGCCACCGCCCGGGTGCGGGCCTCGTCGGCCTCGTCCTCCTGGCCGCTGGGGGCCTTGCTGCCTGGCCGGACGCACGCACCGCCACGATCGTGCTCGCCGTGGCGGTGGGCGTGACGGTCCTCCACGAGCTCCGCAAGGTCGAGCCCGCCGCGCTCACCGCGCGCGCGGCCACACCCGTCGCGCTCGGCGCGCTGCTCTGGACCGTCGCCGGCCTCGCCGGACTGCACGCGGCCTGGCAGGGCGTGCCGGTCGTGGTGGCACTCGGCGCGCTGGCCGTCTGGCGCCCCGACCCCGTGCGCGAGACGCCGGCCGCCCTCGTCGCGACCTGGGCCGCCGTGGCTGCCCTCGCCCCGCTTGCGGAGCCGCAGGGCTGGACGGCGGTCTACCTCACGCTCGGAGGCGTCGCGCTGACCGCCGCGTCGCTGCTCCACCCCACGCGCCGCATGGCCGCGTGGGCGGGCCTGGCGCTCCTGACCCTCGCCACCTGGCTCCGGCTGCAGCAGCTCGGCGTCGGCACCGTCGAGGCGTACACGCTGCCGCTCGCGGCGGTCCTCCTCGTCGTCGGCACCGTCGCGCTGCTCCGCGGCGACCGCTCCAGCCTGCAGACGCAGGGCGCCGGCCTGGGCCTCGCGCTCGTGCCGAGCCTGCTGCAGGCGCTCGCGGAGCCCCTCGCCCTCCGGGCTGCGCTGCTCGGCATCGGCTGCGTGCTCCTCATCGCCCTCGGCATCGGCCGGCGCTGGGCGGCTCCCCTGCTCGCCGGCGGCGCCACGCTGGCCCTCCTGGTGCTGCGGCAGATGACGATCGCCCAGGCGATCCCGCAGTGGGCCCTGATCGCGGCCGCCGGCGTGCTCCTCACCTTCCTCGGCCTCACCTGGGAGCAGCGGCTCGCCAATGTCCGCACCGCCGCCGGCTACGTCCGCGGACTCCGCTGAGGACGTCGCCGGCGGTCGCTAGGGTCGCGGGCATGATCCCGCCGCTGGCCCTCGTGCACCGGTTCCGCCCGGTGCAGCTGGTCCAGCACGAGCGCCGCACCGGCTTCCGCGCACCGTTCGTCGCGGTCGAGGCGGAGGTCGACCCGGCGGCGCCCCAGACGGTCCTGGAGATCCGCTCCGGCACGACACTGCTGACCGTCACCCACGACGTACGCCGCCGGCGCGTCCACCTCGACGTGCACCTGCCCCGCCGGAGCCGCCGCATCCGCAGCCGGCGCCACGGCGGCCTCGGCGCGCCAGCCGCGGGCCTCGCCCTCACCCTCACGGGCCGCTGGCTCACCGCGTGGACGCGCGACGCCCCCGATGCGCCCTGGACCGCCCGCGGCAAGGTGCACGTGACCGACTTCGTCGAGGTCCGCGACCCGGCCTTCCTCGCCGATCTCGAGGTGCTCGAGCCGCAGGGCGCGCTGACGTCGCGCTCGGGCACCTTCGGCCAGGTCGGCCTGCGCGACCTCCACCTCGTGACGTACGCCGACGGGTCGCCGTACGTCCGCGACGGGCGGCACCACGTCACGGTGACGCAGGCCGGGCCCGGCTTCGGCGACACCGCGCAGACCGGCGTGTGGTCGTGGGACGCGGGCACCGACGACCTCCGCCCCGAGGCGCTGCTGTGGTGGCGCCGCGACGGGCTGGTGCAGGGGGACCATGCGGTGCACCTCGTCCGTGACGGCGAGCAGTGGCACGTGCTCGCGAGCACGTGGGGCGACTTCGACCGGACTCGCGTCGCGATCACCCACACGACGACGGCTGACGACCTGCTGTCCGGCGAGCACGTCCTCGAGGGCGAGGAGCTCGACCTGCCACGACCGCCCGGTCGCCACGTGGGCGTGTGGGACCCGCACCTGGTCCGCATCGACGGGACATGGCACCTCTCGTGGGTCGCAGCGCGGAAGTTCTTCGACTTCCGGCCGGCCCTCGGGCGCGCGGCGACGCCGACCGGCCCGTGGGAGCTGGTCGGCGTGGTCGAGGACCGCTCCGCCACCGAGGGCGGGGTCATCGTCGAGACGGATGCGGGGTGGCGGCTGCTCGCGAGCGACGGCCCGGAGAACCCGCGGGGGCTGCGGCAGCGCTACCCGGCGTTCGACCTGGAGCTGAACGAGGTCGGCGCGCTGGACGCGGCGTACGGCACGAACATCCCGTGGCCGAGCGTGGTCCGTCTGCACGCCGTGCCGTCAGTGTGGGCGATGCTCACCTTCGACGGAACGGAGTACGGCGGTCCGCTCCCGGGCTACGGGACGCACGGGGACGTCCTGGTGCTGCGGAGCGACCGGTAGGGCTCAGTCCTCGTCGGTCGCTGCGTCGAGCAGTGCGCGCACCTCGGACTGACGGAACCGGCGGTGGCCACCCAGCGTGCGGATCGAGCCGATCTTCCCGGCTTGCGCCCAACGCGTCACGGTCTTGGGGTCGACGCGGAAGAGCGCGGCCACCTCCGCCGGAGTCAGCAGCGGATCATCGTCGACAGAAGTCGTCGTCATGGGGTGCACCCTTCCCGAGTTGGTTCACGTCAGCGGGACCCGAGTCCCACCGTTGTCGCACCGACTGCCCTCGAGCAGCCGGCCCCCGCGACGCGTCCAGACTGCCACATGGGTCGCGCCCGTTGCCATTCCGAACGGCCCGGGTGACCGAGGTCACCCAGCATCTGCGCATGCCACAGGACAGCCGGGGTATGCGCCCGTACGACGCCCCGCGGGCGTCAGTCGCGCGAGTCGGAGTACTCCGACCAATCGCCGAACTCGTCCTCCGGCGCGGGGTCGGGCTGGCTCGTGTAGGAGCCAGTCTGTGAATGCAGCTCGTTGGCCAGCGCCCCGAAGTCGGTCTCGTGAGTCCGGTACTTCAGGTCGCGGGCGACCTTCGTCTGCTTTGCCTTGGCTCGGCCGCGTCCCATAGGAGCCGACCCCCTCGCGCGTCTGCCGGGGCTGGCTCAGCCAGCACACCCGGTCTGGGTTCGTTGTGTCGTGGCCCCAACGCTACCGGGTCCGTGGTCGTTACCGGAAACCGGCGACGGGCCGCGAGACGTGGCGGTCGCCACGCCGGCCCGCACGGGTCACCAGCCGGGGTGCTGCCCCGTCAGCGCGACGGTGCCGTCACCGACCTGGACCTCGCCGGCGACCCACGCCTCGACGCCGTGGGCGGCGAGCGTGGCGATCGCGGTGTCGACGTCGGCAGCGGGAGTCAGCGAGACCATGCCGACGCCGCAGTTGAGCGTCGCCTCGAGGCTCGCCTGGTCGACGCCACCGGCCGTGCGGACCAGGTCGAAGACCGGCTGCGGCGTCCAGCTGGCGCGGTCGAGCGTCGCGGAGAGGTGCTTCGGCATGACGCGCGCCAGGTTGTTGGCCAGGCCGCCACCGGTGATGTGGGCCATCGCGTGGGTGCCGGTCGCGTCGGCGAGCGCGAGGCAGGCCTTCGCGTAGATCTTGGTGGGGATCAGCAGCTCCTCGCCGAGCGTCGAGCCGAGCTCGTCGACCTGGCGGTCGAGCGCCCAACCGAGCTTGGTGAAGAAGACGTGGCGGGCCAGCGAGTAGCCGTTGGAGTGGAGGCCCGAGGCCTTCATCGCGATGACGACGTCACCGGCCTCGACCTTCTCGGCGCCGAGCAGGCGGTGGGCGTCGACGACACCGGTCGTCGCGCCGGCCACGTCGTACTCGTCAGGGGCCAGGAGGCCGGGGTGCTCCGCGGTCTCGCCGCCGACCAGCGCACAGCCGGCCTCGGTGCACGCCTCGGCGATGCCCTTGACGATCGCGGCGATGCGCTCGGGGACGACCTTGCCGGTGGCGATGTAGTCGGTCATGAAGAGCGGCTCGGCGCCACAGACGACGAGGTCGTCGACGACCATGCCGACGAGGTCGAAGCCGATGGTGTCGTGCTTGTCCATCTTCCGCGCGATGTCGACCTTGGTGCCGACGCCGTCGGTGGAGGTCGCGAGCAGCGGGCGCTCGTACTTCTTGAGCGCGGAGGCGTCGAAGAGCCCGGCGAAGCCGCCCAGGCCACCCATGACCTCGGGGCGACGCGACTTGGCCACCGACTCCTTCATCAGCTCGACCGCGAGGTCGGCGGCCACGATGTCGACGCCGGCCTCGGCGTAGGCGTTCGGGGTGGTCTCAGTCATCGTCAGTCCTTGCTGTGGAGCGGCGGGTCAGGGGCGCGAGAGCGCGTCGGAGGCGCCGCCGGAAGCAGCGGTGGTCGCGACGCCGTCGAGCGGGTCGACGACGCAGCAGGGGTCCTGCTGGACCTCGAGCACGTCCTTGCCGCGGACCTCGGCCAGCGGCACGGGGTACTCGCCGTCGAAGCAGGCGCGGCAGAAGGAGTCCATCGGCAGGGTCGTCGCGTCGACGAGGTCGTCGAGCGAGACGTAGCCCAGCGAGTCGGCGCCGATCGAGGTGGCGATCTCGTCGGCCGAGAGGCCGTTGGCGATCAGCTCGGCGCGGGTGGCGAAGTCGATGCCGTAGAAGCAGGGCCACTTGACCGGCGGGCTGGAGATCCGGACGTGGACCTCCTTGGCCCCCGCCTCACGCAGCATGCGGACCAGCGCGCGCTGGGTGTTGCCGCGCACGATCGAGTCGTCGACGACGACGAGGCGCTTGCCCTCGATGACGTCGCGCAGCGGGTTGAGCTTCAGCCGGATGCCGAGCTGGCGGATCGTCTGGCTCGGCTGGATGAACGTGCGGCCGACGTAGGAGTTCTTGACCAGGCCCACGCCGTAGGGGATGCCGGACTCCTCGGCGTAGCCGATGGCGGACGGCGTGCCCGACTCCGGCACCGGGATGACCAGGTCGGCGTCGGCGGGGAACGCACGGGCCAGCTTGCGGCCGATCTCGACGCGGACGCTGTGGACCCGCTTGTCGGAGATGATCGTGTCGGGGCGCGCGAGGTAGACGAACTCGAAGAGGCAGCCCTTCGGCTTCGCCTCCGCGAAGCGGCGGGTGCGGAGGCCGTCGGCGTCGATGATGACCATCTCGCCGGGCTCGACCTCACGGACGTACGACGCACCCACGATGTCGAGCGCCGCCGTCTCGGACGCGACGACCCAGCCCCGCTCGAGGCGGCCGAGGACGAGAGGACGGATGCCCTGCGGGTCACGCGCGGCGTACAGGGTGTTCTCGTCCATCCAGACGAGGCAGTAGGCGCCGTGGACCTGCGGGAGCAGCTCGGCCGCCTTCTCCTCGACGCTCTGGTCGCGGTGGAGCGCGAGCAGGGCGGTCAGGACGGAGGTGTCGTTGGTCGCGCCGCTCGGGCCGCGCAAGTCGGAGGGGACGCTGCCCTCGAGCTCGGCGATCTCGTCGAGCTTGCCGGCGAGGTCGGCGGTGTTGGTCAGGTTGCCGTTGTGCGCCAGCGCGATCGACCCGTTGGCCGTCGGGTGGAACGTCGGCTGCGCGTTGTGCCACGTGCTCGCACCGGTGGTGGAGTAGCGCGCGTGGCCGATCGCGACGTGGCCCTTGAGCGCCTCGAGCGTGGCGTCGTCGAAGACCTGGGAGACGAGGCCCATGTCCTTGTAGACGAGGATCTGCTTGCCGTTGGAGACCGCGATGCCGGCCGACTCCTGGCCGCGGTGCTGCAGCGCGTAGATGCCGTAGTAGGTCAGCTTGGCGACGTCCTCACCCGGGGCCCAGACGCCGAAGACGCCGCATTGGTCCTGGGGACCTTGATCCTGGGGGTCGAGGGCGGCGGTCAGCCGGCCGTCGCCACCCTTGCGCGCGGGGTTGTAGGGCACGACGGGAATTCTAGGCGCTGACCAGCGACGCGCCGAACCGTGGACGTTTTCGGGGTCGGTCAGGCGCCGGCGAGCTTCTCCAGGAGCAGCGTCTCGGCGACGCAGACCCTCTCGAACTCCGCCAGGTGGAGCCCCTCGTTGGCGCCGTGGGCACGCGTGTCAGGGTCCTCGACACCGGTCACCAACACGCTGGCCTGCGGAAACGCGTCGAGGAACTCCGCGATGAAGGGGATCGAGCCGCCGACGCCCATGTCGACGGGCGCGGTGCCGTCCCAGGCCTCGGCGAACGCCTCGCGCGCCGCGTCGTACGCCGGACCGGTGGCGTCGATGCGCGTCGCCTCGCCGGTGTCGACCGGAGTGACGGTCACCTGGGCGCCCCACGGGGCGTGCGACGTCAGGTGGCGGGTGAGCGCCTCGAGGGCGTTGCCGGCGCTGTCGCCGGGAGCGACGCGGAGGCTGATCTTGGCGCGCGCGGCGGGAACGAGGGTGTTGGAGGCACCGTCGACCTTTGGGGCGTCGAGGCCGATGATGCTGAGGCTCGGCTTCGTCCAGAGGCGGGCGACCGCGCTGCCGTCGCCGATGAACGCGACGCCGTCGGCGATGCCGGACTCGGCGCGCAGCCGGTCCTCGGGATAGTCGATGTCGGCGGCGGGCCCGCTGTGCAGGCCCTCGATCGCAACGTTGCCGGCGTCGTCGTGGAGCGTGCTGATCAGCCGGCTCAGCGCGATCAGCGCGTCGGGGACGACGCCGCCCCACATGCCGGAGTGGACGGCGTGGTCGAGGGTCCGGACCTCGACGTCGGCACGGACCAGGCCACGCAGGCTCGTGGTCAGCGCGGGGACGCCGATGTCCCAGTTGGCGGAGTCGGCGATGACGATGACGTCGGCCTCGAGGTCGTCCTTGTGCGCTGCGAGGAGGGCGGGCAGCGTCTCGGAGCCGACCTCCTCCTCGCCCTCGATGAAGAGGCGGACGGTCACGGGCAGGGCGTCGCCGTGGGCCCGGATCGCGGCCAGGTGGGCGGCGATGCCGGCCTTGTCGTCGGCCGCGCCACGGGCGTAGAGCCGGCCGTCGCGCTCGGTCGGCTCCCAGGGGGCGGAGTCCCACTCGGCGTGGTCGTTCTCGGGCTGGACGTCGTGGTGCGCATAGAGCAGCACCGTCGGGGCGCCCTCGGGGCCCTTCTTCTCGCCGATGACAGCGGGCGCCGAGCCGTCGTGCGCGCGGACGATCCGCGCGTCGAAGCCCTCGGCGGCGAAGAGGTCGCGGGTCGCCTCCGCACTGCGCTCCACCTCGCCCGCGCGGGCCGGGTCGGCGCTCACGCTCTGGATCCGGACCAGGTCCTCGAGGTCGCCGCGGAGCTGCGGCATGAGCTGCTGGATCTTCTGGCGGGCGGCGTCGACGCTCATGGCCCCGAGGTTAGCGACGGATCCGCAGCGGAACGGGGCCGCCGCGGTCACGACCTGGCTACGTTCCGGGTACGACCGGGCCGGAGGCGGGCGGACCGGGCGCTACACCAGCGGGAGGTACGCCGTCAGGTCGGTGCGCTCGCCGCTGGCCCGCAGGGCGCCGGAGGCCAGCGCTTCGTGCCAGCCCAGCTCGCCGGCGGCGAGGGCCAGCCAGGTCGCGGCGTCGGTCTCCACGACGGCCCGCGGGGTGCCGCGGGTGTGGCGACCACCCTCGACCGCCTGCACCGCGCCGTACGGCGGGACGCGGACCTCGACGGAGTAGCCGGGAGCGCGCCGCTCGAGCAGGCCGAGCGTGTCCTTGACCAGGAGCTTGAGCTCGGCGCGCTGCGCGGTGCCGTCGCGCCATGCCTGCCAGGCCGCCGCGAGGGCGGCAGGGTCGACGGGGCGCTGGCGGGGAGGCATGGCTCCATCGTCCCCGATCGGCCAGGCAGTGGCGTGAGGCAGGGGTGTCGTCAGGCAGGGCGTCAGGCAGGGGCGTCAGGCAGGGGCGTCAGGCAGGGTCCGCATCCCGCGCAGGGGTGAGAACACGACCGGAAGCGAGGCCAGGACACCGATCGCCGTGCCGACCCAGAGCGTCGGCACCACGCCGATCTGGCCGGCGAGGAGTCCCGAGCCGAGCGCGGCGAGCGGCATGACGCCCCAGACCAGGAACCGGATGGAGGCGTTCATGCGCCCGAGGAGGCGGGGCGGGCAGACCCGCTGCCGCATGCTCACCTGCGTGACGTTGTAGGTCAGCACGCTCCACGACGTCAGGAACTCCGCCACGAGGAGCATCGCGACGGCGATCGCATGGTTCGGCGCATGCACCGTCAGCGGCAGCAGCACGCACGGGATGCCGAACACGACTGCGGAGACCGGGATGACGGTGCCCTCGCCGATGACGCGGGCGAAGCGCGCGGCCGTGAGCGCGCCGAGGATCCCGCCGACCGAACCGACGCTGAAGACGAGTCCGAGCACCCAGGGCTCGAAGCCGAGCGTGCGCAGCAGCAGGATCGGCATCAGCGTGTTGACCAGCGTCGACCCGATGTTGCTCAGCGACGTGCAGAGCGTGATCGGCCGCAGCAGCTCGTGGTGCAGCACGAAGCGGAGACCCTCCGCGACCGCGGTGACCAGCGGGTCGTGGTCGGCACGCGCGGTCGGCACCTCCGTGTCCCGGACGCGTAGCAGCGCGATCGCCGAGGCGAGGTAGCCCACCGCGTCGGAGAGCATCAGCACCGGCGCGCTGATCACCTTCAGCAGGAGGCCGCCGAGTGCCGGGCCGCCGATGCGCGCGATCTGCGCGGTGCCCTCCAGGCGGGAGTTCGCGGCTCCGACCTGGTCCGGGCGCACGAGGAACGGCAGATAGGACTGGTACGAGACGTCGAAGAAGACCGAGGCGGCGCCGATGACCAGGGCCACGGCGTACAGGTGCCACATCGCGAGGGCACCGGCGAACCACAGGACCGGGACGACGAGCGCCACCGCGACCCGGACCAGGTCGGCGGCGATCATCGTGCGCCGCTTGAGCCAGCGGTCCACCCAGGCGCCGGCCGGAAGCCCGACGAGCAGGAACGCCGCGGTGGACGCCGCGTTGAGCACGCCCACCTGGAACGTCGTGGCGTCGAGCAGCGCGACCGCCACGACCGGCAGCGCGAGCTGGCCGATCTCCTTGCAGAAGACCGAGAGCGACTCACCCGCCCAGAGCCGGTTGAAGTCGCGGTGGCCGCGCAGGGTGGCGGCCGGGGGCCCGGGCAGCACCGAGGCGCCGGGGGTGCCGTCGGGAAGGTCCTCGGGCGCCTCGTTCGTCACCCGAGCATCATGGCCGCCGGGTCAGTCGAAATGACCCTGCCGGCCACGCTTGATATCACTTCGTTGCCTCTTCGAGGCGAGCCGGCGCTCCTTCGAGCCGCGGGTCGGCTTCGTCGGCCGGCGCTTCGGGGCCGGTGGTGCGGCCGCCTCGCGGAGCAGTTGGGCCATGCGCTCGCGGGCCGCCTTGCGGTTGGCGAGCTGCGCGCGGTACTCGCTCGCCGCGATCGTGAGGACGCCGTCGACGAGCCGCCCGCGGAGCCGGTCGAGCACCCGGTCGCGGAGCTGGTCGGGCACGGACCCGGCGCGGGCCACGTCGTACGAGAGCTCGACGCGACTGTCGGTGGTGTTGACGCCCTGTCCACCCGGTCCGGACGAGCGCGAGAACCGCTCGGAGAGGTCCCCCTCGGGGACCACCCAGCGGCTCGTCACGATCAGGTCAGGCATGCGACCAGCCTAGGCGGACCCGGGACCGCGCCTCGACGCGCAGAAACCCGGGTCTCGGCGCACCAGGACCCGGGTTTCGACGTACGACGGGGGTGGATCAGGCCATGGCGGCCGGGAGCGTGGCGCTCCAGGCCTCGCGGACCTCGGCGATCGGCAGCTCGAACTGGCCCTCGACCACGATCGCGTCGCCGCCGGTCGTGCCGAGCGCAGCAGCCGGGACGCCGTGCTTCGCAGCCAGCGCCTCGAGCTCGCCCGTGCGGTCGGCCGGGACCGCGACGAGGACGCGGGCGGTCGACTCGGCGAAGAGCGCCAGGAACGGGTCGCCCTCGAGGGAGACGGTCACACCGACGCCGTTCTTGATCGACGACTCGACGAGGGTCTGCGCGAGACCACCGTCGGCGAGGTCGTGGGCCGTGGCCAGCAGGCCGACGCCCTCACGGAGCAGGAGGGCGAGCGCCTTCTCCGCAGCGAAGTCGACCTTCGGCGGGAGGCCGCCGAGGTGGCCGTGGACGACGTGCGCCCACTCGGAGCCGGAGAGCTCCTCCCGGGTCTCGCCGAGCAGGTAGACCGCCTGGCCCGCGGCCTCGAACGCCGACGGCGTGCGCTTGGTGACGTCGTCGATCACACCGAGGACGGCGACGACCGGGGTCGGCAGGATCGCGGTCTCGCCGGTCTGGTTGTAGAGCGAGACGTTGCCGCCGGTGACGGGGGTGCCGAGCTCCTTGCAGGCGTCCTTGAGGCCGGTGCAGGCCTGGGCGAACTGCCACATGACGGCCGGGTCCTCGGGCGAGCCGAAGTTGAGGCAGTCGGAGACGGCGAGCGGCTCGGCGCCACCGGTGGCGACGTTGCGGTAGGACTCGACGAGCGCGAGCTGGGCGCCGGCGTACGGGTCGAGCTTGGCGAAGCGGCCGTTGCAGTCGGTCGAGATCGAGACGCCGAGGTTGGTCTCCTCGTCGATGCGGATCATGCCGGAGTCGGACGGCTGCGAGAGGACCGTGTTGCCGCGGACGTAGCGGTCGTACTGGTCGGTGATCCAGGACTTGTCGCAGAGGTTCGGGCTCGCGGCGAGCTGGACGACCGTCGAGCGCAGCTCGGCGCCGGTGGACGGGCGCGGGAGCTTCTCCGCGCCGTCGGCCTGCAGGGCGTCCTGCCAGTCGGGGCGGGCGAAGGGGCGGTTGTAGACCGGGCCCTCGTGGGCGACCGTGCCCGGCGGGACGTCGACGACGGTCTGGCCGTGCCAGTCGATGACCAGGCGGCCGGTGTCGGTGACCTCGCCGATGACCGCGGCCTCGACGTCCCACTTGCGGCAGATCGCGAGGAAGGCGTCGATGTTGGCGGGCTCGACGACCGCCATCATCCGCTCCTGCGACTCGCTCATGAGGATCTCCTCGGGCGAGAGCGTGGAGTCGCGCAGCGGCACCTTGTCGAGCTCGACGTGCATGCCGCCGTCACCCGCGGAGGCGAGCTCGGAGGTGGCACACGAGAGGCCCGCGCCGCCGAGGTCCTGGATGCCGGCGACGACGTGGGCGCCGTACAGCTCGAGGGTGCACTCGATGAGGAGCTTCTCCATGAACGGGTCGCCGACCTGGACGGCGGGGCGCTTGGCCGGGCCGTCGGCGTCGAACGTCTCGGAGGCGAGCACGGAGACGCCGCCGATGCCGTCGCCACCGGTGCGCGCGCCGTACAGGACGACGAGGTTGCCGGTGCCGGAGGCGTTGGCGAGGTGGAGGTCCTCGTGCCGCAGGACGCCGACAGCGAGCGCGTTGACGAGCGGGTTGCCGTAGTACGTCGCGTCGAAGACCGCCTCGCCGCCGATGTTGGGCAGGCCGAGGCAGTTGCCATAGCCACCGACGCCGGCGACGATGCCGGGGAGCACGCGGTGGGTGTCGGGGGCGTCGAGCGGGCCGAAGCGGAGCGGGTCCATGACCGCGACCGGGCGCGCGCCCATCGCGATGATGTCGCGGACGATGCCGCCGATGCCGGTCGCGGCACCCTGGTACGGCTCGACGTACGACGGGTGGTTGTGGGACTCCACCTTGAAGCTGACGGCGTAGCCCTGGCCGATGTCGAGGACCCCGGCGTTCTCGCCGATGCCGGCGAGCATCGGGCCGCGCGGGGTCTCCTGCGCGAGCTCGCCGAACTGCTTGAGGTGGACCTTGGAGGACTTGTAGGAGCAGTGCTCCGACCACATGACGGAATACATCGCCAGCTCGGCGCCCGTGGGGCGGCGGCCGAGGATCTCGCGGATCCGGGCGTACTCGTCCTCCTTGAGGCCGAGCTCAGCCCACGGCTGCTCCCGCTCGGGGTCGGTGCTGGCGACAGCGACGGTGTCCAGGGCGGAAGTGCGGCTCTCAGTCACGCGCCAGATTCTACGGGCGCGCGGGACCGCCCCGAGCCACGGTCCGCCCCGCGTGCGGCGCGGCGCCGGGACGCCCCTCCGCACTGCCACGGGCGCAGCGCGCCGACCTCCGCACGACCGCTCGTCACCCCTTCTGACCTGCGAAAACTACATATT
The DNA here is from genome assembly GCF_014646375.1 of Nocardioides phosphati. Taxonomy (GTDB): domain Bacteria; phylum Actinomycetota; class Actinomycetes; order Propionibacteriales; family Nocardioidaceae; genus Nocardioides; species Nocardioides phosphati. Next base: position 14,303 of record NZ_BMNI01000011.1, read on the forward strand.
TGTAGTTCGCTGTTGCCTCTGTTGCTGGTGTTACTCGTGTGGTTAACGTGGTCCCTCACCTCACTTTCGGAGACTCACCATGCGCGCCCTCACCCGGAACCGGAGCGGCCAGCGGACCTCGTCGTCCGCCCAGCTCCGCACCCGTCTGACCACGACGCTCGTCGCTCTCGCCGCCGTCCTCGGCCTCGGCGCGGGTGGCCTCGCCGTGACCGGCGACGACGCGCGCGCCGAGCTGGCCGCCGGCAGCAACCCGGTCACGCCCGGCTCCTTCACCGGCTACGGCTTCGACCAGTGCCTGGCGCCGACGCAGGCGAAGATGGACGCCTGGCTGGCGAGCTCGCCGTTCCTCTCCGTCGGCATCTACATCAGCGGCAACTCGCGTGCGTGCCGCAGCCAGCCCAACCTCACGCCGGCCTGGGTCTCGACCCAGCTGGCCCGCGGCTGGCGCCTGCTGCCGATCACGCTCGGCCCGCAGGCCAGCTGCCAGCCCCGCTTCCCCCGGTACGGCGACGACCCGACGATCAACCCGGACCCGACCAACTGGTGGTCCAAGGCGAAGGCCCAGGGCACGCTCGAGGCCGGGCGCGCGGTCGCCGCGGCCAAGGACCTCGGCATCGTCCCCGGCAGCACGCTCTTCTACGACCTCGAGGGCTTCGACCTCAGCAACACCAACTGCCGCGAGTCGGCGCTCCGCTTCGTGCACGCCTGGGACATCCGGCTCCACGAGCTCGGCTACAAGGCCGGCTTCTACTCGAGCGCCAGCTCCGGCATCAAGATGGTCGACGACGCCCGCGTGAACCACCCCGGCGTCTTCACGCTCCCCGACACGATCTGGATCGCCCGCTGGGACGGCCAGGCGACCACGACCACCGAGTCGCGCTACCTCCGCAGCGACGGCTGGACCGGCGGCAGCCGGCTGAAGCAGTACCAGGGCGGCCACGACGAGACCTGGGGCGGCGTGACCATCAACATCGACCGCAACTGGCTCGAGGTCGGTGGCGGATCGCGGGCCCGCAAGGAGACGCACTGCGGCGGCATCCCGGTCGACTTCACGTCCTACATCGCGCTGTCGCCGGGCATGAAGCGGACCCAGGTCACCACGCTCAAGTGCCTGCTGAGCGAGCAGGGCATCACCGGCATGCAGGTCTCCAACCCCTACTTCGGTCGCGGGCTCTCCGCCGGCATCAACACCTGGCTCACCCGTGAGGGCTTCCAGCCCGCCACGTCGTGGCGTGCCGGCCACTGGAAGGGGCTCCTGCCCCGCGGCGGCTCGGGCTGGGAGAAGCGCGGCTCCAGCGGCGCCTCCGTCTGGCGGCTCCAGCGCGCGCTCATCGCACGCGGCATCCCCGTGCCGCTCACCGGTGTCTTCGACCAGGCCACCGACGCGGCGGTCCGGACCTACCAGTCGTCACGCGACCTGAAGGCGAACGGCGTGGTCACGCCGTCGACCTGGACGCTGCTCTACCGCGGCCGCTGAGGTCCACCTGGGCCGCTGAGGCGGCGCGAGCTCACCGCCCGCGCCGCTTCGGGCGGGTCAGCCGCCGACGGGCGGGCCGGCGATGAGGGCGACGGCGGTCAGCGCGACCACCGCACCCGCGAACGCCGCGAGGGCGCGCAGGCGGTTGTGCAGCAGCCAGCAGACGGCACGCTGGCCACGGCCCGGGCTGTCGGCCCGCGACTGCCACGAGGTGCCGAGCAGGCCGCGGGACTCGGCGTACCGCTCGAAGAGGATGGTGAAGAACGGCGGGATGGACGACGCCAGCCCGAGCAGGACGCGGCGCTTGCTCCACCCCTGGTCGATGCCGATCACGATCGTGACGAGGCAGAAGGCGATGAAGGCGACCCCGTGGATCGGGCCCGCGATCTGGACGCCGAGCTCAGTCGTCTTGAAGCCGTACTTCAGCAGCATGCCGGTCAGCAGCGCGGCCCAGGTGACCGCCTCGGTGACGGCCAGGGCCTTGAAGAGGCGCAGCGGGGTCATCACGCGAAGACGGACGCGGCGAGCGAGGTGAAGAAGCCGAGGCCCTCGGTGCCCGGGCCGCACAGCTCCTCGACGGCGTGCTCGGGGTGCGGCATGAGGCCGACCACGTTGCCGCGCTCGTTGGTGATGCCGGCGATGTCGCGCAGCGAGCCGTTCGGGTTGACGTCGAGGTAGCGCGCGACGACGCGGCCCTCGCCCTCGAGCATGTCGAGGGTGGCCTCGTCGGCGACGAAGGAGCCCTCGCCGTTCTTGAGGACGACGGTGATCTCCTGGTCCTTCTCGTACGCCGAGGTCCAGGCGGTCGCGTTGTTCTCGATGCGGAGCTTCTGGTCGCGGCAGACGAACTTGCGGTGGTCGTTGCGGATCAGCGCGCCGGGCAGCAGGTGCGACTCGGTGAGGATCTGGAAGCCGTTGCAGATGCCGAGGACGGGCATGCCCTTGTGGGCCGCCTCGATGACCTCGGTCATGACCGGCGAGAAGCGCGAGATGGCGCCGCAGCGAAGGTAGTCACCGAAGGAGAAGCCGCCCGGGAGGACGACCGCGTCGACGCCCTTCAGGTCGTGGTCGCCGTGCCAGAGCGCGACGGCCTCGTTGCCACCGATCGTGACGGCGCGCTGCGCGTCGACGTCGTCGAGCGTGCCCGGGAAGGTGACGACGCCGATCTTCACGCCTGCTCCTCCACGCGGACCACGAAGTCCTCGATCACGGTGTTGGCGAGGAGCGTCTCGGCCATCTTCTCGATCTCGGCGAGCGTGGCCTCGTCGGCCGACTCGACCTCGAGCTCGAACCGCTTGCCCTGGCGGACGTCGGTCACGCCGGAGAAGCCGAGGCGGGGCAGCGCGCCGTGGACGGCCTTGCCCTGCGGGTCGAGGATTTCCGGCTTGAGCATGACGTCGACGACGACACGGGCCACGATGAGCTCCTAGAGAAGTGCGGATCTTCGGCGCTCAGTCTACGGGCGCCCAGCCATGGGCCGGGCACCGCGCCCAGCACGCGGCCGCGCTTGGCAGGATGCTCGCCATGACTGTCGCCCGGAACCTCACCGTCACGACGCCCGACGGTGTGACCCTCGCTGTCCAGGACCACCCGGGACCGGGGCCGACCATCGTCGCCGTGCACGGCTACCCCGACGACCACCACGTCTGGGACGGCGTGGTCGCCGAGCTCACCGAGCGCTTCCGCGTCGTGACGTACGACGTGCGCGGCGCCGGCTCCTCGTCCACTCCGTCGGGGCGGCGGTCCTACCGCATCGACCGGCTGGCGGCCGACCTCGGAGCCGTCATCGACCACGTCGCCGGCGACGAGCCCGTTCATCTGCTGGCCCACGACTGGGGCTCGATCCAGACGTGGGGCCTGGTGACCGACCCCGCGTGGAGCAGCCGCCTGCTCTCCTACAGCTCGATCTCCGGGCCTGACCTGGACATGGTCGGTGTGTGGCTGCGCGGCCTCCGCGAGCGCCCGCGGGCCATCGCGCGCCAGCTGCTCGACTCCTACTACGTCGCGCTCTTCCAGCTGCCCGCCGTGCCCGAGGCGGTGATCCGCCTCGGCGTGCTCGACCGGTTCGTGCGCCACTCGGCACGCCACGGGCTGCCGAAGGACGCGGTCGTCCGTGACCGCAGCCGCTCCGACGCCGAGGCCGGCCTGGCCCTGTACCGCGCGAACTTCCTCCCCCGGCTCGCGCGCCCGCGCCCCCGGCGTACGACGGTGCCGGTGCAGGTCCTGGCGCCGACCGACGACCTCCACGTCGACTCCGAGATGCAGCGCACCGCGCCCGCCCCGTGGTGCGAGTCGCTGGCCACGCTGGAGATCCCGGGCAACCACTGGGTCGTCGAGCACTCCCCCGCGCTCGTCGCCGGCCACGTCGCCCGGTTCATCGACGAGATGACCGGCAAGGCCGACGTCGCCCTCTTCTGAGGCCGGGACGGCAGCGGCCCGGCCCCACCGAGGTGGGACCGGGCCGGCCGGGCGTAGCGCGGGCTGATCGGGTCAGCGCGGGAGCTCGCGCTTGAGGATCTTGCCGGTGGCGGTCATCGGGAGGGACTCCACGATCTCGACGACGCGGGGGTACTTGTACGCCGCCATCTGCTCCTTGCCCCAGGCAACGAGCTCCTCGGGCGTGGCGCTGGCGCCGGGCTTGAGGATGACGAACGCCTTGACCTCCTCGCCGTGGCTGTCGTGCGGGACGCCGATCACGGCGGCCAGCGAGATCGCCGGGTGCGAGAGCAGGACCTCCTCGATCTCGCGGGGGTACACGTTGAAGCCGCCGCGGATGATCATGTCCTTGGAGCGGTCGACGATGAAGTAGTAGCCGTCCTCGTCCTTGCGGGCGAGGTCGCCGGAGCGGAACCAGCCGTCCTTGATCGCCTCGGCCGTCGCCTCGGGGCGGCCGTAGTAGCGCTTCATGATGTTGTGGCCCTTGATCGCGATCTCACCGACGGCGCCGACCTCGGTCACCTCGGACCAGTCGTCGTTGATCAGCTTGACCTCGATGCCCCAGATCGGGGTGCCGATCGAGCCCGGCTTGTTGGGCTTGCTCGGGTCGCCGAAGGTCGCCACCGGCGAGGTCTCCGAGAGGCCGTAGCCCTCGAGGATCTGCACGTGCAGGCGCTCCTTGGTCTCCTTGATGATCTCGACGGGCAGCGCCGCGCCGCCGGAGACACCCATCCGGAGGTTCTTGGCGATGCGGTCGACGTCGACCTCGTCGGTGAGCGCCTGGAGCAGCCCCCACCACATCGTCGGCACGCCGGCGAAGAAGGTGATCTCCTCGGTCTCCATCAGCTGCACGACCTGCGCGGCGTCGAAGCGCGGCACGAGGTACAGCGTGGCGGCCATCGAGAAGCCCGCGTGCATCTGCACGGTCGCGCCGAAGGTGTGGAAGAGCGGCAGGCAGAGGATGTGGGAGTCCGCCGCCGGACGGCTGTTGAAGAGCCGGTTGCTCGTCACGACGTTCATGGTCGTGTTGGCGTGGCTGAGCTCCGCGCCCTTCGGCTTGCCGGTCGTGCCGGAGGTGAAGAGGATGACCGCGGTGTCGGAGGCCTCGCGCACGACCGAGTCGAAGACCGGGCTCTTGCCGGCCAGGGCCGAGCCCATCGTCTCGGCACCCTCGATCGGGCTGGGCGCCGCGGGGTCGGCGGTGATGAGGAAGAAGCTCTCCACCCCGTCGACGGCCTGCGCGGCCTTGAACCCCTCCTCGCCCATCGGCAGGTCAGGGGTGCCCTGGAAGCAGAAGTACGCCTTGACGTCGGCCTCTTCCAGGTGGAAGGCGATCTCGCGGTCCTTGAGCAGGACGTTGAGCGGGACGACGACGCCGCCGGCCTTGAGGATGCCGTAGTAGACGATCGGGAAGTACGGCAGGTTCGGGCAGCTCAGCGCCACCTTGTCGCCCGGCTGGATGCCGCGCTCGACCAGCAGGTTGGCCACCTGGTTGGCGGCGCCGTTGACCTGCGCGTAGGTCAGGCGCGTGGGCCCCAGGACGAGGGCGTCGCGATCCGGGTAGTTGCGGGCGGAGTCCTCGAGGAGGAAGGAGAGGTTCAGCATGCGCCCAAACCTAGGCGACACCTGCCGTGGTGGGGATGTGCATCCGCACAAATTCCACGGCGGCGACGTCGTACGCCGCGACGACCGCAGGGCGCTCGGGAGTCAGGAGCCGAGCAGGGGCGCGTCGGGGTCGAGCTCGAGCCCCAGGGTCGCCGCGTGGCGGATCACCATGCCGACGATCGTGTCAGTCAGCAGCCGCTCGAGCGCGTCGGCATCGAGCGTGTGCGCCTCCTCCGAGGCCCAGTACGCCACCGCCGCGCGGACATGGCCGGCGATGCCGACGAAGAGCAGGTGCGTGGACGCCGCCTGGCTGGCGTCAAGGGTCATCCCGCGACCCACGGCCACCCCGGCGACGATCTGCTCGAGGAAGCCGGCGTACCGCGTGGTGGCCCGGTTGAGCTCGCTCTGCTCCCCATCGCCCAGCTCGCGCTCGACCAGGGCGTGCAGGCTCGGGTTGCCGACGACCCAGTGGACGGTCTCGCCGACGAGCGAGTGCGCCACGGCGTACAGCGTCTGGGTGAGGTCGACCGGCCGGGTGATCAGCGCGAACGCCTGCTCGAGCACGTCGGCCTGCACCGCGCGGGTGAGCTGCAGCCGCCCGCCGAAGTGACGCTGGACGACGGTGCGCACGAGGCCGACCCGCTCGGCGACGTCGTGGAGCCGGAGCTCCGCGCCGGGAGGCGCCTCGGAGACGACCGCGATCGCCGCGTCGAGGATCAGGCGGCGCCGCTGCTCGCGGTGCTCGTCCCAGCGCGTGTTGCGGCCGTCGCGGATGCGGGAGGGGACGGCAGGGGGCACGCGCGGAAGTCTGCCACGCGCGCCCCCTCCGTGTGGCCGGTCAGCCGCGAAGGGCCGGCGGGAAGATCCTCAGCAGGTTGCCCCAGCTCCGCTTGCCGCCGTACGCCGCGAGCGCCTTGCCGGACTTCGCCGCGGTCTTGGCGGTGACGAACCAAGGCATCGTGGGCGCCATCGTGAACTCGCCCTTGAGGTACGAGACCGGGAACGGGTGGAACGGGCCGCTGACCACGGTCTTCTCCGAGCGCGCGATCAGGTGGGTGTTGTGGACGACGCCGATGCCCGAGCCGACCTGCTCGAGCGTGTGGCCCGGGTAGGCACCCCAGGTCGCACCACCGAGGAGGAAGGCGATGCCGCTCCACACGTTGATGCCCACCGCTCCGTAGCGGAGGTCGGCGATGAGCTCGTCGAAGCGGGCACCCATCTTCTTGATGTCGCGCGGGTGCACGATCAGCGATCCGCCCAGCGTGCCGTCGAGCCGGTCGTTGGCGAACGCGACCGCGTTCGTGAGGAACTCCTCGCCCAGGCCGGGCAGCTCCGTGATGCCGAGGACAGCGGCGAAGTACTCACCGTCGTAGAGCTCGGTCGGACTGTCGTCGCCCAGCGTCACGAGCGTGCAGGAGCCGACCTGCTCGGCGGCGTCGCCGTACGTCGCCCTGGCGCGGTCGATCGACGCCTCCGCGTTGGGATACCACGGTGCGCGCGGCGCGATCTCGCCGAGGACCGTGCGGATGGCGTCGAGGAACGCGTCCTTCTGGTCCCAGTCGGACGAGATCAGCAGCGCCTGGCCGCCGATGCAGTTGTGACCGGCGTTGTGCAAGCGCTGCGTGACGACGTGCTCGGCCTGGTAGACGAGGTCGGACTTCGCCCACTTTCCGGGGACCACGATGATGGGCGAGACGCCCCCGAGCTCGGAGGTGATCTCCTTGGTCAGCTTCGGGGTGCCCGCCTTGCGGTTCTTCTCCGCGTCCTTGCCGACGCCCCACACGATCGCGTCGTGGGTACGCGCCGAGCCGGTGATGTGCACGTGGTTGATGCCCGGGTGCGACGTCAGGTAGCCGCCGACCTCGGCGCCACCGTTGACGACGCGGACCAGGTCGGCCTCGATGAGCGGCGCCAGGGCGGCGTCGTACACCGGCTTGAGGTGCTGGAAGGTCGGGTTCAGCTTGATGATCGAGGCGCGGTTGAAGGCGACCAGTTCGTAGGCCGCGTCGAGCGGCGCGATCGCGGAGATGTTGCCCGCGCCGAGCACGAGGCCGACGCCGTGGGTCTTCTCCGGGGCCTCGCCAGCGAGGCGGGCACCGAGACCTGCCTCGGCCTTCGCCTGCTCGGCGGTGACGCCGGGCTGCAGCCAGACCTCGGCAACGAAGCCGTTGAAGAGGAGCATGTCCTTGAGGTCCTCGGGCAGCACCCGGATCTTGGTCTGACCGGTCACGGTCGTCGAGATCTTGAGGCCGTCGAGGGGCGACTTGCCGGCCGCCAGCTTGTCGAGCGACGTGGCGTACTCGCCGAACATCGGAGCGGTGGCGGCGGGGCCGGACATCCACTCCTCGCCCTCGTAGGCACCCGACGGCACCTGCTTCGCGGCGGTGGCGGCACCCGCCCACGTGCCGGCGTTGGCCGCGATCGTCTTCTGCGTGCGGCGCAGGAGGTCGGCGCGCGCGCCCAGGTCGAGCTCGGCCCAGGTCGCTGCTCCCGTGGCGAGCGCGGCGACGGCTGCGTCGAGCTCCTCCGTGGTCGCGGGAGTCATGTCGTAGTTGGTGTCCAGGCTCATCAGGAGACCTTGTCCTTCTGCACGCGGTTACGGATGGTGCCGCCGGTCTCGCCGGCGGTGTCGAAGGCGATGATCTCGTCCTTGTGGTTCTTCTCGTAACCCTTGATCTTGCCAGCCCTGCGCTCGGCGAGCTGCTCGGCGTAGATCTCGCGCGGGGTCCGCGGGAAGCCGAAGGCCGTGCGCGCGTCGGCGACGTCCCACACGGTCTCCTCCAGCGGCGCGACGCCCATGACGTACGGCGCCACGATCGGGAAGGTGCGCGGCGTCATGAACTTGACCGCGGCGATCTTGATCGGGCCACCGTGGTGCAGTGCGGCAAGAGCGGGCTTCATGACGGCGCGGATCGCGACGTCGACGACCGGCGACTGCGGCGTGCCCCCCATCTCGCGCATCCACTGGGGCATCGTGGCGAGGACGGCACGGCTGGTGAAGGCGTTGACCACGTTACGGATGGGCAGCGGGATCGAGTGCGGCAGCGACGAGCGGTACTGGTTGACGAGAAACTCGAACATGTCGAGCGCCGGCTCGGAGGCGACCATCTTCGGGCGGAAGTCCTCGAAGTACTGCACGACCTCGGCACGCGTGCGCGGCATGTTCTCGGTGTCGATCGTCTGGAACGCCGCGGCGACGGTGCACTCGCGCCAGTACTCGGCCTCGTCCTCCGGCGACAGCTTGCCCGGGCCGAACATCTCGTAGGTGATCAGGATGGAGTGCCACGCGGTGAGGTGGATCCAGAGCTGGGAGTCGGGGTTGTTGGCCGAGAAGTCCTGGCCGGTCACCGGGTCGGTGCCGATGGCCCGCTTGTGCACCTTCATCAGGATGTCGGAGGACTTCAGGACCGACTGCGCGTCGCCGTACAGGACGGTCGCGAAGTACTGCATGGTGCGGTCGAAGCGGAGCGGGGTGCGCTGCTTGACCTGGCCCGACGCCACGACCGCGGCGGCGAGATGCGGGTCGAGGTGCTCGATGGTGACCGCGCGGGCGAAGCCGATCAGGAACGACGTCGGGTAGATCCACACCCGCCGCGCGACGGAGTCCGCCGCGAAGAACCCGTTGTCGCGCATCGGCGTGATCGCATCACGCGCCTCGACCGTGTTGCCGGCGTACGCCTCGGTCATCTGTGTCTCCTCGCCTCGAGCGGTGCTGTATGCGGTGCATGACGCACCGCATACAAAGATAAGCGGCACGGAACGACGCGGACACATGTCTGTGACATGACGTGCAACACATGCGCCGGAGAGGCCGGCGACGCGGGACCCCCTCAGGCGAGGAGCCGGGGCCACGGTGGCTCAGAAGGTCTGGCCGGTGAGCTTCTCGTAGGCCTCGACGTACTTGGCGCGGGTCAGCTCGATCACCTCGGCGGGCAGCGCCGGCGGCTGCTCGCCCGACTTCTTGTCCCAGCCGGACTCGGCCGAGGTGAGCCAGTTGCGCACGATCTGCTTGTCGAAGCTGGGCTGGGTCTGGCCGGGCCTCCACGCGTCGGCGGGCCAGAAGCGGCTCGAGTCGGGAGTCAGCACCTCGTCGGCGAGCACCAGCTCACCCGACGCGCCCCGGCCGAACTCGAACTTCGTGTCGGCCAGGATGATCCCGCGCTCGCGGGCGATCTGCTCGGCGCGGCCGTAGACGTCGAGCGTCGCTGCCCGGAGCGCGGAGGCGTCGGCCTCACCGACGGTGGCGACGACCGCGTCGTACGAGACGTTCTCGTCGTGGTCGCCGACGGCGGCCTTCGTCGCAGGGGTGAAGATCGGCTCGGGCAGGCGCGAGCCGTCGACGAGGCCGGCCGGCAGCGCGATGCCGCAGACCTCGCCCGTCGCCTCGTAGTCACCGAGGCCGGAGCCGGTGAGGTAGCCGCGGGCCACACACTCGACCGGGAACATCTCCAGGCTCCGGACGACGACCGCGCGGCCCTTGACCGCCTCGGGCACGTCGGTGGAGAGGACGTGGTGCGGCACGCCGAGCGTCTCGAACCACCACAGCGACATCCGCGTGAGGATCTCGCCCTTGTCCGGGATCGTGCTCGACAGCACGAAGTCGTACGCCGAGATGCGGTCGCTGGCCACCATGAGCAGGTTGCCGGCGTGCTCGCCCTCGTCGATCCGGTAGAGGTCGCGGACCTTGCCCGAGTGCAGGTGCGTCGTGCCCGGGATCGCCGGTGCCGGCGGGATGTTCAGCATGGGCACGAGGGTAGTCGGCGAGGCTGCCTAGGCTGGCGCCATGTCCGTCGTGAAGATCAACGCCATCCACGTCCCCGCCGAGGCCGGCGCCGAGCTCGAGAAGCGCTTCGCCGCGCGCGCCGGCGCCGTCGAGGGCTCGCCCGGCTTCCTCTGCTTCCAGCTGCTCCGACCGGTGAGCGGCGACGACCGCTACTTCGTCGTCACGCAGTGGGAGTCGGAGGAGGCGTTCGCCGCCTGGCGCGACGGCGACGCTCGCGCCGCACACGCCTCAGCCCCGGGCGAGGCGCCCAGGAAGCCGGTCGCCACCGGCGCCGACCTGCTCGAGTTCGAGGTCGTGCTGGACGTGAAGCCGGCCGGGTAGACCGGCCCCGCGGCGCAGGGTCAGCTGAAGTACGCGCGGGTGTCGCGCTCGAGCGCGGCGAAGTCGAGCTTCCGCGCGACGGCGAAGAGTGCGGTCCGCAGCGGCGCCGGCCCCTTGGGCTCAGCGACGAACTCCCACAGGAACTCGCAGCCGCCACCCGCCGTCGGGGTGACGGTGTAGCGCTCGCCGAACCGCCGGAACAGCGGCAGGTTGGTCGACACGAACGTGAACGCCGTGACCCGCGTGGCCTCGTCCCAGACGATGTAGCGCTCCTGCGCGAGCAGGCCGTTGGCGGCCCGGACCTCGCGCAGCGTGCCGACGCCGAACGGGCGCGGCGACTTCCACGTCACCCTGCGCAGCCCGCGGCACCAGTGGAGCGCACGCTCGCCGTGGAGCTCGTCGAAGACCTCGGCGGCGGACCGCTTCGTCCGGACCGTGAAGCGGTGCGTGAACGGCTGGCCGACCTCGAAGTCGGCATCGGCCACGGGCTGGAGCGGGAACGACGGCATGACCGCATCCTGTCCTATCGCTCAGCCGCCGGGTGACAGGGAGGCCGCGATCCGCTCCGGCGCGTCCCCGAGACCGAGCAGCAGGGTGTGGAGCAGCGCCAGCGGACCCCCCTCGAGCGGCGGCATCTCGTCGAGATAGCCCGAGAGACGCGCCAGCGCGAGCCCGTGCAGCGAGACCCAGGCCTCCACCGCCGCGGAGTACGGCGTCGCCCGGGTCAGGCGGCCGGCGCGGTAGGCGCGGCGTACCGCCTCGTGCAGGACCTCGAACGCCGCCGCGCCGAGCAGGAGCTGGTCGCCGGTCTGGCGACGGCCCGCCAGCGGCGACACCGCATAGATGACGCGGTAGAGGTCCGGGCGGGCGTCGGCGAACCCGAGGTACGCGACCGCGATCCGGCGGAGGTCTGCCACCGGGTCGTCACTCGCACCGACCTCCTCGAGCTCCGCGCCGAGCAGCCGGAACCCCTGCTCGACGACGGAGACGACCAGGCCGTCCAGCGAGCCGAACTCGGAGTACACCGCCATCGTCGAGGCGCCGTACGCGTGCGCCACCTTGCGCGTCGACACCGCCTCGGGACCCTCTTCCTCCAGCAAGCGCAGGGCGACGCGGGTGAGCTCCTCACGCCGGGAGGACGGGCGACTGGACACGACTCGACCCTAGTGGCTGCGTGTGCGACGTCACCGTTCCACCGGGTGTCCGCGACTCGGAGCAGCACTTATCGTTGCGTTGTATCACACCGTTATAGGGAGAGTTGATGGCAACGCCCACCTCGCGCGTCCGGGCGGCCGCTGGAGCACTGCTCGTGCTCGCGGTCGCGTTCTACGCACCACTGTCGTTCACCTACTTCTGGAACGGCCACTCCGGCCCCAACCTCCAGGACGATGTCTTCAAGCTGCTGATCTCGCCGACGTTCGCGTTCGGACACGGCTCCGGTCATGACGTGCGGCCGGACACCCACGAGGCCCACTTCGCGACCTTCGCGTCGACGTACGTGACCATGTGGATCCACTCGGTCGTGGGCACCACCGCGCTGGTCGCCGGCCTCTCGCAGTTCTCGGAGCGGCTCCGTCGCGCGCGGCCCGGAGTGCACCGCACGCTGGGCAAGGTCTTCCTCCTGTGCTGCCTCGGCGTCGCGGCGACGGCGGCGTCGTACCTGCTGCAGACGCCGGCCACCGACGTCTTCTCCGGCAGGGTCTTCGAGGAGGTCCTCTGGATCCTCGCTGCCGGCACGGCCGGACTGGCGCTGCTCGCCTTCGTGTCGATCCGCCGTCGGGATCTGGTCGCGCACCGCGAGTTCGCGACCGCAGCCTTCGCGCTGATCTGCTCGGCCGGCTGGCTCCGCCTCGAGTGGATGTCCGTGAGCCTCTTCTGGCAGCCCGGCAAGGAGATGCTGAACCTGTTCGGGATCCAGTTCGCCGCGACCTTCCTGATCACCTGCTCGATGCTCTACGTGCAGAAGTTCTGGAAGGGCAACCGTCGCGCCGACAGCCCGCTGGCGACGACGGGCGCGCTCCGCATCGCCGCCGCCGTCGGCGCCCCCGGCATCGTGGCCCTCGCCGTGCTCGCGGCGACCACGACCGACTGGTCGGCGCCGCACGCGTACTGGTTCACCCCGGGCTGGGCGCCCGTCGTCGTCGGCTGCTTCCTGCCGTACGTCGTGCACACGGCGTGGCTCGCCCGGATGGCACGGCAGGCGCAGCAGCGGGGCAACGGCTCCGCTGCCGCCGCGTGGCGCACGTACCTGGCAGGGGCGCTGGTCGCCCCCACCACGGGCGCCCTGGCCTACGGGTTCGGCGTGCTCGTCCACGGCATGAACACCCAGGAGGCCTGGTACATGGTCGGCTACCTCTGGGGCGGCACCCTCGTCCTCGCCTACGTCGCACACGCGACGGTCACGACCCGGTGGGCCAGGCGGGCCACACCCACACCCGCCACTGCCGGCGGGGAGCTGCAGCCCGCCTGAGCCGCCCGGCGTCAGCCGGCCGCCTCCCGGGCGGCCGGCACGCCGCGGTCGTCCCGCTCGTCCCCGGCACACGGGTCCGCGCTCTCGTCACGCTGCACGGAGAGGACGAAGTCGTCGCCGTGCTCGGTGACGCCGGCGATGACGGCCTGCTCGACCGCCTCGACGGCGTACGTGCGACGGACCATGAGCGGGTCGGAGCGGAGGTCGCGGACCAGCGCGACGCTGAGCCCGACCATCACCACGACGAACGGCAGCGCCGCGACGATGGTGATCGTCTGCAGGCCGGTGAGCGCGTCCTCGCCACCGACGAGGAGCATGACCGCACCGACGGCGCCGGTCGCGACGCCCCAGAAGACGACCGTCCAGCGCGACGGCTCCAGCGTGCCGCGCTCGGAGAGCGAGCCCATCACGATCGAGGCCGCGTCGGCGCCGGAGACGAAGAAGATCGCGACGAGCGCCATGACCACGATGCTGCTCACGGTCGCCAGCGGGTAGTGGTCGAGCGTCATGAAGAGCTGCGACTCGACACCGCCGGCGCCCGCGATGTCGGTGCCGTGCTTCTGCAGGTCGATGGCGGCGCCGCCGAAGATGCAGAACCAGACCAGGCTGACCAGGCTGGGCACGAGCAGCACGCCGCTCACGAACTGGCGGATCGTGCGGCCACGGGAGATCCGGGCCAGGAACATGCCGACGAACGGCGTCCACGAGAGCCACCAGGCCCAGTAGAAGATCGTCCAGGTCGAGAGCCAGTCACTCGTCGCGGAGCCCTCGGCGCCAGTGCGCGCGGCCATCATCGCCAGGTCCTGCACGTAGGAGCCGAGCGCGGTCGGCACCAGGTCGAGGATGAAGACGGTCGGGCCGGCGACGAAGACGAAGAGCGCGAGCGCGACCGCCAGCACCATGTTGACGCTGGAGAGCCACTGGATCCCCTTGGCGACGCCCGAGACAGCCGAGACGACGAACGCGGCGGTCAGCACCGCGATGATCATGACGAGTACGCCGTTGCCGACCGGCCCCGCACCGGAGACGATCTCGAGGCCACTGCGGATCTGCAGGGCACCGAGGCCGAGCGAGGCCGCCGAGCCGAAGAGCGTCGCGAAGATCGCGAGCATGTCGATGACCTTGCCCGCGGGGCCGTGCGCGTGGCGGCCGAGGAGCGGCTCGAAGGCGGCACTGATCAGTTGCAGGCGGCCGCGGCGGTAGACGCCGTACGCGATGGCCAGGCCGACGACGGCGTAGATCGCCCACGGGTGGAGCGTCCAGTGGAAGAGCGTGGTCGCCATCGCGTTCTGGATCGCTTCGGGGTTGCCTGCCTCGCCGGTGCCGGGCGGCGGGGTGACGAAGTGGGTGATGGGCTCGCTGACGCCGTAGAACATCAGGCCGATGCCCATGCCGGCGCTGAACATCATCGCGATCCACGGGACCGTGCGGAACTCCGGCTCCTCGCCGTCACGGCCGAGCGTGATGCTGCCGAAGCGGCCCAGCGCCAGCCAGATGACGAAGACGACGCAGCCGCTCGACGCGAGCACGAAGAGCCAGCCGGTGTTGGCCATCACCCAGCCCAGCGAGTGGCTGGAGACGTCGGCCAGGGCCGAGGTGTTGACGAAGCCCCACACCAGGAAGGCGAGCGCGAGAGCCGCCGTGACACCGAAGACGACCCGGTCGAGGCCTCCCGTGTCCACGAGCTGCTCGTCGGGCACCGCGAAGTCGAGGGCCGGGTGGGCCTGGTGCTCCGGGTGCGGGATGTCCGCCGGGGTGTCGTCGGGGTCTGGCTGCCGAGGTCGTCCGAGATCCAGGGTCAACGTTTCAGGGCGTCAGGGACGCCGTCCTCCTCGAGGGGTGCGTGGATGCGTCCCCTCGACCGTGCCCCATCTCCCGAAAAGAATGCAAGTCGCGCAACGAGAAGCGCGATGCGCAACTCGCTCTCGGGCAGAGGATTGCCGAGCGGGCCGCACTCAGCGGGCGACGGCGAAGGCGTCCACTCGCGCTCCGCCCTTGCCTACGCGTACGAACTTCACTGTGCCGGAGCGAGGCATTGCCATCGTCACGAGGACACGCCTGCTCGACGTCGCCGCCAGGCTGATCCGCCCGGCCTTGACGCCTCCGACATAGACATCGACGTAACCCTGACGGACGCCCTTGACGACCCAGACTCCGAGCGTCGCACCCACGTTGGTCGCGCGATGGACGAGCGTTGCGCGCGCACCAAGCGAGGTGTACGTGCCGTAGAGCGCGCCTGACCAGGTCGAGCGGGTGCCAGCAGACAGGACGAGCGCCCGATCGTCGATGGCCACCGCTGTGCAACGCGCGGCCGACCAGCCGGACACGTTTCCTGCATGGTCACGCGCCCGAAACCGGAGGCACCAGTCGCTACCGCGCACGGCAGCATGGGTGAACGACGTCGCAGAGGTCGCCAAGGCCGCATCCGTCCAGGGCCCGAGAGTGTGTCCAGGTGCAGCCGACTTGGTCTGGACGTCGTACGTCGCGACACCGGACCCGGTATCCGACGCCGCGTAGCGCCAGCTGAGCTTGCCCGAGGCGTCAGTCCGGCCGAATCG
This sequence comes from Nocardioides phosphati, assembly GCF_014646375.1. GTDB lineage: Bacteria > Actinomycetota > Actinomycetes > Propionibacteriales > Nocardioidaceae > Nocardioides > Nocardioides phosphati. The sequence goes on from NZ_BMNI01000011.1 coordinate 29,953, forward strand.
CGGGCCACCAGCGAGCGCCGCCAGCGTCGGGGCGGTCGTGTCGGGCTTCACCGTCGGCGCCGCGCCGAGCCACGGCAGGTTGGCGACCGAGACCCAGAGGTTGTGGTCTCGGAACGCGATCCGCTTCGAACCTGCCTCGTCGACCGAGAAGTCCGTGCTGATGCCGTTCGTGTCGTACGCCAAGGACCCGACGAACCTGGTGACGTGGTCCGGCGTCAGGTCAGCAGCGAACAGGAACGTGCGTACGGCGTCGTCCGAGTCGGGGAACTCCGGCCAGGCCACGAAGTCGGAGCCGAGCTGGGGCGGGTCGAGCGGCGCGCGGCCTGGATTGCGCGGGGACACCGGGAGTGCCCATGTCGCGACGACACCGAGCGTGTCGACCACGCTCCAGGCGCCACTACATCGAACAAGAGCCCAGCGTCCCCTGGCCTGGACTGTGTAGCAGTAGGACAGGCCGGTCGGGATCGTGCGGACGGGCGTCGTCGCATCATCCACATCGCGGCCCGACAACACGCCGTCCGGCGAGATGGTCCACAGCCAGGAACCATCGCCTGCGGCCGCCCCGAGGCGTCCGGACCACAGCACCTCACCGGTCGCGACTCGCTGCACCTGAGCCGCGTCGGTGGACGCGTTCTCGAATACCCCCTGCACGAGGCTGCCACCGTGAGCGAGCGTGAAACCCGATCCCGTGATGGTTCGCGACCCACCCGGCCAGCTCAAGGTCCAGTCGTCATCTGTGCCGGCGACACGTTCAAGGCGCGTGCCACCCGCAGTCAGCCCGAGCGGCGCGGTCGGCGTCCATGAGCCGGATCCATCAGCCGGGATCTCGGAAGCAGAATCGTTCCAGGCTGCGGCCACGGAGCCGTCGAACCGGAGGTCCGACGCTTGCTCGTAGAACGGCGGGAGCGTGAGCGGAAGATCCGGCTCACCAGCGGAGACGACCCGGATCTCGCGCGGGTACCGAGACCGCTCTCCGACCGCCACCCGTCCGTCGCCGAGTGCTACTGCGTTGTACACGTCCGAGGCCACGGACTCCGCAGCGCCGAGATCGGCACCCACCGCGGTCATGACCGGGTGCTGGGTGGCGCCGTCGTACCAGGCGAATCCGTCGCCATAGGCCACAGGCTGGCCCGTGAACCCCGGAGCGTCCGCGACCGAACCGCCACCCATCTCACCCGTGGCGAGATCGGTCCATCGAACCGTGAGACCCGACGAATCGCCATACATCGAGTAGGCGCGGCGGGGGCCGACAACGACCCACTGGTCCCACCGGCCGTTGGACGGCCCGGCGATCACGCGCGACGTGGCCGCGGAGAGGTCGATCTCGGCCAGGACCTGCGGATCGCTTCCATCGAAGACGAACATCTTCGACCCCGCGACGCGGCGGACGGAGGGCCAATAGCCGACGGTCACCCCCGCCACGTCGGCGACGGTTCCGTCGGCGCGGCGCACGCGTAGGCCGAACCTGTTGTTGCCGACCCAGAAGGTCGTCAGGACGGCCCGATCTCCGACGCCGAGCAACGCTTCGCCCGACGGAATCACGGTCGAGCCGTCAACGGCCCCCGTCAGAACGTTCCGGAACGAGACCTCGCCTCGATTCGAGGCAGCGGGGTCCTCGACGAACGTCGCCAGGTCATCGCCAGCGATGTCGACACGCGTCACGCCCGCCGGAAGGCGACCAGTCCACACCGTCGCCGAGTCAGCGACCCGCCGGACAGCGAGGGCGCCGGGCTGCTCGAGATCGACGGGGCCCGCTCCGGCGTGGACAACGTACGAGGGCGACGCGGCAACTACACGTGCATCCATCGGCGCCGTCGACTCGACGAGGGGCATCTGATGGATGTCGGCGGACGGAACCGCCGGCGCCGTCGTCGCCAGTGCGGGGGCGCCCACCCCGACGGAGGCCACCACCACTACGCACGCCACAAGCCGGCCGAACATTCCACGCCCCCGTTCCACGCGCGGCACAGACGCGCGCGACTGGCGATTCTAGGATGAGATCCCCGCAATCACTCAGTTCTCCGGAACGTCCCTGCCTCAGCAGGCACGGTTGCGACGCCCGGAGCCACGTCCGGAATATCGGGAGATGCCAGGACCCGGGTTTCGATTGACCAAGACCCGGGTTTCGACGGGATCAGGTCAGAGGATGGCGCCCGGGTTGTACGCCGCCGCCTCGGGGTGCTTCGCGACCAGGGCCTCGACCTTGGCGACGACCGTGCGGACCTGGTCGACCGCGGCACCGGTGAACTCGATCGGGTTCGCGACGAGCGCGTCGATCTGCTCGCGGGTCAGGCCGAGCTCCTCGGAGGCGGCCAGCTTGGCGAAGACGTCGTTGTCGACCTGGCCCTGGCGCATCGCCAGCGCGGTGCCGACGGCGGCCTCCTTGATCACCTCGTGGGCGGTCTCGCGGCCGACGCCGTTGCGGACCGCGCTCATCAGGACCTTGGTGGTCGTGAGGAACGGGAGGTAGCGGTCGAGCTCGCGCTGGATGACCGCCGGGAAGGCGCCGAACTCGTCGAGCACGGTGAGGAAGGTCTGGAACAGCCCGTCGACGGCGAAGAACGCGTCGGGCAGCGCCACGCGGCGTACGACGGAGCAGGAGACGTCACCCTCGTTCCACTGGTCACCGGCGAGCTCGCCGACCATGGAGAGGTAGCCACGGGTGATGACGGCGAGGCCGTTGACGCGCTCGCAGGAGCGGGTGTTCATCTTGTGCGGCATCGCGGACGAGCCGACCTGGCCCTCCTTGAAGCCCTCGGTCACGAGCTCGATGCCGGCCATCAGCCGGATCGTCGTGGCGAGGTTGGACGGGCCCGCGGTGATCTGCACGAGCGCGGAGAGCGTGTCGAAGTCGAGGCTGCGCGGGTAGACCTGGCCGACGCTCGTGAAGAGCTGGGCGAAGCCGAGGTGGGTCGCGACCCGCTGCTCGAGGTCGGCCAGTTTGTCGGCGTCACCGCCGAGCAGGTCGAGCATGTCCTGGGCGGTGCCCATCGGGCCCTTGATGCCACGCAGCGGGTAGCGCGCCATCAGCTCCTCGAGGCGCTGGACGCCGGTGAGCATCTCGTCGGCGACGGTCGCGAAGCGCTTGCCGAGGGTCGTGGCCTGGGCGGCGACGTTGTGGCTGCGGCCGGCCATGACCGTCGCCTCGTGCTCGGAGGCCAGCCGCGCGAGGCGGGCGAGCGTGGCGACGGCGCGGTCACGGATCAGGCCGAGGGAGGAGAGGACCTGGAGCTGCTCGACGTTCTCGGTGAGGTCGCGCGAGGTCATGCCCTTGTGGATGTGCTCGTGGCCGGCGAGGGCGCAGAACTCCTCGATGCGCGCCTTCACGTCGTGGCGGGTGACGCGCTCACGGTCGGCGATCGACTGCAGGTCGACCTTGTCGACGACCGCCTCGTAGGCCTCGATGACGCCGTCGGGGATCTCGATGCCGAGGTCCTTCTGGGCCTTCATCACCGCGATCCAGAGCTGGCGCTCGAGCACGATCTTGTGCTCGGGGCTCCAGATGGCGGCGAGGTCGGCAGCGGCGTAACGGGTGGCAAGAACGTTGGGCACGGTCACGGTGGGAGATTCTCCCACGCGTACGGCGTGCCTCCGAACCGGCGACCGGTTGACGGGTGGCGCGGGAGGGCCGGCGAGGTCAGCCCTCGAGGACGGCGGCGCCCTCGATGACGCCGAGGGGCTCGGCGGCGATGTCGGAGCGGCGCTGCATGCCCGGGAACGAGATCAGGTCAGCAGCGGCATAGGCCCGCGCGCGGGCGTCGGCGATGTCGTAGCCGAGCGCGCGTACGGCGAGGACGCGACCGCCGGCGGTGACCAGGTGGCGGTGCGTCGGCTCCTCGGGCGTGGAGGCGTCGACGATCGCGGTGCCGGCGTGGATCACGTCGACGTCGGAGACCAGGTTGGCGTTGCCGACGCCGCTGATGACGTCGCCCTTCGACGACGACTCCGGATAGCCGGCGGAGGCGAGCACGACGGTCACCGACGCACCGTCGCGGAAGACGGGCGGCTCGACCTCGTGCAGGCGGCCCTCGGCGGCGGCCAGCAGCAGCTCGCCGGCACCGGACTCGAGCAGCGCGAGCACCGGCTGGATGTCCGGGTCGCCGAAGCGCACGTTGAACTCGATGACCCGCGGGCCGGCATCGGTGAGCGCGAGGCCGACGTACAGGCAGCCACGGAACGGCGTGCCGCGGCGCGCCATCTCGTCGAGGGTCGGCTGGACGACGGTGGCGATCACGATCTCGCGCAGGTCGGCGGGGGCCCACGGCAGCGGGCTGTAGGACCCCATGCCGCCGGTGTTGCCACCGCGGCCGCCGTCGAAGATCCGCTTGAAGTCCTGCGCGGGCTGGAGCGCGTAGGCCGTCGCGCCGTCGCACACCGCGAAGACCGAGACCTCGGGGCCCTTGAGGAACTCCTCGATGACGACTCGGCCGCACGCCTCCGCGTGGGCCAGCGCCTCGGCGCGGTCGTTGGTGACCACGACGCCCTTGCCGGCGGCGAGCGCGTCGTCCTTCACGACGTACGGCGCACCGAAGGTGTCGAGCGCCTCCGCCGCCTCCGCGGGGGTGGCGCAGGTGAAGGAGCGGGCGGTCGGGACGCCGGCAGCGTCCATCACCGCCTTGGAGAACGCCTTGGAGCCCTCGAGCTGCGCGGCGTCCTTCGACGGGCCGAAGACCGCGATGCCGGCGTCGGTCACCGCGTCGGCGACGCCCGCGACGAGCGGGGCCTCCGGACCGACCACGACGAGGTCGGCGCCGATCTCCTGCGCGAGCGCCGCGACGGCCGCTCCGTCCATCAGGTCGACGTCGTGGAGCGTGGCGATCGCGCCGATGCCCGGGTTGCCCGGAGCGGCGTGCACCTCGCTCACCTGGGGGTCGCGCGAGAGGGCGAGCGCGAGCGCGTGCTCACGGCCGCCGGTGCCGATGACGAGGGTCTTCACGGGCCGGGAGTCTACGGCGAGGCGCGGACGGGGCCGCACTCCGCCTCAGTCGGCGTGGGCGTGCGCAGCGCCGGTCGAGGGCCACCAGAGCCGCGGACCGACCAGCGCAGCGAACGCCGGCACGACCAGCGTGCGGACCACGAACGTGTCGAGCAGCAGGCCCATGCCGATCGTGAAGCCGATCTGGGTCAGCGTCACGACGCTGCCGGACATCATCGCGAACACGCTCGCGGCGAAGATCAGGCCGGCCGCGGTGATCACGCCACCGGTGACCGCGAGCGCACGCGCCACCCCCTCGGGAGCACCGTCGGGCGCCTCGTCGCGGATCCGTTTGATCAGCAGCATGTTGTAGTCCGCGCCGACCGCGACGAGCAGCACGAACGCGATCGACGGCACCGTCCAGTCCAGCGGCTTGTCGAGCAGCATCTGCCAGACGAGGACGCCGAGGCCCATCGCCGCGGCGTACGACAGGATCACCGAGCCGAGCAGGAAGAGCGACGCGACGACGCTGCGCAGCAGCACCAGCAGGATCACCAGGACCACGAGCAGCGCCACCCCCGCCACCATGCGGAAGTCCGTGGTGGACAGGTCGCGGATGTCGGCGAGCGACGACGGCATGCCGGCCGACTCGACGGTGCTGCCGGCCAGCGGCCCGTCGGCGAGCGCCAGCCGCACCGTGTCGCGGAGCGCCGAGCTGCGGTCGATGGAGGCGTTGCCGAAGGCGTCGGTCGAGCCGACGACGACCAGCCGCGCGGAGTGGCCGTCGGCGCTCATGAAGAGCCCGCGCGCCATCGCGAAGCGCTTGTCGTCGAACGCCGCCGGCGGCAGGTAGAAGCCACCGATCGCCGGGTCGCGGGTGGCCTGCGACGTCTCCTCCAGGTACGACGAGGCATCACCCAGGCCGCTGCCGAGCTGGCCCATCTTCCCGGCCACCTGGTTCGTCCCGTCGGCGACCTTGCCGGCGCCGTCGGCCACCTGGTCCGCACCGTCGGCGAGGTCACCGAGCTTGCCGGCGAGGGTGGCCTGCCCGGCGCGCAGCTGCGCGGCGCCCGCGTCGGCGCGGTCGAGCCCGGCCTGGATCCGGGCGAGGCCGGACTCGAGGTCGGTCGCGCCGGAGGCGATCGCCCGGGCCCCGGCGACCGCGTCGCGCAGGCCGGGGAGGAGCTGGTCGCGCTCGCCCACCCAGATCTGCCGGATGCCCTCACGGGCCTGACGGCAGGCGGGGTCGATGCCGCAGGTGAGGCTCTTGCTCCTCAGCGCGTCGTAGGCGAGGCCGAGGCCGTCGACCGCGACCTGCGCGTTGTCGAGGCCGTCGGCGAGACCGTCGGCGAGGCGGGCCGCGCCGGCACGCAGTCGCGCTGCACCGTCCTTCGCGTCGTCGACGCCGTCGGCGAGGCGCGTGATGCCGCTGGAGAGGTCGTTCGCGCCGGACAGCAGGCGGTCGACGCCGTCGACCGCGCGCGAGGCGCCGTCAGCCACCTGACCCGCGCCGCCGCTGAGCCGGCTCGCGCCCGCGTCGAGGCGCGAGGCGTCCTTCGCCCCGGTCGAGACCTGCTGCGAGGCCTTGCCGAGCCGCTTGCCGGCGACGCCCATCTGGTAGCCGAGCGAGGCCTGCCGGATCGGCGTACCGAGGGGGCGGGAGACGGTGCGCACCGACTCGACGCCGTGCAGCCGCGCGACCGAGCCTGCGGCCTGCTCGATCGCCGCGATGTCGCGGGCGTTGCGCATGTCGTGGTCGCTGGTGATCAGGACGTAGTCGGCGAGCACCTCGTTGGCTGGGTAGTGGTCGGCGAGCAGCCGGTAGCCGACGTTGCTCCCGGTGTCGTCGGGCTGCACGCGGCGCTGGTCGTAGCCGAGGTCCATCAGCGGGAAGAGCGACGCCAGCAGGAGCAGCGGCAGCAGGCCGAGGGCGAGGACCTTCGCCGGCTGCGCCACGACGTACGCCGCGACGCCGGCCCAGCGCGACTCCGAGGTGGTCGGCCGCGGGTCGATCCAGCCCCGCGGGCCGACCAGCGCGAGGAGCGCGGGCAGGAGCGTGAGGCAGAGCAGGAGGGCCAGCGCGACGGCGAGCGCGATCGCGGGGCCGGTGGTGCTGAACATGCCGATCTCGGCGAGGCCCATGGCCAGCGTCGCCAGCACCACGGTGAGGGCCGAGCCGACGATGACGGAGGCGACCTTGACGGTCGCGTCGAGGGCGGCCGCGCGCGCGTCGACGCCCGCACGCCGCTGCTCGTGGAAGCGGCTCAGCAGGAAGATCGCGTAGTCGGTCGCCGAGCCGAGCACGATCGCGGTCACGAACGACGCGGTGAACGTCGAGACGTGGAACCAGCCGAGATGGCCGCCGACCGCCGCGATGCCGCGCCCGGCGCCGAGGGCGGCGCCGATGAAGCCGAGGACGAGCGCGGTCACACCGACGGAGCGGTAGAGCAGGAAGAGGATGATCGCGATCAGCCCGACGGTGATCACGGTGATCTTGCGGATGTCGTGCTCGATGGTGTCCTGCGTGTCCGCGATCGTCGCCGCAGGCCCGGTGACGGCGACATCGAGGCCGGAGGGCACCTGCCCGGCGACGATGTCACGCAGCTCGTGGATCTGCTGCGAGCTCTGCGGGGTGCCGACGTCGGCCGGCAGCCCGACCTGGAGGTAGACCGCCTCGTGGTCCTTGCTGACCACGCCCTCCCAGATGCCCGGGGCCGCGACGTCGGTGACGGCCGTGGCCTCCTTGTGCTGCTTGTCGATGCGGTGGGCGAGCTGTCCGAACCACGCCCGGTCGGCCCGGGTCAGGCCGCCGTCCCGCTCGCCCGCGACGAAGACGACGGACCGGGTGTGACCGGTCCCGAACGCCTTGTCCATGTGCGTGTACGCCGTGATCGACGGTGCGTGCGCCGGGACGAACGCGGTGTTGTCCTCGGCGATCACCTTCTCCAGCTGCGGCACGCCGACGTTGAGTCCGACGATGACGGCCAGCCAGAGCAGCACCACGTAGGGGGCGCGGTGCACGGCGAAGCGGGCGATGGTCTGCATCAGGCAGTGGCCTTCATGAGGGCGAACGAGAGGCGCTCACGCAGCCACCCGTCGCGACGGGCGGGGACGACGAAGCGCGACGAGCGGGCGAGGAAGGCACGGCCCGCGGCGGCGGCGGTCGCCAGCGGGGCGTCGAGCGCGACCAGGCCGGCGGCCACCGCGACGGTGCGGTGCAGGTGCGCGTTGGCGCGCGCGAGCGCCGGCTCGTCGGCGTACGTCTGCAGGAGGCGGTGTACGCCGGGGAGCTCGTCGGCGACCGCCTGCCAGGCCTCGGGGATCGACGCCTCGGGGATGTCGTGGAGCTCGAGGGCCAGGTCGATCCGGCCAGCGAGGCGGCGGGCGAAGAGGTCGTGGAGCGCCAGGAGCAGGCCGTCACGGTCGGCGAAGAGCTCGGCGAGTGAGGGCGACCAGGGCAGGTCGCCGCCGGCGTCGAGCGTGGTGACGACGTCGCGCAGGGCGTCGGTGCGGCGGTGGTGGATCTCCCAGGCGTTCATGACGACTCCTTTGTCGGGGACGGCTCGATGTCCCGAACGCTACGAAGCCGGCTGTGCGTGACACAGCGTTCCACGGACGGGTTCCGGGCGTCCTCCCGCGGGCGGAGAAGGGGACGTGATCCTCCTCCCACGGGCGGATGTGGCGACGCCCGCGCCGCCCTACGCTGGGCAGGTGCCTGTCCAGACGATGATCGAGAAGCTGTCGGCGCGCTGGGAGCGCCACGGCTACCCGCGCTTCGTCTGGTGGATCCCGCTCGTGATGTACGGCAGCACCGCGATCGCGCTGCTCATCGGCGTCGCCCAGCGGGCCGGCTCGGGCCACGCGCTCGCCGCCGCCGGCCTCGCCCTGCTCTCCGCGGTGCCGTGGGCGCTCGACGCCGCCGCGGTCCGGCTGCGCTGGTGGATGACGGTGCCGATCGCCGCCGTTCCGGTCCTGGTGCTGATGGCGGCGTACCCGGTGTCCTACGACTTCGCGGTCTTCGCGCTGGTGATGCTCGTCGGCCACCTCGGCGCGCTCGAGAAGTTCGCCGCGAGCCTCGCCGCCACCGCGCTGGTCGGCGCCGCCGTCGCCGCCCTCGGCATGACCGGCCAGATCGAGGCGTCTGCCCTCTGGGTCGCCGCCGTCGTCGTCGGCTGGGACATCGGCTTCATCATGCAGTACCAGCAGCGCCGCCTCGACGCGCAGGAGTCGGCCGCCGTCACCGCCCAGGCACAGGCCGTCCTCGAGGAGCACCAGCGGATCGCCCGCGAGGTCCACGACGTCATCGCGCACTCGCTCTCGGTGACCCTGCTCCACGTCACCGCCGCGCGCCGGATGCTCGAGGACGACGACCTGCTCCCGGGCGACATCCGCGAGGCGGGTGAGGCGCTCGACGACGCCGAGCGCGTGGGCCGCCAGGCGATGGCCGAGATCCGCCACACCGTCGGACTGCTGGGCGCGGACAGCGGCGCCGTGCACCCCGCTCCCGACCTGTCGGAGCTGCCCGCGCTCGTCTCGGAGTTCCGGGCTGCAGGGCTCGACGTCGTCCTCGACATCAGCGGTACGCCGGAGGCGGTGCCGCAGCAGGCCGCCCTCGGCCTCTACCGGATCGCGCAGGAGTCGCTCTCCAACGTCGCCAAGCACCAGCCGCGGGCGCGCACCGTCGTCGTCCTCGAGGCGGACGCCGACTGCCAGGAGCTGCAGGTGTGGAACACCCTGCCGGCCGGGCCTGCCTCCCCCGCGGCGGAGGGCGGTGGCGCCGGCATCCCCGGGATGCGGCAGCGCGCCGTCCTGCTCGGCGGCGCGTTCAGCGCCGGCGAGCGCGACGGGGTCTGGGTCGTCGAGGCACGCCTGCCGGGCGAGGCCCCGAGCCGCTGCCGCCTCGGCCTGCCGAAGCTGCTCCGTGCCCCGTCCCTCCGCCCCACGACAGGACCCGCATGAGCGAGCCCATCACCGACATCCGCGTGCTCCTGGTCGACGACCAGGAGCTCGTCCGCTCCGGGCTGCGCCGGATCCTGCGCCGCAAGGACGGGTTCGAGGTCGTCGGCGAGTGCAGCGACGGCTCCGAGGTGCCGGCCGCGGTGGCGGCGTACGCACCGGACGTGGTGGTGATGGACCTCCGCATGCGCACCGTCGACGGCATCGAGGCGACCCGGCGCCTGGTCGCCCAGGCCGACGCTCCGCCCGTGCTCGCGCTGACGACCTTCGACGACGACGAGCTGCTGTCGGGCGTGCTGCGCGCGGGGGCCGCCGGCTTCCTGCTCAAGGACTCCCCCGCCGAGGAGCTGATCCGCGGCGTGCGCGCGGTCGCCACCGGCAACGCGCTCCTCGACCCGGCCGTGACCGGGCGCGTGCTCGCGACGTACCGGAGCTCGACGGAGCCCGCGGCCGAGCTGGTCGACGACGAGGCGCTGAGCGCCCGCGAGCTCGACGTGCTGCGGCTGATCGGGCGGGGCCTGTCCAACGGCGAGATCGCCGACGAGCTGGTGATCTCCGAGGTGACGGTCAAGAGCCACGTCGGCCGGATCTTCACCAAGCTCGACCTGCGCGACCGCGCCGCCGCGATCGTCTACGCCTTCGACCGCGGCATCGTCACCCCGCGCTGAGCGGCCTCAGTCGCGCGGCGGGACGATCGTCTGCTCGCGGCCCGGGCCGACGCCGATGCCCCAGAACGGGGCCCCGGACATCTCCTCGAGCGCGCGGACGTAGACCTGCGCGTTCTTCGGCAGGTCCTCGAAGGTGCGGCAGCCGGAGATGTCGGTCTTCCAGCCCTCGAAGTACTCGTAGACCGGCTTCGCGCGCAGGAACTCCGACTGCGTCATCGGCATCTCGTCGACGCGTACGCCGTCGACCTCGTAGGCCACGCAGACCGGGATCCGCTCCCAGCTGTCGAGCACGTCGAGCTTGGTCAGGAAGAACTCGGTCAGGCCGTTGACGCGCGCGGAGTAGCGGGCGATGACCGCGTCGTACCAGCCACAGCGACGGGTGCGGCCGGTCGAGACGCCGATCTCGCCGCCGATGCGCTGGAGGTTCGCACCGTCCTCGTCGAAGAGCTCGGTCGGGAACGGGCCCGAGCCGACGCGGGTCGTGTAGGCCTTGATGACGCCGATGACCCGGTCGATGCGGGTCGGGCCGACGCCGGCGCCGACGCAGACGCCACCGGCGACCGGGTTGGACGACGTCACGAACGGGTAGGTGCCGTGGTCGACGTCGAGCATCGTCGCCTGGGCGCCCTCGAAGAGCACGGTCTTGCCCTCGTCGAGCGCCTTGTTGAGCAGCAGCGACGTGTCGGCGACCATCGGCCGCAGCCGCTCGGCGTACGACGTGAGCTCGGCGACGACCGCGTCGACCTCGATGGCGCGGCGGTTGTAGACCTTGGTGAGCACGTGGTTGCGCAGGTCGAGGGCGGCCTCGACCTTCTGGCGCAGGACCTCCTCGTCGAAGAGGTCCGAGACGCGGATGCCGACGCGGTTGACCTTGTCGGAGTACGCCGGGCCGATACCGCGGCCGGTGGTGCCGATCATGTTCTTGCCGAGGAAGCGCTCGGAGACCTTGTCGATCACGCCGTGGTAGCTCGCGATGACGTGCGCGTTGGCCGAGACGACCAGGTTGGCGACGTCGACGCCGCGCTCGATCAGGCCGTCGAGCTCGCGGAAGAGCGCCTCGGGCGAGACCACGACGCCGTTGGCGATGACCGAGGTCGCGCCGGGCGTGAGGATGCCGGAGGGCAGCAGGTGCGTCGCGTACTTCTCGCCGTTGACCACGATGGTGTGGCCGGCGTTGTGGCCGCCCGACGTGCGGACGACGTAGTCGATGGGGTCGGTGGTGGCGAGCAGGTCGGTCGCCTTGCCCTTGCCCTCGTCGCCCCACTGGGCGCCCAGAACCACGATCGCTGGCATGTGGTGCTCCTTGTTCCTACGGAGTCCCTCCGCCAACAGGCGGCTGCTCGACGCATTTGAGTCTTGTAGGTGTCCGGTCCAGAAACACAAGGAGCCCCGGCAAGACCGGGGCTCTTGCGGCCACACGTTACCAAACAGCGACCTGATCGGTCCTTTTCGCGGCGTACGACGGGGCCCGCGCGGATACCGTCGAGGCGTGACCGACCTGCTGCTCATCACCAACGCCGACGCCGGCTCGTCCGACGACGCGACCCTCGAGACGGCCCTCGCGGTCCTCCGCCAGGGCGGCGCGGTGGAGGTCGCGGCGACCTCCTCCCCCGAGGAGCTGGAGCCGGTGCTCGCCGCAGCCGGTGACCGCACGATCGTGGTCGCGGGTGGCGACGGTTCGCTCCACGCGGTGATCGGCGCCCTCCACTCCCGCGGCGACCTCGAGGGACGCACGATCGGGCTGCTCCCCCTCGGCACCGGCAACGACTTCGCCCGCGGCGCCGGGGTGCCCCTCGACGTCACGGACGCCGCGAAGGCGGTGCTCGAGGGCACGCCGACCCCGGTCGCGCTGCTCATCGACGAGCGCGACGAGGTCGTCGTCAACAACGTCCACGCGGGGGCCGGCGCGGAGGCCAGCCAGGTCGGTGCGGCGTGGAAGGAACGCCTCGGGCGCGTCGGTCTCGGACGCCTCGGCTACCCGGTCGGGGCGCTGGTCACGGCGTTCCGCCCGCCGGCGCTGCGGCTGACGGTGGTCGTCGACGACGAGGTGCTGATCAGCCACGAGCACCACACGCTGATGGTCTCCCTCGGCAACGGCTCGCGCGTCGGTGGCGGCGCGGCGATCAATCCCGACGCCGACCCCTCCGACGGGCTGATCGACGTCGTGCTGACGCGGCCCCTGCGCCCCCTCGCCCGCCTGCCGTACGCCGCGCAGCTCGCGGTCGGCCGCCACCCCGACAACGGCCGCGTGCTCCACACGACCGGGCGTGAGGTCCGGGTCATCGGCGAGCCGTTCCACTGCTCGGCCGACGGCGAGATCGAGGGCCCGATCACCGACCGCACCTGGCGGATCGTGCCGGCGGCGTACTCCCTGCTGCTGCCCTGACCGTCCCACGGGCGCCCGCGGATCCGTCCCCGGAAGGACACGACGGCCCCGCACCGGGGAGGGTGCGAGGCCGTCGTGGGCTCGTGGGTCAAACTCCGGCGAGCAGTCGCTCGCCCTCGTCGAGGTCATCCTTGCGCGTACCAACGGGTCGCCGCTGGAGATTCTCGCCCTCGACGTCGACGTTCGGCAGGATCCGGTCGAGCCAGGCGGGGAGGTACCAGGCCTTCTCGCCGAGCAGGTACATCAGCGCCGGGATCAGCACCAGCCGGACGACGAACGCATCGAAGAGGACCGCCAGCGCCAGGGCGAAGCCCATCGACTTCACGATCACGTCGTCCATGAGGATGAAGCCGGAGAAGACCGCGGCCATGATCACCGCTGCGGCCGTCACGACGCGTGCGCTGTTGCGGAAGCCGTCGACGACCGCCTCGCGGGTGCTCGCGCCGTGGACGTGCGCCTCGCGCATCCGGGTCACCAGGAAGACCTGGTAGTCCATCGCCAGCCCGAAGACCACGCCGATCAGGAAGATCGGGATGAAGCTGACGATCGGCTGCTCCGGGAAGAGCCCGAAGGCACCCTTCTGGAAGACCGCCACCGTCGCCCCGAGCGTGGCGAGCACCGAGAGCAGGAAGCCTGCGGTCGCGGTCAGCGGCACGAGGAGCGACCGGAAGACGACCATCAGCAGGAGGAACGCCAGGCCGATGACGACGGCGAGGTACGGAACCAGTGCGCCGTTCAGCTTGTCGGAGATGTCGGCCATGACCGGCTGCGTGCCGGTGACCGCGAGGTCGACGCCGGTCTCCTTCTCCAGGGCAGGCTCGCCCGCCCGGATCTCCTTGAGCAGGGCGTCGGTGGCGGCGTCGTCCGGGCCGGTCTCCGGCTCGACCAGGATGATGGCTCCCCTGTCCGTGCCGGGCTGGGCCACGACCCGGGCGACGCCGTCCAGCGACCTCGCCCAGGCGGCCACCTTCGCGTACGCCGCCTGCTTGCTCGCTGCATCGCCGTCGACCTTGCGGGCGTCGACGACCAGCATCATCGGGTCGAGTCGGCCGGGGCCGAAGCCCTCCTCGATCAGCTTCACCGCCTGGTAGCGCGAGCTGTCTGCCGGCGCGGTCTGGTCGCTCGGCATGCCGAGGTGGAGGTCCTTGAACGGCAGCGCGACCGCTCCGAGGCCGATCACGACCGCGATCGCCCAGACGACCGGCTTGCGGCCGATGAGGCGGGCGAAGCGGACGCCGTTGTTGAGCACCGCGCCGTCCGCGTCCCGCTGCGGGACGTAGCGCCGGACCCGGCCGCCGAACGCCTTCGACTTGAGCATGCCGAGCAGTGCCGGGAGGAGTGTCAGGGCGACCAGCACGGCGACGGTCACGGTGATGGCAGCGCCGATGCCCATCCAGCCGAGGAAGGGGATGCCGACGACGGTGAGGGCGGCCAGCGCGATGATGACCGTGAGGCCGGCGAAGACGACGGCGGAGCCCGCCGTGCCCACGGCGAGGCCGGCGGCCTCCTCGCGGTCGTCGGTGTGCTCGAGCTCGCTGCGGTAGCGGCTGAGGATGAAGAGGGTGTAGTCGATGCCGACCGCGAGGCCGATCATCATGCCGAGCATCGGGGTGGAGGAGGGCAGCTCGGTGAAGGCCGTCAGTGCCGTGATGCCGATGCTGCCGAGGGCGACACCGATGATCGCGGTCAGGATGGGGAGGCCCGCGGCGACGAGGGCGCCGAAGGTGAGCACGAGAACGCCGAGGGCGATCGCGATGCCGACGAGCTCCGCGCTCGCGTTGGCGCCGCCCGCCGCCTGCATGCCGGCGCCCCGGACCTCGACCTGGAGGCCGGTCTCCTGCGCGATCTTCTTCGCGGTGTCGAGGACCGCGGTCTGCATCGCGGGGGTGACGTCCGCGACGCTCGGGACCTCGAACGCCGTCGAGATGAGGCCGATCCGGCCGTCGGCGGAGAGCGCGGGCTGGGCGGCGAGCTGGCCGTCCAGCATCTTCTCGGCCTGCGCCACCGGGACACCCATCGCCCTGGCGGTCGCGGGAGCCGCCGCCTTCGCCTGCTCCGCCGTCCACAGGTAGGGGATCCGGTCCGGGACCTCGGGGAGGCCGCCCAGCGCCGTGGTCAGCCGGGCGACGTCGGCGGCGTACGGCTTCTCGGTGAGGGCGTGGCCCTCCGGCGCCGCGACGGCGATCTCGATCGACGCGGCCTCGGTCGGCGACTGGGCCCCGTCCATCAGCTCGGGCAGCTTCTCGGCCGCCTCGACGGACTCCAGGCCCGGGATCGTGAAGGCGTCGGAGAACGGCTTGCTCATCGTGCCGGCGACTCCGCCGACGACGCCGATGACGAGCAGCCAGCCGACGAGGAAGAACGGCCAGCGACGGTAGGCCGCCTTGCCGAGGCGGTACAGCAGGGATGCCATGGGTGGACTCCTGTAGATAGCGGGAATGTCCATATCGTTGCAGTCCGCAAGGTTCAGGGGGACCGACTTTGGTCGACCGGTCGTGTGACGCCGGTATCGTTTCGGCCTGCACGCGCGGCGCGTGCGACGACTTTCGGCGAGGGAGCGGACACGCGATGGCACGAGGCGGCAAGCAGCAGGAGCCCATGGACTGGGTGACCCGCGCCGCGGACGACGCGATCCGCCACGCGGCCGGCTCGGGCGACCCCGCGGCCATGGCGGCGTACGTCGAGGGCGGTGGGCTGGTCACCGTGGCCTCCGGCGCCTCGCCGAGCGGCCCGATCCACCTGGGCAACCTGCGCGAGTTCCTCACCCCCCACTTCGTGGCCGAGGAGCTCCGTCGTCGCGGTGTCCGCACGCGTCATCTCCACTCCTGGGACGACTTCGACCGCTACCGCAAGGTCGGCGCGGGCATCCCGCCGGAGTGGTCCGAGCACATCGGCAAGCCGCTGACGGCCGTGCCCGACCCGTTCGGCTGCCACGACAACTGGGCCGAGCACTTCAAGGCCCCGCTGCGCGCGGCGCTGGCCGAGATGGGCGTCGAGGTCGAGGAGATCTCCCAGACCTCCATGTATCGGAGCGGCGCCTACCGCGACCGGATCCTGCACGCCGTCGCCCACCGCGACGTGATCGAGGGCGTGCTGGCGAAGTATCGGACGAAGGCCCCCGTCGAGGCGGCCGACGAGCAGGAGGCCGAGGCGCTGGCCGACTCGGTCGCCGCGTCCGAGGACCTCGAGCGGTTCCCCTACAAGCCGTGGTGCGGCATCTGCGGTCGCGACACCACCACGGTGACGTCCTACTCGGACGAGACCCATGACCTGGCCTACACCTGCGCGTGCGGCCACACGGGGTCGACCAACCTCGCCACCGAGGACAACGGCAAGCTCGTCTGGAAGGTCGACTGGCCGATGCGCTGGGCCTTCGAGGGCGTCAACTTCGAGCCCGGTGGCCTCGACCACTCGACCCCGGGCTCGTCGTACACCGTCGGCAAGGAGCTCGTCGCCGAGGTCTTCGGCGGTCGCGCTCCGGCGTACGTCGCCTATGCGTTCGTCGGCTTCGCGGGCATGCAGAAGATGTCGTCGTCGTCGGGCGGCGTGCCGATCCCGGCCGATGCGCTGAAGGTGCTCGAGGCCCCGATGGTCCGCTGGCTCTACGCCCGCAAGCAGCCGAAGCAGGCCTTCACGATCGACTTCGGCCCCGAGGTCGTCCGCCTGTACGACGAGTGGGACGCGCTGTCGAAGAAGGCGGCCAATCCGGAGAAGCGCGACGTCGCTGTGCTCGCCTGGGAGCGCGCCGTCTCGACGTCCTCCGCCGGCGTCCTGCCGGTGTCGCCCGTGGCCGTGCCGTTCCGCGTCCTCGCCGGTGTCGCCGACGTGACCGCCGGCTCGGCCGAGCAGATCTCGCGGATCGTGTCGCACGTGGGCTACGAGCACGCGTCGGTGGACGACCTGGAGCCGCGGCTGGGCCGCGCCATGGCGTGGACCGACGAGTTCGTGCCGGCGTCTGAGCGCACCGTCGTGCGGTCGTCGCCCGATGTCGAGCTGCTCGGCTCGCTCGCGGCCCGGGAGGCGGAGTGGCTCGCCCTGCTCCTGCAGCACCTGCCGTCGGGCGACCTCGAGCTCGACGAGGTGACCACGCTGGTCTACGGCGTCCCGAAGCTCGCCGCCGGCCTGGCCCTCGAGGACCAGCCGACCGACGAGGTGAAGGCCGACCAGAAGGCGTTCTTCACGCTCCTCTACAACCTGCTGGTCTCCGCCGAGCGCGGCCCGCGCCTGCCCACCCTGATCGTCGCCCTCGGCGCCGACAAGGTGCGCTCGCTGCTCAGCGCCTGACGCTCTGCGGGGCTGCCGCCGGCCGCCGCCTGCCGCATCCCTCGCGCGCGTCTCGCTGTAAAGCCCTGTTACTGACACTGGTGCCCTCGTGCACGAGGGCGCCAGTGCTCCGGACAGGGCCCTGGTGCGCCCCTTTCTCCTCACAGGTCCAGGAGACCGTCGCCGCCTCCACAGGGTCGCGCCGGGCAGACCGACGTGCGCACCCCCGCGCGCAGAGTGGCGGCATGCTCGAAGAACGCGCCCGACGGGCCATACGCCGCTTCGGCCTCGTGACTGCCCGCGCCGCACACGAGGCCGGCCTCGACCAACGCGACATCCGCCTGCTGGTGGCCAGCGGCGCCTGGGTCGCGATCCGCCGGGGTGTGTACGTCGACGAAGCGACCTGGGCCGCAGCGGACGAGTGGCGCGGCCGACCGCGCCTTCGCGCGCGGGCGGTGCACCTCTCACTCGCGCATCCCCACGTGTTCAGCCACGACTCCGCGGCAGCCGAGCTCGACCTCCCGCTCATGCCCGACGCACACGCGTGGGTCCACGTCACCCGCACCGGCATCACGGGTAGCCGCCGGCGCCGCGGAGTCGCCCAGCACGGAGCACCCTTCGACGGGCACCGCGTCAGTGCGGCGACAGGCCTCCCCGTTCTCTCCGCCGCACGCACGGCGCTCGACATCGGGAGGGAGCACGGGTACGCCGCCGGACTGGCCGCCTGCGACGGCGCCCTGCGCCTCGGCGTACCCCGGGAAGAGCTCGCCGCCACTGCGGCATCGATGCGGCGGTGGCCGGGCATCCGCGGCGCACTCGCAGCCGCGGAGGATGCCGACCCGGGGGCCGAGAACGCGGGTGAGTCCCTGGCGCGGATCCTGGTTCGTTCCCTCGGCGCGGGCCAGCCGCGCACCCAGTTCCCGGTTCGCCTCGAGGACGGCAGCACCGCCTGGCTCGACCTGCTCGTCGGCTGCCACGCCTTCGAGTTCGACGGACAGATCAAGGTCCGGAGCCCGGCCGACGGCGGTGTCGCCGTACGCGGCGCGGAGAAGGCCCTCTGGGACGAGAAGAAGAGGGAGCGCCTGATCCGCCCGCTCGGGCTGGGCATCTCCCGGATCGTCTGGATCGACACGACCTCCGGCTTCGACGCTGCCCGCCGGCGGCTGGTCACGGAGTACCGACAGACGCTCGCGGTTCACGGCGACCGCCTGCCGCCGGCGCTCGAGGAGTACGCCGCGCGGATGGCGCCGCACCGTGCGCGCCGGCTCCGCGCCAAGTAACGCCCTGTTTGGCGCACTACTGCCCTTGTGCACGAGGGCAGTAGTGCGCCTGACAGGGCGTTACTGCGAGCGTCCAGGCGCCGTGCGGCGCCGCGGCCGGGGTCAGCCCAGCAGCAGGTCGTACGCCGTCGGGCTGGAGCTGCGGAGGAACTCGGAGCAGCGCTGCCACTCGTCGCTCTCGTCGATGTCACGCGCGGACTCGGCGAGCAGCGCCAGGCAGCGCAGGAAACCGCGGTTGGGCGCGTGCTCCCACGGGACCGGGCCGTGGCCCTTCCAGCCGCTGCGGCGGAGCAGGTCGAGCGAGCGGTGGTACCCCACGCGGGAGTAGGCGTAGACGGTCACGACGTCCTCACCGGCGTCGCGGGCGGCGGCGGCGAACGCGGCCCAGGCGGACGGTGAGGCCGGGTGGCGGCGTACGACGTCGGCGGGGGCGGCGCCGTCGGCGAGCTCCACCTCGGCAGCGTCGTCGGGAAGGTGGACGGGGTCGGGGCCGGCGAGGAGATCCATGGCGGCCAGCCTGCCACGGGCGCCTGACGTTCCTCCCGTGGGCGGATCCGCCTGTCGGTGCCCGGTGCTTGGATGGCTCCATGACTTCTCAGGACAGTGCCGTCCAGACCGGGCCGGTCAAGGACCCGTGGCCCGCCCTCTGGGCGCTGGTGCTCGGCTTCTTCATGATCATGGTCGACACCACGATCGTCTCGGTCGCGACGCCGGCGATCATCGAGGACCTCCACGCGGAGGTGAACTCCGTCGTCTGGGTGACGTCGGCCTACCTCCTGGCCTACGCGGTGCCCGTGCTGATCACCGGTCGCCTCGGCGACCGCTTCGGCCCGAAGAACCTCTACATGATCGGCCTGACCGTCTTCACGCTCGCCAGCCTGTGGTGCGGCCTGTCGACGTCGATCGAGATGCTGGTCGTCGCGCGCATCGTGCAGGGCCTCGGCGCCTCGATGATCACGCCGCAGACGATGGCGATCATCACCCGCATCTTCCCGGCCGAGCGCCGCGGCCAGGCCACCTCGCTGTGGGGCGCCACCGCCGGCGTCGCGCTCCTGGTCGGCCCGCTGCTCGGCGGCATCCTGATCGACTCGCTCGACTGGAGCTGGATCTTCTACGTCAACGTCCCGGTCGGCATCATCGGCCTGGTCCTCGCCGCGCGCCTCGTGCCGAAGCTCCCGACCCACCAGCACCACTTCGACTGGCTCGGCGTCGCGCTCAGTGGTGCCGGCATGTTCCTGCTCGTCTTCGGCCTGCAGGAGGGCCACCAGTACGACTGGGGCACGGTCACCGGCTTCCTCACCGTGCCGATGCTGATCGCCGGCGGCCTGGTCGTGCTCGGCCTCTTCGTCTTCTGGCAGAGCCGCAACAAGGCCGAGCCGCTCGTGCCGCTGGGCCTCTTCGCCGACCGCAACTTCTCGCTGGCCAACCTCGGCATCGCGACGGTGAGCTTCGCCTTCACCGCCCTCGGCTTCCCGCTGATGCTCTGGGCCCAGCTGGTCCGCGGCCTCAACCCGACGCACGCGGCGCTGCTGCTGATCCCGATGGCGCTGATGTCGATCCTGCTCGCGCCCGGCGTCGGCAAGCTCACCGACACCGTGCACCCGCGCAACATCGTGGCGGTCGGCTTCGCACTGCTGAGCGCGGCGCTGCTCTGGCTCGCCCTCGGCCTCGCGCCCGACGCGTCGTACGCCGTGCTGCTGATCCCGATGGCGCTCATGGGCTGCGGCAGCGCCTGCATCTGGGCGCCGCTGACCGCGACCGCCACCCGCAACCTGCCGATGCACCTGGCCGGTGCGGGCGCGGGCGTCTACAACGCCTCGCGCCAGATCGGCGCGGTCCTCGGCTCCGCCGCGATCGCGGTGCTGATGGACGCGCGGCTCTCCGCCGACCTGCCGAAGGGCGTCACCTTCGACCCGTCGAAGGCCGCCCCGGGCGCCAAGCTGCCGGCGTTCCTCCACGGGCCGTTCAGCGACGCGATGGGGCAGGCGCTGCTGGTCACCCCGGCCGTGCTCCTGCTCGGCCTCGCGGCAGCACTGCTGCTCGCCCGGCCCAAGGCTGCGGCGCCCGGCGCGGCGCCGGTGATGGTCGCCGACTGACCCGAGGCGGCCCGCACCCTGCACCCGACTGCGGGGCGAGGCGGCGCACACCTGGTGCAGGTGGGCGCCGCCTCGTCATTTGCCTGTGTGTCGCAAGTGATCTGGACCACAGACCACTAACGTCAGGGGGTATGGCTGACACTCACAACTCCCCGGCCGACGACCGCGACGCGGTGCCTGCGACCGACCGTCGCAAGATCGCCCTCGCAGCCGTGCTGCTCGCGATCCCCGTCGTCGTCTTGATCGCGGTCCCGCACTACGCCAAGGAGGGACCGGAGCTCTTCGGCTTCCCCTTCTTCTTCTGGTACCAGTTCCTCTGGGTCTTCCTCTGCTCCGCGCTCACCTGGTGCGCCTACCGGCTCACGCTCGCGGCCCGTCGCCCGCAGGGTGGTGCGCACCGATGAGCGCCCAGATCCTGCCCCTGGCTGCGGACACCGGTGGCGTCAACGGCGTCGCCCTCGCGGTCCTGGTCGTGCTCTTCCTGCTGGTCACGGTGGCCGGCTTCATGGCGACCCGCTTCCGGCGCGGCGCCTCGCTCGACAGCCTCGAGGAGTGGGGCCTCGGCGGTCGCCGGTTCGGCACCGTCATCACCTGGTTCCTGCTCGGCGGCGACCTCTACACCGCGTACACGTTCGTCGCGGTGCCGGCGGCGATGTTCGCGACCGGTGCGGTCGCGGGCTTCTTCGCGGTGCCGTACACGATCGTGCTCTACCCGATCATCTTCGTCTTCATGGCGCGGCTCTGGTCGGTCAGCCACCGCCACGGCTACGTCACGACGGCCGACTTCGTCCGCGGCAGGTACGGCGCGCGCTCGCTCTCGCTCGCCGTCGCGCTGACCGGCTTCATCGCGACGATGCCGTACATCGCGCTGCAGCTGGTCGGCATCCAGGCCGTGCTCGAGGTGGCCGGGCTCGGCGGTGGCGACAACGTGCTCGCCAAGGACCTTCCGCTCTTCGTCGCCTTCGCCGTGCTCGCGGCGTACACCTACTCGAGCGGACTGCGGGCGCCGGCGGTGATCGCGTTCGTCAAGGACCTGCTGATCTACGTCGTCATCATCGTGGCGATCGTCTACCTGCCCGGCCAGGTGGGCGGCTGGGACGCGATCTTCGGCGCCGCCAAGGAGAAGATGGCGGCCACCAACCCCGCGACGGGCAAGCCCACCGGCGCCTTCATTCCGGGCGACGGGCAGGCGTGGGCCTACGCGACGCTGGCGCTCGGCTCGGCGATGGCGCTCTTCATGTACCCCCACTCGGTCACGGCGTCGCTCTCCTCGAGCGGGCGCAACGTGATCCGGCGCAACGCGGCCATCCTGCCGGCGTACTCGTTCGTGCTCGGCTTGCTCGCGCTGCTGGGCTGGGTCGCGATCGCCGCGGGCACGAAGCCGATCGGCCTCGACGGGAAGCCCAACGCACAGCTGGTGATCCCGCAGCTCTTCGAGGACATGTTCCCGTCGTGGTTCGCGGGCGTCGCCTTCGCGGCTGTCGCGATCGGCGCGCTCGTGCCGGCCGCGATCATGTCGATCGCGGCGGCCAACACGTTCAGCCGCAACATCTACAAGGAGTGGCTCAAGCCCGACGCGACGCCGGCGCAGGAGGCGAAGGTCTCCAAGCTGATGTCGTTGCTGGTGAAGGCGTTCGCGCTGGTCTTCGTGCTGACGCTCGACAAGCAGAACGCGATCAACTTCCAGCTCCTCGGCGGCATCTGGATCCTGCAGACCTTCCCCGCCGTGGTCTTCAGCCTCTACACGCGGTGGTTCCACCGGTGGGCGCTGCTCGCCGGCTGGGCGGCGGCGATGGTCTACGGCACGTGGGCGGCGTACGACGTGGTCAACCCGGCGACCGGCGCCCACTTCGGCGGCTCGCTGGCGGCGATCCCGGGGCTCGGCGACCTGGGCTACATCGCGCTCACCTCGTTCGCCCTCAACGTCGCGATCGCGGTCGTGCTCAGTGCCGTGCTCCACGCGCTGCACGTGCCCAACGGCCGCGACGAGACCGCTGCCGGTGACTACTTCGCCGACGCCGACGACCCGCGGGTCGGGGCCGACCTCGCGGCGCACCACCCCGGCCCCGGCGCGGCATACGGCGACCCCGACGGCGTACCGGGCAACGCACCCACCCCCTGATCGGGGACGGGAACCCCACGTGCCGAGAGGGCAGATGCGGCGCACCACATCTGCCCTCTCGGCACGCACGATCTGCCGTCTCGGCCCGCCCGATCTGCCGTCTCGGCGGCTGGAGTCAGTGGCCGCCGACGGGCTTGGTGCAGCCGCCCTCGGCGTACGGGCCGTTGGCCTCGACGACGACGCCGTCAGGACCGACGGTGCCGTCGAGGCAGACGACCAGCGTGACCCCCGGCACGGTCGACTCGGCCACGAAGTCCACGACCTCGCCCGAGCCGGCCACGGTCATCAGCCCGTCGTCGACGTGGAGCACCTGCCCGAGGACGCGCTCCACGGCCGCAGCGTTGGCCTCCGGCAGGCGGCGGAGCGCCTGCTTCGCCCGCGCCGCCTCGGCGTTCGCGCGGACGAGATCGTCACCGCAGAGGCGCATCCGCTGCTGGAACGCGTGGTTCGCCGCGTAGTTGGGCGGCGCGTCACCCGGCGTGTCGCCGTCGACGTAGCCGCTCGGCCCGTACGACGGCTCGCTGACCTGGCGGTCGAGCCCGGCGCACCGGGCGGTCGGGCCCGTGGAGTCCTCGACCGTCGCCGACGACCCCGCCTGCCCGGAGGACACCGCCTCGCCACAGCCGGCGAGCAGCAGCACGAAAAACGGCAGGGCGGCCAGCAGCATCGCTGCCGGCCGCCCTGCCGTCGGACGCATGGGGTCAGCCGATGCTCGTGCCGGCCGAGCGGAGGTCCTGGCAGGCCTGGACGACGCGGCCCGCCATGCTGGCCTCGGCGACCTTGCCCCAGGCGCGCGGGTCGTAGGCCTTCTTGTTGCCGACCTCGCCGTCGACCTTCAGGACGCCGTCGTAGTTCTGCATCATGTAGCCGGCGACCGGGCGGGTGAAGGCGTACTGCGTGTCGGTGTCGACATTCATCTTGATGACGCCGTAGTCGACCGCCGCGGAGATCTCCTCGGGCAGCGAGCCGGAGCCGCCGTGGAAGACGAAGTCGAAGGCGCGGTCCTTGCCGGTGAGCTCCTTGACGGCCTCCTGCGCGTGGAGGAGCACCTCGGGGCGGAGCTTGACGTTGCCGGGCTTGTAGACGCCGTGGACGTTGCCGAAGGTGAGCGCGGTCAGGTAGCGCCCCTTCTCGCCCGAGCCGAGCGCCTTGATCGTGGCGATCGCGTCCTCGGGGGTGGTGTAGAGCTTGTCGTCGATCGCACCGACGACACCGTCCTCCTCGCCGCCGACGACGCCGACCTCGATCTCGAGGATCACGTTGGCCGCAGCGCAGAGGCCGAGGAGCTCCTCGGCGATGACGAGGTTCTCGTCGAGCGGCACGGCCGAGCCGTCCCACATGTGCGACTGGAAGTACGGCAGGCCGCCGTTCCTCACGCGCTCGGTCGAGGCCGCGAGCAGTGGACGCACGAAGCCGTCGAGCTTGTCCTTGGGGCAGTGGTCGGTGTGCAGCGCGATGTTGACGGGGTAGTTCTTCGCCACCTCCTGCGCGTACGCCGCGAAGGCGAGCGAGCCGGCGACCATGTCCTTGACCGTGGGGCCGGAGAGGTACTCCGCGCCACCGGTCGAGACCTGGATGATGCCGTCCGAGCCGGCCTCCGCGAAGCCCTGCAGGGCCGCGTTGAGGGTCTGCGACGACGAGACGTTGATCGCCGGGTACGCGAAGGAGCCGGCCTTCGCGGCGTCCAGCATCGCGGCGTACTTCTCAGGGGTGGCGATGGGCATCGGGTTGCTCCTGTGAACTCGGATGTACGTCGGGGGCGTGCGGCCCGCCGGTAACTCTAGGCGGTGCGGGCGTGCGCCGGGGCGGTGCGATCGCCGTGGCGGCGGTCGGTGACGCCGGTCAGTGGCGGCAGTCGACGGCGTAGACCGGCCGGACCGTGTGGCCGTCGACGTCGATGCCGTGCGGGGCGACGTAGACGAAGCCGCTCGTCGTGTGGTCGGTGAGGCACTCGGGCCAGCCGCCGGAGTGGAACGTGCCGTCCTTGCCGAACCACGGCACGGAGGTCGCGACCTTCGCGGTCCAGGTCGGGCCCTCGAAGCTGGCGGTGTGCCCGCTGACGGAGGCCTGGGTCTGCTTCCACTGCGCCTCGCTCTTGTTGCCGCCGACCATGAAGCCGAACACCGCCCCGAAGAGCAGCAGGAAGAGGGCGAACGCGGCGAGCAACGGCTTGGGCATGCCGCCCATCCTCGCGTACGCCGCGGCGCGCGGCCACGGCCGGGGCGTGCGGCGCGCACCACACGGCGTACATTCCCGGGCATGAAGAGTTCACCGGAGGCCCTCGTCATCGCCTGCTTCACCTTCGTCGTGACGGTGCTCCTCGGCGGCTGGCAGCAGATCCACCTGCTCGCCGCCACGACCGGCATCCTGCCGGGTGGCAACGGCTCCCTCGTCGCGGTGCTGCTCGCGGTCGCCGTCGACGTCCCGGTGGCGCTGGCAGCGGTGGGCGCCACCCGCTCCGCGGCGGCCACGGTGACCCCGTGGGCACGGGCGCTCGGCCAGGCCACCCTCCCGCTGGCGGGCCTGATCGTGCTCGCGAGCGTCATCTACGTGATCGGCAGCCTCACCAGCGGGCAGGGCCACGGTTACTTCCTCCCGCGCATGTGACGTGCCGCGGGGCGCTCAGCCGCGCCAGACTCCCCCGTCGGCCGACTCCAGGTCGGCGTACGCGCGGATCCAGGCGTGCATGGCGATCGCGGCGGCCGCCGAGGCGTTGATCGAGCGGGTCGAGCCGAACTGCGCGATCGAGAAGGTGCCGTCGCAGACCTCGCGCGCGCCCTCCGAGAGCCCGGGGCCTTCCTGCCCGAAGAGGAAGCAGACCCGCCGCGGGAGCTCCATCGTCTCGAGGTGCGCCGACCCGGGCAGGTTGTCGATGCCGAGGAGCCGCACGGGCTCCGGCAGCGCGTGCAGGTAGGCGGCCAGGTCCGCAGCGGTCTCGTGGTGTCGCACGTGCTGGTAGCGGTCGGTGACCATCGCGCCCCGCCGGTTCCACCGCTTGCGGCCGACGATGTGCACCTCGGCGGCGAGGAACGCGTTGGCCGAGCGCACGATCGTGCCGATGTTGAAGTCGTGCTGCCAGTTCTCGATCGCGACGTGGAAGCCGTGGCGGCGGGTGTCGAGGTCCGCGCGGATCGCCTCGAGGCTCCAGTAGCGGTAGCGGTCGACCACGTTGCGCCGGTCGCCGTCGCGCAGCAGCTCCGGGTCCCACTGGTCCCCCGCGGGCCACTCCCCCTCCCAGGGGCCGACCCCGACCTCCTCGGGCCCGTGCGGCATGGGGTCGTACGGCGCGCGCTGCTGCTCGTCGTACGGCGCACGGGATTCGGACATGCCGACTAGTGTGCCCTCGTGATCCTCGACGTCGTGCACCCCCTTCTCCTCGGCATGAGCTGGATGGACCCGGAGTGGTGGCTCAACCAGTTCGGGAGCGCGTTCTTCTGGATCAGCCTCGTCATCGTCTTCGTCGAGTGCGGCCTCTTCTTCCCGTTCCTGCCCGGCGACACGCTCCTCTTCGCGATGGGCCTCTTCATCGCCGGCGACAAGATCGACGTGGTGCCCGGCCCGCAGATCCTCGACCTCCTGGTCGCGCTGGGCCTCTTCGTGGTCGCCGGCATCGCGGGCAACATCGCCGGCTACGAGATCGGGCGCGCGATCGGCACGCCGCTCTACGACCGCGACGGCCGGGTGCTCAAGAAGAAGTACTTCGACCAGACCAGCGAGTTCTTCGACAAGCACGGCAACAAGGCGCTCGTGATCGGCCGGTTCGTGCCCTTCGTGCGCACCTACATCACCGTCGTCGCGGGCGTCTCGAAGATGGAGCGCCACCGCTTCATCACGTGGAGCCTCGTCGGCGCGATCGGCTGGGTCCTCTCGATCACCCTGCTCGGCTACTTCCTCGGCGGCGTCTTCCCCGGCCTCGGCCAGAACATCGACAAGGCGATCATCGTGATCCTCGCCTTCTCGGTCATCCCCGTCGCCTTCGAGTGGTGGAAGCACAGGCGCACCAACCGCGCCAAGGTCTGACAGGCACCCCCTAGTCTCGGAGACATGGCTCTGCGACGCCTCTCCGCGTTCCGCCCCCAGCCCCGGCGTACGACGACGTCGGCCCGCGTGCGGGCGGTGCCGCCCACGGTCTTCAGCCGGATGTCGGCGCTGGCCGCGAGCACGGGTGCGGTCAACCTCGGCCAGGGGTTCCCCGACACCGACGGCCCGTCCTCGGTGATCGAGCAGGCCGGCGTGGCGCTCCGCACCGGCCACAACCAGTACGCCCCAGGCCCCGGCACGACCGACCTGCGTCGCGC
Organism: Nocardioides phosphati; assembly: GCF_014646375.1. Classification (GTDB taxonomy): domain Bacteria; phylum Actinomycetota; class Actinomycetes; order Propionibacteriales; family Nocardioidaceae; genus Nocardioides; species Nocardioides phosphati. Next base: position 56,937 of record NZ_BMNI01000011.1, read on the forward strand.
GATCGCCGCGCACCAGTGGGCGCACTACGGCATCACCCTCGACCCCGACACCGAGGTGGTCGTCACCACGGGCGCGACCGAGGGCATCGCCGCGGCCCTCCTCGGGCTGGTCGACCCGGGCGACGAGGTCGTCGCGCTCGAGCCCTTCTACGACTCGTACGCCGCGATGACGGCGTTCGCGGGCGGTGTGCTCAAGGGCGTGACGCTGCGCGCGCCCGACTTCCGCCTCGACCCGGCCGCCCTCGAGGCCGCCGTCACGAAGCGCACCAAGCTGCTGCTCATCAACACGCCGCACAACCCCACCGGCACCGTGCTCGGCCGCGAGGAGCTCGAGGCGATCGCCCGGGTCGCCGTCGCCCACGACCTCGTCGTCGTCACGGACGAGGTCTACGAGCACCTCGTCTACGACGACCACGAGCACGTCCCGCTGGCCACCTTGCCCGGGATGGCCGAGCGCACGCTCACCCTGTCGAGCGTCGGCAAGTCGTTCAGCCTCACCGGCTGGAAGGTCGGCTGGGCGACCGGACCTGCCGAGCTCGTGAGCGCCGTGCTCGGCGCGAAGCAGTGGCTCAGCTTCACCTCCGGAGCTCCCCTGCAGCCGGCCGTCGCCTGGGCGCTGGAGCACGAGCGCACCTGGCCCGCCTCGCTGGCCCGCGATCTCCAGGCGCGCCGCGACCTGCTCTGCGACGGCCTCGACGCCCTCGGCCTGCCCGTCCGCCGCCCGGAGGGCACCTACTTCGCCGTCACCGACATCAGCGCGCTGGGCTGGGACGACGGGCTGTCCTTCTGCCTCGCGCTGCCCGAGCGGGCCGGCGTGGTCGCGATCCCGCTGCAGGGGTTCTACGCCGACGGCTCGTCAGCGGGTCGGCAGCTGGTCCGCTGGGCGTTCTGCAAGGAGCCCGCCGTGCTCGAGGAGGGGCTGCGCCGTCTCGGCGCTGCCGACCTCACCGCGTGAGCCCGTGCTCGGTCAGCGGCGGTTGACCCACTGCGCCACCTCGGGGCGGAGCAGCAGGTAGGCGGTGACCATGCCGGCGACGGCGGTCACCAGGGGCGCGACCGCATAGAACGCGAAGAACGACAGCAGGCCGCTGGCGATGGCCGAGGCGATCAGCAGCGGCCGCGCCCACGCGACGCGGAGCATCACCAGCAACGCGAGGAGGGCAGCGGCCAGCGCCCAGCCGGCGAGGACCAGCGACATGCCCACGAAGGCCTGGCGCAGCTCGTCGGCCGAGAGGCCCAGCTCGCGCACGCGCGGCTGCTGGTCCATGACGTCGCGCACGGACGACGGGTCGGCGAGCACGATCGCGACCGAGATCCCGAAGATCACGAGCACGATGGCCGAGGCCACCCAGGTGATCAGGACCGCGGCGACCAGCGCCGGTGGCCGTGCCCCGGGCACGCCGTAGGGCGCGTCGGCGCGCGGCACGCCGTAGCCGGCGTACGGCGGGGGCGCGGCAGAGGCGACCCCGGGCGGGGTCGGCGGCAGGTGCGGCGCCGAGACCCGCTGGGTGGCGTCGGGCGGCGCGGTCGGCCGGGCAGCCGGCGGGCGCGGCGCCTGCGGAGCGACGAGCACCGGCGGCTTGCGGACCGGCCGGCCCGCGAACCAGTCGCGGGCCGGGCCGGACCACAGCAGCATGGCCGACATGACGACGAACGCCGCCGCCAGCGACCCCAGCACCAGCACGTAGAGCACCAGCGGGACCGCGACGGCGGTCAGCGCCAGCCGCGCCGGCTTGTGGCGCTGCAGGACGAACCAGCCGAGCACGCAGGCCGCGGCGCCGAGCGCGCCCGCCACCACGAAGAGCACGTGGAGCGCCGACAGCGCACCGTCGAGGCCCAGCCCGAGCCCGTCGAACGGCGGCTCCGAGATCGCCTTGGCGATGCTCTCGCGGCTGTCGATCGAGCGCAGGCGCGCGACGTGGTCGAACATGCCGAGCACCAGGAAGGCCGAGCCGGACATGGTCACCCAGCCGGCCACGGTCACCTGGGGCGGCCGGTCGGCCGTCGCGTTCTCCGTCATGCCGCCATTGTGGCGGTCAGCGACAAGCCCTCCCCGTCCGGTCCGCCGTCACGGTCGACCACGACGGTGCCGCCGTCGGCGACCTCGCCGGAGATCAGCATCCGCGCGAGCGGGTCGCCGATGGCGTTCTGCACGAGCCTGCGGAGCGGCCGCGCGCCGTACGCCGGGTCGTAGCCGGTCGCGGCGAGCCACTGCTTCGCGGCGTCGGTGACCTTGAGGTGGATCCGCCGGACGGCCAGCCGCTTCATCAGCAGCTCGAGCTGGAGGTCGACGATGTGCGTCAGCTGCTCCTGGCTCAGCGCGTCGAACATGACCACCTCGTCGAGCCGGTTGAGGAACTCCGGCTTGAAGTGGCTGCGCACGACGCCCATGACCGACTCGTGCTTCACCTCCTCGCTCAGCGTGGGGTCGACGAGGAACGGCGAGCCCAGGTTGGAGGTGAGGATCAGCAGCGTGTTGCGGAAGTCGACCGTGCGGCCCTGGCCGTCGGTCAGGCGACCGTCGTCGAGCACCTGCAGCAGGATGTCGAAGACCTCGGGGTGCGCCTTCTCCACCTCGTCCAGCAGCACGACCGAGTAGGGACGCCGGCGCACCGCCTCGGTGAGCTGGCCGCCCTCGTCGTAGCCGACGTAGCCCGGAGGGGCACCGACGAGGCGCGCGACGCTGTGCTTCTCGGCGTACTCGCTCATGTCGATGCGGACGATCGCCCGCTCGTCGTCGAAGAGGAAGTCGGCCAGCGCCTTGGCGAGCTCGGTCTTGCCCGTGCCCGTGGGGCCGAGGAAGAGGAACGAGCCGGTCGGCCGGTTGGGGTCGGCGATGCCGGCCCGTGAGCGCCGGACCGCGTCGCTGACCGCGCGCACGGCCTGCTCCTGGCCGATCAGCCGCTTGCCGATCTCGCCTTCCATCTCGAGCAGGCGCGCGGTCTCGCCCTGGAGCATGCGGCCGGTCGGGATGCCGGTCCACGCCTCGACGACGTCGGCGATCTGCTCGGCGCCGACCTCCTCGCCGACCAGCTTCTCGGTCGCCGACTCCTCGACGGCGGCAGCGGCCTCGATCTGCTTCTCGAGCGTGGGGATCCGGCCGTAGAGGATCTCGCTGGCCTTCTCGAAGTCACCCTCGCGCTGCAGCTTCTCGGCCTCGATGCGGAGCTGGTCGAGCTGGCGGCGCAGCTCGCCCTCACCCTCGAGCGAGGCCTTCTCCGCCTCCCAGCGGGCCTCGAGCGCGCGGAGCTCCTCCTCGCGGTCGGCGAGGTCGGCACGGAGGTTGGCGAGCCGCTCGATCGAGGCATCGTCGGACTCCTTGGCGAGCGCGAACTCCTCCATCTTCATCCGGTCGACCTGGCGGCGGAGCTGGTCGATCTCCTCCGGGGAGCTCTCGATCTCCATGCGCAGACGCGACGCGGCCTCGTCGATCAGGTCGATCGCCTTGTCGGGGAGCTGCCGGCCGGTGATGTAGCGGTCGGAGAGGGTCGCGGCCGCCACGAGCGCGGCGTCGGTGATGCGGACGCCGTGGTGCGCCTCGTACTTCTCCTGGATGCCGCGCAGGATCTGGATGGTGTCCTCGACGCTGGGCTCGCCGACGTACACCTGCTGGAAGCGGCGCTCGAGGGCCGGGTCCTTCTCGATCGACTCGCGGTACTCGTCGAGGGTGGTCGCGCCGATCATGTGCAGCTCGCCGCGCGCCAGCATCGGCTTGAGCATGTTGCCGGCGTCCATCTGGCTGTCGCCGCCGGCGCCCGCGCCGACGACCGTGTGCAGCTCGTCGATGAACGTGACGACCTGTCCCCCGGCGTCCTTGATCTCCTCGAGGACCGCCTTGAGGCGCTCCTCGAACTCGCCGCGGTACTTCGCACCCGCGACCATCGCCGCGAGGTCGAGCGACAGCACGCGACGGCCCTTGAGGCTGTCGGGGACATCGCCGTCCACGACGCGCTGCGCGAGGCCCTCGACGACGGCGGTCTTGCCGACGCCGGGCTCGCCGATCAGCACCGGGTTGTTCTTCGTGCGGCGCGAGAGGACCTGGATGACGCGGCGGATCTCGGCGTCACGGCCGATCACCGGGTCGAGCTTGCCCTCCTGGGCCGCCTTCGTGAGGTCGATGGAGTACTTCTCCAGCGACTCGTACGTCGACTCCGCCTCCTGGCTGGTCACCCGGCGGTTGCCGCGCACAGCGGTCAGACCCTCCCGCAGCCCTGCCTCGGTCAGGCCGGCGTCGGTGAGGAGCTTCTTCGCCGAGGACTCGACGGTGGCGAGCGCGATCAGCAGGTGCTCGGTGGCGACGTACTCGTCCTTCATGCCGCCCGCGAGGTCGATGGCGCTGGCCAGCACCCGGGTGAGCGCGGCCGACGCGCTGGGCTGCTGGACCGTCGAGCCGGTGGCCCGGGGCAGGTCGGCGACCAGGCGGTCGGCCTGCGCCGAGAGCGCGGCGGCGTCGACCCCGGCCTTGGTCACGAGCGTGCGCGCAGTGCCCTCGGGGTCGCGGAGCAGCGCCGCGAGCAGGTGCGCGGGCTCGAAGGTGGTGTTGCCGGCCGTGGTCGCGGCAAGTTGTGCGGCCTCGATCGCCTCCCGACTGCGGGTGGTGAACTTGTCGGCTCCGAAAGCGCTCATGGGTGCTCCTCCAGGTGGTCTTGATCGATCCTCTCCGGTCTGCGTCGCCAGGGGAACAGGCCGGAAGTCACTGATCGCAACGCACCAATAGTTGAGTCTGTTCCGCTCAACTCTGAGATTCTTCGCGCGCCTTCGGTTCCTCGCCGACAGATCGCCGCGACCCCTTCCCGGCGGGCCATGCGCGGGTGCATGCTGCAATCAACCGGCGAACGACTGGCGTGCCGTGGCCACACCCTGGCCCATGCACGCGTCGCCGGCCTCGGGGGAGCCAACCACCACCATTCCGGAGGGTCCATGTCACCGCAGCACCGCAACCCGGTCGCCGTCCTCGCCGCCGCATCCGCGGCCCTCGCGATCACCCTGGCGCCGGCAGCGGCAAGTCCGCAGCCGTCCGCTCCGCCCGGCAGCACGGGAGGCGACACCTCGACCGTCGCCTCGCCCGACCGGTCCAGCGCGATCGTCCAGCTCACGGCCGCGCCGCTCAGCACCGCGTCCAGCACCCGGCCCGCAGCCGGTCACCGGATCGACTTCGCCAGCAGCGCCGTCCGCAACCAGCGGGCGCAGCTGGCCAAGCAGCGCGCCGCGTTCAAGGACTGGCTGCGCACCCACGCACCTGCCGCACGGGTCACCGGCGAGTACGACATCGCGCTCAACGCGGTTGCCGTCCGGCTCAACGGCACTCCCCTCGCGACGCTCGCCGGCGCTCCCGGCGTCCGCTCCGCGCAGCCCGAGGGCACCTACCGCCCCAGCGACGACAACGACCCGGACCTCTCCATCATCTCCGCGCAGGCGGCCTGGCAGACCGCCCAGGTCGGCGGCTCGGCCGGCGCCGGTCGCGGCGTGAAGGTCGCGATCGTCGACACCGGCATCGACGTGACGCACCCCTGCTTCTCCGACGCCGGCTTCCCCGCCACGCGCCAGCTCGGCGACACCCGCTTCACCAACAACAAGGTGGTCGTGGCCCGGGTCTTCAACAACAAGGCCAAGGTCAGCGGCTACACCCCCGAGGCCAAGCAGGAGCACGGCACGCACGTCGCCGGCACGGTCGCCTGCGACCTCGACACCCCGGCCGAGGTCAACGGAGCCGCCATCCCGTACGGCGTCTCCGGCGTCGCTCCCGCGGCCCAGCTCGGCAACTACAACATCTTCCCGGGCGCCGTCGACGACGCGCGCAGCGAGGACATCCTCGACGCGCTCGAGCAGGCCTACGCCGACGGCATGGACGTCGCGAACATGAGCCTGGGCGGCGACGCTCACGGCATCGACGACCTCCTGACCGTCGCGATCGACGGCCTCGACCGGGCCAACATGGTCGTCGCGGTCGCGGCCGGCAACAGCGGCCCCGGCCACTACACCGTGGAGTCCCCCGGCTCCGCGGAGCGGGCCCTGACCGCCGGTGCCTCGACGGTGCCGCACTTCGTCGGCGCCCCGTTCAGCTACGGCAGCAGCTCGACCGGGCTCGGCGCCGGCGACTTCGCCACCGTCGACAGCGACCTGACCGCCCCGATCGGGGTGGTGACGGGCTCGATCGGTGGTCTCGGCGACGCGTGTGCGGCGCTTCCTGCCGGCTCGCTGACCGGCTCGATCGCGGTCGTCTCGCGCGGCAGCTGCGCCTTCACGGTCAAGATCCGCAACGCCCAGGCCGCCGGAGCCGCTGCTGCGATCGTGGTCAACAACGTCGCGGGCGACCCGGTGTCGATGGGCACCGACGGCACCGCCGACCAGCCCACGATCCCGGCGTACATGGCCTCGCTGGCGGACCGCTCGTCGCTGGCCGCCGCGGACGGCGTCTCGGGCACCATCGGCGCCACGACGTCGTACATCCACAGCTCGAACGTCGACATCATGGCCGGCTTCTCCAGCCAGGGCCCGACCGACGCCGACTACCGGGTGAAGCCCGACGTCGTCGCCCCGGGCGTCAACGTGCTGAGCTCGATCCCGGCGAGCTTCTGCGACGCACCGCCGTGCTGGGCCTTCTTCCAGGGCACGTCGATGGCCACGCCGCACCTGGCCGGCTCGGCGGCCGTCCTCGTCGGGGCACACCCCGGCTGGTCGGCGGCACAGGTCCGCTCGGCGATCGTGAACACCGCCGACCAGGGGGTGCTGAAGGACTACGCGACGGGCACCAAGGTCGTCGACGACGTCAACATCGTCGGCGCCGGCCGGGAGAACCTCCTCAGCGCGGTCAACGCGAAGGTCGCACTCGGTCCGGTGAGCACCAGCTTCGGCTCCACCGCGGCGGGCTCGGGCGTGAGCCTGACCCGAAGCATCACGGTGACCAACCTGGGCAGCTCGGCCGCGACGTACTCCCTGGCCGTCGACTCGACCACGGGCAGCGGCGTCAGCTTCACGGTGGGCACCAGCAGCCTCTCGCTGGCACCCGGCGCGAGCGCCACCGTGCCGGTGACGATGACGGCCGCACGCGGAGCCGGCAAGGGTGACCACCAGGCCATGCTGCGCGTCAGCAGCGGCGGCACGGAGGTCGCGCACGCGGCGCTCTACGCCTTCATCAAGTAGGGACCGACAGACGACTGCGCCCCGGCTGCTCCCAGCAGCCGGGGCGCAGTCGCGTCAGCCAGTGCGCGGACGCCGGCGAAGACGAGGGCGAGGGGATCCCGCTCCTCTCCAATCTCGCGAAACCGGCACGCCACGTGCCCGGCGCGTGCGACCGTGGCCCCATGGTCATCTACGTCGTCGCCATGCTGGTCGTGCTGGGCGTGGCCGGAGCCGTGCTCCAGCACACCGCCGAGCAGGCGCGCACCCGCGACGACGACCGCTGAGGCGGCCGTTCACGCGGCGTACGACGGGGTCAGTCGAGATCCTGCGGAGCCTGGTGCTCGGGGAGCGCGGAGATGTCCTCGTTGGGCTCGAGCAGGCAGGTGCGGCAGAAGTCCTCACCGAACGGCGTGAGGTGGATCGAGCGCCGGACCACCTTGTGCGAGCGCACCGAGTGCATCGCGGCGAGGACGTCGGGCTGTGCCTCGACGACCTGGTACTCGAGCGGGTCGCGCAGCTGCTCGCGCGAGAACCAGATCAGGCCCAGGCGGAAGAGGTTGTTGAGGTACGACGGCACCTGGTCGAGGTAGCGCACGCCGGCCCGCGGGCCGATCATGTTGAGGCCCGGCGCGATGAGCTGCGAGCTCACCATGCCGATCGCGCCGCCGGTGCGGACGTCGACCGCCGGCTGCGGGCCACCGCGGAGCAGGAGCAGCAGGATGCGGCCCTCGTCGGGCGCCATCTCCGACGGGATCCGGGAGTACGCCGGGTGGCCCTGCTCGGTGTTCCACACGTCGCGGGAGCGGGCCAGCAGCGCCTGCCCCTGCTCGCGCAGCGACTGCTGGATCTCGATCTCACGGCGCGCAGCAGCAGCCTGCGGGGCGCCGATGGCCGGGGCCGAGCCGTTGGCCCCGCCGCCGAGCGAGGCGCTCACCTGGATGACGGCCTGCGGCAGCGAGACACCGCTGCCGACCGCCTTGGCGACGTCGCCGAAGATCGAGCCGGCCTGGGCGACGCCCGCGACCAGGTCGAGGGCGCTGGCGGGGTTGGTCGCCACGGAGAGGACCTTGCGGGTCGTGCGCACACCGGCGACGACGCTCCACTCGGCCGTGCGCAGCCAGGAGGTCGCCGCGAGCCGGACCAGGCCCGGAAGGGCGTCCATGCGCGGGGTGGCGAGCTCCGAAGCCGAGGCCCGCTCAGGAAGGTTGTTGCTCACGAGCCCACCAATCCGACGAAGATCCCGTAGTGGATCAGGCCGCCCGCGGCGCCCATGATCGCGCCATGAGCGTAGAGCATCCACTCGTCTTCCTTGATGGCTGAGCGCATCATCTCGACGAAGTCACGCGACGGGAGCTCCTTGGTGCGGGCCGCGATCAGCGTGCGGATCTTGCCCGACTGCTGGCGCGAGAACTCCTCGTCCTTGAACGGGGTGATCGTGCGGCCGACGGCCTCCTGGGCGAAGCCGACCTTGATCGAGTCGTAGGCGCGGGCACCGAGCGCGATGCGGGCCGCGCCGCGGATCGGGCCGGCGGCCTTGTCGATGGCCGGAGCCATGGCGGTGGCCAGCATCTGCCGGGTCCGGTCGCCGCGGGGACCGTCCATGAGGAAGTCGCCGATGCGCTCGAGGGTGATGACGTCGTCGGCGATGATGCCGGCGTAGACCTCGGCAGCCTGGTCCTGGCGGCGCAGGAAGAGGCCGTGGAACTTGATGCCGAAGTAGCGCTTGGGCTCGGTCGGCTCGAAGATCAGCCACATGCCGAGGGCGTTGGTGATCCAGCCGACCCCGATGCCGAGGACCGGCAGCATCCACCAGGTGTGGAACCAGTGGTCGATGAAGGCCACCGGGATGCCGAGCGCGAAGCCGAAGATGAAGCCGAAGGCGACCATCAGGTTGAGCTCGCGCTGGCCGATGTCCTTGAAGACCTTGATGACCAGGCCCGGGTTCTTCCGGAAGTGGTCGATGACCATGATCTTCGGGTCGAGCAGCTGGTCGATGTGGACACCGATCTCGTCGGTGATCGAGTTGACGACACCCGGCAGCTGGGCCTGGACCCGGGCGATGATCGCGCGCTTGCCGGCGGCCGGCAGGTCACGCCAGAACGCCGGGTTGTTGGCGAGCATGACCTCCTCGACGATCATCGGGATGTCGGGCGCGAACATGGTGACGATGTGCTCGGCGATCTTGTCCGGCTCGAGCTGCTGGTAGAACTCCGCCGGCGTGCCGAGCTTGGCGATCGCCTTGTCGACGGCGATCGAGCCCATCTTGGCGGCGCGGGCGGGGACGATGCCCTGCCAGCCCAGGCCGCCGTGCAGGATGCCCGGCACCTCCTGCAGCTTGTGCGGCAGCAGGCGCGCGATGTCCTTGAGGCCGGGCACGGTGAAGCCGTGGAAGTTGACCGGGTAGAAGAGCATGATCAGGCCGGTCCAGTTGATCAGCCAGCCGATGATCGCCGTGAAGAGCGGGATCGACGCGAACGCGAACCACTCCATGGGCGTGTTCAGGTGACTCAACAGCCAGTCACGCTGGGAGAACCAGTCCCAGAAGCCCTCGAGCGACACGCCTACCACCTAGCCCCACGACGTCCAGGGTTCTCGACCACCCTGTGGATTCCGTCACTTGTGTGCTGAGGGTAACGGTTGCTACCCATTGGTCACCATCAATCCGGATAACGGGCGGAAAGGGACACTGTCCAGCCCTTTCCTCAGTGCGGCACCGGCGTCGCGTCGCCGGGCGTCGACCAGCACTCCGTGCCGCCGGCCGCCTTCGGCGTCACGCTGATCCGCAGCCCGGGCAGCGAGATCGGGCCGCCGATCTCCGCGTCGTACAGGTAGCCCTTGGCGCTGAAGATGTCGCCCGCGGTCGCATCGATGCCCCACCAGCCGGTGCCGGTCGGCGCACCGAGCGGGTTGTCGACGCCGGCGAGCGTGGTGACGTCCTGGCTGGCCATGCCGATCTGCACGCGACCGTCCAGGTTGATGCCGGTGCCCGAGCCGCGCAGCTGGGTGATGTCGAGCTGGACGTTGGTCGCGCTGATCTCGCGGGTGGTGCTGTTGCCGTCGCCCGCGGTCAGCTTGATCACGACGTCGCCGATGACCGGCAGGGTCTGCACCTGGGAGACGCACAGGCCGTCGAGCGTGCCCGTGGCGAAGCCGGCCGCGAGGACGTTGCGCGTGCCCACGCCCGCGACGTCCACCTGGGCCATGCCGAAGCCGATGTCCTGCCCGCTCACCCGTCCGCTGCTGAACTTCGCGGTGGTGCCCTGGTAGGTCACCACTGCGGCCAGGACGTCCTGCCGCAGCAGCGTCACCATCCCGCCCATCACCGCGAAGGCGACGAGCATGAGCGGCATCGCCTGCCGCCACCTCGTGCCGTACGCCGAGCCCCAGCGTCGCCTCGCCATCAGGACACCGTCAGCAGGGTGTTGGGGAGGTTGACCGAGTAGGCGCCCGTGATCTCGCCGTTGGCTCCGGACGACGTGGTGACGGCGTACCGGATCTTGAGGTTCATGCCGCAGCCACCGGCGCTGACGTCGATGAACACGTCGGCGAGGGTCCAGAGCCCGTTGTCCGGCCGCACGTTGTCGTTGCAGCTGAAGGTGAGGAAGCTCAGGTTGATTGTGCTGTCGGCGGTGACCCACAGGTCCGTGTTGATGGTCTGGCCGCTCGCGTTGCCCAGCTTGGCGCTCGTGTCCGGCACCAGCGTCGTCGTGTAGCCCGACCCGCCCGACGTCGCGAGCGTCGCGGACTTGTCGATCTGGAACTGCTGGAAGGTGAGCCGGTAGAGCCCTGACTCGGTCGTGCCGTCGGCGTACTTCAGGGTCTGGTTGGCGGTCTTGCTGACGGCCGTGATGTGCCACTTGATCTCGTAGCAGGGCTGCAGGAAGAGGGTGCCGCAGCCGAGGCTCGACGTCTGGGTGCGCGGAACCGTCATCACGGTCGTGACCTTCGAGAGGCACGGGTGCAGCGTCACGCCGCCCTTCGTGGTGAGCGTCGCGCGGTTGACGTCACCGGCTCCGCACGCCTGCGCCGCCCGGGCGGCCTCGCGCGGCGAGTCCGGCCAGAGCGTCAGGGCAAGGACGACGGTGAGCACGCCCAGCAGGACCCAGACCCGCTGCCACCGCCGCCCGGCACCGGTCACGCCTCCGACCCGGCCGGCGCCACGCGGCTGCCCGCCGGGCGCGACGGCGCGAGCTCGCCCCAGCCCCAGACCATCGCGCCACCGACGATGCCGAGGACGCTGCCGACCAGGAAGCCACCGAAGTTCGACCCGATGAACGCCGCCATCGCTGCCAGGATCCCGAGGACGCCGACCAGCCGCGCGTAGAGCGGCGAGACCAGCGCGACGCCGGCGAAGAGCACCATGGCGCCACCCAGGATGTAGCCAGCGCTGCGGTTGAAGCCGCCCGTCATCGCCAGCCCCAGCGGGTAGCTGTTGAACTTCACGACCACCAGCCCGCCGACAGCGAGCCAGAGCGCGCCCCAGAACGGACGCGTACGCCGGTAGGCACGGAACCAGCGGACGGCGCGGGTCCCGGGGATGCGACGGTTGGGACCGAGCCTGTCGGTCGACGCGATCATGTTCATGAGAGGCAGTCCGCCTTCGTCTTGGCGCCGGGCAGGACCCGGATCTTGAGGCTGGGCAGGTTGATCTGGCCCTGGAGGTCGATGCCGTAGGAGTCCGCGTCGAGGTTGGAGACGTTGAGCGTCTGGGCCTGCAGGCCGAAGGCGCCCGGCGTGCCGGCGAACGGCAGCGTGTCCATCATCAGCGTGTCCGCCGACTGCCCGAGGGTCAGCTTGGCGATCTGGTCGCCGGTGCCCGACAGGTTGTCGGACGCGAGGTAGAGCTGCTGGGCGTTGATCGCCTGGCCCGTCGGGTTGGTGATCGTGCCGTCGACCGGCTCCCCCGCGGTGACCAGCAGGGAGACATCGCCGATGACCGGCAGCGTCTGCTTCGCGATCGCACAGAGGCCGTTGAGCGTCGCGGTCTTGAAGCCGAGCTGCGCGACCGCGTCGTCGGTGGAGCCGTAGAGGTCCTGGGTGTTGATGTAGCCGGCCGCGTTGAGGCCCGAGACCTTGTCCGTGTAGACCTTGTACGTCGTGTTGGCGGTCGTGAAGTTGACCGCGAGGACGTTCTGGCTGACGCCCATGAACATGCCGGCGAGACCCGCGAGCGCGGCCGCGGAGACCACGCCTGCGCGCACCTTGCGGGTGCCCCGGCGCGGGCCTTCCTCGGCCCGGGCCACCATCGCACCGGACGCCTCACGGACGGCCTCGCGCCGCCGGCGTACGGCCTCGGTGAGGCGGGAGCGGAGGGTCTTGCTGCGCCTCATGCCGCTGCCAGGCCCTTGACCTGCTTGCCCTTCGCCTGCCGGCGCTCGAAGCGACGGGTGCGCTTCTCCTCGATCCGGGCGAGGTGGGCGTCGGAGTACGGCGTCCAGGCGAAGACCATGCCGCTGCCGATGATGCCGAGCACCATGCCGATCAGCCAGCCGCCGAGGTTGGCGAGCGGCAGCGACGCGATCGAGAACGCCATCGCCATGAGCGCCGGGAAGTGGCGCTGGGCGGGGGCGAAGAAGGCGACCAGCGCCGCGGCGATCATGCCGCCACCGAGGATGTAGATCTGGGCGCCACCCACGCCGAGGTAGGCGAGGAAGTTGAAGGTGCTGGCGACGACGGGGCGGAGGACGAACCAGCCGCCGGCGGCGAGCAGCAGGCAGCCCGCGGTGGGGCGGCTCTTGAGGTAGCGGTAGGCGGCGTGCCGCAGGCGAGCGGGCCGTGAGGATCGAGCAGTCGTGTTGGTCATGGTGTGTCCCCTCCCAAGGACGCGTCCCCCTCCCGGGGACGGATGGCGACCACGCCGGCGCCGGGGCGGTCGAGGGCCCTCGGGCCCCGACGCCGACGCGGTCAGCGGGTCAGGCTCAGCAGGTCGCCGTGCCGGTGGTCGGCGTGAGGGTCACGCCGGTCAGGCCGATCGACGCCAGGTTGACCTGGAAGACGTCGGCGTTGACGTTGTTGAGCGCGACGTTGCTGGTGTCACCCGCGGTACCGCCGGCCGACTGGCCGGACTCGATGCCGAAGCCGCCCATGTTGGCGCCGTTGGTGACCGTCGACTGGTGGTTGAGCTCCTGCTGGGCCACACCCACGCTGACGTTCTTCAGGGTGGCGTCCGTGGTCACGCCCTGCGCGTTGAGGTCCACGGAGTTGCCGAGTGCGACCGAACCCGGGAGCTGGATCTTCAGCCCGATGTTCGAGATGACCGGAAGACCGGTCGGCTGGTTCGCTGCGAGGCACACGTTGTTGACCGTGCCGTTGGTCAGCGTGACGAACGCGGACTGCTTGTCAGCAGACGTTGCGTCGGTCTGTGAGGCCGCGGCCTGGGCAGCGCGGAGCGAGAGCTCCACGCCCGAGCCGGAGCCGGAGGCCGCCGTGACCTTGAACGGGTTGGTCGAGCTGAGCGACGCGGAGACCGCGCCCTGCAGCATCGCCACACCCAGGCCCACCGAGACGACGGTGGCAGGCACCGTGATCGCGGCGAAACGGCCGAGCCGAACGCGGCCCATTCCCTTTTCCTTCATGTTTCCCTCCCAGGAACATGACCTCCCCCGCACTCACGAGGGCAGGCAACAGCAGCCGCACGAGGCGGCGCGAGTGGAGTCCAGCAGAGTGGTGTACGACGTCCTGAGTGAGCGCGTGCCTCCAACGTAGGCGCGGCCACCGGGTGAATCCT
>NZ_BMNI01000012.1 GCF_014646375.1 Nocardioides phosphati
TCACCGAGGAGGTCGCCATCAGCGCCTAGCGACACGCCCGACGGAGGATTCGTTTCGTACACCACGCCTAGGGACTTGACCCGTCGTAGCCGGCCTCCGCCTCGTCCGACCAGTCCTGGATCTGCTCCTCGGTGACCGGGACGCCCTTGATCGTCTCCATGCATAAATCGTAATACGAAATTCCGACCGGTCAAGGCTGCCGCCAGCGGAGTTATCCACAGGGCACCGGCGCCCGATCATGGACCGATGTCGAGGGCCCGTGCTTTCCTCTTCGGGCAGGGATCACCACACACAAGAAAACTGATGGCCTACATGGCAGAGGGGTCGGCTCCCTCACCCCGGGTAAGAACGCCCAGACAAAAACTGATAGCCGCTACCAAACACACACACCAAGCGAAGCAGCACCGATCCCCGCGCAAGCCCCACCGAAAACTACCGGTCGGGCTTGGCCTGCCCTTGGCGTTGGAGCGGTCGCTACGCCTCGGGATCCCCCACCCCACGAGAGGAAGCGGACCGCACACCAGGTCCCACCACGAACCGGGTGTGCCGCACGAGGTCGACCGCCGTAGTTCGTGCGGCACACCCTCCCAAGGGTGGTGAACAGCCAATGGGCACCGCAGCACGCGCCAACCTGCTCACCCTCATCCCCCGGCTCCTGCCCGACGCCATCCCCGACATGCGTAGCGAGCCGATCCCGGACCTTCCCCCGGTCACCGACCGGCAACGCCAGCAACTGCTCGCCGAGCTCCGCTCCCCGGGCAACAACGACTTCGCCGACGCCCTCGCCGCCACCGGCAACTGCTCCCGCCCGATCCGGCTGATCGGCTCCTCCATGCGGGTCGACACCACCACCGGCGAGATCGTCTCGAGCTTCGCCAGCGCTGAGCAGCCCCTCAGCGTCCTGCACGTCCCGTGCCGCAACCGCCGCGCGTCGAAGTGCCCCTCCTGCTCCCGCACCTATGCCGGTGATGCCTACTGGCTGTTCCGCACCGGCATCTCCGGCGGGAAGACGATCCCGCCGCGGGTGCGGGACAACCCGCTGGTCTTCGCGACCTTCACCGCCCCCTCCTTCGGCGCCGTCCACGGGCACCGCGACGGACCGTGTCGCCCCCGCCGAGGCAACCAGATCTGCGAGCACGGCCGGCCGATCGGCTGCTCCCGATGGCACGCGAAGGACGACCCGCAGGTCGGGCAACCACTTTGCGCGGACTGCTACGACTACACCAGCCACCTTCTGTGGCAGTGGTGGGCACCGACCCTGTGGCAGCGGTTCAACGTGGCGATCAAGCGGACCATTGCCAAGCACCTCGGCGTGCCGGGCTCGATGTTCACCGAGCACGCGTACGTGAACTACGCCAAGGTCTCCGAGCTCCAGGCCCGCGGGGCCATCCACTTCCACGCCATGGTCCGCCTCGACGGACCCAAGAGCGCCCGGGGCTACGAACCCGCCCCCGACAGCGTCGACGCCCAGGTCCTCGCCCGACTCATCAAAGAAGCCGCCGAGTCCGTGCGCCTGGAAGTGCCCGGGGCCACCCCCGACGACGTACGCCGCGTCCTCTGCTTCGGGGCGCAGCTCGACGTCGTCGAAGTCCACCCCGGCAGGCGCGAGGACGCCCCGGACGAGGCGATCACCGATGACCACGTCGCCCGCTACCTCGCGAAGTACGCCACCAAGTCCGTCGCCGACTGCACCGTCGTCGGGAACGCCCACCACGCCCGGCTGCGGGCCACCGCGTACGCCCTGGCCGAACGCAGCACCGACGCCACACCGGCATGGGAGGCCATCGGACAACCGGCCCCGTACGAGCGGATGAACCGCGCCGCGCACGAGCTCGGCTTCCACGGCCAGTTCGCCACCAAGTCCCGCATGTTCGGCCTCACCTTCACCCAACTCCGCACCGCCCGCCGCCGCGTCCGGATCCTCGAAGAACGCGCTCGCGCCACCGGTGAAGTCCTCGACCTCGCCGCCCGCGAAGCCGAGCTCTACGCCCGTGATGCCCTCGACGACGAGACCACCGTGGTCATCTCCCAATGGACCTACGCCGGCACCGGCTGGGCCAACGAAGCCCAAACCCTCCTCGCCAACGCCTCCGCCGCCGCAGCCCGCGAATACACACGGGAGGAAGCAGCAGAACGCAGGAACCAGTCCACCAACTCTCGGGGAGATCAGCACCATGAAGACGAATGAGCACGATGACGACGACCGGCTGTGGTCGGTCACGGACGTCGCCAGGTACCTCGGCGTCTCGAAGAACACGGTCTACTACTGGCGGTCGGAGGGCCTCGGGCCCAGGTCGCGGCGGATCGGGAAGCACGTCCGCTACCGGCGCGAGGACGTGATCGCGTGGGTCGACGCCCAGCCCGAGCGGGTGGCGTGATGACCCGCCGACGGATGCAGCCCGGCGAGAAGGGCGAGATCTACTACGAGCCGGTGCCGACTGGCTGGAAGGCCGCGCAGTACTTCCGGGACCACTCCGGTCGTCGACGTCGTGGCACCGGGATCGGGTCGACCAAGACGATCGCGCGGCGGAACCTCCGCGCCAACATCGAGGCTTCCATGGCGGTCGGTGGCGGCGGCTACCTTCCGACGACGAAGTTCGAGGTCGCGGTGCGGGACTGGCTGGCCACCATCCAGGCCGCTGCCGAGAAGGGCTCCCGCTCCCCCACGACGTACGACACGTACGAGCGCAGCGTTCGGGTCCACGTCCTGCCGGCGCTGGGCCAGGTCCGGCTCTCCGACCTGACGACCGGCACCTTCGACCGGTTCCTCGCGGACCTGCACCAGCGGACGGGCTTCGCGACAGCCAAGACGGCACGCACGGTGCTCAACGGAACGTGCGGCCTGCTCATGCGCCGCGACGTCCTGCGGACGAATCCGATGCGCGACGTCGGCCGCATCGAGAAGGGCGAGTCGTCCGCTCCTCGTGCGCTGACGCTCGACGAGGTCCATGCGCTGCTCGACGTCTTCGACGCCAGCGACTACGCCGGCCGCAAGGACCTGCCGGATCTCGTGAGGTTCTTGATGGCGACAGGAGTGCGGATCGGGGAAGCGCTCGCGATCCGCTGGGCCGACGTCGACCTCCAGGCGGGCATCGTGATCGTCGAGGCGACCGTGGTCCGGGTGCGCGGCCGGGGGCTCGTGCGGAAGTCGACCAAGTCCGACGCCTCCGACCGCACCCTCCGTCTGCCGGAGTGGGCGGTCGAGCTGCTGCAGCGTCGGTTCACCGGTCAGGACCTGCTCGCGCCGGTCTTCCCCGACAGTCGCGGCGGGTGGAGGGATCGCAGCAACGTCGGCCGCGACATCCGCGTCGTGCTCCGTGACTCGGCGTACGGCTGGGTCCGCTCACACACCGCCCGGCGCACCGTGGCGACGATCCTCGACCTGCAGGGGATGAGCGCCCGTGCGATCGCCGACCAGCTCGGACATGCCCGGCCGTCGATGACGCAGGACGTCTACATGGGCCGACGGGTGGTGTCAGGAGCCGCGAGCCATCTCGAGGGCCTGGCGCCGGTCGTCCAGATGCCGCCGAAGAGCGCCGAAGACACCGCATGACGCGCGCCAATGTGACCACTTATGTGACCACCGCAGCGGAAATGACTGAGGGCCTGACCGCATTTCTGCTGGTCAGGCCCTCGTCTTGTACGCCATCAGGGACTCGAACCCCGAACCCGCTGATTAAGAGTCAGCTGCTCTGCCAATTGAGCTAATGGCGCCCGTTGAAGCGAGGTAAACATTAGCAGCGGACGAGCGCGGGGTGAAATCGGGGTCGCGTTGCCTGCATCACTGCGCCCGAGAGCCTCGCCACGTGCGCCCCCGCGCCCGCCCGCTGGCCCCTACGATCACGGCATGAAGAACGTCGAAGGCAAGATCGTCCTCATCACCGGCGCCGCGATGGGCATGGGCAAGCTGTACGCCGAGCGCGCGGTCGCCGAGGGCGCCCTCGCGGTGGTCCTGTGGGACATCAACCGCGCGGCCCTCGCCGAGACCGCCGACCAGCTGCGCCAGGCCGACGGCACGACCGAGGTCCACACCTACCTCGTGGACGTCTCGGACCGCCACGCGATCGAGGCCAACGCCGCGCTCGTCCTCGAGCAGGTCGGCACCCCCGACATCCTGATCAACAACGCGGGCGTCGTGCGGGGCAACAAGTACTTCTGGGAGACCGACAACGCGGCCGACACGGAGTTCACGATCCGGATCAACACCCTCGCGCCGATGTTCATCACCCGCGCGTTCCTGCCCGCGATGATCGAGAGCGGCCGCGAGGGCCGCCTGGTCAACGTCGCCAGCTCCGCCGGCTTCGTCGGCAACCCCCGCATGGCTGCGTACGCCGCGTCGAAGTGGGGCGCGATCGGGTTCTCCGACTCGGTCCGCCTCGAGCTCGACCAGGCCGGCCTCAAGCAGCTCAAGGTCACCACGGTCTGCCCCTACTACGTGAAGACCGGCATGTTCGAGGGCGCGAAGTCCGGCCTGCTGGTCCCCCTCCTCGAGCCCGACCACGTCGTCGACGAGGTGTGGAAGGCGATGCGCAAGGGCACGCCGTTCGTGGTGCTGCCCAAGACCGTGCTGGTCAACGAGGCGATCAAGGGCCTGCTGCCGACCGGCCTGCGCGACCTCTTCGTCGGCAAGGTCATCGGCATCCACAAGAGCATGGACGAGTTCAAGGGCCGCGACTGACCCGGGCGCTCCAACGACGAACGCCGCGTCCCGGTCCGGGGCGCGGCGTTCTGTGTCGTGCGTGGGGTCAGAGGTAGAGGCCGGTCTCGGCCTCGCCGAGTCGGTCGGCAGCCACGGCGTGGACGTCCTTCTCGCGGAGCACCACGTAGAGCTCGCCCTGGACCTCGACCTCGGCCTTCTCCTCCGGGTCGAACAGGACGCGGTCGCCCGGCTCGACGGACCGCGCGTTGGGACCGACGGCGGTCACGCGCGCCCAGGCGAGGCGGCGGCCACCCATCGCGGCGGTCGCCGGGATGACGATGCCGCCCGAGGAGCGCCGCTCCCCCGCGTCACGGTCGATCTCGACAAGGATCCGGTCGTGGAGCATCTTGACCGGCGTCTTGTCGCCGGCCGGGATGGCCGACGGGGTCACCGGTTGCTGAGCTTGCGGATCACCACGAAGGCGGCGACCACACCGGCGACGCCGCCGACGACCTTCAGGATGTTGTCCGTGCGCGGGGCGCCGGTCTCGAGGTCGACGAAGGTCGCCTTGACGGCCGTCGCCTGGCGGTTGGCGATCGTCTTGGGGTGGGCCCGGTAGACCAGCTGGTCGATGGTGCCGGCGAGGCGCTCGCGGGTCGCCTCGATCTCCTGCTCGATCTGGCTCATGTCGTTGGTCACGCGAGGAGGTTACTACGCGGGTCCAGAGGCTCAGGTGCGCGGCGAGCGATCGGCGACGACGGCGTCGACCGCGTCACGGAGCGCCTTGACGAAGACGTCCTCGCCGTAGCGGTCGGCGTGGTCGCGGATCGCGTCGGGGTCCCACGTGGCGGCGTCGACGGCGGCGAGGCCGACCCGCACCGCCTCGGCCGTCGGCTGGTCGACGAACACGGCGGTCACGCCCTCGACCTGCGTCTCCAGGAACCCTCCCCAGCGCAGCACGATGCTCGGCCGGCCGAACGACGCCGCCTCCAGCGGGGTGAGGCCGAAGTCCTCGTAGCTGATCGCGATGAGCGCCGTGCAGCCCCGGTAGAGCCAGGCGAGCTGCCCGTCGGAGATGTTCTGCAGGAAGAGGATGTTGTCGCCGGCGAGCTCGCGCAGCGCATCCTCCTCGGGTCCGCGGCCGACGATGACCAGGCGCCGGCCCGGCTCCTCGGCGTACGCCGCGACGACGGAGCGGACGTTCTTGTAGGGCAGCAGCCGCGAGACGCAGAGCTCGTAGGGCCGGCCATCGAGCCACGCCTCCACGTCGGCCATCGGCTCGGAGGCATGGGAGCGGGTGTCGGGCCAAGGCGCGGGCAGGACCGTCGAGTCCAGGCCGTACGCCGCGTGGATCCGGTCCTGGACGAGGTTCGAGATCGCGATGTACGCCGCCGCCTCGCGCGCGGACCGCCGGTCCCACAGCTTCAGCAGCGGGCGCAGCACGAACAGGATCAGCGACTCGAGGAAGCCCGGGTGGTCGCCGAGGTAGCGCGAGGACTGGTGCAGCCAGCGGGCCGGCGTGTAGCAATAGACGAGCTTGCGGCCGCGGGTGCGCATGCCGTGGGCCCAGCCACTGCTGCTGACCAGCACCACGTCCGCGTCGATCTCCATCGACGAGGCCGCGAAGGGCAGCAGCGGCAGCGCCGCCCGGTGGTTGTGGCGGAAGAAGGCGAAGCGGTTGAGCCACGAGGTGCGGACGTCGAGGTCGGCGTACTCGGGGAAGGTCTCGGCGGGGTCGTAGAGCGTCGTGTGGACCGTCGCCCCCGGGAAGGCGCGCGCCATCGCGAGGACGACGCGCTCCGCCCCACCGCGCTGGGTGAGGTAGTCGTGCGCGATCGCCACCTTGAGCGAGGATCCCGTGTTGGTCACGCGGTGAGGCTATCGGTCGTGTCGCGCACAGGTCGCGGTGTGGGCCGCGGGCCCGCATAGCGGCGGATCGCCTTGCGGGCGGGCTCCTCCACGAGCACGTGGGCCAGCCAGCCCGTGACCACGAGCAGCACGATCACGCCGAGGAGCGCGAGGCCCCGGCCCGGGCGCCCCCACTGGTCGGCCTGGAGCCGCGCCAGCAGGGCGTAGCTCGCGATCAGCACGAGGAAGTGCGAGAGGTAGATGCCGTAGGAGATCTTGCCGAACCAGTGCAGGAACCGGCCGCCGACCACCTTCGCGAAGCCGCCGGTCGCGCACGACGCCGCGAGGATCAGCAGGACGAGGAGCGGGTAGAGCGGGACCGTCGGGTGGAACGTCGTGCCGAGGTTCATGCCGATGCAGCCCGCCACGGCGGCGACACCGGCGAAGAGGGCGATCCGGTCCCAGTGGCGCGACGTGCGGACGTGGTCGGGCAGGTCGCGCCAGACCAGCGCGATGATGCAGCCCGAGCTGAAGGTGACGGCCATGCGCAGCCACGCCTGGGTGTGCGACCACTCGTACATCTGCATGCCCTGGTAGCGGACCCAGAGCACCGAGGCGCCGCCGACCAGGATCACCGTGAGCAGGCCCAGGCGCACCCACTGGCTGCGCAGCCGCAGCAGGACGAGGGCGAGCAGCGGGAACGCGACGTACGCGCCGGCCTCGGGTGAGAGCGACCACGAGGGCAGGTTGATGACGGTGTTGGGGGCGATCTCGTGGACCAGGAAGACGTTGGCCAGGACGTTGCGGACCCCGAGGTCGCCCTCGACGCCGTAGCCGATCAGCGCGCGGATCACCCGGTCGTAGACCAGGATCGCCGCCAGCATGGTCACGTGGAGGGGCCAGACGCGAGCCACGCGCAGCACCAGGAAGCGGCGGGTGCCGGCCCAGCTCGGACGCGAGAGCATCGCCAGGTAGTTGCGGGTCAGCAGGAAGCCGCTCATCACGTAGAAGAGCTCGACGCAGATCATCAGGCCGGAGAGCTCGAGGGTGAGCCCCTTGGCAGCGGGGTGCAGCAGGATCAGGGTCGGGAGCAGGTGCACCGACACGACCGCGATCGTCGCGAAGCCGCGCAGGCCCATCAGGGCCCGGATCTCGTCCTGGATGCCGGAGTCGCTCACTGGCGCGCCGCCCAGGCGAGCGCCGGCTTCTCGACGGCGTGCCAGGTCAGGGTCGCGAGCAGGACCGAGCCACCGAGGACCAGCAGCGGGGCGACCACAGCGGTCGTCGCGTCGTCGCCCCCGAGGAGCCGGACGTGGGAGTCGATCCGCGCCAGCGTCAGGATCACCGGGTAGTGCCAGAGATAAGCGCCGTACGAGACCACGCCAAGATGAAAACACACCCGGTTGTCGCACAGGGCCGCAATGCGTGAGGAACGTCGCCGGGCAGCCGGTTCGGCGACGAGCACGAGCAGCGCTGCGGCCGCGAGGGCCATCGCGCTGCCCACGAACCACGGGTGCGGCCCGGTCACCAGGTGGGTCAGGACCGCACTCGCGACGAGCATCGCGCCGCACCCCGCGAGGACGGACGCGCGGGAGAAGCTGCGGAAGCGGCCCTGCTCCAGCGCCACGACGAGGACCGCCACGAGCACGCCCGCGCCGAAGTTGTCGGCGACGCCTGCCGCGCTCCGGCTCAGCACCGCGACGCCGTGGGGGCCGAACTCCGCGACCACGCTGGGCAGCCCGCTGGCGCGCCACCAGTGCTCCGCGACGAGCCGCGTGACCCAGCCGAGCAGCAACAGCGCGGCACCGAGGAACGCCGCACGTCGCAGCACACGCTCGGCTTGACGCGCCATCCGCTGCAGGACCAGCGCGCTGACGAGGGGCACCACCAGGTAGAAGCAGAGCTCGGCCGTGAGGGACCACGACGGGTTGATGCCGGTCTGCAGCGTGGCCGGGAAGAGGCTGTGGACGAGGAGCAGGTTGGCCGCGAGGTCGCCGGGGTCCGTCATCCGGCCCGCTCCCGTCGCCGTGCCCGGGACGCCCGTCGTCACCGCGTTGCCGAGGTACACGGCCGCGGCCGCGTCGCTGAGCAGGAAGACCACGACGTACGCCGGGTAGATGCGCGCCAGCCGCCGTGCGGCGTAGCGGCGCAGGTCGACCGGGGGTGTCTCCCCCGCTGCTGCACGCAGGAACGGCAGCGTGATCACCAGGCCGGAGAGCGCGAAGAACAGGACCAGCCCGCCGGCCATCACCTGCAGCACCGGGGCGGGGACGGTCCGCGGCGTCCAGTTGACCCAGGTGTGGGCCAGCACGACGCCGAGGAGCGCGAGTCCGCGCAGTCCGGTGACGCCGGTGATGCGGGTCGTGACGCGGGGGTGGGCCGCGCGGCTCTCGGTCACGGTCCGTCACCGGAGCGACGGGCCAGCGAGAGGCCGATGAGGAGCGAGAAGACAGCCGTGGCCGGGGCCTGCGTCACGACCGGGTAGTCGAGCTGCAGCGCGACCAGGCAGAAGGCGGCGACGCCGCAGGCGAGCACCACCTCCTCGAAGCGGCCGCGGTCGACCACCAGCAGCCGCAGGACCAGGGCGACGAGGACCAGCCCCGTGACGCCGGCCAGCACCAGGCCACCGCGGTAGAGGGTCAGCAGCGGCGCGTTGGCGACCACGTTGACCTTCCACGCGACGGCGGTGTCGCGGAACTCCATCCGGTCCCAGCCCAGGCCCCACCACCAGTGCCCGGCGACCGCGTCGGCGAAGCCCCCGAGCGCCTGTCCACGCGCCGTCGAGCCGGTGTCGTAGGGCGTGAACGAGGTCAGCAGCCGCTCGCGCAGCACGGGGACCGCAAGCAGCAGCACGGCCGCTCCCACCCCGGCGGCCACCACGAAGCCCCGCTGCCTCCCCCGCGCGACGAGCGCGACGAGACCGATCGCGACGAGGGCCGTGCCGAGCGCAGAGCGGCTCAGGGTCAGGGCCAGCGCGAGGCCGATCACCGTCACGAGGACGGCACGCAGGGCACCGCGCGACGTCGCCAGCGCGAGCAGCAGGGCGACCGCGAGGACCAGGCCGGCGATGTTCGGCTCCACGAAGGTGCCGGTCAGTCGCAGCGACTCCCCCTCGACGCCGTGGACGAACTGCGCGTTGCCGCCCTCGGGGCGGTAGCCGACCACGCTCAGCCGGGCGAGGAGCCGGCCGTCGGGGTCGATCCGCAGTAGAACGATGCCGATGAGCGAGGCGGCCGCCGCACCCGCGACGAACGTCCTCACGACGACCCGCCGGCCGGCGGCGGTCAGGTGGCGCACCGGCACGACGACGGCCGTGGCGACCAGCCACGCGGCGTACTCGAGGAGCGCGCGGGGGCTGGGGTCGGTGACCAGCACCGAGACCAGCGCGACCACGGCGACCACGCCCAGCACCGCCTCCGGCCACCCCGGACGCAGGCGTACGCCGGGCAGGAAGGCGAGCGCGACCCAGATGCCGACACCGAGCACGAGGACGAGGGGCGCCTCGAGGCCCGGGAGCTTGGCGTAGGGGGCGAAGCCCAGGACGAAGGCGAAGGCACCCAGGGTGATGCGCGGGTGGACGGTGGTGATCCAGCCGGCCACCAGCGCGAGGAGGGCCGCCACGA
This sequence comes from Nocardioides phosphati, assembly GCF_014646375.1. GTDB lineage: Bacteria > Actinomycetota > Actinomycetes > Propionibacteriales > Nocardioidaceae > Nocardioides > Nocardioides phosphati. Next base: position 10,111 of record NZ_BMNI01000012.1, read on the forward strand.
TGCCGATGCGGACCGACGTCGACCCGGGGATGAAGGCCCCGACGAGGACGGGGACCCCGAGCACGATGACGGCGAGCACGGCGACGTCGCCGCGCGAGCGGGGGCGGAGACCGGCGAGGCTCCGGGAGACCGACGGCGTGCTCATGCGCCGAGCCAGTCGAGCACGGCGTCGCGGCCCCGCCGCGACGTCCACAGCGCCTCGTTGGTCGCGTGGAGGCGGGCACCTTCGGCGGCCGCTGCGTCGGCGTCCAGCAGGAGTGCGCGGCACCGCTCGACGAACCGGTCGTCGTCGACGGCGTCGAGGCCGAGGAGGCCCTCGACCGAGCCCACCCCGGCCGGGCTGGTCACCACGGGCAGCCCGCGTGCGGCCGCCTCGAGCACCTTCACGCGTACGCCGCCCCCCACCGCCACCGGGGCGACCATCGCCCGGCAGCCGGCGAGCAGCGGAGCGACGTCGGGGACCTCGCCGTGGTCGCGGACGCCCGGCAACGTGACCGAGGGTCCTTCGGGGCGGGGTCCGACGAGCCAGAGCTCGGCTCCCGGGATGCCCCGCGAGATCGAGGGCCACCAGGCGAGCATCCGGTCCACCGCGCGGGCGTTGGGCGGCCAGTGCCGGTTGCCCAGCAGGACCAGGCGCGGCGCCGAGCCGGCGACGTCGGCGGGCGGCGCAGGCGGCAGCGTGAGCGGCAGCCAGTGGGCGTCGACGCCCTCGGCCCGCCGTGCCGCCATCTCCGCGGCGTCGTAGCCCGCGACCGCGCGGGCGACATGGGCGATGCGTCGTTCGTCGCGCTCGATCCGGCGGGCCTCGAGGCGGCCGGCGAGACCACGCGAGCGCCAGACCGGCGCCTCGCTCACCTCGGTCGACACGAGCAGCCGGCCGGGGTCGGCACCGGACCGGAGGTACGGCTCGGCCAGGTAGGAGTGGACCGCGACGACCCGGTCGGCGGAGCAGTCACGCACCGCCTCCACCAGGCCGTCGACGTCGAACCGCTCGTGCACCAGGCTGCGGCGGCGTACGACGGAGCGCACCGCGGTGCGGGCCAGGGCGACCGGTGGCTTCGGGACGCGCACGACGCCGGGGTCGAAGCGCCCGGGCTGCTCGCTGAGGCAGATCAGCTCGGTGTCGTGGCGCTCCTCCGCGATGCTGCGCAGCAGCCCGAAGAGGGTGACGTCACCGCCACGCGCCGTCGCCGGGTCCTTGCCCAGCAGGAACGCGAGCCGCGGACGCGCAGGCGCGCTCACGCAGCCGAGGTCCTTCGCGTGAGGTCGCCGTAGACCGCCGTGGCGTAGGCACCCGACATGACCAGGTCGGCGCAGAGGAACGCGATCGCCGCGCCCGGCTCGCCGAGGTCGCGCAGCAGGAGCAGCACGCCCACCTTGACCGTGAGGCTGACGGCCGTGACGACCAGACGGAAGCGGTCGCGGTGCTGGAGGACGAGCACGACGGTGGCGACGGAGCTCAGGGTGCGCAGGAAGCTGACCGGCGCGAGGAGGCCGAAGGTGACCCACAGCGAGCTGTCGGCGCCGACCGCCCAGAGGCTGGCCGAGAGGACGGCGAGGACCGTGCCGGTCGCGCCGGCGAGGACGAACCCCGTGCGCAGCTGCGGCCCCGCGCTCACGTGACCACGCGAGGCCCGCAGGTCGCTGTGGAACGTCGTGCCGAACGACTGACCGAGCGCCGCGAGCGACCAGACCACCGTGGCACCGAACGAGTAGTAGCCGGCCTGCGCGGCGTGGCCGGTCGCGCCGAGCAGCAGTACCTCGACGTGGACGTAGGCCACACCCAGCACGGACTCGCCGAGGATCACGAACGAGCGCGTGTTGATCTCCGGGAACGACGGCCGCGCGTGGGTCATCGACTGGAGCCCGAGCAGGACCGGGAGCGCGGTGCCCGTGAGGTAGAGCGCGGCTGCGAGGCCGATGTCGGGGTGGTGCGCGAGCAGCAGGTAGCTGCTGCCCATCACCATGCCGAGGACCTGGCGGATCGCGTCGGAGCGCTGGGCCCGGTCGGGCTGGCCGTCACGGATCAGGGAGCTGCGGGCTGCCTGGAACGCCACGTCGCTGCCGGCCTTGATGATCGCGAAGCCGCCGACGAGCGAGAACGGCCAGGCGATGACGCCGGCCATGATCAGGGTGAAGCCGAAGATCGCCCGGGTCGTGCGCTCGCGCAGGAAGACGTCACGCGTGACCCGCGGGCCCCGGGTCGTGAAGTAGCTGTCCAGGGGCACACCGAGGAGCGAGCCCGCCGCGAACGACATCGCGTAGGTGCCGTAGGTCTCGATGCCGAAGGTGTGGGCGATCAGCACCGCCCAGACGAAGACGAGGGAGCGGGAGGAATACATCCACCCGGAGGCCTTCAGGGTGCGCGCGACACGGGTGCCCTGCTGGGTCACGGAGTCGACGGGAGGACGCACCTTGACGCCGATGTTCACGCCGGCTCCGGGTCGCGCAGGAGGTGGCGCACCGTCACGGCACCCACCCCGACGAACGCGCCCAGCAGCAGGCCGATGAGCAGGTCCACGGGAACGTGGCGGGAGGAGACCGCGTCGGCGAGCGCCGGGGGCCCGACCACCACGCCGCGTACGCCGGGGTCGTGGGCCGACGCGCCGGCGTTCTCCAGGGCGAGGACCTCGGTGATCAGGCGGCTCGCGACGGCGTCCGCGATCGCGACGGCCTCGCGACGGTGGGTGGACTCCACCTTCACGCCCAGCAGGGTGTCGATCTGGCTGGTCTGGACGGTGATCTCGCGGGCCAGCTTGCGCGGCGTGGTCTTGAGGCCGAGGTCCTCGATCACGGGCGCGAGCACGGCGGACGAGGTGGTGAGCCCCTTGTAGGTCTGGATCCGCGACTGCACGTAGCTGCCGGCGTACGCCAGGTCCTGGCCGGTGTCGACCCGGGAGGCACTGAAGAGGATCTTCGCGGTGGAGGTGTAGCGCGGGGCGCCGAGCAGCAGCACCGCGCCGGCCGAGGCCACGCCGAGGAACATCGCCAGGAGGATGAGGAGCCAGTGCCGGACGAGCACGCCGACGTACGTGCGCAGCTCCACGTCCACCTCCTCCTCGCCCGCCTTGCGCGGGCAAATACCCCCGTCGCGGACGTTACCGCAAAGGATGTTGCTGGTGTGACGATGCCGCGGGCTCGGCGTGACGCGGTTGGCAGGCCCGGAAAACCGGCCGCTACGGTGACGCCATGACCGCGACCCGACTCTCGCCCGGCGACGTTGCCCCCGACTTCACCCTCCCGACCGACGACGGCTCGACCGTCACGCTCTCGGACCTGCGCGGGCGCAAGGTCATCGTCTACTTCTACCCCGCCGCGATGACGCCGGGCTGCACGAAGCAGGCCTGTGACTTCAGCGACAACATCGCCTCGCTCAAGGCAGCCGGCTACGAGGTCATCGGCGTCTCCAAGGACAAGCCGGAGAAGCTCGCGAAGTTCCGCGAGCGCGACTCCCTCACGATCACCCTCGCCTCCGACGTCGACCTCGAGGTGCACAAGGCCTACGCGGCGTACGGCGAGAAGAAGCTGTACGGCAAGCTCGTCGAGGGCGTCATCCGCTCCACGATCGTCGTCGACGAGGACGGCAAGGTCGCCGTCGCGCAGTACAACGTGAAGGCCACCGGCCACGTCGCCAAGCTCCGCCGCGACCTCGGCCTCGACGCCTGATCCACAGGTGGTGCGCCGACGCGGACCGCTTGTCGGTACCGACGCCTAGCGTCATGACCATGAGCGGATCTCGGCCGTATCGGAAGTACACCCCGGAGCTCCTGGCACCCCTCGTCGCGCAGTCGACGTCCGTGGCAGGGGTCCTGCGCTTGCTGGGACTTCGCCAGAACGGCGGCGCGCACGCGCACATCAGCCGCACTATCAAGAGGTTCGGTCTCGATACCTCACACTTCGTGCTCCACAACCCGTCTTCGCAATCGCACCGACGCCGAGCAGCACACGAAGTCCTCGTCCGGCTTCCGGAAGACTCCCGGCGGGCCAAGCCGCCTCAGTTGAAGCGTGCCCTGATGGAGCTAGGGGTGCCCTACGAATGCGCATGCTGTGGCAACGATGGAGCCTGGCGAGGGCTCCCCCTGACGCTCGAGATCGACCACATCGACGGCGACTTCCTCAACAACGTGCCTGAGAACCTTCGGTTCCTCTGTCCCAACTGCCACCGGCAGACACCCAACTTCGCCGGCAAGAGCCGGGGCAAGTACGTCGGCCGGCAGAAGCCTCTTCCAGGGACGGCCTAGACTTCTCGCCGCTCAGCCGAAGTGGCGGAATTGGTAGACGCCCGCGACTTAGGATCGCGTGCCTTCGGGTGTGGGGGTTCGAGTCCCCCCTTCGGCACAACAACGGGTGGACTTCTCGTCACATGCTGACGAGAAGTCCACCCGTTGTCGCGTTACGGGCTCTCAGTCCTCGAGCTCCTCGCGCAGGCGCGGCTCGGTGCGGTTGGCCGGCCTGATGCCCTGCTTGTCGGCGTAGAACGCCCGGACGACGTCCATGTCCGCGGAGACGTCGCCCGACGGCGTGAACGTCGGGCCCATGCCGAGCGTGCGCGTCGGACCGTCGACGAAGCCCATCGACACCGGCAGCCCGGTCTGCTGGGAGATGCGCAGGAAGCCCGGCTTCCAGAACTCCCCCTTGGAGCGCGTGCCCTCGGCGGCGATGCAGAGCAGGAACGAGTCATGCCCCTCGGCCTCGGCGAGGAGCGCGCGGATCGTCTCGCCCGGGTTGGCGCGGTCGAGCGGGATGCCGCCGAAGGCTCGCAGCAGCGGCGCCATCGGCCCCTTGAAGAACGACTTCTTCACCAGCACCTGCGGCTGTACGCCGCTGCTCCAGGCGATCGCCAGCATCGCGATGAAGTCCCAGTTGGACGTGTGCGGAGCGCCCACGAGGATGCCGCGGCGAGGCACCTCGCCGACGAGCTTCCAGCGGGTCAGGCGGAGCAGGGTGCGGGCGAGCTTCTTGCGGATCAGCACGGGGTCCCCTTCGGGGTCGGGTTCTCAGAGCGGGGCGACGCGGCCGGCCTCGACGGACCAGCGTTCGTCGAGGGCGACGTTGTCCAGGAGCCGTCGGTCGTGGGTGACCAGCAGCAGGGCGCCGGCGTAGGAGTCGAGGGCCTGCTCGAGCTGCTCGATGGCGGGCAGGTCGAGGTGGTTGGTCGGCTCGTCGAGGACGAGGAGGTTGACCCCCCGCGCCTGCAGCAGTGCGAGGGCCGCGCGCGTGCGCTCGCCGGGCGACAGTGCCGCCACGGGGCTGGCCACCTGGGCCGCCTTGAGTCCGAACTTCGCGAGCAGCGTGCGGACCTCGCCCGACGCCATCGACGGCACGGCCTTCTCGAAGGCGTCACCGAGCGGCAGCGCCTCGTCGAGACCGGTGCGGGCCTGGTCGATCTCGCCGATCGCGACGCTCGCCCCCAGCGAGGCCGAGCCGGACGTCGGGGCCACCCGGCCCAGCAGCAGGCGGAGCAGCGTGGACTTGCCGGCGCCGTTGGGGCCGGTGATGCCGATGCGATCGCCGGCGTTGACCTGCACCGAGGCGGGGCCGAAGGTAAAGCCGCCGAGCTCCAGCGTCGCCTCGTTGAGGGTCGCGACCACGGACGACGACCGCGGCGCGGCGGCGATCGAGAACTGCAGCTCCCACTCCTTGCGGGGCTCCTCGACCTCCTCCAGGCGCGCGATGCGCGACTCCATCTGGCGGACCTTCTGCGCCTGCTTCTCCGACGACTCGCCCTGCGCCTTGCGCCGGATCTTGTCGTTGTCAGGGCTCTTCTTCATCGCGTTGCGGACGCCCTGGGAGCTCCACTCGCGCTGCACCCGCGCCCGCGCGACGAGGTCGGCCTTCTTGTCCGCGAACTCGTCGTACGCCTCACGGGCATGGCGCCGCGCGATCGCCCGCTCCTCGAGGAAGGCGTCGTAGCCGCCGTCGTAGACGGCCACCTTGTTCTGGGCGAGGTCGAGCTCGACGATCCGGGTCACGCAGCGCGCGAGGAACTCGCGATCGTGCGACACGAGTACGACGCCCTGCCGCAGCCCTGTCACGAAGCTCTCCAGCCGCTCCAGGCCGGCCAGGTCGAGGTCGTTGGTCGGCTCGTCGAGCAGCACGACGTCGAAGCGCGACAGCAGCAGCGCCGCGAGGGCTGCACGCGCCGCCTGTCCTCCGGAGAGGGAGGTCATCAGGGCGTCCGCACCGACGTCCAGGCCGAGCTCGGCGAGCACCGCCGGCACCCGGTCCTCGAGGTCGGGAGCGCCCGAGGCCATCCAGTGGTCGAAGGCGCTCGCGTAGGCGTCGTCGGCGCCGGGCACGTCGGAGCCGAGCAGTGACGCCGTGCGCTCCATCTCCTCCGTTGCCGTGGCGCAGCCCGTGCGACGCGCGATGTAGCCCAGGACGGTCTCGCCCTCGATCCGCTCGTGCTCCTGCGGGAGCCAGCCGACGAAGGCGTCGACGGGCGCGGTCGCGACGGTGCCGGCCAGCGGCTCGTCGACGCCGGCGAGGAGGCGCAGCAGGGTGGACTTGCCCGCCCCGTTGGCCCCGACGACCCCGACGACGTCACCGGGCGCGACGGTCAGGTCGAGCCCCTCGAAGAGTGTGCGGTGGGCGTGGCCGCCGGCGAGTCCGCGGGCGACGAGGGTGGCGCTCACGGTCCTACCGTCCGGCCAGGACGTCGACGACGCGCGGCGCCATGGCACGCAGCGCCTTGCCCCGGTGGGAGATCGCGTCCTTCTGCTCCGGGGTGAGCTCGGCCGACGTGACGTCACACCCGTCGGGCACGAACAGCACGTCGTAGCCGAAGCCGCCGGTGCCGCTGAGCGACCGCGCGACGCGGCCGTGCATCTCGCCGGTCACGACCTCCTCCGCCACTCCCCCGTCAGCCGCGGCGTCGGGCCAGGCGAAGGCCAGCGCGCACGCGAAGTGCGCCGCCCGTCGCTCGTCGGGCACGTCGGCGAGCTGGTCGAGCAGGAGCGCGTTGTTGCGGTCGTCCGACTTCGGCTGACCCGACCAGCGCGCGGAGAGCACGCCCGGCATGCCGTTGAGCGCGTCGACGCAGATGCCGGAGTCGTCGGCCAGCGACGGCAGGCCCGTCGCGAGCACGCCCGCACGCGCCTTCAGCAGGGCGTTGCCCGCGAAGGTCGGGGCGTCCTCCACCGGCTCGTCGTACGCCGAGACGTCGTCGAGGCCGAGCACCGCGATGCCCGGGACGAGCGGCTCGAGGATGCGCCGCAGCTCGCCGAGCTTCTTGGCGTTGCGCGTCGCGAGGAAGACCTCAGGCACCGAGCGCCTCGCGCTGCAGCCGGGTCAGATCGGCGCAGCCCTTCTCGCCGAGGGCCAGGAGCGCATCGAGCTCGGCGCGGTCGAAGGCAGCGCCCTCGGCGGTGCCCTGGACCTCGACGAACTTGCCGTCGCCGGTCATCACGATGTTCATGTCGGTCTCGGCGCGGACGTCCTCCTCGTAGGGCAGGTCGAGGCGCGGGACGCCGTCGATGATGCCCACGGAGACCGCGGCGACCGAGCCGGTGAGCGCCTTGTCCACGCCGAGGGTGCGACAGGCGTCGGCCAGGGCGACGTACGCACCCGTGATCGCGGCCGTGCGCGTGCCGCCGTCGGCCTGGAGCACGTCGCAGTCCAGGTTGATGGTGTTCTCGCCGAGCGCCTGGTAGTCGATGACCGCGCGGAGCGAGCGGCCGACGAGGCGGGAGATCTCGTGGGTGCGACCGCCGACGCGGCCCTTGGTCGACTCGCGCTGCGAGCGCTCGTGCGTCGAGCCGGGCAGCATGGCGTACTCAGCCGTGACCCAGCCCAGGCCCGAGCCCTTGCGCCAGCGCGGAACGCCCTCGGAGGCCGACGCGACGCAGAGCACGCGGGTCTTGCCGAACTCGACGAGCACCGAGCCGGCGGGGTGGTCGAGCCAGTTGCGGGTGATCTTGATGTCGCGGAGCTGGTCGTTGCTGCGGCCGTCGGCACGGAGGGAGGTCATGCGCCCGAGACTATCGGGACCCTCTGACGTCCCAGCGGCGCGCGTCCACGGGCCTCGACCACCGCCATCCGCGCAGCCCACGGCCCGAGGTCCCGCGCGCGGCGCCCGCACCACGGCACCCCCTCGGTCACCATCCAGTGCAGGTCGCTGCGCCAGGTCGGCACCGCTCCGCCCTCGCAGGCGTCCCCGGGCAGGTCGTGGAGCCAGCCGAGCTCGTTGAGCCGCTCGCCGAAGCACCTCGCCAGCGACCGGTGGCCCCGCTCGGAGGGATGGAGCCGGTCGACGGACCAGAACGCCCGCTCGAGCACCTCGGGCCGCTCCCCGAGATCGACCTGCACCCCGCCGTACGCCGCGTGGATCTCGGCGTACACCTCGTTGAGGAAGGCGATCCTCGCGTGCAGCGGCCGCCGCAGGACGCCGGGGAGGCCGAACACCCGGCCGTGGTCGTGGAAGCGCACGGTCAGCAGGAGGGCACCCGTCCCGTGGAGGGCCGCGGCCGTCTCGAGGAGCTCGCGGCGGATCCGCTCGCGGTCCCACGTCGAGCGCATCGTGTCGTTGACGCCGACGATCAGCGAGGCGACGTCCGGCCGGTGCGCGAGGGCCTCCGGCAGCTGCTTCGTGCGTACGTCGGAGACCACCGCCCCGCTGACCGCGAGGTTGCAGAACGACACGTCGTGGCGCGATCCGAGCGCGTCGGCCAGGAGGCGCGCCCACCCCCGCCAGCCGGCCGGGACGGCATCGCCGACGCCGTGGGTCACCGAGTCACCGAGTGCTGCGAAACGCACGTACCCCATGCCGCCAGCGTGGCGGCACGGGGTACGTGTGGGAGGGGTACGGGTGGCGCGTCGCGCAACCCTGGATGAACTACTTCACCTCGGTGCGCTGGATCCGCCAGATGCCGGCCACGAACGGCACGACCACCCACAGCAGCGTCGCGGTCGCAAGGTGTCCCCACTGGTCTCCGGTGGGCGCCGCCGTGTCGTAGAGGATGCCCTTGGCGGTGCCGAAGTCGATCCACTGCAGCTTCTCCGTGCCGCTCGTCCAGACCTGCGCGACGATGCTGACGACCATCGGCACCGCGAAGTAGGCCACGATGGCGAAGGCCGTGCTGAGCAGCAGCGCCCCGAAGGCGAAGCCCTGCAGGGCGCCGAGGAAGATCGCGAGGAAGACCCGGCCCAGCCAGGCGACGGTCACGCCGTCCCAGCCGTGGCCCGTGAGCGGCGTGAGCACGGCGGCGATGGCCACGGCGATCACGAGCGCCCCCACGACGAAGCCGAGGGCGGCGACCAGCTTGGCCGCCACGATCCGGCCCCGGTGCGGGGTCAGCGTGAACGTCGCCAGGCCGGTGCGCTGGCCCCACTCCTGGGTGACCAGGAGGATCGCGAGCACGGGCAGCAGGAAGCTCTGCGGCACGCCCGACATGGCCAGCAGCTCGGAGAAGCCGAGGTCGTCGCGGTTGCCCCAGATCAGCACGCCGCCGTTGACGGCGACCGTCACGATCGCGACGACCGCGAGCAGCCACAGGCCGGCCTTCGTGTCGGCCATCTTGCGGAGCTCCACCCCCACGAGCCGCCCGAACGACGGACGCCGGTCGCGGTTGTCGTCGGCGGCGTGGGCACCGCCGGGGGCGGTGAGGTCGAGTGCGTGGCTCATGCCATGACTCCTTCGGTGAAGGTCTCGCGCTGGGTGTCCGCGGTCAGCTCGAGGAAGAGGTCCTCGAGGCCGCCGTCGGCGGGACGGAGCTCGATGAGGGTGATCTGGTGCTTGGCGGCCAGGCGGCCGATCGCGACCGCCTCGGCGTCACCGCGGAAGCCGTCGCCCACCGGGGTGAGCGCGATGCCCTCCTCGGCCGCGACCCGGGCCAGCTCCTCCTTCTCGACCGCACGGACGTAGGTGCCCGCCCCCGCGACGAGCTCGGAGGCCGTGCCCTGCGCGACGATCTCGCCCCGGCCGATCATGACGATGTCGTCGGCGATCAGCTGCACCTCGGTGAGGAGGTGGCTGGAGAGCAGCACCGTGCCCCCGCGATCGGCGTAGTCACGCAGCAGTCCGCGCATCCAGCGGATGCCCGCCGGATCCAGTCCGTTGGCCGGCTCGTCGAGAATGAGGATCTCGGGGTCTCCCAGCAGCGCGTGCGCGATGCCGAGGCGCTGCTTCATGCCGAGCGAGTAGTTCTTCACGCGGCGCTTCGCCTCAGCGGGCGTGAGGCTGACCATCGCCAGCACCTCGTCGACGCGCTCCTTCGGCAGCCCCATCGTCTGCGCGGCGATCACGAGGACCTCGCGACCGGTGCGGCCGCCGTGCTGGGCGGACGCGTCGAGCAGGACCCCGACGCGACGGCCGGGGTTCGGCAGGTCGGCGTACCGGCGGCCGTCGAGGGTGACGGTGCCACTGGTCGGGGCCGTGAGGCCGACCATGACCCGCATGGTGGTGGACTTGCCCGCTCCGTTGGGCCCGAGGAAGCCGGTGACCCGGCCTGCGCGCGCCACGAAGCTCACGTCCCTGACCGCGACGAAGTCGCCGTACGTCCGGGTGAGGTTCTCGACCTTGATCATGCAGCCAACCCTGCCCGGCCGACGGTGGCCGGACATCGGTCCCGGGTCGCGACCGCGCCCCTACCAAAGTCATCGCCCGTACGCCGCGGGTCGGGTCCCCGGGGGCTTCCGCTCCCCTAGCCTGAACGCGTGCCCACCGAGACGCCTGCGCCGCCCCTCACCTGGCGGTCCCATGCCTGGCGCTACGCGCTCTGCCTGGCGATCTCGGCGATCGGCTGGGGCAGCGTCTTCGACAAGCAGTGGCACGAGCACCGGGGCCTGTGGTGGCTCGACCTCGGCGTCGGGTGCCTCGCGTACGTCGCGGTGGCGTTCCGCCGGCGCAGCCCCCTCTCCTTCGCACTCCTGCTCAACGCCGCCGCAGCCGTCTCGGGCCTCGCCGCCGGCCCCGCCGTCCTGGCCGCGGTGTCGCTGGCCTCGCGCCGGGTCTACCGCGAGATCGCGCTCGTCGGCCTGGTCAGCTTCAGCGCCGGGATCTCCTTCACCAAGATCGAGCCGCAGCAGCACCAGGACTCGTGGTGGCTGGACCTCGTCGTCAACCTCGTCGCGACCGTGGCGATCCTCGGATGGGGCCTCTACATCGGCTCGCGCCGCGAGCTGATCGCCCGCCTGCAGGCCGAGGTCGCCCAGGCTGCCGCCGAGCAGGAGCGGCGCTCCGACCAGGCCCGCACCGCCGAACGCGGCCGGATCGCGCGGGAGATGCACGACGTCCTGGCACACCGGATCTCGCAGATCTCGATGCAGGCCAACGCGATCATGTTCCGCGAGGACCTCTCCGCCGGGCAGATCCGGGAACACGTCGGCGTGATCCAGGCCAACGCCGCCGAGGCGCTCGCCGACCTGCGCTCCGTGCTCGGTGTGCTCCGCGACCCGGCCAGTGGCGCACCGCTCGACCGCCCGCAGCCGACGTTCGCCGACCTGACCGAGCTCGTCGCCGGGGAGGTCGCCGCAGGCGCGAGCGTCACCCTGCGCACGGACGTCCACGGCGACGTGCCCGAGCTCGCCGGCCGCACGGCGTACAGGATCGTGCAGGAAGCGCTCACCAATGCGCGCAAGCACGCGCCCGGCGCCACCGTGCAGGTCGACGTGAGCGGTGGCCCGGCCGACGGACTCACGCTCGTCATCCGCAACCCCCTCGGCTTCTCCTCCCGTACGCCGGGCGCCGGCCTCGGCCTCGTCGGCCTCCGCGAGCGCGCCGAGCTCGTGGGCGGCACACTGGACGCGGGCAGGGAGCTGTCCGCGTGGGTGATCAGAGGATGGATCCCGTGGGAGAAGTGATTCGCGTGGCGCTCGTCGACGACGACGCGCTCGTCCGGTCGGCGCTCGGCCTGATGATCGGCGGGCAGCCCGACGTCGAGCTGGTCGGCGAGGGCAGCAACGGGGCCGAGGCCCTCGAGCTCTGCGCGAAGCAGTCGCCCGACGTGGTGCTGATGGACATCCGCATGCCGGTGATGGACGGCCTCGAGGCAACCCGCCACCTCCACGCCCGCCCGTCTCCCCCGCGGGTCATCGTGCTCACGACGTTCGACGCGGACGACTACGTCACCACGGCGCTCGCTGCCGGCGCCGACGGCTTCCTGCTGAAGGACACCCCGCCGGCCGACATCGTGGCGGCGATCCGCCAGGTGGCAGCCGGTGACCCCATGCTCTCTCCCTCAGCGACCGCGTCGCTGATCCGCCGGCTCCGCGCCGACAGCAGCAACCCCGCCGAGGCACGCGCCGACGCCGCCCTCAGCCGGCTCTCCTCGCTCACCGAGCGGGAGCACGAGGTCGCGCTCGCCGTCGGCCGCGGGCTCTCCAACGCCGAGATCGCGAAGGAGCTCTACCTCTCCGTGCCGACGGTCAAGGCGCACGTCGGCCGGCTCTTCGACAAGCTCGGCACGACCAACCGCGTGCAGATCGCGATCTGCGTCCACGATGCCGGCCTGCTCTGAGGCCGGCTCAGACCTCGTAGACCGCGCCCTTGGTGGCGAGGTGCAGCGGACCGGACCAGACCTCCTGGGCCTCGGCGACCGCGGTGCAGGTGTCGTGCCAGGCCGGGATGTGGGTCAGCACGAGCGTGTCCACGCCTGCCTTGAGCGCGACCTCCGCCGCCTGCCGGCCGGTCATGTGGATGCCCGGAGGGTTCTCGTCGCACTCGCGGAAGGCCGCCTCGGCGAGGAAGAGGTCCGCGTCGCGGGCGGCGTCGACGAGCGAGTCGCACACGTCGGTGTCGCCGCTGTAGACGAGCACCCGGTCGTCGGCCTCGACGCGCAGCGCGTAGGCCTCGACGGGGTGGAGGACGGGGATCGCGGTCACGGTGAACGGGCCGAACGCGACCGGGCCGTCGTACACGAGGAACTCGAACTCCTCGTTCATCCCCGGGTCCTCGTCGAGGTCGTAGGCCTTCGCCATCCGGCGGTCGGTGTCGTGCGGGCCCCAGCAGGGGATGCGCGGCGCGGGACCGGTCGGGTGGTACTTGCGCATGACGTAGTAGCCACAGAGGTCGAGGCAGTGGTCAGCGTGGAGGTGGCTGACGAAGACGGCGTCGATGGTGAGCGGGTCGACGTGGTTGTGCAGCTCGCCGAGAGCGCCGCTGCCGAGGTCGAGGAGGATGCGCCACGTGCGGCCGGCCTGGTCCTCAGACTCGACCAGGTAGCAGCTCGCGGGAGCCTCTGGCCCGGGGTAGGAACCCGCGCAGCCGATCACCGTCACCTTCACGGGAGACCACGTTACGGCCTGTTCAGGTTTGTGCGCCGCAACTTGCGAGCCGCGTCACGCAGAGATGGGCGTCACGCCCAGAGCTGGCCCTCGAGCCGGTCCTCGGCCTCGTCGATGGTGCCCTCGTAGGCACCGGTGGAGAGGTACTTCCAGCCACCGTCCGCGACGACGAACGCGATGTCCGCCTTCTCCCCCGCCTTGACCGCCTTCGCGGCCTGGCCGAGCGCGGCGTGGAGGATCGCGCCGGTCGAGATGCCGGCGAAGATGCCCTCCATCTCGAGAAGCTCGCGCACCCGGCGTACGGCGTCACGGGGGCCGACCGAGAAACGGGTGTCGATGAGCGAGGCGTCGTACAGCTCGGGGACGAAGCCCTCGTCGAGGTTGCGCAGGCCGTAGACGAGCTCGCCGTAGCGCGGCTCCGCCGCGACGATGCGGACGTCGGGCTTGGCCTTGCGGAAGAAGCGGGAGACGCCCATGAGGGTGCCGGTCGTGCCGAGGCCCGCGACGAAGTGCGTGATGGACGGCAGGTCAGCGAGGAGCTCCGGGCCGGTGCCGAGCTCGTGTGCGAGCGCGTTGGCGTCGTTGCCGTACTGGTAGAGCATCACCCAGTCGGGGTGCTCGTCGGCCATCCGCTTGGCGACCCGGACGGCCTCGTTGGAACCACCCGCGGCGGGCGAGGAGTGGATCTCGGCGCCCCACATGCGCAGGATCTGGCGACGCTCCTCGGAGGTGTTCTCCGGCATCACGAAGACGGTGCGGTAGCCCTTGAGCTTCGCGGCCATCGCGATCGAGATGCCGGTGTTGCCGGAGGTCGGCTCGAGGATCGTGCAGCCGGGACGCAGCAGGCCGGACTTCTCGGCCTCCTCGATCATCTTCAGGGCCGGGCGGTCCTTGATCGAGCCGGTCGGGTTGCGGTCCTCGAGCTTGGCCCAGATGCGGACGTCGTCACCGCCGCCGACCATCGCGGAGAGCCGCGGCAGCCCCACCAGGGGGGTGTTGCCGACGGAGGCGAGGAGGTTGTCGTAGCGGGCCATGGCTCGATTATCGCGGTGCAGAGAGTGCGCGGAGCGCGCAGTCTCAGGCAGCGCCTCCCGCAACGGCGGGGAGGACGACGACCTGGTCGCCGTCGGAGAGGGCAGCCTCGAGGCCACCGATGAAGCGGACGTCCTCGTCGTTGATGTAGACGTTGACGAAGCGGCGCAGGTCGCCGTTGTCGATCAGGCGGTCCTTGATGCCCGTGTGGCGGGCCTCGAGGTCGTCGATCAGGGCCGCGAGCGTCGCACCCTCGGCGTCGACGGCCTTCTCGCCGCCGGTGTAGGTGCGCAGGATGGTGGGGATCCGGACCTCGATGGCCATGTCAGTTGCTCCTCGCGGGCAGTTGGGCGACGACGGTGACCTCTTCCTCGGTCACCTCGCCGTCGATGATGCGATACGACCTGAACTCCACGGGGCCCTCGTTATTCCCGTGCTCACGCGTGCTGACCAGCACGTAGTGGGCGTTGGGCTCGCTGGCCAGGCCGATGTCGGTGCGGCTGGGGTACGCCTCCGTCGCGGTGTGCGAGTGGTAGACGATCACCGGCTCCTCGTCGTTCGCCCACATCTCCTTGTAGAGCGCGAGGAGCTCGGTGGAGTCGAACTCGTAGAACGTCGGGCTGCCGGCGGCGTTGATCATCTCGATGAAGCGCTCGGGGCGGTCGCTGCCCTCAGGGCCGGCGACGATGCCGCAGCACTCGTCCGGGTGATCCCGCTTGGCGTGCGCGACGATCGCGTCGTACGTCGCCTGGTCGATGGTCAACACGGCGCACAGCCTAGGCGAGGACGGTGCCCGGACGCTCATCGAGGCGGGTGCCGGATCGGTCACGCGGTCAGGCGGAGAGCGCCTCGACGAGGGTCTCCTGCAGGTAGCCGACCCAGTCGTAGATGTCGTGGGCCTGCGCGGCCGGGTCGTCGTCGGGCAGCGCGGCCCAACGCTCCTCGTCACCCTCCTCGACACCCAGGCGCGTCGCCAGCGCGAGCCGGATGTCGGTGAAGGACTTCAGCCAGGCCATCGCCTCGCCCTCGTCGAGCTCGACGTCGACGTGGACCGCGTCGTCGACGTCGTCGGCCGGCAGGCCGGACTCCTCGAGCGCCTCGATGATCGCCCGGGCGCCACGCGCCTTGCCGTCACGCAGCGCGCCCTCGGTGAAGCGGCGGAACTCCCCCGCGGCTTCCTCGTCCTCGACGTACGCCGTGGGGAAGAGGCGCTGCAGGACGGGGTCCTCGGGAGCCGTGGTCGGGCCCGTGAAGTCGAAGAGCCGCGCCATCGGGTCGTCGTGCTCGACCGGCGCCGCCACCTCGCTGTGCAGCAGCTCGACGAGCTGGGAGGCGAGCGAGCGCAGCAGGTCGGCCTCGGAGCCGGTGAACTCGGCGATCACCCGGCCGCTGCGGCGGTGCTTGTGGAACCCCTCGGTCACTGCTTCTCCATCGTCGCCCACAGGCCGTACTCGTGCATCGCCTGCACGTCGCGCTCCATCTCCTCGCGGGTGCCCGTCGAGACGACCGAGCGGCCCTCCTCGTGGACCTGGAGCATCAGCTTCTCGGCCTCCGCCTTCGAGTAGCCGAAGTACTTCTGGAAGACGAAGGAGACGTAGGACATCAGGTTGACCGGGTCGTTCCAGACCACCGTCACCCAGGGCCTGCTGAGGAACGTGATCTCGTCGGGGACCGTCTCGGACCCGACCTCGGGGCTTGCGGTCGACACGGCCCCATCGTTCCACAGCCGTGGCCCGCCCCCGAACGCCGTACGCCGCCCCCACGCGGTGGCGCGGGAGCGGCGTACGAGGAGGTGGTGCGGCGGGTCAGCCGGCCGAGACCACCCAGGCGTTGGCCGTGGCGACCTCGATGCGCGAGCCGATCGGCAGGCCCAGGCCGGCACCGATGACCTTCACGTCGAGGGCCCGGACGGTGATGCCCGTGGCGGTGCGCACCTGCTCGTTGATCGTCACGGTGACCAGGCCGAGGACGCTGATCTTGGTGTTGGCCGCGACGTTGAGCGGGATCGCCTTGCCGGCGATGACCAGGTTGACCAGGTTCGACTGGCCACCGCGGGCCACGGTGCCACCGGTGACGACGGAGGCCTGGGCCTTCGACGTGACGGCGTCCGCCTTGATCAGGCCACCGAGCAGGTTGAGCGACTGGACACCCGAGGACACCGTCGAGCGCGAGGCGTCAACGGTGCGCGAACCGTTGACCGTCGAGGAGACGGTGCCCGAGTTGAGGAGCGTGCCGACGTGCACGCCGACGGTGTTGTTGGTGAGGTTCTGGCCCGCGGTGCCGCCCTGCGGCATCGTCGCCAGGGCCGTCGGGCCCGAGGTGACGGTCGGGGTGCCGTTGATGACGGCGACGACCTGGGTCGCGTAGCCACGGCCGCCGACCGGCGCGCCGAGCGAGGCGGTGGGCAGGACCGCGGCGGCCGCGGTCGGGGCGACGTCGATCACGGTGCCGGCACCGTAGGAGCCGAGCGCGGAGAGCAGCGTGATCTCGATGCCGGCGCCGACCTCACGGGCGGCGTTGTCGGAGATCTGCGTGGCGACGGCCTTGTTGATGACGACCTTGGCGATGCCGGGGACGTTGACGGTGAAGTTCTTGCCGGGGTTGAGCGGGATCGTCGCGTCACCGACGGCGAGGTCGACGAACTTCGCGGCGCTGGCCGGCGTGGCGATGCCGTTGACGACGGAGACGGCGCTGGTGCTCTCGACCGCGGTGGCCTTGACCAGGCCGCCGAGCAGGTTGAGTCCGTCGACGCGGGCCGTCGAGACGATCCGCTTGCCGCCGGTGATCGCGGTGGTCGCGACCGACGTGCTGATCACGCCGGTGGTGGCGATGCCGGGCAGGTTCACCGTGGCGATCGAGTTGCTGGCCGTCTTGCCCGTGTCGGGCGTGTTGAGGCCGCTGGCAGCCGTGGGGCCGGACTCGACGATGCCACCGAGCGCGACGATGGTCGTGCCGGCGGCCGTGCCGACGAGGTTCTGGTTCGTGACCGCAGCCTGGGCCGGCGTGGCCGCCAGGACGGCAGCCGAGGCGACGGCGGAGGCGAGGACGGCGACCGCGCCGGCGCGCGCGGCGCGACGGGTTCCGAGAAGCGTGGTGCTCATGAGGACTCATTTCAAAGAAAAAAGGGGCGCTGCCCCGCTGCAGTACACCGAGGAAACGCGGCACCGCCCGTTCCATGACGGCGGATTTTGGTGACGCCTCACACATTTCCCGCAGCGGCACCGGTCCGGGGCCGCCCGCGCGGCCGGGCGCGGTGCTCCGGGGGAATGCCGAGCGCCCACAACCCGTTGCCGCCACCGTGACCAGCCGACTCTTCCAGCCCCTGACCGTCGGAGCCGTCGAGCTCCCACACCGCGTCGTGATGGCGCCGCTGACCCGGATGCGCGCGACGCAGCCGGGCGACGTCCCCAACGAGCTGATGGCGGAGTACTACGCCCAGCGTGCCGGCGCCGGGCTCCTCATCACCGAGGGCACCCAGATCTCCCCCCAGGGCAAGGGGTACGCCGACACCCCGGGCATCTACAGCGACGAGCAGGTCGCGGGCTGGCGTGTCGTCACCGACGCCGTGCACGCCGCCGGCGGTCGCATCGCCCCGCAGCTGTGGCACACCGGCCGCGTCTCGCACGACTCCCTGCACGAGGGCGGCGCGCTGCCCGTCTCGGCCAGCGCCATCCCGTTCCGCAACCGCACCTCGCTCAAGGACGCCGACGGCAACGTCTACCGCGCTGACTGCCCGACCCCGCACGCGCTGACCGTCGAGGAGATCGCCGGCGTCGTCGAGGACTACCGACGTGCCACCCGCAACGCCCGTGAAGCCGGCTTCGACCTCGCCGAGATCCACGGCGCCCACGGCTACCTGCTCCACCAGTTCCTCTCCGCCGACAGCAACCAGCGCACCGACGAGTACGGCGGCTCGCTGGAGAACCGTGCCCGCCTCATGCTCGAGGTGCTCGACGCGGTCATCGACGCCTGGGACGCCGAGCACGTCGGCATCCGGATCTCCCCCATCGGCTCCTTCAACGGCCTCGAGGACCCCGAGGGCGCGGAGGCCGGCCTCTACCTCGCCGAGCAGTTCGCCCGGCGGGGCATCGCCTTCCTCCACCTCTCCGAGCCCGACTGGGCCGGCGGGCCCGAGCTCACCGACGAGTACCGCAAGGAGCTCCGCGCGGCGTTCCCCGGCGTGATCATCGGCGCCGGCGCGTACGACGTGGCGAAGGCGGAGCGCCTGCTCGACGCCGGCTTCATCGACGCGGCGGCGTTCGGCCGGGCGTACATCGCCAACCCCGACCTCCCCGAGCGCCTGCGCACCGGCGCCGCGCTCAACGAGCCTGACCAGGCGACGTTCTACGGCGGCGGCGCGAAGGGCTACACCGACTACCCGGCCCTCGAGGACTGACCGGCCCGACGGACGGGGCGTCCGGGTGATCCACCCGGACGCCCCGTTCAGCCTCGTCACACAATTGTCTCGGAAACGAGACATGTGTCCCGGGCAACACCCTGCCGTACGGAAAAGTCGGGGCCTTAGGCTGCCGGGATGAAGAACACTCGACTCGCCCGCGTGGCTTCCACCCTCTCCCTTGCCGTGGCGCTCACCGGCCTCGCCGCCTGTGGCTCCTCGTCCGACGACTCCGCCAAGGGCGGCCTGGACCTGATCAAGGCCGGCACGCTGACGGTCTGCTCGGACGTCCCCTACCCGCCGTTCGAGGACTTCGACAAGTCGACGCCCTCCGGCTTCACCGGCTACGACATCGACATCGTCAGCGCGATCGCCAAGGAGCTCAAGCTCAAGCTCGTCGTCAAGGACTCCGACTTCAGCGCGCTCAAGAGCGGCCTGGCCCTGAACTCCGGGCAGTGCGACGTCGCAGCCAGCGCCATGTCGATCACCCCCGAGCGCGAGAAGCGCCTCGGGTTCAGCGACGGCTACTACGACTCCGAGCAGTCCCTCCTGGTGCCGACGGGCTCGCCGATCAAGGCCATCGGTGACCTCGACGGCAAGAAGGTCGCCGTGCAGAAGGGCACCACCGGCGAGGAGTACACCGCGAAGCACGCCCCCGGCGCCAAGGCGATCTCCTTCCCCAGCGACGGCCAGATGTACGCCGCCATCAAGGCCGGCCAGGTCGACGCCATCCTGCAGGACCTCCCGGTCAACCTGGACCACCAGAAGGACCCGAAGGCGCCGGGCAAGTACACCGTGGTCGAGACGTACAAGACCGACGAGCAGTACGGCTTCGCGATGAAGAAGACCAACACGGCCCTCATCGACGCCGTCGACAAGGCCCTGAAGGACCTCCACGACAACGGCGACTTCCAGAAGATCTACGACACCTACTTCGCCACGAAGTGACGCGTCACCGATGCCTACCCTGACCCGCACGCAGCGGAAGAAGGCCGCACACCTCGGGGTGTACGCCGTCCTCGCGCTGCTGGCGCTCCTCGTCGCCCTCTTCGCCGACTGGCCTCTGCTCAGGCTCAACTTCGCCGACGGCGAGACGTGGCGCGCACTGTGGCCCGACATCTTCCTGGTCGCGGCCCGCAACACGCTGATCTACACGGTGCTCGCCTTCACGGGCGGACTGGCGCTCGCACTGGTGCTCGCCCTCATGAAGCTCTCGGACGTGCTCGGTCTCCGGCTCATCGCAACCGCCTGGATCGAGTTCTTCCGGGGGCTTCCCGCCCTGGTCGTGATCCTCTTCATGGCGCTGGGCGTGCCACTGGCTTTCGGCTGGACACCGCCCGGCGGCACGATGGGTGCCGGCATCCTGGCGCTCGTCTTCGTCTCGTCCGCCTACATGGCCGAGACGCTGCGGGCCGGCATCCAGGCCGTCCCGCACGGGCAGTCGGAGGCGGCCCGGTCCCTCGGCATGAGCTCGACCTGGACCTTCGTCTCGGTCGTCCTCCCTCAGGCGATCCGGATCGTCGTCCCGCCGCTGACCAACGAGGTCGTCCTGCTCCTCAAGGACACCTCGCTGCTCGCGATCGTGGGCCAGCAGCAGAGCCAGCTCGACCTGACGTCGTTCGGCCAGAACGGCCTGACGACGTACTCCAACCCGTCGCCACTGCTGGCGATCGCGCTGGTGTACCTGCTGATCACCCTGCCACTGACGCGCCTCGTCGCGTGGCTCGAGGCACGACAGAAGAGGGCGCGCTGACATGGCTGACACGACCCCCGCCACCCGTGCCATCGAGGTGCGGAATCTCCACAAGTGCTACGGCGACAACGAGGTGCTCAAGGGCATCGACTTCCACGTCGACGCCGGCCAGGTCGTCTGCGTGATCGGCCCGTCGGGCTCGGGCAAGTCCACGCTGCTCCGGTGCGTCAACCGGCTGGAGGAGCCGACCTCCGGCCAGGTCATCATCGAGGGCATCGACATCACGGACGAGAACACCGACCTCGACGCGGTCCGCTCGCGGATCGGCATGGTCTTCCAGCAGTTCAACCTGTTCCCGCACATGAGCGTGCTGCGCAACCTGACCATCGCCCAGCAGCGCGTCAAGAAGCGGAGCAAGGACGAGGCTGTCGCGATCGCGAAGGCCAACCTGGAGAAGGTCGGGCTCCTCGGCAAGGCCGATGCCTATCCGGCGCACCTCTCGGGCGGCCAGCAGCAGCGCGTGGCGATCGCCCGGGCACTGTCGATGAACCCCGACATGATGCTCTTCGACGAGCCGACGTCCGCGCTCGACCCCGAGCTCGTCGGCGACGTCCTGCAGGTCATGAAGGACCTCGCCGCCGAGGGCATGACGATGATGGTCGTGACCCACGAGATGGGCTTCGCCCGCGAGGTCGGCGACAAGCTGGTCTTCATGGACGGCGGCGTGATCGTCGAGGAGGGCGACCCGCGCCAGGTGCTGGGCAACCCGCAGCACGAGCGCACCCAGGCGTTCCTCTCCAAGGTGCTCTGACCCAGCCACGCACGAACGCCGCCTCCCGGTCTCCGGGAGGCGGCGTTCGTCGTACGTCGGGGGTCAGCGGCCGTTGATCGCCCAGTCGCGGATCTTGTCGATGCGGGCCTGCAGCTGGTCGACGGTCGCGACCGCGGACGGCGGACCACCGCACTCCTTGCGCAGGGCGCTGTGCGTGACGCCGTGCGGCTGCCCGGTGCGGTGGTACCACGCGGCGACGAGCCCGTTGAGCTCCCGCCGGAGTACGCCGAGGCGCTCGTGCGCGACCGCCCGGTCCTCGTCGCTCACGCCCGATGCCCGCTGCGCCTTCTGCTCCTGCTTCTGCTTCTGGGCCCGCTCCGACTGGCGCGACTGCAGCAGGTCGCGCACCTGGTCGGGCTCGAGGAGGCCGGGGATGCCGAGGAAGTCCATCTCCTCGTCGGAGCCCACGTGCACCTCGCCGGAGTGGCCGAACTCGCCGCCGTCGTACAGCACGCGGTCGAAGGTGGCCTCGGAGCCGAGCGCCTCGAAGTTGCCGAGCAGGTCGTCGGAGGCGCCCTCGGCGGCGTTGGCCTGGTCGATCAGGCCCTGCTCGGCGGCGAAGATGTCGCCCTCGTCGTTGACCTTGCGGCCCAGGACGTGGTCGCGCTGGACCTCCATCTCCGAGGCCAGGCCGAGGAGGTTGGGCACCGACGGCAGGAAGACCGACGCGGTCTCGCCGCGCTTGCGGGCGCGCACGAAGCGGCCGACCGCCTGCGCGAAGAAGAGCGGGGTCGAGGTGTTGGTCGCCCAGACGCCCACGGCCAGGCGCGGCACGTCGACGCCCTCGGAGACCATGCGCACCGCGACCATCCAGCGCTGCTCGCCCTCGGAGAACTGCGTGATCTTCTTCGAGGAGGCCTTCTCGTCGGAGAGGACGACGACGGGGGCCTCCCCCGTGATCGCGCGCAGCAGCTTGGCGTAGGCGCGCGCCGCGGTCTGGTCCGACGCGATGACGAGCCCGCCGGCGTCGGGGACGTGGCGGCGTACCTCGGAGAGGCGGCGGTCGGCGGCCTCGAGCACGGCCGGCATCCAGGAGCCGGCCGGGTCGAGGGCCGTGCGCAGCGCCTGCTGGTGCATGTCCTTGGTGAGGGGCTCCCCCAGGCGCGCGGTGATCTCGTCACCCGCGCGGGTGCGCCACTGCATCTCGCCGGAATACGCCATGAAGAGCACGGGGCGGACGACGTGGTCGGCGAGCGCGTGGGCGTAGCCGTAGGTGAAGTCGGCCTTCGACTGCGGGATGCCGTCCTCGTTGGGCTCGTAGCTCACGAACGGGATCGGGTTCACGTCGGAGCGGAACGGCGTGCCGGTCAGCGCGAGCCGGCGGGTCGCCGGGTCGAACGCCTCACGGACGCCCTCTCCCCAGCTCAGCGCGTCGCCCGCGTGGTGCACCTCGTCGAGGATGACGAGGGTCTTGAACCGCTCGGTGCGGATCCGCATGGCGAGCGGGTTGACCGCGACGCCGGCGTACGTCACCGCGATGCCGAGGAAGTCGCTGGAGGTCTTGCCCTGCCCCGCGGAGTACGCCGGGTCGATCGGGATGCCCGCGCGGGCGGCGGCCTCCGCCCACTGGACCTTGAGGTGCTCGGTCGGCGCCACGATCGTGATCCGGTCGATGACCCGGCGGCCGAGGAGCTCGGCGGCGACGGTGAGCGCGAAGGTCGTCTTGCCGGCGCCTGGCGTCGCGACCGCGAGGAAGTCGCGGGGCTGCTCGTCGAGGTACTTGCGCATCGCGGCGGCCTGCCACGCACGCAGCGACGTCGCCGTGCCCCACGCAGCACGGTCCGGCCACGCCGGCGTGAGCGCGCCGGGGGCCTGGGGAACCGCGTCGAACAGGTCAGCCTCGGGGCTACCCGTCAAGATGCGTCCCCGCCCTCGCCCGATCCGTTGTCGCCGCCGTTGAGCGACTCCCAGATCTCCTTGCACTCCGGGCAGACCGGGAACTTCTCCCCCGCCCGGTTGGGCACCCAGACCTTGCCGCAGAGCGCGACCACGGGAGTGCCCATGACCATCGCCTCGGTCAGCTTGTCCTTCGGGACGAAGTGGCTGAACCGCTCGTGGTCACCGTCCTCGACCGACAGCGTCTCGCGGTCCTCGACGACGTCGAGCTGGGTGAATCCGATGGGCGTGCTCACGGGGCGATCCTATGCGACGGACGGAGACGCGCCGACCAGCGCGGCGTTCTCCCGGAGGCGGAAATGACGATCCCCGGGGGCCGGCGCGAGGGAGGGAGGACGTGGCCCGAAGGCCACGGGGAGGGTGCGCCAGCACCCGGGGGACGTCAGCTTGCAGGGCGGAGCGTCAGGCGATCGCCGAGGTGCGCGACCGCGTGCCCGCCTTGATCCGCTCGAAGAGCGTCGGCACCGGCTCGGGGACCCAGTTCGCGCCGATCTCGAAGCCCTCACGGGCCTTCGCCTCGACAGCGGCACCGACACGGGCACCGTGCTCGGCGAGCTGGTAGGCGGAGATCCGGCCAGAGTTCAGTGCAAGGAGCTCGCGCTCCTTCTCCCGGCTCCGCTCGAGGATCTCGACAACCTCGTCGTCGCCCTCGGCCAGCGCCTTGTCGAGCACCAGGCGCACGCCCGGGATCTCGTCGGCAGCGCCGCGCCATGCCTCGATGGTCGCCTGCTCGAGGTCGAGCGGCTGCTCCTTGGCGATGGTCTCGGTGTGGCCGGACAGGCGCGTGTGCCACCGCAGCGACAGTGCACCCAGGAGGTCCAGCTCGTCACGGAAGACCTGCTCGACGCCGGCGACGTACATCGGGAGCTCGCCGTCGCGACGGACGTCGGCTTCCTTGATCACGGCCTGGAGGACGTCCCCACGGCGGTGAAAAGCTTCCCAGTTCATGGTGAGCTCCTTTCACTCATCCTGTGCCCGGAGGGCGACTGGGTCGTCGCATACCGCCGGTACGTAACGACCGTACGTTGCATACCGGCGGTATGCCAACCAGCAGCGCGGTGATGCGTGACACGTCACGGTGATGGCCGTCACCTAGACTCCCCCGCATGAGCAAGACCGAAGGTTCCGGGAGCGACCGACGGCCCAAGCTGGCGATGCCGCGCGTACCGTCCGTGCCGGGCGTTCCCGGCCTCAGCCGCCGCCAGCAGTACTCCGCGGCGACCCGCAAGGCCCTCATCAAGGCCGCCGGCCAGCTCTTCGCCGTGCGGGGGTACGCCGCCACCTCGCTCGACGCGATCGTCACCGAGGCCAAGGTGACCAAGGGCGCGCTCTACCACCACTTCTCCGGCAAGCAGGGCATCTTCGAGGCGGTCCTGGTCGACCTCGAGGACCAGGCCGCGCGCCAGATCGGCAAGGCGATGAAGGGCGTCAAGGACCCGTGGGACCAGGCGCGGGCCGGCCTCATGGCGTTCCTCGAGGTGCTGCGCGAGCCTGCCTACAGCCGCCTCGTGGTCCACGAGGCGCCGACCGTCCTCGGCCCGCGAGCCACGGACCGCGAGGACCGCTCGACGTTCGCGGTCATCCGGCAGGTGGTCAGCAGCGTCCTCAGCGGCGAGGCGAGCGACGACGCGAGCGGGGTCGACCCGCAGATGCAGGAGACCTTCTCGCGGATCTTCTTCGGCGCCCTGGCCGCGGCCGGCGACGCGATCGTCGAGAGCGCCGACCCCGCCGCCGCCACCCAGCGGGTGGAGGCGGCGTTCGGCATGCTCTTCGACGGCATGCGCACGCTCGCCGGCACCGCCCGCCCGGAGGCGGACTCCGTCAGCGGAAGGTGACGCCGCCGCCGTTGATCGGCACCAGGTGGATCCAGGTGTGGCCGGCGGGGACCTTGAGCTGACCCTGCTTCGTCACGAAGGTGACGGTGTCGCCCACCTTCGGCTTCTTCCACATGGCGCGGACCGCCTTGCCGTCGTGGAAGATGATCGCCTGGCCCTTGCCCTCGAAGTGCGAGACCGGCACGGGGTTGCCCGCCGGGTCGAGGTACGGCGCGGTCGAGGTCGTCACCATGCAGGTGATCACGGTGTCGGCCTTGAAGACGTCGCCGTCGGGCATGTAGCCGTTCTGCAGGATGTACTTCTTGCCCATGAGCTGCCAGTGGGCCGTACGGCCACCGGACATCCGGGCGTCGATCGTGGTCGCGTGCTTGCCGGGCCGCAGCGCCTTCGACGTGCCGAACGGGAGGTAGTCGACGGGCCGGGCCGGCTGCTTGGCCTGGCGGGCCAGCTGCTTCAGGTTCGCCACGACGCTGTGGAGCGTGTCGTGCGAGCCGTCCAGGAGGCGCTGCAGCGCGGGGTTGGAGCCGAACTGGACGTACTTCTGACCGGCGCGGCGCAGGCCGTCGAGGGTGACGGGCGCAGCGCCCGAGGTGACGATCTCGGCACCGAGCGGCTTCGCGACGCCGATGTCGGTGAGGCGCATCGACCGGACCGGGCCGACCTTGCGCGGCAGCTGCGACTGGAAGAAGGCCGCGAGGCGCGTGATGCCGCCCTCGACCAGCTCCTCGACGACCAGGTCCGCCTTGCCCAGGCCGTACTGCGGCGCGCTGGCGTTGCTGTTGTCGATCTTGACGATGTACGCCGGCGACTTCGGCGAGCGCCCGGCGGGAACCCTGAGTCCGGTCAGCGGCCAGGTCTCCGGAGCGGGGGCCGCTGCGGTGGACGAGGCCTCGCTCGACTTGGAAGGCTTGTCAGTGCCCGTGTCTCCCCCTCCGCAACCGGCGAGCACCAGGCTCGCGGCGAGGGTGGCGGCAACGGAAAGGCGCATGCGGCGCACAGGAGTCTCCTTCTGCAGTGAAGTCGTGCTCCTCGAAGTCTGGAGCCGCGCCTCCGCCCAGCGGCGGAGGCGCGCCCTCGGACCCCGAGATCGAGTGGTGCCGCTTGGTTCAGCGCAGGGTGCCGGCGAACCAGCCAGCGGTCCACGGCCGGCGGATCCGGACGTGGTCACCCGACTTGGGAGCGTCGATCATGCGACGGTAGCCGTCCTTCCAGCCCAGGAAGATGGCCACGTGGTAGACGTCGCCGCCATAGGTGAAGAACATCAGGTCGCCCGGCTTCATGTCGGACTTGGCGATGCGGCGGGCGTAGCCGGCCTGCGCGTCCGAGGAGCGCGGCACGGAGATGCCGGCCTTGCGCATGGCGAAGTAGACGAGGCCGGAGCAGTCGAAGCGGCCGGGGCCGGCGTAGCCGTAGCCGTAGGGGTCGCCCTGCTGGTTCTTCGCGATCTGGACGCCGTCGAGCACCTTGGCGTAGCGCGTGGTGATGGCATCGGCCTTCGGCGCCGTCGACACGGTCGTGGCCACCAGGCCGAGGCAGAGGACGAGCAGGACGAACGGCAGCATGACGTAGCTGCGCATGCGAGAGATCGCAGGCATGAGTGATTCCTTTCCCACGCCTGTGAGGTGAGCTGTCGGGTTGGAGCTGGAAAGTGCTCCGCCACTGCTGTGGCTTCACCCCGAGCGGTCCGGAGACCGCGTGGAACCTGTGGGTCCCCCACTCCTGCCCAGATCTCTTGATCACGGGGACGCTTCCGGCCGGGCAGGACTCGGCGATGGCCGGAGCGTTGTGTTCTGTTGTCGGGCGTCGACGGTACGTAGCGTGAGCGCTACTCGCCAGTCGGGACCCCTCCTTTGGTATGTGATCCCTCTCGCGTGACGCACACAGCCCCGCCCGACGACGTCGGACGGGGCTGCATAACTGCTGGTCAGAGCGGCTTCGAGGCCGATCAGTGGATGGCGGCGCCGCCACACACGTTGAGCGTCTGGCCTGTGATGTACGACGCCTCGTCGCTGCAGAGGAACGCCGCGGCGGCCGCGATGTCCTCGGGCTGGCCGACGCGGCCGACCGGGTTGTGGTCGGCGTTGAGCTTGAAGAACTCCTCAGGCTCCATGCCCAGGCGGCGCGCGGTGGCCTCGGTCATCTCGGTGACGATGAAGCCGGGGGCGATCGCGTTGACGTTGATGCCGAACTTGCCGAGCTCCTTGCCCAGGGTCTTGGTGAAGCCCTGGACGCCGGCCTTGGCGGCCGAGTAGTTGGCCTGGCCGCGGTTGCCGTAGGCCGAGATGCTCGAGAGGTTGAGGATCTTGCCGTAGCGCTGCGCGGTGAAGACCTTCTGCGCGGCCTGGCTCATCAGGAACGCACCCTTGAGGTGGACGTTCATCACGAGGTCCCAGTCGACGTCGGTCATCTTGAAGAGCAGGTTGTCGCGCGTGATGCCGGCGTTGTTGACCAGCACGTGCAGCCCGCCGAGCTCGGCGACGGTGCGGTCGACAGCGGCCTCGACGGCAGCACGGTCGGCGACGTCGCAGCCGATGCCGATCGCCTTGGGGAGCTTCGCGGCAGCAGCCGCGGCGTCCTCCTCGTTGAGGTCGACGATCGCGATCGCGGCGCCCTCCTCCGCGAACCGCTGTGCCATGCCGAAACCGATGCCGCGCGCGGCACCGGTGATCAGGACGACCCGTCCGTCGTAGCGACCCATGCTTCTCCTCCAGGTTCTCGGTGGTCGGCAGGCTCTCGGTGGGCGAGCCTGTCGAGACCCGGCCACCCTAGCCCCGGCCGGTCACAGCGCGGCACGCAGCCTTTCGGCGTACGCCGCGGGCTCGCCGTCGGCGTAGCGGTGCCGGGGCCAGAAGAAGCCGCGCAGGCCGTCGCCCTTCGTCCGCGGCACCACGTGGCAGTGCAGGTGCGGCACCGACTGGGAGACGGTGTTGTTCATCGCGACGAAGGAGCCCTGCGCCCCGAGCCCCTCGACCACCGCGGTCGCGAGGCGCTGGGCAGCGGCCAGGAACGGGTCGCGCAGCTCCGCCGGCAGGTCGGGCAGCGTCACGTGGTGCGCCTTCGGCACGAGGAGGACGTGGCCCTTGAAGACGGGCCGCCGGTCGAGGAAGGCGAGGAGATCATCGGTCTCGAGCACGACGTCGGCCGGGGTCTCCCCCGCCACGATCGAGCAGAACACGCAGTCCATGCCCTCGACCGTAGCGGCTCAGACGTGCGTGGGCAGGCCGGCGTCGTACAGCGCCAGGATGTCGTCGGTGGACTGCAGGACCTCGACCACGACCGGGGCCGGAGTGACGTGGAGGGTCGGGTAGTCGACCTCCCCCGCCGCCGGGTCGACCGCGAACGCCAGCCGCTCCTCGCCGAGTGAGAACTGCGCGTCGACCCCCTGCTTGTTGCCCCGCGGATCCTGCCGGTGCCACGCTCCCTCGAGGTGCACGGCCACGAGTCCGTGGAGGACGTGGCTCTCTCCGTGCGCGAGCCGCTGGTAGGCGAGTGCGGCCGGCACGCCCTGCGACCGGAGGACCGCGGCGAGCAGGTGCGCCTTGGCGTAGCAGAGGCCGACACGGTGCTCGAGGACCTCCGAGGCCCTCAGCGTCACGCGCGGATCGCCCACGTCGTACGAGTGGCCGACCTCGTCGCGCACCCAGGTGAACGCACGCTCGGCGAGCTCCGCGTCCGTGTCCGAGCCGGCGCGTAGCGACTCCCCGAGCATGACGACCGCCGGATGCCTCGACTCGACCACGGCGTCGTCGCCGAGGCAGCGGGCCGGGTCGAGCGAGTCGAGTGGCGGCGAGGAGGCGTGGGACACGCGCCCACGGTAGGGGCCGGGAAAGCAACAAGGCGAAGGCTTTTCGTCCGCGGGGGACGAAGAGCCTTCACCTTGCTGTAAGAGGGCTGTCTCGCAGTGGAGCTGCGGGGAATCGAACCCCGGTCCTCGAGCGTCGATCCAGGTCTTCTACGGGCGTAGTCCGCGGTATGCGCTTTTCTCGGCCCCGGCGCTTGCACGGACACGTGCGCCGACGGGCTCAGTCGGGATTAAGTCCCGATCAACCCTCCCGACGGAGGTTGATCAGCAAGTCCTCTAGATGAGGCCAAGGTCCGGGACGAGGACGGATGCCCGGCTTGACCCTTCGATCACTGCTCAGGCAGCGAGAGCGAAGTCGTTGCGGTTAGAGTTGGCAACTATTGGTTTCCAGCGATCGTTAACGAGATAACGCTGGCTTCTCGACCCGCTTCCCCTGGAACTAACGTCCCAAGTCGAAACCGATCAGCCCCTCTTGATTTTTCAATGCTGACCCCGCGCGGCGACGCCAACGTGATCAGTCTAGTGGTCGCAACCGAGCGGCGACGACCGCTTATTCCGCGTCGAGCCGCTCGAGGCTGCGCACACGCAACGTGCCGACCTCGAGCTCGTCGATGACGAGCTTCCGGATCCGCGACTCGGTCACCGTGAGCCGGCCGATCGCGACGGCCCCGAGCGCGACCGCGCCGACCGCCAGGGCCCCGACGGCGAGGGCGCCGAGCGCACCTGCGCCGGTGGCGCCGAGCCCGACGGCACCGGTCGCGAGCAAACCGCCGCCACGGATCGGGACGTCTCGTGAGATCTCCATGCGACCGATCCTGTCACCTGCATCAGGCGCCGAACAGGCGTACGCCGTTCTCCCAGCAGACCGCCCGCAGCCAGGCGTCGCCGAGGCCGAGCCGCTCGAGTGCGAGGACCTGGTGCGCGTAGGGATACGGGATGTTCGGGTAGTCCGAGCCGAAGAGCACCTTCTCCGGCAGCGCCGCGAGCCGCGGGAGCAGTGCCCGCGGGAAGGCACCCTCACCGTTGTCGAAGAAGTCGGTGAAGAGCATCGTCGTGTCGAGGTGCACGTGGGCGAACTCCTCCGCGAAGCCGATGAACTCGGCGTACTCGGGGGCACCCATGTGGGCGAGCACGAGGGTGAGCGCGGGGTGTCGCCGCAGCAGCTCCGCGACCGGCGCGTGGCCGGTGTGCTCGCCGGGCATCGGCCCGGACCCCGCGTGCAGGACCACGGGTACGCCGGCGGCCTCGACCAGCGGCCACACCCGCTCGAGCTCCGGGTCCAGGACGCTGAACCCACCGACCTGGACGTGGATCTTGAAGATCGCCACGCCCTCCGCGAGGCGCTTCGCGACGTACTCCTCCGCCTCGGGCTCGGGGTAGAAGGTGGCCGAGCGCAGCGCACCCGGCGTGCGGTCGGCGAACTCCGCGCACCACGCGTTGAGGAACTCCGCCATGCCGGGCCGGTGGGCGTAGGTCAGTGCCGGGAAGCGCAGCGTGCCGAAGGAGCGCAGCGTCTCGACGAGCTCCTCCTCCGACGACCGGTAGAGGATCGGCCAGTCGCGCCCGATGAACGGACCGGCCGTGTCGAACGCCGCGCGGATCTTCTCGAAGACCCGCGGCGGGTGGAAGTGCGTGTGCACGTCGAAGAGCCCGGGCACACCGAGCCGGTCACGGAAGGCGGCGAGGTCGACGACGGGGTAGGCGTCGGCCGGGCGGGGCGAGCCGCCCTCGTGGTCGCACACGCCGGGTCAGTCCTTGTAGCCCTTGAGCCGACGCTGGACGGCCTGCTCCTTCTCGCGG
This sequence comes from Nocardioides phosphati, assembly GCF_014646375.1. Lineage (GTDB taxonomy): Bacteria > Actinomycetota > Actinomycetes > Propionibacteriales > Nocardioidaceae > Nocardioides > Nocardioides phosphati. The sequence goes on from NZ_BMNI01000012.1 coordinate 40,618, forward strand.
TTGGCCTGCCGCTCGGCGAGGCTGTGCCGCTTGTCGTACTCCTTCTTGCCGCGCGCCAGCGCGAGCTCGACCTTCGCGCGGCCGTCCTTGAAGTAGAGGCTGAGCGGGACCAGCGTGTAGCCCTTGTCGCCGAGCTTGCGCTCCATGCGGGTGATCTCGGCGCGGTTGAGCAGCAGCTTGCGACGGCGGCGCGCGGCGTGGTTGGTCCACGTGCCGTTGAGGTACTCCGGGATGTGCACGCCGAGCAGGAAGACCTCGCCGCCGTCGATCTCGGCGAAGCCGTCGACCAGCGAGGCGCGGCCCTGCCGCAGCGACTTGACCTCGGTCCCCATCAGCACCATGCCGGCTTCCCACGTCTCGTCGATGTGGTAGTCGTGCCGCGCCTTCTTGTTCTGCGCGATGGGCTTGGTGCCCTGTTCCCTGGCCATTCGGTCATTCTCTCAGCACGGGCCAGCGAGTTTCGCGACGGCCCGCTCGCGACGGGACCGCGCGCACTGGATCCGGGTGGTCGAGGTCAGAGCCACTTCATCGGGTCGACGTCGACGCCGTTCTCCTTGACCGTCCAGTGGAGGTGGCAGCCGGTCGCCCAGCCGGTGTCTCCGACGTACCCGATGGTCTGGCCGCGCCGGACGTGCTGGCCGACGCCCACGATGTAGCGCGAGGCGTGGCTGTAGCTCGTGGAGAGGCCCACGCCGCCGTGGACGCCGAGGTCGATGAACATGTAGTTGCCCGACGGGTCCCAGTCGCCGCCACCACGGGCGACGACGACGCCGTCGGCGGGCGCGCGCAGCGGCTGGCCGCACCCGACGCCGAAGTCGATGCCGTTGTGGAACATGCGGGTGTGGAAGATCGGGTGGATCCGCCAGCCGAACGGCGAGGTGATCGGACCGCTCGCCGGTGCGGAGAGGTAGCCGGGCCCGTCGGCGTAGTTGCCTCCGTGCTTGCGGATCTCGGCCGCGGCCCGCCTCCGCAGCATCGCGGAGATGTGGTCCTCCTTCGCCTTGAGGTGGGCGAGGGCGGCACGGTCGGCGGCCTTGGCGCGCGCGGCGCGGTGCTGGATCGCGGCGCGCCGGTCGACGAGGGACTGGACCTTGGCGGTCTCGGCGGCGGAGCGCTTCTCCAGCGCCGCCTTCTCCTGAAGGTTGGCGGCGGCAGCCGCGCGGCTGGCGGCGACCTCGGCCTTGCGGGTCTCCACCTGCTGCTCGCGTGCGGCCAGCTCACGCTCCGCGGTCTCCAGGCCAGTGAGCACGGCATCCTCACGCGCCGTGTAGGACTCGTTGAACGCGATCGCGCGCGTCATGTCACCCGGGTCGCCCGCATCGGCGACCGCGGCGAAGCCGAGCAGCCGCGGGTCACCCTGCTCGTAGACCGACGTCACGTACGCCGCGATGGCGTCCTTCTGGTCGGCGACCCGCTGGCGGCCGTCAGCGAGCTCCTGCTGCGCGACCGCGAGGTTGTGGACGGCCGTGGCGAGGGCGGCCTGCATCTTCTCGTCGCGCACGCGCGCGGCGTGCAGCGCCACCCGCGTCGCGTGCAGCCGCGACGTGGCGGTGTGCAGCGAGGCCTCGGCGTGGTGCAGCGCCGCGGTCGCCCGCGCCGAGGCCGCGCTCGAGTCCTCGAGCTCGGACTGCGCGTGGGTGACCTGGCGGTGGACCTGCTTCTGCTTGTCCTTCAGGTCGTCCTTCGCGGACGCGAGTGGGGTCGTGAGGGCCATCGTGGCGACCGAGGCGAGCAGGAGCGCGCCGAGCCGTCGATGGTTGGCAAAGGGGAAGGGGCCAGCCACGGGTGGAACCTTTGTTCGGGGAAGAGAACAGTTCGACGGTAGGCGACGCGGGTCAGACCTTGAGGTATTTCCGCGTCAGCAGGAGTGTCGGCGCGACCGTGAGGATCGGGCCGAGGATCGCGGCGGCCGTGACCGCCATGCGCAGGTCGGTCCAGTCGACCCACGGCATCAGGCGCAGGTCGCTCACACCACGGATGATCGCGAAGTACTCGAACGACGTGAGCGCGATCGCGGCCAGCGCAACGCCCGCCACCGCCGTGATCAGCGCCTCGAGGAGGAACGGCAGCATGATGTAGAGCGTGCCGGCGCCGACGAGTCGCATGATGCCGATCTCCCGCCGTCGCGCGTACGCCGTGAGGCGGATCGTGTTGGCGACGAGCAGCAGCGCGGCCATCAGCAGGATGCCGGCCGTGAGCAGCGAGCCGATCTGCATGCGGTCGAGAATCTTGAAGATCGGCCCGACCAGGCCACGCGAGTCACGGATACTGTCGACACCGTCGAGGCCCTGGACCGCGCTCATGATGCCGGCGGCCTTGTGCCGGTCCTTGAGGTCGATCCAGACCGACTCGCGCAGGTCGTCGGGGCCGAAGTCGGCCGGGAGCTTGGTCTGGTACTGCTGGCCGAAGAGGCGCTTGGTCTTGTCGTAGGCGGTCTGCTGCGACTCGACGTGGTAGCCCTTGGCCTCCGGGTTGGACTCGACCACCTTGATGATCGCGGCCTTCTGCGCCGGGCTCACCTTGCCGGTGCAGGTGCTCGCCTTGGAGGCGTCGTTGCAGAGCCAGACGACGACCTGGTTGATCTTGCCGAAGTGCTCCTCGGCGTGGTCGGCCTGGAACTTCAGTAGCGCGCCGAGGCCGACGAGGGTGAGGGAGACGAAGAGCGTGAGCACGACCGCGAGGTGCATCGAGACGTTGCGGCGCAGGCCCTGCTTGAGCTCGGTGAAGACATAGGTCATCTGCATGGGAAGGCCTCAGTTCTCGTAGCCGTAGGCGCCACGAGCCTCGTCACGGACGACCTTGCCGTCGGCGAGCTCGATGACACGCTTGCGCATCTGGTCGACGATGCCGGCGTCGTGGGTCGCCATGATCACGGTCGTGCCGGTGCGGTTGATCCGGTCGAGCAGCTTCATGATGCCGAGCGACGTGGTCGGGTCGAGGTTTCCGGTCGGCTCGTCGGCGATGAGGATCATCGGCCGGTTGACGAAGGCGCGCGCGATCGCCACGCGCTGCTGCTCACCGCCGGACAGCTCGTCGGGCATGCGCTCGGACTTCTCCGAGAGGCCGACCAGCTCGAGCGTCTCGGGGACGAGGCGCTCGATGTCCGAGCGCGACTTGCCGATCACCTGCAGCGCGAACGCGACGTTCTCGGCGACGGTCTTGTTCTGGAGGAGGCGGAAGTCCTGGAAGACGGTGCCGATCTGGCGGCGCAGCCGTGGCACCTTCCACCCCGCGAGGCGGTTGAGGTCCTTGCCGGCGACGTGCACACGGCCGTCGGTCGCCTGGCTCTCGCGCAGGATGAGGCGGAGGAACGTCGACTTGCCAGATCCCGAGGCGCCGACGAGGAAGACGAACTCGCCCTTCTCGATGTCGACCGACACCGTGTCAAGCGCGCTGTGGGACTGGCCCGGGTAGGTCTTGCTGACCTTCTCGAAGCGGATCACCGGACGGAGTCTAGGCGAGCGGTCCACCGGATCCGGGGACCTGCGTGTCGCACCGCCACGCTGGCCGGGCTCCCGGGTGGTCCCGGGTCGGGCCGCCGCTGACGTGCCCGCGCCCTAGGCTGGGCGCCATGCCTCGTCGTCGCCGCCCCGTGCTCGTCCGCGTCCCTGCCGCGCTGGCGACCGCGCTCATGGGTGCCGTCCTCGCGGGCTGCGGTGGCGGGACCGCCGCTCCCCCGGCGCCGCCGAAGCCCACCCCCCTCGCGTCGTACGACGGCACGGTGGCCCAGGTCGGGCGGGCGCCCTTCTGCTCGCGCGTCCCGGACCGGGCCGTCCTCGAGGCGGTCGGCACGAAGGTCACCACGTCGCACTACGGCAACGGCCAGCGGTTGCCCGGGACCGAGGACGTCTCCCACGAGTACGGCTGCGTCTTCACCGGCAGCGACGTCGTCGCGCGCGGCTGGGTCTTCGTGCCGCCGGTGACGCCGGCCCGCGCCGCGCAGCTCGTGACCGCCGCGCGGAAGGTGCCCGGCTGCCGGCCGGTGCCTGCTGCGAAGTTCGGCTCCCCGGCCGTCGGCACGCTCTGCCACGGAGGCGGCCACGCGACGGTGACCTACCGCGGACTCTTCGGTGACGCCTGGCTCGCCTGCTCGCTCGCGGAGCCGACCACCCGGCCTGCCGCTGCCCGGGCTGCCGCCGAGAAGGCACTGGTCGCCAGGGCCGGCATCTGGTGCGTCCGGGTGGCGACCGCCGCCAGCGCCTCCGCCTCCTGACGCCGAGGCGGCAGCGGGTGCGTGCCGAGGCGGCACATGTGGTGCGGCCGGGTCAGCTCGTCACGGGAGCCAGCTGAGCACGGCCTCGGCGAACTGCTCCGGCGCGCGCCGGTGGACGTGGTGACCCGCGTCGATCGCGACCAGGCGGCAGTCCGGGATCCGGCGTACGACGTCGGCGACGCGGTCCGCGGGCAGGTGCGAGCGCGCGCCACCGCTGACCACGAGTGTCGGCGCGGCGATCCGGGCGAGCTCCCGCCACGCGCCCTCGTCGTACGTCGACGCCTCGGTCATCAACGCCGGCACGGCCGCCCAGTCGAAGTCGAGCGCACGGTCGGGGCGCTGGGGCACGGGGCGCGTGCGCGGGAACGGCGGGATCACGTCCTCGACGACGAGGCGGCCGACGAGGTCGGGGCGGTGGGCCGCGATCCGGAAGGCGATGCTGCCGCCCATCGAGTGGCCGACCAGCACGACGTCGCGCAGCCCGAGCGCGTCGAGCCATCCGCAGAGGTCCGCCTCGATCAGGTCGTGGCTGTAGGCGCCCGGCCAGTCGCTCGCGCCGTGGCCGCGCACGTCGACGGCGTACGTCGTGAAGCGCGCGGCGAGCGCGTCGCGCACGGGATCCCAGCTCGCGGCGCTCTCCCCCAGCCCGTGCAGCAGCACGAGCGGCGGACCGTCGCCGCGCACGTCGTACGCGAGCGTCACCTCACCGACGGTGACCCGCCGCAAGGGCGTCAGTCCTGCTCGACGCCGCCGCGACGCCAGCGGATGCCGGCCTCGATGAAGTCGTCGATGTCGCCGTCGAGCACCGAGGCGGGGTTGCCGGACTCGTGGCCGGTGCGCAGGTCCTTGACCAGCTGGTACGGGTTGAGGACGTAGTTGCGCATCTGGTCGCCCCACGACGCGGCGACGTCGCCCTTGAGGTCCTTCTTGAGCGCGGCCTCCTCGGCCTTCTTCTTCGCGAGGAGCTTCGCCTTGAGGACGACCATCGCGGAGGCCTTGTTCTGCAGCTGCGACTTCTCGTTCTGGCAGGAGACGACGATGCCGGTCGGCAGGTGCGTCAGGCGGACCGCGGAGTCGGTCGTGTTGACGGACTGGCCGCCGGGGCCGCCGGAGCGGAAGACGTCGACGCGCAGGTCGTTCTCGTCGACCTCGATGTTGTCGGTCTGCTCGAGCACCGGCACGACCTCGACGGCGGCGAACGACGTCTGGCGGCGGCCCTGGTTGTCGAACGGCGAGATGCGCACGAGGCGGTGCGTGCCGGCCTCGACCGACAGCGTGCCGTAGCCGTACGGCGCGTGGATCGCGAACTCGGCCGACTTGATGCCCGCCTCCTCCGCGTAGGAGACGTCGAAGACCTCGACCGGGTACTTGTTGCGCTCGGCCCAGCGGGTGTACATCCGCATCAGCTGCTCGGCGAAGTCGGCGGCGTCGACGCCACCGGCGCCGGCGCGGATGGAGACGATCGCCTCGCGGGCGTCGTACTCACCGTTGAGCAGGGTGCGGACCTCCAGGGCCTCGACGGACTTCTTGATCCGCTCGAGGTCGGCGTCGGCCTCGGCCAGCGTCTCGGCGTCGCCCTCCTCCTGGCCCATCTCGACCATCAGCGCGAGGTCCTCGATGCGCTCGGCGAGGCCGGTGAAGCGCTCGATCTCGCCGTTGAGGGCGGAGAGGCGACCGGTCACCTTCTGCGCGCGCTCCTGGTCGTCCCACAGATCCGGGGCAGCGACCTGCTCCTCGAGCTCCGCCTTCTCACGACGGAGCCCACCCAGGTCGAGCACCTGCTCGATGGTGCTCATCGTCGCCTGGAGCTGCTTGATCTCACTGTCGAAGTCCGTGGCTGCCACGAGGAGCAAGGCTACGCCACTCCGGACGCCGACCGGACGGGGGCGTGGAGCCGGAAATGGAAGGTCCCCGCAAAGGTCTCGGGTCCTCTGCGGGGACTGGCTCCATTGTGGGGCCGCCGTGTCCTCGGCGGGACCCCAAATCGGGCCTTCGTGACGGATGTCACCCCGGGCCGAGCGCGAGCGTTGCGGAGCCGGAGGCCGAGACGCTCGCCGCCGTCAGGCCCTGCACCGTCAGCGGCAGGTCGAGCGGCGCGCGCAGCCGGACCACGACGCGGTCGCGGACGACGTCGACCACCGCCACCAGCCCCGGGTGGTCACGCACCGCGCCGGTCACGCTGAGGTGCTCGGCGACGCTCGCCCGCGCCGTGCGGACGTCGAGCGGCGCGGTGCGCCCCAGCCCGCCGTCGTACGCCGGGGTGCCCTGCACCTGGTCCGCCGCAGCGAGGGCGGCACCATCGGCCAGGGTGGCCAGGGACTCGCGCTGGAGGTAGGCGGCCGAGGCGTCGACCGTGACGCCGACCGCCATCAGCAGCACCAGCGCGAAGCCGATGATGAGCACGGTGACCTGACCGGCCTCGCCGCGAACCCGGCTCACGGCCCCACCTCGCGGTACCGCCCGATGGGCACGCGGTGCTCCGACGCGATCGCGAAGCTGGGTGCGCCCCCGCCGAGGGCGGCCGGAACCAGCGGCAGGACGACGCGCGAGGAGACCCGCACGATGATGGTGCTGCCGCGGCGGTGGCACGGCGGCGCCGGCTCACAGGTGACCCGGACGTCGAACGGCTGGTCGACGCCCTGGTCCGCGAGCGCGACCTCGACGGCCCTCCGGGCGCGGGCGAGCCCTTCGGCGTCGGTGTCGGCGAGCGCGTAGGCCCGGCCGGCGGCGCGGGAGGCCGCGGATGCTCCGAACGCAGCGCCCTGCACGTCGAATACGGCGAGCAGGATGTAGACGAGCGGAACCAGCAGGAGCATCCCCAGCCAGACGAACTCGACGAGTGCGCTGCCGTCCTCGTCGTGCCTGCGCCGCCTGACCGGGCTCACCCACCCGTGCCTCATCGGGGCTCCTCGATCGCATGACCGGTCAGGACGAGCCGGGTCGCCGGGCCCCACAGGCCGAGCGGTGGAACGACCGCCACCACGCGGACCTCGACGCCCGGCTGGCCGTCGACGGCCGTCGGGCGCGCGGAGACGTCGCGCGCGAACCTCGCCGAGAGTGCCCCGGCGATCTGCTCGCGCGTGCGGCGCACACCATCAGCCGGGCCGGAGTCGACGGTCGCCGCGAGCCGTGCGCCGTCGGACGCCGCGGCCGTCAACATGTTGCGGACGTGGAGCACGAGCGCAAGCTGGAGGATCCCCAGGACCAGCGGGAGCAGCACCACCGTCACGAGGACGAAGTCGACGACCGCAGCCCCGGCTTCAGCCGCTGACCTGCGCGAGTGCATTGCTCAGCATCTGCTGCAGCTGCGGCCCCGCGAAGCGCCACAGCATCGTCACCAGACCGGCCGTCATGATCGTCACGAGCACCCAGCCCGGTACGTCGCCGCGCTCGCCGCGGTCGCGGCCCACGCGCTCGCGCCGCGGAGCCGGCGCACCGGTCACCACCGCCAGACACCACACCCACATCGTCATCTGCTTCACCCGAGATCCTTCCGTTGCCCCGGAGGGCGCTTGTGTGCCCCTCAGGGCGTCATCAACGTCAGCCCGGCAGCGCCGGGCCACAGAGCAAAGACCACGGTCACCGGCAGCACGAGGAAGACCACCGGGACCATCATCAGCACCTCACGCCGCGCAGCCGACTCGATCAGCTCGCGCCGCCCGGCCTCGCGCACATCGGCAGCCTGCGCGTGGAGGATGTCGGCGAGCGGCGTGCCGCGCTCGACGGCGACCGCGATGCCCTCGGCGAACCGCGCCACGAGTGGCACACCCGTCCGCGCCGCGAGCTCGTCGAAGGCGGTGCTGACCGGGGTACCCGTGCGCACCGCGGCGAGCACGTGGCCGAGCTCGTCGGCGAGCGCACCCGAGCTTCGCGCGACCACCCGGGTCAACGCCGCGACGGGCCCCTCCCCTGCCGCGACCGCGAGCGCGAGGAGCTCGGCGACCGCCGGGAACTCGACCAGCACCGCACGCTCGCGCCGCCGCACCTGGGCCGTGAGCCGTTGGTCGCGCAGCACCACGCCGCCCGCGAAGCCCAGCGCACAGATCAGCAGGAGCGGCACGACGTCGCCGGTCGTCGCGCCCTTCAGCGACTCGAGCAAGGAGTACGCCGCGGCGAGGGCGAAGCCGACGAGCCCCCACACGACCTGCTCCACCCGGAAGTCGGCAACCGTGCCGGGCAGGCCAGCCCGCTCCGTGCGCCGGCGCACGGTCGCCGCTCCGCCGAGCACGGACTCGAGCCGTGCCGCAGCCGCGGCGAGCGCCGGGCCAGCCAGCGACCCGGCCAGCCCGCGAGAGGCCCCACCCACGCGCATCTCCACCCGGCGTACGTCGCGCAGGTAGGGCAGCACGCGGACCCGGAGGTCGACCCGGCGCAGGGCACGGACGCGGACCGCGACGAGCATCAGGCCCAGCCCGGCGACCGCGCCGAGCACCGCTCCCCCGAACGCTCCCGTCATGCCATCACCCGGCGCTCGTTCGGGAGCCGCCCGATGCGGATCATCACGCGATAGGCCACGAGGCAGCAGGCCGCGCCACCGAACACGACGAACGCGCCGCCGGCCGAGGAGTAGCGGGCGATGACGTCGGGCTGGAAGGAGAGCATCAGCAGGACGACCCACGGGGCCGCCACAGCCAGGCGGGCGCCGGAGACGGTCCACGCCTGGCGCGACTCGAGCTCCGAGCGCGTGCGGGCGTCCTGCCGGAGGAAGGAGGAGAGGTTGCGCAGCAGGCGGCCGAGGTCGCCGCCACCGACCTCGCGCGCGATGCGCAGCGCCTCGACGACGCGGTCGCCGACCGGGTCGGAGAGGCGTGCCTTGAGCCGGTCGAGCGAGTCGGCGAACCGGCCGCTCACCTGGTAGTCGAGCGCGAACGCCGCGAACGCCGGCCTCAGCGCCGTCGGCCCCCGCGTGCCGAGGGCGCTCAGCGCCTCCGGCAGCGACATGCCCGCCCGCACGGCGCTGGCGAGGTTGTCGACTGCCTCGGGCCAGACCTCCGCGAACTCGCGCTGCCGACGCCGCGCCCGTCCGGCGAGGACGGCCCACGGCAGGTAGCCGGCGATCAGCGCGAAGACGAGCGCCACCGGCCACGCACCGGCGATCGCCATCAACGTCACGCCCGCCACGAGCCCACAGACGACGCTGAGGAGCACGACCGAGCGCGAGGAGACGCCCTCGAGCCCCGCACGCGCGAGGAGCTGCGCAACCCGCGGCGAGCGACGCGGGCGCACCCGCGGCTGCGGCGCCTGGAAGGACGACCAGATCAGCAGCAGCCCGATGCCGACCCCGAGGCCGACCAGCGCGCCCACCTCAGTGCCCCGCCAGCAGCGCGTGGACGTCGATGCCCACCCGCGCGAAGCGCTCGAGGTGGGGCGGCATGCCACCCGTGCACCGGAGCTCGCGGTCGTCGCGCACGAAGACCGGCTCGGTCTCGATGACGCCCTGCTCCACCCGCCCGGGCACGGCGACGATCTCGCGCACACGGCGTACGCCGGTGTGGTCGATGCCGAGGTGGACGACGAGGTCGATGCTGCTCGCGACCGCAGGCGTGACGAAGCCCGCGTGCACGTTGGGGCCGGCCAGCAGCGGCAGCGCCGACAGCTTCACGAGGGCGTCGCGCGCGGTGTTGGCGTGGATCGTGCACATGCCCGGCAGACCGGAGTTGAGCGCCAGCAGCATGTCGAGGCTCTCCTCCGCACGCACCTCGCCGACGATGATCCGGCTGGGCCTCATCCGGAGTGACTCCTTGACGAGGTCACGCAGCCGGATCTCGCCGGTGCCCTCGAGGCCGGTCTGGCGGGTCTGGAGGGCAACCCAGTCCGGGTGCGGGAAGCGGAGCTCGAAGACCTCCTCGGCCGACACGATGCGTTCGGTGCCGGGAATGGAAGCCGCGAGGCAGTTGAGGAAGGTCGTCTTGCCCGCCTGTGTCGCACCGGCCACCAGGATGTTGAGGCCCGCGCGCACGCTCGCCTCGAGGAACGCGGCCCCCTGGGCACTCAGGCTGCCGAGGTCGACGAGGTCGCCGAGCCGGGTCGCCCGCAGGGTGTGCTTGCGGATGTTGACCGGCGAGAAGCCGCGGGCGATGCCCTCGAGCACGACATGCAGCCGGTTGCCGTCGGGAAGCATCGCGTCGACGAACGGCTGACTCATGTCGATGCGGCGCCCGCTCGACTTGAGCATGCGCTCCACCAGCTCACTCACCTCGGCACGCGTGAGGACGGTCGGCGTCAGCTCGTGGCGGCCGCGGCGGGCGACGAACACCTGGGAGGGCTCGTTGATCCAGATCTCCTCCACCTCCGGGTCGTCGAGGTAGGGCTGGAGGGCACCGAAGCCGGAGACCCGCGCGACGACCTCGGCGATCACGCGCCCCGGCTCCTGCACGCGCGCGACCTGCCCGGTGAGGCTGCGCTCATCGTGGAGGCGGACCGCGTCCTCCGCCAGCCGGCGTACGGCGCCGGGCTCGTGCTGCGGGTCGACTCCCTCCGCGCGGACCCTCTCGCGCACACGCTGGTCGATCTGCTCGACGAGCGCGCGATGGGCGCCGGCGTCGGCACCCGACGGCGCGGTCGGCGCAGCGCCGTCCTGGGTGGCAGCAGGCGTCACCATGTCGAAATCCCTCTCCCGAGTTGAGGTCTCTGAGGGGGTTCTTACGCTGCCGCAAGCATCGTTGTCCACCGCCGGTCCAGCGACCCTGTGGACGACCGGCGGGCACGCCCACAAACGCACGACGCCCCCGGGAGGACCCGGGGGCGTCGCAGGAGCGGGCAGGTCAGACCTGGGGGCCGCTGTTCTGGTTCTGCATCTTGGCGAGCTGGCGAGCGGCCGCCTCTCGGCCACCGAGGCCGAAGGCGAGGGCCGCAGCCGCCGCACCGCCGACCACGAGCGCGCCGAAGGCGAGGTTGATGATCGAGTCGGCCAGGCCCATGTACTTCAGGCCCATCGCGCCGAAGAGCACCAGCGTCGCGATGCGCACGATGTGGCTCGCGCTGCCGCCGACGACCTTGGCCAGCACCGAGGCGACCACGAAGCCCGCCGCGATGATCGCGCCGCCGAAGACGACCTTGCCGCCGAGCTCCAGGATCTGCTGCAGGAAGCGGGTGATCTCCGGGAAGCCGAGCAGCCGGGTGGCCGCCACCGCGAAGACCAGCACGATCGCGATCTGCACGATCTTGGTGATGACCGGGACGGCGCTCTTGCCGGCCGGGAGGACCTCCATGTCACGCAGGGCCCGGTCGATGCCGAGGCCACTGAGCAGCTCGCTGAGCAGCGACGTCACGAAGCTCGCGATCAGGACGCCGATGGCGAGGAGCACCGCGCCCGCGATGACGTTGGGGATCGCGTCCATGATCTTCTGCAGCATCTCGGTCGCAGGCTCGGAGATCGCCTTGATGTCGAGGATCTGCAGGGCCGAGATGGCGACGACCAGCATGATCATCGAGTAGAGGACCAGCCCGATCATCTTCACGATCGACTGCGCCGTCAGGCCACCCTGGGCCGCCGGGGCGGAGTGCCCGGGCACGGTGGCGGCGTGGGCGGGAGCGCCGGGAGCCGCGCCGACACCGGCGGCGTTCTCCAGGGTGTCCTTGCCCTTGCCGAGCCACTTGTCGAACGGCACGGCACCCAGCGCGGTCTCGACGAGCTGCCTGACGATCTTGGCGATGATCGCGCCGACCACGAAGACCAGGCCCGCGCCGATGATGTTCGGCAGGAACGCGAAGACGCCGTTCAGCATGTTCTGCACCGGCGCCAGCACCTGGGTCAGGCCGAAGAGCTGCAGCACCGCCATCAGGCCGAAGAGCCACACGAGCAGTGACGCGATGGAGCCCAGCGACTTGCCGAGGCTCTCCCCGTCCGCGCCGGCCTTCTGCAGCGCCGGCACCTTGTCGACCAGCTTGGCGAAGAGCTTCGCCACCACCTTCGCGATGATCCACGTGATGATCAGGATCGCGAGCGCGATCCCGACCTTGCCGAGTGTCCCGACCACGTCGTAGCGGTCGTTGAATTCCTGAATGTCCACGAGTTCTCCTAGCCCGAGAGGGAGCACTTCCTTGGGGAGACCTTTGCGCACTGGTCTAGACCAGCGATAGTGCCCCTTTCCGATGTGGGCATGCCCGCACCGGCGGAAGGCGAGCGACTCAGCGGAAGAGATCGCCCTTCTCGGCGACGCGCGCCAGCACCTCGTCGTACCGGAACTGGTCGAGCGCGAACTCGTCGGAAGCCCCGTCCTCGACCTCGTCCCAGGTGATCGGCGTCGCGACCGTCGGGCGCTCCCGTCCGCGCAGCGAGTAGGGCGCGACCGTGGTCTTGGAGCCGGAGTTCTGCGACCAGTCGAAGAAGACCTTCCCCGTACGCCGCGCCTTGGTCATCGTCGCGGTGACCAGCTTCGGATGGGCTGCCTGGAGCTCCTCGGCGATCTCCTTGGCGAGGCCGGTCGAGTCGTCCGACGAGAGCGAGCCGTCCAGGGGGACATAGAGGTGGAGGCCCTTCGAGCCGCTGGTCACCGGCTTCGCCACCAGGTCGCGCGCAGCCAGCACATCGCGCGCGAGCAGCGCCACCTCGCAGCACTGCATCAGACCGGCCCCCTCCCCCGGGTCGAGGTCGACGACCAGGCGGTCAGGATTCGTGGGCTCCCCCGATGCGTCGACCTTCCACTGGTGCACGTGGAGCTCCAGCGAGGCGAGGTTGACCAGGTAGACCAGCGCCGCCAGCCCGTCGATGACCGGGAAGTTGATCTCCCCCGCGTCGCTCGACGCCCGCGAGCCGGTCGTCGGCACCGAGACGGTCGTGAGCCACGAGGGAGCGCCGGCCGGCGCGTTCTTCTCGAAGAAGCTCCCCTTCGCGACGCCGTGCGGCCAGCGGATCCGCGTGACGGCCCGGTCGGCGATGTGCGAGAGCAGCACGGGAGCGATGCGCACGTAGTAGTCGAGCACCTCGCCCTTCGTCGTGCCCGTCGCGGGGTAGAGCACCTTCGGCAGGTTGCTCAGCGTCAGCCGGCGGCCGTCGACCTCCGTGACCACCTCGGTGCCTGCAGGCCTCATGACTGATGCTCCAGGTCGGCCGGGACGAGGTCGCTCCGGACCCCTTGGTACGACGGCTGCCGCAGACGACCGTCGCGCGTCATGCCGAGCGACTCGACGTCCACGACCACGACCGGCTCGACCCAGTGCGTGTCGACGGTGTCGGCCTTCGCCATCGGCGTGACGAAGGGGCTGTCCGCGCGGCCGATCTCCACCAGCGTCGGCAGCAGCGCGATGCCCGCGCGCCCGGCGAGCCCGCTGCCCACCCGCCCGCGGAAGACCAGGCCGTCGGCTGTCGGCTCCCCGACGAGCAGCGCGCCGAGCCGCGCGTCGCTGCCCTTCTCCCCGCGCCAGCCACCGATGACCACCGACCGCCGCGGCCGGTGCGGGAACTTCAGCCAGTCGCGGCTCCGCACGCCCGGCCGGTACGGCGCAGACCGCAGCTTCGACACGATGCCCTCGAGCCCCTGGGCCCCGGTCGCCTCCAGCAGCATCTCCCCGTCGTCGTACGTCGGAGGGACGAGCCAGGCGTCGTCGCCGAGGTGCAGGGACTCGAGCTCGGCGCGGCGGGCCTCCCAGGGCAGGTCGACCAGCGACCGGCCGTCGAGCGCCAGGAGGTCGAAGACGTAGAGCCGCGCCGGGCCACCGCGCTGCAGCGCCCCGAACGAAGGCCGCCCGAGCTCGTCGGGCGCCGCGAGCTCGCCGTCGAGCACCATGTCGCGATCCAGCGACGCCAGCCCGGCGAGCTGGGGGAACTCCCGCGTCCGCTCGTTGCCGTTGCGCGTCCACACCGTCAGGCCCCCATCCCCGACGCGGACGATCACGCGGATCCCGTCCCACTTCACCTCGTGGACCCAGTCGGATCCATCGGGGACGCGGTCGCCCTTGGTGGCGAGCATCGGCGGCACGAACGGCATGCTCACCATCTTCTCGGATACCGTGAAGTCATGCGCGCTATCTGGAAGGGGGCCGTCTCGTTCGGCCTCGTGAGCGTCCCGGTGAAGCTCTACTCCGCGACCGAGAGCCACGACGTCTCCTTCCGCCAGGTCCACGCCAAGGACGGCGGCCGGATCCGCTACCAGCGGATCTGCTCGCTCGACGGCGAGGAGGTGCCCTACGCCGACATCGCCAAGGGCTACGAGACCGAGGACGGCGAGATGGTCATCCTCTCCGACGACGACCTCCGCGACCTGCCGATCACCTCCAGCCGCGAGATCGCGGTGGAGAAGTTCGTGCCCAGCGACCAGATCGACCCGATGCTCTTCGAGAAGAGCTACTACCTCGAGCCGGAGAAGACCGGCGCCAAGCCCTACGCCCTGCTGCGCCAGGCGCTGCAGGAGTCCGACCGCGTCGCCGTCGTGACCGTCGCCCTGCGGCAGCGCACCGCGCCCGCCCTGCTCCGCGTCCGTGAGACCGAGGCGGGCGACGTGATCGTGCTGCAGACGCTGATGTGGCCCGACGAGATCCGCACCCCCGACTTCTCCGTCGAGGCTGGCGAGGTCAAGGCGGCCGAGGTCAAGATGGCGAAGATGCTCGTCGAGACCCTCGCCGGCGACTTCGACCCGAGCGAGCTCGAGGACGACTACGCCGAGGCCGTCGAGGCCGTCGTCAAGGCGAAGATCGAGGGCGGCGAGGTGCACCGCACCGAGACCTCCACCAAGTCCGCGGGCGAGGTCGTCGACCTGCTCGCGGCGCTCCAGCAGTCGGTCGAGGCGGCCAAGCAGGCCCGCGGCGAGAAGGCCGGCTGACGCCGGACCCGCACGCGGTCCCCACACCGTCGGCCGCCGCGGTCACGGTCCGGCCACGATCGCCGCGGCGCCCCGATATTCGGGTGACGCGTCAGCCGCCCGCCGCCATGCTGACCGGGTGACCTCCGAGCAGCCTCCCGTCCACGTCTGGCTCCCCTGGCTGGTCGGCCTGGCAGCGATCTGGGGCTGCAGCTTCCTCTTCATCAGCGTCGGCGTGAGCGAGCTGCACCCGACGTACGTGACGCTCGGGCGCGTGTCGTCGGGGGCGCTCGCCGTCCTCGTCATCATGGGCGTCACGGGCCACCGGCTGCCGCGCGATCCCGTCACCTGGCTCCATCTCGCGGTGCCCGGCCTGCTGACCGCAGTGGCGTTCACGCTCTTCGGCTTCGGCGAGCAGCGGATCCCCAGCCTGCTCGCCGGCATCTGGAACGGCACGACGCCGCTGGTCACGCTGCCGGCCGCCGTGCTCCTCTTCCGGACCGAGCGGTTCTCGGCCGCCAAGGTGATCGGTCTCGTGCTCGGCTTCGGCGGCACGCTGGTCGTGCTGGGTGCCTGGCAGGGCCTCAGCGGCAGCGGCTTCACGGGCCAGATGATGTGCTTCGCCGCCGCCTCCTGCTACGGCATCGCCATCCCCTACCAGCAGCGGTACGTCGCACCCCGCGTCGACTCCGACCTCGCGGTGAGCGCGGGCCAGCTGCTCTGTGCGACCGCCGTGATGGCGATCGTCGCGCCACTCGTCGCCGGACCGCCGCCGACCGACCTCTCCCCCAAGGTGATCGGCTCGGTCCTGACCCTCGGCGCGGTCGGCACGGGCATCGCGCTCGCCATCCACGCCCGCAACATCCGCTGGGTGGGCGGCTCGACGGCGTCGTACGTCACCTACCTGAGCCCGATGTTCGCGATCGCGGTCGGCATCGTCGTGCTCGGCGAGGGCGTGCACTGGTACCAGCCGGTCGGCGGCGCGGTCATCCTGCTCGGTGTCGCGATCGCCCAGGGCAAGCTCCACCTCGGGCCGCGGCCGACCCCCGTGGTGCCGGCCTAGGCGTCATCCTCCGGAGCCGGGATCTCCACGACCTCCGCGACCTCGTCAGGCGGGCTCGCCACCGCCCGCGCCGCGGCCGAGTCACCGACGGCGCGGTGGGCCACCGCGAGCGTGAAGTCGGCGAGCCGCGGAGCGACCAGGTTGAAGACCTCGTAGAGGTCGGCGACGCGGGTGTTGACCGTCAGCGGACGGTCCTCGAGCGCCCGTACGACACGCTCCGCCGCCTGCTCCGGCGTCAGCCCGCGCATCGCGCGATAGGCCTCGGTCGGCGCGGTCATCGGCGTGTGGACCAGCGAGACCCGCATGTTGGTGAACGTGACGTTGTCGAAGAAGACCTCGCGCCCGGCGATGCGGGAGAAGGTGTCCAGAGCTGCCTTCGAGGCGATGTACGGCGCGAACTTCGGCGCCTTGATCTGGATGCCCCACGTGACGATGTTGACGACGTGGCCGAACCGCTGGGCGCGCATCGCCGGCAGCAGCCCCATCGTCAGCCGCACCGGGCCGAGGTAGTTGATCGCCATCGTGCGCTCGATGTCGTGGAAGCGGTCGTAGGTGAGCTCGAGCGAACGCCGGATCGAGCGGCCCGCGTTGTTGACCAGGTAGTCGACCGCCCCGTGCGCGGCGAGGACGTCCTTGACCAGGCGGTCGATGGCGTCGAGGTCGGTGAGGTCGCAGGGGTAGACCTCGGCCGCGCCGCCCGCGTCCTCGATCTGCGCGCGGACCTCCTCGAGCTCCGCCTGCCGGCGCGCGACCAGGAGCACGCGGGCTCCGGTCGCGGCGACCGCGAGGGCGGTCGCCCGGCCGATGCCCGACGACGCGCCCGTGACCATGACCGTGCGGCCGGCGAGGGGGCTGGGGAGGCCGGCGACCCGGCGTACGACGCGGGCGGCTGCGGCCCGCGGGCCCTGCACGAGAAGCTTCACGTGACCAAGCCTCGCACCACACGCAGCCCCACGGCCACCCTGGCCAGGTCGGCGGCGTCGTCGGAGCAGATCTCCTCGAGGGTGTGGGCCGCGCGGTCGATCCGGCCGGCGTCCTTCTCCTCCCACAGCGCGACGCGCAACGGCGCCGGCTCGTCATGCGGAGTCGACTCGAGCACCTGCACGGTGAGCTGGGCGTGGACCGCGTGCAGGTCGTCGCGCACGGCTGCGCGCGCCATCGCCTCCCAGCGGTCGCGGCGCGGGAGCGCGAGCACCCGGCCGAGCACCGACGAGAGGCCGAGCCGCTCCCCCAGTGCGAAGTGGACCCGTGCCACGTCCACCGCGTCGATGCCTTCGCGTTCGGCGGTCTCCACCACCCCCAGCAGCACGTACGCCGGCGGCAGCACCGCGACGGCCGTGGCCAGCTCCTCGTCGACGCCACGCCCCACGAGGTGGTCCCGCCGCTCGAGGTAGGACTCCCGCTCGCGACCGGTGAGCAGCTCCGGCAGCTCCGCCATCACCCGCTGCACCGCCTCGCCGAAGAAGTCGACGATCTCCTCGCTGGCCAGCGGCGAGCGGCGGTTGGTGACCAGCCAGCGACTGGCACGCTCGACGAGCGTGCGCATCTCGATGCGCATCTCGGTCTGCACCGCGGCGTCGACCTGGTTGTCCTTCGCGGCGATCCGGTCGCGCAGGGCGAGCGAGCCGAAGATCTCGCGGGCGACGAAGTTGGCACAGGCCAGGTCAGCGGCGCTGGCGGAGGTCTCCTCCCCCAGCCGGTGCCAGAAGGTCATCCCGGCGCCGTTGACCAGGTCGTTGACGACCTGCGTCACCACGATCTCGCGGCGCAGCGGGTGCTGCTCGATCTGCGGCCGGTACTCCTGGCGGATGCGGGAGGGGAAGTAGGCGTAGAGGTCGCTGCGCAGGAAGGGGTCCTCGGGCAGGTCGGAGGCGAGCAGCTCGCCGGCCAGCGCGATCTTGGTCCACGACAGCAGCACCGAGAGCTCCGGTGCCGTCAGCCCCTCCCCCTGCTCGATCCGCCGCCTCACCTCGGCGGACGAGGGCAGGGACTCCAGGTCGCGGTCGACGATCCCGCGGCCCTCGAGGTCGCGGATCCAGGCCTCGTGCACGTGCAGGAGGTCAGGTGCGGTCGCCTGGGCGTTGGCCAGCGCGAGGTTCTGCTCGGAGTTGTCGCGCAGCACGAGGGCGGCCACCTCGTCCGTCATCGACGCGAGCAGCTCGTTGCGCTGCTTGCGGGTGAGGTCGCCGTCGTCGACCACCCGGTCGAGCAGGATCTTGAGGTTGACCTCGCGGTCGGAGGTGTCGACGCCGGCCGAGTTGTCGATGAAGTCGGTGTTGAGCCGGCCGCCGGCCGCGGCGTACTCGATCCGGCCGCGCTGGGTGAGGCCGAGGTTGCCGCCCTCACCGACACAGCGGACGCGCAGGTCGGCTCCGTCGACGCGGATGCCGTCGTTGGCCTTGTCGCCGACCTCGCTGTTGCTCTCCGTACTCGCCTTGACGTAGGTGCCGATGCCGCCGTTCCAGAGCAGGTCGACCGGTGCCCGCAGGATCGCGCGGAGCAGGTCGTTGGGGGCCATCGGGCCCGGCTCGATGCGAAGCGCCTTCGCCGCCTGCGGCGACACCGGGATCCGCTTCGCCTGGCGCGACCACACGCCGCCGCCCTCGGAGATCAGCGAACGGTCGTAGTCCTGCCACGACGAGCGGGGCAGGGCGAAGAGCCTCGCCCTCTCGTCGTACGACGCAGCGGCGTCCGGGTCCGGGTCGAGGAAGATGTCGCGATGGTCGAAGGCGGCCACGAGGCGTGCCGTGCGCGAGCTCAGCAGCCCGTTGCCGAACACGTCGCCCGACATGTCGCCGATGCCAACGCAGGTGAACTCCTCGCGCTGGCAGTCGATGCCCATCTCGCGGAAGTGCCGCTGCACGGAGACCCAGGCGCCCCGGGCGGTGATGCCCATCGCCTTGTGGTCGTAGCCGACCGACCCGCCCGAGGCGAACGCGTCGCCGAGCCAGAACCCGTAGCCCGCCGCGACCTCGTTGGCGATGTCGCTGAACGTCGCCGTGCCCTTGTCCGCCGCGACCACCAGGTAGGCGTCGTCCTCGTCATGGCGTACGACGCGGGGTGGCGGCACGACCTCGCCGCCGACCATGTTGTCGGTGAGGTCGAGCAGCCCGGAGATGAAGGTCCGGTAGCAGGCGATGCCCTCGGCCATCCACGCCTCACGGTCGGACGGGTCGGGGAGCTGCTTGGCGTAGAAGCCGCCCTTCGCGCCCACCGGCACGATCACGGTGTTCTTCACCATCTGCGCCTTCACCAGGCCGAGGACCTCCGTGCGGAAGTCGTCACGCCGGTCGGACCAGCGCAGACCGCCGCGGGCGACCGCACCGAACCGCAGGTGCACGCCCTCGACCCGCGGCGAGTGGACGAAGATCTCGAACTTCGGCCGCGGCTCCGGAAGGTCGGGCACCGCGGTGGGGTCGAGCTTGAGCGAGAGGAACGGCCGGTGCCGTCCGTCGCCGTCGAGCACGTAGTGGTTGGTCCGCAGCGTCGCCCGGATCAGCCCGAGGTACGAGCGCAGGATCCGGTCGTGATCGAGACGCAGCACCTCGTCGAGCCCTGCGGTGATCCGTTCGGCGATCTCACCCTCGGTCGGCGTGGCCGCCTCCCCACGGTCAGGGTCGAAGCGTGCCTCGAAGAGCTCCACCAGGAGCCGCGTCAGGTCCACGTTCTCCCGGAGCGCCTCCTCGATCGACTCGAGGCTGAACGGCGTGCCGGTCTGCCGCAGGTACCGCGCGTAGGCCCGCAGCACCACGACCTGCCGCCACCGCAGCCCCGGATCAAGGACCAGGCTGTTGAACCCGTCGACCTCACAGGCACCGGCCCAGATCGCGCGCAGCGCCTCCTCGAGCGGAGCCCGCTCCTCCTCGCCCACCGGAGAGGGCGCGCGCAGACCGAACTCGTAGATCCACGTCGAGCGGTCGAGCCCCTCGAGCTCGTGGGGCCGCTCGTCGACCACCTCGACGCCGAACGACGCCAGCATCGGCAGCACGGCCGTCAGGGTGAGCGGCGAACCGACCCGGTAGACCGTCAGCCGGACCTCGTCCTCCGGCGCGTCGACCCGGTCGGAGATGGCGAGGTCCACGCCCTCGCTTCCGCGGATCGCCTCGATGCGGCGGACGTCGGCCGCAGCCGCCCGCGGCGAGAAGTCCTCGACGTACGCCGGGGGGAAGGCCCCGCGGTAGGCACGGAGCAGCCGCGCTGCCTCGGCCTCACCGAACTCGGCGGCCACGGCGTTGACGAAGTCGTCGGACCAGGAGCGCGCCGCCTCGACGAGCTGACGCTCGAGCGCCGGCACGTCGACCTCGGGGATGCCCTCACCCGCGGGTGGGCGCACGACGAAGTGGATCTGGGCGAGGGGCGAGTCGTCGACGCGCGCGGTGAACTCCACGCTCGCTCCCTGGAGCTGCTCGCGCAGGATCCGCGCGAACCGCTCCCGCACCGCCGTGTTGTAGCGATCGCGCGGGAGGTAGACGAGGCAGGTGAGGTAGCGGCGGTAGGGGTCAGGACGGACGAAGAGCCGCAGCCGGCGCCGTTCGCGGGCCTGAAGCACGGCCTCGGCGACCGTCGCGAGCTCCTTGACCGGCGCCGTGAGCAGCTCGTCGCGCGGGTAGCCCTCGAGGATGTCCAGCAACGCCTTGCCCGCGTGGCTGCGCGCATCGAGACCGGCCTCGGCCAGCACGCCGTCCGCCTTCTCCGCGAGCAGCGGGATCCGCCGCAGCGACTCGGTGTAGGCCGCGGAGGACCACAGGCCGAGGAAGCGGCGCTCCCCCGTCACCTCCCCGTCCGGCCCGAACGTCTTCACCCCCACGTAGTCGAGGTAGGACGGCCGGTGCACCGTCGCACGGGAGTTGGCCTTGGCCAGGACGAGCAAGGCCTTCTCGCGGGCGCGGGCCCGGGCGAACTCCGGCAGCGGTGCGAGCGAGGCGCTCTCGCCACCCGGTGTGGCAGCGTCGCGCAGGATGCCGAGCCCCGTGCCGGGCACGGGCCGCAGCACGTCGTCGTCACCGAGGGCGTACTCGCGGTAGCCGAGGAACGTGAAGTGATCGGCCGCCAGCCACGTGAGCAGGCCACACCCCTGCTCGATCTCGGCCGTGGGCAGTGACAGGTCCGCCTGGCGTACGTCGGCCACGATGGCGTCCACACGCTCGCGCATGGCTGCCCAGTCCTCGACCGCGGCCCGCACGTCGCGGAGCACGTCGCGCAGCGCCGCCTCGAGGGCAACGCCCGCCTCCCGGTCGCCCAGCCTGCCGATCTCCATGTGCATCCACGACTCGCGCAGCTGCCCCTCGGGCGCAGGTGAACGCTCATCGGCGGGGACCACCGCCAGCAGCTCGCCCGCACCAGACCGGCGTACGTCGAAGCGCGGGTGCACGACGAGGTGCACGTCGTGGTCCTGCCGGTTGAGCTCCATCAGGACGGAGTCGACGAGGAAGGGCATGTCGTCGGTGACCACCTCGACGATGGAGTGGCCGTGCGCCTCCCAGCCGTTGGCCGACACCGTCGGCGTCGAGACGCGCACACACGCCTCCCCCGGCGGGCGCCGGGCAGCGAGTCGTCGATGGCTCGCGACCGCACCGGCGAGATCGTCAGGAACCCTGTCGGCGAGGTCTTCCGGCGCAATGTGCCGGAAGTAGGCGTGAAGGAGTTCCTCGGGCGTGCTGTCATGGGTGTGAGGCACGCTCACCAACATAGCCCGCTAATGTCGGGTCATGGCGAAGAGCATCCACGAGACCCTGATCTATCCGGACACGAACGTCGAGACCGTGGCCGCGCTGGCCGCCGATCCCGCCTTCCGTTCGGCCGTGGCTGCCTACCAGCACGCACTCCGCAGCGACCTGACGGTCGCGCCCACCGCCGACGGCAGGAAGATCCGCTTCGAGTACGCCCACGGCACCGAGCGTGTCCCGTCGTTCGCGAAGAAGCTGGCCGGCGACGAGATCCCGATCATCCAGGAAGAGACCTGGCACGGCGACAAGGCCGACGTGCTGATCACCATCCCCGGCAAGCCGGGCGACATGCGCGGCACCATCACCCTCGAGCAGCGCGGTGCGGACGTCGCCCAGGTCGTCGACCTCACGGTCAAGGTGGGCATCCCGCTCGTCGGCGGCAAGATCGAGGACCTGATCGCCGGGCTACTCACGAAGGCAGCCCGCGCCGAGAACAAGGTCGGCCTGAAGTGGCTTGCCGGCGAGTGGCAGGCCTGAGCCGGCCCTGAACGCACGAAAGCGCCCGTCCCCGAGAAGGGGGCGGGCGCTTTTCTCGTCTCTTCCGCACAGCACGAGCGCGCTGGAAGCAGAAATGAGCCAAGGGGCGCCAGTTACCTGGCGCCCCTTGGCGAAAAATTGTCCGGCGACGTCCTACTCTCCCACAACCTCCCGGTTGCAGTACCATCGGCGCTGTCAGGCTTAACTTCCGGGTT
>NZ_BMNI01000013.1 GCF_014646375.1 Nocardioides phosphati
AAGGATTCACCCGGTGGCCGCGCCTACGTTGGAGGCACGCGCTCACTCAGGACGTCGTACACCACTCTGCTGGACTCCACTCCTCAACCCGCGTGCCCGTCGATGGGGAGTCCTACCCATCTCGGACGACCCCTCAGCAGGTGAGCGTGCGGCGCACGCCGGCGGGCGACTGCGGACCAGACGAGCGCGTCGGAGACAACGGCACAGGTGGCCCCGGACGAGACCGTCACCGTGTGCCGTCGTGGAAATGCCCGAGTACGACCCCGAGAGCACGACGTTCCCCCTTGTGCGTTGCAAGCTCCCGGCCAACGTAGTCGCACGTGGACGAAGCGTCGATGTCCGGGCTGTTGAAATCGCCGGCATGCGGATGGGGAGAACTACCCGGTCCGGGCGAACCCACTTGCACCATGCAGCACTCTGATCCACATATAGTCCCACTGGGCTAGACGTCTATGGGGTGCACGCGGAAGCCTTGGCTGTCCCGACGGACACACGACAGAGATCTGCGCCGACGCCGGTGCATCACGGGAGAGCAGGTGGCTGTGCAGCTGGAAATGGGGGCGGCGTCCCACGTCGGCGCGGTCCGTGCTCTCAACGAGGACGCCTGCCTGGCCGCCGCGCACCTCGCCGTCGTGGCTGACGGCATGGGCGGCCACGCGCGCGGCGACGTCGCGAGCCGGCTCACGGTCGACGCGTTCCGCCCCCTCGCCGGCCGGCGTGACCTCTCCGCCGACGACGTACGCCGGGCGGTCGTCGCCGCCAACGCCGCACTGCTCGCCGATGCCCGGGAGCACCCGGACCACGACGGCATGGGCACGACGCTCACCGGCATCGCGCTGATCGACCACTTCGGCTCGCCCCACTGGCTCGTGTTCAACGTGGGCGACTCGCGCGTCTACCGCCTCAGCGACGGCGGCATCCGGCTGCTGACCCACGACCACTCCGAGGTCCAGGAGCTCGTCGACGCCGGTCGCCTGACCGACGAGCAGGCCCGGGTGCACCCGCTGCGCAACATCGTGACCCGGTCCCTCGGCTCCGACCCGGCCCCCGAGGTCGACGTCTGGATCTTCCCGCCTGCCGCGGGCGACACGTTCCTGCTCTGCTCCGACGGCCTCACCAACGAGCTCGACGACGCGACGATCCTGCGGATCGGCCGCGACTCGGCCTCGCCGGAGTCCGGCGCTGCCCGCCTGGTGGCGGCCGCCGTCGAGGCGGGCGGGCGTGACAACGTCACCGCCGTGCTGGTCCGGCTGCCCGGCGCCGACCTCGCCGACGACACCGCGCTCGCCACCACCGGACCGCGTGCCCGCTTCCTGGAGGACGAGCGATGACCACGACCTTCACACCCGGCGCGGCGGTCGCGATCTGCGGCGAGAGCGCCCGCATGCTCGCCGGCATCCCGATCGACGACGCCCGCCTGCCCCAGCTCTGGGACGCCGTACGCCCGGCGTCCGCGACCGCCGTCGACGGCGTGCTGCAGCTCCTCCTCGCCGAGGGCTTCGACGCCATGCCGGCGTTCGCCGTGGTCGCGAGCGACGGCGACGCGACGCGGGTCGTCGTGCGCCACCCCGCGGTGGTCGAGGCCGTCGTCGACGGCGCGCCCCGCACCCTCGAGGCGACCCCCGGTGGCACCTGGTCCGACGTGACCATCACGGGCGCGACCTCGCTGGTGCTCCGCGCCGATGGCGGCGTCGGCACCACCGTCCAGTTGCCGCTGCACGTGGGCGTCACCCAGGCCGGTGCCGTCACGGTGACCCTCGGGGGCGTCGCCCCGGTGGTCCAGCCGGCGCCTGCGTCCGACGTGCCTGCCCCCGAGCCGAAGCCGGAGGCCGAGGTCGCTGACGTAGTGGCCCCGGAGATGCCCGTCGCCACGCCGCCCGCCGCCGAGTCGCCGGTCGCCGCCGAGTCGCCCGCGCAGCCGGAAGCGGCGCCTGAGCCGGATCCCGAGCCTGAGCCCGAGCCGGACCCGCTCGCGGCGCGCGCCCAGACGTTCCACGCGCTCCTCACCTCCGACACCTCCGACCGTGACGCCCTGCTCGCCCAGATGAGCGGGGACCCGGACGACGATGCCGCGGGCGAGACGCCCGCGGAGTCCGCGCCCGAGGACGAGGAGCCCGCGACCTCGCTGACGGCCGTGTGGAAGGCCGACGAGCCGGCCGCTCCCGCGGAGTCCGCCGGGGCGGACGCCTCCGACTCCCAGCCCGCTGCAGCAGAGGCCGGGCAGCCCGCAGCCGCCAGCGCGCCCAGCGGCGGCGGCCTCATCGACGGCGTTCCGTGGCTCAGCGGGAGCTGGAAGCCGGCCCCTGTGGAGGAGCGTCCCGCGCCGAGGTTCGAGACCCCGGAGCGACCCACCCCACCGCCGCCCCCGCGGCCCCCCGTCGCACCGGAGGTGCGGCCCAGGCCCTCGGGCGACCAGGAGCGCGAGCAGCAGACCCTCAACCGCGCCGAGCTCCTCCGCGACCTCGGCTCGGCCGGCATCGTCGGCCCGAGCGTGCTCGCGGTCGACTGCCCGGCGGGCCACCCGACCCCTGCCCACGAGCCGACCTGCCGCCTGTGCGGCAAGCCGGTCAGCGAGAGCCAGGAGCCGCGCCAGATCGCCCGGCCCGCCCTCGGCGCACTCGTCCTCGCCAACGGCGACCGGCTGGTGCTCGACAAGGACGCCGTCCTGGGCCGTGCGCCGTTCGAGCCGGAGGGTGCGACCGAGCGCCCCCACCTGCTCCGCGTCGGCGACTCCGGCGAGATCAGCCGCCAGCACGCCCGGATCACCCTCGACGGGTGGCACGTCATCGTGCGCGACCTCGGCACCGCCAACGGCACGACCCTGACCCTTCCGGGCGGCTCCCCGCAGCAGCTGCGGGCCAACGAGGACTACCAGCTGGAGGACGGCGCGGAGATCGGCATCGCCGACATCGTGACCCTCCGCTACGAGGTGACGCCGTGAGCGCCGACGAGCGGGGCCCCGAGCTCCCCGGCCTGGAGTACCAGGGCAAGCTCGGCTCCGGTGGCTTCTCCGACGTCTACCTCTACGAGCGGCAGCGCCCGCGCATGCAGGTCGCGGTGAAGGTCCTCAAGGCCGACATCATGGACGCCGCGCAGCAGGCCCAGTTCGTCGCCGAGGCCGACACGATGGGCGAGCTCGCCGAGCACCCGTACATCGTCCCCGTGCTCGGGGCGGGCACCGCCGCCGACGGCCGGCCCTACCTCGAGATGCGCTACTACCCGGGGCCCGACCTGGCCGAGCGGGTCAAGGCGCAGCCGCTGTCGGTGCCTGACGCGCTGAAGATGGGCATCCAGCTCGCGAGCGCCATCGAGACCGCGCACCGCGCGGGCATCATCCACCGCGACATCAAGCCGCAGAACGTCCTGATCAGCTCGTACGGCGTGCCCGGCCTCACCGACTTCGGCATCGCCGGTCGCCCCGGTGACGCCGACGAGGACGAGAACGTCGGCGTCTCGATGCCGTGGTCGCCGCCCGAGGTGCTCACCGGCGCGTCCAACGGCTCGCAGGCCTCCGACGTCTACTCGCTGGGCGCCACCCTGTGGAACCTCCTGGTCGGCCGCTCGCCGTTCAGCATCCCGGGCGACGACAACTCCCAGCGGGCGCTCTTCACCCGCATCGTGCACTCGAAGCCGCCCATGACCGGCCGCGCCGACGTCCCGAGCAGCCTCGAGCGGCTGCTCGCGCAGGCGATGGCCAAGAAGCCGGAGCACCGTCCGCGCAGCGCCATGGACCTCGCCCGCCACCTCCAGAGGGTGGAGCAGGAGCTCCGCCTGGCGCGCACCGAGATCGTCGTCCTCGAGCACGCCTCTGACGCGGTGCGGTCGCGCGGCGGCGAGCCGTTCTCGCACACCCCCACCCACACGCTGCCCGACACCAGCCCCGAGGGCTCGGAACGCACGACGCTGCGCGTCCCGGTGTCGCCGACCACCCCGGTCCAGGGCTCGTCGTCGGGCGGGAGCGCGCCCACGGCCCGGCGTCCCGCACGCGCGACCACCGGCGACGCACCCACCACGGCGCGGCCGTCGCGCGCCGCGACCGGAGCCGCCCCGACGGCCGCACGTCCCGCACGCACGGCCGGCCCGACAGGTGCAGCGGCAGGCGCAGCCCCGACCGCCGCGCGCCCCTCCCGCGCGTCCATGGCGCCGGCCGCGGCCCCGACCGCCGCACGCCCCGCGCGCGCCCAGGAGCCCCCGGCGGAGACCGACGACCACGACGGCTCGGGCGCGGGCCGCTGGATCGCCATCGGCGCGGCCGTGGCACTCCTCGTCGGAGCAGTCGCGATCGGCGGGCTCCTGTCGCGCGGAGGCGACCCGGACGAGCCGCAGGCCGGCACGATCACCCAGGGTGGCGGCGCGAGTGACCCGGCGGACCTCGGCGTCGACCTGAACCCCGCCAACCCCGTGCCGCGGGTCAAGAGCATCAAGGGCGACAAGGTGACCTTCACCTGGGAGCGCGAGAAGCCCGGCGACTGGTTCCAGTACGAAGTCACCTCCCGCAACGGCGCGGTCGCGCGGCAGTGGACGCGCACCAACAAGACGATGGCCGTGGTCACGGCGCTCCCGGACAACTCCACCTGCATCGCGGTCCAGGCCCGCCGCGGCAGGTACGGCGGGTCCACCGATGCCGGACGGGTGTGCACGAGGTGACCATGAAGGCGACAGTCGACTACTGCGGCGAGATCCACGAGGTCCGCCCTGAGAAGGGCGTCTGCGTCGGGCGCGAGGGCGACCTCGTCATCGACGACAACCCCTACCTGCACCGCCGCTTCCTCGAGTTCACGTACGTCGACGGGCTGCTGTGGCTGGCCAACGTCGGCAACGCGCTGACCGCGACCATCGCCGACGGCCACGGCCTCGTGCAGACCTGGCTCTCGCCCGGCGCGCGGGTTCCGCTCGTCTTCCCGCACTGCGTCGTGTGGTTCACCGCCGGCCCGACGACGTACGAGATCGACGTGGCGCAGGACGCCGCGCCGTTCGGCACCGCGGTCGAGGAGCAGTCCGGCGACGGCGCGACGACGATGGGCCGGGTCAGCTTCACGCCTGACCAGCGGCTGCTGATCCTGGCGCTGGCCGAGGACATCCTGCGGCGCGGCAACCGTGGCGCAGGCTCGATCCCCCACTCGAAGACCGCGGCGGAGCGGCTCGGCTGGACCACCACGAAGTTCAACCGCAAGCTCGACAACGTCTGCGAGAAGCTGAGCAAGCTCGGTGTCCGCGGCCTCGTCGGCAGCACGGACCGCACGGCGAGCAACCGCCGCGTGCGACTGGTCGAGTACGCCCTCGCCGCGCGGCTGGTCACGATCGAGGACCTGGCCTGGCTCGACTCGATCGACGCCTGACCCGGCAACGACGAGGGCCCCGACCGGAGACCGGTCGGGGCCCTCTCACGTCAGGTCAGGCGGAGGCGGACGCAGGCTCTCCGTGGACGGGCACGGTGCCGTCACCGTGGTCGTCGTCGCACTCGCAGCGGCCGTAGTCGTCCTCGAGGCGGTTGATGTCGTCCTCACCGGTGTAGGCACCGCGCTGGACCTCGATGATCACGAGCTCCTCGGCGTGCTGGTTGGTGATCCGGTGGGCGGCGCCCTGGGCCACGTCGATCGACTCACCCGGCCCCGCCACGATCTCCTTGCCGTCGACGACGCAGGTCGCGATGCCGAAGATCACCACCCAGTGCTCGGAGCGGTGCTTGTGCGTCTGGTAGCTCAGTCGCTGGCCGGGCTTCACGTGGATTCGCTTGACCTTGTAGCCCGCGGACTCGTCGATCGTGTGCCAGGAGCCCCACGGCCGCTCGGCGTAGTCGGTCACCATCTCATCCCTCATCTGGTCGGTTCTTCCTGCACAGCCTACGTAAGTCGCGTGAACTCGTGGCTCGAATCAGCCCAACGCGGGGTGACGGCAAAGGTTAGGCCCCCCCGGGGCCGGTCAGCGCAGGCTCACCGCAGGTTGGGGCGGACGTGCAGGCCGATCTCGGGGTCGACGATGACCTCCTGGGAGGCTGGCATGCCGTCCACGGAGAGCGCCGCGTCGACGGGGACGTTGCGCTTCACCAGCGCCAGCGCGATCGGGCCGAGCTCGTGGTGGCGGGCCGAGGAGCCGACGAAGCCGACCTCCTTCTCCCCCACCAGTACGGCGGCGCCGCGCGCGGGCAGCCGGTTCTCCGACCCGTCGAGGTGGAGCAGCACCAGCCGGCGCGGCGGACGGCCCAGCGTGTGCACGCGGGCGACCGTCTCCTGGCCGCGGTAGCAGCCCTTCTCGAGGTGCACCGCCGCCTCGCCGAGCTCGCCCGGGAGGGAGGAGGCAGGCACCCAGCCCACCTCGTTGGGGATCGTGCGGTGGTCGGTGTCGATGCCGAGGCGGGGCTCGCCGCGCTCGATGCGCAGGGCCTCGAACGCCCACATGCCGGCGGCCGGCTCGGCGGCTGCGGCGTAGGTGGCGAGCTGGTCACGGCGTACGAACTCGTGGCGGCCCTCGCCGGCTCCGGTCGCGCGCCACGTGACGGCGAGCTCGGGGGTCGCGTCGGTGACCTCGACGCGGGTCATGAAGACCATGCGCGTCAGGAAGCCGAGGAGCGCCTCGCCGGCGCCCGGCTCGGTGTGGGCGATGAACGCTTCGCCGTCGTCGACGCCGGTGAAGGCGTGCTCGACGTGTCCCTGCGGGCTGAGCACGAGCGCGGTCACCCAGCGCCCGGCGGGCAGGTCCAGGAAGTGCTGCGTCGTCAGGTTGTGGAGCCAGCTCAGCCGCTCGGGGCCCGCGATGCGGATCACGTCGCGGTGTGACAGGTCGACGAAGCCCTCGCCCGCGGCGAGGCGGCGCTGCTCGGTGTTGAAGGAGCCGTAGTGCGCCGCCACCGGCGCGTCGATGCCGTCGCCGGCGACCGCGCCGGGCAGCTGGAGCAGGGGGCTCTGCGGGGTCTCACTCACCTGCCCAGCCTACGGCCCCGGCGGTGGCGTCAGGCCGGGATGCCCATGCGGTCGAGCGCACCGGCGGGGGCGGTGACGCGGGAGTGCGACGGGGTGAAGTGCAGGGCGAACTCCCCCGCAGGCGCCGACAGCCGCTCTGCCCCGGCGAGCTCGTGCCACCGGCTGGCGAGCGGGCTGGAGCCCTGCTCGGCGAGCCAGCGCCGCGCCGTACGCCGGGCGATGTCCTGCGCGAGCTCGTGGACGTCGACGTCGTGGTGGAAGGTGACGGTGACGACGTGGTACTCGCCGTTGTCGAGCTGGAGCACCAGCCGCAGGGCGTCGCCCCGGAGGCGACCGCCGGCACTGCAACCGCCGACGGCCACGATCCAGTCGAGCAGCACGTGCCCGGTCACCAGCGAGTCGGGCGTCGGGCGGGAGCCCGCCAGGATGACCCGCGCGTCGGTGACGATCAGGTCGCCGGCGCCGCGGCGCTGGAGTGTCGCGTCGCGGACGTGGCCCTTGTGCTGGGCCTGGATCGAGAGCGAGCGCAGGGCGGCCCGGCGGACGTCGCCGTCGGCCGCGTCGAGCACCACCGGGCAGACCGATCCCGTGCTCGCGACGATCGGGTAGCGACCGTCGGACAGCTGGTGCTGCGACCGCGTGGCGAGCGGGAACGTCGACATGGAGACCTCACAGGGTGGCGTGGGATGGCTCCCGAGAGGATGTTTCGGAAACATTGAGTATCCAAGTCCGTTTTGTGCCGCCGGACAAGTTGCCACGCATGGTGGTATGGCCCACGCAAACGCTTGAGACAGGGGTGTCGAGCGTCAGGCGAGGGTGCCGCAGGCCCGGCAGGTGCCGAAGACCGTGAGGTGTCCCACGTCGGGGACGAAGCCGTAGAGCTCGTCGAGCTGGTCCAGCAGCGGCGCGAGCAGCGCCGGCCCGACCGAGATCACCTCGTTGCACCCGCGGCAGACGAGGTGGAAGTGCTCGTGCCCGCCCACCGAGTGGTACGTCGGAGCGCGGTCGCTCAGGTGCGCATGACGGACCAGGCCGAGCTCCTCGAGAACCTCGAGGTTGCGGTAGACCGTGGAGAGCGAGAGCTCGGGCTTGTGCCGCCGGGCCTCCGCGAGCACCTCGTCCGGAGTGGCGTGGCCGAGCCGCTCCACCGCATCGAGGACCAGCCGGCGCTGCGGCGTGAGGCGCTTGCCCGCGCCCTTGAGCCGGTCCGACAGGTCGCTCATGGCCTGGCTCAGGCCTTGCCCGCGCGCTGGAGGCGCGCCCACAGGTGCGGCTGCAGCGGCTGGTCGGCGGCGGCCATGTCGTAGGCGTAGAGCAGGTCGCCCTCGACGTTGCCGTAGAGCCGCTTGCCGCCCTGCACGGGCTTCGCGGTCTCGGTCACGCCGATCGCGTCGGTGACGATCTCGAGCTTGCCGCCCTCGGCGTTGCCGACCCAGACCTCGACGATGCCGGTGTTGTGGGTCAGCACGAACTCGACCTTGCCGACGCCCATGCCGGTCTGCTTGCAGCGCAGGAACCCGGTCTCGATCGCCGCCTTGCGGACCTCGTTGCCCTCGTCGTCGACGATCCACGAGCGCGCCATGTAGTGGAAGAACGGCCGCCCGTCGTGCGTGAAGATCAGCTCCTGGCCGAACTGGAACGGATCGATCGTCGGGTAGTCACCGTGGCCGTTGCCACGCCAGGTGCCGAGCATCCAGGCCACGGGGCCCATGTCGGGGTGCAGGTCGGAAGGGAGCTCGAACGCCATGGACGGGATTCTAGGCTGTCCCCATGCGAGCCCTGAGGATCAAGGTCACCTGCGGCCCCGAAGACGCCGAACGCTGCAACCAGGCGTTCACGGTTGCCGCCATGGCTGTCGCGTCCGGCGCGGACGTCGGCCTGTGGCTGACCGGCGAAGCGGCCTGGTTCGGCACCCCGGGTCGCGCGGAGGCCTTCGACCTCCCGCTCGCGACCCCGCTGGCCGACCTGCGCGACGCCGTGCTCGCCGGCGGGCAGCTGACCGTCTGCACGCAGTGCGCGGACCGACGGGGCATCACCGCCGAGGACCTGCTCCCCGGCGTTCGGATCGCGGGCGCAGCCGTCTTCACCGAGGAGATCCTCGGCGAGGGCGTGCAGGCGCTCGTCTACTGACTCGCCGGCCGGTGCGTGACCGTGGCGGCCGGGTCAGTAGGCGCCGCGGCTCATGACCACGGCCCGCGCCGTCTTGAGCATGATGATCACGTCGGTGACGATCGACCAGTTGTCGACGTAGTAGAGGTCCATGCGGATCGCCTCGTCGAACGGCAGGTCACTGCGGCCCGAGATCTGCCACAGGCCGGTCAGGCCCGGGCGCACCAGCATCCGGCGGTGCATCTCCGGCGGGTAGAGCTCGACCTCGCGCGGGAGCGGCGGACGCGGGCCGACCAGCGACATGTCGCCGCGCAGGACGTCGAAGAGCTGCGGCAGCTCGTCGAGCGACCACTTGCGGATCGGCTTGCCGATGCGGGTCACCCGCGGGTCCTCGCGCATCTTGAAGAGCACGTCGTCGACGTCGTTGAAGTCGCTCAGCTCCGCGAGCTTCTCGTCGGCGTTGACGACCATCGAGCGGAACTTCGTCATCCGGAACGTCGTGCCGTTGCGGCCCGTGCGCTCCTGGCGGAAGAAGACCGGTCCCCCGTCGCCGAGCTTCACCGCCAGCGCGATCGCGATCATCAGCGGCGAGAGCAGCAGGAGCATCAGCGACGCGACGAGCAAGTCGAAGGCACGCTTGGCCACACCGCCCGCACGGCGTACGCCCGGCTCCTCGATGTGGACGAGCGGGAGGCCGGCGAGGTGACGCATGTGGAGGCGCGGGCCGGCGATGTCGATGAGCGAGGGGACGACGACCAGGTCGACGTTGCGCCCCTCGAGCTCCCAGCCGATCTGGCGCAGCGCGCGCGAGGTCGAGGTGCCACCGCCACCGACGAGCACCGTGTGGGCGTCGGTGAGCTTGCACGCCTCGACGATCGAGTCGACGCCTCCGAAGAGCGGGACCGGGAGGGTGATGTCGGCCTCGCGGGAGAGACCCGGCACGCAGGTGCCGACGACCTCGAACCCGAGCTGCGGGGTGCGGGCGAGCTGGGTCACCAGCTCGTCGAGGGCGCCCGGCTCGCAGACCGCGATGACGCGGGTGCGGAGCGCGCCGCGCCTGCGCAGCCCGTGGACCACCTTGCGCAGCGCGTAGCGGCCCACCGGCAGACCGATGAGGCCGGCGAGGAACATCAGGACGACGAACGGTCGCGACACCTGGGTGTCGGAGACGAACGCCGCCGCACCGAGCGCGCCCGCGGCGACGAAGGTGCTGGTGACGACGAGCTGGAACTCCTCGTGGCCGGCGCCCAGGATCCGACGGCGGTAGGCGCCACGGGAGAGCAGGACGCTCAGCCAGACCAGCACGATCGGCACTCCGACGAACAGCGCACCGCGCGGGTTGGAGTCGGCCGGGAGGTAGGGCTCGAGCAGCGTCGAGAAGACGTACGCCGCGAGCGCGGCACCGGCGAGCACGGCGACGTCGAGGACGACCGCCGCGAGCACGACGCGGCGCAGCTGACGCGCAAGCGGGACTTCCCGCTTGGCCGCCAGCGCGGTCGGTCGCTCCGCGAGGTACGTCACGTCGAGCCTCTCTTCCGCCACAGACCCCCGTCCTTCACACAACGAGGCAGTGCACCAGTGGTGACGCCACCGCCTCAGTATCCCCTCTGGACTAGACAGGGACTGGACTTTGCAGGAACTCGCGCCGCAGGACGCCGCCCGAATGCCCTCCCTACACGAACACACCGCTGGGACGGGCCACGAAGCGTGGCGGGCGTGTCTAGACTCCCGCAGAGAACCGGCAGCCTTCACTGCTGCCCTGACGCAAGGATCCCGGTGGATTTCAAGAACCTGATGCGCGTGGCTCGGCGCCGCTGGCGGTCGATCGCGGCGATGTTCCTCCTCGCGCTCTCGGTCAGCTTCGCGTTCTCGCTGACGACCACGCCGGTCTACGAGTCGCAGACGCGGATCTACATCACCGCGGACAGCACCAGCGGCCAGGGCAATGACATCGGCGCGAACTACTTCCTGGTCTCGCAGATCAAGTCGTACGCACAGCTGGCCAACCACGCCGAGGTGCTCAAGCGCACCGCTGAGGCGCTCGACGACAACGTCACCGCTGCCGACCTCGCCGGGCGGATCAGCGCGACCGCGCTCCCGGAGTCGCTGATCCTGCAGGTCACCACGCACGACACCAACCCTGAGCGCGCGCAGAAGATCGCCCAGGCCCACGCCATCGTCCTCACCTCCTACCTGGAGGAGCTCGAGACACCCAAGGGCGACGAGAACCCCCAGATCAAGGCGACGCTGACCGACCCGGCGACGTACAACCCGAAGCCGATCGCGCCCCGCACCCTGCTCAACACCGTCATCGCTGCGCTGCTCGGCCTCGTCCTGGGCTGCGGTCTCGCCCTCGTGCGCGAGCTGCTCGACAACACGATCCACAGCATGGAGGAGATGGAGAAGACGATCGACGCCCCCGTCATGGCGTCCGTCGGCATCGACCCCGAGATCGAGCGCAAGCCGCTGCTCACCGACCTGAGCGGCTTCTCGATCCGTGGCGAGGCGTTCCGCGTCCTCCGCACGAACCTGCAGTTCCTGGACCTCGACTCCGAGATCAAGTCGCTCGTCATCACCTCCGCCACCGCCGGCGAGGGCAAGACGACGACGTCGGCCAACCTCGCGATCGCGCTCGCCCAGACCGGCCGCCGCGTGCTGGTCGTCGACGGCGACCTGCGCCGCCCGCGCATCGCCCGCCTCATGGGCCTCGAGGGCGCGGTCGGCCTGACCACCGTCCTCGTCGGTCGCACCGAGCTCGACGCGAGCATCCAGAAGCACAAGGAGAGCGGCGTCTACGTCCTCGCCTCCGGCCCCACCCCGCCGAACCCCTCGGAGATCCTGCAGTCGCGTGCCGCGCGCGACCTGATCCTCCAGCTGCGCGACAAGTTCGACGCCGTCATCATCGACGCCCCGCCGATCCTGCCGGTCGCCGACGCGACGATCCTCGCCACCATCTGCGACGGCGCGATCCTGGTGACGCGTCACGGCAAGACCCCGCGCGACCACGTGCAGACCGCGGCCCAGCGCCTCCGCTCGGTCAACGCCAAGCTGCTCGGCGCCGTCGTCAACTTCGTGCCGAAGCAGGCGGCCGGCGGTTACTACTATTACTACTACTACGCCGAGCAGGAGACCCGTCCGAAGACGGGTGGCCGCCGCAAGGAGACCACCAAGTGAAGGTCACCTTCGCTGAGCCCACGGGCACCGTGATGTCGGTGTTCGGCTGCGGCTACCTGGGCGCTGTCCACGCTGCGGCGATGGTGGCCGTCGGCCACACGGTCATCGGCATCGAGCCCAACGCCCAGCGCCGCGAGAACCTCGCCGAAGGCCGCACCCCGTTCTTCGAGCCCGGCTTCGAGGAGCTCCTCGGAGACGCGATCGCCACCGGTCGCCTCCGCTTCACCGACGACCCGGCGGCCGCCGCCGAGGCGACGATCCACTTCCTCTGCGTCGGCACGCCCCAGACCGCGGGCCAGCAGAAGGCCGACCTCTCCTACCTCGAGGCCGCCTTCACCGGCCTGCTCCCCCACCTGAAGGCCGGCGACGTCATCGCCGGCAAGTCGACGGTCCCCGCCAACACCGCGGGCCTGCTCAACGAGCGCGTCGTGGAGCACGGATCCGGTGCGCGGCTGGTGTGGAACCCCGAGTTCCTGCGCGAGGGCTATGCCATCGAGGACACCCTCCGTCCCGAGCGGGTCGTCATCGGCGTCGGGGACGACGCCGAGGACCGGGCCGCGGGCGAGCGCCTCGCCGCGGCGTACGCAGGGCTGGAGACGGACGGTCCGCTCATCGTGACCGACCTCGTCACCGCCGAGCTCGCGAAGGTCGCCAGCAACGCCTACCTGGCCACCAAGATCTCGTTCATCAACGCGATGGCCGAGCTCTGCGACGTGGCCGGCGCCGACGTCAGCGACCTCGCCGACATCATGGGCGCCGACAGCCGCATCGGCCGCAAGTTCCTCAACGCCGGCATCGGTTTCGGCGGCGGCTGCTTGCCCAAGGACATCCGCGCGTTCATGCACCGCGCCGGTGAGCTCGGCGCTGCCGACACGCTCTTCTTCCTCCGCGAGGTCGACCGGATCAACCTCCAGCGGCGCGAGGCCGTGGTCGAGCTGGCCACGGTCATGCTCGGCGGCGACCTCTCCGGCAAGCGGGTCACGGTCCTCGGCGCGGCGTTCAAGCCCGACAGCGACGACATCCGCGACTCGCCCTCGCTCGCGATCGCCGCCGCCCTCCACGGCGCCGGCGCGCACGTCCGGGTGACCGACCCGCACGCCATTCGCAACGCGCGCGAGGCCAGCCCCCAGCTCGACTACGTCGACGACATCGAGAAGGCCTGCACCGAGGCCGAGCTCGTCGTCCTCCTGACCGAGTGGCGCCAGTTCCGTGACCTCGACCCGGCCGCGACCGGCGAGCTCGTGTCCGGGCGCAAGATCATCGACGGCCGCAACGTCCTCGACGCGGCCGCCTGGCGCGCGGCAGGCTGGGAGTACCGCTGCCTGGGCCGCCCGCGCCTCGGAGGCTGAGGCGTGGTCGGGCGCGTCCTCGCGCAGGCGATGTGGCCGTTCATGCTGGTGGCGTTCGTCTTCGTCACCCGCGACCAGCTGCTCTTCGCCGCGGCGGCGTTCATCCTGTCGGGGTTCCTGATCGCGCTGATCGGCCTGGGGCCTGACCGCCTGGGGCGCTACATCGTGATCGCCGCGCTGCTGACGGCCCCGATCAACGACAAGGACCTGCGCCCGTTGCCGGGCGGCCCGGTCACCTTCTCCGACGTCTTCCTGCTCCTCGGCTTCGCGCTGCTGCTGCCGGCGCTCACCCGCCGCGGGGTCGTGCTGCCGCTCGACTGGGTGCTCGGCGCGCTGATCATCATGTTCCTGGTGCTGATCACGGCGCTGCTGGTCGAGGCGCCGGTCGAGGCACTCGGCTACGGCACCCGGCTCGTGGCCACCGCCGTGGTCATCCCGTTCCTCTTCCTGATCTGGCGACCCGAACGACGAACGATCGAGATCCTCGTCTGGGCCTACATCGTCGGCCAGCTCGGCTCGATCGCCTGGGCCGTCGTCGAGCACCACAGCCGCTGGGACGGCCTCGCCACCCACCCGAACTTCTTCGGCATGGCCGGCACGACGGCCCTGGCCCTGCTCGTCCACAAGTGGTTCACCACGACCGGCCGGGAGCGGAGCCTGGCACTCGCCGCCGCGGTCGTCGTGGCCGGCGGCATCTACATGAGCGGCAGCCGCGCAGCCCTCATCGTCACGGTCGTCATGGCGCTCATCGTGCCGTTCGTCGAGCGCACCAGCGCCTCGGCGTTCAGCGTGCTGGCAGGCGGCGTGATCGCGCTGCTCGTCCTGCAGTGGGCGATCCGCTACGCCGGCGAGGACTCCGCGCTCGGCCGCCTCACCGGCGGCGGCACCGCCGAGGGCTCCGACACCGAACGCCGCGACAAGCTGGCGATCGGCATCGACAAGTGGACGCACTCCCCCATCTGGGGCAATGCCTTCGACGGCACCGCCCTCGACGCCCACAACATCTACCTCGAGGTCGCCATCGGCATCGGCGTCGTCGGCCTCTTCGGCTTCCTGCTCGTGCTCTGGTCCGGCTCGCGCTCGCTCTTCACCGACCACCCGCTCCGCCGGCTCAGCTACCCGGCCGTGGCCTTCGCGGCGACCGGCATGCTGACCAACTCGCTGTGGGACCGCTTCGTCTGGTGCGCGGTCGCCCTCAGCATCCTCGCCGTCATCCCGCTCACCGGCGAGGATCTCCCGCCCGACGAGCCCGATGCGCAAGACTCCCCCTCCCTCCCCCACGACACGAAGGTGGCCACCCTGTGAGCCGGTCCCCGCGACTCGCCGTACGCCGCGTCCAGCAGACGCTCCGCTTCCCCAACGGCCCGAAGGTCCTGCTGGACCTCGCCGCCAGCCGCTCGCCGTGGGCGCCCGACGCGCTGGCGTTCAAGCTGCGCAACGGCCAGGTCGTGCACTGCCCCAACGTGCCCGGCGCGCGCGTCCCCGTCTACGAGGTCTTCGCCGAGGACTGCTACCGCTTCGACGAGCTGCTCGAGGGCCTGCCGGCCGCTCCGGTCGTGCTCGACATCGGCGGCCACATCGGCTGCTTCTCGCTCGGCCTCGCCGAGGCCAGCAAGACCGCGCGCATCCACACCTACGAGGCGTCGCCGTCGACCGCCTCGTGGCTGCAGAAGAACGTCGAGAGCAACAGCCTCGCCGACCGTGTCACGGTCCACCACAGCGCCGTCTCCAGCGAGCCGGGCATGCTCGAGTTCGCCGACAACGCCGGCGGCAGCAGCCTCAACGGCCTCACCGCGCCCGAGGGCTCGACCACGCTCGTGAAGGTCCCCGCGGTCACCTTCGACGACGCCGTCGCCGAGGCCGGTGGCCACGT
Source organism: Nocardioides phosphati (assembly GCF_014646375.1). Classification (GTDB taxonomy): domain Bacteria; phylum Actinomycetota; class Actinomycetes; order Propionibacteriales; family Nocardioidaceae; genus Nocardioides; species Nocardioides phosphati. Next base: position 15,426 of record NZ_BMNI01000013.1, read on the forward strand.
CGACCTCGTCAAGATCGACGTCGAGGGCGCGGAGTACGGCATCTTCAGCGGCACCACCACGGCCTCGTGGGAGGGCGTGCAGCGCGTCGTCATGGAGTACCACGACGTCGCTGGCCACGACCTCACCGAGCTGCTCGAGGTGCTCTTCGCCGCCGGCCTGCGCCTCGTGCGCGTCGAGCCGGTCAACGACCGCCAGGGCACCGTCTGGCTGACCCGGGCCGCCTGATGCCGCTGCCCTCGGCCATCCAGCCCGCCTGGCCGCTGCTCAAGCGCGCCCACCTCACCGCGACCCGCGGCGTCGGCGCCGTCACCCGGCGTGCGACGTCGCTGGCGGGCGAGCGGGCGGTTCCCTCCATCGGCACGGTCAGCGTCGACGAGACCGCCCGCCTGGACCCGCAGCACGTGCGGATCCACGAGGGTGGCCCGGCCGAGCACCTCGTGCGCGAGGTGCCCTTCGGCCAGCCGGCGCAGCACTGGGCGCTCGAGCGCCGCGCCGACTACGTCGTGCCGCGCCGCTTCACGCTGGAGATCAGCGACGGCGCCATCGTCGGCAACTACGCCGCCCACATCACCCCGGGCGGTGTGCTCGACTACGAGACCAGCACCTACTTCGGTGTCACCGGCTGGAAGGACCACCCGATCTTCCTGCGGGCCCGCCTGCCGCAGATGGAGCACGTCGAGGGCACCCTGGTCTCGCTGGCGACCCGCGGCTCGCACGCGAACTACTACCACTTCCTGCTCGACGTCCTCCCTCGCTACGGCGTGCTGAAGGAGACGATGCCGGACGTCCGGCCCGACGCCTGGTTCGTCAACACCGGCTCGGGCTACCAGCGCCAGCTGCTCGGGATGATCGGCCTCGGCGACGTGCGCGTCGTCCAGCCCGGCAAGGACGTCGCCGTGCGCGCCGACACGCTCCTCGCGCCGTGCATCCCCAACCCGGACCTGATCGCCCCCACGTGGACCACCGGCTGGCTCAAGGAGAACCTCCCCGCGAAGGAGACGGCCGACAAGCCCACCCGGCTCTACGTCACGCGCGGCTCGGCGAAGAACACCCGCCGCCTGGTCAACGAGGACGAGGTCATGGCCCGCCTCGCGCCGCTCGGCTTCGTCTCCTTCGACCCCGGCGCCCACAGCGTGCAGGAGCAGATCGACACCTTCACCCGGGCCGAGGTGATCGTGGCGCCCCACGGTGCCGCGCTGTCGAACCTCGTCTTCTGCTCCCCCGGCGTCAAGGTGCTCGAGCTCTTCGCGCCGAAGTACGTCAACCCCTGCTACTGGACGATCGCGGACAACATCCCCGACTCGACGTACCACTACCTCGTCTGCGGCGAGGACCACCGCCCGCCGGGCTCGCCGATGAACGGCGTGCTCACCGACATCACCGTCGACCTGCGCGACTTCGAGCAGGCCCTCCAGCGCCTGCTCGACGCCTGAGCGACACGACGTACGACGAAGGGCCCGCGGCGATCGCCGCGGGCCCTTCCTCGTTGCTGGTGCTGCTGCTGTCGCTTCGCGTCAGGCGAGGAGCTCCGGGTGGTTGCGGAAGTACTCGATCGTGCGGAGCAGGCCCTCCTCGACCGGCACGACGGGCTCCCAGCCCAGCGTCTCGCGCGCGAGCGTGATGTCCGGACGGCGTACGCCGGGGTCGTCGACCGGGCGGTCGATGAAGGTGACCTCGGAGTCGGACTTCGTCAGGTCGCGGATCCACTTGGCGAGGTCGAGCATCGAGATCTCGGTCGGGTTGCCGATGTTCACCGGACCCGGGTGGTCGGTCTGGGTGAAGCGCCAGATGCCGTCGATCAGGTCGTCGACGTAGCAGACCGAGCGGGTCTGGCTGCCGTCACCGGCCACGGTGATCGGCTGGCCGGAGAGCGCCTGGCGCACGAAGTTCGGGATCGCGCGGCCGTCGTTGGGGCGCATGCGCGGGCCGAACGTGTTGAAGATGCGGACGATGCCGGTGTTGACGTCGTGCGCGTTGCGGTAGGCCATCGTCGCGGCCTCACCGAAGCGCTTCGCCTCGTCGTACACACCGCGCGGGCCGACGGGGTTCACGTGGCCCCAGTAGCTCTCGGGCTGCGGGTGGACCTGCGGGTCGCCGTACGTCTCGGAGGTGGAGGCGATGACGAAGCGCGCGCCCTTCTCCTTGGCCAGCCCGAGCGCGTGGAAGGTGCCGATGGAGCCGACCTTCATCGTCTCGATCGGCAGCTCGAGGTAGTCGATCGGCGACGCCGGGGAGGCGAAGTGGAGGACCACGTCGACCTCGCCGGGCACGTGGAGGTAGTCGGTGACGTCGGCGCGGACCAGGCGGAAGCGCGGGTCCTCCATGAGGTGCTCGACGTTGGCAGGCACGCCGGTGATGAAGTTGTCGATCGCGACGACCTCGTGCCCCTCGCCGAGGATCCTGGTGCACAGGTGCGAGCCGAGGAACCCGGCACCTCCGGTGATGACGACGCGCACGCGACGCTCCTTGTTCGAGTGGAGAAACAGACGGCGTTCAGGCTAGCGGCGACGACGCTGCGTCACCCTCGCCCCACGCCGACCGTACGCGCCGTGCTCAGCGCGCCCGGGTCGCGGCAGCGGCCGCGTCGAGCGCCGCCAGCCCCGCAGGATCGTCCTTGTGGGCCACCGCGACGTCCCAGTAGCCGTAGCCGCGCTCCTGGATGGAGAGGTCGAGCACGGCCGACCGCTCCGCCATCTCGGCCACGGGCCAGTCGCCGAGCAGCGAGCCCCCGTTGTCCCAGACGACGGCCCGCTCGTAGCCCCGCTCGACCAGCTTGTCCCACAGATCCGCGATCACGACCTCGGGCATCACCAGGTGCGTCGGGCGCGGGTCGAGCTCGAAGAACACGACCGGCCTCGACGCAGCGAACGTCACCGTGACGGCGTCGACCAGCGTGATGTCGTACCCGTCGGTGTCCGACTTCACCAGGCGGACGTTGCCCAGCTGTGGGAACTTCTCCAGCAGCGCGGTCGTGGTGATCGTCGCCAGGCCCTGACCCGCCTCGGTGCGCTCGACGATGCTGCTGCCGACGGGGTGCCGGCGGATCGCCAGGCCCATCACCTGCTCGGTGTCCGGACCGACGAGCACGGAGTGCTCGACGGCGACGTTGGGCATCGCCCCCACGTTCGTGGCGAGGTAGCCGTGCCACATCGGGTCGGGCTCCACGCACACCGCAGAGCCCGGCGCCTGGTCCAGGACGACGAGCGCGGTGTCGCCGACGTTCGCGCCGATGTCGAGGACACAGACACTTCCCTCGGAGGCCGCGAGCGAGCGACCGAGCTCGACGAGGTTGCGGAGGTAGGCCGTGCCCGGACGCGTGAAGTAGGGCAGGCCGTGCGCCCGCGGCAGGGTCATCGGGACGCCCCGGATGCTCCGGCGGACCGGCTTGTCGGGCAGTCTGGCCAGCATCATCAGGCGCAGCCGCCACACGATCTGACGGAGCCTCCACACGACCTTGCCCAGCACCGAATCCGGCATGCCACACCCTCCCCATAGGACGAAACGGCAGGAGCCTAGCGGGGAAATGCTTGCAGCAAACAAGAAAGTCGCGATATCGAGCCAAAATGCGCAAACGGCCCTCGGGTACCCCAGTACGGGGACCCGAGGGCCGTGGTGACGCGGGTGCGTCAGAGAGCGATCTCGACCTCGGCGATCGAGCCGACGGCGGCGACGACCTTGCGGTCGACCGTGTCCGCGCCCGGAGCCAGGGTGCGCAGGGTCCACTCGCCGTCGCCGGCGAAGAACCGGAAGTGACCGGTCGCGGAGACCGGGACCTCGGCGGTGAACTCGCCCGACTTGTCGAGCAGGCGCACGTAGGCGACGCCGACGGGCGAGCCGTCCTTGGTCACCTGGCCCTGGATGATGGCCTCGATCTTGGTGTTGATGCCGTCGAGCGGCAGGCCACCCTCAGTAGCTCCACACATGTTCTTGTCTCCTCAGGATTCTCGAGAAGGCACCGACCCCGAGGGGTCAGGCCTGGCCCGGCTCGTCGCCCAGCGCGATCGGAACGCCGACGAGGGAACCGTACTCGGTCCACGAGCCGTCGTAGTTCTTCACGTTGGGGGCGCCGAGCAGCTCCTGCAGGGCGAACCAGGTGTGCGAGGAGCGCTCGCCGATGCGGCAGTAGGCGATGGTGTCCTTCGAGAAGTCGACACCGGCCTCCTCGTAGATCTCCTTGAGCTCGTCGTTGGACTTGAAGGTGCCGTCGTCGTTGGCAGCCTTCGACCACGGGACGGAGGCAGCGGTCGGCACGTGGCCGGCGCGCTGCGCCTGCTCCTGCGGGAGGTGGGCCGGGGCGAGGAGGCGGCCGGCGAACTCGTCGGGCGAGCGCACGTCGACGAGGTTCTGCGTGCCGATGGCCGCGACGACCTCGTCGCGGAAGGCGCGGATCGAGAGGTCCTGGTCCTTGGCGGTGTAGGACGTGGCCTCACGCTTGACCGGCTCGTCGGTGAGCTCGCGGGCGTCGAGCTCCCACTTCTTGCGGCCGCCGTCGAGGAGCTTGACGTCCTGGTGGCCGTAGAGCTTGAAGTACCAGTACGCGTAGGCGGCGAACCAGTTGTTGTTGCCGCCGTAGAGGACGACGGTGGAGTCGTTGGAGACACCCTTCTCGGAGAGGAGGGCCTCGAACTGCTCCTTGTTGACGAAGTCGCGGCGGACCTGGTCCTGGAGGTCGGTGGTCCAGTCGAGCTTGATCGCACCACGGATGTGGGAGCGGTCGTACGCCGAGGTGTCCTCGTCGACCTCGATCAGGACGACCTGCGGGTTGTCGAGGTTCTCCTCGACCCACTGGGCGGTGACGAGCACGTCTTCGCGAGCCATGTTCTTTCTGCTTTCTTTCGAGGGTTTTTGTGTGTCAGGAAGTGCTGGGGCGGATCAGGAAGCAGGCCGGAAGGTCAGCCGCTTGAAGAGCAGGTAGACCTCACAGCCGAGACAGAAGCCGAAGAGGGCGTTGAGGAGAGCCGCCGCGAGCGCGAAGCCGACCGCGACGGCACCGACGATGTCGAGGCCGAGCGACCAGGCGACGAGGCCGACGGACGCGAAGGCGAACCCGACCTGCTGCGCGAACTGGGGCGGCGCGGCGTCCTCGAGGTGCTCCGGAGCGCCCAGACGCGGTCGCACGAAGCGGCGGAAGAGCCACGCCTGCGGGCTGCGTGCGACGCCGAGGAGCGCGCCGAGGCCGAAGAGGAACGTCTGCAGCACCAGCAGGACGAGGCCGGCAGCCCCGGGCAGCAGGGCGAGTGCTCCGACGAGGACGATGGCGGTCAGCGCCGCAGCGAACTGCGGACCGCGCGGGTCGATGGTCGGGCGATCAGTGGCGTTCATGCTCGGAGGCTCCTCGAGAGACGGGTCAGTCACGGCTCGGAGGACGTCCGGAGGCAGGGAGGGGCCAGCCCGTTCGGGGCAGGAGGGGACGTCCGCTCAGGACATTCGACACAGCGACGACGCAACGCGCAGGAGATCCACCGCGCGGCGCTCGGTCAGCATGGTCGTGAACATGGGGCAGACACTAGGCCTTGGGAATGGGCCCTCCAACCAGACTGTCCACATAGCGGACCCTCTGACCACATGACGAGATCGAGTGCCGTTTCGGAGCGCAGGCGGGTGCGACGTACCCTGTGCCCCGTGATCCTCCGACGTGCGGTCGCGCCCGCCTGCTTGCTGCTGCTCCCCACCATCGCCGCGTGCAGGACCGACGTCCCCGCGACCCCGCCGCACCCCATCTCGACGGAGGTCCCCGCCCCGGCCGGCGAGCGGGCTCTGGACCGCGCCCGCGCGCGGCACCCGCAACGCGTCGTCACGGGCCTGGACTACTGGTTCGTGGCCCCGAAGGGATTCAAGCCCGTCCCCAGCGCGCGCCCGGCACCGAAGAACCTGGACGTGTGGCGGTGGACCGGACCCACGCGGAACGACGATGGCCTCGCTGTCACCGTGCTGCCGCCCACACCAGGAGACCACCGCGCACAGGTCCGGGCCTGGCGCCATGCCCTCAAGCCGTGGATCGTCGATCCCCGGGTTGTGCGGGCCGACGAGAAGCTGGGAAGCCACCCCGTGATCCATCTGAGGGGCGCGTCCACCATCGGACCAAAGGTCCTCGACATCGTCCTCGCCGGGGTCAACGACCACACCTACAAGATCGAGTTCAACCTCTCCTCCCGGCACACCCAGGCAGAGCGGGACGCCATCCTTCGCCAGGTCCTCCGGACGTGGCACTGGGGCCTGACTGACTGAGCCGCAGCGCCAGCCTCCCGATCAGCGCGCGGACGCCCCCAGGATCGCCTCGAACCGGTCGGCACAGCCGGACAGCTCGAACTCCTTCTCGGCGAGCGCGCGCGACGCCTCGCCGATGGACGCGGCGCGCTCCGGGTCAGCGAGCAGGTCGACGACCCACCGGGCACCGGCGGGCACCGCCGACGGCTCCGGCGCGAGCACGCACCCGCCGGTCTGCTCGATCAGGTGCGCCGCGAGGTTCTCCGCCGGGACGAACCCGAGGACCGGACGCCCGGCACAGAGGTAGGAGAGCGTCTTGGACGGCACCGAGAAGGCGCCCGCGTCCGCCTCCAGGAGTACGACGAGCACGTCGGCCGCGCCGAGCACCTCCGGCAGCTGCTCGTAGGGCTGGAAGGGCAGCAGCGTCAGGTCGACCCCCAGCGACTCGGCTCCCGAGCGCAGCACCGGCTCGGCCGCTCCCTCGGTGACGACCACGAGGTCCACCTTGGTGCCGAGCTCCTGCACGGCTGCGGCGAGCTGCGGCAGCAGCTCGGGGTTGTGCTTGAGCCCGAGGGTGCCGGAGTAGACCAGGCGCGGCCGCTCCGCGAGGCCCTGGGCGCGCGCCCAGTCGTTGTCGCGCTCGCGCGGCGTGAGCTCGTCGACCGGGGCCCAGTTGGGGATCACGGTCACCTTGTCGGCGGTGCCCCACTGCTGGTGGACCCGGACGAAGGAGTCCGCGATGACGACGACCGCCGCGGCGCGGCGCGCGCACCAGCGCTCGGCGATCCAGAAGAGCCACGCGACGATCCGGAAGCGCGGCGACAGCTTCGTGCCGGCCAGCTTGCGCAGCGCCACGGCGTACACGTCCTGGTGCCAGAGGATCCAGGGCCGGCGCAGCACGGCCATCACCGCCGCGAAGATCACCATGGTGGGGATCTGCACGTTGGAGAGCATCACGATGTCCGGGTCGACCTGGCGCACGTGCCGGACCAGCTCGAAGCCGCGCGTCACCTCACGCCAGAGCCGCTTGGCGTAGGCGCGCTGCTCGATCTTCGCCTCGCCGCCGATGCCGACGTAGGTGATCGTCTCCCCCGGCAGGGCCGTCAGGCGGCCCTTGCCGGAGACGTAGCCAGCGACGTAGGAGTGGGTGACGTCGTGGCCGCGCCGTGCGAGCTCGCGGCTCAGCTCGGCCTGGAAGGGATGTCCACTGTGATCGTGGATCAGTACACGCATCAGCCGTGCACACCCATCAAGAGCTGGCCTTGACCTGGTCGTAGACCCAGGCGTAGGTCTTCTCCATGCCCTCGAGCAGCGAGATCGACGGCTCCCAGCCGTAGACCTCCTGGATCCGGGTGTTGTCGGAGTTGCGGCCACGGACGCCCTGCGGGGCGTCGAGCTGGTAGTTGCGCTTGCACTTGATGCCGGCGAAGCCCTCGACCATCGTGTAGAGGTCGTTGATCGAGATCAGCTCGGACGAGCCCAGGTTGAGCGGCTCGGTGTTGTCCCCGTTGAGGAACATCTGCGAGCCCTTGACGCAGTCGTCGACGTACATGAACGAGCGGGTCTGCTCGCCGTCGCCCCAGATGTCGATCTCGTGGTTGCCGGAGATCACCGCCTCGGCGATCTTGCGACAGGTGGCCGCCGGAGCCTTCTCGCGACCGCCGGTCCAGGTGCCGTTGGGGCCGTAGACGTTGTGGTAGCGCGCGACCCGGGTCTGCAGCCCGTAGTCCTCGCGGAAGTGGCGCGCCATGCGCTCGGAGAAGAGCTTCTCCCAGCCGTAGCCGTCCTCGGGGTCCGCCGGGTAGGCGTCCTCCTCCTTGAGGGCGGTGACGTGGGGGTCGGTCTGCTTCGAGCCGTTGTAGACGCAGGCGGAGGACGAGTAGAAGTAGCGCTCGACGCCGGCGTTGCGGGCGGCCTCCAGCATGTGCGTGCTGGTCAGCACGGTCAGCATGCACTCGGCCTTGTTGTTCTCGATGAAGCCCATGCCGCCCATGTCGGCGGCGAGCATGTAGACCTCGCGCGCGCCGTCGGTCTGCTCGAAGGCGTGGTCACGGAGGGACAGGTCGGCGACGACGTTCTCGACGCCCTCGTGCACCTGGTACCACTCCTCGAGCGGCTTGATGTCCACCGAGCGGACCGTCAGGCCCTGCTTCAGCAGGTCGGCCACCAGGTGGCCTCCGATGAAGCCGCCGCCACCGGCGACGAGTACGTCGACACTCTTGCTCATGGTGCAGATTCCTCTTCCGAAGTAGGGCTGACAAGTCGGCCCGGGACCCCCGCCTGGCTACGAGACGTCACCCTAACTGGCCGGTGGTGCAGAACGTGCACTGGTCACCCGGAGGCCAGCATGCCTGACACCAGCGCGGCCAGGACCTCACGGCCGACCGGGTCGTCGTGGTGGGCGACCGCGACGTCCCAGTAGTTGCGGGAACGTCGGCCCACGCGTTCCTCCAGCGGCCCGGTCTGAGCGGCGACCGCATGGACGGTGGTGCGCCCAAGCGCCCAACCGCCTCCGTGCCACACGGCCACGTCCTCGTAGCCGAGGTCGGCGAGGTGCTTCCACACCGCGAGAGGGTCGTTGCCCGCAAGCCTCGACAGCTCGAGGTCGTACTCGAAGAACAGGACGGGCCGGCTGGCGCTCCAGGTCCGGGCGACTGCCGGGACGAGCACGACGTCGTAGCCGTCCGTGTCCGACTTGACCAGCCGGAGGTTCGCGAAGTCAGGATGGTCGGCCCGGAGCTGGTCAGCGGAGACCGTCGAGAGCCCGCTCCCGCCCTCGTCCACCTCCTCGAACCGTGTGGTACCGCCGGCGCGCACCGCCTGGACTGTCGCGGTGCCCGTCTCAGCCGCCAGCAGCGACTCGACCACCGCTACCCGGTCGTCGCCGTCGACGTTGCGATGCAACCACGGCAGGTAGTCCGGGTCGGCCTCGACGCACAGCACGCGGGCGTCTGCGGCATGCAGGACCATGAGGGCCGTGTCACCGACGTTGGCGCCCACGTCGAGCACGTGCAGGGGCGCGTCCTCGCGTCCGGCGAGGGCTTCGGCCAGCTCCATGAGGTTGCGGCCGTAGATCGACTCCCCCGAGGTGTAGTCCGGCAACCGGTGCGACCACGGCAGCTGCATGCGAACGCCATGCACGTCCCGCACGACGACGCGCCCGGGGAACCGGTCGCGGACCAGCCAGCCGAGCTGGCGACGAGCCTTGTCGGCAATCTGGCGAACTGCGTTCATGAGGCGCTCCTCGGTTGGTCGGCGGCGCCTGCCGCCACCAGTGTCTCGCGAATGGAGCGCGCCATCGCGCTCCAAGTGAAACGGTCGGTCCACACCTGGCCGGCCTCGCGCTGCTCGGGGGTGTGCGCGACCGCCCGCCGGATCGCAGCGGCGATGTCCTCCGCGCCGACGGTCGCGGCCGTCTCTGCGTGGCCGCCGGTCACTTCCGCCAGCGCCGCGTCCCCCGAGATCACGAGCGGCACCCCGAGGCGCAGGGCCTCCACGGCGGGCAGACCGAATCCCTCGAAGTCCGACGGGAAGAGGACCAGGTCCGCCTCGGCGAAACAGCGACGGAACTCCTGGTCGTCCAGCCAGGGCATCAGCTCGACCCGGTCGGCGATGCCCAGTTCGGCCACGCGCTCCGTCGCCGCCGCCCTGTCTGCCCCGCCCATGCCCACGAGGCGAAGCCGCCATCGGGGTTCCTCCCGACAGAAACGTGCCCACGCCTCGAGGACCCGGTCGACGTTCTTGTTGGCGAAGTGGCCGAACGCGACGGCGTACGGTCCGCTCTCCTCCGGTGTGCTGCCGATGCGCCACTGATCCACGTGATCGGCGCCGAGGGAGGCAGCCACGACCCGCTCGCGTGTCGACGGGTGCCTGCGGACGAGGTCGTCGGCAGTGCGGTGACTGATGCAGAAGAGGCCATCGGCGAAGCGGAAGCTCCAGGCGTAGGTCAGCCGTCGCGCGAGGCGACGGGACCTGCTGAACTGGTGCGGTCGTAGTTCGTGACGCAGGTCGTAGACGATCACGCCACGCGGGCACCGGGCACCGAGGAAGGCACTCGCGGTCACTCCGGAGACCACGCCATCTGCGCCGAGCCGGCGCGCCGCGCGACGTACGCCGACGGAGCGGCACCAGAGAGCGCCCCAGGCCCCGTCGACCGGCGGCTCGACCCGTTCGACACCGACCCCCGGGGGCACCGTCAGTGTCGGCTCGTCCCGGCAGAGCAACGTCAGCCGGTCACCTGGCGCGAGCTCGCGCCAGCCGGCGAGGAGGTTCTCCACGACGATGTCCGAGCTGCCGGGACCGAGCCCGAACCCGTCGAACACGATGTGCATGCGCGAACAGTAACGGCCGGGGATCAGCTGCGGCCGACGAAGCGCTCGAAGAGCCGGCGTGCCTCTTCGAGCTCCGCCTGCTCGTGAGCGCTGAGAGCCTCCAGCACATGGGAACCGCTGCGTCGGTTGCTCGACGGGCGTCCCACCACCTGCTCGGCGCGGTCCGGCACGAGCAACTCGGCGGCGGCCTCGATCGTCGTACGCACGGCCGCCTCCGCCTCAGGCGTCGCCTCGTACCGGTTGAACGACGTGCCGAAGCGGGCGTTGCACTCATCGATGACCGAGCCGAAGTCGGAGACGACGCGGGTGAAGGGCGCGACCACGACGCTTGCGCGCAGTGGCATCACGCCCCGGTAGTACCGCTGGTAGCCCCGGAGCACCTGCAGCGCGCTGGCAGTCGGGTCGTACTGCAGCGCCGAGGCCAGCACCTCGGCCGGATCACGGACGACGACGACGGCCGGGATGCCGAGCTCGACGGCGCGATGGATCGCCCGTGCGACGTGCAGGTGCGAGGAGACCCGATGCCCCTCCGGGTTCGCATGGTCGAAGGCGACCCGGGCATAGGTGTTGCCCGAGCGCGGAAAGCCGTCGAGAACGAGGACCACCCCCGGGGCCACGCGCTGCTCCCGAAGCTGCGGGCTCACCGCGTTGTAGAGCGAGTCGAGCACCGGCGTGTCCAGCACGAACTCGCGCACACGCGCGCGCATCACTCCCGGAAGGGTGCGTCGAAGCAACCTACGGGCGGCTCCAGGGGCCACGTAGCGAGTGGGCACGCGGGTTCCTCTCTCAGGTGAATCCGGATGAGTTCCGGCGACGAGCCGACATCCTAGGGCCGGACCTGCGGCTATCGTCCTTCCCGGCAGCCCCCTGGCCGTCGAACAGCCGACCCGAGAGTGACACCGTGCGCCACCTCCATCTGCGGATCGCCCGCCTCGGACGCAGCGAGATCTCGCGACTGGCCGGAGCCGGCCTGACGGTGCAGATGCTGACCTTGGTTTCCGGCCCTCTCGTCGCCCGCATGCTCGGCGCATCGGGCCGGGGCGAGGTCACCGTCGCGATGCTCTACTCGATCCTCAGCTCGCGCCTGGTCCTCGCCGGCTGGTGCGTGACCATCACCCGGGAGCTGGCTCAGCAGGCATGGGCCGCGCGCACTGCGCTCGGGCCGCTGGTCGGCCGGTCCGGCATCGCCAGCGCCATCCCCGCACTCCTCGCCGGCCTGCTCACCGCCGCCACCCTGCACAGCTCGCCCCACATGCTCCAGGTGGCCTCCGCAACCGCGGTCATCACGCTGCTCGCCTCCGTCACGCTCGTGATGACCGCGATGCTGCAGGGTGAGGGGCAGGTCCGGCACGTCAACCGGCTCCGCCTGATCAGCGTGCTCCTCTACGTCCTCGGCATCGCCCTGATCTTCCTGGTGGACCGCCAGTCGCACGCGATCGTCGTCCTGGCGGTGTACGCCGGTGCGCAGACGATCGGCCTGGGAGTGGCCTGGCAGGCCCTCCGGCCGCGCGAGGCCGAGGGCGCGCGCCTCGCCGGACGCGCCCTCCTGCGCTCGGCGCGACGGGCCCACCTGGGTGCGATCGGCTTCCTCGACGGCATGGGACTCGACCACGTGGTGGTCGCCGTCATGATGAGCACCACGAGCCTGGGCCTCTACACGGTCGCGAGCTCGTCGACCAATCTGCCGGTGATGGTGCTGCAGGGCGTCTCCGGCATGCTCCTGCCGCGGATGGCGGCCCGCGACGCCGAGGAGTCGCGACGGCTCCTGTTCCGCTGGACCGCCGCCTCGACCGCCCTCGTGGCCTGCGTCGTGATCGGCCTGGAGATCATCATCGGCCCCGCGATCCGGATCCTCTTCGGCACCGAGTTCGTCCCCGCGACGCCCGTGGCGCGACTGCTGATCGTCGCGTGGGCGCTGCTCGCGCTGCGCCGCCTCTTCATCTCGGCGGCGCAGGCACAGCACCGCGCCGGGCGCAGCTCGGTGGTCGAGGCAGCGTCAGCGATCGCGCTCGTCGTCGGCGTACCGGTGGGCATCGCGACGCACGGCATCGTCGGCGCCGCGGCAGCCGTGCTCGCCGTCAGCGCGCTGAGCTGTGCGGCGCTGGCAGCGACGGTCTCGTGGCGTGTGCCCCGACAGGCCACGCCCCGCCGGGCCGATCAGCGCACGAGCTCGTAGACGACCTTGTGACCGGGGAAGAGGCGGGCCATGAAGGACGCCTCGTAGAAGCCCTGGAGCTTGCGGTTGCGGTTGACCACCCACTCGACGACGCGGTTCCACGGCAGGAAGAAGACCTGCTGGAACGCGATGTGCCGGAGCCGGGTCCCGGAGAAGGCGAAGTCGAAGTAGTAGCCACGATCGTGGAGCCCACCCTCGACGAAGAACTCGAAGGTGTTGATCGCGAAGGCCCGCTGGTGGGTCGGGTCGGTCGGCCACGTGTACGACGTGAAGTGCGGGCCCTCGATGTGGAGGACGCCGCCCGGGGCCAGCACCCGGTGCAGCTCGCGCATGACCGCGGGCATGTCCCGGACGTGCTCGAGGACGTCGAGGCACTCGATGTAGTCGAACGCGCCGTCCTCGAACGGCAGCGGACCGGAGTCCAGGTCGTGCACGACGTCGACGCCGGGGAGCGGGGCGAGGTCGAGGTTGACCCAGTCCTCACGGATGAGGTGGCCGCAACCGACGTTGAGCTTGCGCGGATGCTCCGCCGGCGTCATCTCGGCAGCTCCGGAACTGACGGTCACGCGATCTCCTCAGCAGTCTTGTGGGTGCACACGAGGTTCACCCAGTGCAGGTTCTCCGGCGTCATCTCGGCGCGGAGCGCCTCGTCCTCGTCGAACGGCCGGCCGTCGATGCGGTCGATCGTGTAGCCGGCGTGGCGGAGCAGGGCGACGAGCTCACGCGGGTCGTTGCCCATCCCGACGATGCCGTGGGGCCAGAACTCCATCAGGATTCGGCGGGGCGGGTTCTCCGCCAGCACCTTCGCTGCTCCGGCGAGGGCGAGCGGCTCGGCGCCCTGGATGTCCATCTTGAGCAGGTCCACGCGGCGCTCGCCCGCGAGCTCGTCGTCCAGCGTGACGATCCGCACCGGGAAGGACTCGTCGTCGGGACCGTGCGCGAAGAGGCGGTGGTCACCGGTGCTCACCGAGGAGCGGAAGAACGTCGCGGTGCCCGGCTCCGCAGCGACGGCCGCCTCGCGGACGTCGACCTGGGGATAGCCGTTGAAGGTGACGTTGCGGCGCAGGATCTTGTTCAGGTCCGGGTCGGGCTCGAAGCTGATCACCTTGCCCTCGGGGCCGACCTGCTGCGCCAAGATCAGGGCGAAGTAGCCGATGTTGGCGCCGACCTCGACCACCAGGTCACCGGGGCGGACGTGCGCCCTGTACCAGGCGGTCTCCTCGGGCTCGTAGCTCCCGCTGGCGAGGGCGAGGGCGTCACCGCGGTCGAGGAGCATGTCGTGCCCCTCGATGACCACCCGGTTGCTGCGGGTGGCCAGCCACACCGCCCGGTGCATCTTCCACACCAGCTGGTGACGGCGGGCCCAGCCGTGCCCACGTGCACGACGGACGAACGGCTCCATCACGTAGCCGACGGGCCCGCGATACAGCCGGGCAGGATTGTGCTCCACGAGATTCCTCTCCAGATCGGTCAAGCCTTGAGCGCCAGATCATAGGCGCGAGCGGTCTCCTCGGCAGTCCTTCTCCAGGAGAACGGGCGAGCCCTCAGCCGGCCCTTCGCGCGCAGCTGCTCGCGCAGCTCCGCGTCGGCCAGCAACGGCTCCAGTGCTGCCACGAGCTCCTCGGGCCGGTCGCCGCCGACGACCACGGCGACGTCACCCGCCACCTCCAGCAGGGCAGGAGTGTCGGTGATGACGACCGGGCAGCCAGCGGCCATCGCCTCCACGACGGGGAGGCCGAAGCCCTCGTAGCGGGACGGGAAGATGAAGGCCTGGGCGCCGGCGTACAGGCCGGGCAGTTCGTCGTCTCCGACCCGCAGCAGCAGCGTCTTCTCGGCGATGCCGAGCTCCTCCAGGCGGGCCTGCTCGCCCTCGGGACCGGCACCGCAGAGCACGAGACGCAGGTCGGGATCGGACACGTGCAGAAGCGAGAACGCTCGCAGGATCAGGTCGACGTTCTTGTGGTCGTAGCGGGCACCGACGTGCAGCAGGTAGCGCTCGGGCAGGCCCGACGGCACTGCAGTGGGCTGGAAGAACGAGCCGGCGACCCCCAGGGGCGTCACGATGATCGGCTTGTCCAGCCCCGGGTGGAAGCGTCGCAGGTCGTCGCGCGTGGTCTCGGAGATGCAGAGCAGGACGTCGCACGCGTCGATGAACTGCAGCTTCTCGGCGAGCACCTGCTCGCGGTTCCACGGGAAGAGCTCGGGGAAGAGCTCGAGCGTGAAGTCGTAGATCGTGGTGACCCTCTTGCGACCCGGCAGAGCCTCGAGCAGGGCCGGCTCGTAGAGCGCGTGGTGCACCACGTCGCAGGGCACGATCCCACGGGCTGCGCGCTGGTTCATGCGCTCGAGGACAGGCGCCCGCAGCCGACCGGGGAGCGGGACCCTGCGGTACTCCTTGGGGAAGCGCCCGGACAGGTGCTCGTTGGCCACCCACCGGAATGGCGTGACCGCCTCCACACCCAGCTGCGGGTCGTCCCGGAACTCTCCCACGAGCTCGGCGAAGTACCGCGAGATCCCGGAGCGGGTGTGCCGCAGGAACGCAGACCCGTCGTAGAGCACCTTCGTGGAACTCATCGACCGAGCAGCCCTTCGTAGCCGTCGTGCGTCTTGATGACCCGCGCCGGGATGCCCACGGCGATGCCGTTGACCGGGACATCCTTGTTGACCAGGGCCTTGGTGCCGATGATCGCACCGTCGCCGATGGTCACCGGGCCGACGACGTACGCGTCGACTCCGATCGTCACATAGTCACCGATGACCGGCCAGCCGTCACTCGAGCGGTCCCACGGGTGCCGCCCCATGTCCCCTCCGATGGTGACCCCGTGCGCGATCCGGCAGTCCCGGCCGATGACCACACCCGCACCGATTGCGATCTTCATGCTGTGCACGAGGCAGAAGCCAGGTCCGATCTGCGCGCCCGGATGGATGTCCGTCCCGCCCCAGGCGACGGCGAGCATGCGGACGAAGAAGGCCAGTGGCCGCGTCGGCAGGAAACGGTAGAGCGCATGGCTGATCCGGAAGAGGATGACGCAGTGCGTGGAGTTGCTGAACAACGCCTTGCCGATGACCTTCGCCCAGAACCGATGGGCGGGCTGGCCCGGGGCCACAGGGGCCTTCAGGTCGGCGAGCAGTGTCGAGAACAAGCCGGGGATCCTCACGACAGGGGACGTGGCGGGGCTGATGATAGCCACGCTGATGCCCTCTCCTGTCACGGAATCACGGCAGAGACCTGTCCCCTCGTCGGAACTCCCTGTGCCCGCACGACCTCACGCCCCCCACGGTCGAGGACGATCGTCGTCGGCGTGCGCATGACACCGAGTCGACGGACCAGGTCGAGGTGGTGTTCGGCGTCGATCTCGACGTGCTCGACGCCGGGAAGGGTCCTGGCGACGTCCTCCAACACAGCGCGCGTCGCCCGGCACGGCGCACAGAACGCGCTCGAGAACTGCAGGAGTGTGGCGCGCTCCCCGAGACGATGGGCGATGGCAGTGTCGTCGAGGGGTGCGATCTCGGGCTCGGCGGAGTCCGCTCCCCTGACCCGATGCGTACCCCGGAAGCGACCATCGGTGACGAAGCGCCAGAGTCCGAAGACGAGCGCGCCACCGACAGCGACGAGAAGAGCAGCCTGACCGATGTGCATGCGATCCCGAACCCCACATCGGGACACCGCATTCCCGCGGCCCGCTCACCCACCCGCGAACGGCGGGAGGAACTCCACGACGCTTCCCGGCTCGACGGACCCGGCCTGCGGCTGGCGGCCGTCGACCAGCACCGAGCAGACCGCGAGCACGCCCGCGAGCCGGTCGCTCCCGGGGTGCCGCGCGATGACGGCCTCACGGAGCTCCGCGAGGCCGATCGGGCCGGCGTACGACTCCTCGGGAACGCCCACGGCGGCGCGGGCACCCGCCCAGTAGCGGACCGTGATCGTGGTCGCAATGACATCAGGAGCGTTCACGTCCGATATTCTGCAGCCACCGTGGCATCACACCCACCCCTGGGGCCGCAGTCGTGAGGAGGCGCCCATGAGCACCCTGCTGCTGCTGACGAGCGCACTGCAGTCCTCCACCGAGGTGCTGCCCGGCCTCTCGTTGCTGAGCCACCAGGTGAAGGTCCTGCCTGCGGAGGGCAGTGCCCTGCTGGAGGCGCCCGACTCCGACCTGATCCTCGTCGACGGTCGCCAGGACCTCGCCCACGCCCGCGACCTGTGCCGCCTGATGCTCGCCACGGGCTCCGACGTGCCGGTGATGCTCGTGCTGACCGAGGGCGGGCTCTCCGTCGTCAGCGCCGACTGGGGCATGGACGAGATCGTGCTGACCACCGTCGCCCCCGCCGAGCTCGAGGCCCGCATCAAGCTCGCGATCGCCCGCAACAACGCGCGCCGCCAGGCCGACGACCCCGATGCCCACGTCATCCGCTCGGGCGAGCTCGTCGTCGACGACGCGACGTACACCGCGCGCCTGGGCGGCCGCGCCCTCGACCTCACGTTCAAGGAGTTCGAGCTGCTGAAGTACCTCGCCCAGCACCCGGGCCGGGTCTTCACGCGCCAGCAGCTGCTCCAGGAGGTCTGGGGCTACGACTACTTCGGTGGCACCCGCACGGTCGACGTCCACGTCCGCCGGCTGCGCGCCAAGCTCGGTCCCGAGAACGAGAACCTCATCGGCACCGTCCGCAACGTCGGCTACCGCTTCGTGGTCCCGTCCAAGGGCGCGGCCGCGACCGGCGACGAGCCGGCTGACGCCGCGGCCGACTCGGCCGTCGACGCCTGAGTCATCCCTTACCGCAAACCGGATCATCCGCAACGAAACGGACGAGTACTGGCACGCGGCGCTTTCTGACCCTACAGTCCTCTCAGTATTCGTCTTGCGGGGGCCAATTCGAACCTGAAGGGGTTCTCTCATGCGCCGATCTTCCGGTGCGCTCGGGTCACTTGTGCTCAGCGCCTGTCTCCTCACCACGGGCGGCCCGGGCACCGCGCCCGCGGTCGCCACGACGGCCTCGACCACGTCGGCCTCCTGCGGGACCGAGCTCCTCGTGAGCAACGACCACACCTTCGCCTGCAGCTGGAGCGACGACTTCACACAGTCGTCACTGGACACCGCGAAGTGGACGCCGTTCGACACCTCAGCCAACGGCTACACCACCGCCTCACGGGAGTGCTACCGCCCCGACACCCGCAACGTCGAGGTGCGCAACGGCACCCTTCGGCTGACCGTCCGGCGCGAGGTCTTCCCGATCACCTGCACGACTCCGAGCGGCTCGTTCAAGACCCGCTACACCGCAGGCGGCGTGATGACCTGGAGCAAGTTCACCCAGACCTACGGACGCTTCGACTTCCGTGCCGCCTTCCCGGCCGCCTCGGCCGGCCTCCAGAGCGCCCTGTGGCTCTATCCCCAGGAGCTGACCTACGGCCGGTGGCCGGCCTCCGGCGAGATCGACGCCGCGGAGTACTACGGCACCTACCCCGACCGGGCCATCCCGGCACTGCACTACACGACGAGTCTGCTCGGGAGCCAGCTCTCCGGCCTCGGCTGCTACCGCAGCGACCCGCAGCAGTTCCACACCTACACGGTGGAGTGGACCCCGGGGATGCTCCGCTTCCTCCAGGACGGCGCCGAGTGCTGGAGGCACAGCCCCCAGGCCGACGGCCTGACCTCTCCCGCGCCGTTCGACCAGCCCTTCTTCCTGCTTCTCAACCAGGCGCTGGGCGCCGGCGCCAACCTCGTCACCAGCAGCACCCGGCTGCCGGCGACGATGAGCGTCGACTACGTCCGGGTCTGGTCGCTCGCGAGCTGACCCACCCGGCTAGGGTCGCCGCATGCGTGTCACCTCGTACGACGACACCGTTGCGGCGGCCCTGGCGAGTGTCTCGACCGCCTGTCTGGCCAGCGATGGTCGCGACCCACTGGACGAGGCCGCCCGACTGCACCTGGCCCACCACGGCCTGCGGGACGCCGCGCTGTGGCTCACCCGCGACGGCTTCGCCCTCCTGCGCCGCCATGCCGACCGCAGCGAGCTCGACCTCGCCGTGTCGCCGGGCGCCCGTCGGGCCGGGATCGGCCGCGCGCTCCTCGACGCCGCGCTGGCCGACTCCGGCCTGACTGGCCCGACTGGCCCGGTCCCGGCCGGTGGCACATCGGCCGACGTCCCTCCCACGACCGCCTGGTCCCACGGCGACCACCCGGCGGCAGCAGCCCTCGCCGCGGCGACCGGCTTCCGGCGTACCCGGGAGCTGCTGGTGCTGGCTGTCGACACCCAGGTCGCGATCCGCTCTGCGGGCCAGGCCCGGGCAGCAAGTGGGGTCGCGACTGACCGATGGCGGATCCGCCCCTGGCGGCCCGGCGACGACGACGCGCTCCTGCGGGTCAACGCGGCCGCCTTCGCCGGCCACCCCGAGCAGGGGTCGATGGACGCCGACCGCCTCGCCGAGCGGAGGGCCGAGCCGTGGTTCGACCCGGCCGGGCTGCTCGTCGCGACCGATGCCACCGACACGCTGGTCGGCTTCCACTGGACCAAGGTCCACGCCAACGGCCACGGCGAGGTCTACGTCGTCGCGGTCGACCCGTCCCAGCACGGCCGCGGCCTCGGCCGGGCACTGCTCGTGGCAGGCCTCGCCCACCTGGAGTCCGTCGACTGCCCTCGGGTCCATCTCTACGTCGAGGCAGACAACGCGCCCGCCCTCGCGCTCTACCGCGGGCTCGGGTTCGCCACGGACCACGCGCACGTGCAGTACGCCCGCCCCTGAGGCTGCTCGCGAACGACGCGTGCCCCGGCCGCGGGAAGCGACCGGGGCACCACGACGTACCCGGGGTGCGTCAGCCGAAGCGGCCCGAGATGTAGGCCTCGGTCGACTCCTGCTCCGGGGTGGAGAACATCTTGGTCGTCTTGTTGAACTCGACCAGGTGGCCCGGCTGGCCGGCGGCCTTCAGGTTGAAGAAGCCGGTGTACTCCGAGACCCGGGCCGCCTGCTGCATGTTGTGGGTGACGATGACGATCGTGTAGTCGGACTTGAGCTCGTGGATCAGGTCCTCGACCGCGGAGGTCGAGATCGGGTCGAGCGCCGAGCACGGCTCGTCCATGAGCAGCACCTGCGGCTCGACGGCGATCGCGCGGGCGATGCAGAGGCGCTGCTGCTGGCCACCGGAGAGGCCCATGCCGGGCTTGCCGAGACGGTCCTTGACCTCGTTCCACAGGTTGGCGCCGGTGAGCGCCTTCTCGACGATCGCGTCGGCGTCGGCCTTCTTCAGCTTCTTGGAGTTGAGGCGGTTGCCGGCGAGCACGTTGTCGTAGATCGACATCGTCGGGAACGGGTTCGGGCGCTGGAAGACCATGCCGACGCGGCGGCGGACCTGGACCGGGTCGACGTTGGCGGCGTAGATGTCCTCGCCACCGAGGAGCACCTCCCCCTCGACGTGGGCACCGGGGATCACCTCGTGCATGCGGTTGAGCGTGCGCAGGAAGGTCGACTTGCCGCAGCCGGACGGGCCGATGAAGGCGGTGACCGAGCGCGCCTTGATGGTCATCGAGACGTCCTCGACGGCCTTGAAGTCGCCGTAGTAGATGTTGACGTTCGAGACGTCGATGCTCTTGGCCATGTTCAGTGCTCCTTGATGCCCGCGGTCAGTGACCGGTCTTGGGGGCGAAGATCTTGCCGACGATGCGGGCGACGATGTTGAGGACGAGGACGATCAGGACGAGCACCAGGGCCGCGCCCCATGCCACGTCGAAGTCCTCGGGATGACCCTTGGCCTGCGAGCTGTAGACCATGACCGGCAGGGTGGTCATGAAGCCGTCGAAGACGTTCAGGTTGACCTTGGTCGTGATCGCGGCCGTGAGCAGCAGCGGTGCGGTCTCGCCGACCACGCGGGCCGTGGCGAGGGTGACGCCGGTGACGATGCCGCCGAGGGCGGTCGGCAGGACCACCTTCACGATCGTGCGCCACTTCGGCGTGCCCAGTGCGTACGCCGCCTCGCGCAGCTCGTTGGGGACCAGCCGCAGCATCTCCTCGGTGGAGCGCACCACGATCGGCACCATGAGCAGCGACAGGGCAGCGGCGCCGGCGAGGCCCGAGCGGTAGGCCGGCCCGAAGAGCAGCGTGAAGAGCGCGAAGGCGAAGAGGCCGGCCACGATCGACGGGATACCGGTCATGACGTCGACCAGGAAGCGGATCGCCGCGGCGAGCTTGCTGCCCGCGCCGTACTCGATCAGGTAGATCGCCGCGAAGATGCCGAGGGGCACCGACATGACGGCCGCGGTGAGCGTGATCAGCAGGGTGCCGACGATCGCGTGGAGGATGCCGGTCGGCTGGTGCAGCGCGGTGATGAACGCGTCCTGGCCCAGGAAGGTGGCGTCGAGCTGCCGGGCGCCGTGGTGGACGACGGTCCAGAGCAGCGACACGAGCGGCACCAGCGCCACGGCCAGCGCGGACCAGACCAGGCAGGTCACCAGGCGGTCGACAGCGGCGCGGCGGCCCTCCACCACGGCGTACCAGGCGGGGAGGACGACGAGGAAGGCGACCGCGGCGAAGAGGACCGTGGCCAGCAGGCCGCCGCCGATCAGCAGCGCGGCGAGGGCCCCGATGCCGAGCGCGATGACGGCGGCGAGCGCGGGCGCGAAGCGCGGCAGCTTGCCCGCGGTGAGGTCGGAGACGAGGCCGGACGTCCGGGGGCTCTGGAGCGTGCTCATCGGGTGGTGTTCCTCTCGGCGCGGGCCACGATCAGGCGGGCGAGGAAGTTGACCACGAAGGTCAGCACGAAGAGGACGAGGCCGGTGGCGATGAGGACCGCGACCTTGCCGGGCGTGCCCTCCTTGTAGTTGGAGGCGATGTTGGCCGCGATCGTCGTCGAGCTCTCGTTGCCGAGCAGGTTGAAGGTGACCAGGCTCTTGCCGGCGGAGAGGACCATCGCCACGGCCATCGTCTCGCCGAGCGCGCGGCCCAGGCCGAGCATGACCGCGGAGACCATGCCGGAGCGGGCATAGGGGAACACCGCGTAGCGGATCATCTCCCAGCGGGTCGCGCCGAGCGCGAGCGCGGCCTCCTGGTGCAGGCGCGGCGTCTGGGCGAAGATCTCGCGGGTGATCGAGGTGATGATCGGCAGCACCATGATCGCGAGCACGATGCCCGCGGTGAGGATGGTGCGGCCGACCGGGTTGACCCCGCCGCCCTCGTTGCCGGCGAAGAGCGGGATGAAGCCGAGGTGGTCGTCGAGCCAGCCGTACGTCGGCACCATGGCCGGCGCGAAGACGAGGATGCCCCAGAGGCCGAAGACCACCGACGGCACGGCCGCGAGCAGGTCGATGACGTAGGCGATCGGCGTCGCGAGCCTGCGCGGGGCGTAGTGGCTGATCACCAGCGCGATGCCGATCGAGAGTGGCACCGCGATGACCAGCGCGATGACCGCTGCATAGACGGTGCCGAAGACGAGCGGCCACACGTAGTGCAGGAAGTCGTTGGCCCGCGGCGCGTCGTAGAACGACGCGTCCTGCGAGAGGCCCTGCCACCCCCGGATGAGGAGGAAGGCGAAGACCCCGGTGAGGGCAACGAGGATGGAGAGACCCGCGGCGAGCGCGAGCCCGGAGAAGATCCGGTCACCGAGACGATTCGACGGGGTCTCCGTCATTTTTTCTGCGGTGGTCGCAGTCATTGATTCATTCCTTCAGTACGGCGAGGCCGGAACGTGCTGCGCGGCGGACCGGTGTCCCGGCCCGCCGCACAGTGCGTTCTACGCTCGGTTCGCTGACCTTACTTGGCCGCGATCTTCTCGACGATGGCGAGCGCCTTGTCGGCCGTGGCCTTCGTGAGCGGCGAGGAGCCGGCCTCGTCGGCAGCGGCGGCCTGGCCGTCCCCGAGGACGTAGGTCAGGTAGCCCTTGACGAGGTCGGCCTTGGCGGCGTCGTCGTAGTGCTGGCACGCGACCAGGTAGGACACGAGGACGAGCGGGTAGGCGCCGGCCTCGGTGGTCTTGCGGTCGATGTCGACGGCCATGTCGGTGGCCGGGCGGCCCTCGACGGCCTTGGAGATGTCGACGACGGCGGCAGCGCCCTCGGCGGTGGGCTTGTTGAAGTCCTCGCCGACCTTGATCGCCGCGACGGCCAGGTCGCCGACCTGGGACTCGTCGGCGTAGCCGATGGTGCCCTTGCCGTTGGTGACGGCGGCGACGACACCGGAGGTGCCCTCGGCGGCCAGGCCACCCTTGACCGGGAAGGCGTCAGCGGCGTCGTACGACCACGAGCCGGAGGCCTTGCCCAGGTAGTCGGTGAAGTTCTTCGTGGTGCCCGAGTCGTCCGAGCGGTGGACCGGCGTGATGGCCAGGTCGGGAAGCTTGGCGTCCGCGTTGAGCTTGGCGATCTCCGGAGCGTTCCAGTTCTTGATCTTGCCGTCGAAGATCTGCGCGATCGTGTCCGCGTCGAGGTTGAGCTCCTTCACGCCGGGGACGTTGAAGAAGACCGCGATCGGGGAGACGTAGGCCGGGACCTCGATGATGTCCTCGCCGCAGCGCTTGTTGGCGGCGGACAGCTCGCCCTCGTCGTCCTTGAAGTACGAGTCGGTGCCCGCGAAGTCGACGCCACCCTGGGCGAACTGCGTGCGACCGTCACCCGAGCCGACGGGGTTGTAGTTGACGGTCACGTTGCCGTCGGTGAGGCCCTGGAAGCCAGCGGCCCAGGCACCCTGCGCCTTCTCCTGCGCCGAGGAGCCGGCGCCGTTGAGCTCGCCGGTCAGCGAGGAGAGGTTGGCCGTGTCGGACGACGACGGCGTGGCCGACTTGTCGTCGGAGGAACCACAGGCGGTGAGGGAAACGCCGAGCGCGAGCGCGGCGACGGCCGGGAGGACCCGGCGGGCGGAAGTGGCGATCACTTCGAACTCCTGATGTCTGGTTTGACTGTCGAGAGGACGCTAGGGACGGCAAGTGTCCGGTTTCGACGGCGCAGGTGAACGCCCGGCGAACGGTCCCCACCCTTTCGGGGACGTGAGGGCAGAAGGGCGACGACGGTCACATGAACGAGGCCGCCCGGGTCTTGCCAGAGCGCCCTGCGATGTGTCAGGGGCCAGGCAGTGCGCCGGGTCAGCGCCGGGGATCAGTGCACCGCGTGGCGCTCGGTGGCCAGCACCTTGCCGTGGCGGTGGTGCACCACGACCAGCTCGCCGGGCTCCAGGTGCGCGTCGGCGAGGCCGAGCGCGTCGAAGACCGCCGGCAGGACCGGGCGGTGGCTGCACACGACCGTGCGCTTGGCTGCGTCGACGAGGGCGCCGATCCGCTCGGCCACGCCCGCGTCGGTCGCCTTCTCCTCCGACAGGCCGTCGTCGGTGACGACCCGCCGGCCGGTCGCGTCGGCGTACGGGACGAGTGTGGTGACGCAGCGCGTGCTGCTCGAGCTGACCAGCCGGGTCACGTCGTACGCCCCGAGGAGGGGGACGAGGCGATCGGCCTGCTGCTCACCCACCCGGAGCAGCGGGCGGAACCGGTCGTCGGCGCGCCAGCGCTCGCGTGAGCGGGCCCGTCCGTGGCGCAGGACGACGAGCGTCGAGGTGCGCCGGCGGCGCTTCACCGCCTGCTGCAGCGTCGCACGATCGCGTGCATAGCTGAGCAGAGCGGCCGCCTCGTCGACGGGCACCCACGCCACCTGGTCGATCTCCCGGTTGGCGACGTACGCCGAGACGTCGTCGCCGTCGAGCGTGCGGGCCACCCAGTAGTGCACGACCTTGGCGCGGCCGCCCTGCACGACGTACAGCTGGTCGTCGAGGGGGCGCCCGAGCCGCACCGCGAGGCCGGTCTCCTCGCCCACCTCCCGCACGGCCGCCACCGGGGCGAGCTCGCCGCGGTCGAGCTTCCCCTTGGGGAAAGACCAGTCGTCGTACTTCGGGCGGTGGACCAGCAACACCTCGAAGAGCCCCTCGCGGCGCCGCAGGACCACAGCACCGGCGGCCACGACGGGTCGCTCGCTGGCCGGGGACGTGCTCGACATGCGGCTAGGGTATGGCTCCTGCAGGACAGCCCCGAGGGAGACCACACCGTGACCGTCCGTCGTGTCCTGACCGGACGCTCCCGCCGGGGCCTCCTCGTCCGCCTCGGCGTGCTCGCCGCGCTGCTCGCCCTCGCCCTCGTGTACGCCGTGTGGCCGCGCCCGTCGGAGCTCTCCCGCGCCGCGGCCCTGCTGCCGGCGGGCACCCAGCGCGTGCTGTGGACCGACTGGGCCGGGGTCCGGGCCGACCTGCACTGCCGCACCTGGGACGCCTGCGCGAGCGCGGTCGACGACACCGACCTGTCGGCCGCGACGGTTCTCGTCGGCTCGGCCGACGCCCTGCAGTCACGCCTGTCGTGGGGCCCCGAGACCGCCGACTGGGAGCTGCTCGGCCAGGCGCGCCACGGCGAGGTCCTCGTCGTGCACGTGCCCGACGTGGCCCGTGTCGCCCGTGCCTACGACCACGCGGGCTTCACCCCGCCGGCGAAGGACCGCCTCGACGGTGGCGTGTGGACGGGCGGCGGCGACGTGCTCGCCGGGCTGGGCATCGACGAGCCGATCTTCGGTGCGACCGCGTTCCTGGCCGACCAGGGCCTCCTCCTCAGCTCCGACGACCCCGCCTGGCTGGCCCGCGCGGTCTCGGCGGCGAAGGGTGGGCACCACCTCGACTTCGACCTCACCCGCGAGCTCGACCACCCCCTGGCCGCGGTCGGGCTGGTCGGCGACCGGGCCTGCTCCGAGCTCTCCTTCGCCACGGCCGACGACGGCGCGCAGGCCGAGGCCGCGCAGCTGGTGGAGTCCGCGGGGCGGGTCAACCCGCTCGACGGCTACCTCGTCGGGCTGGGCCCGGGCCGGTCCTGGACTGCAGCGCTCGCCTTCGAGTCGGACGCCAGGGCGAAGCAGGACCTCGTCCCGCGCCAGCGCCTGGCCGGCGGCGAGGACCCCGGCCAGATGCTCTCCTACCGTGAGCTCTTCACGCTCCGCTCGGCAGAGCGCCACGGGCGCGACGTCGTGCTCCACGGCCGCGCCCGGCCGTCGGCGTACGCGCTGACGCAGGTGACCCAGGGGCCGGTGCTGCTCGCCAGCTGCTGAGCCGCGACCGACCGCCCAGGGTCAGCGCTTGCGGCGCTGCGCAGCGATCAGCTCGGCCTGCATGTCGACGCTGCCCCCGTTGTGGGTCCACGCACCGTCGCCGTCGAGCTCCCAGGCGGAGGTGTCGGGCGCGAACGCGAGGTCCATGAGGTCACGCACCTTCGCCACCTGCGCCTCACCCGGCAGCCGGACCAGCGCCTCGACGCGGCGGTCGAGGTTGCGGTGCATCATGTCGGCCGAGCCGATCCACGCGACCGGTGCGCCGCCGTTCTCGAAGGAGAAGACGCGGCTGTGCTCGAGGAAGCGCCCGAGGACCGAGCGGACCTCGACCGTCTCCGACAGCCCGGGCACACCCGGCCGCAGCGCGCAGATGCCACGGACCAGGAGCTGCACGGGCACGCCGGCCTGCGAGGCGAGGTAGAGCGCGTCGATGACGCCCTCGTCGACGACCGAGTTGGCCTTCAGCCGGATGCGCGCCGGGCGGCCGGCGAGGTGGTGCGCGACCTCGCCGTGGATCTGCTCGACCAGGCCGTCGCGCACGGAGTCCGGGGCGACCAGCAGCTCGGCGTACTTCGCCTTATTGGAGAACCCACTGAGGTTGTTGAAGAGGTGGGCGACGTCCTCGCCAATCGCCTCGTCGGCGGTGAGCAGGCCGAAGTCCTCGTAGAGCCGCGCGGTCTTGGGGTTGTAGTTGCCGGTGCCGATGTGGGTGTAGCGGCGGATCCCGTCGGGCTCGTCGCGCACGACCATCGCCAGCTTGCAGTGGGTCTTGAGGCCGACCAGGCCGTAGACCACGTGGACGCCGGCGTGCTCGAGCTTGCGGGCCCAGCGGATGTTGTTGGACTCGTCGAAGCGGGCCTTGATCTCGACCAGCGCCATGACCTGCTTGCCCGCCTCGGCGGCGTCGATCAGGGCGTCCACGATCGGGCTGTCACCCGAGGTCCGGTAGAGCGTCTGCTTGATCGCGAGCACGTGCGGGTCGGCCGCGGCCTGCTCGATGAACCGCTGCACCGACGTCGAGAACGAGTCGTACGGGTGGTGCAGGAGCACGTCGCCACGGCGCATCGCCTTGA
Source organism: Nocardioides phosphati (assembly GCF_014646375.1). Lineage (GTDB taxonomy): Bacteria > Actinomycetota > Actinomycetes > Propionibacteriales > Nocardioidaceae > Nocardioides > Nocardioides phosphati. The sequence continues at coordinate 42,264 of NZ_BMNI01000013.1, forward strand.
AGACGTCGACCGCGCCGGCGCTCTCCACCGGGGCGAGCTGACGGTTCGTCGACGGCACGAACGCGTCGTACTTGAGGTCGTCGCGGTCGAGGTCGGCGATGTCGTGGAGGCCGCGCAGGTCGAGCGGGCCGGGCAGGTCGAAGACCTCGGCCTCGCTGATGCCGAGCTCGGAGACGAGGAGGGCGAGGACCTCGGGGTCCATCGACTCCTCGACCTCGAGGCGCACGGGCGGGCCGAACTTGCGGCGCAGCAGCTCCTTCTCGAGGGCGGCGAGCAGGTTCTCGGCGTCGTCCTCCTCGACCTCGAGGTCCTCGTTGCGGGTGACCCGGAAGGTGTGGACCTTGAGCACCTCCATGCCCGGGAAGAGCTTCTTGAGGTGCTCGCCGATGACGTCCTCGAGCGGGACGAAGCGCTGGTTGCCCAGGGCCACGAAGCGGTCGAAGATCGGCGGGACCTTCACCCGGGCGAAGTGCTCCTTGCCCGTCTTCGGGTGGCGGACGACGACTGCGAGATTGAGCGACAGCCCGGAGATGTAGGGGAACGGGTGGGCCGGGTCGACCGCGAGCGGCGTCAGCACCGGGAAGATGCGGGCCTTGAAGAGCTTCTTGCAGTACTTCTGCTCGTCCTCGTCGAGGTCGGCCCAGCGGACCAGCTCGATGCCCTCCTCGCGCAGCGCGGGGATGATCTGGTCGCGGAAGACGGCGGCGTGGCGGTCCATCAGCTCGCGCGTGCCGGCCCAGATCGTCTCGAGGACCTCCTTGGGCAGGTGGCCGCTCGCGGAGCGCACGGCGACCCCGGCCGCGATGCGGCGCTTGAGACCGGCCACGCGGACCATGAAGAACTCGTCGAGGTTGCTCGCGAAGATCGCCAGGAAGCGGGCCCGCTCCAGCAGCGGGAGGCTCGCGTCCTCGGCCAGCTCGAGGACCCGCTGGTTGAAGTGGAGCCACGACTGCTCGCGGTCGAGGAAGCGGTCGGCAAAGGCGTCGAGGGCGGCCAGCGCCTCCGGCCCCGGGACGTACGGCGGCTCGACGTCGAACGTCTCGGAGGCGCCCGGCGGCGGGGCCACCAGCGGGCCCTCGTCGATGGAGCCGCCGGCGTGCGAAGGGAGGACGTCGTGAGTCACCCTGCGAGTGTTTCACCTCACGATGAACGGAAGGTGACGCTTCGCGGCGCTAGCGTCGCTCCGTGCTCCCTCACCTCCCCGACCGCATGCCCGGTCTTGCCGACGTCACCGTGCCGCTGAAGTCCGCCGCCCTGCGTGGCCTGCTCGCTCTCCCGCGTCCCGCGCTCCGCGCCTTCGCCGGTGATCCGGTGGTCATCGACGAGCAGACCCTCGACCTCGAGGTCCAGGCCGCGCTCCGGATGATGGCCCTGAGCCGCGAGCCCGCCGTCGGCGCCGGGCCGATCGACGTCGCACGTGCCCGGGTCACCGCCAACGCCCGCGTCGCCGGTGGCCGCCAGCCGATCGGCTCGGTGCGCAGCGTCGACGCCGGCGGCGTCCCGGCCCGGCTCTACGTCCCGCGCCAGGACTCCGACGCGCTGCTCGTCTGGTTCCACGGTGGCGGCTGGGTGATCGGCGAGCTCGACACCTACGAGTCCGTCTGCCGCGTGCTCGCCGAGAAGGCCGGCGTCCGGGTGCTCTCGGTCGACTACCGCCTCGCGCCCGAGCACACCTTCCCGGCGGCCAACGACGACTGCCTGGCGGCGTACCGCTGGGTCGTGGAGCACGCCGCCGAGCTCGGCGCGGACCCGTCCCGCCTCGCCGTCGGTGGCGACTCCGCGGGCGGCAACCTGGCTGCCGACGTCGCCCTGCAGGCGGCCGCGGAGGGGCTCCCCCTCGCCTTCCAGCTGCTCGTCTACCCGGCGACCGACGGCACCGGCTCCTCGCGCAGCCGCACGCTCTTCCGCGAGGGCTTCTTCCTGACCGGCGTGCTGCTCGACCGCGCCGTCGCGTCCTACACGCCGGCGCCCGAGCAGCAGCTGCACCCGCGCTTCAACCTGCTCGCCGCCGAGGTGCCGGCGGGCGTCGCCCCGGCGTACATCTGCACGGCGGGGTTCGACCCGCTCCGCGACGAGGGCGAGGCGTACGCCGACAAGCTGGCCGACGCCGGCGTCGAGGTCGAGCTGGAGCGGTTCAGCGGGCAGATCCACGGCTTCGTGAACTGGACCGGCGCCGGCCGCAGCGGCCCCGCGGCCGTCGCGCGCCTGGCCGAGGTGCTGAAGGCCGGACTGGCCCCGCGCGGCTGAAGCCTCAGGAACGCAGAACGCCCCCGCCGGACTGGCGGGGGCGTTCTGCGTTGGTGCGGAGGTCCGCGTCAGACGCCGAAGGCGACCTTGAGCACGCCGTACGCCGCAGCGGCGACGAGGCCGGCGCACGGGAAGGTGAGGATCCAGGCCATGACGATCGAGCCGGCCATGTTCCACTGGACGGCCCGCTTGCCGCGGGTCGCGCCGGCGCCCATGACGGCCGAGGTGATCGTGTGGGTCGTCGAGACCGGCGCCTTGAAGTGGAGCGCCATCACGTAGAGGACGCTGGTGGCGACCGACTCGGCGGCGAAGCCCGACGGCGGGTCCAGCTTGATGATCTTGCGCCCGATCGTGCGCATGATCCGCCAGCCGCCGGAGTATGTGCCGAGGCTGATCGCGCCGGCGGCACCGAGGATGACCCACATCGGCAGGTGGTCGATGTCGTACTTCGAGGAGTCGTAGGTGACGAGGGCGATCAGGATGACGCCCATCGTCTTCTGCGCGTCCTGGAGGCCGTGGCCGAGCGCGAGCGCGGCGGCCGAGAAGACCTGCAGCACCTTGAAGCGGCGGTTGATCACGTAGGGGTTGCGGCGGCGCAGGATCCACGTGAAGGCGAGCATCAACAGGAACGCCAGGGTGAAGCCGATGATCGGCGAGACGACCATCGGGATGATGACCTTCTCCTTGATGATCACCCAGTTGACGGTTGCGCCGCCGACGAGGCCGGCGCCGACGAGGCCGCCGATCAGCGCGTGGGACGAGGACGACGGCAGGCCGAAGTACCACGTGATGAGGTTCCACGTGATGGCACCGACGAGGGCGCCCAGCACGATCACCAGACCGTGCGTGCCGCTGATCGAGCCGATCGTGTCAGCGACGGTGTGCGCGACCTCGGTGCCGATGAGCGCACCGATGAAGTTCATGATCGCCGCGAGGATCAGGGCGACCCGAGGCGTGAGGGCACGCGTCGAGACCGAGGTCGCGATCGCGTTGGCGGCGTCGTGGAAGCCGTTGGTGTAGTCGAACGCGAGGGCGATCACCACGAGGGTGATCAGGACGGCGAGCTCCACCGGTCAGGACTCCTTGACGGCGATCTGCTCGACCGTGTTCGCGACCTTCTCGAACGCGTCGATGGCGTGCTCGAGGGACTCGACGATGTCCTTGAGCTTGAGCACCTCGAGCGCCTTGAACTCACCACTGAAGAGCTTGGCGAGGATCCGGCGGAACGTCTTGTCGCCGGCGTTCTCGAGGCGGTTGACCTCGATCCAGTACTCCGTGAGGTCCTTCATGGAGCGGAGCTTGGGCATCGCGGCGGCCGTGATCTCGGCGCACTGCTGGATGACCTCGACCTGCGTCGAGAGCTCGGCGGGGATCTCGGCGACCTCGTAGAGGAGGATCTCGTCGACCGCCTCGTCCATGAAGTCCATGACGTCGTCGAGGCCCGAAGCGAGGGCGTAGATGTCCTCGCGGTCGAACGGCGTCACGAAGGTGCTGTTGACCCTCCGGACGATCTCGTGGGTGGTCTCGTCGGCCTGGTGCTCGGCCTCGCGCATGCGCTGCGCGACGGCGTCGCGGTCAGCACCCTCGGCGAGCATCTCGGCAAGCAGGCCGGCGCCCACCACGAGGTGCTGCGCGGAGGCGGCGAAGAGGTCGTAGAAGGTCGCGTCGACAGGACGGAAGCTGAAGGCCACAGTGAACTCCGGGTGAGGAGGAGCGGAACGCTGGACATGCTAGGGGCAACAGGCGCGTGTCGCGCAACGCAGTCACCGGCCGGGCCCCGGCCGTTCACCTTCCGTTCACCGAGCGTCGGTGCGGTAGCGCCTGAGACGGAGGCTGTTGGTGACCACGAACACGGAGGAGAACGCCATCGCCGCACCCGCCAGCATCGGGCTGAGCAGCCCCGCAGCGGCCAGCGGGACGCCCGCGACGTTGTAGGCGAACGCCCAGAAGAGGTTGCCCTTGATCGTCCGCAGCGTCTGCCGCGACAGCCGGATCGCGTCGACCGCGACCAGCAGGTCCTCGCGCACGAGGGTGAGGTCGCCCGCCTCGATCGCGACGTCGGAGCCACTGCCCATCGCGATGCCGAGGTCGGCCTGCGCGAGGGCCGCGGCGTCGTTGACGCCGTCGCCGACCATCGCCACGACCCGGCCCTGCTCCTGCAGGCGCCTGACCTCGGCCAGCTTGTCGGCCGGCAGGACGTTCGCGGTCACCTGCGTGATGCCCACCTGCTCCGCGACCGCAGCCGCGCTGCCTGCGTTGTCGCCCGTGAGGAGGGTGACATCCAGGCCGAGCGCGCGCAGGCGGCGTACGGCGTCGGCGGAGGTGGGCCGGACCTCGTCCGCCACCCCCAGGACGCCGCGTGCACGCCCGCCCCAGGCCACGACCACCGCGGTCTCGCCGCGCGCCTGCCGGGCGTCGATGGCCGCGTCGAGCTCCGCCGGCACCGCGTGGCCCTCGTCGAGCACGAGCTGCCGGCGGCCGATGAGCACGTGCTCGTCGCCGACCTCGGCTCGGGCACCGAGGCCCGGGAGCGCCACGAAGCCCGTCGCCCGGGGAGCCTCGGCCTCCGGACCCTGCTGGGAGCCGGCCACGATCGCTCGCGCGATCGGGTGCTCGGAGCCCTCCTCGACCGCAGCAGCCCGGGCGAGCACCTCGTCACGCGACTCGCCGTCCGCGACCATGACGGAGACGAGCGTCATCTCGCCGCGCGTCACCGTGCCGGTCTTGTCGAGCACGATCGTGTCGACCCGGCGCGTGGACTCCAGCACCTCGGGGCCGCGGATCAGGATGCCGAGCTGCGCGGCGCGGCCGGTGCCGACCATCAGCGCGGTGGGCGTGGCGAGGCCGAGCGCACACGGGCAGGCGATGACGAGCACGCTGACCGCGGCGTTCAGGGCAAGGCCGGCAGCCGCGCCGGTGCCGAGCCAGTAGCCGAGGGTCGCGAGGGCGACCCAGATGACGACGGGCACGAAGACGCCGGAGACGCGGTCGGCGAGGCGCTGCACTGCCGCCTTGCCGGTCTGCGCCTCCTCGACGAGGCGCGCCATCTGCGCGAGCTGGGTGTCGGCGCCGACGCGCGTCGCGCGCACGACCAGCCGTCCCGACGCGTTGACCGAGGCACCGACGACCGCGTCGCCGGGACCGACCTCGACGGGCACGGGCTCACCGGTCAGCAGGGAGACGTCGACCGCCGACCGGCCGTCCTCGACCTCGCCGTCGGTCGCGACCCGCTCCCCCGGGCGCACGACGAACAGGTCGCCGACCACGAGCTCCTCGACCGGCACCCGGACCTCGGCGCCGTCGCGCAGCACGGCGACGTCGCGCGCGCCCAGCTCCAGGAGCCGGCGCAGCGCGTCACCCGCGTGCCGCTTGGCGCGCGACTCGAGCCACCGCCCCGCCAGCAGGAACGTCGTGACGCCGGCCGCCGCCTCGAGGTAGATGTCGCCCGCTCCCCCTGTACGCCGTGGCACCAGCGAGAACTCGTGCACCATGCCGGGCTCGCCGGCCGTGCCGAGGACGAGCGCGTAGACCGACCAGCCGTACGCCGCGAGCGTGCCGAGGCTGACCAGGGTGTCCATCGTCGACGTCGCGTGCCGCAGGTTGACGTACGCCGCCCGGTGGAACGGCCACCCGGCCCAGAGCACGACGGGCGTGGCGAGGGCCAGCGAGACCCACTGCCAGTAGGTGAACTGCAGCGCGGGCACCATCGCGAGGAGCACGACGGGGACGGTCAGCGCAGCCGAGACGAGCACCCGAATCCCGGGCGAGACCAGCTCGGTCGCCACCGGACCCGCCGGGTCCACGACGCCGTAGCCCGCGGCCTCGACCGCGTCGACGAGCTGCTGCCGCGTGACGTCGGGCGCGACGGTGACCGCCGCCTTCTCGGTCGCGTAGTTGACCGTCGCCGTGACGCCGTCGAGCTTGTTGAGCTTCCGCTCGATGCGGTTCGCGCAGGAGGCGCAGGTCATCCCCTCGATCTGCAGCTCGAGCCGGTCAGTCGTCGTGCCCATGGCCTTCCATGTCTCCCATGTCCATGTGCTCGCCCATGCCGCCCGCGGCACCCTCGAGCTCCTGGACGAACGTCGCGTCGTGCACCTTCCCGTCGACCTGGAAGTCGAGGTGGAGCACCCAGGTGCCGGCGTTCGGCGCCTCGACGTGGAACGCGACGGTGTTGCCCTCAGCCGCCGACGCGTGTGCGTGGAGGTAGTCGAGGGACCTGGTCCGGATGCCGACGAGGTGGCCGCCCGCGCCGAGGTACTCCTCGAGGTCGACCGGCTTCCCGGCCTTCGTGACCGCGAAGGTGTACGTCGCCCCGTCGGCCTCCAGCGCCACGTCGTACCCGTCGACCGAGGCGGTGTCGCCGGGCCGGTAGACCGTTGCCGGCAGGTTGATCGTGCGGCCGACCGCGAAGTCGGCCTCCGCCACCTGCGGCTCGCCGCCGGCCGGCGTGAAGTCGGCGTACGCACGGTAGGTCCGGTGGCCGGGCGCGGAGGTCGCCACGGTCCACGTGCCGCCCGCCGCCATGGTCGGGTGCAGGTGCTCGTACGACGTCAGGTCGTCGCGGTCCACGACGATCAGGTGCAGCTTCTTCTCGTGCACGGTGTCGAAGTCCGTGACCGGCTTCCCCTTCGGGTCGAGGACCTCGAAGCGGAGCGGCTGCTTCGCCTTGAGGACATCGCCGTCGAGCAGCTTCACCGTGTACTGCCCGGCCGCCTTCTGGTGGTGGGCAGGGGCGTCCTTCTTGTTCCCCGCGACCTGCCCGAGGCCGAACGCGAGGATGAAGGCGCCGACGGCGACCAGGATGAAGACGACGCGGTTGCGCATCAGCTCCGTCATGCGAGCTGGTACCCCGCCTCGGTGACGGCGGCCTCGACGGCCTCGCGGGTCAGCTCGGCGTCGCTGGTGACGGTGACCGCGCCGGTCGGCAGGTCGACCTGCACGTCGGTGACGCCGGGGACCTCCTGCAGCTCCTCGGTGACCGAGGCGACGCAGTGGCCGCAGGTCATGCCGGTGACGGTCCAGGTGGTGGTGCTCATCTTCTTCTTCCTTCCGGGGAGGTTCACGAACGCAGGAGGCGGGCGATCGCGTCTGACGCTTCCTTGACCTTGGCGGCCGCCTCGGCGTCGCCGACGCGCGCGGCATCGACGACGCAGTGGCCGAGATGGTCCTCGAGCAGGCCCATCGAGACGGCCTGGAGACCCTTGGTCACCGCAGAGACCTGCGTGAGGATGTCGATGCAGTACTGCTCTTCCTCGACCATCCGCTGCAGGCCCCGCACCTGGCCCTCGATCCGGCGCAGCCGCTTGAGGTAGGCGTCCTTGTCACCGATGTAGCCGTGGGAGGCGTGTGCTTCGCGCATGCCTTCAGAATACCCCTAGGGGGTATATCTATTCCGCGGAGTCGCTCTCCGCGTCATCGGAGGCGGCACCCACGCCCGGCTCGACGCCCAGGATGGCGTCGATCTCCTCCTGGTCGAGCGGGCCTGCCGCCTCGCTCGCAGCGATGATCAGGTTGGTGGTCATCTCCACCTCGCCGAGGAGGTCAGGGTCCTCGAGCGACACGTCGAACTGGTCGGACATCACAGCCTCCCTCCGGTTGCTCCACTCCCCATCGTGCCCGACCGCGCGGCCCTGCGCACGGAAAGTCCCGGTTTGGCATCCACGGACTGGACCCCCGGAAAAGGGAGGAGCCCCGGACCCCAGCAACTGCTGGGGTCCGGGGCTCCGGAAGTCAGAGACAGGTGCGTCTCGGACAGGCTCGCCGGTCTGAGTGGATCAGACGGGGCGAACGTTCTCCGCCTGCGGGCCCTTCGGACCCTGGGTGACGTCGAACTCGACCTTCTGGTTCTCGTCCAGCGACTTGTAGCCGTTGGTCTGGATGGCCGAGTAGTGCACGAAGACGTCGTCGCCGCCGTCCTCCTGCGCGATGAAGCCGAAGCCCTTCTCAGCGTTGAACCACTTCACGGTGCCCTGAGCCATTGCTCTTCTCATTTCTTTCATCGGGGCGATGAGGCCATCAAGATCGAAGGCCCCGCAACACGTGCGGGTGACACGTCGCTCCGACTCGAAATGCTCAGACTCCGAGAAAGACACGCCGTTGGATCACAAACCCCGCCGGCGTCAACCTGCTGGAACTTGCACCTGTTGCGTCGACAACACTAGCAACTGACGCCCCGGATGGAACCTCCGAAATCGATGAAGTTTTGGAGGCGCGCGCGTTACGGGGTTCGCGAAACCGCACCACCGTGAGGAAAGCCGCCGGCGTCCGTCGCGACGTACGCCGGGGCCGTCGCCCTAGACTGCGGACCCGTGCCGGACCACCGGTCACGGCACGGGCCCTTAGCTCAATTGGCAGAGCATCGGACTTTTAATCCGCGGGTTGTGGGTTCGAGTCCCACAGGGCCTACCTCAGCAGCACGGGATGCCGCCGCAGCAGCCGTCCGTCGACGCCTCCGCGACAGCTGCATCGGCGCAGCACGCGATCTCCAGGTCGGTCATGGCTTCCTCCTCTCATCCATAGATGGTTGTCGATGTTCATCCTGTGTTCATCCATCGATGATTGTCAATATGTACGACCGTCGATATTTTGGAGCCGTGACGAAGACACACCTCGAGCTCAGCCCGGTGCAGACCGTGGCCTGCTGCTCACCACTGACCTCCACGCCGCTCAGCAGCGAGCAGGCGGGGCGCATCGCGCCGCTGCTCAAGGCTCTCGCCGACCCGGTCCGGCTCCGCCTGCTGTCGCTCATCGCCGCCCACGAGGGCGGCGAGGCGTGCGTCTGCGACCTGAACGACGCCTTCGACCTGTCGCAGCCGACGATCAGCCACCACCTCAAGCAGCTCCACGAGGTCGGCCTCCTCGACCGCGACAAGCGCGGCACCTGGGTCTACTACTCCGTACGCCGTGACGCGCTCGCCGACCTCGCCACTCTGATCGGCGGCGGCCTGTGAGTGCCCCGGCCGTCCAGCCGTTCCGTGAGCTGACCCGCAAGGCGGCCGCCGAGCTCGTGGGCACGGCGTTCCTCGTCTGCGCGGTGGTGGGCTCCGGCGTCATGGCCACGCAGCTGACCGACGACGTCGGGCTCCAGCTGCTCTGCAACAGCCTCGCGACCGGCGGTGCGCTCGTGGCGCTGATCCTCACGCTGCAGCCGGTCTCGGCGGCGTTCAACCCGGTGGTCACGGCTGTCGAGGCGGCCCTGGGTGGCGTGTCCTGGCGCGACGCCGGCGTCTACGCGGTCGCCCAGGTGGTCGGCGGCATCGTCGGCGCTGTCGTCGCCAACCTGATGTTCGACCTCGACGCCGTCGCGTGGTCGACCCACGACCGCACCGGCACCGGCGTGTGGATCGGTGAGGTCGTCGCGACCCTCGGCCTCGTGCTGGTCGTCTTCGGCGGCATCCGCTCCGGGCGCACCGAGACGCTTGCGTTCGGTGTCGCGGGCTACATCGTGGCGGGCTACTGGTTCACCAGCTCGACGTCGGTCGCCAACCCCGCCGTGGCCGTGGCACGGACCTTCACCGACACCTTCTCCGGCATCGCGCCCTCCTCGGCGCCGATGTTCATCCTCATGCAGGTCGTCGGCGGCGCCCTCGGCCTGCTCCTCGTCCGCTTCCTCTGGCCGCACACCACAGCCCGCCCCCAGGAGTCCTGATGACCACCCCCACCGTGCTCTTCGTCTGCATCCACAACGCGGGTCGCTCGCAGATGGCCGCCGGCTACCTGCAGCACCTCTCCGGCGGCCGCATCGAGGTGCTGTCGGCCGGCTCGAAGCCCGGCAACGAGATCAACCCGGTCGCCGTCGCCGCCATGGCGGAGGAGGGCATCGACATCGCCGGCAACCAGCCGAAGGTGCTCACCACGGAGGCCGTGCAGGCCTCCGACGTCGTGATCACCATGGGCTGCGGTGACGAATGTCCGTTCTTCCCGGGCAAGCGCTACGAGGACTGGAAGCTCGACGACCCCGCCGGCCAGGGCATCGACGCCGTCCGCCCCATCCGTGACGAGATCCGCCTCCGGGTCGAGGCCCTGATCGCCGATCTCCTCGGTACGCCGCGCGGCTGACGGCCAATTGACGGCCGCTGCTGCGTAACGCGACCCCGACGCTGTAGTTTCGGCATGTATGAGGCCGACCACACCGCCCGGGGAGGGCACGCCGCCCCGCGGCGGGAAGGCCACACGTCAGCATCGGGAGGACGAGGACGCCATGTCGGCGGAGAGCACTGAGCCCACGCTCAGCGCAGACGCGTCGCCCGACGACGTCGTCCTGCGCACGGCTGAGGAGGCCGTGGAGACGGGCCAGAACGCTGCTCCGACGATGCCGGTCAACCCGCGCACCGCGCTGTGGCGCAAGGTTCGCGGCGTACTCCCGGAGGCGGAGGAGGAAGAGGAGCCCGAGCCCCATCCCCTCGCCCTCACGCTCGCCGACGAAGGCGACGACGCCCCTCACGGCGACGACCAGATCCTCGGCCAGGCCCTCGCCGGCCTCCTCGAGCAGGAGGAGGAAGAGGCGGCCGCCGCGAGCCCCGCTTCCACCGAGCGCAGCTCGTGGATGGACCGCCTGACCGCAGCCCGCCAGGACGACCGGGAGCACCGCTCCCCCGCGGACCGCTCTCCGGCCCCCGAGGCCGCGACCGAGCGCACCGCCGAACCAGACGCCACCCCCGACGAGGCCGCGGACGCCGCGCCGGAGCCCGAGGTCGAGACGCCCGCGGCCGAGAAGGCTGCGCCCGCCGTCACCGAGGACCGGCGCACGCGCCGCAACCGGCGCGCCGCGACCGGCACGAAGGCGGCTCGTCCGGCTCCCGTGCCGTCCGACTCGTCGAGCAACGAGGCGACCGCCGTCACCGGCCACCGCGACGCCGACCTCGACTCGATGCGCAAGGCCGCCGTCGCCCGGGCCACGCAGGGCCTGGCGGCCGCTGCCGAGCGTGCTGCCGCGGAGCAGGAGGCCGCAGCCCTCGCCGCCGCGGAGAAGGCCAACCGTGAGCGCGCCGCCGCCGAGAAGGCCGCCGAGGCCGAGCGCGTCGCCGCCGCGCGGCTCGCCCAGGAGCAGAAGGCGCTCGAGAGCGCCGCAGCCGCCGAGCAGGCCACCGCCGAGCGTGCCGCCCGCGAGGAGGCCGCCGCCGCCGAGCGCCTGGCGGCCGAGAAGGCCGCTGCCGAGCGCGCCGCCCTCGCCCAGGCGGAGGCCGAGAAGCGGGCCGCCATCGAGCGCAGGGCCGCCGACAAGGCCGCCGCCGCGGAGCGCTCCGCGACCGAGCGCGCCCTCGCCGAGCAGGCCGCCCACGAGCAGGCGCAGATCGCCGAGCAGGCCGCAGCCGAGCGCGCAGCACTCGAGCTCTCCGCCCAGAGTCACGCCCGCGCCGCGGAGCAGGCCGCGTCCGAGCGCGCCGCCGCCGAGAAGGCAGCTGCCGAGCAGGCCGCCCTCGAGCACAAGGCCGCCGAGGAGCGCGCCGCCGCCCAGCAGTCCGCCGCACGCCTGGCCGCGGAGGCGCAGCAGGTCGCTGCGCAGCGCCTCGAGGCCGAGCGACGGGCCGTCGAGCAGGCCGCCGAGGCTGAGCGGTTCACCCAGGCCCGCATCGCCGCCGAGCAGGTCGCCCACGAGCAGGCTGCCGAGGCCGACCGCCTCGCCGCCGAGCGCCTGGCCGAGGAGAGGGCCGCCCGCCAGCGGGCGAGCGAGGCCGCCCACTTCGCCAACGTCCGGCTCGAGGCCGAGCGTCGCGCTGCCGAGGAGGCCGCCCTCGCCGAGGTCGCCGCCCAGGCGCGCCGCGCCGCCGAGGAGCAGGCGCGCGCCGAGCTCGAGCAGCGCATCGCCGACGAGAACGCCCGCCTCGAGGCAGCCCGCCAGGCCGAGGCCGAGCGCGTGGCGCGGATGGAGCAGGCCGAGCGCGAGCGCGACGAGCGGGCCCGCGCGCTGGCCCGTGACGAGCACGCCCGCAACGAGGCCGCCCGTCTGGCAGCCGAGCAGGCCGAGGCCGAGCGCGTCGCCGCCGAGCAGCGTGCGCTCGCCGAGCAGGCTGCAGCCGCCCTGGCCGCCGAGGCCCAGCAGGTCGCCGCGCAGCGCCTCGAGGCCGAGCGACGGGCAGCCGAGCAGGCCGCCGAGGCCGAGCGGCTCGCCCAGGCCCGCATCGAGACCGAGCGGAGGGCCGCCGAGCAGGCCGCAGCGGCACAGCGCTCCGAGGCGGAGCGCGTCGCACGCATAGAGCGTGACGAGCAGGCCCGCGCGGAAGCCGCGCAGCTCGCTGCCGAGCAGGCTGAGGCCGAGCGCGTGGCCACCGCGCAGCGCACCGCGGCCGAGCAGGCCGCTGCCGCCCTGGCCGCCGAGGCCCAGCAGGTCGCTGCGCAGCGCCTCGAGGCCGAACGCCGCGCAGCCGAGCAGGCTGCCGAAGCCGAGCGGCTCGCCCAGGCCCGTATCGAGGCGGAGCGTGTCGCCGCGGAGCAGGCCGCGGAGGCCGAGCGCCTTACCCAGGCCCGCATCGAGACCGAGCGGATGGCGGCGGAGCAGGCCGCCGAGGCCGAGCGCCTCGCCCAGGCCCGCATCGAGACCGAACGTATCGCCGCGGAGCAGGCCGCCGAGGCCGAGCGGGTGGCCCAGGCCCGCATCGAGTCCGAGCGCCTGGCACAGGAGCGCGCCGCCGAGGCCGAGCGCCTCGCCGCCGAACGGATCGCCGCCGAGCGGACCGCCCGCGAGCGTGCCGACGAAGCCGCCCGCTTCGCCGCGCTCCGGGTCGAGGCCGAGCAGCGCGCCACCCAGGAGGCGACGCTCGCCCACGAGGTCGCGCAGAGCAACCGCGCCTCCGAGGAGAAGTCGCAGGTCGAGCTCCAGCAGCGCATCGCCGCCGAGCACGAGCGTGCGGCGCAGCAGGCCGAGGCCGAGCGCATCGCCTCTGAGCAGGCCGCACGGGCCCACGCGGCCGAGGTCGAGCGCCTGGCCGCCGCACGCATCGAGGCGGAGCGCATCGCCCAGGAGCAGGCAGCCGAGGCGCACCGCCTGGCTGAGGCCCGAAGCCAGGCCGAGCGCACCGCCCAGGAGCGCGCTGCGGAGGCCGAGCGCATGGCGCAGGCCCGCATCGACACCGAGCGCGCGGCCCAGGAGCGCGCGGCCGAGGCCGAGCGCCGCGCCGCCGAGGCCGAGCAGCTCGCCACCGAGCGCATCGAGGCCGAGAAGGCAGCCCGCCAGCGCGCCAGCGAGGCGGCCCAGTTCGCCGCGATCCGCCTCGAGGCCGAACGCCGCGCCGCCGAGGAGGCCGCCCTCGCCGAGCAGGCAGCCCTGGAGCGTCGCACAGCGGAGGCCGAGGCCCACGCCGAGTTCCAGGCTCGCCTCGCCGCGGCCCAGACGGAGGCCGAGCGCCTCGAGGCCGAGCGTGCCGAGGAGGCCCGCGCCGAGGCTGCCCGCAAGGCCACCGAGGAGGCGGTCCGCGCCGAGGAGGCCCGGCTGGCCGAGGCAGAGGCTGCCCGTGTCGAGGCGGAGAAGCTCGCCGCCGACCGCGCCGCGCTGGCCGAGGCCCAGCGCCTCGCCGCCGACGAGGCCGCCCGTCGCGAGGACGAGGAGCGCGTACGCCGCGAGGCCGACGAGGCTGCCCGCGTCGAGGCCGAGCGCCTCGCCACCGAGCAGGCCGAGGCAGACCGCCGTGCCGTCGAGGAGGCCGCTCGCCTCCAGGCAGAGGAGGCCGCCCGCCTGGACGCGGAGGAGGCGGCGCGTCTCGACGCCGAGGAAGCCCCGGCGGAGCGCACCGGCTCCCGCGCCCTGCCGATCCCGCCCGACACCGGCGCACCGGTCGTGACCTCGGCCCGCCACCGCGGCGAGGCACCGGCCGCGTTCGTGGCGCCCGCGGCCTTCGCGCCTGCCGCTCCCCCGCGCCTCACGTCGCCGGTCGTTGCCGAGCACATCTCCGAGACCGCGGTCGCGGCGCTGGCGGAGTCGCCCGTCACCTCGACGTCGTCGTTCCCTGCCGTCCACGTCGATGCCGGCGCTCCAGAGGCTGTCCTCCCTGCGGAGGCCACTGCCCCGGCCGCAGCTCCTGCCTCCGCCCACCCGGCCGAGACCACGGGCAACATCGAGCGCTTCGAGGGACCGAAGGGGGCTGTCGACTTCGGCCGCAGCGGTCCGTCGCCGCTGGTCAACGGGCTCCTGCAGGCCACCCTCCTCGCCCTGGCCCTCGCCGCCTGCTACCTCGCCTACGACAACCCCACGAAGGTCACGATCGGCGTCGCCGGCGTGCTCTCCGTGCTGCTGCTCTTCGTCGCCTTCCGCGGCGGCTCGGGGTCCACCCAGGTCCGCATCGACGACGGCATCCTCGAGGTCCTCCAGGACCAGTCGCGCTACAAGTTCGACCTGGCCAACCCGCGCATCCAGATCGAGATGCCCGAGCCGCCGACCAGCCGTCGCTGGCGGGTGCTCATCCACCGGGCGAGCATGGCGCCGTACGAGATCGACGGTTCCATGGTCGACCCGCAGCAGTTCACCGACGTGCTGCGCCAGTTCCGCCCCAACCTCTGACGGGTGCTCACCGGCGCAGGCTCAGGCCGAAGCAGAAGGGCCGCTCACACCAGCTGGTGCGAGCGGCCCTTCGGCGTACGACGTGGGGTCAGCCGGCGGCCGACTCCGAGTGGACGCCGCGCTTGCCCTGGTCGGTGAGCGTCGACTCCTGCTCGGCCTTGGCCTCGAGCTTGGCGCGCACCTTGTTCCAGTCGGCGGGGGCCGAGGCAACCGCGGCGGTGCCGCCGTCGAGCCGGCCGATCGCGCGCCGGGCGAAGATCTGCGTCTCGGTGATGACCCGCTCCGAACGGCCGCGGCCGAGGAAGCTGACCAGCCAGTGGCCGAGGGCGTAGACCCGGTTGCGGTAGCCGGTCATGTAGGCGAGGTGGACGGCGAGCCACATGAACCAGGCGATGATGCCGCTGATGGTGAAGTTGCCCATCTTCACGACCGCGCTGAAGCGCGAGATCGTCGCCATCGAGCCCTTGTCGAAGTACTTGAAGGGCTTGAGCGGGGCCTTGCCGGAGAGCCGGCCGTCGATCGTCTTCGCGGCGTACTTGCCGCCCTGGATCGCGACCTGCGCGACGCCCGGGAGGTTGTCGAGGGAGATCATGTCGCCGACGACGAAGACCTCGGGGTAGCCCGGCAGGGTCAGGTCGGGGTTGACCGCGATGCGACCTGCGCGGTCCAGCGCGGCGCCGGTCTGCTCGGCGAGCGTCTTGCTCAGCTCGCTGGCCTGGACACCCGCGGCCCAGACCTTGCAGCCGGACTCGATGCGCATCGGCTCGGCGTCCTTGAACTGCACGGTCAGGCCGCGCTCGTCGAGGTCGGAGACCAGGCCGCCGAGGATGACCTCGACACCGCGCTTCTCGAGCGACTTGCGCGTGACCTCGCCGAGCTTCTTGCCGAACGGCGGGAGCACCTGCGGCGCGGCGTCGAGGAGGATGACGCGGGCCTTGGAGGTGTCGATGCTGCGGAAGTCCTTGCGGAGCGTGCGGTGCGCGAGCTCCGCGATCTGGCCGGCCATCTCGACACCGGTGGGGCCTGCGCCGACGACGACGAAGGTCATCCGGCGGACGCGCTCCTCCTCGGTCTCGGCGAGCTCCGCGAGCTCGAACGCGCCGAAGATCCGGCCACGGAGCTCGAGGGCGTCGTCGATCGACTTCATGCCGGGCGCGAACTCGGCGAAGTGGTCGTTGCCGAAGTAGGACTGGCCCGCGCCCGCCGCCACGATCAGCGAGTCGTACGACGTGACCGTCTCGCGCCGCTGGATCCGCGAGGTGACGGTCCTGTTGACCAGGTCGATCTCGCTGACCTCGCCCAGGACGACCCGGGCGTTCTTCTGGCTCGAGAGCACGTCGCGCGTCGCCGGGGCGATCTCGCCGGGCGCCAGGATGCCGGTGGCGACCTGGTAGAGCAGCGGCTGGAAGAGGTGGTGGTTCGTCTTCGCGATCATGGTCACGTCGACATCGGAGCGCTTGAGCCCCTTGGTCGAGAAGAGACCACCGAAGCCGGAACCGATGACCACCACGTGGTGGCGCTTGGCACTGTCAGTCATGTACTGGCCTTTCCTGGGGCAAGCCCTCCCCGCGGGCATCCGCCCCTAGCCTGCCACTTCCCACCCCCGGCCCGTCCAGCGGCCCACCCCTCGCCGTCCAGCGTCCGAGATGTCGGATGTGCAAGCATGGGTTCACCATCCATGTGAGGCAGATTACGTAGTCCCGTCTCCGAGAGGTCACCCGTGCCACTCAGCAAGCCCGCCATCCACCTGGACCCCGGTCCAGGGTGCGTGAAGCAGGCGCGCCAGTGGGCGGTCGCCTCGTGCCGAGGCCTCGGCCGTGAGGACCTCGTCGAAGCAGCCGAGCTGGGCATCTCCGAGCTGGTCGGCAACGCCGTCCTCCACGCGCGCGCGCCCATCCGCGTGCGCATGCGCGGCACGCGCGAGCACCCGCGCATCGAGGTGCTCGACGGCTCCGACCAGCCGCCGGCCCCGCGCGGGCGCGCCGCCTCCGACGGCGGGCAGCTGACGACCGTCGGCCGCGGCCTCGGCCTGGTCGCGATGGCGGCGACGGCGTGGGGCGCCGAGATCGAGCGCCAGGGCAAGGTGGTCTGGTTCGAGCCCGCCACGACGATCGCCGACGAGCCGGCCCTGGAGGGCGACATCTTCGAGGCCGATCCCCGGACCAACGGCGACGCGCCGATCGAGGACGGCCTGCCGGTGCTGCTGCGCGACCTCCCCGTCGAGCTCTACTCCGCCTACCACCTCCACCACCAGGAGCTGCGGCGCGAGGTCCGGCTGCTCGCGCTGGCCCACGGCGACACCTACCCGATCGCGTCGAGCATCTCCCGCGTCTTCCGCAGCTTCGACGACCAGCTGCGCCGCTCGCGCGGCACCTCCGCGCTCGACGCCGCACTCGAGGGCGAGGCGACCAGCAAGTCGATCGACGCCCACCTCGTCGTACCTCCGACGCTGCCGCACACCGCGAGCCGGATGATCGACATGCTCGAGCTGGCCGACGCGTTCTGCCGCTCCGAGCGGCTGCTCTCCCTGGCGACCTCGCCCGAGCAGCGCGCCTTCCGCCGGTGGTACCTCGGAGAGTTCGTCCGCCAGGGCGACGGTGAGGCCCCGATCCCGTGGACCGAGGAGCTGCTCACCCTCAACGGCGAGGAGCACGGCGAGTGAAGGCTGCACCACCTCCGCTGTTCGTCCTCGCAGCGGCCGTCGGTGGCGCCCTGGGCGCGCTCGCGCGCTGGGGCGTCGACACCACGTGGCCGGCCGGCGACGGCTTCCCCTGGGGCACGCTGACGATCAACATCACCGGCAGCTTCCTGCTCGCGCTGCTCCCCGCCTTCCCCGCCGTACGCCGCCACGGGGTGCTGCCCGTCCTCCTCGGCACGGGCCTTCTCGGCGGCTGGACCACCCTGTCGACGTACGCCAACCAGGGGCGGGCACTGTTCGCGGACGGCCGCCCGGAGCTGGCGTTCGTGTACCTCGCCGCCACCCTGCTCGCGTGCGTGCTCGCCGTCCGGCTCGCGCACACCTGGTCGACGATCGCCGCGCAGCTGGAGTTCGAGACCGAGGAGGGCAACGAGTAGTGGACGCCCTCCTCGTCGCCGCCGGCGCCTCCGTCGGCGCTCCGGTGCGCTACGTCTCCGGCCACTACCTCGACGGCCGCCTGCCGCTCGGAACCCTGCTGGTCAACGTCGCCGGAGCGTTCCTGCTCGGCCTCTTCACCAGCCTGGCGCTCGACGGTCACCAGATGGCGCTGCTCGGCACCGGCTTCTGCGGCGCGCTCACGACGTACTCCGCGCTGGCGGTGAAGTCGGTCGAGCTCGGTCGCCGCACCGGCACGGCGTACGCCGTCGGCACGGTGCTGCTGGCGCTGGCCGCCGCGCAGCTCGGGTTCGTCCTCGCCAGTTGAGCGCGGGGCGTCAGCCCCAGCCGAGGTCGTGGAGGCGCTCCTCCTCGATACCGAAGTGGTGCGCGATCTCGTGCACGACGGTGATCCGCACCTCCTCCGCGACCTGCTCCACGCTGTCGCACATCTCCAGCAGGTTGCGCCGGAAGAGAAGGATCCGGTCGGGCAGGTCGAATCCGTCCTGGAGGCTCCGCTCGGTCAGCGCGATCCCGTCGTAGAGCCCGAGCAGGTCCGGGTCGTCGGCAGGCGCCTCGTCCTCGACGAGCACGACCAGGTTGGTGACCAGCGCCGCGAGTGCCTCCGGCACGGAGTCGAGCGCCTCGTCGACGAGCGCGTCGAACGCACGGGGACTCATCTCGACAGGCACACACGCAACCTAGCCATGCACACAACAGTCGGCGCACAGGTTGTGCGGAGCACAACAGCGAGGCGGAGCCGAGCCATGAAATGCGAAAACGACGTGGGCTGCTCTCGCAGCCACACGTCGCCTTCGATTGAGCGACCCCGACGGGACTCGAACCCGCGGCCTCCGCCGTGACAGGGCGGCGCGCTAACCAACTGCGCTACGGGGCCATTCGCTTCGTGAAGAAGCGAGTGGAACCTTAGCCCATCTGCTGCCGAGACTCACAATCGAGGCTCTGGCGGGTCAAGTCCCTAGGCGTGGTGTACGAAACGAATCCTCCGTCGGGCGTGTCGCTAGGCGCTGATGGCGACCTCCTCGGT
>NZ_BMNI01000014.1 GCF_014646375.1 Nocardioides phosphati
GATCACCGAGGAGGTCGCCATCAGCGCCTAGCGACACGCCCGACGGAGGATTCGTTTCGTACACCACGCCTAGGGACTTGACCATTCCCCGACGCTGTCTGGCGCAGGGCCGCAGCGACGACGGGGGGACGCATCGCCACGGCCCTGACAGATCCAAGCGTCCCACGTGTGCGTGGGGCAACAAAGGCCCTAGGCATCAGGGCCCGGGCCCGAGATCACGCCGTCAGCCGCAACGAGTTGGCACAACCACCCGTTGTCCGATGTTCAAGCGGGCGCGTCATGAACGTTAGATGAACCCGTCTGAAACACGAGAGGGTGTTTGTGACATATAGTTGGTGAGGCAGTGTTGCTAGGCTGCCTTGAGGGGGGAGATTTCGCATGGGAGTTGCGTCCTTGATTGTTGACCCGTTCTTCTGGGAGAACTGGGTGAGCGACCGCAGTGGAGCCATTTTGCATTCGCTGGCGGTCGACGTGGTGACGATGCTCGCCATCACTTTCGGCGTCTATTACCGGCGTCACCGCCGGTCTGACTTGGTGCTTGCGTTCATGGCGCTCAATGTCGGGCTCTTCGCCGTCGGAGTCCTGATCGTTAATCAGGCCCAGGTTGGGATGGGGTTCGGCTTCGGGCTCTTCGCGATCCTGTCGATCGTTCGGCTTCGCTCTGACCAGGTTGCGCATCAGGAGGTCGCCTACTACGTCGTGGCGCTGGTCATCGGGCTGCTGAACGGCATGACTTTCCACGACCGATGGCTGGTGAACCTGCTCAACATCGCCGTGGTCGTCCTGATGGCTCTGCTGGACAACGGTGTGGTGCTTCCGAACTCGCAGCGCCAGTTGGTCACCCTCGACACGGTCCACGCGACCGAGGACGACCTGCGCGCGGACCTCGAAGCGCGGATGAACTGCAAGGTGCTCCACGTGATCGTCCAGCAGGTCGATTATGTGAGGGAGACGATGCTTGTCGACGTACGCCTCCGGCCCTTGCCAGCCGAGGCGGCACGTCCACGGCGGATCGACGGTCAGCGTGTTGCCGAGGCGCGCGCCGCTCAGGCTCCTGAGGCGCTGGAGTCGTTGTGAGCGCCTCAGCGATCCTCGAGGCCGCGACTGCCCGGATGGCCGGGCTCGGGCTGGAAGAGGTCAACGAGCGCGCCGCGCTGATGACGCGGGTGGACCGGAAGTACTTCGTCGACGCGTCCACGCTGGACCGCTTCTTTGACCTGGTGGACGACGATTTCGCGGTGCTGGAGATCGGCGGGAAGCGGCTGATGGGCTACCACTCCACCTACTTCGACACCGCCGACCTCGCGACGTACCGGGACCATCTGAAGGGGCGGCGACGCCGGTACAAGGTGCGGCTGCGGACCTACACCGACACCGGGACTCACTTCCTGGAGGTCAAGCACAAGGGCCTGCGGGCGGTGACGCGCAAGACTCGCGTTCCCTACCTCGGCGAGCTTGAGGTCGGCGGTCCGGTGCCGCGGCTGGGCGAACCCGGCCACGCATTCGTCTCCGACGTCGTCGCCAACGCCTACCGCCAGCCCCTGCCGGGCCCCCTCGCGCCCTCCTATGCGACGACGAACCGCCGGGCGACACTCGTGTCATTGACAACCGATGCACGCGTCACCGTCGACGTGGACCTCCGGCTCACCGAGAGCGACACGCAGCGCGTGGCCGGCCTGCGCTCGCAGTTCGCAATGATCGAGACGAAGTCCGGTCGCGGAGCCTCCAGCGCCGATCGCGCCCTGCGCCAGCTCGGGGTCAGGCCGGTCAAGGTCAGCAAGTACTGCGCGGCCGTCGCGCTGCTCCGACCCGACCTCCCCTCGGCGCCGTGGCGCCGCGTCGTCCGTACCTACTTCGCTCCGGCAATCGCCGGATAACCCCGAAAGAAGCTGACATGAAGCGAGTCCTCACCCTCGTCGCCGTGCCCCTCCTGCTGGCGTTGCTGTCTGCCCCCGCCGAGGCGGCCAGTTCGCTACGGATCACGAAGATCCACTACGCCCAAAGCGGCACCGACCTGAACACCGAATACATCGTGTTCAAGAACTTCTCCAGCTCCGCGAAGTACCTGACCGGCTGGAAGATCTGGAGCTCGCCTGGCACCGACAACCAGTACTACAAGTTCGGCACCACCCGCGTCGCCGCCGGCGCTTCCCTCACGCTCTACACCGGGCGCGGCACCAACACCACGACCAAGCGCTACTGGGGCAACGTCGCGACTGCGACGTCCAACGGAGCGGTCTGGAACAACGACGGCGACTACGCCGTCCTCCGCAACAGCAGCGGAACGACCATGGACACCTGCCGCTACGCAGGCGGCGGCACAACCATGTACTGCTAATCCTGCCAGCCCCCAGGCCACCCCTTGACAAGGACGCTTTGACGGCACGGTCAAAGTGTCCTTGTCAAGGGGTCGCCTGCTGTCCTTCACCTGGTGGGCGAGCCGCCGAGCAGCCAGTCACCCACGCGAACGTAGCGGATGTGCGCGGAGGATTCGGCTGGCCCCTGCGCGGCAAGCGCTTCCGCTGCTTGGCTGCCATCGGCAAATGCGCCGATGCCAATCTCGTTGTCTGGAGCTCCCTCAAGAACGACGAAGGCACCGGATCCAGGGATAGGCCCGGGGGCGGTGCCGTGCCATGGCACGGCCTCCCAACGTACTTCTAAATCCGGGAATGTCCGCCTGACGCGACTTGCAACTTGGCGCGCGTCAGCATCAGTCGCGACGACTCCAGCGAAGGGTTCGCTGTGCCCAGGTCCTGTTCGGGCGTAGACGAAGCAGCAAGTCGGCTGATCGCGCTCGGCTTGCCGATGGAACAGTTTAGGAGTCGGCAGTTTCATGCTCCGCACTTGAGTTGCTGCTGGCCCTGGTAGACGCGGGCGTAGTACGTGTTTCCGCGGTAGAGGATGCTGCCCCACGTGGTTCCGGCCCAAGTGGTGGATTCAGAGCTCTTGCACCAGTACTCAACGTTGTACGAAGTGTAGGAAGCAGCTCCGTAGTTCGTGCCCGTGTAGGGGCCCTTTGAGCGCCACCACAGTGCCCACTTGTACTTCAGGGTCGTCTCGTGGTGGATGCTCGTCACGGCCACGCTGCACTTCGTGTACGGCTTGGCCCCGACTGCGCCGTAGCCGCTCGATGCACGCAGGTACACGACGCTCGGATAGAGGACACAGGGGCCGTACTGGACGCTGGCGGCGTTGATACTGGCCGATCCGCCGGAGGCGAGCGCATCGAGGATGGCGGCCGCCTCCGCTGTTGAGTCAGCCAGCACATACTGCGACGGCTGGTCTTCGAGCGCGGGAACGGGCGGATCAGTGATCGGATCCTCCGTCAACGACGCCGGGTCAGCGACCGGGGCGTCGGCCGCGTGTGCGGGCGCCTGGAGCCCCAGGCCGACTGTTGCGAGCACGACAACAAATGCGCCAACCCGAAGGCGCCACGTCGATCCGTCCATCAAGTCCCCCTCTGGAACGCAGAATTGCGACAGGCGTCACATTACGAATTCGCGGCGGCCACCGTGGGTACTCCAATTTTCTATCGGCCTTGGCCGAGGCGCCTCGTGAAGGCCTGAGAGTTTAAGGTCGAGTCGCCCAGGTGGGGCCAGGTCAAGCCGTCACCGTGGGGCCAGTTCGAGTTGACACAACCAACCCGGACCAGGCCGAGCGCCGTGGTGCTCACCTCGAGGCCGCCGGCGCCACGTGCTCCCTGCACCACGACCGGGTCGCCGTAGTCGGCGTCGCGCCAGTCGTTGGTGACCGGGAACTCGAGCACCCCACCCGCCGTGACGCTGTACGTCGGTGCCGTGGCGTGCTTGCGCAGCTTCGGGGTCCCGCTGCCGGCGTCGTCGCGGACGGTGAGGGTGACCTCGCCGTCGTCCTGGGAGCTACGGCGCGAGCCGCCGTCGGAGATGGTGTAGCCGAAGTGGACGGTGCCCGAGACGCCGGGGTCGACAGTGGCGAGCAAGGTCTGGCGGTCGGGCGCGATGCTGACCTGCACGTCGTCGCGGGTCACGCCCTTGACGTCCACGATCGAGAGGATGCCGTCGGAGCCGATCAGGTCGTTGTCGAGCACGTGGAGCACCGACGTACGACCGTCGCGGACGCCGAGGTGGTCCGGGTTGGCCTGGGGCGGCGTGGAGGTCTCCGCCTCCGTCTTCTCGCTGTCCTTATCGTCCTTCTGCTTCGTCTTCCGGCGGAACGCCTCCCAGTTGGAGATCAGCTGGGGCGAGCCCGACGTGACGTCCCACGTCATGCCCGACTTCTGGTCGTTGAGGACCACCTGGTTGCGGTTGACGCGGAAGACGAGGTCGGCGCCGGTCTGGATCTTGAACGTGTAGGTCTGCACGCGGTCGTCGCACACCGAGGAGAGCGTGCCGGTCACACCGCTCCCCCACGCCGCGAAGGCACAGCCGCCGGGCATCACGACGGGAGCGGCTGCGGACTGCTGGGGCCCGACCTTCTGCAGCACCCGCTTCGTGCCGGCGTCGAGCCCCACGGCCAGCAGGGACTCGGGCGTGGCGACGAGGACGTCGGAGCTGTCCGGCCCCGCCTGCTGGAGCAGCGCGCCGTCACCGACGTTGGTCAGCGCGTCGTCGGGCGTTGCGAGGTTGCCCTTGTCGTCGAGCATCAGGGGCTGGCCGCCGACAGCGGACATCTGCGCCAGCGCACCCGGGATGTCGGCACCGAGCTTCTCGGTCGTCGGCGCCGTGAACCCGGGGCCATCGTCCGCCCGGCGCAGGGACACGAGCCGGCCCTCGTCGGTCGACGCCACGTAGACCGTGCCGTCCCGCCCCGCGACGCCGATGGCGCCTCCGCCGGCCCGGGCGACCGGCCGGGTGTCGGCAGTCAGGCCGTCGAGCGACATCGCCCCGATCGAGGGGTCGACGGTGGTCGCCCACACCTTGCCGGTCGTCGGATCGACCGATGCGAGCGAGTCGCCACCGAGCAGCGCCAGCCGGCCACCGGCTGTCACGCGCTGCTGGTCGAGGCCCTTGCCCAAGGCGGCGTCGACCGGCATCAGGCTGCCTGTGGAGCGGTCGACCGAGACGATCGCCGAGCCGTCCTGCAAGACGTCGAGCGACGTGCGCGCGACGAAGGGGTCACCGTCGAAGACACGGGCGTCGATCTGGGCGACCGGCACGTTCTGCCGCCCGATCGCGCCCATGGCCTGGTTGGTCACCCAGACGCCGCCGTCGTTGAGCTCGGCCTTGTGCACCGGGTAGCCGTCAGCGTTGACGGCGTACGCCACGAGGATGCCGGCGATGACGGCAAGCGCGGTCGATGCCGCGACGGTGGTCCTGCGCCGGCGTACGACTTCACGCGTACGCGCCCGAGAAAGCACGTCCTGATCCCCCTTGTGCACTGCAAGTGGCGTCAACCTAGCCGAGTCCAGCGGGCGACGTCGATGGGGAGAACTACTCGCCTGTTCCTCGGACGCTGCGGCAGGCGCAGCGTCCGAGGACACTCAGGTCCGGTGCCCGGGAGGGTCAGGGCCGGTGGCCGGCGGCGAGCCTGCTTTGCTCGATCAGGCGGTCGCGCTCCTCGCGGCGCAGGCGCTGCTCCGTGGGGTTGGGCACGGGAACCGCGGAGACCAGGCGCTTCGTGTAGTCGTCCTTCGGGTCGTGCGCGACCTCGTCGCGCGGCCCGATCTCCACGATGCGGCCCTTGTGCATGACGGCGATCCGCTGCGTCAGCTGCTCGACGACACCGAGGTCGTGACTGATGAACAGACAGGCGAAGCCACGGGACTGCTGCAGCTCGTGGAAGAGCGCCAGCACGCGCTCCTGCACCGAGACGTCGAGCGCGGACGTCGGCTCGTCGGCGACGAGGAGCTCCGGCTCGAGTGCCAGGGCGCGAGCGATGCCGACACGCTGCCGCTGGCCACCCGACAGCTCGTGCGGGTAGCGGTTTCGGAAGCTCCGCGCGAGCTGCACCGAGTCGAGGAGCTCTTCCACGCGGTCGCTGAGCGCCTTGCCGCGCAGCTTGCGGTGGAGGTACATCGGCTCGCCGATCGACTCACCGATCGGCAGCCGCGGGTTGAGCGACGAGCCCGGATCCTGGAAGACGAACCCGACCTTCTCGCGCAGGGGCCGCAGCTTGCGGGCGTGGGCGCCGCGCATCTCGATGCCGCCGACCAGGAGCGAGCCTGAGGCGACTGGCTGCAGGCCGACGAGCGAGCGACCGACCGTCGTCTTGCCCGACCCGGACTCGCCCACGAGGCCGAGCACCTCACCGGGGCTGATGTGGAAGGAGATGCCCTCGACGGCGGTGAACTCGGGCTGCTTGCCGCGGCGTGGGTACTTCAGCACCAGGTCGGTCGCCTGGACGACGGGAGCGGCGCTGTAGTCGACCGACGGCATCTCGAAGTCCGTGCGGGGGTTGCCGAAGTACGGAACGGCAGCCAGCAGCCGCTGGGTGTAGGCGTCCTGCGGGTGCTCGAAGACCTCGACCGTGTCGCCACGCTCGACGACCTTGCCGTCCTTCATGACGATCATCCGGTCGGCCATGTCAGCCACCACCCCCATGTCGTGCGTGATCAGGATGATGCCGCAGTCGATCCGGCTGCGGAGGTCGCGCATGAGCTTGAGGATCTCGGCCTGGACGGTGACGTCGAGTGCGGTCGTCGGCTCGTCGGCGACGAGCAGCTTCGGCTCGCAGGCGAGCGCCTGGGCGATCATCGCCCGCTGGCGCTGTCCGCCCGAGAGCTGGTGCGGGAAGCTGTCGAAGCGACGCTCCGGGTCCGGGATCTCGACCATCGTCAGGAGCTCGATCGCGCGAGCCTTGGCGGCCTTCGGCGTCAGGTCGAAGTGCGACCGCAGGGTCTCCACGATCTGGAAGCCGATCGTGTACACCGGGTTGAGCGCGGTCATCGGCTCCTGGAAGATCACCGCGATCTCCTTGCCGCGGACCCGGCGCATCGGAGCCCCGGTCAGGCCGATCAGCTCCTTGCCGTCCAGCTTCGCGCTGCCGGTGGCGCGGCCGTTGGACGGCAGCAGGCCGAGGAGCGACATCGACGTCTGGGTCTTGCCCGAGCCGGACTCGCCGACGATGGCCAGTACCTCGCCGCGACCGACGGTGTAGTTGACTCCCTCTGCGGCGGCGATCCACTCGCCGTCGACGAAGAACTCGACGCTGAGGTCGGTGACCTCGAGGATGGGACGATCAGACATGCGCATTCACTCCGGACGCTTCCTGGGATGGACGGCCATGGGTGTCGCCGTGGTGGTGACGGTCGCCCTGGCCGCCGCTGGTGAGCTGATGAGCGTGCGCACGTTGTGCGCGCTGGTGTTCGGGCTGGCGGGTTACGCGGCGTACGTGCGTCCGTACGTCGACATCAGCCCCGGCGAGGTGGTGCTGGCGAACCCGCTGCGCACCGTCCACGTGCCGTGGCCGACGATCGAGTCCGTCAACGGTCGCCTCGGCCTGCGCATCCAGACCAAGCACGGCGCCTACACCTCCTGGGCAGCGCCGCAGCGCGGACGGCTGCACGAGGACGTCCTGCGCCAGCTCGAGGAGCATCGTGCGGCTGGTCATCTCGACGACCCCCGCTTCGCGCCGCCGCGGCCGGAGATCCGCTGGAACAGCGACGTGCTCGTGGCTGCGGCCTTCGTGTCGGCCTTCGCCATCGCCTTGGCGCTGGGCACCTTCTTCTGACGAGGGTCGAACGCGTCGCGCAGGCCGTCGCCGATGAAGTTGATGCAGAGCGCGAGGATGACGATCACCAGACCGGGCCACCAGAAGAGCCAGGGGCGTGAGCTGAACGCGCTCTGGTAGTTGGAGACCAGCCAGCCCAGGGAGACCTGCGGCGGGTTGATGCCGAAGCCGAGGAACGACAGGGCTGTTTCCAGCAGCACGGCCGACGACATCAGCAGCGTCGTCTGGACGATGATCACGCCCATCGCGTTGGGCAGAATGTGCTTGAAGATGATCCGCGTGGGGCCTGCGCCGGAGATCCGCGCCGCATCGACGAACTCCCGCTCGCGCAGTGCCAGGAACTCACCACGCACCAGACGAGCCAGCGTCATCCAGAGGATCGCGCCCAGCACTGCGGCGAGCATCCACGGTGCAGCGTGGTTGAACTTCTTGCCGAGCACCGCGCCGACGACGATCACCGGGAAGGTGAGGAAGAGGTCGGTCAGACGCATCAGGGCCTGGTCGGCCCAGCCGCGGTAGTAGCCGGAGACGGCGCCGACGACGATGCCGATGACCATGGCCACGAGGCCCACGACGACCATCACCATGATCGAGGTCTGGGTGCCCTTCATGACCAGTGCGAAGACGTCGTGGCCGACGTCGTCCTGGCCGAAGGGGTGGATCCCCCACGGGATGACCCCGAAGGCCGAGCTGGGATCGCCGTCGTCGACGATCTGCGGCAGGTCGGTGACGTTCCACCGCCACCACCCGGGCACGTCGACGCCCAGGATCCGGAAGCCGACCGAGCTGAAGGCCAGCAGGACCACGGCGATCAGGACGAGAACGCCACCGATGGCGCCCTTGTGGTGGAGGAACCGCTTGCGGACGATCTGGCCCTGGGACAGGCCCATGACCTCCTTGAGCTCGATCGCGTTCTCGATCGGCCCCTCGAGGTGCTCTCCGGAGCGTTCCACGGAGTGAAGGTCGTGTGTCATGCGTCCACCCGGATGCGAGGGTCGAGGACCGCGTAGAGCAGGTCAGCGACGATGTTGGCCAGCGGTGCGAGCACCGCCACGATCAGCAGATAGCCCATGGCGGCGTCGAGCACGTTCTCGTGGAGCGCGGTGACGAACAGGTTGCCCATGCCCGACCAGCCGAAGACGGTCTCGGTGATGAGCGCACCGCCCAGGACGAAGAGGATGTCGACCGGGACGACCGAGGCCAGCGGGAGCAGCGCGTTGCGGAACGCGTGGCGCATGATGACCGTCCGCTCGGTCAGGCCCTTGGCCCTCGCCGTGCGGATGTAGTCCTGGTTGAGCACCTCGAGTGTCGAGGCGCGCACATAGCGGGTGTACGACGCCATGGAGACGAGCACGAGCGTGATCGACGGCAGCAGGATGTGGGTCAGCAGGTCGGTCGTGTGCATCCAGTACGAGCCGCCGAGGTTGGGCGTCGAGTCACCCGACGTCGCGATCGGACGGCCGTGCACCCACGAGGAGTGCGCGTAGTCGTACCAGGTCTGTGCCAGCCGGTCGAGGAAGAGCATCCCCGCGACGAAGAACGCCGTGATCGCCGCCGTGCGTGCGGAGCGGCTGCGCTCCGTGCCGCCCCAGGCGAAGCCGACGCCGATGCCGACGAGCATCGCGACGACACCGAGCAGGAGGACGATCGGCCACGAGGCGGGTACGGCGTTCCAGAAGTAGAGCATCGGGTAGTACAGCGCGGCACCGATGCCGGCGACCGTGAGCGCGGAGTACAGCGCCTTGCGGTTGCGCAGGCCGGTGCTCAGCGCCGTGATGCCGAACGCGATCGCGACCGAGAAGACGAGCACGCGCAGGAGGTCCAGGGGCCCGCCGGAGCTTGGGGTGACGAAGAACTCGGTCAGGTTGGCGTAGACCATGAGGGCTCCGACCGCCAACGCGGTGATGGCACCGATGCGCAGGATCCGCCCACGGCCTCCGCCGCAGGCTGCGCCCACCGCGAGACCGGTTACGAGCGCGACACCGATAATCCAGACGGCGGAGAACTGCCCACCATTCTGGATGAAGTCGTTGAAGTCGATGGCGAGGAAGGACTTCATCATGACCGCGACCCAGAAGACCGGGAGCGAGTACATGAGGAACGACATGAAGGTGATGCTGTAGTCGAAACCGCTGTACTGCCGCAGCGCGCTGACGATGCCGATGGCGGCACCGATCACGACCGCGAGCACGGTGGCGACCAGGACCAGCTGCAGGGTCGTGACGACGGCTCCGCTGAGCATCGAGGTCACCGCCTCGTGCGTGCGCCAGTTGGTGCCGAGGTCACACATGCCGTAGGTGCACCCCGCGGCGCCCTTGAGCCAGTCGAAGTAGCGGACGATCACCGGCTCGTCGAGGTGCAGCTGGGCAGTCAGGTGGGCAATCTGCTGCTGCTTCGCGGCCGACGGCATCGTGCTGGAACGCAGGACCGACAGAGGGTCCACGGCGATCGCGACCAAGAAGTACATGAGGAAGGAAGAGATGAGGACGACAATCGCGGAGGTCGTCAGGCGTCGTGCAAGAAAAGTGATCATGGCGTCATGACCCGCGTGGGGTGCGTCCGTCGCCGGACGCACCCCACTCAGGCGTGGCTTCTTTCTACTTGGCGGTCCAGTTCCAGAAGCCGTAGAACATGTTCGGCGAGAGGTACGCCGGGTCCAGGCCACCGATGGTCTTGCTGTCGTAGAAGACGACACCGGGGAACTCGAAGATCGGCAGCGTCACGGCGTCGCCGTAGATGGCGGTGTCGATCGTCTTGAGCAGCTTGATCTGCTCGGCCTGGTCGGTCGTGAACTGCAGCTGGTTGTAGGCCTTGTCCACGGTCGGGTTCTTGTAGCCCTGGAAGTTGGAGCCAGCGCCACCGACGTAGTTGGCCATCGAGCCGAGGACGGACGTCGTCGTGCTGTTCCAGCCGAAGAAGATCGCGTCGTAGGACTTGTTGCCGAGCTTCGCACTCCAGTCGCCGTCGCCCGTGTCGACCATCTTGAAGCCGGCCTTGGTCTCGGCGGCCGCCGCGAGGGCGTACTCCGCGGCACGACGCGGGTTGGTCTTGTCGTACATCTCACGGACGACAGGTGCCTTGGTGACGCCGGCCTGCTTCAGCAGCGCCTTCGCCTTCGCGATGCCCTCCTCGCCGCCGGCACCATACGAAGCTGCGCCGTTGGTCTTGGAGATCTCGTCATAGCCGGGCGCACCGGCGAACGTCACCAGCGACTGGCGCAGCTCGCTGTCGGGCACGATCGGCTTGATGATCTTGTCCATGATCTCCTGGCGCGGGTAGGCCATGAGGAACGCCTGACGGACGAGCTTCGCCTTCTGCTCGTCGCCGCCGTAGCTCTTCGGGTCGAACGGACCACCGTTGTTGACGGTCAGGTCGATGTGCTCGTAGGTGCTCTCCGGGCGGCGGATCATGTCGAGACCCTTGCCCTGGGCGTCCTTGACCGAGTCGACGGTCGCCTGACCCTCGTACGCCGACATCTCACCGTTCTTGAGAGCCGCGAGGCCCTGCGTGGCGTCGGTGAAGAACTTGACCGTGATCTGGTCGACCTTGCCCTTGTGGTCGCCCTCGTACTTCGGGTTCTTCTTGACCGTGACGTACTGGCCCTTCTTGGCCGCGCTCACCACGTACGGACCGCTGCCCACGAGGAGCTGCTTGTCCTTCGGGGTGTCGGCGAAGTCGTAGCCGGAGTTCCAGAAGTTGGCGAGCTTGGCGAGCGCTGCCTTGTCCTTCGTCTGGAAGGCCTTGATCACCGCGGCGTTGCCGGCGTCGGCGTCCGTGGTGCCGAGCGCCTCCGCTGCGAGGACGTGCGCCGGGGTGCGCAGCACGTTGAAGAAGTCGAGCTCCCAGTCGGCGAACGGCTTGTCGTAGGTGAGCGTGACGGACTTGCCGTCGGCGCTGACCTCGGGGAACTTCGAGATGTACTGGAAGCCGTTGGCGCCGGCACCGGCGGCGTTGAAGTACGCCTCGCCCTTCGGTGCGGTGGTCGCGCCGGTGTTCTCGTCGGTCTTCACATCGTCGGCCTTGACCGTGTTGAAGTTGCCGCTGTTGGCGCCGTAGCCGAGGATCAGGTCGGCGGCCGAGACCGGCACGCCGTCGGACCACTTCGCCGTGTCAGCGAGCGTGTACTTGACCGTCAGCGGGCTGTCGGAGGTCTTCTCGTACGTGCCGAACGAGGTGTCCTTCTGCAGCTTGTTGTCGGCGTCGAAGTAGTTGAACTGCGAGTTCGTGAGGTACGCGATGTTGGCGTTGGTGACGTTGTTGCCGGTGCCCGTCTGGTCGTTGAGCGAGTAGAACGGCTGGTTCCAGCCGACCGTCAGCTCGGAAGACCCACTGCCCTCTTCACTCTTCGTGACGCCATTGCAGGCCGCGAGCGCGGTCGCCGCCACCGTGAGTCCCACCGCTGCCACGCTTACGCGGCGGCGCCTGGAGTTGTTCATCCCGTTCCTCCTCGGTTCTGCGGGCACCCGACAGGCACCCCCTGAGGGGACACTAGGACCGGACAACTGGTCTGGCGATCACCTGAACGTAACGATCCGGACACGCGCCGTGGTGCGTGTCCGGATCGTTACTCGGTGACTGTTCTGTTGTGATCGCCAGGCGCGGCGCCTCAGGCCTCGGCGGGCTCCTCCGGCTTGGCGTCCACGCCGGCCTCGGCACGCTGCTGCTCCGTGATCGGAGCGGGCGCAGCGGTCAACGGGTCGTAGCCGCCACCCGACTTCGGGAAGGCGATGACCTCGCGGATGGAGTCCGTCTTGGTGAGGTGCTGCAGGATCCGGTCCATGCCCAGGGCGATGCCGCCGTGCGGCGGGGCGCCGAACTTGAACGCGTCGAGCAGGAAGCCGAACTTCTCCTGGGCATCCTCCTCGCCGATGCCCATCACCTTGAAGACGCGCTTCTGCACGTCCTCGCGGTGGATACGGATCGAGCCGCCACCGAGCTCCGAGCCGTTGCACACGATGTCGTAGGCGTAGGCCAGCGCGCTGCCCGGGTCGGTGTCGAACGTGTCGAGGAACTCCGGCTTCGGACCCGTGAAGGCGTGGTGGACCGCGGTCCACTCCCCCGCGCCGACGGCGACGTCACCGGAGGCGACGGCGTCGCCGGCAGGCTCGAACATCGGGGCGTCGACGACCCAGGTGAAGGCGAACGTGTCGGGGTCGAGCAGGCCCAGCCGCTTGCCGATCTCGAGGCGTGCGGCGCCGAGCAGGGCACGCGAGGACTTGGTGGCACCGGCGGCGAAGAAGATGCAGTCGCCCGGGTTGGCGCCGGTGTGGGCGGCCAGACCGGCGGCCTCGGTCTCGGAGAGGTTCTTCGCGACGGGACCCGTGAGGGTGCCGTCCTCCTGGACCAGGACGTACGCCAGGCCGCGCGCGCCGCGCTGCTTGGCCCACTCCTGCCACGCGTCGAGCTGCTTGCGCGGCTGGCTCGCGCCACCCGGCATGACCACGGCGCCGACGTACTCGGCCTGGAAGACGCGGAACGTCGTGTCGGCGAAGTACTCGGTGCACTCGACCAGCGGGTTGCCGAAGCGGAGGTCGGGCTTGTCCGAGCCGTAGAGGCGCATCGCGTCGGCGTACGTCATCCGCGGGAGGGGGGTCGGCACCTCGACGCCGATGGTGGCCCACATCGCCGTGATGACGTCCTCCATCATCTCGATGACGTCCTCCTGGTCGACGAAGGACATCTCGATGTCGAGCTGGGTGAACTCCGGCTGGCGGTCGGCCCGGAAGTCCTCGTCGCGGTAGCAGCGCGCGATCTGGAAGTACTTCTCGATGCCGCCGACCATGAGCAGCTGCTTGAAGAGCTGGGGCGACTGGGGCAGGGCGTACCAGCTGCCCGGGTGCATGCGGGCAGGCACGAGGAAGTCGCGGGCGCCCTCGGGCGTGGAGCGGGTCAGCGTGGGCGTCTCGACCTCGGTGAAGCCGCGGCCGGCCAGGACGTCGCGGACCGCCTTGTAGACCTCCGAACGCAGGCGGATCGCCGCGGCCGGGCCGGTACGACGCAGGTCGAGGTAGCGGTACTTGAGGCGTGCCTCCTCGCCGACCTCGATGTGGTCGTCGATCTGGAAGGGCAGGGCAGCCGCGGTGTTGAGGACCTCGAGCTCGGCGACGACCAGCTCGACCTCACCGGTGGCGATGTTCGGGTTCACGTTGCCCGCGGTGCGCGCCACGACCTCACCGGTCACCTTGATGACGTACTCGTTGCGCAGCGAGTGGGCGAGCTCCTCGTCGCGGATGACCACCTGGGCGATGCCGCTGGCGTCGCGCAGGTCGATGAATGCCACGCCACCGTGGTCGCGGCGACGGGCCACCCAGCCGGCGAGGGTGACGGTCTGGCCGACGTGCTCGGCACGGAGGGTGCCGGCGTCGTGGGTGCGGATCAAGACTGCTGCTCCTTGGTGATGACCTGGGGCTTCAGGTCGATGGTGGGTGGGGTCCAGGTGGCCGGGTCGACGGTCACCTGCTCCCCCGAACGGATGTCCTTGGCCTCGTACGTCGTGGCGCCCTGCTCGTCGGTGCGCTCGAAGAGGACGAACGGGATGCCGCGCTTCTCGGCGTACCTGATCTGCTTGCCGAACTTGTCCGCCTTCGCCGCCACCTCGGTGGGTACGCCGGACGCGCGGAGCTGCTGCGCGACCGCGTCGGCCGCGGGGCGCGAGGCCTCCTCGTTGAGCGCGACGAGCACGGCGCTCGGGACTGCACGCGAGCCGGTGAGGTGGCCCTTCTGCACGAGCGGGACGAGCACGCGGCTCACGCCGAGCGAGATGCCGACACCGGGGTAGGTGCTGCGGCCGTCGGAGGCGAGCGCGTCGTAACGGCCACCCGAGCAGATCGAGCCGAGCGACTCGAAGCCGGTCAGGCGAGTCTCGAAGACCGTGCCGGTGTAGTAGTCGAGGCCGCGGGCGATCTTGAGGTCGGCGACCACCTTGACGGTGTCGGAGGTGACCGACGCACAACCCGCGACGACGGCGGCCAGCTCGGCGAGGCCCTCCTCGAGGAGCTCGCTCTCGACGCCGAGCGCACGGACCGCGTCGACGAAGGAGGCGTCCTCGGACTCGATCGTGGCGAGCTGGAGGCAGAGGTCGGCCTGCTTCTCGTCGAGACCGGCGTCGGACTGCAGGAGCTCGCGGACCTTCTCGACCGGCAGCTTGTCGAGCTTGTCGATGACCTGCATGACCTTGTCGGTGTCATCAGCGCCGACGCCCTCGTAGAAGCCCTGGATCAGCTTGCGGTTGTTGACCTGCAGCCGGAAGCCGGGGAGGAACTCCAGCTGCGACAGCGCCTCGACCATGACCCGCGCGACCTCGACGTCGTGGTGGAACGGCAGGTTGTCGCGCCCGATGATGTCGATGTCGGCCTGCGTGAACTGGCGGTAGCGCCCCTCCTGCGGCCGCTCACCGCGCCAGACCGGCTGGATCTGCCACCGGCGGAAGGGGAACTCCAGCTTGCCGGCGTTCTCCAGGACGTAGCGCGCGAACGGCACGGTGAGGTCGAAGTGCAGGCCCATGCCCGCGTCACCCTCGGTGTCGTGGAGGCGCTTGAGCACGTAGACCTCCTTGGAGGTCTCGCCCTTGCGCAGCAGCTGGTCCATCGGCTCGACGGCGCGGGTCTCGATGTTGCCGAAGCCGTGCAGCTCGAAGGTGCGGGCGAGCGTGGCGATCACCTGCTGCTCGACGACGCGGTCGGCAGGCAGGAACTCGGGGAAGCCGCTCAGCGGCGTGGGCTTGGCCATGGGATGCCTCAGAGTCCTCGGGTGACGCGCCCTGCGTCGCCGGAGCGCAGCAGGTCGAGCAGGTAGGGGTTGGTCGCGCGCTCGCGACCGATGGAGGTCTGCTCACCGTGGCCCGGCAGCACGACGATGTCGTCGGCGAGCGGGAGCACCCTGTCGCGCAGGCTGGTCAGCATCTGCGCGTGGTCGCCACCCGGCAGGTCGGTGCGACCGATGGAGCCGGCGAAGAGCAGGTCGCCCGAGAACATCACCTCGGAGATCCCCTGGTCGCCGTACGGCGTGCGGAAGGCGACGGAGCCCTGCGTGTGGCCCGGCGCGTGGTCGACGGTGATCTCCAGGCCGGCGATCGACAGGACGTTGCCGTCACCGAGCTCGCGCACGTCGTCGGGCTCGGTGAACTCGTACTTGCCGCCGAGCAGCATCTGGGCGGACTCGCGTGAGATGCCCGCCATCGGGTCGGTGAGCAGGTGGCGGTCGGCCGGGTGGATCCACGCGGTGGCATCGTAGGTGCCCGCGACGGGGGTGACCGACCACATGTGGTCGATGTGCCCGTGGGTCAGCAGGACAGCGACCGGCTTGAGCCTGTGCTCGCGGATCAGCTCGTCGACACCGCTCGCGGCGTTCTGCCCGGGGTCGACGACCACGCACTCGGCACCGGGCTCCGTCGCGACGACGTAGCAGTTGGTGCCCCAGGAACCGGCGGGGAATCCGGCGATGAACACGTGGTGACCTCATCTGCCTCGAGTACTGCGGACCGTCAGAGCCTACCGATTGCCTGCCTTGCACCGGGACCCGTGTGACTACGATGGGCAACCATGAGCGAGCAGCAGGACACGACCCCCTCGGCCGCGCCCACTCCGGGAGCGTCTGCCGACTGGGGACGGGTCGCCGAGGACCGCACCGTCTACGTCCGCACCGCCGAGGGCGAACGCGCCGTCGGGCAGTACCCCGAGGGCACGCCCGAGGAAGCGCTGAAGTTCTTCACCGACCGCTTCGACGCGCTGGCCTTCGAGGTCGACCTGCTCGAGCAGCGGGTCAAGGGCGGTGCGCTGGGGCCCGAGGAGGCCGCCGGCTCGGTGAAGAAGGTCCGCGAGCAGGTTGTCGACGCCCACGCCGTCGGTGACCTCGACTCCCTCGTCGCACGGCTCGACGCGCTGGGCCCGGTGATCGCCGAGCAGCGCGAGGTCAAGAAGGCCGAGCGTGCCGCCAAGACCGCGGAGTCGAAGGCCCGCAAGGAGGAGATCGTCGCCGAGGCCGAGAAGCTCGCGACCTCCCAGGACTGGCGCAACGGCGCCAACCGCCTCCGCGACCTCCTCGAGGAGTGGAAGGGTCTCCCCCGCCTCGACCGCGCGAGCGACGACACGCTGTGGCGCCGCTTCTCGACCGCCCGCACGTCGTACACCCGTCACCGCAAGGCGCACTTCGCCGAGCAGAACGAGAAGCGCGACGCCGCCCGGGCGATCAAGGAGAAGCTGGCCGAGCAGGCCGAGGCGCTCGCCGGCTCGACCGACTGGGGCGGCACCGCAGGCGAGTACCGCCGGCTCATGCAGCAGTGGAAGGCCGCCGGTCCCGCCCCGCGCGAGGTCGACGACAAGCTCTGGAAGCGCTTCCGTGGCGCCCAGGACGCCTTCTTCGGCGCCCGCGACGCTGCCAACGCCGAGCTGGACCAGGAGTTCGCCGCCAACGCCGAGGTCAAGGAGCAGATCCTCGCCGAGGCCGAGAAGCTGGTGCCGGTCACCGACCTCGACGCAGCCAAGAAGGCGCTCCGCGACCTGGCCGAGCGCTGGGAGGCCGCGGGCAAGGTCCCGCGCGACCGCATCAAGGAGCTCGAGGGCCGGATGCGCAAGGTCGAGACGGCCGTGCGCCAGGCCGAGGACGAGGTCTGGAAGAAGTCCGACCCCGAGAAGTCCGCTCGCGCCGAGGGCGTCGTCGCCCAGCTCGAGGCCGGTATCGCCGAGGTCCAGGCCAAGCTCGACAAGGCGAAGGCGTCGGGCGACGACAAGCGCGTCAAGCAGCTCGAGTCCGACATCGCCAACAAGCAGCAGTTCCTGGAGATGGCCCGCAAGGTCAGCTCCGAGTTCTCCGGCTGAGCCGTGCTCTCCCCCGCAGACCTCCGGGCGCTGCGGCGGGCGCGTGACCTCATGGACCGCCGGTACGCCGAGCCACTCGACGTGCCGGCGGTCGCTGCGTCCGCACACATGTCGGCCGGCCACTTCCACCGCAGCTTCCGCGAGGCGTTCGGCGAGACGCCGTACGGCTATCTGATGACGCGCCGCATCGAGCGGGCGATGACGCTGCTGCGCGGCGGCATGTCCGTCACGGACGCCTGCTTCGCCGTCGGCTGTACGTCGCTCGGCTCGTTCTCGGCGAGCTTCACGCGGCTGGTCGGCACCACCCCGTCGGCGTACCGTGCCGCCGCGCTCGCGGGCGACCACGACTGGCTCGCCGCCCTGCCCGGGTGCGTCGCCAAGGTCGTCACGCGGCCCATGCGCCCCGCCGCAGCCGTGCCTGCCGAGGCCGCTGGAGATCGGTCAGGATCGGAGAAGCGCACCCCGCCCCCGGCCTCCTAGGCTCGCTGACATGAAGCTCTCACACACGTTCATCACCGTTGACGACCACGACAAGGCCCTTGCCTTCTACCGCGACCTCCTCGGCTTCACCGTGACCAAGGACGTCTCCATGGGCGACTTCCGCTGGGTCTCGATCGCCGCTCCGGGAACCCCCGACGTCGAGGTCGTCCTCGAGACCGTCGGCGGCTCCCCCGACACCACTCCGGCCGACCGCGAGGCCCTCTCCGCGCTGCTCGCCAAGGGCCTGCTCCGCGCGATCATCGTGGCCGTCGACGATGTCGACGCGGTCTTCGCGAAGCTCGAGGCGGCCGGCGCCGACGTCATCCAGGAGCCCTTCGACCAGCCGTACGGCGTGCGCGACTGCGCGTTCCGCGACCCGGCCGGCAACATGGTCAGGATCAACCAGCCGCTCGGCTGACCCGCCTCAGATCCGGTAGGCGTCGAAGACGCCGGGCACCCCGCGCACCGCCCGCAGGACGTTGTCGAGGTGCTTGGCGTCGGCCATCTCGAAGCTGAACTTCGACTTCGCCACGCGGTCGCGCGAGGTGCTGAGCGACGCCGACAGGATGTTCACGTGGGCGTCGGAGAGCGCCATCGTGATGTCCGACAGCAGCCGCGAGCGGTCGAGCGCCTCGACCTGGATGTTGACGAGGTAGGTCGCCTTGGCGCTGACCTCCCACTCGACCTCGATCAGCCGCTCCGGCTGGCCCTTGAGGTCGGTGGCGTTCGTGCAGTCGGTGCGGTGAACGGAGACTCCGCCGCCCTTCGTCACGAAGCCGAGGATGTCGTCGGGTGGCACGGGCGTGCAGCACTTCGCGAGCTTGACCCACAGGCCGTCGGCACCCTTGACCAGCACCGGCACCTCACCGGTGCTGGAGCCGAACGACCGTGGCGTGCGGCCTGTCCGGCCGGTGATCGTGACGCCCTCGGCGAGGTCCTCCGCGGCCCCCTGGTCGCCGCCGTGCAGCTCGATGACCCGGCGTACGACGGCGGCGGCCGACAGCTGGTGCTCGCCGACCGCGGCGTAGACCGCGGAAACGTCGGCGAGCTTGAAGTGCGCGGCGACCTCCGAGAGCGCCTCGTGCGACATCAGGCGCTTGAGGGGCAGGCCCTCCTTGCGCATGAGCTTCACGATCTCGTCCTTGCCGTGCTCGATCGCCTCGTCGCGCCGCTCCTTGGTGAACCAGTGGCGGATCTTGTTGCGCGCACGCGGCGACTTCACGAACGTGAGCCAGTCCTGCGACGGACCGGCGTTGGGCGCCTTGGAGGTGAAGACCTCCACGACGTCGCCGTTCTCCAGCTGCGACTCCAGCGAGACGAGCCGGCCGTTGACCCGGGCGCCGATCGTGTGGTGCCCGACCTCGGTGTGCACGGCGTACGCGAAGTCGACCGGTGACGCCCCGGCGGGCAGCGCGATCACGTCGCCGCGCGGGGTGAAGACGTAGACCTCCGCGCGGTTCATCTCGAAGCGGAGCGACTCCAGGAACTCCCCCGGGTCCTCGACCTCGGACTGCCAGTCCAGCAGCTGCCGGACCCAGGACATGTCGTCCTTGTCGCCCAGGCGCTCGGTGTCGACGCCGTTGCGGCCGTCCTCCTTGTACTTCCAGTGGGCTGCCACGCCGTACTCCGCGCGGCGGTGCTGCGCGTAGGTGCGGACCTGCATCTCCACGGCCTTGCCGTGCGGGCCGATGACCGTCGTGTGCAGCGACTGGTACATGTTGAACTTCGGCATCGCCAGGTAGTCCTTGAACCGCCCCAGGACGGGGTTCCACCGGGCGTGCAGGACACCGAGGACGGCGTAGCAGTCGCGGTCCTCCTCGACGAGGACACGGATGCCGACGAGGTCGTAGATGTCGGAGAAGTCGCGGCCGCCGACGATCATCTTCTGGTAGATCGAGTAGTAGTGCTTCGGCCGGCCGGTGACCGTCGCCTTGATCTTCGCCTCGCGCAGGTCCGCCTCGACCTGGGCGATCACCTCGGCCAGGAACTTGTCGCGTGACGGTGCGCGCTCGGCGACGAGCCGCACGATCTCGTCGTAGATCTTGGGGTGGAGCGTCGCGAACGAGAGGTCCTCGAGCTCCCACTTGATGGTGTTCATGCCGAGCCGGTGGGCCAGCGGCGCGAAGATGTCGAGCGTCTCGCGGGCCTTGCGCTCCTGCGTCTCCTGCTTCACGAAGCGCAGCGTGCGCATGTTGTGGAGCCGGTCCGCGAGCTTGATCACGAGGACCCGGATGTCGCGCGACATCGCGACGATCATCTTGCGGATCGTCTCGGCCTCGGCGTTGGCGCCGTACTGCACCTTGTCGAGCTTCGTGACGCCGTCGACGAGCTGGGCGACCTCCTCGCCGAAGTCGCGCCGCAGCTCCTCCAGGCTGTACGCCGTGTCCTCGACCGTGTCGTGGAGCAGCGCCGCGCAGAGCGTCGCCTCGGTCATTCCGATGTCGGCGAGGATCGTCGTCACCGCGAGCGGGTGGGTGATGTACGGGTCACCGCTCTTGCGACGCTGGTCGCGGTGGTAGTGCTCTGCCGTCGTGTAGGCCCGCTCCAGCAGGGCCAGGTCGGCCTTGGGGTGGCTCGCGCGCACGGAGCGGAAGAGCGGCTCGAGGACCGGGTTGGTGCCCCCGCGCTGGGGCGCACCGATGCGGGCCAGGCGCGTCCGCATCCGGCGCGCGGACTGCGCGCCGATCGGCTCGGGGGCCGGGGCCTGCGGCGTAGCGGGCACCGGCGTGGTGGAGCTGTCGTCGGTCACCTTTTCATCCTAGGGGCCACCACCCTCCCGCCGTACGCCGAGTGGTGACTCCCGTCATACGCCGAAGGCCCCGTGCCGCAGGCGAACCTGCGGCACGGGGCCTGTCGAGGTGACGTGCCTGACTCCGTCAGGCAGTCGGGAAGAGCGGGTACTCCACGCCGGAGATGTGCTGGACCACGCGGACCACCTGGCACGAGTAGCCGAACTCGTTGTCGTACCAGAGGTAGGCGATGGCGTTGGTGCCGTTCACGATGGTCGCGTTGGCGTCGAAGATCGAGGCGTGGCGCGAGCCGACGAAGTCGGTCGAGACGGCGTCGTTGGACGTGGTGAAGTCGATCTGGCGCTTGAGGTCGGAGTGCAGCGACGCGTTGCGCATGAAGTCGTTGAGCTCCTCCTTCGTCGTCTCGCGCTTCAGCGTCAGGTTGAGGATCGCCATCGACACGTCCGGGGTGGGGACGCGGATCGACGAGCCCGAGATGTGGGCGCCGAAGTCCGGCATCGCCTTCTTGATCGCGGAGGCGGCACCGGTCTCGGTGAGCACCATGTTGAGCGGCGCCGAGCGGCCACGACGGTCGCCCTTGTGGAAGTTGTCCAGGAGGTTCTGGTCGTTGGTGAACGAGTGGACCGTCTCCACGTGGCCGTGCACGATGCCGAACTCGTCCTCGATCGCCTTGAGCGGCGGGACGATCGCGTTGGTCGTGCAGGAGGCGCACGACAGGATGTTGTCGCTGGCCTCGATCGTGTTGTGGTTGACGCCGTGGACGATGTTCTTGACGTCGCCCTTGCCCGGCGCCGTCAGGACGACCTTGGCGACACCCGGGCGCAGGTGGTTGGAGAGACCCTCGCGGTCACGCCACTTGCCCGTGTTGTCGATGAGGATCGCGTCGTTGATGCCGTACTCCGTGTAGTCGACCTCGGAGGGGTCGTTGGAGTAGATGAACTGGATCTCCACGCCGTTGGCGATGATGACGTTGCGCTCTTCGTCGATCGAGATCGAGCCGTTGAACTGGCCGTGGATCGAGTCGCGGCGCAGCAGCGAGGCGCGCTTCTTGAGGTCGTCGTCGGAGCCCTTGCGCACGACGACGGCGCGCAGGCGCAGGCCGTTGCCCGAGCCGGACTTCTCGATGAGCAGGCGGGCCAGGAGGCGGCCGATGCGGCCGAAGCCGTAGAGGACCACGTCCGTCGAGCCCTCGCGGACCAGCTTGTTGTCGCCCGTGGCGCCGGCGACGGCCGCGGTCACGAACTCCTCGAGGGTCTTGCCCTGGCCGTCCTCGGCGTACGCGAGGGCGAGCTTGCCGATGTCGACGCGGGAGGGGCCGAGGTCGAGGCCGGCGAGGATCTGCAGGATCGGGAACGTGTCCTCGATGCCCAGCTCCTTGCCCACGATCTGGCGGACGTACTTGTGGGTCTTCAGGATGCTGATGACCGACTTGTTCACCAGCGACCGGCTGTGCACCAGGACGGTGACGTCGCGCTCACGGTAGAGCTGGCCGATGATCGGGATCATCGCC
This sequence comes from Nocardioides phosphati, assembly GCF_014646375.1. GTDB lineage: Bacteria > Actinomycetota > Actinomycetes > Propionibacteriales > Nocardioidaceae > Nocardioides > Nocardioides phosphati. The sequence goes on from NZ_BMNI01000014.1 coordinate 22,203, forward strand.
TCGGCCAGGGCCTCCCGGCGCTTCCAGTCGGCGAAGTGGTCAGACGTCACGTCAGTGCTTCTCTTTCTCGAACGGTTCAGTGAGGTTCAGGCGGTCAGACGGTACCGAGGGAGGTGACCGTCAGGCCCGGATTCGTCTCGCGTCCCGGAAGGAACGTGAGCTCCAGCAGGACCGAGACGGCGTGGACGGTGCCCCCGCAGGACTCGACGAGCTCGCGCGTGGCCGCGACGGTGCCGCCGGTGGCCAGCACGTCGTCGACCAGGAGCACCCGCTCGCCCGGCTGGACCGCGTCCTGGTGGATCTCCAGGGTGGCTTCGCCGTACTCGAGGGCATACGACACGGCGTGGGTCTCACGCGGCAGCTTGCCCGCCTTGCGCACCGGGACGAACCCGGCTCCGAGGGCGAGGGCGACAGGGGCGGCGAGGATGAACCCGCGCGCCTCCATGCCCACGACCTTGTCAACGATGACGTTGCCGTCCTCGTCACGTCCAGCAGATGCGAGAGCCGTCACAACCGCCGTGAACGCGTCGTGGTCGGCGAGCATCGGGGTGATGTCCTTGAACATCACGCCCGGCTGCGGGTAGTCGACGACGTCGATCACGCACGCGGAGAGAGCCCGCTCGACCTCGTCACGCACCTCCGGGGCGAGCACGCTCATCGGCCGTCGTCCTCGAGCTCCTCCGGGAGGTTCTCCTGCTCCTTGAGGTAGCCCTTCGGCAGCCGGTCGCGCGTCATCGGCCGCTGGGCCGCCGCGCGCTGCTGCTCGGGGTCGATGCCGTGGCGGGCCTGCTCCAGCGCCGTGGTCGTCGGGTCGGCGTAGACCGGCATGCCCTCGGCGAACGACGGCACGCTGGCGTACGGGTCGACCGCGGCCCGACGGGCGGCGGCGCGGCGGTTGATCGCCTCGACGTCGCCGTCGTTGCGCTTGAGCTGCACCACGAGCGGGGTCGCGATGAAGATCGAGGAGTACGCACCCGCGGCCATGCCGACGAAGAGCGCGAGCGCGAGGTCCTTGAGCGAGCCCGAGCCGAGCTGCACGACGCCGGCGTAGAGGATCGCGGCGACGGGCAGCAGCGCCACGATCGACGTGTTGATCGAGCGCACCAGGGTCTGGTTGACGGCGAGGTTGGCGCCCTCGGCGTACGACCGGCTGGCGGCCTTGCCGCCGGTGGTGTTCTCACGGACCTTGTCGAAGACGACGACCGTGTCGTAGAGCGAGAAGCCGAGGATCGTCAGGATGCCGGTGACCGTCGCCGGTGACACCTCGAAGCCGGACAGCGCGTAGATGCCGACGGTGATGACGAGGTCGTGGGCAAGCGCCACGATCGCGGCCACGGACATCTTCCACTCGCGGAAGTACGCCCAGATGAAGAGCACCACGATGACCAGGAAGACGATCAGGCCGAGGATCGCCCGGTTGAGGACGTCCTTGCCCCAGCTCGAGCCGATCGAGTCGTGGGAGATGTCGCCGACGTGGATGCCGACCGCCTTCGCCATGGCGGACTTCACCTTGGTGATGTCGTCGCTGGACAGCGGCTCGGTCTGGACGAGGATCGCCTTCTCGCCGGAGGTCGTGACGACCGGCTGCTCGGCGTCCTTGATGCCGAGGCCCGCCACCACGTCGCGGAGCTTGTCGGCGTTGTGCTGGGTCACCTTCTCCGAGGGCAGGCTGACGGAGTACTCCGTGCCGCCGACGAACTCGATGCCGAGGTTGAGGCCCCGGACGACGAGGCCGCTGATCGCGACGATGACGATGACCGCCGAGATGGCGTACCATCGCTTCCAGCGACCGACGAAGTCGATCGACCTGTGACCGTTGTAGAGGTCGTTGCCGAGGCGCGAGAACTTGCCCATCAGGCAGCCCCTCCCGTGATCGCTGCAGACGCCGGAGCGTCGACGCCGAGCGTCTCCGTGCCGAGGCCCGAGAGCTTGTGGCCGGAACTGAAGAAGTGGAACCGGCCCAGCCAGGAGACCGCCGGCTTGGTGAACCAGAAGAAGATCGCGAGGTCGATGACCGTCGACAGGCCCAGGGTGAAGGCGAAGCCGCGGACCTCGTCGATCGCGAAGATGTAGAGGACGAGCGCCGCCGACAGCGAGACCGCGTCGGCCGCCAGGCAGGTGTTCCGCGCTCGGACCCAGCCCGCTTCGACCGCGACGCGCATCGTCTTGCCGTCGCGCATCTCGTCACGGATGCGTTCGAAGAAGACGATGAAGGAGTCAGCGGTGATGCCGACCGCCACGATCAGACCGGCGATGCCCGGCAGGGAGAGCGTGAAGCCCGCACCCGCCAGCAGCAGCACCATGGCGTACGTCGACAGGCCGGCTGCGATGAGCGAGGCGATGACGACGAGGCCGAGGCCGCGGTAGTAGAGCAGGCAGTAGAGCATGACGAGCGCGAGGCCGACGATGCCCGCCCAGATGCCTGCGGAGAGCTGGTTGCCAGCGAGCGAGGGGCCAATCGTCTCGTTCTTCGGGTCGGACTCGAAGGCGACCGGCAGCGCACCGAACTTGAGGCTGGTGGCGAGGTCGGTGGCCTCGCGGAGGGAGCGCTGGCCCGTGATGCTCGAGCGCGAGCTGAGGTTGCCATCGACCATGCTCGGCGTCTGCAGCACCTTGCCGTCGAGGACGATGGCGAACGCCTCCTGGCCGTTGGAGTAGAGCGCCTTCGAGACCTTCAGGAACCGTGCCGCGCCGTCCTTCTTGAGGCGGAGGTCGACGAGGTAGTCGACCGCGTTCTGTCCCTGGCCGGCGCTCGCGTTGGAGAGGTCCTTGCCCTCGACAGGAGCCGCGGAGAGGAGGAACTTCCTGCCGTTGGCGTCACAGGCGACCATGGGCGTGCCCGGCGCATCGACGTCCTCGGAGGCCGACTTCTCACCGCTCTGCAGCGCAGCGCCGCCGCCCGGCGGACACGTGCTCTGCTCGAAGCGGGTCACCCAGGCGGCCGGCGGGGCCTTGCGCCACGCGAGCGCCTCCTCGGCGCGACCGCTGGCCTTGGCAGGCGTGCCGCCCCCGGTCGCGCACGGCCCGGGGTTTTCCGACGAGCACGCGATCAGGCGGAAGCCGAGCCGAGCCTGCCGCTGGACGATGTCGACCAGCTTCTGGTTGGACTTGCCCGGGATCGAGACGACCACGTTGCGGTTGCCCTGGCTGGAGACGTTGGCCTCGGCCACGCCGGAGCCGTTGACGCGCTGGTTGATGATCTTGACGGCCTCGGCCATCGCGTCGGGCTTCACGTTGGCCTCCTTGGCGCGCAGCGTGATGCGCTGGCCGCCCTGGAGGTCGAGCCCGAGCTCGGGCTTCCACGTGCCACCGATGGCCACGAGACCGAAGAGCACGCCGAGACCGGCGAGGAAGAGGATGAGGGTGCGGCCGGGCCGCGCCACCTTTGCTGCTGCCACGTCAGGCCTCCTTGCCCACGAGTGCGCCGCGCGCGATGTCGACGACGACGCCGGGGGCCACCTCGAGGCCGACCCGGTCATCCGCCACGCGGGAGATGGTGCCGAAGATCCCGCCGGAGGTGACCACGCGGTCACCGACGGTCAGCTGCGACTGCATCTCGACCGCCGCCCTCTGGCGGCGACGTGCGGGCAGGATGATGAGCAACCAGAAAACGGCGAAGATACCCAGGATGGGCAGCCACGCGGCAAGGTCCGTCAAGGACACGGATCAAGGCCTCTCGGAGGAGTCGACAACGGGCCGCGGAGCGACCGACGGTGCAGTGTAGCCCGCGTCACGAACCGGGCAGCGGGTCGTCCCCGGGTGTGCCGGGCGGCTGCCTCAGGCCGAGGTGCGCCCACGCTGCCGGGGTCGCGATACGGCCCCGCGGCGTGCGGGCGAGGAAGCCGTTGCGGACCAGGAAGGGCTCGGCGACCTCCTCCACCGTCTCGCGCTCCTCGCCGACCGCGACGGCCAGCGTGGAGAGACCCACCGGTCCCCCGCCGAACCGCCGGCAGAGCACGTCGAGCACGCCGCGGTCCAGGCGGTCGAGGCCGAGGGCGTCGACCTCGAAGAGGTCGAGTGCACGGTGGGCGACGTCGAGCGTCACGACGCCGTCAGCGCGGACCTGGGCGTAGTCGCGCACCCGGCGCAGCAGCCGGTTGGCGATGCGTGGCGTGCCGCGCGACCGACCGGCGATCTCGGCGGAACCCTCGTCGGTCAGCTGGACGTCGAGCAGGTGGGCGCTGCGACGGACGATGCCGTCGAGCTCGTGGGGCTCGTAGAACTCCAGGTGGCCGGTGAAGCCGAAGCGGTCGCGCAGCGGGCCCGGCAGCAGGCCGGCACGTGTCGTGGCGCCCACCAGCGTGAACGGCGGGATCTCGAGCGGGATCGCGGTGGCGCCCGGGCCCTTGCCGATGATCACGTCGACGCGGAAGTCCTCCATCGCCATGTAGAGCATCTCCTCCGCCGGCCGCGACATCCGGTGGATCTCGTCGACGAAGAGGACCTCTCCCTCGTTGAGGCCGGAGAGGATCGCAGCCAGGTCACCGGCGTGGGTGATGGCCGGACCGCTGGTCAGGCGCAGCGGCGCCTCCATCTCCGCGGCGATGATCATCGCGAGGGTGGTCTTGCCCAGACCCGGAGGCCCCGACAGGAGCACGTGGTCGGGCACGCGGCCACGTGCCTTGGCGGCATCGAGCACGAGGCCGAGCTGCTCACGGACCCGCTCCTGGCCGATCACTTCGTCGAGGGTCCGCGGGCGCAGTGCGGCCTCGACGGCACGCTCGTCGGAGTCCGCCTCGGCGGCGGTCAGGCGGCCCTCCATCCGGGCCAGGTGCTCGGCCTCCAGCGCGGACAGCTCCACGTCGTCGTACGCCATGGAGGTCAGGCCTTCCGCAGCGTCTGCAGCGCCGCACGCAGCACGGCACCGATGTCGGGCGTCGAGCCGGCGTCGGGTGCGACGACGTCGACGGCCTTCTCGGCCTCCTTCGCCGACCAGCCGAGGCCGGTGAGGCCCTCGACCACCTGTGCACGCCACGCGTCTGCCGCGGGCGCGACGCGCGCAGCACCACGGCCGACGGGGGCGCCGATGCGGTCCTTGAGCTCGAGGATGATCCGCTGGGCGCCCTTCTGCCCGATGCCCGGGACCTTCGTGAGCGTCTTGACGTCCTCGCCGGCGATGGCGACCCGGAGGTCGTCAGGGCCGAGCACGGCGAGGATCGCCTGCGCCAGCTTCGGCCCGACGCCGCTGGCGGTCTGCACGAGCTCGAAGCACGACTTCTCGTCGTCGTCGAGGAAGCCGAAGAGCGTCAGCGAGTCCTCGCGTACGACGAGGCTCGTCGGCAGCGTCGCCTGCGCCCCGTGACGCAGCGTGGCGAGGGTGCCGGGGGTGCACTGGAGCTCGAGACCGACTCCCCCCACCTCCAGTACGGCACTGGTGAGGCCGAGGTCGGTGACGGTGCCGCGGACGTGAGCGATCAACGGGATCCTGCCTTGAGTGCCTGGGCGGCGACGGCCGCCTCGAGTCGGGACTGGGCGCCACCGCGCCAGATGTGGGTGATCGCCAGCGCCAGCGCGTCGGCCGCGTCGGCGGGCTTCGGCATCGCGTCGAGCCGGAGGATGCGCGTCACCATGAGGCCGACCTGTGCCTTGTCGGCGCGGCCGTTGCCGGAGACGGCGGCCTTCACCTCCGACGGCGTGTGCATCGCGACCGGGATGCCGCGCCGGGCGGCGCAGACCATCGCGACGCCGGCAGCCTGCGCCGTGCCCATGATCGTGCTGACGTCGGAGCGCGCGAACATCCGCTCGATGGCCACGGCATCGGGACGGTGCTCGTCGAGCCAGGCGTCGACGCCCTTCTCGATCGTCACGAGCCGCTCCCAGACCGGGAGGCTCGACGTCGTGCGGACCACGCCCACGTCGACGAGCGACAGCGGCCGGCCGATCGACCCCTCGACGACGCCGAGCCCGCAGCGGGTCAGGCCGGGGTCGATGCCGAGCACACGGGTCTGCGAACGCATGTTCGAACCCTAACGGCCGCGCCTCCGACGTACGGCGACGACACGCGGGTCAGCGCGTGGGGCCAAGGGTGCGGTCGATGTGGTCGCGGGTCCACCGCACCATCCCGTCGTACGCCGCATCGGGGACGCCACGGTCGGCGGTGAACTGCACGCCTCCGCGGGTGGTCGGCAGGCCGTCGAGCAGTGGGCGGGCCAGCGCGACCGGCTCCGAGCCGAACGGGAAGAGCGAAAACCCCGCCTCCGTGCGGATGATCGCGACGAGACCGCGATCGCGGTAGGTCAGGCAGGCCATGCCGTACTTCCTGCCCGGCACGGCCTCCGGCACCAGCGTGAGGGCACGCGCGTAGTAGCCGCGGATCACCTCTGCCTCCGCCGGCGAGAGCTCATCCAGGTAGGCGTCGACCTCTGTCATGGGCCCAGTCTCCCGCCGACGCCCGTGCCGTCAAGGTGCGCACAGGTACTCATGCCCCGCGCGCACAGCCGCCACCAGACTCGCTACCCGACCCACTACGCCTATCGGGAGGCTCACCATGATCCTCAAGCTCAAGCTCGCCCTCTTCGCCTGTCTGGCCGCACTCCTGGTCGCGCAGGTCAGCACCTCGACCACAGCCGCGTCCAGACCGGCGCCCGAGGACCATGGCACCACTGCAAACCTGAAGCTCGTCTCCTGCGGCGCCTACGAGGCGGCCGGTTACGCGACGCCGGGCTACTGGAGCAAGACATGGCACGGCTCGTGTGGTCACACCACCTCGGTGGTGAAGTACCCGAAGATCTACGTCGCATGGACGGTTCCGCCGTGGTCGAGCGGCTCCATCTGCGTGAAGGCCCGCGGCTACCGCTGGTCCGACGGCGCGGCCTACTGGACCAGCCTCGGCTGTGGGCCCTCTGGCGGCGGCTACGTTCACTGGGGCAAGGTCGGCCACCAGGTGATGTCGACCACCGCCGTGAAGGGCTGGAGCCAAATGGTCCCGCTCGGCGCACCGTTCTACTTCACGGACTGACCACGTCTGCACACGCAGCGACCTCGGTCACGGAGCCTCGCGGCGCCGCGACCGAGGTCGTCGTTCGTGAAACTCAGTCGTCGAGCTCCTCGAGGAGCTCGTCGGGGATGTCGGCGTTGGAGAAGACGTTCTGCACGTCGTCGAGGTCGTCGATCACGTCGACGAGCTTGATCACCTTGGCGGCGGTGGCGGCGTCAGCGACCGGGATGTCCATCGACGCCACGAACTCGACGTCGGCGGAGTCGTAGTCGAGGCCGGCCTCCTGGATCGCCGTGCGGACCGCGACGACATCGGTCGCCTCGCACTGGACCTGCCAGGAGTCACCGAGGTCGTTGACCTCCTCGGCGCCGGCGTCGAGGGTCGCCTCGAGGACGGTGTCCTCGTCGATCTCCTTGCCGTCCTGCGACTTGGCGACCACGACGATGCCCTTGCGGCCGAAGAGGCGCGAGACGGAGCCGGGGTCGGCCATGGTGCCGCCGTTGCGGGTGACCGCGGTGCGGACCTCCATCGCGGCACGGTTCTTGTTGTCGGTGAGGCACTCGACCAGCAGCGCGACACCGGACGGGCCGTAGACCTCGTACATGATCGTGTCGTAGGCGACGCTGTCACCGCTGAGGCCTGCACCGCGCTTGACGGCGCGGTCGATGTTGTCGTTGGGGACCGACGACTTCTTCGCCTTCTGGATGGCGTCGACCAGCGCCGGGTTGCCGGACGTGTCGGCACCGCCGGCCCGGGCTGCGATCTCGATGACCTTGATCAGCTTCGCGAAGCTCTTGGCCCGCTTGGCGTCGATCGCCGCCTTCTTGTGCTTCGTGGTTGCCCACTTGGAGTGGCCGGACATGCGCTCTCTTCCGTCGTCGTGCTCGTGCGGTGGGACCAGGCGGACCGTCAGGACCGGACGAGCTCGACGAAGAGCTCGTGGATCCGGGTGTCACCGGTGATCTCCGGGTGGAACGACGTGGCGAGCAGGCGCCCCTGTCGGACCGCGACGATCCTATCCCCCTGCTCGTCCGTCACCGTGGCGGCGACCTCGACGCCGTCGCCCACCTTCTCGACGTACGGCGCGCGGATGAAGGTGGCCGGGTAGTCGAAGTGGTCGTGCCACGACGGCGAGAAGTCCACCACCGCCTCGAACGAGTCGACCTGGCGACCGAACCCGTTGCGCCGCACGACGACGTCGATGCCGCCGAACGTCTGCTGGTCGGCCGTGCCGCCCTCGATCGCGTCGGCGAGCATGATCATCCCCGCACACGTGCCGTACGCCGGGAGCCCGTCGCGCAGGGCGGCGCGGATCGGCTCGAGCAGGCCGAAGATGCCGGCGAGCTTGCCGATGGTCGTCGACTCCCCGCCCGGGATCACCAGGCCGTCGACCTGCGCGAGCTCCTCCGGACGGCGTACGCCGACGGCGGAGACGCCACACTGCTCGAGCATGGCGCGGTGCTCGCGGACGTCGCCCTGGAGGGCGAGGACGCCGATGGTCAGGCTGCTGGGGGTGCTCACCCGATGATTCTAGTTTTCGGACGCAGGGAAGAGCCCGGCGAGGTCCGACAGCGAGAGCTCCGGGTTGAGCTTGCCGCCGCGCGTGGCAGCCATGCCGTCCAGCTGGTACCAGATCAGCTGCGCGAGCCGGTAGGCCAGCGGCTCGGGGTCGGGCTTGCGGTCCTCGCCCCGCGCCAGCCACAGGCGGACCGCGGAGACGACCTCGGAGACGACGCCGAAGGCGACCAGGTCGACCATCGCCGCGTCGTCCTCGTCGAGCTCGACGCCGAGCACCTTGCCACCCTCGAGGAGCAGCGGCTTCAGCTGCACGGAGATGCCGCGGATGGCGTTGCGCACGGGGTTGTCGATCTTGCCCGGCAGCTCGCGCATGGCGAAGCGGTGGAGTGCGCGATGCTCGTGTGCCCACTGGACGTAGCGCAACACACCCCGCTCGATGACCTCGCGCAGGCCACCCTCGGCGATGCCCGGGGCGAAGACGTGGTCGTTGAGCATCTGCAGCGACTGCCGCTGCACCGCGCGGTCCAGGTCGTCGCGGTCAGCGAAGTGGCGGTAGACCACCGGGCGGCCGATGCCGGCCTGCTTCGCGATCAGCTGGACGTGGATGTCCGTGCCCGGCGGATGGGCCTCAGTGAGTTCGATGGCGGCCTGGATGATGGCAGCACGGCGCTCGCGCTTGTGTGCTTCCCAGCGGACACTGCGCCCATCGACCTGCTGCTCGTCGGTCCCCATGACCCACTTTCGACCCGGAAGGTTGTTATCGGGTCGCCATCTTGTCAGATCCGGCCACGTTCTGTGCGGCGGCGACGTCAGCGAGAAGGCTGTCGACGGTCTCCTCCGCGCACGTCTTGTTCGTGCCGAGGAAGCCGGTCGGTCCACGTTTGATCCAGCCCGCGACGTACACGCCGGGCTCGACACGCCCCGCCACGTTGGGGATCGTGGCGCTGGTCTCGTCGAACGGCAGGCCGGGAACGGGTCGGCCGCGGTACCCGACGCTGCGCAGCACCATCGACGCGGGAATCACCTCACGGTCGTCGGTCAGCTCGGCGCGGCGTACGCCGTCGGGACCGGTCACGAGCTCGGTGCGGGCCACCTCGAGGCCGGTCACGTGGGTGTCGCCGACGACGCCGACAGGCGCGGTGTGGAAGCGCAGCACGATGCGCCGACGCTCCCCCGCCCCGGGCTCACGCCGGGCGATCTCGCGGATCAGGTCGAGCTTGGGCGACGCCTCGAGGCCCTCCAGGCCAGCGAGCCCACCCTCGACGAGGACGTCGACGTCGGTGAGGCCGGCGAGGCCGACCAGCTCGGGCATCGTGAACGCAGCCTCGGCCGGACCGCGACGGCCCAGCACGAGCACCTCGCGCACGGAGCTGCTGCGGAGGGAAGCGAGCGCGGCGGGCGCGATCTCGGTGGACGCGAGCGCCTCCGGGTCGGCGGTCATGATGCGCGCGACGTCGAGGGCGACATTGCCGTTGCCGACGACGACGACGCGCTCGCCCGACAGGTCGGGGCCGAGGTCGGCGTGGTCGGGGTGCCCGTTGTACCAGCCGACGACGCTCGTGGCCGAGACGCTGCCGGGCAGGTCCTCGCCGGGCACACCCATGGCGCGGTCTGCCGATGCGCCGACCGTGTAGACGACCGCGTCGTACGCCGCCATGAGCTGCTCGTGAGTGACGTCGCGGCCGACCTCGACGCCGAGCTCGTAGGTGAAGCCGTCCTGCTTCTCGATCGTCTCGAAGAGCGTGCGGATCTTGCGCGTGTGCTCGTGGTCGGGCGCGACGCCGAAGCGGGCCAGGCCGTGCGGCACACCGAGCCGGTCGAGCACCGTCACGGTCACGCCCGGGTAGTGCAGCAGCTCGTCGGCGACGTACAGGCCCGCGGGGCCGGCGCCGACGACGGCGACGCGGAGCGTCTCGGCCGCCGGGCGGAACCGCTTGCGCAGCGGCGCCAGGACCGGACGCGTGGACCGGTCGGCGTCGCGGAAGAAGTCCGCGTTGAGCTCGACGAACGGCAGCTCGGAGGGAGCGAGCCGCGTGTGCGCCTTGATCGCGCCGACCGGACAGGCCGAGACGCAGGCGCCGCAGTCGACGCAGGTCTGCGGGTCGATGTAGACCTGCTCGGCGAGAGCGAAGCCGTCCTCGAGCGGACCCGGGTGGATCGCGTTGACGGGGCAGGCGATGACGCACGAGGCGTCGGCACAGCAGGACTGGGTGACGACGTGGGGCATGAGGGACCTTCGGGGAAGCGACGTCGGCCGGATCAGGCAGCGTGGTGCTGCTGAGCGAGCTCGCGGTCGTGGATCGAGCGGTCGTGGATCTCGCCGCGGTAGCGGGACGGGGCGCCGCCGATGTGGAGACGCTTCCACAGCAGGCGGGCGACGCGGTTGTCCACGAGGCCGACCTTGGTCGACAGCATCCGGACGTCACCGAAGATCTCGCTGAGGACGACGCGGCGCTCCGGAGCCTCCCAGTAGATGTCCTTGATGACCTCGCGCGGGATGCCGAGCTCCTGGCACATGCGGCCCGGCGGGATCAGGATCATGTCGGCCATGATCCGGAACGCGATCGGCGTGAGCACGGAGAGAAGCCCGCGACGGATCCGGCCCATGCCCGGCGCGTCCTCGGTCAGCTTCGCGTGGGCGAAGGAGATGTGGCGCGCCTCCTCCGCGACGTGGATCTGCATGATCCGCCGCATGAGCGGGTGGATCTTGCCCTCGCCGGCACGCAGGTAGACCTTCTGCATGTGGTCGATCGGCTCCTCGCCGCCGAGCACGAGGATGAAGAAGAACTCGGGGAAGAGCCGGGCGAAGCCCGGGATGAACGTCTGCATGAGGAACGTCTTGGTCCACTGCGGCATGCCGGGGGCATCCGCCTCGCAGCGGTTCACGAACTCCTGGAACATCTGCGTGTGGTGCGTCTCCTCGGTCGCCTCGTGCGTGACGTAGCGGAACTCCGCGGAGCCGTTCGGCAGGTCGTAGACGTACTGCATGAGGCCACGGATGAGGAGGTTCTCGAACTCCAGGCCGACCTTGGCGACCTGGGCCATGTAGGCGCGGCCGATCTCGCGCTGACGCTCCTCGGAGAGCGACTGGTACCACGGGTGGGCGCCCATCTCGTGCTCAGCCGGAAGGATCCACTGGGGGTTCTCCGCGGAGACGTCGTAGCTCTCCCAGTCGATGTCGACGAACGGGTCGAAGTGGAGGTCCACCGAGCCTTGGGAGAGCGTCGCCAGGTGCTGCTCGTAGGTCACGTCAGTCGTCATGTCACTCACCTCGTGGTCGAACCTGGTCCCCGGATTACCTGAGACACTGTGTCCACACAACGTTAATGGGACAAGGCGTCACGGAGAACAGGAAAGCAGCCCTTTCCGACCGTGGGCTCCATCACACTCCTCCGCGCCGCACGCTCAGGCCACGCGAAGAGCCAGCGCCAGTACGGGGCGCGCTGGACCCGCGCGAGCGTCGCGGAGATCGCCAGCGAGGCACCGAGCGCCAGCACGGAGACCAGCCAGGGCGCGTGCACCCCGAGCCCCGACCACAGCAGCGGGACGGCGTACACGACGACGGGCAGGTGGCTGACGTAGTAGACGATCGAGCTGCGCCCCACCGCTGCCAGCGGCGCGATCCCCAGCCGGTTGGCCGCCGCACCCGCACCGGGCGGCAGGGCGGCGGGCACTGTGCGCGCGAGGGCGTCGCCGGCGAGGAACCAGGGGAGGAGCCAGACGAGGCGGGCCAGCTCCGGCGACGCCGGATGCACGACGTGGGCCAGGACCAGCCCGCCTACGGCAGCAATCGTGCGCGCCCGCTCCGTGAGGAGGCCGGCGGCGAGGTGGAAGACGAAGAGCCAGGCGAGGAACCACAGGTAGCCGGTCGGGTCGTAGATCGCCTCCCCGACAAGTCGCCACGGCACCGGCCGCCCGGCGACCACGGCGTCGGCGAAGAGGTGCCCGAGGTCGATCGCGGTCCAGACGGCGTACGGCCAGAGGATGGCGCGGACCTTGCCGCTCACGTGACGCCGCAAACCCTTCGCCAGCGAGCGCGGCAGGAGCACCCCGCTCAGCAGCATCAGCAGCGGCATCCGTACGCCGGCCAGCTGCTCGTCGAGCCTGGCCAGCGGCAACAGCGGGTCACCCGTGACGGCAGAGGTGGTCAGCTGGACGTGCAGGACCACGACCGCGAGGACCGCCGCGCCACGGAGGGTGTCCATCCAGTCCATGCGCGCCCGGTCCATGCCGAGCAGCGAACACGGGCCGCGTGTCCGTGCGGAGACGTGGCGGTGAACGTCACCACCACAGGGCGATCAGAGGCGTCGCTGCCAGAGGGCCGCGACCTCGATGCGTCCCTCGTCGAAGCGGGCCTTCAGACCGTGACGCTCCAGGCAGGTCAGCACGGAGGTCGTCAGCGGGTCACCGGCGGCGGCGTTGGCGCCGGAGGGGTGCCACAGGTTGACCTCGAGCATGGGGGTGTCGACGGCGTGCCAGACGTCCATCGGCACGAACCAGATGACACCGCGGAGCTGCCCGGCGTCCTCCTCGAGTGCGCGGCGGGCGGCCCAGTGGTCCTCCACGCCGGCGAGCACCTTGACGCCGTGCTGCTGGCACTCCATGAAGGCCGCGCGGAGGCGGTCGACGTCGGTGGTGGCGGGCCACGTCGCCTGCTCCGTGAGGAGCTCCTTGCGGGCGGCGGCCAGCCAGGCCCGCGCGAGGATCTCGGGGTCGCTGTGCGGCAGCTCGGCCGCGACCGCCTCACGGACCTCGGCCAGCTGCTCCGAATCGGGCAGGAGGCCCGCCCTGACCTGGAGACGCGCGAACGCGCGGAGCTCTCGCTCCGCGCGTTCGACGGTGTTACTCATGTGTCGCGGGTCCGACAGGCTCAGCCGGCGTCATTCACCAGCCGCGCTCGGAGAGGCGGTGGGGCTGCGGGATCTCGTCGACGTTGATGCCGACCATGGCCTCGCCGAGGCCGCGGGAGACCTTGGCGATGACGTCGGGGTCGTCGTGGAAGGTCGTGGCCTTGACGATCGCCTCGGCACGCTGGGCCGGGTTGCCCGACTTGAAGATGCCGGAGCCGACGAAGACGCCCTCGGCGCCGAGCTGCATCATCATCGCGGCGTCGGCCGGGGTGGCGATGCCGCCGGCGGTGAAGAGGACGACGGGAAGCTTGCCGGTCTCGGCGATCTCCTTGACCAGCTCGTAGGGCGCCTGGAGCTCCTTGGCGGCGACGTAGAGCTCGTCAGCGTCGAGGGTGGTCAGGCGGCGGATCTGCGAGCGGAGGGTGCGCATGTGGGTGACCGCGTTGGACGCGTCGCCGGTGCCGGCCTCGCCCTTGGAGCGGATCATGGCCGCGCCCTCGGTGATGCGGCGCAGCGCCTCGCCCAGGTTGGTCGCGCCACAGACGAAGGGAACCGTGAAGGCCCACTTGTCGATGTGGTTGGCGTAGTCGACCGGGGTCAGCACCTCGGACTCGTCGATGTAGTCGACGCCGAGGGACTGCAGCACCTGGGCCTCGACGAAGTGGCCGATGCGGGCCTTCGCCATGACCGGGATGGAGACGGCCTCGATGATGCCGTCGATCATGTCGGGGTCGGACATCCGGGAGACGCCGCCCTGGGCGCGGATGTCGGCGGGGACGCGCTCGAGCGCCATGACCGCGACGGCGCCGGCGTCCTCGGCGATCTTGGCCTGCTCGGCGTTGACGACGTCCATGATGACGCCGCCCTTGAGCATCTCGGCCATGCCGCGCTTGACGTGCGAAGTGCCGGTGGCCTGGGTCTGCTGGTCGCTCACTGCTGGTCCTTCAAGACTGGGTTCGGGGAACGCCCAAGCCTACCGCCGGGGTGAGGGGGCTCACGCCGCCAGGGTCTGCTCGCGGACCGTCCAGATGCGCTGCCCGACGGTGATCGTGCTCGCCACGGCCATGAACCAGAGAACTGCCTCGATCAGGTAGGGCAGGTGGAACATCGCCGCGAGGCCGGTGGCGACCAGCGTGAAGACGAGGCGCGTGGCCCGCTCGGCGATGCCGACCTGGGCGGTCATGCCCAGCGATTCCGCCTTGGCGCGGACGTACGACGTCACGCTGCCCATCACCAGGGAGACCAGGCAGAGCACCTGGTAGAGGTCGGCCGAGCCGAGGCGGATCAGGTCGTCGCCGTGGGGGCTGGCGAAGTAGAGCGCCAGCCCGGCGAAGATCGCGCCGTCGGCGATGCGGTCGAGCGTGGAGTCGAGGAAGGCGCCGAAGACCGACGTGCGCCCCGACATGCGCGCCATGCTGCCGTCGACCATGTCGCTGAAGACGAACGCCGTGATGAAGAGGACGCCCGTCAGCAGCTTGCCCTGCGGGAAGAAGATCAGCGCGCCGGCGCAGACACCCAGGGTGCCGACGATGGTCACCGCGTCGGGGCTGATCCCGAGGCGGAGGAAGAGCCTGGCGAGCGGGGCGATGAGGGCGGACCAGAAGCCGCGGAAGCGTTCGAGCATGGTGGCGGCAGGCTAGCGCCCGTCGGCCAGCGCCGCGGCCACCTGGTCGACCGTGGTCGCGACGCCGAGCACGTTCCACGTCACTCCCCCGGCCTCGACCTCGCGCCGCACGCCGCCGAGGGACCGCACGATCGCCTCGCCGGGGAGCCGGTCCCACAGCGGGACGTCGTGCTGGAAGCTCACCCCGAGCGTGCCCGTCGCGAGCGCCATCGCATCCATCGTGCCGGAGCCGAGCACCCGCAGCGTGGCGGGCAGGGAGACGGCCCGGCGCCACGCCTCGCCGACGGCCGTCGCGTGGCGGTCGGGGTGCAGGTACGTCGCTGCGCACACCTCGGCAGCGGGGCGGTCGACGAGGGCCTCGAGCCGCTCGCTGTTGCACGTGGCCGGCGCGCCCGGTCCTCCGGCGTACGTCGTGGAGGTGGCCGGGTGGTGCACCGCTCCGAGCAGGACGTCCTCGTCCGTAGTGAGCGCGATGGCCGAGCACCACCAGTCGAGGCCGTGGAAGAAGTTCCATGTGCCGTCGACCGGGTCGATGACCCAGGTGCGCCCCGACACCCCGTCGTACGCCGACCCCTCCTCGCCGAGGATGCCGTCCTGCGGCCGCTCCTGCCGCAGGCGGGCCACGATCAGCTCCTCAGCGGCGTGGTCCGCGGCGGTGACGATGTCGGACAGGGAGCCCTTGGCGGTTGCGGCGAGTCCTTCGCCGCGCATGCGTGCGGCGAGCTGGCCCGCCTCGCGCACGAGCGAGGCGGCCAGCTCGAGGTCCGCGGCGAGGTCGCTCATGCGCTGGACGTTACCGGCCCCGCGCGACCGTCCTCCATCACGTGGGTGACGCGCAGGCGAACGCAGCGTGCCGGCGCCCTTCATGTCCGGGCGAGCGCGGTCACACGACCCAGCTGTCGCAGGGGTTGCCGTAGTAGACGAGACGGCTCTCGCCGATCACGCGCTGGGCCCCGGTCGGCAGGTAGGTGTAGACGATCGCCTGCTGCACGACCTCCTCGCCGGTGAGGCCGTTGGCGTCGACCACCGGCCGGCGGATGGTCCTGTTGGTCTCCACCAGCGTCTGGCCGTCGGGCAGGAGCACGCGCGTCGGGGCCGTTGCGGCGCCCACCGTGGACCAGGCGCTCACTCCGAGGAAGTCGGTGCCGAAGCAGTCGAACGTCACCTGGCTCTTGACCGCAGCCAGGTCGGCACCCGTGCCGAACGGGATCCGCGGCGAGTACATGTAGAGCACCTCGGGTCGCACGTCGGACATCTCCACCCAGGCACCTGCGGAGCCCGAGGTCGCGCCCGGGACGAAGTTCCCCGTCGACATGCGGTACGACGACGCCCAGACCTCGATGGTCAGCTGGGGATCCACGTCGTTCGCGGACTCGCTGTACTCGGTGCCCGTCCGAAGCGCGTTCGGGCAGCCCGGGGCGTCCAGCACGACCCTCCCGGTCCGGCCACCCTGAACGTCCTTGGTGTAGCCGAGCCAGGCCTCGCAGTGGGCGTGTCCCGGAGGCGCCGTGGCGTCGACCGCCGAGGCCGGCGAGCATGTCAGTGAGGTGGCCCCGAGGCCGAGCACGGTGAGCAGGATGAAGCGACGCACGGGAGTCCCCTGTCGGCAGCCCCGCCTGCCCCATGCAGGCGAGGACTGGCGTCATGATGCTCCCGGAAGCCGCGGGAATCCAGGGCGTCATACAAGCATCGCGCCTCGCAGGTTCAGACCAGCTCGGGCACGCGCAGGTGGGCGATGCAGAGCTCGAACTCCGCCGCGTCCAGGACGTCCACCCCGGCGTCGCGGACGCCCCGTTCGCGGATCGCCCAGCTCTCCTCGCGGCTGGCGGCCATCGCCTCCATGCTGTCGAACGACGTCGTCGCGCACGCCCGCTGGGTCGCCCGGTCGACGAAGAGGCTCGCACTGCAGAAGCCCGGCAGGTCACGGAGCATGGGCAGCAGGACGTCGCGGTAGATGCCGATGCCCCGGTCCATGTCGGTGTGGTTGGTGCGCAGCCAGACCGCGCGGGCGCACGCCCCGTCACCCGTCGCGTGGTCGCGGTGCATGGACGCGATCTCCCACTCCTCGACGTGGCGGGTGCCGTGCATCAGCTCCGTCGCCCGGTCGCGGACGGTGGCGAGGTCGTCGAAGCTCCCGCTGAGTGCCTCGGCGTCCCGCCAGGAGCTCGTGGCGATGCACTGGCCGCGCTCGCGGTCAGCCATCAGGGACAGGCCGACGCAGCCGTCCATGTGCATGATCATCGGCATCACGTCGTCGCGGATGTAGCCGATGCAGGCATCGACCTCCGCAGGCGATCCGGTGATGGTGGTGGAGCGTGCGAACACGTCGTTCTCCCTCGGTCGGGGACGGCACCCCGGCGGCGCCGCCGCTCCCCCTCACACTCCGCCTGACCGACGGGTAGATCAACCCCTCCAGGGGCCGCGATCACCAGGCCTCGGCGAGCAGCTTCCGCGTGTCGCTCATGACCTGGGGAAGCACCTTGGTCCGGCCGATGATCGGCATGAAGTTGGCGTCACCGGACCACCGGGGCACGACGTGCTGGTGCAGGTGGGCGGCGATGCCGGCACCCGCGATCGAGCCCTGGTTCATGCCGATGTTGAAGCCGTGGGCGCCCGAGACCGTGCGGACGACCTCCATCGCCCTCTTGGTCAGCCCGGCGATCTCGACCGCCTCCTCCGCCGACGTCTCGGTGTAGTCCGCGATGTGGCGGTAGGGCACCACCATCAGGTGGCCGGGCGAGTACGGGTACAGGTTCAGCACGACGTACGCCGTGGTGCCGCGGTGGATGACGAGGCCGGGCTCGTCCTCGAGAGTCGGGATGCGGCAGAACGGGCACTGCGCCGCGGTTTCGTCCTCGGGCTTGGACTCACCCTTGATGTAGGCCATCCGGTGGGGCGTCCAGAGCCGCTCGAGCCCGTCAGGCTCCCCCACGCCGTCCTGCCGGAGCACGTCGTCATCGCTGCGCATGGGCCCATCCTCGCGCATGGCCGTAAGAGCCGGTGACCTGCCGGGGCGTGACCTCGCGCCCATGCGCGGCGTTGAACAGATGTCCCACCGCGCTCGGGGCGGCCGTCGGCACGTCGATCGGAGTCCCGCCATGCACGCACGCCGCACCTCCACCGCCATTGCCCTGGCCGCCCTCGCGCTCCTGACACCGGGCCTGGCAGGGCCGGCCACCGCGGATGCTGCGCCCACGCTGGCCATCCCGGACGTCACGGCAACTGAACCGGCGTACGGAGCGAGCACCGACCTCGTCTTCACCCCGACGCTCAGCAGCCCGGTCACCGGCGACGTGACGTTCCGGCTCGAGCTCTTCAAGAGGTACCCCGGCTCGTCCACGCTCTTCCTCCCGACCGGGCAGGTCGACAACGTGACCGTGCCCGCGGGGTCGACCACGGCAAACGCGGCGTTCACCATCACCGGCGATGCCTACGACAGCGTCAACCCGTACGTCTACGAGGCCCGCGTCTCCTGGTTCGACGGACCGGCCCAGCTCGCCACGCCCACTGCCACCGCCCGCGTCACCGACACCACGCGCGACGGCACCTTCTGGTGCCTCACCATCCCGCACAGCGAGTCCGCCTTCGGCGTCGGCCTGCCGGTCTACGGAATGAAGTACGTCGACACCCTCAGCGGCGACCCGTTCACCGCCGAGTGCAACAACGGCGCGCGCCGGCGCGCCTCCTACGTCAGTGAGGACGGAAGCCTCGAGGCAACGGACGCGGCGGAGTACCAGGAGGTCGCGCCCGAGGTCGCACGCATGTACCAGACCCCACCCGCCGTCGGGGACCACGCCTACGGGCGCGCAGAGCTCGGCAAGGTCGTGCTGCGCACAGGAGGCGTGACGATCGCGGCCACGGGCCTCTGGGCCGAGGTCCGGGCCTCGTGCGACGCGATCGGGCCGGAGCCGACGTTCACGACGGCATCCGGTGTGCAGACCCTGGACATCACCACGACCGTGACCGTCGGCACCACGGTCGTGGCCCACACGCAGCACTACGTCCCGGGCGGGCTTCCGCTCCAGATCCACGTCGGCAGCATCACCGTCGCGGTCAACGACACCACCGACGAGCGCTGGCCCGCCGAGTTCCCCGACCAGGCCGGCGACACCACCCGCTACGTCACCCGGGCAGGGGTCGTTGTCCGCGACGACCTGCTCGGGCCGCTGGCCTACCTCGCAGGCGTCGACGTCGCCACCAAGGACGGCAACGCCTGCGACACGTGAACGGTGCCGGTCAGACCTGCTCGCGGCTCGCGACGGCTGCCTTGACGCGCTCGATGGCCTCGGCGATCGGGACGCCGTTGTCCTGGCGTCCGTCGCGGTAGCGGAACGAGACCGCGCCCTTCTCGACGTCGTCGTCGCCGGCGATCATCATGAACGGCACCTTCTGCAGCTGCGCGTTGCGGATCTTCTTCTGCATCCGGTCGTCGGACTCGTCGACCTCGACCCGCAGGCCGAGCGCGTTCATCTGCTTCGCGACGTCGTACAGGTAGTCGACGTGGCGCTCCGCGATCGGGATCGCGGTCACCTGGACCGGCGCGAGCCACGGCGGCATGGCGCCGGCGTAGTGCTCGAGCAGGACCCCGAAGAACCGCTCGATCGAGCCGAACTTGGCCGAGTGGATCATCACCGGCTGGTGCTTGGTGCCGTCGGGACCGACGTACTCCAGACCGAAGCCCTTGGGCTGGTTGAAGTCGTACTGGACGGTGCCCATCTGCCAGGTGCGGCCGATGGCGTCCTTGGCCTGGACCGACACCTTCGGGCCGTAGAACGCCGCGCCACCCGGGTCGGGCACGAGGTCGAGGCCGGTTTCCGCGCAGACGTCGGCGAGCACCTGGGTGGCGACCGCCCAGTCCTCGTCGGAGCCGACGAACTTGTCCTTCTTCGAGTCGTCGCGGGTCGACAGCTCGAGGTAGAAGTCCTGGAGGCCGAAGTCGCGCAGCACCGTCAGCATGAAGTTGAGCAGGTGCTTGACCTCGGCCGGGGCCTGCTCCTTGGTGCAGTAGGAGTGCGAGTCGTCCTGCGCGAAGCCGCGCACGCGGGTCAGGCCGTGGATGACGCCGGACTTCTCGTAGCGGTAGACGTGGCCGAACTCGAACAGGCGCAGCGGCAGCTCCCGGTAGGAGCGCCCGCGCGAGCTGAAGATGAGGTTGTGCATCGGGCAGTTCATCGCCTTGAGCTGGTAGTTCGTGCCCTCGAACTCCATCGGCGGGAACATCGTGTCGGCGTAGTACGGCAGGTGGCCCGAGGTGTGGAAGAGGCCGTCCTTGGTGATGTGCGGGGTGCCGACGTAGGAGAAGCCCTCCTCGATGTGGCGCTGGCGGACGTAGTCCTCCATGACCCGCTTGATGACGCCGCCCTTGGGGTGGAAGACCGGCAGGCCCGAGCCGATCTCGTCGGGGAACGAGAAGAGATCGAGCTCCTTGCCGAGCTTCCGGTGGTCGCGACGCTCGGCCTCCTCGAGCAGGTGGAGGTACTCCTCGAGGGCCTCCTTCGACTCCCACGCGGTGCCGTAGACGCGCTGCAGCTGCTTGTTCTTCTCACTGCCCCGCCAGTACGCCGCGGCCGAGCGCATCAGCTTGAACGCCGGGATCCGCTTCGTGGTCGGGAGGTGCGGGCCCCGGCAGAGGTCCTTCCAGACCGTCTCGCCGTTGCGGTTCAGGTTGTCGTAGATGGTCAGCTCGCCCGCGCCGACCTCGGCGGAGGCACCCTCGGCGGCCTCGGCGGCGGAGCCCTTGAGGCCGATCAGCTCGAGCTTGTAGGGCTCGTCGGCGAGCTCGACGCGCGCGTCGTCGTCGTTGGTGACGCGGCGGGAGAACTTCTGGTTGTCCTTGATGATCTTCTTCATCCGGGCCTCGATCTTCTCGAGGTCCTCCGGCACGAACGGCGTCTCGACGTCGAAGTCGTAGTAGAAGCCGTTGTCGATCGGCGGGCCGATACCGAGCTTCGCCTCGGGGAAGATCTCCTGCACGGCCTGCGCGAGGACGTGGGCGCAGGAGTGGCGCAGGATGTCGCGGCCGTCCTTGCTCGCCATCGCGACGCCCTCGACGGTGTCACCGTCGACGAGCTCATAGGAGAGGTCCTTGAGCTGGTCCCCGACACGCGCGGCGATGACGTCGGCGTTGTCGACGAAGAGCTGCCACGCCCTCGTGCCCGTCTCGACGGTCCGCTCCTCCGTCCCGTTGGCGGTGACGATGGCGATCTTGATGTCGGACACGGGGACTCCCTCGAAAGACGGCGTGCGGGATACGGCCCCGCCTCGCCCGGAATCCTAGCGACGTACGCCGCCGCGTGACGCCACGGTCGGCTGCCCCGCGCGCTGACCTGCGCGCTGACCCCTCAGAGGTCGGGCAGCTTGCGCGTCGAGACCAGCTGGCGCGCGACCTCGTTGAGCTTGGTGTTGGTCGTCTGCGAGTAGCGACGGAGCACGTCGAACGCCTGCGCGTCGTCCAGGTCGTAGCGCTCCATCAGGATGCCCTGGGCCTGGCCGACGAGCTTGCGCGCGTCGATGGCCTGGGTGAGCGACTCCTCCTGGCGGGCCGCAGCGAGCGCGACGGAGGCGTGGCGACCGATGATCTCGGCGATCGCGACCTCGTCCACGTCGAACGCCGACGTGCGGCTGGCGTAGAAGGTCAGCGCACCGAGCGTGTGCTTGGAGGTCCATAGCCGCACCGAGAGTGCGCTGTGCAGTCCGAGGTTGGCGGCGGCAGGTCCCCACTGCGGCCAGCGCGGGTCAGTGGCACTGTCCTTGACGACGACCGAGTGCTCCTCGCCGACGGCGACGAAGGCCGGACCCTCGGCGAGGTCGACCTGGTACCGGTCGGCCTTGTCGGCGACCTCGGCGGTGCGCGGGCCGCTCTCGACCAGACGGCCGTGGCGGAGCATCAGCACGCTCGCGCAGTCAGTCCCCACGAGGGCCGGAGCGGAGTCGAGGAGAAGGTCGATCGTCTCCTCGAAGCCGCCCTGCTCGTGGAGCTGGTGGGCAAGCTGGGCGAAGCTCAGCGCCGAGCGGGACTCGGGCACGGGCCACCTCCGGAACGGGATCAACAGGACAGGGGTCGGCAGCCATCCTGCCCCCTTCCAAACCGTAGCGCCCACCCGGGGCCCGCGTGCCGTTTCCGTCCCACGGGTTGACCCGCGTCACGCCCGCTCAGCTGTCGACGGCGCGCTCGAGCTCGGCCTTGGTCATCTTCGAGCGGCCCTTGATCCCCTTCCGCCGCGCCTCGTTGTAGAGCTGGTCACGGGTCCGTCCGCCCTCGCCCCTGTGCGACCGGAGGCCACCACGACGGCCGGACGAGATGTCGTCCGTCGAGGTCCGGCTCGACTCCCTGGCCTCGCCGTGCCGGGCGCGCTCCTTGTTGACGGTGCGCGCCGCGATCTCCTCCGCCAGGTCCTCCGGCTTGCCCCGCTCCTCGAGGCCCTCCTTGATGTGCTCGTACTGGCGCTCGCGCTTCTTGCTCCAGGCTCGCTGTGGCATCACGTTTCTCCGTTCTCCGCATCGGGGTACGTCACCGTCATGAGGCACGTACCCGGTCCGGACCCGGACGACCCGCAGACCCTGGACCGCAACTTCCACGAGCTGCTCCAGGAGCTGCGCGTCACGCAGACCGGCGTCCAGCTGCTCTCCGGCTTCCTGCTGACGGTCCCCTTCTCGGACCGGTTCCAGACACTCGACGACGTCCAGCTCACGGCGTACGTCGTGGTCTTCTGCGGCTCGCTGCTGGCGACGTCGCTGCTGGTTGCGCCCGTCGCGTTCCACCGGGTGCTCTTCCGACGCCGCCAGCGGAGGCTGGTCGTCGAGGCGGCCAACTGGTGCGCCCTCGGCGGCCTCGCGGTGCTGGCGCTCGTGACGAGCGGGATCCTCTTCCTCGTCATCGACCTGGTGGCCTCGCGGGCGGTCGCCTACGGCTGTCTCGCCTTCGCCCTCGTCCTGTTCTGCGCTCTGTGGGCGGCCGTGCCGCTGGTGGGCGCCGCCCGGACGGCCGGACGGCGCGTGGAGTCAGGCCGAGAGCCGACCCCGGAGGAGTGACTTGCCCTCCTCGGCTCCGCGGATGGAGCTCTCCTGGGCCCGCACGAAGAGCGCGGCGGCCTCGTCGTCGCCGGAGCGACGCGCGTCCTCGATGTAGGTCTCGAGACGCAGCGCGTTGCTCAGGCAGGTCTCGGTGAACCAGATCAGGTTGTAGTCCTTGTCAGCGGTGCCGGTGACGACACCGGCCTCGGTCAACTGAGCCATCGGGCTCTCCCTCCTGGGGGTCGGGAACAGGCCGTTCACGGCGCAGTTACCCGCGGGCTCGGGGCTCATGCGGGTCGGCGGCCGGGTCCGGCGCGGTCCGTGCGGGAAGGTCGCTGACCACCTCCTTGCCCCGTCCTCGGTCGCGCATGGCAGCGAAAATCAGGATGCTCGCGATGAACGCGAGGGCGATCGCTCCGGCAAGCCAGTAGGTCCAGTTCATGGAGTAGGCGTACCCCCGGGACGAACCTTCATGCATCGTGTGTCCGGGGTTGCACAGGTGGTCTGGACCGGTCTAGGTTCGAAGAGCAGTACAGGTGACTCAGCCCTGCTCAAGACGTGGGCAGGCCGGCACGAACCTTTCAAGGATCGTCATGCACCTCTCTTCCGTTTCTGCACCTACCGCGGTTCTGGTTCCGCACGGCACCACTCCCAGCCGCCTCCAGCGGCGCCAGCGCACGAGGGAGCTCCTCGCCCTCGCGCACGCCACCACCTCGCAGGCCGAGCGCGACCAGGCGCTCGACGAAGTGGTTCGCATCAACATGCCCGTCGCACGCACCCTCGCGGCGCCGTACGCCGGACGTGGCATTCCGCTCGAAGACCTCGAGCAGGTCGCGTTCATGGCACTCGTCCGGGCAGCGCGGGGCTTCCACCCCGACCGCTCGGGCGACTTCCTCGCGTACGCCGTCCCGACCATCCGTGGTGAGGTGAAGAAGCACTTCCGCGACCACGGGTGGACTGTCCGGCCGCCGCGCCGGATCCAGGAGCTGCAGGCAGAGGTGGTCCGTACCCGCTCCGAGCTCCAGCAGACCACCGGCCACGAGCCGGACCTGGCGGAGATCGCGGAGCAGATCGGCGAGCCCGTGGAGGAGGTCGCGGAGGCCATGGCCGCCGACGGCTGCTTCTCCCCCAGCTCGCTCGACCAGCCCATCCGCTCCGAGTCCGGGACCTCCCTCGGCGACCTCATGGCCGACGAGGACCCCGGGTTCGAGGCGGCCGAGGCGCGCGCCATGCTCAGCACGGCGATCGCCAAGCTCGGCGAGCGTGACCGCAGGATCCTGCGGATGCGCTTCTTCGACGGGCTGACGCAGAAGGAGATCGGTCACGAGATCGGCGTGACGCAGATGCAGGTCTCCCGCCTGCTGACGCGGATCCTCACCGATCTGCGTGCGGAGCTCACCCGGCCGACGCCGCCGAGCACGCCGCCCGGTGCTCCCGCAGCGGTCAAGCCGCTGCAGGTCCCGCGGCCGCGCGGTCCGCTCCCGGCAGAGCTGAGGCCGGCGAGCTGACATGGGATTCCCTGCACAGCACCAGGCACCGCCGGGTCTGCAGGGTCGGATGGAGCCGGTCCCGGACTGCGGTGAGGAGACTTACCGCGGTTCGGGCCGGCTCGCCGGCAAGGTGGCCCTGATCACCGGCGCCGACAGTGGCATCGGGCGCGCGGTCGCGATCGCCTTCGCCCGCGAGGGCGCCGACGTGGCGATCTCGCACCTGCCGTCCGAGGAGCCCGACGCCAAGGCGGTGGCGAGCCTCGTGGAGGACGCCGGCCAGCGGGCACTCCTCCTGCCCGGCGACCTCGCGGACCCGGCGTACTGCCGGAGCCTCGTCGAGCGCACCGTGTCGGACCTCGGCAAGCTCGACGTGCTCGTCTGCAACGCGGCGTACCAGATGGCCCACGACTCGATCGCCGACGTGAGCGACGAGGAGTGGGAGCACACGTTCGCCGTCAACATCGGGGCGATGTTCCGCCTCGTGAAGGCCGCGCTGCCCCATCTCGGGGAGGGCAGCTCGATCATCGGATCGTCGTCGGTCAACAGTGACGACCCCAACCCGACCCTCGCCGCGTACGCCGCGACGAAGGCCGCGATCGCCAACTTCTGTGCCTCGCTGGCCCAGCAGCTCGGCCCGCGCGGTATCCGGGTCAACAGCGTCGCCCCCGGCCCGGTCTGGACGCCGCTCATCCCGTCGTCCTTCCCCGCGGAGAAGGTCGAGGAGTTCGGCGACAACACTCCGCTCGGCCGCGCTGCCCAGCCGGCCGAGCTCGCCGCGGCGTACGTCTTCCTCGCCTCCGACGAGGCGTCGTACGTCGCCGGCGCGCGGCTTGCCGTGACGGGTGGTCGCCCGGTCCTCTGAGGCCGCCCCCATCGCGAACGGCCCCGGTGTCCGAGTGCCGGGGCCGTTCGTCCTTTCCCGCCCGTCCTGCCCGACCGTCTTGCGCGTCGGTCCTGTCGGGCTCTGGCGGCCTGACCGGCGCCGTGCCATGGTCGAAGCCTCGACACAGGAGGAGCCCCGATGGATGCCCCCGACTTCACCGGCATGAAGGCGATGTACATCAACTGCACGCTCAAGCGCTCGCCGGAGGTGAGCAACACCCAGGGCCTCCTCGACGCGAGCGTCGAGATCATGCAGAAGCACGGCGTCGAGGTCGACGTGCTCCGGGCGGTCGACCACGACATCGCGACCGGGGTCTATCCGGACATGCGCGAGCACGGCTGGGAGACCGACGCCTGGCCGGAGATCTATCCGCGCGTGCTCGCGGCGGACATCCTCGTGCTCGCCGGCCCGATCTGGCTCGGCGACAACTCCAGCGTCATGAAGCGGGTCATCGAGCGGCTCTACGGGCTCAGCGGGATGCTCAACGACAAGGGCCAGTACCTCTACTACGGCCGCGTCGGCGGGTGCGTCATCACGGGCAACGAGGACGGCATCAAGCACTGTGCCCAGAACGTCCTCTACTCGCTGCAGCACCTCGGCTACACGATCCCTCCGAACGCCGACGCGGGCTGGATCGGCGAGGCCGGCCCGGGGCCGTCGTACCTCGACCCGGGCAGCGGTGGCCCCGAGAACGACTTCACCAACCGCAACACCACCTTCATGACCTGGAACCTGATGCACCTCGCGCAGATGCTCAAGGACGCGGGCGGGGTCCCGGCGTACGGCACGTCGCGGCGCGACTGGGACGCCGGCGCCCGTTTCGACTTCGAGAACCCGGAGTACCGGTCCTGAGCCCCCGCGTCGCGGAGGCCGTTCCTCCTCCCGAAGGCCGGCCGCTGCTAGCGTCCGTGGCATGGCGAACGACATGAGTGAGCAGCCACCGCTGGCCCATCCGGACGAGCCGCACGCCGCCTCGATGGGCAACCGGCTGAACTGGCTGCGCGCCGGCGTACTGGGAGCCAACGACGGCCTCGTCTCGACCGCAGGCCTCGTCATCGGCGTGGCGGCGGCGACCCCGGAGCCCACGGCCATCCTGACCGCAGGCATCGCGGGCCTGGCCGCCGGAGCGATCTCGATGGCACTGGGTGAGTACGTCTCCGTCAGCACCCAGCGCGACACCGAGCTCGCGCTGATCGCCAAGGAGAAGCACGAGCTCAAGCACGAGCCCGAGGAGGAGTTCCGCGAGCTGATCGGGCTGCTCGAGCAGCGCGGCCTCTCCCCCGAGACGTCACGGACCGTGGCCCACGAGCTGACGGAGGCCGACCCGCTCAAGGCGCACCTCGCGCTCGAGCTCGGCATCGACTCGGAGGAGCTCACGAACCCGTGGCACGCGGCGATCTCCTCCGCCATCGCCTTCAGCCTCGGCGCCCTCGTCCCTATCCTCGCCTCGCTGATCGCCTGGCACCGGCTGCCCTGCATCGTCGTGGCCGTGGCGCTCGGTCTGGTCGCGACGGGTTACATCTCCGCGCACCTCGGTGACGCCCGGCGCGGACGCGCGATGGCGCGCGTCCTCCTCGGTGGCCTCCTGGCGATGGCCATCACGTACGCCGTCGGCCGGGCACTGGGCGCGACCGGCATCGTGTAGCGCCCGCAGGACCTCAGGCCCGCGCTGCGATGACCTCCTCCCCTGCCGTGCGGCACCGGGAGAGGCGCACGGTCGGAGTGAACGGAGGTGCACCATGACGAGCAGCAAGGTGCGACACGACATCGTCGAGGGGTGGCGCGACGAGACGGTCGACGAGGTGGAGGAGGTCGGCCGCTTCCTGGCATCGCCCTTCCTCGCCGTCGCCGCCATCGCGACGTACGCGGCCATCCAGGGGGCGAACCGGGTCATCCACGCCCGCGACTCCTGGCGGGACCGCCACCATCGCCGCTGACGGATGGCCCGGGCCGGGGTCGGCGCCATGACACTGCGCCGGCTCCAGCTCTTCATGGCCTTCGCCTTCACGGTGATGGCCGACCCGGTCTCATCGGTGGCGTACGCCATCGAGTCGACACTGCGCGGGCTGAAGGGCGACCTGGCCACCCTCTTCCCCACGATGGCTGCCGTGATCGCCGTCATCGCGATCGTCTCGGCGACGTACGACCACCTGATCCAGCGCTTCCCCAGCGGCGGCGGAGGTCCCCAGGGTGTCGCCGCCGCCTTCGGCGAGGACTGGGCGTTCATTCCGCTGGGCGCGCTGCTGGTCGACTTCACCCTCACGGTCGCCGTCAGCTGCTCTGCGGGTGCATCCGCGCTGATCGCCTACGCACCCGGGCTCGAGCCCGTCCGCATCCTCCTGGCGCTGACCCTGGTGGTGCTCGTGGCCGGTGTCGTGCTGCTCGGGCAGTCAGGGCGCGTCGCTTTCGCGATCGCGACGCAGCTCTTCATCCTGCTGGCCGCGGCTGTGATCGGGAGCGCCCTTCTCGGCGACCCCGACCGGGCCGGAGCGTCGCATGCGGCCACGGCCCCGCTCGTCTCCGACGCCGCTCTCGTGCCGCTCGCCCTGGCGATACCCCTGGGGATGGCGCTCGCCACCGGGGTGGAGGCGCCGTCGAACGCGATCGCTCAGCTGGCGCAGCTCGACGACGCCACCCGGCGTACGTTCGGCCGCTGGACCCTATGGCTCATGGTCGGCATCGTCGGCGCCTTGACCGTCGGGTTCGCTGCGGCCGCAGTTCGACTCCGGACGGGCCTGCCGCCGGAGGACTCGACCCTCCTCGCCGAGGTCGCGCGCGGCTCGATCGGCGACGGTCGTGCGTTCGCTGCGTTCCAGGCGATGAGCGCCCTGTTGCTGCTCTCCGCGGCGGCGTCCTCCTACCTCGCCGGGTCAGGGGTGCTGCGGGCGCTGGCGACCCTCGGCGCCAACGGCCAGGGACTGGTCCCTCACGCCTTCGGACGCATCAACCGCTTCCTCGTCCCCGAGTGGGGCGTGAGCCTGGTCCTGGTGGCTGCCGCGATCCTGGTCGCCGCGGGCGGCAGCGAGCAGCGGCTCGTCCCCTTCTACGCCGTCGCCGTCTTCGCGAGCTTCCTCGCCGCAACGGTCGGATGTGCCCGGTTGTCGTGGCGCGAGGGGCGTTGGGGACGGCTCGCCCTCAACCTTCTCGGCGCGCTGCTGGTCGCCATGGTGCTGGCGGTCAACGCCACGAGGGTCGACGGGGTCGTTGCCCTGCTCGCCTCGGCCGCCGTCGCGGCGTACCTGTGGCAGGTCTGGGTGTCCCGCGGGAGGCCCACCGGCGTCGCAGAAGCCGGGGCTCGCTAGGCGGATGCAAACAGCCCCTGCCGGCGTCTCCGCTGGTCAGGGGCTGTTTCGTGGTGGTGGGCGATACTGGGTTTGAACCAGTGACCTCTTCCGTGTCAATTACGTCCAGAGCGCGTGCGTCGCCAAGCGGGATGGGCTTTCGAGCGTGAATCAGGGGCACTGAGTGGCTCGCGCGGTGCGGCCCGTCGGACTCGATAGTCCCTCACTTAGTCCCCCACGCGGTCTGCTTGGGCGCTAGGTGAGGACTTACAGCCACGGGGCTCTACGTGGGTGATCTGAGCGTGGCGTGCGCTCGATATCGAGCGTTCGCAGCATTGAACTGCTGCAGCGTTGCTGCACTTTCGTGCTGCGCCTGCGGTGGTGACTGTCTTCGCCGACGGTGACCACCGACAGCCGTAACCACGCACCCAGGGTGAGGCTTCGGGGCGGCCCCGGAGATCGTGACGGCGTCTCCACTGTGGGTGACCACGGCAGACCGGTACCGCTGGGGCGTCGCGATCTAAGGACCTCATGACCCCTCCCTCCTCAATGCCCTGGGCCGACCGGTTCTTGTTTGCAAAACGCACCAACTGCCCTCCGCCGTGTGGAAGGCTTCTGTGCTTGGAGGAGGGGTCCTAATGAGCAATCAGCCGACGGAGCGCGGGGTCGAGCTCGCACCCATCGCCGCCCCGACCGCGCTGGACGGAGTGGAGTCCAGCAGAGTGGTGTACGACGTCCTGAGTGAGCGCGTGCCTCCAACGTAGGCGCGGCCACCGGGTGAATC
>NZ_BMNI01000015.1 GCF_014646375.1 Nocardioides phosphati
GAGCCAATGACCTGCCCGCCCTGATCGCCTGACCAACCCAAACGAAGGAACGCAGCGCTACACCACTACCCGGGACTTGACCTACCTAAGAGCCGAATTCGGCAACGTGCGGGCTCACGCCGACGTCCGCCGGCACGGTAGGGCACCGGCAACGTGAGGTTGTGACCACCAGAAGGATCGGCTGTCTCCGTCCAACCCCGCCTAAGGGGCGCCTGCGCAGCAGGGCGGCCCCTACTCGTTATCTCTGGGCTGATGCTCGTCGGCGCGATTTCGTCGGGTCGTCCCCGTTCTATCGCGCGTTCCCGCCCGCTTCGGGACGGCGCCACCGGTCAGCGGCTACGGACGTACTCGATGTAGGCGGTGCCGTCGATAGGTTGTCCGTCGTGGTGGCCGGTATAGGTGTAGCCGCCGATCCAGCCGGTGCCGACGCCGTAGACGACATCGGTATCGGTGCGGCCGATGATCTCGGTGTGAACAGCGCCGAGCTCGTTGCGGATGCGCCAGCGGAAGTGGAGGGGTAGACGCGTGGTCGATCCGTCGGGAGCGGTCTGCACCTCCGGGCGATAGTCGAGTACCTCGAAGGTGACCTCGCCGTTGACCCAGCGCCGCGACTTGCCGTCAAGCTCCTTGAGCCACGCGCCTGTCATGACCGGCTGGCCGAAGGCTTCGGTGCTGGCCAGCATGAGCGTGGTGTCAGGGTCAAGCTGGACGACGTGGTAGGTGAAGAAGTTCCAGGGGAACTTGAGCGCCCGTGGGATGTTGCGGTTGCGTAGTGCGGTCAGCGACAGCATGCGGGCGTGCTCGAGTGAGAGAACGCCAGCGATCGTCTGGGATTCACCCCCGTAGGTCAACGTGCCTTCGTAGCGCGCGGGGTACCCGACGTGGTCGTACAGCGGGCTGTGAGCGAACCAGGTGACCTGGCCGGTGCACCGCACGTCGAGGTCGAGTCGCAGCCCGGGTCGGTCGACGATGATCCGGTAGTTGGGGAAGGTTCCGTCGATGATCAGGTCATGTCCGAACTGGATGTGTGACCCGTCCTCGCGCAGGTCGCAGTCGGCGAGGGTGTTGTAGCGCTCGAACCAGCCGGGGCCGGTTGCTGCGGTGCCGATGGAGAGGGTGGCCGTCGTGCGCGGGGTACCTGCGATGACGTCGTCGTTGTCGAAGACCTCGACACCGGTACGCCCGACCATGGCCATGCAGGTCAGGTGCCGGTGCGGCTCGGGCAGGTCGGCGATCACCACGTTGAAGTGAGAGAACGTCCAGCGCCGTCCGGACGCGTACGGCGCCAGGAGAGGGCCGGACGGCAGTGCACGCTCCTTGGTGTCATGGGCCCCGAGCAGGCGTCCCGCCGCCTTGGCCGCTACCTTCGCCGCCGCCGCGCTTGCGCTTCGCGAATTCATCATCGTCTCGGTCCCCTTGCGTGATCGACCTTGGCACCGCGGGTGGCACCATTCCAAACCCACAGCCACTTCGCTTTTCGAAGTGGCCGGTCGGACTGTTGTAGCCTCGGGTGCGTGGCCCTGTCAAACGCACCTCAGCCCGGTCAGCCGGTGCGCGGGTCCGAGTCGGGTCGGCCGATCATGGCTGCGTTCGATCTGCTCGGCCGACGCTGGATGCTGCGCATCATTGGCGAGCTTGGCGAGGGCCCCCTCGGCTTCAACGAGGCACAGCGGCGGCTTGACGGGGTCTCGAGCAGCGTCCTCGCCACCCGCCTTCGGGAGCTTGCGGCGGTCGGCCTCGCTGAGACCGACGCGACGGGCGCCTACCGCCTCACCCACGTCGGCACGTCGCTGCTTGTCGCCCTCGCGCCCCTGTGGGCGTGGTCCGACGAATGGGCGACCGCGACGGGAGCCGAGCCAAATCCAGCACCGTCCACCGCGCTGACCGAAGCGATCACCCGGCCGACTGCGTCGCTCCCCTGATAGGGCCCGCAAGGGTTCAGCTCGGTCATGTCGATGGACGCGCTGCCCCAGCCGACCCCCGCTACGAGTCCACTTAGGCCGCGGCTGAACGTGTGCTTCCCGGCGAGGCGGTGCTGTTTCTGCGGGAGACGTGCGCCGCCTCACGGCGCTTCCGACCCCGCCGTGGCGAACGCATTTTCGCTTAACCGCATCCATCTCAACGGCTTGCCGTCGGCACCACAGGGCAACTGCACCCCCTCGCCTCGCCGAGCGTCCTGATCAACGCGACGATCCGGTAGCATGACAGTGCAACTGTCAATGATCCGGAAACCGCGGACCCACGATCTATCTGAGGTGTTGTGCACATGAACATCACGGTGCTCTCGGGCGGCATGGGAGGCGCGAAGTTCCTACAGGGCCTCCTCCACGGCCTGTCCTCCGGTGCGCTCGCGCCCGCAACCGGACCGGAGACGAGGGTCACCGTGGTGGCCAACACCGCTGATGACATCTGGGTACACGGCCTCAAGGTCTGCCCGGACCTCGACACCGTCATGTACACCCTCGGCGACGGCATCGACCCTGGCCGCGGGTGGGGACGCCGCGACGAGACCTGGAGCGCCAAGGCCGAGCTCGCGGCGTACGGCGTGGAGCCGACCTGGTTCGGTCTCGGCGACCGCGACATCGCCACACACCTGGTCCGCACCCAGCTCATCGAGGCGGGCTACCCCCTCTCGGCCATCACCCGCCGGCTGTGCGACCGATGGCTGACCCCAGGCTACGGCGACCGGCTGCGCCTACTGCCGATGACCGACGACCGGGTCGAGACCCACGTGGCCATCGCCGACGACAGTGCCCCGTCCGGCAAGCGGGTCATCCACTTCCAGGAGTACTGGGTCAGGCTCCGCGCCGAGGTTCCGGCCGACGCGCTCGCCTTCGTCGGCCTCGACACCAGCACCCCGGCTCCCGGCGTCGTCGAGGCGGTCCGCGACGCCGACCTGGTGATCCTGCCACCGTCCAACCCGGTCGTCTCCGTCGGCACGATCCTCGGCGTACCCGGCATCCGCGACGCGCTTCAGGCACGCACCGGCCCGGTCGTCGGTGTCTCCCCGATCGTCGGCGACCACCACATCCGCGGCATGGCAGAGCAGATGCTGACCAGCATCGGCGTCGAGGTCTCGGCAGCCGGCGTGGCCGGTCACTTCGGCGCTCGCAGCACCGGCGGCATCCTCGACGGTTGGCTGGTCGACACCTGCGACAGCGTGCTCGTCGAGCGGGTCGAGGCACTGGGCATCAGGTGCGCGGCCGTGCCCCTGATGATGACCGACAACGATGCCACGGCAGCCATGGCTCGTGCGGCGCTCGAGCTGGTGGGATGACGGCATGAGCGAACTGCGGGTCGTCGCCCCTGACGGCGTGCCCGAGGTGCGCCCGGGCGACGACCTGGTCGCCCTCTTGCTCCCCCTCGTCGAGCTGACCGACGGCGACATCGTGGTCGTGACCAGCAAGGTGGTCAGCAAGGCCGAGGGCCGCCTGCGTACGTCGACGACGGCGGCCGAGCTGCCCGGCGAGACGCTGCGGGTGGTCGCCCGCCGCGGTGAGACGACGATCGTGCGCAATCACCTCGGACTGACGATGGCGGCGGCCGGCATCGACAACAGCAACGTCGCCGCCGGCAGCGTGGTCCTACTCCCCGAGGACCCCGACGCCTCGGCGCGCGCGATCCGCGTTGCGATCCAGGAGCGCACCGGCAACAACGTGGGCGTGATCATCACGGATACAGCTGGCCGGGCCTGGCGCGAGGGCCAGACCGACATCGCGATCGGCGCGGCCGGCGTACGCGTGCTGGAGCAGTTCGCAGGGCGGACCGACTCGTACGGCAACGAGCTCGCCGTCACTGCCCCCGCCGTCGCCGACGAGCTCGCCAGTACTGCCGAGCTCGCCCAGGGCAAGCTCGGTGGGCGGCCGTTCGCCGTGGTCCGTGGGCGTGCCGACCTCGTCCTGCCGCCGCGCGACGACGGCCCAGGGGCGGCCTCCGTGATCCGGCGCGAGGGCGGCGACCTCTTCGGCTACGGCGCCCGCGAGGCAGTCGTACGGGCGCTCGCCGGCCGTGCCGGCGACCAAAGAACGTTCGGCTCGTCGGCGTCATCCGGCGAAGTCCGGGCCGCCTTCCACGTCGTCGCCCCCGACGCCTCCGTCAAGGCCGAGGGCAACGGACTCCACGTCAGCGGAATTGCCCCCGAGGTCGCTGCGGCCCTCGCCTTCGCGCACGGCTGGCAACGCGTGGACGACGGGATGCTGCGGCCCCTCGACAGCCGGTAGCCGCGCCCGGGGCATCGGGCGCCCAGCTGCGTCCTGCCGCGCCGCCTACTGCCGCGCGCCTCTGCCCTCGACGTTGCGGGCGAGCGCCGCGCTCGTGTGCCGGATCGCGACGGCGATCGCCGGCTTCACCGCGGCGGCGATCGCTCGACCTGCTGGTCCGCCGGGCAGGGTGTAGCTGATCCGGACGTCGACGCGCGTGCGGCCGTCTCCCAGATCGGCGAAGCTCCACCACTGGGTGTTGCGGACGCCGCTGACCGAGGTCAGCTCGAGGAGCCGGTCCTGCTCCCAGCCCGTACAGCTGATCCGCGATGTGAGGGAGACACCGAGCTTCATCACCCCGTCGTACGTCGCCCCCACGCCGTGGGTCTGCTCGGTCACCGGCTCGATCCGGTGCAGGCCGTACATCCAGTCTTTGGTGGTGGCGTAGTCGTCCACATAGGCGAAGACCACGGACGCGGGCGCGGCGATCTCGAGGCTCTGCTCGACGATGCTGCTCATGCCGCATCCGTTGCACCGAGGGCCGCCACAGCAGCCACGACGGCATCACGGTAGAGCTCAGGGTGGGACAGCGGGGCCTCGTGGTCGGCATCGATCGAGACGACATCGGCACCCAGCTCGCGCGCCATCCGCCACTGGAGCGCAGCAGGGATGAGCGCGTCACGTTCGTGGACGACGACTTGCGTGGGGGTTCGCGCGATCAGCGCGCACTGTGGCCGGAGGTCGTGGCCGAGCGCCGCCCGCACGGCCGGCGCGAGGAAGCGCGGGTCGTTCGCCTCGAGCTGCCGGCGGATCCACGGCCACGCCCGCGCGAACTCGGCAGACGGGGCGCGCCGGTTCAGGCCGAAGTAGCGGGGTGCGATCATGTGCCCGGCCCCTACCCGGGCGAGAGCGGACAGCAGCCAGGTCATGATCCAGAGGGCTGCCCGCAGGACACGGCCGGGAGCCATCGCGAGGCAGCCCGCGGTCAGCACGAGGCCCGCGACCCGATCCGGACGACGCGCTGCCACCTGCAACGCGGTGAGCGAGCCGAGGGAGAACCCCACGAGCACGGCCCTGCTGATGCCGAGCTCGTCGAGCACGGCCACCACGTCGTCGGCGAGGTCCTCCATGGCGTAGGGACCGGCACCGGGCAGGCCCTCGCCGTGGCCCCGGTGGTCCATGAGAACGACCATCCGGCTGCCGGCCAGCGCGGGGACCACCTGGTGGAAGTTCAGCGCGGCGTTCCAGGTGACGCCGTGCAGGAGGACGACGGGTGGCAGCTCCGCAGGGCCCGGGACGATGCGGACACCCATCGTGCCGCTCCGGGTGCGGAGCTGCTGGAGAGGCGGGAGATCCGGCTCCCAAGCCGACGATCCGCGACGCCCCAACGGCGCGAGAGCCCACGCGATGCGTCGCACACGCGCGCGGGCGAGGGAGGGAGCGGGGCGTATGGTCATCAGAGTCCTCCGAGGGTGGTGAGCAGCAATACCTGGAGCTCGCCGACGACGAACCCGAGGCCGCCCCCGACGGCGACGACCAGCCACTCGTCGTCCTTGAAGACCGGGCGGAGCATCTCCTCGAGCTCCTCGTTCGTGAGAGCGCTCAGCGTCGCCCGCAGCGTGTTCTCCACGTCCATCGCCTCGGCGGCGTACGGCTCGAGGCGCTCGGCGGCCGCTGGCATCGCGGCCTGCGCGCGGGCAACGACCGTGCTCCGCATGGCCTGGTAGCGGGCCGACCCGATGGCGGCGGGGACGAGCGGCTCGACGAGCCCGAGCTCGGCATCGAGGGCAGCATGCACCTCGTCGTGAACCATCACGAAGAGGCGGTCGGCCAGCGGACCCTCGAGCATTGCGTCCAGCAGCACCTTCGGCGTGAAGATCCGCTCGGCTGCCAGCACGCCGTACTCGCGTACGAAGTGGTCCCGGTAGGCGAAGGCCATGCCGTACCACGGGAAGATGCCGAGATAGCGCTTCCGCTCCTTGGGGTGGAAGAGCATCTGCAGCGCCAGCCAATCGGAGACGAGCCCGATGACGAGGCCGAAGACCGGGATCACGGTGTGGCTCTCGGTGAAGGCGAAGACGACCATCTGGACGGAGCCGACGAACGCCCCGAAGAGCAGGCCGAAGCGGCGCATGAACCCCATGATCGGCGCCATCGGTCCTCGCACTAGGTCGTTGAGCAGCACCTTGTCGCGGATCAGCTCGGCGGTGACGATGTAGCTGAGCTGGAACGCCTCGTCGATGTTCTCCTTGGCTGTCGTCAGCAGGTTCTCCACCAGCTGGGGCGCGCGGGCTCGCGCCCGGGCGACGATCGCGCCGCGCACGGCTGCCGGCAGCCGGTCCCAGCGCTCGCCGGTCAGCTCGCGCGCGAGGTCCTCGACCGTCGCGACCACGACGTCATCGAGCTCCGCGGCGACCCGCCGCGGGTCGAGGCGATCGACGAGCTCCCGTGGCTCGATGACGTTGTCGAGGATGATCTCGGCGGCCTGGCTGGCGAACTTCGCCGCCCGGCGCGGCAACTGGCCCTGCCAGCCGATCGGGCCGATGCCCCGGAACTCGATGGGGCGGAACACCATCTCGATCGCCAGGACCTTGGTGATCCAGCCAATGAACCCGGCGACCACCGGCATGGACAGCAGGATCAACCAGTGGTCGAGGAAGAACGACCACGCCTCGGCCGGCGTGTTCACGATCCCTCCGGGCGGGCGACGTCCCAGAGTTCGCGACCGACCGGGCTGAGCCGGATCGTGCCGCGCACGACCTTCGCCGGCACCTTGCCGAGCTGGCCCTCGCGCAGCGCGTCCCGGACCGCCCGTTCAGCCAGCACCAGCTCGTAGCCAGCGGCCTGCTCGGGGTCTTCCGGGCCGAGCTCGGCGAGGCCGACGTGCAACAGGTGCGCGAGGTACGCCGGAGTCCGGCTGGGCACCGTGACCGCGGCGGTCCGCCCGATCAGCGAGGCGTAGCGCAGGACGGGGTCGCCGTTGCCGCGGCGGTAGACGCTGACGGTGGGCGACGGCCGTCCCGCGGCGAGCGAGGCGAAGATGCGCGCCTCGTCCGGCACCAGTTGCCGCAGCAGCTTGCGGTGGTAGTCCTCGTCACCGGTCTCGGTGCTGCCGCGCATGGCCCGTGCCAGCAGGTCGTCGAGGAGCGCTGCCGGCGTCTCCGGCGTGCCCGCGGCACGGGGCCGGGCTGGCGTGACCGCACGCGTTGCCGGAGCAGGGAGCGCCGGCACGTCAAGGCGGGTCGACGCCGCTGAGAGGAGGCGGTCGGCGAGCGCGCGCAGTGCCGCCTGTTCTGCGGCGGCGGCGATGCGGCCCACCTGCTCGATCAGCTGGGCCGGGAAGGCACCACCGGGCATGGCCCGGACGGCTCCGGCGACCTGGTCGAAGATGCCCACGTCATCCCGCCTTCACGGTGGCCAGCGGCAGGCCGGTGGCCACCGTCACGGCTGCCGGGTCGGCGTACAGGGTGGTCCGCTGGCGGAGCGGGCGGCCGATGCCGGAGGTGATCTCGGCGAGCTCCTCGACGGTTTTCGCGGACCCGTGGCCCGACCCGGCCATACGCGAGATCGTCTCCTCCATGAGCGTGCCGCCGAGGTCGTCCGCTCCGGCTCCGAGCATGGCCTGGGCCCCCTCGACACCGAGCTTCACCCAGGACGTCTGGATGTGGTCGATCCGGCCGTGGAGCAGGATCCGGGCCATCGCGTGGACGGCGAGGTTGTCGCGCATCGTCGGGCCGGGGCGAGCCACGCCCGCGAGGTACAGCGGCGCCGAAGTGTGCACGAACGGCAGGGGCACGAACTCGGTGAAGCCGGCGATGCCCTGCTCCTGGTTGCGCTCCTGGAGGCCGGCGAGCAGCTTCAGGTGAGCGACCCAGTGGTGGGGTCGGTCGACGTGGCCGTACATCATCGTCGAGCTCGACCGCACACCCACCCGGTGCGCGGTGGTGACGACCTCGATCCACGCAGACGTCGGTAGTTTGCCCTTCGTCAGCACCCAGCGGACCTCGTCGTCGAGGATCTCCGCAGCGGTTCCGGGGATCGTGTCGAGGCCCGCCTCGCGAGCCCGGACGAGGAACTCCTCGATCGACAGCCCGGTCCGGCTGGCGCCGTTGACGATCTCCATCGGCGAGAAGGCGTGCACGTGCATCCCCGGCACGCGGGCCTTCACCGCAGCGGCCAGGTCGAAGTACGCCGTGCCCGGCAGCTGTGGATCGATACCGCCCTGCATGCAGACCTCGGTCGCCCCGAGCACCCACGCCTCCTCGGCCCGGTCGGCCACCTGGTCGAGTGAGAGCGAGTAGGCGTCGGCGTCCGTGCGGCGCTGGGCGAAGGCGCAGAACCGGCAGCCGACGTAACAGACATTGGTGAAGTTGATGTTCCGGTTGACGACGTGGGTGACCTCGTCGCCGACTGTCTCCCGGCGCAGGTGGTCGGCGAGTGCGACGACCTCGTCGAGCAACGCCCCTTCCGCCTCCATCAGGACCAGCGCCTGCTCCTCCGACAGCCCGGCGGGGTCACGCTCCGCGGCCTTCAGGGCTGCGACACCGTCGACCGAGGCCCGTGAGCGCGGTGCCGCGGCGGGCGCGGCGAAGGACGCGCGCAGCTCGTCCCAGTCGCCGTAGACGCTGTCGAAGTCGTCGCGACGGTCGGCGGTGCGCCCGGTCGTGTCGATCGTGGCGTGCAGGTCCGTGCGGCCGGCGCCCTCCAGGGCCGGGTCCGGCTCCTGCCAGGGCAGGCCAGTCGGACGGACGCCCGCACGGGCCAGCCCGTCGGCGCCCGCGAGCGCCGTGACGTGCGGATGCAGACGCGGGTCGATCCAGGCCTCGCCGCGCTTGAGCGAGCCGGTGACGTACTCGGGGTGGACGGTGAGCCGGGGGCGCAGGTCGAAACCCACAGACGCGGCGAGTTCACGCAGCCGGTCGAGGGAGGGCCAGGGGCGCTCGGGGTTCACGTGGTCCGGGGTCAGCGGTGAGACGCCCCCGAAGTCGTCGACGCCGGCCCTCAGCAGGAGGCGGCACTCGTCGAGGTCGACCAGGTTGGGCGGCGCCTGGACCCGCATCCGCGGGCCAACGACCAGCCGCGTCACCGCGATCGCGGCGCGGTACTCCTCGAGCGCGAGGTCGTCGACGTGGCGCATCGCGGTCTCGGGCTTGGCCCGGAAGTTCTGGACGATGACCTCCTGCACCGCGCCATAGCGGCGAGCCGTGGCACGCAGGGCGAAGATCGTCTCTGCGCGCTCGGCCAGGGTCTCGCCGATGCCGACCAGCAGGCCCGAGGTGAAGGGAACCGCGTGCCGCCCGGCGTCCTCGAGCGTGCGCAGGCGGACGGCGGGGTCCTTGTCGGGCGAACCGAAGTGGGCCAGGCCCTTCGTCTCGTGCAGCCGCCGAGAGGTGGTCTCGAGCATGATCCCCATCGATGGTGCGACCGGCTTGAGCCGGCCGAGCTCCTCCCAAGTCAGGACACCCGGGTTGAGGTGCGGCAGCAGCCCCGTCTCCTCGAGGACCCGGACCGCGAGCGCCCGCACGTAGGCGAGCGTCGAGTCGTAGCCCTGCTCGTCGAGCCAGGCACGCGCCTCCGGCCACCGGTCCTCCGGGCGGTCGCCCAGGGTGAAGAGCGCCTCGAGGCAGCCGAGTTCGGCGCCCCGCCTGGCGATCTCCACGACCTCATCAGGCGACAGGTATGGCGCCCGCCCGGCGCGCTCGGCCTGCGCAGGTGTCTCCACGAACGTGCAGTAGTGGCACCGGTCGCGGCAGAGCCGGGTGACCGGGATGAAGACCTTCGGGGAGTAGGTGACCACTCCGGGCCGCCCGGCGGCCGCCAGGCCCGCGTCGCGGACCCGCGCGGCAGCGGCGCAGAGCTCGTCCAGCTCCTCCCCGCGGGCGGCGAGCAACGCCGTCGCCTCGGCCACGTCGAGGGCCGCGCCGCGGCGTACCCGGGCGAGGGCGCGGCGGACCTGCTGCGGAGTGACCACGGGCTGCCCGGCCACGTCGGGCATGGGCGCGCGCGGGACGACCCCGTCGACCTCAGGCATCGGCGTCGGGCAGGCGGCGGAGCAGGTAGCTGCCCGTCGTGGTGGCGACGGATGTGCCCGCGGTGTCGGTGAGGACGGTGCTCAGCGTGAACCGGATCTTCGGGGCCCCTGCCTCGAGCTCGGCGGCGATCCGGGCGAGCTCGGCCTCGTCGAGGCTCGCCCGTGCGCGCACGGTGGTCGTAGCCGGTGCGCGGTACGAGATCTGCATGTCGGCCACGATCGGCAGGTAGCCGGTCAGGTCCCAGGTCGCCGCGGGCAGGTAGCCGCCCAGCACCTCGGCGACGGTGAAGAGCGACCCGGCGTACATCACGCCGAAGTGGTTGCCGTTGGGGCCGAGCGGGATCTCCGCCTCGGCGACGCCGCGCCCGAGCCGGACCGCTCGCACGTCCATCGCCGCCAGGATCGGCGTGAGGGCGTTCGCGGCCTCGGTCCGCCGGGCCACCTCAGCAGCATCGAGGCCGGTCATCGCAGGCCCAGCTTCTTGAAGAGCTTCAGCTGCTGGTTGGTCAGGGTGACGAACTGCTCCGCGGTCTTTCTCTCGGGTACGCCGAGAGCGATCAGCCGCTGGGTGGCGATGGTCTGCGACTCGGTGTACTTGCGGATGCCCTCGGCACCGTGGCGACGGCCGAGGCCGCTGTCGCCCATGCCGCCCATGCCCGCCTCGACCGATCCAGCCGCGGCGGCAGCGCCGTCGTTGATGCTGACCGCGCCCGCCCGGATCCGCTGCGCGAGCGACTCGGCCCGGCCGGTGTCCTTCGACCAGATGCTGGCCGAGAGGCCGTAGCTGCCCCTGTTGGCCAGCGCGACGGCCTCGGCGTCGGAGCCGAACCGGTAGAGCGCGATGACCGGGCCGAAGGTCTCCTCGTCGCAGACCTCCATCTCCTCGGTGACCCCTTCGAGCACGGTCGGCTCGTAGCAGAGCGGCCCCAGATCAGGGCGCGCGCGGCCGCCCGCGAGCACCGTCGCGCCCTTGGACCGGGCGTCCTCGACGTGCGCGGAGACGGCGTCGAGCTGCGCCTGCGAGGTGAGCGAGCCCAGGTCGACAGAGAAGTCGTAGGCCTGCCCGATCGACTGCGCCTGCGTGGCGGCGACCACGGCGTCGCGGAACGCGTCGTACACCGCGTCGTGGACGTAGACGCGCTCGATCGCGATGCACATCTGGCCGGTGTTGGCGAAGGCTGCCATCACCGTGCCGGCTGCGGCCTTCGTGATGTCGGCGTCCTCGCGGACGATGAGGGGGTTCTTGCCACCAAGCTCGAGCGAGGCGCCGATCAGGCGGCGGCCGGCCTGCTCGCCGACACGGCGACCGGTGGCCGTCGAGCCGGTGAAGCAGATGTAGTCGACGCCCTCGATGAGCGCGTTGCCGACCACGGAGCCGGCACCGGCGACGACCTGCCAGAGGTCGGCCGGCAGGCCCGCCTCGGCGAGCAGGGCCCGTGTCCAGAGCAGGGTGAGCGGCGTCTGCGAGTCGGCCTTCGACACGACCGCGTTGCCGGCCAGCAGGGCGGGGATGACGTCGCCCACGCCGAGGTACAGGGGGTAGTTCCACGGCGAGATGATGCCGACAACCCCCTTGGGGACGCGCACCTCCTTCACCTTCGTGAGGACGGGCACCATGCCGCGGACCGGGTTGTCGGCGAGGTACGCCTTGGCCTTGCGGCCGTAGTGGCGCGCGATCGTCGCGACCTGGGCGATCTCCTGCCACGCGTGGAGGCGGCCCTTGCCGGTCTCCCACTGGATGAGGTCGAGGACCTCGTCCTGGCGGTCGACGAGCAGGTCGTGGAAGGCGAGCATCACGTTCGCGCGCTGGCGGACCGGCGTCTGGTGCCACCCGGGCTGGACGGCGCGGCCCCGGCCGACGGCGTTCTCGACGTCGTCGGCAGTCGACGTGGGAAGCGTAACCGTCGGCTGCAGGTCGTAGGGCGCGACTGGCGTGAGCGCCGGCCCGTCACCGTCGGGGGCGCGGACGACCCAGCGGAGCAGGTCCGCCTCGCGGTCCGGGGTGAGCCAGGCCGGGCGGTACGTCGAGGCTGTGCTGGTCATGCTGGTCATCTCTCGTCCTCTGGTCGATCGGGGTCAGGGGTAGCGGAGCGGTTCGGGGGTGATGCGGGGGTCACGGGAGGTCCGCCACATCGCCCAGGAGGCGAAGCCGTTGCGGCGGACCAGGCCGGGCACGAGGCCGAGCAGCTTGCTGAAGCCCCCGAGCAGGCGCGCGTGCCGTGCTGTGCGCGCGTCGCGCGGCAGGCCGAAGCGGCCGGCCAGCTCCGGCGGGACCGTCTCGGCGACGAAGGACCGTTGCCAGCGGAGCA
This sequence comes from Nocardioides phosphati, assembly GCF_014646375.1. Lineage (GTDB taxonomy): Bacteria > Actinomycetota > Actinomycetes > Propionibacteriales > Nocardioidaceae > Nocardioides > Nocardioides phosphati. Next base: position 12,540 of record NZ_BMNI01000015.1, read on the forward strand.
GCGGAGCGTTGAGCAGGTCGAAGAGCCACTGCGGGACCAACGGAGGCGCCTTCGGCGCGTTGTGCAGCAGGTCCTGGACCACCTCGTTGTCCTCCAGCGTGGTCAACATCTGCGCGAAGTACTCGTCGTACTCTGCGATGGAGCCCGGCAGGAGCCGGTCCTCGCAGCCGATCAGCAGGCCGATCCGGCGCCACTCGTCGAAGAGTTGCTCCTCCCCGGCCGGGCTCAGCCCGCGCGCATAGTCGCGGAGGAACAGCCGCCAGGCGTCGAACAGGGTCGCGTGCACCCAGACGTACGCCGCCGGGTTGCGGGCGCTGTACCGGCGGCCCTGGTCGTCGACGCCCGTGATCTCCCTGTGCATCGCCAGCAGCCGCTGCCCCTCCTCCGCGGTGCGGTAGCCACCGAAGACCTGGCGGATCACCGACGTCGCGGTGCGCCAGAGCCGCCCGTAAGGGTCGGTCTTGTAGACGGAGTGCTGCCCGACGGCGGCGCCCACCATCGGATGCGCGACCTGGAGCACCAGCGTCCGGATCGCAACGAGGAAGAAACGCAGGTCGCTGGCGGCGTACCAGGAGGCGGCCCCCGGACCGGGCGGCCGGGCCGGCAGCCAGAGGGGCGGATCCACCGGGAGCGAATCACCCATAGAGCGCCTCGACGGCCGCGGCGTGGTGCTCGTGGACCACGCGCCGCTTCAGCTTCAGGGTCGGGGTGAGCTCGGCCGACTCGGCGGTCCACTCCATCGGCAACAGCTCCCACTTCTTGACCTGCTCCGGTCGGGAGAGCCGTTCGTTGGCCCTGTCGACGGCCTGCTGGACCATCGCGCGGATCTGCGGGTGCGCGGCGAGCGCCTCGACCGAGGTGTCCTCGATGCCGAGCTTCGCAGCGATCAGGGGGGCGATCTCGCCGTCGAGCGTCAGCAACGCGACGACGTACGGCTTGCCGTCGCCGATCGCCATCGCGTGGCCGACCAGCGGGGACTCCTTGAGGTAGTTCTCGATCACCGAGGGGGCGATGTTCTTGCCCGAGGAGGTGATGATCATCTCCTTCTTCCGGTCCACGACCTTGAGGAACCCCTCGGCGTCAATTTGGCCGATGTCGCCGGTGTGCGCCCAGCCGTCGCCGTCGATCAGTTCCGCGGTGGCCTTCGGATTGGCGTGGTAGCCCGGCGTCACGACAGGACCACGGGCGAGGATCTCGCCGTCCTCGTCGAGTTTGATCTCGATGCCGGGCATCGGACGGCCCACGGTGCCCATCCGGAACGCATCCGGTGTACCGGCGCAGACCGACGCGGTGGTCTCGGTCATGCCGTAGACGTCGAGGATCCGAAGGCCCAAGCCCGCGAAGAAGCTGGCCACCTCGAGCGGCATGGGTGCCGCCGCGGACGCGGTCCACTTCGCGCGGTCGAGGCCGAGGAGGGCACGCATCGGGGCAAGCACCAAGCCATCCCACTGGGCGAAGGCAGCCTCGATCTCCGGAGTCGTCTCCGCGCCGACCTGCTGTGCGAGGACCCAGGCGCGGCCGGCCTCCATCGCAGCCGCGACGGCGGCTCGCTTCTGCTCGTCGGGCTCCATCGCCAGCTTCGCCGCGACTCCGGTCATGATCTTCTCCCACACACGCGGGACGCCGAAGAAGCGCGTCGGCCGCACCTCTGCCAGTGCTCCCACCAGCTGGGCGGGGTCGGCGATCAGGTGGACGTGACCGGACTGCACCTGCGGGATGTAGAGGCCCAGCACGCGCTCGGCGATGTGCGCGAGCGGAAGGTACGAGATCGTGATGCCCGGCTCCGCGAGCTGCCCGGCCTCGATCGACGCCTCGCACTCGAAGAGCACGTTGCCGTGGGTGAGGACCACTCCCTTGGGGTCACCGGTGGTGCCGGAGGTGTAGAGGATCGTGGCCGGCTGATCAGGGGTGACACCCGCGGCCCGCTCCGCCAGAACCGTGCCGCCCTGCGCGCGGAGCTCTCGGCCTGCGGCGACCAGGCCGTCCCAGGTGAGGTGCTCCCCGGCGGCAGCGGCGTCGAGCACGACCACGCTGGTGAGCGTCCGCTGCACCTGCTCGTCGGCCAACGCGAGCGCCCACCGCTCGAGTTGCTCAGCCCCCTCGAGCACGACGACGTGCGGCGCGGCGTGACGGGCGTACCAGGTCACCTGCGCCGGCGACAACGTCGCGTAGACCGAGATGGGGACGGCACCGGCATGCAGCGCACCGCTGTCAGCGAGCACGTGCTCGATCCGGCTCGACGCCATGATGCAGACCCGCTCCCCCGGCTCGACGCCGAGCGTGACCAGGCCAGCCGCCACGTCGAGTGCGCCCTCGCGCACCTCGCCCCAGCTGACCGTTCGCCAGCCGGTGCCGTCCGCGGTACGCCGGTCGGAGTAGGCCGGCTGGTCGGCGTATTGCCGGGCCGTATCCGCAAGGCGGGTGAGGAGGGTCGCCCCTGCGATCCGCTCCGTGAGCGTCTTCCGCTCCAGAAGGACGTCGTCCATGGTGTTCCTCTTCTCCGTGCGGGCGTGTCAGTAGGACTTGGGGAGGCCGAGCATCGAGGTGCCGATGTGCGCGAGCACGAGCTCCTCGGCGACCGGGATGTTCTTGGCGATGCGGGCGTCGCGGAACATCCGCTCGACGGGGTACTCCTTGGAGTAGGCCATGCCACCCAGGGTCTGGAAGGCCTGGTTCGCCGCCTCCCACCCGACCTGGGCACCGGTGAGCTTGGCGATGTTGGCCTCGTTGCCGCAGGGGCGGTCGTTGTCGAAGAGCCATGCGGCCTTGTAGGTCATCAGGCGGCCGAGCTCGGTCTTCGCCTTCAGCTGGGCGAGGGGGAACTGGATCGCCTGGTTGGCGCCGATCGGGCGGCCGAAGACCTCGCGCTCGCAGGCGTAGCCGACGGCCACATCGAGTGCCGCCTGGGCCGCGCCGATGCCGCCGGCCGCGGCAAGGATCCGCTCCGGGTTGAGGACGTCCCACAGGACGCCGAAGCCCCGGTCCACCTCGCCGATGACGTTGGCGGCGGGCACCCGGACGTCGTCGAAGAAGACCTGGCTCGAGCAGAGGATGTTGCTGCCCATCTTCGGGATCGGCTGGTAGCTCAACGTGCCGGCGGCCAGTGCCTCCTTCACGTCGATGAGGAAGAGGGTGAATCCCGCGGTGCGCGGCAGCCCGCGATTCCGGGTCCCGGCCGCCGGGATCGTGCGGGTCACCGCGACCATCCAGTCGGCGTTCTCGACGTTGGAGATCCAGATCTTCTGGCCCTTGATGACGAACTCGTCGCCGTCGCGGCGGGCCGAGGTGGTGATCTCGATGGCATTGGAACCGGCATCGGGCTCGGTGAGCGCGAGGCAGAACTGCAGCTCGCCGGTCGCCAGGCCGGGCAGGATCCGCTGCTTCTGCTCCGCGGTGCCGTGACGGGTGACGGTCATGCTGCCGAAGCCCGGCGTCGTGACGTAGAAGAACGTGCCCGCGGTGCCGCCGGAGGCGCAGAGCGTCTCGTTCGCGACGGCGAGCTCCAGCATGCCCTGGCCACCGCCGCCGTACTCCTCTGGGACGGCGAGGCCGAGCCAGCCGCCAGCGGCCAGGTCGTCGTAGACCTCCTGCGGGAAGCGGTGCTCCTCCTCGCAGCGCGACCAGTACGCGTGGTCGTACTTGGCGGCGACTGCGGCGACGCCCTCGCGGACGGCGAGCGCGGAGTCGGGGAGTTCGAAGTCCATCATGATCCTCTTCAAGCGGGGCCAGAACAAACATTACAGTAACACTGTCAGTGTGTCCTGTCAGGGGCGTGGCACGTACTGCGAGCCACGCTGCTGGATGTGTGGGCCCACCGTCGTGCAGCGCGCACCGAGGGGCAGGGGCACGTGGTGTTGGTACGGCGAGACCTGCGGGCCGTAGATGCAGTTCTTCGCCGTTGTGACCACGAGGATGACGCGGGCCGAGCCGCCCCGGGTGGCGTCCGACATCGCGACCATCTGGCCGGGCCCCCAGCGGTACCAGTGCAGGAGGCCGGGCAGGTGCGCGCGGGCCATCGCCGCGACCGGCGTGCCGTCGTCCAACATCTGCACGAGGGCCGGCGTTGCGGAGTCGAAGTCCTTCGAGATGACCGGGATGAGCGTCGCGCCCTCGTCGATCAGGCGGGCGATGGTCGCATTGGACTTCGCCAGCTGCCCCGTGATGGCACGCGCGTTGGCCAGCAGCGTACGGACCGCGGGATCGAGGTCGTGGACCGCGCGGAGCGGCGTCTCCCCCTCCCGGACGAGGGCGAGGACGTCCGGGCTGATCGTCTCGATCAGGCCGAGCGTGCGGTCCACCTCGTCCATCAACGCGGGTAGGTCGGTCTCACCGTCGCCGAAGATCGCGCGGACCTCGCGGGCGATCGTGCGGAGGTCAGCGGTGTCGATGCGGCGGAGAAGCCTCTGAGTGTCGGCGAGCACCTTCCAGGTCGGCATCGGCAGCGCGGAGGCGTCGAGCGTGACCTTCTCCCCATCGGCGAGGAACGGTCCGTCCACCGTCCGCGGCCGGATGTCGACGTACTGCTCGCCGACTGCTGAGAGGTTGGCCACGACGAATGCCGAGTTGCGTGGCACCTCGACGTCGCCCTCCAGGCGGAGCACTGCGCGTACACCTGAGGAGGTGAGCACCACCCGGGTCACCGATCCGATGTGCTGGCCCCGGTAGGAGACGTCGGAGTGTTTGTGCAGGCCGGCAGCCTCGGGCAGGTCGACGGAGACGTTGACGTGGTCGGCGAAGAGCGGCCCCGAGATGATGATCCGCCCGACGATCGCGGCGCCAACGACCACGATGACGGCGAGCCACACCTCAGCGATGTGGACCCGTCGCGTCATGGTGCTGTGGTCAGTTGCCACTGGGCACCCCCGGCAGCTGAGTGCTCGTCGACGGTGCCGGCAGCACGTCCTGGTCGAAGAGCGTGGACAGGTCGAAGTCGAGGAACGCGCCGAAGGTCGCGCTGTCGGTCTGTCGGCCGAAGTCACGGATTCCGTCCATGATCCCCTCGAAGTTCCGCTGGTTGCGCGTGAGCGTGTCGAGAATGGGGGTGAGGTCCGCGAGTACGGAGAGCATGTCCTCGCGGCTCTGGCTGAGTGTCGCGGTGCCGACCTCGGAGAGCCGGCGAAGCTGCGCCATCAGGTCGAGCACCTGCTTGCGCTGGGCCGAGAGGACGCGGATCGCGGGCTCGAGCTCCGCCATCGAGGTGCCGATCAGCCGGCGGTCGGCGGCGAGCCGGCGACCCAGGCGGTCGAGACTGCCGAGCGCCAGGTCGAACTGCGCCGTGTGGTCATTGAGCCGGGTCGTCATGCCGTCGAGCTGGCCGAGCAGGCGGTGAATGTTGTCGCCATTTCCCTTCAGTGCGGTGTTGAGCTCGCTCAGCACGACCTTCATGTCGGCGAAACTGCCGCCCGTGAGCAGGGTCGATGCGGCCGAGAGCACGTCGCTGATGCCGGGTGCCTCGGACGTCGCGGCAAGGCCGATCTCGCTCCCCGGCGACAGGGTCGCGGCACCGCCACCTCGGGGATCAGTGAACTCGATGAACGAGTCGCCCATCGGCGAGGACAGGCGTACTTCCGCGCGGACGTCCGCCGGAACAGCGAACTCCTTGCTGATCTTCATGTGGACGCGCGCTGCGTAGTCGGCGGTCTCGATGCCATCGACCTCGCCGATCGTCGCGCCGTTCATCTTCACAGCGGCCTGGTCGGGCAGCCCCAGCACGTTGCCGAAGACACCGGTCAACCTGTACGTCGGGCCGGAGACGAGGCCGGGCAGTGGCACGTCACGGAGCGTGCCGCAGCCAGTCGCCAGCACCAACGGTGCCAACGCCAGCAGAAGGGCAGGGCGGGTCATCAGTTCTCCCCCGGGATCGTGCCCTCGACCAGGTCGAAGAGCAGGTCGGCCACGCCGCTTCCGTCGGGCTTGACGAGCAAGGAACAGATGTTGTCGCCGACCAGGGCGGAGCAGACGCCCTGGCGCACCAGCGGGTTGAACACGGCCATGTCACGGATCGCGAGCTGGACGCGCAGGGAACGCGCAGAGGGGTCGTAGGCGCGCACGATGTTCTCGGCGCCGGTGGGGAGGTAGTCGAAGACACGGGCGAGGGCACCCTGCTGCTGGCGGATGGTCCGGGTGACGGCCGCGACGTCACCGAGGTCGTGGGTGAGCACCTTGCGGTTCTTGCCGATGAACGACGAAACCTCGGTGGTGAGGTCGGAGAGCGCGCTCAGCGTGCGGTCCAGGCTCTCGGTCTGGCCGGCTACGACCCGCGAGGACTCGCTCATGTTCGTGGTGAAGCGGCGGACCATCGCGTCACGCTTCGCCAGGGCATGGGCGAGAACGCGCAGGTTGTGCGCGACGGCGATGAGGTCCGGCTCCTTGCGGTCGATCGAGGCGAGCGCTGCGGTACTGGACGTGATCAGCCGCTGGATCCGCTTTCCGTTGCCGTCGAGGTTGGCCGCGGTCACGTGCAGGAGGTCGCCGATGTCACGGCCGCCCGGACCTTGGCGGTCGAGGGCGACGACGAGTTGGTCGATGGACTTGCCGAGGTCGTCGAAGCTGATCGGCGAGCGGGTGTCGGCGGCCGTGATCGTCGCTCCGGAATGGAGCCTCGGCCCACCCGTGTACGCCGGGCCGAGCGCCACGTAGCGGTCGGTGAGCAGCGCCGACTGGAGCACTTCGGCGACCGCCTTCCGCGGCACCTCGATGTCGCCGTCGACGACCATCTCGACCCGCACCACGCGGCCCTCGGGCTCGATGGCCGTGATCTTCCCGACGGGCACACCGAGGTACTGCACCTCGTTGCCGACGTAGAGACCGGTGGTGTCAGTGAACTCTGCGGCGACCGTCCAACGGTCGTCGCGCGCGCCGCGGAAGCCCACGACGAGGGCCCCGACGAGCACGGCGAGGACGACCCCCACGAGGAGGCGGCGTCGACTCAGCATCCGATGTCCTTCCGGAACGTGCACCACCACGAGTCGGGGAAGATCGCGTAGGGCGCATTGACGCCCAGCCACGGTCCGTCACCGGCGGAGTTCACGTAGAGACGAAGTGCCGGGTCGGCGACCTTCAGCGTCTCGGCCAGGTCATCACGGTGCTTCACGAGCACTCCCAGGATCGTGTGGAGCTTGCGGAGTGCTGCGCTCATCGGCTGGTGCGTCCGGCGGGCTGTCGCGGTGAGGTCGACGACCATCGAGCGCGTGTCCCGCAGAAGGGCGTCGATCGCCGCCTTGCGCTGCTCGAGCATCGCGAAGACCTGGTCGCCGTGCTCCATCAGCTGCGTCAGCTGTCCCCGCTGCGCGACGGCCTCGTCGGTCACCGAGCGGCTGGCGACGAGCAGGCGGGAGAGCTGATCGTCGCGCTTCGCGACGAGGTCGGCCAGGTTCGCGAGACCGTCGAGGGCAGCCCTGTTGTCGGCAGGCGAGCCGTTGAGGTCTGTGGACAGCACGTCGACTGCCCGGGAGAGCGCCGCGGGGTCGAAACGGCCGAGGACGTCACCGTTGTCGAGCCAGACCCGCTCGAGGGTGGCGGCGCCGTAGGCATGGTCGAGCCCGATGGTGCCGCCCCCACCGAGCTTCTTCCCCTTGCCCGGCGTCAGGTCGAGGAACCGCGTGCCGAGCAGCGTCGCGAGCTTCACCTCGGTGCGCGTGTCGGCGGTGAGCGGCACGTCGTTGTCGAGGCGGAACTCTGCCTGCACCCGGTCTCCGGCAGCTCGGACCTTCGTCACCTCGCCGACCGCGATCCCGGCTACCTGCACCGCGTCGCCGGCGCGCAGGCCGTTGGCGTCGGGCAGCTCGACGGTGAAGGTCCGACGTACGCCGAAGAGGGCGGACGACTGCGACGCGAGCAGGAGGACGACGACCGCCGCGACGACGATCGGGAGCACGCGCTTCACGGGCACCTCCAGGAGTGCTGCGAACTGGCAGCGGAGAGGTCAACCGGCGGGCCGCCGGCGAGCTTCACGTCGGACTTGCAGACGTAGGTGTTCAGGAAACTTCCAATGCCGAGGGTCTTGACGTAGCCCTTGAGCAGGACCTCGACGTCCTTCAACCCACGTGCGACCCGCGGAGCCACGGTCGCGAACGACGACGACCAGCGAGCGAGGGCTTCGACGGAGTCGATGACGTCGCCGTTGCCGACGGCCAGCAGCGCCGCGAACTGCGTGACCAGGCCCTGCACCGAGTCGATGGTCCGGCCAATGGTGTCGCGGTTGCGCGCCACGACACCGGTGAGGGTGTTGAGCTCGGTGATCAGTGAGCGGAACTCGGCGCGGTGCTGGTCCATCGTGCCCATGACGACGGTCAGGTTGTCGATGATCGAGCCGATGACCTCGTCGCGGTCGACGAGCCGACCGGTGAGCTCCGCGGTCTGCTGGACCAGGTGGCGGATCGTGCCACCCTGGCCTTGCAGCGCCTGGACGATCTCGTCCGCGAGCTGGTTGACGTCCCCGGGCTTGATCATCTCGAAGAGCGGCCGGAAGGCGTTGAAGACAGCGGTCAGGTCCAGGCCGGCGCGAGTGTGGTCGACGGGGATGGTCGAGCCCGGGGCGAGCACGTCGCCCCGGGGCGAGGTCGCCTCGAGGTGAAGGTAGCGCTGGCCGAGCAGGTTCAGGAACTCCACCGTGGCGGTGGTCCCCTGATAGACCTTCTGACCATCGGCGAGCGAGAAGCGGATGCGCGCGTCGGTGCCGTCGAGCTGGACACCCTTGACCTTGCCGACGCGGACGCCGGAGATCCGGACGTCGTCACCCGGAGCCAGGCCGGACGCATTGTGGAAGACCGCCTCGTACTCCTTCGAGGGACCACTTCTGCCGGCGAGGGTCCCGGCGACGAGCGAGGTCAGGAGCAGTGCGAGCGCAGTGAAGATGACGATGCCCACCGTGTCGAGCGGATGGCGCCGCATGGCGCTGAAGAGGCGGCCCATCAGCAGTTGCTCCCACGGAGCGCGCCGTAGCGCGGGCAGTCCTGGGACGTGTACGGCTGGCGGGCGCGGGTGCTGAACTTCGCCGCCATCTGGATCGCGTTGTCGACGATGGCGACCGCACCGTTGTGCAGCACCGTCGGCGCCTTGGCCAGCATCGCCTCGAACGGCCCGCGGCCGGCGACGAAGGCGTCGTACGTCGGGCGGAGCTCGTCGAGGAACCGGACGAGGGTCGGTCCCTCCTTCTCGAGGAAGGTGCTCACGGTGGCCAGCAGGCGGTTGCCCGCCAACATCGCCGCGTCGATCTGCTTGGCCTTCGCCGAGATCGTGCGCGCGAGCGGCAGCGAATTGCGGAGCGAGGCCGCCAGGTCCGGCTCGACATTCGCGAGCATTCCGAGGTTGCGGGAGAGCAGGTCGAGGTCGCGGTAGAACGTCGGCTCGACACCGGAGGAGTCGTCGACGAGCTTGCTGATCCGGAGGACGCCGCGACGCAGGTCGTCACCGCGGCCGTCGAGCGCGCCGGCGAGTTGTGACATCGCCATGTCCACCGCTGCCGGGTCGACCGCGTCGATGATCCGGTAGAGCGCGCTGAAGGTGTCCATGAGCCGGATCGACTCGTCCGAGGTGTCGGCCTGCAGCACATCGCCGTCCTTGATCGAGGCGCCGCCGGTGGTCTCGGCGCGGACAGTCCCCCGATGGCCGGGGATGCCTGCGGTGTCGCGCAGTTCGACGAACTCCGCGCCGAAGAGCGTGCCTGGAACGACGCGTGCGAGCGCACCCGCCGGGATATCACGGGCGTACTGGTCCTCGATGACGACCCGGGCGCGATAGAGGCCATCCGCGTCGCGCGCGCTGTCGAGCGACACGACCCGGCCGACCCGGAGGCCGCGGAACTTCACGCTGGAGTTGACGCCGAGAGAGTCACCCAGCGTCATCACGCGGGCGGTCGCGGCGACGTCCCCTCCGAGCAGGCCGACGTACGAGCCACCGAGCCAGACACTGACGCCGGCGAAGAGCGCCACAACGACCGCGGCGAGGACGGCGAGGCGCAGGCGCAACGCGCCCCGTGCCTCGACGCGAGTGTGCGGGAAGACGATCTCGGACATCAGCTCACCCCGAGATCATCGGCTGGTCGGTGGGGCCCCAGAGCAGGAGCGTCAGCACGATGTCGACCACGACGAGCATGACGATGCTCGACCGGATCGCGCGACCGGTGGCCTTGCCCACGCCCGCCGGGCCGCCCGACGCGACGTACCCGTGGTAGCAGTGGATGAGGGTCACGAGGGTGGTCAGGATGACCACCTTGATCCCGGAGAGCAGCACGTCCTTCGGCTCCACGAAGATCCGGAAGTAGTGGTCGTAGGTCCCCGAGGACTGGCCGTAGAGCAGGGTGACCACCCAGTCGGTGGCGAGATACGTGCCGACCAGACCGATGATGTACAGCGGTATGACGACGACCAGCGCCGCGATCAGCCGGGTCGAGATCAGGTAGGGCACGGGCCGAATGCCCATCGACTCAAGCGCGTCGATCTCCTCGTTGATGCGCATCGCGCCGAGGCGCGAGGTGAAGCCGCAGCCGATACGTGCCGCGAAGCCGAGCGCCGTCACCATCGGAGCGAGCTCGCGCGTGTTGGCGTACGCAGAGATGAAGCCTGTCAACGGAGCGAGACCGATCGCGTCGAGACCGTTGTGGCCCTCGAGGCCGATGCCGCTGCCGGTCAACGTGGAGAGCAGGAGGACGACCCCGACGACGCCGCCCCCGACCACGAAGATGCCGGAGCCAAGGGAGACCTCCGCGAGGACGCGGCCAACCTGGCCGCGATGGTGCGTCATGGCGACCGGCACCCCCTTGATCGCCCGCCATGACATGACGACCTGCTCGCCGATGTCGGCCCCGATGCCGACCACACGGCCAGCTCCTGCGCCGGCAAGGCGCGTGACACTCAGCGTCATCCGAGTGGCCCTCCCATGAACGTGGTCGCGATCTGCGAGATGACGAAGTTCGCGGTGAAGAGCAGGACGAAGTTGACGACGACGGACGTGGTGACGGCGTCGCCGACACCCGCGGGGCCGGCCTTCACGGTGAGGCCGAAGTGTGCGGCGACGGTCACGCAGATGACGCCGAAGACCGCCGCCTTGACCAGCGACAGCCCGAGGTCAGCCGGGGACGCGAGGGAGTCGACCGAGGCGAGGTAGGTGCCGGGAGACAGGTCGAGCAGGACGACGCTGATCAGCAGGGTCGTGATGATCGCGAAGAACATGACGACGCCGGTGAGGAGGCACGAGACGAAGACGATGCAGATCGCCCGCGGCATCACCACCCGCTCGATCGTCGAGATTCCCATGACCTCGAGCGCGTCGAGCTCCTCCCGGATCTTGCGCGCACCGAGGTCAGCGCAGATCGCTGAGCCCGCGACGCCGGAGAGCATGAGTGCCGTGATCATCGGCGCGGCCTGGCGGATCACGGCCAGCGTGTTGCCCGCTCCCGTGAACGAGGTTGCGCCGACCTGCTGGGCGAGCACGCCGACCTGGAGCGCCAGCACGACACCGAACGGAATCGAGACTGCGAGCGCTGGCAGCGTGCAGACCCGGATCGTGTACCAGGTCTCGGTGATCAGCTCCTCCGCAGGAAAGTGACCCGTGCGGACCGCCCTGAGGAACGCCGCGCCGATCCGCCCGAGAAGCGCGAGCATCGCACCACCCTGCCCGAGGAACTCCAGGCGCTGCCGGTCCCTGCGTCCACTCCGGAAGCCCTCCACGAGGGAACCGCCGGCGACGTCGGGGACGCGGTCCTCGCGCCCGGTCGTCGTCTGGCTCATGCTGCTCCTGGAGGGGTCTCGTGTGATCTCGGTTACTTCAACAGTGGCACTGTAACAGTTCTCCTGTTACGGTCAAGAGGTGACCATGTCCACATCAGCCCTGTGGGACGCCGAGGCGTCCTGGACCGTCGAGGCCCTCGCCGGCCTGACCGGATTCACGGTCCGCACGATCCGCTACTACGCCACATTGGGCCTCCTCCCACCGCCCGAACGACGCGGCCGGGTCGCCTACTACGACGACCGCCACCGCGCCCGCCTGTCTCTGATCCGCACGCTGCAGGATCAAGGCCTCGGACTCGCCTCGATCGAGGAACACCTGAGTCACCTCGCGCCGGACAGCACGTCCTCGCAGGTCGAGCTGCGCCGGGCGGTCGCCCAGGGTTGGGCGATCAGCTTCTCCACGGCCGTCGTCGATCGTGCAGGCCTCGACGAGCGGGCCGGCCGGAAGATCGATGACCACGACCTGGCCATGCTGCTGCGCCTCGGCAGCCTGCGCGAAGTGGACGGTGGCTACGAGGTCGGCGCGACGCTCGACGTCGGACTCCAGCTGCTTGAGCTCGACATCCCGCTCGAGAGCATGGAGGCGGCCTCCGCCGCCATGCGCAACCACATGGACGCGCTCGTCCTTGAGCTGCGCGACGTCCTCAGGACCCAGGTGCTGGCCAAGGTGCGCGCGCACGAGACCGACCCCGACCAGTTCGCGCGGACGATGATCCGCCTGCGCCAACTCACGCTCGACGCCCTCGTGGCGAACTTCCAGCGGGCGACCGATGGGCTCATGGACGGCTCACTCCTGGGCCGCACCGGAGAGGACGAAGCATGACGATGACCTCACTCCACCGCACCGCTCCCCCAAGCGGATCCTGCGCGAGCGCGGCCCTGGCCGACATCATCGGCGAGCAGGCCCTGCTGCTCGGCGCGGGGTCGACCGTTCTCTACCAACTCGCCGACCGGGGCACCGGCCTCGGCGTCGCGGAGCACTCGACGACGCTCATGCGCCCGGCCGACCGGCTCCGCACGACGCTGCTCTACGTCTACATGATGATCCACGGCACCGACGAGGAGCGGAAGCAGATCGTCCGCATGGTCAACAAGGCCCACGCCGGCGTCCGTTCCGAGGGCCGCTACTCGGCGTACGACCCGGAGCTCCAGCTCTGGGTGGCAGCGACACTCGCCCAGAACGGCATGTTCATCTGGGAGCGGATCAACGGCCGACTCGACGACGCCAGCCGGGAGCGGATCTACCGGGACTCGCAGATCTTCGGCAACGCCCTGCAGGTGAAGCCGGAGCAGTGGCCGGCCACGATGGCGGAGTTCGAGGCCTACTGGGAGCGCCAGCTCGACTCTTTTGTCGCAGCCGGCCCCGAGCCCTCCGTCCAGGTCTACGTGCAGAAGCTCCTCGCACCCGAGATGCGCCCTGCGGGCCTCCGTGGCCTCGGCCGCGTCCAGGACCTGATGAGCCGGGGCAACGTCGACCCGCGCATCCGCGAGGTCCTCGGACTCACCTGGACACCTGCCGACCAGCGACGCTACGACCTCTTCTGGAAGGTCTTCCCGTCGCTCTACCGGCTGACCCCGCGCTTCCTGCGCCACGCCGCTGCCCGCGCCATCATCCGCGACACCCGCCGCCGCATGCGCAAGGGCCGCCGGGTCATCTGAAGTCTGAAGGGGCCCTCATGGAGTCACCCGCCGCCGCCGCGTCCTGCGAGTCACCGGTCGGCGACGCGGTGCCGATACGACACCTTCGACGAGTTCGTCCAGCAGGGGGCCCTGTCCTACCTCTCCAGCGGGCAGCAGATCGACATCGGTCCTGCCGGACGGCAGCTGCACCGGCTTCTGAGCCGTCCCGCGACCGGGCAGCTGCGACCTCGATCACTTACTCGTAAGTAACAGTTCTACTGCAACTGTTCTTCTCTTAGCCTCGACCGACGGACACCGGGCAGCCACGCTGCCCACGACGGAAGGCGGATGCCATGGGCGCCGAAGCACGGAGGAACGAGCTGGCTACCCACGACGGGGCTGGCCAGACCGAGGCGGAGCGGGCCCTCACCGGCGACGCCGCGGCGGCAGAGCGGGAGCTGCTCGGGCGGTTGGACGGACTCGGGGTCTTCCTCGCCGGCAGCGCCAACGTCGTCATGCAGCTCTCCCGGCCGGCGGTCGGCTACGGAGTGATGGAGAGCAAGGTCCATAGCGGCCAGGTCCAACGGCATCCTTTCAAGCGCTTCCGCACCACCATCGGCTTCCTCGACATCGCTCTCAACGGCTCTCCCGCGCTGCAGGCCGACTACCGCGAGGCGATCAACCGCCAGCACCGGCAGGTGCGCTCCGGGCCTGACAGCCCGGTGCGCTACAACGCCTTCGACCGCGACCTGCAGAAGTGGGTGGCGTCCTGCCTCTACTACGGGGTCCGTGACGTCTACCTGACGATGCGCGGGCCGCTCACGCCTGCCGAGGAGGAGGTGCTGCTGCGCGCATGCAGCCGCTTCGGCACCATGCTGCAGATGCCAGGCGAGATCTGGCACGCCGACCGAGCCACGTTTGTCGCGTATTGGGACGAGGCGATGACACGGATCGCCATCGACCCCGCGCTGCGCGACTACCTGCTTTTACTCCTCCGGGCCCGGTTCCTGCCCTTCCCCCTGCGGCTCTTCGGCCCGTCTCTGACTTGGACCAACACCGGATTCCTTCCGGCGCCGCTCCGCGACGCACTCGACCTGCGGTGGTCCGCGGCGGATGAACGGTGGTTCCGGCGTCTCACCCGGACGCTGGGCCGCGCCGTGCGGTACCTGCCCGGCCCCCTGCGACGAGCCCCGATGAACCTGATGGCAGCCGACCTGCGCCTTCGCCGCAGGCTCGGACGCCCGATGACGTAGGACCCACGAAAGGAAACACATGGAGATCACCGGAAGCAGCGCGATCGTCACCGGCGGCGCCTCGGGCATCGGCGCCGCCTGTGTACGGCGCCTCGCCCTGCTCGGCGCGACCGTCGTCGTCGCCGACCTCGACGCCGACAAGGGCACCACCTTGGCCGAGGAGGTCGGCGGCTCCTTCGTGCGCGTCGACGTCACCCGTACCGATGACCTGAGGGCCGCCGTCGAGAAGGCCGAGGAGCTCGCTCCCCTGCGAGTCCTGGTCAACTCGGCCGGTATCGGCTGGGCCCAGCGCACCATCGGGCGGGACGGCGCGTTCGACTCCGCGCACGACCTCGGCGCCTTCCGCAAGGTCGTCGAGATCAACCTGCTCGGCACCTTCGACGCGATCCGGCTGGCCGCCACGGCGATGAGCCGTCACGACCCGACCGCATCCGGCGACCGCGGCGCGATCGTCAACATGGCCAGCGTCGCGGCGTTCGACGGGCAGATCGGTCAGGCGTCGTACTCCGCGTCGAAGGGCGGCGTCGTCGGCATGACCCTTCCCGTCGCCCGGGACCTCGCGGCGGCCGGCATCCGGGTCAATACCGTTGCACCGGGCCTGATCGACACACCGATCTACGGCGAGGGCGACGCGGCCGAGGCGTTCAAGGCCAACCTCGGCCAGAACGTGCTCTTCCCGCGACGCGTAGGCCAGCCGGACGAGCTGGCTAGCATGGTCGTCGAGCTGGTCACCAACTCGTACATGAACGCCGAGGTGGTCCGCGTCGACGGAGGCATCCGCATGCCTCCGAAGTGACCAGAAGACGACGAACGAGCCGGGCCCTTTGAGGGACCCGGCTCGTTCTGTCAGATCAGGCGACGCCGTCCTCCCGACAGCAGGGTCGCTGCGTGCGGTCGGGCTCCCGGAGGACCTGAGCCGCACACGCCGGGCACGCCTCGCGTGACCGGGGCTCGAACGCGGTCTCGAAGAACGAGTACCAGGAGGCAGAGGCGAGACCGCAGGCGGTCTGGAGCGCGCCGTTCCGCTTGACGTGGATGAGTCCCCACGGCGCTCGCACCGGGCTCGTGCGGGGCATGACCTGGGGCGCTGTCACCACCCAGGCGTGGCCGTCGCACGCCCGAGCGGAACTGCACTGGAACCGTCGGGCCGCGTTGCGCCGCCGCCCGACGGCACCCGTGGAACCCGACGCGCCGGCCCCCATCCGCACCTCAGACGTCGCTGACACGAATGCCCGAGTGGGCCTTGTAGCGACGGTTGATGCTGATCAGATTCGCGGTCAGCGCCTCGACCTGGCGCGCGTTGCGCAGCCGGCCGCCGTAGACACCGCGGACACCGTCGATGGTGTCGGCGAGCGCCTGCACGAGCTCGGTCGCCTCGCGGTCGTCGCCGAGGACGAGCACGTCGGTCTCGAGTGGCTCAGTCGCGTCGAGCAGCACCGCACTGACGTTGTGGAAGGCACCCACGACCGTCGACTCCGTCAGGATCGCTGCGGCCTGCTGGGTCGCAGAGCCCTCGGGTACGTCGAGCGCGAAGGCGCCCTGCTTATCGAAGCCGAGTGGATTGACGCAATCGACGACCACCTTGCCGGCCAGGGCCGGTGCAAGCTCGCGGAGGAGATCAGCGTGACCGTCCCACGGCACGACGACGAGGACGACGTCACACTCGGCCGCCGCGGTGACGTTGTCCGCGCCCCCGACCGGGCCGCCCGTCAGCTCCCTGAGATCGGCTGCGACCAGCTGTGCCCTCTGAGCCGTGCGACTGCCGAGGATCACGTGGACACCTGCCGCTGCAAAGCGGCGGGCCAGGCCGCGACCCTGGGGTCCGGTGCCTCCGAGCACCGCCACCCGCAGGTCGGCCGGAACGACAGCCGGGCCTGCGCCACCGCCGCTCATGCCGGGAACCCCTCACCGTTCTTGGCCTTCTCGACCAGCCACGCCGACGGGCGCAGGCGCTCGCCGTACGCGTCGGCGAGCTCGTTGGCACGCGCGACGAAACCAGCCAGGCCGCCCTCGTGGTTGGTCATGAACGTGACCGTGCCGCCACTGATCGCCGGGAAGCCGAGCGCCATGATCGCGCCGATGTTGGCCGCGGACGAGGAGTCGATGACGCCCTCCTCGAAGCACTTCGCGGTCTCGAGCGCCTCGGCGAAGACCATGCGGTCCATCACGTCCCGGAACGGGATCTGCTCCTGCGCGACGGGGAAGAGCTCAGTCAGCCCGCTCCACAGCGAGAGGCGCTTGCCGGCCTCGTCGTACTCGTAGAAGCCCTTGCCACGGACCCGGGCGGGGCGGCCGGCCTCGAGCATCTTCTCCACGACCGCGAGGCCTGGGTGCTCGATGTACGGCGCGCCCTCTTCCGCGGCTGCCTCCCGGGTCGCCTTGGCGATCTTGCCCATCAGCTCCATGTTCAGCTCGTCGGTGAGCTGGAGCGTCGGCGCCGGGTAGCCCGCCTGCGTGGTCGCACGCTCCAGGCTCCAGGGGGCGACGCCCTCGACCAGCATCGCCAGACCCTCGTTCATCCGGGTCCCGATGATCCGGCTGGTGTAGAAGCCACGACTGTCGTTGACCACGATCGGGATCTTCCGGATCTGCTGCACGTAGTCGATGGTCCGGGCCAGCGCCTCGTCGGAGGTCTGCTCACCGCGGATGATCTCGACGATCGGCATCTTGTCGACCGGAGAGAAGAAGTGGACACCGATGAAGTCCGCCTGGCGCTGAACGCCGGTGGCGAGCTGCGTGATCGGCAGCGTCGAGGTGTTCGAACCCAGGAGCGCGTCTGGGGCGACGACGCCCTCGACCTCGGCGAAGAGCTTCTGCTTCAGGGCCGGGTCCTCGAAGACGGCCTCGATGACGAAGTCGCATCCAGCAAGATCGGCGACGTCAGCCGTCGGGGTGATCCGGGCCAGGATCTGCTGTGCCTTCTCCTCAGTAAGCTTGCCTCGCAAGACCTGCTTGGCGAGGACCTTCTCCGAGTAGGCCTTGCCCCGCTCTGCTGCCTCGACCGAGATGTCCTTGAGAAGCACCTCGATGCCGGCGACGGCCGAGGAGTACGCAATGCCGGCACCCATCATGCCGGCACCCAGGACGGCCAGCTTCTCCGCACGGCGTACCTCGACGCCCGCCGGGCGCAGGGCGTCGCCGTTGAGGCGCTGCAGGTCGAAGAAGAACGCCTGGATCATCGCCTTCGCGACCCGGCCGGTGGCCAGGCTGGTGAAGTAGCGCCCCTCGATCTTCTCCGCACCGGCGAAGTCCACCTGGGCACCCTCGACGGCCGCGGCCACGATGGCCCGTGGCGCCGGGTAGGCCACGCCCTTGGCCTGCTTGCGGACGTTGCCGGGGATGGCGGGGAGCATCTGCGCTACGGACGGGTGGCTCGGCGTACCGCCGGGCATCTTGTAGCCGGGCTGGTCCCAGGGCTGGACGGCGGCATCGGGGTTGCCGGCGTTCGCGGCGAGCCAGGCCTTTGCAGCCGGCAGGAGCTCGTCCTGCGTCGCGACGAGCTCGTCGACCAGGCCCTTCTCCTTCGCGGCAGCCGCCTTGAAGCGAGTGCCGGTCGTGAGCACGTCCATCAGCGCGGCGAAGATGCCGAGCTTCCGCACCGTACGGACGACGCCCCCAGCGCCGGGCAACAGGCCCAGGGTCACCTCGGGGAGCCCGACCTGGACCTTGGGGTCGTCGACGGCGATGCGGTGGTGGGTCGCGAGGCAGATCTCGTAGCCGCCGCCGAGGGCGGCGCCGTTGATTGCGGCGACGACCGGGACGCCGCAGGTCTCGAGCCGGCGCAGCGCCGCCTTGAGCTCCATGGAGTCCTCATAGACGGCCTGCGCGTCGGCAGGGCCGACGGCGAGTAGGGCGTTGAGGTTGCCGCCGGCAAAGAAGGTCTTCTTCGCACTGGCGACGATCGCGCCCTTCGCCGTGCCTGTGGCGACGTCCGCCTCGAGCTGGCCGACGGCCTCGCCGAAGCCGGCCTTGAAGGCCTCGTTCATGGTGTTGGCGCTGCCCGCGGGGTCGTCGAGCAGCAGGGTGGCGATGCCGTCGGCGTCGATGCCGTAACGCACGGCCGACTGGGTCTGAGTGGTCATCTCTGTGTTCTCCGGGTCTCTGATGCGTCTCAGACGAGCTCGACGATGGTGGCGATGCCCATGCCGCCGCCGACGCAGAGCGTGGCGAGGCCGCGGCGCAGGTCGCGCCGCTCGAGCTCGTCGATGACGGTGCCGAGGATCATGGCGCCGGTGGCGCCCAGGGGGTGACCCATGGCGATGGCGCCGCCGTTGACGTTGACGATCTCGGGGTCGAGGCCGAGGTCGCGGGTGAAGCGCATCGCCACGGCGGCGAACGCCTCGTTGATCTCGTAGAGGTCGATGTCGTCGGGCGTGAGGCCGGCCTTGGCCAGCGCTTTGCGTGCTGCCGGCGCGGGACCGGTCAGCATGATCGTCGGGTCGGCGCCCGAGACGGCCGCTGACACGATCCGGGCACGCGGGGTCAAGCCGAGCTCCTGGCCGACCTTCTCGTTGCCGATCGCGACGAGGGCCGCGCCGTCGACGATGCCCGAGCTGTTCCCGGCATGGTGGACGTGGTTGATGCTCTCGATCCAGTGGTACTTCTCGAGGGCGACGAAGTCGAAGCCGCCCTGCTCCCCCATCCCAGCGAACGACGGCTTCAGGCCCGACAGGCTGTCGACCGTCGTGCCGGGCCGGATGAACTCGTCGCGGTCCAGGAGCGTGAGGCCGTTGATGTCCCTGACCGGGACCACGGAGCGGTCGAAGTAGCCATTGGCCTGTGCCTTGGCGGCCCGCGCCTGCGACTCGGCGGCGAAGGCATCGACGTCCTCGCGACTCCACCCCTCGAGAGTCGCGATCAGGTCGGCGCCGATGCCCTGCGGCACGAAGTCGGTCGCGAACGCCGTAGCCGGGTCCATCGCCCAGGGTCCGCCATCGGCGCCCATCGGGACGCGGGACATCGACTCCACACCGCCAGCGAGGATCAGGTCCTCCCAGCCGCCGCGGATCCGGCCGGCTGCCTGGTTGACGGCCTCGAGCCCCGAGGCGCAGAAGCGGTTGAGCTGGATGCCCGAGACGGTGTCCGGGAGACCGGCGGCGATGGCCGCCGTCTTCGCAATGTCACCGCCCTGGTCGCCCACCGGGCCGACGCACCCCAGGACGAGGTCGTCGATGCTCTCGGGGTCGAGCGACGGGTTGCGCTTCTGGACCGCGTCGAGCAGCCCCGTGATGAGGTCCACGGGCTTGACCGTGTGGAGAGAGCCGTCCTTCTTGCCCTTGCCGCGTGGGGTGCGGAGGGCGTCGTAGACGAAGGCTTCTGAGGCAGGTGCCATGAGAGTCGTCCCAACTATGCTGTGCTGTCACTGAACGTAATGAACTGACAGTGACACTAGTACTGTAATCGTTGGCAGCCAAGAGCCAGCGCCTGATTTTCTTCGCCCTCCCCCAGGAGACTGCCGATGAGCCCCGCCGACGAGCCCGCCACCCAGGAGTCGCCAACGCTCGAGCTGACCGTCGAGGAACTCAGTGAGCGCACAGGCATCAGCGTGCGCAACCTGCGCTTCTACACGACACGAGGCCTGGTCCCGCCGCCGGCGAAGCGGGGCCGCACGGCGATCTACGGTCGCGAGCACGTGGCCCGGTTCGAGCTCCTCCAGGAACTCCAGGCACACGGCCTGACGCTCTCCGCCATCGAGCGCTTCTTCGAAGGAATCCCCGCCGACGCGACGGCCGAGCAGATCGCCCTGCAACGCGCCACGCTCCGTCCGCTCGCCGGCACCGAGCAGGTCCTCGTGACCCGCAAGGAGCTCGATGCCCGTGCCGGCCGCAAGCTCGGCCGCGAGGAGCTCGAGTCCCTGACCCGTCTCGGCGGTGTCACCCCGGCCGAGGGCGGCAAGTACGCCGTTACCGACACCCGCTTCCGCTCCTCTCTGCACCTGCTCGACCTCGGCGTCCCGACGGACCTCGTCCTCGCGTGCGAGGACGTCTACCGCCGGCACAGCAAGGCGATGGCCGAGGAGCTCGAAGTCCTCTTCCGCGAGACGGTCTGGCCCGCATACAAGGCCGGCGACGTCGGCGCGGACCAGGTCGTCGCGATGGTCAGCGACTGGGAGCAGGGCGGCATCACCTCACTCGTCGAGGCGTTCACAGAGGCCGTGACCGAGGCCCGCCGCACCCTCATCGAGCGCCGCTCCCGCTGACGCGGGACTGGGGCAGGTCAGGTCAGCCCGCGGCCGCGGCGAGCCCGAGCCGGGCCACCGCCTCCTCGAATCCGACCCTCCCTGCCGGCTGTACGCCGAGGTCGCGGGCCGGCAGGCCACCCACCCGCGCGGCGACCTGCCACAGCGGCTCCAGCAGCCACGGCTGGTCCATCCGCCACGGCTGGCAAAGGTAGTCGATCAGCCCCTGGGCGGCCCGGGTCAGCTCAAGCACGTTCTCGACGTGGTGGTCCCAGAACTCGAGCAAGTCGCCGTAGGTCCGGGGCACGACGCGCATCGTCATGCCGTGCATCCGCCAGTCGACGGTCTCGGCGTCGTAGGCCTCGCGCACCGTGGGCGACCTGCGGCGCTTCACCAGGTCGTCGACGCGAACGACTCGCAGCGGAGGGGGCCCGGTCCGAACGTCCCGTCAGCCATCCTCGCCGCGAGGTGCCCCGAGTGTGAAGGTCATCCGATCGACGACCGCGCCGAGGTGCCACCCGGGCCGCAGCCACGAGGGCAGGGGGCCGTCGGACTCCACCTCGACCCGGACGAGCGCCGGGCGGAACCAGCCCCGGTTCCTCAGCCGGCTGGCGCGCACGACCCCATCCGGAAACTGCTGGCGCGCCATCACCGAGGCGCGCAGCGGGAGCGGCGGTCCGACGACGCGAGGCTTGGCACTGACCCGCCAGGACAGATCGCCTGCGCCACCGCCCGTGATCGTGGCGCCGCTGGCGATCTCACCCTCGAACGCGGCGAGCGTCTTGGGCATCGCCCAGTTGGAGCGCCCGCCGACCAGGCTCGGCTCGGAGTCCACGGCCATGAAGGCGACCGATCCCCACGGTCGCAGGCCGCGGTGCGAGGCGACCAGACCGAGCACCTCGTCGTAGCGCCCCACGGGCGTGTCGGCGTACCGGACGAAGCCGCCGACGACAGCGAGGGCACGGCTGCCCGCGAGGGCCGGAGGCAGCGCCTCCCGCGCGGCGCGGCTGCCACGGGCCGCCCACACGAGCGCCTCG
This sequence comes from Nocardioides phosphati, assembly GCF_014646375.1. GTDB lineage: Bacteria > Actinomycetota > Actinomycetes > Propionibacteriales > Nocardioidaceae > Nocardioides > Nocardioides phosphati. The sequence goes on from NZ_BMNI01000015.1 coordinate 34,357, forward strand.
CAGCGGCACTCCCAGGGCGCGGTGGAGGCGTTTGGGGGCAGCCGGGAGGCCACGGCCTCCAGCAGGCGGGTCTCCGGGACACCGGCGACGTCGGTCAGCTCGACGCGGCCGCTCATCGCCGTCCCTCCATCGTCCTCTGGTAGTCGGCCCGGGCGTCCCGGTCGAGGTCGGTGGTCACCTTGTTGCCGCCGGACGCACGGAACATCCAGTCCCGGACGCCGTCGGGGAGGGCGTTGGAGCCGCGCGAGGCCTCACCGACCCCGCGCGGCACGAAGACCGTCCGCGACCGGTTCCGCCGGACGGCCTTCACCACGGCGCGCGCGACGTCCTCGGGATCGACCATGAGCAGCCACCCCGTGCCGCGCGGTGCGGACATGCCGGCGATCAGGCCCGTTCGGACGAAGCCCGGGCAGATCGTCGAGATCGTCACCCCGCTCCCCCGCCACTCCTGGCGCAGGGCGTGGCCGAGGCCGACGACGCCGTACTTCGCGGCGCAGTAGGTGGCCGCGTTGGGCGAGGCTAGCGTGCCCATGACGGAGGCGATGTTGACGACGTGACCGGCTCCGCGCTGGCGGAACCGGCGCCCGGCCAGCTTCGTGCCCGTCAGCACCCCGCGCAGGTCGATGTCGATCGCCCGGTCAGTGAGCGCGTCCGACTCGTCGAGGAAGTCGCCGATCGGCATGATGCCGGCGTTGTTAACCAGCACCTCGAGGCCTCCGGGCAGCGTGTCGGCCTCGTCGAGGAACGCCGCGAAGGACGCCGGGTCCCGCACGTCGACGTACGCCGCCCGGGCGCCACCGCCGAGAGCGGCGGCCGTCGCGCGGGCCAGCTCCAGGTCGATGTCGCCGATGACGACCCGATGGCCGTCCGCGAGCAGCGCCTCGGCGACCGCCCGGCCGATCCCCTGGGCACCGCCGGTGATCGCGACGCTGCGGGCCACCTGACGGGACGTCCTCATGCCTGCACCGCCGCACCCGAGACGAGCAGCTTGTCGACCCCGGCGACGCCCCACGCCTCCAAGGCTTCCCGGGTCTGGGCCCCCGGATGGGTCGGCCCGGTGGTCAGCGTCGGCACCGTCCGCGAGAAGCGCGGAGCGGGCGCAGGCTGGAGGCCACCGTCGCGCTCGACGAAGACCTCCCGCGCTGCCATGTGTGGGTGGCGGGCAGCCTCCCTCAGCGGGAGCACGGGGGCGACGCAGGCGTCAGTGCCGTCGAAGACCGACGTCCACTCGACCAGGGTCCGGGTGCGGATCGCGTCACCGATCGCCGTGCGTGCGGCGGCCGGGTCGGCGGCGAGCGCGAGGTCCAGCCCGAGCAGGCGCATCAGCTCGGCGTAGAACTGCGGCTCGATGGGGCCGACGGACAGATGGCCGCCGTCGGAGGTCTCGTAGAGGGCGTAGTTCGGCAGCCCGCCGTCCAGCGGGTTGACGCCTCGGCGCTCGGTCGCCACCCCGCCGGCGAGCATCGCGGCCCACATCATGTTGAGGTGCGCGGTGCCGTCCACGATGGCCGCGTCGACGACCTGGCCGCACCCGCTGCGACCCCGCTCCATCAGGGCCGCCAGGACGCCGATGACCAGGTAGGTCGAGCCACCGCCGAAGTCGCCGACGACGTTCTGTGCGAAATGCGGGCGATCGGCGTCCTGCCCGGAGGCGTGGAGCGTGCCGGTGATCGCGATGTAGTTCATGTCATGCCCTGCCGCATGTGCGAGCGGCCCCGTCTGCCCCCAGCCGGTCATCCGGCCGTAGACCAGGCCGGGGTTGCGCTCCAGGCAGGCATCGGGGCCGAGGCCCATGCGCTCGGTCACCCCCGGGCGCATGCCTTCGAGGAGCACGTCGGCCTGGTCGACCAACTGGAGGACCGCCTCCACGGCGGAGGGGTCCTTGAGATCGAGCGCGACGCTCGGTCGGCCCCGGGTGAGGAAGTCGTGCTCGCGCCCGGTGCCCGTGAAGGCCCCGCCCGGCCGCTCCACGCGGATCACGTCGGCGCCCAGGTCGGCGAGGATCGTGGCGGCGTGCGGGCCGGGTCCGATGCCCGCGATCTCGACGACCTTGATGCCCTGCAGCGGGCCGGTTCCCTGTCCCAGTTCGAACGTCATGCGACGATCCTGACACTTTTGCTGTCACTTTTGTCAAGACCGTGACAGTTCTGTTGACAACGTCATGCGGGATGGGCAATGGTGACAGCCCTACTGTCATGATCTAAGCACTCCCGGAAGGCCCCTCATGAAGCTCTCGAGCGCGCTCCTCTACGCCGGAAACCCGCGGGAGGCAGCCGACCAGGTCAGCGCCCTGGAGAAGGCTGGTCTCGACACCATCTGGGTCGCTGAGGCCTACGGCTACGACTCGCCCACGCTGATGGGCTACCTGGCCGCCAAGACCGAATCCATCGAGATCGGCGCGGCCATCCTCAACGTCTACTCGCGTACGCCGGGCGCGCTGCTGCAGACCGCCGCCGGCCTCGACAACGTCAGCGGAGGGCGCGCGATCATCGGCCTCGGCGCCTCCGGCCCGCAGGTGATCGAGGGCTTCCACGGCCTCCCCTACGCCAATCCGCTCGGCCGTACCCGTGAGGTCACCGGCCTGATCCGTCGCGGCCTCAAGCGGGAGCCGCTGACCAGCGAGAAGATCTTCAAGCTGCCGCTCTCGAAGGAGGACGGCGCCGTCACCGGCATGGGCAAGGCACTGAAGCTCCTCGTCCACCCCGAGCGGGACTCGGTCCCGATCTACATCGCCGCTCTCGGCAAGAAGTCGGTCGAGAGCGCCGCGTCGTACGCCGACGGCTGGCTGCCGTTCCTTTACCACCCGGAGAGGGCCGGCCAGGTCTGGAGCGCCTCGCTAGCGGCCGGCCTCGCCAAGCGGCCCGAGGGGATGGCGCCACTCGAAGTCGTGGCCGGCGGCATGTGCGCGATCGGTGAGGGGGCGGAGACCAAGGCGCTCCTCGACTTCGCGCGCCCGTTGGTCGCGCTCTACGTCGGCGGCATGGGTGCCCGCGGCAAGAACTTCTACAACGACCTCTTCCGCGACTACGGCTTCGAGAAGGAGGCGGAGGAGATCCAGAGCCTCTACCTCGACGGCAAGAAGAAGGAAGCCGAGGCGGCCGTCCCGCTGGAGTTCCTCGAGGCGATGAACCTCGTCGGCCCCGAGTCGTACGTCAAGGAGCGCATCGCTGCCTACCTCGAGTCCGGCGTGACCAACCTGCAGATCACCCCCGTCGACGCGGACGCCCCGGCGCTCGTCGCGCGCATGAAGGAGCTCATCGATGCGTGACATCTTCGAGACCGAGCACGAGGACTTCCGCCAGTCCGCGCGCACCTTCTTCGAGAAGGAGGTCAAGCCGCACGCCGAGGAGTGGGACCGTGACGGCATCGTGTCGCGCGAAGCCTGGCTCAAGGCCGGCGAGGCGGGGCTGCTCTGCTTCGACGTGCCCGAGGAGTTTGGCGGCCCGGGCATCGACGACTTCCGCTTCAACGTGATCGTCAGCGAGGAGCAGGGACGGATCGGCGCCAGCGGACCGGGCTTCTCGGTCCACACCGACATAATCGTCCCGTACCTCATCAAGCTCGCGACCGACGAGCAGAAGCGCCGCTGGCTCCCCGGCTGCGTCACCGGCGAGACCATCACCGCCATCGCCATGACCGAGCCGGGTGCCGGCTCGGACCTGCAGGGCGTGCGCGCGACCGCCGTCGACCAGGGCGACCATTACGTCCTCAACGGCTCCAAGACCTTCATCTCCAACGGCATCAACGCCGACCTGGTGATCGTCGTTGCGAAGACCGACCCCGGCGCCGGCCACAAGGGCTTCAGCCTTCTCGTCGTCGAGCGGGGCATGGCCGGCTTCGAGCGCGGCCGCAACCTGGAGAAGGTCGGCCTGCACGGCCAGGACACCGCCGAGCTCTCCTTCACCGACGTGATCGTGCCGAAGGCGAACCTCCTCGGCGAGGAGGGCATGGGCTTCATCTACCTGATGATGAACCTGCCGCAGGAGCGGCTGATCATCGCCGCCCAGGCCGCAGCCGCCTGCCAGTACATCTTCGAGCTCTGCCTCGACTACGCCAAGACCCGCGAGGCGTTCGGCAAGCCGATCGGCAAGTTCCAGCACAACCGCTTCGTGATCGCCGAGATGGCCACGGAAGCGCGGATCGTGCAGACCTTCGTTGACGACTGCCTGAAGAAGCACCTTGCCGGCGAACTCGACGCGTCCGGTGCGTCGATGGCGAAGTGGTGGGCGACCGAGTTGCAGAACAGCATGGTCAACCGCGGCGTCCAGCTCCACGGCGGCTACGGCTTCATGCTCGAGTACCCGATCGCGCGCGCCTACTGCGACAGCCGGATCTCGACGATCTACGGGGGCACGACGGAGATCCAGAAGGAGATCATCGGCCGGAGCCTCGGCCTGTGATCCGGATGAAGGCGATCGACATCCTGGCCCGGCGTGGTCAGCGCTTTGCGAACCTGCGTCGCATCGAGTCCCTCGACCCGACCGACGAGGCGGACCTCCGCACGATCCTGGACCTGACGGCCTACCACGAGTTCCCCTTCGAGTACGTCCAGGGAACCTCGATCGCCTTCATGCGGGACTACGGCGTGCCGACCATCAGCGACCTGCTGGACCGCACGGGCCAGTTCGAGCACGACGGCCAGAAGCGCTACGACGACACCAACCTCTTCGCCCACGAGGCAGCCGTCGAGGGCATCGAGTCGCAGCGGGCGCGCGCTGCCGTCCGCAAGATGAACCGGATCCATGGTGCCTACGGGATTCCCAACCACGAATTCCGCTACGTCCTCGCCACCACGCTGGTCGGCCCGAAGCGGTTCATCGACGCGTACGGCTACCGCCCGCTCCACCCCCATGAGGTGACAGCGATGACCTGGTTCACCACCCGGTTCGGCCAGCTGATGGGGATCAAGGAGCTCCCTGTGACGTACGACGAGTACGAGCGTCTCCTCGAGGACTACGAGACCGAGCACTTCGCCTACAGCCCGGCGAACACCCGCGTCGCGGAGGCGAGCATCCGGATCGTCGCTGGCTGGTACCCCCGTCCCCTGCGTCCCCTCGTCCGACGCAGCCTCATCGCGATGCTCGACGAACCACTGCGCGACGCGCTCGGGCTTCCTCGCCAACCGCGGTGGCTATCACGCGCCCTGCACAGGGCCCTGGTGATGCGCGGACGCCTCATGCGTCACCTCCCTCCGCGCCGCAGCGACGACCGCTATGTCCACGACGCACGGCGTACCTACCCGTTCGGCTACACGATCGCTGACCTCGGGCCGCGGGATCACTCGCGCGAGGTGCATACCCACGCCCCGGCGCGTGCGTCCTCCGACGAGGGAGTGTCATGAGCACCGCACCAGGTGCCGCGCCCGGACTCCTCGAGCGGTTCCGGATGGACGGCAAGACCGTCGTCATCACGGGGGCGAGCTCCGGCCTCGGCGCCGGCTTCGCCCGGGCGTTCGCGGACGCGGGGGCCGACCTCGTCCTCGGCGCCCGCCGGGCCGGCGAGCTCGAGGCGATCGCCGACGAGATCCGTACGTCGGGGCGCACCGTGGTCGCCCGGGTGACCGACGTGACCGATCCCGACGCCTGCACTGCGCTGGTGCAGGCGGGCATCGACACACTGGGCCGCGTCGACGTGCTGATCAACAACGCCGGCGTCGGAACCGCTGTACCGGCGGTCAGGGAGGAGCCGGATGAGTTCCGCCGGGTTCTCGAGGTCAATCTCATGGGCAGCTACTGGATGGCCCAGGCCTGCGCGCGCGTGATGGAGCCCGGCTCAAGCATCGTGAACGTGGCCAGCGTCCTCGGCCTGGTGAAGTCCTACTCCCCACAGGCGGCGTACTCCGCAAGCAAGGCGGCGGTCATCGGGCTGACCCGTGATCTGTCCCAGCAGTGGTCCCTCCGTAAGGGGATCCGGGTCAATGCCGTCGCCCCGGGCTACTTCGCCAGCGAGATGACCGCCGGAGCGCACGCCGAGCGGCTCGGCGAGTTCGTTCGGAGCACCGCCACGTTGCAGCGCTTCGGCGAGCAGCACGAGCTGGACGCCGCAGTGCTCTTCCTCGCCAGCGACGCCGCGTCGTACGTCACAGGCGCGACGCTCGCGGTCGACGGCGGGATGTCGGGCCACTGATGACTACTACGAAGAAGCCACAACTGGTCGTGCACGGCGTCGACCTCGACGCGCTCACGCGCTGGATGGACCAGGAAGGGCTTGGCTCGGGACCCGTCCTCGCTGCCGCTCCGGTGGGTGGAGGCACGCAGAACATCATGCTTCGCTTCGTGCGCGGTGGCCGGTCGTTCATCCTGCGGCGCGGCCCCGAGCACCTCCGGCCCGGGAGCAACGCGGTGATCGCGCGTGAGACGCGGGTCCTCCGGGCACTCGCCGGGACCGACGTGCCGCACGCCCGGCTGATCGCCGCATGCACGGATCCGGCGGTGCTCGGTGACGCGGCGTTCTATCTGATGGAGCCGGTCGATGGGTTCAACGCAGGCCTCGAGCTGCCCGCAGCCGCCGCCGGCACGCCCGCGCTCCGACGCGAGCTCGCCTTCTCCTTCGTCGACGCCCTCGCCGCGCTCGGGCGCGTGGACCACGTGGCCGTCGGCCTGGCCGACTTCGGCAAGCCCGACGGGTTCCTCGATCGGCAGACCGGCCGCTGGCTCGGCGAGCTGAACACCCACCTCGCTCTTCCCGGCTACCACCGCGTGGAGGTCCCGTACGTCGACGAGGTCGCAGGCTGGCTCTCCGCACGTGTGCCGACCGACTGGCAGCCCGGCCTGATCCATGGTGACTTCCACGCCTGCAACGTGATGTTCCGGCGCGACGTGCCCGCAGTCGCGGCGGTCGTCGACTGGGAGATGGCGACGATCGGCGACCCGCTGCTCGACCTCGGCTGGCTCGTCGCGACCTGGGACCTCCCGGGGGCTCCCGACGAGTTCGCCGGCCTGCTCACCCGCGCCGGCGGCCTGCCGACCGCGGACGAACTCGTGGCGCGCTACGCCGCGCAGTCCGATCGCGACCTCACCCACCTCGACTGGTACGTCGTCCTAGCCTGCTTCAAACTCGGGATCATCCTCGAGGGCAGCCACGCGCGGGCCCTCTCCGGGCTCGCCCCGCCAGAGATCGGCAACCGCCTCCACACCACCGCAACGCGCCTCTTCGAGCGCGCTCACACCATTCTGGACGGAGCATCATGATCGACTTCGAGATCCCTGCGGAGACCGCCGAGCTGGCGGCCCGGATCCGCACCTTCGTGGACGAGGAGATCATCCCGTTCGAGAAGGATCCGCGCCTCACCGCACACGGCCCGACCGAGGAGCTGCGTGACGACATGGTCGCGCTGGCCCGCAAGGCCGGCCTGCTCACCTTCCAGGCGGAGAAGCGCTTCGGCGGCCTGCAGCCGAGCCACCTGGGCCAGGCCGTCCTCTTCGAGGCTGCCGGCTGGTCGACGCTCGGGCCGATCGCGCTCAACTGCGCGGCACCCGACGAGGGCAACATGTTCCTCCTGTCGAAGATCGCCAACCCGGCGCAGACCCTCGAGTTCCTCCAGCCGGTCATTGCGGGCGAGCACCGCTCGGTCTTCGCGATGACCGAGCCCGACGGCGCTGGCTCCGACCCCGGGCAGCTCGCCACCACGGCGGTGCGCGACGGCGACCACTACGTCATCAACGGCCGTAAGTGGCTGATCACCGGCGCCAACGGGGCGCGGACCTGGATCATCATGGCCGACCTCGAGGGCGCCGGCGCCACCCTCTTCCTCTGTCACGGGGACGCCCCCGGCCTGATCATCGAGCGGACCATGGACACGATGGATCGCAACTACGTCGAGGGCCACGCCGTGGTCCGCTTCGACGACCTCCGGTTGCCCAAGTCCGCGCTTCTCGGTGAGGAGGGCCAGGCCTTCCGCTACGCCCAGCTCCGCCTCGCTCCAGCGCGCTTGACCCACTGCATGCGGTGGCTCGGCGCGGCAACGCGGGCGCAGGCGATCGCGGTCGAGCACGCACGCACCCGCACGGCGTTCGGCAAGCCGATCGGGCAGCACCAGGGCGTCGGCTTCATGCTCGCTGAGAACGAGATCGCCCTTCAGCAGTGCCGCCTGATGATCTGGTGGGCGTGCTGGGTCCTCGACCAGGGCCACCAGGGCCGGCACGAGTCCTCGATGGTCAAGTCGATGGTCGCCGAGGAGCTCTTCAAGGTGGCCGACCGCTGTGTGCAGGTGCTCGGCGGCATGGGCATCAGTGACGAGACGCCGGTGGCGATGATCTTCCGGGACATCCGCGCCTTCCGCCTCTACGACGGCCCCACGGAGGTCCACAAGTACGCCATCTCCCGCAAGGTGCTGGCCGGGGCATGACGGCGCCGGGCGTCGTCCTCGTCATCCCGGTGAAGCGACTCGAGGCGGCCAAGAGCCGACTCGAGGTCGAGCCCGCCGTACGCCGGATGATCGCTCTGTCGCTCGCCGAGCACACGGTGCGCACCGCGGTGGCGACGCCCCAGGTGATCCGCGTCGTGGTCGTCACGCGCGACCGCACGGTCCGGCGGCTGGTTCGCTTCCTGGGTGCGGACGTCTGCCGTGAGCGGCGGCGTGGCGGGCTCAACGCGGCAGCTCGGCGCGGCCGGCGTGCGGCTCGGCGTCGCGTGCCCGGGGCCGACGTGGGCATCCTAGTGAGCGATCTGCCGGCCCTGACCTCGGCTGACCTCGCTGAGGTCGTCGAACGCTACCGACGTGACCGCAACCCGCTGGTCGTCCCTGACCACGAGGGCACCGGCACAACCCTGCTGCTCCACCCCGGCGACCGGTGGCCGCCGGTGCTCTTCGGGCCAGAGTCCCTCCGCCGCCACGTCTGCGTGGGGTACCGCGCCGTGACGGACGCGCCCTCCGGCGTGCGCCGGGACCTCGACAGGCTCGCCGACCAGGTGCCGACGGACCGCGACGAGAGCACCACCGCCCCTGAGATCCACGGGTCATGAGGTAGCACGGGACCGGCGCCCCTCACGAGGCACCGGCCGCGGCATCTGCCTGCCGGCGTTCTCAGCTCGAGAGCGACCGCGCGGAACGGCGTCAGGTGGCGCACGATCTCGCCGAGGCCTTCTCCCGGCCCCCTGGAAGACCAGGCGGACGTGGCGCTCGGTCTCGCCGACGTACTTGTTGAGGATCTCGGGATCGTTGATGTTGAGGAAGTAGGAGCTCTACATCGCTGAAGCGATAGTCAAGCGCCATCTAGATCGCTTCAAGAAGCTCGACGTGAACTCGAGAATCGCAGCAATCAATCGAGCTCGCGAGCTTCACCTCATCTGATCAAGAGCACCGTCTCGTGAGTCGCCCGGACCCCACGAAAACAAGCCGCGTGGTCCGACACCGGCCAATCTAGCCAGGAACTGCCTTGGTCCGACGTCGTCACCGTCAAGAAGAACAAGGCCTCGCCCGCGGAAGCACCCTACCTCCGGGACAACGATCGCCATCATCGCAGCAACGAGGACAGTGCTCGGTAGGCCCTGGACAGGCGATGCCACGACCCGGCCCAGTAACGGTCCGACGACGCCGGCTGGGGTGGCGGCCTTCCGCGAGGATCGTGCTGCGGAGTGATCCGGCACGTCCGCCACTGAGTTGAGTCCCCGATAGTGGTGTAGCGCGGTCGCCGAGACCGTCGCCGGCGTGTACGGCAGACGAAGACGCGGCCACCGCGT
>NZ_BMNI01000016.1 GCF_014646375.1 Nocardioides phosphati
TGGTGGCGGCGCGCAGCGCCCGGTTGCGTGGAGGTGGCCGCGGGCCAGACTCGATTGACCGGGAAGGAGAAACCAAAAGAACGATCGCCGGCGTAGCCGGCGGCATTCGGCCGACCTCCGTCGGAGGCCGCCTCCTGGAATCAGGGCGTGCAGCCGCTGGCGGTCTTGTGGCTAGCCGAATACGCGCTCCGACATGTGCTCGAACAGAGATGGGCAGAACGCCTCACCGGCGGCCGCCAGCAACACCGCGGCGTCGCCTGGCTCGATGCCGCTGTCGACAACGGGGGCATAAATCTGTTCCCACGTTTGGCCGGCAGTCCAGTCGGCGCAGATTGCACGTGCAATGTTCAGAAGCTCGTCGTCGCCGATGGAGTCCAAGCCAGACGTGCCGTCGTGAATCCGTTCACGAAACAGGTCTTCGTCGGACCTCGTCGCTTCCGGTGAGTCCACTTCTGCCGGAAACTCATCTTCGGTCGACAGCGGGAGTCCACGGACTTTGCCCAGCACGGTGCCTCGCTGAACCTCGTTCGCGACCTCGCGGTCCACCTTCTTCGGGAAGTCCGTAACACCATCGGCACAGGCATCCCAGACCAAGGTCAGCGCCTCCAGGGCTTGCTGCTTCGCTGCCTTCTCGGAGAGTCCTGGCTCGATCGCGGCCGTCTCAGTCGAACCTTCGATCGACCACAGGCCATTGCGCATGGTGTCTTCGAGCGCAGTCGTGACGGTGGGGTCCAGACGTGGGCGTAGGTCTCTCGTAGAGAGATCATCCCAGTCGGATCTCTTAAGGAAGTAGCAAGCTTCCTCAAGGTCAGAGGCCCAGAGCGGGCGATACTCAGGCTCAGGGTCGGCGGAGGAGGCGCAGCTTGCAAGCAACGGGATGAGCAGCAAGGCCAGCCCTCGCGGCCGGCGAGACCTGGAGCGCGGACTCGTCATGGCAGCGATCGTTTCAGCGGGGGGACAACGCTCGCAGGAAAACGGTCGAAGTCGCTTCTCGTCGTCGCTCAGGTGCGAGTAGGGCCCGTCGGGGGAGGGGCCGACCTTTTAGCAGCGACAGCTCATGCGGCACGGACGGCGCCGAGCGGCGTCGAGCTGACGCTGCTGTCACTGGTCGACCAAGTAGGCGGCAGGTGCCACCGCCGGCGGTGATCCTGGAGGAGGCGTTCACGTTCGCCACGTTCGGCCGGGGAGAGTGAGAGGAACCGATGCTTCCATTCCGCCGAGCGGTCTGCCTGCGTGGCGTGGTCGAACCTTCGGCACCAGTCGGCGTGCAGTTCGCGTTCGGATCGGCCGCCTGCGCGGTGGCGTACCGCTGCGATGTTGTGTCGCCGCTCAGCCTGCTCTGACTGGGGGAGTTCGCTGAAAGCGATTGCGCACGCCCGACGTCGACGGCCCCGCTCGAGCTCCGGGAGGTTCTCCCACCAGGCGAGCTGCCGGGCACGGTTCGCGCGAAGTGCCTGGAGTCGCCCCCGGTTCCAGCGGTTCCAGGCGCCGGAGCGGTACTCGGTTCGTTCGCGCACGATCCGGTCATGAATCCGCTGGTGAGCGGCCGATGCGACGCGTTCGTGGTGGCTGTTGCCGCGCTCGAGGCGCCGCCATGTTCCGTCAGCGTTCTGCTCAGCCAGGCCGGCACCTGCGAGTTCCGCTAGCCGGGCACGGAGTGTGCGGGCCTGGCGGGCGGACGGGACGGAGGTGGGGGAGTGGGAGAGCCCAGCGGACTGGGCCAGGACCTCGAGGGGCTGGGTGGGCTGCCCGGCTGGAGGGAGGGTGCGCCAGAGGCTGTGGGAGGTGGGGGTCAGGCTGGCCCAGCGGCCGGGGGGAGGCGGTTGGGTGGGTGTAAAGCCGGGTGGTTCAACTAGCGACAGCGACCCCTCGATGTACGACGAATCCAGTTCAAAGACGTGGCTGGAAGACTCCGCTCGCGTGTGGTCGAACGTCGCCAGACGGTGGCCGAGGGTGTTCTCGAGCGCCGCGAAGGCGCTCAGTACGGTGTTGCGAGCCAGGCCGGTGTCTTCCTCGAGGTTTCGCAACGGGCAGGGCACAGCGAGGTTGTCCTCCCGCGTCATCCGGTCGAGGAGGGTGTGCGCGACGAGGAGGACGCTGTGCCGCTCGCGCGGCCCCCAGAGCCACTGGAGGCGCTGAAGGTCGGCTCGGGCCGTCTCGACGGCGGCGAGGGTCTCGGGGCTGGTGGTAGTGCCAGCGGCTACCGGCGTGGTGGCGTGGGCCTCGTGGAAGGCAGTGTCCTCGCGAACGGCGCGGTTCCACTGCTGCTGGGTCCACCAGCTCCGGCCCCGCGTGCGCGCCTTGGCGAAGGCGCCGCCGCGGGCGGACTGAATGGTTCGCCAGGCATCGTCGGCTCGCAGGCCAGCGCGCATGAGCGCGGTGGTGGCTGCGAGCTCGATCGCGGACCGGGACTGGTCGAGGCCGCCAATGTGAGGCACGGGACCCCGGGCCTCAATCCATGCCGCCCACCTCGGCTCGACGTCGCTTCGTCGGCGGGGGAGGGGCTCCAGCGCCACGATCGAGCGTCCGGCTACCGCCTTCCGCTCGCGTGCGGTCCGCGTGTCCGGGGCTGCCTTGGGGAGTTCGCGGCGCAGGCGGAGCAGCGCTGCATGCAACTCCTCGCCCGAGGCATAGGGAGCAGGTGTGACGCCGGTGCGCCGGTGTGGCGAGGACAGCGGGCGGAGCGACCCGCCTGGACCACGCATATCGATCTTGACCGCCGGCAGGCCGTAGGAGATCCGCAGGTCCTGAACGAACTCGCGCAGCATGACAGCGTCGGCGCCGGGCACGCAGTAGACGTGGTTGCGGCCCTGGCCGCCACCGGAGGGACGGACCAGGTGCCAGCGGCCGCGGCCGATGAGCCAGCCGATCAGGTTCTCCGTGATCGCGTCGCCCTCGATGCCGCCGGCGTCGACGTCGATGACGGTGACGCCGGGGGAGAGCCGGCCGACGACGGCGGCGGCGTTTCCTGCGGCGATGAGCGCGAGTCCGCGCTCGAGCGTGGGGACGTCGGCCAGCTTGTTCTGCTCGGCGTCGATGAGGAACCAGCGCCGCGGCTCGAAGAGCCGGGCGTCGAGCTGGCGGATGATCGAGCGGCTCATGCGGCCGTCTCCGTCGCGGCCGCGGTGCATTCGGCCTGGGAGCGCTCGTCGACGATGCGCCGTGGCGCATGTCCGGGCTCGAACCAGACGCCGGCGCACAGGCCAGTGATTCCGTAGGGGTCGCGACCGAGTTTGTGGGCGAGGTCGAGCGTCATGGCGTCGGCAAGACACGCCGTCGCGACTGCGCAATTTGCGCAGATCGCTGCGGCGGCCAGGGCGGTGCGCTCAGTGAGGAAAAGTCCTGCGTGGGCAGGGGAACAGGCCGTCGCGCCGGTCGGGACGGGGTGCTCGCGGGCACCTGCCGGAAGTTCGGACCCGCCTGCGGGTTCGACGAAATTCCGGGAGACCGCTGTTAGTCTGGGCAGCACGAAGCCTGCTTCCGTCGAGGTGTAACCACCTCAGTCATCTCCTGCTAAGAGTGAGTCGGGGTATTGCTTCTTCGAAGGGCGACCGTTGGCGCGGTCGCCCTTCAAGCATTTCGGGGCCTTGCCCCGATCTGGTCATACGGCGATGTCGAGCGTCCCCTGTCCGTCGGCGACGTAGGCGAGCATCTCTGCCGCGTCGTAGTCGTTCAGGGCGTCGAGGAGTAGAAACTCCAGCACGTCCTGGTACGTGCGGCTGGTGGCCTGAGCGAGGGCGAAGACCTGCTCGGCACCCGCGATCGGCAGATAGAAGTTGAAGGCCTTGCGCTCGCCCTTGTTCCGGATGAACCGCTCGAGCTCGGCCTGGGCCTCGTCGGCGGTGCGGGCGGCGAGGGCATCTGCAGCCAGAACCTCGACGATGCCGACGTAGGGGCGATCGTTGATCTGGGCCAGCAGGTGGATCTTCTCCACGGCCTCGGGCGACAGCTTCACGTTGAATGCGTGACGCTCACCCTTGGAGGGACGTCCAGCTCGTGTCGTGCGCATGCTCAGATACTGCAGGCCTCGGCTGCTTGGAGCCGTTGCGCCACGCCGAGCATTTTTAAAAATGTCCCGAACCGCTGAGGGGAAGAGCAGGCCCACCGGTTCTACGGGGGACAGACACGGCGGGCCCGCCCGGCCCACAAGGGTGGCAGCCATCTACTTCACCTGGATCAGGACCCCGCAGCTGGAGGTGCCGCCGCGGATCAGCTCTCCGGTGGAGAGGGTGGTCTGCCAGATGTACCAGCCAGCGTTGCTCGAGGAAGAGATCGCCGTCGTCGGCATCAGGAACTCGCCGTTGCCGGTGATGCTCTTCGACACGCTGCGCAGGTACCGGTCGGAGACGCACTTGGCGTTGTCCTTGTAGGTGAAGGGCCCGAAAAGCCTGCTGGTGAGCGTGTGAGTCTCGGAGCGGTCGAAGCCCGCGACGCGGGCACCGATCCGGAAGGCCTTGCCAACCCCGTAGGTCACATGCGTCCCGTTGCGGTACTGACCGACCGTGGCCTGCTTCTGGACCTTCACCACGGCTCCGCACGCGGACGCCGCGGTGGTGTAGCTGTTCGCGGCCACCTGGACGCCCCAGCGGTAGTAGCCGCTCCTCGTGGCGGCGTACGTGGGCAGGGCGAACGTGCCGTTGCCGTCGAGGGCGACCGAGGAGGAGTACGCCGCGGTGCCGGAGCAGTCACCCGCGGTGCTGGAGAACGGGCCGTAGGCCGAGCGGGTGATGGTGCGCGTGCCAGTGCCACCGCTGACGGTATAGGTGCCGGCGAGCGCAGCGCCGGTCATCCGTGCGGATGCGCCGTTGTTGATCGCGACGCCCTGGCCGCCGGTGCCGGCGATCATCCCGGAGGCGGTGAGGGTGGCCAGGCGACCGGCCTCGGCGATATTGGAGCGCCGCGTGCTGATCGCCTTGCGAACGAACACGCGCCACTCGGGCACGCGGGACGTCTTGGCGCTGACCGGGATGGCACCGGCCTTGGTGACGTTGAAGTACGCCGTGGCGTACCCGGAGGAGTCGGTGTAGCCGGTGACGGTCGTGCCCTCGTAGGTGATGGCGACCGGGAGATTGGCCATGCCGTAGCCGGCCGCGGAGGTGATCCGGTAGGTCACCTTGCTCGAGGAACCGACCGCGACGGCGGTCGAGCTCATGGACTGCTTGTAGGGCCCGGCGTACTTCACCGAGTTGGCGATCATCGACTTCGCGTAGGAACGGACCGCGGAGCCGTGGCCGGTCTGGCGGGTGCGGGCGGTCGAGCGGCTGTAGCCCAGGCGCCAGCTGCCGCCCTTGACCAGCGCGTAGACGGCCGTGTCGACGCCGGCGGCCTGGGTCGCGGATCGGTAGGCGCCGTAGTTGGACAGGATGTAGGCGGTCTTGGCGGTGCCGCGCGCGGAGGGGTAGTTGGAGCCGTTGAGGTTGGTGTAGGCCTTGGCGGCGTAGTAGCTGCCCTCGCGGTTGTTCTTGCGGGGCTGGAGCCGGTAGACCTTCTTGCCGTTCGCGGTGACGCGGCCGCCCATCCAGGAGCAGTCGGAGTAGGAGCAGGTGCGGATCTTGTAGCCGACCCAGCGGTCGGCTGCGGATGCGCTGGTGGTGGTCACGGCGGTGAAGCCGGCCGTCATCAGCAGGACGATGCTCGTGCCGGTGAGGGCGCGCCGCCAGCCCCCGCGCTGGCGCGTGCTGTGTGTGGTCATCCGAGGTTCCTTTCGTGCATCCCTTGGTGGGAGGTCAGTTGGCTCCGACGGGACCGGTGTCGCCGGTGCCGTCATTGATGCCGACGGGGCCCGCGTCACCGTCAGTGGTCTTCTTGGTCGTGGTGGTGGTCTTCGCCGGCGCCGGCATGTAGGTCGAGCCGCTGCTCGAGGCCGGGGGAGGGATGTAGGCGGGTGCCGGCGGTGCCGGCACCTTGGCCGTTCCGGCCGTCGGTGCTGCGTCAGGGACGCGCACCGTCCAGCGGTAGATGCCGGCGCGCAGCGGGAGACGGGCTTCGCCGCGACCGAGCTCACCTCCGGTGAGCCGGACCTTGATGGTCTTGATGTGCTTGCCGTCGTTGGTGCGCACGACGACGGTCGCGGTGACCGGGGCCCGGTCGGCCTTGAGCTGCAGCTGCAGGAGGCCGGGCGCCGGCTGGGCGGTGACCTTCACGGTTCGGGGGCCTGGCGCGAGGATCGGAGTCGCGGCGACCGGGAGCGTCGGAGCGGGCGCGCTCGCGGTCGGTACGGGGTCGCTCGTCCCGCGCCAGCTGGTGCTGGCGAAGCCTGCGGTAGCCAGGCCTGCAGTGGCTGCGGTTGCCCCGATCCACCACACGATGGCCTTGCGGGACACGGGGCGCCTCGGCGCCCGGGGTTCCCGCGGGGGCTTCGGCGTCTGCACCGTCGGGGGCTTCGCCGGCTTCGGTGGCTTGACCGCCTTCTCCTTGACGGGCTTTGCCCGCTTCACGGGCTTGCTCGCGTCGGGCGCTGCTTCCGGTCGGGGTGAGCGGATGAGGGAGGCGGCGAGCACCCGGTTGTCCACGATCACCTCGCCTCCCGGAGTGATCCGCAGGCCGGTGCGGTCGTTGGTGTCGCCGGCATGGGCGACGAGCTCGACGTCGCTGCCGGTCGCTACAGCGTGGGACCGAGCGAGGTTGATGAGCTGGGCCATGGCCTCGTCGAGGCTGTCAGTGACCACTTGGTAGGTGGTGTCCCCGAGCGTGAATGACCCGGTTCCGTCCGGGTTGGCGATCGCGCGGTTCATGGCGGGCCGTCCTTCCATCACGATGCCCTGGCGGCAACGAACGGGTGGTCAGAAATCGTGCCCTGCTGGGACCGGTCGACGACGAACCCTGTCCACCGCAGACCGGCTCCGAAGATCCAGTCGACGGGCATGTTGTTGGGCGCATTGCAGGCTGGGCCGGCGGGGTTGGTGCCTCCGGCCGCGGTGGACAGGAGTCCGCCTTCGGTGATGGGGCAGTACGCCTGGTCGCGGTCGTTGAAATCGCCGACGAGCAGGACCGGGAGGCCGGCGGAGCGGACACGGGCGACGTAGGTGACCTCGCGTCGGATCGCTTCGGCCCGCCACTTTGCGGCGGGGCCGTGGACGTCGGCGGGGTTGTGGACCGAGAGGACGACGATGTCCTTGCCGGTCGCCTTGTGACGCAGGCGCACCACCGGCATCTGCCGGATGTTGCCGTTGAAGTAGGGGATGGCCAGCTTGTCCCGGCCGATCAGTGTGTAGTCGCTGGTGCGCCAGGAGACGGCGTTGTCCATGATCGCGTAGGTCGCCCAGCTGGATCCGACCTGGGACGCGAAGACGCGCTGCTGGGTCGGCTGGAACTCCTGGAAGCCAACGAGCCCGACGCCCGAGTCGACGACGAGCCGGGCCATAGCCTGCGCTCGAGTCGTGGAGTGATCCCAGCCCTTGCGCGCCGGCGGGTTGCCGTCGGTGTGGGAGGCGCCGAGGACGTTGTACGTCGCGACGGTGATGGACGTCGCCGTGGTGGTGCCGGCGTTGACGGGCTGGACCGCGCCTGCAGGCGCGCTCGAGAGAAACTTCTCCGGGTCGACGGCCTGCCCCTTGACCTGAATGGTCAGGTGCAGGTGGCAGCCGGAGGAATAGCCGTCGGATCCGACCAGCCCGATGGCCTGGCCGCCCGTGACCTGCTGGCCGACCGTGACGTGGATGCCGTTGGCGTACATGTGGCCGTACTCAGAGGTGACTCCGTCGCCGTGGTCGATGCGGATCCAGTGGCCGTAGCCCGAGGCGGGACCGGCGGCGATGACGATGCCGGAGCCGATGGCGTGGAACGGGGTGCCGCAGGCGGCGCCGTAGTCGGTTCCCTTGTGAAAGCTCGAGGCTCCCGCGACCGGGGCGCCGCGCGGGCCGTAGCCGCTGGTGACGGGTGCGCCGGGGATGGGCCGAATCCAGTTGCCGTTGTAGGCGGCGGTCGGGAAGCAGTTGCCCGCGCCGTTGTAGTCGGTGCCGGAGAAGATGTCGCCGGTGCTGAGGGTGCCCTGGTTCGGGGAGAAGGCCGCCGGGACGGCGGCTGCGGCGGCGCCGGCGAGGGCGTTGACGACCTGCACGGCCGGGCTCCACCAGCGCTCGTAGTGGTAGGGGTCAGCATTGCGCTGAACGGCATGGGCGACGAGCGTGGGCGGCATGGTCTCGCGGCCGGCGATGGTGCGCTCGACCTTGAAGAAGCTGGTGGCGGAGATGTAGGGATTCATCCGGTCGGAGTAGGAGCCCCAAGCGCCGTTGTCCCGCTGCTGGAAGAGCCCGCGGGAATCGGGCCCGACACCGTCGCCATAGTCCAGGACCCGAAGTCCGGATTCGCCCATCGCGGTCATGACGCCGATCTGCTGATCGCGGCGCGTCAGGCCGAGGTCGGCGGCCGCCTTCATGATGTTGGCGGCGTTGACGAGCTGCTCGCCGGAGTAGCCGGCGATCGGCCCCTCGGGCACCGTGGCCGGGTCGACGTGGGAGGCGGCGACGGCGTCGCTGTCGGTGGCGCAGGGATTCGCTGCGTCGTCCTCCTCGATGCCGAGGAGAAACAGCAGGCTGACGAGCAGCAGCAGGGGAAGCGCCAGGAGGATCGCGCCGCCGATGGCGGACTTGTTCTCGGCCATGGTCAGTGCAGTCCCTCAGGCGGGGTGAGCCGCTCGACCAGCCAGCGGCTGCCGCCGTCGAGCCGCGACAGGAGCACGGTGTAGGTGCCGACATTGGTCGGCACCTCGACGTTGGCGAGGTAGTCGGACTCGCTCGGGGCGAGCGCGCTGGGACCGGTGACCTTCGAGGCGGGCACGTTGGCCGGATCGGTCATCGAGTAGGCCTGCTGTGCGGAAGCCGAGAGGTAAGGCGCGAGCCCGTCCCACCAGGTGTCGTAGTCGAGCTTCGGCTTGGCGAAGGCCTTCATCGCGGCGAGCGCGACGGTCTTGGCGTCTACGCCTGCGCCGGCGGACGGCGGCGTCGCCTTGAGCGGGCCGGGGGCTTCGGAATCTCCGTGCGTGTGCTCGTGGGTCTCGTCGACGGGCGCGGGCGCCTGGTCGTCAGAGCAGGCGGAGACGCCGAGGGCGAGCGCTACTCCGAGTCCGAGTCCGAGTCCGAGTCCGAGTCCTGCGGCCCAAGGCCGCCGCGACCAGCCTCGAGGACCTCCTTCAGCTCGTCGCGAAGGATGAACCAAGAGCGACCGATCTGGTACCCCGGCACTGTGCCGTTCCTCAGCCATGCGTAGACCCCCTGAATGCTGACTCCGAGTAGTTCAGCCACGTCCTTGACGTCCAAACGCTCAGGGAGGTTCTCGAAGAACTTGTCGAGGTGGCTCACAGCTGGCAACCCCCGAGAGACGTGACCCAACATGCTCCGAGACTACGGCCAAATAGAATCGTTGTCATCAGAATGAGTCCTCATAATCTCTGGAACCTATGGAATCTTTGGCATTTCATAGGTACTGTGGGTTCAGACACACAGTAGAGGTGTGCGGGACTCACTCGGGAGGGACCCCATGTCGGAGAGCAATAGCCCCTGGCTCGCCGCGGCGAGCAGGCCAATTCCAACCGCCGATGAAACGGCACGGCCGCCCGGGCATGACGGAATTCCGGCAAGCCAGAGGCCTCGCGATGAAGCAAACGCGGCACCGGCCATCACCGGCGCTGCAGCCCCACAGCCCGCGGTCGATCCCGTTGCGCCGGGGGAGGGGCTGCGCGTGCGCGTGGTCCGACCGACCGCCTCGGTGTGGATCGTCGGCGCTCACGGCGGAGCCGGTGAGACCACGCTCGCCGACCTGGTCGAGGGGTGGGAGGCCGCGGATCACTCGTGGCCGACTCCGAGCGACTTGTCCTTCCAGTGCCCGGTCCTGCTCGTCGCCCGGACCGACAGCCGCGGGCTGAACGCGGCGCGCTCCGCGCTGCGGCAGTGGGCCTCGGGCGTTCTTGGCGAGCACGTCGAGCTGCTGGGTCTGGTGCTGGTCGCTGACGCGCCCGGCAAGCTGCCCAAGCCGCTGCGCCACCTCCTCGAGGTGGTCTCCGGCGGCGCTCCGCGCCTGTGGGAGATTCCGTGGGTCGAGGCCTGGCGCACCGGCGAACCTCTCCCGCTGTCGGCTCTGCCGAAGCAACTGCGTCAGCTGGTGGCTGACGCCTCCGTGCTCTCGGGCCACGGCGCCTGAGTGAACCTCACCCATTTGAATAGGAAGGCAACACGCGATGCTGTCTCTGGTTAACGACCTGGCCCAGGTTGTCACCGCGCTCCCCATGGATGTCCCGAACCCGGGGAAGGGCGAGGCGCCTCCGGGCTTCGAGCGCTTCACCGACATTCTCGGCTGGGCCAAGTGGCTCGCGCTGGGTGTCCTGGTCGTCTCCCTGATCGCGGCCGGCGCCCGTCTGGGCTTCGGAGGCCGCTCTGGCGACGGCGAAGAGCACGCCGGCCGGATCGGCCGCGTCCTGCTCGGCGTGATCATCGTGTCCGCCTCGTTCTCGCTGGTCTCGTTCCTCGCGACCTGATCCGCTGTCAGCTGCAACTCGGAGGAGTAGCAAAATGAGTGAGGAGTACGGCTTCGTTGAGAAGCCGTCGCCCTGGACCCGGCCCAGCTTCATTGCTGCGGCCGGGCTTCTGGCGTTGATCGTGGTGGTGGGCATCGTGCTCTCCGCGATCGGCGTCTTCGGCGACGACAAGGCCAAGGACGCCGCGCCGGCGCCCACCTCGAGCACCACGTCGACTCCGTCCGATCCGGACGCGAGTGTCTGTGGACTCGAGGGACACGAGACCAGCGGCGCCCTCGGCACTGCTCCAAAAGACGTGAAGTGGGAGCTGGTCGGGCGAGTTGCCCTGCCGTCGAGCAAGACCGCCGGTCCCGGCCGCGTCGAGGAGTCGGGGCTCCGGTACTGCTACGCACGCACCAAGGAGGGAGCTGTTCTGGCGGCCGCCAACGTCTACTCCTGGCCGGCTGTCACCGATGACGAGGGGATCGTCGAGCACGCGGTCGCCAGCGGCCCGGGTAAGACCGCCGTCGCGAATAGCACCCGCGATGGCGACGCTGACGAGGGCGAAGGAGTGAGCGTTCAGATCCGCGGCTTCCGTCTGCTCTCGTACAGCGACACCTCGGCGATGGTCGACTTCGCCTTCCAGAACGCGACAACGAACAGCTACGTGCACGCGTCCATGGAGATGGCATGGGAAGACGGCGACTGGCGGGTCGTTCTCAACCCCGATGGCTCGTTCAACCCGGGCAGCGCGCTGCCCGATCTGACCGGCTACGTTCCGTGGAGCGGGGCGTAGCCATGTCCGGCCTCGTGACGGCAGTCGACCTTCCCAACCCCTTTGACCCGATCCTCAACGCGCCTGGCGCGATCGCCAGCAGCGTTGCGAACGGCGCTATCGAGAAGTTGATGAACTCGATCCAGCAGGCGGTTGGCAACGCGATCGCTTCGATGGGGACTCTGTGGGTCAACATCGGCACCCCGAACCTGACCGGCGGCGACACGACCACGATCGGGTCGACTCCGCCTGGCCAGCAGGGCATCGAGACCGTGCTCGGCTGGGTCGTCTGGGTCAGCCTCGGCATCTGCGTGCTGTCGCTGATGGTCGCCGGCGTGCGGCTGGCACTCCCGCATCGGCACACCGAGGCGGGGGAGGACATCGCCCGGATCGGCCGCACGCTGATCGCGGTCATCCTGATCTCCGGCGCCTCGACTCTGGTCGGGGCGTTCATGAAGTCCCGGCCGTCTGACCGCGGTGCCTCGACGACAGTCGGGTTCATTCAGAACGGGCTCTGGTACTACGTCCTGGCCCTAGCGGTGCTCTCGATCATCATCGGCGGAGCCAAGATGGCGTGGGAGCAGCGGGCGGACCCGGGCAAGGATCTCGTCGCCTCGCTGATCCGCCTGGGCCTGATCTCGTCGGCAGCGGTGCCGGTCATCGGCATCCTCGTCGCCTCGAGCGATGCCTTCGCGAAGTGGATCATCGTCGAGTCCCTCGACTGCTCCGGAACCACCTGCTTCGGCGAGCGGGTGGGGGAGTGGCTGACCTTCGCCTCCGCCGCCGGGACGCCGGCGATGGGCGTCTTCCTGACGATCGTCCTGGGCTTCATCGCCCTGATCGCATCCCTGATCCAGATGATGCTCATGGTCGCGCGCGGCGCGATGCTGGTCCTGCTCACTGGCCTGCTGCCGCTGTCGGCGGCGATGACGAACACCGAGGCCGGTCGCGGCTGGTTCAAGAAGAACGTCGGCTGGCTGATCGCGTTCCTGCTCTACAAGCCGGCCGCCGCGACCGTCTACGCCACGGCGTTCCAGCTGATGGGGACCGACATCTTCAAGGACGACGAGAAGGGCATCGTCTCCTCGCTCGCCGGCGTGATGCTGATGATCATCGCGATCGTCGCGCTCCCGGCCCTGATGAAGTTCGTGACCCCCGCGGTCTCGGCGGTCGCCGGCAGCGGCAGCGGCGCGATGACGGCCGCGATGGTGGCTGCCCCGGCGACCGGCGCCGTGTCGGCGCTCGGTCGGATCGGTTCCTCGTCGGGAGGTGGGTCGGCCTCGGGCGGTGGCGGTGCCGGCCAGGCCTCCGGCTCCTCGATGCCGACCTCTGGCGGCACCTCGAGCGGACCCGGCTCGGCGGGAACCGCCGGGAAGACCGGTCCCTCGGGCGCCCCGGCTGGCGGCGGGACCGGTGGTGGCGCGGCAGCGGGCGGCGGCGCAGCGGCTGGTGGCGCAGCGGCGTCGGGTGCTGCAGCTGCAGCGACCGGAGGCGCAACTCTGGCGATCACCGCGGCGCAAGGCGCCGCACAAGCAGCGCAGGGCGCTGCGGGCGCCGTGACACAGGCCGCACAAGGCGCGGCACCTAGCGAAGGGGGACAGGGCTGATGACCAGCATCGACCCGGTGCGTCCGATCCGGACGTACGGCAACTGGCGTCGACCGCAGTCCCGAGGCCTGATGGGCCTCGGCTCGGTCGGTACCGGAATCATGATCGGCGGCCTGGCGCTGGTGATCTTCACCGCGATGTTCGCCGGCCTTCTCCGCGCCATCATCGTGGGGGCGCTGGTCGGCCTTCTGCTGCTGGCGATCATGAGCAAGGACAAGCACGGCCGCAACGCGCTCACCCGTGGGGGAGCGCGCGCGTCGTGGTGGTGGGCTCGCCGCCAGGGCTCGCACCTGTATCGCTCCGGCCCGCTCGGCCGCACCGCGTGGGGCACCTACCAGCTGCCAGGTCTGGCGGCGCCGCTCCGGCTGACCGAGCAGGAGGACGCCTACGGGCAGAAGTTCGCGATGCTCTACTGCCCCCAGACCACGACGTACACGGTCGTCATTGCCGCCGAGCCTGAGGGCGCGGCGCTCGTCGACGTCGAGGAGGTCGACAACCGCGTTGCCGACTGGGGCGCCTGGCTGGCGTCGCTGGGCGATGAGCCCGGTGTCCAGGCAGCGTCGGTGACCGTTGAGACGGCCCCCGACTCCGGCGCACGTCTGCGCCGGGAGGTGACGGGCCGGATGGACCCGAACGCTCCGGAGTTCGCCCGCGAGGTGCTGGCCGAGACCATGGAGACGTACCCGGCTGGGTCGTCGACGGTGAAGGCCTACCTCACGATCAGCTTCTCTGCGCTGTCGCGGATCGACGGGCGCAAGCGCTCCGATGAGGAGATGGGCCGCGACCTCGCAGCTCGGCTCCCGGCTCTGACGAGCCGACTGGCTTCGACCGGCGCCGGCGCTGCCCGGGCGATGACTGCGCAGCGGCTGTGCGAGGTCATCCGAGTGGCGTACGACCCCTCGGCCGGCCCGATCATCGAGGCCGAGTACGCCGAGGGGCGCACGGTCGACCTCAAGTGGCCCGACTGCGGCCCGTCGGCCGCGCAGGCGTTCTGGGACGGGTACCGCCACGACGGCGCGTACTCGATCACCTGGGCGATGTCGGAGGCCCCGCGCGGCCACGTCCAGTCGTCCGTGCTGGACCGGCTGCTGCAGCCGCACCCGGAGATCGTCCGCAAGCGCGTCACCCTGCTGTACCGGCCGATCGACTCAGCGCGGGCCGCGGGCCTGGTCGAGTCGGACCAGCGGGCCGCGGAGTTCCGCGTGACCGCGTCGACGAAGCCGACCGCGCGCGAGCAGCTGGCGCTGCGCCACGCTGCGTCGACCGCGGCCGAGGAGGCCTCGGGTGCCGGGCTGGTGAACTTCGCCATGCTGGTCACCGCCACGGTGAACAACCCGGCGCACGCTCCGCACGCTCGAGCGACCGTGGACTCTCTGTCGGCCACGGCCCGCTTGAAGCTCCGGCTCGTCAACGGCGCCCAGGACTCGGCCTTCGCCGCGTGCCTGCCGCTCGGCCTGATCCTGCCGCGTCACCTGAAGGTGCCGGCGGAGTGGCAGGAGAAGCTCTGATGAGCGCCACCACCAAGCCGCGGCGCCGCGGCCCTCTGGCGTGGTTCTGGTACCGGGTCATGCTCGGCCAGAAGACGCCCAAGGCCGGGCCCACGGTGCTGCGCCCGGGGCCGCGTGGTTGGCGTGGCCCCGGTGCGGGGGAGTCGGTGCTGGTCGAGCCGGCCGCGGAGTGGCGCGGCACGACGGTGCAGGTCTGCGGCCTCTACCCCTTCGGGGTAGGCGCGGGCACGCCGGTCATCGGCGTCCCGCTGGGCCGGCACCTGCTGTCAGGCGCCACGGTGTGCGCGGACCCGATCTCGTGGTTCCAGCGCGCCCGCCTGATCCGCAACCCGTCGATGTTCGTGCTCGGCCTGCCCGGCCTGGGCAAGTCCACGCTGGTCCGTCGGATCCTGATTGGGCTCGCTGGCTACGGCTCGATCCCCCTGGTCCTGGGCGACATTCGCCCGGACTACGTCGACCTGATCGAGGAGCTCGGCGGCGACGTGATCCCGTTGGGCCCCGGTCGCGGGTCGCTCAACGTCATGGACAACTCCGAGGTCGTCGAGGCCGCCGGCCGGCTGCGGCGTGCCGAAGAAGCGACCGAGGATCCTGCGGAGAAGGCGCGCCTGGTGAAGCTGCGCGAGCAGCTGCTCGCCGACTCCAAGGGCCGTCGTGCCGCGCTGATCGAGGCGCTGGTGACGATCCAGCGGGCGGGCAAGCCGCTCGAGGATCGTGAGGACTCGATCATCTCCGAGGCGCTCGACATGCTCGACGAGTCGGGCATAGATGCACCGGTGATCAGCGACCTGCTCGAGCTGATCCGCAAGGCGCCCGATCGGCTCCGTGAGGTGGCGCTGGACCGCGGCGACATGGGCCGCTACCAGCAGATCACCGAGCTGCTCGAGGTAGCGCTCTCGGGTCTGATCAGGTCGTCCCGACTCGGGTCGGGTGTCTTCTCGCGTCCGACGTCGAGGCCAATGCGCCGCGACCGGCCGGTGGTCTTCGACCTCTCCGGCATCCAGCAGTCGCAGGACGCGCTCCGCGCGGCCGCGTTGCTGGCGTCGTGGTCGACCGGCTTCGGGCAGGTGGCGATCGCCTCCACGCTCGCGGAAGCGGGTCTGGAGCCTCGCCGGCACTACATCATCGCGATGGACGAGATCCACCAGGCGCTGCGTTCGGGTCCGGGCATGGTGGAGCGGTACGACCAGATCACCCGACTGAACCGCGGCTGGGGGGTGGGGCAGATGATGATCACCCACACCATGAAGGACCTCGACTCGCTCGTGACCGAGGAGGACCGGATGAAGGCCCGCGGTCTGGTCGAGCGGTCCGGCATGGTCGTCCTGGGCGGTCTGCCGGCAGCGGAGATGCCGCTGCTGTCGAAGGTCGTGCGGGTCTCGCAGGCCGAGCAGGGCCTGCTGATGAAGTGGCAGGAGCCTGCCGCGTGGGATCCCGAAACCGGCGCGGAGGCCACGCCTCCGGGACTCGGCAACTTCCTGATCAAGGTCGGCTCCCGGCCCGGCATCCCGTTCCAGGTGCAGCTCACCAACCGTGAGCGGCACGTCCACGACACCAACCGTCTGTGGAAGGAACAGTCCCGCATCGGCACGCTCGAGGACCAGGAGGCACTGTCGTGAGCATGGCCCGCGGCTCGAACCGCCGAAACCAGCCCGGCGGCTTCGGCGAAGCCGTCGCCCTGTGGGTGGCGATCGGCGCGATCGTCTCCGCGCTCGTCCTGGTCTACGCCGGCGTACGGATCGGCCACGAGCTCGCCGGCATCGAGAAGACGCCCACGGACCCGTGGGCGGTGTTCTTCGGCGTCCTCGACGGCTCAGTGGCATGGCCGACGGAGTCGTGGATCGTGTTCGGCATCGGCGCCGTGCTGCTCGCAGCGCTGGCGCTGATCGTCTACCGGGCGGCCACCGGCCGCCGTGGCAAGGGCACCCGCGTGGACTGGACCTCGACCTACCTCGGCAAGGGCCGCGAGGTCGAAGGGATCTCCGCGAAGGAGGCTCGGGCGAAGGCCGAGCGGTGGGGCGTTAAGTCCGAGGCCCCCGGTCTCGCGGTCGGGCGCACCGTGGCGGGCCGGCAGCGGCTCTACGCCTCCTGGGAGGACGTGATGACGCTGATCGCCGGACCCCGAACCGGTAAGTCGCTCTGCTACGCGATCCCGTCGATCCTGGCAGCGCCGGGTCCGGTGATCGCCACGTCGAACAAGCGCGACATCGTCGACGCGACCCGCGACGTGCGTGCGGCCACGCACGGCGAGGTGTGGGTCTTCGACCCGCAAGGAGTAGCCGGGGAGGAGCCAACCGACTGGTGGTGGAACCCGCTGTCCTACGTCACCGATGAGGTGAAGGCCTCCACGCTCGCCGGCCACTTCGCGGCCGGCTCGAGGGCGGCCGACGCGAAGACGGATGCGTTCTTCGAGCCCGCGGCCCGCGATCTGCTCGCGGGCTTGTTGCTCGCCGCGGCGCTGGACAAGCGGCCGCTGACCGAGGTGTACCGGTGGCTCACCCGCCCGCACGACGACACTCCGGTCGACATCCTCCGGGCGAACGGTCAGCCGATGATGGCTGACCTGGTCTTCGGTGTCATCGAGTCGCCGGAGAAGCAGCGCGGCGGTGTCTACGGCACCGCGCAGCAGATGGCCTCCTGCCTGACCAACCGCGCGGTGCTCAAGTGGGTCACCGACGACGGCACCCGCCGCCGGCACTTCGACCCGGCCGCGTTCCTCCGTGAAGGCGGCACGCTCTACAGCCTCTCCCGTGAAGGCCGCGGCTCGGCTGGCCCGCTCGTCACGGCGCTCACGGTCGCCGTAGTGGAAGCGGCCGAGGAGCTCGCCAAGACCCAGCCGGGCGGCCGGCTGGCCATGCCGCTGGTTGGCGTCCTCGACGAGGCCGCCAACGTCTGCCGCTGGCGCGACCTGCCGGACCTCTACTCCTTCTTCGGGTCCCAGGGGATCGTGCTGCTGACGATCCTTCAGTCCTGGGCCCAAGGCGAGGTGGTCTGGGGCCGCGAG
Source organism: Nocardioides phosphati (assembly GCF_014646375.1). GTDB lineage: Bacteria > Actinomycetota > Actinomycetes > Propionibacteriales > Nocardioidaceae > Nocardioides > Nocardioides phosphati. Next base: position 17,342 of record NZ_BMNI01000016.1, read on the forward strand.
GGCATGAACAAGCTCTGGTCGGCCTCCAACGTCGCCATCTACGGCGGCGGCGTCAAGGAGGAGGGCTTCCTCGAGCAACTGTCCAAGCTCATCGGCAAGTACGACCTCATCGCCCGATCGACGTCCACCAAGGCGAACGCCGGCATGTTCGGTTCCGGGGTCTCGACCTCGCGCAGCCTGCAGCGCGAGCGGATCCTCGACGTCGACGACCTCCAGGCGCTGCCCAAGGGCCGCGCCATCGTGTTGTCGTCGGGGAACCGGGCAACACTCGTCGAGACGCTGCCCTGGACCGAGGGACCGGCCGCCGATGCGGTCCGGGCCTCCATCCGGGCCCACGACCCGCAAGCAGAGAAGACGATCCGCGACACGGCGGTGGACGTGGAGTCTGCCGAAGCGGCAGGGCGCCGGTGGCAGGAGGCAGCGCGATGAGCGAGCTCGCTGGCTGGGACGTTGAGCCGGAGGACGCTCCGGCGCCGCGCGTCGAGGAGGAGCCGGCCCTCTACTACGGGTCGGTCGATGAATTCGTGCGCGAGTTCATCGTGCCGACCTACCGCCGCAAGATCGGCGCCGGTGGCAGCGCTCAGCGCTGGATCGCCACCTGGTGGGAGCACCCCGAGGCGGTGGTGCGGCTGACCGCGATCTGGCGGGCGTGGGAAGCGCTGCGGCTCGACCCGGCCACGGGGATGAGCGTGTGGCTGCGCGACCACGCCGACTACCACCTCGGCGTGCTGTTCTCCGACTACGGCCCGTTCGGAGACTCCGAGGAGACCTCGAAGCGCGGTATGCCACTGCCGTACGAGGCGCCGCCGCCGGAGCTCTTTCCCGACGAGCGCGAGCTGTAGTGACAGCGAGGAGGGCCGGAGCGTGAGCTCCGGCCCTCCTCGCTGTGCCTTGGGTAGGTCAGACCTCGACGACCGTGGCGCCGTCGGCTGCGCGCTGCACCGCCTCGGTGCCCTTGATCGCGGCCCCCTTCGTCTCGTAGGCCTCGCCGGTCGCGACGACCTCGCCGTTGCCGGCCTTGAGCCGGAACCGGTACTTGCCGGCCTTGTCCTCGTAGACCTCGAACTTGCCCGCCATGTGCTGCCGTCCTTCCGAGTGAGGTTGCTGTCGATCGCGACGGTAGCCGCGTCGACGCCGCCTAGGAAGGAGGCGGGGGAGAGCGGCTTCCCCGTCCGCGCTGCCCCCGCCCCTCTCCGAGGACTCTCTCAGACCGATCGCGCAGTGGGAGAGTCGGCCGAGCTCGTACCGCTGTCCTTCCGGCCTGTCCACATGCGACCGCGCGGCACCCCTGTCAGCGCGGTGGGAGGTACCCACTCGACGGTCAGCGTGAACGGAATCGCCGGGTGCGCGATCGATGGTCGCGCGAAGGCCACCAGGCCCCACCACATCATCCGACCCCGCTTGTCGGGTGCCTGCTTCCACTCGAGCAGCAGGGCTGGTGAGATCTGGCCGCCGATGTCGAACTGCAGCCCGACTGCGCACGGGAGTGGCATCGGGGCGGCGTCCATGCCGGCAGCCTAGTCGAATATATGTTCGATCTTCTACTTCTCCGCCGCACCCTCGCGGCGGCGAGATCCAAGGGATGACGACATGGCTTCCGAGGTCCTACGCTCGTGTCGACGGTCACAGGCCTCTGCCGGAGACCCTTGGGCCCCTGGCCACCATGTCTCGGGACATGTGGTGCTTGTCGGTCGTCAGCCCCCCGGCGACCAGTCGCACGTAAGGACTTCCGATGGCCGAGATCACACAAGCGATGATCGATTCGCAACGGAGCGCCGCTGCGAACGCCTATGAAGAGGCGAGGCAGCTGATGCACGAGGGTCGCGCCGAGGATGCGGCGAGTGCCTTGCTGCGCGGCCTGGCTGCCTTCCCAGCGCACACCCAATCCCTCTACCTTCTCGGGGAGATCGCCGAGCGTCATTCGGGCAACATGCCGCGAGCAAAGTCGCTGTATTGCTCGGCGCTGGCGATTGATCCAGCCCACGCGGACGCCGACGCTGCTCTCCGCCGCATCTATCGAGGCGAGTGATCCTGATGGCAGGATCGCCGCCAAGCGCGAACGACACCGTGTTTGGAGCGGTTGCTATCGGTGCAGCCGTGCTCGGTGTTACCACCCTCGCAGTCGTTGCCGCACCGGCCGCAGCTGGCGGAGGTGCGCTAGCACTGCTTGCGACTGCGGTCGAAGGCGGCAGCCTAGCGGCCGCCGCCGCCGAGGCCCTGACCGTCGGAGCGACGGCCGCCGGCATCGCGGGATTGATGACCATGAGCGGCGACTCCGTTGGACCTGCCACTCCGCCGGCCCCAGAGCCAGATAGCTCCGTCCCGGAACCTGCATCCCCGGCTCCCGCTCCCGCGACTCCGGCTACCCCGGGTCCGGGACCCGGGACAGGTGGTCCGTCGGGCGGCGGAGAGCCGCCACCGGGCGGAACGGACTGGGTAAGGGTCGCTGCCATCGCTGGCGGAGCAGCGAGCGTTATCAGTGTGGCGACAACGAACATTTGGAAGGTCTACGAACTAGGCCACCCGCCCAACGCGCCCGGCACCCAGCCGGGTTTAACGCCTAGTTCCACTGGCAAAGCAGCGCCTCTCCAGCCTGCCGCTGCGACGCAGCACGACGGTGGGAAGCAGCCAGCCGACGCGGGCCAGCAGGTGCCGCCGGCCGAGCCAGGCCAGCAGGTGCCGCCGGCAGACCCGGGCCAGCAGCTGCCGCCGGCCGACCCAGGCCAAGTGCCGCCGGCCGACCCAGGCCAGCAGGTACCGCCGGCCGACCCAGGCCAAGTGCCGCCGGCCGACCCAGGCCAGCAGGTACCGCCGGCCGACCCGGGCCAGCAGCTGCCGCCGGCCGACCCAGGCCAAGTGCCGCCGGCCGACGCGGGCCAGCAGGTACCGCCGGCCGACCCAGGCCAAGTGCCGCCGGCCGACCCAGGCCAGCAGGTACCGCCGGCCGACCCGGGCCAGCAGGTACCGCCGGCCGACCCAGGCCAAGTGCCGCCGGCCGACGCGGGCCAGCAGGTGCCACCGGCCACCAACTCAGACGGCGGCGCCAGCCAGGGCGGCGCCGGCGACGCTGACGCGAGCATGGACGGCTAGACAGATGAGCGACTTTCTTCAATTAGGGCAGCGCCTCTACAAGGAGAGCCGCTACGCAGACAGCTCGCGAGCCTACGAACAGGCCCTAGAGGCCGGGGCCGATACCGCTGAAGCCCTCTACGGCATCGCCCGCGCGGCGGCCGCCAGGGCCCAGTACGACGAAGCGCTCGAGACCTTGGAACGGGCTAGAAGTGCAGATCCAGCCCACCCCAACGTCGTATTCCTTATGGGCTGGATCCATCAGCAACGTGGAGAGGTGTCATCGGCCATCGCGCGCTTCACGGAGGCCTGCACCGCCCAGCCCGGCCACCGCGAGGCCGAAGCCGCGCTCGCGGCACTCGGTGCGGATATCCCGAGGCCGCCCGCGGCCAGCCATACCCGTCAGGCCCCTTCGATGGCGTCGAACTCGCAGCAGGCGCGTCGTCCCCGCGCGTTGACGGGGCGCTTGATTGTCGGCCAGGTCGAACTGGTTGAGCAGCGAGCCGAGGCGGGAGGCGTAGGTGCCGACTACGCCGCTGCCCTACAACGCGCGAGTCGGAGTGCCGTCATTCTGCGGATCCGCGCAGAGGATGGATCGCGGTACGTAGTTGCAATGCGTGGCGTCGGCCTGACGGGAAGCACCCCGCAGCACGGCGACTGGATCGCGGTACCTGCGGTGTTCAACGACGGGCGACTGGAGGTGTCCCGCCTCGAGAATCTCGAGACCGGCGAGCTTCTGGAGATGCGGCAGCCGAGCAAGACGAGCAGCGCTGCCTACATCGCGCTCCTCATCTTTGTGGCCCTGGTGATCGTCGCTGCCTTCTCCTGGGTGATCTACGGATTCGTCACCACTCAACTCTGATCACGGGCGAGCTCGCCACCGCTCGGCTCGCGAGCTGGGGACATCGCGGCACTCCCGGCGGCAGACCGTTGCGCTCGCGGGCGGTCAGGCAAGGAGTAGGGATGCGCGAGCCCCACCCAACTAGATGATATGTCACCGATAATCAACGTTATGACATTACTCCCATAGACTTACATCACATTATACGGGCTGAACCACTCCCCTTGGCAAGAGAGGTCAGAACCAGACACACAGGCCGAGCGCCATCCCTAAAGTCGTCGCATGAGCACCGAGATCGCCGGCCTGGTGACGCGCCTGTACGAGATCGTCGCCGAGCTCGAGGCGCTCCACGAAGGCCGCCACTTCACGCCCGACGGTCACCTGGTCGGCTCGATCGGCGAAGTCCTCGCGGCCGCGATGTTCGGGCTCGAGCTGATGCCGGCGTCCAACAAGAGCTACGACGCGAAGCTCGGCGATCAGACCGTAGAGATCAAGGCCACCCAAGGGAACGGGATCTCGCTCCAGGCGCACTTCGACACCCTCCCCGACTTCCTCGTCGCGCTTCGGATTGAGCGCGATGGATCGGCGAACGTCATCTACAACGGACCAGCAGCGCCCGTCTGGGAGGCAGCCGGAGAAGCCGCGAAGAACGGCCAACGCCGAATCGGCATCTCCCGACTCCGAGCGCTGCAAGAGGCGATCCCAGAGGCCCAGCGGCTCTCGCCGGTCCTTCAGACCACTCCCCCGATCTAGGGGCGGGTCACCCGCTACGCCTCGGGAATCACTTCGAGCGGCGGCAGCGAGTCGACGATCTTCATCGTCTCCACGCTGACCGTCACGACGCGGGCGAGGAGGTCGATGATGTAGCGCGGGTCGCCAACCTCGCGCGACCAGTCGTTCGGGTCGTTGACGATCCCGGACGCCTTGTCGGTCTTCACGTAGTAGCGGTCGATGATCCACTCGATCGCGGACCGGCTCCCGAGCATGTACTGGTACGCCTCTTCGGGGATCCCGGAGAGCGTGATCCGGTCGTTGTAGACGATCGTCGTCCGGTCCTTCTCCTTGCCGGACTTCCCGAACGCCATCTTTCTGTCGCCGACCGCGAAGAACGCATAGGGGTCGCCGATCGGCTGGATGTCCAGCCCCGCGAGCGGGTACGGGTCAACGGTCTCGTAGCCCAAGTGCAGGTCGCTCAGTGATCGGCCAGCGTCGACGAAGCCACGGAAGTTCCTTACAAACGGGATCCTTGGCAGCATCTTCCTCAGGTCCGAAGCGAAGGTCACGCGGTAAGTCGGAGAGTGAAGCAAGCCGTACACGTAGAAGTAGATGTCATCCTTGGTGATCGCCTCAGCCGGGTATGCCGCAACGAAATTCGCCAGCGCCTCGTCGGTGACGTTGTCGATCTGCCGGTGGCCATCAATCAAGCCGCCCTCGATGTCGAGGCCGAGCTCCAGGCCCGCGGCATCCTCCTCAACCTGCTCATACCGCCAGCGGGGGAAGTACTGGCCACTACCCGAGCCCCACAGTGCGAGGTCCGGGATCAGGTCGCACGCCAGAGCAGAGAAGGGGTGGCCCGACCCCGCGGCGGTTAGGTAGAAGCCGAAGTTGCGCATGGTTGTAGTTGGAAAGATGCGCGGCAACTGACCGCGAATATGGTTCAGGCCACCGTCGTAATACACGGTCTGCCTGAAGAAGGGCCGGTAGATGGCTCCGCCAAGGTGCTCGCGCTCGAAAGTGACGTTGCGGCCAGCGGCGAGCCGATTCTTGAGGCTAAGCGTCCACGAGATCTTCGTCGGGTCCAGGTCAATGAAGTCCGGTACGAGATCCTTGGGCTTCGCGGTCGTCCGGGTCCGCTCCCTGTGCTCCTGAAACCCCCGAACTTGATCGTTGAACGCGCCGATCGTCCTCCTGACGGAATCCTCCAGCGAGGAGCGACTGGAGTTATAGACCCATGCGTCGCGCCCTGTCTCCAGCCCACGGGTGTATGTCTCGAAGATCGTGGGCGCACCGAGGTCGGCTCCATGCTTCGCCCCGACGGGCATGTGCCGCTGAAAAGAGGTGTCGCGCTGGTCGAGCCAGTCACCGTGCTCATTCGGAACGAGTTCGACGCAATCCGCCTGAACGATGTCACCGGCCGCCTCGACCTCGCGGATCTTCTGCCCAGCAGTCAGGTAGTCGGCAACCTGCCGGTACCGAAGCCGACGCGTGGCTGCCTCTGGATTCCGAACAAGTACCGTGATCGCGATCGTTGCCCGCGAGCCCCCCTTAGAACTCTTGAGTTCTTTGCCGTCGACACCCCAGCCCGCGAACTCAAACAGTGGCCTTCCCTCGCGACGCCCTTCCTCACCGCCGACCCGACCATTTCCGCGCAGGTTGTAGATGTGGATTGAGGAAAACTCTGCGGCAAGGGACTTCCTCATCCCATCGGCTGTATTCGAATCGAGGAATCCGCCGTTAGTGATGAACGCGATGACGCCCCGCTCGCCAAGCTTCGAGGTCGCCCAGCGAATGGCCCGAATGTAGGAGTCGAACATCGCGTTGTTGCCGCCGCGCGACCGCTCCGAGAGATAGTCACGGCGGATCGCCCCGTCCAACGTCGGGTACACCTCGTTCGCGTTGTTGTCGTTCGCGCTGTCCTGCCCCGCCGAATAGGGCGGGTTGCCGACGATGACGTCGATCTTCATCGCCTCGATGGCTTCGAGAACGTCGTTGTTCTCAGTAAAGACGTCGAGGTCCCTCTGATCGTCATCCTCAGCCGCCTGGAAAGTGTCGGCCAGCGCGAGGTGCGGGAACGGCCGGGACTCCCCCGTTAGGTCTTCGTAGACCATCTGGAGGTTGGCCGCGGCGATGTAGTAAGCCAGCAGCAGAATCTCCTGGCCCGCCATCTCGGATGCGTACTTGCGAGCCACGTCTTGCGGCTCGATCAGACCCGACTGGAGAAGCCGCACAAGGAACGTGCCCGTACCCGTGAAGCCGTCTAGAACATGGACGCCTTCGTCGGTGAGGCCGCGGCCGAACTCCTGGCGCATGACCGCGTCAGCGGAGCGAAGGATGAAGTCGACGATCTCGATCGGCGTGTAGACGATGCCGAGCTTGTCGACCGTCTTCTTGAAGGCGGTGGCGAAGAACTTGTCGTACAGCTCGACGAGGATGCGCTGCTTGCCTTCGGCGTTGTCGACCCCGGAGACCCTTCGACGAACGGAGGCATAGAACGGCTCGAGGTTCTCGCGCTCGGCGGACATGTCGACTTCGTCGAGCGAGGCGAGCATCAGCTCCATAATCCGGGCGACAGGGTTCGTCGAAACGAATCCACTGTGGCCGAAGAGCGCGTCGAAGATCGGCCGGGTGACGAGGTGCTGGGCGAGCATCTCGATCGCGTCGTCGACGCTGATTCCGTCGTTGAGGTTGGCGCGCAATCCCTTGAGGAACTGGGCGAATTCCTTGCTCTGCGGGGAGTCGGGGTTAGCGAGGAGGGCGCGGATGCGGACCTTGTGCCGGTCGGCGATCTCGGAGACGTCCTTGGCCCAGGTCTCCCAGTAGCGGCGCTCGCCGACCTTCTGGACGATGCGGGCGTACATGGCATCGCGGAAACCGTCGAACGCGAACGTCAGCTCGAGGTTGTCGCCGTACTGGTCACTGGGGCCCTCTCCCCCGCCGTTCCGTTCGTCTTCGTCGCGTGGGGTGACGTTGTCAATGATCAGGCGCTCGTTGCGGGTCTTGTTGAGCTCGATCTGGTTGATCATCGCGTGGAAGCGGTCGTCGTGCGATCGAAGTGCCTGGAGCACCTGCCACACGACCCGGTACCGCTCGTTGTCACGCAGCGCGTCTTCGGGAGCCATGCCGGCGGGGACGACGACGGGAAGGATGATGTAGCCGAGTTCCTTGCCCGGGGCCTTGCGCATCACGCGGCCGACGGACTGGACGACGTCGACCTGCGACCCTCGGGGCGTGAGGAAGAGGACCGCGTCGAGGGCGGGAACGTCGACGCCTTCGGAGAGGCACCTGGCGTTGGTCAGGATGCGACAGACGTCGTCGGGCGCATCCTCCTTCACCCAGGCGAGGTGACTGTTGCGTTCGTGGATGCCCATGGTGCCGTCGACGTGCCGGGTCTCGACGCGGAGCGGCAGCGCGTTGCTCGGCATCTCCTCCTGGAGGGCCCGGTCGACCAGGACCGGGAATGAGGCCGCGGCCTGCTTGGAGGCGCGGATGTCCTTGGCGAACGCGACGGCTCGCCGCATGGGGATGCGGTTGTCGCTCGCGAGGTCGGCGCTGCCGTAGTTCTTAGCCAGGCCGTTCCAGCAGCCGAGGAGCTTGGCTGCGTCTCCCAGGGCGATCTCGCCGCTGTTCGCCATCGCCTGCTGGAAGTTCTCCGCGACGTACTGCTCCTCGACTGCGAGCACGAGGACCTTGTAGTCGGTCAGGAGGCCGGCTTCGACGGCATCGCCGAAGCCAAGGCGGTGCAGCTCGGGACCGTAGGTCTCCTCGTCGCCCATGTCGGCGAGGATCGCCTCCGCGTCGGTCGCACGGCGCTTGACCTCGTCGCCGAAGACGCGGGGGGTGGCAGTCATGTAGAGCCGCTTGCGGGCCTTGATGACGTTGTTGTCGTGCACGCGCACGAACGACGATTCGTCGCCGCCGGCGAGGGTGACGCCGGTGGTGCGGTGCGCCTCGTCGCAGATGATCAGGTCGAAGTCTCCGACGCCCGCCTGCTGCGCCGCGGCGACCACGTCGATCGACTGGTAGGTCGCGAAGACGACCGTCATCCGTTCCTTGGCCCGCTTGCCCGCAGTCATGCGGGCGGCCAGGGTCACCGCATCGGTGGTGGCGGGCTCGGTGAGTTCGATCGTGGAGAACTCAGGGTCGTCGGTCGTCTTGCGACCGACGCGCACGTCCGAGCACACCGCGAAGGGGCGGATGTCGACGTCGGCCTGGGCCATCCACTCGCGAAGCGACTGCGAGAGGAGTTGGATGGACGGGACGAGGAAAAGGACCGATCCGCCGGCGCCGACGAGCTCCTCAGCGATCTTGAGTGAGGTGAAGGTCTTGCCGGTGCCGCAGGCCATGATCAGCTTGCCGCGGTCGTACTCCCCCAGCCCGGCCCGGACCTTTTCCAGGGCGACGGTCTGGTGGGGCCTCAGGGTCTTGGGGCCGCTGGCGACGACGACCTCGGGGGTCGACCAGGAGAACTGGCTCCAGTCGACACGGGCGTCGTCGAGGTAGCCAATGTCGACGCGCTGGACAGGTACGGCGAGGCCCTCGAGGGCGTCGGTGGCGTTCTTCGACCAGCCGCCGGCGGTGTCAAAGATGTAGCGGGCGCTGAACTCGGCCTTGCCGGAGGAGGCGACGAAGGAGTCGATGTCGGCCTTCGCGACGTGCTTGTGCTCGTCGTAGAACTTGCACTGGATGGCGGCGAGGTCGTCGCGATCGCGGTGTGCGGCGACCATGTCGATGCCCGTGTCGGGGCGACCCACTCGGCCGGGCCACTCGCTCCAGAGCCAGACGTCGCTGAACTTCGCGGTCCACTCCGGCTCGGTGGTGAGGTAGGCGCGGATGAGGCGCTCGAACTTATCGCCCTTGTCGCGCTCGTCGAGAGCGGTTGTACGGAGCTGCGCGAGTACCTCGTGAATCGTTGCCACGGGCTGCATCCTTCCGCACCGAAGCGCGCCGCGGCTGGAAATGGATGCGGCCCCCAAGAACTTGGGGACGCAGTTCGTCCAGGGTCGTCAGTGCGAGAGGCCTCGCTGCTGCTTCGACTGACCCTCGCCTCGGGTCGGCCGGGCCTTGCGAGCCCACAGGCTCTGCCACCAGGCGAGCCGATCCGCCGACTCCTGGGGGACGACTGCTCCCAGGACCAGGACCAAGAGCAGGCCGACGTAGACGAGGGCCGCAACGCCCCACGGCATGCCCGAGAGCGCAGTGAGCAGGCCGGCTCCGATGGACCCGGCTGAGACGCCGATGCCGCTCATGCCGCCTTCCCCCGCCCACCGAGCGCAACCTGAACGGTCTTCTTGAATCGGTACACCCGACCCTCGACCGCCCTGGCGCTGAGACCGACGACCTCGCCGACCTCGGCGTGGGTGGAGCCGGCGGCCAGCAGCGCCAGGATCGCGCGCGTCTCGTCGTCGGCCAGCCGGATCGCAGTCCGGAGCAGCTCCCGGTCGACGGCCATCTGCGCGGTGTCGGCACTCGCGCCCGGGGCGAACGCCTCCGGGTAGCGCTTGGCGATCGCGACGACGCGATCGACCCTCTCGCGGGACCACGCCCTGTAGGCCTTGGGGAACGCGAACAGGCACCCGGTGACGAAGAACGTCTCGATGCTGGAACCTCCGTCTGGCCTCCACCGCTCGCGTTCGATCGTCACATCCCGGAAGTGCTGCTCACCGGCAGCGACCACGTCGACCGCGAGCGCGTCGCGCGCCTCGAGGTCACTGTGCAACGCGACCCGGTCCGACGAGCTCACCGCCTGGATGACGCTGTGCTTCTCGAGCATCGTCTTGATCTTGCCGGTGCGCAGCGCGTCCTTCATCACCGGCAGGGCGTAGGCCCAGAGGTGCTCACGGAGGGTGATGTAGGAGGGCGAGCCGCAGCCGTCCGCGATGGCCCGCGCCATCAGGTCCTCGGCCTTCTCGGGGTCGAGCGGGACGGTGCGCCGGTACCCGGCCTGCGTCGTTGCTTCCTCGTTGTCGTACATAAGTCCTCCGTTAGATCCTTGCATCCTTAGCCCGGGTCATCATCCGCGAGCCCGCGAAGCGTCCTATCTACGAAGTCGGCGAGACCCCACGCAGAATTTCTGACGCCCGGAAACATCTCGACGTTCGGCCCTGCTGCGGGTGCTCGAGCACAGCGCCAGCGCGGCGAGAGATCAGACGCCTGCGCTCGAGAGAGCTGATCGTCGACAGCTCCTCTGGCGCGGCCCGCTTCGTCGGGACCGCCGGGTGATCCGTGCGTTCGTCTGCGCTGCACAAAATGTCTCAATAGGGTCGCTGCCATGAAGCGACGCATCTTGTCCGGCACGCTCGGCACTGCACTCCTGCTCACCCTCTCCGCCTGCGGCGGCGAGACGCTCAGCGCGAACCAGACCAAGGCGCCCGCCTCGGCGAGTGACATGGAAGGCGAGCAGTACAAGGGCGTCGTGAGCGACCTCAAGGACGCGGGCTTCACCAAGGTCGACACCAAGAAGATCGACGACCTGATCACCGGCTGGCTCACCAAGGACGGTGAGGTCGAGGACGTCAAGATCAACGGCTCCAAGGACTTCGAGTCGGGCGACGTCTTCGACAAGGACGCCAAGGTCGTCGTCGCGTACCACACCTTCCCCGAGAAGAAGGAGAAGGATGAGGAGGAACCCTCTGACGAGGCCATCCCATCTGACAAGCCGTCCCCGGAGCCCACGCCGGCTCGCAGCAACAAGGTGATCAATCCGCAAAACAACAAGGAGTTTGCGGCCCTGATGACCATCGGCGACAACTGCGACCCAGCGATCGGCAAGTTCGTCGACGCCAACCAGGGCCGGAAGGTCGCCTTCAACGGATCGGTCATTGCGGACCCCATCGCCGAGGATTACCTCGGGCAGCCGTGGTGGACCGTCACGTTCGCGCCCGGGGATGCTGGGGTGAACAGCAGTAAGGGTGCCTACTTCCAGATGGAGAGCATCGCGGAGAGCGACATTCCCCTCGCCGCGGGCGCGGAACTGGCGGCTAACACCAGGGTCCGCCTGACCGCGACGCTGGAGGAGTTCAACGAAGACCAGTGCCTAGTCAAGGTCGCACCGGTCGACATCACGACGCGTTGATCGAACGATGAGCCGGGTCATCACCGACCGCCGCGGGCGGCCAATCAGCGTGATCATCAGCGTTGTTCTGACGATCTGCACCCTTGGATACTTCCTGCCCTGGATGATCGCCGCGCTGCGGGGGAAGTCGAACGCTTGGCCGATCTTCTTCTTCAACCTGCTGCTCGGCTGGACCGTGATCGGCTTCGTCATCGCGCTGGTGCTCTCGGTACTTCCCCATCAGGCCGTGGCACTCCGGCGTTGAAACTCCACCCACGAACAGAAGGCCTCTCCCCCGGCGGGGAGAGGCCTTCTTTGTTTCTCGGGGACGAGAACGATGCGGTCGCCTATCTCGAGAGGCCTCGCTGCTGCTGCTTCGACTGACCCTTGCCGCGGCTCGGCCGGGCCTTGGCGCGGCCCTGCTTGCCGTGGGTCGCCTGGCGGGCCGGGGCGCCCTGGGAGACGTCGGCCAGCATCTTGGCCTCCACTCCCTCGCTGCTCCCGACCGTCCGGGAGAGTTCCTCCGCCGTGGCGGCGCGGCGCTCGGCGGTGTCGTAGGCGATCTCGCCGCGGCGCTCGAGGTCGGCGGCCTCGTGCTCGTGCTGCTCGACCTCCTTGGCGGCCTCGTGCTCCTCTTCCGGCGTCGACGCGTCGCGCTCGTCGTCGTGCGCCTCGGCCGCGAGCTGGTCGGCGCGATCGGCGGCCGCCAGCAGAGCGGCTCCCTCGACCAGGTCGACGTCGGCCTGGCGGGCGAGCTCGTCGGCCGCGGTCGACAGCCGCTCCCCCAACTCGGCCGGTGCAGAAGCGCGCACGTCGATGCCGTACCGGCTCTGCACCTCCTCGACGATCCGCTGCTCTGCACGCGCGGCCTCCGGGTCGTAGTCCTTCCACGCCGCCGCCATGCCGTAGACCTGGCTGATCTCGGTCCGGCTGCCGTGCTCCCACCACTGGGGGTTGTCGACCAGTGGGTAGTGGACACGCGCGGCGTCGCGCTGCCCGTCGAACCGTGCGTGGAGATCTCGTCCCCGCGCCTCGCTCTCCGACGCGGCCCGCTTCTGCTGCTGCTCTCGCACGCGAGCCATCGCCTCAGCGACGCGGCCGGCGGCCGTCATGGCCACCTGCAGCTGCTGGTGCAGGGCATCCTCGATGCCGTCGTTCTCCGTCATGGTTACTCCCCCTACCTCTCGATTCCTCGATCAGGTCGGCCCGGTTCACCCGGGCCAGTCCACGGCCGCCCCGGTGCGGTCGTGGGACGCTGCGCCGGCTGTGCCGGCGTGGCGCCGGGGCCGCTGTGGCCGCTGTGGCCCCGGCTCGCCGCCGGTCCGGCTGCGGGACTCGACGCGGCCGCGAGGCGCGCGTCGACCGCGGCCAATTGGCCGCGGATGGTCTGCTCGATGTTGGTCGCGCGCTTCGCCGCCGACGTCGCGGCGTGCATGTCGTGCACTGCCTTGCCCAGGGCGATCAGCTGCCGCAGCATCGCCATCTGAGCCGCGGGCCCGCCCTTGCTCGCCGCCATGAGGAGGTACGCCGTTCCGGCGACCGACGGCAGCGCGGTCATGGGCCTGATCGGCTTGGTCGTCTGCGCGGACCGCGCCAGCGTGTCCGCCGCGGCAGCGAACGGTCCGGGCGTGGGCTCCGTCGCCTTGGACCAGGCCGCGAACGCGGCCGCGGTCTCTCGCGCCACCTTCGCCCAGGCGCCGTGGTCGTCGAGCGGGACGTGCGCGAGTTGCTTGCGCAGCTCGGCGATCCGCGCGGCCGCGTCCTGCCACATCGCCGGGTCCGGCGACTGCGTCTCGCGACCGGCTGCAACCGCCGGCGAGCCGGCCTTGCCTGCGCTCCACTCGGCCACGGCCGCGTCGGCGCTCTGGGGCGTCGAGGGCCACTCGGCACGCAGCCGCGGCAGCGCCAGGTCGCGGCCCAGGGTGTTGCCGCCGTACCAGATCGGGGACTCCCCCGCCTCGGGGCGAACCGCCACGGAGTAGCCCTCGACGATGTCGGTCCGGCCGCGGGCGAAGCGGGGTCGGACGACGAGTCCGTGCTGGCGCATCCGGCGTACGAACTCGGCCTCGTCGGCCGAGGCGCCGGCGCACGCACGGACGGTGCGGGCCATCGCCCAGCGAGGCTGCTCGGCAACGATCGCGGCGTTGATCAGGGCGTCGCGTTCGGCCTTCGGGAGGAACCTCCACTCGCGCGTCTCGCGGCCTGCCTTGCGGTCCGCTTCGAACCGGCCACGGGCCTTGCGGCGAGCGGCCTGCTCCTGCTCGCCGTACTGGTACTGACCCGCCGAGACGATCGTCTCGGCGTGCGTTTCCCGCGCCGACCAGGCGCGCTCGAACTCCTCCGGCGAAGCGAACTCCTCCGCCACCAGAATGCGCTGCTGGTCATCGTCGAGCTCGGCCCACGGAATGCGCGGATCCGCGCCGGCGCCGCGCTCATCGCGGCGCTTCTCCTCCCACGTCGCTCGAGCATGCGAACGCGCCACCTCATAGCTGTTCGGATCCAGCGGCAGCAGACCGAACTCCTTCTCGAGCTCGCGACACAGGTCGCGGGCTCGGATGAAGTCGTTGTGGCGAACCGCGCGGGTTCCGTCCTCGCGGACCAGGTTCACCACGATGTGAATGTGGTCGTTTCGACCGCCGAGCTGACCGGTCTTCTCGTCGACCGTTCCGGCCGACAGACCGTGCCGGACCGCAACCCATCGCGTCGGCGCCTTGGTGCCCTCGTGGTCACCGAAACCCATCCGCTCGACGAACGCCTCGGCGATCTTCTGCCACTCCTCATCGGGCAGCTGACCCTCCTCCGAGCGCAGCGAGAGGGAGCACTGCCACACGTGCGGCTTCGTCTTCGTCGCCACTCCCCCGGACTTCGCGGAACGCTCGAAGTTCCGCCGCGGACGGTCGAGGTGGTGCGCCAGGTCGAGCGCACTCTCGCGCGTCAGCTGCTCGTCGAAGTGCCACGCCATGACCGTGGCGTCACCGGCCACGACGTGCGGGTCGGTGTGCTCGTTGGCCCGGCCCTCGCCGGCGAGGTACGACAGCAGACCGCCCATGCGGTCACCGGTGGTGATCTTCGCGAACAAGCTGCGTCACCAGGCCATCTGGTCGAGCGTCGCGTCGATCCGCTTCGCTGCCTTGCGGACCTCCGCCAAGACGACGCGAGTGTCTTCACGGATCGAGTTGTCGGCGTTCGCCTGGCGCGCGATCTGGTTGATGTTGTTGGCCAGGTTCGCCAGCAACCGCTCGATGTGGAACAGCGCCGCGGCGTTCTCCCGCTGCTGGTCCACTCCCCCACGATCTCCGGCAAGAGCTGAGGCAACCAGCAGCCGCTGGACCGACACCTTGGCCGCGCCGGCCAGTGCCTCGAGCTGCTGCTTCTCGTCCTCGCTGACAAGCACCTTGTACGGGTGCGACCTGCCACCCGGGACGTTCTCGCGCCGACGGCGCCGGAGGTTCCGCGAGTGCTCCTCACTCATCGGTGCCTCCTCTCCCGACCCGTCAGGGTCCGCCAGCGCAGCGACCTCGCCTCCGTGCGAGGACACAGAACCAGTGTGCGCTCAGCGCGCTGGGACTGTCAACGGTTAGGGTACCTAACCATATAACTTGCTCCGCTGGGCACAGCCCTGAGGAGCAACGCACCGCGCCGCGGGCTACCGCGCGCGGTGCCAACAGATCGGGCCCATCAGGGCCCCCTTGAGTCGCATGTGAAGATGCGTCCATGACGCTGAACATCGACGAAGCCGAGCGCGCCGCACGCGCTCTCCTGGACAACCGCATCACCTCCGTTCGCGCGCTGGTGGAGAAGCGCACGGCGCTCGACGAGCACCGCGAGCTGCTGGCGACGCTGGAGCGTCAAGACGCCCAGGCGTACGCCGCCGCGCTGCGCGACGGCTGGACCGCAGACGAGCTGCGAAAGCTCGGCATCGCCGAGCCGGAGAAGGCGGGCAAGCCGCGCCGCAAGGCGGCGCCGAAGTCTGCCACCGGCGGATCCGCGGGCTGAGGTTCTCAGCCCCTCGACCACCTGTGGACGATCCGAGCTACAACCGGCTCGGCCTCGCCCACAGGAATGGACGACGGGACCCCGGGACGGTTGACCACAGCCCGGCCTCTCGAGCCATTCCCGTGCTTCGCACCTGTCCCGGTCCGGGCCGTGGACACCCTCACGGCCGTGGGTGATTGCGGCTCAAGCAGCCACCGAAGAGCCACCACTCCCCCGCGCTTCGCGCGACCACTTCAACTGCACGGCTTTGCCGGGCTGCGCCCTCCGGGCGCGAGGGTCGGACCGTTCGGTCCGGCCCTTCTTGCTTCTGTCTTCCTGCTCCCGACGCCGCCCATTCTGATACGGCCAGCTGCGCGCGCAAGGGCAAGACATGTCGCCTCCGGCGACCCTTGCACTGCTTCGCCGGCCGCATGGGCGGCAGTTGTTCGGGAGCAGGGGGACGAGTGGCCCACCTTCCACTGGGGTCACCACGCCTCTCCCGGATCGACCGATCACCAGACGGTCGACAACTCCGCGAAGAGAGGCACCACCATGAACCTGATCCTGACCGCATTCGAGGGCCAGCTGGCCGCCGAGCCCGTCCTCGAGGAGACCGCCAACGGCACCCCGGTCTGCACCGCCACGGTGCTCATCAACCGCCGCAAGAAGCAGGGCACCGAGTGGGTCGATGCTGAGCCGACCCGCCGCAGCATCAAGGCCTGGCGCGGCACGGCGAGCAAGCTCGCAACGCTGAAGAAGGGAACGACGGTCGTCGTCATCGGCAACGTCGAGACCGAGGCATGGGTCGACGACGCCGGCACCAAGCACTGGCGCGAGACGGTCACCGTCGAGTCGATCGGTCGCGGGCTGCTGCTGCCCCGCGACGACCAGGGCGAGCACATCACCATGGGTGCCGCCAACGGCACCGAGTGATCCCAGGCGTCAGTCGCCGAGCCCCGGGCCGTCAGGCTCGGGGCCGCGGCGGCCCGGCCCGCGGGGGAAGGCCTGCGACTGGCTGCGCTGCACCTCAGCGAGCCTGCGGTCGAGCAAGGCCTTGCCCGGGCCGGCGCGCAGCATGTCGCACTCGACGATCGGCGTCGGGTACGGGCTCTCGGCAGTGACCATGTCGGAGGTGACGCGGTGCAGCTGGTACCCCACGACAGCCGGGCACTCCTGGGCGAGCCGGCGCGCGACACCCTCCGAAAGCGCGGCTCCACCGGGACCGGTGAACACCTCCCGGGCGTACTCACTCGGCACCCACCGGCCGCCCAGCTGGTCCTGGCCTCCGGCCAGCGCCGCCTCATAGGAGTCACGCCACCGTTCGCGGATCCGGTCCTCCGAAACGTCGAAGGGAACCTCGACGTCGATGACGCGAACGCTGTAGCCGGCCGCGGCGAGATCGGCGCCCATCTTCAAGGCACTCGCCTCGTTGCTCAAGACGGTGTCGATCACCAGGTTGAGGCCTGTGCCGGGTGAGTCGGGGTCGGCGGCCGCGACGATCTGGTCGCGTGCCTTGCGCGCGAGGAGCGATGACTCCTCGTGGACCAGTGCCGCGAGCTCGAGGGGGAAGAACCGCTCTCCCCCGGCCTCGAGGTCCTTGACCGCCTGAGGCTTGATCCAGCCCTCAAAGCTGCCGTCCGCCTCGGCCCGCGCCAACAGGGCTTCCTTGAAGTCGTCGGCGTCGATGCGGACGAACTTGGCCAGGCCGTCCTCGCCGAGTTGCTTCTTCAACGTCGTGGTCTTGCCGGCTCCGGGTGGGCCGGCCAGCACGATCGCCCGGCCTTGCGCCTGGGCGCCGGAGTGCTTGGCCAAGGCCTCAGTGATCAACTCGCGGTGAAGCCGGCGGCGCGCACCGCGCGCGATCAGTTCGCCGTCAGCGTTGCGGCCGAACCACTCCGGGTTGTTCACCGTCGCCGTCGCGGCGTCCGGGCCAAGTGCCTGTCCGGGCTTGGAGAGGGCGCGCACCAAGTCCATGTGCCGCCCGATGTCGGGAGAACTCACGCGCCGGGCACCGGCCCGATCAGCTTCTCCACGATCTCGTCGTACACGTCTTCCTCGATCAGGCCCTCATCAGCCGCCCGCTCGACCTCGCCGAAGTTGCCCGGCTCGTCAGCCGCAAGCCAGTCGACCCCGTCAGTCGCGCCGCGCTTGCCGTAGGTCCAGCGAGTCAGCTCGTCGACCAGCTGCGCGCGGTCCAGGTCGCCAGCGGCGTAGCGCTGGCAGATCTCGGTGGGGGTAGCCCCGGAGAAGCCCTCCCGGACCGGCGGGACCTTCTCCGCGGTCTTCAGCGCCGAGGAAAGTGAGGGCTGCGTGATGCCCGCGGCGCGCGCGACCAGGCGCTGCGAGAACAGCCTGTCGGCCGCGACCAGGGCGCGGCGGTAGTCGAGCTCGTCGACCGTCTTGCGCGAGCGCGCCTTGACTACCGCCCGCAGCTCCTCGGGGATCTGGGTCATGGACACCTCGACCACCTCCTATAGAGGATTCTATCAATCTCCGTTTTCGAACGCCAGAGATTGTCGAGATGCAGCGAAAAGGAGGTGACCGAACGTTCGCCTCAAGAACGCTGGTTCAGCAGGCATTGGTGAGCAGTGCGGCCCGCCCAGCTTCCTGACGTTTGTGGCGTGGCCTGCGGCGGCCGCTTGTACACCTCCGGATCCGTCGGAGATCTCCGGATCTTCGGGCGATCCGACGTCGCGGCAGCGGGGTTGAAACTAGCCTCACCCTGTGACCGTCGTTGCAATCTCTGCCGGTAATGAACACTGTCTCGCCCTCATGGAAGGCGGGACGGTGGTCGCTTGGGGCAGCAACACGCATAATCAACTCGCCGTACCAGATGGGCTCACTGATGTTGTCGCGATCGCCGCAGGCGGCTATTACAACCTCGCGCTCAAGCGGGACGGAACGGTCGCGGCGTGGGGCAGTGAGCCATGGGGCTTGACGTGGACCCCCGAGGGGCTGGCAGGCGTCATCGCGATCGCGGCCGGGGCGACGAGTTTTGCGTTGGCCCTGAAGGAGAACGGCTCAATTGTCGCGTGGGGCAATAACCACTCCGGCGAATCCAGTGTGCCGATGCCAACACGCCCTGAGGGCTTCCGTGCGATCGCCGCGGGCTCCACGAACGGCCTGGCGGTCACGGGGTATGGCGATGTCGCTGCCTGGGGAATGTACGGCCGCACCCCAGCCGCCGGACTGGTTCCGGAGCAGGTGCGGCTCGGCTGTGCCGCCATCGCCGCCGGGGGCGAGCATGCGCTCGGCCTCACGCAAAGGGGAGTGTTCGCGTGGGGAAACGCCAGGAACAAGTTCGGCGTGCTGGATGTGCCAGATGGCCTGGAGGGCGCGCTGGCGATCTCGGCCGCCGACTTTCACAATGTGGCGCTCCGAAACGACGGCACAGTCGCGGTCTGGGGATGCAACGACGCCATGGGGTCGCTCGCAGTGCCTGACGGGCTGGCGGACGTCGTTGCAATCTCAGCCGGAACATACGTGGGGCTGGCCCTTCGGGACGACGGAACGGTGGTCAGCTGGGGCAGCGCGCGTGCAGAAGTCCCGCCCGAACTCTCGCGTGGGTGAGGCAGAGCCCAAGCTTCACCCGATCTGACACCCGTTTGCCTCGATAGCCATCCCCACAATTCACTCTGTGCCGTCGCTGATGATGTGCGAGACGGCGTTGAAGGCGATGTCGAGCCGCTTGTGCAGATCGACCCCGACGTCGCGGACCTCCTCGAGCTGATACCGGGCGACGTCGATCGCCATCCGCGGATCGGTCTCCTCGGTCATCCCGTCCATGGCCAGGTTCTGTTCCTGCGCGGCCTGCTCGAGGATCCGCCCCAGCTGCGCTGACGCTTGCGGCAGCGCAGCCGCCAGCTCGGCGAGGTTGGCTAGGGCGTCGGCAACGGTGGCGGGCGTCATGGCTGGCAAGGCGGTGGTGCGCCGGCACAGCTCACGGACTGCCTCGGCCGCGGCGCGGGTCTGGCTGAGGGTCTCGTCGCTCTCGGTCATGGGTCCCCTTGGGGTATGGGTCGTGTCGGTCACGACGAGGACGCTCCTTGGTTGGTCCAGTACGGCGCTGGATCTGACTCTGCCGTAGGACATCGGCACGTGCAGGCGCGTTGGATCATCGGCACGGACTGATTGGCACAGTCGGACGGTGTGTGTGCGCCGGCCGCGCACGGTTCACAGACGCTCACGCTCACCCTCCATCTCGGTCGGGGTGGGTCGTGGCTTGGTCGCGAGCCGGATCAGGAAGCCGGCCGTGCGGCCGTCGTCGACGCACCCCTTGGCGCGGTAGAGCTGCGCCCGGGACGGCGTGGCGGTCAGGGTGACCCGCCCGCCGGCCTCGTGGACGTTCTCGCGGATCCACTCCCCCAGTTGGGGGCCGACACCGCGGTGCTTGGGCCAGGCGCCGGCTCCGGCCGCCTGGACGTCGCCGGGGAGCGCTCCGCGCCGTGGGTCGGGTCGCAGGATCGTGGCGGCGCGGCCGCGGTCGGTCTCGAGGTAGGCCAGCTGCGTGGTGCGCGAGCGAGGGGTGAAGTAGGTGACGCCGGCCGTGGCCAGTGCGTAGCCGCAGATCACGGTGAGCGCGACCGCGAGGGCTGCCAGCGCTGCTTGTGTCAGCGTCATGAAGAGCAGGAGTGCGGCGCCGTAGATGATGGCGACCGTGCCTGCCAGCCACCACGTGGCGGGGGCGGTCGCGAAGGCGATCGCGACGGTCAGCGCTGCGCGCCGGCGGGCAGGACGGTCGCTGCGGTCAAGGATGCGGGGCGTGGTGCTCATGGTGTCTCCCGAGAGGTGTCGACATTTGCGATTGTGCGGGAGACGGGGCCGGTCTCGCTGGACCTGCCCCGCCTCCTGTGGATGAACCTCACTCGCTGCCGACCGGGACAGCCCACGGGTCACCGCCGATGGCGGCCTGGGCGTCGTCGATGCTGGCGCTGTGGCTACGGGTCACCTTGGTGGCCTTGACGGTGGCCCTCTTGGTGGAGAGTCCGACGTCGCCGAACCGCTCGGAGATGGTGACGACGTCCTTGGTGCGCTTCTCGCCGTCCTTCTCCCAGGACTCGGTCTCGACGAGGCCGTGGACGAGGACGCGGTCGCCGCGGCCGGCGCTCTCGGCGAGGTTCTCGGCCTGCTGTCCCCAGACCTTCACGTTGTGCGCGGTGGGGTCGGCGTCGTGCCAGTCGCCGGCGGCGTTCTTGGCGCGGCGGTTGACCAGGGCCCGGAACTCCAGGACGGCCGTGCCGGAGGGGGTGAAGCGGAGCTCGGGGTCCGCGACGAGGTTGCCGGAGAAGGTGATGACAGTGCTCATGATGTTGCTCCTTGTGGTGGGTGGTGCCGCTTGATGGATGTCAGGCGGTCTCGGCGGGGATCTCGCCGTAGACGTTGAGGACGATGGACTCCAGGGCGAAGACGGCGTCCTCGACCTCCCATCGGCTGCTGCTGTTGTGCGCAATGTTCAGCTGGTCGCGTGCTGCTCCGAGCTGCGCCCGGGTCGTGTCCGGGTGCTCCTCGAGGTGGGCCAGTGCCTGCTTGCCTCGGGTGATCGCTGCGAGCCGCTCCTTGACGGTCATGACGGCCTCTCCTCTCGCTCGGTTGGACCTCTCGGGCCCCTTGCTCCCAACAACTGCGCCGAATCGGGCCGCGCCGACCGACCAAGGCTCGTCAGCGCAGCGACGACATGTCTGGCCTTGGGAAGTGGAGGTGAGGTCTAGAAAGATCGGCGTGTTGGGAGCAAGGAACCGCTCGCTTGATCCGGCAACCGCCGGCTTCAGCCGGCGACCTTTTGCCGCGCCCTCCGTGGCGCGCGCCAGGCCCCGGCAAGGCACCAACGGAATTGATTTCCAGGTACAGCGGCTCAGCGTGCGGCAGCATGGACGGCGTGAAGCTCTTCGCCGCGTCCTTGTTCGGCGTCATCGTGTTGACCGGCGGCTGCGCCGGCGACAACTCGGCTGTGGACGCTGGCGTCAGTGCGCAGCGGTCGCCGACTGTGAATCCGGCCGAGTACAGCGAGCAGGTGCGCCAGAACTACGCACAAAGCTGCGAGGCCGCGATCCGCGCGCCGTCGACGTCCTCCACCCCGTACGGCAACGGCAAGCTTTCCCGCCTGTTTGGCTCGGCCACCCCAGCCTCCGCGTCCATGAGTCCGGCATGCCAGTGCCCGTGGGACTGGATAACCACGCACGTCCCCTTCCGTGACTTCGTGAAGTGGGATGTCGCGGTTCGATCGGGGACATCGACTGAGGTTCCCGAGTGGGTCGTCGATGCTCAGGTGGCTTGCAGCTGACCGCGACGAGTCCCGCTCCCGGATATGGGGTCGCGGGGACGGCCCGCCGCGGCGTCGCCTCGTTCGTGTCGGGTCGTGCTGGCAGTCTGGGCCAGCAGGGTCTCGGGAGCCACACCACAAAGGGGAAGTGAAGGATGAGCCACCGGCGGATCGGGGACCCTGACTACGTCTGGCGTGAGTACCGCAGCGAGAGCGCGATGCACTGGCGACTCTGCGAATCGTGCATGTCGGAATACGACGCGCCCACTCCCGACTCAACGGCCGGCTTTGGCTGCGAGGCATGTGTGGGTGTGGCCGACGAACACGATCACCCGGAACGCCTGACGGATCTTCCGACCGAGAGGGTCCCCCGCGCACACGTCTACGCCGCGGAAGCAGAGCACGCGTGGTTCGCCTTCCTCGTTCTCCGCTACGGCCTGCTCCAGGAATGCGCGCACGCAAGTGGCTCCCAGCGGCTGGCCGTGGACGGCGATCGCTGCGACATCTGCACGAACACGTTTGAGCGTGACACCGTTGTCTTCC
Organism: Nocardioides phosphati; assembly: GCF_014646375.1. Classification (GTDB taxonomy): domain Bacteria; phylum Actinomycetota; class Actinomycetes; order Propionibacteriales; family Nocardioidaceae; genus Nocardioides; species Nocardioides phosphati. The sequence goes on from NZ_BMNI01000016.1 coordinate 39,800, forward strand.
TCCGGGAGACCTTCAAGTCGGAGGAATGGGCCGAATCCGCTGACCAACTGCGCCGCAGGGTCGATGAGTACGCCGCATGGTGGTCCAGCGACGAGGCCATCAACGCCCGCGTGCGTGCAGAGCTCCGCGAGGAGCGGGACGCGGAGGAGCGCGCGTTTTGGAAGATCACGTCCGAGGACGTGGATGCCAGGGTTCTGTGCTGGCCTTGGAACGATGACGACCCGCACGCGCCCTACCAAGTGAAGACGTACTTCGACCTCTGCCCCGAAGCTCCTCCGTCGGTCCGCTGCTACTACGTGAAGGAGCACGCCGAGGAGGATGCGGCATTGGACCCCGGGTGGTCCTACTTCGTCGACGTTGACGCCGATCGCGCAGAAATGGACCGGCTTCGCGGCCAGCCCTAGGCCCGGGCCCACAGGGCTGGCGCGCCAGGTCGCCGGGCGGGCTCGCAGGGCGCAACGAGCTCGTCCCGTTCCGGTGGGGTCCGGGGAGGGCTGGGCCCTCCCCGGCGCGCGGTTAGGCCGCGGTGGTCTGGTCCGCGTAGGTGCAGGCGACTGTGTCGCCGTGGTGCATGCCCTCGCACTCGATCGCGCCGAGCGTGCGGGAGTCGTCTCGGGCTGCGTGCCGGGCCTTGCGCTCGCCGTCGTCGATGCGGGATGCGCTGATCGCCTCGTAGTGGCCGAGGGTGTCGGTCATGCCGCCCAGGTCAGGCAGACCGGCAGCGGCCCACATGCGCGCGCACAGCCCGAATCCCTCGTGGTTCAGCGGTGCGCGGGTAGCGACCTCGAGCAGGCCGATGACCAGTTCGACCGACGTTCCCGGCCGGGTGTCCTCGCCTGCCGCGACGCGGTCGAGGATCTCGCGGGCATGGGCGCGGTAGATCATCTCGGTTCCCATGCGGTCGCCCTGCTCCGCGCGCGGGGCCAGCAGGCTGAAGGAGTGGTAGATCCGGTCCGCGGCGTCGGGGTGCCGCTTCTGGGCCCGGGCGATCTCGTCCTCTGCCCACCCCATCCGCTCAAAGATGTTGGCGAGCGAGTTCTGGACCTCGGCGATCAGTTCGGCAGCGTTCATGTCGGGTGTCCTCCTGCGGGTGGTGACCTCGGGAGCCCCTTGCTCCCAACAACTGCGCCGATCGGCCCCGCCGAGTCGGTCAAGGCTCACCGCAGGTGACATGCCCTGGCCTTGACCGGCGAGGTGGGGCTGAAACGATCGGCGTTGTGGGAGCAAGAACCCGTGAAAGAAGTCGCGCCGGCGTAGCCGGTGGCGCGTTCACCGGTCCTCCGCGGCTGGTACCTCGCACAGCTCGGACCGCCCCAGACCGCTCGAAACCCAAGACGCAGCGCCGCAGGCCGCCCTACCGTCCTCTGTATGGCAAACCTTCGAGTGCAGACGTCACAAGACCGCGAAGGCGGCTGGACCTGGCGAATCGTCGACGGACGCGGCCAAGTACGCGCCGAAAACTTCACAGCGTCGTACTACTCGGAGGCTGACGCACGCACCGCCGGCGAGGACCGGGCCCGATCGATGGAATCCGCGGGCAACTGGTCGTAGAGGCTGGCGCACTTCGTCGCGGCAGCCGCTAACGCTCGTCGACGAAGTGCGCCTGCCGCGCTTGCGGGTGGGGTCCGGGGAGGGCTGCGGCCCTCCCCGGCCGGCCGATTTCAGGCCGGGATGATCCACGAGCACCAGCGCGGCGGCACGTCGGTCGCGTAGCAGTCGTCGGCGTTGTAGCGCTCTTCCTTGGCGTCGATGGTCAGCAGACAGAAGGCGATGCCGGAGTCCGACTCGACTTCTTCCTGCGCCTCGACCTCGGTGGCGTAGGGGCCGACAACGTACGGGGGCAACGGCTCGGCCGTGCCGAGCGTGGAGCGCTCGACCACGACGAACCATCCACTCCCCGGCTGCGGCGCGACGGTGGTCTCGGCGCTCATGCGCTCTGCTCCCCCGTCCCGGGCTCGATGCGCAGGTCGGCGGTGTTGACCACGACGCGGCCGTGCGCGGCCGTCTGGATGATGTTGCAGCGGCGACCATGGGCCACGACGGTGCCGGGCACCACCGAAGTCTCCGTGATCGAGTGGAGCGTGACGAGGACGTGCGTGCCGATCGGCAGCAGGTTGGGTGCTTCTCTGCTCATGGCTTCTCTCCGTTCGGTGGTGGTCAGGAGGTGACGGCGCGGATGTTCGTCAGCGCGTCCCACGGGTCGGCGTCTGTGTTGGCCTTGACCAGGCGCGCCACGACGCGCTGCGCGGATCGCTCGGTCAGCAGCGTGGTGTCGGCCGGGTCGGCGTGCAGGGTCGTGCGGACCTTCCAGTCCAGGCCGGTCGTCTGCTCGACGTAGACGACCTCGCCGCGCCAGTGGGCCTCGATGCGGAACATCAGATGCCCCACGTGAAGGTGCGGCCGGTCAGGTTCTTCTCGCTGGAGTCGACGACGGTCACGATGTAGATCCCGTCGCCGCCGTACCAGCCGGTGCCGGTGAGCGGGAACAGGCAGTCATCGGCCCACTCCTCCAGCGCTTCGGCGTTGGGCGTGGGGATCTGGACCGTGAGGACTTCGCGCACGGTGCCGTCGCTGTAGACGTTCTCGATGTGCAGGCGAGCGGTGATCTTCTCGCCGCTGCAGTCCTCCCACTGGGCGGGCAGGTCGGTGCCGAACTCGGCGGCGATGTCAGCCGAGATGTCGGCCGGGTTCACCCGGCACATCGAGCAGACGTAGTCCTTCAACTCGTGGGACCAGACGGCGCGGTGGGCCGCTGCGATCGTTGCGTTCATGACTGCCTCCTGCGGGTGGTGACCTCGGGAGCCCCTTGCTCCCAACAACTGCGCGGATCGGGCCCTGAGGAGGCGGTCAAGGCTCCGAGCTTGCGAGGACATGCCTTGGCCTTGACCGCCGACGAGGGGCTGAAAAGATTCGCGTTGTGGGAGCAAGGAACCCGTCAAAAGAAGGGGCTGGCGCGTAGCGCCAGGCGTTCGGCCGCCCTGGGCGGTTGATCGAGGCTCGAGCTCCGTCTCGAGCCGAGTGCCGGGGCGGGTCCCCTGTGCCCGCCCCGGCTGGATGCTCAGGCTGCGGTGAGTCCGGCGAGTGCGGATTCGGTCGGGCGGATCGCGTCGCGCAGGACGTGCGCAATGAACTTTGCGATCGGGTGACCGGCGTCGTCTGCAGCCTCGTAGGCGACCCACGCGAGGGCGCCGTGGCCCTGCATCCATGCGGCGAGGCCGAGCAGCAGCGCGGCCGCGGGCCGGACCCGGTCGGGCGCCCGGCGGGTGAGGTCGCGCAGCAGGTCGACCATCTGGCGTGCGTTGGCCTTGGTGAGCAGCCGGGCGGCGGCGTACTGGAACTCGACGTTGGCGAGCGCGACCAGCAGGTGCGCCGCGTCGTCGTCGCTGAGGTGGTCACCGGTGGTCAGGAACTCGTTGATCCTGCTGGTGATCCATGCCGTCTCGGTCTTGGTATCGCGGATGCGGGTCGCGTCCAGGAGCGCGGCCACGGGTGCGGTGTCGCCGGCGAGGCTGACGGCGAGCGCTTCGCGACTGGCCACGGGCGCGGCGGCGCCGATCCATGCCGCCTCGACTGCGATGCGGTCGTGGTCGGCCAGCGTGACCCTGCCGCCCGTCTCGGTGACGTGGTCGAACCACTCCCCCGTGCTGGTGACGTGGATGCGGGCGAGGACCGGGGCGACGTCTTCGACCATCGCTCCGATGCAGGTGAGCGCGTCCTCGGCGTCGCTTGCGGTGTCGGTGAAGGAGACGAGCATGACCGGGCTGGGGTGCTTGCGGAACGCCGATCCGAGGGCGATGCAGGACTCGATCAGGTCCCCGCTGTTGTGCGGGTGGTCGATCCGCGCGCTCATGCCGCCGATGCCGACGGCCACGAGGCTGTCGGTGGGCTGGAACCCGATGATGTGCGGCACGGCCGCGATCACGTCGGCGGGGTTCTTGAGGGTCAGGGTGGTGGTCATGAGTGGACCTCTTCCTGCCCGCGGACCGGGGGGTGGCATCTGCGTTGCCGACCCTGTTTCGCCCGTCCCGG
>NZ_BMNI01000017.1 GCF_014646375.1 Nocardioides phosphati
AGGCCGCCGTCGGTGTCGGTGATGGCCTGGGTCTGGTGGGTGCCGTCGAGGGCGGGGCCGTAGATGCCGGGGTGGGAGACGCCCTGGGTGTCGAGGGTGTTGCCGCCGTAGCGGCCGTGGTCGGACTCGACGCGGCCGATGGCGGCGATGAGGGCCCAGTCGATGTGGCAGGACTTGTCGGCGTCGTTGATGACCTGTTCGGCGCGCTGATAGGCGGCCAGCGCAGCGGTGGGGATGCCGTTGGTGGAGGCGGCGGCGACGATCTTGGCGCCGTCAGCGGCGGAGAGGCCGAGGCCGACCTGGCCGGGGGCGGTGAAGCTGGCGGGGTCCTCGAGGGACTCGATGGGGACCTGGGTGCCGTCGGGGAGGCGGGTGTCGCTCGCGGTGGTGATGGTGCCGACGCCGGCNCGGTGCAGACATGCTGTGCTTCTCCCGAAGTCGAGTGAGTGTCGCCCGGTCCCTCCCCGGTCGGCCCCTCACAGGCTGTGGCGCAGGTTACCTCGCCACTGAGGAAACGTGCGATCCACGCAAGTATGACGCGCACGTAACAGATTTTTTCCTGAGAATCCGGAATCGACACACGGGCGGCGTTCGCGGGGGCTTCCGGCGTCAGCGAGAATGGCGCGGTGACCAGCCCCTCCAGCCTGCAGACCGACGCCTCGGCGGCCCTCTTCGACCGGGCCCGTGCCGTGACCCCGGGCGGTGTGAACTCACCCGTGCGCGCGTTCAACGCGGTCGGCGGCACCCCGCGCTTCATCCGCTCGGCCAAGGGCGCCTGGCTCACCGACGTCGACGGCAACGAGTACGTCGACCTGATCTGCTCCTGGGGCCCCATGCTCCTCGGCCACGCGCACCCCGAGGTGCAGGCCGCGGTCGCCGAGGCGGTCGCGCGCGGCACGTCGTACGGCACCCCGACCGTGCCGGAGGTCGAGCTCGCGGAGGAGATCGTCGCGCGCACGGCGGTCGAGAAGGTCCGCTTCGTCTCCTCGGGCACCGAGGCCACGATGTCGGCGATCCGCCTCGCGCGCGGGTTCACCGGTCGCGAGATCGTGATCAAGTTCGCGGGCTGCTACCACGGCCACGTCGACGCCCTGCTGGCCTCCGCCGGCTCCGGCCTCGCCACGCTCGCCGTCCCGGGCACGCCGGGCGTGCCGGCCTCGAGCGCGGGTCTGACCATCGTGCTGCCCTACAACGACAAGGTCGCGGTGGCCGCGGCGTTCGCGGAGTTCGGTGACCGCGTCGCCTGCCTCATCACCGAGGCTGCGCCCGGCAACATGGGCGTCGTCCCGCCGGCGCCGGGCTTCAACGCCTTCCTCGCGCAGATCTGCCGCGAGAACGGCGCGCTCTTCATCTCCGACGAGGTGATGACCGGCTTCCGCGCGAGCCGCCAGGGCCAGTGGGGCCTGGACGGCGCGGTCGAGGGCTGGGTGCCCGACCTGACCACCTTCGGCAAGGTCATGGGCGGCGGCTTCCCGGCTGCTGCGTTCGGTGGCCGCGCCGACGTGATGGCACACCTGAGCCCCGAGGGGCCCGTCTACCAGGCCGGCACGCTGGCCGGTAACCCCGTCGCGACGACCGCGGGCCTCACCACGCTGCGCCTCGCGACCGACGAGGTCTACGACCACATCTCCGCCGCCGGCGAGACGATCAAGTCGGCCGTGGCCGACGCCCTCGCGAAGGAGGGCGTCCCGCACGTCATCCAGGCGACCGGCACGATGTTCTCGGTCTTCTTCAAGGACGCCGCGGTGAGCAACTTCGCGGAGGCCTCCGAGCAGGACCTGCCGGCGTACACCGCGTTCTTCCACGCGATGCTCGACCAGGGCGTCTACCTCCCGCCGTCGGCGTACGAGGCATGGTTCCTCTCGTCGGCCCACGACGACCGGGCGATCCAGCAGGTGCTGGACGCCCTCCCGGCCGCGGCGTCCGCCGCTGCCGCTGCCAGCGCGACCGAGAAGGCCCACGCATGAGCGACAAGACCACCGTCCACCTGATGCGGCACGGCGAGGTCCACAACCCCGAGGGCATCCTCTACGGACGTCGCTCGGGCTACCACCTCTCCGCGCGTGGCCAGCAGATGGCAGAGGTCGTCGCCGAGGCGATCAAGGACCGCGACATCACGCACCTGCGGGTCTCCCCGCTGGAGCGCGCGCAGGAGACCGCGGCCCCGCTCGCGAAGCTCACCGGCCTCGAGATCGTCACCGACGACCGCGTCATCGAGTCGACCAACCACTTTGAGGGCAAGCGGTTCGCCAAGGGCGACAACGCGCTGCGCGACCCCCGCCTGTGGCTCAAGCTCTACAACCCGCTCAAGCCCTCCTGGGGTGAGCCGTACGCCGAGATCGCCGCGCGCATGATGGCCGCCGTCCACGACGCCCGGGAGGCCGCGCGGGGCCACGAGGCCGTGATCGTGTCGCACCAGCTGCCGATCTGGACCACCCGCATGCACGTCGAGAAGCGCTCGATGCTCCACGACCCGCGCAAGCGCCAGTGCACGCTCTGCTCGCTGACCTCGCTCAACTTCACCGGCGACCAGCTCACCTCGGTCACCTACTCCGAGCCGGCCGGCCACCTGATCCCGGCGGGCGACAAGAACGCGCCGTTCTCGGCCGGAGACGCCCCCGAGGACCTGCGGCCTTGATCCGTCGCTCCGTCGCGGCTGGTGCCGCTCTCGTCGCTGTGCTCTCCCTGGGGGCGTGCAGCGCCCTCGGGTCGACCAGCAACAACTCGACCGCCACCGGCGACGGCACCGTCACGACGATCGCGGCGAAGCACCGCGCCAAGCCGGTCGCCTTCACCGGCACCACGCTCGACGGCAAGCGGCTCGACATCGCCGACTACCGCGGCAAGGTCGTCGTCCTCAACATCTGGGGTGCGTGGTGCGCGCCGTGCCGCGAGGAGGCCCCGGAGATGGTGAAGGTCGCCCGCGAGCTGCCGGCGAGCGAGGTCGCCTTCGTCGGCATCGACGTGCGCGAGACCTCGAAGGCCAACGCCGAGGCGTTCATCCGGTCCTACGACATCCCGTGGCCCTCGATCGACGACCAGGGCGGGGCCACGCTGCTCGCGCTGCGCGGCGTCGTGCCCCCGACGGTGACGCCGTCCACGCTCGTGCTCGACCCGAAGGGCCGCGTCGCCGCGCGCATCCTCGGTCCGGTGCCGAGCGCGATCACGCTCAAGGACCTCGTCGAGGACGCCGCGTCGTGACCCACTTCTTCCAGGACACCGTGCTCAGCGGGTCGCTCCTCCTGGCGCTGCCCGTCGCGCTGCTCGCCGGCCTGATCTCGTTCTTCTCGCCGTGCTGCCTGCCGCTGCTGCCGGGCTACCTCTCCTACGCCACCGGCCTGTCCGGCGCGGAGATCGCCTCCGGCGGTGACGTACGCCGGGGCCGGATGCTGCTCGGCTCGCTGCTCTTCGTGCTGGGCTTCACGGCGGTCTTCGTGCCGCTCGGCATGGCTGCGGGCGCGCTGGGTGAGGTCGGCACGCAGCTCAACGTGCACCGCCGCACCCTGATGGTCGTGCTCGGCGTCGTCGTGATCGTGCTCGGCCTCTTCTTCGCCGGCCTGCTGCGGGTGCCCTTCCTGGAGCGCACCGTCCGGATCCACCGGCTGCCGGCCGTCGGCCTGGCTGCGGCTCCGCTCGTCGGGCTCCTCTTCGGCCTGGGCTGGACGCCCTGCATCGGCCCGACCCTGGGCGCGATCGTGACGATCGGCGCGAGTGACGCCAGCGCCTCGCGGGGCGCCGTCCTCGCCGGCGTCTTCGCGCTCGGGCTCGGCCTGCCGTTCCTGCTCGCGGGCCTGGCCTACGAGCGTGCGACCCGGGCGTTCGGCTGGCTCCAGCGCCGCCAGATGCTGCTGATGCGCCTCGGCGGCCTGATGCTCGTCGCGGTCGGCCTGGCCATGGTCACCGGCTGGTGGGACTGGGCGATCCAGGGCCTCCAGATCCGGCTGATCGAGCAGTTCGGCACGGGGGCGGCGTGATGAGCTCCGTCCGCGAGAAGCCGCAGGGACCCGCCCAGGGCAACGAGCGCCTGCCCGGCGAGCTCACCCTGCGCGAGCTGCTGCGCTGGACCTGGCGCCAGCTCACCTCCATGCGCACCGCCCTGGTGCTGCTCTTCCTGCTCGCCCTCGCGGCGATCCCCGGCTCGGTCATCCCGCAGACATCGGTCGACGACTTCGCGGTCAAGCAGTGGAAGGCCGACCACACCCGGCTCGGCCCGATCTACGCGAAGCTCGGCATGTTCGAGGTCTTCTCCTCGCCGTGGTTCTCCGCGATCTACCTCCTGCTCGCGGTGTCGCTCGTCGGCTGCATCCTGCCGCGCACGCGCGTCTACTGGCGGGCCCTGCGCGCGGCTCCGCCCACCGCGCCGCGCAACCTGACCCGCCTGCCCGACTCCGCGGCGTTCGCGACGGAGGAGGCGCCCGAGGTCGTGCTTGACCGGGCGCGCGCGCTGCTGCGCAAGAAGCGCTACCGCGTCGTTGCCGGTGGTGACGCCGTCGCGGCCGAGCGGGGCTACCTGCGCGAGGCGGGCAACCTGCTCTTCCACATCGCCGTGCTGGTCGTGCTCGCGGGCTTCGCCATCGGCTCGCTGTGGGGTTACAAGGGCGGCGTGATCATCGCGGAGGGCAGCCAGTTCTCCAACACCCCCACGCAGTACGACGACTTCACGCCGGGCAAGCTGACCAAGGCGAGCGAGCTCGACCCGTTCCGGCTGCAGCTGGACCGCTTCGACATCCAGTGGCTCTTCGACGGCCCCCGCAAGGGCATGGCGCGCAAGTTCGTCGCCGGCCTCACCTGGTGGGATTCCGACGGCACGAAGCGCACCGACGACCTCAAGGTCAACCACCCGCTCTCCATCGGCGGCACCGACGTCTTCCTGATCGGCCACGGCTACGCCCCGGTGCTCACCGTGCGCGACGCGGAGGGCAACGTCGCCTACAGCGGGCCCACGCCGTTCCTCCCGCAGGAGCAGCGCAACTTCACGTCGTTCGGTGTCGTGAAGGTGCCTGATGCGAAGCCGAAGCAGATCGGGCTCCAGGGCCTCTTCCTGCCGACGTACAACGGCGACCCGCTCAACTCGGCGATGGGCAAGGACCTCAACCCGCTCATCACCATGCAGGCGTACGTCGGCGACCTGGGCATCAACGGGGGAGTCCCGCAGTCGATCTACTCGCTCGACACCTCGAAGATGAAGCTGCTCGCCAAGCCGGGCGGGAAGATGTTCCGCGTCGACCTGAAGCCCGGCCAGTCGGTCGACCTGCCCGGCGGCAACGGCTCGGTGACCTTCGAGGGCGTGAAGCCGTGGGTGCGGCTCGAGATCGCCAAGAAGCCCGGCACGTGGCTCGCGCTCAGCGGCGCGATCATGGCGCTGCTCGGCCTCTGCGGCTCGCTCTACGTCCGGCCGCGCCGCCTGTGGGTGCGCGCGGTGCGCTCTGCCGACGGCGAGACGCTCGTCGAGGTCGCCGGGCTCGACCGGTCGGCGCGCAGCGACCTCACCGACGACCTGACCGCCTTCGTGGCCGCACTCCAGGGCGCGGCCACCACCGACATCACCACGAACGGGAGTGCCGGCGCTGCTGGCGCTGCCGGCGTACAGGAGGACCAGTGACCGACCAGCAGTGGGACACGCTCAGCATCCAGGCGGTCAGCGCGGCGGGTGTCGTCTACTTCCTCGCCCTGCTGGCCTACTCGGCCCAGTGGGCGGCCCGCCGTGGCGCGGTCGAGGGGGAGGGGTCCGCGCGGGCGGAGGTCTTCGCCCGCTTCGCCTTCCTGCTCACCGTCGTCGCCGGCGGCGTGCACCTGCTGGCACTGGTGGCGCGTGGCTTCGCCGCCGACCCGAACCGGGTGCCGTGGGGCAACATGTACGAGTTCACGCTCACCGCGACCTTCGTCGTCACGCTGGTGACCGTGCTCTTCTTCCGCCGCTGGAACCTCGCCTTCCTCGGTCCGTGGGCGGTCGGCCTGGTGATGGTCGTGCTCATGCTCGACGTGGTCTGGCTCTACGAGCCGATCGCGCCGCTGACCGAGGCACTGTCCTCGCCGTGGCTGGTCATCCACGTCATCGCGGCGATCACCGCGACCGGTGTCTTCACCCTCGGCGGCCTGGTCTCGATCCTCTACCTGCTGCGCGAGTCGGGCCGGCTGTCGTCGCTGCCCGCGGCCGACGTGCTCGACCGGATCTCCTACCGGCTGCACGCCTTCGCCTTCCCGATCTGGACCTTCGCCGTGCTGATCGCCGGCCCGATCTGGGCGCACCAGGCCTGGTCGCGCTACTGGGGCTGGGACCCGAAGGAGGTCTGGGCCTTCATCACCTGGGTCGTCTACGCGGCGTACCTCCACGCGCGGGCGACAGCGGGCTGGAAGGGTCGCGCCGCGGCGATCGTGGCTCTGGTGGGCCTGGGCACGCTGTGGTTCAACTTCATCGGCATCAACTTCTTCTTCGGTGGCGGGCTGCACTCGTACGCCAAGCCGTAGGTCTCGCGGGTCTGCGGGTCTGCGGGTCCGCGGGGTCGCGGGGTCCGGCCAGAGGCCGGGCACCGGCCTCCCTGGTTCGGCCTTGCCCGCGGCGTTGCCTGTCGTTGCGCACCCAGCGCGGGAGGCAAGGCCTCAACGCTCGGCCGGTACCCGGCCTCCGGCCGGACCCACGGTGCCGGCCCGTTGTCCTCTGCCTCGTCCGGCGACCCGCAGGTGCGAAGGGACCCGCCGACGGACCTCTCTCGCGGCTGCCAATCAGGTGCCTGTGCACCTGATTGGACCCTGCGAGCGCCGTTCGCGGGTCGATTCAGGTGCCAGTGCACCAAACTCGCCCGCGCGCGGGCGGGAGTCGCGCGGGCCGGAGTCGGGCGTCAGGCCGTCTGCGTGAGCGGTACGTCGGGGCGTACGACGAGCTGCTCGAGCGCGATCTCGAACGCGGTGCTGGCGATGCCGGTGGGCTGCGGCGACCGCGCGTGGCACCCGGCGAGGGCGTCGCGGATCGTGCCGGAGACGTCGCCGAAGATCGCCTGGTCGGTGACGGGGCTGGTGCCGTCCATGAGCATCGCGAAGGTGCGGGCCATGCCGCAGTTGGCGATGAAGTCGGGAATGACGGCGACGTGCCTGTCGGCGTACTCGTAGGTGGGGCCGTAGAAGATCTCGTCGTCGGCGAAGGGCACGTTGGCGCCGCACGAGACGACCTCGAGCCCGCCGGTGACGAGCGCGTCGACCTGCGGGCGCGTGACCAGGCGCGACGCGGCGCAGGGCAGGAAGATCGCGGCGCCCATCGACCAGATCCGCGCGTCGACCTCCGCGAAGGGGAGCAGGTCAGGAGCCACGAGCTCGTTGCCACGACGCCCTGCGTAGAGCTCCGCCACGCGTGAAGGCGACAGCCCGTCAGGGTCGAGCAGGCCCCCCGCGCGGTCGATGATGCCGACGACGCGGGCGCCCATCTGCGCGAGGTAGTACGCCGCGGTGGCGCCGACGGTGCCCCACCCCTGGACGATCGCCGGCTTGCCCACGAGGTCGCCGCCGTACAGGTCGTAGTAGTGGCGCACTGCCTCGGCGACGCCCCAGCCGGTGACCAGGTCCGCGACGGTCGGCACCCCATGAGGCCCCGCAGGCGGGGCGAAGGCCGGGTCGGTGACCTCCTTGGCGACGCCGGAGCGCAGGTGGCCGACGCGCTGGATCCGCTCGAAGCCCTCGGCATGGAAGTGCCCGGTGACGATGCCCTCCTGCGGGTGCCACAGGCCGTTGGCCTCGGTCATCGGCACCACTTCTGACGCCTCGTCGACGTTGAGGTCGCCGCCGGTGCCGTAGTAGGCCTTGAGAAGGGGAGCCGCCGCGGCGAACCAGCGGCGCAGCACGCCCTCCTTGCGCGGGTCGGAGGGGTCGAAGGCGATGCCGCTCTTGGCCCCGCCGATCGGGGGTCCGGCGACGGTGAACTTCACCTCCATCGTCTTCGCCAGCGACTCGACCTCGCGGCGGTTGAGGCCGGGGCGCATGCGCGTGCCACCGCCGGCCGCGCCGCCGCGCAGGGAGTTGATGACCATCCAGCCGGTGGCCTCGGTCTCGGGGTCGTGCCACTCGAAGACGACCTCGGGAGGGGTGTGCTCGAAGCGGGCCAGCAGGTCCTTCATGCGCTCACCGTGCGCGTTGCGTCGTACGACGTGCAACATCCGCCCAGCAACATGGGCGTGGAGCCAACTTCCAGCCGGACAAACCAAGCGACCGCTAGTCAGGATGACTAGCCCACGGCCTGCCTCACGCCTGTCGCGGATACCTCGGCGCCCGCGACGGCTTCGCCTCGACGGTCTGCAGCAACGGGAGCGCCCGCGGCTTCACGATGCTGGACAGGACGACGATGCTGCTCGACCTCGCGACGTAGCGGGAGCGGGCGATCTGGATCAGCGTCTCCTGCAGGCCCTCGTGGGACGAGGCGGCGACCCGGCAGAGGATGTCGTTCTCGCCGGTGGTCGCCCAGGCTTCGATGACGCCGGGGATCGCGGCGAGCTCCTCGGCCACGGAGTCGAGCTCGCCCTGGGCGATGTGGAGCTGCACGAAGCACTGGACGCCGAAACCCGCCGCGGCGACGTCGATCTGCGGCTGCCAGCCGGCGATGACCCCTGCCTCCTCGAGCTTCTTCAGCCGGGCCTGCACGGTCGCGCGGGCGACCTTGATCCGCCGCGACGTCTCGAGCACGCCGATCTGCGGCGCCTCGTGGAGCGAGGTGAGCAGGGCCAGGTCGATCTCGTCGAGCTCGATGCTCTGCTTCATTGAACCGCTCCTTGGTGTGCACCTTGACTAGTCGATCGCCCTCCATCGTGGCCCAAAGTCGCACGATGACCAACAAGAACTGGTGCTGTTGCCGAGCCCGATGCGCGGGAGTTTGATCGAGGAGACCCGGGTCACAGTCCTCGAAGGAGCCAGCATGTCCCCGCACGACGTCCTCACCGAAGCGGAGCAGCGCGCCGGCCTCGACCTGGAGCAGCTGCGCCAGCTCGTCGGCCTCGTGGAGTACGACGAGACGCAGGACCCGTTCCCGATCACCGGCTGGGACGCGATCGTCTTCGTCGTCGGCAACGCCACCCAGGCCTCGGCGTACTTCCAGAACGTGTGGGGCATGGAGCTCGAGGCGTACGCCGGCCCGGAGACCGGGGCGCGCGACCGCAAGGCCTACGTGCTCCGGTCGGGGTCGATCCGCTTCGTGCTGCAGGGCGCGGTGTCGCCGGACAGCCCGCTGATCGCGCACCACGCACGGCACGGCGACGGCGTCGTCGACATCGCACTCGAGGTGCCCGACGTCGACCGCTGCATCCGCCAGGCGGAGTCCGCCGGTGCCACGGTCCTCGAGCCGCCCCACGACCTCACCGACGAGCAGGGGACGGTCCGCGTCGCGGCCATCGCGGCGTACGGCGAGACCCGGCACACGCTGGTGCAGCGCGAGGTCGGTGGCCGGCGCTATGCGGGGGCCTACCTGCCCGGCTTCGTGCCCGCGACGGGGGTGCCGCGCGAGGGGAAGCGCCTCTTCCAGGCACTCGACCACATCGTCGGCAACGTCGAGCTCGGGCGGATGGACGAGTGGGTCGGCTTCTACAACCGGGTGATGGGCTTCGTGAACATGGCGGAGTTCATCGGCGACGACATCGCCACCGACTACTCCGCGCTGATGTCGAAGGTCGTGGCGAGCGGCAACCACCGCGTGAAGTTCCCGCTCAACGAGCCGGCCGCGGGCAAGCGGAAGTCGCAGATCGACGAGTACCTCGAGTTCTACGGCGGCCCCGGCGCGCAGCACCTGGCGCTGGCCACCGGCGACATCCTGCACACCGTCGACGTCCTGCGCAGCAGGGGCGTGGAGTTCCTCGACACCCCCGACGCCTACTACGACGACCCCGAGCTGCGTGCCCGGATCGGTGAGGTGCGGGTGCCGGTCGAGGAGCTGAAGGAGCGCGGGATCCTCGTCGACCGCGACGAGGACGGCTACCTGCTGCAGATCTTCACCAAGCCGCTCGGCGACCGGCCGACGGTCTTCTTCGAGCTGATCGAGCGCCACGGCTCGCTCGGCTTCGGCAAGGGCAACTTCAAGGCGCTCTTCGAGTCGATCGAGCGCGAGCAGGAGCGACGGGGGAACCTCTGATGCCCCACTACCGGTCCGTCGGCCACGTCCCGCCGAAGCGCCACACCCAGCACCGCCTCGCCGAAGGCGGAGAGCTGCTCTTCGAGGAGCTGATGGGCGAGGAGGGCTTCTCGTCGGACTCCTCGCTGCTCTACCACCGCTTCCTTCCCTCGGCCGTCTCCGCGTCGCGCATCTGGGAGCTCCCCGACCAGGGCCTCACGCCCAATCACCCGCTCCTGCCGCGCCACCTCTCGACCCACGCGCTCTCCTTCGCGCCCGCCACCGATGCCGTCACCGGACGCCGCCTCCTGCTCGGCAACGCCGACGTCCGCATCTCGTACGTCGTGGCCGACGCCGCGTCGCCGCTCTACCGCAACGGCATCGGCGACGAGTGCCTCTTCGTCGAGGACGGCGAGGGCCTGCTCGAGACGGTCTTCGGCGACCTCGAGTTCGGCCCGGGCGACTACCTGGTCGTCCCGCGCGCGACGACCCACCGGATCGTGCCGCGCGGTCCGGTGCGGATCTACGCCATCGAGGGCAACAGCCACATCACCCCGCCGAAGCGCTACCTGAGCCGGTTCGGGCAGCTGCTCGAGCACGCGCCGTACTGCGAGAGGGACCTGCGTGGCCCGGCCGGCCTCGGTCTCATCGACCAGCGCGCGCACACCTCCGAAGGCGAGGTGGAGGTCTACATCAAGCACCGGGTCAACGGACTGCCGAACGGCATCGGGGGCACCATCCACACGCTGCCGCACCACCCCTTCGACGTGGTGGGGTGGGACGGCTGCCTCTACCCGTTCGCGTTCAACGTCGCGGACTTCATGCCGATCACCGGCAAGGTCCACCAGCCGCCACCGGTGCACCAGGTCTTCGAGGGCCTGAACTTCGTGATCTGCAACTTCGTGCCGCGCAAGGTCGACTACCACCCGCTCTCGATCCCGGTGCCGTACTACCACTCCAACGTCGACTCCGACGAGGTGATGTTCTACGTCGCCGGCGACTACGAGGCGCGCAAGGGCAGCGGCATCGCGCAGGGCTCGATCACCCTCCACCCGGGCGGTCACCCGCACGGCCCGCAGCCGGGAGCCTACGAGCGCTCGATCGGCGCGGAGTTCTTCGACGAGCTCGCGGTCATGGTCGACACCTTCCGGCCGCTCGACCTCGGGGAGGCGGGCCGCGAGGTCGACGACGGCATCTACGCCGCGTCGTGGTCGCGCGGCGATCGCCGGTCGGAGGGAGCGGTCGCAGGGGAGGGCGCCGGATGAGCCTCCCGCTGGATCTCCTGCGTGGCCTGTTCGACGACGCCGCGATCTTCCCGCCCGGCAACGTGCCGCTGGCCCGGGCTGTGACGGAGCACGCCGCCCACCTCCGCAGCCCGTACGCCGACGCGGTCGGCCCGCTCGTCGTCCGTGCCTCCGACCTGCCCCGCGTGGGTGATGTCGCGGTCGGGGTGGTGATCGGTCTCGACGAGGCCCACGCGGCCGTCTCCGCCGCGGGCGATCGCCTGCGGGCGCTCGAGGTGGCGCTGCCCGCGCGGGCCGAGGCGGCCGAGGTGCGGTCGCTGGCGTCGTACGGCGTCGACGTCTACGTCGAGGTGCCGCGCGACGACCGGCGTACGGCTGTGGTCGCGGAGCTGGCGGCGACCGGGCTGCGCGCGAAGCTGCGGACCGGCGGCCTCGAGGAGGACCTCTTCCCGACGATCCCCGAGCTCGCTGCCGTGATCGCGGCCGTGGTGGAGGCGGGCGTGCCGTTCAAGGCGACCGCCGGGCTCCACCACGCGGTCCGGCACACGGATCCGCTGACCGGCTTCGAGCACCACGGCTTCCTCAACCTGCTCCTCGCGGCGGCGCGCGCCCAGGCCGGCCGCTCCCTCGCCGACGTCGCCGCGGCCCTTGCGTCGCGCGACGACGGGGCGGTGGCGCGGGCCGCGCTCGTGCTGCCGCCGGAGGTGCGCGAGGCGTTCCGCTCGTTCGGCACCTGCTCGATCCGTGAGCCGCTCGACGACCTTGCCCACCTCGACCTGCTCCCTGCCACGTGGAAGACCCGGAAGGACGGCGCCGCATGAGGCTCGACGTCAGCGCCGACGACCCGTTCGGCCTCCACAACCTGCCGTACGGCGTCTACCGGGCCGCCGGTGCCGACCCGCGGGTGGCGACGCGCTTCGGTGAGCACGTCGTCGACCTGGCGCTGCTGCTCGGCGACGACACCTTCGCGCCCGGGTCGCTCAACGCGTTCATGGCGCAGGGACCCGCGCGGTGGGCATCCGTGCGGGCGCAGGTCGTCGACGCGCTGACCGGTGACGTCGACCCCTCCGCGGTGCACGCGCTCGACGAGGTGACGCTGGAGCTGCCGTTCGAGGTCGCGGACTACGTCGACTTCTATGCCTCGGAGCACCACGCCACCAACCTCGGCCGGCTCTTCCGGCCCGACGGCGACGCCCTGACGCCCAACTGGAAGCACCTGCCGATCGGCTACCACGGTCGCTCCGCCTCGATCGTCGTCTCGGGCACCGACGTGGTGCGGCCGTGCGGCCAGCGGCTGCCTCCGGGGGAGGCGGTGCCGGTCTTCGGGCCGTCGGTCCGCCTCGACCTCGAGTGCGAGCTGGGCTTCGTGGTCGGCATCGGCAGCCCGCTGGGGGAGCCGATCCCGGTGGACCGGGCTGGCGAGCACCTCTTCGGCGTCGTGCTCTTCAACGACTGGTCTGCGCGCGACATCCAGGCCTGGGAGTACGTCCCCCTCGGGCCGTTCCTCGGCAAGTCGTTCGCCTCGACGGTCTCCCCGTGGGTGGTGCCCATGGCCGCGCTCGAGGGCGCACGCGTGCCGGTCCCGGCGCAGGATCCCGAGCCGCTGCCTTACCTGGCGATGGAGCAGCCGTGGGGGCTCGACATCACGCTCGAGGTGGTCATCAACGGCGAGGTCGTCAGCCGCCCGCCGTACGCCGCGACGTACTGGTCGCCGGCCCAGATGCTCGCCCACCTGACCGTCAACGGCGCCCCGACGCGCACCGGCGACCTCTTCGCGAGCGGCACCGTCTCCGGCCCCGAGCCGGGCCAGCAGGGCTCGCTGATCGAGCTGACCCGCGGTGGTGCGGAGCCGATCGCGCTCGGGGGTGAGAAGCGCGGCTTCCTGGAGGACGGCGACGAGGTCGTCCTGCGGGGCGAGGCGCGACTGGCCGACGGACGGCGGATCGGATTCGGCGAGGCCGCGGGGCGCGTCCTGCCGGCGCGCAGCCTGCCGGCACACGGGGAGGAGCACTGATGGACAAGGTGGTCACGAGCGCAGCCGAGGCGGTCGCCGACATCCCGTCCGGCGCGACGCTCGCCGTGGGCGGCTTCGGACTCTGCGGCATTCCGGCCGTGCTGGTCCAGGCGCTGCTCGACGCCGGCACCGACGACCTCGAGGTGGTCAGCAACAACGCGGGCGTCGACGACTGGGGCCTCGGGCTCCTGCTCGCCGCCGGCCGGCTGCGGCGCATCGTGGCGTCGTACGTCGGGGAGAACCGTGAGTTCGCCCGCCGCTACCTGGCCGGCGAGCTGGAGGTGGAGCTGACGCCGCAGGGCACGCTCGCTGAGCGGCTCCGCGCGGGCGGCAGCGGCATCGCGGCGTTCTACACGCCGGCGGGCGTCGGCACCCTCGTCGCCGACGGCGGCCTGCCCTGGAAGTACGACGCGAACGGCGCCGTGGAGATCAGCAGCCCGCCCAAGCCCAGGCAGGTCTTCGGGGAGAAGGAGTACGTGCTCGAGGAGGCACTCGTCGCGGACTTCTCGCTCGTGCGGGCCTGGCGGGGCGACCGCCACGGCAACCTCGTCTTCCGCGAGGCCGCGCGCAACTTCAACCCGCTCGCCGCGATGTCGGGGCGGGTCTGCATCGCGGAGGTCGAGGAACTGCTCGAGCCCGGCGAGATCGACCCCAACCAGGTGCACCTGCCGGGCGTCTACGTGCACCGCGTCGTGCCGCTGACGCCCGAGCAGGCGGCCGACAAGCGGATCGAGAAGCGCACCACCCTCGTCGGAGGACAGATCAGCGGGCAGGCCCGCGGGCAGGCCGACGGAGGTGGACGTCGTGTGGACGCGTGAGCAGATGGCGGCGCGAGCGGCAGCGGAGCTGCGCGACGGCGACTACGTCAACCTCGGCATCGGGCTGCCGACGCTGGTGCCGAACTTCGTGCCCGACGAGGTCGAGATCGTCCTCCAGGCGGAGAACGGCATCCTCGGCGTCGGCCCCTACCCGGCCGAGGAGCGCGTCGACGCCGACCTGATCAACGCCGGCAAGGAGACCGTGACCGTACGCCGCGGGGCGGCGTTCTTCGACTCGGCGATGAGCTTCGGGATGATCCGCGCCGGCAAGGTCGACGTCGCGATCCTCGGGGCCATGCAGGTCGCGGAGACCGGCGACATCGCCAACTGGCTGATCCCCGGCAAGATGGTGAAGGGGATGGGCGGCGCGATGGACCTGGTCCACGGCGCCAGCCGCGTGATCGTGCTGATGGAGCACGTGGCTCGCGACGGCGGCTTCAAGATCGTCCGCGCCTGCTCGCTGCCGCTGACCGGTCGCGGGGTGGTCAGGCGGATCATCACCGACCTCGGCGTCATCGACGTCGAGCCCGACGGCCTCGTGCTGGTCGAGCTGGCCCCCGGGGTCACCGAGGAGCAGATCCGGGCGGCCACCGAGCCGTCCCTCGCCGTACGCCGGGTCGAGCCCGGTGCGCAGGCGGCTGTTGAGGACGAGGAGAAGGCCCATGTTTGAGGAGGCGCAGCTCTACTCGCCGGTGACCACCGACGAGGACGGCAACGTGACCGTGCACCTGGTCGAGGGGCACCCGGGTGAGAACGACGAGGAGTACCGCCGCCGGCGCAACGAGATCGCCGCGGCGTCGCTGGCCTGGCACCCCGGGCAGCCGGTGCCGCACATCGACTACACCGAGACCGAGCACGAGGTCTGGCGGACCGTCTGCGAGCACCTCGGGCCGCTCCACGAGCGCCTGGCCTGCCGGCAGTTCAACGACGCGGTGGCCGCGCTCGACCTGCCGCGCGACCGGGTGCCGCAGCTGGCGGAGGTCACCGCAGGATTGCAGCCGCTGACCGGCTTCTCCTACGTGCCGGCGCCGGGGATCGTGCCGCTCGAGGAGTTCTACGGGTCGCTGAAGGACGGGCTCTTCCACTCGACGCAGTACCTGCGCCACCACGCGGCGCCGCTCTACACGCCCGAGCCGGACATCCTCCACGAGGTGATGGGCCACGGGAACCTGCTCGCCGACCCGCAGGTCGCCGAGGTGAATCGCCTGGCCGGAGCCGCCGCCCGGCGCGTGACGACGCCGGAGGCGCTGCAGGTGGTGGCCGACGTCTTCTGGTTCACCGTGGAGTTCGGGGTGCTGCGGGAGAGCGGTGACCTGAAGGCCTACGGCGCCGGCATCCTGTCGTCGTACGGCGAGATCGAGGAGTTCGGCTCGATGGAGATCCGGCCGATCGACTTCGCGACGATGGCGACGATCGACTACGACATCACGCACTACCAGCCCGTGCTCTTCGCGGCCGAGTCGTTCGACCACATGGTCGACGCGGTGGGCGGCTTCTTCGCCTCGTGCGACGACGAGACCCCCGCGCGCCTCGGCGTACGGGCGAAGGCGTGAGGTCAGGGGTCGTCGCGCTTGGGCGGCTTGCGCCGGTTGAGCTGGCGGAGGAACTCCGGGTCGTCGTCGGGGCCGATAGGGCGCCGGGGCTGCGGGCGGCGCGGACGCGACGGGCGCTTGATCCCGTTGAGCTGGCGGTCGACCAGCATGACGCAGCCGTAGACGGCCAGCGCGATGATCACGACCACGAGCAGGAACTTGAGCACCTCTCCAATGTAGACCGGCCTCGAAGCATCCGCAGGCAGACGCCTACGCTGTGCTCCGTGAAGGCCTTCGTCGTGTACACCCTGCTCCGTGCGGTCCTCTTCCTCGCTGCCTGGATCCTCATCCTCGGGGTCTGGAAGCTGATCGACGGCGGCGCGGTCACGGGCGCCAACCTCTTCTGGGCGGCCATCGGTGCGCTGATCGTCTCCGGCGTCGCGTCGTACTTCGTGCTCAGCGGACCGCGCGACGCGCTCGCCCGCCGGGTCGAGGAGCGCGCGTCGAAGGCGGTCTCGAAGGTCGACGAGCTGCGCACCAAGGAGGACTGATGTCGCGGGCGTGGGTGGCCGAGGCCGTACGCCGGGTCGAGGCCGACGCGAACCGCTCCGCCGACACGCACCTCCACGTCTTCCCGCTGCCCCCGTCCTGGGGCATCGACCTCTACCTCAAGGACGAGTCGGTCCACCCGACAGGCTCGCTCAAGCACCGCCTGGCGCGCTCGCTGGTCCTCTACGGCCTCGCCAACGGCTGGATCACCCCCGACACCCCGCTGGTGGACGCCTCGTCCGGCTCGACCGCGGTCTCCGAGGCCTACTTCGCCCGGCTGCTCGGCCTGCCCTTCGTCGCGGTCATGCCGCGCTCCACGTCGGTGGAGAAGGTCGAGCTGATCGAGTTCTACGGCGGGCGCTGCCACTTCGTCGACTCGGCCTCGGATGTCTATGACGTCGCGCGCTCGTTGGCGGACGAGTGCGGCGGGCACTACCTCGACCAGTTCACGTACGCCGAGCGCGCGACCGACTGGCGCGGCAACAACAACATCGCCGAATCGGTCCTCTCGCAGCTCTCGCTCGAACGGCACCCGGTGCCCGCCTGGGTCGTCGTCGGCGCCGGCACCGGAGGCACCTCGGCCACCATCGGCCGCTACCTGCGTTACCGCCAGCTCGACACGAAGCTCTGCGTCGTGGATCCGGAGGGCTCGGCCTTCTTCTCGTCCTGGCAGAGCGGCGACCGGTCGGTGACCGCCTGCGGCTCCCGCATCGAGGGCATCGGCAGGCCCCGCGTCGAGCCGTCCTTCGTGCCCGGCGTCGTCGACCACATGCTCCAGGTGCCGGATGCGGCCTCGGTCGCCGCGATGCGCTGGTGCTCCGCCGTCACGGGCCGTCTCGTGGGCGCCTCCACCGGCACGTCGCTGTGGGGCGCGCTGCAGCTGATCGCTTCGATGCGGGACGCGGGTGAGGTGGGCTCGGTCGTCACGCTGATCTGCGACGGCGGCGAGCGCTACGCCCACACGTACTACTCCGACGACTGGCTCGCCGCCCAGGCCATCGACCCCACGCCGTACACCGCGGAGCTGGAGGCCCTGCTGTCCTCCTGACGGTTCGCCGTCGCCTCGCGCGCCGGCGTGACAGGCTGCGGGAGGGAGTCAGGCGAGCAGCAGGCCGACGAAGACGCCGACGCCCAGCAACAGCTCCGCGACGCCCGTCGACTGCAGCACCGGGATCAGGCCGGGGCCGGTCGCCCCGGACGTCACGACCTTCACGCCCTTGGCCGCGGGCAGCAGGAAGACCAGCCCGAGCAGCGCCCACCAGCTGGTGATCGCGGCCAGGCCGATCAGCGTGGCCAGGGCGAGCGCGACGAGCGCGGCGTAGAACCCGCGCGTCCGGTGGTCCCCGAGGCGTACGGCGAGGGTCATCTTCCCTGCGACCGTGTCCGTCGGGATGTCGCGCAGGTTGTTGGCGACGAGGATCGCGCAGGCCAGCGCACCGATCGCGGTGCCGGCGAGGAGCGCGGGGAGGAGCCAGGCGTTGCCGGTCGGCAGGCACGCGTAGGCGCTCATCTGGTCGACACCGCGCAGGCAGTCGATCGTGCGTGCCGAGTGGATCGGCTCGTACGCGAACCAGCCGAAGTCCGCGTCTCCGTGACCTCGACGCATGTGCCCCCAGGCGTGGAAGACCTGCACGTACGCCGTGCCGACGGTGGCGACGAGGCCGAAGAAGACGAAGACCATGACCTCGCCGAGGCCGAGGTAGCCGTAGGGCTTCGAACCACCGGTGTAGAACCACGCCGCGACGACGCAGACCAGGCCGACGAGCACGAGCCACCACGCGGTGGTGACCGCGAGGACGACGCCCGCGATGCCGGCGACGCCGAAGGCGATCAGCATCGCCCGCTTCACCGCTGCGGGAGTGGCCGCGCGCGAGCCGACGAGCCGCATCGGCCCGACGCGTACGTCGTCCGTGCCACGGATGCCGTCGGAGTAGTCGTTGGCGTAGTTGACCGCGACCTGGAGGGCCAGCGAGACGACCAGCGCGAGGGCGGCCTTCCACCAGACCGGCTCGAAGAACCAGGCGGCCACGCCGGTGCCGGCGAGGACGGGGGCGACGGCGGCGGGAAGCGTGCGCGGACGGGCGCCGGCGATCCATTCAGCGGGGGTGGCCATGGGAGGTGATTCAAGCAGGCGGACGGACCATGTCGATGTGCGGGATCCCGGCTTCGTCGTAGATCTCGCCGACCGGCTCGAACCCGTGGCGTCCGTAGAACCCGCGCAGGTGGTTCTGCGCGCCCAGCATGATCGGCTGGCCGGGCCAGAGCTCCTCGCACGCGACGACCCCGCGGCGTACGAGCTCGGTGCCGGTGCCACCGCGGGCGTCGCTCGCCACGACGACACGGCCGATGTGCGAGGCGCCGTGGTGGTCGGGCTCGAGCAGGCGGGCGTAGGCGAGCAGGGCGTCGCCGTTCCAGCCGAAGAGGTGCCGGGTCTCGCCGGTGAGGTCGACGCCGTCGATCTCGAGGGCGGCGGGGACCTGCTGCTCGTCGACGAAGACGATGCCGCGGAGGCGGAGCATCTCGTAGGTCTGCCGGGCCGTCAGGTCGCGGTGGTGCACGAGCTCCCAGGTGAGGTCCATGGCGCCAGTATCCGGGGCGTGCCCGGTGTACGCAGGCGGCGGTAGGTTCGGCGCATGTCCTCGACGGAGCCCCTGCGCCTGACCGGTGACGCGCACACCGACATCCGCGAGCTGCGCCACTGGCTCGTAGCGGAGGACGACCGGCGCCTCCTCATCGAGACCTCCGGCTCCAGCGGTACGCCGAAGGGCGTGCTGCTCTCGCGCTCTGCCGTGCTCGCGTCGGCCGGTGCCTCCGCCCGCGCGATCGGGCACGGGCAGTGGGTGCTCGCGCTGCCCTCGAACTACGTCGCCGGTGTCAACGTGATCACGCGCTCGCTCCTCGCCGGCCACGACCCGGTGGTCGCGGAGGGGCTGCACTGGAAGCCCGGCGCCCGCTACATCAGCCTGGTGTCCACGCAGCTGCGACGGCTCGTCGACGACCCCGACGTCGGCTCCGAGCTGCACGAGATGGACACGGTGCTCGTCGGCGGCGGCCCCGTCGACCGCAAGGCCGTCGACGTGGTGGCGGGCTGGGGTCCGGACGTGGTCGCCACCTACGGCTCGAGCGAGACCTGCGGCGGCTGCGTCTACGACGGTCACCCGCTGCCGGGCGTGGAGGTCGCGCTGACCGATGACGGCCGGATCAAGCTCCGCGGCCCGATGCTCTTCGACGGCTACCTCGACGACCCGGAGCTGACCGCTGCGACGCTGGTCGACGGCTGGTACCTCACCTCCGACCTCGGCGCGCTGGCCGACGACGGGCGGCTCACCGTGCTCGGCCGCGTCGACGACATGGTGATCAGCGGGGGAGTGAAGGTGCCCGGCCCGGTCGTCGCGCGCCGCCTCGCCGAGCACACCGCGATCGCGGCTGCCGAGGTCGTCGGCGTCAGTGACCCCGAGTGGGGCCAGGCGGTCGTCGCCGTCGTCGCGACACCCGGGCTCGCCTCGATGCCGGCCATGCGACTGGAGGAGGCGCGCGACTGGGTCGCGTCGCTCCACCCGCGCACGTGGGCACCGCGCCGGCTGGTCGTCGTCGAGGAGCTTCCGCTGCTGGCCAACGGCAAGGTCGACCGCCAGGCGGTCCGTGCCCTCGCCGAGGCTGCGTCGTGACGCTCGAGACCCACGTCTTCTCGATCCCGATGCGCACCCGCTTCCGCGGGATCACCGTGCGCGAGGGAGTGCTTCTCCACGACCCCGCCACGGGTGGCTGGGGCGAGTGGTCACCCTTCCTCGAGTACGACGACGAGCTCGCGCGCCCCTGGCTGGAGTGCGCGCTCGAGGCACTCGCCGGCGACTGGCCCGCGCCGGTGCGGGACTCCGTGCCGGTCAACGTGACCGTGCCGGCCGTCGACCCGCAACGGGCGCACGCGATCGTCACCGCCGGCGGCTGCCGGACCGCCAAGGTGAAGGTCGCCGAGCCCGGCCAGACGCTCGCCGACGACGAGGCCCGGCTCGAGGCCGTGCGCGACGCGCTCGGCCCCTCCGGCCTGGTCCGCATCGACGCGAACGGGGGCTGGGACGTCGACACCGCCGTCCGTGCGCTGTCGGTGCTCGATCGTGCCGCCGGCGGCCTGGAGTACGCCGAGCAGCCGGTCATGACGGTCGAGGAGCTGGCCACGGTGCGGCGCCGGGCCAGTGTGCTGATCGCGGCGGACGAGTCGATCCGCCGCGCCGCCGACCCCTATCGGGTGCGCGACCTCCAGGCGGCGGACATCGCCGTGCTCAAGGTGCAGCCGCTCGGTGGCGTGAGGGCCTGCCTGCGCATCGCGGAGGAGATCGGCCTGCCGGTCGTCGTGTCCAGTGCACTGGAGACCTCCTTCGGGATCGCGGCCGGGGTCGCGCTCGCGGCCGCTCTGCCGGAGCTGCCCCACGCCTGTGGTCTGGCGACAGTCCAGCTGCTCACCGACGACGTCGCCGCCGAGCCGCTGCTGCCCGTGGACGGCGCGCTGCCCGTGCGCCCTGTGCACGCGGACCGGGCTGCGCTCGACCGCCTCGCCGCCCCAGCCGATCGCGTCGAGCACTGGCAGCAGCGCCTGGCGCGCGTGCAGCAGGACCTCGTCCGTGCGGGACGTGACGTCGCCGGCGTACGGCAGGATCAGCGCCTGTGAACGCCTCCACCGTGCTGGCCCGGGCCGTCGTCCAGGCGCTCATCGACGCCGGCGTCACCGAGCTCGTGCTGGCGCCCGGGAGCCGCAACGCCCCGCTCGCGTTCGCGGCGTACGACGCGGACCGGCAAGGGCTGCTCCGCCTGCACACGCGCATCGACGAGCGGACCGCCGGCTTCCTCGCGCTCGGGCTGACCAAGTCGGGTCGCCGGGCCGCAGTCGCGTGCACGAGCGGCACCGCCGTCGCCAACCTCTTCCCCGCGGTCATGGAGGCTGCGCATGTCGGCCTGCCGCTGATCGTCGTCACGGCCGACCGCCCCGCGAGCCTCCGCGGCACGGGTGCCAGCCAGACCACCGACCAGGTGATGATCTTCGGCGAGTTCGCCTCCTTCCTCGACCTCGACGAGTGGCCGTCGCCGGGCCTCCTCGGGAACGTCGCCGCCGCGGGCGGCCCGCTGCACCTCAACGTGCAGTTCGAGCTGCCGCTGACGCCGGAGGGCGAGCAGGCGCCTTTCTCGGCTCCGGTGCCCGAGAAGGGCCGCTGCCAGACCCACGACATCAGCGACCGCGAGGCAGCGGCGCCCCTGCCCCTCGGCCCCCGCACGGTCGTGGTCGCCGGCGACGACGCGGGGGCCCGCGCGCGCCAGGTCGCGGAGGCAGGTGGCTGGCCGCTCTTCGCCGAGCCCACGTCGGGCTCGCGCACCGGCGACCACGCGCTGCGCACCTACCGCCTGCTGCTCGACTCCGACCTCGGCCGCCAGATCGAGCGTGTGATCGTGCTCGGCCACCCCACGCTCAGCCGCCCGGTCACCCGGCTCCTGAGCCGCGAGGACGTCGAGGTCGTCGCGGTCGCGCACGCCGGCATCTGGAGCGAGCGCCCCTTCCCGGTCGCCGCGACGCACCAGGCCGTCTGGGTCGAGGACGGCACCCCCGACCCGGCCTGGCTCGGCGCCTGGCGCGAGCTCGACCGCGCCACCAGTCGCCAGCTCGATCGCCTGCTCCACGAGCAGCCCGAGCTCACCCCACACGAGGTCGCCGGTGCCGTCAGCGCGGCGGTCCCCTCCGGGGGCCTCCTCGTCGTCGGTGCCTCCAGCCCGATCCGCGACCTCGACCTGATGGCCCGCCCGACCCCGGTCGGCTCCCGCCGCAAGGTGATCGCCAACCGCGGCCTCGCCGGCATCGACGGCACCATCTCGACCGCCATCGGCGCGGCCCTGGCCCGCCAGCAGCGCGACCCCGACGCCCGCACCATCGCGCTGATGGGCGACGTCACCTTCCTCCACGACGCCGGCGGCCTCGTCCTCGGCCCCGCCGAGCCGCGCCCGGACCTCACGATCGTGGTGGTCAACGACGACGGCGGCTCGATCTTCACGATGCTCGAGCAGGGCGCGCCGGCGTACGCCGAGCAGTACGACCGCCTCTTCGGCACCCCGCACGGCGTCGACCTCGCCAGCCTCTGCGCGAGCACCCGCACCCCGCACTGGAAGGTCGACAGCCTGCCCGAGCTCCAGCAGGCGCTCGCCAGCCCCAACGGCGGCATCGAGGTCGTCGAGGTCCGCGTACGCCGCGACAACCGGCGCGAGCTCGACGCCGCCATCCGCGGACTGGCCTGATCACACCCGCCCTCAGGCACGACAGGGGAGGATCACCCCGTGGAGATCGCGTTCCTTCTCGTCCTGCTCGCGGTGGCCGTGCTCGCCGGCACGTCCCTGTCCGAGCGGATCGGCTTCCCGGCACCGCTGGCGCTGATCGCGCTGGGCGCGGCCGGCGCCTACCTGCCGGGCGTACCCGAGGTGCACCTCCACCCCGAGGTGGTCCTGCTCGGCCTGCTGCCGCCGCTGCTGTACGCCGCGGCCATCCAGACCAGCCTGGTCGACTTCAACGCCAACCGGCGGCCGATCCTGCTGCTCAGCGTCGGCCTCGTCGTGTTCACCACGGTCGGCGTCGGAGCGGTCGTGCACGCGCTGCTGCCCGGCCTCGGCTGGGCGCCGGCGCTCGCGATCGGCGCGGTCGTCGCCCCGCCGGACGCCGTGGCCGCGACCGCGATCGCCCGCCGGATCGGCCTCCCGCGCCGGCTGGTCACGATCCTCGAGGGCGAGTCCCTGCTCAACGACGCGACGGCGCTGGTCGCGCTGCGCACCGCGATCGCCGCCGGCAGCGTGAGCATCGCCCACGTCGGCATGGACTTCGTGGAGGCAGCGGGCGGCGGCGTGCTGATCGGCCTCGTCGCGTTCGTGGCGGTCGCCAAGATCCGCAAGCTCCTCACCGACCCCGTGCTGGACACGGCCGTGAGCCTCGTGACCCCGTTCGCGACGTACATCGCCGCGGAGCGGATCCACGCCTCCGGGGTGATCGCGGTCGTCGTCGCGGGCCTGCTGCTCGGCCACAAGGCGCCGATCCTGCAGTCCGCGCAGAGCCGCATGGCCGAGCGCACCAACTGGAAGACGATCGCCTTCGGCCTCGAGAACGCCGTCTTCCTCCTCATCGGCCTGCAGGCCGCGTGGATCTTCCAGGACGCCGCCCACTCGACGTTCGGCTGGGGACGGATCGCCGCGGTCTGTGCCGCGTCGCTGGCCGCGGTGATCGCGCTGCGCCTGGTCTGGGTCTTCCCGGTCCGCTACGTCCTCGTGCGCCCCGGGCCCGACCCGATCACCGGCAAGGGCACCCCGTGGACCTACACGTTCCTGCTCGGCTGGGCCGGCATGCGCGGCGTCGTGACCCTCGCCGCGGCGTTCGTCATCCCCGCCGGTACGCCGCACCGCGAGGTGCTGCTCCTCATCGCGTTCACGGTGGTGGCCGGCACCCTCTTCATCCAGGGCCTGACCCTGCCGGTCTTCGCGCGCGTGCTGAAGGTCCCGTCACCGGATCCCGCCGAGGACGCCCTCGCCCGCGCCACGCTCCTCCAGCAGGCGACGAAGGCGGCCCATGCCCGCCTCGACGACCTCGAGTACGACGACCGGCACGGCGTCGTCGACCTGGTCCGCCAGCAGATGGACCGCCGCAACTTCGCTGCCTGGGAGCGCCTGGCCACCGCCGAGGACCACGAGAGCCCGAGCGACCTCTACTCGCGGATCCGGCTCGAGCTGATCGCGGCCGAGCGCGAGCGCGTCCTCGAGATCCGCAGCGCCGGCACGGTGCCCTCCGACGTCGTCCGCCAGGTGCTTGCGATGCTCGACGTCGAGGAGTCGGTCCTCGTCACGTCGACCGCCGACCGGGCGCGCGTCCTGACGGCGAGCGCGGGCCGTCAGGCCGGTGCGGACTGCAGCCACCTGCGGAGCTTCCCTGCCCGCGAGACGACCGGCACGTTCTGCAAGGAGTGCGTCGCCGACGGCACCTCGTGGGTGTCGCTGCGCGAGTGCCTCGCCTGCGGTCACACGGGCTGCTGCGACTCGTCCGCGGGACAGCACGCGACCGCGCACTTCCACGAGACCGGTCACCCGGTCATGGAGTCCGCCGAGCCCGGCGAGGACTGGCGCTGGTGCTACCTCGACCACACCACGGCGTAACTTCGAGGGCATGAGGATCACGAAGTTCGGTCACTCCTGCGTCCGCATCGAGCACGACGGCAAGGTGCTGGTCATCGACCCCGGCGGCTTCACCTCGCCGGAGTCGGTCGACGGCGTCGACGCCGTCCTGATCACCCACGAGCACCCCGACCACGTCAGCGCCGACCTGCTGCGGCGTACGGACGCGGAGGTCTTCACCATCCGCGGCGTCGCCGACCACCTGGCGGCGGCCGCGCCCGACGTGCACGAGCGGGTCCACGTGCTGGCGCCGGGCACAGGGCTCACCGTCGCCGGGC
Source organism: Nocardioides phosphati (assembly GCF_014646375.1). GTDB lineage: Bacteria > Actinomycetota > Actinomycetes > Propionibacteriales > Nocardioidaceae > Nocardioides > Nocardioides phosphati. Next base: position 24,704 of record NZ_BMNI01000017.1, read on the forward strand.
TCCAGGTCGAGACGGTCGGCGAGCTGCACGCGGTCATCCACGAGGAGCTGCCGCGGGTGCACAACAGCGGCTTCCTCGTCAGCGACGGGCAGACCCGGCTCTTCCATCCCGGTGACGCGCTCACCGCGCCGGGCGAGCACGTCGACGTCCTCTGCCTGCCGGTCTGCGCGCCGTGGATGAAGATCTCCGAGGCGATCGACTTCGCCCGCGGCGTCGGGGCAGCGCGCAACCTGGCGATCCACGACGAGATCTACAGCGCCCGCGGGCTCGCGGTGGCCGACGGTCACCTCGGCCGGTTCCTCGGGGCAGCCGGGCACGACTATGCCCGGCTGCCCGAGGGCGCCGACCTGGGTTAGGTCAGCTGGCGCAGGTGTCGAGGCCGAGTGCCTCGGCCTTCTTGTCGGTCGCCTCGAACGCGCTGTCGTCGGTCAGGATCATCGGGTTCTTGCGGGCCTTCGCCGTGTCGCTCTCGAGGGCGTCCAGCCACGCGTCGACGTCGTCCTGCATCTCCTCCGGCGCCTTGAGGGCCCGCAGCTTGGTGGCGCCTTCGTCGGCGAGCGGCGCGATCGCGGCAACCGCCGCCTTCAGGAACCCCGCCATGTCCTTGCTGGGGTCGTGCTCCTTGGTGACCTTCTCGCCGGCGGCATCCACCTTCTTGTTGACGGAGTCGCAGATCGCGTTGGCCTGCTTGGTGAACTCGGCCTTGGTGAGCGTCTTGTCGCCACCACAGGCGGCGAGGGTCAGCGCGGCACAGGCGGTGAGGGCGATGGCGGTCTTCTTCACGGTGGTCCTTCCGTCAGCGACGGCACCGTGCCGCCGCTGCGGACTCTAAACGCTCCCGCCGGCGGATCGGGAGGTCAGCCGCCGAGGGCCTCGCGCACGGGGACGAACTTCGCCTGCGACTCGGCGAGCTCGGCCTCGGGGTCGGAGCCGCCGACGATGCCGCAGCCCGCGAAGAGCCGCACCTGGTTGTCGTGGAGGACGCCCGAGCGCAGCGCGATGCCCCACTCGCCGTCGCCGGTGGCGTCCATCCAGCCGACCGGCGCGGCGTAGCGACCGCGGTCCATGCCCTCGATCTCGGTGATCAGCGCCCGTGCGACCGGGGTCGGCGTGCCGCCCACCGCTGCGCTCGGGTGGAGGGCGGCGGCGAGCTCGAGCGCGCTCTCCCCGTCGCGCGCGACCCCGGCGACGTCGGTGGCCAGGTGCAGCACGTTGGGCAGGTGCAGCACGAACGGCGTCTCCGGAACGTTCATCGATGAGCAGTACGGCTCGAGCGCCTCGGCGACCGAGCGGACGGCGTACTCGTGCTCCTCGAGGTCCTTGCTGGAGTGGGCGAGCATCGCGGCCAGGGCGAGGTCGCGCTCGTCGTCGCCCGTACGCCGGATGGTGCCGGCCAGCACGCGGCTGGTGACGAGCCCGCGCTCGCGGCGGACGAGCATCTCGGGGGTGGCGCCGAAGAGGCCGTCGACGTGGAACGTCCAGCACGTCGGGTACGCCGCGGCGAGGCGGCGCAGCGGCCAGCGGATGTCGATGGGGGCCGCGGCGGTCGCGACGAGGTCGCGCGCGAGGACGATCTTCTCCAGGTCGCCGGCCTCGATGCGGGAGACCGCGTCGGCGACGACCTCCATCCACTCGTCGCCGCTGAGGGCGCCGTCGGCGAAGGTGAGGTCGACCGGGGGAGCGGGTGCGTCGGCGACCTCGACGTGGGCGTCGGCGACGCCGATCGTCGTGAGCCAGGTGAGGTCGCCGCGGCGGCCCACGACGACCTGCGGGACGACGAGCACGGAGTCACCGTCGGCGAAGTCATCGGCGGGGGGCTCGTCGGAGAACGTGAAGGTGCCGAAGCAGACCAGGCCGGTGCCCGGCTCGTCGACCGAGTCCTCCACGGTGGCGGCGGCGACGGTCTCGGTCCACCACTTCGCGGCGTCGGAGAAGCGCGTCGGGCCGCTGGTGCGGACGGTGGCGGCGACGCCCCAGCCCACGAGGCCCTCGCCGCGACGCAGCCAGCTGAGCGGGGCGTCGGCGGGCAGGAGGTCGATCAGCGCCGCGCTGGCGGCCGGGTCCGACGCGGGGACCAGGACGGTCCGTACGTCGAGGGCGCTCCGGGTCGCGGAGCCGCCGTCGCCAGCATCGTTCATGGGCGCAGCCTAACGGGAGGGTTCCCGGGTGATTCGGAGCGGTTGCCCTGCCGGATGGCGCGTCCGTGGCCTGCCCCACGGCAGCTCCCCAGACAGGTCCTACTCTTTGCCTGTGACTCGAGCCGAGCTGGACAAGAAGCCCACCGACGTACGCCGGATGTTCGACGCCGTGGCCAAGCGCTACGACGTGACGAACACCGTGCTCACGGCGGGCATCGACCGCAGCTGGCGCAAGGCGATGCTCGCGGCCGTCGACGCGCAGCCCGGCGACCGGGTCCTCGACCTGGCGGCGGGCACGGGCGTCTCGTCGGTCGACTTCGCGAAGGCCGGCGTCCACGTCGTGCCGTGCGACTTCTCCGTCGGCATGCTGCAGGCGGGCAAGAAGGTCCGCCCGAACCTCGACTTCGTGGCCGGCGACGGCACCAGGCTGCCGTTCGCCGACGACACCTTCGACGCGGTCACGATCTCGTTCGGCCTGCGCAACTTCGTCGACACGGTCGGCGGCCTGCGCGAGATGCGCCGGGTCACGCGTCCCGGTGGCCGGCTCGTGGTCTGCGAGTTCTCGCACCCGACCAACTCTCTTTTCCGGACGGCCTATCTCGAGTACCTGATGAAGGGGCTCCCTGCCGTCGCGCGCGCGGTCTCGTCGTCGCCCGACGCCTACGTCTACCTCGCCGAGTCGATCCGCGCCTGGCCCGACCAGGCCGGCCTCGCGCGCCTGCTCCAGGAGGCCGGCTGGACCTCCGTCGAGCACCGCAACCTCACCGGCGGCATCGTCGCCCTGCACCGTGGAGTCGCCTGATGTCGTCGCCCGCCGATGCGCTGTTCGGGCTCACGCCGTCGCGCGATGAGCGCGAGGCCCAGGTCATCGTCGTCGGCGCCGGTCCGGCCGGTGCCGCGACGGCCTACCACCTGGCCAACGCCGGCGTTGACGTGCTGCTGCTCGAGAAGGGCTCCTTCCCGCGCGACAAGGTCTGCGGCGACGGCCTGACCCCGCGCGCGGTCAAGCAGCTGATCGGCATGGGCTTCGACCTCGACGAGCCCGGCTGGCAGAAGAACAAGGGCCTGCGGATCCTCGGCGCCGGCCACCGGATCGAGCTGCCGTGGCCCGACCTCGCCAGCTACCCGGCGTACGGCATGGTGCGGCCGCGCATGCAGCTCGACGAGCTGCTCGCCCGCCACGCGCAGAAGGCCGGCGCGCGCCTCATGGAGCGTACGTCGGTGACCGGGCCGGTCCTCGACCCGACCGGCCGGGTGGTCGGCGTGACCGCGCGCGCCCTCGACGAGAAGGGCCGTCGCGCGGGCGACGAGGTCACCTACCGCGCCCAGCTCGTCGTCGCCTGTGACGGCGTCTCGTCGCGCCTCGCGACCGGCCTCGGCATCGAGCGTCGCTCCAACCGCCCCATGGCGGTCGCCGCGCGCGCCTACTACAAGACCCCGATGCACGACGACCCGTGGATGGAGTCGTGGCTGGAGCTGTGGGACGGCAAGCCGGGGGAGTCCAACCAGCTGCCCGGCTACGGCTGGATCTTCCCGTGTGGCGACGGCACCGCCAACGTCGGCCTCGGCATCCTCGACTCGTCCTCGGCGTTCCGCACCTACGACTCCAAGGCCGCGATGCGGACCTGGCTGTCGCACACCGACCCCTCGCTCGGCTTCACCGACGACGACAACCTGGTCGGCGAGATCCGCTCCGCCGCGCTGCCGATGGGCTTCAACCGCAAGCCGCACTACCGGGCGGGGCTCCTGCTCGTCGGTGACTCCGGCGGCATGGTCAACCCGTTCAACGGTGAGGGCATCGACTACGCCCTCGAGGCCGGCCACCTGGCCGCCGAGATCATGGTCCAGGCGCTCGCCCGGCCTTCTGGTGTGTCGCGGGAGCGTGTGCTCGAGGGCTACCCGGCCGCGCTCGACCAGGCCTACGGCGGCTACTTCACCCTCGGCCGCGGGTTCGCCAAGCTGATCGGCAACCCGAAGGTGATGAAGTTCGCGACCAAGCACGGCCTCCCCCGGCCCGCGCTGATGCGCTTCACCCTGAAGCTGATGGCGAACCTCACCGACCACAAGGGCGACGCCCACGACCGGATCATCAACGCCCTCGCCAAGGTCGCTCCCGACGCCTGACCCAGTCCGCCGTACTCGGCGTGCCTGCCGCCCGCCGCGCGACGTACGCCGGCTGCGGCTGCGAGGGGCGGCACGAGGTCCGCGGCGACTCAGGTGCACGTGCGCCTGTTTCGCCCCATGTCGGCGGTGCAGCAGGTCTAAACAAGTGCACAGGCACCACGTTCGGCCAGCCCCGGCGAGGCTGTGGATAGCCATGAGCGGATCGTGGCGGCCTGCCGCAGTCTCGTGGCGTGACTGATGACGTGCAGCCCGGACAACGGCGTCCCCTCGTGCGCGAGGCTGCGGCGTTCGACCCTCGCCGCCCCTTCACGCGCGCCGAGGGGCGGGCGGCCGGGCTGACGGACAAGGTGCTGGGTGGTCCTCGCTTCTCGCGCCTGCTGCACGGGGTGTACGTCGATGCCCGCATCGCGCGGACGCCAGAGCTCGTCGGCCTTGCGCTCCTTCTCGGCACCCCCGGCGAAGCGTGGGTCAGTCACGCCTCCGCGGCCCGGATCCTGGGCCTGCCCCTTCCGGCCCTGCCCGGCGAGCACGTCAGCGTCGTGGCGAAGCCCGACCGCACCAAGCGTCGTGACGTTCGCAGCCACGTCGGCGACCCATCCGCCCCGGTCATACGGAGAGGCGACCTCGTCCACTCGGCGCCTGTCCAGGTCTTCGTCGAGCTGGCGGAGCAACTGACCCTCGTCGACCTCGTTGTCGTGGGCGACTGGCTGGTGCGCAGGGAGCTGGTGACGCTTGCTCGTCTACGGCAGTTCGTCGGAACGTCGCGGCTGAAGGGTGCGGCGGCCGCACGGGTCGCCGTTGCCTTCGTGCGAGAGCGCGTCGACTCGCCCATGGAGACACGGCTGCGGATGCTGTTCGTGCTGGCGGGCTTCCCGGAGCCAGCGGTGAACCTGACCGTCGACGCGGGCAACGGCCGGTGTCGCTACGACCTCTGCTGGCCGGACGTGAAGGTCGTCGCGGAGTACGACGGCCGTCACCACGCCCAGCGAGAGGAGCAGTGGGAAGCCGATCTGGAACGCCGCGAGCTGATTGATGACGATGGCTGGCGGATCAGGGTCTTCGTCGCGAACGACCTCTACAACACCCCGCACCTGACGGTCGAGCGGATGGGTCGCCTGCTCCGCGCCGCCGGCCTGCGCGACATGCCGCGGGTCCTCCGCGACGACTGGCGTGCCCACTTCCCGGTCAGGCACGGTTACCTCTGACCTAGGTGCCCGTGCACCAAAGTCGACCCTCGCGTGTGCCAGTCGCGGTCGATCGAGGGACACGTGCACCAAAGTTGCCGCCGCCGCCCGCCGCCCGCCGCCGCCCGCCGCCGCGGTCAAGTCCCTAGGCGTGGTGTACGAAACGAATCCTCCGTCGGGCGTGTCGCTAGGCGCTGATGGCGACCTCCTCG
>NZ_BMNI01000018.1 GCF_014646375.1 Nocardioides phosphati
AGCCAATGACCTGCCCGCCCTGATCGCCTGACCAACCCAAACGAAGGAACGCAGCGCTACACCACTACCCGGGACTTGACCTCCCGGGGCACTGGGAGGGAGATCTGATCATCGGGTTGAACCGCTCCGCGATCGGGACCCTGGTCGAGCGGAGCACGAGGTACACGATGCTGGTCCACCTTCCTCGCGCTGAGGGTTACGGGATGGTGGCGCCAACGAAGAACGGGCCACCGTTGGGTGGTTACGGCGCGGTGGCCATGAAGGAGGCCCTCGTCGAGACCATGACGACCTTGCCCGAGCAACTGCGACGCACGCTGACCTGGGACCGCGGCAAGGAGCTCTCCCAGCACGCGCAGTTCAAGATCGAGACCGGGATCGCGGTCTACTTCGCCGACCCGCAGAGCCCTTGGCAGCGCGGCACCAACGAGAACCACAACGGTCTGCTGCGCCAGTACTTCCCCAAGGGCACCGACATCTCGCGATGGAGCAACGAGGAGACACAAGCGGTCGAAGCTGCACTCAACAGCAGACCCAGGAAGAGCCTCGGATGGAAGACCCCAGCAGAGGCCCTCGACGAGCACCTACGATTGCTCCACCAAGCTGGTGTTGCTACCACCGGTTGAACCCAGTCAGTATCGAGCGATTCGATACACCGAGCGACTCGCCGAGGCCGAGGCCGTCGCGTCGGTCGGAAGCCGAGGAGATTCGTATGACAACGCGATGGCCGAGGCGCTCAACTCGCTGTTCAAGGCCGAGTGCATCCGCAACCCGGTCATGAGCCCTAAGGGCGGCTGGAAGTCCGTGAGCGACGTCGAGATCGCCGCCGCCGAGTACGTCGACTGGTTCAACCACAGGCGCCTTCACGGCGAGATCGGGCTCGTCCCGCCCGCCGAGTTCGAGGCCAACCACTGGGCCAGCATCCGGCCCGAGCACTACCGTGAAGCACCCGTCCCGACCGGGGCTGGTTCCAAGTAACCGAGCCTCCACGAAACCCGGGGCGATTCACTTTTCACGTAGAGCTCGAACTCGGAGGTGGACCAAGAGGCGCCGGGCTTGTGGGCCTGGTTCCCACGATCGGCGGCATGCGCGAGGATGTCCGCCCTCGGGACAATATGCACGCTGGTGCGGCCCCCGAACCGAGTGCATCCGTTGACTCCCGGGTCGGGGTCGTCTCCGGTGCGGGATACCTGGTGAGGATCTTGTCGCGTTTGCGGGGGCTCAGGTTGGCGCACGTGAGGTCACCGTTGAAGTGGGCGAGCACGCGGTGATCCATCACCCTTCGCCACACCGGGGGGAAGAGGGCGAGGACGATCATGCCAGGCGTAGCCGGTGGGCAGGACCGGCGACTCCTCGAAGTCGCGCAGTGTCTGGTAGCGCCGGGTCGGGTTGGCGTGATGGTCGGAGTGCCGCTGCAGGTGGTGCAGGGGCACATTGGTCGCGATGTTGTTGGAGTTCCAGCTGTGGCTGGGGTCGACACGCTCGTAGCGTTCCTTGCCGGGTGCGCCAACCTTCTAGCGCACCATCCCGTAGTGCTCCATGTGCTTGACCACCTCGAGGAGCGAGAATCCCACGACAGCCTGGATGACGAGGTACGGCGTGATGCCGACACCGAGCCACGCGATCATCGCGCCCCACAGCACCGCCGACATCAGCCACGCGTTGAGCACGTCGTTGCCGATCCGGAACGGGTGCTGCTTCTTGCGCGCGTAGCGCTTCTTCTCGATGTTCCAGGCACTCTTGAGGGAACCACCGACCGTACGCGGCCAGAACTGGTAGAAGTTCTCGCCGTACCTGCTGCTGGCGGGGTCCTCCGGTGTGGCGACGCGGACGTGATGGCCCCGGTTGTGCTCGATGTAGAAGTGGCCGTAGAAGCTCTGGCTTTTGGTCCTTGCGGTGGCGGCGGACCCGATCACCGGCTGGGAGTGTACGTCAGGTCGTGGCTTCGGACGTCGCCGCTTCGACGGAGAGCCCGAGGTACCTCAGTCCGACCTCGGTGATCTTCCGTGAAGTGTCCTTGCGGGACATGGTGGGCAGGGCTAGATGGCTCACGGTGAGCCTCACCAGAGCCTCCGCAGCGTCCGCCACATCGTCGGCCTGCACCCCGGGCACGTGAGCCATGAGCCACCGTGCCAACGAGTTCGAGGCCAGTTCCAGCAGCTGCGCGGAGGTCGTCATCAGGGGGAGAATGCCCGTCGCGGTCGGGGAGGAATCGCGGTTGGCGATCAGCACCGCCCTGAGTAGAGAGCTGTTCTCAGCTTCCTCGAGCACGAATTTCACCGAGGCCGCGAGGCCGCGAGCAGCATCGGCGTCGTGGTGCGCGAGCACTCCTTCGATGCCCTCGATGAAGCGCGCCGCCTCCCTCAGGACGACGGCCTCTCCCAATCCGGGCTTGTCGCCGAACTCTTTATAGAGCAGGGCGCGTGAAATCCCGACTGCCTCGGCGATCTCACCCATGCGGACTCGCTCCCAGCCTCGATCGGCGATCAGGTCGTGAGCAGCCTCCACCACAGCCGTGCGGACGTGCTCGCGGTACCGATCGCGCATGGAGGGGGATGACACGGTGGACACGATAGCGACCGTGGTGCCCAACGGACTCATGTCACATCGGACCTGGCCATGACAATGAGATGCTCGTGCCTTAGGTTGGAACAAATCATGCAAATTGTCTTTAGGAATGAGTTCCATGGCCAGCTCGAGCGACGCCGTCGCGGTTCCCTACCCGCACCGACGTGGCGGCCACTGCGGCTCGGGCGCGATGCGCGACCTCCTCGAATGGGCCGGGCTCGGCTGGGAAGGCCCGCCCGACGAGGGCCTCGTCTTCGCGCTAAGCGGGTCGCTGGACCTCTCCTACGTCCGGAATGCAGCGCTCATGCCACCGGTGTACCTCGTGGGTCGGGGCGGGGACCTGGAGACCGATCTCCCGACACGACTCGGCGCCGTGGTCACCGTGCACGCCACGGAGGACCCCCAGGTGGGCTGGACCTACGTGCGCGATGCCGTGCGCGCCGGTCGCCCAGCCCTTGTGTGGGCCGACATCGCAGAGCTGCCCTACCTGCGCGTGCGCCTTCAGATGAGTCGCCATGACATCGTTGTGATCGGCTACGACGACGTGCAGCAGCTCGCGCACGTCGTCGACAACGACCGCGACGAGGTGCAGCTGGTGCCTTACGAGGCTCTGGCTCGGGCTCGCTGCTCCCGAGGATTTCCGGTCCCGACGCGCCACACCTACTTCGACATCGCCTGGCCCGATTCGCTGCCCGACCTGGCCACCGTCGCCCGGGCGGCGTTCGCCCAGGCGGCTGTCGCGATGACCACCTCGACCGGTCCCTCGATTGTCACCGGGAGGGACACGGCGACCGGGGCCACGGGGCTGGCCGCCGTCGACCTGTTCGCCGAGGACCTCGCTCGATGGCCAGAGGTCTTCCCCGACGAGGTCTTGGACCTGGCGCTCCAGGGACTCAGCGCATTCGTGGAGAAGGCCGGCACCGGCGGTGGGCTGTTCCGGCGACTGCTCTCCAGCGGCGCCGCCGACATCGCGCGTCTGACCGGGGACGTTCGCGCGAGCGAAGTCGCCAACGCTGCGCACCTCTGCGCGGAGACATGGTCACTGGTCGCGTCGCTGGGCCGGCAGGAGGGCCCGGCCCGGGGCCGGGCGGAGCAAGCCGCCCTCGCAGCTGCCGCCCTCCCGTCGCTCGAGCGGGACCTCGTCACGGCCCTCGGGGCGGCCGGCGCACTCCAGAACGCCGAGGTCAGTGCCTGATGGGCGACGAGCTCGACCCCCGGCAGGCCCTTGCCCCGACCGGGTTCATCGACAGCGACCACCACGACGTGCGCGACTTCACCGAGTCCGTGGTGCGAGGTGTCCAGGATCCGCGTGAGCGGGTCGGGCTGCTCTTCGCGGAGGTCCGCGACCGACTCCGCTACGACCCCTACAGCGTCACCGCGGCCCCCCCGACCTACCGCGCCAGCGCGATCCTTGACGGTGGCCCCACCTGGTGCGTCCCGAAGGCGGTGCTGCTCACGGCGAGCCTGCGCGCTGCGGGGATCCCGGCCGTACTGGGGTTCTCCGATGTCCGCAACCACCTCAACAGCGAGGCGCTGCGGGAGCTGATGGGCACGGACCTGTTCGTGTTCCACGGGTGGAGCGCGGCGTACGTCGACGGCCGGTGGCGCAAGGGCTCGCCGGCCTTCAACTCCGAGCTGTGCCGCCGCTTCGGCGTACCTCCGTTGGAGTTCGACGGATCGCAGGACGCCCTGCTCCACGCAGCCGACGGCGCCGGCCGCCGCCACATGGAGTACGTCCGCGAGCGGGGGATGTTCGTGGACCTACCGTTCGATGAGCTGATGGCAACACTGCTGGACACCTACGGCCCCGCGATGGTGCGCGGCTCGGGATCCTCGCGCCCTGAGGATCCCGCCTTCGGCGCCTGAGCACGGATGGACCGCGCCGCCGCGGTGGCTCCACGCAGCTCGCACACCATCGTGATGAGGACGTCCTCGAGCCGTTGACGGCCCACTTCGACGGCACGTGCGGGCTCCAGGTCACGGAGGTCCTCGAGCGGGACGGGAGCGCCGACGAACACGCTCACCTGCCGTCGCCAACCCCATCGCAACCGCCCGCTGTATGCGGGCAGGATCTCCTGGGCACCCCACTGGGCCACCGGGAGGAGCGGGACCGACGCCTCGAGGGCGATGCGAACCGCCCCTGACTTCATCGTCATCGGCATACCGTCCTCCCGCTTGCTGATAGAACCCTCGGGATACACCAGAAGGAGCTGACCACAGCGTGCCGCCTTCACCGCGTCGTCGTACCCTGCGCGTCCGGCAGCCCGGTCGACCTTGACGTGGCCGGCCGCACGGAACCACCTGCCCACGATCGGACCGTGGAAGAGGCTGTCCTTCGCCAAGAACCGCGGCACCCGCCCCGAGGCCAGCACCAGCTCCGCGACTAGCAGAGGGTCGATGTGCGAGACGTGGTTGGCGGCCAGCACTGCCCCACCCGACCTCGGGATCCCTGAGACTCCGCGCCAGTCCGGCCGGCGCAGCACGATCAGGAACGGCTTGCAGCTCAGCACGGCCACCCACCAGGCAAGGCCACGTCGCTCGGCATCGGTTTGAGGACGGTGAGGTGTCCAGATGAGCCGCATAGCGACGAGTGTAGACAAATGTAGCCCCAACGTCTCACGTGAATACAAATATGCCATCATGTCTCGTGCGTTGGCGAACGGCGGGTCATTGACTTTCGGCTATAGGCCACTCTCGTCACGACGACGACTTGATCCTGTATGCGAGAGAGACAGATGCGACGTTGTGCCTCCGCGCCCGTCGGTCTTGAATCTGAGGAGCTTTCCATGCGCGAACCGATCCGAGGCGCCTCCGGCGCAGGCGAGCAAACCGCCCCGGCGAACGAGGTACGCTCCGAGGGGGGCGCCATGTCGGCATTGGAGGCGTGGATCCGCTCGATGTCGCGGCCCGAGCCGTCGGCGGAGGGACGCCTCCCCTCGCACTCCCCCACCTGCGCGGGATGCGGGACGGAGAATCCTGCTGGTCTTGCACTGAAGGTCGACGCCACCGAGGTCGGCGTTCGCGCCGTGCACCGCTTCGACCACCGTCAGGAAGGGGCGCCCGGGATCACCCACGGCGGCCTGGTCGCTGCAGCGTTCGACGACCTCTTCGGCTTCCTCCTCTACCGGGTCGGAGAGCTTGCCGTGACGAGGTCCCTGACCGTCGAGTACCTCCGTCCGGTGCTGCTGAGGACCGACTACGAGTTCTCTGCCCACGTCCGGGACCGCTCGGGACGGCGGTTACACGTGGAAGCCGCGGCGTTGGATGCGGACGGCAACCCGGTCGCCACCGCACACGCGACATTCGTCGTCGTCGATGTTGAGCACTTTGAGCAGGGCAAGATTGCGGGCCGTTGATGACTCACCCGCCGATGAACGGCTCCAGCTCGACCGCTGGGTCGAGGTCGATTCCGTGGGCGGCCAAGGCATCGTGCAGCACTAGAGTGACGTGGCGCGAGAGGCGCCCCACCATGACCTCGAGGGTTTCGTCGCGCTGGTCGAGCCACCAGATGATTGTCGCGTCGACCATCCCCATCACGCCCACCAAGATGCCCTCGGGAAAGGTCTCCTCGGCCGAGTTGGTATAGCCGCGAGCCGCCGCAGCGATCTCGTCCAGCAATCGCGAGCGACCCATCCGAGCGCGGTGAAGGGTGCGACTCTGCCCCCGTGCGGCTAGGAAACGGAAGAGGTGAGGGTGGACGTCGGCCCAGGTGGCGCAGGCGTGGACCAGCCCCTCGACGACCTGTGAGGGCGTGCCGCGCCGAGTCAGGTGGGGCCGGACGCAGGCAATGAGGTCCTGCGCGGCGAGGCGTACCACATCGTCATCCAGGTCCTCACGGCTGGAGAAGTAGCGGTAGACGTGCGGCCTCGGGATGCCAGCCCGCTCGGCAATCAGGGCCGTGCCGGCACCCACTCCTGCCTCGTCGACGACCTGCAGAGCGGCGCTCGCCACCTGTTGTCGTCGCCGCGCCCGGACCTGATCATCGCGCGACGACCGGCGCCGCACCGTTGAATCCACCCATCGCCCGACCTCGACCACAAGAGGCAGCCTATGCGGGGTCGACGAAACCAACGACTCCCGGGTCCGCATGCATGGAACACCTTGTACCCAGGGCGACGGGTGTGGTCAGATTGGTACACCCTGTACCCGACCTGCCGGAGGCACCCCTTGCCCACTCGTCGCTCCCCCTGGATGGACAAAGACCTCGACGACGTGCGCGACCTGGCACGTACGTTCTGTGAGAAGGAGATCAAACCGCACATCGAGACCTTTATCGCCGACAAGCACGTCGACAGGGAACTGTGGAACCGCGCTGGTGATGTCGGTCTGCTCTGCCTGTCGATCCCCGAGGAGTACGGCGGCGGCGGCGGCACCTTCGCCCACGAGGCCATCTTGATCGAGGAGCAGGCACGGGTCGGCGACAGCTCCTGGGGGGCGTCCCTGCACAACGGCATCGTCGCCCACTACCTGTTCGCCTACGGCACGGAGGAGCAGAAGCAGCAGTGGCTTCCCAAGATGGCTTCCGGCGAGGTCGTCGGCGCGATCGCGATGACCGAGCCCGGGACCGGCTCGGACTTGCAGAACATCAAGACTAAGGCGGTGCGCGAGGGTGACGACTACCTTGTCAGCGGCTCCAAGACCTTCATCACCAACGGCTCGCAGGCCGACCTGGTGCTCACCGTGGTCAAGACCGATCCGGACGACCGCGCCGCCGGCATCTCGCTGATGCTGGTCCCCACCAGCACGGAGGGCTTCTCCCGCGGTCGGGTGCTCGACAAGATCGGGATGAAGGGGCAGGACACCTCGGAGCTCTTCTTCGACAACGTCCGCGTCCCGGTCACCAACCTGCTGGGCCTCACCGAAGGCCAGGGCTTCGTGCAGCTCATGCAGCAGCTCCCCCAGGAGCGGCTGTTGGTCGCAGTGTCGAACGTCGCAGCCATGGAGTTCTGCTTGGCCGAGACACTGGCCTACGTGCGCGACCGAAGCGCCTTCGGACGGCCGATCTGGGGGTTCCAGAACACCAAGTTCAAAATGGCAGAGGTCGCTACAGAAGCTCGCGTGGCACGGTCCTTCGTGGACGAGTGCATCCAGCTCCACGTCGGCGAGGGTCTGGACATCCCCACCGCCGCCATGGCGAAGCTGTGGTGCTCCGAACGAGCGCAGCGCGTCGCCGACACCTGCCTCCAGCTGCACGGCGGCTACGGGTACATGAACGAGTACCCCATCGCCCGCATCTGGGCCGACATGCGCGTCTCCCAGATCTACGCCGGCACCTCCGAGATCATGAAGGAGATCATCAGCCGGTCCCTGTGAGGACCGACCCGGCTCCGGCGGCACCGCTGGAGCCGGCGGGCCGGGCCTTGTGCGCCGAGCCCCGCGGGATCCTCCGCGTTGAGCAACGGCACATGACGCCCACTCCACCGAGGTGACACCCTCGACAGACATCGTCTGACAGGAGTGCCATGAGCTAGCGAGTCGCCCTCATCGACCGGGCATCGACCCGGACTCGGTACTCCTGGCCGACAAGTGGAGACCGCTCCACGCCATCCACAGCTGACCGCCCGCACGTACACCCGTCAGATCGGCGGCACTGCCGGTCCGCCGCCCCACTCGCGTCGAACACCTCACAGAAGGATCCACATCCCATGACCTCGGCCCACTACGACGTGCTGATCATCGGCTCCGGCTTCGGCGGCTCGGTGACCGCCATGCGCCTGGCGGAGAAGGGCTACCACGTCGGGGTGCTCGAAGCAGGCAAGCGCTACGACACCGACGACCTGCCCACCTCGTCCTGGGACACCCGTCGGTTCGTCTGGGCGCCACGGCTCGGCTGCTTCGGCATCCAGCGCATCCACCTGCTGCGCGACGTCGTCATCTTGGCGGGCGCCGGCGTCGGCGGCGGTTCGCTCAACTACGCCAACACCCTCTACCAACCTCCTGCCCCGTTCTTCAACGATCCACAGTGGGCGCACATCACCGATTGGCACGCCGAGCTGGACCCGCACTACCAGACGGCACGGCGGATGCTGGGTGTCACGCAGAACCCCCACGTGACGCCTTCGGACAAGGTGCTGCGCGAGGTCGCGCGCGACATGGGTGTGGAGCACACCTTCACACTGACCCCCGTCGGCGTCTTCTTCGGAGAGCCCGGCAAAGAGGTTCCCGACCCGTTCTTCGGCGGGGCGGGGCCGCGCCGCACCGGGTGCACCCAGTGCGGGTCGTGCATGACCGGGTGCCGGGTCGGGGCGAAGAACACCCTGGACAAGAACTACCTGTACTTCGCGGAGAAGCTCGGGGCCGAGGTACGTCCCCTGACCACCGTGGTCGACGTGCGCCCGCGCAAGGGAAGCGGGTACGTCGTCGACACCGTCCGCACCGGCAGGTCCGCGCGCCGTCGCCGCAACCGGCAGTCATTCACGGCCGACCACGTCGTCTTCGCAGCGGGCACCTACAACACCCAGAAGCTGCTCCACCGACTGAAGGCCACGGGCTCCCTGCCGCACATCTCCGCCCGACTGGGCACCCTGACCCGTACCAACTCCGAGTCGATCCTGGGGGCGAAGTCCCGCGATCGATCCAGCGACTTCACGCGCGGCGTGGCCATCACATCCTCGATCCACCCCGACGAGTTCACCCACATCGAGCCGGTGCGCTACGGCAAGGGCAGCAACGCCATGTCCCTACTCCAGACCGCGCTCACCGACGGGGACGGCCATGGGCCCCGGTGGTGGCGCTGGCTGCGGACAATCGCGACCCAGCCCTCTCATCTGACGTGGTTCAGCCCGCGACGGTGGTCGGAGCGCACAGTCATCCTGCTGGTCATGCAGACGCTGGACAACTCCATCACGGTGCGGTCGAGGAAGACCCTCCTCGGTCGCCCCACGATCACCTCGGGACCTGGCCACGGGGCGCCCAACCCCACCTGGATCCCCGTCGGCAATGAAGTCACCCGTCGCGTCGCCGAGAAGATCAACGGCGTGGCCGGCGGGTCCACGGGGGAGATCGCCAACATCCCGATGACCGCTCACTTCATCGGCGGGTGTGCCATCGGTGACTCCCCGGAGACCGGGGTCATCGACCCCTACCACCGTCTCTACGGGCACGACGGGATCTTCGTCGTCGACGGCTCCAGTATCACGGCGAACCTGGGGGTTAACCCGTCGTTGACGATCACCGCGCAGGCCGAGCGGGCAGCCTCCCTGTGGCCCAACAAGGGCAATCGGGACGAGCGTCCCCCGTTGGGCGCCGGCTACCAGCGGATCTCCGCCATTGAGCCGGAGCGGCCGGCCTTCGCCCCCCGGACCTGATGCCCGTCGTCGAGGGCGGCCAGCACCCGGCCTAAGCCACGGGACAGGAGACGACCGCGAGCGCCACGCGACGCTCGCGGTCGTTTCGGATGATCCGTGGCGCGCGATCGCGCCCTGTGGCATCAGCTGCGACCGACCCGCTCCAAGTAGGCCTGACGCGCCGCGGAGTCCACGCGGTCGAGGAAGACCGTGTCGGTCCCGAGCATCGCCCCGAGCTGGGTCGCGATCCGCTCGGGAACGAACTTCATCGCCGCCACCATCGTGCCGGCGATACGCGTGACTCGCACGAAGGGCTGCGGGCGCTCGATGAGAGCCGCCGTGGCGCGCGCGATCTCCTGCGGCTCTGCGTTGCGCATGCCCTTGGCCCCGCTCGTCCCCGCGACCAGCTCGGTGTTGGTGAAGGTCGGACGCACAGTGGACAGGGTGACACCCGACCTGCGGTACTCCTGCCGGGCGGCCTCGGTGAACCCGATGACCGCGAACTTGGTCCCGCAATACGTCGCCAGCCCCGGGACCGGGAGCTCCCCGGCCAGTGAAGCCGTGTTGATGATGTGTCCCTGTCGCCGTGGCAGCATCCGCTGCAGGGCGATCTTGGTGCCGAAGATGACGCCCAGGATGTTGATCTCCACCTGCCGGCGGGTGACCTCGTCGGTCTCCTCGTGCACGTGCCCCGTCGGCATGACACCCGCGTTGTTGATGAGGACGTCGATCGGCCCCAGTGCTTCCTCGGTCACGTCGAGGAAGGACGCCACGGAGGCAGGGTCGGTGACATCTAGACGCACCGCGACGTCGAGGCCGAGCTCCTCGGCGGCCACCTTGAGCTGGATCTGGTCGATGTCCCCGATGGCGACCCGGTGACCGCGCCGGATGAGTTCCTCCGCGGTGTGGTATCCGATCCCCCGGGCGCCCCCGGTGATGGCGACCACCCGTCGCTTGTTCGTTGTCGTCATGGTTCCTGTTCCTTTCAGAGGCCGAGTCGCTGCCGCAGGCCGCGACCAGCGGCCAGGCGCAGCACTCGGCCGGCGATCGCCGTACGCCGGGCGGAGTACGGGTACCAGGTGAGCTCCTTGGTGGTCAGCGGGATCCGCGGCTCGGTGATTGCTTGGACGCGGCAGTACTTCCGCAGACCCTGCGCGCCGCCGAGGCGAGCCCCCAGGCCCGAGGACTTCCAGCCGCTGTGGGGTAGCCCCACGGCGAAGAGGTTGCTGAAGACGTCGTTGATGTTGACCGCACCGACCTCCAGTTGGTCGGCGATGCGCCGCCCTCGGGAGACGTCTCGTGTCCACACGGTGGCCGAGAGCCCGTACGCGGAATCGTTGGCCAGGGCCACCGCTTCGGCCTCGTCGGCCACCCGCATGACCGGCAGTGTTGGCCCGAACGTCTCCTCGGTCATGCAGGCCATGCTGTGGTCGACGTCCACCAGCAGCGTGGGGGCGAAGAAGTTGCCTTCGTCGGCCCGCGACCCGCCGACAAGCACGCGCGCACCGGACTCCTGAGCCTCCCGCACATGCCGCTCGACCGTGTCCACCTGCGCCCGGGTCACCATGGCGCCGACATCATCGCGGGCTCGAGAGCCCTGCTTCAGCGCTCCGAGGGCCGCCACCACCTTCTCCACGAACCGGTCGTAGACCGCGTCCACCACGTAGACCCGCTCGACCGAGATGCAGACCTGCCCCGAGTTGAAGATCCCGCCCCAGACGATCCCGTGCGCGGCCCGATCGAGGTCGGCATCCTCGAGCACGATGGCAGCGTCCTTACCGCCCAACTCCAGGCTGACCGGCTTGAGCAGCTGAGCACAGCGCGTGGCCACCCGACGGCCCGTCGCCGTCGAGCCCGTGAACTGAACGAAGTCAACAGCCTCGACCACCGCTCCTCCAGTGTCCCCGGCCCCCGCGACGTGCAGGAGGACCGGCGGGGCGCCGATCTCGTGCCATCCCTCGATGATGCGCGCGCACGTCAGCGGGGTCATCTCCGACGACTTTGTCAGCACCGCACATCCCGCTGCGAGCGCCGGCGCCGCATCCATCAGGAACAGGGTGATCGGGAAGTTCCACGGGATGATCAGTCCGACCAACGGGTAGGGCCGATAGCTGCGGGTCAGCCGCTTCGGAAGGCTGAGCAGCCCTCCTGCCCCCACTCGTTCGGGGGCGAGGAACTCCTTCGCATGGTCGGCGTAGAAGGAGATGAACTCGCACGAAGCGGTCGTCTCCACCAAGGCGTCAGGGCGGACCTTGCCGGTCTCTGCGACGAGCAGGTCAGTGAGCTCATCGGTGTGGTCGAGGATCCAGCCCCGCCACTTGCGCAGCCAGGTGGCTCGCGCAGCAGGACCCATGTCGCGCCACGCGACCTGCGCCGCGCGCAGGTCCTCAGCGGCGGCGCGCACGCGGTCGCCGTCGACGATCGGGACCGATCGGAGTACTTCGCCGTCGGCGGGACGTCGGATGTGCAGGGTGGGTGCGGACGGGGCGTTCATGACACTTCCTCGAGGTCGGTGACGGTGCCCGGGAGGGCCTGGCTTGCTGCGCCATCAGACGACGGTCGACGGGGGCCGCTGTGGGCTTGCAGCGGAGTGCGCGGGACAGCAGCAGTTGCGAAGTCGCTGGCGAAGGAGTACGCAGGCGTGGTGATCCCGTGCTCGCGGCACCATGCCCCGGGCTCGCGCTGGGAGCGGCGCGGGATGCCGTTGGACGGCTCCTGCTGGAACGAGATCGGCGGCAGCGGCGGCAACTCCCGGCCGGACTCGGCCGCGAGCTCGTCCACCAATCGCGCCTCGCGCCGTGATGCCTTCCCATGCAGTCAGAGATCGATGACAGCGAGGTCGCCGTCGGCGTGCCGGGCGCGGAGCAGCTTCTTGTCGAACTTGCCGACCGAGGTCTTGGGCACGTCGGGCACGAAGCACCACCGCTCGGGCAGCCACCACTTGGCGACCTTGCCCTCGAGAAAGTCCCGCAACTGGGAGGGAGTCACCTCGGACCCGTCCCGAACGACGATCACGGCCAGGGGCCGTTCCTGCCACTTCTCGTCCGGAACGCCGATGACGGTCGCTTCCAGCACATCCGGGTGACCTGCGAGCAGCAACTCGAGCTCCACTGACGAGATCCACTCGCCGCCCGATTTGATGACGTCCTTCGCCCGGTCGGTCAAGGTGACGAAACTACGCTCGTCGATCCGTCCCACGTCTCCGGTACGCAGCCATCCGTCGTCGAACTTTTCCGCGTCCTCGTCACCGATGTAGGACCCCGTGATCCATGGGCCGCGAACCTGGATCTCCCCGACTGACTTCCCGTCGTGCGGCACCTCGTTACCGTCGTCGTCGATCAGTCGCAGCTCGACCCCGGCGACGGGACGACCTTGGGAGGCCCGCAGTGCCCAGTGCTCCTCGCCCTCGACCGCTGCCGGCGGCCGAGCGATAGCGGCTAGGGGCGAGGTCTCGGTCATCCCCCACGCCTGCACGATCTGCACGCCGTACTTCTCCTGGAAGGCCTTCATTAGATGAAGCGGCACGGCCGATCCACCGCAGGCCACCAGCCCCAGCGACGAGATGTCGTGACCGGGGTTGGAGTCGAGGTGATTCAGGACGTCACTCCAGATCGTAGGCACAGCTCCGGCGATCGTGGGGCGCTCGCTGCTGATGAGTCGCACCAGTGGCTCGGCCTGGAGGAACCGTTCGGGCATGACCAGGTCGGCTCCTGCCATCAAAGCCGCGTAGACCAGTCCCCAGGCGTTGGCATGGAACATCGGCACGATCGCCAGGATGGCATCGTCACCGGTGACGCTCAGCCCGTCGGCGGCACACGCAGCCATCGAGTGGAGGTAGGTCGATCGGTGGCTGTAGGCCACGCCCTTGGGGTTGCCGGTAGTGCCCGAGGTGTAGCACATGGCCGCAGCGGAGAGCTCATCGAGTTCCGGCCACTCGAACGTCTCCAGGTGACCTCCGATGAAGTCGTCGTAACCGACAACGGTGAGGCCGTCACGTTCGAGCGGCGCGAGATCGACACCCCCCGTGACGACCACGGTGTGCACCTCGGCGAGCTGCGGTAGGACCGCCGCCAGGAGCGGGGCGAGCGTACCGTCGACGATCACCACCCGGTCGTCAGCGTGGTTGGCGATGTAGACCAGCTGCTCGGGGGTCAGTCGAGGGTTGAGGGTGTGCAGGACTGCCCCCATGGAGGGCACTGCACAGTAGGCCTCGACGTGCTCCTGGTTGTTCCACATCAAGGTGGCGACCCGCTCGTCCCCCACGACCCCGCAGGCCCGCAGCGCGTGGGCCAGCTGCGCCGAGCGGCGTCCCACCTCGGCGAACGTGCCGGTCCTGACCGAGCCGTCGGGCTGGAGCGTGCGCACGCGCGCGGTGGCGTGCACACGGGCACCGTGCCGCAGGATGGCTGCCGTCGTCAGCTGGACGTTCATCATGGTGCTCTGCACGAGTAGTCCTCCGGCGATGGGGTGTTGAGGGGGGCGGTGATGGGGTGCGGGGCTTCGCCGAGGCGCGCGCCCGGCACTGTGAATCAGGAGGCGGCGGGCCGTTGCAGTTCCGCCCGATCGACGTCGAGACCCTGGCCGAGCGTTCTCTTGGCCTTCATGAAGTCCCGGGGACGGTTCACACAGTCCGCGGCGAGCAACCGCCCACGTTGGAGGTAGTAGCAGGTGAAGTCGCGATCGCGCGCGGGGTCGCCGCTTAGCACGATCTCGTCGTAGCCCGTGTTCAGTCCCGCGATCTGCAGCTTCAGGTCGTACTGGTCGGACCAAAACCACGGCAGCGCCGAGATAGGCCGCTCCTTGCCGCACAGCGTGGCGGCAGCCGCCTTCGCCTGCTCACCCGCGCTGGGCACCGCTTCAAGTCGCACCCGCCGGCCGTAGCGAGAAATGTAATGGATGGCGCAGTCCCCCGCCGCGACGATCTTGGGATCGCTGGTCGAGGCGAAGTCGTCGATCACGACACCGTCCTCGACCTGCAGGCCCGCCTCAGAGGCGAGCTCGGTGTTCGGGAGCAAGCCCACACCCACGATGACCAGGTCTGCGGGAATCCGCTCACCCCCGGCTAGCACCACCTCGCCGGCGCGGCCGTCGCCGGCCACGGCCTCGACGAGAGCGCCCGTCCGCACCACGACCCCGGCGTCGCGGTGGATGCGCTCGTAGAACATCGACACCTCAGCAGCCGTGACCCTCTCCAGGACACGTTCGGCGGCCTCCAGGACCGTTACCTCCAGCCCGAGGGCGCGCAACGACGCGGCGGTCTCCAGCCCGATGTAGCCCCCGCCGACGATCACGGCTCGGCGACCCGAGGCCGTGGCCTCACGGATCGCCTCGACGTCCGCGAACGTCCGCAGGTAGAAGACGCCCGGCAGATCGATGCCAGGAATAGCCAGCGGACGCGCCCGGCCCCCGGTGCACAACGCGAGGCCGTCGTAGGCGAGCGTCTCACCGTCGCTCAGCACGACCTCTCCGGCCGCACGATCAATCTCGGTGACCGTCGCCCGCAACAGGCGGATCTTCTGCTTGTCGTAGAACTCCGCCTTGCGGATGGCGAGCTCCTCCAAGCTGCTCTTGCCGGCAAGGTAGGCCTTGGACAGGGGAGGCCGCTGGTACGGAAGCGCGGCTTCGTCACCGATGACGACAACCTCACCTGCCCACCCCTCCTGGCGAAGGCTGGCGGCCAACTGGGCCCCGGCGTGGCTGGCCCCGACGATCAGCGCCCTCCCCGAGGTCACGCGTCGGTCTTCGGCGTCAACTGGACCATCAACCGGCTGATCCCGCGCACGAAGTTGGACTGGACATACTCCGGCTCACCCACGACCTCGATCTTCTCGAAGCGCGGGAGCAGCTCTTCCCACAGGATCCGCAGCTGCAGCTCGGCCAGACGGTTGCCCATGCACCGGTGGACGCCAAAGCCGAACGCGATGTGGTTGCGTGCGTTTTTGCGGTCGATGATGAGATCGTCCGGACGTTCGAACACTCGCTCGTCGCGGTTTCCCGAGGCGTACCACATGACCACCTTGTCGCCCTCACGGATGAACTGGCCGTTGAGGACCGTGTCCTTCTTCGCAACGCGACGCATGTAGGCCAGCGGCGTCTGCCAGCGGATGATCTCTGAGATCATGTTGGGGATGAGGTCCGGGTTGGCCTTGAGCTTCTCGAACTGGTCGGGGAACTGATTGAGGGCGAGAACACCCCCGCTCATAGAGTTGCGTGTGGTGTCGTTGCCGCCGACGATCAGGAGCACCAGGTTGCCCAGGAACTCCATCGGGCGGTCGATCAGGTCCTTGGTGTGCTCGTTGCTCTGGAGCATGGTGATCAGGTCGAACCCGGGTTCCTCACCTGCCGCGAGTCGCGCCTGCTTGTCCCGCCACAGCGCGCTCAGTCCCCGCGCCGCGTCGACGAAGCCCCGGAAGACCTCGTCGTTGTCGGATGGTCCGCCGTTGGCCTGCTCCATGGAGCTGGCCAGGTCCGACCACTCGACGAGCTTGCGGCGTTGGTCGTATGGGAAGTCGAGTAGGGTCGCGAGCATCCGCGCGGTGAGCTCGATCGAGACGCGGTCGACCCAGTTGAAGGGCTCACCTACCGGGAGCTCGTCCAGTACTTCCTGGACCCGCGTGCGGATCAAACTCTCCATCTCGCGCAGGTTCTTGGGGGCGACTACGCCTTGGACCGCGGCTCGCTGGCGGTCGTGTCGGGGCGGGTCCATGGCGATGAACATCGCGACATCCATGAACCGTGGGGGCTCGCCGATGATGATGAAGGGCTCAGCCGAGAAGGTCTCATGGTCTTTGTCGACCGCGATGATGTCGGCGTGCCGAGTGACGGACCAGAAAGGTCCGAACGGGCTGTCGGCCTGGTAGTGGACGGGTGCCTCGTTGCGCACGCGCTCGAAGTAGGACTGCCACTTGCCCTGACGGTAGAGGAACGGGTTGCTCAGGTCGATGTCGGCGAGGGCGACGTCCTCCACGGGGGGAATGGGCTCCTCGACGAAGATCTTCTTCCCGTTGGTCCGTGTCACGAAGCGACGGGTCTTGTCGTACAGGTGCGCCCCGCGGATCTGGATCTCCATCGGGATGATGGACTGGGCTCGCTCAGCCACGGCGTCGGTCACGGTAGTCAGGGTCGTCATGGTGCAGTCTTCCTCTCGACGGTCACATCTGGAACTCGGGGAGTCGGACGACGAGGCCGTCCCAGCTCTCGCTCACCCGCATCTGGCACGAGAGCCGCGAGGTCGGCTCGCGCTCGGGGTTCATGGCGAGCATCTCCTCCTCGACCGGACCCGAACGGCCGACTTCGGCGATCCACTGGTCCTCGACGATCACATGGCACGTGCCACACGCGGCCTCCCCGCCACAATCGCCGTCGATCCCGGGCACCATGTTGTCTACGGCGATCTGCATGAGGGACGCACCCTCCTCGAGGGGTGCCTCGCGCTTCTCCCCGTCGTGGGAGATGAAGGTGACAACTGACATGGAACGACTCCTTGCTCGAACGTGAGTCAAGTGTTGGCACTCTGGACATGCTGTGGCTATGGTCACTCGAGTCAATATGTTGTGATTTCGGCTCAGGAGGTCACTGCCCATGAAGTCCCCCGAGCCCGGGGTGCCTCCGTTGGCGTTCGTCCAGCTCTTGAACAGCGATGCTCTCGGTCCTCAAGCCGTAGGTCGCTTCCGCGCGATCATCGACCGCGAGGGGACTTCCGAACTGGAGCTGGTCCAGCGCGACCGACAGGTGCCGATCCGGTGGTTCCGTGAGGTCTACCCCGGACTCGACCACGACGAAGCCACAAGCCTCGGGCTCTCCTTCGCCGAGCACGCGCAATTGACGTCGTTCGGCCCGCTCAGCCTGCCGCTAGTCAGCTCCGGCTCCGTGGCCGAGGTCTTCGAGCTGCTCGGGTATCTTCCGATCATCTCGAGCGCCTTGCGCCCCCACTTCCACAGCAGTCAGCGCAGCCTAACCGTGGGCCTCACCGGCCACACCGGCGATCGTGATCTCGACTGCCTAGTCATCACCTACGGCGGAGCGGCACTGCTGCGGCTCCTCGACATGCTGACGGGCCCGCTGCCAGGCGTCACGATGAACCTGGCTTGGAAGACACCCCAGTCCCCTCAGCGCATCGCCGGCGCGCTGGCCGGACGCTTGGTGTTCGGCGCACGCGCGTCGTTCATCGACGTTCCCGTCGACATCCTCCAAGCACCCTGTCGCTTCCCCGACCCGGTCGCCTATCGCATGGCCATCGGCGAACTGCGCCGAAGCCTCGACCGTCACACCGCTGCCACCAGCTTTACCGAGACCGTGAGGCGATTGCTCGAGGAGGACCCCGGACACATCAGCAGCCATGACATGGCTGAGCTCCTCGCAGTCTCCCCGAGCACCATGAAAAGGCGCCTCCACGAGGAGGGCACGACCTTCCGCGACGTACAGCAATCGCTGTTGCGCGAGAGGGCGATCGTCCGCCTGCTCGACCGATCGCTGACGGTCGGTCAGATCGCCATAGATCTCGGCTATAGCGACCTGGGCAACTTCTCGCATGCCTTTAAACGCTGGACCGGGCAGTCGCCAAGCGAATTCCGTCAGTTCGGTCGCCGCGAACCGGGCTAGGTAGGGCCCGGCTACCAACCTTCGCTCGCTTCGCGCCACTCAAGCAGCACGCTCGCGGCGTTGTTCACGCAGTCACGTCACCGTTGACGATCCAAGTGGGGGCGTCATCCCTCCCGACACGCACGCCGACAGCCATGTCAGCTCAGCGTGCGACTCGCACCCTTCCGTCGTCACACGGCAGAGGAACAGGCACCAGCCGGGAGTACCGACCGGGAGTACCGGTCGCGCCCGTGTCGAACCCGACCGCGCTGAGATCCCGCAGAGTCCCTCCGCCACGGTGCGCTTGCGACCGTGGCGCCCACGGGAACTTCGGGGATAAAGCGGCCCACCCACGTCTTAGTCATCGCGGCCTGCCCTGGTCGAAGTGGGTCACGTCCACCCTCAGGAAAAGGGCCGAAGCGAAGGCGACAGTTGGTCCTCCGGTCTCACTCATGTCGGCCTCCACGAAGAGCTTGCGCCCTTCTGTCCGGACGACCCTGGCCGCGAGCTCGTAGGTGGTGCCGAGGATGACGGGCGAGTCGTAGCGCACCTCGAGCTTCCGGGTCACCGCTGGACTGCCGGTGAGGTAGAGCAGGAACCCGAACAGGTCGTCGAGGACCGTTGCCACGGCGCCTCCGTGCGCGATCCCGGGAGCGCCGACGTGGCGCTCGTCGAAGACGTGAACCGCATGCACCTCGTCGCCGCGACGCTGGACGGTGAGGTGATGGCCGTGGGGGTTGTCGGGTCCGCAGGCGAGGCAGTGGTCGTGGTGCGGCGGAAGCCGGGCGCCGTCCTCGTACGCCCGGAACTTCTCGTTCCAGCTCGCGAGGAGCTCATCCAGGCTGGTCACGGCCGCTCACCCGATTCGTGGTCATCGCGAGTGCGAGGTGTCGCGAGACCGTCGAGGATCAGTTCGCAGATCGCCGCAGAGAAACGGGCCGCATCTGCGGACGGGCCAGTTGAAGACCCCTCGACCGCGGCGCTGAGACCGGCCACGGTGATGGCACCGAAGACGCTCATTGCAACGGCACCCGGATCGGCGACCTGGCGCAGCGAGCCGTCGGCGACGCCGTCGGCCAGAAGCTTCTCGATCGGCTGGTAGAACGCGCTCCGCAAAGCCTCGGCGAGGTCAGGCAGCCGGGTGGCACGGCCGAGGTCCCCCACGAGTGCCCGGCACAGGAACGGATGCTCGACCATCACACTTAGTTGTGCTGCGACGGCGGCCTCGAGCCGGGTACGGGCATCCTCGACCGTTGAGACTGCGACACCGACCTCGCCAGCGATGAGGTCAAGCAGGTCTCCCAAAAGGAATGCGAGGACCCCGTTCTTGCCGTCCAGGTGGTAATAGATCGTGGCCTTCGGGATACCCGTGGCTTCGGCGATGTCGTCGATCTTGGTGCCGTCCAGACCGCGCTCGGCGATCAGCTCGGCCGCGCCGTAGAGCTGACTGGCCAGCTTCGCCGGAAGTTTCCTCACCGCTCTCACTCCTCCCCTTGTGCCCCACCGTGCCAACTGGCCTCGACGTCGACCACATCCTATGTTGTACTGCCAGTACAACATTTCAGTCCAGAGCATTGGTGCGGGTGAATGGGTCGCGGACCACGAGCCGGAAGCAGCGGACCGCTGAGGTCTGCCCTCAGGCTGGGGCACCGCTTCCCATCGATCGTGGTGCTCGGCTGGGTGCTGGCCGCCGCCGCGCTCTCGCTGCTGGTCACCCCGCTGGGGACCGTGGTCGAACGCAGCAGCACTGCCTTCCTGCCCGAGGACTCACCGACCCTGCACGGGCTGCGGGTGATGGACACCGCGTTCGGGTCGGGCAACACCCACTCGTATGTGTTCGTGGTCATCACCGACGACGACGGCCTGGGCGTGGGGGACCGCCGCGTCTACGCCGACCTCGTGAGCACCCTCCAGAAGGAGCCGGAGCGGGTCTCGGAGGTCCAGGACTACCTCGGCAAGCCCGAGGCCCGGCGCTCGATGACCAGCAAGGACGGCGAGGCGACCTACCTAGTCGTCGGGCTGCGATCCGCGGTCGGCTCACCGGCATCCGACGAGGACGTGAAGTGGCTCCGCTCGGTCGTCGACGACCTCGATGCTCCACCCGGCACCGAAGTTCACGTGACCGGCGACCCGGCGATGATCGCCGACCTGACCACGGCGGTGAACGACGCCTCGTTGAAGATCACCGCGGTCTCCCTGTTCCTTCTGGTCGGAATCCTCTGGCTGGTCTACCGCCGGATCGCGACCGTCCTGGTGTCGCTGGTGACCATCGGTGTCGCCCTGCTGTGCACCCGCGGCGCCCTGGCCTGGGCAGGTGAGCACGGGCTGGCCCTGTCCACCTACACCGACGCGTTCGTCGTAGCCATCACCCTGGGCGCCGGGACCGACTACTGCGTCTTCCTCATCTCCCGCTTCCGCGAGGAATACGGCAACGGCCTCGAACCCCTCGATGCGGTAGCCGAGTCGGTCTCCCGGGTCGGGCCCGCCCTGCTGGCCTCGGCAGCCACCGTCATCCTCGGCGCCATCTGCCTCGGATTCACCGAACTCGCCATCTTCGCCACCACCGGCCCCCCGATGGCGATCTGTATCGCGGTCACCCTCGCGGTCAGCCTCACCTTCACCCCCGCCCTGATCCGCTGGTTCGGACCCCGCATCGGGCCAGCTCCGGCACCGCGGCCGGACTCGCGGTGGGCCCGCACCGGCCGCCTCGTCGGACGACACCCCGCCCGGATCCTGGTCGCGGGAGTGACGGTCCTGGTGCTGCTCGCGCTCGCGCTGCCCACGATGCAGCTCTCCTTCGACGAACGCGCCGCCCAACCGCCAGACACCCCCAGCAACCTGGGCCTCGCGGCGATGACCGAGCACTTCCCACCCAACCAGACCCTGCCCGACTACCTGCTCATCCGCTCCGACCACAACATGGCCAACACCCGCGACCTGGCTGTCATCAACTCCGTGAGCACCGCGGTCGCGAAGGTCGACGGCGTCAACCAGGTCCGCAGCATCACCCAACCGGCCGGAAGGCGACTGGAACCCGCCTCCATCGCCAACCAGCTCGGGAAACTCGCCCGAGGACTCCACCAGGCCGACCGCAAGCTCGAGTCCGGGGAACCCGGGCTGGAACGCCTCGCGTCCGGGGCCGGCGACCTCGGAGACGCCCTCGGCCAGGTCTCCGCAGGCGCCGGGAAGGCCCAAGACGGCGCCGGGAAGCTCAGCGACGGCAGCCGCCGCATCGCCCACGGCCTCGGGCAGGCAGCCGATCACACGAGCCAGGCCGCCAGCGGCGCCCGCCGGCTCCGCTTGGGCGCCGCCGCACTGGCCGCCGGGCTCCGCACCGCACACGACCAGGTCGCCCAGGCCGTCGAGGGCCTCGGCAGGATCGTCGAAGCCCTGGAGGACGATCCGATCTGCACCGCCGACCCGATCTGCAAACGCTCCCGTGAGGGCCTGCGCAAGATCTACACCGGCGAACGCGACCGGCTCCTGCCCGGCCTGGCCCAAGCGGCCGCCGGCGCCGAACGCCTCGCCGCCGGCGACGGACGCCTCGCGACCGGGCTCGACCAGCTCGCCGCCGGGCTCCGCCAAGCCCAGTCGGGCAGCAACCGGATCGCCGAGGGCCAAGCGCTGTTGAGCGAGAAGCTCGGCGAGCTCGAAGGCGGCACCGACCGGCTCGCCACCGGTGCCGCCGGCATCGCACCTGGCATCGAGCAGCTCCTCACCCAGACCGAGAAGCTCAGCAACGGGCTCGACGAATCCGGCGACTACCTCCAGGCCATCAACCAGCGCGCCGACACCCCAGAGGCCGGAGGCTTCTACCTACCCGCC
This sequence comes from Nocardioides phosphati, assembly GCF_014646375.1. Taxonomy (GTDB): domain Bacteria; phylum Actinomycetota; class Actinomycetes; order Propionibacteriales; family Nocardioidaceae; genus Nocardioides; species Nocardioides phosphati. The sequence continues at coordinate 22,257 of NZ_BMNI01000018.1, forward strand.
TCCGCACTCGGAAAGCCCGACTTCGCCCTGGCCCGCACCCAGTTCCTCTCCGAGGACGGAAAACTGGCCCGCATCCAGGTCACCGGCGATACCGACCCCCTCACCCCCGCCGGACAGGAGCGCTACAACGAAGTCCAGGACACCGCCGACCAGGCCATGAACAACACCCGCCTCGACGACTCCACCATCCTCGCCACCGGCGCGGCCGGCCTCGGCGCCGACCTGGCCCACTACCTCGCCGACGACGCCGTCCTCGTGGTCGCCGCGGTCCTGCTCATGGTGCTCCTCATCCTCATCCTCACGCTGCGCGCCCTCACCGCACCGCTCTACCTCCTCGCCTCCGTCGTCCTGTCCTGTGCGGCCGCGCTGGGGCTCACCACCCTCGTGTTCCAGCAGCTGGTCGGACAAGACATCCACTTCACCGTCCCGGTCATCGTGTTCGTCCTGCTCGTCGCCGTGGGCGCGGACTACAACATCCTGCTCATGAGCCGGATGCGCGAGAGCGGCCTCGCCCTGGACCGCGACGAGGTCGCCCGCGCAGTCACCGCCACCGGACCCGTCATCACCGCCGCCGGCCTCATCTTCGCCTCCACCTTCGTGGCCCTGCTGTTCTCCCCCGTCGAAGCGCTCGCCCAGACCGGGTTCGCCGTCGCCGCCGGACTCCTGCTCGACACCTTCATCGTCCGCACCCTGGTCGTACCCGCCTGCGCGGCCCTTTTCGAGGACCGCAGCTGGTGGCCACACCGCAGGCCCACGCGCGCCCCGTCCGCACTGCAGCCAGCCACCACATCCGATGCACACGCGTGAACCGACAACCGAGAGAGATGCGATGAGCAACCAGCAGCTGACCTACAGCCCGTTCGACCCGGAAGTCATGGCGGACCCGTACCCCGTCTACCGCGAGCTGCGCGACCACGCTCCCGTGTACTGGTCCTCGCAGGCGAGCTGTTGGGTCCTCAGCCGCTACGACGACGTCTCCGCCGCCCTCGCCGATCCGGCGACGTACTCCTCGGCGTCCGGGATCTTCCCCACCCCGCCCGGGGTGGACATGACCGACCTGTTCCTGCCCATGCTCATCATGAGCGACCCACCCCGGCACACCCAACTGCGTCACCTCGTCAGCAAGGCCTTCACCCCCCGCCGCATCGCCGGGCTCGAGACACACATCCACACCATCGTCGACGACCTCCTCGACCAATCCCCCGAGACCGGCCCGTGGGACTTCGTCTCCGAATTCTCCGGACCTCTGCCCGCGATCGTGATCGCCGACATGCTCGGCGTGCCGCGTGAAGACCGCGACCGCTTTCGGACCTGGTCCACCACCCTGATCCAGTCCAACCCCGTGCGAGGCGAGTTCGGCGCCGGGCTGGACGCCGCTGCAGCCCTCTACGAGTACTTCTCCGCATTCCTGGCCGACCGACGCGCGCACCCCCAAGACGACCTCATGACAGCGCTCGTCCAAGCCGAAGTGGACGGCGAGCACCTCACCGAGGAAGAACTTCTCGGCTTCTGCCTGCTGCTGCTCGTCGCCGGGCACGAAACGACGACCAACCTCCTGTCCAACAGCGCTGTCATCCTCGCCCAGCACCCTGAGGACCGACGCGCTCTCGCCGACGACCCCGAACTCGTGCCAGCAGCCGTCGAAGAGCTGCTCCGCTACGACTCACCGGTCCAGGGCCTGGCACGCACCCTGACCCGACAGGTCGATCTGCACGGGCAGGCCATGGCAGCCGGCGACACCGTGCTGCTGCTCTTCGGCTCAGCCAACCGCGACGACCACGCGTTCCCCGACGCCGACCACTTCGACATCAACCGTCGCCCCGAACGACAGGTCGCGTTCGGGCGCGGCATCCACTTCTGCCTCGGCGCATCCCTAGCCCGCCTCGAAGCACGTATCGCTCTGCGAGCACTCCTCACCCGCCGCCGTGACTGGGATGTCGACATCGACTCCGCGGTCCGACTCCGCTCAGGCCCGATCCGCGGGTTCGCATCTCTACCCATTCAGTAGGTCAGCCACACACCATCCAGTCCCACGAAGGAGTACCCGTGAAGGACCGACCGAAGCCGAGCCGCGCAACAGTCCTCCACAATCTGATCGAGGAGATCCTCGCCCGAAACGACGGGCAAATCCCCACCAACATCGAAGGCACCGACACCTACTTCAACAACATCGAGGATCTCGCGAACGCGCTGCTGCTCCGCTGGCACACCCGCCTCGTGGCATCACTAGAACGCAGCCTCGTCGACGACCCTGAAGACCGCAGGGAGGCCGTCATCGAAGCCTGGCGGCACGCCACCCGGATCTACTCGGGCGTGCGGAAGGTCATCGACGACCTCGCGGACCACCCTCCCACCGAAGAAGTTGCTCATGCCGTCCGCGCGACCGCGCACAACGACTGGGCCGCCATGGCCGTCGCCGCCGGGCTGGCCAGTGCCTTCGATGAACCAGCAGTTCGAGTCGGCCACCGTCTCGAATTGGAAGCGCGACGACGCAACATCGTGGAGCAAAGCACCGCTCGCACGCCTCGGCCGCGAACCGTGCTCGGTAAGGTCAAAGCCATGATCACCGGTTGAGGCACCAGCGCCCAGAAGCAGAGCCTGCGGCGGGTGGTCGTCCAACCACAACGGCGTCTCTCAGCTTTGCTTCTAGCGCGGCCTCGTCCATCCACTTCGGTCGGGTCTTGGCGATGATGAGTTCGGGGTCTTCGCGCGGATGGCTTCCTCAGAAGGAGCGATGAGAACTCCCCAGAACCCGCCCATCCTGTAGTCGTTGGCGACCAAGTATTCGCCCTCCCCAAGGACGGCGGGCAGGTCGTCCCGATCGGCCATGCCGTGAGAATCTCGCGCCCGTCGGTCGCTCGCTCATGGCTGCCATGGGCGGGCGCATCGACTGCGTCCACTCCCCCGCCCGCCAGGAAGATCCGACACAGGGCACGGAGCTCGACGGCCCGGAGCGATGACCCCGACTCCCTAGCAGACCCGCATCCGTTACAAGCGTGGTACAAATTGTCGAAAGTCCTCGACGTTTGCGCAGGTCAGCATGGGTCAGTCAGTCAGTATTACGACATCTGATTCGCGCGCTGGTTGAGCTCGTCAGAACCAGTACGCCGGCCCGTCCTGCATCTGCAGGGCGGGCCGTCCTCATCTTCGTCGGGAACGCGCAAGCGGCTGCGTGCGAGGCCTTGCGTCACTTCGCCCAGTTAGACGCGAGGGGGCCGTGCCCAGATTCAGCGTTGCCGCCGAGCCCCAATGATCCTGAAGGGACGCTGCCCCTACGGGGATGCGGCCAGTCGCTGGGTGATCGGTCTGGGGAAGGGAGAAGATGGGCTCCATGTGGACAGCGCGAGTCGGCGGGCGAGAGATCGTGGGCAGCGAGGTGCTGCAGAGTTACTGGACGCTGGCAGCGGAACGACAGAGGGTCTACCACGCGCGCCTTACGAACGAACCCGGCCCCTGGACGGACGATCCGGTCGTCTCGAGGTACCGCTTCACGAATGCGTACCGGGCGGCGGACCGGGTCTCACAAGACCTGATCCGTGTCATCTACGAAGGCCCCCAGGATCCACGCGATCTGCTACTTCGCATCCTGCTCTTCCGGTTCTTCAACAAGCCTGAGACGTGGTCGGAGTTGGAGTCGAATCGCGGGACGATCACCTGCGACGACTTCGACGTCGACGAGTACTCGCAGGTGCTCGACCAACGGCTCGCGCGCGGCGAGCGCGTGTACTCGGCGGCCTACATCATTCCGCCCCCGCCGTTCGGTGAGCAGCGTAAGCACCGCAACCACCTGCGCTTGATCGAGTACATGATCTCCAGCAGCCTGGAACGCGATCTCTGCACCGCGAGCTCACTCAAGGATGTGTTCGCCCGGTTGAGTTCATTCCCCTCCCTAGGGCCGTTCCTCGCCTTCCAACTGACCGTCGACCTGAACTACTCAACCCTGATCGACTTTGATGAGGACGACTTCGTCGTTGCCGGACCCGGGGCACTCAGCGGCCTGGCGAAGTGCTTTCCCGACGCTAAGGGGGTTGACCCGGCATCCGTGATTCGCGCCATGGTCGATACCCAAAAGGAGCAATTGGAGTTCTTCGGGATTGACTTCCAGGACCTCTTCGGGAGACCCCTCAAACTCATCGACTGCCAGAACTTGTTCTGCGAAACCGACAAGTATGCCCGAGTCATGCATCCAGACCGTCGTGGCCTCGGGAACCGAACACGGATCAAGCAACAGTTCGCGCCCCAAGGACCCCTGTCCGCGCCGTTCTTCCCCCCAAAGTGGGGCCTAAGAGCTCCACTCCTCGCTCTCTGACCATCCCGTTTCGACATAGACGCAGGTCTGGCCGGCGATCGCCGCTAACATCGCCGCATGTCGCTGACTCCCGATGCGCCACGAGAAGACGGACCCTCGGGGCTGTTCGCCGAGGACTTCCCGGATCTGTATCGAGCAGCAGACCTCACATCGACTTCGGGTCGCGATAGAACTTTCTGGCTGAACCGTTGCTATCTCGGTGCACTATCCGTAGGGGCCATCGCCGGGGTGATCACGTGGAAAGTCGGATCGCAGGATCTAATGGGATGGGTCTCCGTCGGCGCCTTCGGTCAAGTCCCTAGGCGTGGTGTACGAAACGAATCCTCCGTCGGGCGTGTCGCTAGGCGCTGATGGCGACCTCCTCGGTGA
>NZ_BMNI01000019.1 GCF_014646375.1 Nocardioides phosphati
CACGCGGTGGCCGCGTCTTCGTCTGCCGTACACGCCGGCGACGGTCTCGGCGACCGCGCTACACCACTATCGGGGACTCAACTACGCGCTCGCCGAGCATCCGCTACGACGGTTGTCAGCTCATGCGATGCGACGGCGACGATTCGGGCGACCGAGTTACGCCGAGACCCCCAGGGTGGACCGCCCGGGGAGCGCCAAGAGACGAGCCTGGCGGAAGGTGGCGCTCCCGAGATTTGTACTGGATTTGTAACAGGCGAGCGGCTAGCAACAGCAAACGCCGCCGAGCGACCAAAGGGTCGCTCAGCGGCGTTTCTGCAGGTCAGCGGCTGTTTGTTGCGGTTGTTCAGCGTTCCTGAACGACCGCAGCCGGCGGCCCGGTTAGATGTCGTCGTAGATGTGGAAACTGCTGGCCAGCACCGCCACTCACGATGATGCGCAAGCCGCGGGGAGCCGATTCGGGCCGATCTGGTGGACGCCGACTCCCGGCTCGTCCCCGAGCAGCCAGAACAATGAGCGGCCTCTGAACAGAAGGGCCCGTCGATACCGGGAACATCAGGTCAGGCCTGCGGAGACGGGCATCGCTGCCCACCTAGCTGTGATGCCCAGCCAGGTTGTTCAATCTGGTGATGGGTGCGGCCTTCCCGATTGCTGGGAGGGGCCGGTGTTGGTTGTACTCGTGAACCCATGTGGCAGAGCAGCGAGCCGGGCTGACTCGGAGTTGTAGAACTTCTTGAACGCCCACCCTTCGGCCAAGGTGCGGTGGAAGCGCTCGATCTTCCCGTTCGTCTGCGGACGGTAGGGCCGGGTCTTCTTCGCAGTGATGCCCAGCTCGGCGCAGGTGTCGCGCCACAAGAAGGACTTGTAGCAGCTGCCGTTGTCGGACAGGACCCGCTTGACGGTGACGCTCCGATCAGCGAACCAGGCGACGGCGTTCTTGAGGACCTCGGTCGCGGTCTCCTTGGTTTCGTCGTCGTGGGCCTCGACGTAGGCGACGCGGGAGTGGTCGTCGATCACGGTGTGCAGGTAGCAGATCCCGATGCTCGGATCGTGGTGCTTGTTGCGTGCGCCTGTCCGGTTGGCTGTGGCAGCGCGGTTCTTCTCGCCCTGTTGGCGCCCGAGGTAACGCCATCCGCCGCCATCGGGGACCTTGCCGAGCTTCTTCACATCGACGTGGATCAGGTCGCCCGGTGCGTCGTGTTCGTAGCGTCGGATCGGTTCACCCGTGGCTCGGTCGACGTGGGTGAGTCGGTTGATCCGGCATCGCACCAGGACCGCGTGCACGGTCGAGGACGGCATTCCAAGCCTGTCGCCGATCTCGACCGGGCCCAATCGTTGCTTCCAGCGCAGGTGCACGATCTTGCGAACAACCGGCTGCGGGTCCGGTTGGGCTGATGGTGCGGGGCCGAGGATCGGTCGAGCATCCCGGCTGGACCTTCCTCGAGGTAGCGGTCAGCCCATTTCTTCGCGGTGCGCCACGAGACGTCGTAGCGCTCGGCTGCACGGGCCGGCGGCCAGCCATGCTCGACGATGAGACGCGCGAGGCGGAGCCTCGCTCGTGGTGTCAGGGCGGCGTTGGAATGGGTAGCGTGGGACACGAAGGCCTCCTGGGTGGCGGAGCGGTTCCTAGATAGCTCCATTCCACACCGGGGAGGCCTTCGCCCGTCTACAGATCAGACCGTGTCGTCGCAGGATCTCGACCAACGTGACTGGGCATCACAGCTAGCTGCTCCTTCTTGATCTTGTCGACGTTGAAGGGTGGGTTGGCTATGACGAAGTCGAAGGCACCGACGACCCGGTGGGGGTCTTCGTAGTAGCTGTTGGCCTGGCGGATGTCGCCCGAGAGGCCGTGCAGGGCCAGGTTCATCTTCGCCGCCAACGGAACGGTGTCCTCGGTCTTCTCTGCACCGAAGACCGATAGCTTGCGACTGGCTGACTCGTGATGGCGCTCGACGAACTTCGCGCACTGAACGAACATGCCGCCAGAGCCAGCCGCGGGATCTAGCACTCGACCTTCGAAGGGCTCCAGGATCTCAACGATCAGGCGGACGATGGAGTACGGCGTGAAGTACTCGCCCCCACCCTTGCCTCCTGCGCCGCGAAGTTGGAGAGGAAGTCCTCGTAGATGAAGCCGAAGGCGTCACCGTCGAGCTGCATGTGCAGCGGGGCGAAGAGCCGCAGCAGTTCGATGAGTGTCGAACGCTCAAGCTTCTGATAACCGCGCGGAAGGATGTCCTTCAGTTCTGGGTTGGCTTCCTCGATGGCCTTGATGGCCTCGTCCGTCGCCCTACCGATGTCATCCCCCTCCGGAATCTTGACCAGGTGGGACAACCGAGATTGTTCGGGGACGTACAGCGCTGACCTCGCCTTGTAGTCCGCGATCGTCGCCGGGTTGCGGGCGCTGGCTTCGCCCTCGACCTCGCCGCCCACCATATCTCCGCAAATCACAGCCGATTTCTGAAACCGAATCTGAGATGGGAACGTTCGGGCAGACAACGAGCGGTCAGTTCTGGCCGCTCCTGACCGAGCGTGAGGTCATCGAGCTCGGCCCGGGCTATGGCTGACAAGCCTGCACGGTCTGCGCGGCGAGGACAGCGCCCGCGTGTCGCAAGTCGTGCCAGCGCAGGTCCTTGCGGCCTGTGGCCTCTCGAGCGGCGCAGGAGACCCCGGTACCGGGTCGACGGCGCCACGGTGCACATCGCCATCGCCGGCCAGCTGGACCGGACAGCAAGCCTTGCTCGCGTCAGATCGCGAGATAGTCGTCGGGCCGGAACCGCGCCCGGCGCCGGTACTCCGCCGATAGCCCCGGCCAGTTGGCGGTGATCCGTCCGCTGGCGGCCCGGTACCAGGAGGAGCATCTGGTCCACACGCTGTCATCGAGACGGCGCTGGATCTCGGCGTCGAAGGCCGCGTCGACCTCCGGCTTCAGGTCCAGGGCAGAGCCCGCTGACGCAACCTGGTCGACATACGCACGGATGTACCGGGCCTGTGTCTCCAGGAAGTAGACGATCGATCCTCCGCCGGTGTTGGTGTTGGGTCCGTACATGATGAGCAGATTCGGGAAGCCCGGGACGGTGAGGCCGAAGTAGGCGTGCGCGCCCTCGGCCCAGGCCTTCTCGAGTGACAGCCCGTCGCGTCCCGTCACGTCCATGGGGACCAGGAAGTCGGTTGCGGCGAAGCCGGTGCCGTAGATGATGACGTCGGCCTCGTGCCAGCCCTCGGCGGTGCGGATGCCGCTGGCTCCGATGTGATCGATCGGGTCAGTGACCAGCTGGACATTGCGCTGCGTCAGGGCAGGGAGATAAGTGTCGGAGAGCAGGGCGCGCTTGCAGCCGACCGGGTAGTCAGGCCAGACCTTCTCGAAGAGCCCTGGCACAGCGGCGGTCTGGCGACGTGTGTGTCGGCGAGCAAGCGCGGTGAAGGCCCGGGCCAGCAGTGAGGAATAGACGAACGCCGTAGTCGCCACCTCGAGGTAGGCGAACCAACCGAGGCGCTCACCGGCCTGGACCTGTGGGACACGACGGAACAGGGTCTGGTGGCGGGGACCGTACTCGGCGTCCCAGCGGGGCACGATGTAGGGCGGCGTCCGCTGGAAGATCGTCAGGCTGGCGACCAGCGGCTGGATCGCCGGCACGAACTGGATGGCGCTGGCACCCGTGCCGATCACCGCGACCTTCTTGCCGTCGAGGTTGACGTCGTGGTCCCAGCGTGCGGAGTGGAAGGCCGGGCCGCTGAAGGTCTCGCGTCCGTTGATCTGCGGGTACGACGGCCGGGAGAGCTGGCCCAGTGCAGGGATCAGGACGTCGCATTCCAGCTCGTCGCCCGACGCCAGGCGAACGGTCCACTTACGGCTGGCATCGTCCCACGAGCAGGCGACGACCTCGGCGCCGAAGCGCACGTGGCGACGTACGTCGTACTTGTCGGTGACCTTGATCAGGTAGTCGAGGATCTGCGGCTGCCCGGCGTAGCGGCGGGGCCACCCCGGATGCGGCTCGAACGAATACGAGTAGAACGGGGAGGGAACATCGCAGGCAGCCCCCGGATAGGTGTTGTCGCGCCAGACGCCGCCGACCTCGTCGCCCTTCTCCAGAAGGAGGACAGCGTCGTGCCCGCCCCTCTTGAGCTCGATCGCCGCGGCGATCCCCCCGAATCCCGCGCCGATGATGATGACGCGTGCAGTCACGAGAACGTGTAGTCCTTGAGCGGGAAGTGGCTCGCGTCCCACATCGTCTCCAGCGTCGAGGCCGCCCGCAGCGGCACGTCGCCGTTGTCGTCGAAGTAGTAGCTGTTCGCCCCGGCGCAATTGCCCTGGAAGAAGACCTGGTTGTCCCGGCGGCCGAGCGACTTCGCGAAGTAGCGGTCGTTGGCCTCCTCGGTGACGTCCACGCGGCTCGCCTTGCGTTTGCGTGCCGCCTTGAGCAGGCGGGTGACGTGCGCGGACTGGGTCTCGATCAGGTTGAAGTACGAGGAGCCGTTGTAGCCGTAGGGTCCCAGGATCGTGAAGAAGTTGGGGAACCCGGGAACGCTCACCCCGCGGTAGGCCTGGAAGCGGTTCTCGGTCCAGAACGATTCCAGGTCCCCTCCGTCGATGCCTTGCACGGGGTACGCCGGCATGTTGCCCTTCTCGAAGGTCTTGAACCCGGTCGCGAGGATCAACACGTCGACGTCGTGGGTCACCCCCGACACCGTGCGCACGCCCGTCGATGTGATCGTCTCGATTGGATCGGTCTCGAGGAGGACGTTCGCTCGGTTGAATGCCTTGAGATAGGTGTTGGAGAAGCTGGGTCGTTTGCATCCGAGGGAGTACTGGGGCGTCAGCTTCTGCCGGGTCTCCGGGTTCCGCACCGATCGCCGGAGGTGCAGGTGACCGAGCTTCTCACCGAACAGCGCCGTGGGGACGTAGCCGTGGAAGTGGGCGGCCAGCGGGAAGGTGACCTCGACGTACGTCTGGCTGATCAGACGAGCGGCGGCCTTCGAGCCGGGGACCAGACCGAGCGCCGTGCGCAAGGGCCAGGCCAGACCCGAGTCCGGCTTCGGCAGGCACCAGATCGGCGTGCGCTGGAAGACAGTGAGGTGCTCCACGTCGGACGCGATGACGGGGATGATCTGGACGGCGGAGGCACCGGTGCCGATGATGGCGACCCGCTTGCCGGTCAGGTCCACGTCGTGGTCCCAGCGCGCGGTGTGCATGACGGTGCCACGGAACTCGTCCGCACCACGGATCTCGGGTTTCTTCGGCTTGGTGAGCACGCCGGTGGCGTTGATGACGTAACGGCCGGTGACGACATCTCCGTCGGCCAAGTGCACCTCCCACAGGTCGCTGGAATCGTCGTACTGGCTGCTGACGACCGACGCGAGCAGGCGGCTACGGCGGCGCACGTCGTACTTGTCGACGCAGTGCTCGGCGTATGCCTTGAGCTCGGCGCCAGGTGCGTAGATCCGCGACCAGCCGCTGAGCTGCTCGAAGGAGAACTGGTAGGCGAACGACGGGATGTCGACGCCGACGCCTGGGTAGGTGTTCCAGTGCCAGGCGCCGCCGAACCCGTCGCCCTCCTCGAGCAGCAGGTAGTCGCCGAACCCGGCGCGGTCGAGCATGATCGCTGCGCCGATGCCGGACAGGCCGCCACCGATGATGACGATCTCGTGGTCGGGGGTGCGGGTCATGAGCGGGCTCCCTGAGGCAGTGTGGAGTGGGCCAGACGTGAGGTGGCGCCGAGGATGATCGTGTCCGCCTGGTACTCGACGCCGTCGGCGCAGCGGACGCCGTTCGCGACGATCGCGTACGCCGGCCAGTGGATCAGCCGGGCCCGCGGGTCGCGCAGGGCCGCGTAGTAGCTAGGGCTCACCGTGACGTGGGGGCCGTCGAACTGCTTGTGTGGGGTGAGCTGTCGGCGGGTCCAGGCGTCAGGGACTGAGGCCCGGAGCCAGATCCGCGAGACGGTGCGTCGCAGCGGACCGAGCGGGACCGGGACCGGCGTGACCCAGGTGGGACTCTCCTCGAAGACCATGACACTGGCCGCAGTGTGCAGCACCTCCGGGAGGATCGAGGCGGCCTCGGAACCGGTCGCGAGGATCGCCACGCGTTCACCGGTGTAGTAGTGCTTGAACCAGTCGGTGCCCGTCAGCAACCGCGCGCGGAAGGCCTCCGGCTCGCGCTGGACCCCACGTCCGCGCGCTGGGCGGACGGGAACGGCGCTCAAGCGACTGCCTCGGGCGACAGTCCGTCGACCCAGGACTGGGGCTTGCCGATGAGGCGCGCCGGCACGTGGTCGGTGATCCGGACCAACGGATCTGCCAGGAAGCGGTGGTAGGGGTGCGAGCGGTTCATGATCATGCTGCCCAGCACCCTCATGGCCTGGAACGGCACCATGCGCCGTGTGTACTCGCTGCGCCCACCGATCTTCTCGAAGCGGCGGATGGCGTTCATCAGCTTCCGCTCCTGCAGACCCATCGCGACCACGTTGTCGCGCACCTTGTTGATCAGCGGTACGAAGACGACGACGAGGCCGACGACCACGCGGGGGTCGGCGATCTCGGCTGCGCTGGTGATGGTGCTGATCCAGCCGCGAGCGCCGAGGAGGTCGAGCACCTCGAAATCGACGGTGATGTGGCGCGCCTCGTCCGAGTTGATGTGCCGGAAGACCTCGTGGCACAGCGGGTCCTCGACCTCGTCGGTCAGGAACTTCACCAGGGCGCCGTCCAGCGCGCATTCGAGCAGCGGGATCAAGGCCGCCATGGCGCTCAGCGGAAGGCTGTCGCCGTAGCTGTCGAGCACCTTGATGGCCAGCTTGACCTGGATGTTGGGCTCGGGGATCCGGTCGTCCTCCAACATCCCCCAGCGGCGCATCAAGGCGAGCTCAGCGTTGGCGTGCTTCTGCTCCTCGGCGTGGAAGTGCTGGTAGATGTCGCGGATCGTGGGCGTCGGCGCCTTCTTCGCCAGCGCCGAGAATCCCCGCGCGCCAATGTGCTCGATCCAGACCAGGTCGGCCATGAACGGCTTCATCCTGGCTCGGGTTTCCTCGGACATCGTCTCGGCTCCGGGGGCGTCCCAGTCGATGTCGGCCAGTGACCACTGTTTGTCCTTGATGGTCTGCAGCATGGCCTCGAAGTCGTAACTCATCGGATTCCTTCTTCCTCTGGTGGGAACGGCGCGAGGCGGCCGAGCAGGCCGCCGACACGTGCGTGGCTGGTGGGAGTGAGCCGTTTGGCGAGCCAGATGGCCCGCGCGTCCAGTTGCGGTACGACGTACAAGCGGCCCCGGTCGTGGCCGTCGAGCGTCATCCGCGCGACCTTCTCGGGAGACATGCCCATGAAGCCGGCGATACGCGACGCGGTGCCTGCCGCGGAGGCCTCGATGAGCTCGCCGGAGAAGATGTTGGTCTTCACGAACGTCGGGCAGAGCATCGTGACGCGCAGTCCGGTGCCGGCGAGCTCGGCGGCCAGGGTCTCCGACAGGCTCATCACGCCGGCCTTGCTCACGTTGTACGCCGCCATCCGGGGCCCGGCCGCGAAGCCAGCGGCCGAGGCTACGTTGATGACCCCGCCGCGACCGGCCTGCTTCATCACCGGCAGGAAGTGGTGGCAGCCGTAGATGACGCCCCACAGATTGATCTGCAGGGTGCGCTCCCAGTCCGCGAGGCTGGACCGCCCGACGCTGTGGCCGCCGGCTCCGATGCCGGCGTTGTTGATCAGCAACGTCGGTGCGCCGTCGAACCACTCGAGGGAACGGTCGCGCAGGGCGGCGACGTTCTCGGAGCTCCCGACGTCGCACGGAACAGGGAGTCCGGTGCCACCGGCAGCCTCGACCAGGGCAACGGTCGCCTGTGCGCTGTCCTGGTTGATGTCGCTGCACACAACGCGGGCGCCACGCCGCGCGAGCTCCACGGCGAAGGCGCGTCCGATGCCGCTGCCGGCGCCGGTGACGACCGCGGCTGCGCCCGACGTCTTGGACCTGCTCAGGCCGATCATGCGATCTCCGCGGTCATCAGGTACGGCGCTGCGTCTGCGGCCGGCAGGTGGGTGGTGATGAAGGTGGCGATCTCGTCGAGCGCGGCAAGGCTCTCCGGCATGAAGGCGGTCATCGCTTGGAAGACGTGCATGAGGCCCGGCCAGACGCGGTACTCCACCTCGAGCCCGGCGCCCTTGAGGCGACGAACGAGGTCGGTGCAGTCCGCGGCGAGCATCTCCCGCGATCCGGCGTGCACGAGCGTCGGCGGGAACCGGTCGATGTCGTCGAACTCGATGCGTAGCCCGTCGTCGAGCATCGCCTCTGCGTCGGCGTACCGCGCCAACGTGCGGCGCGCGACCGCTGCGGAAGCGAACGGGTCTCGTTCGATCCGGTCGCGGACCAGTCCGCGCTCGACGCTCAGGTCGACGACGGGAGAAAGGGTGACGAGCGCAGCCGGCAACGCCTGCCTGGTGCGGGCGAGCTCCAGCGCGAGCGTCAGCGCCAGGTGTCCCCCGGCCGAGTCGCCTGCCACGATGATCCGTGCCGGGTCGTAGCCCTCGGCCAGAAGCCAGTTCCAGGCGGCTCGGACATCCTGGGGCGCCGCCGGGTACCGGTGGGAAGGCGAAAGCCGGTAGTCGACCGAGAGCACCGGAAGTCCGGTGCGATCGGCGAGCTGGGAGGTGAGCCCGCGGTGGGTGCGGCTCGAGCACATCACGTAGCCGCTGCCGTGGATGTAGAGGATGACGCCGTCAGCACGGGTCGTCATCGGCGTGCGTACCCATTCGCCGCGCAGGGTCAGGCCGTCGGCCACCGCCGCCTCGATGCGGTCGAACGTGGCGCCCTTCACCGGAGGCGAAGCCAGGGCGAGACCGGCCGCGATGAGCCTGCGACTCGTGACCGCACCGATCCTGCCGGGAGGGATGACGTGCGTGAAAGGCCGCCAGGTGGCCCCGAGAACGTCCATGATCACCCGGCTACGCAGGGAGAGCCCCGGCGACTGCCAATTCTGTAGGCGCATGCCCACAGATTGCCGCTCAGCCGGCTTGCTGTCAAGATGGAAATATGTCGGCTGTCGCAAAGCGGGGGTACGGCGGAAAGTCTGCCGAGCAGCGTCGTGCGGAGCGACGCGGTGCCTTTCTGCAGGCCGGACGCGACCTGTGGTGTGAGAACGGTTGGCCGGCCGTCACGATGCGCGGCGTATGCGCGCGCGCCGGACTCGCCGATCGCTACTTCTACCAAAGCTTCCCCGACCGCGACGCGCTACTCGTCGCCGTTGCCGAGGAGGTGCGCAACGAGGTCCTGACCACCATCATCGCGGCGCTGGCCGAGCACGCCGACGAACCCTTGGAGTGCCAGCTCCGGAGCGCGCTCACCGCAGTGGTCGGGCTGGTCGCCGAGGACCCCGGCTCGATGCAGATCTTCTTCGGGGAGCACGGCGGGAGCGATGTCCTCCAGGCGCTTCGCCGCGACACCACCGAGGCGGTCGTCGACCTGTTCACGACCGTGGGTACCCCGGTCGTCGCGGTCGGCGTCGAGCCCGTCGAGTTCCGGGTCGTCCTACTGGTAGGCATCGGTGGCTTCGTCGAAACCATGACCGCCTGGAGAGCCGGCTCGCTCGAGGCGACGCCGGACGAGCTCGTGCAGATCCTCATGGACGTCTCCCAACGGATGGCCGCTGGCCTCTTGGAGCTGGGCGGACCCGCTCGCGGTAGCTGAATGCGGCGTTGCGACTGCGGGCGACCGACCACGTTGTGCGACGCCCCGTGCGGCTACTGCGCGTCGTCCTCCGGCACGGTGCCTCCCTCGTCGAGAGAGTCCGAACCCGGCTCGCCTGCGACCACGTCCTTCTCTGCGTCGACGGAGCGCCGCACCGGTTCCTCGGCCACGTCGCTCAGGTCGATGGTGGGGTGTGGTTCGTTGGGGTGCTCGCTCATGTCGAACGGGTACCCACATCCTCGCCGCGTCATCCCCTCGGCGAGACCCGGTCCATCTGAGGAGATGGCCCCTCGGCCGGAAGCCGGTCTGACGATCACCTGTGCGGGGGCGGCAAGGGCCGATGTGCAGGGATAACGTCGTCCGTGGCGTCATACAGCGGCGCTTTCGGACAGTTAGCCCGTGGGGCCATCGCGTGGACGGTCGGTCATCGAGGCATGACTGACCACGAGCAAGACGAGGTACGTCAGTCTGCAGTTCAGTTGCTCACGCGCAAAGGAGCCGCTGGCCGGATGCCAAGCGACCTGACGGCCAGGGCGCAGACCTTCAAGACTGGGGCAGAGGCCCGCCGCGAATTACTTGCCACCGTCGGGGCACCATCCGTACTGGACGACCGCGCACACAGCGGCATGGTCGGGCGCTTGCGCTCCGACAGCGGCATGGCCGGGCGCGGCATCGGCCGCGAGCACGCCCTGCTCTTCGCCCGTGAGGGCGCCAGGGTCGTGGTCAACGACCTCGGCGGCGCGAATGACGGCGCCGGGTCCGACGCCGGCCCCGCGCAGGAAGTGGTCGCCGAGATCCTGGCCGCGGGCGGCAAGGCGATCTCCAACACCGACAACATCGCCAACTGGGGCGGGGCAGGACGCCTCATCGAGCAGGCCATCGACGAGTTCGGGCGTCTCGACGTCCTGGTCAACAACGCCGGCATCCTGAGGGACGGCTTCATCGCGAGCCTCGAGGAGTCCCAGTGGGACGCGGTCCTCGATGTGCACCTCAAGGGTCACTTCGCGACCCTGCGGCACGCGTCGTTGTACTGGAAGAAGATGTCGGGCAGTGCCCAGCAGGTCGCGGGATCGGTCATCAACACCGCCTCGGCGAGCGGCACCATCGCTCCGAACGCCGGGCAGTCCAACTACGGTGCGGCCAAGGCGGCCATCGCTGCGCTGACCCTCGTGGCTGCCGACGAGCTGAGCCGCTTCGGCGTGCGCGCGAACGCGATCGCCCCGATTGCCCGCACCCGGCTCACGCTCGCGACACCGGGCATGGGTGCCCTCTTCGCCATCGAGCCCGAGGAGGGTGAGCCGGATCTCTTCTCACCGGCCCAGATCTCCCCGCTCGTGGCGTGGCTGGCCACCGAGAAGTGTCCTGTGAACGGAAAGGTCTTCGCGGTGAGCGGTGGCTCGATCCAGGCGCTGGGTGGCTGGCACGTGACCCACACGACCGAGACCGACGGTGACTGGACCATCGACGGCATTGCCGAGGCCGTGGAGGCGTGGACGTGATCGAGTGGTCGGAGTCCGACATCGCCATTCGGGACGCTGTGCGCGAGTGGATCGACAAGGAGGTGCGTCCCCAGCTCGACGAGCTCGAGACGGGCGAGCTTCCGCCGTACGACCTCATCCGCACGTTCTTCGCGGACTTCGGCATCAGCGCGATGGCCACCGATGCCCTCGACAAGATGCTCGCCAGGGAGCGTCGTCGCCGGGACGAGACTCCCGAGCAGGCTGCCGAGCGACGGGAGCGGAAGCCGGCGTCCACGGACCCGGCTTCCGGCCTCAGCGGCGCAGAGTCGATGGCCGCGATCGCGGTCAGTGAGCTGGCGGGGGTGAGCCTCGGAACGGTCGCCTCGGTCGGCGTCTCCCTCGGGCTTGGCGCTGCCACGATCGCCGCGAAGGGCACGCTCGAGCAGAAGGAGCGCTGGCTGCCCAAGGTGGTCACAGGAGAGCGCGTCGCATCGTGGGCGATCACGGAGCCCGACTCCGGGTCGGACGCCTTCGGTGGCATGAAGACCTCGGTGAAGCGCGACGGCGACGAGGTCATCCTGAAGGGCCACAAGACCTTCATCACCAACGGCCCGTACGCCGACGTGATCGTCGTCTACGCCAAGCTCGACGAAGGCGACGGCACGCCTGTTCGCGACCGTCAGGTGTTGACGTTCGTCCTCGACAAGGGAATGCCGTTGGTCGGCCACTCGTGGGGCAACGACGTCACCACCGAGGTCGCGAGATGGACCAGCTATGTCAAGCGCATCGTGGTCCTCGGCCAAGGGCCGTCCTACGCTCCCGGAGTGGCGCATGTCCCGCGGCCAGCGCCCTGCTCACGATCCCGCTCCTGGTACGGCTCCAGAGCCTGGCGCCCAACACGTTGCTACGCGTTCCGTTGTCCCTCGGTTTCGCTCCAGGTTTCCGTCACGAGGCCGCGTTCGAGGACCCGCACCAGGCCTACCGGGACTTGCGAAGCACAGATCACCGGATTCCGAGGGTCGTCATCCACCACAGGCGCGCAGACCTCGCCGAAGACGGGCGCGACGAGCGGCTCGCGGATCTCGCCCTGCCCGCTCTGGTGATTCTGGGGCGCGAGGACCGCTTCTATCCCTGGGCGCCAGCCCAGAAGCTGTACGAGGCGGCCGGCGCTCGCGTTGTGGTGCTCGACGAGGTGGGCCACTCCGTGCAGGTCGAGCATCCGGTTGCTGTGGCCGGACTGATTCGCGACTTCATCAGCGCAGAAGAGGCTTTGCCGTGAAGACGTCACCGGCGAAATGGTCGATCGGTGCGAACGGAAGCGCCACCTAAGCGCTACCTAAGCACTACCTAAGCACTACCTAGTCCTCGGAGGTTGTGGATCGGTCTGCTGCTGCCGCTTTCCAGAGCCGCGACGGCGCACGCCAGAACTGGACGCCGTCCAGGCTGTTCTGCAGGGAGTCGACGTGTCCGGTCAAGGTGCCGACCACGCCGGAGAGCGGAGCTACGTCGGCGCGGAGGTCGGCGACACCACCGCGGAGTTGTGCAACCTCCTCGTTGAGGCTGAGGACAGCACCGGGCAGCTGGGTGAGCTTGTCCAGGAACCCCAGCAGCGACAGCCCAAATCCGAGCACGAGGCGCAGGACGACGAGGAGTACGACGCCCAGAGCGAACGCGCCGGCGATGACGGGAACCAGCCACCAGTCAGTGCCGACGAAGTAGGCGAACGCGATCACCGCCGCGACCGGCGGCACCACGACCAAGGGCACTGCCAGGCGGTAGATCGCCGTCAGCATCCGGCGAGCGACGCCGGGGTCCAGCTCGGCGTCGGCGACACCGCTGAGGACCGTTCCGGCATCGTGGAGCAGGTTGGTGCTTGCGACGCTGTCGTTCACTGGTCAGCTCACGTCCGCAGAGACATCCGTGACGAAGGTGGCGAGGTACTCCGTCAGGAGATCCTCGACGGTGCGTTCGATGGAGGAGTCCAGGGTGGCGGTGACTGATGCCGTGGCCAGGGCGCGGAACCGGATAAGCATCGTGACGAGCTCGGAGACGTCGGTGCTGGTCTGCGCGGTCTCGAAGTCGAAGAAGTGGCTCAGGTGGGCGACTCCGGCCGCCACGAGTCGTTGAGTGATGTCGTCGACCAGGGGTACGACGTCGTGGTGGAGCTTCAGGAGGGACTCGGTCGACATGCCGTAGGTCCGCATCTCCGCGAACGAGGCCAGGAGCTGGGGCCGGAGCATATGGACGCGGTTGCCCTTGAGCTCGACGAGCCCGGCCTCGACGAAGCGCTCGAGGTCTACAGCGCCGCCGGCGAGCTCGCGGGCGGCGACGAGCCCCATCATCGTGGGCGGGTCATGGGGTGCCGGGGTGAGCGCCTGCTCGATGCCCATCACGTCGCCGAGGGACTTGCCGTGCTCCCAGGCGTCGAGCATCTCGCGGATGTGACCACTGTTGTAGCCACGATCGAGCATCGAGTTGATGAGCTTGAGGCGAGTGACGTGGGAGTCGTCGAAGAATGCTGTCCGGCCCTGCCGCCGGGGCGGGTGGAGGAGTCCGCGTTCCTGGTAGGCGCGGACGTTGCGCACCGTGGTTGCGGTGATGCGGGCGATGTCGTCGATCCGGTAGGCGCCGCTGCGCTCCTCCGTGTGGGTCGCGGCCTTGCCGCCGTTGCCGGACAGGAGTTGCTTGACGGCCCGCTCGATGCTGGCCCTGGGGTTGCGAGCCAGCGACCGCTGTCCACGTCGAAGAGATTCCAGGACTGCTTCGACGTTGCGGAGCTGGGCAGCGGTCGCCGGTCGCATGGTCAGACGGCCTGTGCTGCCGGGACATTCCAGAGGCGACGCGCTCCGTGGCTCACCATGTCGTAGTCCTCGGCCCGGAAGTTCTTCATCTGGCGAAGATACTGGGTGGCGAACCCGGGATACATGGCGCCATTGAAACCGTCCTTGGTGAGGTACCAGCTCGTGCAGCCCGACATCCATGTCGTGCGCTTGAGACGCTTCTGCATCGACTCGTTGTACTTCGCCTGGACGTCCGGCCGGACATCGAGGGAGACGAGGTCCTTGTCCAGGATCGTCTTGATGCCGGCGACGGCGTAGTCGATCTGTCCCTGCACGTAGACCAGCAGCGAGTTGTGGCCGGGACCGGAGTTCGGACCAGCGGTGAAGAACAGGTTCGGGTACCCGTGCGTGCTGGCGCTCTTGTAGGCCTGGGCGTGCCCCGCCCACTCCTCCTGGAGGACGCGGCCAGCCGTTCCGGTGATGGGGTACGGCGGCCCGCCGAGCTGGACGTCGTACCCGGTGGCGAAGATGATCGCGTCGACGTGGTGCTCGATCGCGTCGGCCGTTCGGATGCCCTCGGGAACGATCGTGGCGATCGGCCAGGTGATCAGCTTGCAGTTGTCCTTCTGCAGCGCGGGGTAGTAGTCGCTGGACATCAGCATCCGCTTGCAGCCGGCCCGGAACTCGGGCGTGAGCTGTCGGCGCATCCACGCGTCCTTGACCGTCAGTCGGAGGTGTGCGCGGCCGACGTGCTGGATCAGCGTGGTCACCGGGGTGTCCCACACCAGCCCGGTGGCGGCGACCTCGTGGCTGAGGAACAGGGCGTTGCGAGCGGCCTGCTGCACGGCCGGCACCTTCGCGAACACCGCCTGCGCCAGCTTCGGCGTCGGTACGTCGACGCGCGGCATCACCCAGCCGGGGGTGCGCTGGAACACCTTCACCGACGCCGCCTTCTTGACGACCTCGGGGATGATCTGGACCGCCGTCGCACCGGTGCCGATGACGGCGACGTTCTTGCCGGTCAGGTCGTAGTCGTGGTCCCACTGGGCGCTGAGGATCTTCTTGCCCTCGAACGTCTCGATGCCGCGCATGTTCGGGAAGCTCGCGTTGGAGAGCGGACCCGAGGCCAGCACCACGGTGCGGGCGCGGTACTGCTGGCCGCCGGCGGTGCTCGCGGTCCAGGTGCCCTCACGGCGGTCGTAGTCGAGCGCCGTCACCTCGGTGTCGAACTGGATCAGCCGACGCAGGTCGAAGTCATCGGTGATGTCCTCGATGTGCGCACAGATCTCGTCCGCGGGGGAGTAGGCCCGCGACCAGTTCGGGTTCTTGGCGAAGGAGAACGAGTAGAGCAACGAGGGGATGTCGCAGGCTGCACCGGGGTAGGTGTTGTCGCGCCAGGTGCCGCCGACACGGTCGGCACGCTCCAGGATGACGACGTCCTCGACGCCGGCCTCGCGCAGCTTGATCGCCGTGCCCAAGCCGGTGAACCCCGCCCCGATGATCAGGGTGCTGTGGGTGGTCGTGGGCTTCCTCGTCCGCGGCCGCTTCTCGGTGGTCGTGGTGCTCATGCGGCGTCCTTCCGCGTGCCCGGCTTGTCCACCGTGGAGCTCACGGGCTCGTAGGTGAGCTCCTTGAACCAGGACGGGATCGGGCGGAGCAGGAACTTCGGGTAGTGGTCGCTGAGCGTGACCATCGTGTTGGCGAGCAGGTGGTACGGGTGCTTGGGGTCGATCACCATGGCGGCGTGCCACTTGAGGACCTGGTAGAGCGGCACCCGGTGGGTCGCCTCGCCACGGTCGCCCAGTTTCTTGAAGCGGCCCATCGCGCCGTACAGGCGCTCGGGCTGCAGACCCATGTCGACGACCTCGTTGCGGACGCGGTTGAGGAGCGGGATGTACATCAACGCGCCGATGATCAGCCCGGGGCTCGCCACCCCGCTCACGAACTCGATGGCGAGCTTGCGCGCCTTGGCGTGCCCCAGCATGTCGAGGACCGCGAAGTCGACGGCGATGTGACGCGACTCGTCGTTGTTGATCTTCTCGAAGACCGCGTGGCAGATCGGGTCGTCGACCTCGTCGAGGAGGAACTTCAGCAAGGCCCCGTCGAGCGCCACCTCGAGCATCGGGATGACGGTGCCCAGGACGGACAGCGACATGTTGTCGGCGTACTTGTCGAGCCACTCGATGGCCAGGCGGATGTTGACGTTGGGCTCGGGGATCTCGCCGTCCTCGAGCATGCCCCAGCGCTTGAGCAGGGCGAGCTCGGCGTTGGCGTGCCGCTGCTCCTCGGCGTGGAAGTAGCGGTAGATCTCGGCGATCGTGTCGTTGGGTGCCTTCTTGGCCATCGCGGCGAAGCCACGGGCACCGACGTTCTCGATCCAGCAGAGGTCGGCCATGAAGGCCTTGAGCTTCGGCCGCATCTCGTCGGTGATCAGCTCGGCGCCGGGGGCGTCCCAGTCGATGTCGGCAAGGGCCCACTGGCGGTCCTTGATCTTCTGCAACATCTCTTCCATGTCCATCGTGGTTCCCATGCTGGTCAACCTCTCGTGTGTGCGTGCGTCGGAACAGCGGCTTCGTCGTCCTTGAGCGGCCCGAACCGCTCCAGCAGGCCGAGGGCCCTGGTGTAGGTGCGGGGGGCGTGGCGCTTGATCTCCCAGCCGACCTTGGCGTCGAGCTGCGGCATGACGTAGAGGCCGCCGCGGTCGTGGGCGTCGAGGGTGATGCGAGCGACTTTGCGGGGCGACATGCCGATGGCGCGCATCAGGGCCGATCCCGCCGCGACCGATTGGCGATTGATCCGGCCGGTCTCGAAGATGTTGGTCTTCACCAGGGTCGGGCACAGGACGCTGACGTTGACCCCGGTGCCGGACAGCTCGGCTGACAGCGTCTCGGAGAGCGACAGCACTCCTGCCTTACTGACGTTGTACGCAGCCATGCGCGGCGCCGCGCCGAAGCTGGCCGCCGAGGAGACATTGATGATGCCGCCATAGCCGGCCTCGCGCAGGATCGGGGCGAAGACGTGGCAACCGTGGATGGGGCCCCAGAGATTGATCCCGAGCGTCCACTGCCAGTCGTCCATCGAGACGTCGCCGATCAAAGGACCGCCCGCGCCGACGCCGGCGTTGTTGATCACCAGGGTGGGCACGGCCTCGAACCAGTCGTTGGCTCGCGTCGCCATCCACTCCACGTCCTCGAGCCGACTGACGTCGCACTTGAGGGCGTGAGCTCGTCCTCCTTCGTCCTGGATCACATTGACTGTGGCTTGGGCCGCTCTCAGGTCGATGTCGCTGACGACGACCTGTCCGCCGCGGGCGGCGAGCTCGACGGCGAAGGCCTGGCCGATGCCGCTGCCGGCTCCGGTCACCACCGCCCTTGCGTTGCGGGATCGTCGCTTTCCGATGCCGATCATGCTGTTCTCCGGTCGGAGTCACTGACGAGGCTGAGTTGCCCCGTCGGAGAGAGCTGGAGGGTGCCGTCGAGGGCTTCGGTCAGGAAGCGCGCGCCCCTGTCGAGGGCAGTTGACGACTCGGGAACGAGCAGCGGCATGGCCTGGAAGACGTGCATCTGCCCGGGCCAGACCTCAAGCTGGCACCAAGTGTTGGTCCCGCGCAGCGCGTCGTACAGGTAGTGCGCGTCAGCGGCGAGCATCTCGACGCCGCCCGCCTGGATCCGCGTCGGGGGCAGAGTTTCGTGCGCCTCCAAGACATGGGTGAGCCGGTCGTGCAGCGGATCGATGTCCCGGGTGTAGAGCTCCAGCAGGGCTCGCGCCGTGGCCGCCGTGGCCATCGGGTCCGGGATCGCCTGCTCGCGCTGGCGGGCGAGCTCCAGGGTGACGTCGGCCAGCGGGGACAGCAGGAGCTGGGCCGCAGGCGCCGGAAGGCCGGCGCGGACCCGGCTCAGGCTGAGGTCGAAGGCGAGGTGGCCCCCGGCGGAGTCACCGGCGACGACGATGCGATCGGCGCTGGCGTGGTGTTCCAGCAGCCAGGCGAAGGCGCGCTCGACGTCGTCGGCTGCGCTCGGGAAGCGGTGTCGCGGAGCGAGCCGGTAGTCGAGGCTGAAGACCGGGAGTCCAGTGCGCGCTGAGAGCTGCGAGACCAGACGCCGGTGCGTCTTGGCCGAGCAGAGCGCGTAGCCGCTGCCGTGGACGTAGAAGAGGACGCCGTCTCGCGTCTGCTCACCCGCGCGGACCCACTCTCCCCGCACGCGGCCGCTGGCCGTGCGTGCGTCGACCTGCTCCACGCGGGTGCAGGCGGCGTACGTGCCGAACAGGGCGAGCGAGCGAGCCAAGATCTGCCGCGAGGCGGCGATGCCGAGGGTGGTTGCCGGCAGCATGCTGGCCACCGGGCGCAAGGTCAGCC
The DNA here is from genome assembly GCF_014646375.1 of Nocardioides phosphati. Taxonomy (GTDB): domain Bacteria; phylum Actinomycetota; class Actinomycetes; order Propionibacteriales; family Nocardioidaceae; genus Nocardioides; species Nocardioides phosphati. The sequence continues at coordinate 18,259 of NZ_BMNI01000019.1, forward strand.
GCGTTGTCGCGGCGGTGATCCGGGCCCGCCTCGATGGGGGACGGGGAGTGAAGCATGTCGTGGTCACGTGACCACCGCACCACCAACGATGCCATCTGTCAATGGTTCAGTTTGGAATGGATTTAACTCGCTTCGGAAGTACTCAATGCCATTGACAAATGGCACAGTTACTGCTGTAGTGACGGTCCGTTGTCAACGCTGGAGGAGGCGCTCGTGGACGGTGTACGCGAACTCCTGGCCAGCGACACGGTGACCTTCTGGTCGATCCCGGTCTTCACTGGTGTGATCGGCTGGATGATCAACGCGAGCGGGCTCTGGATGCTCTTCAGGCCGATCCAGTTCCACGGCTACCGCGTGCCCGGGCTGGCCGAGCTCGCCAACCTGTTGCCCCGCCGCTTCCAGGAGATCCCCGGCATCAGGCAGGGCAAGGTCGGTTGGCAGGGCATCGTCCCCGCCCGGGCAGGGAAGATGGGCAGCATCTCGGTCGACAAGGTGATTGCCAAGCTCGGGACGCCGGCGGAGTTCTACCAGCAACTGGAGCCCGAGCGCATCGCTGAGCACATCATCCGCGTCTTCGAGCCCGAGGTCCCTGCCATCGTCGACGAGGCGATGCGGCGCAACAAGCCGTTGCTGTGGGCGAGCGTGCCGCAGCAGGCGAAGCGCGCTGTCTACGCGCGGGTCGGGGCCGAGCTGCCCGGAATCATCGACGACATCACGTTCCAGATCGGTGAGCACATCGACCAGCTCCTCGACCCCAAGATCATGGTCGTCGACCACCTCACTGCTCACCCCGAGCTGATCAACCGGATCTTCCGTGACATCGGCACCCGGGAGCTCCGGTTGATGGTCAACTTCGGCTTCCTCTTCGGATTCCTCTTCGGCATTCCCGTGGCGGTGGTCGACCACTCCTTCCATCAGTGGTGGCTGCTGCCGATCTGCGGGATCGCGGTCGGCTGGGCGACCAACCTGGTGGGCATCTGGCTCATCTTCGAGCCGGTGCTGCCGCGTCGCATCCTGGGGGTGCGGGTGCACGGAGTCTTCCTGCGCCGGCAGGACGAGGTCGCGGAGATCTACGCCGGTGTCATCGCGGACGACGTGGTGACCATGGAGCGCATCGGCGACTTCCTGATCAACGGCCCCCGTGGTGATCGCACCCAGCAGATGCTGCGAGATTCCCTGGGGCCGGCGATCGACAACGCGGCCGGAGTGATGCTGCCCGCCGTGCGCCTGGTTGTCGGGGCCCGGCAGTACTCCACCATCCGGGACAGCGTTGCCGTCGACTCGGCACAACACACCATGAAGCCCTTCCTGGACGCCGGATTCTCCCGGTCGCAGAGCGTGAACCTGCGCGAGCTCTTCACGCGCCGTGTGAAGGAAATGCCACCACGCGACTTCGTCGAGATGCTGCGCGCGGCCATCAAGGAAGACGAGTGGATGCTCTACGCCCATGGCGCCATCATGGGTTTCATCGGTGGCCTCGTCCACCTCGCCGTTTTTGGAGTATGAGCATGTTCGGAATCGACAAGATCGACCAGTTCGTTCGGGTCGCCACCAAGTCGCTCATCAGCAAGCCGGTTCGAGCCAGCGCCTCGTCGCCGGCTTTCGACGTACTCGTAGCCGAGGTGGTGAGAGAGACCGCCGACTGCGTCACGCTCCTGCTCGAGCCGTCCTCGCGGATCCCGGCGTTCCGGGCGGGGCAATACCTCAAGCTCGCGACCAGTGTCGACGGAGACGTGCACACCCGTGCCTACTCGATCTCAGGACGTGAGTCGGCAGGGCTGCAGGTGACCGTCAAGGCGGTCACGAACGGTTCCGTCTCCCAGCACCTCTGCCGCGACCTGCAGGCCGGCGACACGCTCACCGCCACGGGGCCCCATGGCACCTTCGTCCTACCCGACGACGACGCAGAGCCGCTGGCTTTCCTTGCCGTCGGGAGCGGAATCACTCCGATCCTGAGCATGATTTCGACGGCACTGGAGGAGAACCCTGACCGGGGTATCCGGCTGGTCTACGGCAATCGGGGGCCTGACGACATCATCTTCGGTGCCCTCCTGGCCGGGCTCGAGGTTGACCATCCAGGCTTCTCGGTCGTCCACGTGCTCACCAAGCCGAAGCGCGGGTGGCAGGGCGAGCGTGGACGGCTCACCGGGGAGCGAGCTGCGCGCTTCCTTGCTCCCCGGGCCGCTACCCACGTCTATCTCTGCGGACCGGAGGAGCTCGTCGACGCCACCGTCCGCAGTCTGCTCGACGTCGGCGTCCAGGCCAGCCGAGTGCACCGCGAGCGCTTCACCCCACGCACCCGAGAGATAGCGGACCAGGTCAACGGCGAGCACGCCGTCCAGTGGGTCCGCTCCGGCATCACCGACACCCAGCAAGCGGGAGAGTCATTGCTGGACGCAGCCAACCGCGTCGACGCCAACGTTCCGTTCATTTGCGAGGCAGGGGAGTGTGGCGAGTGCAAGATCCGCGTGCTCAAGGGCGAAGTCCTCCACGAGGCCGACACCTGCCTGTCCCCCACCGAGGTGGAAGCCGGTCTCGCGCTGGCCTGCTCCAGCTACGCCGTGACCGACCTCGAGGTCGATGCATGAGGCGGCATGCTGGTCAGGCCCCAGTCGGCGGACTCATCCACCTCGCCGTGTTCGGTGTGTAAGCCTGTGCGCTCCGCCTCATAGCAGTTGAAAGGCATCTCATGACGACACCGCGTGCCGAGCTGGAACGTCACCTGGGAGGACCGCTCAGTCCGGGTCTGGCGGCCCTGAGCGACGCGGACATCGACGCATTGGCCAAGGCCATCGTCGATGCCACGCGGTCACAGAAGCAAGCGCTTGCGGCAGCGATCGACAACGGTCTCGACATCGTGCCCAGGGTCCTGCGCGGCGCCGTCAAGAAGGCGTTGTTCGGATGAGTCAGCGACTGGAGACCTCGGCGGAGATCCTCAAGCTCGCCCGCCTCGTCGAGCAGGACCCCGACCAGCTGGGCTTCCTCGATTCGGTGTCACCGGCGGAGCTTCGCGCGCTGCGCGAGGGAGTCACCAACACCATCTTCGACGCGGGCGCGCAGTCGCTGAAGCGCGTCGCGGCGGGAGCGAAGCTGCTGCCCTCGCCGCTCGTCGCCGCCATTGCACTGAAGTCGTTCGGCGCGTTGCTGTGTGCTCGCGCTGCGGGTGCCGTCGACCCGGGCAAGGCGATCGATGTCGCGAAGCGACTGCCGGCCGACTTCCTGGTCGATGTCACGATTCAGCTCGACCCGCGTCGTGTCGCGAAGATCATCGGCCAGGTGCCGCAGGAGCTCGTCGTACCCGTCGCGGCCGAGCTCGGGCGTCGTGAGGAGCATGTCACGATGGGTCGGTTCCTCGCCTATGTCCCCGACAGCGCAGTCGTGGCGGCGATGACCGCCCTGAGTGATGAAGCACTGCTGCGTACGGCGTTCGTGCTCGAGCACAAGGACCGGCTGGACCACGCGCTCGGTCTGCTGCCGCCCGAGCGGCTCCCGGGAATCTTCGCGAACGCCTCGCAGCTGGGCCTGTGGCCTGAAGCCCTGGACCTGCTCGAGCACCTGTCCCAGGCCCGACGCGGACCGATCGCCGATGTCGTCGCCGAGCAGCCCGTCGAGGTCATCGAGGACCTGGTCTCGGCCGTCTCCGCTGCCCGGATCTGGGAGAACCTGCTTCCCGTCGTCGGGGTGATGTCCGACGCCCATCGTCTCCGTCTCGCTGCCGTCCCGGCGTTCCACGAGCCGACCGTGCTGGGCGAGATCATCGAAGCCGCAGCGGTCGCCTCGCAATGGGCCGACCTGTTGCCCCTGATCGACGCGCTGCCTGATGAGGTGCGGAGCCTGGCGGCCGACCGTGTCGCGGCGCTGGACGAGAAGGCGGTGGCCGAACTGGTTGCTGCGGTGTCGTCCAACGAGCTCTGGCCGCGGCTGCTTCCCGTCGTACGCAGCATGAGCGAGGGGAGCAGGACCGCGATGGCGGCGATGGCGCCGTTCCACCAGGACGAGGTGCTGCGCGAGATCGTGGTCGCCGCGGCGACCAGTGGGCTGTGGGTCGACCTGGTGCCGCTCCTTCGGGTGCTCCCGGACCCTGTGTTCGCCAAGATCCCCGACCTGGTGGTCGCGCTGCCGCTGGACCTGCTCACTGCCCTGATCACCGAAGCTCTCGAGGCGCTGGAGATCCTGGAGCCGTTCATCGACATCCTGAACCGGATGGATGCCGCCAGCCTGGACCACATCGTCGGCCTGATCGACTCCGACCTCGCGACCCTGGGCGAGATCCTGATCGCGGCTGTCATCGAGCGACCCGACGTGCGACGGGTGCTCGGTCAGCTGCCTCCGGACGTACTCGACGCCATCGACCGCGCAGCCGACCGCCTGGGGCTGCGCGCCGATCTCGACAAGGCCCGTGCCTGACGACCGGTGATCAACCGGTGACGTCGCGGTCAATCAGCTGCCGCGCCACGATCCACTGCTGCAGTTGACGTCGGCGGGAGCGGATCTGCCTGAACTTCTCGAGGTTGGCTGGCATCACGTCGGGAGCGATCGGGTGGGCGCAAGTGCCGCGGTCGAACCTCCCGATGATTTGAGTCGTGTCACGTTTATGCACCGAAAACCACCTCGCACGAGTTCCTTCGAGGTCACACTCGCGCAAAGTGTCGCAAGGCCGCCGAACGGCCGCACGTCGCGTTTGTGCAGTTCAGAGCCCGAATGCGCATGTCGCAGCAAAAGCCGGGCGAGTGATTTCGCACTCCCGCGGTTGGCCAGGGGGTCGCAGATTCAAATCCTGGTCCAGATCACTCCGGGCCAGCCGGCGATCGTGTCTCGGCGCCTTAATGAGGTAGCCCCGCGACCAAGTCTGCGGCTGCCGGTGGGTTTTCCTCTGCGCCCCGGCCACGGGCGAACGCAGCATCGACCGCGACGCGTGTGCGGTCGGCACTCGTAGGCATGAGATGGGTGTACGTACGGAGAGTGAAACCGGGATCGCTGTGTCCCAGGTACTCCGAGACGGCACGGATGGATTCACCGGCATCGAGGAGGACGGACGCGTACCAGTGCCGCAATGCGTGCATGCCGTTGTCGCGGGACTGTTCGATGCCGACCCGGGCTTGCCCCAGTCTCCAGACGCGTGTGTTGAAGTAGTTCCGGTTGAGGGCGCCACGCTCCCGCGTGGTCAACAGCAGATTGGCAGACACGCTCGTTTCGGAGCTGGGTACTTCCTCCGGGAGGCTGACACGTCGGGGTGGGAAGGTCGCGATGTGGCTACTGAGTTCTGTTGCGACGCTTTCGGGAAGTGGGACAGTTCTGGTCTTCTGCCCCTTGGGGAGGCTGAACACGAGTTTGTTGCCATAGTGCACCTGGACCTGGCGCCGCACTTCTACGACACCGCGGAGGAAGTCCACGTCCTCAACCGCAAGCCCGAAGACCTCGCCCTGGCGGAGACCAAGGCCAGATCCAAGCGTGACCGCGATCCGGTACTTCGCCGGAAGGGCGTCATGCATGGCGGCCACCTGCTCGGCCGACCAGGGCACCACCTTGCGCCGCGAGGTGCCGGGCCGCGCGACGGAGCTGGCCTTGCACGGGTTCTTGGCGATGAGGTCATCGTCCACGGCTGCGGAGAAGATTGCTGACACGTTGGAGAAGATGACTCGGCGAGTGGTCTCGGCAAGCTCCATGGAGCGCAGCCACTTCTGGATGGTGGACGGCTTGATCTGGCGCACCTGCAGGTCACCGATGACTGGGTTGACGTGGAGCCGGAGTCTTAGTTCGGTCAAGTCCCGGGTAGTGGTGTAGCGCTGCGTTCCTTCGTTTGGGTTGGTCAGGCGATCAGGGCGGGCAGGTCATTGGCTC
>NZ_BMNI01000020.1 GCF_014646375.1 Nocardioides phosphati
CCGGGACGGGCGAAACAGGGTCGGCAACGCAGATGCCACCCCCCGGTCCGCGGGCAGGAAGAGGTCCACTCATGACCACCACCGCAACACAGTACGAGGTCGGGACGATCGTGCATGTCGCCCCGGGAACGCTCCAGATGGACCGCAACATCCGCGAGGCCAAGCCCGACAAGGCCCTTGCCGACTCGATCCGCGCCATCGGCGTGCAGGAGCCCATCAGCGCGGTCATCACCGCCTCCGGCAACCTGCTGGTCCGCCTCGGGCACCGACGCACCCTCGCCTCCATCGAGGCCGAGCGCGAGACCGTCCCGGTCTACATCTGCGGTCATGACTCCGACGCCAAGACCGACGAGATCGGCCGCGTCATCGCCCAGCGTGACGAGAACACCCACCGAGCAGGACTCACCACCGCCGAAGAGATCGGCGTCGTGGAAACCCTCACAGGCCTCGGGCTGTCCGCAGCCCAGGTCGCCAAGCAGGCCCGCATGAAGCGGACCGACGTCGACAACGCGATCGCCGTCTCGGGCTCCGCTCTGGCCCGGAAGTCAGCCGACCGCTACGAGACGCTGACGCTCGACCAGCTAGTGACGGTTCAGGAGTTCGAGGACGATCCCGAAACGGTCAAGGCCCTCATCGCGGCCGCCAGCGAGGGCAAGTTCGCCCACGTCGCCCAGCGCGCCCGCAACGACCGCGCCGAGCAGAAGCAGCGGGCCGACCTGATCGCCAGCCTCACCGAGGCCGGCGTCAGGGTGATCGAGCGGGACTCCGACTCCCCCGCCAAGGCCGTCACGAACCTCAAGGCCAGCAAGGACAGCGACTACCTCACCGCCGAGACACACACCGAGTGCCCCGGGCACGTCGCATGGCTCGGCACCGGCTGGGTCCGCGTCGACACCGCCACCGGCGAGCCCGTTGACTTCCCCGCCGAGCCCGACGACGGCGACGAAGCCGCATGGGACGCCTACGAACAGGCCTACGAGCAGGTCCGCCAGACCAGCCGCGAGGTTCACCGCGCCGTGCCGGTCTACGGCTGCGAGAACCCCACCGAGTACGGCCACGTCGACCCATGGGTCAGCAGCCAGGCCAGCCGTGCCAAGCCGAAGGCCGACGAGATGACCGACGAAGAGCGGGCCGAGGCCAAGGCCAAGCGCGCGCTGGTGATCGAGAACAACAAGGCGTGGACCGCCGCCAAGACAGTGCGGCGCGAGTGGCTGGCCACATTCGCGGCCCGCAAGACGGCCCCCAAGGGCACGGCCACGTTCATCGCGACCGCCCTGTGCCGTGACTCCCACCTCACCGGCAAGGGCATCGGCCTCGCGGCCGACTGGCTCGGGGTCAAGCACAGCGGCTTCGGCCGAGCCGACCTCTCCCCCACTGCGGGCACCACCGAGGGCCGCGCGCTCACGATCGCGCTGGTCGAAATCCTCGGCGGCTACGAGGACGAGGCCACCGGCGACAACGCATGGCGGCACGACGGCCGCGACAACGCGACCGGCCGCTACCTCCGCTTCCTCGAAGCGGCCGGATACGGCCTGTCCGACGTTGAGACGTACGCACAGTCGTCCGAGACCGCGTAAGGCACGCAGAGGGGCCCTGAGCGCCGCCTCGGGCCCCTCCCCGGCGGCGGGTCGGGTGCTGGCAGCCTAGGCATCGAGCCCGGGCCACCAGATGCGCCCTACTCGCCGACCTAACTGGCCCCCTGCTGAGCGTGTTACGGCCCGACCTAGGCAACGACCTAGGGTAAACCGTAGGGCCAGAGGTAGGGCACGCAATAGGTACCGAACTAGGGGTGAGCGTAGGGCACGAAATAGGGCGAAACCTAGGGCGTGTCGTACCCGAGAAACTAACTCGTGACCTAGGACAATGGGAGCCATGAACGAGATGTCGCGCGTGATCACCTTCGCCACCGGCAAGGGCGGAACCGGCAAGACCAGCTGCGCCGCCAACGTCGCCGGACTCGCTGCCCAGGCGGGCTGGCGCACCCTCCTCATCGACCTCGACTCCCAGGCAAACCTCGGACACGACCTCGGCTTCTCCGAAGCCGAAGGCGCCGACGGGGGAGCCAGCCTCGTCAAGGCCGTCTTCACCGGGTCAACCCTCGAGCCCGTCCTCAAGCAGGTCCGCCACAACCTCGACGTCATCCCGGGCGGAAGCAAGCTCGACGAGCTCGAGGACATCCTTCACGGCAAGCAGCGCCGCGGCGAGGATGGCCGGCTCATGCTGCGCGATTCCCTCGCCGGCATCGCCGACCAGTACGACCTGATCGTCATCGACACCCCTCCGGCCCGTCGCTCCGCACTCGTGCTGCTCGCCCTGGCAGCCGCGAAGTGGATCGTTATCCCAACCAAGTCGGACCGCTCCAGCATCGAAGGCCTCCGGGTCCTTGCCGAGCAAGTCGTCGGGATCCGCGAAGTGAACCCCGACGTCGACGTCCTCGGCGCGGTCCTCTTCGGCATGGGCGCTGCAGCCACCGCCCGCCGGCGCTTCGCCGCCGACGACGTCAAGAACGTTCTCGGCAGTGAGGATCTCCTGTTCAACTCGATCATCCGCCACGCGGAGGCCGCGGCCGACGATGCCCGCGAGAAGGGCCGCCTCATTCACGAACTCGCCGAAGTCGTGCACAACGCCGAGCCGTACTGGAAGGCGCTCAAGGAAGGCCGTCGCCCCGAGCGGATCGCGGGATCCGCACCGGCGCTCGCCGAGGACTACGTCCTCCTCGCCGACGAGCTGCTCCGCCGCATCGGCCAGGCCGAAGAGGCAGAGGCTGGCGCCACGCAGGCGGTGACGGCATGAGCGAACGACCGCAGCTTGCGCCGGCCCTCGGGCTGGTCAGGGACCGTGTTAGCGGTCCGCCGCCGCGCCGTGCAGCGACGGCGGTTCCCCAACAGACCCCGGCGATCGCGGCTACGCCAGCGGCCGCCCAGACCAGCCCCGTCGAATCCGTCACGGTCGACGAGCGCAAGCCGAAGAAGGCCCCGGCCAGGATCAAGGCCAGCGACCGCAGTACCGGCGGCACGAAGAAGACCTCGGTCACCATCACGCAGGCGACGGCGCGCAACCTGCGCGACAAACTCAACTCCGACCGCAAGGTCACCCAGATCCAGTTCATCCTCAGCGAGGTCGAGAAGAACGCCTCCAAGCTGAAGGACCTGGTCGAGAAGGAGAAGGGCAACGCCGGCAGTGGGGGAGGGGGACTCTTCCCCGACGCCACCAGCGCCCGCAACACCGGCGAAGAGATGACCACCATCAACCTGGTCACCACCGAAGCCAACCTCGCCGTCTTGGACTCCCTGGCGGAATCCACCGGCGCCGAGAGCCGCAGCCAGCTGATCCGCGCCGCGTTGCGGCCCGCACTCGACAACTGAACAAGCCCGCGACCGGGCTTCTGCGTAGCCTGGTCACGTCGCACCCCGCCCATCTGCGTTGGGCCCCGGTGCGAGACGAGGGCCCCGGCATCACCGCATCTGCGTTGCGGTCGCCGGGGCCCTTCGTCATCCCTCAGCCCTCGTCGAGGCGCATGATCCCGAGCAGGATCCAGCCATCCGGGAGCTTCCTCTCGAGGACCTCCTTCGCCTCCGCGTACGTCGCACCCGTCGCGGTCAGCGCTCCGACCTCGAGACCGTCGAGACTCTTGGCACCTGATTGCTGCCGCTGGCGGATGGAGGAACGCAGGGTCACGGTCACCGCCGCATCGTATTGGGGCACGGTCGTCTCAGATCCTTGGAGACGGGCGCCCACCTCACCAACGAGATCAAGATCTACGAGCCGCCGATTCACAAGAAGATCCGGCGACCTCGCGATCCCGGATGAGCCGAGCCAACTCCGGAGCCGGTTGGCCACCTGACCAGCGGAATCCCGCCGTCGCGACGTCTGTCACGGATCATCGGCGCCCCCGTTCACGGCGCGCCCATCAGGCCGATCGCGACTCGCCCGCGCGGCTAACCACTTTCTCTGTCGGAATGGGGGATTAGCGTTCGTCTCGGGTGATCTCAGACCGCGACATCCTGATTCAGGCACAAAGAAGGACAGGTGAGACCACCGATGGACTTCCACCGGGCCGCGCACGTCTTCGTCGACGAGACGAAGGCTCGCGACTACGTCATGGCGGCCGCGACCGTCATGCCCGGTGACGTCAACCCTGCGCGCAAGATCCTGCGCGGCCTCCTGCTGCCGAACCAGCAGCGCATCCACTTCACCAAGGAGAAGGATCCGCGACGCAAGCAGCTGCTCACCGCCATGTGCCAGCTCGACGTCCAAGTCCACCTCTACGTTGCACGAACGCGCGACCACGTGGCCGGCCGTCAGGCTTGCATGAAGGCGATCCTCGACGACACCCTGCGCCTCGGCGCGACAAAGCTTGTCCTCGAGCGCGACGAGTCGCTGCAGGAGGCCGATCGCCGCTTCATCAGCGACCGGTTCCGGCTCGAGCTCGACAGCCCGGAGTACCTGCACCTCGCCCCGAAGGACGAGCCGATGCTCTGGGTCAGCGACGCGGTCGCCTGGTGTCAGCAGCGCGGGGGAGACTGGCGCACGCTCTGCGCCGACCTCGTGGCCAGCACGAGGCACCTCTAGAAAGGCGCGAGCCCGGCTCGTTCACCGTCCGGAGAACTGCCGGGCTTACTTCGCAGGGCTACTGCCCCTTGCACGCATGACTATAGGGATCTCACCGTCACCCGGACAAGCCACCATCTGAGGTGTGATCACCGCCGATAGCGCTCTACATCCTCGTTCAAGCGCCTCGTGGCGCTGAGGATCTCCTCGACGCCGTCCAGGTATTCGATGAGCGGCAAGCGGTCCTGCGCCTTCCAGTGCTGTATCCGCGCCATGAGCCGTTCGTTTTCACTTTGAAGGCCGGCGCGTAGCGCCCTGCCGTTAGGGATCGTCTGCGAGAACGCTAGGGCGCGCTGGGCGGTATCCAAGAACCGCGCCAGGGCGTCGTCGAAAGCCGCCTTCGCCCTGGCACGGAGATCTTCCTCAGCCGAGAACTGAGACGGATCGAACTCTTCGCCAGCCCGCTCGACCAGGTACCGGGCCGCCTCGTTCACGGGCGCAACGTGGCCGTCGGCGGTGTAGGTGAACAGGGCGACGTGCGAGCTCGCGGCGAACTCGACGGCCTTGGCGGTGTACCCGGACAGCGCATAGAAGAGCGCCCAGTCCTGGCCGTGCGCAGCGCCGCGCAACTGCTGCACCATCGGCGCGCCGACGGGGGAGGCGTAGTGCTTGACCTGGGCGACTGCCGTGCTCGCTCGCACGTCGACTCCGCCGTCCGCACCCTCCGGCGTCTGGTGCACGTCCTGAAACCCGAGGTGACGCATGTGGGTCGCCGCCAAGGTTTCGGCGCCCTGCCACGTCGAGACCTCGACCGCGTTCGTGGCGATCTCGGAGGTCTCGCCAGCTACGGCCTCCGTCGATGCCGGAGCGACAGACGGTGTGGCTACTGCCGCTGGGCGGGCTCCCCTGAAGCCCTCGCGCAGCCGTCCGGCGCCGACCACCGCCAAGGGGCGCGCGTAGTGAGCGATCCGCAATACCACGCTCCCGGGATGGTCCTCGCTGGCCCAGTCGCCGCGCAGTGCGCTCCAAACTCGAGGACTGCCGTCCCATGCCGCGCACACGAGCCGCTCGCCGGTCAGAGCAACCAGCCACCACTCCGCCGTTCCCGCGTCGACGACGTCGTAGGCGGCGCCGACGAACACGGTCTCCTCGCGCTTACCGAGCGTCCCCAGCAGCCGATCCACCGGAACACCCGTCGGCGGCACCGGCAACACCCGCGAGGCAGCCACGTCGCGACAGGTGTCGTAGTAGGCCCGGGCGGTCCGTTTGTCCTTGGCGAGGTTCAGCACCGTCGCATCATCGCAGCGACACCCGACAATGCGGACGCGATTGATGGGGATTCAGGGGCCGCGGCCGAGCGCAGCAGCACTGCGCGCCGGGTCTCCTCACGAGCGACCAGCAACGGCGTCGCGGCCACGACCAGGTCGACGATGAACTTCAGCGCCAGCCCGATGACGATCAGCAAGCAGATCACCCACACTGGAACTGCCATCACCACGTGCGCGGTGACACTGGCGGCCGCTGCGGCACAGGCCTCCGTGGCCGTGCGCATGATCGAGGTCATGGCCTCCTCCTTTCTCCGTTTGATAGGTGAAGGTGTTCCTGGGTCGTGGTTTGTGACTCGACGGCGCCAGAGGAATCCGTGCAGCGTCCGGGCGGCCGGCTGCCGAAGTATCGGCAGCACCCCGCCCCATCCCTGGGCCGCGCCCATATGACCGCCCAGGTCGGTTGAAATCCACCCCTGCCTCGGGCAAGGCGTGAAGCGCGGCCAGAGCACCGCTCGAGGAACCGCGACGGGAAAGACGGACGTCGCGAGCGCAGCTCCGCAGTTTCTCGGCCGTTTCGCTGCGGGGGGGCTAGCGCGCGACCTATCGTCAGCTGAGCCCCGGCCAGGGACCCGAGACCCCGGCCGGGGCTCTCTCATTCCTCGAGGACAAGACCAAGGGCCCGGACGACAGAGGCCCGGGCATCGCCACGAGCTGCGCTCGTGACCGTTCTTTTGGTTTCTCCTTCCCGGTCAATCGAGTCTGGCCCGCGGCCACCTCCACGCAACCGGGCGCTGCGCGCCGCCACCA
>NZ_BMNI01000021.1 GCF_014646375.1 Nocardioides phosphati
GAAAAATTGTCCGGCGACGTCCTACTCTCCCACAACCTCCCGGTTGCAGTACCATCGGCGCTGTCAGGCTTAACTTCCGGGTTCGGAATGGGACCGGGTGTTTCCCTGACGCTATGGCCGCCGAAACTCTATGGAGTTAGATCACCAACTCACAAAGCTTCTGGGCTTTGGACTTGGTTCCCGACCGTAACTCGGGAACCACACAGTGGACGCGCAACATCTTTGAGGGACAAGCCCTCGGCCTATTAGTACCGGTCGGCTGGGCATTACTGCTGTACACCTCCGGCCTATCAACCCAGTCATCTACTGGGGGCCTTACCCGGTTAACCCGGTGGGAAACCTCATCTTGAAACGTGCTTCCCGCTTAGATGCATTCAGCGGTTATCACTTCCGAACGTAGCCAACCAGCCGTGCTCCTGGCGGAACAACTGGCACACCAGAGGTTCGTCCATCCCGGTCCTCTCGTACTAGGGACAGCCTTTCTCAAGTTTCCTGCGCGCGCGGCGGATAGGGACCGAACTGTCTCACGACGTTCTAAACCCAGCTCGCGTGCCGCTTTAATGGGCGAACAGCCCAACCCTTGGGACCTACTCCAGCCCCAGGATGCGACGAGCCGACATCGAGGTGCCAAACCATCCCGTCGATATGGACTCTTGGGGAAGATCAGCCTGTTATCCCCGGGGTACCTTTTATCCGTTGAGCGACGCCGCTTCCACATGCCAGCGCCGGATCACTAGTTCCGACTTTCGTCCCTGCTCGAGCTGTCACTCTCACAGTCAAGCTCCCTTGTGCACTTACACTCGAAACCTGATTGCCAACCAGGCTGAGGGAACCTTTGAGCGCCTCCGTTACATTTTAGGAGGCAACCGCCCCAGTTAAACTACCCATCAGGCACTGTCCCTGATCCAGATAATGGACCTAGGTTAGACATCTAGTACGACCAGAGTGGTATTTCAACGTTGACTCCACACTAACTGGCGTTAATGCTTCACAGTCTCCCACCTATCCTACACAAGCCGAACCAAACACCAATACCAAACTATAGTAAAGGTCCCGGGGTCTTTCCGTCCTGCCGCGCGTAACGAGCATCTTTACTCGTAGTGCAATTTCGCCGAGTCCACGGTTGAGACAGCGCCCAAGTCGTTACTCCATTCGTGCAGGTCGGAACTTACCCGACAAGGAATTTCGCTACCTTAGGATGGTTATAGTTACCACCGCCGTTTACTGGGGCTTAAGTTCTCAGCTTCGACTTGCGTCTAACCGGTCCCCTTAACCTTCCAGCACCGGGCAGGAGTCAGTCCGTATACATCGTCTTACGACTTAGCACGGACCTGTGTTTTTAGTAAACAGTCGCTTGGGCCTGGTCTCTGCGGCCATCATTGCCTTCTGCAGCAAGTGCATGAACAAATCCGGCCCCCCTTCTCCCGAAGTTACGGGGGCATTTTGCCGAGTTCCTTAACCATGGTTCACTCGATCGCCTTGGTATTCTCTACCTGATCACCTGAGTCGGTTTGGGGTACGGGCGGCGCATAGCTCGCTAGAGGTTTTTCTCGACAGCATAGGATCATCCACTTCACCCCTATGGGCTCCCCATCAGGTCTCAGGCATGCAGATGACGGATTTGCCTATCATCAGCCCTACACCCTTAGCCGTGGTCTACCATCGCCACGGTTGGACTACCTTCCTGCGTCACCCCATCGCTTGCCTACTACCAGGTCGGGTCGTGCGCTACGCACTCCCGCAATCGACCGAAGTCGCTCACGGGGTGTTTCGGGCACTTAGCATCACTGGGTTCAGCATGGGCGCTATTTTGCCGGTACGGGAATATCAACCCGTTGTCCATCGACTACGCCTGTCGGCCTCGCCTTAGGTCCCGACTTACCCAGGGCAGATTAGCTTGACCCTGGAACCCTTGATCATTCGGCGGAGGAGTTTCTCACTCCTCATTCGCTACTCATGCCTGCATTCTCACTCGTGTGCTGTCCACGGCTGGATCACTCCGCCGCTTCAACCCGCACACGACGCTCCCCTACCTATCCATGCAACTGGACCACGAAGGCCTGTCTTACGCATGAATACCATAGCTTCGGTGGATAACTTGAGCCCCGCTACATTGTCGGCGCGGAATCACTTGACCAGTGAGCTATTACGCACTCTTTCAAGGGTGGCTGCTTCCAAGCCAACCTCCTGGTTGTCTGTGCGACTCCACATCCTTTTCCACTTAGTTATCGCTTAGGGACCTTAGCTGATGGTCTGGGCTGTTTCCCTCTCGACTACGGAGCTTATCCCCCGCAGTCTCACTGCCACGCTCTCACTTACCGGCATTCGGAGTTTGGCTAACGTCAGTAACCTTGTAGGGCCCATCGGCTATCCAGTGCTCTACCTCCGGCAAGAAACACGTGACGCTGCACCTAAATGCATTTCGGGGAGAACCAGCTATCACGAAGTTTGATTGGCCTTTCACCCCTATCCACAGGTCATCCCCTCAGTTTTCAACCTAAGTGGGTTCGGTCCTCCACGCGGTCTTACCCGCGCTTCAACCTGCCCATGGATAGATCACTTCGCTTCGGGTCTAGAGCGTGCTACTCAAGCGCCCTATTCGGACTCGCTTTCGCTACGGCTTCCCCACACGGGTTAACCTCGCAACACACCGCTAACTCGCAGGCTCATTCTTCAAAAGGCACGCTGTCACCCACGTAGGGGCTCCAACGGATTGTAGGCACATGGTTTCAGGTACTATTTCACTCCCCGCCAGGGGTACTTTTCACCTTTCCCTCACGGTACTTGTCCGCTATCGGTCACCAAGGAGTATTTAGGCTTAACGGGTGGTCCCGCCAGATTCACACGGAATTTCAGGGGTTCCGTGTTACTTGGGTGTCCATCCACAGAGCCGGTGCCTTACACATACGGGGCTATCACCCTCTACGGCCGACCTTTCCAGGCCAGTTCAGCTTCAACACCGGTTTCTTACTCTGCTCCCCAACGGCAGTTGGAGAAAGATGGATCCCACAACCCCACATGCGCAACGCCTGCCGGCTATCACACGCATATGGTTTGGCCTCTTCCGATTTCGCTCGCCACTACTCTCGGAATCACTTTTGTTTTCTCTTCCTGTGGGTACTGAGATGTTTCACTTCCCCACGTTCCCTCCACGCACCCTATGTGTTCAGATGCGGGTAACTGGACATGACTCCAGCTGGGTTTCCCCATTCGGACACCCCCGGATCAACGCTCGGTTGCCAACTCCCCAGGGCTTATCGCAGGCTCCTACGTCCTTCATCGGCTCTTGGTGCCAAGGCATCCACCATGTGCCCTTAGTAGCTTGTCTTGCTACAAAGATGCTCGCGTCCACTGTGTAGTTCTCAAGATACGGGCGGACCCACCCCGCACCCAGGCATCACACCCGGACTTGGTAGTGGTCCATACGTAGAAGAATCTCAACCCAGACAAAGTCTGGAGCTCGATCCCTCAGGACCCAACAGTGTGCCAAGTTGCTCAACATCGTCACCTCGAGGTTCCACACCCACCACGCAAGCGTGGCGAGTAGTACTGACGAGACGCATCCGCCTCACAACCAACTAATCGACGTTCCACTAGTGAGCAGTGCTGACCCCGAAGAACATGTGTCTTCGAAAGGTAGCGCCCTGGACCGATTGACTCGGCCAGTTAAAGCTCCTTAGAAAGGAGGTGATCCAGCCGCACCTTCCGGTACGGCTACCTTGTTACGACTTCGTCCCAATCGCTCGCCCCACCTTCGACGGCTCCCTCCCACAAGGGGTTAGGCCACCGGCTTCGGGTGTTGCCAACTTTCGTGACGTGACGGGCGGTGTGTACAAGGCCCGGGAACGTATTCACCGCAGCGTTGCTGATCTGCGATTACTAGCGACTCCGACTTCATGGGGTCGAGTTGCAGACCCCAATCCGAACTGAGACCGGCTTTTTGGGATTCGCTCCACCTCGCGGTATCGCAGCCCTTTGTACCGGCCATTGTAGCATGCGTGAAGCCCTGGACATAAGGGGCATGATGACTTGACGTCATCCCCACCTTCCTCCGAGTTGACCCCGGCAGTCTCTTATGAGTCCCCACCATTACGTGCTGGCAACATAAGACGAGGGTTGCGCTCGTTGCGGGACTTAACCCAACATCTCACGACACGAGCTGACGACAGCCATGCACCACCTGTACACCGACTAAAAGGGGCTACATCTCTGCAGCTTTCCGGTGTATGTCAAACCCAGGTAAGGTTCTTCGCGTTGCATCGAATTAATCCGCATGCTCCGCCGCTTGTGCGGGCCCCCGTCAATTCCTTTGAGTTTTAGCCTTGCGGCCGTACTCCCCAGGCGGGGCGCTTAATGCGTTAGCTGCGGCACGGAACACGTGGAATGTGTCCCACACCTAGCGCCCAACGTTTACGGTGTGGACTACCAGGGTATCTAATCCTGTTCGCTCCCCACACTTTCGCTCCTCAGCGTCAGGTAATGCCCAGAGAACCGCCTTCGCCACCGGTGTTCCTCCTGATATCTGCGCATTTCACCGCTACACCAGGAATTCCGTTCTCCCCTGCATACCTCTAGTCTGCCCGTATCGGAAGCAGGCTCGGAGTTAAGCTCCGAGTTTTCACTCCCGACGCGACAAACCGCCTACGAGCCCTTTACGCCCAATAATTCCGGACAACGCTCGCACCCTACGTATTACCGCGGCTGCTGGCACGTAGTTGGCCGGTGCTTCTTCTGCAGGTACCGTCACTTTCGCTTCGTCCCTGCTGAAAGAGGTTTACAACCCGAAGGCCGTCATCCCTCACGCGGCGTTGCTGGATCAGGCTTTCGCCCATTGTCCAATATTCCCCACTGCTGCCTCCCGTAGGAGTCTGGGCCGTGTCTCAGTCCCAGTGTGGCCGGTCACCCTCTCAGGCCGGCTACCCGTCGAAGCCTTGGTGAGCCATTACCTCACCAACAAGCTGATAGGCCGCGAGCCCATCCTTCACCGCCAGAACTTTCCACCACACCAGATGCCAGGCGTGGTCATATCCGGTATTAATCACCGTTTCCGGTGGCTATCCCAGAGTGAAGGGCAGATTGCTCACGTGTTACTCACCCGTTCGCCGCTCGTGTACCCCGAAGGGCCTTACCGCTCGACTTGCATGTGTTAAGCACGCCGCCAGCGTTCGTCCTGAGCCAGGATCAAACTCTCCGTTGAAAACAACACCCCACAACCAAAGCTGCGAGGAAAAAGAGATCCCGGCAAGAGACCGAACCCTGACAAAATTGTCAGAATTATCGATTACTTACCAAAGGAACCAGTCCAACCAAACCCCGAAGGATTAAAGTGTCGGACGGGTAAAAATTAATTCGTCGACTTTTGACACACTGTTGAGTTCTCAAGGATCCAGCGCGCACC
>NZ_BMNI01000022.1 GCF_014646375.1 Nocardioides phosphati
GAAGGATTCACCCGGTGGCCGCGCCTACGTTGGAGGCACGCGCTCACTCAGGACGTCGTACACCACTCTGCTGGACTCCACTGGCGTCTCTGGTGCGCAGCCAGAGCATCGAGCGCGCGTAGTGGTTGGCTCCGGCCGAGAGCAGTCGCCGTCGTAGCGGCCAGTTCTCAGTGCGCCCTCCGCGCACGTAGCGCGAGCCGATCACCAGGTCGTTCTCCATGAGCCCGGCAAGCATCGCTGGAAGTGCAGTGACCGGATGCGACCCGTCGGCGTCCATCTGGAGGACCAGGTCGTAGCCGGCGTCCAGAGCCCACGAAAAGCCGGCGCGGTAGGCGTCACCGAGTCCGGCCTTGCCGCCGCGGGCGAGGAGCCCCAGCCAACTGCCGTACGCCGGGTGGAACCGGACGAGGTCGGCGGTGTCGTCAGGGCTGCCGTCATCGACAACCAGCACGTCCAGCACGACACCCGAAGGCAGCTCATCACGTATCTCAGCAACGTCGCGGAGGAGCCGCGGCAGCGAGTCGGCCTCGTTGTAGGTGGGGATGACGACGACGGCGCGCTGTGCACCGGCAGGGGCAGGCCCCGGTTCGGCAGGGCGCGCCGTCGTCGTGGTCATGCCCGGAACTGCTTGGTGGCCAGGTCGTGCAAGAGAACCTGCAGGGCCTTCTCCTGCACGGCGGCCGGCGCCGGCTTGATCGAGCCGTGGTCGATGGCGTAGGTCTTCAGGACGGCATCCATCTGGGTGTCGAGCGCGGTCCACGTCTTCTTGTTGACCGGCGTCAGGGCCGGGGCGTCGGCGTCCCAGTCGTCCCGCATCGTCTGCACGGTGGCGTGCGAGCCGGCGGTGTCGCCTGACCTGTCCTGGGCGATGGCCTTCGTCGTCAGAGCGCGGTACTTCGTGATCGCGGCCTTCGTCTGGGCCGGGGTGAACGCTGCCTTCGGGCAGGCCGGCATGGTCTCGCTGGCACCGGTCGGGTCGCACGTGGCGTGCGGCTGGTTGTGCGCCCACGTCATGATCCCTGCGGTTGCGATCGCGAGGGCGACGAAGCCGCCGAGCGCGATGCGCTCCTTGCGGGGGTTGGTCGTGACGGCCGGCTCGTGCGTCGCGTCGTACGTCTCGACGACGTCGCTGCGGCTGATGCTCAGGTAGACGACCGTCGCGGTGATGGCGCCGAGGAAGATCAGGCTCGTGACCAGCGTGCCGAGGCCGAGACCCACCGGCTCGGGCGGCGTGGCGTGCTTCGGCGACGCGAGCCAGTCGCCGATGTTGGCACCGAGCGGGCGGGTCAGGATGTAGGCGAGCCAGAAGGACAGCACGGGGTTCGCACCGAACTTCCACAGCGCCGCGATGGCGACGATCAGGCCGAGCGGGAGGAAGACCGACTGCGCGGGCGCCCAGCTCGTCAGCTCGAGCGTCCAGTCACCGGTCGCCGTACCGAGAGCGAACGTGACCAGGACCGTGAGCCAGTACCACGACTCGCGCGAGCGGGTGTTGATGCCGTGGATCGAGAGCGAGCGCTCACGGACCCACCACGCACCGAAGACGAGCGCCAGCAACACCGAGAAGACCGCCGTGCTCACCCAGAGCGGGATGCCGAGCTGGTCGGTGCCCATGTCGGTGTAGAGCGTGCCCGCCACGCTGACGACCACCACTGTCAGCCAGTACGGCGTCGGCACGTAGCGCCGCGTCTTCATCTGCCACGTCAGCACGGCGATGAAGATCGCCGTGAAGAGCAGCATCGTGTTGAGCAGGCCGAAGCCGAGGGTCTCGTTGATGTAGTCCGCGAAGCTCTCCCCGACCGTGGTGCACAGGATCTTGATGATCCAGAACCAGATCGTGACCTCGGGGACCTTGTTGAGCATCTCGCGCCCCGTCGCGCGGCGCGCTCCGGTTGGAGTCGTAGTCGTCATGCTGGTCAGCGTGCGACCTGCGACCTGACAACATCCTGACCATCTGAAGGCCGCAGTCACCCTCGGTTCGCGGGGCCTCCGCTGGCTGGCCGGTGCGCGTCAGTTGGGAGCTGGGACGTCCTCAACGACCTTGTCATCCTCGATGTCGTAGATCTCCACGTCGGATTGGTACCGCTGAGCTGCCCAGAGAGCATGCTCATGCGCTTCCTCGAACGAGTTGAAGTTGCCGAGCATTGACCAGAGACGACCTTCATGGCCCATGGGCCTCGGGACCGTGTAATGGATCCGGAAGGTCATGTCGTCGCCCACCGCGTCGCGCTCACGCAGAGTGTGCTCACAGAAGAAATCATGTCTTCCAGGACCTAGGTTCGACCCCTGTTCGCGCCAATTTACCTGAATTGACTGGGGCCCCCTGCCCCTCTAGTGCCGCGAGCGCTGTGCGGAGTAGGCCGAGGACTCCAGCCGCAGGCCCCGAAGTTGAGAACAGTGGAGTCCAGCAGAGTGGTGTACGACGTCCTGAGTGAGCGCGTGCCTCCAACGTAGGCGCGGCCACCGGGTGAATCCTTC
>NZ_BMNI01000023.1 GCF_014646375.1 Nocardioides phosphati
AAGGATTCACCCGGTGGCCGCGCCTACGTTGGAGGCACGCGCTCACTCAGGACGTCGTACACCACTCTGCTGGACTCCACTCTGGCGGATCGACCGAGCGATGGCCGCGGTGTAGTTGCGTTGCTCGACGGGCACGTCTTCCCAGATGAATCGGGGGAGTCCGTCGGCGTCGAGGACGTCAGCTGCGAGACGCCGTGCTTCGGGGGGCTCGATGCCGGCTTCTTCGAGGACGGCTCGTACGACGTCGGCGCGGTCGGCGCGGTGGTCAGTCAGGGTTTTGCCGGTCCAGTGCCGGGACACGAGTACACGTCGGCCGCCCAGCCCAAGGCATTCGCGGTCGTGTGCCTTGGACGTGCACTGCCCGGGGATCAGGTCGGGTTCGGCGTCCTTGGGCGTCACTCCATAGCGGAGCCAGTTGGCGCACGTCTCGGAGCATGGGAGCCACTGAACCTCGCGATGCAGGCGGTCGATGTGCGCCTCGTACGCCGGGTCAGGCCGGTCTTCGTTCACGTAGGTCTCTGCGACGGCCTTCGTCAGGTACTTGCAGAGATACGCGACGGCCCGGCCTGTCTGCTCGGAGCCGCCGACGATGCCCTTCACATCGACCTGCCGTCCGAAGCGGACGACATGCATCGGCTCGCCCTCGATGTCGACCTGGTCGAGAGCCTCTTGCCACGAAGGCAGCAGCTCGCCCGTTTCAGGGTCGAAGTAGCACAGGGTGACGGGGTCCCACTGGGGCAGACGGTCGCCTCTTGCCGCGTCGTACTTCACGACGTCGACCGAGGGCCACCACACGGCGCAGTAGGTCGCTGCGGTGACCTGGCGCAGGACGGAGCGGGGGATCGCGCCCCTCAGTGCGGCGTGGAGGTGAGGTGCGAGTCGACGCTGAGGTTCGACTGCGGCGAAGTACTGCACCTTGTAGCCGGCGCAACGCCGTAGGTTCTGCCACCACCTGTCGACGGCTCGGGAGAAGAGCATCGCGTCGAGAGCTGCAGCGCGGTAGTCGTACCGATTCGGGTCGGCCGGCGCGCCCGTCGCAGCGTTGATGCGGCCGTAGCTCGGCAGGGTCAGGGTGACGAACATCGAGGGCCGGAAGGTTGCGCCTGTACGAGGATCAGTGAAGGTGCGTCCGACGCTGGTGTGGTCGGGCTGGACCTTGGGGAGATCGGGGAAGCCCTCGAGGCGTCGGGTCGACCGCGTGCGCCGCTCAGACGCTTCGATGCTGTCGGCGTCGTCGGGCGCGTCCTCTGGCTCGTTGTCGTCGTCTGGCTGGGGTGGGAGCGGGTCGTCGACGAGGTGCCATCCTTCGCGGCACTGCTGCATGCGGAGCCGGCGTGCCTTGTCGGCGCAGGCTGGGCAGATGCGTGCGCGGGTCGATCCGCAGGGGATCGGTACGCAGGTGATATCGCCGGTTGCGCGGTCGGTGACCTTGCGGAGGAATGGGCGGCGGCAGACACCGACGGCATCTGCGCTGGCCAGAGCCATCGCGTCGTCGAGCTTGCGTGCGGCGCTCATGCGGTTGCCTCCAAGCCAGCGACCGGAGTCTTTGGTGGTGCGACGACGCGCAGACTGACCTCGTCCAGACGAAGCTGGATGCGGCGCTGAAGTGCCATGGGTCTGCCTCCGGAAGTCGTGAGCGGTGTTGCTCACCACGAGGAGATCGCGAGGGCTGGGGATATTGACACCACCCCACTGGACACTTCAAGACGTCTCTCGGACGTTTGAAACGTCCCTCCGAATCGTCTCGAGCGACAGTGGCGGGTCAAGTCCCGGGTAGTGGTGTAGCGCTGCGTTCCTTCGTTTGGGTTGGTCAGGCGATCAGGGCGGGCAGGTCATTGGCT
>NZ_BMNI01000024.1 GCF_014646375.1 Nocardioides phosphati
AGCCAATGACCTGCCCGCCCTGATCGCCTGACCAACCCAAACGAAGGAACGCAGCGCTACACCACTACCCGGGACTTGACCTCGTTTCGAGCCAGACCCTTCGAAGGCTGGTCGCGTTCGAGAGTGCGGGAAGCGCCGTCACCTGGCGCAGCGATTGCAGGAACAAGAACTCCATGTGGGGCATGGCCGCGACGGGCGAAATATCTGCTAAGCCCTTCACCATCCAGAGCTCGAGGTACTCGATGCGCCCGATCTCCGGCAGCAGTGATAGCTCACGGGTGCCACCCAGTTTGAGGTCCAGCGCCCGCAGTTCGGACAGTGGCTTGAGCAGCGACAGGTCCGGCAGAGAAATCGATCGCAGTGTCAGGCTGGCCAAGTTCGTCAGCGTGCCGACAACTTCGATGTCTTTGGTCTGTCCCTCCAGATAGAGGCTTCGGAGTTCCCTGAACCGCGCCACTGGTGCGAGCGAGGGGCGCTTCTTCGTCTGACCAATGCCGAGGAAGTTGAGGTCGGTTCGCAGGTGCTCGAGGCCGGTGATGTCCTCTAGCGACTGGTAGAGCGCGTCGGCGCTGAAGCTGCGCAATTCTGGAAAGTGGCGCAGAAAGTCCAAGTCGCGGATCGACCCGTCGTAGGAGCCGAATGCGCGCAGCCCGGCTTCGGGGAACTTGCGGAGAACCTTGGCGATGCGCCGATAGTCCGCGTCCTCGAGAGCACTGCTGAACTGAACGACCTCGACCGCTTCGTCCATCTGGCGGAGGCCAGCGGACACTGACCCGGGCTCGAGCGTGAGAAACCGAGGATCGCGTCGGTGCAAGGACATGCGCCGATTCTGGACGCAGGCGCCGCGTCTTGGCGGCGGAACCCGAGAACCGCCCGCTCATGCCGCGAACCGGCCGGGGGTGCGGGCCATAGGGTGGTGCCGTGGCAGATGTGGAGATCAACGGGGCAGGCATTCGCCAAGAACTGGACGTTCACAAAGCGCTCGCAGGGAAACTGGAGTTCGGTCCCTACTACGGCTGGAACTTGGCCGCCCTCAGGGACCGACTTCTCACCGACGTGCCACGTCCCGTCCACATCACTTGGCGGGAATCTGCACTGAGTCGACGTGCCCTCGGGCCGGAGATCTTCGGTCGCATCGTCGCAATCTTCGAAGAGGCCGCAGAGCAGGACGTCAGCTTTGGCTGGACCGAGCGATTCGAGTTCGAGCTCCGCTGATTCCGTCCGCTCATGCCGCGGATGGCTCGTCATGCCGATGTGCGGAGGGCTACTTCTTGGAAAGCGACGGTCATTGCCAGCGTCGCCGGTCAACGATGGCGCCGAGCACTTCAAGTCGTAGGAGTTCCAGTGACAGAGATCCTGACCCGAGCAGAATTGCCCGTGGTGTCCGCAACATTCAACGGACGGGCTCAGACGCTTCCCGACATCGTTGCGACTCTGTCCGCTGTGAACGGTCTCTGGGTTCACTGCGCCGACTTGTCGTACGGCATCGCAGTTTCCGAAGGTCAACGCATCGATCTGTCATCTCGCGAGCTCTTCTCGTTGCCGCAAGTGGAGTCCAGCAGAGTGGTGTACGACGTCCTGAGTGAGCGCGTGCCTCCAACGTAGGCGCGGCCACCGGGTGAATCCTTCG
>NZ_BMNI01000025.1 GCF_014646375.1 Nocardioides phosphati
CGGAGGATCTCGGACTGTCCGTAGGCCACGATCCCCGTCTGTCCGGGCCGGTCGTGTGCCGTCAGCCAGGTTGACACCTGCCTCACTCCAGCCGGTTGTCGTGGTGCGCGGTGCAGCACGGTGTTGGTGGTCATGGCCAAGGAAAGTGCCATGACTGCGAGGGCTGCGCTGCAGCGCCGTACGGGGATGCCGACGGCGATCGCGCGGGCCAGGACGAAGACGGTGCCGGGAACGGTCCCGATGAGGTAGTGCAGCCAGTAGCTGCCGCCCGCGGCGACGCCGAACCCCTCCCACACCAGCAGCGTGGCGGCAAGCCAGCCGAGCGGCATGCGCGGGGCGGGTGCACGTGGAGTGCGCCGTAGGAGGGACACGAGGAGCAGCAGCGGCGCGCCGGTCCAGACCCAGGCCACGGCGAGCACACGGGCACGGTGTGCGGTGTGCGGTGAGGCCTGGCTCGAGATGACGTCGGCTGCCTGCATACGGAAGGTGACGACTGCATCCCAGATCCCTGCGGGCTGCGTGCCGTACAGCCAAGCGATACCGAGAACTGCGGCCAGCACTACGAGGGCGCCGCCCACGAACGCGGCACCCTGGCGGGCGGCGTCACGGCGGCTCCCACGAAGGAGCTCCCAGACGAGGAGCGCGGCCGCCACGGCGAAGACATCAAGCAGGCTCTGTTTCACCAGGCCTGCTGCCATGCCCGCAGCACCGGCGGCTGCCCACCACCCCAGCGCGGCACCAGAGCGGCTGGCGCGAACGATGCAGCAGAAGCCGGCGAAGACGAAGGGGACCGCAAGCAGTTCGCCGTTGACCACCGGGCCGTCGAAGAGCGGGGCGTCGAGGAGCAGCAGGGCCGTTGTCGCCGTGAGGACCGGGCCGATCCGGCGCGAGGTCATCAGCCCGCCGAGGCTACCGGCAAGGGCGACCGCAACCATCGCGGCGATGCTGCCCAGGAGCCGCAGGGGCACCGTGCCGCCTGTCAGGGCAGCCATCCGGAACAGGAGGATCAGCAGTGGCGGGCGATCGACCCAGTAGTCGCCGTACAGCGAGGTCCCGTGGTGCCACTGTGCTGCGACGGTGAGGAAGCCGGCTTCGTCGGAGGTCAGCGGGCGGTGCAGGAACGGCACGCGCAGCAACCCGGCGAGGACGACGAGGCCGGCGACGAGCAGATGGCGTCGCAGCCACGCTGCGATCTCAGCCACGCGCCAGCGCGCGATCAGGGCTACGGCTTCTCCGGCGACGCCTGGGCTCATCTTGGAAGCCCCGGCGACCCGCTCGACGAACGTGATGGGCTGTTCGGCCACCCTGAGGCGGGACCGCTCGGCTCGCCAGGTGTTCTCGACCTGGAAGCCATACCCGTCCGCATGGCTGTGCAACACCCCTGCGGTTTGGATGGCGTCTGCGCGCCAGCCGCGGAAGCCTGCGGTGGCGTCTCGGTCAAGTCCCTAGGCGTGGTGTACGAAACGAATCCTCCGTCGGGCGTGTCGCTAGGCGCTGATGGCGACCTCCTCGGTGA
>NZ_BMNI01000026.1 GCF_014646375.1 Nocardioides phosphati
AGTGGAGTCCAGCAGAGTGGTGTACGACGTCCTGAGTGAGCGCGTGCCTCCAACGTAGGCGCGGCCACCGGGTGAATCCTTCGAGTGATCTCTCACAACCAACTCGAAGAAGGACACATCGATGACCGCTGGAACCAGTATCGACCCTGCCCTGACCAAGACTTTGGATCCTGGGGAGTTCCTGCACGAGCAGCTTGCGCAGGCCTCGCCGGACTTGATGCGTGAGCTTCTGGCGACGTTCATCAACTCGCTGCTGGGCGCCGAGGCCGACGCCGTGTGCGGTGCCGCCTACGGCAGCCGTGCACCCGAGCGGGTCAACTCCCGCAACGGCTACCGCCACCGCGACCTCGACACCCGCGTGGGCACGATCGATGTCGCGATCCCCAAGCTGCGTGCCGGGACCTACTTCCCCGAGTGGTTGCTCGAGCGACGACGTCGCGCCGAAGCAGCACTCACCTCGGTGGTGGCGACTTGCTACCTCCTGGGCGTCAGCACGCGGCGGATGGACAAGCTCGTGCAGTCGCTGGGGATCACCGGGCTGTCGAAGTCACAGGTCAGCGTGATGGCCGCTGATCTCGACGAGCACGTCGCCGACTTCCGGACCCGACCGCTCAACGAGGCCGGGCCGTACACCTTCGTCGCCGCCGACGCGCTGACGATGAAGGTCCGCGAAGGTGGCCGGGTCCGCAACGTCTCGGTCATGGTCGCCACGGGCGTCAACGCTGATGGGCACCGAGAGATCCTTGGTGTCCAGGTCGCGACCGGCGAGACCCACGCCGGGTGGCTCGGGTTCTTCCGCGACCTCGTGGCCAGAGGTCTGTCCGGGGTTGCGCTGGTCACCAGCGATGCCCACGCCGGCTTGGTCGAAGCGATCGCCGCGACCCTGCCCGGGGCCAGCTGGCAGCGGTGCCGCACCCACTACGCCGCGAACCTCATGGCCGTGACACCCAAGGCCGCATGGCCCGGGGTCAAGGCGATGCTGCACTCGGTCTACGACCAACCCGACGCCGTTGCGGTCCACGCCCAGTTCGACAAGCTCCTGGACTCCGACCTCGTCGCCCAGCTGCCAGCGGTGTTCGCGCACCTCGACGGTGTCCGTGACGAGATCCTCGCCTTCACCGGGTTCCCGAAGGAGATCTGGCGACAGATCTGGTCGAACAACCCCAACGAGCGGCTCAACCGCGAGATCCGTCGGCGTACCGACGTCGTGGGGATCTTCCCCGACCGCAACGCCATCATCCGACTCGTCGGCGCCGTCTTGGCCGAGCAGCACGACGAGTGGGCCGAAGGCCGCCGCTACCTCGGACTCGACGTCCTGGCCCGGTCCCGCATGAGCCTCATCGCCAACCCCGTCGAGGAATCATCGATCACCGAGGAGGTCGCCATCAGCGCCTAGCGACACGCCCGACGGAGGATTCGTTTCGTACACCACGCCTAGGGACTTGACC
>NZ_BMNI01000027.1 GCF_014646375.1 Nocardioides phosphati
AGTTGAGTCCCCGATAGTGGTGTAGCGCGGTCGCCGAGACCGTCGCCGGCGTGTACGGCAGACGAAGACGCGGCCACCGCGTGATCCTTCGAGTGAACCTCTCACAGCACTCTCGAATGGAGTCATCACGATGACCGCTGCTCACATTGTCGACCCTGCACGTCTGCTCGGCGAAGCACTCGCCGAAGCATCGCCTGATCTGATGCGCGATCTGTTGCAGACGATGATCAACGCCCTGCTGTCCGCTGACGCCGACTCGGTGGTGGGCGCCGAGTACGGCCGACCGACACCGGGCCGGGTCAGCCAGCGCAACGGCTACCGCCACCGCGACCTGGACACCCGGGTCGGCACGATCGATGTCGCGATCCCGAAGCTGCGTAAGGGGACCTACTTCCCCGAGTGGCTGCTGGAGCGCCGCAAGCGTGCCGAGGCCGCGCTGATCACGGTGGTCGCGGACTGCTACCTCGCCGGCGTGTCCACCCGCCGGATGGACAAGCTGGTCAAGACCCTGGGCATCGACTCGCTGTCGAAGTCCCAGGTTTCCCGCATGGCCGCCGAGCTCGACGAGCACGTCGAGCAGTTCCGCCACCGGCCGTTGGATGCTGCGGGACCGTTCACTTTCGTGGCCGCTGACGCGTTGACGATGAAGCTCCGCGAAGGCGGCCGGGTCATCAACGCCGTCGTGCTCGTCGCCACCGGCGTGAACGGTGACGGGCACCGCGAGGTACTCGGGATGCGCGTGGCCACCGCTGAGACCGGTCCAGTCTGGAACGAGTTCTTCGCCGACCTCGTCGCTCGCGGCCTGACCGGGGTCCGCCTGGTCACCAGCGACGCTCACGCAGGTCTGGTCGAGGCGATCGCGGCGAACCTGCCCGGCGCATCCTGGCAGCGCTGCCGCACCCACTACGCCGCGAATCTCATGTCGGTGACGCCCAAGAGCATGTGGCCGGCGGTCAAGGCAATGCTGCACTCGGTCTACGACCAGCCCGACCGCCCCGCGGTCCACGCCCAGTTCGACCGGCTCCTGGACTACGTCGACGGCAAGCTCCCCGAGGTCCACGACCACCTCGACACCGCCCGCGCCGACATCCTCGCGTTCACCGGCTTCCCGAAGGACGTATGGACCCAGATCTGGTCCAACAACCCCGCCGAGCGCCTCAACCGTGAGATCCGCCGCCGCACCGACGCCGTGGGCATCTTCCCCACCCGCGCGGCGATCGTGCGCCTCGTCGGAGCAGTGCTCGCCGAGCAGACCGACGAATGGGCCGAAGGCCGCCGCTACCTCGGACTCGAGGTCCTCGCCCGTTGCCGCGTCAACATCGTCCCCACCAGCGAACCCGAGATCGGAGCCAATGACCTGCCCGCCCTGATCGCCTGACCAACCCAAACGAAGGAACGCAGCGCTACACCACTACCCGGGACTTGACC
>NZ_BMNI01000028.1 GCF_014646375.1 Nocardioides phosphati
ACGCGGTGGCCGCGTCTTCGTCTGCCGTACACGCCGGCGACGGTCTCGGCGACCGCGCTACACCACTATCGGGGACTCAACTGAGCGCCAAAAGCCCGAGGCCAGCACCCCCATGGCAAGCGGTATTAGCACCGCAGCCGAGCGGGAATTCTCCATGAAGCTTCGAGACGTGCTGACCGCCTGGCAGGTGCCCGGCGGATCCGAGGCCTCGTTCAGCGTCGAACAGCAACTCTCCGTGCTTCTGCAGCATCGAAAGCGCGAGGACCGCGGCAAGGGAATGCGATCCGTCTTGCATGCTGCGTTCTCGGTCGCGCTAAGCGAGTACTGCCTTGAGGAAGGACTACCGCACCCAGGGTTCGTTGTGCTGGACACTCCGGTACTGACGTATCGCGACGCAGCCCCGATCGCAGGCGCGAGCGAAGTTTCCGACCTTGAGAACGTCCTGTTCGACGGAGGCGACGACGAGTTGCTCAGCGGCTCAGTTGCGGCGGCCTTCTATTCGTATCTCGGGACGTCGCATGCTGGTCAGGCGATCGTGCTTGAGAACCAGACGCCTCCTCATGTGGACGCCGCGGGGTGCAGCGTCATCTACTTCACTGGCGGTATAGGCACGGGCCGCTCGGGCTTCTACCCACCTATCAGGATGAGTTGATCGCTCCGCGGGGTGCGCGGAGGGACCGGCCGCCAGGCCGCAGCCCGGAGCGCGGGGCCCCGCGGCTGGCGCCGGCGCAGCCCGCGCCCTTGATACCTAAGGGTCAAGTCCCTAGGCGTGGTGTACGAAACGAATCCTCCGTCGGGCGTGTCGCTAGGCGCTGATGGCGACCTCCTCGGTGAT